>NZ_CM147896.1:0-2067500 GCF_055809095.1 Mesorhizobium sp. G2-6-1
CATGGTGACGAGTTCGAGGGGCCGTCAGCTATCATGCGACTGGCGCGCAAAGTGGCTCCAGGTGAACTTTCAGGTCAGTTGATTATGATGCCGGCGCTAAATGCACCTGCGGTTGCGGCTTCTTCAAGGGTGAGCCCGCTCGATGGAGCAAACCTCAATCGCTCGTTTCCTGGCGACGCGGATGGTGGTCCCACCGCAATGATTGCGCATTTCATCGAGACCGTCCTGTTGCCACATTGCGACGTTGTCATCGATCTGCATTCGGGTGGCAAGGCGTCGTATTTTCAGCCGTGCGTTCTGGCCACCCGGACCGCCGACAACGATCTCTATCAACGCAATATGCAACTCGCTGGGGCTTTTGGCCTGCCATTGCTTTGGCTGTTGGGCGCAAACAACGACAACCGCTCGGTAAATTCGGCGGCGGAGCGGGCAGGTGTACCCATGATCGCCGCAGAACTCGGCGGCGGCGGTGGGGCCGACCCGGATATTACCGGGCAGGCAGAAATTGGACTCATGCGATGCCTTGTCCATCTTGGCATGTTGGAAAAGCCTCCTGCTCCAAAGGCCGAGCAGCGGCGTATCGAAATCGCATCGCCACTGCATTCGCTCTATGCACCCGCCGATGGTCTTTTTGATCGCATGGTTCGCGCTGGTCAGGACGTAGCGGCGGACGAGGTTGCCGGTTGCTTTCACTATCTTTTTGAACCTGACCGCCCCTCAAAAACGCTGGTCTTTCCAGACAACGGCTTTGTGCTTGCCCACACATGTCGCGGCATGGTGCGGCGCGGCGAATTGCTCGCATTGGTAGCCCGCGACGTTGCTGAAGGACGCTAGATGAAACGATATACCCATTTCATCTCCGGTAGATTTACGGCTGAGACTGACAGAGAAATTGACAGTATCGATCCAGCGACGGGCTTGAACTGGTCACGTATTTCGCGCGGGAGTGCTGTAAACGCCGATCTGGCCATGAATTCCGCGGATCGTGCATTTCGTAGCGGTGACTGGGCAAATGCCAGCGCCGCTGAGCGCGCTGATATCCTGATCGCCTTGGCCGACCATCTGGAACTCCATTGGGAAAGACTTGTCGAGCCCGAAATTCGCGACAATGGCAAACGCATCGTAGAGGTGCGGGCACAGTTCTCCAGCCTGCACAAATGGTATCGTCATTTTGCAGATGAAGCGCGCAAATTGCGCATCGAACCGCAAGACAACCGTGTTCCCGGCGTTGAAAGCGAGACGCATCTTTTGCCCTACGGCGTGGTCGTGGCGATCACGCCGTGGAACTCTCCATTGATGATATTGACGTGGAAACTTGCCCCGGCACTCGCGGCCGGAAACACCGTGGTGGTAAAGCCATCCGAACTGGCTTCCGCCTCAACGCTTGAATTCGCTGCCCTGCTGCACGAGGCGGGACTTCCGGCTGGAGTTCTCAACGTCGTGACCGGCTATGGCCATGAGGTGGGTGAAGCGCTGGTACGCCACCCCCTGACACGAAAAGTAACTTTTACCGGATCAGACTTCGGTGGGCGCAAAGTGGCAGAAGCCTCGGCCGCAGGCATTGTTCCCACCACACTTGAGTTAGGCGGCAAATCGGCGCAGGTGGTCTTTGCCGATGCTGACATCGAAAACGTCGTCAACGGAGTGTTGTCCGGCATTTTCCTTTCCAATGGGCAGACCTGCGTGGCCGGTTCGCGATTGATCGTCGAGGCATCGATGAAAGACGCGCTGGTTTCCCGAATAGTCGAAAGAGCAAAAGCCCTGAAGGCTGGCGATCCGATGGACCCGGCGACACAAGTGGGTCCGCTGGCAAACCAGCAGCATCTGACAAAAGTCTCGCAGATGATCGGACAGGCAAAGGAGGCCGGCGCAACCTGCCTGCTTGATGGGACCATGTTAACGCGTGAACATTCGGGGTTTTATATCGGGCCGACGATCTTCGACAATGTAACTCAAGATATGCAGATCTGGCGCGAAGAAGTGTTCGGCCCCGTCCTTGCTGTCACGACCTTTGACAGCGAAGAACAAGCCGTCGCCCTTGCCAACGACACCCTTTACGGGCTGGCGGGTGGGGTCTGGACTTCGGACCCGGACAAAGGCGCGCGCGTTGCCGGCCAGATCGACGCGGGAACGGTCTATATCAATCACTATCGCAGCGTCGACCCAAATGCACCGATCGGCGGGGTGAAACTGTCGGGATACGGGCGCGAACTTGGGCCGGACGCCGTGAAGGATTTTCTACAAGTCAAATCTGTCTGGACCGGGAAGGCTCCCGTGCCAGACCCGTTTCCGAGCGAATGATCCGATTGGAGGAACCGAATGAATACGCAATTTCACATTCCAGAAGGTAATTTCCGCGGTCACGAGCGGCAAAGTGTGTGGAAGCATGAGCCCGATCCGGAATTGACAGAGGTCGGACCCGGCACCGCCTGCGGTGAATATATGCGCCGCTTCTGGATGCCGGTCGCGATGACCGATCAGGTCGGCGACCTACCTTATCGGATTCGTGTTCTGGGTGAAGACCTGGTGCTGTTTCGCGAGAAGAAAGAGGGCAAACTTGGATTGACGCATCTGCACTGCGCCCATCGCAATATGAGCCTCGAATTCGGTATCATCGAGGAAGGCGGCATCCGCTGCTCCTATCACGGCTGGAAATACGGGCTTGACGGTACGGTTCTTGAAACGCCTTGCGAACCACCGGCGTCACAGGTCAAGAAAAAGGCCTGCCTCGGTGCCTACCCAGTGGTTGAATACAAGGGACTGGCTTTCGCCTATCTCGGCCCCAAGGATACCACGCCGCCATTCCCGGTGATGGACACATTTGATGAAGAAGGCGATGAAATGCTGCCTTCGCTAATCAAGTCGCCCTGTAACTGGCTACAGGTCATGGAGAACGCGTGGGACCCCTTCCATGTGGTCTATCTTCATACACTTGCCGTTCGCAGCCAGTTCATCGACGCCTTCGCCGAAATGCCGATGATCGAGTTTCACGAAGGAAAATATGGCGATTTTTACACCAATGTGCGCCGCGTGGGCGATATCGTCTGGCTGCGCATTCACGACCATATGATGCCGAGCTTTACCCAGAACGGAGCTCACTTCCCGGTGCCGGACCGCCAGCGTTATTTCGGTCGCTGCGGGTTGAGCCGCTGGGTGGTGCCAATCGACGACACCAACACGATGGTTGTGACATGGCGCCATTTCCGCGACGGCGACGACCCACGCGGCCTCACGGATAAATCCAAGGTCGGCTACGGCAAGACCGATTTTTACGGTCAGGACCCCGACCGCTCGTATGAACAGCGCCAGCGCGATCCGGGTGACTATGATGCATGGGTCAGCCAGGGGCCGAAGAACATTCACGCCCGCGAGAATATGAGCTTTACCGATAGAGGTGTGGCCAAGGTGCGGCGCATGTTGCGAAACAATATCCGCTCTTTGGCCGCGGGCAATCGCGTGCCCCATCCAACGGATGAGTTCGCCGGCATTTTACCAACCTACGCAGGCGACACAATGCTGCACATCCCGCTACAGGAGGGGCGCGACGATGCGGCTGTGTTGAAGGAAATATCGTTCAAGGTTGCCGATATCTTCAGGAACAGTGACGACAAGAGCGGAACAACCCGCAACCAGTTCATCAAGGACGAGTTGAAAAAATACGAAGCGAGTTGGGCATGATGCGCACCTCGATCAATCCCGGTCGCGTTGACTGGTCCGGCGAGAACCCTGGCATCTATCTGAAGGAGGATCCCGGTTCCTCAGTCTACTCGACGCTTGCCGTCTTCTTTCGTGTCGTTTTGTCGCCATACGGGCGTGGTCATGCCGCGATCGTGCTGGGCGCTCCCGATACCGCGCAAGGCTGGCCGGACGTTCCCAATCTCATCATGACTGACAACCAGCGTATGATGCGATGGATCGTCGACGGCTGGGTAACGAAAATGCCGACTTTCGTGGGCAAGGCCGGATTGGGAGCCATGACGTGGCTCGATTGCGAATCCGTGGAAAAGCGCCCCGGTGATCTGAAATCGCGTTACAGCGAGACGCTGCGTGGGTCGGGGGTGACGCTTGAACTGGTTTGGCGAGATATGGGACCACCCCTGCCCGTCGAAGTCACGAAAGAGAACTCGGCCACCAAGGAACACGAAATGTATTCGGTGTTTCTGGAAGCCAAGGAAGCCGAAATCCTTGTGAACGGCACGCCGTTACTGGGCAAGGTGGCGCAACGCCAGTTCTTCGGGCGCACCATGAGCACCGCTTTTCTGGCTTTTTCCGAAACCTGGGTGTCGCCAGAGCCCGATCCGCGCAAAGGGGGTGCATGATGCCGCTCGCAGAACCAGTTACCCCCGGTGTCGTGGACTGGACCGGCGAAAATCCCGGTATATTGCTGAAGAATGAAGCTGGCGCTTTCAGCGCAATGGCATTGTTCTTTCGCGTCGCATGGTCGCCTGCGGGTCAGGGCCATGTTCTGTTGCTGTATGGCACACCCTCCGAGGCAACAGGCACGCAAGATGCGCCGAATGTAATGCTTGCCGACAATATGGCACTTGCCGATTTCCTGAAGAAGAATTTCATAGGAAAGCTGGCGGCTTTTCGAAATGCGCCGGCCTTTGACGAGTTGCCAGTGAAATTGGCGCAAGCCGTGCGCAGCAGCGGGGATCCAATGGGGCAACGCTATAGCGAAACCATCTCCGGTGGTGGACTGGCCGTCGAACTGGTCTGGGAAAACCTGGAGCCACCTCGGGCACTGGAATTGACGCCAGATCAGGTGGGCACAGGTGCTCACACGATGTTCACCCTGTTAGTGCCCGCGCGCGACGCGCAGATCATTGTGAACGGCCATTGCCTGCCCGGCCAAGTCGGCACACGGGTACAAGCGGGCGTCGAGACAACGACAGCTTTCCTCTACTTCTCGGAAACCTGGGTGATCCCACCGGAGGCTACATGACATTGCATCCCGCCGATAAGTTGGCCTTTGACAAGGCTATGGTGACGCAACCCGTCTGGAATCGCTTCAATACTGCCGCGGATGCACTAAATCTGGCGCAAAACGTGTTGTTGCATGCGGGCCCGGCCTTTTCGGCACCGGACCAGATCACCGCGCCAATTCTGAACTCGGCATGCGTGGCTGCCGTTTATGAAGGCATAGCGAAAGATTTCGATCAGGCCGAAGCCATGATCATGGCAGGCGAGATCGAACTAAAGCCCGCGCAGGACCATGACGTGGTCACGCCTTTGGCCGCTGTTGTCAGCGCTTCAATGCCCTTGCACACGGTCTATGACGCATGGCGTGGCTTGCAACGGGTTTATGCGCCAATCAACGCCGGGTCACGGCCCGCAATGCGGCTTGGGCTGCGGTCCGAGGCGGTACTTGAGCATATTCGTTGGCTCAACACACGCTTTCGCGATGTGCTCCAGGACGGCATCGCCGAGGGAATCGCACTGGTGCCGCTGGCGGTAATTGGCTTGATGAGCGGTGATGACTGCCATGGCCGGACCAACGTGGCAACCGACGCTTTGGTGGCAGAATTGAAAGATCGAACCAAAGTGCCGATCACCAATGAGGGTACGCTTGAATTCATGGCCACCTCCCCGTCCCTGTTTCTGAACCTGTGGATGGCCGCGACGAAATGCATGATGCGGTTGGCTCAAGGGATCGACGGATCAAGCTTTATCACTGCCGCTGGCGGCAATGGGCGCGAGGTCGGGATTCAAATTTCCGGCCTGCCCGGTCAATGGTTCACCGTGGCCGCCGACGCACCCAAGGGCAAATTTGACATCGACCTGCCGCCCGAGCGCGCGCTTGGAGCGATCGGCGACAGCGCCGTCGTCGAAGCATTCGGCCTGGGTGCCATGGCCATCGAACTAAGCCCGGCGCAAAAAGCCAGCCTTGGGGCCTATCTGCCAAATGACAGCCAGGCACGCACAAGCGGGCTATCGGTCGGTGCGCACCCCTATTTTCGTGCACTCGATGTGCAGCTTGGAAGCACGGCACGCGGCGCGGTCGCTGCTGGCACCGGTCCGGTCATCGGGCTTGGCATTCTTGATCGCATGGGTGAAGCTGGGCGTCTTGGTGGCGGCATTTATGACATGCCAGTTGCCCCCTTCGTACAAGCCATGAAAGCCCTCGCGCCATGAAACCACTTGAGCAACTGACTGCAATTGAAATTGCAGAGATGATACGTGCTGGCAGTACAACCCCCAGTGCCGTCATGGCGGCTCATCTCGACCGGATCGCCGCCCGCGAACCCGAGGTTGGCGCGTTCATTTATCTCGACACAGAGCGCGCAATGGAACGGGCGAAGGCTGCCGATCGTCAACCCGCAGAAGGACCGCTTCATGGCGTGCCATTCGCGATCAAGGACATCTTCGATACCGATGACATGCCGACAGGCTGGGGCAGCGACCTTTTTGCCGAACGCCAACCGGATCGTAACGCGCCATGCGTTCAGGCGTTTCTCGATGCTGGTGCAATTCCACTCGGCAAAACCGTCACCACAGAGTTTGCCTACTTCCGCCCCGGCAAAACAGCAAATCCCCATAATCTGATGCACACGCCCGGAGGGTCTTCGTCCGGTTCCGCCGCTGCCGTCGCCGACTATATGACGCCCCTTGCCTTTGGTTCGCAAACCGCCGCCTCCCTGATCCGACCTGCCGCATTTTGCGGCGTGTGCGCGTTCAAACCCACAACGGGTGCCTTCGATCTTTCCGATGTCATGACACTTGCCCCCAGCCTTGACATGCTTGGCGTGATGGCACGACATCCGCGCGATCTCGTGCTGGCCCGTTCGGTATTGAGCGCAAGCCCGATGCCTGAACCAATCGACCTCAGTGAAACTCAGCCACGCATTGGCCTGATGCGCGGTCCGCACTGGTGGGACGGATCGATAGAAATGCGTGATGTCTGCACCCGCGCGATCAGTGCCTTGTCAGACCACGGCATCGAGACGGGCGAGATCGCATATCCGCCTCTGTTTGCGGAACTCACCGAAGCCCAGAAAATTGTCATGGGCTATGAGACGGCACGGGCGCGGGCAGACGTTTACGATTCTCACCGTGACGCGATTAGCCATCAGTTCATAGAACTGGTCGAATACGGGCGCAAAATTACAGACGCGCAGTATCAAGAAGCGCTGGCGATACGCGACCGGGCGAGCGCACTCGTGGACACGATGTTTTCCGAATACGATGCCGTGCTTGCACCATCGGCTCCCGGCGAGGCGCCAGAAGGCCTGGGTGCTACCGGCGATCCACTTTTCAGCCGCATGTGGAATCTGCTGCAACTGCCGTGCGTTGCCTTGCCATTCGGTCTCGGGCCACATGGCCTGCCGCTTGGATTTCAATTGATCGGCCGCAGAAATGAAGATGCCAGAACCCTTGCTGCAGCAGAGTGGGTTTACGCAACACTCAATGTCACGCGCTGAAACCGCGAAAACAGGAAAGCCTGAAATTATGCCGAAAGTAACCTTCACAGACAGCAATGGAAGTTCTGTCGAGGTGGAAATTGCAGAGGGTATGTCGCTCATGGAAGGTGCCAGGAATGCTGGCGTCGATGCGATTGTTGCCGATTGTGGCGGCGCTTGCGCCTGCGCCACATGCCACGTTTATATCGCAGACGACTGGAACCAGAAAATTGGCCCACGCAGCGAAATAGAAAACGACATGCTGGAATTTGCGGCAGCCGAAACCAGGGACTCGTCACGCCTGTCGTGCCAAATTACCATTTCGGCCGAGCATGACGGCCTTCATGTGCTAACCCCGCACACTCAAGGATAGCGAGTTCCCTCGATTTCGATCATCGTTGTGCGAACGATGTCACGACGGTCACTTGAGTGACCGGAAGCCGAAGCAGTCATCAATCATACGGACAGGCTCAAGAGCCTTCTTCCGGTGAGTGGAGCCTGCGTCCACCTCACGATCACAGTGACGCAATCGTCTTCAGCGCGCCGTCCAGCATATCGCCCCGCTCGTCCTTGAGCGCGGCTTCGCGAAGCCGTCTTATCCAGTCGGCGGCGTCCTCTCTGCCCTTGACCAGTTCCAAGCCGGAAAGCACCCGGTCGAATTTCGACTGCCCGCGTAGATGAGTGTCGCTATACCCCTTGATCAACCGGCGACAATCGAGGATTTCAACGGCGAGTGCATAGTCCGAAGGCACATGGTCGAGCGCCAGCCGATACCAGCGCTCCAGATGCGCAGCCTCGATTTTGTGGCGCAGTAGCGACCGGCGCCAACGGCGCAGCCCGCCAATTGTCCAGAGCGCTGCAAAGCCGATGAAACTGTCGGTACGGATGCGGCGGCCATGATTGATTCGACGGTCCAACCAGCCGGCCAGTTTCGGTCGATCTTCGATATAGCGTCCAAGTCCAGCCGGGAGCGTGCCGCAAAATTCCTGAATACGTGGATGAAAATATTCCGTCACCTGAAGGATCGAACCGTCCTTCACATCGACCTCGCGACGAACTCTTGCACTGCGCGAAGAGCGCGTCTTCAAATCGGCAACCCGGATCATGTCGTCATAGCATAGAGCATTGGCAAGGTGCTTTGCTGCCGCTATCGACAGTCTGTAGTCCTGGCCTGCATTGTCCAGCGCCACGGATTGATCAAGCTTGTCGAGATATTCGCGGCCATAGGCGATATCCTGATAGTCGACAACTTTTTGCAGGCCGCGCTGCGCCATTTCCTGGACAGGTTGCGGCAGGGCGCTAACCCGCGTGGCAAGTGCTTGCCAGCCGCTCAGCAATTTCGTCGGCCCGTGCACCTTTGCCTGTGAGTGCGCAAGGTTTGCAATGTCTTGCTCTGTTGTGGCGACCCCGCTGCCCGAATTCACCGATGCCGCGTCCCGTGACGCCGGAACATCGCCACTACGCGTGCGATCAAAACTGGCACCGAATGCAGCAAGGCTTGCTTCCACACCGCGCCCGCCCGCACTGATTGCCTGTTCATAGCTCTCGCGCGGAAATGGGAGCGCGCCTGAACCACCCAGAGCACCGAGCAGGCTGGCCGAGATCATCGAGCCGTTGTCGACTGCAATCTTTTCCATATCAAAGGCAATGAAATGCCTGGCCGCTTGCTCGGCTGTCTCTAATACATTTTGAGACGATGCCCGACCGTCGCCGGGTGTCACCTTTTCCGACACGGCAGCGATGCGATGCGCGGAAGCAATGAGCGTGGTACGCTCCGGGGTGACGAAGCCACGCAGGATGGCGCGGCCAGCTTCCATCAACTCGGCTGCGATCAGGATGTCGACATCGCCCTGCGAGGGCGAGAGTGCGAAAACCGGCATGCGGCCGGTGTCGCGGCACATCTCGATGTAATAAATGGTGGCGCCGGTGCGCTGCGCCACGCCCGCAACGGAGGTCGACTGCGCAACGAAGCCATTGCGCTCGGCTACGTCGGTGATCCAGTCGGCCAAGACACCGCCGCCCTGCCCGCCGACAGCCAATACGGCAAGTTTGATGACATCGTCATCGTTTGATGGCACCACTTCGGCGCGCGTTGAGGAAATCTCGTCAAGCATCGGCAAACACCAATCGCCGGCTTTCGCGACGGCGCTGCAAAGCGCCGATGGTCTTGGCACGTATCAATTCGAGAAAACGATCAAGGCCACTGGGATTGTGGACGACGTCGGCGCGATAAAATGACGGACACAGGATCGCAGCATCCGCGACCTCGCCGCAATTGCCACAGCCGACGCATGTCTGGTCGATATGAGCAACCGGATCATCGCGCAAAGGATCGTCCAGAGACTTTACCGACAGCGACGGACAGCCCGACAGCCGCATGCAAGCATGATCGCCTGTGCAGATGTCCTCATCGACACCGAATTTTGGCTTGACGACACGCGTGCCACCCTTGATTGCCTGACTGATTAGCGGCTTTTCACGCCGCTGCCGATTCAGCATACATTCCGACGATGCGACGATGACCTTGGGGCCGGTCTCGTCGGTGGTCAGCGCCTCCTTCAGCGTAGCCTGCATTTTCGACACGTCATAAGTGCGGTCAATGTGGCGTATCCATTTGACGCCCATACCTTCGACCGCTTTGTCGATCGGGTGTTTCGTCGATTTCGAACGATTGTTGGCGCGCGAAGACAGGATATCCTGACCGCCGGTCGCCGCCGAATAGAAATTGTCGACGATGACGATAACGCCGTCATTCTTGTTGAACACGGCGTTGCCGATCGAGGATGTAAGACCATTGTGCCAAAAGCCGCCGTCGCCGACGAAGGAGATCGAGCGCCGCTTGGCGTCGGGCGAATTGAATGCAGAGGCGGAAGCCGGGCCGAGACCGTAGCCCATAGTGGTGGCACCGAGTTCGAATGGCGGCATGATCGAAAACAAGTGGCAGCCAATGTCGGAGGCAATATGATGCTGGCCCAATTCCTGCTCGATCAGTTTGGTGGCGGCGAAAATCGGCCGTTCGGGGCAACCGATGCAAAAACCCGGTGGCCGACCCGGCACGACGTTTGTCAGATCGGGAATAGTGTCCGTGTCAGCGATCTTGTTGGGGGCCCGCACCTCGGCTGGCAGCATATGGGGAACATTTGCGCGCAAGAATTCACCGATACCATCAAGCATGACCTGACCGGTATATTCGCCTGCCATCGGTAGATGTTCCTTGCCAACAATTTTCGTACCACGCCCGGCCTTGTGCAGCATCGAACCGAACGCTTGCTCGATATAGTTCGGCTGCCCCTCCTCAACCACCAGCACGGATTCTTTGCCCTCACAGAATGAGAGGAACTCATCATCGACAAGCGGATAGACGGCGTTGAGCACGTAAAGAGGCACATCTGTCTCGCCGAAATTGTCGGCCATACCGATGCGCTGCAACGCACGGATCACGCCATTATACATGCCACCCTGGCAAACAATGCCGATGCTGGCGTGATCTGGCCCGAAGAACTCGTTGATCTTGTTGGAGCGAATGTAATCGACCGCCGCGGGCCAACGCTTTTCGACCTTTTCTTTCTCGTGCAGAAAAGAAGCTGGTGGCAATACGATGCGTCCGGTGTCCCGGCGCGGCGCGTCGAGCGCGTTGGCGACCGTTGTCGGCGGGCGTTTGTTATCCCTGGCGGTGAAACGGCCATGCACATGGCAACAGCGGATACGAACCAGAAGCATGACGGGTGTATTCGAAACCTCGGAAAGCTCGAAACCATCCTCAACCGCCTTGACGATCGAAGGCAGGTTGGGGCGCGGATCGAGTAGCCAGACTTGGCTTTTCATAGCGAAGGCGTGGCTGCGCTCCTGCATGATGGAAGAGCCTTCGCCATAGTCTTCACCGACGATGATCAGCGCACCGCCGGTCACGCCGCCGGAGGCCAGATTGGCCAAAGCATCGGAGGCAACATTGGTGCCCACCGTCGATTTATAGGTCACTGCACCGCGGATCGGATAATGCACGGACGCCGCCAGCATGGCCGTGGCAGTGGCTTCTGAAGCGCTCGCCTCATAATGGACGCCGAGTTCGCCAAGAATATTCTGCGCATCGGCCAGCACGTCCATCAAATGACTGATCGGCGCGCCCTGATAGCCGCCGACATAACCGACACCACATTCGAGCAGTGCCTTGGTGATGGCGAGAATACCCTCACCGGCAAACTCTTCGCCAGCACCCAGCCGAAGCTTTTCGACTTCTTTTACAAATGACCGTTCAGCCATGAGATGGCTCCTTCCAACTTCCCGCGCCCGCAGACATTATCGATCAGATGTCATGCAAACGGATGTTCGTCAGCATCTTCTGCAAGGTCTTGATCAAGGCCGCGTATTCGGCATCGCCAATGCCGTCGAACATGGTCTCGAACGCTTCATGCATGGGCGGCCAGGCGCGGCTGAATTCCGCGCGGCCACCATCCGTCAGGAAGACCCTGCGCACTCTGTTATCCGTGTCAACAGTCTCGCGCCGCACCAAGCCTTGTGATTCCAACGCGTCCAGCGTGCGGCTGAGCGTCGACTGCTCGATGACGGTATATACCGCCAGATCGTTGACCGTGACGCCATCAGTAACCGACAGCACAGCCATCGCCCGCACCTGAGGAATGGTCAGCCCCTGATTGCGAAAATCTTCGCGCAAAGTCGCGTTGTAGCGCCCCATGATGCGGTTCATCAGATAGGGAGCAAATTGCTGCAAGCCGATCTGGCCGAGTGTCGAAATCCGCTGCCGATTTTCCGGCACATTCTGGTCCATCTAGAGCCTCCCCGCCAGCAAAAAACCGGACCCGCCGCCTAAGCCCGCGCCGGGATGTGTGGAGGCACCGATATGATAGAGGCCTTTGATGCCGGTCTGGTGGTTGCGGCTTGTCTTGAACGGACGCCACAGAAAAGACTGGTCGAGCGTTGACGACCCGCCATAGGGATCTCCGCCAACCAGATTGATGTTCATCGCCTCCAGATCGACCGGCGAATATGACTTTCGCGCGATGATGCTGTCTTTGAACCCCTCTATATGGTTGGCAAGGATGGCTTCGGCCCGGTCGGCATAGGCTTCGCGCAGGTGCGCGGTCCATTGCCCGTCTCGCGGCGTTTCAAGCCTGCCTGCTGCGTCACCCTTGATATGGCGCGGCGCTTCCGGCAGTTGCAACCAGAGGATCGCCTTACCGTCCGGACAACGCGACGGATCGAGCGCATGCGGCTGGCCGACGCAGATGGTCGGCGTTTCCGGCAGTATGGCGCGCGCCGCCTCGTTGCAGGCTTTCGACACACCGTCGAGCCCAGGTGTCAGGTGTAATAACGCGACCGCATTGAGCCCCTCACCCTTCCATGCGGGTGGCCGATCCAGGGCATAGTGGATTTGGAAATTGCCTTTTCCATATCGGTATTTTCGCGTTGCCTCGCGCGCGTCCTCAAGCACTCCATCTGGTGCGTCCTTGCCCAGCAATCGCCCGTAAAGCTGCGTCGGCGTAACCGAACAGATAACACTTTTGCTGGCCGAAATGATTTCACCAGAGGCAAGCCTTACACCGCCTGCGCGACCACCGGCATGGACAATTTCCGCGACATCGGCGCTGGTACGGATTTCGCAACCGCGCTCAATAAGCAATGCCTCGAACGCGGATAGAATGTTTTTGCACCACCCTTGACGATAGGCGCGCCAGCCGCTTCCAGCGCAAAAGCGATGACCTTGGCGATCTGGCCGGAAAATGCATCTTCGGGGCCAAGACCGGCATGCAGCACCCACGGCGCAAAAAGAGCGCGTGAAATATCGGATTGATAAGCGCTTTCGAGCCAGCCCCGTGCAGGCGTCAACGCCTCACCCAGAAATGCCGCAAGTTTGCGGGGGCCGCGCCGCCACGCTTCTGCGGCCAGCAGCCTGAATGTTGAAACCGACCAGAGACTGCCACCAAGCAGGCCAAACAGGAGGCCGGCATTTCCTTCTATGTCACCAACGTCCTGGCCGTGTTGATCGCCATCGCCAGCGTGCAATGCATTGAGTGCGGCAATGTTTGCGGCTCTATCCATGCGAAGCACGCCATGGCTACCGTCAGGCAGCAAGACGCCGGTTGGCGTCTGGCTGTTACAGAATTCCAATCCGTGACGGGCCAGATCCTTGCCGAGCGCGGCAAAGGCGGGCGACGTGATGAACAGCACGAAAGTCGTCGCCATCACATCATGGATAAAACCGGGCGCGGTGATCTCCTCGGTGCGTATGCAGCCACCGATGCGATCATTGCGCTCCAGCACAAGCACCTTTTCGCCCTTGGCAGACAGCATCGCCGCACACACCAGCGCATTGATGCCGCTGCCTACGATGATGTGATCGGGTTTATCCATGGCAACCGCCGATCATCAGCCTTTGGGAACCAGAGCCAAAGCGCGGATCGGGCTGCCCGTGCCGCGCACTATCTTCAGTGGCGCCGTGACAATGATGGCACCCTTGGCAGGCAGCTTGTCGAGATTGCACAAGCTCGCCAAACCATAGCGATTGGCCTTATGCACCAGATTGTGGGCAGGAAACGGCGGCGTCATGCCACCAGCCGCGCCAGCGTCGGTGCCGATGCATTGCGTGCCCCAGCCAACAGCTCCGCGTTCAATGATATATTCGATGCAATCGACCGTCGGACCCGGTGAATGCGGGCCATTCGCGTCAGCATTGAGGTAGGCTTCTTCCGAACCATTGCGGCTGTCCCAATCAGTGCGCATGAGTACCCACTCACCCTTGCCAATGGGGCCATTCTTGGCCTCCCAAGCCTTCACGGCGTCGGCAGTCAGCAAAAAATCGGCGTCGGCGGTTGCCTCTTTGGAACAATCGATAACATTGGCGGGTGCCACGAAATTCTGCACAGCAATCGTATCGGTGAACCCATCGGCATATTCCTTGCCTGTGATCCAGTGATGGGGTGCATCGAAATGCGTGCCGGAGTGCTCACCGATCTTCAGCCAGTTCCATGCCCAGAACGGTCCGTTATTGTCATATTCCGAGATGGAATGAATTTCGATCTTGGGCGTGTCCTTCGCCAGTTCGGGCGGAAGTTTCAATAGAGGCGTGTCCGGACCGAGCGGCGCTGTCAGGTCGACCACTTCAATGGCGCCCGAAAGGAGTTGGGCGGCGACCTCGCCGAGAAGTTTTTGCGTTTCCATGATTTCCAGTTCCTCCCACACAAGCTGCACCAGGGCGGCAGCACGATCTTCCAATATCCTACTAGACGAAAACATATGCATCTGCAATTATCTTTAAGCATAAAGGAATTGGAAAGAGCGTGAGCGAATTCGACGCCATCTTTATCGGAGCCGGTCACAATAGTCTGGCTGGCGCTGCGCATCTGGCGCTGAAAGGCTGGAAAATCGGCGTTTTCGAGCGCAACGCTTCTATCGGCGGCGCTGTGCAAACCCACGAATTTACGCTTCCGGGATTCAAGCACGACTTTGGCGCGATGAACCTCAGTCTCTTTGCCGGTTCGGCCTTCCATCAAAAATATGCAAATGAATTGAAAGCCCATGGGTTGGAGTTTGTGCCGGCCGCTGATTGTTTCGCCAGCATTTTTGCCGATGGAAAGTGGTTCGGTGTCAGCACCGATCTGGAAAAGACTACTGCGCGCATGGCTGCCTTTTCGGCAACGGACGCCAAGACATGGCGGGGTCTGGTCAAGGCGTTTCCGGCCGAAGCCGAACATCTTTTCAGGCTCTTGGGCTCGCCAATGGGCGCGCGCGCGCTGGCCGGAACCGGCTGGAACCTGTGGCGAAAAAAGGGGATCTCTGGCACCCTCGACACCGTGCGGCTTTTGCTGTCGTCACCGCGTGCATGGCTTGAGGAAAATTTTGAATCCCCGCAGATAAGGGCGACACTCGCCACCTGGGGCATGCATCTCGACTTCGCGCCCGATATCGCTGGCGGGGCGGTGTTTCCCTATCTGGAATCCATGGCCAATCAGAGCTTTGGCATGGTGCTGGGCAAAGGCGGTGCCGACACTATGATACACGCCTTGCAAAAAATACTGGTCGCTGCTGGCGGCAAGGTGTTTACCAATTCGGAAGTGACCGAGATTTCGACATCCGCCAGCAAGGCAACCGGTATTCGCCTGGCCTCGGGCGAAACACACATCGCAACGAAAGCGGTGATCGCCAGCGTCGCGCCGGGTGCGCTGACAAACATGCTCCTGCCCAATGGTTCGGGTGATGAGGCCTTCGACACGGCGGCAACAAAATTCCGGCACGCGCCGGGTACCATGATGATCCATCTGGCGCTCGACAGTTTGCCTGACTGGCTTGCCGGCGAGGAATTGCAGCGTTTTGCCTATATCCATCTTGCGCCCTCGCTTGAGGTCATGGCCAAGGCCTATCAGCAAGCGACGGCCGGATTGCTGCCGTCGGAACCGGTGCTGGTGATCGGCCAGCCGACGGCGGTCGATCCGTCGCGCGCACCGCCGGGCAAGCATGTCTTGTGGGTGCAGGTGCGCGTGTTGCCCGCCACCATTCTGGGCGATGCGGCAAGCAAAATTGCCCCGGCGCATTGGGATGACGTCAAAGAGCATTACGCCGAGCGGGTTCTGGATATTATCGAGACTTATGCGCCCGATTTGCGTAAGAAAATTCTCGGTCGTGCAGTTTTTTCACCGATCGATCTGGAGCGCGAAAACCCCAACCTCGTCGGTGGCGACCAGATTTGCGGCAGCCATCATCTGTCGCAAAATTTCCTCTTTCGCCCGATGCGCGGCTTCGCGCGATGGAACACACCGTTGAAAAACCTGCATCTGGTGGGTGCAGGCACATGGCCGGGGGCCGGTGTGGGTGCTGGCTCCGGCTACATGCTGGCAACTGAACTTGGAGGCAAATGAGGCTTGGGCTCGCATGCCCGGCAAACAGGTCAAATACAATCAGTACAGACGACGCCAGCCGCATAGGATAGGCTCAAGGGTAAGAAAACAAGACCGAATAGGGGAATGAAAATGACACTGAACAGACGCGAAATACTGGGTTATGGTGCAGCCACTCTTGGCGCGAGCGCACTCGGCTTGCCGAAGAAGGCCAAGGCGGCCCCCGGCGAACTGACCATCGCCTACAACGTAAACCTGCCGTCCTGGGATCCGACCACCGGCCCTTCGGCAGTCAATCCAACCATTCAGGGGCTCTACCAGTCGGTTTTTGACCAGTTCATCCCACAGGCCCCGGACCTGTCTTTTGGTCCCGGACTGCTCACCGAATGGGGCTGGAGCGGTGACAAGAAGCAGATAATGATGACGGTGCGCGACGGCGTTACATGGCATGACGGTTCGCCCTTCTCGGCCGAGGATGTCGTCTGGTCGCTGGAGCGCGCAGGCAAGGAAGAAACCGGCAACCCGATCCAGTTCGTCTGGAAAAACCTCAGCAATTTCAAGATCGACGGCAACAAGATTACTGCCGATGCAGCCGGCTACGATCCGGTGCTCTTCAAATGGATGTCGTTCCTTACCGGCTATGTCATGCCGAAAGCCTATTACGAGAAGGTCGGCGCGGAAGGTTTCGAAAAAGCCCCGATTGGCACCGGCCCCTATATGGTCGACAAATTCGAACGCAATGCCTTCCTCCGTTTGAAGGCCAACCCAAACTATTGGGGCGGCAAGCCGGCTTTTGAAAACGTGACAATCAAGTTCGTACCCGACGCGGCCAGCCGCGTTGCCGAGATCGAGTCCGGTTCCTCGCAGGTAACGCTGGAAATTCCCTATGAGGAATATGACCGCCTGATCGCCAAAGACGGGCTGGCTGGATCGTGCAAGAATGTCTCCGACATCGGCATGATCTTCTTCAACGACATCGACGTGATGCTTGATGCCAATGTGCGCAAGGCGGCCGTCATGTCGGTCGACAAGAAACTGCTCGTCGACCGGTTGCTGCGCGGCTATGGCCAGCCGCTGGACACGCTGGAGACACCGGAATATGCCGCCTACGATCCCTCGATCAAGGTCGAATACGATCCGGAAAAGGCCAAGGAACTGCTGGCAGCTTCCGGCTACTCCACTGACAAGCCTGTCAAGTTCACCATCCAGACGACCAAAGGCTTCAAGCCCAAGGACTATGAGATGATCCAGGCCATCGTCGGCATGTGGCGCAAGGTCGGCATTGAGGCAACAATAGAAGTCTACGAGATCGCCAAGCATTACGAACTGCGCGCCGCCGACAAGCTGGCACCCGCAGCCTTCTACAACTGGGGCGATGCCATCGGTGATCCGACTACATCAACCGGCTTTGCCATGTACGGCCCCAGCCCCCACTCGGTCTGGGACGGCCAGGACGTGATTGACGCAATCAATCCGCTATGGGGTGAACCCGATGAAGCAAAGCGCATCGCTGGCTGGAAGGCGGTCGACAAGCTGATCGCCGACAACGCCTATGTGCTGCCGCTGATGCAGTACGCGCAACCCATCGTGCATGCCAAGGGCGTCAATGTCGTGCCGCATGTTTCTGGCGCGCTGTTGCCAGCTCTCATGACGCCTGCCTGAGACCTCTGAAAGGCATAAAGCGTGCCGCTCTTTCGGCAAGAGCGGCGCGCATTTTATTCGCGAGGCCCGTGTCCATGAACCTGTTCAACTCATGATCCTGCAAAGGCTGCTGATCCGCCTCATCACGATGGCCGTCACTCTGTTTGGCGTGGCGGTGGTCGTGTTTTTGCTGATCCGCGTGGCACCGGGCGATCCGATCGCCATGATGCTGCCGCCGGGAGCTACCGATGCCGACATAGAGCGGCTGCGCGCGCTCTACGGTCTCGACAAATCGATAATCGAACAATTCTTCATCTGGCTTTCCGGGGTCAGCCATGGCGATTTCGGCACCTCGATTTCGCTCAGGCAGGACGTTCTCGGCCTCGTTCTGGGCCGTCTTCCCGCGACGCTCGAGTTGTCGATCGTGGCGCTTTTCATCGCACTCGCCATCGGCGTGCCACTTGCTATCTTGGGAACGCGCGAACGCGGCACGGCGGTTGAGGCCGGCATTGACGTCATCAACGGTGCAGCCCTTTCCATCCCCGATTTCCTGTGGGGTCTGGTCCTTATACTGCTGTTTGGCGTGCTGTTACCGATCTTCGACATTTCCGGGCGCGTCTCACCGCAACTCGATTTGCCCTTCGTCACCCAGTTCTATCTGTTCGAGAGCATTTTGCGGTTGCGCTTCGACCTGACCAGAGACCTTCTTGCCCATATGCTGATGCCCGCGCTGGCGCTTGCCTTGCCTTTGGCCGCCATCATCTCGCACCTGCTGAAGCATTCTCTGAAAGAAGTAATGGACCTCGACTATGTCGTTCTTGCCCGTGTCAAGGGATTTTCCGAAACTCAGGTCATATTGCGCGAGGCGTTGAAAAACGCGGCGCTTCCGACTCTCACCCTGATCGGCGTGCAATTTACCTTTCTCATCGGCGGCACGGTAATCGTCGAGCGGCTGTTTTCCTATGAGGGCCTTGGCAACATGGCCATTGATGCGGTCATCAACCGCGACCTGCCGCTGATTCAGGGGATTGTGCTGATTTTCGCATTGCTCTTTGTACTCATCAATCTCGCCGTCGACATGACCTATGCCCTGCTCAACCCGCGGCTGCGTCATGGCTGAGGCGCACTTCATTGCAAAAAATCCAATTTGCGTATCTGGCTGGCCGGAGGCTGGCTGCTGGTGGCAATATTGGCGGCGATCTTCGCGCCTCTCGTAGCCCCGCATGACCCTCTGGCACAGGATTTGATGCTGGAGCGGTTGCCACCTATCTGGCTGCAAGGTGCAGAACATGGCTACTTTCTTGGCACCGACAGCCTGGGGCGCGATCTTCTCTCACGGCTGATCTATGGCGGGCGCATTGCCTTCATAGTCGCCTTTTCCGCTTCCGCCATTGCCTGTATCGTCGGCTCGGCGCTCGGTCTCGTAGCCGGCTATTTCGGCGGATGGCCCGACCGCATTGTTTCGCGGATAGTCGATATCTGGATGGCATTTCCGCCGGTGCTATTCGCCATCCTGCTGATCGCCGTTTTCGGCACCGGTCTCGGCTCGGTTATCGTCGCCATCGCCATCATCGACTGGACACGCTTTTGCCGTGTGGTGCGCGCCGAAGCGCTGTCACAGGCGCGCATGGATTATGTCGAGAATGCCCGTATTGCCGGGTTTGGCCGCGTGCGCATCATGTTGCGTGAAGTCTTGCCCAATGTCTTGCCGTCGATCGTCGCATTGCTGTCATTGGAAATGGGCATCGCGGTGATCGTCGAAGCAATCCTGTCCTTCGTTAATCTGTCAATTTCAACCGACGACCCGACATGGGGCGGCCTTATTGCCGAGGGGCGGCTGTCCATCCACCAGGCATGGTGGGTGCTGGTGTTCCCGTTGATCACGTTGTTTCTGACCGTGCTGTCCTTCAGCCAGCTCGGCGAAGGCTTGAAAACACGCCTTGACCCGGTGTTGCGATGAGCGTTGATGCCTGCCTCGAAATTTCCGGCTTGAGTGCGGTTCTCGGCAATGGAGTGCGCGTGCTGCGCGATGTCTCGCTCACGGTTGAACCGGGTGAGGTCCGCGCGCTTGTCGGTGAAAGCGGCGCGGGGAAAAGCATGATCGGCAAGGCCGTTCTTGGCGTCCTGCCAGCCAGCGTGCGGCCTGTCGGAGGGCATATTTTTCTGGAGGGCGTTGACCTCGGTACGCTGCCGCCGAAGCAACGGCGCACGCTGATCGGCGCAAAGACGGCATTGATCCCGCAAGATCCACTGACCGCGCTCAACCCGTCGCGGCGCGTCGGCCCGCAAATGACCGACCGGCTCGTGCGTATCCTTGGCTGGAGTGAGCAAGAAGCCAATGCGCGCATCCGCCAATTGCTTGACGAGGTGCAAATCCGCGATCCCGAACGCGTCGTCAGAAGCTATCCGCATGAACTTTCGGGCGGCATGCGCCAGCGGGTGCTGATCGCCGCCGCATTCGCCGCAGAGCCAAGACTGATCGTTGCCGACGAACCAACCACGGCGCTCGATGTGACCGTGCAAAAGCAAACCCTCAGACTGATCGCAGCTATGCAGCGCGAGCGCGGCACAGCCATTTTATTCGTGACGCACGATCTCGGCGTCGTCGCCAAGATCAGTCAGAAGGTGTCGGTGCTCTATGCTGGCCGGGTCGTTGAAGAAGCTGATACCGCGACCCTGTTTTCCGCACCGCGTCATGCCTATACGCGTGCCTTGATGCAAGCAACACCGCGCTATACCGATCCGCTTGCCTCCCTCAAACCGGTGGACGAATCCGTGCTGAGCGAGTTGGCGCTTGAGATCGACGCCGCCGACCATAACTGGAGCGCGATACGTGGTTGATCCCCTCTTCAACGTGCGTGGATTGAAAGTCGCATTTCCCGACATGGCGCGCAAACCGCTGCTCGGCCGCGCGCCCATGGTTCAAATCTTGAAGGGACTGGATTTCGACCTGCCGCGTCATTCCGTAACCGGCATTGTCGGCGAATCCGGCTCTGGCAAGTCGACGCTTGGACGGGCACTGGTGCGGCTCAATGAACCGAACGAAGGATCGGTCATATTCGACGGCAACGACATCACGCATCTGTCGGAGCAAACCTTGAAGCCGCTGCGCCGCGACCTGCAAATGATCTTTCAGGACCCTATGTCGTCGCTTAATCCACGCCGGACAATCGGGGCGATCATCGCCGCGCCATTGAAACAGAATGGCATTGCCGACAATCTCAAAGAGAGGGTCGCGCAAGCCCTGCACCGGGTGGGTTTGCCCGAAAATTTTGCCAAACGCTATCGCCACGAACTGTCCGGTGGCCAGCGCCAACGCGTTGGTATCGCCCGGGCGCTGGCACTGTCGCCGAAATTCGTTCTCGCCGATGAGATCGTCTCCGGCCTTGATGTCTCGACCCAGGCCCAAATTCTCACTCTGCTGGAAAAACTGGCTGAAGAGATGGGTCTGACGGTTGCCTTCATCAGCCATGATCTATCGGTGATCCGTCGTCTTTGCCGGCAAGTCATTGTCATGCGCGAAGGCGAAATTGTCGAGACCGGTCCGACCGATACGCTGTTCGCATCGCCACAGCATGCCTACACGCGCGACCTGATCGCGGCGATCCCATTGCCGGAAATCGATCCCGACTGGCTGAACGGCGACTCTTCTGCCGCGGTAGTGCCATGAGGTAACCGGGCGTATCTGAAAAAGTATGCCGGAAGCGGGACGCCGGCGTGCAACCAAGCAACAAGTCCCGAAGGAGGATGACGGGCATGAGAAATACACTCAAAAACGCCGCGTTGCTGGTGATGCTCATCGGGAGCATCGGTACGGCGTCCGCCGAATCAATGCCGGGTATGCGCGGTCACGATCATACCGGCATAACCGTTCCCGACATGAAACAAGCGGTCGATTTCTTTACCGACGTGGTCGGTTGCAAGAAGGCGATGTCGTTTGGCCCCTTTGCCGACGACAAGGGTACCTTCATGCAGGATGTGCTGGGTGTCGACCCGAAGGCGGTGATCGAACAGATTACCATGATCCGTTGCGGGGTCGGCTCCAACATTGAACTTTTCAAATATAGCGCGCCTGACCAGAAAGTCGTCAAAGCCCGCAACAGCGACATAGGTGGCTTCCATATCGCCTTTTATGTGGATGATGTGGCCGCTGCCAAAGCCTATCTCGACGGCAAGGGCATCGAGACCCGTATGGGGCCGATCCCGGTGGAAGAGGGGCCGGCAGCGGGCCAGACCATCTTATATTTTCAGGCACCTTGGGGGTTGCAACTCGAAGCGATCAGCTATCCAAACGGTATGGCTTACGAGAAAGACGCCGATACTGTGCTGTGGAGTCCGAAGGACGGCAAATAGCCGATTGATCCTGCCGTTGCGATAGGCCTCTCTTGTCGCTGCGGCAGATCTGCCAAAAAGCATGGGAATGTGATTGCACATCTCCCGATCAATGATCCTTGCGCTTCAGACAACATGAATGAAGCGTATCGGTCCAACCCGTGTGAGGCAGAGAAAAGCCGCCGACGCGGGTTGCTTGGTCTTTCTTCCAATGTATGATCAGATGATCAAATGGTTCCGGCAGGCGGAGTCGATGCGCGCTCCGATCTCTCATATTCGGAGTTGCAATGGAAGCGAGACTGATTTTGGGTATGGGATTTGAACCGGTGTCGGGCCGGACCACCGTTCAGGACGGCGTTTACCAGCAACTTCGCCATGCCTTGATGATTGGCAGTTTCGATCCTGGGCAAACGCTGACGATTTCATCACTGGCAGAAGCATTCGGCACGAGCAATATGCCGGTACGCGAAGCGTTGCGCCGGCTTGCTGCCGAGAACGCGCTGGAGATTTCACAGAACGGATCGGCCTGTGTGCCCATCGTTACCCGCGCGCGACTGGATGATCTGTGCCGAGCCCGCGTTGCTGTCGAGAAGGTGGCAACCGAACTGGGCGCGCCACGCCTGAGTGCTATCGATATTGCCGCATTGCAGCAGATTACTGACGAACAGCAGATGATCGGGCGCAACGACAGCATCTACGAACTGATCGCCAAGAACCAGCAATTTCACTTTACCATCTATCGTGCTTCCGGGTCCGACGTATTGTTCCAACTCATCGAGACGCTATGGTTGCGCTTCGGCCCCTATATGCGCCTTCTTTCCAATCACGTCGCGCCTTCCATGCAGGCAGGCACAATGGAGCCTTCGGGACGCCATATCGCCATCATCGCCGCGCTCAAGGATCGCGATTTCGCTCGCGCCTGCGATGAAGTGGTCGCAGATATTAGAACGACGCAAGACACGTTGCGCGTGCTCTGCCCTGACGTGCCCGAACCCAAATCGATCAAATTTTCGGCGTTCAGCAAAGCGTAATTTTCGCTTGTCACTTCGCAATCATTAAGAGCAGTTCAGTTTCGATTGAATCAGCAAACCGCTCTAAGTATTTGCTTTCATGCTATTCTGGGCGGAATGCCGCTGCGTGATTTTCCTGCAATTGCTTTCCGGCACTGTTTGGCAATCAGAACGCACATACGATCTTTGATACCTCATCATAGAATCTATCCACATCATGCCGGTTGATCTCTACACTGTTTTGTGATCACATGATCACAGATATCAGGAATGTGGCATGTCAGGTTACTTTCTCTATCATTCAATTGGTACGTTTCCGGCCAAAGCCGAGCGCATGGCCGCAGCCCTGACCGAGTTCTCCGCGATCTGGTCGGCACAAGACGATGGCCAATGGCCTGCTGCACTCGCCGCGCGTCAGAAATTCATAGATAGCTGGAGTGTTTTGATCGACGCACCGAAGGGCTCGCTCACGACGGCCGAAAACGTGACCGGTGCGCTTTACAGCTTGATAGGCGGTTTGCCCCGCGAGCGGCTGGTGGGAAAGCGCTTGCTTGTTGCCGCCGATTGTTTTCCGAGCCTTCATTTCCTGCTTGCCGGCCTTGCCGACCGCTTCGGGTTCGTGCTCGATACTGTGCCGCTACGCGCAGGTGAGAGCTGGGTGCGTGACGAAGATTTTCTGGCGCGCTGGCACGACGATGTCGGCCTTGCCCTGTTGACCTTTGTCACGTCTACAGCTTCTCATCGCTGCGATGTGGCACGACTTGCGGAGCATGGCCGCAAGATGGGTTCGCTCATTGGCGTTGACATCACACAAGGGGTTGGCGTTGCACCCTTCTCCGTTTCTTCCATACCCGTCGATTTTGTCGTCTCCACATCGCTGAAATGGCTGTGCGGCACATCGGGTGCCGGTATTTTGCAGGTGACGCCAGATTTACTGAAGGCATGCAGGCCGGAACTACGTGGCTGGTTCAGCCAGCCAAATCCGTTCTCGTGGGATATTGAGCGCTTCGCCTACGCTTCGGATGCGCGCCGTTTCGACCATGGCACGCCAGCCATTCTGGCGAGCATCGCCTCCCAACCCGGACTCGAATGGGTCCTGCAAACCGGCGTCGACGCCATCGCCGCCCGCAACGCGGCCATGTGCGAAGTGATTATCGACCACGCGCTGGAAAACGGCTGGAGCGTAAGCTCGCCATTGAATGCCGGTGAGCGCGGTGGCAGCGTGATGCTGAATTTGCCACAAGGCATAGACCCTGCCGCGACAGTGGCGGCTTTGCGCGCCAAGCGCCTTTTCTGCGATGCGCGCGGGGCGACACTTCGGTTATCGCCGGGTCCGGTGACCGACGAGCAATCCATCGAAGCGCTCCTTTCCAATCTTGAGGGGCTATTTGGCGTGGAGGAGCGCCGAGCTTCTTAACAACAGGCTTCGCCTCGCCTGCAGCCCAAGGGAACGGGCTGAAAGAGGTGAACATGAACGACACCACATCGAGCAGCTGAACCACAGGGAGAGAACATGTTAAAACGTCTGGGACTGATTGGCGTCATGATCGCCGCAAGTGTCACCTTCGCCGCGCCTGCCTTTGCTGACACAATCACGGTCGGGGCTTATCCGGCCAACCCGCCATGGGAATACAAAACCGACTCAGGTGGTTTCGAGGGCTTCGAAATCGACGTCGCCACTGATGTCGCCAAGCGCATCGGCGCGGATGTCAAATTCCAGGATCTCGGTTTCCAAGCGCTATTTGCAGCGACGGCGTCAGGGCGCATCGACTTCGCCGTCTCGTCGATCTCGATCACCAATGAACGCCTGCAGAACCAGGCTTTCACGCAGCCATATTATGACAGCGACGGTACCATCGTCGGCAAGACGGATTCCACTATCAAGACCCTTGATGACCTCAAGGGCAAGACGGTCGGCGTCATCGCCGGTTCAACTGGCGACGCATATATGAAAGCCAATGCCGAGAAGCTCGGCGTCGCCGATGTCAAAAGCTACAACGCCCAGCAGGATTTGCTGCTCGACGTCCAGAATGGCCGCGTTGATGGTGGAGCCGGTGAACTGGCCGGATTCCAATATGCCATCAAGCAAATGCCGGCGTTGAAAATCCTGGTGCGCATTCCGACCGGCGAACGCTTTGCCATGATGACCAAGAAGGGTCACCCGATGCTGGAAAAGGTCAACGACGCCATCACCGCAATGAAGAAGGATGGAACAATGGCCGCAATCCACAAGAAGTGGTTCGGCGTCGATCCGGAAGCCAGCACCTCAACGGTCATGCCTGGGCCGATACCACAGGCGCAGTAAGACCACGCGGGTGTCGACCTGCCAGCGCGGGCCGACACCCTTCCCCCATCCCCGTTAGACAGCTCCTGCCGAGGCCTCGCCCATGGAACTGATTGATACGTTCTTCAACTGGTCAGTTCTTGTGCGGTCGTTTCCGATCCTCATCCGCGGGCTTGGCAACACCATTATGCTCGGATGCGCAGCTATCGTCTTCGGAACGCTGGCTGGTTTGGCAATCTGCCTTGTCCGGCTCTATGCACCCAAGCCGCTAAGACGCCTCGCCACCGCCTATATCGATATTTTCCGCGCGCTGCCGATCCTTGTCGTGCTGATCCTGATCTATTATGCGCTGCCGTTCGTCGGCATCAGTTTCTCATCTTTCACCTCGGCGGCGCTGGCACTTTCACTGGTTCTGGCCGCATTTACAGCCGAAGTCTGCCGCGCTGGCATCGAGAATATTCCCAAAGGCCAGTTCGAAGCGGCGGCAACACTCGGCCTGCCCTTCTGGATTGCCATGCGCAAAGTCATCCTGCCACAGGCGATCCGGGTCGTTATTCCACCACTCACCAGCAATTGCGTGTCGGTCTTCAAGGATACCGCGCTCGCCTCGGTCGTCGCCATGCCCGACCTTTTGAAACAGGCAACCGACGCGCAGGCGATGATGGCCAATCCGACACCGCTCATCGGCGCGGCGATCATCTATCTCGTCATTCTTTGGCCGCTGGTGCGTCTGGTCGGCTACCTCGAAGACCGCAGCAAGAAGCAACTGGGCGCGCATTGACGCCCCGTCAATCCAATATGATTGAACTGAAATGAAGGAACCATCCGTGAACCAGCACCAGCCCCCCAAGACGCAAGACGCGACCACCACTCCATTCCCGGTCGGCGCCATCCGTTCAATGTTTCCGGCGCTGCAGCAGGCCGGCGACTTCATTTTCATGGACAATGCCGCCGGTGCGCAGATCCCCCAAAGCGTGCTCGACACAGTCACCCGCCATCTGGTCAGCCACAATGTGCAGCGCGGTGGCCGTTATGGTCGCAGCGTTGCGGTTGACAAGGCCATCGATGACGCACGCGAAAGCGTGGCGTTGTTGATCAACGCCTACGACCCTGCCGAAATCTGTTTCGGCATGAACGCCACCTCCTTCATCCGCCTGGTCAGCCTCGGTATCGGGCAGATGATTTCCGACCAACCTCAAGGCGGTCGCAACGAGATCATCATCACCGACATGGACCACGACGCGAACATCGCGACGTGGCTGGCGCTGGAATCCAGCGGTGCCACCTTCAAATGGTGGCGCATGCGTGAAGACGGAAACCTGCACACCGACGATCTTAAGCCGCTTATCTCAGAGCGCACGCGTCTCGTTGCCTGCACGGTAACAGCCCATTCGATCGGCTCTATTGTCGACGTCGCCTCGGTGGCCAAAATCGCCCATGCGGCGGGAGCCGAGGTCTTTCTCGACAGCGTACATTACGGCCCACACAGCTTGATCGATGTGCAAGCCTGGGATTGCGACTATCTCGTCTGTTCCGGATACAAGAACTTTTCACCGCATATGGGCTTCCTATGGGGGCGATTTGAAACGCTGAAGCTATTGCCCACCTTCAAGGAAGATTTCATCCCCAACGAGCCGCCGCACAAAGTCGAGGCCGGTACCTTCATCTACGAAAACGTCGCTGGCATGGACGCTGCAGTTCAATATCTGGAATTGATCGGCCGCAATCTGGCACCTGCGAACAACCGATCACGTCGCGACAATATCGTTTCGGGCATGGCGGCGATCCGTGCCTACGAACTTGATCTGGCTCGCGCCATGCTGAAGGTTTTGAAGGACTGCGGTGCCACCATCTATGGTGTTTGCGATGAGGCCCGTATCACTGAACGCGTACCGACGTTCTGCTTCAACATCCCTAACCTGTCGCCAAAAATGATCGTGGAAGAGATGGCGGAACGTCAGATCGGTATCCGTGATGGTCATATGTACGCGCCGCGACTGATGAAACGGCTGAACCTCAGCATGGATAGCGGTGCCGTCCGCGCTTCGCTGGTGCACTACAATACGCTGGAAGAGGTTCAGCTTTTCGGCGACGCGCTACGTGAGATCATCGCCAACGCGACATGATTGTCCGCGCACCAAATCCACCCGGAAATTTCAGGAAAGGTGCGCGGCGATTTATCACGACGTCAGCCAACCTCTACGGCGAGCACGGCGACGCAATCGCCGCCCTTGACCAATCCTGGAAAATGCCGCGCGGTCAAGATGCCTGACATTTTTGCCCTGATTTCGTGAGGGGTGATACCCGTACGGTCGATGGAATGAACGCGTGCCAGCACAGCGTCTTTTTCAATGAAATCGCCAAGATCGATCATCGTCTCGATCATTCCATCAACCTCGGCAAACGAAAAGCAATCGCCGGATGGCATATCGAGCCAACGTGTCGAAATCTTTTCGACCGAACCTGAAACGATGCCCGCATGGCGCAAGACATTGAGGACGCCGCGCCTTGCAATTCGTACGGTCTCGGCGCGAGACGTCCCGCCGCCGCCGAGTTCAGTGGTCACGAAAACCTTCCCCATCTCCTCGGCAGCAGTATCGTACATGCCAACGGCGTCGATCTCGATCATGCGCGTTGAAAATGGTGCGGAGAACGCCTCAACTGCGGCAAAAGCCTGTTTCTCAAGCGCCTTGTCTGCCAACATATGGGCGGCGCAAAACGGCAGGAAATCGAGGGTCTTTCCGCCCGAATGAAAGTCCAGAACAATATCTGCACGCGTCAGCAGTTCGCGTTGGAAATAGTCGGCAATCTTTTCCGTTACCGTCCCATCCGGGCGACCTGGAAAACTGCGGTTCATATTTCCCTTGTCGATCGGCGAGGTGCGTGTGCCGCTGCGAAATGCCGGGTAGTTCATCGCCGGAACGATGATAACGGTGCCGTTGACCGCGTTGAGGTCAAGCGTCCGCGCCAATTCATACAGAGCCAGCGGCCCCTCATATTCATCACCGTGATTGCCGCCAGTGAGCAGCGCCGTTGGCCCTGTGCCATTGCTGATCACAGCAATGGGGATCATCAGGGAACCCCATGCCGAATCGTCACGACTATAGGGGAGGCGCAGATGCCCATGCTGGATACCTGAACCGTCTAAATCAACGGTCGGCACGACTGGTGAAGAACGATTTTTGCTATCTGACATTTGCACCTCAATTCTTCACGATCAGCTTGCGAGGCACATCGGCAAGGCATTCAACCCCGGTATCGGTGATGAGAATGGACTCAGTTATTTCGAGCCCCATCGTTTCCAGCCACAGGCCGGTCATAAAATGGAATGTCATACCGGGCTTCAACTCGGTGCGATCACCGGGGCGCAAACTCATCGTGCGCTCGCCCCAATCGGGCGGATAGCTGAGACCTATCGGATAGCCGGTGCGATTGTCCTTGATGATGCCGTGTTTCTTCAACACGGCAAAGAAGGCGTTCGCGATATCTTCGCAGCTATTACCGGGTTTGGCAGCAGCCAACCCGGCTTCCATACCTTCCAGCGTAGCTTTTTCCGCATCTATGAACGCTTGCGTGGGCTTGCCGAGAAAAACGGTACGTGAAAGCGGGCAATGATAGCGGTTGTAGCAACCGGCAATCTCAAAGAACGTACCTTCGCCTGCCTTCATGGGCTTGTCATCCCATGTAAGATGCGGCGCGGATGCGTCAGCCCCCGAGGGCAGCAGCGGAACGATTGCTGGATAGTCGCCGCCGATGCCATCGACGCCGCGCGTGCCGGCATCAAAAATTTCGGCAACAAGGTCGCATTTCCTCATTCCAACTTCGATCTTGTCGACAATGCGGGCGTGCATGGCTTCCACGATGCGGGCAGCCTTGCGCATATAGTCGATTTCGGTTGGGCTTTTTACCGCGCGTTGCCAATTGACCAGCGCGGTAGCATCGACGAAGCGCGCATTGGGCAGGTGTTTTTGCAATGCAGCAAAGGCAGCAGCAGAAAACCAGTAATTGTCCATCTCGACGCCGATGGTCAATTTATCCCAACGGCGCTCACCAAGCACCTGAGCGAGAAAATCCATGGGGTGGCGCTCGACCGACTGTACGTAATTATCGGCATAGCCGACGATATTGTCGTGTGAGAGATAGCTGGTGCGCTTTGCACCGTTGGCGTCCTGCCCGCGACCATACCAAACGGGCTCACCAAGCGGAGGAACTATCACGGCCTGATGCACATAAAATGACCAACCATCATAACCCGTCAGCCAAGCCATGTTGGACGGATCGCTGACGATCAGCAGATCAATATTTCTTTTTCCATAGCCATGCGCGTCTTGACGAGGCGCTCGGCATATTCCTCACGCGAAAATTTAAGGTTCGGCTGCATTTTCTTCCAAGTCCTCGTCAAATCGGTCTAAAGGCCGATGTGCATCTAATTTTCAAAAATGGCTCCGGCATTCATTTCTTGTGCCCGATCACGAGCCAAAGCGGCGATAGCCGTGTCCTGCACCCCTGTGCCGGTAAGGTCCGCGATGGTGATGTCTCTGGCTGATCGGCGTCCTTGTCGCTCACCTGAAATGATCTGACCGAGTTCGGTGACTTCCGCGCTGGCACTCATCGCGCCTGCGGCAATCGCGTGGTGTAGTTCGCCAAGACGCCGGGTCTGGCTGGCACTGTCGGCAACATAGATATTGGCTGCGCCAAGAACTTCAGGCGCGATCTCGTTCTTGTGTTCTGCATCCGAGCCCATCGCCGTGATGTGCTGGCCCGAGGTTACGAAACCAGCATTGACCAATGGCGCTTGCGCAGGCGTTGTGGTCACAATCACATCAGAACCGGCAATTGCCTTGGCGGGATCTGCCTCGGAGCGCACGACAATACCCAGCTTTTCACGCAAACTGCCCGCAAGAACTTCAGCCTTGGTTGTATCGCGCGCCCAAATGCGAACCTCGGCGATGGGCCGAACCAGAGTGAGCGCCTCCAGTTGCAAGCGCGCCTGAACACCTGCACCAAAGATCGTTGCAACCGAGGCATTTGGACGAGCCAGATATTTCGCTGCGACTGCTCCCGCTGCCGCTGTGCGAACATCGGTAAGGTAGCCATTGTCGAGCAGCAGGGCTTCGATCAAACCGGTATGGGCCGAGAGCACGACCATCATGCCATTGACGCTCGGTAAACCGAGCTTCGGGTTGTCGAAAAACCCCGGGCTTATCTTGATCGCGAAGCTGTCGATGCCCGGCACATAGGCTGTCTTGACGTCGACTTCACCGTGATATTGGGGAATGTCCAGACGCAGAATCGGCGGCATCGCGACAGGCAGGGTTGCAAGAGCTTGAAAGGCACGTTCAACGCAAGCGACAGCATCGAGGTCGAGCTTGACGATCTTGCGCAATTCGATTTCGGTGAGGATCGTCATTCGGCTCATGCCGCGCGCTCCTTACCCGATGCAATCTCACCACATATGATCGCCCGGTGCTGCTCCATGTCGATATTGCAGCCCGACAAAATGGCGACTACCGTGTCGGCCGGTTTCACCTTTCCAGCCAACAGCGCAGCAATTCCCACCGCGCCCGCGCCTTCGATGATTTCACGTTCCTTCGCATAGGCATGGCGAATACCAGCAGCGATCTCATCCTCGTCGAGCAAGATCACCTCGTCGAGCAAATTGCGGCACATGGCAAAGGTCAGTTGGTTGTCGAGACCGATGCCACCGCCGAGTGAATCAGCAAGTGTCGGTAATTCTTCCACCAGAACCGGATGACCAGCGTCGAGGCTTGCCTTCATGGCGGCACCGCGCGTCATGGAAATGCCGATCACTCTCGTTTCTGGCCTGATCCCCTTGACGGCAGCAGCAACACCAGCAGCCAAGCCACCCCCGAAAGCGGCACCAACACCACATCCGGTTCGGGCACCTGCTCCATGATTTCCAACCCGAGGGTTCCCTGCCCTGCAATGACTGCGGCATGGTCGAAGGGCGGCACCATGATCAGCCCTTCCTCATCTATGAGGCGCTGTACTTCTTCTTGCGCATCGTCCTGGCTCTTTCCAACAATGCGCGTTTCGCCACCAAGGCGGCGAATTTCGTCGACCTTGTTTTCAGGCACGAGTTGCGACATGCAAATTATTGCGCGTATGCCCTCAAGCTTGGCTGCATGGGCAAGTGCACGCCCATGATTGCCAGTCGAAACCGCGACCACGCCGCGCTTCCTCTGCTCATCTGTCAGCGAGGCAATCGCGTTTGATGCGCCGCGCAGCTTGAAACTACCGGTGCTCTGGCGATGCTCAAACTTGAGATGAACGGATACGCCAAGCTTGCTGGAAAGGCTCGCAGAAGTGACGATTGGCGTACGCTCGATCATGCCCTCGATCAGCGTGCGCGCAGAGGTGATCTCATCAAGTGACACGGAGGCCATGGCCGTCATTTCCCCGGCAATGGCAGCGTCATCAGGCTACCATATTCAGGGCGGGACAGGTCGTCGCCACACAGCCGCAAGCAATTCCACGCTGTTGCCTGATTGCTGGTCATGACGGGACGGCCAGTCGCTTCCTCCATACCAACGACGGCGAGCGCCGAACGCAAGGCCGTGCAGGAGACAAACAGCGCATCGGCTTGCTCATCAATTGCCTCCCGGGCAAGCTCGACGAGCGATGCTGGCGAAATTCGCGCCATTTCACGATCATCTTCGAAACCGAGGCAGGTGAAACTCACCACATCGAAACCGCGTTCGACGAAATAGGCACCCATTGAGCGACTGGTCTCGACTGTGTAAGGCGTCAGAATACTTATTTTCCTGGCACCGTGCGCTTGCAGAGCGCGTAATGCCGCCATTGTTGGCGTCACTACCGGCACGCCAGGCTTGGCAGCCTGGATCGCCGCTTCGATCTCACTGTCGCCGATAACCACCGATGCCGAAGTGCAGGAATAACAAATGGCATCGAGTGGCTCGTCAGGCAAAATGAGCGACGCTCCTGCGGTCAAAGCCGGCTGCATTTTCCGAAGATTTTCAGGCGTCGTAGGATTGGCATAGTGGATGCGGGCGACATAGACGCCAATATTGCGGCTAGCCACCATGCGCTGAAAATCCGGTTCGCTGGTATGATCGGTTGCCAAAACGATCAGGCCGACGCGTTTTTCCAGCGGCCGAACGTCAAGCGTCGGTCGTGTCGGTCTCAGTATGATTTCGGGAAGCGGCTTCATGCACTAGTTCTCGATCCTGCCGTACCGGCGCTCCAGCCAACGCAGAATAACGACGGAAAACAGGCTGATAATGAGGAAGAAAACGCCAACCAGTGTCATCGGCTCAACATAGCGATAATAGGTATTTGCCACGATTTTCGCCTGGTTCATCAACTCAAGCACGGTTATTGCCGAAAGCAGCGGTGTTTCCTTGAACATGGCGATGAAGTAGTTGGCGAGCGCGGGAATCATCGGCGGCAACGCCTGAGGGATAATGATGTATGTCCAGGTCTGGCGGCTGTTCAGATTGCAGGCTTTCGCAGCCTCCCACTGGCCGCGCGGCACGTTGTCGATACCGGCCCGATAGACTTCCGCCGCATAAGTGCCGTAGTGCAGACCAAGACCGATGACACCAGCCACCATTGGTGGCAGCAGAATTCCAAAATCCGGCAGGACGTAGAAGATGAAATAGAGTTGGACGAGCAACGGCGTGCCACGGATGAATTCAGCCAAAAAGCCGACCGGGCGCGAGATGAACCCATTTGGCGAACGGCGCAGCAAAGCGATGCCAAGCCCAACGAATGCAGCAAGGACAGAACCAAGCAGCGTCGCGATGATGGTGATCTTCACGCCCTCGACAAGCGTTGGTAAAATCTCCCAGACGAAGGCCCAATCCCAGTCCATCAGACACGCACCCCGTCAAGACCACGCGCCATTTTTCGCTCAAGCGAGCGCACCCCCCATGAGATCATGAGCGCGAAGATGAAATAGATGATCAGGATGCTGGTAAACGGCACCAGCGTGCTGCCCGTTTGGGCGCGAACCACCTGTGCCTGGAAGGTCAGGTCGGTGAGCGAGATCAAAGAGACTACCGAAGTTGCCTTGAGCAGTTCGATGGCATTGTTGCCGAAGGTTGGCAGCATGAGCAGCAATGCCTGCGGAAGAATGACGTGGCGCATTGCATGCCAGCGCCCAAGGTTGAGTGCAACGCAGGCTTCATATTGTTCTCGCCCTATCGACTGGATCGCACCGCGAACAACCTCAGCGCCATAGGCGCCGACATTAAGACCAAGTGCCAATACGCCCGCTTGCAGCGGCGTCAGGGAAACGCCAACAAAAGGCAGCACGAAATAGGCCCAGAAGAGTTGGACGAAGATGGAGGTTCCACGGAAGAACTCGATATAGGCCGTCGCCAGAGATCTTATGACAAAGTAGCGCGACAGCCTGCCCATTCCGGCGATAAACGCCATGACCAATGCCAGCGCGGACCCCATCAGCGTCAGCTCGATGGTGACGAATACGCCCTGCAGGATCAGGCCTAGATATCCGGACCAATCGGTCATGGGCACCATCCGTTGCGAATTTTATTGTGATTTCAATTGCTTTGCCTTCTCCAAGGCAGGAGAAGGCAAAGCAGAAGCGCGCTTATTTTGCCGAGCACAGCTTTTCACGCGTGGTCGAAATCGCGGCGGCCGCAGAGAACCCATAGGGTTCGATGATCTTGGCGAATTCGCCGGATTTTTTCATCTTGGCCAGTTCCACGTCGTATGCGTCGCGCAGGGCTTCATCGCCCTTCTTGAAGGCAGCGCCATCGCAATAGACTGGAGCACCCTGCACCGGTGCGACCACTTCAAGGTTCGGGTCGTTAGCCTTCTTGACGAGGTCGTTGATGGACAAAACCGGCAGGGAATAGGCGTCGATGCGGCCATCCTGAAGCATTTTCACGCCACTTTGACCATCCGGGACAACGATAACGCGGTCGCGAGGCACACCGGCGGTAAGTGCCAGCTTTTCCTCCGTTCCACCACCCGGAGCGCCTATCGTTGCGCTGTCGTCCTTGGCAACGTCTTCGTAGCTTTTGAAACCTTTCGGATTGCCTTTCTTGACCAGCATCGCCTCGGCATCACAAAGCACCGGCTCTGAATAGGCGACGGCTGCGCAGCGTTCCGGCTTCATGAAAAGACCGGCTGTGACGACATCAAAACGTCCAGCCTGCAAGCCGGGGATCATTGCGCCATATTCGGAGATTGAAGCGACGATATCGGCCACGCCAAGGCGCTTGAATATTTCGCGTGCTACATCTGGAGCAGCACCCGATACCTTGCCGTCTGCCGCAACCGCTGTAAACGGTGGCTCATTGGCAATGGCGACACGCGCGAAGCCTTGCGCCTTCAGTGCCTCAAGTTTGCTGTCATCAGCCGAACTTGTGCTCGATGTGGCCATGAGCGCACCCAGTGCGATGCTGGCAGCGCCAGCCAGAATTCCAAACTTTTTCATCGTTCCCAACTCCTTGGTTCGTCGTTCTCTTTGTTTTTAGCCTGTTGGCTCCGGGGCGGTACGGCCGCCCACCATGACGGTCAGACGCGATGGCCGGCCGCTATGATCTTTTTCAGGAATCCTTGCGTGCGTTCCTGTTTTGGATGGCTGAAAATGTCGTCAGGCTTGCCTTCTTCGACGATTTTGCCACCGTCAAAGAACAACACCCGGTCAGCAAAATCATGGGCAAACCCCATTTCATGCGTGACGAGCAACATGGTCATGTCAGTCTCGGCGGCAAGCGTGCGCATGACGTTCAAGACCTCATCGACAAGCTCAGGATCGAGTGCCGAGGTGACTTCATCGAACAACATGATTTTCGGAGACAGCGCGAGTGCACGGGCAATCGCCACGCGCTGCTTTTGCCCGCCCGAAAGCTGTGCCGGCATGTTCTTGGCCTTGTCGGACATGCCAACCATGTCGAGCAATTCCATTGCCCGTTTTTCGGCAGCGGCGCGAGGCGTGCCTTTGGTCAGCATCGGCGCCAGGGTAACATTGTCGATCACCGACTTGTGCGGAAACAGATTGAACAATTGGAACACCATGCCGATCTTCTGGCGCATTCGGGCAAGGTGGCGTTCATCGGCCGCCAGCAACTGGCCGTCGCGTTCCATATGATAAAGATGCTCGCCTTCGATCTGGATATGACCATCGTCAATGCGCTCCAGCGTCATCAGAATGCGCAAAATGGTCGTCTTCCCTGAACCGGAAGGGCCGATCAGGGCCAGCTTCTCGGCTGGCATGACTTGCATGGACAAGCCATCAAGAACCTTGAAGGAACCAAAACTTTTAGAAATGGTGTCGATTTTTATGATGGGCTCGGCCAATGCGTTTTCCCCTGCTTGAGGAGCCTATGCCCTTAACGATGGGGAACGTATCAAATCATGTCAATTGGGAAAATAAAACCATGACAATTTTTCTTTGAAGTCCATTTTGCGATGAAATTCCTATTCAGATTGCCAGCAACAGATGTTCGGGATCGCCCTGCAAAAGCTTGCTGACCACGCCAAGCCCGGCGCGCAGTTCTTCTTCTGCGGTCGAGCCAAGCGAGATACGAACAGCCGGACGCCCCGGCGCATCCGATATCTGGAATGAAGCCCCCGGCGCGATGGCGACGCCGCGCAGCCTCGCCTGTCCGACAAAAGCCTCCTCCCCGCGATCACCGGGCAATTGCAGCCATAGATGCAAGCCATCGCGGTGGGCGCGATAATCGACATCGCCAAGCACTTCAGCCGCTATTGCAAGGCGTTTGCGAAGCGCGGTGCGCTGCCAGCGCACAAGGTCCATCGCGGTCCCGTCAACCACCCATTTCGAGGCAATCTCTGCCACCATCGGCGTTGCCATCCAGTTGGAAACCATGTGCCGGTTGGCGACGGCAGCAGCATAACGGTCGGGCGCAACGAGATAGCCGATACGCAACCCCGGTACGGTAATCTTGGTAAAAGACGTGACGTAGAGCGTGCGTTCGGGCGCGAGGGCTGCGATTGGTGGCGGTCGGTCCTCGATCAAAGGGCCAAGCACATCGTTTTCGATGATCGCGATATCGTGACGGCGTGCGACCGCGACAATTTCCTCACGCCGCGATGCATTCATGAGCGTCGTCAATGGATTAATGACCGAAGGCTGAACGAATACGGCGCGAATGTCACCATGGCGGCAGGCTTCGTCGAGAGCGGCGGGAACAAGGCCGCACTCATCTATTGGCAGACCTTCGAGATTAAATCCAAGATAGCGCGCCAGGGGCACCAAAGTGTGATGGCCGATAGCTTCGGTAGCCACCGTCGATCCGGATGGTGCCACACTCATGAAAGCGACGGTCATTCCAGCCGTGGCACCGTTGGTCAGACTGACATTTTGCGGCGAGGTCTCGATCCCGCACTGACGCAGCCATTCAACCGCGACCGCGCGATGGCGCGGGAACACCATATTCGGTCTGAATGACAGTGCGGAACTTGCAGGCAGCGTCTCACCCAGCCAACCGAGTGCTTGCCTCAGCCGCTCAAGATGCATCACCTCGCAAACAGGTTTCAAAATAGAAAGATCGATCACTTCGCCGGGACGTTCAGGAAGATAGGGCGGTTCGGGTTCGCGGGGCTGGGTTTGCACGAAGCTGCCGCGGCCGATTTCACCCGAAACCAAACCGCGCCGAATCAATTCCTCGTACGCTCGGCTAATCGTCTGCACAGATAGTTTTAGTTCGTCTGCGAGTTGCCTGTGCGTTGGCAAACGTTCACCATTTGCCAAGCGTCCGTCATGAATGACGCGGGCAAACTGGTCAGCAAGCGAGAGATATGCTGGCCGCCGAATGAGCGTCGGATCTGGCTTCCATAATGTCATGACATATTAGAGAACAAAATCAGTTCAATTGACAATCGAAATAAAGCACATTCATGCTGCGGGAGCAAAAGAAGTGGACATTATGGCCGAATCGAAACTCGATCCCGTTGATCTCAGGATTCTCGATGCCATCCAGCGCGACGGGCGCATCACCAAGCTGGCGCTGGCTGAGAAAGTGGGCCTTTCGCCCACGCCATGCTGGATGCGGCTGCGCAAACTTGAAAAAGCCGGCATCGTTTCGGGCTATCATGCCAGGATTGCCATGCGCGTCGTGGCCCCGGTTGCCACGGTGCTGATGGAGGTAACCCTGACCAGCCATCGACAGGCTGATTTCGACCGTTTTGAACGCGCCATTCGCGATACACCGGAAATCATTGCCTGCTGGTCGGTGGGAGGCGGTGTCGATTATGTCCTGAAGGTCATGGCACGCGACATTGACGCTTATCAAAGGCTCGTCGATGCCCTGCTGGAACGCGAGATCGGCATCGACCGCTATTTCACCTACATCGTCACCAAGACCGTGAAAGACGATACCGTTCTGCCAGTCGATGTTCTCTTGCGATAAATTGAGACGGCACGCAGACGAAAGTCGATGTGGCGAGAGATTGTCTGGTTTCCTCGACATCAATAGCCAATCTCTCTTTATGCACCACCACGAACAGTCACTTTCTCCGTGCTTGCAGCCTAAGCTGAGGCTCTCTTTCGCCAGCGAGGTTTTTCATGTCAGCACATGCGCATTTTGCCCGCTCTACCCGCCACGAAGCGCTTGAACGGCTCACTGACCGCCGATTATTGCGCGAAATGGCCTATGTAGATGGCCGCTGGACCGCAAGTGATTCAGCAGGCAGCTTTGAGGTCACGGACCCGGCATCCGGTGCGACCGTCGCATTCGTTGCCGCACTCGATGCCAAACAGACACGTCTGGCCATCGACGCCGCATCCCGGGCATTTCCCATATGGCGCTCCATGATGCCACAGGAGCGGTCGAAAATTCTCCGGAAATGGTACGATCTGATCGTTGCGGCCAAGGATGATCTGGCGCTGTTGATGACGCTTGAACAAGGAAAGCCGCTTAAGGAATCGCTGGGCGAGATCGACTATGCCGCTTCATTCGTGGAGTGGTATGCGGAAGAAGCCAAGCGCATCAATGCTGAAGGCGTCACAAGTCATCTGCCCGGTGCCGACATGATGGTGCGGCGTGAGCCACTTGGCGTCGTCGGGGTCGTCACGCCGTGGAATTTCCCGGCAGCGATGCTGACAAGAAAAGCAGCAGCAGCACTTGCAGCGGGCTGCACCATTGTTGCACATCCTTCCTCGGAAACGCCGCTATCGGCACTGGCCTTGGCAGAACTTGGCGAACGCGCCGGTCTTCCGGGCGGCGTGTTCAATATTGTCACCGGGAATGCTGCGGCCATCGTGGGCAGCCTGTGCGAAGATCGCCGCGTTCGCGCCATGAGTTTCACCGGCTCAACGGAAATTGGCAGATTGATTGCTGCGCAATGCGCACCCACCATGAAACGGCTGGTGATGGAACTTGGTGGCCACGCCCCCTTGATCATCTTCGACGACGCCAACCTTGAGAAGGCCGTCGATATCGCCATCGATGCCAAATTTGCCACATCGGGTCAGGACTGCCTCGCGGCGAACCGCATCTATGTCCAGCGTGCAATCCATGATCGGTTCTGCGCAGCTTTCGAAGCACGTATCGAGAAATTGGAAGTTTCGAACGGGCTGACCGCAGGTGCCGACATTGGCCCGTTGATGCACGAACGCGCGGTTAAAAAAGTTGAGGAGCAGGTGGCTGATGCGCTCAACCGGGGCGCAAAATGCCTTGCCGGCGGCCAACGCGCCGAGGCGGGAGCGTTGTTTTACCAGCCGACATTGCTGATAGATGTGCCGGACGAGGCGCTCATCATGCGTGAGGAGACTTTCGGGCCCGTCGCCGCAGTTACAGCCTTCGATAGCGAGGAAAACCTGATTGCCCGCGCCAATGCCACCGAATATGGCCTCGTGGCATATGTCGTCACTGAAAACGGCGCACGACAATTGCGTATGGGCCGGGCACTGGATTACGGTATGGTTGCCATCAACCGCGTCAAGATTACCGGTGCGCCGGTGCCATTTGGGGGCACGAAGCAATCCGGCATGGGCCGGGAAGGCTCCCGCCACGGCCTCGAAGCTTTCACCGATCTCAAATATCTGTGCCTGGATCTAGGATAATACGGCACAGCCCGATGCCATTTTTCAAGGAGTAAACGCAATGCTTGACCAGTCGAACGAACTCAATGCATGGGATCGGGACCACTTTTTCCATCCTTCTACCCACATGGGAACGCATGCACGCGGAGAATCACCGAACCGTGTAATGGCGGGCGGAGAGGGCGTCACCATATGGGACGTCAATGGCAAGAAGAGCCTCGATGCTTTCGCCGGTCTTTATTGCGTGAATGTCGGCTATGGCCGCCAGAAGATTTCCGATGCAATTGCTGCGCAGGCGAAAAACCTCGCCTATTACCATGCCTATGTCGGCCACGGTACAGAAGCATCCATCACACTATCCAAGATGATCATCGACCGCGCACCGCAAGGCATGAGCCGCGTCTATTACGGTTTGTCCGGTTCCGACGCCAACGAGACCAACATCAAGCTGATCTGGTACTATAATAATGTGCTTGGACGCCCGGAGAAGAAGAAGATCATCTCCCGCCAGCGCGGCTATCACGGCTCCGGCATCATGACCGGCTCATTGACCGGCCTCGACGCATTCCACAACGCTTTCGACCTGCCGCGAGCGCCCATCCTGCACACCGAAGCGCCCTATTATTACCGCCGCGCGGACCGCTCAATGAGCGAAGAACAGTTTTCGCAGCATTGCGCCGATCAACTCGAAAAACTCATCCTTGCACAAGGCCCGGAAACGGTTGCCGCATTCATCGGTGAACCGGTGCTTGGCACCGGCGGCATTGTGCCACCACCCGTCGGCTACTGGCAGAAAATCCAGGCGGTGCTCAACAAATATGACGTGCTTTTGATTGCCGATGAGGTTGTCACCGGCTTTGGCCGGCTTGGCACCATGTTCGGGTCCGACCATTATGGCATCAAGCCCGACCTGATCACCATCGCAAAGGGTCTCACGTCAGCCTATGCGCCTTTGTCCGGCGTGATTGTCGGCGACAAGGTGTGGGAAGGACTGGTGCAAGGTTCTGACAAGCTTGGCAGTCTTGGGCATGGCTGGACCTATTCCGCCCATCCTATCTGCGTTGCCGCAGGTGTCGCCAATCTCGAACTCATTGACGAACTCGGTCTGGTGAAAAACGCCGGGGAGACCGGTGCCTATTTCCGCGCCGAACTGGCCAAGGCGGTGGGTGGCCATAAAAATGTCGGTGAAGTGCGCGGAGACGGCATGCTGGCAGCGGTTGAATTTGTCGCTGACAAGGATGACCGGGTCTTCTTCGACCCCTCGCAAAAGATCGGGCCGCAAGTCGCGGCAGCACTTGCCGAACATGGCGTAATCGGACGCGCCATGCCGCAGGGCGATATTCTGGGCTTTGCTCCGCCGCTGTGCCTGACCCGCGAGGAAGCGGATACCATCGTCGCAAAAACTGCCGAAGCAGTGAAAAGCGTCTTCGCGAAAATCTAAGAGCAACGGGCCGAAAAGTGGTTACCGGTTTTCGGCCCTATGCTCATTCTGAAAACACTTTAAGAGCAGGACAAGACCCTCGGAGCGGTTCTGTTGCAATTTTTCGCCTATCACCGATGTAACATTGAAGCTTTCCGTAATTCGGAAAGCTTCAATGCTGGCGCCTATTCGTGTCCGCCGCCTTGCGGGTAGGATATAATCGACAGGTAGCGGATCGGCAGTTTGCTCAGTTCTTCCGGCCCATGCGGTGCATCGGCGTCGAAAAACAGACTGTCGCCGGGCAACATACGGTAAAGATTGCTGCCATGCCGGTACACAACCTCGCCCTCAAGGAGATAGAGGAACTCCATACCGTCGTGCTGAAAGGTCGGGAAGACATCCGAGTCTTCCGATAGGGTTATCAGATACGGCTCGACCACTACACCGCTGGTGTTGGAGCCTATATGACCAAGCAAAGTGTACTGATGTCCGGCACGGGTTCCGCGGCGCTCGACATCCACCCCCTCGCCGGCCTTGACGAATACGGCATTGCGCTCTTCTTCAAACCGGCGAAAAAACGATGTGAGTGGAGCGCCCAGCGCATGGGAAAGCGTCTGAAGTGTCGTCAAAGATGGTGATGTTATGCCATTTTCGATCTTCGACAGCATTCCAAGCGAGATATTGGTGGCGGCAGCAAGATCAGCAACCGTAATGCCCAGTTTCTTACGAAAAGCCCGAACCTCGCGGCCAATTGCAACCTCAAGAACCTTTTCGCGCGTATCGCGAACTGCATGGGGGTCTTGCATCAGGGTGACGGCGCGGGCCGGAGCTACCGGGGTGCCTTTCTTGACATCCGCAGACACGTCATGCGCCTTGGCACCACTACTAATTTTGCTGGAAATTGCCAATTGGATTCGCCTCCCGATAGTGAAACGTCTAATTTCACTATAAGTAAACAAAATCCAATCAACACACAACACTATCCGCCGCGACATCATCGCAGGTGTGTGAGGCTCAAATTCACGCTTCAGGAACAAGCGGGAACGACCACAACTTGGCGAGTTGTTGCGTATCTATTTTGCCGATTCAGGGGCTGCGATCAGACAAGGTTAGGCGGCAGATTTCAATTTCGGCCCGTCTGAAACCGCTCCAAGCCCTATCGTCGTCCACTTATTCCAAGCAGCGTCCTCCTTTCCTCAAGCAACACGATCAGGCGGCTCATGGCCGTCAAAAAACGCGGTCATGTTTTCAACTGCCTTCATCCCCATCGCCACGCGGGTTTCTTCCGTTGCGCTGCCAAGATGCGGCAACAGCACGACATTTTCCAAACGCGACAGCTTTTCGGGCACGGCTGGTTCCTCGGCAAAGACATCGAGCCCAGCCCCTGCGATTGCGCGGGTTTCCAGCGCGTCAATGAGCGCGTCCTGATCAACGACGTCACCGCGTGCCGTGTTGATGAGATAAGCACCAGATTTCATGGCGTCGATGCGCTGCGCGTTGATCAAATGCCGGTTCTCTGCACCACCGGGACAATGAAGAGAGACGAAATCCGCCCCCGCCAAAACGTCCTCAATGGAGGACAACTGCGTTGCGCCCATCGCTCGAACCTCATCATCGTCAACGCGGGAGCGATTGAAGAAAATTATCTTCATGCCAAAGCCGAAACGAGCCCGCCTCGCTGTCGCCTTGCCGATGCGGCCCATGCCAATAATGCCCAGCGTCTTTCCAGAAACCTTTGTACCGATCATATGGGTGGGGCACCAGCCAGCCCACTGGCCAGCCCGCAATTGCCGCTCGCCCTCACCAGCGCGTCGGGCAACCGACAACAACAGGCTCATGGCGAGATCGGCTGTGCAATCGGTCAACACGCCAGGTGTGTTGGTAACGACGATCCCCCGTGCACGCGCCGCATCAACGTCAATGTGGCTGAACCCGACGCCGTAATTCGCGATAAGTTTTGTCCGCAAACCCTCATCAGGAAACACTGAAGCCGTCAGTTTGTCGCTAACCGTCGGCAATACCGCGTCGAAATCCGACAATGCCGATTTGAGTTGTGTCGCTGCCAAAGGAACGTCGTTGGCATTAAGCGTCACATCAAAGCGCTCAGCAAGTATTTTTTCGACAGACTCAGGCCAACGGCGGGTTACGATTACGCGTGGCTTCATGGACATTCCCTGCTAGGTGGCATGGCGTCGGCGGCCAGCGCCGACGCAAGTTGAGAGACATTCTACGTCTAATAATCGGGCTACGTCTAATAATCGGCTACTTCTAATAACCGGACACTTCTAGCAATCAGGCGGCTTTCTTGTGATCCGCCAAGACGCCCGCAATTGTCGGTCCAAAGGCTGCTGGCGTCGGCACGATCGTGACACCTGCATCGCGCAAAATCTCGACTTTCTCCTGCGCGGATTCGCCGAAGGCGGAAATAATGGCGCCTGCGTGCCCCATACGCTTACCCTTGGGTGCCGAGAGACCAGCAATGTAGGCGATGAGCGGCTTCTTCATGTTTCGCTTGGCCCATTCACCGGCTTCGGCTTCCTGTGGACCGCCGATTTCACCAATCATCACCACAGCATCAGTGTCGTCGTCTTTTTCAAACAGTTCCAACATGTCTTTGAACGACGAACCGTTGATCGGGTCGCCACCAATGCCGACGCTGGTGGATACGCCGATGCCAAGCGCACTCATCTGAGAAGCCGCTTCATAACCAAGCGTACCCGAACGGCCGACAATGCCAACACGGCCCGGAAGATAGATGTTGCCCGGCATAATGCCCATCAACGCCTGACCCGGCGTGATGATGCCGGCACAGTTCGGCCCAATCAATTGCATGCGGTCTTCAAAGCGATAGCGCCGCATGTAGCGCTTGACATGCATCATGTCCTGCGAGGGAATGCCGTCGGTAATGCAGACGCAGAACTTTATCCCGGCGTCCGCTGCTTCCATGATCGAGTCGGCAGCAAACGGTGGTGGCACGAAAACGATACTCGCATTTGCGCCCGTTTCACGCACGGCACCTTTCATGGTGTTGAAAACCGGAATGCCATGATGGTCCTGGCCACCCTTGCCGGGAGTTACGCCACCGACAACATTGGTGCCATAGCGTTTCATGTCCAGCGCATGAAAGCTGCCTATCTTGCCCGTGAGGCCCTGGACGATCACACGGGTATCCTTATTGAGCAGAATTGCCATTCTATCCTCCCGTCAACCAGCTTTTTTCATTGTAACCGAGCGCCATGCGGCGACAGCTTTCTCGGCGGCTTCCTCAAGCGTATCGGCAACAATCACCGCCTCTCCGGCTTCTGCCAGAATACGCTTTCCCTCTTCGACATTTGTGCCGGACAAACGCACCACCAGTGGAACATTCACACCGACCTCACGAATTGCCTTGATGACACCCTCTGCCACCCAGTCGCAGCGATTGATACCAGCGAAAATGTTGACGAGGATCGTCTCGACATTCTTGTCTCCCAGCACGGCGCGGAATGACTTGGAGACACGTTCCGGTGAAGCGCCGCCGCCGATATCGAGGAAGTTGGCGGGCTCGCCACCGGCAATCTTGATCATGTCCATCGTTGCCATGGCCAATCCGGCGCCATTGATGATGCACCCGATATTGCCATCCAAACCGACATAGGACAGACCGCGATCACTGGCGAAGGTTTCGCGCGGATCTTCCTGCGACTTGTCGCGCAGTTCCGAAATCTCGGGACGGCGAAACAATGCGTTTTCGTCAAACGACATCTTGGCGTCCAGCGCCATCAGATTGCCGTCACGCGTGACAACGAGCGGATTGATTTCAAGCATGGACGCATCGTAATCGCGAAACACCCGGTAGCATCCCAAAAGCATATCGGTGGCTTTGCCGATCAGCGCGTTTTCCAGTCCGAGGCCGAAAGCAATCTCGCGTGCCTGATAGGATTGCATGCCAACACCTGGATCGACGGTTGCGCGAATGATCGAGTCCGGCTGCTTTTCAGCGATCTCCTCGATTTCCATGCCGCCCGATGCCGAGGCAACGATCATCACGCGCTCGGCTTTGCGGTCGAGCACGAAGCCAAGATATATTTCCTGGCGAATATCGACCGTTTCTTCGACATAGAGGCGCGACACGAGTTTGCCGCGCGGCCCGGTCTGATGAGTGACCAGCTTCCTGCCCAGCATGGCTTCGGCAGCCTCGCTGACTTCCACATCGGAGGAGCAAATTCGAACTCCCCTGCCTTGCCGCGCGCCCCGGAATGGATCTGGGCCTTGACGACCCATTTATCGCCGCCAATCTCACTGGCTCGGTAAGTTGCCTGCTCGGGGCTATAGGCGAGGCCACCACGCGGGACGGGAACCGAGTAGCGAGAAAGCAGTTCTTTGGCCTGATATTCGTGAATGTCCATGTCAAGCTCCTCTTCAGACGGGCGCGGCAGTACGCGACTGCATCGACCGTTCGATGGCCTCGTGGGTTACGAGAACGTTTCGTGCCATGCGCTCCGATGCTGCGTCGATCATCTTGCCGTCGAGAGATGCAGCACCCTTGCCCTGCTCTTCGGCTTCGCGCAGCATCTCGATAATCCGGCGCGCCCGCTCAACTTCCTTCTCAGGCGGCGAGAAAACAGCATTGGCCAGTTCAATCTGCGAAGGGTGAATGGCCCACTTTCCTTCGATTCCGAGGGCCGCGGCGCGTTTGGCGGCGGCGGTAAAGCCATCGGGATCGGAAAAATCGCCGAATGGGCCATCGACAGCACGCAAACCGTAAGCGCGGCAGGCAATGGTCATGCGCGACAACGCCGCATGCCACTGGTCTCCGGGATAATCCGGATTGAGACCGCCAATATTGACCGTTCTCGCCTTGCAGCTGGCGGCATAGTCGGCCACACCGAAATGGAGGGCCTCAAGCCGTCCAGCAAAGGCGGCTATGGCCTCGACATTGGCCATGCCAAGCGCGGTTTCGATCAACGCTTCCAGGCCGACGCGGGTTTTGTAACCCTTGGCCATTTCAATCTGATTGACCATCGCCTCGACCATATAAAGATCGGCAGGCACCCCGACTTTCGGGACGAGGATGGTGTCCAGCCGATCACCGGCCTGTTCCATCACATCGACAACGTCGCGGTACATGTAATGGGTATCGAGACCATTGATGCGAACGGAAACGGTCTTGCCTTTGGCGCGCCAGTCGATGTCGTTCAGCGCCTCGATGATGTTCTTGCGGGCGCGCTCCTTGTCGGGCGGCGCGACCGCATCCTCGATATCGAGAAAGACAAAGTCGGCGGCGCTGTTTGCAGCCTTTTCGATCATCTCGACGTTTGAACCCGGCACAGCGAGTTCACTACGCTGAAGGCGCAATTTGCGTAGATGGTTGATGGTGTGGCTCATGGGTGCTCTCCCGTTTGACCGCTCATGCTGCCTGTGAAAGCGCAGGTTTTTCCGCAAGGCGGAAATATTCGAGCGCCGCCCCCACACCCGATCCAGGTGCAAGCTTGGCGCCGCAGTCGAGAAGTGCCATTTCGGAAGCCGCGAGCGAGCCGCAAACCATCACCTCGTTGAGCCAGCCAAGATGACCGATGCGAAACACCTTGCCGGCAACCTTGCTGAGTCCAGCACCAAGGGCAGTATTGTAAGCTTGGTAGGCACGCTTGACGACAGCCGCGCCGTCGACACCTTCGGGCACCATTACTGCGCTTACCGTGTCGGAATGCCATTTCGGCTCCTTGGCGCAAAGGCGCAAATCCCATGCATCGACCGCTTGACGCACACCATTTGCCAGCCGGGTGTGGCGGGCGAAAATGTTCTCCAGGCCTTCTTCGGCGATCAGATCCAGCGACACGCGTAGTCCGCGCAGCAGTTGTGTGGCCGGCGTATAAGGGAAGTAGCCGGTGTCGTTGGCCTTGATCATATCTTCAAAGGAGAAATAGCAGCGCATATGCTTCGACGTTTTCGCGGCCTCGAGCGCCTTCTGGCTGACAGAGAGGAAGCCGAGACCTGCTGGCAGCATGAAGCCCTTTTGCGAGCCGCTGACAGCGCAATCGACGCCCCATTCTTCCTGACGAAAGTCGATAGAACCGATCGACGACACGCCATCGACGAACAACAATGCAGGATGTCCGGCAGCATCGAGTGCGGCGCGAACAGCCGCGACATCGCTGGTAACACCGGTTGCCGTCTCATTATGGGTGCAGAATACCGCCCTGATTTCATGTGCCTTGTCGGCTTCAAGACGCTCGGCATAGATTTCGACCGGAACGCCGGTGCCCCATTCGCAATCGACCGCATCAACCTTCATGCCAAGCCGCTCGGCCATGTCGATCCACAGATGCGAAAACTGACCGAAACGCGACATCAATACACGGTCACCGGGGTTGAGCACGTTTGTCATGGCCGATTCCCAGCCGCCGGTTCCCGACGACGGAAAGATGAAGACGCGGCCGGTTTCGTTCCTGAACACCTTCTTCAAATCCTCAAACAAAGGCAGGGTGAAAGCCGGGAAAGTGCCCGCGCGCATATCCTCCATGGGAACGTTCATCGCTTGGCGAACGGCTTCTGGAACATTTGTCGGACCCGGGACGAAAAGGTGATTATATCCGGCCATCGATGTTTCTCCTCAACTCGGCTTGGCATTGCCCCTCGTGGACAGCACCTATTTTCCTACGAGGCACAATGTTTTCTTATCGACGCTAGAACAACACCTGCCCGGATAGAAAAAATCACCGTGCGGAGGTAAAAAAAGACACGCATGAGCAGGTGTGATTTCCCTAACGGATGGGGCAATCCTACCCGTCGTGGAAAAACCATGACGACATGTGTTTACCGCAACGGCCATGCCGCGGCCGATGGCAGATCAGGGTCAGTTGATATGATCGAAATGATGCCAATAGGTGCAGGGAGACTGTCGCGCCATTTTCCTGAAATTGCTCTTGAACACCAAACTGAAAAGTGGTTGCGGGTTTTCGGAATAACCCGATGCTCTATCAAAGTGATAGAGCGCCTATTGAGCGCCCAATTGGAGGCACGGCGCTCTGCGCGTCAGGAAGGCTTGGTAAGTTTGGCAACCTGCTGGATGCGCGCGCGGCGATAGGCATCGGGGATAGACAGCGCCCAAATGAAAAACCCGCCAGCGTGGCGACCGATGAAAGATTGGTCCGGTGTCGAAACCATATAGGTCAACAACCCAAAGAGCAGCACAGAAAGCGCAAATACCAAGCCGCGCGGTGCCTGGCGAACCGCGACGTGCCCCGCTCCTGGAAACAGAATTGCAAGAACCAGCACGATATATGGGGAGATGGGTTTCTTCATGTTGAACTCATGCCGGCATCAGGCTGGGCGAAACACTTTTGTCATGCAGCACCTCGCTCAGCGCCTCGACTTCAGCGATCACGGTGTACATCAGTTCGGGCGAGATCGAATTCTCCGGAAACAGTATCTGTCGCAGCAGGAGATGTGAACCCCGGTCACCTTGTGCAACCTGACGTATCAGGCGTACGCCTCGCGGCGTTATAGCGGCTTCCTTCACCTGCGGATCCGACACCAGACTGGCAAACAGGGTTCCAGCCCGCTCGATCTCCCAGACCGTCGCACTGCTGTCACCTCGCATGAGTAGCGATGTTTCGGAAGGTGGCGGCGCAATCCATTCTGGAAAATCTTGAACGATGGAATAGAATTCGGCACCGGTCGGGCGCGCCAGGATGCCAATCAGTGGACGCCGGCATTCAGCTTTTTCGCGCAACGTCACCTGTAACCAGAGCTGTGGAAGTCGCCGAAACACAAGGGTATCGGCTATCAGTTCGAGTTTGATCTTGCGCCCGTCTGCAAGTTGCCCGTCCAGAAGCGGAAAGTGGTCGCGGCCAATTGTTATGGTTGAATTTCGAAACAACCCCTGGACCGGATTCAAAAGGTTGCTACGGAGTTTGAGTGCAGCTTGGTGTTCACGCCATGCAATCGTAGACAGCACGGCAATCGCGCCAGCAATTGAAATCACGAACAGGGTGGTGGTGATCATTGAGATCGCCTCAAATGACGGGCGGCGCCATAGGCGCCGCCACTCTGTTACAGGTCAGTAGCCAACAGGCTTCGGCCAGGGCATCGTGAACTGATCACCACGGCGAACGAAACGATAACGCCAGAAATGGAACCAGAGCGATGCCACGATGTAGAAGCACATCATCGCGATCAACTGTGTGCCGTAGCCTAGGAACACTGCGAAATAGGCCGTGGAGCACAACACCAGAAGGATGATCGCAGGCAGCGGATGGAACGGATGTACATAGCCGCGCTTGATCGTATCGAGTGGCCACTTCTTGCGAAACATCACCATGTTAAAGGTCATGAAGGTGTAACCGAGGAGACCCGACAAGATCGAGAACGTCACGACCTGATCGAGCGGCGCACCGAGCGCGAAGATAAGTGCGATCGGAACAAGAAATACGATTGACCGGTATGGTGTGCGGTAGACCGGATGAACAGCGCCAAACCAGCTCGGCAAATAACGGTCACGTCCCATTGAAAACCAGGCACGCGAGGCGTCGTTGATGCAACCATTGGCGGATGCAAGCGTGGCAAAGATCGTGCCGATGAAAAGCAGGACCATCAGGCTCGTGCTTCCGGTAACGCGGGCCGCATCGAATAGCGGCGTACCGGCCTGACCGAGATACTCCCACGGGATCAGGCCCGAGCAGACATACCAGGTCAAGGTCGCCGCAATAAGCAGCGTCATGATGCCAGCCATCGTGCCATATGGCAGCGAGCGCGATGGAGAGCGAACCTCTTCGGCGGCCTGACAGGTGCCTTCGATACCAAGATAGTACCATAGGCCAAAATGCAGCGCAGCGACGACCCCGACCCAACCGTAAGGCAGTGGTTCGGTGGTAACAGCCGAGAAATCGAGCGACACTGCTGATGCGCCCAGATTGACCGAGAAGAAGAGAATGATGATCGCCGTGAATGCAATCGCGGTAATGACGAGATTGAAGGTAAGTGTCGCCAAAACGCCGCGATAGTTCAGCCATGCAAGGAACATGATGGCGAGGATGATGAATGGTTGCTGGTGGAGCCCGGAATGGCCCTGCATACCGGCAACGGTATCAAGAAGAAAACCGACCGTGATCGCATTGGCGGCTTCCAGCATCGTATATGCCATGACGAGAAACAGCCCGACATTGAACGCCATCAGAGGGCCGACAATGTGTTTGGCCTGCGCATATTGGCCGCCGGCGGCGGCAACAGTGGAGGTGACTTCGGAGTCGATCATGGCGACGCAGGTATAAAGCAGCCCGGCCACCCAGCAGGCAATCAGACCGGCAATCATGCCGCCTTTGCCGACAGAGAAGTTCCACCCCATATACTCGCCGACGAGAACGATGCCGACGCCAAGTGCCCAAACATGCCCTGGTCCAAGAACCCGGAGCAGTTGGAGCCGTTGCGGCTCAGCTGCCGCTGTGGATGTTGTAGCCATTTCGATTCCCCCTCAGATCTGGTGCCGTTCCTGCGTCGCTTCAATCTCGCCTTCGCGAGATGAAGTCAGCAGGTCGTTGTCGTAGGTTGAATCGATGCGCGCGAGATCGATGAGCATAAGCCCGCCGAACAACGCAGATAGCCCCAGGCGACATATTCGAGGATGTTCCAGAAATCCATATCACGCTCCCCCGAGCGTTTTGTACCGAAACGCTCCTCTATGACCTCGCGATATTCCTTATCGGAAAGCTTCACGACCATGACAAAATAACCGATGACCAGAACGGCCATGACGATCAGAGCCACCCAACTGAAACTGTAATCGAAACGAGCTGTCACGATGTCATTGGCAACGGCGGGATCAGTAATGCCAAGAGCCGCCCATTGCTGTTGTTCGGTGGCGTTTTGGCCAAGCGCTTCCCACGTCGGGTTTTCAATGGGGTTTGGTATTTTGGCCGCCCCTGCAAGTCCCATGTAGAGAGGGATGTAGAGTGCTCCGATCGTAAGAACGAGCAAAACCACAACGTCGACAATCTGGGCTACAAAGCCTTGTTTTGGTGGTTGGTAAGCCATCGCCTTCTCCCTAGCCCCGGCGCCTGCGCATCTCGTCGAGATGCTTGAGATCAAGTCCGTAAATGAAATGCTTGTCGTGGGTATAATGACTTAGCATTGCCATGATCGCAGCCGTGTTCAGTGTGAGAACAAGGCCGCCGGCAATGACCAGTATGATCCGGATCGCCTGACTTGGTATGTCAGGCCATATCGAGATGAGCGTGAAGAGAAACGCGACCCAAAGCGCGGCGACAAAGGCCAATGCGCCGATTCGATCGCGGCCGTGCATTCTGTCTATTCGACTGTTGAGTGTGGTGTCGTCAGATTCCTGATGTATTGCTGCGTCCACTGTCCCCTCCCTTGGGTCGTATAAAGACACTAGGCTTCTATTTATTATGGAAAATTATTTGCCTTACAGGAATATCTGTAAAAACTCACACACTGTCAAGCAAACGCTGTGCTGCGACGCAACATCACCATCATGGCCCTACAGGTGCGCAGACCGGTGCCACATGTCGCTTGACGCCGAATTTCGAGATGAGATGAGCGCGCAGCCCTTGATTACTGGCCTATCTGGGTGCCGCGTTTCATTTCGCGGGAATAGAGGGCCACGGCCATGGCACGGTTTCTCACATCTAGTTTGTCGTAAAGATTTTTCAGGTGATACTTGACCGTGTTCTCCGAAATTCCTGTGCGCGTGGCGATCTGGAGATTCGTCCACCCATCAGCCATGACGGCCAGCAACTCACGTTCACGCGCGGTAAGTTTTGAAAGCGGCGTCTCGTTAATTCTTGAAACGTCAATATAGGGAATGCATATCCGGCCATGCGCAACCACGAGCAGCGTGTCGAACAATATGCAAGGATCATCGAACTGATAACAAAAGCCCTGGGCACCCAGACGCACGCATTGCCTCAGAATCGCAACGTCGTGATCGTTGGAGAAAATAACAATGCGCGGTTGGATTTGGCGACTGCGCAGCGTATCCAGAACCTCGCCACCATCCATGTCGGACAGCTTCCAGCCGATGACCGCCACGTCGAACTCGGGAACTTCAGCAGACGCGGCCTTGATAAAAGCCTCACCTGACTGAACACTCATGACGAGTTCGAAGCGGCTGTCGCGCTTGATCATGTCGCCAAGCGCCGACAACACCAGCGGATTGCGCTCGGCGATCATAACTTTGAACTTGATCACATCAGCCATGGACGCTTCATCAATCCCGGCACAATAATTTTTGCCACAATACAGGTTGAGGCCGCACCATTACGGCCCCGTCGCGACCTGTTTCAGTCGTAAATCGGGAAGCCGCGCACAAGTGAATCGACCTCCTCGCGCACTCCACGCTCAACAGAGGAATTTTCATTCTCCCCATTTGCCTCAAGGCCGTCGATCACTTTCATTGTCAGTTGGCCAACCAAGGTGAACTCCTTGGCCAGAAAACCGCGCGTCGTACCTGCAGGAGTTCCCAATCTGATCCCGGATGTTACTGCCGGACTTTGCGGATCAAAAGGAATGCCATTCTTGTTGCAAGTTATAAAGGCGCGGCCAAGTGCTGCCTCCACAGCCTTGCCGGTAAGGTTTTTGCGCCGCAAGTCAACGAGCATCAGATGCGTGTCTGTACCACCCGATACGATGTCCACACCGCCTGCCGCAATCGTATCGGCAAGAACTCGCGCGTTTGCGACAACATTTCTCGCATAACTCTTGAAGCCGGGAGCAAGCGCCTCACCGAAGGCAACCGCCTTGGCGGCGATAACATGCATCAGCGGCCCGCCCTGAAGGCCGGGGAATACGGCTGAGTTGATCTTCTTGCCGAGGTCTTCATCGTTTGAAAGGACCATGCCGCCACGGGGTCCGCGCAACGTCTTGTGGGTGGTGGTTGTCACGACGTGGGCATGCTCAAGCGGATTGGGGTGAACTCCGCCAGCAACCAGACCAGCAATATGGGCCATATCCACGAACAGCTTGGCACCCACTTCATCGCAAATGTCACGAAACGCCTTGAAATCGATGATGCGCGGATAAGCCGATCCGCCGGCGAGAATAACTTTCGGGCGGTGCTTCAGAGCAAGATCGCGCACTTCATCAAGGTCAATGCGCTGATCTTCCTGCCGGACCCCGTAAGAAACGACGTTGAACCATTTCCCCGACTGATTGACCGGCGAGCCGTGCGTCAGATGTCCACCTGCGGCCAGATTGAGGCCCATGAACGTATCACCCGGCTGCATCAGGGCCATGAAGGCCGCCTGGTTTGCCTGACTGCCAGAGTTAGGCTGAACATTGACGTAGGAGCAATTGAACAGCTTTTTGGCGCGCTCGCGTGCCAGTTCCTCAACTTCGTCGACATGCTGGCAGCCACCATAGTAGCGCCTGCCAGGATAACCTTCAGCATATTTGTTGGTCAAAACCGAGCCCTGCGCCTGAAGCACCGCTTTCGAAACAATGTTCTCAGACGCGATCAGCTCGATTTCATCGCGTTGCCTGAACAATTCGCGGTCCATCGCGGTGCTTACTGCTGGGTCCGCTTCAGCCACACCGGAGCGAAAGAACTGGCCGAGACTGCCGATGCCCGGTCTTGTGGAGATATTCATGACAACCATCCTTTCCGGCGCATTTGCGCGCTATTGCCCATTGCTATCCGGTCCAGCCAAGACCTGTGGATATGCAGTTGATCGAGAGAAGAAGAGCGTTAATCGCCCGCTTCGAACTGGCGGTTTCAGTTTCCTGATTGCGAACTTCGTGAAGCAGTTGGACCTGGAGACGATGAATATCGTCCATTTGAGGCCTGACGTGATCGAAATGGCGTTTGAAAGCCGGAAACCGAGATGAAAGGTCAACACCGCCGGTCACCTCGCCAATCATCTTGCGGGTCAGTTCATATTCACTCGCAATCTTGCGGTGAATGCGCTCACCTGTTTCTCGATCATTGACGAGCCCCGCGTAGAGACGTCCGATTTCCATGTCAGCCTGATAAAGCGTCTTATCGATCTCATCGACGACAAGATGGAAAAAGCGTGAGCGGTCGAACATCTGCCGTAACATGTCCAGGCCATGATCGCCGCGCACACTTATGAAGGAGTTCAGCGCGCTGCCAATGCCATACCATCCCGTCAGCAAATGCCGGTTCTGGCTCCATGCGAAAACCCATGGGATGGCACGAAGGTCGGCAATAGTGCTGGCACCGAAGCGGCGAGCCGGGCGCGAACCGATCTTTAGAAGAGCGAGTTCCTCGACGGGGCTGGCCTGATTGAAATACTCGATGAAACCCGGCTCATTGATAAGGCTGGCGTAAGAGGCCTGCGACATGCCGGTCAGGGCCTCAAGCGCCTCCTCGAACTCGGGAACGTCTTTCAACTCGGCTTCATTGGCCGATTTGACGCTGTGTGCGAGAACGCTGGCTGCGAGAATTTCGAGCTGGTAAAGACCTGTGCCGCGATTGGCGAACTTCGACGACACGACCTCGCCCTGTTCTGTCACGCGCATGGCTCCGCACACGGTTTCCGCCGGCTGCGCAGCAATCGCCCTGCCCGTCGGCGCGCCGCCACGGCTGACCGAACCACCGCGTCCGTGAAAGAAGCTGATCTTGATTCTATGCTTCAACCCGATCTTGGTGAGACGCTTTTGCGCTTTGCTCAATTCCCAATTTGACGCCAGAAAACCACCGTCCTTATTGGAATCCGAGTAGCCGAGCATGATTTCCTGGCGGTTGCCGTAGTCGCGCACCGACCGGCGCACAATCGACGTCCCCAAAAGCTGGTCCATGATCTCGGGGGCTGCCCGCAAATCCGCAATCGTTTCAAACAGCGGGACAACTTTAAGCCTGATCGCGCCGCTTCCGTCGAGCGCGGTCGTGAGACCGCAATATCTGGCAAGCAGGTAAACGGCCAAAATATCCTCAGGCGACTGCGTCATGGAAAGGACGAACGCACCGATCTGCATATTTGCGGTTGAGAACACGGCTTCACGCATGACCTCGAACAGATCGAGAAGTTCACAAGCCTCTGGGGAAAGCTGTGCGCGCCTGATCTCTATTGGCTCACTTGCCTGGAGACCGTCGCGGATACGAGCAGACCATTGTGGTGTTCCTGGCTGTGGAGATTTTGTTTGTGCTGGCGCTTCTACAGCGAACAATTCAGCCAGAACCCTATTCACGACCGTCGAATTCTGGCGAATATCGAGCGATACGGTACGAAAGCCAAAGCTCTCGACCTGACGCAACAGTGGCTTGACGAAGCGCTTGGCAATCAATGTCCCACCAATCTGCTCAAGCACCCTCGAAATCGCGATCAGATCTTTTCGAAAAGCCTCCTCACCTGGGTAGGGTTGGGCTACTCCATTGCCTCGAACTGCGTCCAACCGGCACAACATGGCAGCAGCGAATTGTCGAAGTGGTTCATCGCAATTGCGCGCAATGATGGCTTTTGCCTCGCCACTTTGCTCAAGTATGGCAGCAAGGCGCGATTCAAAATCCTCAGGTAGATCCACTTCGTTTGAACTGATGCTCAACACCGTAACCAGCCTGCGAACCTGTCTGCGATAAAGGTCGAGCGCAGTCGCGCGGCATTCAGAGAGCGCAAATGCCGACATTTTCGCCGTTACGTGGGGATTGCCGTCGCGGTCGCCGCCGATCCACGAGCCGTATTGCATGAACGACGGTGCTTTCAGATCGTATTGAGGATAATGGCGCCTCAACGCCGTTTCGAGCGTTTCATAGAGTTGAGGCGTTGCCTCAAAAATCACTTCGCGGAAGAAATGCAGGCCCCAGGCGATTTCGCGTTCCACCGATGGCCGCTCAAGCCGCAACTCGCCAGTCATCCAGAGAATTTCAATCTCGCTCTTGAGGTCGCGAACCAACAGTTCGCGCTCGCGCGGTGCCCATCGCTGCTGTTCGAGTTCCGTCAGCTTTCGATAGATACGCCGGTGAATTTCAAGAACCGTGACCCGTTTGGATTCAGTGGGATGGGCGGTCATTGTGGGACCGACGTTAAGGCCGTCCAGAACACCTTGCACAACTTCCGCGGAATAGCCGGCAGCAGCGATCTGACCGACCACGTTGGAAAATGAGCCGATAACCTGGTCCGAACCGCCAGCCTGTTCAAGTTCGCGACGCGAGCGCATTGCGGTCAATTCATTGGCTATGGCAAGCAGTTGGAACCATATTCCGGAGGCTTGCAAAGCCGCGATGCGGCGCTCCTTGTCCAGCCTATCCAGGCCAATTTGCCCGTCGAGTACGGCTGCAATATCGGGCTCGCGTTCCTGGACCACCGATAAGAGCAAATGGAACAAAAGGCTTCGCGCATCCTCGCGAAACGTTATTGGCCTACTTTCATCCAAGGCAGCGATGCCTCGTTGTTCATTTGAGATGTGCTCTCGCTGATGGGTTAGTGTCATTGTTCGGGATCGCTCGGTCAGAGGTCTACCTTATTCATTATATTCCTGTCGTGAATTTTATTTTCATATAATGCACGATTGAATGTCAGTGTCATCTTTTTTCGTAAATCAGAAACGCCCGAACGGGTAAAATCGTCTGCCAGCCGGGTAGCAGCTCGACTGGACGTTTGGTGACTGTTGGATCACGGATCGGTACTTGTCGCTTTCTGCAATTAGTTGACCCGCTTGCAGCCATGGCGTTCGGTTTTCACTTGGCGTATAGACTGGGCGGAGATGCCTGATATTTTCTTTTGATGAAAATTTATTGCTTCTTGGTTGACTCTCAGTGCACCCATTGCTACCGATTTGAAAAGAGCCGGTGCCATCTGCTCATAATCAACGGTTCTGTCAGTGGATACCAGCCAATTGACTGGCGCGCTGAAAGACCAGCACCGTGGGGGAACACATGACCAAGATTATTGACGGCAAGGCAGCAGCAGCGGATGTTGTCGAGGGCGTCAAGTCAGCGACCGCGGATCTGAAAGCGGCAACTGGTGTTGTACCCGGCATTGCAGTCGTGATTGTCGGCGAAGATCCGGCAAGTCAGGTTTATGTTTCCTCAAAAGGCAAAAGAGCCGAGGCATGTGGCTTTCACTCGGTCAGCCACGCGCTAAGTGAAGATACCTCGGAAGAAAGCCTTCTTGGCTTGATCGAAGACCTGAACGCTGACGATTCCATTCACGGCATCCTTGTTCAATTGCCATTGCCCAAACATATTGATGCCGGCCGTGTCATTCAGGCGATCTCGCCGGAAAAAGATGTCGACGGCTTCCACTTCATCAATGTCGGAAAACTTGGAACTGGTGAGTTGGAAACCGCGTTCGTACCCTGCACGCCGGCTGGTTCCATGCTGCTGATCGAGCGGGCGCTGGGCCGCGACCTTTCAGGTCTTAATGCGGTCGTGGTCGGACGATCGAATATCGTCGGCAAGCCGATGGCCAACCTTCTTCTCAATGCCAACGCGACTGTCACGATTGCCCATAGCCGGACGAAAGACCTTCCGGCACTTTGCCGCACAGCCGACATTCTGGTGGCGGCGGTCGGGCGACCGGAGATGATCAAGGGCGACTGGGTCAAGCCTGGCGCCACGGTCGTTGATGTCGGCATCAACCGCGTCCCCGGTAGTGGCGAAGGAAAAACCAGATTGGTCGGCGATGTGGCTTTTACGGAGGCCGAACCGCAGGCTGGAGCGATCACACCTGTGCCAGGCGGGGTCGGACCAATGACGATTGCCCTTCTCATGGCCAACACGCTTGCTTCTGCTAAACGCGCCGCCGCGCGCCAGACATCTTCGCAGTAACGAACAAAGGGATGTTGCGCAAACAGCGAGACGCATCATGAACATTCCTACCCAACCAGAAAGCCGCTTGCAGCGATGCAGGCACCGGGATTTCCCGGTCACCCTACTTCGAATCGAAAGGAACGCCTGATGGCCGAAGTAAAGTCTGACATTGAGATAGCGCGTGCTGCGAAGAAGCAGTTGATCCAGGAAGTTGGGTCCAAGATTGGCATTGCGACGGAGCATCTGCTTCCCTACGGCCACGACAAGGCGAAGGTATCGGCCAAGTTCATCAACTCGGTGCAAGGCAACAAGGACGGCAAGCTGATCCTTGTCACGGCGATCAACCCGACGCCTGCGGGCGAAGGCAAGACGACGACGACGGTTGGCCTTGGCGATGGCCTCAATCGCATCGGCAAGAAGGCAATGATCTGCATCCGCGAAGCCTCGCTGGGGCCAAACTTCGGCATGAAGGGTGGCGCGGCCGGTGGCGGCTATGCCCAGGTGGTGCCGATGGACGACATGAACCTGCACTTCACCGGCGACTTCCATGCCATCACCTCGGCCCACAATCTGCTGTCGGCGCTGATCGACAATCACATCTACTGGGGCAACGACCTCGGCATCGACACGCGCCGCGTCACCTGGCGCCGGGTCATGGACATGAACGACCGGGCGCTTCGGCAGATCAACTGCTCGCTGGGCGGCGTTGCCAATGGCTATCCGCGCGAGGCCGGCTTTGACATCACCGTCGCCTCCGAAGTGATGGCGATCCTTTGTCTTTCGCGCAATCTTCAGGACCTCGAAAAGCGCCTTGGCGACATCATCGTCGCCTATCGCCGCGACAAGACACCGGTCTTTGCCCGCGACATCAAGGCACCGGGTGCCATGGCGGTGCTGCTCAAGGATGCCATCCAGCCCAATCTCGTGCAGACGCTGGAGAACAACCCGGCCTTTGTGCATGGCGGCCCGTTTGCCAACATCGCGCATGGTTGCAACTCGGTGATGGCAACGACAACGGCGCTCAAGCTGGCCGACTATGTGGTGACCGAGGCCGGCTTCGGCGCTGATCTGGGAGCGGAGAAGTTCTTCAACATCAAGTGCCGCAAGGCAGGCCTGAAGCCTGCCGCAACCGTCATCGTGGCAACCGTTCGCGCCATGAAGATGAATGGCGGCGTCAAGAAGGAGAACCTTGGCACCGAAGATGTGGAAGCCGTGCGCAAGGGCTGCCCGAACCTTGGTCGTCATATCGAGAATGTGCGCCAGTTCGGCGTCCCGGCAGTGGTTGCCATCAACCATTTCCACTCCGACACGGACGCCGAGATCAAGGCGCTGAAGGACTATGTCGCGGAGATGGGCGAGGAGGCGATCCTGTGCAAGCACTGGGCGCATGGCTCGGCCGGTATCGAGGAACTTGCCCACAAGGTGGTGTCGCTTGCGGAATCGGGCGCTTCGCAGTTTGCACCGCTTTATCCCGACGACATGAAGCTGTTCGACAAGATCAACACCATCGTGCAGCGCGTCTATCGCGGTTCGGAGGCGATTGCCGACAAGAGCGTTCGCGACCAGCTTCATACATGGGAGCAGGCAGGTTATGGCAATCTGCCGGTGTGCATGGCCAAGACGCAATATTCGTTCTCGACGGACCCGAACCTGCGCGGTGCGCCGAGCGGGCACACGGTTGCGGTGCGCGAAGTGCGCCTGGCAGCGGGTGCGGGCTTCATCGTCGCCATCTGCGGTGAGATCATGACCATGCCGGGCCTGCCCTCCAGGCCATCGTCGGAGAACATCCGTCTCAACGCCGACGGCGACATCGAAGGTTTGAGCTAAACGACCGGCCCCGTAAAAGCCTGTCGCCCAAAACCGCTCGCTGCACACTTTTGGACGACAGGCATCAAGGCACAATCATCTCGAACAAAAGGGCGGGTGCCAAAACACCCGCCCTTCTTGTATGCGGCTAATCACATCCTGACCATCGCTGGCATATCGACAACAATCGCGCGAAATGCCAAACGCCACTATGCGCGGCACGGCGTTTCCGACAGCTGTTAACTGGATGAAATTGTAAATGCTGGCTTATGCCGAAGCGATGCGAAACGTCAGGCGCAAAGCCTAAATAGGCCCCGCACCTAATCTTATCTGCATTCAATTCAGATCATGTGATCCGGTTACTTCAACACCATATTCGGCTGAAGAGTCGAGTATGGCGTGCCAGATACTGTCCGCGAAGCTGGTGGTGACCAAAACATTGAATACTGGCGATCCGTCTTTGGAATTGGCTTCGCGCCATATACTGACGCCTGTGTGATCGATGGAACTCGCAGCAGCCGCGCCGACCGGGAAGATCTTGTCATCGAGGTCCAGCGATGACAATTTGGCCAGCATCGCGCGTGCCTTGGCACCAGAAATGCGAATGAATGCGCGCCCATCCGACTGATCGGACAAAGACGCTTTGCCCGCAAATGCTTTGTCCAAACCATCCTGCGGCTGCTTGTTTGCGGCGCGTGGGAATAGTGCATAGAATTGATCTGCTCCAGACCAGATCAGCGTTGCGGCCTTGCCTGATACAACTTGCGCAGGTGCTGGGGCTGCTACGCCGAAGAGGGTCTTGGCGGCTTTGGATGTCACTGACCATTGGCCTCGTCTGGCCAATACCAAGACAAGGTTGAAGCCGTAAATTTCCGACAGGATGACGCCGGGCTCTTGTGCTGCCGCGCCGTAACGACGAGCGTTTGCGGCGTGCTGCAGTGGTGAAATTGCGGTCCAGGTAAACTCAGGCACGCTGGCGTCCTCCTTCGGGATCGTAGAAGACGGGATTGCAGATTTCGACATCGTAGTCTTCATCGCGTAATGGATCGTGCGCGCGGGCAACCTCACCAATGCGATCGCGTCCGCGTTCGACAATTCCAAGCCCAACCCACTGACCAAGCATGGGTGAGTGGCAAACCGAGGTGACATAGCCCTGATCCGTAGCAGGACCCGGCAGGGCACCTTTCGGAATGATATGCGCGCCCGAGCGCAAACGCCGTGCCTTGTCGAGCGGCTTGATCCCGACGACAACCTGACGGTCGGGATCGGCAAGGCTTTCGCGGTTTGCCAGAATACGCCCGACAAAATCCTTCTTCTTCGATGCCATCTTGCCAAGACCAAGATCGCCCGCGGTCGTCGTGCCATTGAGTTCAGGCCCGGCAACATGACCTTTCTCGATCCGCATGGCGCCGAGTGCCTCTGTCCCGTAAGGCGCAATGCCAAACTGCTTGCCTGCAAGCATCAGATTTTGAGCCAGTGATCGGCCATAGCGTGCCGGAACGGCAATTTCGAAGGCCATTTCGCCGGAGAAGGAAATTCGGAACAGCCGCGCCATGATGCCGCCGCGCAATTTCACCTCGCGCACGCCCATGAACGGGAAGCCTTCATTGGAAAGGTCTTCCGCCGGATCGACAATCTCGCGCAACAGATCGCGCGTCTTCGGCCCCGCGATCGAGAACTGGGCCCATTGGTCCGTCGCCGACGTCAGTTGCACGTCGAGTTCCGGCCAGAGCACTTGCCGACAGTATTCAAGATATTGCATGACCGGCCCGGCCTTGGCCGTGGTCGTGGTCATGAAGTAATGATCCTCGGCAAACCTCGACGTGGTGCCGTCATCCATGGCGATGCCGTCTTCACGCAGCATCAGACCATAGCGCGCCTTGCCAATTGCGAGTGTGGAAAAGAGGTTGATATAGACGCGATCAAGGAGAACACCCGCGTCCGGCCCCATCACCTCGATCTTGCCCAATGTGGAAACGTCGCAAAAACCAACACCATTGCGCACGGTAAGAATTTCCCGATCAACGGAGGTCAGCCAATCATTCTCGCCCGCGTGCGGATACCATTGCGCCCGTTTCCAAAGGCCGACATCAACAAAGACCGCCCCTTGTTCGGCTGCCCAATGGTGTGAAGGCGTCAAACGGGTCGAATGAAAACTTTCGTCGCGATGATGGCCAGCAAGCGCCCCAATCGCCACCGGCACCTGTGGAGGCCGGTAGATAGTGGTGCCCGTCTGCGGAATCGAGCGGCCGCTGACTTCGGCCATGATAGCGAGACCCGTGACGTTGGAATTCTTGCCCTGGTCCGTCGCCATGCCAAGCGTCGTATAGCGCTTCAGATGCTCGACCGATTCAAAGCCTTCACGCTGGGCAAGTGCGACATCGGATGCTGTCACATCATGCTGGAAGTCAACGAATGCCTTGTGCTTGCCTTCAACATGCCAAAGTGGCGTGATCGAAAATGTTTCACTGCTGGCAGTCGGTGCCTTGGCCACCTTGGCCTTGTGCCCGCTTTCGGAAGATGCAGCTACACCGGCGGCATGCCCGTCACGCAAGCAGGCATCGAGTGCGAACTCGCCATTGGCTGCGCCAATCACCGTCATTCCCAGAGGGCATTCACCAGCTACAAAGGCTGCAATGTCTTCGCGCCAGCTTGGTCTCCCACGATGATGGGACGATAGACCAACCGATGGGTTCCATCCGCCGGACATGGCCAGCGTATCGGCATCAATTTCAGCCGAACCACCGTTGGCCTGAGCGATACTGACCTTGCTGACACCCGAAACGCCGCCCTTGATGTCGTGCACAACACCATTGAACACCCGAGTGCCAGACTGCTCCGCTTTGGCGCGCAATTCATCTGGAATATTCGGCCGCGAATCAATGACAGCGGACACCGAAACGCCTGCACGAATAGCTGAATCCAAGGTCTTCCAGCCGTCACTATTGTTGGTGAACAGTGCAATGCGCTTGCCCGGCAATGCTGCGAACCGCTCGATATATGTGCGAACCGCCGACGCCATCATGACGCCAGGACGATCGTTTCCGGAAAACACGATCGGGCGTTCGATCGCACCTGCCGCCACCACGCACCGTTTGGCAACGATACGCCACAATCTTTGACGAACCTGATGTGGATCGGGAACCGCGACATGGTCGTTGACACGCTCAAGCGCGCCATAAGTGCCACCATCATAAACGCCGAACACGGCCGTTCGCGTCATGATGCGGACATTAGGTAACGATGTGAGTTCGGCAAGCACAGCTGCTGTCCATTCGAGCGACGCCATGCCATCGATCTCGTCAGGTTCCGACAACAATCGGCCACCAACCCGGCTGTCTTCTTCAACGAGAATGACGCGTGCTCCCGCACGTCCAGCCGCAAGTGCCGCCGAAAGACCAGTCGGACCGCTCCCGACAATCAGAACGTCGCAATGAGCCCAAGCCTTGTCGTAGTGATCGGGATCGGCAAGTCCGCTTGGCCTGCCCATACCTGCGGCGCGACGAATGGCAGGCTCATACACAGCCTCCCAGAATTTCGCGGGCCACATGAATGTCTTGTAGTAGAAGCCGGCGACGAAAATCGGTGACAGCAATTGGTTGATCGACATCACGTCGTTGCGTAGCGACGGCCAACAGTTTTGGCTTTGGGCGTCGAGCCCATCATAAAGCTCAGTGGTGGTCGCCTTCGTATTGGCCTCGCGGCGCGCACCTTGCCGCAATTCAACCAATGCATTCGGCTCTTCCGATCCCGCAGTCATGATACCGCGTGGACGGTGGTATTTGAACGAGCGGGCTACGAGTTTCACCCCGTTGGCCACCAGCGCGGAAGCCAGCGTATCTCCGGCAAAGCCGGTCATTGGCTTGCCGTCGAAAGTAAAACTCATCGATGCGGCGCGATCAATCAGGCCGCCTTTGTCGAGACGATTGGATTGGGAGCTTCCGGTTGCCGGCCTGTGGGCGGCATGGGAAGGCGTTGACTGGCCTGTCATGATCTCTTGCCTGAGGTTTTGGATTTTGGTGCTGAATTTGCGCCAGCGCCGGGCGCGGCTTCAACCGCGGTGATCTCATGCGTCGTGGTGCTACGGGTGACGGTCAGCCAGGAACGACAGCCGCCGCCGTGATACCAGTGCTCGTTCATCGTTCCAGCTACGTTGTCACGCAGATAGACATAGTCGAACAGCGCCTGTTGCTCGGCGGTTTCATCGCCTTCGGCATCGCGCGCCACCAAGGCCGGACGCCTGGGTTTGGCATCACCGAGATAGGTGAACTCCCCAATCTCGCGCGTTCCACAATATGGACAAGCTATGCGCATTTACCCACAGTCCCGTTGTTGTCTTCAATGAAGGTTCGGTTGAGGCCCCTGCCCCTTTTCGTCGATCATCGCGCCCCGCTGGAAGCGGTCGAGGCGGAAACGCTTCGCCTCTTCATGCGGCTCGTCGCGCGCCAGCAAATGCGCAAATGTCAGTCCCGCCGCCGGCGTCGCCTTGAAGCCGCCATAGCACCAACCCGCATTGATATAGAGCCCATCGACGGGCGAGCGATCAATGATCGGCGAGCCATCCATCGACATGTCCATGATACCGCCCCACTGGCGCAGCAGCCTGACACGACCAATCATCGGCATCAGCGCCATACCGCCTTCGCAGACGTCTTCCATGGTCGGCATATTGCCGCGTTGTGCGTAGGAGTTGTATCCATCGAGATCGCCGCCAAATACCAGGCCGCCCTTGTCGGACTGGCTGACATAGAAATGGCCTGCACCAAAGGTGACAACACCGGGAATGAGCGGCTTGATGGCCTCCGTGACGAAGGCTTGCAGGACATGACTTTCAATCGGCAGGCGCATTCCCGCCATCGCCGCCACTTTCGACGAACTACCAGCTACAGCCATACCGACTTTGCCGGCACCGATTTCGCCACGCGACGTCTCGACGCCGGTGATCTTGCCATTCGCATCCCGAACAAAGCCTGTCACTTCGCAGTTTTGAATAACGTCAACGCCGTATTTGTCGGCTGCATGGGCATAACCCCATACGACGGCATCGTGGCGTGCCGTGCCGGCGCGCGGTTGCGAAAGACCACCCTGAATGGGGAAACGGGCATTGTTGTAATTGAGGAATGGCAAGACTTTACGTATCTGTTCGCCGTCAAGCAATTCGGCATCAATACCATTGATGCGCATGACATTGCCGCGACGCGCAAAAGCATCACGTTGTGCATCAGAATGGTAAAGGTTGATGATACCGCGCTGGCTGACCATCGTATTGTAATTCAGATCTTGTTCCATGCGCTCCCAAAGCTTCATTGAAAGCTCATAGAAGCCGGTATTACCAGGCAGCATGTAGTTGGATCTGATGATCGTGGTGTTTCGGCCAGCGTTGCCCGAGCCTATCCAGCCTTTTTCCAATACAGCGACGTTCCTGATGCCATATTCATGGGCAAGGAAATACGCTGTGGCCAGCCCGTGACCACCGCCGCCGATAATCACCACATCATAGTGTTTTTTCGGTGCAGGATCACGCCAGGTTCGCGCCCAGTTTTTGTGGCCCGAGAGGGCTGCGCGCGCAAGTGAGAAGATGGAGTAATTCATCGCGTTAATTTCCGCCGCCAATGCATTGGAGCGACCTCAAAAACCATTCGTCAACTGCCCTGCCCAAAACGATGGGCCGCAGTGGTTGAGAACTATCCGTACTGGTTCCTAGACATCCAGCGTGTGGTCACGTTCCCATTGCGTGAGGTGAGAGGCATAGGAGTTCCACTCCTGCTGCTTCAGCTTGATATATGCGCTCGAAAACTCTTCACCCATCGCCGCCTTCAGTTCGCTGTCTTCGTCATATTGACGCAATGCGTCGAGGAGATTGAGTGGTAGTTTCGGACCGCTCTTGACGGTGTGGCCGTCCTTATACATGTCGATGTCTGAACGCTCGCCGGGATCGGCTTTGGTGCGAAGTCCCGAAAGGCCCGCAGCAAGGATTACCGCCTGCATGAGATATGGATTGGCCGCTCCATCTGGCAAGCGCAGTTCAAAGCGACCAGGTCCGGGAACACGCACCATATGCGTGCGATTATTGCCGGTCCAGGTCACCGTGTTTGGTGCCCAGGTCGCGCCGGAAACTGTGCGAGGTGCATTGATACGCTTGTAGGAATTGACGGTTGGGTTGCAGATCGCGGCAAGAGCCGAAGCGTGCTTCATGATGCCGCCGAGGAAATGCCTGCCCTGATGGGAAAGTCCCAATTCCATATTCTTGTCGGCAAAAGCATTTGTCTTACCGGCAAGATCCCACACAGAGATATGTGCGTGGCAGCCATTGCCGGTCAGGCCAAGGAACGGTTTTGGCATGAATGTCGCGCGTAAGCCGTGCTTTTCAGCAATCGACTTGACCATAAATTTGAAGAAGGAGTGTTTGTCTGCGGTTTTCAGGACGTCATCATACTCCCAGTTCATCTCAAACTGGCCGTTCGCATCCTCATGGTCGTTCTGGTAAGGTGACCACCCCAAATCCAGCATGCCATCGCAGATTTCTGCGATCACATCGTAACGGCGCATCACCGCCTGCTGGTCGTAGCAGGATTTCGCCGCGGTATCGTATTCGTCCGATATTTTCTCGCCATTCGGTGTGGTCAGGAAAAACTCCGGTTCCACACCGGTCTTTACCCTTATGCCCAATTCCGCAGCGTCCGCCACCAGGCGCTTGAGGGTGTTGCGCGGTGCCTGATCGACGCCTTTTCCGTCCATGACACAGTCGGATGCAAGCCAGGCAACGTCTTTTTTCCAAGGCAACTGAATGACGGAAGATGCATCTGGAACTGCCAGCATGTCGGGGTGGGCAGGCGTCAGGTCCAACCAAGTGGCAAAGCCGGCAAAGCCGGCTCCGTCTTTTTGCATATCTGAAATCGCCTGCGCGGGAACAAGTTTGGCGCGCTGACCGCCAAACAGGTCCGTGAAGGTAATCATGAAGTATTTGATACCTTTCGCTTTAGCGAACTCCGTCAGATCGTTTATCACCGTAGGCTCCAATTTGCTTTCGAAAGCCGACCCCATGGCATCCTCCTCCCAGATCTTATTTGATTAGAAATTGTTCTTGCCAGGTACCCAGCTCGTGCCAGCCAAGGGAACCCCGGCCATCGCCGCAGCCTCAAGCGTCAGCGCGCAAAGGTCTTCGGGCTCAAGGTTGTGCATGTGGTTCTTGCCGCATGCACGGGCGATGGTTTGCGCTTCCAGCGTCATGACCTTCAAGTAGTTCGCGAGCCGCCGACCGGCAGCGACCGGATCGACACGTTTCATCAATTCGGGATCCTGAGTGGTGATACCGGCAGGGTCTTTCCCTTCGTGCCAGTCGTCATAGGCACCTGCTGTCGTGCCAAGCTTTTGATACTCGGCCTCCCAACGCGGATCGTTATCACCCAGCGCAACAAGCGCCGCTGTGCCGATTGAGACCGCATCCGCACCAAGCGCCATGGCTTTTGCCACGTCCGCGCCATTGCGAATGCCACCGGAAACGATCAGCTGCACCTTGCGGTGCATGCCGAGGTCCTGAAGCGCCTGAACGGCGGGCCGGATACAAGCAAGTGTCGGCTGACCGACATGTTCGATGAACACTTCCTGCGTTGCTGCCGTGCCGCCCTGCATACCATCGAGAACGACAACGTCGGCACCGGCCTTCACTGCAAGCGCGGTATCGTAATAGGGTCTGGCGCCACCGACCTTCACATAGATCGGCTTTTCCCAATCGGTTATCTCGCGAATTTCGAGAATCTTGATCTCGAGATCGTCCGGACCGGTCCAGTCTGGGTGCCGGCAGGCGGAGCGCTGGTCGATGCCCTTTGGAAGCGTGCGCATCTCAGCGACGCGGTCGGAAATCTTCTGGCCAAGCAACATGCCGCCGCCGCCCGGTTTCGCGCCTTGACCGACAACGATCTCGATCGCATCGGCACGGCGCAAATCGCGCGGATTCATGCCATAGCGTGAGGGCAAATACTGGTACACAAGCGTTTCTGAATGACCGCGCTCTTCCTCGGTCATGCCACCGTCGCCCGTTGTGGTCGACGTCCCGGAGAGCGTCGCGCCGCGCCCAAGCGCTTCCTTGGCCGGACCCGACAGCGAGCCGAAGCTCATGCCGGCAACGGTGATCGGGATTTTCAGCGTGATCGGCTTTTTCGCATTGCGTGCACCAAGCACAACAGTCGTTTCGCATTTCTCGCGATAGCCTTCGAGCGGGTAACGCGAAATCGACGCCCCAAGAAAAAGCAGGTCGTCGAAATGGGGAACTTTGCGTTTCGCGCCGCTACCGCGAATATCATAGATGCCGGTGGCCGCAGCACGGCGGATTTCCGACATCGTATATTCGTCGAACGTTGCTGACTTGCGTGGTGTGGTTGGTGGGTTTTGATAGGTCATGATGAATGGCCTCAATACGCAGCAGCGTTATCGATGTTAAAGTTGTAGAGCGTGCGCGACGAACCATAGCGGGTGAACTCTTCCGGCTTGATGCCCTTCACTCCAGCCCGGTCGAGCAACTCCTGTAGCTTGGCGATATGTTCAGGTCGCATCTCCTTGGCAACGCAATCGGCACCCAGGCTTTTAACCTTGCCGCGGACAAAGAGCTTTGCCTCATAAATGGAGTCGCCCAATGCGTCGCCGGCATCACCCAGCACGACCAGATGACCTGATTGCGCCATGAAGGCCGACATATGACCTACATTGCCATGCACGACAATGTCGATGCCCTTCATCGAAATACCGCAACGCGACGAGGCGTTTCCTTCAATAACCAGAAGACCTCCCCTGCCCGTTGCTCCGGCATACTGGCTGGCGTCAGCCTTTACGACGATTTCGCCCGACATCATGTTTTCACCGACGCCTGGGCCGGCTGAACCGTGCACTGTGATGGTGCCTTCGCTGTTCATACCACCACAATAATAGCCAACGCTGCCACGGATATCGACCGCGATCGGCTGGTCAACGCCGGCGGCAACCGCATGGCCTCCATCCGGGTTCAGGATTTCCCAAGAGGTTTCATTCGATCCATCCTGAATATTGTGCAGCGCCTGATTGAGTTCGCGCAGCGGCGTTTTGGCAAGATCGAATACTACCGGCGCTTGGCCAGAATTGCGTGACACTTCAGCTGTTGCAAGGGTCGAAGTATGCATGGCCTCAATGCTCCCAAAAATAGACGGTTGACGGCTCGGGCTCCCAGACCTTGGCTCCATCAATGCCCGGAAGCATTGCAAGCGCCCGATATTCAGATCCGAAAGCGACATACTGATCGGTTTCCGCTAGGACTGCCGGCTTGCAGGCGATAGGATCGCGCACAACGCCGAAGCCGGATTTGGTGCCGACCACGAAAGTGAAGAAACCGTCCAGATCGCTCAGCGTCCCTTCAAGGGCTTCACCCAGATTGCTGCCATGCGCCATCTTTGACGACAGATAGGCTGCGGCAACTTCAGTATCGTTCTCAGTTTCAAACTTCATGCCGTCGCGCTTTAGTTCGCGCCGCATATTGTTGTGGTTCGACAGCGAACCATTGTGAACGAGGCACTGGTCGGGGCCAGTCGAAAACGGATGCGCACCCATCGTGGTGACGGCAGACTCCGTTGCCATACGCGTATGGCCAATCCCATGCGTGCCTGTCATCTTCGTCAGATCGAAGCGTTTGACTACTTCTTCCGGCAAACCGACTTCCTTGTAAATCTCGACGGCATCGCCCGAGCCCATGACGCGCACCGACGGGCGCAACTCGGAAAGGGCATCGCGCGCTTGAGCGATCTTCGCGGTAGGCAAATCGATAACTGCATGTGTCGAATTTACGGTGACCTTTGCCTCGACACCAATCTTCTCACTCAATGCCTTGGCAAGACCGGGAAAATCATCTTGCGGGGCTGGCGACTGAATGGTGATCTTGCCGCTACCGGCTTTCGACGCACCGTAGATCGCTATGCCCGCGCTATCGGGTCCGCGGTCGGTCAGCGACACCAGCATTTCCGACAGCATTGCACCCAATTGGGGCTCAAGCGATTTGTCCTTCAAGAAGAGTCCTACAATACCGCACATGACGGCCACCCCATTGTGATTGCACCTGACGAAATTGGTATCAGGTTCAAAATAGAAATTCAACTAGCAGGAATTTTTTTTCATAAGGGAAAAGCGACGAAGCAAATCACATATCTTTCGGTGCCACCACCATCATGTGCGGCAGACTGCAAGTTCAAATTTCCTGCGAAACCTCGGTTCAATTGCCGAATTATGCAAACCCGAAAATGAAATCACAAACGTGAAAATGCTGAGATAACGGATATGTTTTGGTCGCATATCTCCGCTGAAATACGGGGATAAGGAAAGCGCGTGCCGACCTTCCTTATCCCACTCTATCGCCGACGCCAGGCCTGGGTGCGCCCCAGAATGCCACGCGAGGCAACGGCGTGCAGAATCCGAGCACCTGCATTTGTATAGAATATCATCATCCCCATCGCCGCCGCAGGCGCGATATCGCCGGCATCGTCCATATTTAGCACCGCAACTGATGCCAGTGCCGTATGGGTGGAGTAGATGAACACGACCGCCGAAACAGTCGTCATCGCATTGACGAACATATAGATCGAGATATCAAGGATTGCTGGCAGGCAAACCGGCACCGTAACGCGCGCGAACAGCCTGTAAAACGGCTGGCGCAGAGAACTGGCGACCGGCTCGAACTCCGCATCGATCTGCTTCAATGCTGTCAGCGCGGTCAAATGGCCGACGGTGTAGAAATGAGTCACGGTGGAAACGACAAGGATCGCCATCGTGCCGTAGATGAAGTTTAAGGGATTAGAGGGATTGTTGAAGAAGAAGATATAGGCCAACCCCAACACCATTCCCGGCACCGCCATCGGCAACATGGCAAGAAACTGGAAAACGCCCCTTCCCGTTTTAAACCCGTCGATCTTTTCCACCATATAAGCGCCGGTGAAGATTACCGCCGTGCCGATCACGGCTGTCAAGCCGGCCAGTTTGATCGAGTTCCAATAGGCTGCCCAGCCACCGCCATCCATTCTATCGAAGGCATAATTCTTCAAACTCAGGCTCATGTCATAAGGCCAGAATTTGACAAGCGCGGCGAGTTGGCAAACCCCGATGATGCCGATGATGAACACCGCCATCAGGCTGCACCATGCCAGGCACGCCATTTCAAACCGCCGGTTCGGCCTTGGCTGAAAGGGCACCGAGCGGGCCGACAACAGCGACACCTGTTTCTTCTGTACCATCCGGTCGACAACGAAAGCCAATACCGCCGGTATCAAAAGAACTACGGAGACGACCGCGCCCATTTCGAAATTCTGCTGGCCGATAACCTGCTTGTAGATGTCGATTGCCAGCACATTATATTGACCGCCGATTACCTTTGGCAGACCAAAATCGGTGATGACCAGCGTGAATGTAACGAAAACCGCCGAAATCAAACCATAGCGCGCGCCCGGAACCGTAACTGTCCAGAATGTTCGCCAGCGACTGGCGCGCAAACTTTCTGCGGCTTCATATTGGCGCTGATCCGAGATCGCTAACGCCGTCGAAACAATGATCAGCGCATGGGGAAAGGTGAAAAAGACAGAGCCTATGACGAGGCCAAGAGGGCCATAGATCGTCTGGCCCATCAGCAATTCCTTGAGCAAGCCCTGATTGCCGAACAGATAGATCAACGCGATACCCGGAAGTAGCGACGGTACCAGTATGGGCATCATGGCGATCAAGCGGAACGTACCCTTGAACGGCATGCGGCTGCGATTCATCGCGTAGGCAAAACCAAACGCCAAAAACACCGTCAAGGCCGTGCTGACCGTTGCGATGAACAGCGAATTCTCGATCGAAGAAAACAGCACTGGGTTCGAAAAATATTCGCTATAGTTCTGCGTTCCGACCGACTGTACCGGTCTCAAATTAATGCGCCTGAATGTGGCGCTGTCATATTCGCGCCATTCCGTGGAATTCTGAAGATTCAACCCGACCAGATAGGGCGCATCGGCCTGAGTTCCGCGTATGCGGTATTTGACCGGACTACGGAAATTAAAATCAGGGAACAGGTCGGTCACCGACAGGCGGCCATCGGAACTCGAGTGCAGATTTTCTGCTGATATCAGGCTATTTTCGGCATTCAACGCCGACCCGGTAGCGGGTTCGCTCCAGTTGCCCGCGCCGTCGCTGACCTGGAACTCGTAGCGGGCGAGATCGAAGGCGTATGTCACGAATGATTTGGAGAGCATCGCATAGATCGGCAATGCCAGAGCGACAATGAGATAGAGCGCGATGATACCCATGAACAGGCGCTTGATCGCGCCGTCGCTGTCTATGCCGAGCTTGACGGGACGTCCCGGCGGCAGAGCAGTTGCGCCATCGACCACGCTCATGCTTTTCGTCCAAACACGAGCACGCGCTCGGCGGGAAGTTCAACATTGAGGTCCACGCCTGTTTTCAATTCCAACCGACGCACCGCATTCATCGAGAAATTCGCGACAAGCGCCGTTCCCGCCAGTGCATTGCTGCGCAGGTGGGTACGCCAATAAGAACCCAGGAACTCCATGTCAGTGATCGTCGCAGGAAGTACATTTTCAGCGCCACTGCGGTCGTCATTCAAGGCATGGGGCAATATGTCTTCAGGACGCACCGCCACCGTGACGTTTGCACCCTCCTCAATCCCCTTTGCGCTGGTCTTCAGGACGACATCACCAATCTTGACCGATCCCTTGGCGAAATTTGAGGCCACCTTGTTGGTTTCGCCGATAAAATCAGCTACAAACAGCGTGTCGGGGTGGCGATAGACTTCGGTCGGCGTGCCGACCTGTTCGATAACACCGTGGTTCATGACCACGATCCGGTCCGCCATCGACAGCGCCTCTTCCTGATCGTGCGTCACCATTACCGTAGTGACGCCAAGCTTGCGCTGCAATTCCTTGATCTCGTGACGAAGATGAACGCGCACCTTGGCATCCAGCGCCGACAATGGTTCGTCGAGCAGCAAGAGACCCGGATTGATAGCAATGGCGCGCGCCAATGCGATGCGTTGTTGTTGACCACCTGAGAGCTGGGCCGGATATTTATCCGCCTGTTCCGGCAAACCGACAAGTTCGAGAAGTTCCTTCACTCTCGCGGTTATCTCAACACGGGGGCGTCCGGTATTTTCAAGCCCGAAGGCGATATTCCTTCTAACCGTCAGGTTAGGAAACAAGGCATAAGACTGAAACACGATGCCATAGTCCCGCTTGGAGGCGGGTAGGCTTGAAATATCGACGTCGCCCTGGCGGATTGTTCCGCGCGTCTGTGGGTCAAGACCGGCAACCGTGCGCAACAGCGTGGTCTTGCCGCACCCCGACGGGCCGAGAAAGCAGACAAATTCGCCTTGTGCGATATCGAGCGAAACATCCTTGAGAGCAAGGAAATCGCCAAAAGCCTTCCACAAACTCCTGATCTGCAAGTAAGGCTCGCTGGCCGGATGTATATCGGCCTCGCCGGCAGGGGTTGGCGTATGCTCGTGCATTTTCACAGCATTCATAAAACCATCCGGTTGAAGATTATGGAGAGGGTCAGGTGCCACGCAGTCGCGCAGCACCCGTTTCGAGACTATTGGCCTCGCTCAGCCCTTCGGCTCCGACTTGGAGTCGTAACGCTTGCTCCACTCTTCAAGGATGGCGCTGCGGTTGTTTGCAGCCCACTCGAACTTATTGTCGATCATCTTGGTGTCGATATCTGCCGGAAAATGTTCGACAGGCTTGGCAATGCCGGGAATACCAACAACGGCATAGCCGACATTGTACATTTCCATGGCTTTTTTGGAGATCGCCCAATCAACCAGCGTCTTGGCAGCCTCTTCCTTGGCTGTGCCAGCAACGATGCTGATGGCTTCCATGTCCCAGCCAACGCCCTCTTTCGGCAGGATGATGTCGATCGGTGCGCCATCAGCCTTGGATTTTGCACCACGGAAGGCAAATGAGACACCAATCACGGTTTCGCCCGCCGCAGCCATTTTACACGGCTTCGAGCCTGAATGTGTATAAGCGGCGATGTTGTCGTGCAGGCTGTCCATATAATCCCAGCCCTTGTCCTCACCGAAGATCTGCAACCAGCTCGACACATCTAGGAAGCCAGTGCCCGACGAGGCCGGGTTCGGCATCACGACATGGCCTTTGTATTCCGGCTTGGTAAGGTCCATCCAGCTTGTCGGCGCGGTCAGACCCAGCTTTTCGCCTTCGACCGTGTTGTAGCAAACGGCCGCAACCCAGGCGTCCATGCCAACCCATGATGGCGGCGTATCGCTGTCGCGGAAATTGGCGCTCAATTTGTCCAACCCGGCAGGCGCATAGGGTTCGAGCATGCCTTCCGTCTTGAGCACCAGAAGCGACGTTGCGGCAAGTCCCCAGACCACGTCGGCTTGGGGATTGTTCTTTTCAGCCAACAGCTTGGCGGTAACAACGCCAGTTGAATCGCGAACCCAGTTGATCTTGATGTCTGGATGTTCCTTGTTGAAAGTCTCGGCGTAGCGCGCGAGATCTTCCGCTTCAATCGCCGAATAGACAGTCAGTTCGGTATCGGCGGCATAGGACGCACTCGAATAGAGTGCGGCAGCGAGTACTCCTAGGAGCAGTGATTTCTTATTGACCATGTGGTTCCCCTGTCTCTGCACTAGCAGATGCTTTGTTGCGACATGCGCGACCATGGCTGGCGCCGTGATCCGAACCCGTCGGGTGGTAGCGACCGAATGTGACAAGGCGACAACAGTCACCATATGACTTCGGCACCTCTTCCATTTTGGAGTTTGGGAACTTGCCATCAGTAAGTAAAATCTATTTATTTTATGAAAAGCAAAGAAATAATTATAGATCAGCCCGACGCAGCCAGCGCAATGACACCGGCGGCAACGAGCGTCGCTGCGATCAGCCTTCCACCTACAGGCCGCTCGCCAAACATCACGATGCCGATCAGCGTTGCAATGACAACGCTTGATTCACGCACGGCCGAAACGGCACCCAGTGGCGCGAACGTTGAAACAAACAATACCAATCCGTAGGCGGTGACAGCAAATACGCCACCGAGCATACCGGTTGCGATGGTTTTTGTGTCGAACCGACCGCCCCTCTTCAAGCGTGTCAGGGCAATGGCCAATGGGACCGGCGCTTCGCACAAAAACAGCCATCCCATGTAGCCAAGCGGGCTACCGGAATGGCGCACACCAATACCATCGGCCACCGAATATGTGGCAATGCAGATGCCCAACAGACAGGCCAATAGAATTGGCCAACGCCCGGCTCCAGCCGCCCCTTTTGCAAAGCCAGTACGCCAATTCCCAACGAGACGGCAGCCAAACCTGCCCACCCTAGTGGCGCAAGTGTTTCGCCGATCAGGAAAAATGCCGAGAACGCCACGATAACTGGTGCCAACCCACGCGAAACTGGATAGACCTGCGACAGGTCGCCATACCGATAGGCGTAGAACAAAAGGACATAATAGCCGTAGTGAACAACGGTCGAAATGAAGATTGCCGGCCATGATTCAATGGCAGGTGCGGGCACATTCAAGACGAAGATCAATCCGAGAATGGCATGCGTTGCCGAAACCGCAGCCAACACCGCCGCGCGATCTTTGCCCACCTTGAGCATGGCGTTCCAACTGGCGTGCAGCAGCGCTGCCAGCAATACGAGCGACAAGGCAAACAGGCTCATTCAGTTTGTCTCGGCGCAAATGGCCGTTTCGACAATACTCAAAGCATGATCGAGGTCCTGGCGCGCAATCATCATCGGCGGTGAGAGGGTCAAGACATTTCCAGCACTGATCTTGAAGCTCAAGCCTGCTTCCAGACACCGGTAGTAGATGCGTTCAGCCCGCTCAGGTGCCGGTATGCGACTGTCACGATCCTCTACGACTTCCACGCCAAACATCACACCCCTGCCCCGAACGTCGCCAACATATGGGCTTCGATCAAACAACCCCATCAAACGTTGCATCGCGTAAGCACCCAATTCTGCGGCGCGCTCAGTCAACCCTTCTTCCTTGATGATAGCCAGTGTCGTCAGCGCGGCGCGCGCGGTCACCGGGTTCTTCTCGTGGGTATAATGGCCAATCGCATAGTCGCCGCACACGTCGAGATCACGCCGGGCAATAACGGCAGCAATTGGCAAAATACCGCCGCCCAGCGCCTTGCCCAGCGTTACGATATCGGGAACGACATCGTCATGCTGAAAGGCGAAATCGCGCCCGGTCTTGCCCAGACCGGTGGGGATTTCATCCATAATCAGCAAAGCACCGTGCCGGTTGCAAGCTTCGCGTACAATGCGCCAGAACCCCGGAGGCGGAACTGTTGGCACGGCACGCATCGGCTCGGCAATCACAGCAGCCACATCGCCCTCCCGCTCAAGCACATATTCGACCATTTTTGCGCAGGCCAGACCGCAATTTTCCGGGCCCGGATGGTTGTAAGGGCAGCGGTAGCAATTGAAGGGAGCTACATGCTCGGTGCCAGGAAGCAGCGGGCCGGCAATGCCGGATCTGAATGTCGCCTCGCCCCCACACTTGCTGCGCCAAAGCCTGCACCATGAAAAGAATCCCAGAAACTGATGGTTTTGAAGCGCCCGGTTGCGGCCCGTGCGATCTTCAACGCAACCTCATTGGCGTCCGTGCCACCGGTCGTAAAAAGCACCTTTCCCAGATCGCCGGGGGTCATGGCCGCCAGCGTCTCGGCCAGTTCAACAGACACCTCGTTGGTAAACCGGCGTGGAGAAAAGCTCAGATCATCGAGTTGCGCTTTGATGGCGGCGACAAGGCGAGGATGAGCATAGCCGATATGATGAACCGAGTTGCCGTGAAAATCCATGAATCTTCGCCCGGCCGTATCCTCGATCCAGATGCCTTCGGCTTTGGCAATCGTCGACACGCAGGGACTGGACAGGCTTTGATGAAGAAAGGCATCGGCATCGCGTGCAAGCAGGCTGCGCGTGGCAGCATCGGCGTGGTTTTCGGCCCAGAGGCGGCGGGCCTCAGAGGTGTTCGATTCACCCTCGATGTGCGTGATCTTTGCCTTCATACTGCGGCCCCTCGCGGCAAACCAATGCGAAACCCGCAAGTTACGCCCTGATTGTATGTTCGCCCATCATCAACCGAACCGCTATCCCCAAGGCAGCGAAAATGTCTTGACGTTGGTGAAACTCTTCATCGCTTCGATCACGCCTTCCTTGTAGCCGTTGCCGCTGTCCTTGATGCCGCCGAAAGGCGACATCTCGATGCGATAGCCAGGAACTTCCCAGATATTGACGGTGCCGACAACCAGCCCCGAGATATAGTGCTGCATCCGGTGCCAATCGTTGGTGCAAACTCCGGCAGAAAGGCCAAAGGCAGTTGAGTTGGAAATGGCCATGGTTTGATCGTCATTGTCAGGCACCCTGACTATCGGAATAACCGGGCCGAAAGTTTCTTCCATCACCAGTTCGCTCTCATGGTCAACATGATCCACCACGATCGGCGGCAGCAGCGCGCCTTTTCGTCCCGGATTGTAAAGAATGGCTGCGCCTTTCGCTTCGGCCAGATGTACCCGGTTTTCAAAAGTCTCGGCAGCCTTGGCATGAACCACGGTTCCCAATGCCGTTTTCGAGTCCATCGGATTACCGAAGGTGATCGCCTTTGCCCGTTCCAGCACCAGCGCAACGAAACGATCAGCAACGCTTTCCTGACACAGGATGCGTTTTACCGCCGTGCAGCGCTGCCCGGAATTTTTGGTGGCTCCTGCAACAGCCAGATCGGCGGCCTTGACGAGGTCCGCATCATCGAGGTCGTTGCAGATAATCAACGGGTCGTTGCCGCCCAGCTCCAGCACCTGGCGCTTGTAGACCGCCTTGGCTGCGATCATCTTGCCGACGGGAACGCCGCCGGTAAACGTGATCAGATCAAAGTCCGGATTGGTAATCATCTCGTCACCGATGTCACCGGGCCATCCTGTCACGACCGACAGCATCTGCGGCGGAAGCCCCGCTTCATAGAGCGCGTCAGCCAACCAGATTGCCGTCAGCGGTGTCAGTTCCGTCGGCTTGACGACCATGCAATTGTTGGTCGCAATCGCTGGCGCGATCTTGTGACTGACCATGTTGAGAGGGTGATTGAAGGGTGTGATGGCGGAGATGGCGCGCAGCGGTTCACGCGTCGTGAAAATCTTGCGGGCTTTGCCATGCGGGGTCAGGTCACACGAAAAGACTTCGCCATCGTCGTGAATGCACATCTGGCCGGCGAGCGTATAGACATCATAGGCCCGGCCACACTCGTAAAGGCTGTCCGATATCGAGATGCCAAGTTCTGCGGTAATGATTGGCGCAAGCTCAGCCTTGCGGTCATTGATGATGGCCGCGACATTCAGAAGGATTTTTTGGCGTTCATAACGCGTCAGCGTAGGGCGATAGCTGGCGGCAATGGCAAAGGCTTCTCGCGCGTGCTCGGCGGTTCCGGCTGGAACCGATCCGATCTGCTCATCCGTATAGGGATAGAAAACCGGCACGCGATCCTTGGTGTCCACCTTCCTCCCGGCAATCCGCATCGCTTCATGGCGCATCGCAATAGGGGAATTTCCCATAGTCTGTCCCCTTACAAAGCAGCAGCGGTGGTCGCGTAGAAGAATGCATCGAAATTGCGCAAAACAGGCATTGCCGGAAGGGCGATGACCCGGTTCACGATGAAAGGCACTTCCTGTTCCGTCAAACCGCCGTGGCTGCGCAACGGTTCGTTCAAGGCCGCAAGGTTGTGACGGTCCGCCGATGTGCCGATGGTCATGTTCTCGCCGGAGATCATGACAATGTCGCCAATGCGGTCGCCGGGGAGTTCAAAACGCCTGATTGCCTCCTCCTTGTCAACGACCAGGATGATCCCGTCGACGGCCTTGAGCTTTGCAATGATGGCGGCCTTGTCGGCACCTGATGGCAAATACGCCGTTGCAAACGAACCAAGCGCGCCATGATGGACGACATATGGATCAGTGATGGGCAAGATCACGCGCGCCTCTGCCTTGCCAAGCCATGTGTCCATCAAATCCTGCACATAGACGACCGCTGGTGATCCATCGGCCAGATGCTTGGGCTTCATGCCATGATCTGCCGTCACCACGATGGCCGCTCCCATAGCGTCCAGTTCAGCCAGATATTTGTCGAACATTTCATAAAATGACTTGGCTTCGGCGTGTTCTGGCGCATATTTGTGCTGCACATAGTCCGTCGTGGTCAGATACATGACGTCGGGCTTCCACTCGCGCAGCAGCTTGACACCAGCGGCGAACACAAACTCGCTGAGCCTGGCTGAATAGACATCGGGTTGGGCCATACCAAGCCATTCGGCAGCATTGTCCTGACCATGTTCGGCAATGGTGGTCGTCGCTGATTTTTCTGCCGAGAAGCACTTGGCCCGGTCTTCATCAAATGAGAGGCCAGCCCCCAACAGGGCGCGCAATTTGTCCTTGGCCGTAACCAGCGCAACACGAGCACCAGCATCGTAAAATTGTTTGAAGACGGTTGGCGCGCGCAGAAAACGCACGTCGTTCATCATGACTTCGTCGCCCGTTTCCGGGTCGTAGAGATAATTGCCGCAAATGCCATGCACGATTGGCGGACGGCCCGTGGCAATCGACATATTGTTGGGATTGGTGAAGGACGGTATCACCGAATGCGCCAACCGATCAGTGCCGGTTTGGCGCATGCGCTTGAGAGTCGGCATAAGGCCGGCCTTGATCGCCTCCTCCAGATAGGCCGGCTCGCAGCCATCAAGGCAGATCGCAATCGCGGTCACGCGCGGCCAGGGATAGTCGCGGCCATTGGCGCTCACGGCGGTGTGCGAGGTCTCGGTCATTCTTCGTCCTTCCAATTAAATGTTCTTGCGCCGTTCAGGCGGCTAGTTTCGCGCGCTCGGCAATCGCGTCTGCAGGAGGTGCAGCACTATCGACGCCCATTTCAGCAAGAGACAGACGCGCTGCTTCGACCACACGGCGCATCACATGTTCGTCCATTCTCCCGATGCAGCCGATGCGGAAAGAATCCACAACCGTCAGCTTACCGGGATAGATGATGAAGCCCTTGGCTTTCATCAGTTCGTAGAAGCGGGTGAACTCGAATTTCGGATGCGCCGGATTGAAGAAGGTCACGATAATCGGCGAAAGCCAGTGGTCCTTAAGCAACGTCTCAAAACCGAGAGTGCGCATGCCATCAACCATTACATCGCGATTGCGGGCATAGCGTGCGCCACGGGCAGCAACACCACCTTCTTCACTATGAATGCGCAGCGCTTCCAGAAAAGCTGCAACCACATGGGTTGGCGGTGTAAAACGCCATTGGCCTGTCTTGTTCATCGCCGCCCATTGCGCGTGAACGTCAAGGCACAGCGAGTGGCTGCGCCCCTTGGACGCCTCAAGCTCATCTTTGCGCGCAATGACAAAGCCGAACCCCGGCACACCCTCAATACATTTGTTGGCCGATGAAACCATCGCCTCATAGCGTATGTCATTGACATCGAGCGGCACCGCGCCAAAGGCGCTCATCGAGTCCACCAGCAGCTTGCGGTTCTTCGCATAAACTGTTTTGGAAATTTCGGCGACAGGATTGAGGATGCCGGAACTCGTCTCGCAATGGACGACAATGACGTGGCTGATTTCAGGGTCAGCATCCAAAGCGGCTGCTATCTCGTCGCCGCGCGGGGGCATGTAGTCGCCCTTGTCGATGACCACATGGTCTCGACCCAGATAGCGCAATGTCTCTACGGCACGCAGCCCATATGCGCCATTGGCGAGCACCAATATTTTGCCGTCCCTTGGAACGAAGCTGGCAAGCATCGCTTCAACGACGAAACTGCCGCTACCCTGTATCGGCACGCAATCAAACACATCTTCGCGGTCGCCGGTCAATGCCAGCAGATCGTGGCGCAGCTTCGCTGTCATCGCCCGAAATTCGGCATCCCATGAACCCCAATCGCGCAACATGGCCTGTTTCACGCTATATGCGGTGGTCAACGGGCCAGGCGTCAACAGATATGGCTCACCAAGTTCCGGTGCCGGAAATGGTGCGCTTGAGGTGGCCAAGTCGTTCGTCAACATGGATAAACATCCTTCGCAAAGACCAATGATCTATCCACATTTTCCACGCACCGATCTATATGTAAAATCGTTATTTTGTATCATTCCATAAATTATGCTGTTAGTTGTGAGAGGCGAGTTCGCTTCACATATCATCGGCCATATGCCGATCAGACCGATTGCGTTGGATTGAAGTGATCGCGGTTGGTTTTTGTGGGAGGTTCAGATGCGCTATGTTCAACTCCGTGCCTTTCACTATGTCGCTATTTGCGGTGGCTTTTCACGGGCAGCAGAAGAACTCTACCTCACGCAACCGGCAATCTCGGATCAGGTTCGCAAGCTCGAAGAGCAGTATGATGTGTTGCTTTTCAATCGCCGCAAAAAACAGGTCATCATGACCCCCGCTGGGGAGCGGTTGCTGGAAATCACCCGCAGATTGTTCGACAACGAACAGCAGGCTCTCGAACTGTTGTCTGAATCGCGGGCCTTTCGCTCAGGTACGCTGCGAATCGTGGCCGATTCCGCCTACCATCTGCTGCACATACTTGCCCGGTTCCGCGAGAAATATCCCGGCGTGCGGGTTTCAGTGCGCTCCGGCAATACCGAGACCGTCATCGAAAGCCTCTATAATTACGATGCCGATATCGGCGTCTTGGGTGAAATACCTTCGCGCCGAGATTTCGAGTCCGTCCTGTTGAGTTCAACACCAATTGTCGCGTTCGTGTCGAGCGCGCACGCTTTGGCCGGACGAGCTTCAATCAGTTTGGAGGAACTCAACGCAACCTCTCTGGTCATGCGCGAACAAGGTTCAAAAACACGGAAGAAACTTGAAGATGCCGCGACAGACAAAGGCATCCAACTGCAACCGGCGATCGAGGCTGAGGGGCGAGAGGCGGTGCGCGAGATCGTCGCTTCAGGTGCCGGAGTCGGTTTCGTTTCCGCTGCCGAATATGGCGTAGATACCCGACTGGTACAGATCCCCATCGAAGATGCTCAGAATGTAACGATGGACGAGGCATTGATCTGCTTGCGCGAACGCAGCCAGGGGAAACTGGTCAATGCTTTTTGCAATCGCAAACGCTGCGATGACCTGATCACGACTGCTATATGAGGATGAGCGACCCAGGAAGATGCACGAAATGAGTGAATGCCTTTTGATACAAGCCGGGCCTCGATGTCTCAAGCCGTTCCAGTCATCAGGTCCGCTATATAAACAATGCTCGACAAGAGTTCCTTGCGCCTTGCCGCTGACAGCGCCACGAATCGCTCGGCAAAGGCCGTACCCAACAGGCCGGGCGCGCTGCTGACCAAGTCATGACCCTTTTCAGTCAGACGCGTGAAAACAATCCTGCGATCTGCACTTGAGCGATAGCGCTCAATTATGGCGCGGTGTTCCAAATTTTCCAAAACCATGACGACGGTTGCTGCGCTCAGATCTGCATGATCTGCGAGTGCCTGCGTCGTTACCTCGCCCTTTTCGGCAATCGCCATGAGAATGACGAGTTGCGGGCCGGTGAGTCCTGTAGATTTGGCCAGCACACGCGACTGCAAATCGTTGGCACGAACAATTCTTCGGATCGATTTCAGGAGTACGCGCGTTTCTTCAGGCGCGATGGTGTCTGATGGTGTTGGAAATGTGGCTTCTTTTTTCATTGAATTATTTGACTTCTAATCATTCGCACCCTAATTAATAGCGCATTCATGACAGGCTGACAATGGAGGTTCAAAACCCGCGTATGTGTGGAATCTGCGGCGAAATAACTTTTGACGGATCAAGCCCGTCAATTTTGACGATCTCGAACATGACAGACGCTCTTGCAAACCGCGGCCCCGACGGATCTGGCATCGTGGCTCACTGCAATGCCGGATTCGGACACCGGCGTTTGCGCATCATTGATCTTTCCGAAAAAGCCCAGCAACCCATGGTCGATGCCCAACTTGGCATGACCATCGCGTTTAACGGCTGCATCTACAATTATTCGCAGCTTCGCCAGGAGCTTGAGAGTGCTGGGTACAGTTTCTTCTCAAACGGCGACACCGAGGTGATTTTGAAAGCGTGGCACGCTTGGGGAGACCAATGTGTCGAACGCTTCAACGGCATGTTTGCCTTCGTCATACAGGAGCGCGATACGGGCCGCATCTTCATGGCTCGTGATCGGTTTGGCATCAAGCCTCTCTATCTATCGCAAACGGGCAAACGGTTGCGTTTTGCATCGTCGCTGCCCGCTCTTTTGAAAGCTGGCGACGTCGACACATCAATCGACCCCGTCGCTCTCCACCACTATATGAGCTTCCATGCGGTCGTGCCGCCGCCGCGTACCATTCTCAATGGCGTGCGCAAGTTGCCGCCCGCGACCGTTCGCACCATCGACCCAGATGGCGCAGCGCGAGACCGGCGCTACTGGGACGCGCCGTTCGGCCGCTCAGAAGGCGACCTCGCGATATCGGATGAAGAATGGGGCGAACGCCTTCTGGATGCACTAAGACTGGCGGTGAAGCGACGCATGGTGGCCGACGTTCCTGTTGGCGTGTTGCTGTCTGGTGGCGTCGATTCCAGCCTGATTGTTGGCCTGCTCGCAGAAGCAGGCCAACCAAGCTTGATGACATTTTCTGTCGGCTTCGAGGAAGCAAACGGCGAAAAGGGCGATGAATTTGCCTATTCTGACCTGATTGCGCGCGAATACGGCACCGATCACAGCAAGATTTTTGTTCCTTCCGACCAGTTGATGGGCGCATTGCCCGGCACTTTCGCCGCGATGTCGGAACCAATGGTGTCTTACGATAATGTCGGTTTTTACCTGCTCTCGCAGGAAGTCTCGAAACGGATCAAGGTTGTCCAATCGGGACAAGGAGCCGACGAAGTGTTCGGGGGCTATCACTGGTATCCGCCGCTGGCCAATAGCAACAACGTCGTCGACGATTACGCTCGCGTATTTTTTGACCGATCGCATGAAACGCTGAAGAAGCAGCTTTCGCCGGACTGGATCGGCGACCGGGACCATAGTCGCGAACTGGTCGCAGCCGAACTCGAACGCCCTGGCGCAGACACGCCGGTCGACAGGGCGCTGAGGCTGGATTCCACTGTTATGCTGGTGGACGACCCGGTAAAACGGGTCGATAATATGACAATGGCTTGGGGCCTTGAGGCGCGTGTACCCTTCCTCGATCATGAATTGGTCGAGCTTGCGGCGCGTATCCCGCCCGAATTGAAGCTGAAGGATAATGGCAAGGGCATATTGAAAGATGTGGCGCGCCAAATTATTCCGCATGAGGTGATCGACCGTAAAAAGGGCTATTTCCCGGTTCCACAATTGAAATATGTCGATGGTGCCTATCTTGACCTTGTGCGCGATGCACTGGGTTCAAGTGCGGCACGCGAGCGCCATCTGTTTCGCGACGACTATTTGAACGCCTTGTTTGATGCGCCGTCAGAACACATCACACCGTTGCAAGGTTCAGAGCTTTGGCAGGTTGGCCTGCTTGAAATGTGGCTCCAGACACATGGTATCTAGGACTATGGCAAAAAGCGGCACTACCAGCCACAAGTCGGGAACCGGCCGAACGGAACGCTCGCTCGACCATCGGCTGAAACGGCTGCGCGTCAATTCCATGCAGGAAACGATTGCCGGTGGAGAACTTGCCGCCCCCGTGCCAAAATCCGTCACTCTCGACTGCGGCTGGGGACGACTTCTGTTTTCGCAGACATTTGGCTCTGATAGCGATCTGGTCGATGAATTGCGCAAGGAAAGCCCCGGCCAGCGCGACATCGCTTTTTATGTCCGGGACCCGCATGTCCTTCTCACATTGGCCCCGCAAGAGGCTTTTCTCGATCCCTCGCACACATACCGGCTTGATTTGTCCACCCACAGGACAGGACGGCGGCGCCCCAAGGGCTTTTTCATCCGCCGACTGACGTCCGAGGCTGACGCCAAGGCCGTCAATGCCATCTATGTCTCGCGCGGCATGGTACCGGTTGCGCCCGACTTCTTCTGGGCCAAGCGCGACAGCCGTTCACTGACCTATTTCGTCGCCGAAGAAGAGACCACAGGCGATATTATTGGAACTGTAACAGGTGTCGATCACCACAGGTTGTTCGACGATCCCGAGCGTGGATCGTCACTATGGTGTCTGGCGGTTGATCCACAATCGCGGCATCCAGGCATAGGCGAGATGCTGGTTCGCCGGCTTGCCGAGTATTTTCAGGCGCGCGGTGCCAGCTATCTCGACCTGTCGGTTCTGCATGATAACGAACCGGCGATCGGGCTTTATGAAAATCTCGGCTTCCGGCGTGTTCCTATCTTTGCCGTCAAACGCAAGAACCCGATCAATGAGAAGCTGTTTTCCGCGCCCATCGATGATTATGACGCGCTCAACCCTTATGCGCGCATCATCGTCGATGAAGCTCATCGACGCGGCATTCATGTCGAAGTGACTGACGCACCGGGCGGATTCTTCCGCCTTTCTTACGGTGGGCGCACCATCCGCTGCCGCGAGAGCCTCTCCGAGATGACCTCTGGCGTTGCCGTATCATTATGTGACGACAAGGCAGTGACGCGCCGGCTTGTCGCTTCTGCCGGCCTTAACGTACCCGAGCAAATCATTGCTGGAGACGACCATTCCTTGCGCAAACTGCTTGCCTGCCACGAATCGGTGGTCGTCAAACCCGCCCGTGGTGAACAGGGACGCGGCGTTTCTATCGGCCTGTCCGAGCCGGATGAAATCAAGGACGCAGTGGAAGCAGCCGGCCAGATTTGCGACCGTGTGCTGATTGAGTCCTGTTTCGAGGGCGACGATCTTCGACTACTGATGATTGACCATAAACTGGTCGCTGCCGCCATACGCCGACCGCCAACGGTGATAGGTAATGGCCAGATGACCTTGCAAGCCCTGATCAAGCAGCAATCGCGCCGTCGAGCAGCAGCGACCGGCGGCGAAAGCATCATCCCGATTGATGACGAAACACGGCGCTGCATCAAAAATTCAGGGCGCACTCTCGATACCGTTCCGGCAGAGAATGAGGAGGTTCTGGTGCGCAAAACTGCCAATCTCCACACTGGTGGGTCGATCCACGATGTTACCGATACGGTGCACCCCAATCTGGTGGAAGCCGCTGTGATTGCCGCACAGGCAATCGATATCCCCGTTGTCGGCATCGACTTCATGGTCAAGGCTCCGTCACAACCCGACTACATCTTCATCGAAGCGAATGAGCGGCCAGGCCTTGCCAATCATGAACCACGGCCAACGGCGGAGTGCTTCATTGACCTGCTGTTTCCTCAATCGCGTATGCGCGCCGGGAGAAATACCGGTGCAGACAGCAAGGTTTCTTTATGACGTCTCCCCTGATTGATTGCGACTATCTGGTCGACAAGCTGAAAGGCCTTTTGGCAATCGACAGCCCGACCGGCTATACTGATAATGTCGTTCGTTATTGCAGCCGCGAGCTTGAAAAGCTCGGCCTTGCTCCGGAATTGACACGGCGTGGCGCGATCCGGGCGGTTAGCCAGGGCAACCAGCGTGAGGGCGCACGCGCCATCGTCTCGCATCTCGACACGCTTGGCGCACAGGTCAAATTCGTTAAACCCGGCGGCCGCCTCGAACTCGTTCCTATTGGAAACTGGTCGGCGCGTTTCGCCGAAGGCGCGCGCGCTACGATCTATAGCAATAGCAAGGTGTTTCGCGGCACTATCCTGCCGCTCAAAGCTTCGGGGCATACTTTCAATGACGAGATCGACACGCAGCCAACAGGCTGGCCATTTGTTGAAATGCGTATTGACGCTCCAAGCACCAGCACTCAGGAAACTCTGGCCCTTGGCATCGAGGTTGGCGACATTGTGGGCATCGACCCCTGCCCCGAATTCAGCGACAATGGCTTCATCAATTCACGCTACCTCGACGATAAAGCGGGTGTCGCCATCATGTTGGCAACAATCGAGGCATTCGAGCGCGCTGGTGCGCGTGTACCAGTCGACATTCACTGGTTGTTCACAATCGCAGAAGAAGTGGGCGTCGGAGCCTCCTCCGTCATCCTGCCTGAGGTCGCATCGCTTGTCGCTGTTGATAATGGCACGACGGCACCCGGTCAAAACTCCTCGGAATTTGGCGTGACCATCGCCATGGCGGACCAGTCAGGTCCGTTCGATTACCACCTCACGAAGCAACTCCGGCAGCTCTGCCGTGACAATGCCATCAGCTATCAGAAAGACGTTTTTCGCTACTATCGCAGCGATTCTGCGTCCGCACTTGAGGCGGGTCACGATATTCGTACTGCTCTCGTGACGTTCGGGGTCGACGCCTCGCATGGCTATGAGCGCATTCATCTTGATGCTTTGCGCTCAGTCAGCGAGTTGCTGATGCACTATGTTGCAAGCCCGATCGAAATCGCAAGGGACGTGGAAGATTTCTCCGATGTTCGCGATTTCACCGTCTTGCCAGCGCGAAAGCCAGTTGGAAACGGACGTTGAACATTTGCAAATAGGCAAATCGTTACGCCGGAGGCGGCCCGCACGTTGCAAAGCCGCAGAGTGCTACGCCCTCACCTCAGAACGGGATTTCGTCATCGAGGTCGCGCGAACCACCGCCACGACCTGCGCCAGACCCGCCGCCGCTACCTGAGTCATAACCACCAGGCCCCGACTGGCCGAAATCGGAACTGCGGCCACCGCCACCACCGGAATAGCCGACCTGTCCGCCCTCACTCTGGCCTCGCGAATCAAGCATCTGCAGTTCACCACGGAACTTCTGCAAAACAATTTCCGTCGAATAGCGCTCAATGCCATCTTTTTCCCATTTGCGGGTCTGCAACTGGCCTTCGATATAGACCTTCATGCCTTTTTTCAGATAGGATTCAGCGACCTTGGCAAGATTGTCGTTGAAAATGACAACCGAATGCCATTCGGTCTTTTCCTTGCGTTCGCCGGAATTTTTGTCTCGCCAGGTTTCCGACGTTGCGATGCGCAAATTGACGACCGGATCGCCAGAGTTCAAACGGCGAATATCGGGGTCAGCACCGAGATTGCCGACCAAAATGACCTTGTTGACGCTGCCCGCCATCACACTTCTCCACGCTCATCCGAAACAAATTTCCAAGCCGCACCTTACAGATTGCAAAGCCGTTTCGCTCGCTTCCAACCGCTTTTCCCCATAAGGATTTTGTTCTATATTTGTTCTACTCTCTCCGGATTTCGTGTCAAGATTTTTCCCTATGGGGGCAAGTCTGCACACCATCCAGAGGAGAAAGCGGTTTTACGCGGCTTATTGCGCGGAAAGATACCGAAGTTCGGAAGCGGCCTGATCGGCATTGTCTTGCGCGCGATCAATATCCCACCCCGCCTGGCGCAATCGGGTCACGTATTCCAGATTTTGCATTCTGCTGGTTTCTGATTGGTCTGGATTGTGCTTGATCGCGGGTCTATCATCGCACCATGGCAAAAGGACCTACCGACATATCAACGACAATGATCGGCGTGGCATTGCTTCTTGCAGCCTTGCCGACAAGTAGCATTGCCGGAAGCCTTTCTAACGGGAAAAGCAATCCCGCATTGCCCGGTGTGAACAGCGATTTTCGGATAATCCAGCCACTTGAAGCAGAACCGGACGATACCCTGCCATCTCAGGGTACAAGTCAATTCAAGGTTGGCGATGTTGATGTCCGGATTTCCGGCAGCGTTACTGTTGATATCGGGGTCGGTTCGACACGACCACCGCGACGCTGAGGTTCAACATAAATCGCCCCACCACTGCTTGCGCAAACTGGTGGGGCTTTATGGGTCTACCCATTTTTGTCGGAAGATTCTTCCGGCTTTGTAATTCGGATGCCTCGTGGCATTTAGCCAACGATCCGACCATTGGTCTCTGATTTTGGAGTGGGAAACAGCAGATATCCGGCAAATCAGCCAAAAGCAAACTGCGCGAATTTCCTACTGCGGCTCCGTCTAAGCGCGGAGCCTTGGGGTACTATCAGGTGGAGTCATGCCTCACTCCTTCGCTTCATTGCGCCGTTTGTCTACAGAGCACTTCATTTGCTGGTCTGCGGCCTATTCAAAGCCATTTTCCAGTAGCAAAGATCGCCCTTCCGGCAATCGGCTTCTGCGACAATTGATAGCCTGCTCCCTTTTCTGGCACGTCGTCAACCTTAGAAAGGCCCCGGCAATGAAATGTGATCTTCTGTAACATGAAGACACACGCGCTGGCACGATTTGTCAGGAGCCTGTTCGGTCTTTGTTCTTTTCACTTGCCCGCTGCCCCGAAAGACGCTTAAACCCAATTGAAGGCAAAGTTGCCGCGTCTCTCGAATCTGTGGCAAAACGACCTATATTGGCGGAGGGCCGGGAATTCCTGCCATTCCGAAACATTCAAGACCGAGGCGGCGTACCGGCTATGGCCGACCAAAAGTATATTTCCATTCGCGGCGCGCGCGAACATAATTTGAAAAACATCGATATCGATCTGCCGCGCGACTCGCTCGTCGTGATGACCGGTCTTTCGGGTTCCGGCAAATCATCGCTGGCGTTCGACACGATTTATGCCGAGGGCCAGCGCCGCTATGTCGAAAGCCTTTCGGCTTATGCGCGTCAGTTCCTCGAAATGATGCAGAAGCCGGATGTCGACCAGATCGACGGCCTCTCGCCCGCCATTTCGATCGAACAGAAAACCACCTCGAAGAACCCGCGTTCAACTGTTGGAACCGTCACCGAAATCTACGACTACATGCGCTTGATGTTTGCACGTGTCGGCGTTCCCTATTCACCGGCGACCGGATTGCCCATCGAAAGCCAGACGGTCAGCCAGATGGTTGATCGCGTGGTGGCGCTCGATGAAGGAACCCGGCTGTTCATTCTGGCGCCAATCGTTCGGGGGCGTAAGGGCGAGTACCGCAAGGAACTGCTGGAGTTACAGAAAAAGGGCTTCCAGCGCGTCAAGGTCGATGGTGTCTTTTATGAAATTGCCGAGGTGCCGACGCTCGACAAGAAATACAAACATGACATCGATGTGGTGGTGGATCGTATCGTCGTGCGGGGAGACTTGGCAACACGGCTTGCCGATTCCATCGAGACCGCGCTGAAGCTCGCGGAAGGCCTTGCTCTCGCCGAATTTGCCGACAAACCGCTCGATTCCAGCCAGACTGGCGAGGATTCCGTCAACAAATCGAAGAATGAAACGCATGAACGTATTCTGTTTTCGGAAAAATTTGCCTGCCCGGTTTCCGGTTTCACCATCCCGGAGATAGAGCCGCGGCTGTTTTCCTTCAACAATCCATTCGGGGCCTGCCCCACCTGCGATGGGCTCGGCAGCCAACGCGCCATTGACGCCAGCCTGATCGTTCCCGACGCCAATGTTTCATTGCGTGGCGGCGCGGTCAGCCCGTGGGCCAAATCGACCTCGCCTTACTATTCGCAAACATTGGAGGCGTTGGGAAAGGTCTATGGCTTCAAGCTTGCCGACAAGTTCAACGATCTGGACGAAGAAGCGCAAAATGCCATTTTGCACGGCACTGGCGAACGCGAAATCGCCTTCCAATATGATGATGGTTTGCGCTCCTACAAGACGACCAAGACATTTGAAGGCGTCATCCCAAATCTTGAACGGCGCTGGAAAGAAACCGAATCTGCATGGATGCGCGAGGAAATCGAGCGGTTCATGTCGGCAACCCCTTGCCCCGCCTGCAAGGGCTATCGCCTGAAGCCGGAGGCGCTGGCGGTCAAGATCGGCGGCAAGCATATTGGCCAGGTGACAGAAATGTCCATTCGCAAGGCCAACCAGTGGTTCATCGACCTGCCGGCGCTGCTCAATGAGAAGCAAAACGAAATCGCCGTGCGTATTTTGAAGGAAATTCGCGAGCGGTTACGCTTCCTCAACGATGTCGGGCTCGACTATCTGACACTGGCGCGCAATTCCGGCACGCTCTCTGGTGGCGAAAGCCAGCGAATCCGCCTGGCATCGCAAATCGGCTCGGGGTTGACTGGCGTGCTTTATGTGCTGGATGAGCCGTCGATAGGCTTGCATCAGCGTGATAACTCCCGCCTGCTCGACACGCTGAAACATCTGCGAGATATCGGCAATACCGTCATCGTCGTCGAGCATGATGAAGATGCGATTTTACATGCCGATTATGTGGTCGACATTGGTCCTGCTGCCGGCATTCATGGCGGGCGCGTCATTGGTGAAGGCACGCCCCAGCAGATCATGGCCAATCCCAACTCGATCACTGGCAAATATCTGTCCGGCGACCTTGAGATCGCCACGCCTGCCCTGCGTCGTGAGGCCAAGAAGAGCTGGCGGCTGAAAGTGGTTGGCGCGCGCGGCAACAATTTGAAGAATGTCACCGCCGAAATCCCGCTCGGCACCTTCACCGCGGTTACCGGCGTTTCAGGCGGGGGCAAATCAACCTTCCTGATTGAAACACTCTTCAAGGCAGCCTCGCGGCGCATCATGGGATCGCGCGAGCACCCGGCCGACCATGACCGCATCGAGGGGTTGGAATTTCTCGACAAGGTTATCGACATCGACCAGTCCCCCATCGGCCGCACGCCGCGCTCCAACCCGGCCACTTATACGGGGGCGTTTACGCCGATCCGAGACTGGTTCGCCGGCTTGCCGGAAGCCAAGGCGCGCGGCTATCAACCCGGTCGATTCTCATTCAACGTCAAGGGTGGCCGTTGCGAAGCCTGCCAGGGCGATGGTGTCATCAAGATCGAGATGCACTTTCTGCCGGACGTTTATGTCACCTGCGATGTCTGTCACGGCAAACGCTACAATCGCGAAACACTTGACGTTGTGTTCAAAGGCAAGTCGATTGCCGACGTTCTCGATATGACGGTCGAGGAAGGCGTCGATTTCTTCGCTGCCGTACCAGGCGTGCGCGACAAGTTGGAGACGTTGAAGCGGGTTGGCCTCGGCTATATCCATATCGGACAGCAGGCGACGACGCTTTCCGGCGGAGAGGCGCAGCGTATCAAACTGGCCAAGGAATTATCGCGCAAAGCCACAGGCAAGACGCTTTACATTCTTGATGAACCAACCACCGGCCTGCATTTTCACGATGTCGCCAAACTGCTCGAAGTGCTGCACGAGTTGGTCGAACAGGGCAACTCGGTCGTTGTCATCGAGCACAATCTTGAAGTTATCAAGACGGCGGACTGGGTGCTCGATCTTGGCCCGGAGGGTGGCGACGGCGGTGGCGAACTCGTGGCGTCCGGTCCACCGGAAGCAATCGTTTCCGAACCGCGCAGCTATACCGGCCAGTTTTTGAAAGAGTTGCTGGAACGAAGGCCGGGAAGGAAGCGGGAAGCGGCGGAGTAAGTGATGGACCAAGACACAAGCATCAGAACGGCGCGAGCCGATGATTTTGCTATCGTCATTTCTCTAACCGACGTCGCTTTTTCTCCTTACACGCTTCAGTTCGGTGCGCCGCCGATCCCGGTAACGGAAGATTACGTGCCACGCATCGCACGCGACGAAGTCAGTATTCTGGAAATTGACGGTGAAGCGGCAGGGATACTGGTGTTGGTGCGACACGCCGATCATGCTGAAATATTCAGTATTGCCGTAGCGCCACGCTTTCAGCACAAAGGACTAGGTATCGTGCTGCTGGATTGGGCAGAAAAACAGGTCGGCCTTTGGGGTTTGCCAGAGATTCGACTCTATACAAATGCGATGATGGAGCGAAACATTTCGTTCTACCTGGCATACGGTTTTCACGAAACGGGTCGCCGTCCAAATCCATACCGTGAAGGATGGATTTGCGTAGACATGGCGAAAGCCATCGAACCGAATATACACGCTTAGGGACTGTTCAACATCTTGGAGGGCGGAATGACTACCACCGGAAAAATCCGCGCAGGTATGGGCGGCTGGACATTTGAGCCGTGGAATACATCTTTTTATCCTGAAAAACTGGCGAAGGCGAAGCAGTTGCAATTCGCGTCGCGGCAAGTGCCAACCATCGAGGTCAATGGCACCTATTATTCGAGTTTCAAGGAGCCAACCTTCGTAAAATGGGCGAATGAATCGCCCGATGATTTTGTTTTCGCATTGAAAGGCAATCGTTTCATCACCAACCGCCGCGTGCTTGCAGAGGCGGGTGAATCGATGACGCGCTTCTTGCAATCCGGCATAACAGCACTTGGTGACAAACTCGGGCCACTACTTTGGCAATTCATGCCGACCAAGAAGTTTGACCTCGACGATTTTGGCGCTTTTCTCGCCCTTTTGCCGGAAAAACAGGATGGAATAACACTTCGGCACGCGGTTGAGGTTCGAAACCCAACTTTTGTCGTTCCGGAATTCGTCGCGCTTGCGCGAAAATATAATGTGGCGATCGTCTATGCCGACCATGAAAAATATCCGGCCATCGCCGACGTGACCGGCAACTTCATTTACACACGGCTTCAAACCGGCGAGGACGATAATCCAGATTGCTATCCATCCAATGGATTGGATGAATGGTCTCTACGCGCAAAGGTCTGGGCTGAGGGCAAGGTTCCGACCGACCTCACCCGCGCCGATCCTTCGAGTGAGGCACCGGTCAAGCCGCGCGACGTATTTGTCTATTTCATTACCGAAGGCAAAGTTCGTGCACCTTTCGGTGCGATGGCTTTGATGAAACGGCTGGAAGGCAAGGCTTGAAAGGAGTGCTATAGAAGCCCTGTCCAGTTACGAAAGTGCGTTGCTTCAGATTTGGCGTGTGTGTGTGTCAGGAACCCCGCGCAACACGCTCGATTTCTTCACGCACCAACCGTTCGACCAGAGTCGGCAAATTGTTGTCCAGCCAATCCTGCAACATGGGCCGCATCATATCCTCGGCCATCTCGTCAAAGGTCTGCTTGCTTCTGCTGGCAAAAGCCTCGGACAATTCGCCAAATGCAGCCGCGACCTGCCGACCGGTCTGTTCCGACACAATCGACGGTTTGAGAGCCGACAGTTCGCCCAAATTCGGCTGCACCGGCTCGTCATGAGGCGTTGCAGCTTCCGGTCCCAATTCTGACAATGCGTCGACGAAATCCTTGTCGCCAGCCATCGTGTCCGGTGTCTGTTCGGGCTGCTGCTCAGCGGGGCCGGCACTCGCCTGCTCGGCTATCGACACGATGTCTCGACGCCAATCCGCAACGGCGGAGTGTAACGATACGTCCTCTTGCGGCTTCAATGTCGCGTCGTGATCAGCCTGACTTTCAACGGAAAGCTGCGCACTCACGTCAGCCAAAGCTACCGGGGTGGCCGTTTCCGGCACAGGTGCGGCAGCCGCTTCATCAGTCGTATCCCCAGAATCACCAGCCGCAATCTGCGTCTCGACATCGGCTAATGATATTGGTTGTGTGTTCTGTGTGGGCGCGTTGAACTCTTCGCGAAACGCATTCGCTTCAGGCACATCCACGGACCTCGGTCCAAGATCCTGCTTGAACTCGTCGGATGATTCTTCCGTTTGCTTGCGACCGGTGTCACTATCTTCAATGATCCGTCGTATCGAAGCCAGTATCTCTTCCATAGAAGGTTCGCGCTGCGCGCTGCTTGCCATAGCCATTGTCACATCTGCCGCCCTTGCGACCCAGGCTGGTTTTCTTGCCGATGCCGGCTAGGCCCGAATCATTTCACCAGCGTAACCGAACGATGGCCGTTCGAGAATCCCCAATCCGGAGTCATGTTGGATTTCAACAGATTAGAGAATTTTCAAAGAATATGGGTACAGGGTTGCTCTCGGAATCTCGCAAAATCAAAAGATTCGAGCCGGATTTAGATCCGATGACAGGCGAATCAGAGCCTGCATTACAGATGCAAACGCCTGGATACCGCACCATCATGACGCAGCGAGTGTGTAGATTCCTAAAGCGCGCCGCGTCTAAAAGGATTCATGCAGGGTGCTTTAAGCCCTTGTTTTTGTGCATGTCGTTGCCCCAAAATCGCTGCACACTTTTGGGCGACATGCACGAAAGCGCCGAACCGAAAAAGGTTTACCGGCTTCCCGAATTCCTCGACGCTCCATCAAGGTGATAGAGCGCCCCACGCATTGGTTTAGCGTCCGTCGGGCGTGCGGAGACCGTACCACTTGTCTTTCACCGCATTGTAATGCTCTTCGGGCTTGTACTTCGCCACCTGAAGCCCGAGGCGTTCGGTGGAAAGACGCCCCATCGCCTGGACGATGGCATAGCTTGCAAGAACCACATCGCGTTGCGACCCGGCAAGATTGATCTTCGCGCTGATCACATCTGCCTGCGCATTCAGCACATCAAGAGTGGTGCGCTGGCCAACATTGCGTTCTTCGACAACTCCGTTCAACGCAAGCTGCGCTGCGTTCACCAACGCACGATTGGCAGAAACGCCTTCCTGCGCAGCAACGTATGACGTCCACGCTGATGTTACGGCATTGCGCACCTGGTCGCGATTGACGTCAACCTCGATACGGGCCTGACCAAGTGATTCCTTTGATTGACGAACCTGCGCAGAGGCACGACCACCTTGATAGATCGGGACACTCAACGTCGCGCCAATATTGGCCGAGGTCGAGTCGCCCGTCGAGGTGGTCACAAGACCTCTGGCACCGGAATAATTCTGAGAAATTCCGGCAGATGCGGTCACCGAAGGCAGCAACGTACCTTCCGCCGACTTCACCGCATATGCGGCGGCATCGACCAGATGGGCGGTTGCGAGAATTGCCGGGTGTTCTTTCGACGCAATAGCAATTGCAGAGTCGAGGTTGCGCGGCAAAAGCCTTGAGAGCGGTGAAGGTGATTTCAGCTTGCGCGGTTCTTCGCCAACGAGCTGGCGATATGAGGCGGCGCTGGCCAATGCCTGTGCCTGCGCGGCACTCACCTGCGCCCGTGCGCTGGAGCGCGCTGCGTCCGCCTGGGCCACGTCGGTGCGGGTTCCCTCACCGACTTCGAAGCGCGACGAGGCAGCCCGCGCCTGCTCGTTCAGGAATTGTAGATTTTGCTTGGTGAGCGCCGTAACCTGGCGGTTATAGATTACATTCATATAGGCTTGGGCAGCCGTAAACAGAATGTTCTCTTCAGTGTTTCGCAAGCTTTCCTGCGAGGCGGCAACGCGCGCTTCGGCAGCGGCTACATTGTTCTTGGTCTGGAAGCCGTCGAACAATGTCTGATTGATCTGCACGCCGAAATTGCCAGACGTCAGGCGTGTCGATCCGGCGCTGCGGCGCGTATTGGTGTAGTCGATACTGGCCGAACCAACGACGGATGGACGCCAGCCGGACTTGGCAATGGCGACACCTTCATCAGTAACGCGCACACCGGCACGCGCCGAGTTCAACTGTGAATTGTTCTGGTAAGCCTTGGAGAGTGCACCGGCTATGGTCTCTGCAGAAGCAGTCAGCGGCGAGAGCGCTGTTGCAGAGAAAAGCAGGGCAGCAAAAACAGTCTTTCTAAAGGACAGCAAGTTGACCCCTCACACATTCAAAATCGCAGACACAGCGCAGTTCCAACCTTCCCCCTACAGAGCAAGCCGGACCGCGCATTCCACACCCCAATTTGCAGTATCACGAAACTATTAACCTGAACTGCAACATTTATTGAGCCCTAGGCGAACATGACATTGCCCAGGCTGCAAGAAAAAACCGTTCAAAACTCGAAGGTTCGAGTACGTTCGAACCCCGGTAGTGGCTTTATTGCCGCATTAAATGCCCATCGCCCCGACACAACCCCCATAGTTTTCAGGAAGATTCGCGCAGTGCCAGCATTTCCGTAACCTTCCACGGCCACAAGGCGACCGCCTTCCGCAAGCTGGTCCAGCAATGTCTGCGGCACTTCTTCGACGCTGCCGCCAACAAAAATGGCATTGTAAGGTGCCTTTGGTGCATGCCCGCTTGAAGCGGGCCTGTAACAACAGAAACATTGTCGCAATCAAGCGATGACAGTGCCTCCTCAGCCTGCTGCGCCAACGCCGCATCGCTTTCCAGCGCAACCACGCTCCCTGCCAAACGAGAAAGGATTACCGCCGAATAGCCTGTGCCGCAGCCGACATCGAGCACATGGTCGTCGGCCCGGATTTCCGCAAGTTGTATCAACCGGGCAAATGGCGATGGTTCCATCAAGTAGCGCGGGCCATCAGCCCCGTCGGCAATCCTGATATCTTCGTCGATATATGCGAGATCTCGCAGCGATTCGTTGACGAAAGCCTCACGCGGCACTGAAAGCAGCGCATCAAGCAGTGGCGCGCTGGTCACGTCTGTGGTGCGAACCTGGCCATCGACCATTTTCACGCGACGTTCGGCGAATTCCGCATTCATACCCAGACCGTCCTGTCCTTGGCGCGAGCTGCGCGCAACCGTTCAACCGCACAGCGCGACAATGCGTGCGCTTGCGTCAAACGTCCGGAAAACTGGAGGCCTCGCCCGGAATCGAACCGGGGTGCAAGGATTTGCAGTCCTCTGCGTAACCACTCCGCCACGAGGCCTCATTTCTTCGGGCGTTCCACGGCGCTTCAATAGGTTGACCGCGATTTCGCGTCAAGCAGGCAAAGGTCATTCCCAAAACAATCCTTTACCTCCGGTGAATCTCGAACCGCGTCAGACCGGTAAAAAACGTCAAACAGGTAATTTCGACCCGATCGCGGCAACGCTAACAGTGTGTTTCAAGTTCGAGCCGTCGCGCTCAATTCGCATTCTTATTTACCCCGCCGCCGGCGGCGCTCCCACCAAACCATGATCCGGCGACGAAAACGGCGAACGGACGCGTATTCGTAAGACAGTATCAACAAGCCAAGCGGAATCATCCAGAAACCAAGAACTGGCAGAAAGCCAAAAATGCCGAGCACGATCAGCGCAATACCGATAATAACGCGGGTGCGCCGCGACCGGGGCATCGCAAACTCACGCCCGAATATGAAAATCTTGCGTGACGCGTCGGGTGGGCAGTTATGTTCCGAAGTCATCTTCTATGCGCCCATGCATTATATGGATTTCCCGTGATCATCTGGCTTTAAAAGCTTGTTGCGCGCTCGCATAGCGCCGTCAAACGCCGATATGATGGCATATAGCGCCAATTGCTAGAACGCTGCGCGCAATGGCTGCAAAAAACCGAAATGCTTCTTTGCAAAGCGGAAAAGGGTTTGCTATAGGCTGCCTGTCTGCACAAGAGCGTACTGTTCCCCGGTAGCTCAGTGGTAGAGCAACCGGCTGTTAACCGGTTGGTCGCTGGTTCGAATCCGGCCCGGGGAGCCATATCTTCAACCTCTTAGCGAATTCTCAAATCTGCACGAAAAGCCGATAGGTAGGGAAACGAGCGTTGTTTCGGCGCGCCACCGAACAACGGTCCAGTGAAAAACAATGTTGCTCCGACCACGGCCGGGTTCCATATTCATGTTTGAAAAGAGAGACGATGAGAGAACCATATTTCAAATGCGCTTTGGCAGGTATGGCGTTGTCGGCTATGGTCAGCATCGGCCATGCACAAGCGACTTCCGACAGAAACTTAGCTTTGTCGGCATTTGCAAAAGATTTGGCGCACCTTCAAGAACAGGTACCCACGAGTTCACAAGAATACATGGCGATGAATGGGGAGATGATTGCCGATTGGTGGGATCAACTCATCAAAAACGCGCAAGAGATGAAGCTGCGCTGGAACGATAATCCATTTGTAAGCGTCACGGGATTTTCACTTTCGCTTAGCGTTCCGCCCTCAATTGATGTTGAATTTGAGTTCAAATGAAAGCCGCATTGATCTCTCAAGCCGGCAATTGTTGTTAATCGCGTGCAAACGTTCACACTGCGACCTTGTATGCTTGACGGGCTGGGAAAATCGGACTGTTCGCCATGCTGGCAAACATATAAGTTCCTTCAAATTTTGGTGGAACAAACTATCGGGTTGTGGCACTCTTGAAACGCGACCATACGAGCGTAACGCTACGCTAGAGCAATATTAGCTTGAGGTTATATAGTGGTCTCGCACATTTCCAATGACGCCAAGGCGCAAGCTCAGAAGACTTGGGGGCCTCTCCAACTGGGCATACCTCCGCTGTCGGGCATCAACCTGGAACCGACGAGTTTTTCGAAAAGGCGCGACATTTCAGGGACACCATTGAACAAGACTGGCTTGAGGATGTCGTGCCGTTCAAAGATATGGCAGACAAACGTGTTCTCGAAGTGGGCTTTGGCCCCGGCTATGATGCGTTGAAATTCATGGAACATGATGCCGAGTATTCCGGCATCGACATTACCCCTGAAAACGTCGATCGAACCAAAACCCATTTGCAAAAATTCGGTTTCAAACCAAACGTGGTGCAAGGGGATGCGGAAGCCCTGCCCTATGACGATGCTTCGTTCGAGATTGTCTATTCAAATGGGGTGCTTCACCACGTTCCCGATATGGCGAAAGCATTTAGAGAAGCAAACCGCGTCCTCGAGCCAGGAGGAACCTTCTACGTAATCCTCTATCACAAGCGGTCAGTCTTTTACCTTCTATCAGTGGTGGGCGTCCATTTCTTGACTGGTGGTTTCCTTCGAGAGAGCCTTGCCGCAAGACGCTCGAGGATAGAATTTACAAACGCCGAAGCGGCACCACTTGTGAACGTTTACTCCCGCTCGGAGTTGACCACCATCCTGTCCTCCGCTGGATTCAACGTAGTTCGAACGTCTGTCCGAAAACTCACTTGGGATGAATTGCCTGGGGCCAGTAAGCTTGGCCGGCTTTATCGCAGCGTCCCAAAATCCGTTTACGACGCGATCGGGAAATATGCAGGCTGGTATGTCATCGCCGAAGCTACGAAACTATAAACCCCACCAAGCGAAAAATATTTGTTAGGGTTTTTATGTTGCATAATAATTTTATTCGACATGTTTCGAGTATATACCCAATGTATATATTCCTAGGAATGTATTTCTCAACAACAATTATCGGTAATATTATTTATTTGACTCCTTTTGGCCGTGATTGGCCAGCATTATCAATTATCGATTTTTCCTGGCATGACTTCAGCGCAACATTTGGGCTCGAGTATTGGGCCCTACTTCTGTTCCCGTTTGTCCTCACACCTGCCATTGCGCTCCCTATCAGCACCGGCACCAAGCCCATTATGAAGGCTGTGACGCCATGGATAGCCGAAATCGGTCGGCTTCCCTATTTGCTTGTCTCCGGCTGCCTGTTTTTCTATGCATTTTATTCTCTCTATAGTGCTGATGCTTCGACACGAATGACAGCGGCCGAGGGCGCAATCGATGCAGTGCATGCCAGATTCTCGGTCCTTGCCGCACTTGGATACTGGCCGCAGATGGTCATGCAATCCCTCTTGGTTTTCTTGGTCATCTACGCCGTCATAAAATCGTTACAAGGCAGCGGACTGTTCTGGTACATAGCAGCAGGGATTGGCGTGCCGCTTCTTTCTGTCGCCTTGATCCTGTTGAATATGAAATGGCCGGTCGTTATCTTCCTTCTGTTGGTAACTGCATGTGTATTCGTTTGCTCGAAGCGATATGTGATCGTAAAGACCAGTTTGGCCCTGATATTGGCGATTTGCGTTTATCTGGTCATTTCTGTCGTTCTGTTACGTCTGGGACCGTCATACATCTCTCAAGAGAATGAACGTTCTCAAGAGAGTGAACAAACGCGGTCGTCCATCGAGCGCGGCCTCCATACCGCTGGGCAAGCCTATAGTTTTGCGCCGCGGCTGCTTGTCGTAGGATTCAACAGAATGGCTATGGCTACACCATACTACTATGATCGCTTCACGACGAAGGGCGCGGTATGTGGCACGCTTTTGGATCGAATTGAACGAAAACCAAGCAGATGCCAACCCTCCACCTACATTTACAAGCAGATGTTTGGCGATGACGGATTCGTTGGAACAGCTCCGGCTGCACTTAACATTTATGGCTATGCATTAGGAGGTTGGACAGGGGCGCTTGCAGAAACCATTGTCGCCAGTATCTTACTTGGGTTGTTACTTTCCCTTTACGGCCCCGCCCAATCGCAACCTGTAATAATGGCCGCGTTCATGATGGGCGGATATGCCGCTTACTTCATGACCCAGTTGCCTGTAGAAGGTTCTGTCATTTATACGCATGGCATGCTCTGGTGGGCACTTCTCGTCGTGGCTCTATCGATCCCGCTCGGCATATCACAGAATCATGTCCCTGCGTTAAGCTGACAGCGCTGTTGGTGGGAAGAACGAGGCAGTAAGTACCATCCGCCACATCGCGCTAAAATGTTCCAGCTTTTATGGAATCGTTGAACCACTTTAAGTATTTGTTTTACGTAATTCTTGGCAGAAACCGCTGCACAGTTTTGGGCGACATGCATTGGCGCGGACTATCCTGCCTGCAATCACCTCACAGTGTCAGGCGCTGGATACCACATCGGCGGAAAAGCGCAGTTCACGCATGGGTCTCACCTTGCGTGTCGTTTCGGCATAAATTGGATGGGCCTTGAATGCGGCCAGAGCCGCATCGTCATCGAACTCGGCATACACAACAATGTCGATTTCATCTGAGAGTGGATCGACTTTGCTGTTCATGGATACTTCGAAACGACCTGAACCGGGAATATCGGCCAATGACAGCAAGCCGTGGCGCACAGCTTCTGCGTCGATTGTCGGTTTTACACTGAAAAACACGATGTGGCGTATCAAGCCAGTCTCCGAGGAAATTGAGTGGAAAGGCGAACAGCCCTCCCCATTGGCATTCATGGCAGGGCGAGCGTTCACGGTCGTGGACGTATCTATTGGGTCGCGAATTTTGTGACGTCAACCGGCAGGATGTCGCGCCTAAAGCACGCCGCGTCTAAAGGGATTCATGCAGCGTGCTTCAAGCCATTGTTTTCATGCATGTCGTTGTCCCAAAACCGATGCACACTATTGGGCGACATGCATTTGGTTCAGCCTGCAACAAGATGAACGATGTTTCTGGTCCCCCTGACCGTATAGTCGAGGTAGTGGCCTTCATTGTACATGCCGTCCCAAATAATGAAGACAGCGAGGCTGCATATTATGATGACGTAGCGCATGGCTCTAGCTAGCGCAAAACATGGCGGATCGCCATAGCTTCGCATCGGCGCAACACAGCGCGTCCCCACTTATTTCCGCAGAAAAAGCAGACATCCCGGTGCCACCGGAGATATAGATATGCGACCAGAAATCGGCGCAAATGTCGCCAAATGACTGGCGAATACTAATGTTCGCGCCTAATTTCGATTGAATTTTGGAATGGAGAGACAGCATGAGCGGCAATGACGACGAAAAATCCGGGCACTATGCGTCTCCGCCGTGCTTCATGCATGAACTCGATCCCGAATATAATTCTCCACCTAGTGACTGGGATGATGTCAGGCGCTGGCGCAAAGCCGAGCGCGAAAGGCTGATCGCCGCGCGCCTTGAAATCCCGGCTGATACGCGCGCGCAAATGTCAGAACGCATCGCCGAGGGCATTGATGCGGTGATCGGCGACATTGCGGGGCGCATGGTTAGCCTCTATTGGCCATTTCGCGGCGAACCGGACCTTCGCCCGTGGATGGATAGAATCAATGAACGGGGTGGACGTACAGCGCTGCCCCTTGTGATTGCAAAGGCGCAACCTCTTGTATTTCGGGCTTATCGCAAAGGGGACCGTCTGGAAAAAGGCGTCTGGAATATTCCCATTCCAGCCGAAGGAGATCCGGTCTTTCCAGATATTGTCATTTCTCCCATCGTGGGCATAGATCCCGGCAAGTACCGGCTTGGCTATGGCGGTGGCTTCTTCGACCGGACTCTGGCAGCCATGCCATTCAAACCGATAGTAATCGGCATCGGCTACGAAATGCAGCGCATACCCACCATCTACCCGCAAGATCATGACATTCCGATGGACCGGATCGTGACGGAGTCGTCGCAAGGGTCGTGACGAACCGGCACCGGGTTCAGGCCAATTCAGGCCAATTCAGGCCAATTCAGGCTTGAGCCCCACTGCGGTACGATCAACAATTTCGCGTAGTGCGAAGGAAGAGTTGATCCTTGTCACATGGGGCATTGCCGAGAGCCATTCCTTGTGAATGCGCTCATAATCAGCCAGATCTTTTGTCGCGATACGCAATATGTAGTCATATTCGCCCGACATCAGGTGACACGACAACACATTTGGGCAGCGCATGATCGCTGCTTCAAAATCCGACAATGTCTTTTCAAACTGACCCGACAGCGAGATGTGCACGATGACCGTCGTCTGATGGCCAAATGCCACATTGGAAAGACGGGCATGATAACCTCTGATGGTGCCCGATTTTTCCAGATTGTCGAGGCGGCGCGAACAGGCCGATTGCGACAGGCCGACCTTCTCGGCCAAGCTGGCGTTCGGTATGCGCCCATCCTTCTGCAAAGCCTCAAGAATGGCGATATCGATCCTGTCTAGTGAAATTTTTCGTTGTTCTTGCGATGAATTTGTCATTTGGCGCAAATATTAACGGTGACGCCCCAGTCATGCAAGCCCATTCGCAAACACATGCGAAGCGGTTCGTGATTTAATCTGCCCATCAAGGGAGCATGGCCGGTCCGGCCAAGAGGAGATAAACACGATGCGCGTCGGTTGCCCGAAGGAAATCAAGAATCACGAATATCGTGTCGGGCTGACTCCCGGCTCGGTTCGCGAATATGTAGCCCATGGCCATGACGTACTGGTCGAAACCGGCGCTGGTTCGGGTATCGGTGCCGATGACAATGCCTATCGCGGCGCGGGCGCCACTATCGCCAAGACCGCAGCCGATGTGTTTGCCAAATCCGACATGATCGTCAAGGTCAAGGAGCCGCAGCCCGGCGAGTGGGTTCAGTTGCGCGATGGTCAGATCCTTTACACCTACCTCCACCTCGCGCCGGACCCGGAGCAGACCAAGGGCCTGCTCGGTTCAGGTGTTACCGCGATTGCCTATGAGACGGTCACCGACGACCGGGGCGGGTTGCCGTTGCTGGCACCAATGTCGGAAGTCGCCGGTCGCCTCTCGATTCAGGCGGGCGCTACGGCATTACAGAAAGCCAATGGCGGACGCGGCGTTCTGCTCGGCGGTGTGCCGGGTGTGTTGCCGGGCAAAGTCACCGTTCTGGGTGGCGGGGTCGTTGGCCTGCACGCCGCAAAAATGGCGGTAGGCCTTGGAGCCGACGTTACCATCATTGACCGCTCGATCCCTCGCCTGCGCCAGCTTGACGATATTTTTGGCGGTCGTGTTCATACGCGCTACTCGACTGTCGAGGCACTGGAAGAAGAATGCTTCTCCGCCGACATTATCGTTGGTGCCGTTCTTATTCCCGGCGCGGCCGCGCCAAAGCTGGTCACGCGTGAAATGCTTTCCGGCATGAAGAAAGGAGCGGTGCTGGTCGATGTCGCCATCGATCAGGGCGGATGTTTCGAGACCTCGCATGCCACCACCCATGCCGATCCGACTTATGAAGTGGATGGCGTCATTCATTATTGCGTCGCCAATATGCCGGGTGCCGTACCGGTTACCTCGGCCCACGCGCTCAACAATGCGACATTGCATTTCGGGTTGCAGCTTGCCGACAAGGGCCTGAAGGCACTGGTCGACGACCCGCATCTGCGCAATGGCCTGAACGTCCACAAGGGCAAGATCACCAACAGCGCGGTCGCCGAAGCTCTTGGCTACGAACTGGCCGAACCCAAAGCCGTGCTGGCCGCATAAACGCGGCACGTCTTGACGACATGTATTAGGGCCTGTTGAGTATCAGCGAAGCAGATCGCCGATGTGGCTCGCATATCGCCAGCAACAAAAAAGCGGAGCCAGAGCCCCGCTTCCTCGTTGTCGAGATTTCCCGCCGGTTCATCCGCGGTCGAAATATCTATCGACATCTGCCTTTTACCCCGTCAATGCGACAGAGATACGACAGCCGTAGATGATATTCGATCATCATGGTTAACAAACCGTTTCATATTGAACGTTCGTGGTTCAATCGGGATGTTCCGACATTCGGGCCGCCTGCTCCATCACGCCAATTCAGCAAATCAAACTGTCGAAGCGGCGCAACTTCGTCGTGGCGCACTGTCGGGTTGCCGCTCAATCTGGGAGGCAGAGGGTGTTGTTTGCGAAGATTGCGAACCGAAATTGAAGCAGGAATGAAGATGTGTTCAGGAACCCGAGCTTACGCGCGCATCACGCTTGCAGAGCGTTCGTCGAACGACATGGGATGGACCATTTCCTTTTTTTGCCCAACTGGTTCGAAGCCAAACTTCTGATACAAGGGAAGCGCTGCGGGATGATCGAGCGTACAAGTCTGTACCGTCACCCGTTTCGGTTCATGAGCCCAACATGCAGCAATTGCCGATCCGAGGAACCAGCGGCCAAGTCCTTGTCCGGTTGCGTGTTTCATCATGCCAAAATAGGCCAGTTCCACTTCATCTGCCGAATGTGGCTTGATATCGAAGAAACCGGCCGGCGCACCATCGAGGTAAAGCACGCTTATTTCCCGGTCCTCGTGATGAATGGAAGCTGCCAATTCCGCGTCGGTCAATCTGAGGATATTGACCCATTCCCATTTCCGTCCAACCCGATCATTGAGATACCGGTAGAAATGCAATGGGATGTCATGCACCTGTAGCAGGGCGATCTGGCGATTGAACGGTAGCGGCGGGGTCGCAGCTGGCTGAACGCTCATTTCGAGAAACGTTACAGTAACTTCGATGCTCTCCTGCAATCCATTCTCCATTCAGTTCAATCCTTGCCGGTCGCGACGGGCGTGTCGGTTAGACCACCCCACTGCGTCCACGAGCCATCGTAAAGCCGGTTGTCGGTGTGACCCAGTGATTCAAGCGCCAATGTGATCACCGCGGCTGTAATTCCCGAACCGCACGAGGTCACGACGGGCTTGGAAAGATCAATGCCCGCCCCTTCCAACACGTCGCGCAAGCGGGTCTTGGACAAAAACGCGCCATTTTGCGCGAGTGCGGTTGCCGGCACATTGTGCGCGCCCGGCATGTGCCCGGAGCGAATACCGGCGCGTGGTTCCGGCTCCGTACCGGCAAAGCGCCCCGTTCCGCGCGCGTCAGCAATTTGAGACTCGCCCGTCTCGACGACATCGCGCATATCGGCCAGACTGGCCACTCGAGCCTTGTCGAAATTCGCGTGGAAAACGCAAGGTGCAATTTTGGTAATGTCAGATGTTACCGGCTTACCGGCCGCCTTCCAGCGATCAAAACCACCGTCCAGCACATAGACCTGATGAACACCCATTATCCGAAACATCCACCATGCGCGTGGGGCGGAGAAAAAGCCCGGTCCGTCATAGATGATGATGGTGTCGTCGGCTGAAATGCCTAACGCCCCAACAAATTTGGCGAAGTGTTGCGGAGTGGACAGCGTATGGGGAAGCTCACAATCCTGATCCGATACGGCATCGTGATCGAAAAACACGGCGCCGGGAATATGAGCGGCTTCATATTCGGCTCGCGCATCGCGATTTTGTGCGGGCAAGTACCACGAGGCATCAATGATGCTGATGCCGGCCTCACCAAGGCGGTTTTGAAGCCATTCGGCGTCAACGATGAAGGGACTGTCTTCGGCCATTGTGTTTCCCCGTAACTCTAAAACGCGCTCCATGCGCCCCATATTTTTCTATCCGCGATCAAGCAACAGGCGATGGGCCGAAGCGGAGGCGAAAGCGCCTGTTCTCGCGCCCCTTTTTTCAATTTTTCCAATGTGTATATCGCCAATTTCGCCGGTGCTTTTGACATGTGTGCCACCGCAAGGCTGGCTGTCGACAACCCCATCATCGCCAATGCAAACCAATCTTATCTTACCGGTGCCGGTTGGTGGGCGTACATTTTTCGATTTTACCAAGCTCGGATTCGCGGCAAGCTCATCTTCATCTATCAGCCGCAGAAAAACGGGATGGTCGGCTCGCACCAGAGCCATCAGTTGTTCGGTCACATCCTCCTTGGTCAATCCAGCATCGGGCATATCGAAATCGACGCGCGAGATCTTCCTCGGAAACCGATGCCCCGGTGATCGGAAACGGACAGATGACCGTCAGCAGGTGGCAGGCTGTGTGCATACGCATGAGGCGGTAGCGCCGCTCCCAGTCAATCGTCAACCTGACCGCTTCACCGACCGCAGGTAGCGGCTGGTCGGGTGCAGGCACATGGACAATATCGTCCTTGGTCTCGCCCGTCACGGTTGCGGCAATGGCTATGCGGGTACCGTCCGACCGTTCGAACTGACCAGTATCGCCCGGCTGCCCGCCGGAGGTGGCGTAGAAAACCGTTCGATCCAGAACAATGCCGCCTCGATCATTTAGAGCAACGATGCTCGCATCCGCTTCCTTCTGGTAGGCGTCATCGCGAAAAAGCGTCTGTGTCAAATTGCTCATGCAGGAATTTCCTCAAACGGCACAGGGATATCGCTTTTGCCTTCCATCCAGCCGGGGACCGGCAAATTCTTGCCGCGCAGAAATTCAGGATTGAACAGTTTTGACTGATAGCGATTACCGTAGTCGCAAAGAATTGTTACGATGGTGTGGCCGGGGCCAAGTTCACGAGCCAGACGAATGGCGCCGGCAATATTGATGCCGGTCGAGCCGCCAACGCACAATCCCTCTTCCTGAATGAGGTCAAAGACGATGGGCAATGCCTCGCCATCAGGCACCTGGAAGGAAAAATCGGGCGCAAAACCTTCGAGATTGGCGGTTATGCGCCCCTGTCCGATCCCTTCCGTGATGGAACTGCCTTCCGACTTCAATTCGCCATCCGTATAGAAGCTGTAGAGTGCTGCCCCCAATGGGTCGGCCAGCGCGATTTTCACGTCTTTGCTGTTAGCCTTCAACCCCTCTGCAACGCCCGCCAGCGTGCCGCCCGAACCGACAGCCGAGACAAAACCATCAACCTTGCCGTTCGTCTGGTCCCAAATCTCGCGGGCAGTTGTGCGCACATGGCCATCGCGGTTGGCGACATTATCGAACTGGTTGGCCCAAACGGCTCCATTCGGTTCCGACTTCGCCAATTGCGCGGCCAGCCGTCCCGACAGCTTCACATAATTGTTGGGATTTCGGTAAGGTACTGCTGGCACTTCGATCAATTCGGCCCCAAGCAGCCTTATCGTGTCCTTTTTCTCCTGACTCTGGGTTTCAGGGATGACGATCACGGTTCGATAGCCAAGCGCCTTGGCGACCAGTGTCAGTCCTATCCCGGTATTGCCTGCCGTACCCTCGACAATCACACCACCCGGTTTCAAAAGGCCGCGCTTTTCAGCATCGCGAATTATGAACAGCCCGGCTCGATCCTTGACCGACTGGCCCGGGTTCATGAACTCCGCTTTGCCTAGAATTTCACAACCAGTTTCTTGTGAGGCACGCCTCAACTTGATCAAGGGAGTGTTGCCGATAGCGTCGATGACCGAGCCGTGCATGGGGAGTCCTTTACGAATATGGGTGTCACGAAACCCTAGAAATGCGCGGGCCGTGTTTCAAGGTAAGAAATTGCCTGGACCAGCCGCATTCGAGCATTGCCTACCGCAAATCGCTCAAAAAGACTCGGTTCAGAACACGATATTTCCACAGTTCTTCCAATTACGCCCTTTTCTTTGAATTTTCATCCCGATAGACCATCGGCAACGTATTCTTTCGAACTCCAGATCGCCCACGGACATATCCTGATTTCAGATGACACTTTATAGGGCCAACCCCGCAGACGGCGTCGCTTGGCTTACAGGTGGCAGTTCGGGCATTGGCCGGGAGCTGGCCAAGGAACTTGCCGCAGCGGGGTACCGCGTTGCCGTTACGGCACGAGAAGGCGACCCGATCGACATGCTCGTCGCGGAAGCGGCACGCCTTGCCGGGGATATCATTCCCTACCCCTGTGATGTGACTGACGAAAAGCAGATGGCTGCCACTGTAGCCACCATTGAAGACAATATTGGCCCGATCACGCTGGCTATTTTCAACGCAGGCAGCTTCACGCCGATAGCCGGCGAAAATCTTTCCGTGCGAAAATTCCGCCGCTCATTCGATGTCAACGTCTTCGGTATTGTTCACGGACTTGTGCCTGTGGTCAGACGCATGCAGACACGTGGACGCGGCCATGTCATGTTTGTCGGCTCCATCAGCGCCTACTTCGGCTGGCCAACCACCTCAGCCTACGGGGCAACCAAGGCTGCCATCAATGTCATGGCGCAAGCCCTGAAATTCGATTTCGACAAGATCAATATTCGCATCCAGGTGGCAAATCCCGGCTTTGTCGATACACCGTTGCTTCAGGAGAAAGGCATTCGCCTGCCGGCGACGATATCGTCTTCAACTGCCGCGCGAAAGATCATGCGCGGGCTCCGTTCGGGCGGCTTTGAAATTGCCTTTCCACGAAGGTTGGTATGGGGCCTGAAATTTCTTGCCATGATGCCGCAACCTGTTTGCCACTGGATGATTGCCAGATTGACAGGCTGGAAAACGCGCTCCCTGAGCTTTGGGCGCAAAGCGCCGCCGCATTGAAAATGCTTCGGATGTTTTGAGTCTGGAAAACACTACAAGTCTTTGTTCTTAAATGGTTCGGGTCAATGGTTGTTTGGCACGCAAAGTGGAATTTCAACCAAATACAATACGCAAATAACAAGGGCGCTCGCGGTTAGCGAGCGCCCCTTATGCTGAATCTTGACGTGACAGATCAGGCAGCTCTTGTTGCTGGGCGCTTTCCGCCAAAACGACGCTTGTTGTTGCCCTTGAACGGCTTTGCGCCTGCCGGTTTGTGTTCACCGCCCGGCTGACCGGCAAATGACCGATCACCACCCGGCTTGCCGCCGAAGCGTTTTTTACCAAAGCCACCGCTTGGCTTTTCGCCTCCGGGCCGCCTGCCATCGCGCCGCCCATTGCGATCGTTGGCCGGGGCGTGGGCACGGTCGTTTTTCTCTTTGGGATCGCGTTGCGGGTCTGGATCGCCCAGATGATCGGCGATCACTGCCAATTTGCCACGAATAATGCGTTCCACCTGGCGCAGCTTGCTGTTTTCGGATGGATCGACCAACGTGATGGCAATACCGTCCAGCCCATTGCGACCCGTGCGGCCAATACGGTGGACATAGCTTTCAGCTTCGTCGGGAAGATCGAAATTCACCACATGGCTGATGCCGGGAACGTCGATACCGCGCGCCGCAATATCGGTTGCCACAAGAATACGCACCGAACCGGCGCGGAATTCACCAAGTGCTTTCTGGCGGGCGTTTTGCGACTTGTTGCCGTGAATAACCGCAGCTTTGAAGCCGTCGCGCTCCAGATCGCGCACCACGCGGTCGGCACCATGCTTGGTGCGCGCAAAGATGATGACCGAACTCATCGCCTCGTCGGCAAGCATGGTCGACAGAACTTTGCGTTTCTGCTTGGTACGTGCAAGCACGACGCCTTGCACGATTTCAACCGCGGCAGTGCTTTGCGGGGAGACTTCAACCCGAACAGGGTTTTTCAGAAGCCCTTTCGCCAGATTTGCGATTTCATCAGGCATGGTAGCTGAGAACAGCGCGGTCTGGCGGTCCGGTGCAGTTGCGCGTGCAATGCGCTTCACATCATTGATGAAACCCATGTCGAGCATGCGGTCGCCCTCATCGAGTACCAGCCATTTGGTATCGGAAAGCACGAGATCGCCCTCGCGCACCAGATCGGTCAGACGTCCGGGTGTCGCAACCAACACATCAATGCCGGGAGCAATTTTCTTGACCTGGCTGAAACGCGAGACACCACCCAGCACCAGCGCGGTCGAAACATGCGCGCCCTTGGCCAATATCTTGATGGTGTCTTCGATCTGAACGGCAAGTTCGCGCGTTGGAGCAAGAATCAGCGCTCTGGCCGTCTTTGGCCTGCGCTTTGTACCAAGAGCAATGATCTTGGACAGGATAGGCAGCGCAAAGGCCGCAGTCTTGCCCGAGCCCGTCTGGGCAATGCCCAGAATATCGCGGCCTTCAAGCTGCGCCGGGATCGCCTGCTCCTGAATCGGTTTTGGTTCGGCAAAGCCGGCACCAAGTGTCGCCTTCAGAAGTTGCCCGGAAATTCCCAATTTGGCGAAGCCGGAAAGCTCCGCAGTGTTTTCATTCGTCAAAATTATCTTCTTTCATGCGGCGTCATGGCCGCAAACGGTTTCGCGACAGGGCGCAACCTGTCGTCAAAAAATTGTCATGGAACGACAAGGCGGCGAACATTTTTGTTCGCGCGGCTGCGCTGTCGTGCCCGCAGGCTTTATCCTGCAGGGCTTTTTCACCACCTTTCCAACATCGGAAAGCGGGAAAACAGACGCAACCTGTCTCAATTCTTGGAGAAAGCCGAATTGCCCGGCTCAAGCGCCTATGTGCTGCATATGGAGGAGTTCATCACCAAAAGCAAGAGGCGTCATGTTGCAGTGCAACAATTCAACCGGGAAACGCCGGATGCTCGACCAAAGCCATGCTTGCACTTGATGTCCGGCACGGATACCAAGTTTTCGAAACTCGATACAGGGGGATTGCCGCATGAAAGATGTGCTGAAGGAACTCGAACGCCGCCGTGCCAATGCGCGCGCCGGTGGTGGCCCCGTGCGTATCGAGGCTCAGCACAAGAAGGGCAAACTTACCGCGCGCGAGCGAATTGACGCTTTCCTCGACGAAGGTTCATTCGAAGAGTTCGACATGTATGTCGAACACCGTTCAACCGATTTCGGTATGGAAAATTCCAAGGTCTCGGGTGATGGCGTCGTTACCGGCTGGGGGACTGTAAATGGTCGCCCTGTCTATGTATTTGCCAAGGATTTCACGGTGTTCGGAGGATCGCTTTCGGAAGCGCATGCCGAAAAAGTGGTCAAGGTTCAGGAAATGGCGCTCAGAAACCGCGCGCCAATTATCGGTCTGTACGATGCTGGCGGCGCGCGCATTCAGGAAGGCGTGGCCGCGCTCGGCGGGTACGCTGAAATTTTCCAGCGCAATGTTCTCGCTTCAGGCGTTATCCCGCAGATATCCGTGATTATGGGCCCCTGCGCCGGAGGTGACGTCTACTCACCGGCCATGACCGACTTCATCTTCATGGTGCGTGACACCTCATATATGTTCGTGACGGGCCCCGACGTGGTAAAAACCGTAACCAATGAAACGGTGACATCCGAGCAACTTGGCGGCGCCTCGATCCATACAACGAAATCTTCAATTGCCGACGGCGCATATGACAACGACATAGAAGCCCTTTTACAGATGCGTCGTCTGGTCGACCTTTTGCCCGCTTCGAATACAGCCGAAATTCCCGAGATCGAATGCTACCAATCCGTCACAGATGACGATTTCTCGCTGGACCGGCTGATACCCGACAACGCCAACAAGCCCTATGACATCAAGGAATTGATCCTGAAAACCTGCGATGAGGGCGATTTCTTCGAAATTCAGGCCGATTTCGCCAAAAATATCGTCACTGGCCTTGGCCGTATCGAGGGCAGCACGATCGGTTTCATTGCCAATCAACCGATGGTTCTAGCCGGGGTTCTGGATTCGGATGCCTCGCGCAAGGCCGCGCGGTTTGTGCGTTTCTGCGATTGCTTCAATATCCCGCTGGTCACATTTGTCGATGTGCCGGGCTTCCTGCCGGGAACGGCGCAGGAATATGGCGGGCTGATCAAGCACGGCGCGAAGCTTCTGTTTGCCTATGCGGAGGCAACCGTGCCGAAAATCACAGTCATCACACGCAAAGCCTATGGTGGTGCGTATGACGTCATGGCCTCCAAGCACTTGCGGGGCGACATGAATTATGCTTGGCCGACTGCCCAGATCGCCGTTATGGGTGCGAAGGGCGCGGTGGAGATCATTTATCGCAAGGACATTGGCGACAAGGAAAAGATTGCCGCTCACACGGCCGCCTATGAAGACCGCTTTCTCTCACCTTTCGTTGCCGCCGAACGTGGCTATATCGACGAGGTGATCATGCCTCATTCTACGCGCCGCCGCGTTGCGCGCGCGCTGAGAATGCTGCGTAACAAGGATATGCAAAATCCCTGGAAGAAGCACGACAACATTCCGTTGTGATATATCCGCCAAGTGAAACCGCAACATGGTTCCCGAAATATTTAGCGCCATGCCGACGAAACATCTGCGGGAATAGCTCTCTGTCTGAATCAGAAAGCTATTCTAGCTAACTGTTTTCACGATGTTTTGCACGATAAAACGGCTCTGTTTTCTGCAATCGATCCGATTGGCCTTATGCTGCCTCAACGACCTCGTTAAAGGTATCGAGATCGACATAAAAGACGCGAATGATCTCCTTGATCAGATCATCGTCGTCGTAACCTTGAGATTTCAAAATATTGATGGCGGTCAAGATATCGAAGCGATCCGTTAACCGGCGCTTCTGATAATCTTCCACAAAACGTTCCATCGACGATCCCCTGCCAGATTGCCCAAACGCGATGAACAACACTGAAACTGCTGGACAGATGCTAGGAACATTCGCTTGCGCGGAACTTGCAGGACACCAATGACGCCCGCATATTGACCTGTCCCAACTCAGACTGACTCGCAAAGCGGCCGACTCGCCGTGACCAAGGGTACAATAGCATGCAACTTGCAGCACGCCATGATTGCACCGCGCCATATGTGGAGAAAGTAGCTGCCGTGTCCGCCACATGGAAACAAGGCCGAACCAAGCGCCAACCATCGCGGCTGAACATGGGGCACATCCTGCTTGCGGCAAGTCTCGCCCTCATCACAACGACCAGCGTCACTTCCGCGTCGGCTATCGATGGTAAATTGCCAGACGGCTCCTATGGCTGCGAGGCCTATCTGCTTGGCCAGTTCATCAGCCTTGGCACCATCACAATCAAAGGAAACGTCTATACGGAACCCTCTCTTCCGGCATCTGAAGAGCAGGGGTACAACTACCAGATGAACCCCAATGGCGAGATCGCATGGCTCGGACCATTGGGCGGGTTCACTTCCGGCGGCAACAGCATTTCCCTGACACAGGCCACTCTCAACGGTGGAAATGATGCCTCGTTCGACATCATCATGCGCCAACCGGGTGGAGCTTTTACGGCCATAACCTGCACGAAGCACTGATTAAACAATCGGCAAGCTAATACGAGTGGGATCAGTCAAACCAGTTGCGGGGTGTTCGGATTACTCTTCCAAAACTTCTTTCACAACGGTCGCCAATTGCTTCAATGAAAACGGTTTCGGCAAAAATCCGAACTGTGCATCGGCTGGAAGGTTCTTGGCAAAGGCATCTTCAGCATAGCCCGAGACAAAGATGAACTTGATATCGGCCTGGCGCTCACGCAGTTCGCCAAGCAGCGTCGGACCATCCATCTCCGGCATGACCACATCGGAAACAACGATATCGACCTTGCCTCCCAGTGCCTCGAATACTTCAATCGCCTCGACGCCCGAGGAAGCCTCATGCACTGTATAGCCACGCGATTTCAGGGCTCTGACGCCACCCATGCGAGACCGCATCCTCATCCTCAACCAGCAGCACCGTCGCAGAACCGGAAAGGTCTTTTGCCGCTTCGGCTGGCTTGGCTGGAGCAGCAACGGCGTCCGAACCGGCTGCGGATTCGACCTGCGTCCTAACCTCAGCAACATAACGCGGCAGGAAGATACGAAATGTCGTGCCTTTTCCGACTTCAGATTCGCAGAAGATAAAGCCACCCGTCTGCTTGATTATGCCATAGACCATGGACAGACCGAGGCCGGTTCCCTTGCCCACTTCCTTGGTCGTGAAGAATGGCTCGAAAATCTTTTTCAGGACATCGGGGGCAATACCGCTACCCGTATCGACAATTTCCGCCAATACGTAATCACCCGGCGTCAGTTCCCGATAAGAATAGGTCCCGGCTTCATCGGCGCTTACGTTACGGGTGTGCACGGTAAGCTCGCCGCCCTCGGGCATGGCGTCACGCGCATTGACGGCGAGGTTCACCACCACCTGCTCGAACTGACCAATATCCACCTTTACTGCCCACAAATCGCGTCCATGATCGATCTTGAGTTTGATCTCATTGCCGACAAGGCGGGCAAGCAACATCCGAAGATCGGCCAAAACGTCTGTCAGGGTCAACACTTCGGGGCGAAGCGTCTGCTTGCGCGAGAATGCGAGCAACTGGCGTACCAGAGATGCTGCCCGATTGGCGTTCTGCTTGATATTCATGATGTCAGGGAATGACGGGTCAGACGGGCGGTGATTTGTCAGCAACAAGTCCGACGCCATGATGATGGCGGTCAGCACGTTGTTGAAATCATGGGCAATGCCGCCCGCCAATTGCCCAACGGCCTGCATTTTCTGGCTCTGGGCCATCTGGCCTTCGAGCGCCTTCTGCTCGGTCGTGTCAACGGCATAGACGATGGCCGCCTCCTCGGCCCCATCATCGCCGGTGCCATCGGCCACCGCATTGACGTAAAAACGGATGTGGCGATCTTCGTTGCCCGGCAATACGGTATCGATCGGGTCAATGTCAGCCTGGCGCTGGCACGCCCTTTCAAGGGCAGCCGCGAAAGTCTGCGTGTCACGCTCGTGGATCACGGTGTCGAGGCGAACACGCCGATCAAGCGCATCGCGATCAACCACCGATGAAAAGAGCGACAGGAAAGGCGCGTTGGTGCGCAAAATGCGCCCGCTCTTGTCGACACCGGCAATCGCCATCGGTGTCGAATTGAAGAAGCGGGTGAAGCGGATTTCCGACGCGCGAAGATCGGCGGAGGCATCTTCGCCTTGCGTTCGATTGAGCACGATGGTTCGGGTGGGGCCATTATTGCCTTCACGGCTGGCCGATACACGATGCATGAAGCGCACCGGAAGCGCCTCACCCGACATTGTCGTCAAATCGAGATCAATGACCGCGTTGCGCGTCGTTCCGGGGTCTGCGCGAACCGACTGCACCAGCGCCATTCCATCGCCGGCAACGATGTCTGACAAGGCAACCGCGCCCGGCGTGAAACTGGCAAGATCAATGCCCAGCCATTCCGCCAGTGTTGCGTTGATATAGGTGACATGCCCCTCCTGATCGGCTGAGAAAAAGCCTGCCGGAGCATGGTCGAGGTGATCAATGGCCTGCTGCAAATCAAGGAAAAACCGCTCCTGTTCGGCCCGCTCCTTGGAAATATCCGCCAATTGCCATGCCAGCAGCGGTTGGCGCTGCCCCGGAATGCTGAATGTCCGCGCGCTTGTTCGATACCACTTGGCACCCGAATCGGCACCCGGTCGAATGGATTGGCCAAGGCGAAATTCACCATCTCCGCGCTGGCCGTCGCGCAAGGCAGATGCCAATCGAATGACGATTGCCGATGCTTCCGGCACGTCCGAAAGCAAACCTTCCACCGTTTTAATGTCGGCGGCAGAGCTTGCGCCTGTCATCTCTGCATAGGCGCGGTTGGCATAGATGATGCGGGCTTTGGTATCGGTGACCAGCAATCCCTGCCCCATCGAATCGATGAACGCTTTCGAAAGTTCGTCATTATTTGATCGTGGGGCAATCTGGACGAAGCCGATCGCGGTCGCGAACAGGAAGCCAACGCCAATCATCGCCAGGACGCCAAGCATGCCGAGCAGAAATGGATCGCCCAAATGATTGCGGAACAGGCCGAATATAATCGCCGCCCCGATCAAAACGAGGATAAAGACGATTAGCCGTGTGACCGTGCCGGGTCGTGTGCTTTGGTCAACAATCGGCACCGGATAGAAATCGCCGCGCGTTTCCTTGGCCATCTGCCCCCTACTTTGCGAATCTGGTGCCCCGACACCAATCCGGACCGGTTGAATCACATTCTCAGGGTCGGGAAAAGTCCCCGATAGGAATTGTTCGCGAAAAATGACATGGAATCACAGATGCAACGTTGTAACCGACGTTTCATGTAGGTTACGAAGCGTGAATGGCAGCTTGCGACAGGCCGATGCACAGGTCTAGAGTCGCGTTACTTTTTCGCCTTTTTGAGAGATTCGATGTTGGATTGGCTGGATAGCGTCACGGGGCCGGGGTATGGCGCGGCAATCTTATGGACCGCCGGCGCCCTTATTCTTCTGGTAATCGTCCTGATCGTTATCAAAATGATCCGCAGCCTGACGTTTGGAACATTCGTGGCAGGAGGCAGGAATCGCAAGACGCGCCTTGCAGTCATGGATGCGACCGCGGTGGACAGCCATCGGCGCCTCGTACTTATCCGCCGCGATGACGTCGAACATCTCCTGTTGATTGGCGGACCAACCGATGTTGTTGTCGAGCGGGACATCAGGCTGGCGGCGTCACGCCGGTCCAACCTGACCAATGAGGCCAAGCAGATGCAACCGGCTTCCAGCACATCCAGACCTTCTGCGCCCCGGTCAACGCCAGTTTCGAACACGGCACCGGTTACGTCTCGGACGCAAGCCATTGTCGCGCCGCCGCACAGCCCGGTTGCTGCACCGCGCCATCAAGAACAAGGACAGCAAGCATCTGCAACCCATTCCGCAGGCAACAACCAAGCTGCCCTCAATAGCTCTGCACAGGCAAAACATGCGCCGTCCAGCCAGTTTGACGGTGACGATGCTGCCTTGATGGACGAACTCACATTGTCACTGGATGAAGCCACGACGGGCAATAACCTGCCAAAAGCTCCCCCACCGTCGCCGGACGACGAGATGGCGAAACTGCTTGGGGAACTTTCGAGCCTTAAAAGATAGGCGCAATACCCTCAACAAAGGTGATGATTGCCAGCCAATTCAGCTTGCGCCTGCAATTGCCTCAAAACTCAGTCGTCGCGATAGATTTTCTCACGCTTCTCATGGCGCTCTTGCGCTTCGATCGACAAGGTGGCGATAGGGCGTGCGTCAAGACGTTTCAGAGCGATCCGCTCTCCTGTCTCTTCGCAATAGCCATACGTGCCCTCGTCAATACGTTGAAGAGCCGAGTCAATCTTGGAAATGAGCTTGCGCTGACGGTCACGGGCGCGAAGCTCGATCGAGCGGTCCGTTTCCGAAGATGCACGGTCAGCAAGATCAGGATGGTTTGCGTTTTCCTGCTGGAGAATTTCCAAAGTTTCACGCGCCTCGCGCAAGATGTCGCTTTTCCAGGTGACAAGCTTGTCACGGAAGTATGACTTCTGCCGGTCATTCATGAACGGCTCTTGTTCTGAGGGAACGTAATCGGCAGTAACGGTTTCGTTCATTCGACTCACCCGACAACCCCAAATTTGGCGTTTATATATTCACCGAAGCGCAAAGGCACAAGTGCAATTGGTGATGCATTCACACAATCGTTAGTGGCATTTGATGTCGGACGCGCGACATGCTTTTGGCTATTCAACTGTTCCTCGGACATGGCTTTTAGGATTAACATTCGTGGATTTCGTTGCGCAAAATCATACCTGTGGCTAAGCCTGTGGTATCACACAACGCAGGAGCGCCAGTGGCCAAGCTATATCTTCTCAGACACGCAAAGGCCGGATGGGCGTTGCCCGGTGTTCGCGATTTCGACCGGCCGCTCGACGCTTCAGGCGTCGAAGACGCTGCGGCAACCGGGGTTGCGATGCACAACCGAGATTTCGTGCCGGACCTGACCCTGTGTTCCAACGCAAAACGCGCGCGCGAAACATTGGAGGGTATAGCCTCCAAGCTCGATACAGGACGGGTTTTGTTTTTCGATACGCTCTATACCGAAGATGCGTCCGGCTATCTCACCATCATCCGCGAAAACGGGGTGAAGGGGTCTATTTTGGTCATTGGACACAATCCGATGATGGAAGACCTTGCAATGGCTGTTTCCGGCGATGGGGACAACATGGCTCAGACAACCCTGACTTGTGGTTTTCCAGCTTCTGGCCTGGCTGTCATACGTTTCGATGGCAGCCTTGCCGATGCTGCGCCGGGCGCTGGCTATCTCGAAACCTTCCTGACGCCGGCAGACCTATAAACCGGCGCCAGCCATTCCAAAAGCGGGATGACACACCTATATCGGATGACACGAGGCCGAAGAGGACCAGATTGGCATCATCGCTGACCACCTTTACCGACGAAGCGCGTATTGCGCTGGATACGTTATCCGGGCGGGCCAGCGGTCTTTTCTCGCCATCTCTGCGGCTTGGCGTAACCGGGCTTTCGCGTGCCGGCAAAACGGTATTCATCTCCTCACTCGTTCATAATCTCATTCATGGCGGGCGGCTTCCGCTGTTCGACGCGCAGAAAACAGGGCGAATCGCGCGGGCTTATCTTGAAGAGCAGCCGGACGACGCCGTTCCCCGCTTCCAATATGAAGACCATGTCGGGGCATTGATCAATGAGCGTGTCTGGCCCGATTCCACACGCGCCATTTCGGAATTGCGGCTCACCATAGAATTTGAGTCAGCTTCCGGCTGGAGTCGTTTGTTTTCCGGGGGAAAGTTGTCTCTCGATATCGTCGATTATCCCGGCGAATGGCTGCTTGATCTGCCCCTATTGGGCAAATCCTTTGCTGACTTCTCGCAAGAGGCGTCCGAGATGGCAGCCTTGCCGGTGCGGGCAGATCTTTCAAAGCAATGGCGTGCGCTTTCGGCAGAAATTGACCCCGACGCTGATGCCGATGAAACAGTGGCACGGCGGCTGGCTGAGAATTTTGCAGCCTATCTCAAGGCGTGCAAGCTGGATGAACGGGCCCTTTCGACGCTACCGCCCGGACGTTTTCTGATGCCGGGCGACCTCGAGGGTTCACCGGCGCTGACCTTTGCCCCTTTGCCGCAACTCGATACCAAACGCCCTCGTCCTGGTTCGCTTCACGCAATGATGGAGCGCCGCTACGAAGCCTACAAAACTCACGTCATCAGGCCGTTTTTTCGGGAACACATCACTCGGCTCGATCGCCAGATCGTGCTGGTAGATGCCATGCAGGCATTGAATGCAGGGCCTGACGCGATGATGGATCTCGAACGGGCCATAACCGAGATTCTCGCCTGCTTTCGGCCCGGACGCGGCAATCTTCTCACTGATTTGCTTTCGCGGCGAATTGACCGCATTCTCATCGCCGCCACCAAGGCGGATCACCTGCACCATGAAAGCCACGATCGGTTGCAGGCAATTGTGCGTCGCCTTTCCGACCGGGCCATTGCCAATGCGAATTTCACTGGTGCCGCGGTCGATGTTGTCGCCATGGCAGCCGTGCGCGCAACCCGCGAAGGAACCGTGAAACAAGGCCGTGAAACGTTACCGGTGATAATGGGAACTCCCCTTGCAGGCGAAAAAATCGGCGGCGACACATTTGATGGAGAGACCGAAACGGCCATATTTCCCGGCGACTTGCCCGAGAATGTCGATGCAGTCTTCGATCTGCGCGCAAATGAGCAGCAGCGCGATAAGAGCGACCCAGAAATTCGATTTGTACGCTTCCGGCCCCCGAAACTTGAATGCACCGCCGAAGGCATCAAGCTCTCATTGCCCCATATCCGGCTCGACCGTGCCTTGCAGTTCCTGATCGGAGACTATCTCGCATGAGCGGCCCCCGCAAACCCTCGGCATTCCGGATTGAACCTGATGCCAAGCTGCAAACCGCACAGCGCGAGGACCGGCATGCGACAACAATCAAAGCGCAACCGCGAAAGCCGCGCGCGCTCAAAGACGGTGCTGTCATCGTCACTCCGGCGGCGATAGACGTCTTCGATGAAGCAGATTTGATGAGCGCCGAGCCGCTTCCGGCAACCGCCCGGAGAAAGCGATCGTTCCTTGGGAAAATCCTTTTCAGTGCGATCGGTGTCCTTTTATCGCTGGCTGCCGGCCTGTGGCTCGACCAACTGATCCGCGATCTTTTCGTGCGCGCGCCTTGGCTGGGGTGGCTTGCTGCGGGCATGGCAGCGGTAGCGGCGCTGGCTCTCGTCATTGTACTTGCCCGTGAATTTCTGGCCATCAGCCGGCTTGCCAAGGTGGAAAAACTGCAACAGCGCGCGTTCGATGCTGTTGCGCGCGACGATGCCAAGGCCGCGCGCCACGTCGTTGATGAATTATCCGATTTCGTGGCCTCAAAGCCCGACACTGCGGCTGGCAGACGATCACTCACCGAACTTCGCGGTGATATCATCGACGGTGGCAATCTGGTGCGGTTGGCCGAAACTGAGATCCTCGGGCCACTCGACGCGCGCGCCAAAGTGCTGATCCTCGATGCAGCAAAGCGGGTATCTCTGGTGACGGCGGTAAGCCCGCGCGCCTTGGTCGATATTGCCTATGTCGTGTTTGAGGCCGGGCGATTGATACGGCGCCTGTCGGAACTCTATGGCGGGAGGCCCGGAACGCTGGGGTTTTTCCGGTTAGCGAGAAGTGTTCTTGCTCATCTGGCAATTACAGGTTCAATTGCGGCTGGCGACAGCGTCGTCCAGCAAATCGTTGGCCATGGCCTTGCCGCGCGCCTTTCAGCCAAACTTGGCGAAGGGGTCGTCAACGGCATGATGACCGCACGCATTGGCGTTGCGGCAATGGAAACGGCCCGTCCCTTCCCTTTCAATGCCGTCAAACGCCCCGGAATGAGCGATTTTCTGTCCGCACTCACATCATTTGCTGGCAAAAAAGCGAAGGAACCTGAGCCGTGAGCTCCAGACGCAGTTCCAATGACAGTTTCGACGCAATTGCGCGGCGGTGACTAAGCATTAACCAATCTTGTTCATGGTTGAGTTCTGTTCTCCACAGTGCAGTTGCAGCCGGGTGTCGTTGATGAAAAGCGTAATGGTCTCTTATGTGCTGCCAGTGGCGTGCGCCGCCGTGGCATTTACCGGTCTGTCCGGGCATGCATTGGGTGGCGAACGCGACCAGCAGTTCTTCCATTCCGTGCAGGGCGAATGGGTCGGTCCCGGCGAAATCGTCGCGGGAAAGTACAAGGGCACCAAATTTACCTGCAGTTTCACCGGTACGACGCCCGAAGAGAATATCGGAATGACGTTCGATGGGTCATGCCGTGTCGGCGTCTTCAGCCAGAAAATGTCGGCAAAGGTCGAACGCAAGGGCAGCGACGGCTACAAGGGAAGTTTCATGGGCGGCGCGTCCGGTTCCGGGCTCGACATCATTTCCGGCAAGGTAGTCAATCCGAACAAGGTCGTCTTCGCGATCCATCGCAAGCAGTTGCGTGGCGTCATGCAGGCGAGCATGAAGGGTAACAATTCGATGATTGTAACGATTTCGGTTCGTGTTGAAGAGCAGGCCATTCCTGTTATCGGCATGAATTTGAAGCGTGTCGATGCTGTTGAAGTCGGCTCCATCGCGCCAAACTGATCCCCGCGAAATATTCCGGGCCTCAGACACCTCCCTGAAATTCATGCCGGATTGGCACTGTTCGACACCGCATCAAATGCCTATCCTCACGGCATTGAATTGTATCGCGAACAATTTGCCGGGGGTTGGATTTATCAATGGCTGTAGAGGCATCCAGCAGTGATCTTGTTCAGGTTGTCGCGCTTCTTGCGGCAGGCGTCATCGCAGTGCCGATCTTCAAACGGATGGGATTGGGTTCGATACTTGGCTACCTCGCCGCCGGAATCGTGATCGGTCCGTTCGGTCTGGCCATATTTTCTGAATCCGAAGCCATTCTTCATATCGCCGAACTTGGCGTCGTCATGTTCCTGTTCATTATCGGTTTGGAAATGCAGCCGTCGCGATTGTGGGGGCTGCGCCGTGAAATCTTCGGCTTGGGCGCGCTGCAAGTCGGCATATGCTCGGTATTGCTGGCCAGCCTCGGGTGGATCGGTGGCTTTCCCCTGGCGCAATCCTTTGTCGCGGGCGCAGGCTTTGTCCTGACCTCCACGGCGATTGTCATGCAAAGCCTCGAAGAGCGCGGCGATATGGCCACGCCCAAGGGTCAACGCATCGTCTCGATCCTGCTTTTGGAGGACCTTGCCATTGTGCCGCTTCTGGCGCTCGTTGCATTTCTGGCACCGGGAGGTGCTGAGACCACGTTTTTGGAACGAGCGACCAATATTGGCATCGGCCTTGCCGCAATTGCGGCACTGGTCGTAGCCGGGCGTTATCTGCTTAATCCGTTCTTTCGCATGCTTGCCGCAGCGCAGGCGCGCGAGGTGATGACGGCAGCCGCCCTGCTCGTCGTCCTGGGGTCGGCGCTGATCATGGAACTGGCCGGTCTGTCCATGGCAATGGGCGCATTTCTGGCTGGTGTGCTTCTGTCTGAATCGACCTTCCGCCACCAGCTTGAAGCCGACATCGAACCTTTTCGTGGTGTGCTGTTGGGCTTGTTCTTTCTGGCCGTCGGCATGTCGCTTGACCTTCATGTCGTGGTCCAGAACTGGCAGTTGATCGGCGTTTACGTCGTCGCTTACATGGTGGTGAAGGGACTTGCCATCTATGGTGTTGCGCGTTTCCTCAAGGCCGGTCATCGCGAGGCGGTCGAACGCGCGGTGCTGATGGCGCAAGGCGGCGAGTTCGCTTTTGTGCTCTATTCCTCTGCTGCCGCTGTCGGCATCATCGACAGTCAGGCGAACGCGACGCTAACAGCCATCATCATCATTTCCATGGTGCTGACGCCACTGGCAATCATAGTCTTGCGCATGTTCACCTCGCAGGACGAACAGTCGCTCGACGGTGTCGATGTCGCCTCCGGTCTTTCCGGCAGCGTCCTCGTCATCGGCTTTGGCCGCTTCGGACAAATTGCCAGCCAGCCACTTTTGTTGCGCGGCGTCGATGTGTCGATCATCGATAATGATGTCGAGATGATCCAGGTTGCGGCGGATTTCGGCTTCAAGGTCTATTATGGTGATGGTGCGCGGCTGGATATTTTGCGTGCTGCGGGTGCGGGACGCGCGCGTGCCGTTCTGATTTGTGTCGACAAGGCAGATGTTGCCGTGCGTATCGCCGAACTGGTCAAAGCGGAGTTTCCGCTCGTGACCGTGATGGCGCGCGCCTATGATCGAGGCACCGCGCTGCAACTTATCCAAACCGGGGTCGACTATCAGGTTCGTGAAACCTTCGAATCGGCTTTGGCCTTTGGCAGTTCCACGCTTGAAGCTCTTGGCGTCGATCAGGAAACTGTCGGCGAAGTAATCGAGGACGTGCGCCGGCGCGATGCGGCCCGACTGGATATGCAGATCACCGGCGACATACGCGACGGACGCAATTTCCTGAAAGGCAATATCGCCAGTCCGGTGCCAGCGCCCTTCGCCCAACCGCGCCGCCCTGGCCAGCCGCTTAACGAAGAGACAGCGGATGTGCTAAGCAAACACGCTCAGGCAGATTGAACAATATCGAGGCTATGTTGGAAAAATCAGACGAACGCGCCCTTTTGCTCACTCAATTCTGGCGTGATGCCGGACCTGAGGCATGGTTTCGCAAGGATTCCGCCTTCGACGTTGATTTCAAGCTGCGGTTCCTAGACTTGCACTACGCAGCGGCACGGCGCGAACTCGACGACTGGATTGCAGATGCAGAAGGTGCGCTGGCGCTGATGATCCTGCTGGACCAGTTCCCACGCAATTGCTTTCGCGCAACCGCCCATATGTTTGCAACCGACCCGCTGGCGCGGCACTTTGCCAAAGCCGCCATTGACGCGGGACACGACGAAGCCGTCGATACTCAAATCCGCGTTTTCTTCTACCTGCCCTTCGAACACTCAGAAGACATCGTCGATCAGCGTCTTTCTGTGGAACTGCACGAGGCCAAGGCTCCGTCATATCTGGATTACGCAACCCTTCATCGCGACATTATCGAACGGTTCGGTCATTTCCCGCATCGAAATCAGGTGATGGGCCGTCAAACAACGCCGCAGGAACAGGCATTCCTCGATGAAGGCGGCTTTTCAGGCTAACTATTCCTCTGTAAATTCAGAAATGCGGGAGCGAACTTAGTATTTGTTTTTACGCAATCCCGGACGGAAAACCGCTACACACTTTTCCTGGAATTGCTCTACTCCAGCCACCAGCCCCGACCCGAAGGCTGACGCTCGATACCTGCAGCATCGACAGCCTCAAGGCGTTCGGCAATGCGCTTTTCATCCACCGACAGATCGGGAGCGATCTCAGCCAAGGGCGCGAGGACGAATGCCCGTTCAAGCATGCGAGGATGCGGCACCTCCAGCCCTGTTTCGTGAATGATACGATCTCCGAACACCAATATGTCGATGTCGATCAAGCGTGGTCCCCAGCGCTCCTCACGCACGCGCTTGAGCTTGCGCTCCGCTTCCAGGCAACGATCGAGAATTTCGCGAGGTGAAAGCCCTGTGGATAACTGTGCGGCGGCATTCAGGAAATCCGGTTGATCGAGCTTACCCCATGGTGGCGTGCGGTAGAGTGACGAGACAGCCACGACGTCAATCTGCGGATCGGCGCTCAGAATCCGCAGCGCAGAGCCCATGGATCTGGCGGGATCGCCCAGATTGCCACCCAAACTGACGTAGACGGCGTTATTGGGGCCAGACAACTGTCACCTCTACATGATCGAGCACCCCGCGCACGGGTGCGTTCGGCTTGCGAACGGTGATCTCGGCTTGCTTGATTTGCGGGAAGCGGGCGGACAGGGCTTTGGCGACTTCCAGGGCCAAAGCTTCAATCAGGAAGCGACGAGCGCCGGTGATGATCTTTTCGATCACTTCAAAAGCGACACCATAGTCGACCGTGGTTTCGATGGAATCGTTTTCCAGTGCCTCGCTGGGATCAACGGAAAGTGCCGCATCCACATAAAACCGTTGGCCAAGCGCTTCTTCTTCGTCCAGCACGCCGTGGCGGGCAAAGAAAGCACAATTCTTCATGCGGATAACATACATTATTCAATGCCCGGCTTCTCAGTTCGCAACAACATAGCATCGACCACAGCCAATGCATCCATGTTGATTGCGACATCATGGACGCGAAAAACATGCGCGCCCTTCATTCGCAATATGACGCTGGTCGCGGCGGTACCCGGCCCGCGCTCCGCGGCCTCTTTACCCGTGACCGTGCCAATGAAACGCTTTCGCGACGTACCGACCATGAACGGGAAGCCCAGCGCGTGCAGTTCTTCAAACCGAGCCATGACATCGAGGTTCGCCTCAGCGGTCTCCTTGGCAAAGCCAAAACCGGGGTCGAGGACGATGTGATCGTCTCGAACGCCAGCGTGTCTTGCAATTTCCAGCGATTTTTCGAGGAATGTGAACTGATCTTCGATCACGTCAGGCAATTTTTGACGATCGCGCCCCGTATGCATGATGACGAGACCCGCCCTCGTTTGCGCGGCAATCTTTGCAATACCGGCATCGCGCTGCAATCCCCACACGTCGTTGACTATATGCGCGCCAGCGGCAACAGCCAGCCGTGCCGTTTCCTCGCGATAGGTATCGATTGAAAGCAGAGCATTGCCATGGCTTGCCAGAGCCTCAATGACAGGAAGCACCCTCGCCTGCTCTTCAGCGGCTGTGATTGGTTCGGCGCGCGGACCGGTCGACTCGCCGCCGACGTCGATAATCGTTGCGCCTTCTTCCACCATGCGCCTAGCCTGAGCGATTGCCTTTTGTGTCGTGTCAAACAGGCCACCGTCGGAGAAACTGTTCGGCGTGACATTCAAGATACCCATCACAATGGCCTTGGGACCAAGATCGAGATGGCGCCCATGTGCCAAATGCCATCGCTTCTTCATCATTGCCGATCAACCGAATATTAGGCCAAGCCGATTTTCGTTGCGCCGATAAGGGCCGTAAAGCAAGGTGAAAGGCGAGGCAATATGATGAAAAGACTTCTGTTCGCTGTTCTCGTCCTTATTCTTGCTCCCCTTCCCGCCGATGCGGCGAAGCTGGTAAAGTCGTATAGCTACTTCACCATTGGCGGCACGACGTTTGAGGGTATTCAAGACCAACTGTCAAAACGTGGTCCACATGTGAACACAACGGGCCTGCGCCATCCCGGTGCCACACGCATCGCCTTCACCACGCGTATCGGTTACGCTCAGGATGCCGATCACTGTCGGATTGCGTCGGCCAAAGTGACGGTGAAAGTCAAAATCATCCTGCCTCGATGGCGCAAGCGCAGCAAAGCGGACGCCGATGTGCGGATTTTCTGGGACACATTGTCGGCAGATATCAAGCGCCATGAGGAACGCCACGTCGAGATTGCCAAGGCGCATGGGCGAGACCTTGAACGCGCGCTCATGGCTTCGGGACGCCAGGATACGTGCAAGATTGCTGCCGCAAAGGCGAAGAAAATCAGTGCCTCCGTTCTTGCCAACCATGACAAGGCGCAGGCGCGCTTCGACCGCGTCGAGGCCATCAATTTTGAAAGCCGCATTCTGAGGTTGCTGCGCTACCGCATCGAACGCATAGAAAATGGGCGTTTGCCGGGATAGCGCCTCGCCCCCTCACAAGGCCAACGCCCTTTCACAATATCGATATGGCCACGCTATCCCTCGACAGGCGCGTGCGCGTCTGCTATCTCCCGCGCCGCTGTTTGAAAGAAACGCGAGCCGGTTGGTAGTCCGGCGATCCTGTCATTCAGGGTCCGAAGCCCGCCATAGTGGCGAGGTCCACAGCCTAATCCGGAACTTATGTTCCTGCCTTTGTGCAGTCATGCGACAGGCGGGTGAGCGAGCAGATTTCTGTTCCGGGAATGGTATGCGCAAGCGAGTGGATCTATGGACAAGCAAACAAATGCGAATGTCGCACAAAGCTTTGAAGCGCCGCCGCTGACCGAAAAAGAAAAGAACGTCATAATTGCCGGTGTTCTTTTGTCGATGCTTCTTGCGGCACTGGACCAAACCATCGTCGCACCCGCACTACCCACCATTGCCGGTGCGCTTGGTCATGCCGAATATCTGCCTTGGATCGTAACCGCTTATCTTTTGACGGCAACAGCGGTGGCTCCTCTTTACGGAAAGATTTCAGATGTTTATGGACGCCGCCCGACGATCTATGCGGCGCTGCTGATTTTTTTGGCCGGATCGGTAATCAGTGCGCTGGCACCCAATATGCTGGTTCTGGTCGCGGGGCGTGCGGTACAGGGATTGGGTGGCGGTGGCCTGTTTGCCCTCACTCAAACCGTCATCGGCGATCTCGTTCCCCCGCTTGAACGCGCGCGTTATGCGGCTTGGATATCAGGAACCTGGGCCGTGGCCAGCGTTGCTGGACCACTTCTTGGTGGGACCCTTTCCGAGCATCTTCACTGGTCGCTCATATTCTGGATCAACCTGCCGCTCGGTCTTCTGGCCATGACAATCATCAACAATCCTCTCAAAAAGCTGCCGATTGCGGCAAAACATCACCGCATCGATGGCTGGGGCGCAATGCTTCTGGTAGCGGCTACCGGGATATTGCTGCTTGCCATGAACTGGGGCGGAAACCGATATCCGTGGATTTCAGCCGAAATCATGAGCCTTTTGGCCTGTTCGCTCCTGTTCTGGAGTGCATTTGGGCTCCGGATTTATCGCGCGTCAGAACCGCTGGTCTCGCTGGAAGTTCTTGGCAATCCGATCGTCCTTTTCGGCACATTCTCGATGTTCGTGTTGCAAGGTGCCAGCGTCGGATTGGCTGTATATCTTCCGGTTTTCCTGCAATCCGATCTTGGCCTTTCGGCAAGTGATGCCGGCATGGGCATGCTTGGCCTGCTTCTAGGCACGGTTGCCGGCGCAACGACGAGTGGTCGGCTGATTCCACGCTTTGTCCACTATAAGAGAATCGCCCTGATAGGCGTTACGTTCGCCGCGATTTGCCTTGTTGTCCTGGGTTTTGTCGCCGGGAGCGCCTCATTGCTGGAAATCGAGATCCTCACTGCCTGCATTGGCTTTGGAACCGGGACGATATTCCCCGTTTCGACGGTATCGGTTCAAAATGCGGTGGATCGCGCGCATCTCGGCGTTGCCACCGGCGTTTTGACGTTCCTGCGCTCACTGGGTGGAGCTCTGGGCGTTGCGCTGCTTGGTGCGGTTGCGATGAGCTTCGGGCTCCCACTTGCGGGTGAAGGCCAGCAGACCAGCGCCCATGCCGTATCTGCACAGCCGTTTTCGGTCATGTTTTTCGTTGCAGCCGCCATGTTGATCGTGGCGCTCGTCATTTTGTCATTCATGCCTGAGAAGCCGCTTCGCGGTTATGCCGCCGAGGCCGCGCCCGTCACCGTGGAATAATACATCAGCCTCCCACGCCGAGCTTCTTTTGAAGGCTGGTCGAAGATGTCGTATATTGAAACACGATGCGTTCGCCGGGATTAACGATACGCTTGGCCGCCTGCGCCATCAGCGCCGCCTCGTGAAATCCGGACAAAATAAGCTTCAACTTGCCGGGATAGGTGTTGATGTCGCCGATGGCGAAAATCCCCGGCACCGAGGTCTGGAATTTCTCCGTATCGACTGGAATGAGATTTTCATTGAGATTGAGGCCCCATTGCGAGATCGGCCCCAACTTCATCGTCAGCCCAAAAAACGGCAGCATGCGCGTGCAAGGCACGTCGACATTGCCCTCCGGTCCCTTGATTGTGGCTGAGGCAAGTTGGCCGTCAGCACCAGTCAGCGCGGTGATCTGCCCAACCTGGAATTCGAGGTGTTTCATTTCCTGAAGGGCATACATCTTGTTGACGCTGTCGGGAGCCGCACGAAACTCAGGCCGACGATGTACCAATGTTACGCTTTTTGCGACAGGCTGAAGGTTGAGCGTCCAATCCAGCGCAGAATCACCGCCGCCGACGATAAGCAGATCATGGCCGCGAAACTCTTCCATGCGCCGCACGGAATAGAAAACGCTCTTGCCTTCATAGGCTTCAATGCCGGGAATGGGCGGACGTTTAGGCTGGAAAGAGCCACCACCGGCAGCAATCACTACCACCTTGGACTCGATAATTTCGTTTTCGTCAGTCGTGGTGCGAAAACTGCCGTCCTCCAGTCTTTCCAGGCCTGAAACCATTCGATTGAAGGAGAACTGCGGATCGAACGGGGCAATCTGTTCCATCAACTTGTCGACAAGCCCTTGCGCCGAAATAGAGGGCCATCCAGGAATGTCGTAGATTGGCTTTTCCGGATAAAGTTCGGCGCACTGGCCACCGGCTCGGTCCAAAATGTCAACCATGTGGCATTTCAGATCAAGCAACCCGAGTTCGAAAACCGCGAACAGGCCGACTGGCCCTGCCCCTACGATGAGAACATCCGTTTTTGTAACACCGCCCATAAAAGTCGCCCCTGTTCAGAAACTGGGCAACACTGCATCACGTGGCCTCGTAAGCCAAGCGACAGTCGTTGAATGTTTATGGGCCTGTGATGTCAGCCTTGGCGGGCGGGTACCCTCACGACGAGGCCGTCAAACTCATCCCGAACCTTGATCTGGCAGGACAAGCGAGAGTTCGGCTGCACGTCGTAGGCGAAGTCGAGCATATCCTCTTCCATCGCCACCGGCTCACCAACCGTGTCTTTCCATGCCTCGTCAACATAGACATGGCATGTGGCACAGGCACAGGCGCCCCCGCACTCCGCCTCAATGCCGGGAACTGCATTACGAATGGCATTTTCCATGACAGTCGAGCCGTTTTCGGCTTCAACGGGAAATTGGGTGCCGTCATGGGCAATGAAAGTCAATTTTGTCATTATGTCACCTGAAGAAGTCTACGCCGAGATAATCAATCAGGCAGACAAGTCAACTCTCTCGCGAAAACGGCGTTCGTTGACGATTTTCGGAAATTGCAACGATTGCTGAAATCGAAACTTCGGATTCAGCGGTTTATAGCGGCAACGAAAGCGCGCACATCCTCCACCAGATTGGTCAGGCGCTTCAAATTGCCCTTGTTGTCGGGATGCAGCTCTATCGCATCGGCGCAATCTGCAACTGCGAAAGCTCCGACACCGCGCGCCGCACCCTTCAACCCGTGTGCCAATGATTTCCGCTGTCTGGCATCCGCTAGAGCAATCTGTTCGCAAAGGCCGAGCGACTGCTGGACAAAGAGTGCGAGCACCTCGCGTTCCAAATCACGGTCGCCCATTGTTTGGCGGGCGAGATGGTCGAAATCCACGGGCCTGCCCTTGGCTTTGCCGCATGTCTCCCCACCAGGCATCGTAAACGCCACTCCACTTTCTCTATGCATCATTCCGGCTCCCCAGCCCAGTATGTCTGCCTGTGACAAAATTTGGACATCAACATGGTCGAGACGAATGGATATCGCGTTAACGGCCTAAGAATCTGTCATCTTTGAGAAATTTGACGCTAGTTTGATACTCACGACCACGTTAACCTTATATTTAAAGTTTTACGTATCGCGCCGAATGCAGGTTTTCTTTACCCCCTGTGTCATTACGATACGAAGTGTCCACTTTCAGCCTCACGCGCGGGGCACGAGAACCACAACAATGCGTTCCGCAGCAGCTAGTACAGGGTAGCGAAGGCATGGCCAAGAAAACGATCACGGCAAAGTCGCTCGACAAAGACGTCGCCAAGGAACTCGAAAATGCACTCGATCTTGATCTGAGTGCCGATGATGCGGACCTCGATATCGCCGCCTCGATGGAAGATCTGGAAGCCCAGATTTCTCAGGCAGCCGACGAACTTACCCGCGCCAGCTCATCTGAAAACAAGGCGCCAGAAAGCAAGACGTCTGAAAGCAAGGCACAGGCTGGCGCCAAAGCTGCACCCCAGCAAAAGAGCGAGAGCCCGGCAAAGCCTGCTGATCTGCGGCCCGTGGAACCGCGCGACGTTGCCAAGCCCGCGGGATTTTCGCCGGCCAATGACGACCGCCAAAAAGACTACAAAGCGCTACAGCACAATCTCGCCCGGCGCGCATCGAACTCGATTTATTGGATAGTCGCCTTTATTTCGATCGCCTGGATCGTCGGTGCCGTTGCCTTGGTCAACCTGCTTTTTGGTTCCGATGTCTGGAATATTCGTTCGATTGACCAGATATTGGCGCGCCCGGAACTAATCGGTGCCTTTGTCGCCACCGTCTTGCCTATCATCCTGTTTTGGGCATTCGCCGCAATGGTGCGTCGTGCGCAGGACATGCGCATTGCCGCGCAGTCGATGACGGAAATGGCCCTGCGCCTCGCGGAGCCGGAAAACCTCGCCCAGGATCGCGTAATGATGATTGGGCAGGCTGTGCGCCGTGAAGTTGCCGCCATGGGCGAAGGCATCGAGCGCACCCTGGCGCGCGCTGTCGAGCTTGAAACGCTGGTCCATAGCGAGGTCAATCAGATCGAGCGGTCCTATTCGGAGAACGAAGCCCGCATCCGCTCGTTGGTCGATGGCCTGGGCAGCGAGCGAGAAGCCGTCGTCAGCCATGCCGAGCGTGTTCGAGCCTCGATTTCGGGCGCTCATGAGACATTGCGCGATGAAATCAGCTCCGCGAGCGATCTTATCCGTGAAAACATTCTTGGCGCTTCGTCCAAGCTTTCGATGACCATCACCGATTCCGGCGACACGCTTATCGATCGCATCAACGAAAGCAGCCTTTCCATTTTCGATACCGTGGAAACCCGTCTCGACACGATTACCGATCGCCTTTCGACCTCCGGCGAGGCTTTTGCCAGCCTGCTCGACACCCGCATCGCCAAGTTGACCGACAGCGCCGACGGATTGACGCGCTCATTGACCGACCTGCTCGACGATCGTACGGCTGGCATGGTTTCGCTGCTCGGGGTGCTGCGCGCACGCTCAGCTCCGAATTCGAAACAAGTCTCAATGATATCGAACGGACATTGGCCGAACGCGGCCAGAGCCTGATCAGCGAGTTCCAAACCCGCGCCGAAGCGCTCGACACCGGGACGCAAAAACTCAATGCGGCGCTCGAAGAGCGTGCACGCCAGATCAACGAGACGTTGGTGGAACGTGCCCGTGACATCGCCGACACGTTCTCACAAGGTAAAGATTCATTGTCGGTCATGATCGATCAGGGCAAGACCCAGATCGGCGCCGAAATGGCAGACATCATTACATCCACATCAACCATGCTTGAAGCCCGCGCGATCGATTTCAGCGGCCGCATGGAAGCCTCGCGAGAAACCGTGTCGCGCGCTTTCGATGCCGATATCGAGCGGCTTGCGCATGCGCGCTCCGGCATTGTGGAGGCGGTGGAAGCACAGAGCCTCAAGCTCGCCGAAAGCCGCGACCGAATGGCGGCAGCCTTGCAGGAAGACCTGGCACAGTTCGCCGAAGGACGCGCCAGCATCGACACTGCTGTCACAGATCAGGTCCAGAAGCTTGCCGAAGGCCGCGCCTTGATTGCACGCGCCCTCGAAGAAGATCTGCGCAAGGTCAATGAATCGCGCGCAGCCATCGACACGTCTCTGGGTAGCCACCTCGAACGGCTGCAAGAAGGCCGGACACGCCTTTCCGAAGCTTTGGAAGAAGACACGGGCAAGCTGGCCCAGACGCGCGCAGCCATTGACGAAATGGTTGCCGGTCATGTCGGCAAAATCGCCGAAGGACGCAGCATTCTGGCGCGTGCGCTCGAAGCCGACCTCGACAAGCTTTCGCAAGAGCGCGCAAACATCGACGGACTTGTCGCCAGCCAGGTTCAGAAAATTACCGAAGGGCGTGAAATCCTCACCAAAGCCCTGGATTCGGACCTTAACGGGATCAACAAGCTGATCGTCGATCACGCCGACAAGCTTGCACAGGACCGTGGTCTTCTGTCCAGGACACTGGAAGACGATATTGCCAAGCTGGCCGAAAGCCGCTCAAGCATTGACGGTCTCGTCGCTGGCCAGGTCGAAAAGCTTGCCGAAGGCCGCGACATTCTCAAGCGGGCGCTCGAAAACGACCTGAACACTATCAAAGGCGTGATCACCGACCAGTCGCAATGGCTGACCAATGATCGCGAGCAGTTCGCACAGGCGTTGGAAAATGACCTCAAGAGTGTCAACGCACTGGCCAGTGGCCATACGGAAAAGCTCATGCAGGACCGCGCCAGCCTGTCACAGGCGCTGGAAGCCGATCTTGCCAAACTCGCCGAAAGCCGTTCGAGCATCGACGGGCTGGTTGCCAGTCAGGTCGAAAAGCTTGCCGAGGGGCGCGACATTCTCAAACGCGCCATGGAAAGCGATCTGGGCGTGGTGCAAAGCGTCATTGCCGAACAGACGCAGAAAATCTCAGATGACCGTGCGCAGCTTTCACACGCGCTGGAGAGTGATCTTCAGAGTGTCAACCGGCTTGTCCATGAGCATATGGAGAAGTTGGCCAAGGATCGGTCGTCGCTGTCTCAAACGCTCGAAGACGATCTTGCCAAGCTCGCCGAAAGCCGGGCGGAAATTGATGGTGCGGTGAGTGGTCACATCGGCCAGATCGCAGCTACCAGTGGCCGTATTTCCGAAGGCATCGCTGCCGAGGTCGAAAAAGTCGAACAGGCGTTCGGGCGCCAGACAGGTGTGATCGAAGAACGTACAGGCACGATGGAGCGTGCGCTGTCGGTTGGTGTCGACAATATCAAGGGTGCGCTTGAAAAAGCGCGGTTTACGTGGCCGGAGCCTTGCGTGAAAAGGTTCTGGAAGTCACCGCAACGCTACACGAGCAGGCCGGTGCCGCTTTTAGCGACGCTGATCGCAAGATCGCCGAGCGCGCCGAACAAACGTCGGCGGCGCTGCTTGCCAGGGCTGAAGATATTGCGCACACCTTCAACGAGGCAGACGGCCGCATGGTTACGCGGGCGCAGGAAACTTCCAACGTGCTTTTGTCACGGGCTGAAGAAACCGCGGAGAAATTGGCGTCCCGCGCAAACATGATCGTCGATTCATTCAATACAGCAGACCAGCAGCTTGCTGCGCGCGCCATTGAGACGGCGCGGTCACTCGCCGTGCGTGCTGATGATATCTTGCGCAATTTTGAAAACGCTGATGAAAGGCTTGGCGTCAGGATCGGTGAATCCGCAGAGGCACTGGCAGCACGCGCTGCGGATCTTGGCCGCATTTTCGATACGGCCGACGAGCAGCTAACGACACGCATTGCCGAAGGATCGGAAGCGTTGACCAGCCGCGCTGCGGAAATAGGCCGCGTTCTAGACGATGCCGATACCCGCATGGTGTCGCGTATCGCCGATACGGCTTCCACCATCGGTGAGCATACGAACCAGATTGTCGGCGCTTTTAGCGATACGGAGCGCCGGGTCGCAGAACGTGTCGAGCATACGGGACAAGAACTTGCCGCCCGCACCCGCGAGATCGAGCAGACCCTTGCCAGTGCCGAGGAGCGCCTCACAGCGAGTGCCGACACGATCGCATCCAGAGTCGGCGAAAAGGTGACCGATGCCGAAGGCCGCATCGCCTACTCCGCCGAGGCTATGGGACAGAAGCTCAATGAGCATATTGCTCAAGCTGAGAACCAACTCGTTTCGCGTGCCAATGTCATTGCCGAGACCTTTACTGCGGTTGGCCAGCACATCGGTCAAAGCACCAATGATGCAGCCCGCACCATTGGCGCCAACACGCGTGAACTTAACGCAATGCTTGCCGCGCGTTCGGCCGATATCTCGAAGATTCTCGACGAAACCGCCCGCCCGCTGGTCGAGCGTTTTGCCGATGGCGGCACTGAGTTGCAGCGCAGCATGGAAGATGCCACCAACCGTGCAACCGAGAAGTTGCGCCAGGAGAATGCTGTACTGATCGACGCGCTCGCAAGCCGCACCGCCGAGACCCTGTCTGCTGTAAATGGTGCCCACACCACACTGGCAAACAACGTCACCGACCTGATCGGTCGAATGACCACGTCGAGCACTCAGTTGAACGATCTCATCGAACATGCTGCAGCCAATCTCGGCCAGATCGACGAACGTCTCGAGGGCAGCACGCAAAGTTTCGCCGCCACCACAGACAAGGCAGCCCAAACCTTTGCAAGCTCGGCGCGACTGGTCGATTCCAATACGGCCCGCCTCACCGAATTGTCCTCAACCACGTTGCGTGAAGTCGCGTCCATCGCCACCAAGTTCGATGAACACAGCAGATTGCTGTCAAGCGCATCTGAGTTGTTGAGTTCTGCGCAAAACAATCTCGAACATACGCTCGAGCGTCAGTCATCTCTGGACGATCTCGCCGTCGGCCTGGTCAAAAAATCGGAAGACCTCGAAAAAGTCATGCGGTCCTTCGAGACGCTGGTTGGCCAGACGCTGCAAGGTGCTGAAGGCAAGACGCTGCAATCGGCGGACAAGATCCGCAATGTCATCAGCGAAGCCATCGATTCGGCGACCAAGCGCTTTGCCGACGCCACCGAGGAAATGAAACGCACGACGAGCGAGATCAAGGGAGAACTCGACCTAACCCGCGCCGAGTTGAAGAAAGGCGTCGTCGAAATGCCGCAAGAGGCAAAGGAATCGACGACGGCAATTCGACGCGCCGTTTCTGAGCAGATCAACGCATTGAAGGAACTTTCCGATATTGTCGCCAAGTCGGGGCGCAATGTGGATGTGGCCGAACCGCGTGATCTTCGGCCGGCTCCACAAGCGGCCACGCCTGCACCTGCCCCTCGTAGCGCGGATCATCCGAACCCACGCATCACGCAGCCAGTCCGTTCGGCTCCACAAGCTCCCGCAGGTGGCACCCAACTTCGTGGCGCATTGGAAGCAGAGCGGCCGGCAGAAGCACCTCTGCGGCCTCGTGAAGCGGGTACCCGAACCGCACAGGGTGGCTGGGTTCAGGATCTTTTGACGGGTGCCTCGCGCGGCGACAATGCAAAACACGCCCCGGCAGAGGATATACGCGAGGCTCCGGCAAAGAGGTCGCCGCTCCATGTCGTTGAATCGCTCAACTCCTTGTCGGTCGACATTGCCCGCGCTATTGACCACGATGCTTCGATCGAGTTGTGGAACCGCTACCGCAGCGGCGAACGCGATGTGTTCACGCGCCGTCTCTACACGTTGAAAGGCCAGCAGACCTTCGATGAAATACGCCGCAAATATCAAACGGAACCAGAATTCCGGGTTGCCGTTGATCGCTACTGCGACGATTTCGAGAAGCTGTTGAAAGATGTGTCGCGCACCGACCGCGACAATATCATGACGCAGACCTATCTGACTTCGGATACCGGCAAGGTCTACACGATGCTTGCCCATGCAAGCGGGCGTCTACGTTAGGGCAATTACAGGAAAAGCGGACCGCGGTTTTCCATCTGGAATTGCGTAAACATGAATAGTTGGAGCCGCTCAGTGTTTCTATCGAATGCTGAGTGGCTCTAAGCAGTTTGTAACGCCGCGTCGCAGGATGGCGACTTCGCAGCGGTAGGGTGTACGAAAAAGGGCGGAGAATTTCCCGCCCTTTTTCGTTTGCGATATTGTCTAGTGCATGTCGCCCAAAAGTGTGCAACGGTTTTGGGACAACGACATGCAAAAACAAAGGCTTAAAGCACCCTGCATGAATCCCTTTAGACGCTATGTGCTTTAAAACGCCGTGCGTCCGATGAGACGCACGGCGTTTTTTTCATCTCGATTCAGCTTCCGGTTCATCCGAAAACCGGGAACCACTTTTCCTGCAATTATTCTTTTGCGTTCGCGCAATTGCGGACGGAAAACCGGGAACCACTTTTCCTGCAATTGCTATGGACTCAGGTTATCGGCGAAAGCTGGATTTCAACACGGCGATTTTCAGCCCTGCCCGCTTCCGTTCCATTGGTCGCGATCGGCCGTGTTTCGCCAAACCCGGTGACCGCGAAGCGGCGCGAATCGATACCTTGCGCTGATAAATAGTTGGCAACGGACAAAGCACGGCGCTGCGATAGATCGAAATTATACTGATCGTTGCCGGTCGAGTCGGTATGGCCGAAAACATCGACTGTCGTCTTGTTGAATTTCTTCAGCACGAGCGATACCGAATTCAGTGTCTGGTAGAATGCCGGCTTCACGCTATCCTGATCGGTCGCAAAGGTAATGTTGGATGGCATGTTCAAAATGATCTGGTCGCCCGAGCGGGTTACACTGACGCCCGTGCCTTGAAGTTGGGCGCGCAGTTCTGCTTCCTGCTTGTCCATGTAGCCGCCGACCAGACCGCCGGCCAGCGCACCAACGCCGGCTCCGATCAAGGCGTTGCGACGATCATTGCCGCCCGCAAGCAAGCCCAATCCAGCACCCGCGAGCGCACCGATTCCTGCACCGGCAGCCGTATTGGAGACCTTCTGTTGGCCAGTATAGGGGTCGGTCGTGCACGCACTTAACAGTGCTGCGGCCGTCACCGCGGCGATCACGGATTTCTTCATCGAAACTATCCCTCTCAAATTGGTGCCTCGCACGCGAGGCATAGAGTCACCCTTCGGCTGACATGTAGCACAGAATACGGCGAAATGCGGTCCTTACCCAAGCTTACAATGCTTTTCGCGCCCTGTTTTCTACTGAACTTCATCCCCATCCGCGCATTTTGTCCACAAGATGATGGCGATGCGCACAACTCAATTTTTGGCAAACCATTCCACGATTGACGGCATCATCTTTTCGAAACCGCCAGGGATAAACACGTTCAACAACCCCGCACGCTCATCGGTCCGGTTCTCAAAGTCATGCGTGACGGTGGCGGGCACCATGACGAACGATCCCTGCTCCACGCAATGCCACGTATCGCCAACAAGAATGCTTGGTCTGCCGGCTATGACAAAGAATAACTCGTCGTTGTCTTCATGCGAGTGTGCGCCAGGCCCTTTCGAATTGGGTTCGAGCCACCATTCGGAGACTGAGTAGCAATCCTGCGTTTGCGCACCATCGGCCTTGAACACCGCGTTCATGGGCCCGCATTGGTAGTGTCTGCCCTGTTCGGGTCCGAGAATAATCGGGTCGCGCGGTGGTGCTTCAAGCATGCGTGTTCCTCGATTGCACCTCTACCCGACAGGTCGTCATGCTATCATGTCATCCTCAGTCGAGATCGGCGACAGCTTCGCCCGAACCACCCTCGATGCGTTGAGACAACGATGCTTCCATGAAATCATCGAGATCGCCGTCGAGCACGTTTGACGGGCTGGTGCTCTCTGTGCCGGTGCGCAAATCCTTCACCAACTGGTAGGGCTGGAGCACGTAAGAGCGTATCTGATGGCCCCAACCTATCTCGCTTTTCGTGGCTTCCGTTGCGTTGGCGGCAGCTTCGCGCTTCTTCAATTCCTCTTCATAGAGGCGCGAGCGCAGCATTTCCCATGCTTTTGCGCGGTTTTTGTGTTGAGAACGTTCCGCCTGGCAGGCCACGGCAATACCGCTTTCAATATGCGTAATGCGCACGGCCGAATCGGTAGTGTTGATGTGCTGCCCACCGGAGCCTGATGCCCGGTAGGTATCAATCCTCACATCGGATTCGGAAACATCTATCTCAATCGAATCATCGACGACGGGATAGACCCAAACGCTGGCGAATGAGGTGTGGCGGCGAGCATTGCTGTCATAAGGCGAAATACGCACCAACCGGTGAACGCCGGATTCCGTTTTCATCCAACCATAGGCATTGTGCCCCTTGATCAGCAGGGTCGCGGATTTGATTCCCGCTTCTTCGCCATCATGCACTTCCAGAACTTCGACCTTGAAACGCCGCCGCTCTGCCCAGCGCGTATACATGCGCAACAGCATCGAAGCCCAATCCTGGCTTTCCGTGCCGCCCGCACCGGCGTGAATTTCGAGATATGTGTCGTTGGAATCGGCTTCGCCGGATAGTAGTGTTTCCACCTGACGCGCCTTGACCTCGCCACGCATTGAATGCAATGCGTCCTCCGCCTCGCTGATGACGCCTTCATCTCCTTCTTCCTCACCGAGTTCGATAAGGCCGAGATTGTCTTCGAGCGACTGGGTGAGATTCTTGACCGCAGCAATGCCTTCCTCGAGGCTTTGTCGCTCACGCATCAGCTTTTGAGCTTCCAGCGGATCGTTCCAAAGATTGCCGTCCTCAGCAAGATTGTTGAGATATTCCAGCCGCTTTATGGCTTGATCCCAGTCAAAGATGCCTCCTCAGCAGGGTTATCGCCTGCCTGATCTCATCGACAACATTCTGCGTTTCCGCGCGCATGGCTGGCCGTTTCTTCCTGTATATTGACGGGATATCGTTTCAGTCGGCGCGATACATAGGCACGCTTAAGCTGGCTGTAAAGGCAAAACGGTCAGCCCGGCGGCTTCCGAAAGTTCAGTGGCGCGGCCTCAGTAAAGACCGCCGCCACCTGTCTGGATGGCCTGGTTGGCCTGTGGCGACAATGCACCGCCGACTTGTCCGACGCTGTTGTCGTCCATGCCGATCACCCAATAGGAGTCGGCTGGACCAGTGCCGGGCTTAAAGGCTTCAATGATGGTATTTGGATCACCCTTGTTCGCTCGCATGCCGGTTTTGCGATTGATGGGAATGAGGCTCATCCCCTCGGGCACCTTGAAGTCGACATTGGGTGTTCCATCCAATGCCACGCGCATGAAATTCTTGAAGATGGGCGCGGCAAGGCCACCACCCGTCGCACCATGACCAAGCCCTCTCGGCGTGTCGTAGCCAAGATAAAGACCAACCACGAGGTTAGGCGTATAGCCGATGAACCAAGCGTCCTTTTCGTCGTTTGTCGTTCCGGTCTTGCCCGCAATATGGCGTCCGAGTTCGGCGACGGTTCTGCCGGTGCCGCGCTGAACGACGCCCTCCATCATCGAGGTGATCTGGTAGGCGGTCATCGAATCCAGCACCTGTTCGGAATGGTCGACCAATACCGGCTCCGGCTGATTCTTCCATTCGGTCGCATTGCAGCCTTCGCAACTGCGCTCATCGTGTTTGAAGACAGTCTTGCCGTAGCGGTCCTGTATCCGGTCGATCAATGACGGTTTGATGGACAAGCCGCCATTGGCCATAATCGCAAAAGCCGAGACCATGCGCATGACAGTCGTTTCGCCTGATCCCAGAGCCATCGGCAGGTATGGTGCCAGATGGTCGTAAACGCCAAAACGTTCGGCATATTCGACAACCAGTTTCATGCCCATGTCATTGGCAAGCCGCACCGTCATCAGGTTTCGCGATCGTTCGATACCATTGCGCAAGGTTGATGGCCCGGCTGAGCGGCCATCATAGTTCTTCGGCGTCCATGTCGTGTTGCCGCTCTGGATGGTAATAGGGCCATCCATGATGACTGATGCGGGCGTGTAGCCATTGTCCAGCGCAGCCGAATAGACGATCGGCTTGAATGACGAGCCTGGCTGGCGCATCGCCTGCGTGGCGCGGTTGAATTCCGATTTAGCATAGGAGAACCCGCCAACCATGGCCAGGACACGGCCTGTATGCGGGTCCATCGCAATCATGCCGCCTTCCACCTCAGGTATCTGGCGCAGAATGTAGGCGCCGTCCTTTTTCTCCACATAGATGACATCGCCCACTTTGAGCACATCTGCAGGAGACTTTGCCTTGAGGGTCTTGCCTTTCACGATGTGGCGCATCGCAAAGCTCATGTTAGCTTTGGTAACGGTGGCTGTGACACGTTCCTTGACCAACTCGCCTGAATCTTGCCTATCCGGGCGCAAGCCGATGGAAAGACCCTCGTCGGAACTCTCCAGAACCACGGCGATCTTCCATTCGGGTACGTCGCTCATCCCCTTGACCTTGCCCAGCGGCACACCCCAGTCGCCTGACACGTCAATGGACGTCACCGGCCCGCGATACCCGCGCAGCGTGTCATATTTGATGAGACCGTTCTGCATGGCGGTTCGCGCCATTCGCTGCATCTTCGGGTCAAGTGTGGTGCGGACCGAAAGCCCGCCTTCGTAGAGCGCGTTGTTGCCATAGCGCGCAATAATCTCGCGACGAACTTCCTCGGTGAAATACTCGCCGGCAAACAGATATGTGCCGTTTCTGCGAGGCTTCACGCCAAGCGATTTCGCCTTGGCCTTGTCGCCTTCTTCACGGGTCACGTAGCCGTTCTCGACCATCTGATCTATGACCCAGTTGCGCCGCGTGATTGCGCGATCTGTATGCCTGAAGGGGTGGTAATTGGATGGCCCCTTTGGCAGTGCCGCCAGATAAGCGGCTTCGGCCACAGTCAGTTCGTTGACCGACTTGTCAAAATAAGTCAGCGCAGCGCCCGCGACACCATAAGAGCCAAGTCCGAAGAAAATCTCGTTCAGGTAGAGCTCAAGAATTCTGTCTTTCGAATATGCCTGCTCAATTCGAAAGGCCAGAATCAATTCCTTGATCTTGCGTTTGTAGGTCTGGTCGGAACTGAGAAGAAAGTTCTTGGCCACCTGTTGTGTAATGGTGGAAGCGCCAACCTGACGACGTCCGGTGCCAAGATTTTGCAAGTTGGTGACGATTGCGCGGCCAAGCCCGATGAAGTCAATGCCGGGATGATTGTAAAAATTCTTGTCTTCAGCGGACAAAAATGCTGCCTTGACGCGATCTGGAACAGCCTGGATCGGCAGGTAAAGCCTGCGCTCATGGGCATATTCTGCCATCAACGACCCGTCCGAAGCATGAATGCGCGTCGTTACCGGCGGCTCATATTTTGACAGCACCTCGTAGTCGGGCAGTTCCTTGGTCAATTGGCCAATGTAGACCGCAACAGCCCCAGCCACCACAAGGGCAAGCATGGTTCCAATGCCAAAAAAATAGCCAATAAGCCGAATCATACTTGCTCCACTCGAAGATCTGGGAATTCCCTAAACCACACAGCTTTGCGCGCAAGGCGTTGAAGCAGCCCCAGACTGCAATATAGAACCCTTGTCGCGCTGATGTGGATAAAATACGGCAATACCCGATTTACCTCCGTGCAAATCCGACAATTTTGCAACTCGAGTAACATGGGTGCTGCTTCTGGTTGTCACTTGCGCCACGTTTCGGTGAATAATGTTCAAACATTCCCGACGACTAGCCTCCCGCCGCCGCTTTGGCCGATGCGAACAGGGCGACCGCTTTTGTTATGCATTCGGCGGCCTTGCGGCGCCAACCGGGATCGACCAGTTGCGCTTCGTCCTTCGGGTTCGACAAATAGCCGAGTTCGACCAGCACGGACGGAACATCCGGTGCCTTCAAAACCCTGAACCCCGCGAAGCGATGGGGGTTGTTGATAAGACCGACTGTCGTTGAAAGCTGATCGACCAATGTGTTGGCAAAACTCATGGAAAAGGAATGGGTTTCGCGCCGGATGAGATCGATCAGAATATCGGTCACCTCCGGATTGTCCGCCTCCACTTCGATGCCAGCAAGCTGGTCGGAGAGGTTTTCCCGGTCGGCAAGGGCTTTTGCGGCAGCGTCGGATGCCTTGTCCGAAACGGTGTAAACCGTTGCGCCGCGAATGCCTTTTAGATTGATCGTGTCAGCATGGATGGAAATGAACAGATCGGCTTCGTGCTGGCGCGCGATGCGCACCCGATCGTCCAGGCGCAGGAAAGTATCATCGTCGCGTGTCAGGAACACGTCGTATGCGCCGCTTGCCAGAAGCCGATCCCTCAGTTCCTTCGAAAATGCCAGCGTTACGTTCTTTTCTATCGTCCCTTCAGGACTTTCCGCACCACCGTCGAACCCACCATGACCAGGATCAATCACCACCGTAAAACGGTGGAGCGGGAACTTGCTGACCCGGTCACTCTTGTCCGTAGACACGGTTGAACCGGTTGTTTCAGCCTGTATCGAAAGGGCTTCGTCAAACTCACGTTCCGATGCCGCCGATATATCGGCAACAACTCGGAAGCCGGTCTCATCGTCATTCTTCAAAATGTCCAGCCGATCAACGAGAAACGGCCCCTTGCCGGTTAAAATTAGCCGCGAAGTCCCGTTTTCCAGAGTGCCGTAACGAATATTCTTCACCAACCCCTTTGCCTTCAAATCCTTGGGTTCAATGGAGATTTTCGTATCTGGAAGGTCGATGACCAGACGGTTTGGGGCACGCAGAAGAAACCATCTCAAATCTGGTTCACGGTCGAAATTCAACACAACTCGCATCTTTGTGGCATCGCCTGCCATCCGGTAAGCATGGGCGTGAATTGGCTGCTCAGCCGCAAACGAGGCCGGTAAATGAAGCAATGAGGCAAAAAAGGTGCAAAAAGCAAAACGACAAGACCCGGTCGCCAGATACCATTGGGTATGATCGCTCTCAGCTCCATCTAAAATTCCAGCATTTCCAGTCTGTTATCGTTGTCGTGCCGACCACTGGACAAGCCGTTGAAGGGCGTCCGATTAATAATTCGTATCCAGATAAGGTTAATCAAGCCTTGCCAATGACGTGAGCCGACGACACCACGCTTTGCCGGCGGCAGAAAACAGGGTTGCCTTCCATGGCGTCAAATCATAAAAGCGACAGTGGATTACCACAATCCTGGAACCGGATGCCACTGCAGGTTACATCTGCACATGGCAAGGCGGCTTCCTCGCACCCAGCGACACAGATTGTGGATAATCGCGACGAATTTCGCAGGTGTGCGCCCGTGGCGGGGGATGCGCCTGCGTGAATAAAACGGCATGAGACATTCTCAGGCTGGCTCTGTACGAGCAAACAAGCTGGTCCGGTTTTTCCGGGCTTTGGTTCAAAATTTGAGGTTCACTGAGTCACGATGCTCTCGAGCGCTATCTGGGAAAGGTCCGCAAACAACCGCGCCACTTCGGCTGCGGGCGGCACCGCCTTTGCGCTCCGGCTGCGACCAGGGGATATTCAATTGTCCGGCACCCTGACCCACCCACACCAAAACCAGCATGCGTTGCGACGCCCGCTGCGGTTGGCGGCTGCCGGGGGAAACGAAATAATGCCCAACAAAATGCTAATAGACGCCTCCCACCCGGAGGAAACCCGCGTTGTCGTGGTTCGCGGCAACCGTATTGAAGAATTCGACTTTGAATCCCAGGACAAGAAGCAACTCAAAGGAAACATCTATCTCGCCAGAGTAACGCGCGTAGAACCATCCCTTCAGGCTGCCTTCGTCGAGTATGGCGGAAATCGTCACGGTTTCCTGGCATTTAGCGAAATACATCCAGACTACTATCAAATTCCCGTCGCAGACCGTCAGGCGCTGCTTCATGCCGAAGCCCAGGAGGCTCAGGAAGAAGAAGACGAGGACAACGAGGATCACCAGGAACGCGGCCGCGGACGGCGTGGTCGCAGGCGCGGTGGAAAAGGCCGCGAGCGTGGCGAACACAAGCGCGATGCGGCAAGTTCCGACGAGCCTGGTGAAGACAACGCCACGAACGAAAACGTTGAAGGCGACAAGCCCGACCTCGCCGCGGACAACGGCGATGCTTTGGTGGAAGCAACCGATGATGCGGAAATCGTGCCCGCATCCGAAGAGGAGCAATCCACCGACGAAAACGTTGCCCCCGATGCAGGCGAGCCCAAGTCGATTGCGGCCAGCGTTGATGCGGATGTAATTTCAGAACCCGCTCCACCTTCCGAATCAGTCGCCGAAATCACCTCCGAAGACGAGGAACACGGCACCGCCGTTGAGGTGCATGTCTCGCAATCGGACGATCGCGATCCAGCCCCTCGCAAGCCAAACGATGCCGACGCAGATGATCATGACTCAGATGATCACGATGTCGAGTCCGTGGGTGCCGAGGATGCATTGGAAGAAGTGCGCAACCGCCGCAAGCCGGTGCGCCGCCAATACAAGATTCAGGAAGTCATCAAGCGCCGCCAGATTCTTCTGGTGCAGGTCGTCAAGGAAGAGCGCGGCAACAAAGGTGCAGCGATCACCACATATCTGTCACTTGCCGGCCGCTATTCGGTCCTGATGCCCAATACGGCGCGCGGTGGTGGCATTTCGCGCAAGATCACCAATGTGCAAGATCGCAAGCGCTTGAAAGAAGTCGTTGCCGACCTGGAAGTTCCGCAGGGCATGGGCGTGATTTTGCGCACGGCCGGCGAAAGCCGCACCAAGGCCGAAATCAAGCGCGACTATGAATATTTGATGCGCCTGTGGGAAAATGTCCGCAACCTCACCTTGCAGTCGTCGGCCCCTGCCCTCGTCTATGAGGAAGGCTCGCTCATCAAGAGGTCGGTGCGCGACCTTTACAACAAGGACATCGACGAAGTTCTTGTCTCCGGCGACGAAGGTTACCGCGAGGCGAAGGACTTCATGCGGATGCTGATGCCCAGCCACGCCAAGGTGGTGCAACCTTATCGCGACATTACGCCGATCTTCGTTCGTTCCGGCATTGAAGCGCAACTCGATCGCATGATTCAGCCACAAGTCACCTTGAAGAGCGGTGGCTATATCATCATCAACCAGACCGAAGCGCTTGTCGCCATCGACGTCAATTCCGGGCGCTCCACCAAAGAGCATTCAATCGAGGAAACGGCGCTCCACACCAATCTCGAGGCTGCCGAAGAAGTCGCCCGTCAACTCCGATTGCGCGATCTTGCCGGCCTGATCGTCATCGACTTCATCGACATGGAGGAAAACCGCAACAATCGTGCGGTCGAAAAACGCCTCAAGGACCATCTCAAGAATGATCGTGCGCGCATTCAGGTCGGGCGCATTTCACATTTCGGACTGATGGAGATGTCGCGCCAGCGCATCCGTGCCAGCGTTCTGGAATCGACGATGAAGCCCTGCCCGAATTGCAGCGGAACCGGCCATGTTCGCTCCGATTCTTCCGTCGCGCTTATGGTTGTGCGTGCAATCGAGGAATTTCTTCTCAAGGATTCCCGCAATCACATCACTGTTCGCACTCTGGGGGCGACAGCGCTTTACGTGCTCAACCACAAGCGCAGCACGCTCGTGGAACTCGAAGGCCGTTTCGGAGTGACCATCACCATCGAATCCGACGAAACCGTTGGTCTTCAGCACTATGCGATTGCCCGCGGCGTCATCGCCGAAAAGCCGGAAGGCTTTGTTGAGGCACGCCCTGCACCCGCCTATGTCGAACCCGACGAACCGGATGACGAGATTGTCGTCGAGGAGGAAGAGACCAGCGAGGCCGGGCAAGCGCAATCGGGCCACCAGCATTCCGAGGACGGTGGCGAGGGCCAGCGCGACCGCAAACGGCGCAGGCGGCGGCGGCGGCGTGGGGGCAAGGACCGCGAGAACGGCGCAACGGAGCAGGCAGACGGTATTGTTACATCTAGCGCGCCCATTGATTCCAGCGAAGCCAACGACCAAGGCGCGGCGCAGACGGATGGCGAGATGGCCTCTGCCAGTGATGAGACACCAGACGATGGTCAAGGCAAGAAGCGCAGACGCGGCAAGCGGGGTGGCAAACGTAACAAGCGCGATGACGATGCCCAGTTGGAAGCCAGCGGTGCGTCGCAAGCCGAACCGGAAGTGAGTGTTGCATCGGACTCCGAGTCAGAGACGAGCGTCAAGCCGCAAGCCGAGCCTGTCGCGCAGGACACAGCCACCGAGATGGTGGTGAACGATGCGAAACAGGCAGCCGAACCGGCAAATGACGACAATCCTGTCGCGGAAAAACCAAAGAAGCCACGTCGTGCCGCAAAGCCGAAGAAGGCAGCCGTCAAGGCTTCCGAAACGGTCGCGGACGCACCAGCCAACACCGCACCTATTGAGGTCGCGGTGGAGGCGGACGCGCCGGCGAAAAAGGCTGCGGAGAAGAAGCCTGCAAAACCGCGTGCCCCGAGACGCAAGGCCGCTGCGACGAAGGTGTTAGCGGAGCCGGTCGTATCGTCCACCATTGCCACGGAGGCGACGGAACCAATGCCAGAGGTGGAAGACAAGCCTAAACGCGCTGGCTGGTGGCAGAGAAAAGGATTTTTCTAGGATTTACAGATAGATACGATAATTTCCGGATAAATTGAATCCCGCGCCGTCATGAAAAGGCGACGCGGGATTTTCCGTTGTAGCATCCGATATCAAAACGCACCATGCTCACGCCGTGTTTGCATGTGCCGTTTGAGCATTGGGCGGAAAACCGGGGGCCACTTTTCCTGGAATTGTGTCGGTTTTTCGCAATTCCGGACGGAAAACCGCAAACCACTTTTCCTGGAATTGCTTTATTTCAACCAGTTTTCTATCCGCGCCAAAGCTTCGACCATATCATCGTGGCTGCCAGCATAAGAAAAGCGCATGGTGCGGTGACCTTGCAGCGGATCGAAATCGCGCCCCGGTGTTGCAGCCACATGGGCCTGCGCCAGCATGCTTTGCGCAAACGCCATACTGTCATTGGTCAGCTTCGTTACATCGCAAAAGGCATAAAAAGCGCCGTCCATGGGGGCCGCCAATGAAAAACCCAATTCGGGCAAACGCTTCATCAGCAATTTTCTATTGCCTGCATAGCGCGCCTTCACCGCTTCTAATTCCTCGGTTGCCTTGAAAGCCTCAATGGCGGCGATCTGCGACAATTCCGGTGCTGAAATGTAAAGGCTTTGCGCTATTCGCTCGACGGGCCGCACCAGTTTTTCAGGAAGCACCATCCAGCCGATGCGCCAGCCAGTCATACAATAATATTTCGAGAACGAATTCACGATCGTTACGTCATGATCATAGGCCAAGGCCGTGGCGTCGGGGGCGTTATAGGCGAGCCGATGATAAATCTCGTCAGATATGACAGCTATGCCGAGTTCGCTGGCGGTCTTTATCAGATCCGACAATTCCGGTGCGGGAATGACTGCGCCCGTCGGGTTGGCGGGGCTGGCAAACAGTACGCCTTTCAATGGCTTGACCCCGTGGGCGACCTTCAGATGGCTTGCGTCCAGATAAGGCGCACCGTCGAGTTCGATCTCGACAATTTCGATACCAAGGGCGGTCATGATGTTGCGATAAGCAGGATAGCCAGGGGCTGCGATTGCTACTCGATCACCAACATCAAACATTGCGAGGAAGGCAAGATTGAAGGCGGCAGAAGACCCCGTTGTAACGGCGATGCGGCTTGGTGCGACGTCGATGCCATAGTGATCGGTGTAATGGGCTGCGATAGCCTTGCGCAATTCGGCAAGCCCGAGGGCATCGGTATAGCCGATCTTGCCAACGGCCAGAGCAGCAACCGCGGCATCGCGCACGCCAGCGGGTGCAGGGTCCGAAGGCTGACCGACCGCCATCGAGATGACGGGGGTGCCAAGTGCCTTCAGCCGATTTGCTTCAGCCAGAATATCCATGGCGTGGAATGGCTCGACCGCACTGCGTTGCGAAAGTGAAACACTCATTTTACCTCATCCCTTGCCAATTTTGACAGGCTGCGCCGCACAAATGCCCGATTGGTATGAGGATCACAAGTTCATGAAGTTGTCTGGATTGGCTTTTCATCAACCGCAGGCTCGGCTACCAGTGGAGGCACCATGTTGAACATGTCACGCCCCGTTTCAACGATAACAAGGACTGCGCGCGCGCTGGTCGCGGCTTTGCTCGCACTGACGTTGACGATAGCGGCGACTGCCGTGTCGTTTGCACAAAATGTGCCTGTCGTGCGCGATGCAGAGATAGAAGCACTGGTGCGCGACTATGCGCGGCCCATTTTCAAGGCAGCGGGCCTCTCGAATGCGGGAATCCAGATCGTACTGGTCAATGATCCGAGCTTTAACGCATTTGTGGCTGGCCGGCGTCTGTTTATCAATACCGGCGCGCTGATGGAGGCGGAAACGCCGAACGAGATTATAGGTGTTATCGCGCATGAATGCGGTCATCTGGCCGGTGGCCACCAACAAAAACTGCGCGACCAGCTTGAACGAGCCAAGACGATGGCCATCGTTGCCGGTCTTCTTGGTGCAGGCGCCATGGTTGCGGGTGCCACAACCAACAGCCGTGGTCTTGCGGGCGCGGGAATGGGGCTTGCCACCGGCGGTGGCGAGTTTGCCCGGCGCACCCTGCTCACCTATCAGCGTGGTGAGGAAATAACCGCTGACCGCTCAGCAATTACCTATCTCAACGCCACTCATCAATCGGGCAAAGGCATGCTGAAGACGTTTCAGCGTTTTCAAAGCGCTTTGTCGCTGTCGGGCACACAAGTCGATCCTTACAAGATCAGCCATCCGATGCCGCGGGAGCGTATAGCAAACCTCCAGACGCTGGTTCAAAAAAGCCCCTATGTCGACAAGACCGACTCGGCCGCCCTTCAGCAACGACACGACATGATGCGGGTGAAAATTGCCGTTTACACGCAAGGTCAATCCGCAGCTTCGCGCCTGATGCGCAAGATATCGACCGGCATTGCCACCAAATATGGCGATGCACAGGCAACATATCTCTATGGCAGCTTGCGCTCGGCTCAGGCAAAGACTGATGCCCTGATCAAGCAGCACCCCAAAAACCCCTACTTTCAGGAATTGCGCGGCGACATCATGATGAAGGCCAACCGCCCAAATGACGCGGCGAAAGCCTATGCCAGAGCGGTCAAGCTTGACCCGGCAAAATCGGGATTGCTGATGGTATCCTACGGTCAGGCCTTGCTGGCGATGGGAACACCGGGTTCCTTGAAGGAGGCCGTTGGTGCCATCACCAAGGGAATTGCGCGTGATCGGGAAAATGTTTCGGGCTACCGGTATCTCGCGCAAGCCTATGGTATGCTTGGAAACATACCGGATGCCGATCTGGCTACAGCCGAGGGCCATTTCTATTCCGGTGCCTATCAAGATGCCAAGATTTTCGCGATGCGCTCGCAAAAAAACTGAAGCGCGGCAGCCCGGACTGGCTTCGTGCGCAAGACATCATAAATTACGGCACGTCAGCCAAGAAAAAATGAATTTTTTGGGCCACACTGCGGCCCAATCGAACATGCGAGAGGATAGACGATGATGAACAAGGCAATTTTGCTGAGCGCCGCTAGCGCGACTGCTGCACTGGCTATGCTTGTGTTCGGCTTCGTCGCCGGCACACCTCAGATAGCCAAAGCCGAGAACACGGCGGCGGTTGTCCGGACAGCATCTGCCGACACCAAAATCGACCGCGCGCAAGTCGAAGCTATTGTGCGCGACTATCTGTTGAAAAACCCGGAAATCCTGCTGGAGGTTCAAACTGCGCTCCAAGCCAAGCAGGAAGAAGAGCAACGCATTGCTCATCTCGGTGCCATCACCGACAATAAGGACGAGATTTTCAATTCGGCCTTCGATGGCATTGTCGGTAACCCTGACGGCAAGGTCACGGTCGTCGAGTTCTACGACTATAATTGCGGCTTCTGCAAACGGGCAATTGAGGACATGCACGCACTGACCAAGGCAGACCCGGATTTGCGGTTCGTACTCAAGGAATTTCCAATTCTTGGTCCTGAGTCGCAAAAGGCGAGTGTGGTTTCAATGGCCTTCCACAAATTGATGCCCGAACAATATGGTGCTTTCCATGATGAATTGCTGGGTGGCCAAGGCCGTGCCAACGAGGCGTCGGCTATCAAGGTCGCGCTGTCACTGGGTGCCGATGAGGCAAAATTGCGTGAGGCGATGAAAGACCCCTCAATCATCGAAGCCTTTGGAAGAACCTACGACCTCGCCAACAAATTGGCGATCACGGGCACGCCATCCTATGTCATCGGCAACGAGGTTGTATTCGGCGCACTCGGCCAGAAGGTTCTGGCGGAAAAAATCGCGGCAGCGAAAGCCGAACTTTGAGGCGTTTTTGATCTCAATCCTGCGTTGGTGCGCTGTGGACAGGAAAAGAACGCACTTGCGCTCTTTTCGCAGCCGTTTATGCCCATTATAGAAGGTCCGGCGCGTCGATCTGAATCCGGCGCGTGGAAAGGTCGGCATTTTTGAAAACGGTTTTCGTTCTGAACGGTCCCAACCTCAATATGCTCGGCACGCGCGAGCCGTCGATCTATGGCACAAAAACGCTTGAAGATATTTCGGGCGACTGCCATGAGGCCGCTGCGAAGCTGGGGATAGAGGTCGACTTTCGCCAATCCAATCATGAGGGCGATATCGTCGACTGGATACAGGAAGCATCGGGCACGGCTGACGGAATTGTTCTCAATGCCGGGGCCTATACCCACACCTCAATCGCCATTCACGATGCCATCCGGGCAGCAGCGCCCTTGCCAGTCGTTGAGGTGCATTTGTCGAATATCCATGCGCGGGAACCGTTTCGTCATGTTTCCAAGGTAGCGCCTCACGCACTAGGTATGATTTGCGGCTTCGGTCCGCTCGGTTACACACTGGCGCTGCAGGCGCTTGCCGCCAAATTTTGAGCGGCGATTTCAAGAAGAAGGCTCAACGATGACAACGAAGAAAACCGGTGTTGACCAGGAGTTGATCCGCGATCTGGCGGGTATACTGAACGACACCAACCTGACCGAGATCGAAGTCGAGTTCGGTGACCTGAAGCTGCGGGTTTCGCGACAAGCTCCGCAGGTTCAGGCCTATGCGCAGCCAAGCTTCGCTCCGCCCGCTCCACAGTCTGGCGCGCCGACCGCTCCATCTCCCGCTGTCGTGTCTGATGAACCTTCGAAGAACGCCGTGCCTTCACCGATGGTCGGGACTGCCTATCTGGCACCGTCGCCCGACACCAAGGCATTCATCGAGATCGGTCAGGTGGTCAAGGAAGGCCAGACCCTGCTTATCATTGAGGCGATGAAGACGATGAACCAGATTCCTTCACCGCGCGCTGGTAAAGTGACCGCAATTCTGATCGAAGACGCACAGCCGGTCGAATTCGGCATGCCGCTTGTCGTGATCGAATAGGCCGGCCAAGGATGTTTCAGAAAGTACTCATCGCCAATCGTGGCGAAATCGCGCTTCGGGTTCTCAGAGCCTGCAAGGAACTCGGCATTCAGACCGTGGTCGTCCACTCGACCGCAGACGCTGATGCCATGCATGTTCGCCTTGCAGACGAAAGTGTGTGCATCGGCCCGCCACCCTCACGCGATAGCTATCTCAACATTCACCAGATTGTCGCCGCCTGCGAGATCACCGGAGCAGACGCTGTTCATCCAGGCTATGGCTTCCTGTCGGAAAACGCCAAATTCGCAGATATTCTCGCCGCTCACAACATTACCTTTATCGGCCCTTCGGGTGACCATATCCGGCTCATGGGCGACAAGATCGAAGCCAAGCGCACGGCAATTCGCCTTGGCATTCCAGTTGTCCCCGGCTCAGACGGCGCGGTAACGGATCAGGCGGACGCCAAACGCATTGCTTCCGAGATCGGCTACCCGGTCATCATCAAGGCGTCGGCCGGCGGCGGCGGTCGTGGCATGAAAGTGGCAAACAGCGAGGCCGACCTCGAAGTTGCGCTTGGCACCGCGCGTTCAGAAGCGGGCGCAGCCTTTGGTGACGACGCCGTTTACATTGAAAAGTATTTGCAAAAGCCGCGCCATATCGAACTCCAGGTTTTCGGTGACGGAGCAGGCAATGGCATACATCTCGGTGAACGCGACTGCTCGTTGCAGCGGCGTCACCAGAAGGTATGGGAAGAAGCAAACTCACCTGCCCTTAACGAAGCGGAGCGCACCCGTATCGGTGAGATATGCGCCAATGCAGTTGCCAATCTCGGTTATTCCGGGGCTGGCACCATCGAATTTCTCTATGAGAATGGTGAATTCTATTTCATCGAAATGAATACCCGCCTGCAAGTTGAACACCCCGTGACGGAGGCAATTACCAACATTGATCTGGTGCATGAGCAGATCCGGGTTGCTTCCGGTGCCGGCCTTTCGGTCAAACAGGAAGACATTCATTTCCAGGGCCACGCCATTGAATGCCGCATCAATGCGGAAGATCCGCGAACCTTTACCCCCTCGCCTGGTACGATCACACATTTCCACACGCCAGGTGGTTTGGGCATTCGTGTCGATTCAGGTGTCTATTCCGGCTACAAGATCCCGCCCTATTATGACAGCCTGATCGGAAAGCTGATCGTGCATGGGCGCAACCGCGTCGAATGCATGATGCGGTTGCGACGGGCGCTTGACGAGTTTGTAGTTGATGGCATCAATACGACATTGCCATTGTTCCGTGATCTGGTCAGCAACGCCGATATTGCCAATGGCGACTATGATATTCATTGGCTCGAAAAGCATCTCGCAGCACCCGAGTGAGCACCGGGGCGTGATGACCCGTCCCTACGCTCCAGGATTTCGCATACCAACCGACCTGTTGCTCAAGGCCTATGCTTCGGGCGTCTTTCCCATGGCGGAGAGCGCGTCAGACCCGGAAGTTTTTTGGGTGCGCCCCGAAATGCGTGGTCTGATCCCACTGGATACTTTCCACATCCCGAAGAGCCTTGCCAAGGCAATGAGGAAGAAGTTTTTCGACATCCGCTTCAATTTCGATTTCGAGGCGACCATCGACGCCTGCGCGGAAAGGCGTGAAGAACGCAATTCCACCTGGATCAATGCGCCTATCCGTGACGCCTACATCCAGTTACACGCTCTGGGCCACTGCCATTCGGTCGAGGCTTGGCGCGACGATCATCTCGTTGGCGGTCTCTATGGTGTTTCGCTGGGAAGGACATTTTTTGGAGAAAGCATGTTTTCCAAAGAAACCGATGCCTCCAAAATCTGCCTCGTCCATCTGGTAAACCGGCTTAACGCGCGCGGCTTCATTATGCTCGACACGCAATTTACGACAGAACATCTGAAGCGCTTCGGTGCGATTGATGTTCCCCGCGGCAAGTATGAAAATATGTTGGCTACGGCACTGGAAGGCCACGCCAGTTTTTACCCCTGATCCAGCCTCTTTCCATCTTTTACAATGTCAGGCGCATCAGCGGCCGGCCAGCCTTGCGTTCCACGATCCTTTGAAAACCCGCCTTTTCGAAAACGCTGGATGAACCGACGAAAAGCCCGATCGAGCGTGAATTTTTTGCCAAATCCACCGGGCAGGCTTCCAGCAAGCGAGCACCGTTGCCGCGCGCGTGGACAATTCCCTCCTCGACAAATCGATGAGTCAGACCTTGGCCGCGCGCTTTGCTGCGAATGAAAAAACATGAAACAGCCCAGACATCCGGTGCTGCGGCATCATCCGGGTCGAGCGGTGCGGACCCCCTGCCCGCATTGTTCCATTCGGGTATATCGGCCCGAGGACCGATCTGCATCCAGCCTATAGCCTGTTCTTCATCAAAGGCCAGCAGACCGGGCGGTGGACCTGCCTCGATGCGCGCCTTTATGTGGTCCTTGTTGCGTTCACGGTCATTTTCGCGGCGCACCGCAGGTGACAGCCGAAAATGTGTGCACCAACACCCATAACAAGCCCCTGCTTGCCGAACAATGCCTCGAAATCCGGCCATAATGCCGCCGTCACCGGTGCAATCGTCACGCTCATCAGCCTCTCCGCTCCAAAGCCTTGCTGCTTTCCGCATCCTGACGTAACATGCTATATGTTCTCTTTATGTTCGCACTGATGAGCATGACTGTCAACGATCCAGAGCACGGTTTCTGCCGCGACTGCCTGACGCTTCAAAACAGTGTCGTGCGGCGCTGCCAAAGCTGTGGCAGCCCGCGCTTGGCCAGGCATGAAGAACTCTACCGGCTGCATTTTGCGCATATCGATTGTGACGCCTTTTACGCCGCGGTCGAAAAGCGGGACAATCCCGAACTAAAGGACAAGCCCGTCATAATTGGTGGTGGCAAGCGCGGTGTGGTTTCCACCGCCTGCTATATTGCGCGCATCAACGGGGTGCGCTCGGCCATGCCGATGTTCAAGGCGCTGGAGGCCTGCCCACAAGCCACTGTCATCAAGCCGGATATGGAAAAATACGTCCGCGTCGGGCGCGAAGTGCGCGCCATGATGCAGGCGTTGACGCCGCTGGTCGAACCCGTCTCCATCGACGAGGCATTCCTCGACCTTTCGGGTACGGAACGCCTGCACGGCCTGCCGCCTTCACTGGTGCTGGCGCGCTTTTCGCTGGCGGTCGAAAAAGAAATCGGCATCAGTGTCTCGGTCGGCCTTTCATACTGCAAATTTCTGGCAAAAATGGCTTCGGATTTCCGAAAACCGCGCGGTCTAGCCATCATTGGCAAAGCTGAGGCGGTCGGGTTTTTGGCTGAACAGCCGGTGACCATGATCTGGGGTGTCGGCAAGGCCTTCGCGGCAACGCTGGAACGTGATGGCATTCGTATGATCGGCCAGTTGCAGCGTATGGATCGCGGCGACCTCATGTGCCGTTACGGAGTTATGGGAGACCGGCTTTACAGGCTGGCGCGCGGCGAAGACGAACGACAGGTTGTTGCCACCAGAGAATCGAAGAGCGTTTCTGCCGAAACCACATTCGATGCGGATATCGCTACCGCGCAAGAGCTGATTCCAGTGCTGCGCGCCTTGTCCGAAAAGGTTTCAGCACGGCTGAAAAAAGCTGGAATTGCGGGAAGAACGGTTGTCCTGAAATTGAAAACAAAAGACTTCAAGACACGAACCCGCAACCGTCAACTCGGCGATCCAACCCGGCTTGCCGACCGCATCTTTTCGATAGGGCTCGATCTTTTACGCAAAGAGATCGACGGGACAAAATACCGCCTATTGGGCATCAGCGTCAGTGACCTGTCCGATGACGGCAAAGCCGACCCCCGATCTGGTGGATGACCTCTCCCGAAAGCGCGCGCTGGCCGAGGGCGCGATAGATTCGCTTCGTGACAAATTCGGTCGTCATGCTGTCGAGACGGGTTACACCTTCGGCAAAGGGCGCAATGCGCATCCGCCTGAGCCGCTGGACGACTGATCCTGTGGACGACTGGGCCGCGCCAACGCAGCTGGCCCAGCTAAATTCTGCCATTAGCAATTGCAGCCATTGGCGCAGTCTGCGACACAACCGGCATGACTTCGACTCCATCAATTTCCAAGGCTGCGTTCTGGATGGCCATGTCGATCGCCTCGTTTTTGGGGATGACGGTGGCCGGACGTGAAACCACCAAATTGCTCAACGTTTTTCAGGTCATGGAACTGCGCTCGTTGATCGGCATCGTTATTCTTTTGCCGCTGGTGCTTGCAAGCGGCGGCTTTCCGGCGATGCGAACGGCAAGGCCACTTCAGCACATTGGCCGCAATATCGTTCATTATGCGGGTCAGGCGGCATGGCTTTTCGGACTCACGCTCATCCCTTTGGCACAACTTGTTTCAATTGAATTCACCAGCCCAATCTGGACAGTTTTTCTTGCGGTCGCATTTCTCGGTGAACGATTGAACGTTCGCAAGTTGATCGCTATTTCGTTCGGCATGCTCGGCGTCATTATCATCGTGCGACCGGGCGTCAGTTCCGTAGATCCGGGGCATGTCATAGTCCTGGGTGCAGCAATCTCTTTTGCCATTTCAATGGTCATGGTCAAATCGCTGACCCGTACTGAAAGCGTTGTACGCATCATCTTCTGGATGCTCGTCATTCAGTCCATTCTCGGTCTTGCGCCTGCGCTGTATGAGTGGCGCGACCCGCCATTGGCGCTGTGGCCTTGGATAGTGATGATTGCTTTCACCGGCATGTCATCGCATTTCTGTCTGGCTCGCGCGCTTGTCTTTGCCGACGCGACGATCGTTTCACCAATGGATTTCCTGCGCCTTCCACTGACAACCCTTGTCGGCTTTATGCTTTATAGCGAACAGATCGACCTGTTCACTGTTGCCGGCGGTGCGTTGATCCTTCTCGGAAATTTGCTGAACCTACGACGGCGGCCCCTGAAACCTGTCGAAGTAGCCGCATCATAGATAGTATTGCGAACGGAAAACCGGAGGCCACTTTTCCTGTAATTGCTCTTAACGCCCGCTATCTGGAATGTTCAGCAGGTTGCCGCACGCCTTGCAGTGAACTGCATCCGGTTCATGCCTCTGAAGGCCGCATTTCGGGCATGGGAAGAAAACCTTGTAGGGCCGGAACATCGCCTGAGCCAACCTTACAAACAGCGATATGCCGATGATCATCGTGACAATGGCCGTCAGCTTGCCCGCCACGCCCGGCAATACGATGTCGCCAAAACCGGTGGTAGTGACCGTCGCCACTGTCACATACATGGCGTCCACGTAACCGGCAAACCCGGACCCGTTGCGGAAGAAGAATGTGTAGACAAAGCCGGTGATGACGAACAGGAAGGTGACGAGATTGACAACGGCATTGCTGGCGTCGCGCCAGGGCCTGAACTCTCTCATTTCCAGATGGCGCCACAAGGCTCCGCCGTGTGACAGTGACCAAAGACGCAAGATGCGCAAAAACGCCAGATTGGCAAAAGCCGCAGGAAACAGAAGCGTCAAAAGAATGAAGCCATCGACCCATGATGTCGGTTTCTTGATCAGCCGCCAGACATCTGTGGACGCGAGCATCCGTGCTATGATGTCTGCAGCAACCAATGCCGCAACCGTATAATCCAGCCAGAGAAAGGTTGGAGATTCCTGCAAAACGGGCGTGAGTATGAAAAAGGTTATGATGGCCAGATCAATAATGATCGCCACAATCTGAAATCGGAACGCGGCCGGGCTGTTGCCATGATATAATTTACGCAACTTGTCGCGCACCTTGGCCAAGGCCGAAAGCTCTTGATCGTTGTCCTCGACGCTCATGCCGATCCAACGGCCCGAGTGACTTTTCCGATGAAACGGCGGGGCATATCGATGCAACAATCCTTCATACCACGCTCCAATTCCCGATAGTCACCAGGCTCTAAACCAGTTCCACTTCCACGACCCCCGGCACCGCACGCATGGCCGATGCGACTTGCGGTGAAATGCGGTAGCGGTCGGGTAGTTCCACCTCGACTTCACCTTCGCCACCATCCTTTATCAGAACGAAGCTGACCTGCCCCTCACCCTTGACGGAAAGTTGGCCGGCAATCGTGCCCAGCGGCTTTGAATCACGGACGAATATGCGCAGAGCCTTTTGAATCCGGCTTGCTTCGTCTTCCAGCGACTGCACCGTCTGAATGCGCAAATTGACACCTTCTGGCCGATCTTCGGCCGCGACTGTAATGACCACCGATTTTCCGGCCTCCAGATGGTCACGAAACTGCGCCAGTGTCTCGGAAAACATCACCGCTTCATATTGTCCTGTCGTGTCGGAGAAGTTCACGACGCCCATCTTGTTGCCGGTGCGTGTCTTGCGCTCCTGCTTCGAGGTAACAGTTCCGGCAAGCCGCCCGGCGGTCGCTCCGCGTTTCACGGCGGCAGAAAACTCACTCCACGTCTGGACCCGCATCTTCTCAAGCGCCGTCTTGTATTCGTCGAGTGGATGGGCGGACAGATAAAAGCCGACAACCTGGAACTCCCGATGCAAGCGGTCTGCGGGAAGCCACGCATCGACCGCCGGCAAATGCAGCGCTTCAGACTGGGCGCCGAGCGAAGCCCCGAAAATATCCGTCTGACCGGAACTGGCATTTTGCTGGGCCAGTGCCGCCAACCCCATCATACGTTCGACCCCGGCCAGCAAGGCCGCACGATCATGACCAAAGCAATCCAGTGCGCCTGCCGTAATCAGGCTTTCAAAGACACGTTTTCCAACGACCTTTGGATCGACGCGCTCGCAAAAATCAGCGAGGGTTTTGAACTGGCCTTCCTTGCGCTTCTCGACAATGTGTTCCACCGCCGCGTCACCAACACCCTTGAGAGCGGCCAGCGAATAAAAGATACGATTTTCTCCAACCTCGAAATCACGGAAGCCAGTCAGTACCGACGGTGCCACCACGTCGATACCGAGGCGCAACGCATCCTGGCGAAAATCGGCAAGCTTGTCTGTATTGCCCATGTCGAGCGTCATCGACGCGGCCAGAAACTCAACCGGATAGTGCGCCTTCAGATAAGCCGTTTGATAAGAGACAACCGCGTAGGCGGCCGCATGCGATTTGTTGAAACCGTAGTCGGCGAATTTGGCCAGAAGATCGAAGATGAAGTTGGCCTGCGGTTTGTCCACGCCGCGCTCTACGGCACCTGTGACAAAGCGCTCGCGCTGCTTGTCCATCTCGGCGCGGATCTTCTTACCCATTGCACGGCGCAACAGATCAGCCTCACCCAGCGAATAGCCGGCAAGTTCCTGGGCGATCTGCATCACCTGTTCCTGATAAACGATGACGCCCTGCGTCTCCTTCACCAGATTGTCGATTTTTGGATGAATCGAAGCTGTTTCTTCCTCGCCATGTTTTCTGGCGTTGTAGGTCGGGATATTCTCCATCGGGCCGGGCCGATAGAGCGCCACTAGCGCAATGATATCCTCGATACAGTCCGGTTTCATGCCAATCAGCGCCTTGCGCATGCCGGCACTTTCCACCTGAAACACACCAACGACCTCGCCACGCGACAGCATTGCGTAGGTCTTCTCGTCATCCAGCGGGATATGGGCCAGATCGATCTCGATCCCGCGCCGCTGGATCAGCTTCACCGCCGTGTTGAGAACGGTCAGGGTTTTCAAGCCAAGAAAGTCGAATTTCACCAACCCCGCCTGTTCGACATATTTCATGTTGAACTGGGTGACCGGCATATCCGAACGCGGATCGCGGTACATTGGAACCAGTTCAGACAAGGGCCGATCACCGATGACAATGCCTGCGGCATGGGTCGATGCGTGGCGGTAAAGCCCTTCCAGTTTCTGCGCCATATCGAGCAATGTCTGAACGATAGGTTCTCTTTCAGCCTCCTCCGCAAAGCGCGGCTCATTGGCAATTGCCTCGGCCAGCTTCACGGGATTGGCCGGGTTTTGCGGCACCATCTTGCACAGCCGATCGACCTGGCCGTATGGCATTTGCAAGACACGTCCAACGTCGCGCAGGACGGCTCTTGCCTGCAGCGTTCCGAAGGTGATGATCTGGCCGACCTGATCGCGGCCATATTTGTCCTGAACGTAGCGGATCACCTCCTCGCGACGGTCCTGGCAAAAATCGATATCAAAATCCGGCATCGAGACGCGATCAGGATTGAGGAAGCGCTCGAACAACAGTGAAAAACGCAGCGGATCAATGTCGGTGATGGTCAAGGCATAGGCAACCAGCGAGCCGGCACCCGAGCCACGACCCGGACCGACTGGAATATCCTGTGTTTTCGCCCATTTGATAAAGTCCGCCACGATCAGGAAGTAACCCGGAAATTTCATTCGCTCGATGATGCCGAGTTCAAACTCCAGTCGCTCGCTATATACCTCTTTCGTGTGGCCTGCGGAGGTTCCGTGTATTGCCAAGCGTATTTCAAGCCCTTCAACGGCCTGGCGTCTCAGCTCATTCGCTTCAGCCTTCACCGCGGCATCCGCATCGGCAACATCGCCGCCAGTAAAGCGCGGCAGGATTGGCTTGTGCGTCTTCGGGTAAAACGAACAGCGGCGGGCTATTTCTACAGTGTTGTCGATAGCCTCCGGCAAATCGGCAAACAAAACCGCCATATCCGCCTGGCTTTTGAGAAAATTGTCCGGCGACAAGCGCCGCCTGTTGTCGGCGGCCACGACCGAGCCTTCGGCAATGGCAATCAGCGCATCATGTGCCTCGTAGTCCTCGCGCGAAGAGAAAAAGGCTTCGTTGGTGGCAACCAATGGTAATTCGTGCCGATAGGCCAAAGCGATCAAATCGCGTTCAATCCTGCGATTGTAACCCGAGAGGCGTTCGAGTTCGACATACAGTCTGTCACCGAACAGTGATTTTAACCGGACTAGGCGCGCTTCTGCCAGATCGCGCTTGTCCGCCTTGAGCGCGCGACCAATCGGGCCGAGCGGACCACCAGTCAGGCAGATCAACCCGTCGCACCGCTCTGCAATCATATCGGTTGTCAGGTGGAGGGAGCCACCCGGAGGCGTTTCAAGGTAAATACTACTTACCAGTCGAACGAGGTTGCGATAGCCGGTTTCATTGGCGGCAATCAGCACGAGCGCCGGCGTTTCCGGCCCCTGCTTGCGGCGGTCGAGCTGACCGTCACTGGTCTCACCGGAGAAAGCCACATCAATCTGGCAGCCAATGATCGGTTGAACGCCGTCCTTCACCGCTTTTTGGGCAAATTCCAGCGCACCAAATAAATTATTGGTGTCGGTCACCGCGATAGCCGGGGCCTCATCCTTGATCGCGTGACCGACCACCTTGCCCAGTTGCAGGGCACCTTCAAGCAGCGAATAGGCAGAATGCACGCGCAGATGGATGAACCTGCGCGACGGCACGGCTGACCGCGCCGCATTATCCATTGCAGCGCGCTTCAGGGGATCACGTGGGGGTCTATCGTCAGTCATAAGCTCGCATTCTTCAAAGCGATTCGGGATTCCAAGTGAATCGCTGGTCATTGTCCCGGAACCTGCTTGCCGGGTCGAGTCACAAATGGCGCATAGTCGAGAATACGTAAGGCTATTTACTGGCCCGGTTGTGTCAGATCATCGTGCAATCACACACTCAACCGAACTCCATGATGACCGCGTCCACCGCAAGGCTGTCCCCCTGTTTTGCGCAAAGCTTGGTCACGGTAAGGTCGCGGTCCGCACGCAAGACATTCTCCATCTTCATGGCCTCGACCACGGCCAGGGTCTCGCCAGCCTTGACCTCCTGCCCTTGTGTGACCGAGATCGACACGACGAGGCCCGGCATCGGGCACAAAAGCAGTTTCGAGGTATCCGGCGGCACTTTTTCCGGCATCAGTTTTTCAAGCTCGGCCACGCGTGGCAGCATGGCTTGCGCCGTCACGGACATGCCTTTCCATGCAATGCGCATACCATTGGGTATCACCCGCAATTGCGCGGCAATTTTTTGCCCGCCAACTGTGCCTCGCCAGACCGGTTCGCCTGGACGCCAGCCGGATTCGATTGTCTTCGGCTCGTTGCCGTTGATCGAAATATCGACTTCCATCGGAATGGAAATCATCCCCTCGCGAATGGACGCCAAGAGATATTCCTTGCCAATCTTGATTTCCCAATCGGTTTTAAGCACGCCACTATGGGGTGCCAGCCGCCCGCCAAGCCGGTCAAGCCGGTCGCGCCGTAGCAGTTCGACCACTACAGCAATCGAGGCAAGTACCGCCTTTTCATCATCGGTCGGAATGACCGGAGTGAAACCGTCGGGGTATTCCTCAGCAATGAAGCCTGTCGAAAGCTCGCCTTGACGCCAACGCGGGTGTTGCATCAAGGCCGACAGAAACGGGATATTGTGTTCAATTCCGTCAACGACGAAATTATCGAGCGCTTCCGACATGGCGTCGATGGCTTCCAGCCGCGACGGTGCCCAAGTGCAAAGCTTGGCGAGCATCGGATCGTAGAACATGGAAATTTCCGAGCCTTCGCTAACACCGGTATCATTGCGAATGACAATATCGCCGAAACGGCCCTCTTGTGGTGGCTGATAGCGCGTCAGACGGCCGATCGAGGGCAGGAAATTGCGATAGGGATCTTCCGCATAGAGCCTGCTTTCAATCGCCCAGCCGGTTAATTTCACATCGCTCTGCTTCATTGCGAGCTTTTCGCCTGCGGCCACCCGGATCATCTGCTCGACAAGATCGACCCCGGTAATGAGTTCGGTAACCGGATGCTCGACCTGCAAACGCGTATTCATTTCGAGGAAATAGAAATTCTTGTCACGGTCGACGATGAACTCAACCGTGCCGGCGCTTTGATAGTCAACCGCCTTTGCCAATGCCACCGACTGTTCGCCCATGGCTTTTCGCGTCGCCTCGTCCAGAAATGGCGACGGCGCTTCTTCGGCAACCTTCTGGTTGCGGCGCTGGATCGAACACTCGCGCTCCCCGAGGTAAAGCGCATTGCCGTGCGCGTCTGCGATCAACTGGATTTCGATATGGCGCGGATCGACAACGAATTTTTCAATGAAAACGCGGTCGTCGCCGAACGAACTCTTCGCTTCGGAACGCGCCCGGTCAAACCCATCACGGACTTCAACCTGTGACCATGCGATGCGCATGCCCTTTCCGCCGCCGCCCGCAGATGCCTTGATCATCACCGGATAGCCAATCTCACCGGCTATCTTTTCGGCGTGGTCGGCATCTTCGATGACCCCGAGGAAACCTGGTACCGTGCTGACCTTGGCAGCATTGGCAAATTTCTTCGATTCGATCTTGTCGCCCATCGCCTCGATGGCGCGCGGCTTCGGCCCGATGAAAACGATGCCTTCCTTTTCCAGTGCGGAGCAAAACGATGCGCGCTCGGAAAGAAATCCATAGCCGGGATGGACAGCTTCGGCCCCTGTTTCCTTACAGGCGGCGATGAGTTTTTCTGGCACAAGGTAGCTTTGCGCTGCGACAGATGGTCCGATGTGAACGGCTTCATCAGCCATTTCTACGTGCATCGCATTGCGATCGGCGTCGGAATAGACCGCAACGGTCGCGATCCCCATCCGCTTGGCTGTCTTGATAACGCGACAGGCGATTTCACCACGGTTGGCGATCAGAATTTTCTTGAACATTAGTGGTTTCTTTCCCTCGCTCACGGGTTTCTTTTATGGACTTCGTGACGTCCGCTCAAGCCGACAAAGGTTTATATTGGCCGTCGTCGCGGTAGATGCCTTCTTGCAAAGGGAAAATCCGGCTATTCGGGAGGCTTGCAGGCTGGTAGCCTTTCTGCCAGTCCCGTTGTTCAGATGATTTGCCTTGGAGGATACGCTTTATGAAAACCCGTGCCGCGGTAGCAGTAGGAGCCGGAAAGCCGCTTGAGATCATGGAGGTCGATCTCGAAGGTCCACGCGAGGGCGAGGTTCTTGTCGAGATCAAGGCGACGGGGATCTGCCACACGGACGAATTCACCTTGTCGGGGGCCGACCCCGAAGGCATTTTCCCCGCGATCCTTGGCCATGAGGGCGCTGGTATTGTCGTCGATGTTGGCAAGGGCGTCACCTCGGTGAAGAAGGGCGACCACGTCATCCCGCTCTACACGCCGGAATGCCGCGAGTGTCCGTCATGCCTGTCGCGCAAAACCAATCTGTGCACGGCCATCCGCGCCACGCAAGGCCAGGGCCTGATGCCGGACGGCTCCTCGCGCTTCTCCATCGGCAAGGACAAGATCTTCCATTATATGGGCTGCTCGACCTTTTCCAACTTTACCGTGCTGCCCGAGATCGCGGTTGCCAAGGTCAACCCGGACGCACCGTTCGACAAGATTTGCTACATTGGCTGCGGGGTCACCACCGGCATTGGCGCTGTCATCAACACCGCCAAGGTAGAGATCGGCGCAACGGCAGCCGTGTTCGGGCTTGGCGGCATCGGGCTCAATGTCATTCAGGGCCTCAAGCTTGCCGGGGCCGACATGATCATCGGCGTTGATCTCAACAACGACAAGAAGGCCTGGGGCGAGAAGTTCGGCATGACGCATTTCGTCAATCCGAAGGAGATCGACGGCGATGTTGTCGCGCATCTGGTCAATATGACCAAGCGTGGGGCCGACCAGATCGGCGGGGCCGACTATACATTCGATTGCACCGGCAACACCACGGTCATGCGGCAGGCGCTTGAAGCGTCGCATCGCGGCTGGGGCAAGTCCGTTGTTATCGGTGTGGCGGGAGCCGGGCAGGAAATCTCGACACGTCCGTTCCAGCTTGTCACCGGACGTAACTGGATGGGCACGGCGTTTGGCGGCGCGCGTGGACGCACCGACGTGCCCAAGATCGTCGATTGGTACATGGATGGCAAAATCCAGATCGACCCGATGATTACCCATACCCTCAGGCTCGAAGACATCAACAAGGGCTTCGACCTGATGCATGCCGGGGAAAGCATCAGAAGCGTGGTTATTTATTGACAGCGGCGCTAAAGCCGACCTCGGCGTCTTCTCACATGGATAAGAGAGCGCGCGTTCACTGCGCGCCTCTTGCACGATAGCAATGTCCTCACCATCAATCCTCGTTGACGCCGATGCCTGTCCAGTAAAAGCAGAAGTCATAAAGGTGGCGGAACGGCATAGCGTTGTCGTCACCTTCGTCTCGAATGGTGGCCTGCGGCCATCGCGCGACCCAATGATCCGCAACGTCGTCGTACCCAAGAGCGCCGATGCAGCCGATGACTGGATCGTCGAAAACGCCAACGCCAACGATATTGTTGTCACAGCCGACATCCCGCTTGCGGCACGTACGGTTGCCCTTGGCTGCCATGTGCTCGGCCCGACCGGACGCCCCTTTACGCCCAGATCGATAGGCATGGCCGTTGCCATGCGCGATCTCAAGCAGCATCTTCGCGAAACAGGTGAAAGCAAGGGTTACAATGCCGGTTTTGCGCCGCAGGACCGCTCACGTTTCCTCTCGGAACTCGACCGCATCTTGCGACGCGCCCTTAAATCCACCCCGCCGGGCTGAGCGGGTCAGCGATCTGGCCTGATATCAGGATAAATCCAGGAGACCAGCGCTTCGCCATATTCCGTTTGCAGCTCTGGCCTGCCCGGTGGTTGAAAACTCTTGCGCACCGCCTCTCCATTCACAACAATTCGTGAACGAGCGAAACATCAGACCGTCTGGCCACGTATCTGGATTAAGGGCGAAATTGGCCTAACGTGATACGATGCATAACCACAGGGACAGGAACGATGGATAGAGCCGTGACCGGGCAAGTGGATACACCAAGTGCCACCGCTCCCACAGCCGGGCCTCTCGTCTACAAACAGTCGAGTTGGACGCGCCTGACGCATTGGCTGTGGGCGATTACCCTGTTCTTCATGCTGCTCAGCGGCCTTCAGATATTCAACGCCCGTCCTCAACTTTACATAGGCAAGCAATCGGGTTTCCAGTTCGAAAACACCATTTTGGCGATCGGTGCTGAAAACACAGCCAATGGTCCGCGCGGATATACCGAGATATTCGGCAAGCGTTTCGACACAACCGGCGTTCTTGGCTGGTCGGGTCCAGAGGGGCGCGAGCGTGCCCGCGCGTTTCCATCATGGGCGACCATACCGTCCTATTACGATCTCGGCACCGCGCGCGTCGTTCACTTCTTTTTTGCCTGGGTGCTGGGCATCACGTTGCTTACATGGCTGGTTGCCAGCCTGGTCAACGGTCATCTGCGCCGCGATCTCGCACCGCGCATTGATGACATACGAAAGCTGCCGCGCGACATCGCCGATCACGCCAGACTGAAGTTTCATCATGCCCGCCGTTACAATACGTTGCAGAAGCTCTCCTATGGCGGTGTCCTGTTCGTGCTTTTACCCCTGATGATCATCACGGGTTTTGCCATGTCGCCTAGTATGAATGCGGTTTTGCCGTTCCTGAACGACCTGCTTGGCGGGCGCCAGACAGCGCGCACGATCCACTTCATCGTCATGGTGCTTCTGGTTGGCTTTTTCATCATCCACATGTTGATGATTGTTGCCGCCGGGCCGATCAATGAAATGCGTTCGATCATCACCGGCTGGTATCGTATCGATCCCCCCACACCCGAAACCGATACAGAAGAGAGGAATGCGTGATATGGCCAAATTCCAGATAAGCCGCCGCAAATTCCTCACCGCCGCCAGTCTTGGCATTTCAGGCTCCATCCTTTCAGGGTGCGAGGCTTTCGACAGCGGCCTTGGCGTCGGTGACGGGTTACGCAACTTCCTTGAAGGGGCCAATGACCTGACCCACCGGGCGCAACGCTTGCTGGCCGGGCGCGACTCACTGGCGCCAGAATTTACACAAGCCGATATCCGCCAGCCGATGCGGCCAAATGGCGTTACCGCTCCCGACGACGATGTCTATAAAGGATTGCTTGCCAGCGACTTCACCGACTGGCGCCTTGAAGTTACCGGCCTTGTCGAACAGCCTCTATCGCTGTCGCGCGGTCAACTGATGGCCATGCCCAGTCGAACACAAATCACCCGCCACGATTGCGTCGAGGGTTGGAGTTGCATCGCCAAGTGGACGGGCACGCCCCTGTCACTGGTGCTCGACCAGGCTCGCGTCAAACCGGAAGCGCGCTACGTCATGTTCCATTGCCTCGATACGATCGACCGCAGTCTTTCCGGCGACATAAAATACTATGAGTCGGTCGACCTGATCGACGCCCGGCACCCGCAAACCATTCTTGCTTACGGCCTTAACGACAAGCCGTTGCCTGTCGAAAACGGCGCGCCGTTGCGGGTGCGTGTCGAGCGCCAACTCGGGTACAAAATGCCGAAATACATCGGCAAGATTGAATTGGTAGACGGCTTTGCAAATTTCGGTGGTGGTCGTGGCGGATATTGGGAAGATAATGGTTATGATTGGTATGGCGGCATTTGACGATCTGCTGTGCGTTTCGTCTGCGGAAAGGCGCAACTCTACCAATTTAATCCTTGTTATATCAGCCGCTTGTCTCAAAAGCAGGATTGTAACCTTGTGATTCTCTGCACTTTCGCCCATGTTGGTCAGGTCTCGCCGTCTATGGCGTTATGATTCCGATTAACGAAGTCAGGAGGTGTATCGGGTGCCCGACACCACGAATATTTTTGAGCAAAGGCCAGATCAAGATACTTTCGGCGGACGCTTTTCACGAGCTCGCGATGCGAGCGGACTTTCAACAAAAGACTTAGCCTGGCGCCTTGGCGTCAAGGTCTCGACGATAAAAGCCTGGGAAACAGATCGCTCCCAACCAGGCTCCCATCGTTTGACAACTCTTTCAGGGTTACTGGGTGTTAGCTTGGCATGGCTCATCCATGGAGTCGGCATGGGGCCACTCGATGCTGGCGATGAAGCCGACGAGACCGCTTCCGAGGCGCTCGTTGATGAGCAATTTGCCAAGCTGAAACTTCTGCATATCGAGACCGGCCAACTATTGGGCCGAATCGAAAGTGATCTCGGCCGACGCACGAGCGAACCGGCAATCTGACCGCTGCATTTCTCTTGCGCAGTCGAGATAGCTGAATAACCAATACCAACAGAACGCCGTGCATCCCGATGGATTCACGGCGTTCTTGCTGTTTGAGGTCAGAATTTCGGTTTGTGAGTTCACGAAAATGTGAACAACACGCAAACCGCTGATTTTGCCAAAATTGTGATGGTTTTTCGAATGTTATTCACAATTTTCCGTTTGCGAGCGACTTTAACCGCCGATTGCTTGTCGCAAGCTGATGACAAGTCGTCGCAGCTGGGCTATGGATTCAGATGTCGGAGGTTGATTTGACCTCAACTGTTTGCGGGAGAGTTCAGCGAAAGCTGGCGCCGAAGGGGAAATAGCCCGAAATCTCTCAGGCAAAAAGAACCGTAGACAGGACGACACTCTGGAAAGTCGGGGCAACAAACCCCGCGCCGAAGGTGTAAGCGCTACCGACAGAGTTCCGGTCGCGCGAGTCTCTCAGGCTTCAGACAGAGGGGCACGGACTGGTCGCCAGACGCGACCGTATACGTGCGACTCTGGAGAAGACATGACGGGCGATGAAATAAGGCACTTACCCCTCGAAGATTTGCATATTGCAGCCGGAGCACGATTTGGTGCGTTTGCCGGCTGGTCGATGCCCCTGACTTATCCGGCGGGCGTTATGAAGGAGCATCTTCATACGCGCCAAAATGTGGGCTTGTTCGACATTTCTCACATGAAGCTGTTCGAACTGTCAGGTAGCGGTGTCACAGAACTGCTTAACCGCGCCTGCCCGCTCGATGCGGGCACGTTGGCGATTTCCCAATCCAAATACACGCTGCTGCTGAACGAGGCAGCCGGGATTATCGATGATCTGATCGTCACGCGGCTGGAGCCAGAACGGTTCATGGTCGTCGCGAACGCAGGCAATGCGGCGGCTGACGAAGCCCAGCTACGCGAGCTGGCTGCTGGTTTCGACGTGAAGATTGCGCCCCTCGACCGTGTTTTTCTGGCAATTCAGGGACCGGATGCCTGGGCCGTGCTTTCACGTGCCGGGATCGAAACGGGCTCACTCTTGTTCATGACCGGTTGTGAACCCCGCAAGGACTGGTTCATGACCCGTTCCGGCTACACCGGCGAGGACGGTTTCGAGATCGGCCTGCCAGAACAAGATGCGCGCGAATTATTAGCAAAATTACTGGACGAAGAAAGTGTGCAATGGATCGGCCTTGCCGCCCGCGACAGCCTGCGCCTTGAAGCCGGTCTGTGCCTGCATGGTCAAGACATCACACCTGATACCAATCCGGTTGACGCCGGGCTTATGTGGGCAATCCCCAAGAATATTCGCGCTTCTGGTACATTTGTCGGTGCCGAGAACTTGCGAACACTCATCGCAAATGGGGCCATTAGAAAGCGCGTCGGACTCAAGCCGGAAGGCCGCCAGCCCGTAAGGGCGGGCATCACAGTGTTCGATGCCGATGACAACGAAGCCGGCACCGTTACCTCCGGCGGTTTCGGCCCTTCTGTCGGCCATCCAGTCGCCATGGGTTACGTTCGCGCACCACTTTCAAGCGCTGGCACTCGGCTGTTTGCTGATGTTCGCGGCACCAAAATACCTGTCGAGATCCATTCCCTTCCCTTCACGCCTCATCACTACCGCAAAGGATAAGTCCTCATGGCAACGACATATTTCACCGAAGATCACGAATGGCTGCGCGTCGAAGGCGGCATCGCCACGGTCGGCATCACCGATTATGCCCAGGAACAACTCGGCGACATCGTTTTTGTCGAAATTCCCGAAGTCGGCAAGAGCATGACCAAGGGCGATACCGCTGTCGTCGTCGAATCGGTCAAGGCCGCATCGGACGTTTATGCACCCGTCGATGGTGAAGTCTCGGATGCCAACGCGGCACTGACCGGTGACCCGGCCCTCGTCAACTCCTCGGCCACCGGCGATGGCTGGCTCTGGAAGATGAAGCTGGCTGACGAAAGCCAGTTGGAAGGCCTTATGGACGAGGCCGCGTACCAATCCCATATAGGTTAAGATCGAGGCATATGATGACCACTTCACCTTATCCGTTTGCGGCCCGCCACATTGGCCCGGGCGTTGATGAAACCCGTGCCATGCTGGCAACCATAGGCGTGCCCTCTATCGAGACACTGATCAGTCAGGCTGTTCCAAAATCGATCCGTCTGGGGCGCCCCCTCGACCTGCCAGCGCCCGCCAGCGAAGCCGAGGCCCTTGGCGAACTATCGGCCATTATGGCGAAAAACGTCGTTCTGAAGAGTTTCATCGGCGCTGGCTATCATGGTGTCCATGTGCCGCCGGTCATCCAGCGCAATCTCTTCGAAAACCCTGCCTGGTACACGGCATATACGCCGTATCAAGCCGAAATCAGCCAGGGCAGGCTCGAACTTCTGTTCCACTTCCAGACGCTCGTTACGGAACTGACCGGCCTGCCCGTCGCTTCCGCATCCCTGCTCGATGAGGCGACAGCGGTTGCCGAGGCCGTCGGCATTGCCGTTCGCCATCACCGAGACAAGCGCACCAAGATAGCGTTGGCAGGCGTGCCGCATCCGCAAACGCTGGATGTATTGCATACACGCGCCGAACCGCTTGATCTCGAGATCGACGGAGAAACTATCGACGACAATACGGCCGCCCTGCTGGTCTCATGGCCCGACACAAACGGGGTTTATGGCGACCACACCGCAGCAATCAAAAAAGCGCGCGCGCAGGGCGCGATTGTCGTTTTCATCTCTGATCCGCTATCGCTCACCATTACCGACGCGCCAGCGACGCTCGGAGCCGATATCGCTGTCGGTTCGATGCAACGTTTTGGCGTGCCCATGGGCTTCGGCGGACCCCATGCCGCCTATTGTGCGGTATCTGATAAACTCACCCGCCTGATGCCCGGCCGGCTTGTCGGCCAATCCGTCGACAGCAAGGGACGGCCCGGATACCGTCTCGCCCTGCAAACCCGCGAGCAGCATATCCGCCGCGACAAGGCGACCTCCAATATCTGCACCGCACAGGCGCTTCTTGCCAACATGGCCGCAGCCTATGCGATCTGGCATGGCCCGGCAGGACTGCAAGCAATTGCCCAGCGCATCCACGCGCTCGCCAATGGCCTTTGCGAAGGATTGAAAGATGCCGGCATCAAAGTTGCCGGCGCGCACCGCTTCGACACCGTTGTCGTTGAAGCCAAAGGCAAAGCGCAAGACATCGCCGCCGAAGCCGAGAAAAATGGGCGACTGCTGCGTATGATCGACGCCAATCATGTCGGCATCAGTTTCGATGAAACTTCGACCGATGCGGATGTGGAAGCCATCGCTGCGCTATTTGGCGCGCAGGCCGGTGCATCCAAGACAAACACAATGCCCGGCAAGTCGCGTGCGAAGGCGTTCCTGACGCAAGCCGTGTTCCATGAGAACCGCTCGGAAACAGACATGATGCGCTTCCTGCGCCGCCTGGCCGACAAGGATCTGGCGCTTGACCGCGCCATGATTCCACTCGGCTCATGCACCATGAAGCTGAACGCCGCAGCGGAAATGATGCCGGTCAGTTGGCCGAACGTGGCCAATTTGCATCCCTTTGCACCCAAGGCACATTCTGCCGGTTACCGCGCCATGATCGACCAACTCGACAATTGGCTGGCGGAAATTACAGGCTTTGACGCCGTAACCCTGCAACCCAATGCAGGCAGTCAGGGTGAGTATTCAGGACTTCTGGCCATTCGCGGCTACCATCACTCCCGAGGTGATGACAATCGCAACATCTGCCTCATCCCCTCCTCCGCGCATGGCACCAATCCGGCAAGTGCGGCGATGGCTGGCATGAATGTGGTTGTGGTGCGTTGCACCGATGACGGCAATATCGACATTGACGACTTGAAGGCCAAGGCTGCCGCCCATGAAGCCAATCTTGCCGCGCTGATGTTTACCTACCCTTCGACGCATGGCGTGTTCGAGGAAGGCGCGCGCGACATCTGCGCCATTGTGCATGAGCATGGCGGGCAGGTCTATTTCGACGGTGCCAATCTCAACGCACTTGTCGGGCTTGCACGCCCCGGTGACATCGGTGCCGATGTCTGCCACATGAACCTCCACAAGACCTTCTGCATACCCCATGGCGGCGGCGGCCCCGGCATAGGCCCGATCGGCGTGAAAGCACATCTGAAGCCCTACTTGCCCGGCCATGTCACCGAAGGTTCTTCGCATGCTGTCTCGGCAGCCCCCTTCGGCAGCGCCTCGATCCTGCCCATCACATGGATGTATATCCGCATGATGGGTGCGTCGGGCCTGAAGCAGGCCACCGAAATTGCAATCCTTTCCGCGAACTATCTGGTTGCACGGCTGGAAGGTCACTTCCCGGTGCTTTATAGGGGCCGCAGCGGACGTGTGGCGCATGAGTGCATTCTCGACACCCGCAGCTTGAAGGATACGTCCGGAGTCAGCGTCGATGACATCGCCAAACGATTGATCGACTATGGCTTCCACGCACCGACGATGTCGTTCCCGGTTGCGGGTACACTCATGGTCGAGCCGACCGAGTCGGAACCCAAACGGGAGGTGGATCGTTTCTGCGAGGCGATGATCGCCATCGCCAACGAAGCGGCGAAAATTGCCAAGGGAAAATGGCCGCGCGAGGATAATCCACTGGTCAATGCGCCCCACACAGCCAGCGAAACGCTGGCAGGAGACTGGAGCCATCCCTACACGCGCATGGAGGCGGCCTACCCCGCGGGCGATGCTGATACCGCGTCGAAATACTGGCCGCCGGTCTCGCGCATCGACAATGTCACTGGCGACCGCAACTTGATCTGCTCGTGTCCACCCATGGAAGAATATCTGGGTGCCGCCGAATAGAAAAAGGGCCGGTGCTCGACACCGGCCTTTTTCTTGTCTCACGAGGACAAATTAACATTCCCGAAGTTGGGTATTCGTTTCCTCACGGCTTGGTTGTCGGTCGATTTTCAGGTAGAAGGACGCCAATTCACGAACGGAACGGGAACCTCGGTGCGCGCTCGCAAAAAGCGTGGCAGTATTGGGCCTGATTCGCAGCACCGGATTCCAGTCAGGCATGGACGACAGCAACGATCTTTTCGGCACTTTGGACAAACCCGCGCAGCCCGTGCGTGCGCCGTCACGTCCCAGCGATCCACTGGTTCAAGCTGCCAAACGCACACCGCCGCCTCAAGACAATATCGCCAGCTACAGTGCTGCCGATATCGAGGTTCTGGAAGGGCTGGAGCCGGTTCGTCGCCGTCCGGGCATGTATATTGGCGGCACGGATGAAAAAGCCCTTCATCATCTCTTTGCCGAGGTCATCGACAATTCGATGGATGAAGCGGTTGCCGGGCACGCTACCTTTATCGAAGTCGAGTTGTCAGCCGACGGATTTTTATCGGTAACTGACAACGGACGCGGCATCCCTGTCGATCCGCATCCGAAATTCAAGAAGCCGGCTGTCGAAGTCATCATGACGACGCTGCATTCAGGCGGAAAATTCGACAGCAAGGTCTATGAAACGTCCGGCGGTTTGCATGGCGTCGGCGTTTCAGTCGTCAACGCCTTGTCCGACCATCTGGAAGTCGAGGTGGCGCGTGGCCGCCAACTCTATCGGCAACGGTTTTCGCGCGGCGTTCCCGTCGGTGAGCTCGAACGGCTTGGCGAAGTTCACAACCGGCGCGGAACAAAGATCCGTTTCCATCCCGACGAGCAAATTTTCGGCAAGGGCGCTGCCTTTGAACCGGCGCGGCTGTATAAAATGGCGCGCTCAAAAGCCTATCTGTTCGGCGGTGTGCAGATACGCTGGAGTTGCGACCCCGCGCTGATCAAGGAAAAAGACAGCACGCCCGCGAAAGCGGAATTCCACTATCCTGGTGGTCTCAAGGACTATCTGGGGGCATCGCTTGGCAGCGACTTCCAGGTAACGCGGGAAATATTCTGCGGGAAAAGCGATAAGACCGGCGGTCATGGTTCGCTCGAATGGGCCGTCACATGGTTCGGCGGCGACGGCTTCATCCATTCATACTGCAACACAATTCCCACTGGCGAAGGCGGCACGCATGAAGCGGGTTTTCGCAATGTCTTGACGCGTGGCCTGCGCGCTTATGCCGAACTGGTCGGCAACAAACGCGCCTCGATCATCAATTCGGAAGACGTAATGATCTCGGCAGCGGGCATGTTGTCGGTGTTCATCCGCGAGCCTGAGTTCGTTGGCCAGACCAAGGACCGGCTTGCGACGATGGAGGCGACACGCATTGTTGAAAGCGCCATCCGCGACCCATTCGACCATTGGTTGGCGTCCAATCCTCAGGAAGCCTCCAAACTGCTCGACTGGGTGATCGCGCGTGCCGACGAGCGTGTCCGGCGACGCCAGGAAAAGGAAGTGTCGCGTAAAAGTGCGGTACGCAAGTTGCGTCTGCCCGGAAAGTTGGCCGACTGCACGCAAAACGCTGCGGCGGGCGCTGAAATCTTCATCGTCGAAGGCGATTCGGCGGGCGGCTCGGCCAAGCAGGCACGCAACCGTGCGAGCCAGGCAGTGTTGCCGCTGCGTGGTAAAATCCTCAACGTTGCCAGTGCAGGTCACGACAAACTTAGCGCCAATCAGCAGATTTCAGACCTGATTCAAGCTTTGGGCTGCGGCACGCGCTCGAAATATCGCGATCAGGACTTGCGCTACGACCGGGTCATCATCATGACCGATGCCGATGTCGACGGCGCGCATATTGCCTCGTTGCTTATCACCTTCTTCTATCAGGAAATGCCAGAACTGGTGCGTGGCGGGCATCTTTTTCTAGCGGTTCCGCCTCTTTATTCGATCCGGCAGGGCGGCAAGATCGGCTATGCGCGCGATGATGCGCACAAGGACGAACTTTTGAAAAACGAGTTCACCGGGCGCGGCAAGATCGAAATCGGCCGCTTCAAGGGACTTGGCGAAATGATGGCCAGCCAGCTCAAGGAAACGACGATGGACCCGAAGAAGCGCACGCTGCTTCGGATCGATGTGATTGACGCTGAAGACGCGACAAAGAGTGCGATCGACGCGCTGATGGGGACAAAGCCGGAAGCGCGTTTTCGTTTCATTCAGGAACGTGCCGAGTTTGCCGAATCCGATACTCTGGATATTTGACGCCCGGAATCTGGCGCACACATTTTTCGGTCCGATGCTCAGCGGCCCTTAAGCCGCAGCAATAGCCAAAGCGTGCTCGCGCGCATTTTCTCTCAGTGTATCGAGATGGATCGACTTCACCAGGGCGGCCAGTTTCCCTTCCGCTCCTTGCCCACCCAATTCTTTCAGCATCAGCCAGGTGACTTCCTGAACACCGGCAACGCGCTTTCCGTTTGCGACATCGCGCCAGATTTTCAAGGCATGCAGGAGAACCGCATGGGTATCCAGCGCAAGTCCAGCACTGCGAAATAATGCCTGCAAAGCGACATCATGTCCGGTCGCAAGAAGCGCCCTGACGCGCTGCTCCGACTGTCTTGACAAAACGACAAGCGCGGACCCAAAAAATCTACCTTGCCATGTGCAACGGTGCGGACAAGAAAACCGGTCGTCAAATCGCCGCGCACCCGCAAATGCTCGATCAGGGCGGTGTGTTCGTCAGCCTGTGTCCCCTCTATCAAAGTCACGGATGCCTTGATGCAAGCATCGCTCATGAGACGCGCTGCCCGCGCTTCTCCCATCAGCGCCAGCACAAGCGGCGCTCCCTTGAGGGCTTCACCAAGTTTGACCAGCAGCATGTGACGGCAATCGGCAGGCAATCGTTCATTGGCAATCAGCGCCTCGCGTATGACCGCGACGTCTCCATAGCGTTCAGCCATCCGGCGGAACGAGAGAGAGGCGATATCGGCACTAGTATTTTCCAAGAGAGCAAGGCAGGCGTCTGGTTCGCCAATTTCCGCAATAACTGCGGAAAGCGCCATCGACACCGCGGGGCGCGAAGCAATCAGTATCTGTGTTGCCTTTTGGCCATTGGTAACGTGCTCGATCAAATCCGCATCAGTTATCAGTGGTGAGCGCGCCAACACCAGATTGGCGACTTCGGGCTGATCCGAGGCGAGCGCCGCAATGATCTGGAGCGGAGCGTGCCGGCTAACAGACAGAGCTTCAGCCATCGCCTGGCGAACTTTCGACGATGTGTCATCGAGAAGCAGCGTCAATGCGGCCTCAGCGGCGCAGCGGTCCTCAAAGGGAAGACTGGCATTGATATATGCCATGGCAAGTGCGCTGGCAGCCGCCGCGCGCTCTGTCACTCTTGCCGTATAAATCCATTTCAAAAAATGGGAAACCACCATGTCTGTTCGTCCACCCCGCAACAGTCGGCTTCTGCCGTATCGAGGACATTAGACGTCAACCAATTAATAAAACGTTCACCATGTTTGTTAGGGCTTCGGCGGGCATTCGTGTCGGCCGAAACGCCGAAGCACCGGCATTTGAGTGCCTTGCAGGCATGGTGCCCAGCGGCTATCACACGACAAGGGAGAATTTATCGTGGCAGGGTTTTATCTCGAAGAATTGAGCGTCGGGCAAGTATTCCGGCACCCGTTGCGCAAGACCGTGACAGAAAGTGACAATATGCTTTTTTCGGTGATGACGCTGAACCCGCAGCCGCTTCATATCGACTTCGACTTTGCCGCAAGGACCGAATGGGGCAAGCCTCTGGTCAACTCGCTGTTCACACTTGGCCTGATGATCGGAATTTCGGTCAACGACATTACCATTGGTACGACGATTGCCAATCTCGGCATGAAGGAAACTGTATTTCCTCATCCGGTATTTCATGGCGATACCATCCGGGTCGAAACAACCGTCATTTCAACACGCAGTTCGAAATCCAAGCCTGATCGCGGCATCGTCGAATTCGAGCACCGCGCCTACAATCAAGATGATGCACTTGTCGCAAAATGTACGCGCCACGCCATGATGCTCAAAAAGCCGACCTGACGCGATGCGCTCGCTACTGTTCGTACCCGCAGATTCGGAAAAGAAGCTCGAAAAAGGCTTTTCGTCGGACGCTGACGTCGTCATCGTCGATCTTGAGGATTCGGTCTCAACCGAAAACAAAGCCTCCGCTCGGTCTATCTCGGCGGAATATATCAAAGACCGGCGCGACACCATCGCATGCGCTCTTTATGTGCGCGTCAACGACCTTTCCAGTGGTCTGGTAGATGATGATCTGGCCATGCTGGTTCCGGCAAAGCCTGACGGTATCATGCTGCCAAAATCAAATAGCGGACGCGATATTCAGCAGCTTTCAGCAAAGCTCAGGGTACATGAAGCCGAGCATGGCCTCGCGGACGGCGCAATCAAAATCCTGCCCATCATCACCGAAACTGCCGCGGGCGTTCTGTCTGCATCCACCTATTCGGGGGCCAGCGCGCGCCTTTCGGGATTGACCTGGGGTGCGGAAGATTTGTCGGCGGCCATTGGCGCACGAACCACACGCACCACCAATGGCAATTACACCGACGTTTTCCGGCTGGCGCGCGCCCTGACCATACTTGCCGCCGCGAACGCCGATGTCGCAGCCATCGACACGGTCTTTCCCGATTTTCGCAATATGGACGCATTCGCGGCCGAATGCGCACAGGCCGAGCGAGACGGCTTTACCGGCAAGATGGCGATACATCCCGACCAGGTGCCCCTCATCAACGCCGCATTCACACCATCGCCAGAAGCGGTAGAGTTTTCAAAATCGGTTATTGCCGCCTTCAACCAAGCTGGCAATCCTGGTGTCGTCAGCATTGGCGGCAAAATGTATGATCGTCCGCACCTCAAGCTTGCCGAACGGCTTCTGGCGCGCGTTAAAGCCGGCGCCTCGGCCACGCACGATTGAATCGCGCCGCCTTGACAGGCTACCGGCACTTAACGCGCAAACGGCCCCGAATAATCGGCATGAAGACTGGCCGGGTCGGGACGAGGCCGATCAGGGCCTGCTTGTTCGCTGGTACCCATGTGAATGAAACCAATGACTTGTTCTTGCGGCGAAAGGCCCAGTATTGCCCTGCCCTCTGGCACGTCCGAATACCAGTTTGTAATCATGTTGGTTCCGTAGCCCAGAGCATTTGCTGCGATCATCAAATTCATCGCCGCCATTGCACCCGACAAAAACATCTCCCATTGCGGGATTTTGGGATGATCTTTCGGGGTTGAAACGACGCCAATAACCAAAGGAGCACGCGAAAACCGCGTCAATTCCTGATTGCGTCGCCCCTCAGGCAATGGCCCGTCGCGTCCCTCGGCCAATTTCGCCAATTGCTTGCCAATTTCGATACGTGATTCGCCGCGATAGACAATGAAACGCCACGGTGCCAGCCGGCCATGGTCGGGAACGCGCGATGCAACGGCGATCATCGTTGCAATTTCCTGGTCGCTTGGCGCTGGTTCGTGCATTTCGGTAATCTGGGTGGATTGCCTTGCCAGCATGAATTCAATTATCGGCGACGTCATTATTGCCCTTTCCACGAGTTATATTTGCTTGATTTTGAGCTGAAGCGCGCTCGTGAGATCGTACAGCTTTGGCAATCAGGCGTTTTCGCCATACATCCGAATGCTTGTCCAGACATGACAAACACTCTTGGGCCTTGAAATTGCCACCGCCTTGGGCTTCAAAGCAAGTCATGTCAGTTGTGGTTCGACTATTTTTTTCAGGCTTTCTCGGCGCGGCTTTTTTGGCAATGGCGGTTTCGCTGGCCGGCGCGCAGAATTCCGACGCTCTGGACGCCCTCAAACTGCCCGGCATGTCCAGCTATGCAGCGCCGCGAACAGATCAGCCACTTGCACAGGGTAGCGGTGGCAAAATCACCTTGAGCGCTCAACTGACGGACAAGGGAGCTGATATTTCGCGTGGGATCGTGTGGCGGATTTTCGGCCTGAACCGGGATCAGACGGAAAATTACAGATGGTCGCTTCGGCGCGCGGCGGCACATCGGCGTTTGAACTCGATCCCGGCAGCTATCTGGTGCACGCGTCCTATGGGCGCGCCGGTGCCACCAAGCGCATAACGGTTGGCAGAGACACCAAACGGGAGAGTTTCGTTCTCGACGCAGGTGGCCTTGAACTCGATGCAGTTTCTTCCGGCGGCGTGCGTATCACGCCCAAGAAGCTGCGGTTTTCGATCTATGAAGGTCGCACTGGAACCTGACGGAAACCGCGCCCTGATCATCCCGAATGTTCGCCCCGGCACTGTGGTGCGGCTCAAGGCGGGCATCTATCACATCGTCTCGACCTATGGCGCGGTCAACGCTGTTATCCGCTCCGACATTCGTGTCGAGGCAGGCAAACTTACTGAAGCAACCGTCGAGCATCACGCTGCCGAATTGACGCTCAAGCTCGTGCGAGATGCGGGAGGCGAAGCCATTGCCGATACTGCATGGTCGGTACTCAATGAAGCTGGCGAGCCCATCAAGGAAAGTGTCGGTGCTTTTGCGCCAATGGTGTTATCCGAAGGCGACTATACGGTGATCGCCAAGAACCGTGATCGCATCTACCAGAAGGATTTTACGGTCGAGGCCGGACACAACAAGGAAGTCGAGGTGTTGGCTACCGATGCCTCGGCAATCGACCCGAACGAAGGCGCGGACTAGATCGGTTCAGTTTTTGACAGAACCGTAAAACCGCTCCAACTATTTATTTTACGCAATCCCGGACGGAAAACCGCTACACACTTTTCCTGGAATTGCTCTAAGAAGCTCTGGCTGACCATCGCCATCGCCGTCCGCGAATGCCATCGCCTTGTCCCGCGAACCTGACTTGAAAACTCCAAAAAATCATGACACTTAGGAGCTGTTCTCAGGGCGGGGCGAAATTCCCCACCGGCGGTATGCGGCATGTGCCGCGAGCCCGCGAGCGCCTTCCCGTGGAAGGGTCAGCAGATCAGGTGCGATACCTGAGCCGACGGTCATAGTCCGGACGGAAGAGAACATGCCGACTCAACCTTGCATGGTGCAAGCGAGAAGCCGGGATGTGATCGCCTTGGGTGACGTGTCTGTTGCTGAAAGGAGATCACCGATGACACACACCCGCTATGCATTCGTGAAGGCAAACTGGCACAAGGAAATTGTCGACCGTTCTGTGGAAGGATTCACGCAGTTGATTCCCCCTGACGCCGTTGACGTTTTCGACGTTCCCGGCGCATTCGAGCTTCCGCTTGTCGCCCAAAAACTGGCCGCTACGGGCAATTATGCCGCTATTGTAGCGGCGGCGTTCGTCGTCGACGGCGGCATCTACCGGCATGATTTCGTTGCACAAGCGGTGGTCGATGGCCTGATGCGCGTTGGTCTCGACACCGGTATCCCGGTTCTTTCGGTTTCGCTTACCCCGCATCAATATCAGGAAACCGAACACCACCGGCGCATTTATCAAGATCATTTCGTTGAGAAAGGGCGCGAGGCGGCCCAGGCGGCACTGATGATTACGAAGACACGCGCGGCTTTGGCGGCCTGAAATCGTTCGATCAAAGCCGGGATTGGCTTCCATCGCGGCTCAAACATCGTCAACCGTGGACCGCTCTCCAAACAAATTGGCGATGAGTTGCACCCATCGCCATTTCGTCAGCTTTTGCCGTTCAATCCAGTTGTTCGCGCCTGAGGTCGGGGGCACCACCTCATCCTTCAACGCCACAATGGCATCGCCAAGGCTCATGGACTTCTGGTCACGGGAACCGAGGCGGCGAATATTGACAGTTTCTTCCTCCGCTTCGCGCTTGCCGCACACCAGCATGACCGGAACCTTGGCAAGGCTGTGTTCACGAACCTTGTAGTTGATTTTCTCATTGCGCAGATCGAGTTCTGCCGACAAACCTGCTGCCTTCAAACGCTTCACAACCTTCGTTGCGTAATCATCGGCGTCCGAGGTGATCGTCGCCACCACCACTTGCAGCGGCGCAAACCATAGCGGCATCTGGCCCGCATGGCTCTCGATGAGAATGCCAAGAAACCGCTCCAGCGAACCACAGATGGCCCGATGCACCATCACCGGCTGCTTTTTCTCCGAATCCGAGCCGATGTAGAAAGCGCCGAACCGCTCCGGCAGGTTGAAATCGACCTGCGTGGTGCCACATTGCCATTCCCGACCGATGGCATCCCTCAGCGTATACTCGAATTTCGGCCCGTAGAAGGTGCCCTCGCCCTCGTTGATATCGGTCTTGATGCGATTATCCTCGTGCGCAATGCGCGAAAGCGCGCGCTTGAGAATGTCTTCGGCGTGATCCCACATCGCATCGGTGCCGACGCGCTTTTCCGGGCGGGTGGCCAGTTTGACCACCACTTCGTCAAAGCCGAAATCCTTGTAAACCGACATCATCAGATCGTTGATCTTCATAATTTCGGCTTCGAGTTGATCTTCCGTGCAGAAGACGTGTGCATCATCCTGTGTGAAGGCGCGCACGCGCATCAATCCATGCAGTGCCCCAGAAGCCTCATAGCGATGCACATTGCCAAATTCGGCAAGCCGGATAGGCAGATCGCGGTAAGACTTCAACCCATGCTTGAAGATCTGCACATGGCCAGGACAGTTCATGGGCTTCAACGCGAAAATGCGTTGATCTGCTTCGGGATCGTCGGGATGAGTGAAGGCATGGGCCGACTTCACCGCAAACATATTCTCTTGATACCAGCCCCAGTGACCGGAAGTCTCCCACAAGCTTTTATCCAGCACCTGCGGGGCATTTACCTCCTGATAGTCGTCGCCGAGGCGGCGGCGCATATAGGAGATAAGATTCTGGAACATCTTCCAGCCCTTCGCATGCCAGAACACGACGCCCGGGCCCTCTTCCTGAAAGTGGAACAGGTCCATCTCGCGGCCAAGCTTGCGATGATCGCGTTTCTCCGCCTCTTCCAGCATCGTCTGATAGGCATCAAGTTCAGCCTGATTTGCCCATGCTGTGCCATAAATACGCGTCAGCATCGGATTGTTGGAATCGCCGCGCCAATAGGCACCTGCCACCTTCATCAGTTTGAAGGCGTTGCCGATCTGGCCGGTCGAGGCCATATGCGGGCCACGGCAGAGGTCGAACCAGTCGCCCTGCGCGTAAATCTTGAGTTCCTGATCCTTGGGGATCGCGTCGATCAGTTCGAGCTTGTAGGCTTCGCCCTTCTCGGCAAAAACGCCCCTGGCCTTTTCACGCGTCCACACCTGCTTGGTGAAGGGTTTGTTGCGCCCGATGATTTCGCGCATTTTCTTTTCAATTGCGGAAAAATCGTCAGGCGTGAATGGCTCATTTCGAGCGAAATCGTAGTAAAAGCCGTTCTCGATAACCGGGCCGATGGTGACTTGCGTGCCCGGCCACAGTTCCTGAACCGCTTCGGCCAACACGTGCGCTGCGTCGTGGCGGATAAGCTCCAGTGCGCGCGGGTCGTCGCGAGTAACGATTTCGACGTCCCCGGACTTGCCAATCGGGTCACACAAATCGCGTAGCGTACCGTCGATTGCGTAGGCTACGGCCTTCTTGGCCAACGATTTCGAGATCGATTCAGCCAGCGCCGTGCCGGTCATCGCCGCATCATAATCGCGGACAGAACCGTCTGGGAATTTCAGGGAAACGGAATTCAACATAGTCTTCTCCTATCCAGTCCCGCAAACGAACGCGGGTGGGTTGTCGCCAAGTGCGACGAGCGGTGTTCTAGAGCAATTTCAGGAAAAGTGGAACCCACATTTGCGTGTGGAATTGCATGGAATCAAAGACATAGAGCAGTGTGGGAATTCGAGTGACGAAACGTATAGCCTTGGTGGCGGTCAGATTTCGGCCTCACCGCGTCTTTCTCCGACTTGCCAATAGCGCCATGGCGTAAACCAGTGAAAGCGGCTCACCAAAGTTTCAGGAACGCGATCAATGCCCTTGGTGCCGCCCGGCCCGCAGCGCATGACACGAAAAAGCCCCATCCAGCCCCCTGCCCACAAGCCGTGGCGCGCAATTGCCTCATACGCATATTCAGAGCAGGTCGGCAGGTGACGGCAGCTATTGCCTACGAAACCCGACAGGGTGAGTTGATAGAAGCGGACAAGCGCCAAGCCAAAAATACGCCCCGGCGTCTTGCGCCAAGCCCCGCTCCAATTTCGGCTGTAGCGCGGGCGGTCATACTTGTGGATTTTTTCAGGCGTCACGGGCAAGCATCACGCGGCCTCATCGGCACGCTTCTTCTCGATCTGGCCTATTGCATCCACAACGGCGTCAAACGCCAGCATGGTCGAAGCATGGCGCGCCTTGTAATCGCGCACCGGTTCCAGATATTTCAGATCGGCAAACCGTCCCTCGGGCGGCGCACCATTTTCCTTCAGCATCTTGCGCATTGTTTCCTGAACGGAACGCAAATCTGCCGTTGTCGCGCCAATGATATTCTCGGCCATGATCGCGCATGATGCCTGACCAAGAGCGCAAGCCTTCACATCCTGGGCAAAGTCGGTGACAACACCATCGTCCATCTTGAGGTCGACGGTCACTGTCGAGCCGCACAATTTGGAATGTGCGGTGGCGGACGCATCCGGTTGTTCGAGCCGGCCGATATGGCCAATATTTCCAGCAAACGCCAGAATTTTCATATTATAGACGTCGTCGAGCATATTTTTCCGATCCATCGCCGCATGACAGACAGCGATTGCCGTTTGCATGTCTTTTAATTGCGATAACGATTTAATATATAATGCTGGTGTTTCGGGAACGGCAAGGCACGTCGTGCATCTAACTTCCTGGAACCACGTCACGCCGCTTTCGGGCCGTTTCGTTTGGCGAACCCGTGAAAGGCTGTGGTCCGTTCAACTCGTTCCTCCGAGTGAGAGGAACTACGGGAGACGCCTTTATGGATGCCGTTATCAAGAATCTCATGCCTCACATCGACAAAACGGAAAAATGGGTCGCAGATCGCCCCAGTGAAGCCGAAGCCGAAGCAGCGGTTCGCACCCTGCTGCGCTGGACTGGCGACAATCCTGAACGTGAGGGCCTTCTCGACACGCCAAAACGCGTGGCGAAAGCTTTCCGTGAAATGTTCGGTGGCTACGATATGGACCCGGCGGAAGAACTGGGGCGCACCTTTGAGGAAGTGGCCGGCTATGACGATCTCGTCATCGTCAAGGACATCGAGTTCCATTCGCATTGCGAACACCACATGGTGCCGATCATCGGCAAGGCGCATGTCGGCTATCTGCCCGATGGCAAGGTCGTTGGCCTTTCGGAAATCATCCGCGTCGTCGATATCTTCGCACATCGCCTGCAAACGCAGGAGGCGATGACCGCGCAGATCGCCAATGTCATCCAGGACGTACTCAATCCGCGTGGCGTCGCCGTTATGATCGAGGCGGAGCATATGTGCATCGCCATGCGCGGCATTCGCAAGCAGGGCTCGACAACGCTGACCTCGACCTTCACCGGTACGTTCCGCGACAACCCGGAAGAGCAAATCCGCTACATGACGATGATCCGCGGAAAAGCCTCCACCTGAGCGCTCATCTGTCGCGACAAGCCGCGCGTAGCATAAAGACGAGGACCAGCCATGTCGGCTCTCACCTTCCCGCCCGCATCCGCCGACAAGAAAACGCTGGAAGACGGGGCGGTCTTCACGCCACGTTTCGATGCAAACGGACTGGTCACAGCGGTGGTCACGGACGCTGAAGACGGCATGGTGCTGATGGTGGCGCACATGAATGCGAAGGCGCTGGCGCTTACGCTTGAAACCGGCATTGCGCATTATTGGTCACGTTCGCGCAACACCCTTTGGAAAAAGGGGAAACATCCGGCAATGTGCAACAGGTCACAGAAATCAGGACCGACTGCGATCAGGATGCCATCTGGCTCAAGGTAAAAGTGTTGGGCCACGATGCAACCTGCCACACCGGTCGGCGTTCCTGTTTTTATCGAATGGTGTGTCTGGTTGAAGGCAAAGGGACGCTTTCCACCGACGGAAGCGAACCATTATTCGATGCTGAAGCAGCCTATCGAGGGCGTGATTGAACTTATTGACATATTGCCAACACACGGATTCACCTCTTCGATACAAATCAGCGCTAGGCTAACCGTGGGACAAGGGAGAATGTGATGCTCGAGTGGGCGTCCTTGCGCAGCAGACCTGACGTTCGAGAAGCCAACGGCCTCTCGTCGGCGTCGGCCACAAGCGAGCCGAAAGCACCGGGCAACACGGGCATTTCGCTGGCGCTTGGCGGTGGCTGCGCACGCGGCTGGGCCCACATTGGCGTGTTGCGGGCGCTCGACGAAGCCGGCATCAAGATCTCGATGATTGCAGGAACGTCTATCGGTGCGCTTGTGGGTGGTTGCTATCTCGCCGGCAAGCTGGACGAACTGGAAGAATTCGCTTGTAGCCTGACCAGACGCCGCATCTTCGGCCTTCTCGACATTAATCTGCGCGGCAACGGTCTGTTCGGCGGCATGAAGCTCGATGCCCGGCTGCGCGAGCACTTGGCCGGTGTTCGCTTTGAGGATTTGCCAAAACCTTTCGTCAGTGTCGCTGCCGAAGTCCGCACCGGCCATGAAATCTGGCTGTCGAGCGGCTCTCTCATTTCCGCCATGCGCGCATCCTACGCGCTGCCCGGCGTGTTTGAACCTGTCAATTGCAATGGCCGCATCCTCATGGACGGCGCACTCGTCAACCCCGTTCCGGTTTCAGTGTGCCGCGCGATGGAACAGCCGCTCGTCGTCGCCGTCAATCTCAGCCATGATAATTTCGGGCGCGCGGCCGTCATCCGGCACAGTGCTGGCGAACTCTTGGTCGAACGTGACGCACCGGCGGAACCCCGGCCCGGTAATAATCTGCCATCCAAGGAGAGCCGTCTCGGCATCACCGGCGTGATGGTAGAAGCTTTCAACATCATCCAGGACCGGATTTCGCGGGCGCGCCTTGCTGGCGATCCGCCAGATTTGTCGGTGCAACCCAAGCTTGGTCACATCGGCATGGCCGAATTCCACCGCGCCGATGAGGCAATCAAACTCGGCTACGATGCGACCAAGGCACAAATCGGCGAACTCGTTCGGCTTCAGTCGGTTCTGGTCTGATGAGGAAAATCAGGTTGACGCGGCATCAATAATGCGAAATTGCGCCTTGCGGTTGCCGTTCCAGTAGTTGGAAGACAGGGAACCGGCGACGTGAATCGTCTTGCCCCGGTTTTTCATCAGAAAGTCGCCAAGCACCGTATCTACGGCGCGAAAGGCGATAGCCTGAATCCTGCCGCCGCTTTCGGATTGAAAATCGACACGAATATGATTGGTGCCAACAAGCCTTGCATCGGCCAAGCGATGGCGCGGCAAGGCGAAAACCGGCGCGACGTGGCCTGTCCCAAAGGGGCCAGCCTTCTCCAGTTTATCGAGCAGATCGAGCGTCGCACCCTCGGCTGCAAGCGCCCCGTCTATCAGCAGGCTCTCCTGATCCTGCAAGCGAAATACATCTGCGGAGGCACGCTCTTCGAAAAATGCACGTAACGGCCCCAGTTTATCGCGCTCAACCGTTATACCGGCAGCCATCGCATGGCCACCGCCCTTGACGATCAATCCGGCCTCCACGCCATCACGGACCAATCTGCCGAGATCAAAGCCGGCGACCGAGCGTCCCGATCCCGTGCCAACATCGTTTGCGTTGAAGGCAATGGCAAAAGCTGGCCGGCGTGCGTGGTCCTTGAGCCGCGAAGCGATCAGGCCAACAATGCCGGGATGCCATCTGGTGCTTGCAGTGACGAGAATTGCAGGCCCAGCGCCACCGGCAAGCTCTGCATCAGCCTCCGCGCGAGCTTCGGCGAGCATTGTCTGCTCCATCAATTGCCGCTCCTGGTTCAACTGATTGAGCTTTTCGGAAATCGTGCCGGCTTCGACCGGGTCGTCGGTTGCGAGCAAGCGACTGCCAAGGCCCGCATCACCGATGCGCCCTCCAGCATTGATGCGCGGGCCAATCAGAAACGCCAGATGGAATGTGTTGAGCGGCTCGCCCACTCGCGAAACGCGCGCCAATGCACTTAACCCGGCATTGGATTGCTGGCGCGCGATCTGAAGCCCCTTGACCACGAAAGCCCGGTTTACCCCGGTTAACGGCACGACATCGCAGACCGTTGCCAGCGCCACCAGATCAAGAAACTCCAGAAGATTTGGCTGTGGCGCGCCCGGCAAACGGCTGCGCAGAACTTTGCCGTCTGCACCAGAGCAAGGAACACCACGCCGCCAGCGCATAAATGGCCCTGCCCCGACAAATCATCTTCGCGGTTGGGATTGACGATGGCGACGGCTTCGGGCAACGCACCGCCCACCTGATGATGGTCAATCACGACGACGTCGGCGCCCGCCTGTTTGGCCGCTTCGATGGATGCTGAACTATTGGTGCCGCTGTCCACCGTCACAATCAGCGTAGCACCTCGTCCAACCAGTTCACGCATTGCGTCCGGGTTCGGTCCATAGCCCTCGAAAATGCGATCCGGGATATAGATTTCAGCGGCGATGCCGAAATAAGCCAGAAACCGCTTCATCAAAGCGGATGAGGCTGCGCCGTCGACGTCGTAATCGCCGAAAATCGCCACCTTCTCCTTGGCGACGACAGCTTCGGCAATCCGAACAGCGGCGCTGTCCATGTCGGTCAGCGACGCCGGGTCCGGCAACAAATCACGAATGGTCGGATCGAGGAAGCGTTCGGTATCTGCCGCGTTCACGCCGCGCCCGGCGAGTACGCGCGCCACAATATCGGGCACGCCATGTCCCTGCGCAATGGCAAGTGCAGCCATGTCCTGACGCTCGTTCAGCCTGTGTTCCCACGAAACACCGGTGACTGAGCGTCGAACGCCGAGAAATATCCGTTTCTCCGCCACTATGTGTGATGTCCACGCATTGTGGTGCGACTATAGGCCAACGCAGACTGCGGCAAAATCAGAATTTCTCGAGATCCTGATGGCGCGCCTTGATCTCACGCACGGTCCGCGACGACGAGCGCAACACGATCGTGTGCGTGGTGATGTAGTTACCACCGAACTTCACACCGGCCAGCATGTTGCCATCGGTCACACCGGTAGCGGCAAACAACACGTCACCGCGCGCCATTTCGTCCACGCGATAGACTTTTTTGGGATCGGAAATGCCCATTGTTGCCGCACGTTCCACCTTTTCGGCCGTATCGAGGATCAATCGGCCCTGCATCTGGCCACCAGTACAACGCAATGCCGCCGCCGCCAGAACACCTTCGGGTGCACCACCCGTGCCAAGGTAGATATCGATGCCGGTTTCTTCCGGATCGGTGGTGTGGATAACGCCCGCGACGTCGCCATCACCGATCAGGCGGATCGACGCGCCCGTGGCACGCACCGCTTCAATCAACTTGGCATGGCGTGGCCGGTCCAGAATACAGGTGGTGATTTCAGCCACCGACACCCCTTTGGCCTTGGCCAGCCGCGCGATGTTTTCGGCGGGCTCCGCGTCAATATCGATAATCCCATCGGGGTAGCCTGGACCAACCGCAATCTTGTCCATGTAAACGTCTGGCGCATAAAGCAGGCTGCCTTTTTCCGCCAGCGCGACAACGGCGAGCGCATTGGGCAGGTTCTTGGCGCAGATTGTAGTACCTTCAAGCGGGTCAAGCGCGATATCCACGGCTGGTCCCTTGCCGGTTCCAACCTCTTCGCCGATGTAAAGCATTGGCGCTTCGTCGCGCTCGCCTTCACCGATCACCACCGTGCCTGCGATGGCAAGCTGGTTGAGCTCCTTGCGCATGGCATCGACTGCGACCTGATCTGCGGCCTTTTCATCGCCACGCCCGCGCAGCCTTGCAGCGGCAACCGCCGCACGTTCGGTGACGCGAACCAGTTCCATGGTCAAAACCCGGTCGAGCCCTGCGCTGATCTTTTGTGCGGCATTCATGATGGCAATAAATCCTTTTTGGCACGCTCCATCCAGGGGAACGCAAATTTCTTTTGGCAAAGGCTCATGACAACGACAAGTCCCTCAGCGAGGCTTCTTGAAAAATCAACATTATCAATCGATTGAAACCAGAAAGCCCTATTCCGCCCGCTCGATGCGGATGACTTGCGGCTTTGTCGTCAAATGCCCGTCCCTGGTGATGCCGTCAACCGCCTTGCGCACGGCTGCCTCGGTTGTCTCATGCGTGACGAGGATGACAGTCTTTTGTGCGGCAGCTTCAAGTTTATCCGCATGCTGGACAATCGATTCCAGCGAGATGTCGTTATCGGACATGCGCCGCGCAATCGCCGCGAAAACACCAAGGCGGTCATGCACGGTGAGGCGAATGAAATATCCGCCCGCATGGGCGCGCATCCGGGCCTTCTTGTAGGGTTGCAATTCTTTCGCCGGACGCCCGAACACCGGGCCATGCTGGAAGCCGGGCCGGCTCTTGGCAATATCGGCAATGTCGCCAATGACCGCCGATGCCGTGGCATTGCCGCCGGCACCGGGACCGGACAAGAGGAGTTCGCCCAGAATATCGGTTTCAATCGCGACCGCATTGGTAACGCCGTTAACCTGGGCGATGACCGAAGCCGTCGGCACCATGGTCGGATGAACGCGCTGTTCGATGCCGCTTTCGGTGCGCTGGGCGACACCAAGCAGCTTGATGCGATAGCCGAGCGCGCCCGCGGCACGAATATCTGCCTGCGTGATATTGGAAATGCCTTCCATATAAATATCGCCAGCGGAGATGCGCGTACCAAATGCAAGGCTGGTCAAAATGGCGAGTTTGTGGGCCGTGTCGTTACCTTCAATGTCGAAGGTCGGATCGGCTTCGGCATAGCCCAGCCGCTGTGCATCCTTGAGGCAATCCTCAAATGACAAGCCTTCGGCCTCCATGCGCGTCAGGATGTAATTGCAGGTTCCATTCATGATGCCGAATACGCGCGACACCGAATTGCCGGCCATGGCTTCTCGCATGGTCTTGATGACCGGAATACCACCCGCAACCGCTGCCTCATAATTCAACAACACGCCGCGTTTTTCCGCCGCTTCGGCCAGTGCCACGCCATGTTTGGCCAGTAGTGCCTTGTTAGCTGTCACCACATGCCTGCCCGCTTCCAGTGCGGCTTTTACACAAGCTCGCGCCGGGCCTTCATCGCCTCCAATCAGTTCGACGAAAACGTCGATATCGGCTTTCCGAGCCAGTTCCACCGGGTCGTCGAACCATTTCGCGGCGCTGACATCGACACCGCGATCCTTAGCTGCATCGCGCGCAGAAACAGCCGTGACCACGATGTCGCGCCCGCATTGACGGGTCAATTCAGCCGCCTTTTCGCTCACGACACGGATGACGGACGCCCCGACAGTGCCTAGACCGGCAATTCCAACACGCAATACTTCAGCCATGTCTGGCGACGTCCCTCTTTCAATCTTTGTGGAATGTGGCGAAGCTTTCAGCGATGAGCCGTAAGTGGAACCACATTGTTGGGTTGTTTTGCACTCGATAGCAGGAAACGCTTGATATTGCGCGCCGCCTGACGAATGCGGTGCTCGTTTTCGACGAGCGCGATACGAACGAAGTCGTCACCATGCTCACCGAAGCCAATCCCCGGCGCAACGGCCACATCAGCGTGTTCGATAAGCAGTTTGGAAAATTCCAGCGAACCGAGATGCCGGAACGGTTCGGGAATGGGAGCCCAGGCAAACATAGTGGCTGCAGGTGCCGGAACCGACCAACCCGCACGGCCGAAAGCATCGACCATGACGTCGCGGCGCTTGCGATAAACGTCGCGCACTTCGGCAATATCGCCACCGTCGCCATTCAGCGCGGCGGAGGCCGCAACCTGTATCGGCGTAAAGGCACCATAATCGAGATAGGATTTCACCCGTGTCAGCGCCGAAATCAGCCGCTCGTTGCCAACCGCGAAGCCCATGCGCCAACCCGGCATGGAAAAAGTCTTCGACATGGAGGTGAATTCGACCGCAACGTCGACGGCACCGGGAACCTGCAACACCGATGGCGGCGGATTGCCGTCAAAATAAATCTCGGAATAGGCCAGATCTGAAAGAACAATGAGGTCGTGCTTTTTCGCGAAGGCAATAACGTCCTTGTAAAAATCGAGCGAGGCGACCAGTGCCGTCGGGTTCGACGGATAATTCAGGATCAGCGCCAAAGGTTTTGGGATCGAATGGCGGATGGCGCGTTCGAGCGCCGGAATGAACTCATTGTCCGGTTCGGCCTTTAGCGAACGGATAACACCGCCCGACATGATGAAACCGAAGGCATGTATCGGATAGGTCGGGTTCGGGCACAAAATTACGTCGCCGGGCGCGGTAATGGCCTGCGCCATATTGGCAAAGCCTTCCTTGGAGCCGAGCGTCGCGACAATCTGCGTCTCGGGGTCGAGTTTCACACCAAAACGGCGCGCATAATAGCCCGCCTGAGCACGGCGCAATCCGGGAATACCACGGGAAGAGGAGTAGCGATGGGTGCGTGGATCGCGCACCACTTCGCACAATTTATCAACAATCGCCTTGGGCGTGGGAAGGTCCGGATTGCCCATACCCAGATCGACAATATCGGCACCGCGCGAACGAGCACTGGCCTTGAGCCGATTGACCTGCTCGAAAACGTAGGGCGGAAGGCGGCGTACCTTGTGAAATTCTTCCATGTCAGTTCCCGCATCAATGGCGCGATTTTATCGGTGCGAATTAGGTTGGGCGATATAACCTTATTTGCAGGTCGGGTCGAGGGCGGGATCGCATTTGCCTTCGATCTGCTTGAGTGTATCCTCGGCATGATTTTTCGCCAGTGACCGCAGTTCGGCGCTGTCGTCAGGCGCTGGCGCACCGCTAGCGCCTGCAACGGCTGCGGCCTTGTCGGCATTCAGTTCCGCCAGCTTGGCATTTTTTTGCGCGTCGGTAAGTTGCGGCGCGGCCTGCCGGGGTACGATGTTGAGATTTGGAAAGCTTCCCGTATCCGTTGGCCCCTGGACATTCCCTTGAGCGGCCAAATCGACGCTGGTAGGTGCTACGTCCTCGAAATTGGCTGTGGTGCATGCGCCAAGAGCCAGAAGGGCGACCGCCGTCGCCATGCGACAAAGACGCCCAGCATCCAATAAAATGATCTGGCCAATGGGGTGTGTCATTATTCTTGCCTGATGCCGCGATAGAGCATGTTAGACCCTATCGGCTGTGTCATGGTAGTATGTCAATAAAGAGCCTTGGGAGGAACAGCGCCTAGAATGTCCGAAAAATCCGGCCAAGGCAAAGCCGACAGCGACGGTCCCTCGCCTGTCGAACAATATCTGGTGAAAGACCCAGAGCGTTTCGCGCTGAATCTGGCACGTATGGTGGAGCAGGCAGGCAAGGCTGCATCGGCCTGGGCCGAGCCACGCGAAAAGGGCGATGTGCGTGATCAGGTTTCAGAACCGATGGTCGACATGGTCAAGACCTTCTCGAAACTGACCGAATACTGGCTGTCCGACCCCAAGCGCGCGCTGGATGCGCAAACGCAGCTTTTCGCGGGCTATATGAGTGTGTGGGCAAGTGCCGTCAACCGAGCAAGCGCGCCCGAAAACGCCGACAACGATGAAGATGCCGTCAAGACCGAGCGTGGCGACAAACGTTTTCAGGATCCCGAATGGGGCAAGAATGCCTTCTTCGATTTTCTCAAGCAGGCTTATCTGATTACCTCTAATTGGGCGACAGATCTCGTGGAACGGGCAGACGGTCTCGACGAGCACACGCGCCACAAGGCCAGCTTCTACGTCAAACAGGTTTCCAACGCCATTTCGCCGTCGAATTTCATTCTTACAAATCCGGAACTGTTTCGCGAAACCATCGCCTCAAACGGCGAAAATCTTGTGCGCGGCATGAAGATGCTGGCCGAGGACATCACTGCCGGCAAAGGTGATTTGCGGGTACGCCAGGCCGATTATTCGAGTTTCGAGATTGGGCGCAATATCGCCGTCACACCGGGCAAGGTTGTGGGGCGCAGCGATATTGCCGAGATCATCCAGTATAAACCCGCCACCAAAAAGGTGCTGAAGCGGCCATTGCTGATCTGTCCGCCATGGATCAACAAATTCTACATACTCGACCTCAACCCCGAGAAATCATTCATCCGCTGGGCCGTTGAGCAAGGCCACACGGTCTTCGTCATTTCATGGGTCAACCCCGACGAGCGCCACGGCAACAAGAGTTGGGAAGCCTATATTCGCGAGGGTCTTCAATACGGCCTCGACACGATCGAAAAAGCGACAGGCGAACGCGAGGTGAATGCGATCGGCTACTGCGTCGGCGGCACGCTTTTGGCGGCGGCGCTTGCGCTTCTGGCTCAAGAAGGAGACGACCGCATCCAGTCGGTCACTTTCTTCACCACGCAGGTCGATTTCACCTATGCAGGCGACCTGAAGGTTTTTGTCGACGAAGATCAGGTTACGGCAGTCGAGCGCGCCATGAATGAGAAGGGCTATCTCGACGGCACCAAGATGGCGACCGCTTTCAACATGCTGCGTTCAGGCGACCTTATCTGGCCATATGTCGTTAACAATTACATGCGCGGCAAAGACCCTCTGCCTTTCGATCTGCTCTACTGGAATGCAGATTCGACTCGCATGGCGGCGGCCAATCATTCTTTCTATCTTCGCAACTGCTATCTTGAAAACAATCTGTCGCACGGCAAGACCGAAATCGCAGGCAAAACCCTTTCACTCTCGGACGTGACCATTCCGGTCTATAATCTCGCCGCTAAGGAGGATCATATCGCGCCGGCCCGATCGGTCTTTATGGGGTGCCAGTATTTTGGCGGCGAAGTAGAATATGTGATGGCCGGGTCAGGCCATATTGCCGGCGTCGTCAATCCGCCCCACAAGAACAAATACCAACACTGGACCGGCGGCAGACCGATTGGTGCGTTCGACGAATGGACCGAGAAGGCGAGCGAGCACCCCGGTTCATGGTGGCCACACTGGCAACGATGGATCGAATCAAAGGACGATAAACGCGTCGCCGCGCGCAAGCCGGGCAAAGGCTCGAAGAGCTTGGGCGATGCCCCCGGCTCCTATGTGAAGATACGCGTGTAACACAGTGTAATGTGCGGTGAGTTGACGGATAGCCAAAAGAAGGCGAAATGATCCCGTCAATCTTGCAACATGCGTATTCTGTAGATAGTTACCGAATCCATTAAGCAGTTGCTGATATGATACAGATCTCGTTTCCAATTCCGGGGACATGATCATTTCGACGTGAATGTCACGACACACGTCAATGACCTACCGGGTGGACACCGAGGGGGAAAGCAATTTGAATTCAAAGCGATCGCGCTTCGCTAAAAGTGAATATCGCGCAGTTGCGGCGGCGTTTTTATCCGTGCTTCTGGCGTCTTGCACTTCGACAACCGATCCAACGATGACTGGCGCAATGCCGGGATTCAATGCGACAGGTGCCGATCTGGCACTTGCATCCAGCGACCAGACTGCATTTTCAAGCGATTCGACCGGAGGAATTGGACAAGTTCCGTCAGCGGGTAATAGCGAGGCAGCGTTACCTGAACAGGTTGCATTTACACCCGTGACCAGGCCCGGTTCCGAACTCTCGATTGCGACCCCTGCGGCAGCCGAGGAAATCGCTGGCCAGACACCTCAGGAATTGGCAACCACGGGCGAACCTGAAACCCAGCAGGCTGCCGCTCAAGCTGTTCAAGCCGAAAGCGAGACCGCAGCCCTCACCCCTGCCGAGGCGGCAGAAAATGCCGAGTTTTATGTGACTGCAACCGAGCCAGCGACACAGGCACCGGCAGCACCCAAGAAGAAGGGCTTTCTCGCTGCTTTCTTCGGCTCATCTCCTGCTCAGGCTGCGCCAGCGGCCAAGCAACCGGCCAAACCGATCATCACACTTGCATCGGCCGAGACGACCAAACCGGTTATCGCCTCTGCCACTCCTGTTCATGCTTATTCAGAAGATTCACTGCCAGGCGTGCGCAAGACCGCGCTTTTCGAGATCACGCGCAAGTCTGGTATTGACGACGACAGCGACGTGGATCTCAACGAAGACGAAGGTTTCGGCAGCTATAAGGTCGCATCGGCGGCGGGCCTTGCACGGCTTGCGCCAAATGGCCTGCTCAAGCAGACCGAGCGTGTCGATGTTGCCTGTCTCAAGCCGTCTCTCGTGCGAGTACTCAAGCAGATCGAGCGACACTACGGCAAGAAGATGGTGGTAACGTCCGGCTACCGCGACCCAAACCGCAACAGGCGGGCGCGCGGTGCCAAGAATTCTTTGCATATGTATTGCGCCGCAGCCGACATTCAGGTGCCCGGCGTCGGCAAATGGGAACTGGCAAATTATGTCCGTTCCATGCCTGGGCGCGGTGGTGTCGGCACCTATTGCCATACCGCATCTATTCACGTCGACGTTGGCCCCGAGCGCGACTGGAACTGGCGGTGCCGCCGCCGGAAGAAATGAACCTTAGGCCTTACTTGAGGGTCGACAGCGGTTTCGATTGCCACGTCCAGCACTTCAGCAACACATGATGAAAAAAGTTGTCGCCGACCTCACCTGATGGGTTGCCCGTTTCGCGCAAGACAACTATAACCCGCCAAATCTGAGCGCGCCCATCGTCTAGCGGTCAGGACACCGCCCTTTCACGGCGGTAACAGGGGTTCGATTCCCCTTGGGCGTACCAGTTCTTTCAATGGCTTAGCCGTTGCGATCCTGAAATCATACTATTCATCTATTATGTGTGTTTTGGAATCGGGCAAACACACGAGTAGAAGAAGAGCTAGATCTTCCAGCATCTACTTCACGAGAAGCACGGGTAAATCTGTTTGATCGACGACTTTGCGCGTCACAGAGCCCATAAATAAATCCACGACAGGCCGATGACCATGCCTGCCCAGGATGAGGCAGTCGGCTGCAACGTTTGTCGCGGTCTTGATGATCCCCTTTTCCGGCTGATCAATAATAACCAGCCGTTCGACACGTTCCACACCGACCTCACGAGCGATACCGACCGCGATCGTTATGCAGGCTTCGGCATCGTTGGAGAGCCATGGCTGAGGCTGTCCTTTCAGACCTTCATCGGCGAGAAACGTCCTGACTTCGTCAGTGAGTGCAACCTCGCGGGCAACGGACACGAAAGTGAGGGCTGCGCCACATCTCAGGGCAAGGTTTGCAGCAACACGCGCCGCGCGACATGCGGGGTCGGAACCGTCGACTGCACAAAGCAGCTTGCGAAAACCCGGATGATTTGATGTCGCAGCGATATGACTGTCGGATAGCTCACTCATTGTGCTGCGCCCTGAACTTGCCGAGCACCGTCATTGGGATTTGAACAACACGACTCCCGCGTTCGCAACTGTTCATCCAACCATCTGTCTCGTGGTTTGCAACTCGCTGCACGTGGCGAAAGTTCAACATGAACGCTACCGTCGATCACCTCGGGCGTGGCCGCTTTGTGAAGTTGCATCGGTGCAATTCCGTCGCTGACTTCAAAAGTTAGTTTGGCCGAAGCGTCGAGTGACACATGATCGGTGACTTTGCCAATGATGGCCGTAAACCGACTGGACGGCATATGCACGCGCTCGCCCTCGTTCACATCCCACAACTGAACGAAGATTTCCAACCACGCTTCCGGGTTCGCGCCGCAATCGAGGGCCGAGAACTGTCCGGCCTTGACTTCGGTCACATGGTAGCCGGGCTTTACTGTGCGTCCGTCATAGTGAAACACCAGAGGCATATCAGGATGTTTGGCAAGAACCGCCAGAAGACCTCCGATTGTAATGTCGTTGGACGCCGTTTGCGGTGCGGGCTCGATTTCGGTGTTGTCAGGGAGGGACATCTGTTGTACTCCTTATTTTGATATTCATAGAGTTATTGAAATATGGAAGAACGTCAAGCTCTGATCGCATTCAGTGCCATATCGCAGGAAACACGCCTCAAGATCGTGCGCATGCTGGTGCGGGCTGGCCCGGACGGGATGGCAGCAGGAGCCATCGCCCAGGCGGTAGACGTTTCGGCCTCTAACGTCTCCTTCCACCTCAAGGAACTGGACCGCGCAGGATTGGTGGTGCCAAGGCGCGATTCCAGATCGGTCGTCTACAGTGCCGAATATGATGCACTAAGCGGCCTGATACGGTTTCTGATGGAAGATTGTTGCGCCGATCGATCTGAAATTTGCGCACCTGCAATTGAACGCTCCTTTGCGGGGGCAGAATTTGTGGCATGATCGTTTTCGGCTATCGCCCGATCTAGGACCCGAGACCCCGCGCAAATTCGCTCCCACCGGCAAGCGTATCCTTGGGGCGCTCGGCATCACGCAAATCTTTGCCTGGGGCACCTCCTACTATCTCCTAACGGTGCTTGCCGCGCCTATTGCAAATGATACAGGATGGCCGCTGACATTGATCGTCGGTGGCTTCTCGATCGGCCTGCTCATCTCAGGTTTGGCATCCCCTACGGTCGGTCGACGCATCTTGATGCACGGCGGCCGAAACGTCCTCGCGATGGGCGCCGTGATCATGGCGATCGGCCTCGCGCTACTGGCAATTGCGCCTAATCTTCCAGTGTTCATTGCCGGATGGGCGGTCATCGGCATCGCCATGAGTGCTTCGCTCTATGATCCCGCGTTTTCCACACTTGGCAGCATCTATGGAATGGCGGCACGTCGGCCGATCACGACACTGACATTGTTTGGCGGCTTTGCCAGCACGGTTTGCTGGCCTTTGTCCGCATGGCTTCAAGAGACAATCGGATGGCGTGGTACCTGCATGACCTACGCCGCGATTCAGATCGGCATTTCTCTACCGCTGCTGCTTACAGCACTGCCAGGAATGCGCGACGAATCACCTTCTTATGCCACTGATCCGGCTGCACCGCGCAAGCACATTTCTCTTTCGGCAGATGGTCGGCGTACGTTCCTGCTTCTCGCGTCCGCGCTCGTGCTTGCCGCTGTCATCCAGACCGTCCTTTCCGTGCATCTGATCGCGCTTTTGAAATCGCGGGGTATCGGACTTGCCGTCGCCGTGTCTTTCGGGATGTTTGTCGGGCCGGCACAGGTTGGTGGCCGCTTGTTCGAGATGGCGTTCGGTCGGCGTTATCACGCGATCTGGACATTGGCGCTGGCAAGCACACTGATCGCTGGTGGCGTAGCCCTGCTCTTCATTGGCTTCCCGATTCCGGCTTTGGCCCTGGTCGTTTACGGCGCGGGAAACGGCATCTGGACAATCGCACGCGGCGCATTGCCTCTCGCGCTTTTTGGACAACAGGACTACCCTGTGCTGATGGGGAAACTGGCCATGCCGAGCCTCATTGCCCAGGCAATCGCTCCCACGGCCGGAGCGCTTCTGTTGGATATTTGGGGCCCGGATTCGGTCTTTGCTCTCGTCGCTGTTCTGGCTGCCGTCAATGTCGGGGTTGTGATTGCGTTGCTCTGGAATAGGCCACCAGACGCTCAGTCGGCATTCGGTCTGACAGAACATGCGGCGCATGACGATGGCAATTTGCAGATTCGTCGGTGACTGCGACAGTCGTCCATTGAAAACCCGACAGCACGGGTCAATTCCTTATCCCAATCTGTCCATTCCAAGGGGGCACTCCATAATGTGGAGTATTATCACTCAGAACCACCCGATGTTTCAACCTGCCCCTTCTTGATCTCGGCGGGGAGCTATGGAGTGATCGGCATGGCATTGTCGAATGTTATTCGATGCGCGCGAGCAAGCTCAGGTTCGCCTGCAGTTTGTCGGCGTGGTTGAAGGCCGATTAGATCACCTGTTGCAAATTGTTGCTGCATGGTGCTTGAAAACGCAACCGCGACGGTTGTAAGAAATCGTGTAAACGCGCTCAACACTTTCATTAAAATGTTGATGCTATATCAACTGGTTTAGTTTATATGCTGGATATGTATTGTTTAGCTGGATTTGAGGCGTTCTGAAATTACCTATGATCGGTGAAAGATGAAATGAAGAAACTGGTACAAATTGCTGTTACACTGGTAATATCTGTTGCTGTTGATTCAGAATACAAACCTGCGGACCATGTTGCTGATATCATCGAGACGGCGGAGAAAGCATTTCCGGTCGCATCTGTAGGTGTGAAGGATGTGAATATTACTTCAGACGAATCTAATTTGTCTGAGACCGTTTAGCTGCGTCCACTCGATCAGCGTCCCAGCGGGCAGGAACTCGATCAATTCAGAGGTGGCATCGACGGTGTATCGCACTGACCGGGAGCGATATCCTTGGCCATCACACCGCTGACGCGGCAAAACGCGGCAAACGCCTTGCAAGCTTCATCAACGGGAACGACATCGACGCTGGCACCAAAGCAGGCATCGAATGCGAGCTGAAAAAGCGGCCCTTGCCGACCAGTCGGCCAGTTCTGCAAAAAATCCAATGCCTGTTCGACGCCATAGACTTCTTCAACCGGGTGGCCATGTGCGGCGGCTATGCGAACAGGCACCGCAAATTGCAGTTTGTCCATTCAATTTCTCTTCGATTCGATGACTTCGATGAACGCCAATGCTCGGCGAAGTCGAAATTGGCTGCAGCGGTCAAAACCTGCCCAAACCACATTATTGTTGCTGAATGTGGCACCAAATTGTGTCGCCAATAGGTTGCGCACTCTCCCTGGCAGCGAGGATTTGGTGCAGGCTCGCGCCGTGGCATTTTACCGGATGACCATTCGCGAGGTTGAAGATGGACGAAATCGGTGTCACATGAAGGAAATCTCGAACCGATCAACACAGCACGCTTGAAGCCAATGGTCACCTATCTCGATGCAGACACGGCACCGCTTAGAAATACGGGCCAGATTCGCCTTTACAGCGAGGAGAGCTTCGCGGGAATGCGCAAGGCATGCGACCTGACTGCACGCTGTCTCGATGAACTCGTCAACATTGTTCAGCCCGGTGTTACCACCAACGCCATCGACCGTTTCGTGTTTGAATTCGGCATGGATCACGGCGCGCTACCTGCGACGCTCAATTATCGCGGCTACACCAAGTCGTCCTGCACCTCGATCAACCATGTCGTTTGTCACGGAATTCCCGACGACAAACCACTGAAAAACGGCGATATCGTCAATATCGATGTTACCTATATTCTCGACGGCTGGCACGGCGATTCCAGCCGCATGTACCCCGTTGGCCAGATTAAGCGCGCCGCAGAGCGTTTGCTGGAAGTCACGCATGAGTGCCTCATGCGCGGCCTCGCGGCCATCAAACCCGGCGCGAAAACGGGGGCTATCGGTGCTGCAATCCAGACTTATGCAGAAGGCGAGCGCTGTTCGGTGGTACGAGACTTCTGCGGCCACGGCGTTGGCCTGCTGTTTCATGATGCGCCAAACATCCTGCACTATGGAAATTCAAATGAGGGCATCGAAATGCGCCCCGGCATGATCTTTACGGTTGAACCGATGATCAATCTCGGCCGCGCCCATGTGAAAGTTCTCTCGGACGGGTGGACCGCGGTCACTCGCGACCGCTCACTTTCCGCGCAATATGAACACAGCATCGGAGTTACCGATACTGGCTGCGAGATTTTCACGCTTTCACCCAAAGGGCTCGACCGTCCGGGTCTCTCAGCTTAGATCACGATGATTTAGAGTTGACGCGGGTGGACTTGAAACCGATTCACAAACCACGCCCATCCTTTTGTTTTTGCATTGGATTCAACCGAAAGTAGCTTCGCACACTCTAACCAGTGTTCTAATATTTGGCGATCGGGGCTTTGGTATTTGATGCTTGTTGCGGGGACGTATGGGCAAGAACAGTGATGGCGAGCACGGCTTTTTGAGCGAGCGCCCATTCCCGGCACCAACGCCGGGAAAGCGCGAAAGAGAAAAGCCGCACTATCTTGGCCATCGTGATCGATTGCGAGAGCGCTTTGTCAATTCCGGCCACGCGGCCCTGCCTGACTACGAACTGCTCGAACTCTTGCTGTTCAGGCTCATCCCGCGCGCCGATACCAAACCAATCGCCAAGGCGCTCCTTGCCCGCTTCACTACGCTTGCCGAAGTGCTCGGTGCGCCCATTTCCTTGTTGCAGGAGGTAAAGGGCATCGGCCCCGCCGTCGCACTCGATCTGAAGATCATCGCCGCATCGGCCCAACGCATGGTGCGAAGTGAATTGACCGGACGCGAAGCCCTGTCATCATGGACACAAGTGCTTGATTACTGCCGTGCTGCCATGGCTTTTGAGGAGCGTGAGCAGTTCCGTATTCTCTTTCTCGACAAGAAAAACGCCCTGATTTCCGACGAGGTGCAGCAGACCGGCACGGTCGATCACACGCCGGTCTATCCGCGTGAGGTGGTCAAGCGAGCACTGGAACTCTCGGCAACCGCAATTGTTCTTGTGCACAACCATCCATCGGGAGACCCCACGCCGTCGCGGGCGGATATCGACATGACCAAGGAAATTGTCGAAACAGGCAAGCGGCTTGGTATTGCAGTGCATGACCACATCATCATCGGCAAGAAGGGTCATGTTTCGGCTCTGACGCACATTTGCTGATCTTCAGATATTACATTGCGCCGATCAATCGCGCCTGGAGGAGATCGAGTTTTGCACGCCCGTACATCTGTCTTTTGATGAGTTTCAGTCGCGTTATCTGACCTTCAGTTTGCCCGTTCGACCAAGGAGAGATGATGGCATTGCGGACGGCGGCAATGTCTTTTTCGACACCGCTGGCAAACGATCCCACAAGGCTGTTCTTAGCTGCTACAAGCCATCCATCGAGCTTTCGAGCTGTCTTCGAGCGGATCATGGATTGGAAGTCGCCAATGGCAGTGCGGGCGGCTACCAGTTCCGGAACGTGCACTTCGATCGCCGCCACCAGGATCGCCTCAGGTTTCGCCAAGTCATCGCGTGCGGTTGTCATCAGCCGGGCGATCACCCGCGCTGATGGCGTTCGCGCAAGCCCACTCTGGTTGGCCTTCTCCGCAAGGCGTCGCCGCTGAGCCCATTGCGAGACGACCCCGCTCTGTCCCGGAAAGCCCTTTGCTTTCATCTCCCGCCAGAGCGCCAAGGCGTTCCGCACGCCTTCGTCCCAGCGGTCGTTGAGCCACGGCAGCCAGCTATCCAGTGAACTAGGCCGTGTTCTGAAGACATCAAGGCGCTGGCCCCTTAACACGTCGCGGACAATCTTGCGGCTATGGCCGGTTTGCCGAACAATCTGGCGAATTGACGTTCCATTCTTCGACAGTTCCCGGATCGCTTCATTCGTCTCCTGGCGGCGCAGATATCCCTCGTACTGCAGCTTTTCCGCGTAAGTCAGAAGCTTGGGATCAACGATGTTGCTGCCGACCGCCTGCCTGATCTGTCGCATCGACTTGCCGACGGCATCGAGAAACGCTCGGCTGGAATTTTCCATCAGGTGCCAGCGGTCGGCAACCTGCTCAGCATCGGGCAACGCCTTTGCGATGGCCTTACCATAGCCGCCGCCTCGATCGCGAGCGACAATCGATATCGACTGATGCTCGGAAAGCCATATCCGAGAAGTATCCAACGCACGATCCGGCAACAGGGTGACAGGCCTTCGCCGTTGCAGATCGCAAACGATCGTTCCATAGGTTTGGCCGCGCCTGAAGGCAAAATCATCAATGCCTATGACGGTGAGCTCATCGTTTTGATCAGCAATACGGCGACGAACCACCCGCAGCAGTGTGTCGTTGCTCACCGGCATCATGAGGCGATTGGCAAATGCCGCGGCCGGTCTGCCGCCGAGCGCCAAACCGAGGTGGTGGACGATCGTCTCAAGCCGCTGAGTACGGCGGCCATAGCGAGCCAATACGCCGTTATCGAACCGTTCGCAGAAGATACGCCGGCCGCACAGAACGGCATCGCACCAAAACCGACGCGCCACAATCACCAACTCTACTCGCCGGCCGCTGAGGGGCAGGTCAGCGGGCCGGCGCACATATCTACTTTGAACTCTCCGGCTTGGCCGTCCACAGCCCGGACACGCTCCTGAGAGGTGGCGCGATCGTAGCTGAATTTGAACGCTGTCTGCGACAAACCTCACTTCATCTACTACAAAGCCGGACGGCGCGAGGCTCGTGCGCTGAAATCGATGTTGCATAAACTGATCCTCCGGTGAATCAGCAAAAGCGTCGCCCGCAACAGCAGCAAATGTGAGTCAGAGCCATGTTTCGATGAAGGGACTTTTGCTCATTTAGCTTTCATCTGAATGAACTGCTTGAAAGCAAAATCCACGAAGCAGGACGCGTTTCAGTTGGTCTTTGCCGTATCCGGTGCCGGTACAGACGACTTTTGTTTGCAGTCCTTCAGCCAGACATCATAGACGGGATGCTCGACGGCATTAAGGCCGGGGCTTTGGGCAAACATCCATCCAGTGAAGATACGCCTTATCTTGCGATCAAGTGTGATCTCATCAACCTCGACGAAGGAATCCGTCTTCGGTGCCTCGGCCTCGGGTCGTGAATAACAGATGCGCGGCGTGACCTGGAGCGCGCCAAACTGGACCGTCTCGTTGATGTAGACATCGAAGGAGATGATACGCCCGGTGATCTTGTCGAGCCCTGCGAACTCGGCGACAGGGTTGGTAATGCGCCCCGTATCTTCAGCATCAGTGGCAAACGACGCCGTAGCCACAGCGAAAAGTGCTGCTGTTGCCATCACTGTGCCAAACGCTATTCGGCTGAAATTCCGCATACAAGGATACCGGTGGTTGTGCCTGCGATGATTCGCCACCGCCAAGGCTAATGACTGCAATCAGTTCATCAAGCGCCTAATGGGGAAATGTGGCGAGAAAAGACCGACGCTTCAACTGCCGGGTGTCCATGCGTCATAATCGCCAGTCACCTGTGGCCGTTGCTGGTTGCCAAGGACCGAACCTTTTGGCCGGTACGCTGCAGCACTACCCGTCAGATTTGGCAAATGGGGCTTTTCCCACTCATGCGCCTTGTAAGCCTCAGATGATGGGGCAACATCGACGCGATGGTGCATCCAGCCATGCCAACCTGAGGGAATCGCCGAAGCCTCGGAGTAATTCTTGTATATGACCCAGCGCCGCGTGCGTCCCTCCGAATCGGTTCCGCCCTCGTAATAGACGTTGCCAGTGTCGTCCTCCCCACGCGCTTGCCATGTCGCCATGTGTGAAAGCGCGTGTTGAGTGTTTGGCTGTTCCACCAAGTGAACAATTGCAGAAAGAACGTCTTCATCCAGGTCCTCGCAAAGGCGAAAGCTTGTTTCCTGCTTATGGCGTCAGGGCAAGGCAATGGCAAGGGTTTTGCTATCATTGACACACCTGCATGCGCCTTGTCATTCACATTGGTTCTTTCTAATTGTCTGCTGACCCGTTGGCGCAGGTAGAGATGCCGCCGGTCAAGGAGATGAATTCGTGTCAGCCGCCCCCGTTGCCAATACCCGGATTTCAACCGAAGATATTCGCCAACGCAAGGGCGGCAAACCTGTCGTTTGCCTGACTGCCTACACATTCCCCTTTGCCCGGCTTCTTGATCCGCATGTCGATCTTCTACTGGTGGGCGACAGTGTGGCAATGGTGCTTCATGGCCATCCAACCACGCTTGGTGCCACAATGGATATGATGATCCTGCACGGGCAGGCCGTCATGCGCGGTGCCCAAAACGCCTGTGTCGTGGTCGATATGCCGGCTGGCAGTTATGAAAACTCCGCCACACAGGCACTCACTTCTGCACGCCGCATCGTCGAAGAAACCGGCTGCCAAGCGGTCAAACTGGAAGGCGGAAGCGATGTTGCCGAGCAGATCGCCGCCATCGTTGCCGCGGGCATCCCGCTAATGGCCCATATCGGCCTTCAACCTCAGTCCGTTGAAAAAGACGGCGGCTACAAAATCAAGGGACGCACCAGCGAGAGCATTGAACGGCTGTTGCGTGATGCCGAGGCGGTGGAAAAGGCTGGCGCTTTTTCCATGGTTATCGAAGGCACGATGGAGCCGGTAGCCGCAGAAATCACCAACAGAGCCGCCATTCCAACCATCGGCATCGGTGCGAGTTCAGCCTGCGACGGACAGGTTCTGGTGATCGACGACGCCATTGGCCTGACCGTTGAGCGTGTGCCGAAATTCGTCAAGGAATATGCAGACCTGCGCAGTATCGTGTCGAAAGCCGCCTCAACCTATGCCGATGAGGTCACGTCGCGTACCTTCCCCGGTTCCCAGCATGTATTTCGCCCAGTAGGCGACGAGGCTTGACCATGAAACTCTTGCATCGCGTCGAAACCGTTGGCGATCTTCGTGCACGGGTACAATCGTGGCGGCGCGACGGCCTTAGCGTTGCAATGGTGCCAACGATGGGCGCGCTGCATGAGGGCCATGTTTCGCTGATGCAGGCGGCGCTGGCAAAGGCCGACCGTTGCATCGTTTCAATCTTCGTCAACCCAACACAGTTCGCTCCATCGGAAGATCTCGAAACCTATCCGCGCCAACTCGGAATGGATCTCGATCGCCTTGCAAATGCCGGAGTCCATCTTGCCTATATTCCCACGCCTGCTGAAATTTACCCATCCGGTTTTGCCACGAAAATTTCGGTCGGTGGCCCCGCCATTGGGTTGGAAACAGATTTCAGACCGACCTTCTTCGAAGGTGTGGCAACTGTTGTTGCCAAGCTTTTCCTGCAGGCAACGCCGGACTACGCGATTTTCGGCGAGAAAGACTATCAGCAGCTTTGCGTGGTCAGGCAGTTGTGCCGCGACCTTGATTTGCCGGTCGAGATTATCGGCGCTCCGACTGTGCGCGATGCCTATGGCCTCGCCTTGTCATCACGCAACGCCTATCTGAGCAGCATCGAACTTGCTGTTGCGCGGCAGTTGAACAATGTTCTGCGCAATTTTTCCGACGCAATCGTCCAAAGCGGCGACCCTGACGGTGAAACCATCAAAGCCCGTCTCGTCTTGCAAAAGGCGGGTTTCGATACCGTTGATTATATCGCTGCGCGCCAGAGCCTGACATTGAAAGAATGGCAAGCGGGTCATGTGGGGCGGCTTCTGGCAGCGGTATGGCTTGGTAAAACCCGTCTGATCGACAATGTCGAGATCGCCGCCGAATAGTAAATCCTACCAAGTCAACCCAGGATTTTCTCAAATACCAGTGCTGGAATGGCGGATTGGGCGGTGCCGCAATTCTCTGTCTCGCCAATCTTGGTAAAACCGTTGGCGACATAGAAAGCAACAGCCGCGCCGTTGGCCGCCTCCACTTCCAGCCTCAGCCGTTCGGCCTCGGGGAAGCATTCCTCGATCTCGGTCAGCAAAGCGCGCCCGACACCCGCTCCCTGATTTTCGGGTCGAACGTAGAGTTGGTGCAACAGCGCCACTTTCGGATCACTGCCCGCGGCGGCATATGCCATTCCACCAAGCCGCTTGCCATCATCGGCCACCAGAAATTCCGAATTGGGTCGTAATGATTGGGCTTTTAGTGTTTCAACCGAATGCCAATCCGCCGTGATCGCGTTGACCCGTTCAATGCCATAAACGTCGTCATAGGTGGCATGCCAGGTTTCGACCAGCAAATCCCGGATTGCTCCAAAGTCGCGCTCGCTGGCGGTGCGCACAAACATCGCTTCACTCGATCCCGAGCTTGGCCTTGACGAGATCGTTGACTGCCTTCGGGTTGGCTTTTCCGCCTGTCGCTTTCATCACCTGACCGACGAACCAGCCAGCCATGCTCGGCTTGGCCTTGGCTTGCTCAACCTTGTCGGGATTGGCACCAATCACCTCATCAACCGCTTTTTCGATAGCGCCGGTGTCCGTCACCTGTCTCATGCCGCGGCTTTCAACCAAATCGCGCGGATCGCCGCCTTCGGTCCAGACAATCTCGAACAGGTCCTTGGCGATCTTGCCGGAGATCGTACCTTCCTTGATCAGGTCGATCACCGCGCCAAGTTGATCGGGAGAAACAGGGTCTCGTCGATCTCCTTGCCGAATTTGTTCAACGCCCCAAGAAGATCGTTGATGACCCAGTTTGCTGCAAGTTTGCCTTCACGACCCATCGCCACCTTCTCGAAATAGTCGGCAATGGCCTTTTCCGAAACAAGGATCGACGCATCATAAGCCGATAGGCCAAGCTTTTCCACGAGCCGCGTCTTCTTGGCGTCAGGCAATTCCGGCAGGTCCGTTGCCAAAGCGTCGACATAGGCCTGATCGAATTCCAGCGGCAACAGATCCGGGTCAGGAAAATAGCGGTAGTCATGCGCCTCTTCCTTTGAACGCATGGAGCGCGTCTCGCCCTTGACCGCATCGAACAGGCGAGTCTCCTGATCAATCGTGCCGCCATCTTCCAGAATTGCGATCTGGCGACGCGCCTCATATTCGATGGCTTGGCCGATGAAACGGATGGAGTTCACATTCTTGATTTCGCAACGCGTGCCAAATTCACCGCCCGGCTTGCGCACCGAGACGTTGACGTCGGCGCGCATCGAGCCCTCGTCCATATTGCCGTCGCATGTGCCCAGATAGCGCACGATGGTGCGCAGCTTGGTCACATAGGCCTTGGCTTCATCGGCAGAGCGCATGTCGGGCTTGGAGACGATCTCCATCAACGCCACACCAGAACGGTTTAGATCGACATAGGACATGGTCGGATGCTGGTCGTGCATCGACTTGCCCGCGTCCTGTTCCAGATGCAGCCGCTCTACGCCAACCTCAATATCTTCAAACTCGCCCTTCTTGTCAGGCCCGACAGAAACGATAACAGTCCCCTCGCCAACGATCGGCTGCTTGAACTGCGAAATCTGGTAGCCCTGCGGCAAATCCGGGTAGAAATAATTTTTCCGATCAAATACCGATTTCTTATTGATCACAGCATTCAAACCCAAACCAGTACGGATCGCCTGCCTGACGCATTCCTCGTTGATAACTGGCAACATGCCCGGCATCGCCGCATCAACGAGGCTGACATTGGCGTTTGGGGCCGCGCCAAATGAGGTCGAGGCACCGGAGAACAATTTAGCTTCGGATGTCACCTGGGCATGGACTTCGAGACCGATGATGATCTCCCAGTCTCCGGTGGCTCCGGGAACGAAGCGTTTGGCATCTGGTGTGCGGGTATCGATAAGGGACATGGCGGCCTGTTCTTGTGTGGAATGTCGCGACCGTCGCAACAGGAAACATACCGACTTTCGCTAGTGCAAAGGGCCGTCATAGGCAAGTGTCGGCATAAAACCAGATCACCACGACCCCACATCTGATGAAAGCGCAGCCATATCAGAACGCGGCAACTTTGCTATCGTATATTGATACAACGCTGCGGCGTTAAGGCGCGTCGCGTCAAAAGGGATGCATGCAGGGTGCTTTTAGCCCTTGTTTTTGTGCATGTCGTTGTCCCAAAACCGCTGCACACTTTTGGGCGACATGCATTGGTCATGGAAGGATCACCCGAATGCCAAAAGTCTCGCGAACGGCCCGCGACATGATCTCCAGGATGACGCCGGAAGTGCGGCCGGGCACATTTGTCTTTGTCACTACCGATGACCCTGCCCTTGGTGCGTTGCTCTTTCCTGAAGCCATTTCGATTTTCAAGGAAGACGAGGGAATGTCGATGATCGTCCCTGTCGAACTGGCACAAAGAACCAAATTGAATGTCGACCACCCGATGTGCTGCATAATGCTCAACGTGTATTCTTCGTTGAAAGGGGTTGGACTCACTTCGGCTGTGTCAACCGCGCTTGGCAAGCACGCCATACCTTGCAATATGGTCGCTGCTTTCCACCACGATCACGTATTTGTGCCGTCGAACATGTGCGACCACGCACTGCAGGTACTGACATCTCTGCAAAACAAGGCAGCTAAAGACGCTTAGCCGAAAAGCAGGGAGCCTGAGTCCCCCTCCTCCTACGCCGTCGCTATATAAGCCCTGATTTCCTCGGCTTCGCGCTCGACGTCCTGAATACGGCGCTTGACCACATCGCCGATTGAAATAATCCCGTGCAGCCGCCCGTCCTTTTCGACCGGAATATGGCGAAAGCGGCCTGCGGTCATGATTTCCATCAGTTCGTTGACCGTGTGGTTTTCGTTGCAAATCTTTACCTTGGGCGTCATCGCCGCGCGCACGGCCAGGTCGAGAGCCGCAGCTCCCTCCTTGGCGACGATGCGCACAATGTCGCGCTCGGAAAGAATACCGACGATCTTGTTGTCGCCATTGGTAATGACCAATGCCCCGATCCGCTTGTCGGCAAGGACACGGATGGCGTCGGAAAGTCTCTCATTTGGCCCCAACGTCAATACATCGTGGCCTTTGTCTGCGAGAATTGCCTTAACAGTCATGGCGTCCTCCTCTGTTTTTCGATCAGCCCTGCCCGCCGTGGCTTTTCTGATTGAAACGTAATGGTGCGCTGACGAAGCCAGCTTTTCAAGCCATTACTCATGTAAAACAGATAGTTTGCCTGCATGAAATCCGGGTGGCGCAAACGAACAGAGATCGAAAAACATCTCAAATGTGGCGTGATGATCGTGGTTCAAACAATGCGAGGCCGAAGAATCCGACCAAAAATCCACCAATGTGGGCTTCCCAAGCGATCTGACTTTCTTCGCCGGGGACGAAACCGACAAAGCCCGTGACCAAATTGATGGCCATCCAGACGCCAAGGAAGGTTACCACGCTACGTGACTTGAAAGCGGCGCTCATTGGGAGTGGCGCACCGCCAAATGCAGCTTTTCCCGATGATCGGTCAATGCGAAAGCCAAAGCGCGCGGCAGCGCCCATCATCCCCGATATCGAGCCGGACGCACCAACCAGCGGCGATTGGCCAAGCGGATGAACGATCCAGAAAAGTGCCGCCGCAGCCAATCCCGTCACCGCGAAAAACACCGCGAACCGAAAGGCGCCAATGCGATTTGCCAGTGGCGAGCCAAATGCCGCCAGCCAAACCATGTTGACTGCAACATGGGCAAAACCACCATGCAGGAAGGTGTAGGTGAAGGGGCTGGAGAAGGCGTAAAAATCTATGTGATAGCGGCCGGAATAGCGGATCGGTATGAACGCTGCACGAAGCAAAACCGCGTAATCCTGCTCCGCAGTAAGGAAAAATTCGCGGATCACATGGACGCCAATGCACAATCCCATCACCACCAGCACCACCGCGGGCAAATTGAACATGGGTTCGCGGTGCTGGACGGGCGGCTCTTGGGAAAGATCGTGGTTGGTCATGTTTGCGATGCATCCGGGACGGGTAAAATAAAGTCGATAACCGGCCTGTAAAGCACCGGTCGCAGATTCACAAATGCCGAATCAGCACCCCTGATTCGCACTGCGAATCAGAAAAAGCCGTCCAAGGTCGCCCTTGAACGGCTTGTCGAGCCCCACGCTCCCCCAAAACTTTTGATTGAAAGCTGCTTGCCATTTGTCCCCGGCAGCCGACTTTCTGGAGTAATTTCAATGTCACATATGAAAGTTCACTTCGCAATGTAAACCAGTTGTTAACCTTAACGATCCCGACCCGTGAACAAGCAAGATCGATGCTGGCACGTCTCATGCTCCGCAACGCATGTAGGTCACCAGAAAGCGGCCTTCTGTATCCCGATGGGACATCTGAAGACAGAATGCGCGGAGTGGAATGAGCATGAACCTGAACGGATCGATCGCACTGTTCCAATATTGGAATCGCCTGCGCGACGGACGTCCCGCGCCAAAGCGCACTGAAGTCGAGCCTGCCGACATCAAGACCCTGCTTGCCGATACATTCATTCTGGAACTGGATACGCGCGGGAAAGCCGTGTTCCGCCTCGCAGGCACGCGGCTATGCGCCAGCTACGGCCGGGAACTGAAGGGCTTTTCCTTCCCCTCCCTGTGGCGCGACAAGGATCAACGCCTGATCACCAGACTCATTGATAGCGTTTTTCGCGATAAATCGGTGGTTCTCATCACTTATGTGGGATTTAGCCAAGGTGCTCGCGAGAACCGGTTCGAGCTATTGGTGCTGCCGCTGGAAGGCGGATCGGATCAGTTGCGCTGTCTTGGCGTCGCCTCTTCCGCCGAGAAACCATTCTGGCTTGGAATCGATCCGATTGTAGATTCGCTGATCGAGACGGTTCGTGTCATTGACCCGGACAAGGATCCGGTTTTCCTCGGCAATCGGCCTGCAATCAACGTCCCAGACCTCGCGCCTTCGGAACTCGGCAATATCGATACCATTTCCGAATATGGCGAGGCGCGGCGGGTTATGCATCTTGTCGTCCTCGATGGCGGACGCGACGAGTAAACATAATCGACGCAAGTGCCGTCCTTCTTTCACGTTTGTTAACCTCTTTTGTTTTATTTTAGCCATGAAAATCCACGCTCAACGCGCGGGTGGCCAACGGGGTGTAGGCAGTGATGAGAGCAGCGGCGGTCGAATACGCACCGTCCAAGGTCGAGCGGCGCAACTTTCAGCGCGTTCGCGTTAAGATCTATGGACGCTTCATGCTGGAAGACCGCAGCGAACACGCATGCCAGGTCGTTGAAATGTCGCCTGGCAATGTCGCCATCCGTAGCGAGACGATTGGCGAGCCCGGCGAAAAGATTATTGCCTATATTGATCACATCGGTCGCGTCGAAGGCGTGCTGACGCGCACTTTGCAAGACGGCTTTGCCATGACCATCATTGCGTCGGAACGCAAGCGCGAGAAACTGGCGGCCCAGCTGACCTGGCTGGCCAACAAGCACGAACTCGATTTGCCAGAAGATCGCCGCCATGAACGCGTCGCCCCTCGCAATCCGTTGAGTTCGCTTCACCTGATGGACGGACGACAATATCAATGCCGCATCATCGACCTGTCGCTGTCGGGTGCCGCAATCGAAATCGAAGTCAAACCGGCGATCGGCATCCAGGTCATGCTGGGAACCATGCGTGGGCAAGTCGTGCGCCATTTCGAAGATGGTGTCGCAATCGAGTTTGCCGTCATCCAACGTTCGGAAACGCTTGATTCAGAGTTTAACGCACCGCGCAATTAAGCGGTTCGCCGTCATTCCTCCATCGGCACGGTAATTGCCTCAACGTCGGACAGCCCGCCGGCGCGGCTACATCTGGCCGCCCTTCCCCCAAAAGTGTCCATGGTGATCCATCAATGATGCATCACGCAGGTTGCATCTTGTCTCCGCGGCGCGTCTGCGCGGCCATGACCGCATCCATTAACGCACGTCGTGTCTGAAAATCTCATCGTGCATTGAGATGCTATGAGAAATATACAATTTTATTCAATTTTTTGTCTATTTTTACTTGAATTATCTTCAATATTTATAACAATGCAATCTTCGTTTTACTTAAAATCTACTTCGCGCTTTTGCGTCAAATAAATCCATCCATGTCATTGTCTCTCCAAACGGGGAGATACTCAGATGAAGAGCAAGTGGGGACAACTGTTGCTCATAGCGACAGGTATTCAATTCGGCTGTTGGGGAACAGCCTATGCGGGCACATCGTTCATGCACATCGCGGGGCGCACAACACAGCCGGTCGGTCATTATCAATTCTGCCAGGCTTTGCCGCAGGAATGCAATGAGATCACGCCAAGGCAAGGTCCGATAGAACTCAGCCGCAAATTATGGGCGAAGATGATTTCCATCAACAGTTCCGTAAATACACGGATTCTCCCACGCACCGATATGGAGATGTGGTCGAAGGAAGAAGTCTGGTCCTACCCGGATAGCGGGTATGGCGATTGCGAGGACTATGTGTTGGAAAAGCGCCGCGAACTCATGCAGGCGGGCGTTCCAGCCGGTGATCTTCTGGTTACCGTTGTGCGTCAGGCGAACGGCGACGGACATGCGGTGCTGACAGTCACCACGACCATGGGCGACTTCATTCTCGACAATCTCGAGGCAAAGGTGCTCACCTGGAGTGACACCGGCTACACATATCTCAAACGCCAGTCGAGGCAGAATTCGGGCGTGTGGGTATCGATCAACAATGGTCGCGCCGATGCGGTGGCCAGCGTTCGCTAGAGCGGGGTGGCGAACAGTGGGCATCGATTTCCCGCCCGCATCCCGCTCTAAACCATTGGAATCGATCACGTTCATGAATTTGGATCGATTCGATCCTAAATCATCGTGATCCAGGCTCGCGTTCCAGTAACGCCAGGAGAAAACCCGGTCGAGTCCCCACTCTCCCCGTCCCCATGACCGGGTTTTAAGGAGCCGGCCCAGTCCCCGGGCCGGCTCCACCCATTTGTTTGCGGCTTCACAAAATTTCGTCTTTCAAAGCAAAGCCTTGCGCACTCCGTCGGGTCAAATTTCCTTTAACCCGGCTTTGAACCGCCTGGCGTTGGCGACGTAATGCGCTGCCGAGCCCTGCAGGCGCGCAATGGCGGCATCATCCAGGGTGCGCACCGCGCGGGCGGGCGATCCGACGATCAGCGAATTGTCGGGGAATTCCTTGCCTTCAGTCACGAGGGCACCAGCCCCCACCAGCGAATTCCGGCCTATTCGCGCACCGTTCAAGACGATGGCGCCCATACCGATCAGGCTGTTGTCGCCAATTGTGCAGCCATGCAACATGGCACGGTGACCAATCGTACAGCCCTTGCCTATCGACAGGGGAAAGCCCGGATCGCTGTGCATGAGCGTGTGTTCCTGCACATTGGTGTCGGCACCAATGCTGATTGGCTCGTTGTCACCACGTATAACCACGCCGAACCAGAAGCCGACATTCCTGCCGATTGCGATATTTCCCACCAGCACGGCATCTGGTGCGATCCAGTTGGATTGCTCGTCCTCGAACTGAGGTGCAATTGCGTCGATGGAGAAGATGGGCATGGTTGCTCCGCAAACCGTCTCAATATGGAACGTCGAGTGGCAAACCTAAAAGACGCACCATCAATGATGCAATGCCAATCGTCAGCACACCTGACGCCATCAGCCATATCACTGCGGTGGACATGCAAGATGCCAGACCCGGTGTCGACAGACGTTTTTCGCGATGTGCGTCAAGCGCGTCGTTGACCAGCATGAAAGGGCCGGCGGATGCAGTAATTGCCAGCGAGCGCACGACATGGGCTGGCGTCACATAAGGTGCCGCGAAAGCCAGGCGACGGCCCGATACGAGTTCCATCACCGATCCGGCGAGGCCGCAAATGGTCAGCCCAGTCAAAAATGCGTATGCGCATAGTTGCACGACGTCCATCTTTACTCTCCGTTTACCATAAAACCGCAATGCTGCGTTTCACAGTCACCGTGCAAGAGCCGTGCCGCGCCATTGTGTGCCGGTGGGGGACAGGTGCCCGACCAAGGATTGCCATGAAGCAGGCCGAAATCGTCGATTCACCCGAATTCAGGGTCGTCAACTCATCGTTGATGATGAAGGTCTTCTATGGATTTTCAGTCCTTGCTGCCATCTCGGTCGCCATCACATTTGCGGGAAAGTGGTTCGGCCATGAAATTGCGATGGGCGGGCATACGGACGACACGACCATTCAGGAAGTGGTGATCGGCAATAATGTCATCGCTGCGCCGGCAAATGTCATCCGGTTTGATCGGGCGCGTCGCAATGGCGTTGCCTCACGGCTCGATCTCTACCTGCGTTACCCGCAAATGGACGGCTATAATGATGCTACGGCAAACGATTTCAATGATGTCGGCCCGCGTCAGAACATCCTGTTCCTGTCGTTCGAAGAACAGATGATGTCACGCGGCATGAGCGAACGCTTCGATCCGATCTACAGCGCGCTTATCGTCCAGCCTGGAACACCGGGACCGAGCGGTATCACCTTCTATGATTTCACCAAAAAATCGGGCTATCTGAGCGAAATACTCGCGGTCGCGGAACGGCCCGGACAATCGCCGTTTGTAGCGCGGTGCCTGAGCGGACAAAGTGCAGCTGACTCGCTCGCGCCATGCGAGCGCGATTTCCTTGTTGGAGACAACCTTAGCCTTACCTACCGTTTTCCAAGAGCATTTCTTGGCAACTGGAAGGCGCTCGACGCCGCTGTTGCTGCCAAGGCATCAGATTATTTGAAGACCGGGAGTGTCAAAACTGGCCCCCTGCCTTCCCCCTTTGTGGGAGAAGGTGTCACCGCAGGTGACGGATGAGCGGTATTGAGAAAGCGCGGTCGCCTCAGGCCAGATCTATGTCAAGAATGGCCATTGAGAAATTGTAATCGCCATCTTCCTCGTCCTTGAAGACGATGCCGAGGAACTCGTCGCCAACATAGACTTCCGCAGAATCGTCCTTGCGTGGGCGTGCCCTCACCTGAAGCGTCGGATTTTGGAAGGTGCGCTTGAAATAAGTGTCGAGCTTCTTGATCTCATCGGGCTTCAAAGTTTTTCTCCGGACATGTGGCGGCTTTGTTTGCGAATGGCGCTTCTGGCACGTTGATCATGAGGCTGTAAAGGTTCTGCCGCCACATCGGCGGCCATCCATGCCAGTTGCGTGATTTCAAACTCACAACGTCGTGCTCTTTCGGGCAATCATATGTCGAAGCTGACGACGTGTTCCATGGATTGTGACGGCAGAAGCTGGTCCATCTGGCGTGAAGGGTGGTCGCAACCGCTTTCACCGACGATGCGGGCGGGTACGCCTGCAACCGTCTTGTTATGGGGTACTGGAGAAAGGACCACCGAACCGGCAGCGATCTTCGAGCAATGGCCAACCTCGATATTGCCGAGAATCTTGGCACCGGCACCAATCAGTACGCCGTGGCGTATCTTGGGGTGCCGGTCGCCGCCTGCCTTGCCGGTGCCACCAAGGGTAACGGCATGCAGGATTGAAACGTCGTCTTCGATGACCGCCGTCTGGCCAACGACAAGCCCGGTGGCATGATCGAGGAACACGCCCTTGCCAATACGCGCCGCCGGATTGATGTCGGTTTGAAACACGGAAGATGAGCGACTTTGAAGGTAAAGCGCGAAATCCTTGCGGCCGTGATTCCACAGCCAATGTGCCAGCCTATGAGTCTGGATGGCGTGAAATCCCTTGAAGTAAAGGATCGGCATCATGAACCGGTCGCAAGCGGGATCACGGTCGTAATAGGCCTGAATATCGACTCGAACGATGGACGACCAGTTCGGGTCATCAGTCAGCATTGCGTCGAAGGTCTGGCGAATGAGGTCGGAGCCAATGTCTTGATGCGCAAGGCGCTCCGCCAAGCGATGAATGACAGCGTCTTCGAGGCTCTTCTGGTTGAGAATAGTGGAATAAAGGAACGCGGCAAGAAGCGGATCGCGGTTGACCGCCTCCATCGCTTCGTCACGAATCGCGCGCCAGATCGGATCGACCGGCTGCACCATATTCTGGCGTGCAATGCTGTTCATCGAAATCTCCGTTACCGGAAAGCTGTTGTCTGATCGCTCATATAGGTCAGATCATAACATGGGTGAACTCAATTTTCCTTAGTGCTTGTTCAATTGAAGTTGCTTGCCCCAATTTCATACCACGATGGGAAACGAATTCTTGCGTGCGCGCCGGGTTCGTTGACGGAAATCCGGTCAGATGTCACCTCAGTGTGCCGGATTGAGAGGTGCTCGACCCTGACGCCGACGAGGTGGCAGCGTTGAACAAGACAGTGCGCCGCGTAACCGCGAATGCTCAAACATGCGCAATCGAGGGCTTTTGCGAATTGAAAGAGCAAATTCGCGCATATGCGTTCAAACGACATTTCTCCCCGCTATCCACATATGTGACACACAAGATGTTGGGGTCACAAAAGTAAAACAAACGAATCCTTGACTGGGTAAACCGAGTCGCTTTTTATAAACCATGCGCTCCTGTTGCGGGCGTGACCGGAAAGTTCTGTGCTCGGTCTTTTTCCCGGATTTCGTGTGTTTTCAACCGCAGTCCGCCCGTTTACGAGGCGAGCGGAGGCGTGGGAATTTTGGGTTTTGGGGTGGCAAAAGGGAGGATTGTCGAACTGGAATAAATTGTTTGTTAACACTATATTTAGTGTTTGCAGATATGTTCGACACCAGATAATGTGAGTTTACCCCATTGAGGGGTTTGCATAAAGTTTCAGTTTTGAGGGACCCACAAGGTTCGTCGGCATGCTGGTTTCCACTACACGATGCGTTTGGCCAGCGCGGTGACGGACGATGTGAAAAGGAGAGCCGTTCGTCTGTTGGCGAGCGGATGTGGCGGGCTGGCATTTTTCGAGTTGGGGTTGGGGAAATCTCCTTGGAAATGCACTACATATAGACAAAGGGACAGACAACGATGCGCATTGAACGGCGTTTCACCAAGAACGGACAGACTGGGCAGGAAGGTGCAGCCTATGCGGAGATCGAATTCCGCAAGGCGCTATCCGAGATCAAGAACCCGGATGGCTCTATCGTCTTCCGGCTCGACAATATCGACGTGCCTGCCCAGTTCTCACAGGTCGCCGCTGACATTCTGGCGCAGAAGTATTTCCGCAAGGCGGGTGTGCCTGCACGCCTCAAGAAGGTCGAGGAAAACGATGTTCCTTCCTTCCTGTGGCGTTCCGTTGCCGATGAAGCCGAACTTGCGAAACTGCCAGAAGATGAACGCTACGGTTCCGAGATCGATGCTCGTCAGGTTTTTGACCGGCTTTCCGGGACATGGACCTACTGGGGCTGGAAGGGCGGTTATTTCAAGGCCGAGGAAGATGCGCGCACTTTCCGCGACGAATTGGCCTATATGCTTGCCACCCAGCGCGTCGCGCCCAATTCACCGCAATGGTTCAACACCGGCCTGCATTGGGCCTATGGCATAGACGGTCCGGGCCAGGGTCATTTCTACGTCGATCCGTTCACCGGCAAGATGACCAAGTCGAAGTCGGCCTATGAGCATCCGCAGCCGCATGCCTGCTTCATCCAGGGCGTGCAGGACGATCTGGTCAATGAAGGCGGCATCATGGATTTGTGGGTGCGTGAAGCGCGCCTGTTCAAATACGGTTCCGGCACCGGCTCCAATTTCTCGTTCCTGCGCGGCGAGGGCGAAAAGCTTTCCGGCGGCGGGCGCTCATCAGGCCTGATGTCGTTCCTCAAGATCGGTGACCGGGCAGCCGGCGCTATCAAGTCGGGTGGCACCACGCGCCGCGCCGCCAAGATGGTGATCGTCGATGCCGACCATCCCGATGTCGAAGCCTTCATCGACTGGAAGGTCAAGGAAGAGCAGAAAGTCGCTGCCCTCGTCACCGGTTCCAAGATCGTTCGCAAGCATCTCGATGCGATCATGAAGGCCTGCGTCAACTGTGAAGGCCAGGACGACGATTGCTTCGATCCGTCGATCAACACCGCGCTGAAGCGCGAGATCAAGGCGGCCAAGAAGAACGCAGTGCCGGAGAATTACGTCAGCCGGGTCATCCAGTTTGCGCGCCAGGGCTACACCTCCATCGAGTTCAAGACCTATGACACCGACTGGGATTCGGAAGCCTACCTCACCGTTTCGGGTCAGAATTCCAACAATTCGATTTCGCTGAAGGACGATTTCCTGCGCGCTGTCGAGCAGGATGGCGACTGGGACCTCACCGCCCGCAAGGACGGGAGCGTCATGAAAACCATGAAGGCTCGCGATCTGTGGGAAAAGATCGGTTATGCCGCTTGGGCATCGGCCGATCCGGGCCTGCATTTCAACACCACGATGAATGATTGGCACACCTGCGCATCGGCCGGGGCGATCCGCGCGTCCAATCCGTGTTCGGAATATATGTTCCTCGACGATACGGCCTGCAATCTCGCTTCGATCAACCTGTTGCCCTACCGCAATTCCGACGGCACGATCGACATCGAAGCCTATGAGCACACTGTGCGGCTGTGGACCATCGTTTTGGAAATCTCGGTGATGATGGCGCAGTTCCCGTCCAAGGAAATCGCCAAGCTCTCCTATGAATACCGAACGCTCGGCCTCGGCTATGCCAATATTGGCGGCCTGCTGATGACAGCGGGCATCCCCTACGATTCTAACGAAGGCCGTGAACTGTGCGGCGCACTCACCGCGCTGATGACCGGCGTTGCCTATGCCACGTCGGCGGAAATGGCGTCCGAGCTTGGTGCCTTTGCGGATTACGACCGCAATGCCACCAATATGCTGCGCGTCATGCGCAATCACCGCCGCGCGGCCTATGGCGACAAGGACGGCTATGAGAAGCTGGCCGTCAATCCGGTGCCGATCAATGCCGAGCATATCTGGCAACAGGATCTCGTTACCCATGCCCGCGCCGCATGGGACCGCGCCATCGACCTTGGCGAAGAGCATGGTTATCGCAATGCGCAGGCTACCGTCATTGCGCCGACTGGCACCATCGGTCTGGTCATGGATTGCGACACCACCGGCATCGAACCGGACTTTGCGCTGGTCAAGTTCAGAAGCTTGCCGGTGGCGGTTATTTCAAGATCATCAACCGCGCCGTACCAGAAGCCTTGCGCACGCTCGGCTATGGCGAAAGCGAAATCGCCGAGATCGAAGCCTATGCCGTCGGGCATGGCAATTTGAATCAGGCAGAGGGCATAAACCCTTCCACGCTCAAGGCAAAAGGCTTTACCGATGAGAAGATTGCCGCGCTCAATGCGGCGTTGAAATCGGCTTTCGACATCAAGTTCGTGTTCAACCAGTGGACGCTGGGTGCCGACTGGGTGAAGGAGACATTCGGCTTCACCGATGAACAGCTTGGCGACTTCTCCTTCGAGATGCTGCCCGCACTTGGCTTCACCCGCAAGGAGATCGAGGCTGCCAACATCCACATCTGCGGTGCCATGACGCTTGAGGGTGCGCCATTCCTCAAGGATGAGCACCTGCCGGTGTTCGATTGCGCCTCGCCTTGCGGCAAGGTCGGCAAGCGTTCGCTTTCCATCGACAGCCATATCCGCATGATGGCGGCGGCCCAGCCGTTCATTTCAGGTGCCATTTCCAAGACCATCAACATGCCAAACGAGGCGACGGTCGAGGACGCCAAGGCCGCATACATGCTGTCATGGAAGCTGGCGCTGAAAGCCAACGCGCTTTACCGCGATGGCTCCAAGCTGTCGCAGCCGCTCAATGCCTCGCTGCTGGCCGATGAAGATGAGGACGAAGACGACGCAATCGAGCAGTTGATCGCCGCGCCCGCCGCCGAAAAGGCGGTGCAGGTCACGGAAAAGATCGTCGAGCGCGTGGTCGAACGCCTTTACCGCGACCGCGAGAAACTGCCGAACCGGCGCAAGGGTTACACCCAGAAGGCCGTGGTCGGTGGCCACAAGGTCTATCTGCGCACCGGCGAGTTCGACGATGGCCGCATCGGCGAAATCTTCATCGACATGCACAAGGAAGGTGCCGCCTTCCGCGCCATGATGAACAATTTCGCCATCGCCATCTCGCTTGGCCTGCAATATGGCGTGCCGCTGGAGGAATATGTCGAAGCTTTCACCTTCGTGAAGTTCGAGCCGGCCGGCATGGTGCAGGGCAATGACGCCATCAAGAGCGCCACCTCGATCATCGACTATGTGTTCCGCGAACTTGCTGTTTCCTATCTTGGTCGCAACGATCTTGCCCATGTCGACACGGAGTTTTCCAACACGTCGCTTGGCAAGGGCATTACCGAAGGCAAGGCGCTTGCCTTCTCCAAGGGGCTGACGCGCGGTGCTTCACCGGTCAAGCTGGTGGCTGGAACGAGTGACCCGAAAGGCTTTGCCGGGGTGCTGCGGGCGAGAAATCCTCCCCTCAGCGCGCGGCACCCACGGCCTTTTCCGGCTCCAACGTGCTGGCACTGGCATCGGCCACGGCAACGGCGCTGAAAGCGGAGGTCGCCAGCGACGAGGCGGTTGCCTTCAAGCGCGATTACGAGGAACGGGCAAAAGAAGAAGCCCGGACCGAGGAAGGCCAGGCCGAGGCGCTGTTTACCGATGCTGCCGCCCAGGAAGCAGCGGATGCAAAGAAACGCGCCGCCGACCGCCGCGCCAAGTCGCTCCTGCAAGGCTACACCGGCAATTCCTGCTCGGAATGCCAGAATTTTACGATGGTCCGCAACGGCACATGTGAGAAATGCGATACGTGCGGAAGCACAAGCGGGTGTAGCTGAGGAAAAACCTTAAACCGAACGCGAAATGAGTATTTTCGATGAAAGCGAAGTGGAGGCGAGCCATAGGCGACTCGCCTCCACTATTTATCTCTATACCGATGCGCTAAGCGCCTCGACTGATTTAATCCGCAAAACGCTACTTATGTCCCTCGACCCAAAAACCAACTCAGAGCATCTCGCCGACCACCTTGCCAGCTCTGTGCTGGGATCGCGGATCGTAAATAATGTTGGCGCAGCTAGCAAATTAATCGACTTCGGCTACTTCACCCAAGCAACTGCACTTTTTCGAGATATTGCCGAAGTTGGTATGCTCGCACTCTTATTTTCGGAAAATCCAGAAAACTACCTGAATGGCGAAACACATCAGAAAAGAGATACAAAAAATTTGGGCGCTCCACTTTAAAAAAAGACATAAATGATAACGAAACATTTCTTTATTTTGATAACTATTTCAATGTTTTTTCCGAATACGGGACCCATCCATCCGCTGTATCAATATATTTTCACTGCAATAACGATACTTTCTACATTGGTCCTCATTTCAACGAGAAATTATACTCACAATGCTATAAGGATCTCGCCCTACTGGTTTGTCGAGTGACTGATGTTTGCGGCCTTGCATATAAAACGGTGTTTAAGTTGGATGTGGGTGCAATGTTCCCATGCGAAAATAACCGATTTGTTGCCGCTTGGCGGCAGTTGAATTGACGGCTTAACAGCTTCATCAAATTCACCTCTTTCCGATAGCGGTGCCCTTTCTCCAATAACGAGGAAAGAATGCCGTTATGCATGGCGCGTCGACTATTATCCGACGTCGGAGCGGTTGTGTTTATTTCAACAACCCTCATCCGCCCCTTCGGGGCACCTTCTCCCACAAGGGGAGAAGGAAATGCCGTGGGAACCTCACGCCAATCGCCAACGTCTGAGATTTACAGAAGCGCACGGGCTGCACTTGCCTTCTCCCTTGTGGGAGAAGGTGGCTGAGCGAAGCGAAGTCGGTTGAGGGGTGTTCCAGCTTGGGATCGCCGTGCTTCGTCCAGCACCCTCATCCGTCATCTGCGATGACACCTTCTCCCACAAGGGGAGAAGGAACAGCATGCCTCAACGCCACGGCTGCAATGTCACATCTCGCACATAGGCGATGATGGTGTCGCAGACACCATTCAAATCTTTCAACACACCGTCATTCCAGAAACGAAGCACCCGAAAGCCCCTCGCCTTCAGTTCGGTATCGCGGATATGATCATGAACCGATTCCGCGTGCTGGCTGCCGTCGAGTTCAATTATCAGTTTGGCGTCAAGGCACACGAAATCGGCAATATACTTGCCAACTAGCACTTGACGGCGAAATTTGATCCCATCAAGCTCTCCGACCCCGCAGTTCCTGCCAGAGTTTGTCTTCCGCCTCGGTCATTTCGCGGCGAAGCGAACGAGCAAAACTCCGTTTATTAGAAAGAACAGGTTGGTGTGGCATTGGCTACGCTATCCCCGGCCATTAGCCCATGTGTGCCACTGGCTTTCGCTGCCGTGGAAAACATTGAGGTCGATGCGCCCGTCTACGCCTTGCGACAGGCCGGAACCGGAATATTGCCAGAACAGCCATTTGCGGCCCGGATAGACCTTTGACGGGTGTTCTGCCACCGCGCGCAGCCAGAACGGATAATCCTGAAATGCGCCTTTGAGGTTATCGGCATAGAAATCCGGTGCGGTGTAGATGATCGGGCGCTGGCCATAATGGCGCTCAATCCGGTCCATGAACACTTGCATCTTTTCCAGAACCTTGGCGCGCGATGGCCGTCGCTTGCAGCTCGATTCATGGTTCCACTCGACATCGATCACCGGCGGCAGCGCGTCCTTGGTCTTTGGCACATTGCGGATGAACCAGTCGGCCTGTGCGCTGGCGGTGCGGCACCAATAGAAGAAATGATAAGCGCCTCGGCGAATGCCGGCTGCATTTGCATCGCGCCAGTTCTTCATGAACATGGGATCGAGGTGATCGCCGCCATCGGTGGATTTGATATAAACGAAATTGGCACCCTGACTGCGCAGTTTCTTCCAATCGATATCGCCTTGCCAGCGCGAGACATCAACGCCGTGAACCGCCAGCTTCTTGGGTGAACGCTTGCCGAAATTGATCGGCTGGGCATCGCCGAAGCGGCGTTCGTGAATAATGCCGTCACCAAACACCTTGGCAGCCTTCGATGGTTTGTCCGGTGCCACCAGCGCGGCGACCTCGACGGAACCGTCGTCATCGGCATCATCAGAAACCGCATCAGCATCGACAAAGTCCGACATCGGCTCAAGCATGGAGCCGGGCTGGCTGGCTGCTGCCGTCTCAATGGGCGCGTCGGGACGGGCAACCGAATTGGTTATCTCCATCGAAGGGCGCGGCATCATATCCTCAAGCCCGGAGCTCGACGTGCAGCCGGTTATTCCAAGGCAAAGGATCAGCGACGTGAAATGGGCTGGCAAACGCATCCGGGACCTGTACTCAAAACAAAACAGCCGAACGGCAAACCCACGCCGCCGGAACACCAATGCCAATTATGAATGACGAATTACCAAGAAAGATTGAATCTAAAATTTACTTTAATGAGTGATCGCTGTTTCAACCGGCGGATTCTTCTTGCAGCCGGGCCATGCGCGTGGCCCGGCTGGCAAATAATGAAGCGGTGGCGTGTCGATTTCAAAGCGTGCGGGCAAGCGCCTCAAGCTGTTCGGCGCATTGCCCCCAACCTTCATGGAAGCCCATTTTCTCATGGGTCTTGCAGCCTTCCACGTCCCAGTGCTTGACGCGCGCGATGTAGCGGGTCTTGCCCGCACCTTCATCCTCGAAGGTCAAAACGCCGGTAAACAGCATCATGCCATCCGGCACCTCGGCAGGCTCCCATGCGCTGGTATAGGCGTTGGTGAAGACGAGTTTCCGGCCCGGCACCACTTCGAGGAAGACACCGGGATTGGGAAATTCATTGCCATCGGGGTCGGCCATGATAACGAGGCTGGAACCGCCGGGCCTCAAATCGAACTCGACGCGCGGCGTCGACCACGGCTTTGGCGCAAACCACTGCGTCACCAGATCTGGTTCGCTCCAGCAGCGATAAACATTGCCACGCGGCGCATCAATTATACGGGCAAGAACAAGCTCGCGGTTCGTTTGTGGCGCAATGTCGATTTTCGTGGCCATGAATGTCTCCTGTCGTCATGTCGGTTAATGCAACAATCGAAGGACGTGCGAAACAGACCGGTGACGACATGGTGCCTGAAAAATCTGCGTGAATTGGCGTCAGTGCCGTTTGGCCTGCACCAGATACGAATCAATCGTCTCTTCGCCTAGCCACTTCGCCGCCTCCAGACGATGCAACCCTTCAACGAGAATGAACCGCTTGCCATCATGGCGCACCTGGATCGGCATTTTCATGCCGTTTTCGAGGATATCCTCGGCCAGATGCCGGACTGTTTCGGGGTGAAGCGTCTTGCGGCGCGCGGTCGGCACGTAAATTTCGTCGATCTTGACCTGTTGAACTCTCAGCATGGCGTCTCCAGCGGCGGCAAGCATCTGTTAGCGTGGATAAAGCGTTTTGCTGCAATCGCCAAGATGCGAAGCGGCGAATGAACGGCGGGAGCCCTGCCTGCTTGATCGCTTGATTGATCGCTTGCCCGATCAGCCCCCACTCGGCACCATTGACGCGTGGCTGGCTGATGCCTCAAATGACAGCCTGTTTCATCAAACCTGAACGCCGTTCAATAATGGCTCGAAAGATTTCATATGCCGCAGGCAGAGAGATAACCCTGAATGGCTGACCGCCGGAAACAGGCCGGTGTCATCTCGATCCGTCCCGGCAAGATGGAGGACGCTGAGGTGATCCATGCGGCCTTGCTTGGCATCGCCGAAGCCGTTGGCGACACGGACAAGGTGGAAAGCACACCCGACGACATCAGGCGATTTGGCTTCGGCGAGACGCCGGCCTTTGCCATTCTCATTGCAGAAATTGATTCAGAATTCGCGGGCATGTGCCTGTATTTCCAGATTTATTCGAGCTGGCTTGGGCGCCCCGGTGTTTATGTCCAGGATTTGTTCGTTGACCAACGCTTTCGTGGCTTGAGAGTCGGCGAGCGGCTCTTGCGCCACGTAGCACGGCTATCAATGGAAGCTGGCGGCGTCTACCTTCGCCTGTCCGTTGATGCGGACAATGTAAAGGCGCAAGCATTCTATGAGCGACTTGGCATCAATTTTTCCCGTGACGACCTGGTACACAAGATCCAAGGCGAATCGTTTCTTCAACTCGCCCGCACTGAACGGTCTTGATAGCGGGTGTCATTATGAAAGCCTTCTACGCTGAAGGACAAAAGCTCCATGACCCGAAGGGATTCTTATCCAGCGGCGCACCACGTCCCAATCCGGAAAAGCTGGAACGAATTGAACGGCTGCTGATCGGTGCAAAGGCGGCAAATTCATCGCAGCTGACGCAGCATGGCGACGCAGCGGTGGACACTTTCCAGCGTTTCGTCAATCTCGCCAACAGTGTTGTAATGCGCCGCGCCGATGCGCACGACGCCCCGCTCGGCAGGAATGCCAAGCTGGTGGACGACTTCCCAGGCATAGTTGTGGCCCGACCACAAAAAGATGTTTTCCATATTCATCTGGCGGGCAATCGTTTCCGGCTCGATACCATCGACGGTGAACGATACGGTGGGCACCCGGTGTTCGAGGCGTGCCGGATCGGTAATGCCATGAATTTTCAGTCCCGCAATATCCGATAATCCGTCAACCAGCCTCTGTGCCAACGGATTTTCATAAGCAATCGATGCTTTGAAGGCGGCGGCAATCTTGCGCCTGCGCGAGCCGCCCTCGCCGGTTGAGGCACCCAATGTTTCAAAATGACCGATGGTGGCTGACAATCCGGCCAGCAGTTCGATCTGGGGCGTACCGGTTTCAAATCGCTCGGGCAATTGGTTGGACGAACACCTGCATTTGTAGGGTATTAGCGGGTCAATCACATCACGTCGTCCCCACAGAATGCCCAGATGCGGGCCAAAGAATTTGTAGGCCGAGCAGGCCAGGAAATCGCAGCCGATTTCCTGCACATCCACCAATCCGTGTGGTGCGAACTGCACAGCATCGACATAGACCAACGCACCGGCGGCCTTGGCCAAGCGGGTCAACGCCTTCACATTGTTGATTGAGCCGGTCAGGTTGCTGGCATAGTTCAGTGCGAGCAGGCGTGTCTTGTCATTGAGTAGTTCGGACAAAGCCGTTTCCTCGATCTGCCATGTCGTCTGGTCAAACGGCAACCAACGAACGACGAGCCCCATATCTTCGGCCAGTTGCAACCATGGCGAAACATTTCCCTCATGATCCATGCGGGTCAGGATGATCTCGTCGTCTTCCTTGAAAGTGCGGCCAAGCGTGCGCGAGATGTGATAGGTGAGCGTCGTCATATTGGGGCCGATGATGATTTCTTCTGGCGTCGACGCGCCAAGGAAATCTGCCATCGCAAGATGGGCTTCATCGACGACCTGTTGCGCGGCCATCGTTGTCTCGAAACAACCACCGAGATTGGCATTGGTTGTCAACAGGCAGCGCGCGACGGCATCGGCGACGGTTTGCGGCACCTGCGTGCCAGCCGGGTTATCAAGGTAGATGCGCCGACGACCGTGATCATTCAGCGCAAGTGCCGGAAACTGGCCGCGTACGGTTTCAATCGGAAATGTCATGTCCCGCCTCTCGTTAGTATCTGTCGAGTATGGGAATGACCCAAAATTCGTAGCTGTGTTCGCCCTGCTGCTCGAAATCACTTACTCGTCATGGTCCATCAATAGCCGCCTCACCTCGGCGGGCAAGAGCCAGCAAATCTGCATAGTCTGTCAGATAGTATGCCAAGAGATAGGTGATGTGCGCAGCATTGTCCGGCAGGAAAAGACGCTTCAGGTGGGCTTGGCACCTGCTTGCGCCTTGCGCTTGGCATCGTCGATCAGCATGTTGGCAATTTGCATACGGATCATGGCACGCTGACGCAGATGCGGCGAAACGCGGTCTGGGTGATTGGAAAATGCGAAATCGCGGCGTAACCGCCCCAGATCGGCAATTGCGTCAGGCTGATCAAGTCCAAGTTCTCTGGCAATTGATTGCGGGTCGATAGGCGGCAATTTCTCTTCAGCCACCGGCACCTCGCCAGCGAGCGCGATTTTGGCCTGATCCAGCAGCGCGGCAAATTCGCCTGACAGGTCCGCTCCGGCTTCGCGATATTGGGCTGCGAGTTCTTCGCCAGTGACCTTTATGCGGCCCGAATGCAGTTCATCGACGACGGCCAGATAATCAAACGGAATTGTGGGCCTGGCGACAGAATCTTCGTCGTCGCCGGTCTCAACAAAGAGATCGTCCAGCAACGAAGCAAAATCGCGCTTGGCCCCCGTGCCGATATCAACCTCCCCGTTCGTGACAAATTCACCTCGCTCGACTCATGAGCATAAAGGCGGGTCGTTAATAATGAATGCCGTTGTTTGGCGGCAATTTAGAAATTCCCCTCCACCGACACCGGCAGCGCGTACAAATGCTGCGCCGCACAATTGTCATGAATCACCTATATATTTAACGCGGGAGGACCAATAAGGAGAACCTGACATGGGGTTCTTGACCAGATTGTGTTCCCATCCTCGCCGGCGCGAACATATACACTACCGCACGGCTATGCTGATCCTTCACTCCATGTGCAATGCCGACCGCTCCGATATCGGCATCAAGCATGCTGATTTTCCGCAGGTTGCGCGCAAAACGGCAACACGGATAGTACCTGGATAGAAACTGTTTCTTCAGGTCGCCGAGAATTATTCAAGCGAAGCAGAGCGCCACGCATGTGCCGCAATCAATGATAAACTTGACGCGACCAGCGGAGAATCCGATGAAATCCCTTCTCGTTCGCGCAGCCTTCATTGTTGCCTCATCAAGCGCATTCAATCATGCCGCTTTCGCAGCCGACGCACCTTATGTCGACGACAGATCCACACCCGAAGCGGTTGTCCGCTCGCTCTACAGCGCCATCAATCGGCACGAATATGCCCGTGCATGGGACTATTTCGGTGAAACAAAACCCTCCGAGAATTTCGATGCGTTCGTCAATGGCTATGACGGGACAAATTCAGTCGAGATCGAAACCGGAAATGTCAGCGAGGAAGGTGCCGCAGGCAGTATCTTTTTCCAGGTTCCTGTCGCTATTCGCGCAATCGCGCCGGATGGCAGCGACGCAGTATTTGCCGGTTGCTATACGTTGCGACAGGTCAATGCGCAGGCTCAGGAGCCGCCATTCAACCCTATCCACATTGAAAAAGGCGCACTCAAGCCTGCAGGCGGGGCTTTGAAAGATGCCGTTCCCGAAAGCTGCGGCGATGGGCCATTGCAACCACAAAAAGACGAACTGCTCGAACAGGCGAAGAAGGTTTTCAGCACGACCTATGATGCAAGTTGCACCATCGTGAGACGCGAAGATGGGGAGGAAATGGAGCCTCGTACCTACACGATCCGCTATAAGGACAGCCAAGCGGACGCGGCTGCACCTGAACGTGAGGTAAGGCTGTTTCGTTTCTCCTGCGCACTGGCAGCCTACAATGAAATTTCGGTCTATTACATATCCGACGATTTCGACGGCGTGCGGCAACTGCAATTTGCCGAGCCTGAACTGGATATCCGTTATGTGAATGGCGACATCGACGGCAAGGTCGAGGAAATCAACACGATCGGCTTTCAAACGAACGACAGGCTCATCAATGCCGATTATGATGAGGCTACGCGCACCATCACGTCGTTCAATAAATGGCGTGGCCTTGGTGACGCATCATCGTCAGCGATATACCTGTTTCGCCAAGGCAAATTTTCGCTCGTGCAGTATGATGTGGATGCATCATATGACGGAAAAATCAATCCACAGACCGTGTTGGATTACAACACCGCACCATGACCGCTCGTGACTTCGAGTGGTTTGTTCACTTTGCCTGGGACAGCATCCAGTTGAGCGTTTCGCGCCAGTCCGTCATGCGGATCGGAGTGCCGTGGGATCCGCTTTCAAAACGCACGAAGCGGGCGGGATAAGCTTTGGATTTTGCCCTGATCGAGCGGAAAAATTCTTCCTGCTTTTCGACAGGAAATACCGGGTCCCTACTGCCCTGCCCGAAGAAAACCGGAATGCGCCGCTTGAAGGCCGGACTGGCAAGGAACTCCTCATCCCACAGCGAACCCAGAAGCAAGAGGCCATCTATGCGCAAGCCGGTATCCTTGCGTTCGGCTAGTTTCCAGCACAGCGCGCCCCCCATCGACCCACAGGCGACGAAGATTTTTGCGCCGGGTGATTGCGCTGCATAATGGTTGATCAACGCGGCAATTTGGGCTGCCCCACGATCACCAAAATCGGAAAAATCCGGCGACAGATATAGCCCGCCGTTCTCAGCCATCAGGTTCTTGATGCGGTTGAAGTTGCCGCCGAAGGTGAAGTCATCGACGCCTTGGCGGCGGGAGCCGCCCTGCCCATGCAGATAAAGCGTGATGATGCTTGCCCCTTGCGTGACGCCGACGGCAAAGTGGCGAACCGCGCCCTCATCCGTCTTCAACACAAGATCGCGCTGCACCTTGCGAACACTTGTCGATGTGTATTGGCTTTTGACGCGGCGCTCCGGCACTTCGTCGCGTCCATTGATGTCACGCATTTCGCGGTAGTCCACCACGCGATAGGTGTCGTTCTGTTCGGCAGAAAGGATCGCCGGATAGGCAAAGAGTTCGTCCTTGAACGGTTTGAGGGTAAGTGCCTGTGCGGAGCCGCATAACAGCAACGCACTGATGAAAACGAGAAGGCTAACTGTGAGTGGAATGCCTCGCGCCATCCCGCTCACAGACGAAGAACGGAAACCGTAACGCCGGTTCGCTTTCTGCAGTGTCGCCCAAAAGATACTGCCGCGCTCAATCAGTTCGTCCCTGAAAGGGAAGGCCATCGGAAAGCCCGCGACGGGTGTCAAAGCAAAATGCATCGGCAAGGCTTGCGTCATTCCGCAGGCACCTGTCAACGCCTACAGATGAATGCTGCCGCGCATTGATTTCATGCAGCACACTTTTGGGCGACATGCATCTTGCTTTCATGCATGTCGTCGTCCCAAAACCGCTGCACACTTTTGGGCGACATGCATCTCGCTTTCATGCATGTCATCGTCCCAAAACCGCTGCACACTTTTGGGCGACATGCATCAGCCCTGTAAAACTCCGCCAGCATTTTCCAGTGCTTCTGGCGTATCGACATCAAGTGCCGCGCCATTGCCTATTTCGATGTCGATTACGTCTGCGCCTTCAGCCTCGACCAGATGGCGCGCACCTGTATCGCCTTCCAGGTGCGCGACAGCGCCGAACAGCGAACGCGGCAATATGACAGGATTGCCGCGCCGGCCATCACAGGTCGCACGCACAATTGCCTTGCCACCGCTGGCGCGGAATGCGTCGATGAGCCTGTCGATATCTGCCGATGAAACACCGGGCATGTCACCCAGCAAAATCATCGCGCCGACCGCTGAATCGGGCACCATCGCGATACCAGTTTTCAACGACGAAGACAGACCCGAAGCAAAGTCCGGATTGTTGGCAAAGACGACTTCGATGCCGGACAGCGTTTCTTCCACACGCTCGCGCTGATGGCCGGTAACGACGATAGTCCCAGCGGCTTTAGATGCCAAAGCCCGTTGCGTGGTGCGCCGGACCAAAGGCTCACCGTTAAACAGCGCCAGCAATTTATTCGGGCCACCCATACGGCTGGAGCGTCCTGCCGCCAAAAGCACGATATAAACCTCAGGGCGCAACGGAACCGGCACCGGTTCACGCGGTTCTGGCCGCGATGGTATCTCCATCAACAGACCCCCCACGCCCATGCCTGCGATATCGTCGCCGGACACGTCTATGCCCGCGAAAATGCGATCCAGAACCCAGTCAAAGCCGTTTGGCTTGGGACTGCGGGCGCATCCGGGTGCGCCAAGCACAGGCTTGCCTTCACGTTCGCCGAGAACAAACAGATTGCCCGGATCAACGGGCATTCCCGAGCGAAACACCTTGCCGCCTGAGGCGCGAATGGCTGCGGGTATCACATCATCGTCCGGGTCGCTCATGGCAGATGCGCCAAACACCAGGACCATATCGTTTGTCGCGGCCAATTCTGTGATAGCTCTAGCCACATGCGACGGGTCATGCGCCGTGCGTTTTTCTTCGGAAACATGGCTTCCCGAGCGGGCAAGCCGCGCTTGCGTTACACGCAATGTCTTGTCCAGAACGCTGTCCTTCAGGCTTGGAAGCACCGTTTGAACAACACCCACGGAGCGAGGTTTGAAAGCATGGACACCAAAGGCTGTTTTGGCCTTGGCCAGCGAAATAATAGTGTCGATAACGGTGCTCGATACAGCAAACGGGATGATCTTGACCGTCGCGACCATCTGGCCGGCGATGACAGGCGCATATTCGGCCAGCGTTGCAATCGTGGCATCTGGATCGACACGGTTGATAGTGTCGATCAGCGCCTTGTCGACAGTGAACAGACCATCTGTTTCGGCAAATATATTGACCCGGCCCGTTGCCGCTGGCTTGGCTTGGGCTCCTTTATAATGCAGCGCCTCAGCGATGCGGGTTGCCGCGTTGTTTTCCTCTATATCGTCATCGGACAGGACTGCGACGATGACCTCACTCATGCCAGCTTCACGCATTGCAGCAAGATCGTCCGCACTCAGAACGCGCGCCTTTCGGAAGCGCTTGCCTCCAACCATACCGGAATGCGCCAAGATTGCGCCTTCGGCAGTTTCCAGCGGAACAGGACCAAATTTCATGCCACCGCCTCTTGCGTCTCAAGGCCACGCGAGCGGAAAGCGCGAACCACTTCTGCCAAGACGGCTATCGCAATTTCAGCCGGGCTGGCAGCGCCAATGTCGATGCCGATGGGAGAATGGATCCGTTCAATCTGTTCAGTGCTTGTGCCCATTGCGAGAAGACGCTCGACACGTTTCGCATGTGTCTTGCGGCTACCCAAGGCACCGACATAGAAGCATTTCGCATCCAGCGCCGCCTTCAAAGGGAAATCATCCACCTTGGGATCATGGGTCAGCGCGGCAAGTGCCGTGTAGCTATCGAGCGGTCGGGTTTTCAGAACGTCTTCAGGCCATTGTGCATGAAGCGTGATGTCAGGAAAACGCTCGGGTGTTGCAAACGCACTGCGCGGATCGATGATCTCGACCGGATAGCCTGCAATCTTTGCCATCGGGGCAAGCGCCTGACTGATATGAACCGCGCCAATCACCACGAGACGCGGATGGGGCAAATGCGCATTGAGGAAGAAGTTACGCCCCTCCACCTCAACCATGCGTGACTTTCCCGTGCGAAAAGCCGCCTCAACCAGCGAGGCCAGTTCTTCATCAAGCGGTTCACCCTGGCGGATCAACCGGTCATTACCGTCACCCAGATCGGTAATGACAACCGCAGCGCGGCGCGCGCGGCGTTCGACATTCAAGGCCCGGAGAATGCGTGTATCCATTCCAGCGTTACTCCATTTTCTCCACATAAACCTTGATACGGCCACCACATGACAGGCCAACCTGCCATGCCGTCTCATCGGCAACCCCGAATTCCAGCATCCTGGCCTTGCCACTCTCCAGCACGTCGAGCGCTTCGGCAACCACCGCGCCTTCAACGCAACCGCCCGAGACCGAGCCCTGGAAATTTCCTTCAGCGTCGATGACCAAATGGCTGCCGACCGGACGCGGTGCCGATCCCCATGTCTCGACAACAGTTGCAAGGACAACATCGCGGCCATCCGTCTTCCAGGCCTCGGCGATGCTCAGCGGATCGCGGGCTTCATCGATATGGGCGTTGGTTTCCATCTATCTTCTCCAAACCATTCAAGCAGCGCGCTTACCGCCCGGTTCCATCCAGTGACGCGGATCGACAGCGGGGCGTGAGCGGCGGTCCAGCGAAGCGCACAGGTCAGCCAGTGCATCGAGATTATGAACCGCGCGGAACTCGTCAACATGGGGCAGCATCGCCTTGACCCGCGCGCGCGCGCCTCGAACCCATCGAAGCGCAGCAGCGGATTGAGCCAGATCAAACGCCGACATGATTTGTGCAAACGATCCATTTCGTTGGACAACCCCGCCACATCGTCACGTTCAAGTCCGTCTGTGATGACAAGAACAATCGCCCCCTGCCCCAATACGCGGCGCGACCATAGCCGGTTGAATTCACCAATCGTATCGCCAATGCGGGTGCCGCCCGACCAGTCTTTTACCGCCGCAGAGCAATCTGCAAGAGCGGCATCCGGGTCGCGATGGCGCATCTGGCGCGTCAAATTCGTGAGGCGGGTGCCAAAAACGAACGCATGGACGCGCCGCCGTTTCTCGGTGAGAGCATGGAGAAAATGCAAAAAGATGCGCGTATATTGGCTCATCGAACCGGAGATGTCGGCCAGCACCACCAAAGGCGGATGCACTTCGCGCCGCGAGCGGAATTTTGGCAAGACCAGTTGCCCGCCGGTTCGTGAAGCGGAACGCATCATGGCACGCGGATCAATGCGTCGGCCTCGCGAATCGGATTTGAAACGCCGCGTTTTCACCAGATCGAAAGGCAAGCGCAGCCGGGAGATGGCAGTTTTTGCATCCGCCATCTCAAGCGCGTTCATCTGCGCGAAGTCCTTTCCTTGCAAAACCTCATTGCCCGATATCGTAAAGCGCGCATCAACCTCGATCTCCGGCATTTCCTGCGTCGTCTGGCTTTTGCGATGTCCCTCAAACAGGGCATCGGCAACACGATTTTCAGCGGCACGCGGCTTTTGCTTGTCACGGTTATCAGGTGCGACGGGAGAAAACATCGCCAGCATCTTCTCGATCAATTCACGCGACTTCCAAAAAGCCTGAACGCCTCATCGAAGGTGGCGTGATCTTCGCGGCGTGAAACCAGAACTGCATGCAAGGTCCAGTAGAAATCGTCTCGAGAGCCGATACCGGCGGCAAGCACGGCCTCGATTGCATCTTTCACCGACGCCGGACCGACGCGCAGGCCCGCCTTGCGCAGCGCCCGGGCGAAATAGACAATATTGTCGGCAATCCGCCCGTCTGGCGTCGCCTGTTTCGGTTCGAAACGAGACACGGTCACGCCCCTACTCCGCAGCCGACAGCTCGGACTTCACCTCGTCGAGGATGCGCCGGCTTTCACCTTGGCCTATGCGGGCAATGTCGTCTTGATACTTCAAAAGAACGCCCAGCGTATCGGACACGGTTTCAGGATCAAGCGCCACCTTGTCGAGTTCAGTGAGCGCACCAGCCCAGTCGATGGTTTCAGCGACACCGGGTGCCTTGAACAGTTCGATCTGGCGTAACCGCTGGACGAATGAGACGACCTCGGCCGACAGGCGGCTGTTGGCTTCGGGTACTTTCCGGCGCACGATTTCAAGCTCGCGTTCGGCGTTTGGATAGTCGACCCAATGATAGAGACAGCGGCGCTTCAATGCGTCGTGAATTTCGCGTGTTCTGTTGGTAGTGATGATGACGATGGGCGGCTCTTTGGCCTTGATGGTGCCGAGTTCGGGCACCGTCACCTGAAAATCGGACAATATCTCCAGCAAAAAAGCCTCGAAAGCCTCATCGGTGCGATCCAATTCATCGATGAGAAAAACCGGGGCAGCGCCTGCTTCTCCAGCCAGGGCTTCCAGAACAGGGCGGCGGATCAGATATTTCTCAGAAAAGACATTGCGCTCCATCGCTCCACGATCGACCTTGCCGGCAGCTTCCTCCATACGAATTTCGATCATCTGGGCGGCGTAATTCCATTCATAAACGGCAGAAGAAACGTCAAGCCCTTCATAACATTGAAGACGGATAAGCTGGCGGCCCAGAGTATGTGCCAGAACCTTGGCAATCTCGGTCTTGCCGACACCAGCTTCGCCTTCCAGAAAAAGCGGGCGCTTCATGCGAAGGCTAAGAAATAGAACCGTCGCTAAAGACCGGTCGGCGACATAGTCAGCGCGGGTAAGAAGGTCGAGTGTCTCGTCTATCGATTGAGGTGCGCTCCGTGGTTTCAGTTCGGTCATTTCATCTCCGTGGCACCCCATTGGCAACTCGTGTCTCGAATCGGGAAACCGCTCCAACTTTCTGTTTTTATGCGACTTCGGACGAACTACTGGTTTCTGCTTTTCCCGAATTTTTTCTACAACACCGTATAGTCGCGCTCATGATAGATCAGTGGCTTCAGACTATCCCCGATGCGCAAACCTGTCACCTTTCCAAACAGAACCCGGTGGGTCGCCAGATCCTTGGTATCGAACAGTTCGCAATCAAATACGGCAAGTGCATCGACAAGCGTCGGTGCACCGGTTGAAATGCTGTCCCATTGGCCAAGCGCAAACCGGTCCTTGACCGACAGGCCAGTCAGGCCCGAAATACCGACAGCCAATGGCTGATGGTGCGCGGCTAGTGTGTTCAGCGCGAAATTGCCGTTGACGCCGAAAGCGTCATTCTTGCTATTCTCGCGATTGAGGCAAACCAAAATGATGGGTGGCGCGTCCGACACCGAACAAGCGGCGGTGACCGTTGCACCGCGCAAGCCGCCCGGACCATTTGTCGTCAAAACATGCACGTGGCCGGCGAATCTGGCCATCGCATCGCGATAGGCCTGAGGCCCGATGTCATTTTTCTTCAGCACTTGCGCCAACCCATAGTCAGAACCTTACCGCTATATATGGCCCAATGCAGCGGGCCACAAGCAAAGTGCATGACAGGGCAATATGAAAATCCCGTGTTGCGAACGGCGCGGCCAGCCTTTAGGTCTTGGCCGCGAAGGTGGCTGGTGTTCCATGTCCACAATAAGGGATTGTTCGCCCGCATGCGATTATCAATATGCATATTGGCTACATTTATCGGCATGTTGCTGGTGGTTGCGGCCAATGCCGAGGAAATGACGATTGGAGTCGCCGCACCGCTCACCGGCACGTCGGCACTATTGGGCAAACAGGTGGAGGCCGGTGCGAGGCTGGCTGCGAATGCTGGCGGGACCAGTCTGGAGATCATTGATGACGCCTGCACGGCAGATGGCGGGGCATCGGTGGCAAACGCTTTCGTTGCGGCTAAGGTCAAAATTGTCGTCGGCTTTTTATGCACCGACGCGATAGAGGCCGCCCTGCCCATCCTTAAAGAGGCTGGCATTCCAGTAGTCACCGTTGGCGTTCGCACCGAAAGCCTGACCGACCGGCGCGCCAAGACAGGTTGGCCGATCTTTAGGCTTGGTCCGCGCGGTGATGCCGAACGCAATGCTGCCGCAGCCATCTTGACCGAGCGCTGGTACAGGTCGCTTTTTGCCATTGTCGACGACGGCACCATCTATGGCCGCGAGATCGCGGAAACATTTCGCGCAGCGGCTGAACAGGCCGCACTCAAGCCTGTTTTCGTGGACACATTCAGGCCCGCAATCGATAACCAGATCGGGCTTGTGGGGCGTCTCAAGCGGGCTGGAGCAACACATGTCTTCGCAGGTGGCGACGGCAATGACATTGCTATCATGAGCCGCGACGCCAAAGAGCTGGGAGCAGATATTGTTTTTGCGGGAGGCGAAGCCCTGCGCGAACCATTAGGCGGCGTACCGCTTGCAGCCGGAACGCTGATGATCGCCTTGCCCGAATGGGCAAATGTTGCCGACAAGAACGCGCTGGAGGCTTTTGCCAGCGCCAATGTCATTGCAGAAGGCTATGCGGTGCCAGCCTATGCCGCTGTCCAGATCGCACAAACCGCGATCCAGACAGCGAAGGCTGGAGAAAACCTCATGGAGACCTTGTCCAACCAGACCTATTCAACAGCAATCGGGTCTATCCATTTCGATGAAAAAGGGGATCTGATGCAAAATCCCTATCGCGCTTTTCGTTATGACGGATCGCATTTTGTGCCTGTAGAGGGTGAATGATGTTCAAGGCCGGGCCGCGCAACCTGATTACCGATGTAGCGGGTTTACGTGTCGGCAATGCTGCGCAATCGCCTATCAAGTCCGGCGTAACCGCTGTGATCTGCGATGAGCCGGTGGTGGCAAGCGTTCAAGTGCTGGGCGGCGCACCCGGTACCCGTGAGACTGATCTTCTGGAGCCGCACAACACGGTCGAAACGATCAATGCCGTTGTCTTGTCAGGTGGCTCGGCTTTTGGTCTCGATGCTGCATCCGGGGTGCAGGCGGCTTTGCGCGAAAATGGCATCGGCTTTGCCGTGCAGGGTCATATCGTGCCAATCGTTCCTGCCGCGATCCTGTTCGATCTCGCCAATGGCGGTGACAAGGATTGGGGCCGCTACCCGCCCTATCGCGAACTTGGTTATGAGGCCGCGGATAATGCCACCCATGACTTCGCCCTCGGCTCCATCGGGGCTGGCGCGGGGGCATTGACGGCCGGCCTGAAGGGCGGATTGGGTTCAGCCTCGACGGTGCTGGAAAATGGCGTGACGGTTGGCGCGCTCGTTGCCGTCAACCCGCTTGGATCGGTGACTGTGGCACATACACGCCATTTCTGGGCAGCACCTTTTGAGATCGGCAATGAGTTTGGCGGGCTTGGTTATCCGAGCCCGATGCCGAACGATGCAAGCGATATTGCGCTGAAATTCAATGAGAAGCAGCAAGGAGCCAACACCACGATTGCCGTGATCGCGACCGACGCGATTTTGACCAAGGCGGCAGCCAAGCGCCTTGCCATTGCTGCGCATGACGGGTTCGTGCGGGCAATCTGGCCAAGTCACACGCCATTTGACGGTGATCTGGTGTTCGCACTGGCAACCGGGAAAAGCGGCATCGCGCTATCGCCAGAGCAATCCATCGATCTTGGTGCGGCTGCCGGGGCGACAATGGCACGTGCCATCAGTCGTGGTGTCTATGCGGCAACTGTGGCGCAAGGCGACCTGTTTGCCGTCTGGTCGTCACGTTGAACACTGTGCGAACAACACAAAATGCCCACGACATATTCGCAAATCCTGCCGGTATCTGTCATGCTGGAATGAGCGACGGGGCTTGAAAATTGGTCATTGTCTTGATCGCCTGAACTGCGATCGACACCACGAACGGAGGTGCCTGTGCGAATTTTTTTGTCGTGTCTCATCGCCATTGGCGTTCAACTGCTTGGCCTGTTACCAGCACAAGCGGGCGATACGGCTGATCTGGAAATTCTCGGCTTCAGCCAGAACGGCGGTATCTTCGCATTCGAGGAATATGGCATTCAGGACGGATCGGGATTTCCTTATTCCAATCGCTATTACATCGACACGACAACCGACACGTTTCTTCAAAGAACGCCGATCAAGGTTCGGGTTGACGATGAGAGCACATCATTGTCGGCAGCGCGTGATCAAGCACGCCAGCAAGGTGAAGCCATCGTTCCACAGGCTGAACTGTCGCAAAATCGCGGCTTTACCGCCGGTTTCAACCCCGTGACGGAACTGTCTGCCGATCCATTTCGCATTGTCGTCAATCCGCGCCCGGTTTTTCCGCCCGTCGATGCTCAATTGGAATTTCGGCTTGACCAAATTCCGATGTCCGGTGCTGCGGGTTGTGAAAACTTCGGCGACATTAACGGGTTTCGCCTGTTGCGGATAAATGCGGCTGCCGGTGGCGAGACACAGCTTCTACATGAGGATACATCCATCCCGCAAAGCCGCGGTTGCCCAAATGGCTACCGTATTGGAGCCGTCCAAACCTTCTCACGCGACACACTCAGCACCTATGCGGTGCTGATTTCCGTTCGCCGCATGGGGTTTGAGGGTCCAGACCATTATTGGATAGCGGTGACGGGAAAACTGTGACGCAAGCCATCCAACCTTCCGCAAACTCTTGCAGTACACGCATGGGCGTCAGCTTGGGTCGAATTTGGCGCCATGTGCGCAATGCTGTGCCCCCGCTGCGCATTCTCGTCGGCGGGACGTTGTTGTGGGCAATGGCTATGGCGTTCAGCGCCCTATTTGATCTGGTGCATAGCGAATGGGCGACGCCTGCCCATATTCGTAGCATCGCAATATTGTTCTTGACAGGCGGGGCGCTGGCATTTCCTGTCGGCCTCTATCTGGCGCGCATTTTCTCGCTTGGCAGAAGGCCGGAAGTAGCCTTTGCCGCGGCATTTGTCTGCCTCGTATCAATGACAATCGCGTTCACCGGTAGCGTGTTTGCCCTGCAATACCGGCTCTATTATTCGGAATGGCACGCGCCTGCCTTCACCAGCTTATGGTTTCACGAGTTCGTCTTTACTTTCGCGGCAGCGCTCTATCAATTTGCGGTGCTTGGTATGCGGCTATATTTTCCGACAGGCTTCATCATGGTTTTCCTCGTGAGTCTGTGGTTTGCGCGTAGGAATACACCACATTTGGCGCGTTGAGCATTTGGTCCGGCTCTGTTAGGACCGGCCATACTTTCCCAACCTTGGATGCAAACGGTATGATCCCACGCTATTCCCGCCCGGAAATGGTCGCCATATGGTCGCCTGAAACCCGCTTCCGCATCTGGTTCGAGATCGAGGCACATGCTTGTGATGCACTGGCGGAACTTGGTGTGATCCCCAAGCAGGCAGCTCAAACCATCTGGGAAAAGGGTGGCGCGGCGACCTTTGATGTTGAGCGGATCGACGAGATCGAAAGCGTCACCAAGCATGACGTCATTGCCTTCTTGACCCATCTTGGCGAATTCGTTGGCCCCGATGCCCGCTTCATTCATCAGGGCATGACCTCTTCGGACGTGCTCGACACCTGCCTTGCGGTGCAGCTTTCGCGTGCCAGCGACATTCTTCTGGCCGACATTGATGCACTTTTGGCTGCATTGAAGCGGCGCGCTTTGGAGCACAAGGACACCATCACAATCGGCCGCAGCCACGGCATCCATGCCGAGCCAACGACCTTTGGCGTCAAACTTGCCGAGGCCCATGCGGAATTTTCGCGGGCGCGCGAACGTCTCGTTCATGCGCGGGAAGACATCGCAACCTGCGCTATTTCCGGTGCGGTCGGTACATTCGCCAATATCGACCCTTATGTTGAAGAGCATGTTGCAGCTAAGCTTGGCCTGAAGCCGGAACCGGTATCGACGCAGGTCATACCGCGTGATCGCCATGCGATGTTCTTTGCCACGCTTGGCGTCATTGCCTCATCCATCGAGCGGCTGTCGATCGAAGTTCGCCATCTGCAACGCACAGAGGTTCTGGAGGCCGAAGAATATTTCTCGCCAGGTCAAAAAGGCTCGTCGGCAATGCCGCACAAGCGCAATCCGGTTTTGACCGAGAACCTGACCGGCCTTGCGCGCATGGTGCGGTCCTACGCGCTGCCCGCGATGGAAAATGTCGCGCTTTGGCATGAGCGCGACATCTCGCACTCCTCGGTCGAACGCATGATCGGGCCGGACGCGACGATCACGCTCGACTTTGCGCTGACACGCTTGACCGGGGTTATCGACAAGTTGCTGGTGTATCCCGACAACATGTTGAAGAACATGAACAAGTTCCGCGGCCTCATCCACTCGCAGCGCGTTCTTCTGGCACTGACGCAGGTCGGCGTTTCGCGTGAGGACGCTTACCGGCTTGTCCAGCGCAACGCCATGAAGGTGTGGGAAGAAGGCAAGGATTTCCTTGAGGAACTTTTGGCCGACAAGGACGTAACCGACGCATTGTCCGAAACCGATATTCGCGAGAAATTCGACCTCGGCTATCATACCAAGCATGTCGATACGATTTTCAAGCGCGTATTTGGCAATAGCTGATACCGATCTGCATCAACGCAAAAAGGCCCGAAATATCGGGCCTTTTCCTTCCGGCACTGTCATGGAGAACGATCAGACCGGGTGTGCGGGAACGGTACGAATGACCGTGCCCCATGGATCTTCGATGCTGGTCACCGTTACCGCATTCGTGGAGCGCATTTCGACCCATGAAAGCCCGGTACGACCAGTGTCGCGTTGGCCAGTGCCCGCACTGCGCCATGTGTTGGCACCGATGTGATGATGATAGCCGCCTGATGACAGGAACACCGCCTGTTCGCCATATCTGGCCGTGGTGGCGAACCCGAATTCGGTTTGCCACCATGATTCGGCCTGTTTCGGATCGCCAACGCGCAAATGGACGTGGCCGATAACAGAATTCCGCGGCATGCCTTGCCATCCTGCATCACCCGCAGGAACCTCGGCAATCACAGCTTGAACATCCATTCGCTCTGTCGCCATGGCAATCTGCGATCCATCCGATTTCCAAGTGTCTTTCGGTCGATCGGTATAGATTTCGATGCCGTTTCCTTCCGGGTCCGTTAGATAGAGCGCCTCGCTGACGAGATGATCAGATGCGCCTTCAACCCGGATTTTCTGCGCGAGCGCATGATTGATCCACCGGCCGAGGTCAGCGCGGCTTGGCAACAAAAATGCCGTGTGGAACAGGCCCGCACTGTGCGGGTCTTCAGGCGTGGCTGATTTGTCCGATTCTATCGTCAACAGAGGTCGCTCGGCAGTTCCAAGCATAATGGTCTCGCCGTCGCGGGAAAGTTCGTGCAAACCGACAATTGTTCGATAATAGGCCGCGAGCCCTTCCGCGTTGCGAGCCTTCAAACCAACACGACCCACGCTGATTGGCGTCGTCGCGGCGAATGGCAAGTCACTCATGATCTCTCCGTTTGACCGATGCTTTACTGCTCGGCGATTGAAGCGCGAGGTTTCTTCTTTCCACCAATATCGGTCACGGGCATTGTTCATACAAGACGGTAAAAATTGAACATCATGTTCACTATTTCGATGACAAACAGATCAAGTCAGCGTTGCGGACGCTTTCACAGCCCGCTACATGAGTGCCATGAAAGTCAAGGACGCAGACATCCTCATCGTGCCGGGTTACACCAATTCCGGCCCCGATCACTGGCAAAGCCGCTGGGAAGCGAAGCTATCCACTGCACGCCGTGTAGAACAGGCTGAATGGTCAAAGCCGGTGCGCAACGACTGGACCGAGCGCGTGGCTAGCGCCGTGAATGAAGCAGAAAAGCCGGTGGTTGTTGTCGCACATTCGCTGGGCGTTTCCAGCTTCGTGCAGGCATTGCCAAAATTCACGAAGCCGGTAGCAGGTGCCTTCCTCGTTGCGATTCCAGATGTCGCCAACCCGAAAATCAGGCCAAAGCACCTGATGACATTTGGTCCCTACTCCCGCGACCCTCTGCCATTTCCCTCAATTGCCATCGCCAGTAACAATGATCCTTACTGCGCAATAGACGTGGCCGAGGATATTGCTGCCGCCTGGGGGTCGCTATTTATCGACGCGGGGGCATCCGGCCATCTCAACGCGGCGTCAGGGCACGGCCCCTGGCCAGAAGGTTCAATGACCTTCGCGAAGTTCATGACGCAATTGTAGGTCGCTTCGTCAGGATTCGTAGAAATTCCCATCACGCAATTGCGGGCGGAAATCCGGGAGCCACTCTCCCGGATGGTTCAGCCTGTCGACCTTTTGAAGTCGGCCAGCAGGCTTGATGCACCATTTGCAATCAACTGATGCTCCGTACCTGTCGCGAGCAACCTGTATCCCATTTCGACAAACCGCCCGGCGATGTTCGGGTCGGTGACGAAAATGCCCGCGAATTTGCCAGCATTCCTTGTGCGCTTGGCAACCGAAGCCACCGTTTCCATCATCGCCTCAAGCGTTGCGTCTACAGCGGCGCCATTTGTCCAGGCTATGGAAAAATCGCCAGGCCCGAGGAAGATGGCGTCAATGCCGGGTGTTTCCAGAATTCCATCCAGAGCATCCAGAGCCGCGCGCGTCTCGACCATGGCGAAAGCAAGCGTTCGCTCATTGCTCTCGCGCAGCCAATCTTGTGCAGTACCCTTGTCATGACGGGGAAATGCATAGGTCGGACCCCACGAACGCTCCCCCATAGGCGGGTATTTCATTGCCGCGGCAAAAGCGCGGGCATCGTCGACCGAGTTGACCATCGGCGCAATTACGGCTTCCGCGCCAAAATCCAGTGCTCGGCTGGCCATATCGAACCTGCCAACGGGAATGCGCACCAGAGCGGGCTTGTTTGCAGCAAGGACGGGCGCAAGACAACGCACGACGCTGTCTTCATTGTGCGCACCGTGCTGCATGTCCAGGGTCATCGCGTCGAACCCTTGATCGGCCATGATCTCGACGGTCAAGGCGTCGGGTACGCCTGACCAGGCAGTAATCAAAGTTTCGTCAGCCGCCAGGCGTGATTTCAAAGACATGGCAATCCTCACTGGAGCATCAAGCCGAGCAGGCGGCCAGTCCGATGTGCCAGCCCGGTGTGAAAGTGAATCCACTTTCACCCGGAACCTACCGGAAAAGCAAAGAAAAACCGCGCCCCACTTTTCCAGGAATTTTTAGCTGTTTTTGACCTGCACGACCGCGGTGGCCATCAATTCGTCCATTGTCCGACGAATCTGGTGATCCGACTGGGCAATGTCTGCGGCATCAAAATCCTTGCGGACCTTGCGAAACACGTCGTCGTCGCCTGCTTCTTCCATATCGGCAATGACCACTTCCTTGGCATAGGCGTCTGCATCATCGCCACTTTTGCCGAGTTTTTCCGCAGCCCAAAGACCAAGCAATTTGTTGCGGCGGGCAATGGCGCGGAATTTCTGCTCTTCATCAAGTGCAAATTTGCGTTCAAACCCTTCTTCACGGTCTTTCATGCTGCTCATGCTTCCCTCCAAGGCCGTATTCTGATTCGTGATGGACAATATGTGGTGCCAAAGCACAAACTAAAAGGCCGCGAGCGGGTCAATATGCGAGATATCATGCTGCACTGCGGCATTTTTGCTCCTAAAGCGGTTGATTGGCTGCATTGCCGATTGAGGAACCGGGCCGATTGCGATAGAGACCGCGACTAGGCCTATTTTTGCCAGCCCGCTATGGCGAAAACGGGGCCGGTTGTTGTTGCCTGCTGCTAGAATCAGAGAAAATACGAGATGAAGTCACGCCGCCGTATCTATGAAGGCAAGGCCAAGATCCTTTATGAAGGACCCGAGCCGGGAACCCTTATCCAGTTCTTCAAAGATGACGCTACTGCGTTCAACAAGAAAAAACATGAAATAGTTGACGGCAAGGGCGTGCTGAACAATCGCATTTCCGAGCATATTTTCAGCCACCTCAACCGGATGGGCATTCCAACCCACTTCATCCGCCGCCTGAACATGCGCGAACAACTGATCAAGGAAGTCGAGATCATCCCGCTCGAAGTCGTGGTGCGCAATGTCGCAGCCGGCTCGCTGGCCAAGCGCCTGGGCATTGAGGAAGGCACTGTACTGCCACGTTCGATCATCGAATTTTACTACAAGGCCGATGCGCTCGACGACCCAATGGTTTCCGAAGAACATGTGACCGCGTTTGGCTGGGCGAGCCCGCAGGAGATCGACGACATCATGGCGCTGGCCATCCGCGTCAACGATTTCCTGTCCGGTCTGTTCCTCGGGGTTGGCATTCAGCTTGTCGATTTCAAAATCGAATGCGGCCGCCTTTTTGAAGGCGACATGATGCGTATCGTGGTCGCAGACGAGATTTCGCCGGATTCGTGCCGCCTATGGGACGTGGCAACGCAAGACAAACTCGACAAGGACCGCTTTCGCCGCGATTTGGGGGGCCTTGTCGAGGCCTATCAGGAAGTCGCACGGCGGCTGGGCATCATGAACGAGAATGAGACGCAGCGTCCGTCAGGTCCGGTACTGGTTGCTTCCAGCGAGATGCCCAAAGGCTCCAAGCCGCATTGATATTTTCACATCGGTCAACGGGAGCACGTCCAGCGTGATCAAGGCCCGCGTTACAGTTACTTTGAAGAATGGCGTTCTCGACCCGCAGGGCAAAGCTATCGAGCATGCACTTGGCGGCATGGGGTTTGATGGTGTCGGCACAGTGCGTCAGGGCAAGGTGTTCGACCTCGAACTTGAAGGCTCCGACAAGACGAAGGCCGAGACCGACCTGAAAGCCATGTGCGACAAGCTTTTGGCCAATACGGTCATTGAAAACTACGCTGTGGAGATCGTCTGAATTGAAAACAGCCGTCGTCCTCCTTCCGGGCCTCAATCGCGACCGCGACATGATTGCGGCGCTGACCAAGATTTCCGGCACTGAGCCTGTCACTATATGGCAGACAGATACCGAAATTCCCGATGTCGATCTTATCGTCATACCCGGTGGGTTTTCCTATGGCGACTATCTGCGCTGCGGGGCAATCGCGGCCAGAATGCCCGCACTTCGGGCCATTGCGGAGAAGGCGGCCCAAGGGGTCACGGTGATCGGGGTCTGCAACGGCTTCCAGATTCTGGTAGAAGCAGGCATGCTGCCGGGTGCGCTGATGCGCAATGCATCGCTCAAATTCGTTTGTCGCGAAGTCAAGCTGCAAGTCACTAACGCCAATACGGCGTTCACCCGGCGCTATCAGCCCGGCCAGATCATCCGCTGCCCGGTTGCCCATCACGATGGCAACTACTTTGCCGATGAGGCAACGCTGGCACGGCTGGAAGGGGACGGTCGGGTCGTGTTCCGCTATGCCGACGCCACCAACCCGAATGGCTCGATCAACGACATTGCCGGCATTATCAACGACAAAGGCAATGTGCTTGGGCTCATGCCGCATCCTGAAAACCTCATCGAAACCGCACACGGCGGACATGACGGACGGGCATTGTTCGAGAGCGCATTGGGTATCGCGGCCTGAAGTTTTGCAAACGCCTGGCGCTATTTATGGACCGCGGCAGGCAACAGGAATTCTCTTTCTCCCGAGACAGGTAGAAACGTGCATGGTCAGAATTCCAACATCGATACGCATAATCGCGCTTGGCGCACTTGCGCTTGCGCTCACGTCCTGCCAGTCCGGCACCAAGGACGCAGCAACCGGTTCGGGCAAAAGCGCGTCCTTGCGCGCCATGGAACAGGTAGCGATTGCCGCTCACAAATGCTGGATTGCCAGCAAGGACCCGGCGTTCAAGTCTGTTCAAATGGCCAATGAACTGAATAATTTCGGCGGTACGCCGCGTTTTTTGCTAGTGCCCGTCAAGCACTATGGCGGAAAACCGCTATTGGTCGTCCAGGCCCGAGGAAATTCAAGCCGCGTCGAAGTGTTTGGTCCGCTTATGGATGACGCGATCGGCACCCGCATAGGTGCCGACATAGCGCGCTGGCAAACCGGCAGCCGTGACTGTGGCTCGATCGCCTGACATATGGACAGGGCTGCAAATAGCCGGTTTGGCGATCGGCCTTATCTTGCAGTCATGCATCACGATGTCCGCGTCAATGGCAGCCGGGCGCAGTTTGCTTGGCTCGCTCGTTTACTCTTTCCGCTACTTCACGATATTGACCAGTATCGGCGCAGCTCTGATTTTCACTTGGCTGCCATCTTCGACCGAGATTTCCTGGTTTCCCGCATTTTCCATCTGCGCGCTATTTCTTGTGCTGTGCGTGCTCGCCATCCTTGCGGATCATGCCATTTCACGCTTTAGGAAGGCCTGAGAGCCGAACTGACCGGAAAGATAGATGACAATTTCCAATACCGTGCCGATCACCCCGGAACTCATCGCCGCCCACGGCCTGAAGCCCGAAGAATACCAACGCGTCCTTGATCTCCTCGGGCGCGAACCGAGTTTTACCGAGCTTGGTATTTTTTCAGCCATGTGGAACGAGCATTGTTCGTATAAATCTTCCAAAAATGGCTGCGCACGCTGCCAACGACCGGTGAACGGGTCATTCAGGGGCCGGGTGAAAATGCCGGTGTTGTCGATATTGGCGATGGCGATTGCGTCGTCTTCAAGATGGAGAGCCACAACCACCCCTCCTACATCGAGCCCTATCAGGGGGCGGCAACTGGCGTCGGTGGCATATTGCGCGATGTCTTTACCATGGGTGCACGGCCAATTGCGGCAATGAATGCACTGCGTTTCGGCGCACCGGACCATCCCAAAACGAAGCATCTGGTTGCCGGTGTCGTCTCCGGCGTCGGTGGCTATGGCAACTCCTTTGGCGTGCCGACGGTTGGCGGTGAGGTCAATTTCGACGCGCGCTACAATGGCAACATTCTCGTCAATGCATTTGCCGCCGGACTTGCCAGGACCGATGGCATTTTCCTTTCAGAAGCCAAGGGCGTCGGCCTGCCTGTCGTCTATCTCGGTGCCAAGACAGGGCGCGACGGCGTTGGCGGCGCGACAATGGCGTCGGCCGAGTTTGACGACAAGATCGATGAGAAACGCCCAACCGTGCAAGTGGGCGATCCATTTACTGAAAAATGCCTGCTGGAAGCCTGCCTCGAATTGATGGCGTCGGGTGCTGTCATCGCCATTCAGGATATGGGTGCGGCGGGCCTTACCTGCTCGGCTGTCGAAATGGGTGCCAAGGGCGATCTCGGCATCGAACTTGACCTCGACAAAGTGCCGGTACGCGAGGTGCATATGAGCGCCTACGAAATGATGCTTTCGGAAAGCCAAGAGCGCATGCTCATGGTTTTGCTGCCCGAAAAAGAAGCCGAAGCCGAAGCCATTTTTGTCAAATGGGGGCTGGATTTCGCCATTGTCGGCAAAACAACCGACGATCTGCGCTTCCGGGTGCTGCATCAGGGCGATGAAGTTGCCAATTTGCCGATCAAGGAGCTTGGCGATCAAGCCCCGAATATGACCGGCCATGGACAGAACCGGCAAAACCGGTGGCACAGGACACAACCAAACTAACGAAAACTGATGTCGCGGATGCGCTTTTGAAACTTCTGGACGGCCCCGATCTGTCGTCGCGACGCTGGGTGTGGGAGCAGTATGACACGCTGATACAGGGCAACTCGCTGCAATGTCCCGGCGGCGATGCCGGCGTGGTACGCGTGGAAGGCCACACAACCAAAGCCCTTGCTTTTTCTTCGGACGTGACACCGCGCTACTGCGAAGCAGACCCCTATGAGGGTGGCAAGCAGGCGGTTGCGGAGTGTTGGCGCAATCTGACGGCGACGGGCGCTTTGCCGCTTGCCTCAACCGACAATCTCAATTTCGGCAATCCGGAGCGGCCCGAAATCATGGGGCAACTGGTCAAGGCCATCGAGGGGATCGGCGAAGCCTGCCGCACACTCGCCTTCCCGATCGTTTCGGGCAATGTCTCATTATACAATGAGACCAATGGGCAAGGCATCCTTCCAACGCCGACGATTGGTGGCGTGGGCTTGATTCCAGACTGGTCGAAAATGGCGCGGATCGGCTTTGCCACCGAAAACCAGATGATTGTTCTGGTTGGCGCTCCGAAAGAACTGGGAACACATCTTGGACAGTCGATCTATCTGCGCGACATTTGTGGCATCAGTGACGGCCCGCCGCCGCCGGTCGATCTGGCGCATGAAAAACGCGTTGGCGACCAGATAAGGGCATTGATCAATTCCGGCATCGTTACGGCATGTCATGATGTTTCCGATGGAGGATTGGCTGTAGCACTTGCCGAAATGGCGATGGCCTCCGGTATCGGCGCAACAATCAGCCAAACCGCCGACATTGAGCCGCTGTCGGCTTTCTTCGGTGAAGATCAGGGGCGTTACCTGTTGACGCTGACGATCACCGCGCAAAGCACTGAGTGGGACACACTATGTGCAGACCATGAGAGGCTCGGCATTTCGACGCATTGGATCGGCACCACTGGTGGCCATGAATTGAAACTTGGCAATACGCGTGCCATATCCATTAATGAACTGACCGCCGCTCACGAATCGTGGTTCCCGCGCTTCATGGGAACCTGAACGGGGAAGACATCATGGCTATGGACGCGCACGACATAGAAAGACTGATCAAGGAAGGGATTCCCGACGCTCGGATAACGATCCGTGATCTAGCCGGCGATGGTGATCACTATGCAGCCGAAGTGGTGGCAGAAAGTTTTCGCGGCAAGAGCCGGGTCCAGCAGCACAAGATGGTCTATGATGCACTTAGCGGCAATATGGGCGGCGCGCTGCATGCACTGGCCCTTCAGACCAGCATTCCCGAATAGAGCCTTGCCGGCAACGACAACCCGACAATATTCGGGGAGGCACCTATAATTTCCAAATCGGACGGGTAGCATGGGCGATTGTTTCGTTACAATTGCCAGAAATTTTCCTGCCAATGAGGCAGCAAGACCGGGGGCATGGTTTGTGCTATTTCTCTGGCATAGCGGCAAGTGCCTTGTTTCAGGTCGCCGTCGGGGTTATTTGATTGAAAAGTTTACGGCCTGACTCCCACAGGCGTGAAAGGACCGGATATGAGCGGAATCAACGAATTCATCGATAGTGAAGTCAAAGGCAACGAAGTCGTGCTTTTCATGAAAGGCACACCCGGCTTCCCGCAATGCGGATTTTCGGGGCAAGTCGTGCAAATTCTCGATTATGTCGGCGTTGACTACAAAGGCGTGAATATTCTCGACTCGAACGAGCTTCGCCAAGGCATCAAGGATTATTCAAACTGGCCGACTGTTCCTCAGCTCTACGTGAAGGGTGAATTTGTCGGTGGATGCGACATCATCCGTGAAATGTTTCAAGCTGGTGAATTGCAGACGTTCCTTGACGAAAAGGGTGTGAAGGTCAAAGGCACTGCCTGATCTTACAGTTTTCTAGAACGGTTCGCTTCACCGAGAATCAAGATCTCGCTCTATCTAATTGAATTATCGCTTTTCCGGACGGAAAACCGGGGTCCACTTTTCCTGGAATTGCATTTACTGTTCCGGCACTGGTCGGGACCGCAACTGGGCGCTGGGCATACCAGCGCCTTTGTTGCTCTCTCACGGGTGAAAAACATGGATGCAACCTCCGGAACATCGTCAGTACGCCTGATGGGCATGGGCAAGGTCGAATTCATCGCCATGATGGCGATGCTGATGTCACTCAATGCATTGGCGATTGATATCATGCTGCCGGGCCTGCAAGAGATTGGGGCCAGTCTTGGCGTCGAGAGCGAGAACCATCGCCAATATGTAATCTCGGCTTATCTGATGGGCTTTGCCCTTGCGCAATTGGCCTATGGGCCTTTAGCGGATCGTTTCGGGCGGCGCATACCCATGCTGATAGGTCTTGGCGTCTATGTTGCGGCCGCACTGGCTGGAGCGCTGGCACCAACTTTTGAAACCCTGCTGATGGCGCGCTTCGTCCACGGCGTTGGGTCTGCCGCCTCGCGGGTTATCACCGTGTCGATCATTCGCGATGTATTCGGTGGCCGACAGATGGCGGAGGTCATGTCGCTCGTCATGATGATTTTCATGATCGTGCCGATCATTGCGCCAAGTGTTGGCCAAACGATCATGCTGTTCGGCGAATGGCACCTCATTTTCGTGTTCATGGCGACTATTGCGCTGGTTATCACGCTGTGGATGGGTTTTCGATTGCCCGAAACGCTGGACCCCGCTGATCGACGCCCCTTCACCGTGAAATCCATCACGCAGGCATTCGCCATCGTACTCGGCAACCGCGTGGCACTTTGCTACACGCTGGCAAGCACTTTCATCTTTGGTGCGCTGTTCGGGTTCATCAATTCAGCACAGCAGATTTATGTCGGCATCTACCAACTTGGCAATTGGTTCCCCGTGGCCTTCGCCGCCGTTGCCGCCTTCATGTCGTTCGCCTCATTTCTCAACTCACGGATGGTGGGGCGATTTGGCATGCGACGGCTATCGCATGGATCATTAGTCGGTTTCATTGCAGTCAGCGGAATCTGGTTCGTATTGTCCTTGTTCGGGACAATCTCTTTTCCCCTGTTCCTGCTCTTGTTTGCATTGGCCATGTTCCAGTTCGGCCTGATCGGCGCGAACTTCAACGCCCTCGCCATGGAACCGCTCGGCCACGTTGCAGGTACGGCCTCAGCTGTACTCGGTTTCATGGGAACGGGTGGTGGCGCGCTCATTGGCGGCCTGCTCGGTCAGGCGTTCGACGGCACAACGACGCCACTGGGCGCGGGTTTTCTCGGCGTTTCGCTGATGGCGCTTTTGTTCGTTCTGATAGCGGAGCGCGGAAAGCTGTTTCAGGCGCATAACCCGCCGGTTTGATCACCCGCCAGGTTTGAGGCCCTCGAAATCGAACAATTTGCGATCGAGCAAATGCGAAGGCCTGACATTGGTCAGCGCACGGATCATCGTATCCTTGCGACCGGGCATCTTGGCCTCGATATCGCTCAGCATGGATTTCATGATGTTGCGCTGTAGTCCATCCTGGCTGCCACACAGATCACACGGGATGATGGGAAACTGCATGGCGTCCGCGAATTTGGCCAGATCGGCCTCGGCGCAATATGACAAGGGCCTGAGCACCATCACATCGCCTTCGTCATTCAGCAATTTCGGCGGCATGGCCGCCAGACGCCCCCCGTGGAAGAGATTCATGAAGAAGGTTTCGAGGATATCTTCGCGGTGATGGCCCAACACCAGTGCCGAACACCCCTCTTCGCGCGCAATGCGATAGAGATGGCCGCGTCGCAACCGTGAACATAGCGAGCAATAGGTGCTGTTTTCCGCCAGTTTGTCGGTGACGATCGAGTAAGTGTCGCGATATTCGATGCGATGCGGGATGGCATGAGAATCGAGATAGGCGGGAAGGATGTGCTTTGGAAAATTCGGCTGGCCCTGATCAAGATTACACGCCAGAAGATCTACGGGGAGCAAACCGCGCCATTTGAGATCGAGCAGCATGGCAAGCAGGCCGTAGGAATCCTTGCCTCCTGAAAGCGCTACGAGCCAGCGTTCACCCGAAGTCACCATCGAGAAATCTTCGATTGCCTGACGCGTGTTGCGCAGTATCCGCTTGCGCAATTTGTTGAAACCGACCGAAGTCGGCACATTTGCAAAGAGCGGATGGCACCCGCCTTCTGTTTCGGTGATCGTTTCGGGCAACATATCCACTGCATTCACCCAGTGCTTTGGCTTTCCTGAAGGCTTACAGCATCAGACCAAAGCGTGTGAAGCGCTTTTCGGCTTGATCGGCAAGTCGAGTATGTTGATGACGCCGGCCGCAAACACCAACCAAAAGAAAAGGCCGCCTCACCGGGCGGCCTTGACTGGATAAATGGCATACCAGATCAGCGCGAATAGAATTCGATGACCAGGTTCGGTTCCATCTGAACGGCGAACGGCACATCCGAAAGACCTGGAACACGCGAGAAGGTCGCAACCATCTTGTTGTGATCCGCTTCAATGTAATCGGGAACGTCGCGCTCTGCGAGGCCAACGGATTCTAGTACGATGACCAACTGCTTCGATTTTTCACGAACCTCGACGACATCGCCCGGCTTGCAACGATACGAACCAATATTGGTGCGCTTGCCGTTGACGTTTACGTGGCCGTGGTTGACGAACTGACGCGCTGCGAAAATCGTCGGCACGAATTTGGCACGGTAGACGACCGCATCAAGACGCGATTCCAAAAGTCCGATCAAGTTCTCGGGCGTATCGCCCTTGCGGCGGTTTGCCTCTTCATAAGTCTTGCGGAACTGCTTTTCCGAGATATCGCCGTAATGGCCTTTCAGCTTCTGCTTGGCGCGAAGCTGCAAACCGAAGTCGGAGAGCTTGCCCTTGCGGCGCTGACCGTGCTGGCCTGGGCCATACTCACGCTTGTTGACCGGGGACTTCGGACGACCCCAGATGTTTTCGCCAAGACGGCGGTCAATCTTGTATTTCGAAGATTCGCGTTTGCTCATCGCATTCCCTTTCAAAACGATACACCCGAAACCTCATGTTTCGGGTGAAGGAAACGCGCCCTCCTCTGGCCTCCGTTTTCGAGACCTGACAGAATTTTCCGCGCAAAGCGGCGCGAAAACCCACGGGACACGTCAAATAAAACACCGGGCATTTCGGCCCGGCGCTAGCGTGGCTCTAGAGCAGCCATTGCGGCTTGTCAAGAAAATCCATCTGTTGTGGATCCGCCGCTTTCATACCATTGCAACCGACAATCGGGGGATGGGCGTTTACCCGGATTTCCTTTCCGGCAAACCCTTGCGTTTGGTTTCGGCAAGTTCCTCAAGCTCATCTTCGTTCATCGATTCATACATTTCCTTCGATGCGCCCTTGAGTTCACTTTTCCTAGTTTCGCCGCGCTTGGCAGACAAGGCTGCACCGGCAGCTTTCTGTTGGGCTTTCGAGGTGGCGGGCATGACGTCACTCCTTTCAAACTGGGAAAACGTTGTGCCGCCTGACTGGTTCCCGCACCGCTACGCAGGAACGGTCAGACCAAAGCCCTGCATCAAGCGGCGCGTCGCGAAATTGGCCTTGCCGGAGGTAAACACCGCCAGATCGGGGCCGCTTGCACTCGTTTCACGCAATTCATTGCTGGCATTCTTCACGATCAGCGATAGTGCCCGTCTGGCGATCGCCTCTGCGGGGTCCAGCCAATCGACCGGCCAAGGTGCGGTTTTTCGCATACGGTTGGCGAGAAACGGATAGTGCGTGCAAGCCAGCACCACAATATCGGTGCGCTGTCCCTCATGTTCCACAAAGCAGGGCGCGATTTCAGAACGCACTTCTTCCTCATCAACGAAACCATCACGCATGTAGGTTTCAGCCAGTGCCGCCAGACGATCACTGCCAACAAGCCGGACGTGGCATTTCGATGCCCATTGGCGGATCAGATCGCGCGTGTATTGGCGTTTGACCGTGCCGGGTGTCGCGAGCACCGAAACCAGACCGGAGCAGGTTCTCTCCGCTGCCGGCTTGATCGCCGGTACCGTGCCAACGAAAGGATGACCGGGAAATTTTTTACGCAATGCCTCAATGACGAGTGTGGAGGCGGTATTGCAGGCGATGACCGAAATTTCGGGCTTGAAGCGAGAAAGGAGTGTCGCAAACAACTCCAGTATATGGGTTCGCAATGCTGGTTCTTCCCATGCGCCATAGGGAAAAGCGGCATCGTCTGCGACATAGACAAAATGCCGATCCGGCATCAGCACACGAGCTTCGCGCAGCACGGTGAGACCGCCGACCCCGGAATCGAAAATAAGGATCGATTGTTCAGTCACCATCGAGGCCTTTGCAATCAGTGCCCGGTTCTACCTCGGCATCGCTGTCTTGTGGACCGTCACCATGCAGGGCGCGGTCTACCTCGGCCTTGCGGTCCGGATAGCCGGCACCACGTGGGGATTTTGGCGAGAAATAATCGAGAGACGAAACAACCCCACGCAACACTTTCAGTTCGCGTTCGGAAAAGCTGGCACGCGTAAGCACCGCGCGTAGATTGTCGATCATTTTCGGCTTCTTTGCCGGCGGGCGAAAATAGCCACGAGCGTCAAGGGCGGCCTCAAGATGAGCGAACAGGCCGTGCAGATGTTCCTTGGCTGCCGGAACGATGTCCGGCCCCGAAAAATTGGTCGCGGTTTCAACTTCCAGTCCGGACTTCATCCACTCATACGACATCAACAGGACAGCCTGGGCAATGTTGAGCGAGGAAAACCCCGGATCAACGGGAAATGTCACGATCTCATCGGCAAGCCCGACCTCTTCATTGCTAAGGCCGAAACGCTCGCGCCCAAAGAGGATGCCGGTCTTTTGATCAGCGCGGCTGCGGGTGCGCAGCATTTGGCCTGCCTCAACCGGTCCGGCCACTCGTTTGAACCCATCGCGCTGGCGTGCCGTGGTTGCCACAACGAAATTGAGATCGGCAATCGCTGTGGCGAGATCTTCATAGACTTCGGTCGCGTCGATAACGTGATCGGCGCGGCTGGCCGCTGCCCTCGCCTTCTCACTTGGCCACCCATCACGCGGACTGACCAGCCTCAGTTGCGATAGGCCGAAATTGGCCATGGCGCGCGCCACCATTCCGATATTCTCGCCAAGCTGTGGCTCGACCAGAATGATGACGGGACCGAAAATAGTTGAGTTTTGTGTGAGTGGCATGATTTTCAATAACTTGTCGTTTACGTCATTTTTGCCGTCCCTGCCACAATCGACCGGAAAAATGAAGCCTTCTCAAAGATTACAGGCTCCAGGAGCCGAGAATTTTCAATTGTTCACTCAACTTGCAAGACCGTTCGACACTCTCTCGTTTGCGCCTCTTCCACGGCTTTGATATAGGGGCCTCACTCCCGGCTGGAAGCCTTCGGGCGCGGCCATTCCGATTTTCAAGAACAAGGCATCTAATATATGGCGAAGATCAAGGTGGCGAACCCGGTCGTCGAACTCGACGGCGACGAGATGACCCGTATCATCTGGCAGTTCATCAAGGATAAACTGATCCACCCCTATATCGACGTCGACCTGGAATATTACGATTTGAGCATCGAACATCGCGATGCAACCGACGATCAGGTGACGGTCGATTCTGCCAATGCGATCAAGAAGCATGGTGTCGGTGTAAAGTGTGCGACGATCACGCCGGACGAACAGCGGGTTGAAGAGTTCAAGCTGAAGAAGATGTGGAGATCGCCCAACGGCACGATCCGCAACATTCTTGGCGGCACCATATTCCGCGAACCCATCATCATGAAAAACGTACCGCGGCTGGTTCCGGGCTGGACCAGGCCGATTATCGTCGGGCGTCATGCTTTTGGCGATCAATACAAGGCAACCGACTTCAGATTTCCCGGAAAAGGCAAACTTTCGATCCGGTTCGTCGGAGATGACGGCAAGGTGATAGAACATGAGGTTTTCGATGCGCCGGGTTCGGGCGTGGCGATGGCCATGTACAATCTGGACGAGTCGATCCGCGAATTCGCGCGCGCTTCGTTGAATTATGGGCTGTTGCGCAACTACCCGGTCTACCTGTCGACCAAAAACACCATTCTCAAGGCTTATGACGGGCGCTTCAAAGACATCTTCCAGGAAGTCTATGAAAAGGAGTTCGAAGAGGAGTTCAAGGCAAGGAAACTTACCTACGAGCATCGCCTGATCGACGACATGGTCGCCTCCAGCCTGAAATGGTCGGGCGGCTATGTGTGGGCCTGCAAGAACTATGATGGTGATGTGCAGTCGGATACGGTTGCCCAGGGCTTCGGTTCACTGGGCCTGATGACTTCCGTGTTGATGACGCCGGATGGCAAGACCGTTGAGGCCGAAGCTGCCCACGGCACCGTTACCCGTCACTACCGCAAGCACCAGATTGGCGAGGAAACCTCGACCAACTCGATCGCTTCGATCTTTGCATGGACACGTGGGTTGGCTCACCGTGGCAAGCTGGACGAGAATGACGACTTGAAGCGTTTTGCGCAGACTCTGGAAAAGGTGTGTATCCAGACGGTGGAGAGCGGCTTCATGACAAAGGATCTGTCGCTGTTGATCGGACCGGATCAGCCTTGGCTGTCAACCACGGGCTTCCTCGACAAGGTGGATGCAAACTTGCAAAAAGCGATGGCATAAACCCTGCCATCGGTCCACCAAACAAGCCGGCGTCAAACAATGCCGGCTTTTTTGTAGTTAAAGCATCGGGCGGCTAATTGGGATCATTCTGCCGCCCACTGCACTAAACAACAGCGGATCTCAGCGTGCGTTGTTTCTAACAGGATTCATGGAGCGTGCTTATTTTCCTGTTCTCTTGATGCTATCACCAGCATCGCTTGCGGGCGACATGCCCTAGGCCGCTTGCAGAGCCGCCTTGACTGCGGATATGGCGTCTTCAGCCTTCGATGCATTCGGACCACCCGCCTGGGCCATATCAGGGCGGCCACCACCTCCCTGCCCGCCCAGCGCCACCGACGCGATGCGAACAAGATCGACAGCACTGAAGCGGTCGATCAGGTCGTCTGTCACCGCGACGACGACACTGGCCTTGTTGTCCTCGCCCGCGCCAACGAAAACCACTATGCCAGAACCGAGCGACTTTTTGCCGGCATCAGCCAGCGGCTTGAGTTCCTTGGGCGAAACTCCCGCAACGGACTTACCCAGAAAACCAATTCCCGCAATATTTTCAATTTCGGATGAAGCCCCGGATGCAGAAGCACCACCAAGTGCAAGCTGCTTGCGCGCTTCGGTCAGTTCCTTTTCCAGCTTTTTGCGTTCATCGAGCATTGCTTCAATGCGCGCTGGCACATCTGCGGGTGCGATTTTCAATGTAGCGGCCACCGATTTCAGTCGCCTGTCCTGCTCGTCGAGATGATGCCTGGCAGCCTCACCGGTCAATGCTTCAATGCGCCGGACACCGGCTGCAACCGCGCCTTCCGACACTAGCCTGACAATTCCAATATCACCGGTTGCGCCAACATGCGTGCCGCCGCACAACTCAACCGAATAAGGTTTTCCAGTCTTGTCTCCATGCAGGCCAGTGCCCATCGACACCACCCGCACTTCGTCACCATATTTTTCACCAAACAGTGCCATCGCACCCTCGGCAATGGCATCGTCAACGCTCATCAAACGTGTCGTGACCGGGGTGTTTTGAACCACAATCTCGTTGGCCATTTCCTCGACCCGCTCCAGTTCTTCTGCTGAAATCGGTTTTGGATGGGAAAAATCGAAGCGCAACCGTTCCGGCGCGACCAGTGACCCCTTTTGCGCCACATGGGTGCCAAGCACTTCACGCAAGGCTTCATGGACAAGGTGCGTGGCCGAATGGTTGGAACGCAACCGCGTGCGGCGGGCATGGTCCACCTTCAATTCGACCACGGCACCTGTCTTCACGGTTCCATCCAAAACCTTGCCGCTATGGACGAACAGGCCATCACCCTTTTTCTGGGTATTAGCGATCTTGATGGTAAAACCATCTCCCGCGATCGTTCCGGTGTCACCCATCTGGCCACCGGACTCGCCGTAAAACGGGGTCTGGTTGACAATGATGGCAACGTCATCGCCAGATTTGGCGCTCTCAACCACCGCACCATCCTTGACAAGTGCCTGAATGATGCCCTCTGCCTGTTCGGTATCATAGCCCAGAAATTCAGTGGAGCCGACCTTGTCGCGGACGCCGAACCAAACGGTTTCCGTTGCCGCGTCGCCCGAACCTGCCCAGTTCGCTCGCGCCTCTGCCTTCTGGCGGGCCATGGCAGTATCAAAGGTTTCCAGATCGACCGAGATGCCGCGCTGGCGCAACGCATCCTGCGTAAGATCGAGGGGAAATCCGTAGGTGTCATAAAGCTTGAAAGCCGTCTCGCCATCGAGGCGATCGCCGTCGGACAGGTTTTCTGTTGCATCGGCCAGCAGGCCAAGGCCGCGCGCCAGGGTAGTACGAAAGCGCGTCTCCTCCAGCTTCAGCGTTTCCGATATGAGTTGTTGTCCACGGACAAGTTCCGGATAGGCTTGGCCCATCTCGCGCACCAGCGCCGGCACCAAACGCCACATCAGGGGATCGCTGGCACCAAGCAACTGCGCGTGGCGCATGGCTCGGCGCATAATGCGGCGCAAGACGTAGCCACGACCTTCATTGGACGGCAGCACGCCATCAGCGATAAGGAAGCTGGTCGAACGCAAATGATCTGCAATAACCCTGTGGCTTGCCCTGTTCTTGCCCTCGGCAAGCACACCGGTCGCCTCCTCCGACGCCCGGATCAGCGCCTTGAAAAGATCAATGTCATAATTGTCGTGCTGACCTTGCAGGACAGCAGCAAGTCGCTCCAATCCCATGCCGGTATCGATGGAGGGCCGAGGCAACTCAACCCTCTCCTCCTTTGTCACCTGCTCGTATTGCATGAAGACGAGGTTCCATATCTCGATGAAACGGTCGCCATCCTCATCAGGACTTCCGGGAGGACCTCCTGGAATATGATCGCCGTGGTCGTAGAATATTTCCGAGCAAGGACCGCAAGGGCCGGTGTCGCCCATCGCCCAGAAATTATCGCTGGTAGGTATGCGAATGATCTTTTCGTCGGGAAGGTCCGCAATTTTCTTCCAGAAGCCGGCCGCCGCGTCATCGGTATGATAGACGGTGACAAGCAATCGATCCTTGGCCAGACCGAACTCACGAGTGATCAGGTTCCAGGCAAGCTCAATGGCGCGCTCCTTGAAATAGTCGCCAAAGGAAAAATTGCCGAGCATTTCAAAGAATGTGTGGTGGCGCGCGGTATAGCCGACATTGTCGAGATCATTATGCTTGCCGCCCGCCCTGACGCATTTTTGCGAGGTCACTGCTCTCTTATAGGGGCGGCTTTCAAGACCGGTAAATACGTTCTTGAACTGAACCATTCCTGCATTCGTAAACATCAATGTCGGATCATTGCGCGGAACAAGCGGGCTCGACGACACGACTTCGTGCCCTTCCTTGTCGAAATAGTCGAGAAATGCCGACCGTATCTCGTTCACGCCACTCATTGATGATGCCTTTTTTGCAAAGAATGCCGGGATGGCCGACATATGGAACATGGCCTTTTAGCGGCCAGTCCCTACACTGTCCAGAAAGTCCATCCATATCCGGTCACGCTGTAACACCCGAAACCTGATTGCCGTTGAACCTTGCGGTGTACCCTCACATTGCCAACGCAAATCGCCGGCCTTTAAGACCGGCGACCAACTACGCAAAACACAACTCAAACCAACTGACGGATCGTTCAGATAGTCTACATTTCGCCAGCTTCATCCTCGGCGCTGTTGGGCCCACCATCTTCAAGGAATTTTTCGGCAATCAATCCGGCATTCTGTCGTAGTACCAGTTCGATTTCATGCGCTGTATCGGGATTTTCGCGCAAAAACGTCTTCGCATTTTCACGCCCCTGGCCAAGCCGCTGTGAATTATATGAAAACCATGCGCCAGACTTCTCGACCACGCCAGCCTTCACACCAAGATCGACGAGTTCTCCCATCTTGGAAACACCTTCACCATACATGATGTCGAACTCGACCACCTTGAAAGGCGGCGCAAGCTTGTTCTTGACCACCTTGACGCGAGTCTGATTGCCGACGACCTCGTCGCGATCCTTGACCGAACCGATGCGGCGAATATCCAGACGGACCGATGCGTAGAATTTCAGCGCATTGCCGCCTGTCGTGGTTTCCGGCGAACCAAACATGACGCCAATCTTCATGCGTATCTGGTTGATGAAGACGACCATGGTGTTGGAGCGCGAGATGGACGCCGTCAGTTTGCGCAGCGCCTGGCTCATCAGACGAGCCTGAAGACCGGGAAGCGAGTCGCCCATCTCACCCTCGATTTCGGCGCGAGGCGTGAGAGCGGCGACCGAATCGATCACCAGAACGTCAACCGCGCCGGAGCGAACCAACGTGTCGCAAATCTCAAGTGCCTGCTCGCCGGTGTCTGGCTGCGAGATAAGAAGATTTTCCAGATCGACGCCAAGCTTGCGCGCATAGACAGGGTCCAGTGCGTGCTCAGCATCGACGAATGCGCAGATGCCACCGTTCTTTTGCGCTTCCGCCACGGTATGCAAGGCCATCGTGGTCTTACCGGAACTTTCGGGTCCATAAATTTCCACGATGCGTCCACGCGGCAAGCCGCCAACACCGAGGGCAATGTCCAGACCAAGCGAACCTGTCGAGACGGTTTCGACCTCAACGATCTTTTCATTTGCGCCGAGGCGCATGATCGAGCCCTTGCCGAAGGCACGCTCAATTTGAGACAGCGCCGCATCCAGAGCTTTTGATTTGTCCACCGAACTTTCCTCTACAAGCCGCAATGAATTCTGAGCCATGTTACATCACCCCTTGTTCGTCAATGAAAGCGGGTCAATTCGTTGATCCCTGTTATTTTGTACCTCTTTTGTTCACGTTTTGCAATAGGGATCAACATACTGATTATAAATCACTTATTTTATTTGTTCTTTTAATGTTCGCATTATTGCACTAAGGATGCATCCCCAGCGACAGCGATTTTTCTGACGGATACAACCCGAATCGGCACGTTTGTCAGTCTATCCATTTCGGTTTGCGGAGCCATGCATTATGCTTTGTTCTGCAACGCCGACGAGTGAAACCAGCATGACCACCCTCCCAAATATCCTCGCCGTGGGCGGCGCGCATATCGATCGACGCGGCCAGGTTTCAACTGCATATGTGCCAGCCGCTTCCAATCCTGGGGTAATGCATGAGGATATTGGCGGCGGCGTTTTCAACGCCTTGCGCAATGCCATGCGGTTTGGCGCTTCGGCGTCGCTGTTTTCTCTTAGAGGTGGGGACATAGCTGGCGATGCCGTTTCCCGCGCCATCGAAGCGGCGGGTATTTCCGATTTGTCTGCTGTCTTTCTCGACCGATCAACGCCAAGCTACACAGCTATCCTCGATCAGCATGGCGAATTACTCGTCGGTTTTGCAGACATGGCTCTCTACGATGTCGCGTTCCACAAACAGATGCGCCGCGCCAATGTGCGAAATGCGGCAATGGCGGCTGAGGCAATTATTTGCGACGCGAACCTTCCCTTTGCCGCATTGGAGAAATTGACGGCGCTGGCCGGAGGAAAGCCCATCTTCGCCATTGCCATTTCACCGGCCAAAGTAGTCCGACTATCCCGAGTCCTCCATCAATTCGCCGTCGTTTTCATGAACCAGCGGGAAGCTTTGGCTCTTGCGGCTGACGGCTCAAATGCCACAATCGCGGAAACAGTAGCGAGCCTAAGACAGAAAGGCTTGAAAGCAGGCGTAATCACATCAGGTGATGGCCCCGTGACAGGTTTTGATGAGCAAAGCATATTCTCCGTCGTTCCACCGATCCCGCGCCACATCGCCGATGTGACCGGTGCAGGCGACGCATTGGCGGGAACGACAGTAGCGGCACTCTTAAAAGGCTTGCAGTTGCACGACGCAGTGCTTGAGGGGGCTGCAGCAGCGATGCTTACTATCGAGAGCAGCGATGCGGTGGCTGATTTTTCCGCTGAGTCCTTTGCCGTAGCACTGTCTTTCGTGCATTGCGCGCAGGAGATGATATGAACGCGAAACCTCAACTGTGTTTGTGAAACCTGTTTGGAATGACTAGCCTTCCCCTCAGCGTGATAGGGGTTCGTCTTCCGAATAAGGCATATTATTGACGACCCATTTTGCTCAGGAGACCACCATGACGCCAGAAAGCGCGCGCCCCTTCATCAACGTTCATGCGCCGGTGGCCAGCGCACTTTCTCATAGTCGGCCCGTGGTCGCCCTTGAAAGCACCATCATTACGCATGGCATGCCGTATCCCGACAACAGTGCGATGGCGGCAAATGTCGAAAAGATCATCACAGATGCGGGAGCAGTGCCAGCAACAATTGCTATTGTCGGCGGGCGCATCAAAATCGGATTGTCAGATGGTGAACGCGAATCGCTGGCAATGACCGGCGATGCCATGAAACTGTCACGCGCAGACCTTGCCTTCGCCGTAGCAGAAGGCAAAACGGGCGGAACCACGGTTGCCGCAACCATGATTGCGGCGCATATCGCCGGGATCAAGGTTTTCGCTACCGGCGGTATCGGCGGCGTCCACAAGGGCGCGGAAAAGAGTTTTGACATTTCCGCCGATCTCGATGAATTGGCTCGCACGCCTGTCATCGTCGTTTCGGCTGGTGCAAAAGCCATACTCGACATCGAAAAAACACTGGAGATCCTTGAAACACGAGGGGTGCCGGTCATTGTCCACCGGTCGGACATCATGCCTGCATTCTGGTCACGCCAATCGCCGTTCCGCGCGCCGCTCACGCTCGATAGCCCGGAGAAAATTGCACGGCTTTTCCAGACACGGCAGGAGTTGGGACTTGAAGGGGGCATGCTGGTCGCCAATCCGGTTCCGCAGGACGCCGAAATCCCCGGCAGCGAAATGGCTGGCTATATTGAAGCCGCGCAGAAGGCAGCCGAGGTGCAAAACGTCACCGGCAAGGCGGTGACGCCGTTTCTCCTGTCGAAAATCCTGGAATTGACGGGTGGCAGAAGCTTGAAAACCAATATCGCGTTGGTGGAAAACAATGCCTTGCTGGCGGCGGAGATTGCAAAGGCGCTGTGAGCATTTGTTCTACGCAATCGAGAATGAAAAGCCGCTGCACATTTTTCCCGAAATTGCTTATTTTGCCGCGCGCAACCCAGCTTCATAAGCCTTGCGCACCCATATCGTTATTTCGTCGGGATCGTCGAGCGCGCCATCAGGCACACTCCAATATGGCATCGCAATCTCTTTAGTGCGGCGCGAGCCTGTATATTTCCATTGCTGCGAACCTTTGGCTTCGAATTCGGGACTGCTTTGCGCATCGGCCTTGAGCAACAATTCGCCATCAGCAACGATGGCGACGATGACGCCCTGATGGTAGATGCCTTTACCGCCGAACAGGCGTTTGATGCTGATAGGCCCAAGGCCGTCGAATATTTCCGCTAGATGTTCATCGTCCATGCCGCGACCATGTTCCAGTTGCCTCTATCAGCATCCACCGCATTTCAGGCGGCAGATGAGCGCGCTTCTGCCAGCGCCTTCAGGTCTGCTGGCTTCAATTCAACAGATTCGCCACAACCGCAGGCCGAGCTCTGGTTCGGATTGCGGAAAGTGAATCCGGTGCGAAGCGTCGTCTGCTCGAAATCCATTTCGGTGCCGAGCAGGAAAAGAGCCGCTTCGGGCGCCACATAGACATGCGCGCCATCGCGTTCAACATGGTCATCCTTGGCGACCGGTTCGGTCACGAGGTCAACCGTATATTCCATGCCGGCGCAGCCGCCTTTCTTGATGCCAAGACGAATGCCGTGAGCATTGTCACGCGTCGAAACAATTTCGCGCACGCGCTCGGCAGCCCTTTCGGTCATGCTGATAACAACGAAGCGTCCCATGTCGCTCTCCACTTTCACACTGGTTCAAGGCCAGTGAGACCAAGTCTTGTATTAAAATGGTGAAGATTGTGGCCAGACGCAAGAGCGGCTCAGTACCAGCCAACCGCGACTTGCGCCTCTTCCGACATGCGATCCGGCGTCCATGGCGGGTCGAATGTCATGGTCACATCAACACCCGATACGCCTTCCACAGTGCTGACAGCGTTCTCGACCCAGCCGGGCATTTCACCCGCGACTGGACAACCGGGCGCCGTCAAGGTCATGTCAATCTTGACCGAACGATCATCTTCAATGTCGATTTTGTAAATCAGGCCGAGTTCGTAAATATCGGCAGGAATTTCCGGATCGTAGACCGTTTTCAAAGCCGAAATGATGTCATCGGTCAGTCGCGCAATTTCATCTGCGGGGATCGCATTCGCAGCGACTTCGCTATCGATGGCCTGTTCCGGCAGTTCTGCGGCCTGGGTCGTGGTGTTTGCGTCTTCCATCATCTCATCACCCGAAAAACTTGCGCGCCTTTTCAAGCGCTTGTGCGAGAGCATCAACTTCCGCTCTCGTATTATACATGCCGAACGACGCTCTGCATGTAGAAGTCACGCCGAATCGCTTCAACAGCGGTTGCGCGCAATGCGTGCCGGCGCGAACAGCAACGCCCTGACGGTCAATCACCATCGAAACGTCATGGGCGTGAATGCCCTGAAGTTCGAAGGAAATTATGGCGCCCTTGCCCGGTGCATCGCCAATAATCCGCAGCGAATTGATCGAGCGCAGCCGCTCATGAGCATATTCCTTGAGGTCTGCTTCATGGGCAGAGATACGCTCGCGGCCAATGCTGTCCATATAGTCGAGCGCCGCCCCCAGACCAATAGCCTGCACGATAGGCGGCGTCCCCGCCTCAAAACGATGCGGCGGCTCATTGTAGGTAACGAGGTCTTGCGTTACCTCCTCGATCATCTCGCCCCCACCCATAAACGGGCGCATGCGTTGCAACATGTCATGCTTTCCATAAAGCACGCCGATACCTGACGGTCCGTAGACCTTGTGGCCGGTGAAAACGAAGAAGTCGCAATCGAGATCCTGCACGTCGATGGGCATATGAACCGCGCTCTGGCTGCCATCGACGAGCACCGGAATGCCGCGCTCATGGGCAATACGGCAAATCTCCTTGATCGGCGTCACCGTGCCAAGCGCATTCGACATATGCGTGATGGCAACCAGCTTGGTGCGACTGGTCAGGCGTTTTTCGAATTCTTCGATATGAAAAGCGCCGAGATCATCTACCGGTACCCAGACAAGCTTTGCCCCCTGCCGCTCGCGGATAAAATGCCACGGCACGATATTCGAGTGATGTTCGAGGATCGACAGGACAATCTCGTCACCCTCACCGATTTCCGGCATGCCAAGGCCATAGGCAACCGTATTGATGGCTGCAGTCGAGTTCGACGTGAAAACGATGTTGTCCGTCCCAGGTGCATTGAGAAAGCGGCGAACGCTTTCGCGGGCTTTCTCATAAGCATCTGTTGAGGCATTGGACAGGAAATGCAGGCCGCGATGAACATTGGCATAATCTTGCGAATAGGCGTGCTGGACTGCGTCGAGCACCACTTGCGGTTTTTGGGCTGACGCACCGTTATCGAGATAGACCAGTGGTTTTCCATAGACCTCGCGCGACAGGATCGGAAAATCCTGGCGGATTGCCTCGACATCATACGGAATCTGTTCGACCGCCTGGTCCATAGTTCGTTCCCATCGGCTTGCGCCGTAAATCTTCCAGCACTCTCAGCAGGCTTCATCCATGCGTCGCGAACCAGTGATCCAGCTTTGCTTCAAGCGCCTCGACCATCGCCTCGTCATCCAGTTCTTCGATGACCTCGGCCATGAAGGCTTTTACCAGCAGACCACGCGCGGTTTTCTCATCAACGCCACGCGCCATCATGTAAAACAGATGATTTTTGTCGATTTCGGTAACGGTCGCCCCATGTCCGCACTGAACGTCGTCGGCGAAGATTTCGAGTTCCGGTTTGGTCGAGAACTCGCCTTCGTCCGACAACAGCAACGTGTTGCATGCCATTTTCGCATCGGTTTTCTGGGCATATTGGTGAACATTGATCCGGCCCTGAAAGACACCGTGAGCCGTGCCGGTCACCACGTTACGGATCACTTCTGTCGATGTGGTATTGGGAACCGAATGGTCGAGCACCATGGTAACGTCGGTGTGGGTATCGCCAGACAGCAAATTAATGCCGCGCAATTTGAAGTCCGCACCTTCACCTACGGTATTCACCACGATTTCCTGGCGCACCAGCTTGCCACCAGCGTTCATTGTGAACAGTGTCAGGTTGGCGTCCTTGCCGACATCGGCCTTGAACTGTGCAAGATGAGTCGCGGCATCAGGCTGTTCCTGAACGATAATCCAAGTGACATCGGCGCCTTCAGCGAGCACCAACTGGCTGACAAAGCTGGTCAGACCCTCACCCTCGCCCGTCTGGCGCTCGACAATAACGGCCTTGGTTCCGGCACCAGCCTTGACGGAAAAGCGCGTATGGCTCTGGCCGTCGGCCTGCAAGTTCTGCAATTCGATCGGCTTCTCTAATTCCGCGCCGTCGGCGATATCGACAAAATAGCCGTCACTCACAAAGGCAATGTTGAGTGCGCCAATCGCGTCATCATCACCATAGGTCTCCAATGCCGATGTGAAGTTATCGTCCGCCAGTTTCTCGGACAATGGCTGTATCGAAACACCTTCAACCGATGGTACCTTGCCGACAACGGTACCATTGACGAGCGTCAACACCGCCGAGCCCTCCAGAATTGGAGCAAGCGCTTTGGGTTGCACCGCATGTGCGAAATCCGGCACGGTCGAAAGAAGACGGCGAAGATCCGTATAGTGCCACGATTCCGTGCGGCGTGTCGGCAAGCCCGCCTTAAGTGTCTCAACGGCATTGTCGCGCTTGAGCATCATGTCGCCGTTACCCGGCAAATTCGACAAGCGGTCAGTGAATGCGTCAATCAGTGCCGTTTCGACAGGCGTACGCTGTGGTGTTGAATGCATGTTCATGACACCCCCTTATGCCGCCTGGTCGATAATACCGGCGTAACCATTTGCCTCGAGATCGAGCGCCAGCGACTTGTCGCCAGATTTGATAACCTGTCCGCGGTAGAGCACATGCACGCTGTCAGGCACGATGTGCTCAAGCAAGCGCTGATAATGGGTAATGACGAGGAATGCGCGGTCAGGCGAGCGCAAAGAATTAACGCCCTCGGCAACGATCTTCAAAGCGTCGATATCCAGACCGGAATCGGTCTCATCCAGCACGCACAACTTCGGCTCAAGCAGTTTCATCTGCAGGATTTCTGCCCGCTTCTTCTCGCCGCCAGAAAAGCCGACATTGAGCGGGCGCTTCAACATGGCCATGTCCATGTTCAGCGATGCTGATGCTTCCTTCACTCGCTTCAGGAATTCAGGAATTTTCAGCGGCTCTTCACCGCGCGCCTTGCGCTGTTCATTCATCGCCACCTTGAGGAATTCCATGGTCGCAACGCCCGGTATCTCCATTGGATACTGGAATGCGAGGAAGATGCCGGACGCGGCGCGTTCTGCCGGGTCCAGTTCAAGGATGCTCTGGCCGTTATAAAGAATATCGCCCTCGGTCACTTCGTAATCTTCGCGACCGGACAGGATATAGGAAAGTGTCGATTTGCCCGACCCGTTGGGGCCCATGATGGCAGCAACTTCACCGGCTTTCACCGTCAGGTTCAAGCCACGGATGATTTCGGTGCCGTCATCGGCAATGCGAGCGTGAAGGTTCTTGATCTCTAGCATTTGTTCTTCCTGAATCTCGTGTTCCGGTCAGCCGACCGAGCCCTCAAGGCTAATTCCAATAAGCTTTTGCGCCTCGACGGCGAACTCCATTGGCAATTGCTGGATGACATCCTTGACGAAGCCGTTGACGATCAGCGCAATCGCTTCTTCTTCCGGAATGCCGCGCTGCATGACGTAGAATTTCTGATCGTCGGAAATCTTCGATGTCGTCGCTTCATGCTCAAATTTGGTCGTCGCGTTCTTGGCTTCCATGTAAGGCACGGTGTGCGCGCCACACTGGTCGCCAATCAGAAGCGAATCGCAATTGGTGAAGTTTCGCGCATTTGCTGCCTTACGGTGCGCGGAAACCTGCCCACGATAGGTGTTTTGCGAATAGCCGGCAGCGATACCCTTTGAAATGATGCGGCTGCGCGTGTTCTTGCCGAGATGGATCATCTTGGTGCCGCTGTCGATCTGCTGGTAGCCGTTGGAAACAGCGATCGAATAGAATTCACCCTGGCTGTCGTCACCGCGCAGAATGCAGGACGGATATTTCCAGGTGATCGCAGAACCCGTTTCGACCTGCGTCCAGGAAATCTTGGAGCGGTCGCCGCGACAATCGCCACGCTTGGTGACGAAGTTATAGATACCGCCCTTGCCGTCAGCATCGCCAGGATACCAGTTCTGGACCGTCGAATATTTAATCTCGGCATCGTCGAGGGCAATCAGTTCGACAACAGCGGCGTGAAGCTGGTTCTCGTCGCGTTGCGGTGCCGTACAGCCTTCCAGATAGGAAACATAGGCCCCTTCCTCGGCAATGATGAGGGTGCGTTCAAACTGGCCGGTGTTCTTCTCATTGATACGAAAATAGGTCGACAGTTCCATCGGGCAGCGAACGCCTTTTGGAACGAACACGAACGAACCGTCGGTGAAGACAGCCGAATTCATGGTCGCGTAGAAATTGTCGCTGACAGGAACGACGGAACCGAGATATTTCTTGACCAGTTCCGGATGCTCGCGGATCGCTTCCGAGATCGAGCAGAAGATGACGCCGACCGAAGCAAGTTCCTTCTTGAAGGTTGTGACAACCGAGACCGAATCGAACACGGCGTCCACTGCAACCCGGCCGGGCTGATAGGCTCCCTCGGCTGCAAGTTCGCCGTCCAGTTCGCTCGGCTGCGCCTGTTTGCGCACGCCGGCAAGAATTTCCTGCTCTTTCAAAGGAATGCCGAGCTTTTCATAAGTCCTCAGCAATTCTGGATCGACCTCATCGAGCGATGTCGGACTCGGCGTCGATTTCGGCGCCGCGTAATAGTGAATATCCTGAAAGTCGATCTTCGGATATTCAACGCGCGCCCAGGACGGCTCCTGCATGGTCTGCCAGCGGCGAAACGCCTCCAGCCGCCATTCGGTCATCCATTCAGGTTCATTTTTCTTGGCCGAAATGAAACGGATCGTGCTTTCGTCAAGACCCTTTGGGGCCATGTCGCTGGCGATATCTGTCTCAAAACCATATTTATATTGGTCGACGTCGATCTTGCGGACTCGGTCGATCGTCTCCTGCACAGCAGGCATCAGCGTTCTCCATCCAAGCCGGGGTCAAGGCCCGACAGTTTTCAAACTATGGCACAGCCCGATTTTCGCGGGCGGCGTAAGTTTCATATAGTGCGCTCCTGCCGGAAATTCACCCGGCCAAGACGGAACACACCGCTCTACCAGACCGCAAGGGTCCAATTTTCACCGCATTCATGCGGCTTCGTCCCGGCCTGCGCGGCGCGAGGTTATGGTTTTCAGCGCAGCCTTGAACAATTCGATATCCTGCACAGATGTGGCGGCTCCAATCGAGACGCGCAATGCACCGTCGTTTTCGTCAATCCCCATAGCCTTGAGCACATGGCTCGGCCCGACCTTGCCGGATGAACAGGCAGAGCCCGCCGACAACGCCACGCCAGCTAGGTCGAAAGCAATCTGCGTGGTTTCAGCCTTCAGGCCCGGAATTGCGAAGAATGACGTATTGGCGAGACGGGGCGCATCCTTCCCAAAAATCTCGACATCCGGCACAAGCAGCTTGACGAAAGCTTCAATCTCGTCGCGGCGCGCAGCCAATTCATCAATGGCGGATAAATCGTTCGACGCCTGCATGGCGGCCGCGCCAAAACCAGCGATCCCCGCCAGATTCTCTGTGCCGCCGCGATGGCCTTTTTCCTGCCCGCCACCATTTATCAATGGCCTTGGCATCATCAAATCCGATGCGGCAACGAGTGCGCCGACGCCCTTGGGGCCACCGATCTTGTGCGAAGATAGAATCAGGAAATCGGCACAAGGCGCTGACATATCAAGGGGAATTCTTCCAGCCGCCTGCACGACATCGAGAACCAGAATGCCACCGGCTGCCTTGACTGTGGCCGCAATCTTTTCGATAGGCTGGATTACACCAGTTTCATTGTTGGCGACATGGATGGCCACAAGTGGCAAACCACCTGACTTGTCATGTGCGTCAAGGGCGGCGGTCAAAGCATCAAGCTTCACGATGCCGGTCCGATCGACACCGATGCGTGTGATATCAGCCGGTGAAAAACGCCCACCGTTCAAAATGCAGGGATGATCCGCCTCGCAGACATAGAGGTGGTTGGCACGGACGCCACCTCGCCCCATTTGCCAATCCGGCGACAGCAGCGACGATGCCGCCTCGGTTGCGCCAGAGGTGAAAACGACGTGTTCAGCCTTGACGTTGACAAGCGACGCCACGTTGCGGCGTGCCTGTTCTATCAAGCGGCGCGATGCGCGCCCTTCGGCGTGAACCGAAGATGGATTTCCCTCAACATCAAGTGCCGCAACCATAGCCTGTCGCGCCGCATCGATGAGCGGAGCGCTGGCATTATAGTCAAGATAGGCGCGAGGAGCGACCATTTGCGTGCAATCTTCCTTATTGAAGGCCATTTGAAGGGGCTGGCGCGTTATTTCCTTGAAATTCCGCTGTCAGCCGTCCTATTAACCCGCTTTGCGGTACGGGTGGCCAGAACGCCCAGTTTTGAACAATTCTAAACTAGCTTCTAAGAACACGCTCCCGGCTCGTCAAGGCCAGATGCGTTTACACCAGACAAGAGTTGTTTCAACGCCGTTCATTCTCGTACGTAGTCGGAGTTTTTCATGCCAGAGGTCATATTTACCGGTCCAGCCGGTCGCCTAGAAGGTCGCTACCAGCCTTCCAAGGAAAAAAGCGCGCCGATCGCCATCGTTTTGCACCCGCATCCGCAATTTGGCGGCACGATGAACAACAAGATTATCTACGATCTTTTCTACATGTTCCAGAAGCGGGACTTCACAACGCTGCGGTTTAATTTCCGCAGCATCGGGCGCAGCCAGGGCGACTTCGACCACGGCACAGGCGAACTGTCGGACGCGGCAGCGGCACTCGACTGGGTGCAATCGCTGCATCCCGACTCCAAGAGCTGTTGGGTGGCAGGTTATTCCTTCGGTTCATGGATCGGAATGCAATTGCTGATGCGCAGGCCGGAAATCGAAGGTTTCATCTCGATTGCGCCGCAGCCCAACATTTACGATTTTTCGTTCCTGGCGCCATGCCCATCGTCCGGCCTGATTATTCACGGCGATGCCGACAAGGTCGCACCACCCAAAGACGTGCAAGGTCTGGTCGACAAGCTGCACACGCAAAAGGGCATTACGATCACGCAAAAGACATTGCCCGGTGCCAATCACTTCTTCAGCGACGATGCCGATCTCTTGCTGGAAGAATGCGCGGACTATCTCGACCGCAGACTTGCCGGCGAGTTATCGGACCCCCGACCAAAACGCTTGCGTTAAAAGTGTTGCGCGTTCAGACGCGCACCACTACGCCACCGGTCACGGGTTCTTTGCAGCCCGTGGTCGTCGGAAACGTCAATGGCAGGCCAGCCAGCGCACGCACCGCCAGATACGCCCAAGCCTCGGCTTCGGTTGCATCACCGTTGATGCCTGCATCTTCCGCCAGAATGACTTGAGCGCCAGCTTTCCCGACCCCTTCGCGCAGATCACTGACAATATGCGGGTTTTTGCGCCCTCCACCGCATACAATCCATAATTTTGGCGTATTGGGCATATGGGCGACCGATTTCAGGATTGCCTGGGCCGATAGGGCGGCGAGCGTGCGGGCTCCATCTGAGAGTTCCAACCCCTCGGCCTCAGCAAGCGTAAAGTCGTTGCGGTCGAGCGATTTCGGACCTGATTTTTCGAAGAAAGTTTTGCGCAGATATTGCTCCACGACAGGCAAGATGACGCCTCCTTCGCTGGCAATCGCACCATCGGCATCGAATGGAATGCCGCCTTCGCGCGCCACCCACTGGTCGATCAGGGCGTTACCGGGGCCTGTGTCGAAAGCAACCGGATCGCCCTTTTCGGGTACGTAGGTGATGTTGGAGATACCACCGATATTGACGAACACGACGGGCCAAAGACCCGCATATGGAGCGTGAAGCATAGCCGCCAGTGCGCCATGATAGGCGGGTACCAAAGGTGCGCCCTGTCCACCGTGCAACATGTCATTGGCTCGCATGTCATAGGCAACGGGAAACCCCGTCAGTGACGACAGGAGGTTGCCATCTGCCAGTTGCACAGTCAGGCCAATCTGCGGCCGGTGCAAAACCGTCTGGCCATGAAAGCCGATGATGTCCGGCTTTGACCAGATTGGCGGAGTCGCGCGAATAAAGGCGGTAACAGCATCGGCATGACGCTCAGATATTTCTTTTTCCAGCGCGGCGAGATCACCGGGGCGTTCATCGCGCTGCACGATCTCTTTTGCATCCTGAAGCGCGGCTTCGATGCGCTGCCGGAAGGCTGCTTCATAGGGCACGATGAATGACGGGCCGCGTTCAATGTGATTTTCGCCGTCGGTCTTGAGCATGGCGAGGTCGATGCCGTCCATCGAGGTGCCGCTCATCAGCCCGATTGCGCATAATGGTGTCATTTGACCCGCCGTCCTTGTGATTCTGTCGCCACAGATGCTAAACGCGCGCGATCACACTTGCCACGTCGGTTCCTACCAACGCGGCATTATCGGGAATCAAGAAACATGTCCGCCTTCAAATCCGACTTCCTGCGCACCATGAGCGAGCGCGGCTTCATCCATCAAACGTCCGATGACGCCAGCCTCGACAAGCTCTTCGCAACGGAAACGGTTACGGCCTATATCGGTTTCGACGCAACGGCAAAAAGCCTTCATGCCGGCTCGTTGATCCAGATCATGATGCTGCACTGGCTGCAAAAGACCGGGCATCGTCCAATCGCGCTGATGGGTGGCGGCACTTCGATGATCGGCGACCCGTCATTCAAGGACGAGGCGCGCAAATTGCTGACGACGCAGGACATCGAAAACAACCTGGCCGGCATCCGACGCAACTTCGAGCCATATCTGACATTTGGCAGCGGCCCGAATGATGCGATGATGGCCAACAATGCCGACTGGTTGATGCAGATCAACTACGTCAATTTCCTGCGCGATGTCGGGCGACATTTCTCGGTCAACCGGATGCTGGCCTTCGATTCGGTCAAACTCAGGCTTGAGCGCGAGCAATCCCTGTCATTCCTCGAATTCAACTACATGATCCTGCAGGCATACGATTTCGTCGAGCTTTACAAGCGCACAGGCTGCCGCCTGCAGATGGGCGGGTCGGACCAATGGGGCAATATCGTCAACGGCATCGACCTTGCTCATCGCATGGAAGACGCACAGCTCTACGCCCTCACCACACCGCTTTTGACGACATCATCTGGTGCAAAAATGGGCAAGACTGCATCCGGTGCGGTATGGCTCGATCCTGAAATTCTGTCGCCCTACGATTTCTGGCAATACTGGCGCAACACCGAGGACGCCGACGTCGAGCGTTTTCTCAAGCTCTACACGACGTTGCCACTTGATGAAGTTTCCCGTCTTGGTGCGCTGGCGGGGTCGGAGATCAACGAGGCCAAGAAAGTCCTCGCCACCGAAATCACCGCCCTTTTGCATGGGCGCGAGGCGGCACAAAAAGCCAGCGATACGGCCCGAAAGACTTTCGAGGAAGGTGCACTGGCTGAAACCCTGCCTTCCATCGAGGTCGCCAAGGCGACGCTTGAGTCGGGCATCGGCATCCTGTCGCTGCTGGTCAATGCGGGACTGGCCTCATCCAATGGCGAGGCGCGGCGGCACATACAAGGCGGCGCGGTTCGGCTCAACGACCAGTCCATATCCGATGAACGGCGCATGGTTATGCTTCAGGACTTGAGTCCGGAAAGCGTCGTAAAGCTGTCTCTTGGCAAGAAAAAACACATATTGGTGAGGCCGGTTTAGGTCTTGCCATTGTTCGGTTGAGGATGAAGGCGGGTATTACCTGAATTCGAAAATCTTGCGGAAAATGCCCGGTGCTATCGCTGATAGCGGATTGATGTCGAGATCAGGCTTGTTAGCCTTACCCTTCAATCGGTAGGTAACGCCGATCAGGCCGCCATCACGCCCATTGCCGAGAATCGCGCCGACTAGTGGGAGATCACCGAAGATACGGTTGACGCCATAGGCGGGCATGAATGTGCCGGTCATATCCATGTTATTGTCGCGATCGTAGAGCGTGCCCTGAAATGTCGTGCCAATCATCGGGCCGCGCAGAACGCCATTTTTCAATTTGACATATCCGCTGCCTTTCTCGATTTCGCTGGAGCCGCGCTCGAACTGCACCCGTGACGTGTCAATCTTGCCTTTGACCGCTTGGTTCAGGCTGCGATTGTTGCCTGTTGGTGACGTCGAGACAATCGAGGCGAGTTTGGGTTCGTCGACAATGAAAAAGTCGCGTGCGTCAACCTTGCCGTGCAATGGACCACCCTTACTGCCTTGCAGCGCCAAGGCGATCCCGCCACCGCGCATATGCTGGTAGACATTGAGGAAACGCAGGATCGCTCCGGCATCTGCCGATCGTATATTGAGTGCGCGTTGATCGCCATTGGTGGAGTTGTCGATGGTAATGGCAGCCCCCGAACTTGCCACCGCGCTCACCTTCAAACCGTTCACTCTGGTCCCGGCGGCACTGTAGTCGAGCTTCAGGTTGGAAAGGCTTTCGTCATAAAATCCCTTGAGCGATTTTATGCTGGCACTGACGGAAATCGAGTCTTGTCCAGTGTCCTTGGTGGCGGTATCGACATCGGCGGTAAACTGCTTGATCAGGGCGCGCGCGTCCAATGCATTGCCGCGCACATCCACCTTGTAGCCGTTGGCGGACAGTTTCACTGAAACAGCGACATCATCGCCCGAGTTCAACTGCACCTTGTCGAGTTGCGCCGACGAAAGATCTCCGTCAGACAAAACGACGTTCCCGGCTATGGCGAAGGTCTTGCCTTGCAGGTCAAATTCGGAAAGCGTTGTGGTTTGACCGGAATTTGACATCCTGAAGCTCACATTGGCGGGAATTCCCGGTCCCTTGCTCCACCCGACCCAGGGGATATCAAGTCTGGCCTTGGTCAAGTCCGCTGTCACATTGCGGCTGCCATCGGTATTTTTGTCGAGCGCCACCTTCACTGTGCCGGAAAGCAAGGTCGACAACCCCGGCATAAAGCTTTCGCGCGTCTTGTCGTCGATGATGAGTGCGACCTTGCTGCTGCGCGGTGGCCCGATGTCTTCAAGCGGTTCAATGAGGTCAAGCTCGGCAGGCAGCCCGTTCAATGTGGCGGTCGCCGCTATCACTGCCTTCAAGGGGTCCACGACGATGGAGCCATCGGCAGCAGCCACCATCTGGCCGTCATAAGGCTTTGCCAACGCCAGCCCCTTGTAGTCAAGTGACACAAGCCAATCCAGCTTGCTGGTATCCACGCCCGACTGAAGTGGAATGTCGGCCTTGACGGTGCCTGTCACCACGCCCGAAACGTCTTCTGGTTTCAATCCCACATGGCGCATGGCGTTGATCGGCTCATAGGACGAAAGTTCGACGATGGCCGGTGCTTCGCCCGCCACATCAATATCCAACGCGCCAATCACAGGCGGGCGGTTTGCCTCATGAACGATCAGTGTCCCGTTGCTCGCCGCTACAGTGCGCCCGCTTGGCATGTACACGGTGCCGGAGGAGAGCGTGACCTTGACATCATTGCCGCTAAACTCGACAACGCCGACCGCATCGCGCACCGGGGGAATACGGCCCGCCGTATCGAAACGCGAACCGTCAACCTGAAAACGTCCGAAAACTTCCTCGGCTGAAAGCGGGATGCCGTTGCCAAGACGACCGACCGCAACGTGAAATTGCAGGTTCGCATCGACGACACGGCCACCGAACAGGTTCTCCAGCACCCACAGGCGTGCATTTTCGGCCGAAAACCACGGCCAAAGCTGTTTGACATGGGATACCGGCATGTCATGCACCGTAAATGCGACGAGCAGACCCGGCACCTTGCCTTCAGCAAATTGCACCGCAGCGGTGCCCAGCACCTCGCCGCGCGCACCCGACTTGAGAGCTATTGTATCGGCCACAAGCTTGCGGCTTTCAGTCAGATATACCCCGGCGATGCGAGTAATGAATTTCAATGCCGGTTCAGGCGATTCGATGGGTGCCAGCGTTGAGCCGTTGCTGACAAGATCATAGCGATAGGCTGGCTCATCGCCTGCCGTGCCGGAAACGGGCTTGGGGCCGATGGAACCCTCAAAATTGAACTGCGAGCGCCCTGTCTTCAAAATCAATCGATCAATCGCGACCTTATTGGCACCCGTCTCAAGTCTGGCCTTGACGTCGATGGCACCAAAAAGCCGCCCGCGCTCGCCCAGATCCAGGGTCGATCTGGCTACCGATGCCGTGAGTGCCAGTCGTGATGCGCCATCGCCACGCCCTCTTCTCCCGTCAGGTGAATAGCAATACTGCCCAGAGTCGACCCAACAGGCGTGGAGGGCAGGCTGGCTGCACCGGCAACGTCGATCGTCGCCTCCAGTTTGGAAATGCGTCGCATTTCAGGATCGCGCGAAGCAGCGGCGGTTAGCTTAAGGGAGCGACCATCAATCTCTGTTTGGGAAGAAATCGTCATCTGTTGCGGCCCGGCCTGCAACACCGTTGCATTGGCGATTTTGACAGAGTTCACATGGTCTGCCTGCGGCAACACGAACTCGACGTTCCTGAGTTTGATTTCGCGCAATGCGTTCGGGCTGACAGCGTCGAGCGCCTGATGCGCCACGCCAAAGGCAGCACCAATCACCTTGTCGGGATCGAACAGGCCATCAGGGCTTCGCAGACCAATCGACCAGTCGCCCTCCCCGGTTGGCATTGTCGCGACATCGATGCGGGCGTTCGAGATTCGCGCACTTGTTATCTCGACATCGCCGGAAAGAAGAGGAAGCAGCTTCACACCAAAGCGGACGGCACCGGCTTCGGCCATGCGGCGACCATCGACGGTCGTTAGCCTGATGTCGGTTACCCGAAGCGCCAGGAAGCTCGAACCGTCCAAAGTGAGGCTGGCAGGCCCAACCGAAACATTGACATCTACGCCTGCCAGTTTCTCGATTGCCGCCTCGGCTTCATGTTGCAGCCGTTCAGTGCCTATCCCCGACGCGCCAATCACGTAGACGGCTATCGCCAGAATTGCGACGAATGCCCCGAACGCCATTGCGATGCGACCAATGATGCGAAACCTGCGCCCTATCGCGGCGCGGCCAAGCGGCGGCTCATCGCATGCGGAGGGCAGCGCCCCGAGATCGGTAATCTCGGTTCGCCTGAACTTGATCTTCTCGTGCTGTGGCAGTTCGTGATCCACACACTTTTCCGCTTTTTGAACTCGATCATGGACGAATCCCCAATCGACAATATATCGGTGAAACGTCTCGCGTAACCTCAAACAAGGGCATCGATATGACCGAACAAAATATGAGTGATCTCAAAGTTGGCGACCAAGCGCCGCAATTTGAACTTCCGCGCAGCGGAGGAGATCATTTCAAGCTCGCGGAATTATCGGGAAAGCCTGTCATTGTCTATTTCTATCCGAAAGACGACACAACCGGATGTACCGCAGAGGCTATCGCCTTTTCTCAACTCAAGCGCGATTTTGATAACATCGGTGCTGTCGTGATCGGCGTGTCGCCTGACAGCGTCAAGAAGCATGACAAGTTCATGGCGAAGTACGATTTGACGGTCGAACTTGGCGCAGACGAGGATTTGAGCACGGTCAAGGCGTACAATGTCTGGGTGGAAAAGCAGATGTATGGCCGCAATTATATGGGTGTGGAGCGTGCCACGTTCCTGATCGGGCGTGATGGGCTGATTTCCAGAATATGGCGAAAAGTCCGCGTTAAAGGCCATGCCGAAGAGGTTCTGGAGGCTGCACGCGCGCTCTGAGGCGGCGGAACAAACTCCCATTCTCCTGCGTTGCGATACAGACAAGCAACATGGGAGAGAGCTATGTTTCGCGGCATTTTATTGTGGGCGCTTGGAATTCCGATCCCTGTCATCATTCTGTTTTGGCTGTTCATGCGCTGACGCAGAGCGTCCGGCTACCACCCACACAACCAATTGCCAGTATCGCGTGCATCTTTCACGAAAACGGCTTGATAATCAAAACTTTGTTAACCCTAACAATGTTTAAATTGGTCATCAGTGTCGTTAATGAAAGCATGGTCCTGTGGCAGCATCCGGTCAGTCGACAGTCTTCGGCAAGCGCAAGGAACCTCACACAGTCATTATCGCCCGCGGCGAAGAGATAAGACATTTCACCATTCGCCCGTGGGTGGCGGCATTCGTCGGCTCCGCACTGGCGGCGATTGCGCTCGGTTATCTGGTGGCGACGTCCTATCTGGTCTTGCGCGACAATCTGATCGGCGCGGCAACAGCGCGTCAGGCGCGCATGCAGCAGGCTTATGAAGACCGTATTTCCGCGTTGAGGGCGCAGGTCGACCGGATTACGAGCAGGCAGTTGCTCGACCAGCAATTGGTCGAGACAAAGGTCAGCGAACTGATTGAACGCCAAACGCAACTGAGCGAAAGACATGGCAGACTAGGCCCTCTTCTTGAACGCGCTGAAGGTGAAGTTGGCGACGTTTTGCCGTCCTCGGCACCTGTCCCCGCTCCCAAACAGGATAATCGCGCCGAAATAACGGGAAGCATCGGTGCCCAGTCGCAAAGCTATTCGCTTGCCGCCTTGAGCGGCGACGACACAAGGCCTTTCGCCTTTTGGTCGACGAGAGCAGACAGTGCCGAGCGCGTTTCCGCAGCCGACCGCGCCGACAAGTTGTTCGTTTCCATCAATCAGTCGCTGAAGTCCATCGAGAATGGGCAACTGACACGTATTTCCGATCTTGCCAGTGCGGCTTCACAAAGCGCCGATGCCATATCCAACGCGCTGGAAGCTGCCGGACTGCCTGTAGATAGCAATATCGGCCAGGATGAAGTGGGGAAGAGCGATGTCGGCGGGCCGCTCATTCCAGCCAATCAAAGCTCGGTGTTCGACATCAAGGTCAAAGAACTGGATGAGGCGCTCGATACGCTCGACCATGTCAAGCAAGAGGCGCGAAGCCTTCCCATATCAAATCCCGCACCGGGGCGCGCCGTAACCAGCCCGTTTGGCATACGTACCGACCCTTTGCTTGGCTCGGCTGCCCTGCATTCGGGCATGGATTTCCGCGCTCCGATGGGAATGGCTGCAAAGGTCACAGCGGCCGGCACGGTGATCAAAGCCGGTTGGAATGGAGGTTATGGGCGCATGGTCGAAGTCGATCATGGCAAAGGTTTCACAACGCGCTACGGCCATCTCAGCAAGATCCTCGTCAAAGTCGGGCAAAAGGTCAAAGCAGGCGATCTCATCGGCAAGACAGGCAGCAGCGGGCGCTCGACCGGCCCACACCTTCATTATGAAGTTCGCTACAATGGAAAAGCACTGAATCCGCTTCGCTTCCTAAAGGTTGGCAAGCGCATCTCACGGTATCTTTGAAGCCGCCTGACTGGCGCGCCGCACCATCGGCGCAACCTTTCATCTACCAGATGGCAACGCCGGTCCATTGCAGGTTCGGTAAGTGCCTTTAGCAACAGCGACTTGAAGCTGGCACGCGGGCGAGAGAGTTGCGAGACAGGCACTGCCCCGGCCATTCAATGCTATGTCCACAGGCCCACAACTCCCCGACCGACCGGTCGCGTTTGCCAATAGCCGCAAAGCTTTAATGCGACCGGGTCGCTTGTTGATCGCCGTCACGGTTCATAGCAGACCCGACGGCCCCGCGGCCTCGCCTGCTCTTCAATGTTACCGGTATCACGAAAGATGATTGACTCGATTGTTGATACCGGTATCATACCAGCGATCAACAGGTTTTGAGCGTCGTTGTAACTGGGAGGTAGCAATGTCAAACGAACAGAAAAAGTTGAATCGCAGAAGTATCATTGCAAGTGCTGGAATGCTCGCGACAGGTACCCCATTTGTGGGAGGAATGGCGGCAGGAACTGCCGGGGCAGGCTTGCTTTCTGCTTCCATCACCCCTGCGGCGGCGGCTGAAGCCGGTGACAGCAAACTGGAAGAAGTTCTCAATCGCGGTCATCTTATCGCCGGTGTTACCTTCACGATTCCGCCGTGGGGTTACATGAACGAACAACGTGAACCTGCGGGGTTCGATATTGAGATCGCACGCATCATCGCCAAGGGGTTGTTTGGCGATCCCAGCAAAGTGGAATTCTTCGAACAGGAGATGGACGCGCGGCTTCCCAATCTGGCAGCAGGAAAGATCGACGTCGCCATTCAACTTATCACCGTGAACGCACAGCGCGCACAGACTGCGGAGTTTACCATTCCCTACTATCGGGAATCGATCACCACCATGCATCTGATCGACAGCCCCTATAGTGGCGCTAAATCGATGAACGAAAAAGGTGCCTCGACGAGCATTCTTCAAAACACCTTTGCAGAAGATCTCGTCAAGATGGGGATTTCTGACGCCAAGGTCGAACAGTTCGATTCGGTGTCAAACAGCATTCTTGCGCTGGATGGCGGCCGGGTTGATGCTTACGTCGGCGGAAATGGCGAAATCTCTTACTTCGTTGCGAAGAAGCCGGACCGATACAAGGTCGGCGACACGAACTGGTTGCCTCAAACCTACGCTGCTGCCGTCAAACCCGGCGATCAGCGCTGGCTGAATTTTCTCAATACCGCGTTGCATGAAGCAATGACAGGTGTTGAATTTCCTGCCTATGCTGCAGCCTTCAAGGAGAATTTTGGCACCGAGCCACCTCTGCCAGTGTCCGGTCTGCCGCAGGAATTCTTCTGATCCAGATTGAAAACGCGCTGCGGCCTGCTGCTATCTGACATCAGGCCGCAAGCTGCGCGAATTGGCGATTGAGGATCAGTCAGGATGTATCAACTTCGATATTCAGTGCTGCTGAACTACATTGATCTGTTGTTCTATGGGCTGCTTATCGCCGTCGCCATTACTCTTGCATCGCTTGTCGTCGGCATGGTTCTGGGTTTAGGCGTTGCTCTCTTGCAAATGAGCAAGAAGCCGGTGCTTGTATGGATTGCTGCATCCTACGTTCACTTTTTCCGCAATGTTCCACTTCTGCTCATCATTCTTTTTGTCTTCTTCGCATTTCCGATCCTGGGTATTCGCGGGCTGGACAAGTACGCCTCAGCGGTTGTGGCAATGTCGCTTTATGCGGCGGCCTATCTTGCCGAAATTTTTCGCGCCGGCTTTGAAGCCATTCAATCACGTTACATCGAAGCGGCGAAATCCATTGGCTTGTCGGGAATGAATACACTGCGATATGTCCTGCTACCGATCATGTTTGCCGAAGTCCTTCCAGCCCTCAGCAATTATGTGATCTCGCTATTCAAGGACAGTTCTCTCGCGGTTGCGATCTCGGTACCCGAGATCACCTTCGCCGGGCGCGTAATCAATACCGACACATGGCGCGTTGTTGAAGCATGGACTGCGGTCGCCGGTATGTATCTGGGCTTCGGCTTTATCATCGCGCACGCATTGCGCTGGGTCGAATCCGTCACGGTTCGTTGGCGCTGAGGCTCACATGGACCTTTTGATCGCAAACTGGCATTTCCTGCCGTCGGGCCTTCTCGTCACGCTGGAAATCACCATTTTTTCGATTGCGCTCGGCACGCCGCTTGGTCTGCTCATTGGTATCGGGCTCGTCTATGGTTCCATCTGGTTGCGTGCTCCGTTGCGTCTCTATGTCGATCTGGTTCGGGGATTGCCCGTACTGGTAACGATTTTCGTCATCTTTTACGGCCCGGTTGCCTTCGATTTGAGCATGCCTCGCATCACTTCGGTCGTTCTGGCGCTCAGCCTCTTCACGGCCGCACACATGGCCGAACTCACCCGTGGCGCCGTCAACGCCATACCTCAAGAGCAAACAGAAGCTGCGATCTCAATCGGCCTGGGCTTTTGGCAACGCCTGTTCAACGTGATCTTGCCCCAAGCGACCCGCCGGGCCATGCCACCATGGACAAACCTGTGTATCGAGATTGTAAAGGGTACATCGCTTGTCTCACTCGTCGGGGTAGCGGACCTGCTTTTATCTGCCCGTCACGTGATCGAGCGCACCGGCGAACCGATACCATTCCTGCTCGCTCTTGCCGTCATCTATTTCATCATCAACTTCGGTATCTCTCGTATCGGAAGTTACGCTGAACGTCGCTTTGAGTTTCCGAGTTAGTTGCAAACCACGCAGCGGGCTTTGAATAGCCGATTCAATATTATGACAGGACCCTTCTATGGTCGAACCCACCGCTACGGTGCAACCCAAGCCGATGATTGTTGCGCGCGACGTTCACAAGCATTTTGGTGAATTGCATGTTCTCAAAGGCATTGATCTCGAGGTGGCAAAAGGCGACGTGTCCGTTATTATCGGACCCAGCGGATCGGGCAAATCAACGTTCCTGCGCTGCATCAATTTTCTCGAAGAATATGAAGTAGGCCGAATCTATGTGAACGGTTCTCTGGTCGGCTATCGTGAATATGATGGGCGCCTGATCAAGGAGCCCGATCGCAATTTGAAAAACCTGCGCGCCGACGTCGCCATGGTCTTCCAGCGATTCAATCTTTTCCCGCACATGAGCGTCCTGCAAAACGTCGCTCTCGGGCCTTACAAGACACGTAATCTAAGCAAAGCCGAAGCGAACGAGATTGCCGTCAACTTCCTGGAACGCGTTGGTCTGGCCGACAAAATCAATGAGTTTCCCAACCGTCTGTCAGGCGGACAGCAACAAAGAGTGGCGATCGCGCGCGCTCTTGCCATGACACCCCACGTCATCCTCTTCGATGAGGTCACATCGGCACTTGATCCCGAACTGGTCGATGAAGTCCTCAGTGTCATGAGCGAGGTAGCGACAGAACATGGGATCACGATGATCGTCGTAACACATGAAATGCATTTTGCCCGCGACGTGGCCGACCATATCATCTTCATGGACAACGGGCGGGTGGTCGAAAAAGGGCTTCCCGGACAGCTTCTCAGCGATCCACAGACGGAGCGACTTCAGGCATTTCTGCGGCGGTTCAAGAAGGCGCAGCTTTGACAAGGAGAACTATCAAAATGGATCTGAAAGAACTCTGCACCCGCTTTCGTGCCCTGTATTTACCTGGCGTGTGTGATGCAATGTACCAATTGGGGATCGAAGAGAAGGTGCTGCCGCAGCGATTTCGCCCCTTGCTGCCCGATCAAAGGATCGTCGGCGAGGCCTATACTGTGGAAGGAGCCGCGATCTTGCCCCACGTCGACTGGGACAAGGGACTTGTTCGCATGCGCCCCTATCTGCACATGTTCGAGAAGCTGACGCCGGATTCCCTACTGGTTTCTGTAACAGCGCCGGGTAGCACTGTAGGTCATTTTGGCGAACTGACCGCCAATGCCGCTCGGGCGCGTGGTTGCGTCGGTGTCATCCTCGATGGCAATTTACGTGATATCGAGGGTCTGCGCGATATCGCCTTTCAAGCATTCTACAGCGCCATGTCGCCGCTCAACGGCATTGGTCGGTGGGAAATGGTGGCGGAACAAAAGCCAGTCACGATTGGGGACGTGACGATCAATCCAGGCGACATCGTCATGGGCGAGTTCGAGGCGATCATTGTGATTCCGCGCACCGATGCCGAGCGCGTTCTCATAAAAGCCGAAGAGATCGTTCTGGCCGAATCCAAGGTACGCAGTGAGACAAGCCGAGGTGTTCCACCCACTGAGAGCCTGGATCGGCACGGTCACATCTGAAGACATTGGCACCACAACGACAAAGGAGAAAAGCATGGCAAAACAGGTCATCCACGTTCCCGACGGCCCGCCTGAACATCCGTTCCTCTCACCGGCAATGCGAGCTGGAGATTTCATTTACGTTTCTGGCAATGTCGGCCTGCTTCCGGGAAAGCCGGCGCATGGCGTCAAAGGCAAGGGATGGATGCCGGGTGAACTCATCGAAGGCGGAATCGAACCGCAGACGCGCCAGACCATAGAAAACCTGAAGATCGTGCTGGCAGCAGCCGGTGCAACACTTGATGATGTGGTGAAGGTGAACACGTTTTTGCGCGACATCGACCGGGATTTTCACGGCTACAATGATGTGTATTCCGAGTATTTCAAGAACGCCCCGCCAGCACGCAGCACAGTTGAAGCCAAGATCCTCAATAACATTCTCGTCGAGATTGAATGTATCGCCTACAAGCCGCAAAGCTGATCGATGATGGCACGCCGAACCACTGCGCCGGCAACCGATCTTCGTGCACTGGAACACGCGCTCTCCATTCTTGACGATACGTTGATGTCTGGAGTGGAAAAAGGGCTGCCGGACCAGGAAATCCGTCTGGGCGAAATTGCGCTGCAAAATTGGAACACCCTGCGCGGCGACCTTCCGTTGCCGCGCCTTGTCCTCAAAGCGGATGCCCTGACGCACAACATCGCGCTCCTGCAGACGTTTTGTGACGACAATGATGCGTGGTTGGCCCCCCATGGCAAAACCTCCATGGTGCCTCATCTTTTCCACCGGCAACTGGCGGCGGGCGGCTGGGCCATTACCGTTGCCAATATTGCACAGCTTCAGGTCTGCCGGAATTTTGGCGTGCAGCGGGTATTTGTCGCAAACGAGATGGTGACGACTTACGACGCGCAATATCTCAGCCGACAGCTTCGCGATCATCCGGAAGTGGAAATTTATGTCGTTATCGACAGCCAGGCCGGGCTCGATACACTGGTCGAGGCTTTGAAACTTCACGACTGCGGTCGTCCACAACGGGTTCTTGTGGATTTCGGCATGCCCAAAGGCCGATGCGGCGTACGCACGACCGACGATGCTGTTGCGCTAGCCAGAGCCGCGCACGCTTGCTCCCCTTTCGTGGAACTCGTCGGGATGAACGGCTATGAAGGGATTGCTCGCGGCGACACGCGCGAAGAAAGACTGGCATCGGTCGATATCTATCTCAATAGATTCACCGATGCGGTACGGGCGGTTCGAAAAATCACGACAAATACGCATCCCTTTCTCGTGTCTGCCGGTGGTAGCCAGTATTTTGACAGGGTGGTCGCTCTGGCGGGAAAGGATGTCCTGCCAGATTGCCAGCTTGTCCTTCGCAGCGGATGCTATGTCACCCATGACTCGAGCTTCTTCGACACAACTTCTCCGTTCGGCGGCAAGTCGTGGCGAGCCTTGCCGGGAACATCCTTCATCCCTGCAATCGAGGTGTGGTCGGCTGTTCTGTCGTTGCCAGAGCGGGGCTTGGCCATATTGGGTATGGGCGGGCGGGATATGCCGACAGACATAGAACTCCCGGTTCCAATCTATCACAAGCGCGGCGTGGCGAAACCGAAAGCTCTTGATGAGCGGTATCGCATCATAGGGTCCAACGATCAGCATGCTTACCTGACATATCCACCCGACGATCAGTTGGAGGTCGGCGATTTCTTCGGATGTGGCATTTCTCATCCCTGCACCGCATTTGACAAATGGCGCGTCATACCGATCGTCGATCGCGACTACAACGTCGTCGATGCTGTGCGAACATTCTTCTGATGGAGCCTCGGCATGGCGCTTTACATGATTCCGGGGCCAGTCCCGCCTTCTCCAGCCGTTTTGAATGCCATGGCCTCCTCGTCGCGGCTGCACTACGGGCCTGACTGGGTTCCCGTCTGGCGCGACGTGCTCAATAGTTTGCAAGCCCTCTTCGGAACGACGGGGCGAGTGTTGAACATTCCGGGTTCAGGATCGGCTGGGCTTGATGCAACAATCAACAGCATCGTTCGACCGGGAGACAGGGTGGTCGTCAGTGTCAACGGCTTTCACGGCGAGCGTCTCGCACAGATCGCCAACGCGCGGTGTGCAGATGTCGAACGGGTGACTGCACCGTGGGGAGAGCCGGTTCTGGCCGAACAATTCGAAGAATGTGTGCAAACTGGTAAGCCCGCGCGGCTTTTCGTAACCACGCATGTGGAAACCACAACCGGCGTTGCCAATCCGATCGCCGAGATTGCCAAAGCGGGGAAGCGACACGGTGCTCTGATTATGGTCGATGCAGTCGCTTCCCTGGGTGGCGTGCCATTTACCATGGATGCCTGGGATATCGACATCGCCTGTGCATCGTCACAGAAATGCCTGGGCAGCGCGCCGGGGTTGGCCCAAATCGCGCTCAGTGCCCGTGCGCTCAAGGCGATAGACGAGTGCGCTGATGCGCCAAAATCCTGGTATCTGGACCTTGCAAACTGGCTACAGTTTGATGAGAAATGGCATGACTGGCACCCCTACCCCGTCACGGTACCAACCAGCACCACGTTGGCACTTCAGGCCGCGCTACGGGAGTTGGAACATGACGGCGTCGATGCGCGTGCAGCACACTACCGTGCCATTGCCGATCATTTGCGCCTGAAAGCAGGCGCGGTCGGGCTCCGAGCGCTGGTCGAGGAACCGTGGGCCTCAAATGTCGTGACGGCGTTAGAGGTGCCGGACGGTACAGCAAACGCGTTGGTGAAACATCTGGCCGAACAACACGCCATTCATGTTGGAAGCGGGTTTGGTCCACTCAAGGACCGCATCATTCGCGTCGGCCACATGTCTCCCCTGATAGGGCGTAGCGATGCTGACGCTCTGTTGAACGGAATTTCGGAATTTACAGGTAGAAGTTGATATTTTCAGGCGCTTTCGCGTTCAATAATCTCAAAATCCAGCATAACGGACGATGTTTCGATCGGATTGCCTCGAATGCGATGGAGGAGTTCCTCAACCGCACGGCGTCCCATCTTGTAGCGCGGGATTCTGACTGTGGTCAGCGACGGATAGAGTGCCGAAGCGATATCGAGGTCGCCGTAGCCAGCGACCGCGATTTTGTCCGGGATCGACAGGTTCAATCGACGACATTCCTGGACCATGCCGATTGCAATCGCATCGCTGGAACAAAAGATTGCGCGAATGCCCGGGTCCTGATCAATCAACCTGTGCAGTGCGGCGATACCTCCCTGAGGCGAGACTTCGACCATGATTTCGTGCTGGGGATCATAGGGAATATGATTGTCTTCGAGGGCTTTGCGATAGCCGATCCTGCGCTGGCGCAGACGGTCGTTCGCATTGATGACCATGTCAACGAAACCGATGGGATTGTAACCTTTGTTGATCAGATGGGTGGTCATTGCATAGGCTGCATCGAAATTGGAAACCCCGACAGCCAGTTCCACCGGCCGGCGACCGCGAACCTCACTCAATTCAACAGTTGGAATTTCGCGGCGACGAAGCAGATCGCGGACATTCTTTGACCGAACAAATGCTTGAAGTACGAGCCCCGACGGGCGCCAGCCAATGAGCGAGCGAATTGCTGCTTCTTCTGCCTGAGGCGTGAATTCACCCTGAATGAGCAGAAGCTGATATCCGTTTTCGTGGCAGGCATCGGCCATGCCCTGTACCTGTTCGGCAATCCCGGCATTGATGAGAGCTGGCACCACCGATCCGATGATCCGATTGGCGTTGCGCATACTGCCTGCCATCCGATCAGGAATGAAATCCTCTTGTTTGATGACATCCATGATGCGTTTGCGGGTCTCGGCGGAGACTTTTCCCGGCTGCGACAGGGCTCGCGAGACGGTCATGGGGGCAACGCCTGCCTTGCGAGCAATGGCGCGCATACCTTGCGATTTGGATTTTATCTGCGGTTTTTCTTCAGATGACATCGAACACCATTGCTCCAGACGCTCCATCACGCCGCAATGCGACAATGAGCAATGTCGTATATCGGCTTGCTACGCAAGTTTCGAGATCACGGGTAGCCGTGTTCCCAGGTCCAGCGCTGAAACCGGTGCCTTGACTCAGTTTATGATACCGGTATCATTCAAGCAATTGTTTTTCGACATCCGGGCAGGTAGGCGTGACAAACAAGAGCAGACAGGTGGCGATCGTCACTGGCGGTGGAAACGGCCTTGGCAGATCGATATCGATGGCTTTGGCGCAACGTGGCTGCGATGTGCTCATCAATGACATTGATGAAGCCGCTGCGCGCGAAACCCAGTCTCTATGCAAAGATGCCGGCTCAAGCGCACTGGTGTCGATGCATGACCTCACCTTTTCCGGTGCTCCTCAGCGTGTCATCGACGATGCCGTGAATACCTGGGGCCGCCTGGATGTTTTGATCAACAATGCCGGGTTTGCAGGCGTTGAAAGCTTCTTTGAAATGACGCCAGAGGTCTGGCAACGCACACTTGCAGTCAATCTGACCGCGCTTGCCCTCACAACATCCGCCGCAGGGCGGCACATGCGCGATCAAAAATCGGGAAGGATAATCAACATCACCTCCCCCGGTTCACGCATGGCGCTGCCCAATTACATGGCCTATTCAGCGAGCAAGGCAGGTGTGGATTCAGTGACGCGGGCATCCGCAGTGGCACTCGCGCCCTTTGGCGTGTTGGTCAACAGTGTCTCGCCGGGCATGATGGATACGGAATTGCAACGCGTGACCGAAGAAGCAATGGCGCGCATCGACGGCATCACGGACATTGATGCATTCATTACCGAGCGCACCAGACGCATTCCATTGGGATATCGTGTCGAACCCGAAGACGTTGCAAATGGCATCGTGTGGCTTGCACTTGACGCCCCAATCTACATCACCGCCGAGCGTTTGAACTTCAGTGGCGGGCTGGACAAGGATTGAACTTCTTATTCGCCGGTCAGGATCAATGACGCAAAGCACAGCCAGCTCAGAACTTGATCGAACGGGGAGCAATCTTCAGGTTGAAGCGGGTGTAATGCTCGACCTCTATGAAACGATGTTTCGGATCCGGTGTTTCGAGGAGAAAGCCACGGAGCTTTTCAAGGCTGGACGCATCAAAGGAACAGCCCACAGCTATGCGGGCGAAGAGGCGATCGCAGCTGGCACCTGCCGCAATCTGTTGGCAGCCGATTACATCGGGAGCTACCACCGCGGTCACGGCCATTGCATTGCCAAGGGTGCCAGCGTCGAGCGCATGATGGCCGAATTGATGGGGCGCTCCACAGGATATTGCGGCGGGCTCGGCGGCTCCATGCACATCGCCGATCTGGAACTCAACATTCTCGGTGCCAATGGTATCGTTGGTGCAACCATGCCACTAGGCGCGGGTGCGGCTTTGGCTGCGAAACTACGCAACACCGATGCGGTCGCCGTTGCTTTTTTCGGTGATGGTGCGGCCAACCAAGGCGTTTTTCACGAGGCTCTCAATCTCGCTTCGGTGTGGTCATTGCCAATGATCTTCGTGTGCGAGAACAATCAATACGCATTAAACACGCCTTTTAACGTCACGACGTCGGTCGAACTGATTGCGCAGCGCGCCGTTGCCTATAGCGTGCCGGGGCGCACCATCAATGGCAATGATGTTGTCGAGGTCTACAAGGTCGTGGGAGAGGCGGTCGAGCGCGCGCGTGCCGGCGATGGGCCGAGCCTGATCGAGGCGATGACGTGGCGTTGGGGCCCCCATAGCATGCGTGCCAACCTGCGCGAACCGCGAAGCAATGAGGATCGCAAATCGTGGGAAGCGCGTGATCCATTGCTCTTGCTGGAAGAGCGAATGGCGAAAATGGATGCGGATTTCAATTCTCGGGTCATCGACATACGAAACGCGGTCACTGATGAAATAGACGCCGCAGTCAAATTCGCCGAAGAGAGCCCGGAACCCGATGAAGATATTCTGGCTAAAGCCGTTTATGTGCCGCACGCGGTTCTTTCGGAACCGAGCATGCAGGCGCAACGTGAACTGACTTATGCGCAGGCTCTCAATGAGGCACTGCGACAGGAAATGGAGCGCGATCCAGACGTCTTTGCAATGGGCGAGGATATTGCCGAGACAGGGGGAATCTTCCAGGTAACAGCCGGATTGGTCGACCTGTTCGGACGTGAGCGCGTTCGTGATACGCCGATTTCGGAAGCGGGGTTCTGCGGGGCGGGTGTTGGTGCGGCGATTGCCGGCATGAGACCGGTGGTCGAGGTTCAGATTTTTGACTTCGTAACGCAGATGATGGACATGATCGTCAATCAGGCGGCCAAATTCCGTTTCATGAACGGCGGCTCTGCACGCGTGCCCATCGTAATTCGCGGCCCCCAAGGGGAGGCATCCGTCTCGCCGCCCAGCATAGCCAGAGTCTCGAAGCCTGGTTCATGCACATTCCGGGACTGGTTGTCATTGCGCCGTCTACACCGGCTGATGCAAAAGGCCTGCTGATTTCCGCTATACGTGATGACAACCCGGTTATCTTCCTTGAACACAAAATGCTCTATCTGGGGATGCTGCATCCGTTCCGGAAGAACCTTACGCCATTCCCATCGGAAAGGCCGACATCAAGCGTGAAGGTAGCGACATCACCATCGTGGCTACCCAGATGATGGTGGCGCGGTCCCTGTCCGCGGCAGCCACACTCCAACGCGAGGGTATTAGTGCTGAGGTCATAGACCCGCGTACGATCAAACCACTGGATGAAGACACGATCATCAAGTCCGTACGCAAGACCAACCGCCTCATGGTGGTGCATGAGGCGGTTCAGACCGGTGGTTTTGGCGCAGAGATTGCCGCAATGGTCGTTGACAAGGCATTTGATTGGCTCGATGCGCCGGTGGTGCGGGTGACGTCCGCAGATGTGCCAATGCCGTTCAACGATCACCTCGAAAACATCGTCATTCCGTCAAAAGAGCGTATTGTGTCTGTGGCGCGCGACCTCGTAATGGGACGCCGCTGATCGCCTGACGCTTCCATCAACCGAGCCCATTCCTTAGCGTCGGGTAGCAATCGGAAGGATTTGATGGCCTGGAGGTATCCCCGCCGCAGATTCGGACCTGATACCCGTCCCGATGTTTGCGAATTAAAACCATAATCGTCGTTTCTGGTGCCAGAGTGGAGCCAGTGACCTGTTTCATTGAAATTCGGGAACGTCTCGATACCTCTAATCTATTGGAACCGTTGAGGTAAACATGGTGGGCGATGAGAGACTCGAACTCCCGACATCTTCGGTGTAAACGAAGCGCTCTACCAACTGAGCTAATCGCCCTTCCAAGAGCGGACCTTTAAGCAGTTTGGCAGAATTTCGCAAGACCAAACGAGCATTAGCTCCGTAGTAAAGATGAAGCTTTGTGCCCAGGAAGCGCGGGGGGACAAAAAACATTCAGCTCTTTTCTGTTATGGCTCTCTACTCGGCTTGACACCCTTCGATGAACGCCTTATCCAGCCGCTTCGGAGCACACAATATTTGCTGTGTTCGTTAGTGCGCGGGTGTAGCTCAGTCGGTTAGAGTGCCGGCCTGTCACGCCGGAGGTCGCGGGTTCGAGTCCCGTCACTCGCGCCAGTTATATTCTCCTAGTAATTCAAGACGATGAGGATCGTTTTTCGCGGCAGCGCGAAAATTAGAGTTTCAACTTTTTCTCAAATCCGGTTTCAACTTTATGTTCGGTATTTGCTTTCAGGCTTCTGCCTGTCGCCGGACGAGTGTCTTTGAGAAATTTTTAAAAGTTCCGTTCTTTGGTTAGTCGTCATGACCTATGTGAAAATGAGATGGTATTTTCCACGATTTGTGATTGCGCAGAGTGCTATTTCGAGGCTTGCCAAAGTGTAAGCGTTGCAAACGAGAAGAAACGGCCGATTGCGTTTTGGGAGAACATTTTATCGACAGACCAGAGACCGGACACTAGCGATAGAGGGCCCTTGTTGAGCCAGGGAAAAGCATCAGGATTATAAAATAGCGTATACGCCGAAAGGCCAAAATTCAGATCGTATCTATGTTCAAGCCCAGCGTTTTCGAAAAAGCTCCAAAGTTCTTGCACATGGAATGCTCGCTCGGTTTCAGCGTCGAAAAGACTGTTGCGTTTGTACACGCGATTGCGAATGGCTTTGTAGAACGAATTGGCGTGCGTAGGTTCGAAGGCTACAATATAGCCGCCTGGCGCCAATGCTGATGCTAAATTCTTTACAGTATCTTTCGCCTTCCAATGAACGTGATGTAACCCGCCAATGATCAAAATAATATCGAACTTCTCCTGTGGGACGTAAGATGTCGCGTCTGCTAGAAAAACGCAGTCATTCCCATGAATTTCTTGCGCAGCGGCTACCATATTCGGGCTGTAGTCAAATCCCTGCCACTTTGGTGCGACATTCAGATACTTCTGAAGTAAATAACGTCCTTCACCTACCCCACACATTGCTTCCAATACACGTGGCGCATCCGGCACTTGCATACCAGACTTCGTGAAGAATTCCTCCCATATAAGATTCTTGATAAGAAGATGACGAGGATCCTTGCGGGCTTGAATGTAAGTGCTTGCTATGCCATCAAAGTGTGCCTGTTGTCGCTCCGACGCGCTTCGTTGTTGCATCGATTGGTCCCTTAGATTCTTGAGAGTTGTCCTGGCAATGTCGCCATTCCCCCGATTGTGTTTGCCAAATAACCACACTCTCCGTGAGTTGGCGTGGTTCGCTGTAGCCGGAGGAGCCAATGCCGCAATCTATTTCGTGGTTTCCTACATGGTAATCAGTCTAAATCCTAATTCGGTAATCACCGCGACAACCACAGGCTATCTCGCCGCGGTGATCGTGAGCTTTGTAATGAATTCTACCTTAACCTTCAAGAATGGCCGCATAACATCAGCATCTCAGGCAGGAAAGTACGCAATATTATATCTATTTGGATACATATATAATGTTACGATAATCGGCGGCGGTCAACTTCTTCTCGGGGCATCATTTATTTCGATGGTTTTCCTTGTTACAATTACATGGCCCCTTTTATCTTTCATGGCCGGAAAGTTTGTAGTTTTCCGATAGATCGGACTCTGAAGAGAATAGCGTGTCTTTAGACGAAGATCTAACAATATAGAGAGGCCTCTGCCTAGATTCCTCAACCAGATTTGCCAAATACTCCCCCATCATACCCAACACTAAAAAATTCATGGTTGACACCGAAAGCAAAATTATCATCAGCGACGACCAGCCACGCGCTGGGGAATCGGAAAACAAAGCTATTTCAAACACATATGCAAGATAAATTAGTAAACCGACAGCTAGTACAAGTCCAATATAAGTCGATACACGCAAAGGCATAACAGTAGTCGAGAGAAGCCCCGCTCTAGCCAATCCAAACATACGATGAAGATTATACGACGATTGTCCATAATTCCTAATGTCAGGCTGGTACGGGATGTCTTTTTGGCGAAAACCCAGCATAGGGACAACACCGCGTATAAAAATATTGCGCTCTCTGCTTTGGCGGAGTGCATCCACTGCTTGTTTCGAGAGCAATCTAAAGTCAGATCCGCCGGGAGTGATTTTAGTACTGGAAACAGAGTTGATGATACGATAAAATGCTATACTTGTGATGTATTTGACAGACATCACACGTTGCTCCTGCCGCACCATATTTACAATGTCAAAGCCGGCCTCGAACGCTTCGACCATTTCTCCTATGTGTTCAGGAGGGTGCTGAAGATCGCCATCAAGCATAATAACAGCATCGGCATCTGAATGATCCAATCCGGCTCGTATCGCTATCTGATGCCCGTAGTTTCGTGAAAAATCGAGAAAATGCACTCGATTGTCAAATTCATGAAGGCGACGCAACTCAAACATCGTTCCATCAACACTCCCATCATTCACAAATAGCATCTGAGGGTCACACCGCTCTGGGATGGCGGCTAATATGCGGTCGTAAATCGAACGAATATTCCCCTCTTCATTGTAACATGGGATGACAATGGAGAGTCTCAATGGCGTTTTTCGCTTCATAGTCAAAATACCGAAATTGATATCACAAAACCGCCAACACAGAGCGGCATACGCATTCAACATAATATATGAGCAATGAAAAGTATTTTTGGCAGTTGACACAAATCAAATAATCCAACATTCGAGCCTTGAGGGCTAAAATGCCATGCGTAAGCTTGAGGATTTTTCTGAAATATGACGATTTCTCGAATTATAAGATACTTGATCATAGACTTTCGACCAATGACTACCTGGTCTCTACAGCGCATTCTGATTTCAGTCGTCATTACTTTAGCAATATCTTATATTTCTGGTTTTTCCAGCTTTCAATCAGATTCCGGTGCTGCCATTACCCTTAGTCACGTAAAACAGTCGCTAAAGGTGGGGATGGCGCAATCAATTTGCGGCATCCCTAAACGATACAACAATAATATCGATATTAAAGAACTATTTAATCGAGAAATAGATTATGATAAGTCAATATATAAACTGATCGATAATTTTTACATTGGCGGCGTTAATCCATACTGCGTCGACGCAAAACAATCAGTTTCGAATTTCCATGAAGCAACGACGGCATACATAATTGGGTCGATTATGTCGCTAATACCGAACGCGTCTTTGAATGATGTTGCTTTTGGTATGAAAATAATTTTCGCAACAGGGTTACTTCTGTCGGCTGTTGTTATGGGATGCTTTGGTATCGGCGCGATACCGTTAGCAATTATTGTGTTTGCAACATTTCACGCTGGGAAATCGATGGGGCCCACATTCGTCTATGAGTATTATTTTCTCTTGCCAATGTTTGCTTTGCTCGGACCCGCGTTGTGCTCGGCTATGGTAAGAGAGGCTGTTCTGGGTAGAACGTTTGTAGCGTGCTTATTTTCGTGCGTCGTCGGCATTATTACTATTATAATTTATAGATATAGAACCACCTATGGTATTTCACTTTTTTTGATACTTATATTATCTATTGTTTTGTTTTTCTTAAACAAGAGGCAGAACTTCTATTCTTCTGTTTTCCGCGTGTTGATGTGCGCTTTGGTTTTCATGTTTTCCGCCGCGTCGGTCGATAATTATATGGCCGGCAGATATGATGAAAGCGGAGGAATCGTGAGCTACCATGCGTTCTGGCATCCAGTAGTACTGAGTTTAGCAATTCCAGGAAACGAACTTACTGCCAAAGAGGGAATTCAATGGCTGGATCAAGTAGGTGCCACCCTTGCGCATCGTATAAATCCTCAGGCGAAATACCTTACGCCAGCTTACGAGGCGGCCTTGAAGAAATATTACATCAGCCTTTGGACGGATCACCCAACTGAGATGGTTGATGTATATTGGAAAAAACTTGGGCTATTTCCGGGAGATATGATTGCGTCCTGGACATCGATGAACATTTTTCACGACCTACATGGAGCCATATGGTTTTCGATTTTGTCAGCAATTTGTTTGTGGTCTTTATATCTGTCATTTCAACTTGGCGAATTCGTATTTGTGTTGTTTTCAATTTCTTCATTGTATTTTATAATTCTTTGCTCAGAGCAATGGATTGTGTATTCACGATATTCCATGGCGTATCAATTACCATTTATGGGACCGACTGTGCTTATGTTGTTTGCGCCAATTTTATTTTACTGCTCTCGCAACGGGATTGCGAAGATGCGGTCTGTTCAGTCAAATGAATGATTGATTACTCTGATCCCCGATTAGCCTACCCCTGAAAAATGACCATTCCTGGGGTATGGTCACGACGCCCGCATCCTTCAGAATTTTGCGCAGCGCCCGGACGGCATCGGTGCGGAGCGTCTCGAGCTTGTAGTTGGGCTTGTATGATGGCGTGAAACGCCGCAGAGATCGTGCGGTCGATATCATGTCGAGTTAAAGCTCCGCAGGCGAACTGGTCGTGCACGAAGTCCAGTGACCAGCGCGCATTCGGCCTCCGCTTCGACCAGAATCAGCGCTCTCATACCCACCGCTCGTCGCCGCGCCCGGCGCTTGCGAACCGTCAACCCTTCCTCCCGGTAGAGCCGATAGATGCGGTTGATGCCAGCCGGCTCGCCTTCCCGCCGCAGCAGGATGAACAACCGCCGATAGCCGAAGCGCCGGCCTCATTGGCAAGGTCACGTAGCCGGCCGCGCAGTTCGGTCTCTGGCGGACGGCACGACGGGTAGCGGATCATCTTGCGATCCGCACTGACGAAGGAACAGGCCCGACGCTCCGACAGACCCATGACGGCCTGCAGATGCGCGATGGCTTCGCGCTCTGCGGCGAGCCCTACCATTTTTTTGACAGAAGTTCGCGAAGTGCCGATGCTTCCAGCATTTGGTCGGCGAGCAGCTTCTTCAGCTTTGCATTCTCGTCTTCCAGAGCCTTCAAACGCTTGGCGTCGGACACGTCCATCCCGCCATACTTTGCCTTCCAGTTATAAAGGGTCGCCTCGCTGATCCCGCGCTTACGAGCCAGATCGGCCGCTTTCGCGCCCGCCTCGTGCTCGCGCAGCACACCGATGGTCTGTTCTTCCGTAAACCGCTTCATCTGTCCGTCCTTCAATCGAGGCCGGACTCTAACTCCAAGTGGATAATTCGGACAGCAATGCAACGCGCTGAGAGAAAGCATGAGGCACATAGCATTTTCTACATTTTGGGGTGTTTTCGCAGGCATGGGGACATTGTTGCTCGCTTACGGCAGCGTTGTCGTCGGCATCGCGATGATTGTGTTGTGATTGGCTCGGTTGGTGTGACCCTAGCTCGCGCAAACTATAACAGAAAGGGATAACACGCGGCGTATATGGTTGTGTACCTCTTGAAATACGATCTGAACGCGCGTAACACTAATTCAGATCAGTATTAAACTGGAATAAATTAGTGTTTGCTAAGATAGTCTACTACACAGGCTGCGGAATACTCGGCCTTGTGCTCCTGCCGTTTGTTTTGATTGCCGCGCTCGTCTATGGAATTATCGTCGTTTGGGAATGGGCGGAAATGATGGCCATATTCAAAGGCAACCGAAACGCCTACGAAAAGGCGCGCGGTAAATACTGATCCGGTCAGAGTTCAGCCGCATCGGCGAAGAATTCGTCGATACCGGATCTTTTCTGCGTGAGACCAAGTTCGACGCAATTTCACACCTAGAAGACTATAGCCCTCGTGTGATTACGGTCGATACCGTTGCTCGTTTCAAGGGATTGGGACGTTCTATAATCGTGCTGCGGGCACTCGATGGCTGCACATCCCTGCATGACAAAGAGACGCTATACATTGGAATGTCACGAGCGAAATCGGCTCTCTATTTGTGCGGGTCGCGCGAAGCATCCTATAGCTTCATTCTATCAGGGGAATTTGGCGGATAGGGAAGCTAATCGACGAATGCGGCAAGGTGGCGCGCCACGCAATCAGCGCCTTTGCTGTCATCAAAACGATAGGCAACCATTGGCGGACTGGTTCCGCCATAGGGCCTATTACTCCGTGCGAAGGCCCATAGCGAGGCTTTCGTGGTTTTCCCGGAACCTAGGGCAAGAATGAGAAAATGTGCTGTCGCGACCTAGTAGGGACGTGTGAATAGGTGTACATTTACAGCGTCAAACGTGGCTTGTGTGGTTTCAACTTTAAGAACTCTCGGAGCACGTTTGGAGGATTCTGGAATTGAAATTTCCATTGAATTCGCAGTATGATCCTACGGCCTGTCACGCTAAAGGTCGCGGGTTCGAGTCCCGTCACTCGCGCCATTTCTTTTCTGCATATCCGGAGCCATAATGTGGCTTCAGTCATCGGAACCTGAGCCAGAACTTCTGCTTGTTGATGATCCTACCGCGGCGCGCATATTTGCTCCTTGCCTGAAAATACCAACCATAGCAAACACGCATGCCCTCCTTTTGATCACAAAAAAGCCGGGCAGGCCCGGCTTTTGAATTACACTCATGTAATGCGGTCTTTAATTGACCGCATCCTTGAGGCCTTTGCCCGCCGAGAACTTTGGCACGGTACGGGCTGGAATTTGCACCTCCGCGCCAGTCTGCGGATTGCGGCCGGTTGAGGCAGCACGCTGCGATACGGTGAAATTTCCGAATCCAACAAGACGGACATCTCCGCCCTTTTTCAACTCGCCGGTGATAACGGAAAATACCGCATCAACCGCCGACTGTGCGTCACCCTTCGCAATACTCGCGGCATCGGCGACTGCGGACACCAGTTCGTTCTTGTTCATAAAATTTCCCTTCCATGAGAAAACCGGGACGAGCGACTCATCCGGCAGGAAGGTGACTTTAAAAAAAGCGCTCCAGCAACCAAGCGGGAATGAAGGAAAAAACGCAAAAATCCCCTGTTTTCCGGGATTCTTGCCATAAAAAAACCGGGCACAAGGCCCGGTTTTCATATTGGTGCAATGCAACATTAGAATTAACTAATGTGCAAGGCTCTTTCCGGTCTCGTCTGCCGCGTCATCTGGCGCGGGTGGATTGATCGGTTCAACCCATTCGATTGGCTCCGGCATCCGCACAAGCGCGTGTTTCAAAACCTCACCGACCCTTGCCACTGGGATGATTTCCATCCCATTCTTGACGTTGTCAGGTATCTCCACCAGATCCTTGGCATTGTCTTCCGGGATCAACACGGTCTTGATGCCGCCGCGAAGTGCCGCGAGCAGTTTTTCCTTGAGACCGCCAATAGGCAGCACCCTGCCCCGCAAGGTTATCTCGCCAGTCATTGCCACATCCGCCCTGACGGGAATGCCTGTCAGGATCGAAACAATGGCTGTTGCCATTCCAACGCCCGCCGATGGACCGTCCTTTGGCGTGGCACCTTCCGGCACATGGACGTGGATGTCGCGCTTGTCGAACAATGGAGGTTCAACACCGAAATCGATGGCGCGAGAGCGGACGTAAGATGCTGCTGCGGAAATCGATTCCTTCATGACATCCTTGAGATTGCCGGTAACCGTCATTCGACCCTTGCCGGGCATCATGACACCTTCAATCGTCAGAAGTTCACCGCCGACTTCAGTCCACGCCAGACCGGTCACAACGCCGACCTGGTCGTCCGTCTCGACCTGACCGAAGCGATAGCGCTGCACGCCAAGATAATCAGACAGATTCTCGGCTGTGATTTTCACCGACTTCTTCTTGGTCTTCAAAATCTCGGTCACAGCTTTGCGGCCAAGCTTCATGAGTTCACGTTCGAGGCTGCGAACACCTGCCTCACGCGTATAGGTCTGGACGATCGCACGAATGGCGCTCTCGTCGACGGAAAACTCTTTCGGCTGCAGCGCATGATCGCGGACCACCTTTGGCATCAGGTGCCTTTTGGCAATCTCGATCTTTTCGTCCTCCGTGTAACCGGCGATACGAATGATCTCCATGCGATCCATCAAAGGACCAGGAATGTTGAGCGTATTCGCCGTTGTCACGAACATCACGCTCGACAGGTCATACTCAACCTCGAGGTAGTGGTCCATGAACGTCGAATTCTGTTCCGGGTCGAGCACTTCAAGCAAAGCCGAGGACGGATCGCCGCGGAAGTCCTGCCCCATCTTGTCGATCTCATCGAGCAGGAAGAGTGGATTGGACTTCTTCGCCTTCTTCATCGACTGGATGACCTTGCCGGGCATCGAGCCGATATAAGTGCGCCTATGACCGCGTATCTCGGCCTCATCGCGCACACCGCCAAGCGCCATGCGAATGAACTCGCGCCCCGTCGCCCTGGCAATCGACTTGCCAAGCGAGGTCTTACCGACGCCGGGAGGCCCAACGAGGCACAGAATAGGCCCTTTCAACTTCTTCTGACGGCTTTGGACGGCAAGATATTCAACAATGCGATCCTTGACCTTGTCGAGCCCGTAATGGTCAGCGTCGAGCACATCCTGCGCGAAGCCCAGATCCTGCTTGACCTTGGAATTTCGGCCCCACGGGATCGACAGGATCCAGTCGAGATAGTTGCGTACGACGGTCGCTTCCGCTGACATTGGCGACATGGTGCGCAGCTTTTTCAACTCGGCTTCCGCTTTTTCGCGGGCTTCCTTGGTCAGCTTCGTCTTCTTGATGCGTGCCTCTATTTCGGCGGACTCATCGCGCCCATCCTCGCCTTCGCCAAGCTCCTTCTGGATCGCCTTCATCTGCTCGTTGAGATAGTATTCGCGCTGCGTCTTCTCCATCTGGCGCTTGACGCGCGAGCGGATGCGTTTTTCCACCTGCAGCACAGAAATCTCGGCTTCCATGAAACCCATCGCCCGCTCAAGGCGAGATTTGACGGAAAGCGTTGCAAGCATTTCCTGCTTTTCGGGGATCTTGATCGCAAGATGCGAGGCCACCGTATCAGCAAGCTTCGAATAGTCGTCGATCTGGCTGGCAGCACCAACCACTTCGGGCGAGATTTTCTTGTTCAGCTTGACGTAATTTTCAAAGTCCGTGACGACAGAACGCGCAAGCGCTTCCATCTCCACCTCTTCATCTTCCGGCTCAAGAAGTACAGTTGCATGCGCCTCGTGGAAGTCGTCACGTTCGGTGAACGCTGTTATGTTCGCGCGCGATGTGCCTTCGACCAGCACCTTGACGGTGCCGTCCGGCAATTTCAGCAATTGAAGTACGTTGGCAAGCGTGCCGACATCATAGATCGCGCTGGATTCGGGATCGTCGTCTGCAGCGTTCATCTGGGTGGCCAGTAGAATCTGCTTTTCCTGGCCCATGACTTCTTCAAGCGCCTTGATTGATTTTTCGCGACCGACAAAAAGCGGCACAATCATGTGCGGGAACACGACTATGTCGCGCAAGGGGAGGACTGCGTAGACGCCGTCATCGGAAGATCGGGCTATTTTGGCCATTCTCAAACCTTTCCATCGCAACCGCTCTCAGCCAATTGCGAATCTCATATTAACGACCCGGGGTCGTTCCGCCTACCACCGATTATTGCCGGATATTTACAGCACAGAACGTGGCCCTACGGGCTTCCACAGTTAGTTGGATACACATCGTCGAAAGATCAAGGTCCAATGCAGTCACACCGTCGATCTATTGTATTCCATACCGAGCAAAGAAAAGCGAAACGGCGCCTTGCAGCGCCGCTTCTACATTCGATCCAGGCCATGTCAGGCGCTGACATTGCCCTTCTTTTCCTTCTCATCGGAATAGATATAGAGCGGTCGCGCACCGCCGGACACCACCTCTTCGGAGATGACCACTTCACGCACGCCCTCCAGCGCCGGCAATTCGAACATGGTATCGAGCAAAATAGCTTCCATGATGGAACGCAGGCCACGTGCGCCGGTTTTACGCTCGATGGCGCGCTTGGCGATCGCCGACAATGCATTTTCGTGGAAGGTCAGATCGACACTCTCCATCTCGAACAGGCGTTGATACTGCTTTACAAGCGCATTCTTGGGCTCGGTCAAAATCTGGATCAACGCAGGCTCGTCCAGATCCTCCAGCGTCGCGAGGACGGGCAGTCGTCCGACGAACTCGGGTATCAGGCCGAATTTCAACAAATCCTCCGGCTCAACCAGACGGAAGACTTCACCGGAGCGACGATCTTCCGGTGAAGAAACCGTGGCGCCAAAGCCAATGGAGGTTTTTCTGCCGCGATCCGAGATGATCTTGTCTAGACCGGCGAAAGCGCCGCCGCAAATGAACAGGATGTTGGCGGTATCGACCTGCAAAAACTCCTGCTGCGGATGTTTCCTGCCGCCCTGCGGCGGAACGGAAGCCACGGTGCCTTCCATGATCTTGAGCAACGCCTGCTGCACGCCCTCGCCCGACACGTCTCGCGTGATCGAAGGATTGTCGGACTTGCGTGAAATCTTGTCGATCTCGTCGATATAGACGATGCCGCGTTGCGCCCGCTCGACATTATAGTCGGCCGATTGCAACAGCTTGAGAATGATATTTTCGACATCCTCGCCAACGTAACCGGCTTCCGTCAGCGTCGTGGCGTCGGCCATCGTAAAAGGCACGTCGATGATGCGCGCAAGCGTCTGGGCAAGCAGCGTCTTGCCGCAGCCGGTCGGGCCGATCAGAAGAATATTCGACTTCGCCAGTTCGACATCGGCGCTTTTCGAGGCATGGGCCAAACGCTTGTAATGATTGTGAACGGCAACCGAGAGCACGCGCTTGGCGTAGGGCTGGCCAATGACGTAATCATCAAGAACCTGAAGAATTTCCTGCGGCGTGGGCACGCCCTCGCGCGACTTCACCATCGAGGTCTTGTTCTCCTCGCGGATGATGTCCATGCACAGTTCGACGCACTCATCGCAGATGAAAACCGTAGGTCCGGCGATCAGTTTGCGCACTTCATGCTGGCTCTTGCCGCAGAACGAGCAATAGAGCGTATTCTTGGAATCACCGCCGCCGTTGCTGACCTTGCTCATCTTCCAGTCCTTTCATGGTCGCCCGCCAGTGGTCTGGCAGACAAGGCCCACATACAATCTATCGCGGGTTTCCCACGTTGCCAGTGCCTTGATTTCCCGTCATCTGTTCCAGATGAAACATATATCGGAAAACGTGGCAATGACTGCCGGAGCCCCGTACAAAGCTAAGCCGCCGAAACTCAATATAGCCTTAACGTAGGCAATCGAGCACGCTGTGGGAACAGGCAATTGTGGCTGAAATGCCGCAAAATCATCAAAAACGCGTCATAGCACACGTCTTCAGTGGCGACAGCCCTTATTCCTTGACCTCTTCGACCGCTTCTCGCGACGAAATAACCTTGTCGATCAGGCCGAAATCCTTCGCTTCATCGGCGGTCATGAAATGGTCGCGATCCAGCGTCTTTTCGATCTCTTCGTACTTCTTTCCGGTGTGCTTGACGTAAACCTCGTTCAGCCGGCGCTTCAGCTTGATGATATCCTGGGCATGGCGCTCGATGTCCGATGCCTGCCCCTGGAAGCCGCCGGAAGGCTGGTGGACCATGATGCGCGCATTCGGCGTGGCAAAACGCATATCCTTGTGGCCCGCGGTCAAAAGCAGCGAACCCATTGAGGCGGCCTGGCCGATGCACAGCGTCGAGACGGCTGGCTTGATGAACTGCATGGTGTCGTAGATGGCCATGCCGGACGTGACCACGCCGCCAGGCGAATTGATGTAGAGGTTGATTTCCTTTTTCGGGTTCTCCGCTTCAAGGAAGAGAAGTTGCGCGCACACCAGCGTGGCCATGGCATCTTCCACCGGCCCGGTAATGAAGATGATTCGTTCTTTCAAAAGGCGCGAGAAAATGTCGTAGGACCGCTCGCCGCGGTTGGTTTGCTCGACCACCATTGGGACGAGGTTCATGTAGGTTTCGACGGGGTTCTTCATCGACTGTCCCTTACTTCAGGTGGAATTGTGGTGCCCCAAAAGGCAGAATCGTTCAGAATTGATCCCTGTAAATAGGACGCCCACTTACCGTTGTGCAAGACCAACCCTGCACCGTGCGTGGTTAAGGTTGCCTGTTAACGAAGGTCGTGTGAGCAATCAGACGATTTCGGCACGTAGCCAGCGCTTCAGTTCATCAAATTCGCCACTGCCAAGCGCGCCGGCAACACGGCGCCCCACGGCCGCGCCAAATTTGTAACCGTGGCCGGAGCAGGCCGAGACAATCAGGCATTTGTCTTTTTCGTGGGCCAGAAATTTCTCGTCCTGTGTAAATGTGTAGGCACAGGTCACAACTTCGGTAATGACGTATTCCTCGATCCGGGCAATTGGCGGCGAAAACAGATTGCGAATGGCCTCGCCTTCGCCTTCCACCGGTTGCCGATTCCAGTCGGCATCGCTGGTTTCCACCCTGTGCAGACCCGAGCCGAATTTCATGCCTGTTCCACGTGTCGGCGGGATCATGTAGCCGTCGGTTTGGCCACCAACATCAAGAATGACGGGGGCAGCGTCCCACGTTGTCTTGAGATCGGCCGGCGGCTCGACATAAGCCATCGCGGTTCGGTAGGTTTTCAATCTGGTGCCAAGTTCGGGGAAAAGCTTGAGAACCCATGCTCCTGCCGTGATGACGATCTTGTCTGCCTGCATGGTCTCGCCGCTGGCCAGTGTCACCACGCCCTCAGCCGAATCAACGGCCACAACCTTGCTGTGCTCGAAGACATTGGCGCCATTGGAGCGCAGCCAGCCGGCAATTCCGGCAGCTATCTTGCGGCAGTGCAGCGCGCCGCCATCGGGCGAGAAATAGGCGTAACGAAAAGTTCCCGCCTGCAGAAATGGCCAGCGGGCAACGGCCTCCGCAGGTTCATATAGATCGAAGGGGTAGCCACCCTCCTCCATGCCTTCACGATATTCCTCGGCTTCGTCGCCCACTTCACGCGAAACACACAGAAAACCGCGCGCGTCGAGATGGTTTTCACCGAGATCAGCCCAGAGTTCATCCCATGCCTCGTAAGCCTCACTGATCAACTGGCCGTAGCCTGTACCAGCCCGGTAAGCGCGGCGAATGATGCGATGGTGGTCGCCAGACGCCGCCAATGGATTGGGGATCGGCCCCTGTTCGACGATGCTCACGCTATGGCCTTCCTTGACCAGCGACCAGGCCGTCGAAAGACCGGCAATTCCGGCACCCACCACAATAATGTTCATCGGCACACGCCTTTCCACGGCAATTGATCGAAGCCCGAATTTCCCAGTGTCGGCTGCGTATTCGTCGGCTGACGAATTTCAAAGAGCTCCAGACTCCATAGTTTGAAATGGAAGCGGGCGCAAAAGCGGATTTCACTTTGGCTGGCCGTGTTCTATTGATCTAGGGTCAGGACTCATTAATCTGGTTGGACTGGTATGAGCAAATTTGTTCGGATACGAGGAGAAAGCCCGCAGGAAACCATCCGGTTTTCAAGGGCTTGCGACGCTGTAGGCGGGCAAATTGACCATATCCTTGCGGACGGCGAAACGGCTGCGACCTGCGTCGTCGAACCGCTCGATCGGGGGTGGACCCCGCTCTTCGCGCTTCTCCTTGCTTCTCATTGCCGTTTCAGCCGCCATTTCAATCACATTAATGAGTCCTGACCCTAGCATGAGCCAGACGTCACCGCCGCCCTATCTCCATTTTGATACCGATACGCGCCATATGCGGCTCGATCCGCATGAACCGGCTTTCGTTCAAAACCCCTATGAGGCCTATGCCTGGCTGCACGCGGTCAGCCCGGCATTTTTCTGGGAAGAGTACGGTTTCTGGTGCTTTGGCAGCTATGACGACGTCAGCCGCCTGCTCCGCGACCGCCGTTTCGGCCGCCAAAACCCCGGCGGCGTACCTGATACGCGCGCAACCAGCAATGACCGCACGCATCTGGCGGCGTTCGATACTATCGAGGCCAGATCCCTGCTCGAACTGGAACCACCGGTGCATACGCGTCTCAGAACATTGGTCAATCGCGCCTTCGTGTCTCGCCAGGTTGAACGGCTGCGTCCGCGCATCGAGGCGCTTGCCAACCATTTGATCGACGGGTTTCCACCCGGCACACCCGTGGACTTGTTGAGCAACTATGCAGCGCCACTTCCCATCACCATCATTGCCGAAATGCTTGGCGTGCCTGTCGAAATGGGGCCACAACTGCTCGACTGGTCGCACCAGATGGTGGCCATGTATATGCATGGACGCACGCGTGAAACCGAGGAGAGCGCCAACCGCGCCGCACTCGACTTTTCCAGTTTCCTGCGAAGCTACATTGCCAAACGGCGCAGAAATCCGGGCGACGACCTCCTGTCACTGTTGATTGCAGCGCGCGATGAAGGTCAGAAATTGAGCGAAGACGAGTTGGTGTCGTCTGTCATACTTCTTCTCAATGCCGGACATGAAGCAACCGTCCACCAGACAGGCAATGCGGTAAGGTGCATCCTCGCTCAAGGCGGCGATCCGCGCCGATTTTTCGGATCGCCAGAGGCGACTGCCACAACCGTCGAAGAGTGCCTGCGCATTGATGCGCCGCTGCACATGTTCACGCGCTACGCCTATGAGGAGATCGAGATTGCGCCGGGCATCTGTATACGTCCGGGTGAACTCGTCGGGCTCCTGCTTGGCATGGCCAATCATGACCCGGAAGCATTTGCCAATCCGCAGGCTTTTACGCCCGGACGGCCCGACCAGAAGAATGTGACATTCGGTGCCGGCATTCATTTTTGCGTCGGCGCGCCGTTAGCGCGGCTCGAATTGCAAGTGTCGCTGATGACATTGTTCGAGCGCATTGCGCATTTGAAACTGAAAGACCGCCCGCAGTTTCGCGACAGTTTCCATTTTCATGGGCTGGAGGCGCTTTACGTCGAAGCGTGAACGACGCTTCACAGCTTGATGACGTATTCCTTGCGAGTCGTTTCAAGCACTTCCCAGCTTCCCTTGAAGCCGGGTCTCAACACAAAACTGTCTCCTGCCTTGACGGTGCGCGCCTCGCCGCCATCCTCGGCGATGATCGAGGTGCCGGAAAGGATGTGGCAAAACTCCCACTCGTCATATTCGATGCGCCATTTGCCGGGCGTTGCCTGCCATATGCCGGCATAAAGGCCCCCGTCACGCTCCTCGACATTCCAGCTCGTGAATTTCGGGTCGCCTGAAATAAGCCGATCAGGAGCCGGCGCGCCATTCTCGGGCGCGACGGCTGCGATATCTATTGGCGCGAAGTTCACGCCTTGGCCAGTGCCTGTTCAAGATCGGCGATGATGTCCTTGACGTCTTCAATGCCGACTGAAAGGCGAACCACTTCCGGTCCCGCACCTGCCGCGACACGCTGCTCGTCGGACAATTGACGATGGGTTGTCGAAGCCGGGTGGATGACCAGCGACTTCGTATCGCCAATGTTTGCAAGGTGGGAAAACAGTTCCAACCCTTCGACGAACTTGATGCCCGCGTCATAGCCGTCCTTGAGGCCGAAGGTGAAGACCGCACCAGCGCCTTTTGGCGAATATTCCTTGTGAAGTGCGTTGTTCTTGTCGCCCGCAAGGCCCGGATAAGACACCCAGGAAATCTTGGGATGTTTGGACAGCCATTCTGCAACCGCCAGCGCATTGTCGCAATGGCGCTGCATACGCAGCGGCAAGGTTTCCAGACCGGTCAAGATCTGGAACGCGTTAAACGGCGAAATTGCCGGGCCAAGATCACGCAAACCAAGCACACGGGCAGCGATGGCAAAGGCGAAATTTCCAAATGTCTCATGCAGGACCATGCCGTTATATTCAGGGCGCGGTTGCGACAACATCGGATATTTGCCGGACTTCGACCAATCGAAGGTACCGCCGTCAACGATGATGCCGCCAATCGAATTTCCGTGGCCGCCAATGAATTTGGTCAGTGCGTGCACCACAATATCAGCCCCATACTCGAACGGGCGCACGAGATAGGGCGATGCCAGCGTATTATCGACGACGAGAGGCAGGCCATGTTTGTGGGCTATCTCGGCAATCTTCTTGATATCGACAAATTCGCCACCGGGATTGGCAAGGCTTTCGATATGAATGGCCTTGGTTTTTTCATCGATCAGCTTTTCAAAACTGGCCGGATCATCGACATCGGCCCAGCGGACTTCCCAGCCAAAACTCTGGAATGCATGGCCGAACTGGTTGATCGTTCCGCCATAGAGCTTCCGGGCGGCAACGAAATTCTCGCCTGCGGCCAACAGCGTATGGAAAACGAGAAGATGCGCGGATTGGCCCGACGCTGTGGCAAGGGCCGCCGTTCCGCCCTCGAGAGCCGCAACGCGCTCCTCCAGCACCGCCTGAGTGGGGTTCATGATGCGGGTATAGATGTTGCCGAACGCCTTGAGGCCAAACAGCGAGGCAGCATGGTCGGCGTTTTCAAATACGAATGAGGTGGTCTGATAGATCGGAGTCGCGCGAGCACCGGTAGCCGGGTCGGGCTTTGCCCCCGCGTGAACAGCAAGTGTGTTGAAGCCGGGGGGTCTGCGACATTTTATTCCTCCAGAAGAGCCAGATTGGAAATCGGTTGCTATCATTGGCGAAGCATTGCGGCAAATGCAAAGCGTAAAATGCCTCTGCACCGGGAGCTTTGGTACAAAGCTTCTGGCGTTCGACTATTTTTGAGAAAATAATTCTACGCGCTGCGCGGCAACGCTGCCCAAAGAGCAAAAGGGGTCAGGTCCGCCTGATGCCAAAACTCTGAAAACCGGCGCGCATTATCGGTTTTTTGGATGAAATCACGCCGGAATTGACTCCGTTCCAGCCAATTTCGCCGGAAAGTCGGCCATATTCGATCTTGGGACAGCGATTCATGACCACTTTTATGCCGGCGGCTTCGGCTTTTGCAGCGGCTTCATCGTGACGAACGGTAAGCTGCATCCAGATTACCCTAGGCAGCGGTGTCAGGGTCAAAATCTCATCAACAATGGCCGGCACAGCGTTCGAGGCGCGGAAAATGTCGACCATGTCGATCGGTTCGGGAACTTCAGACAGTTTCGCATAGGTCATGCGGCCAAGCATTTCTTTTCCGGCAAATCCCGGATTGATCGGAAAGACTGAAAAACCCTTGCCAAGTAGATATCTCAGCACGAAATTGCTCGGCCTGATCTCGTTGGCGGAAGCACCGACCATGGCGATGGTTTTCACCGAATTGAGAATGCCGGCGATGTAGGCGTTGTCATAACTATCGTGATTCATGCAGCCACTTCGGTTGGTTGGTGCCTGTATTTATTCATGGAACGAATTCGCGACGGCAATTAATCGGGCAGGGAAATACGGCCATCCTCATCTATGGGGAAATCCGGATTGTGGGCAATTTCCCAAAGATGACCGTCAATGTCGGCGAAATAACCGTACCAGCCGCCCCAGAATGCGCGCTGGGCTGGTTTGACTATGCGGCCACCTGCGAGTTCGGCAGCGGCGAGCACCTCGCTCACCTCTTCTTCGGAGCGGGTATTATAGGCAAGATAGACACTTGAAGGCGCATCAGCCAAATTTACGCCCGCATCCTTTTCAGCCTCGGCCCGTGGAAACAGAGCCAGAATTGCTCCGCCCATCTGGAAAAACGCTACCCCATCCTTGATACGATGGCGTTCAAGGCCCATCGCCTCGTAAAACGCTGCCGCACGATCAAGATCTGCCACAGCAATGGTGATGATGGAAATGCGTGGTTCCATCACTCCCCTTTCCATTCCGGCTTACGCTTGCCGATGAAGGCGCCGATGCCCTCCTCGGCATCGCGGGCCATCATATTTTCCACCATGACACGGCCGGTGTATTCATAGGCCTCGGACAGCCCCATCTCGGCCTGCCGGTAAAATGCTTCCTTGCCCGTCTTGAGCGCCAAAGACGATTTCGAAGCAATGGTTTCGGCGTATTTCATCACTATCTGATTCAGGTATTCCTTCGGGACGGCGCGGTTAACGATGCCAAATTCTTTTGCGGTTGCTGCGTCGATCGTTTCACCTGTCAGCAGCATCTCCATAGCCTGTTTGCGCGAGGCGTTTCGCGACAAGGCCACCATCGGTGTCGAGCAGAAGAGCCCGATGTGAACACCGGGCGTACAAAAAGTGGATTCGTGTGTGCAGACTGCCAAATCGCAACTGGCTACCAATTGCAGGCCGGCGGCAGTTGCCAGGCCATCAATTTCGGCAATGATCGGCTTGGGATGGTTGACGACAGCTTGCATGAGTGCGGCACAGGCATCGAACGTCTCTTCAAAAAACGCCCTGCCGCGATCAGGGTCTGCCCGATGCGCGGTCAGTTCCTTGAGATCGTGACCGGCGCAAAACAGTTTACCGGCAGCAGCGAGGACAATGACGCGAACGGCCTTGTCGTCCCGGGCATTTTCAAGCTCGCCTTGCAAGGCCTCCATCGCCGCCAGCGACAGGGCATTGGCGGGTGGGTTGGAAAGCGTCAAGCGCAAGACTGCCCCTTTGCGTTCGACCAAAACCAAATCATCAGTTACTTCGCGTTTCATTGCGACGACATCGGCCATTGTCATTACTCCTTGCATTGCGCCGGACTCCTTGCACTGCGCCGGTCCGTTTATCCGACATCGGAATGGCAAAAACCAGTACGACGTCCGTTGAACACGGAGATTGTGAACGAGGGCTTTGTGCCTGTACAACGAGACACGGCACAACCGTACCACGCGATATTCGAGGACCCTGACATGCCTGCACAGACAAACATCGACCCAGTCCTGAGCGCCGATCAGGTCAATGCGTTGATGCAGAGTGCCTATCCGCAACTCAACGAAGGTGGGCGCGCCTATGAAGCGGTCGATGTGTTTACCGGCGGCTGCACGGTTCGCCTGAATGCAGATGCTCGGCATTTGCGCCCTGGCGGTACCGTTTCGGGACCCTCCCTGTTCACGCTGGCCGACATTGGCGGCTATGTCTGCGTTTTGACACATGCTGGCCCCGATGCTCTGTCGGTAACGACCAATCTCACCATCAATTTCATGCGCAAAGCCGAGGCAGGCCCGCTCAATGGCCACTGCCGCATTCTGAAGCTCGGCAAAAGCCTGATGGTCTTCGATATCGACATTGTCGGCGCGGACGGACAAAGCGTTGCCCAAGCGAGCGGTACCTATTCCATCCCGCCAAAGAGCTAAATTTATGCGGTAAAATATTACCACATATCTAACATATTGTTTTTACTTATATTATTGCAGATTGCGGGTATTTTGGAACCTTGACGATCTGTATCCCGTTCCTTATAAGCAGCATCGAAACAGCGGCCTACAAAGGTCGCCGTTTTGTTTTGGTGGCAAACGCCTACCAATCAAAACAACAAGAAACGCCTTCCTGCTTCATTTTGGCAGGCATGGTCCAAACTGAAAGTAAATATCCATGACAACCTTTTCGCAGAAGCCTGCGGACGTGGTGAAGAAGTGGCTGCTGATTGACGCCGAGGGTCTCGTCGTCGGTCGCCTTGCTACTGTCGTCGCCAATCGCCTGCGCGGCAAACACAAAGCGACATTCACCCCCCATGTCGACGATGGCGACAATGTCATCATCATCAATGCCGACAAGGTGGTTTTGACCGGCAAGAAATACACCAACAAGGTCTATTACTGGCACACCGGACATCCCGGCGGCATCAAGGAGCGCACCGCGCGCCAGTTGCTCGAAGGCCGTTTTCCCGAGCGTGTTCTGGAAAAGGCAGTCGAACGCATGATCCCGCGCGGCCCGCTTGGCCGCCGCCAGATGAAGAACCTCCGCGTCTATGCAGGCGCTGAACATCCCCACGTCGCCCAGCAGCCCGAGATACTCGACGTCGGCGCGCTGAACGCCAAGAACAAGAAGGCATCATAATGGCTGAGCTTTCCTCGCTCGCAGAACTCGGCACGGTCGCACAGGCTGAAGAGACTGCTGCCCCGGTTCATGTCCAGAAACTCGACAAGTTGGGACGCGCTTATGCGACCGGCAAGCGCAAGAACGCCATTGCGCGTGTTTGGGTGAAGCCCGGCTCCGGCAAGATCGTCGTCAATGGCCGTGAGTTTGCGACATATTTCGCACGCCCGGTGCTACAGATGATCCTCAACCAGCCAATCGTTGCAACCAATCGCGTTGGCCAGTTCGATGTGATCGCCACGGTTATCGGTGGTGGTCTCTCCGGCCAGGCGGGTGCGGTGCGTCACGGCATTTCCAAGGCGCTGACCTATTATGAGCCAACGCTGCGTGGCGTCCTCAAAAAGGCGGTTTCCTGACCCGCGACAGCCGCGTCGTTGAACGCAAGAAGTACGGTAAGGCCAAGGCTCGCCGCAGCTTCCAGTTCTCAAAGCGCTAAACTCTTTCTTTCGGCAGTATGTCGAAGGCAACACAACAAAATGGCCGTGCGGACAACCGTGCGGCCATTTTGTTGCCTATTTTTCCAATCCCTGCGCCGCCGGTATCGCGCCTAAATTCGATGCTTGATCAAACGGGGCAAGGCATAGCAAAGCTGGTTGGGTTTCCGAAGACGAACGGATGACGAGTGACGAGCCGGTCTGGCCGGAAAGCACCCCTACAAAAAAGCCCCGAACGAGCCGGGGCTTTTGATTCTCGGTTTGGGTAAGATCAATTCCCGGCTTTCGCCTTGTCCTGCTCTTCCTTGAGCTTCTTGGCGAAGTCCTCATTGTTCTTGGTAACGAATTCCTGCAACTTTTTCTGACGTTCCTCGATATCGGACTGCTGGAGTGGCGCGCCATCGAATGCGTCACTGAAACCTTGCAGGGTGATTTTGATCGGGTTCGGCTGATTCTGGAAATTGATCGACGTCAAAGTCAATTCCGAACCTTTCTTGAACGACGTTACGATCTGGTCGGTCAAGGGCACTTCTGCCACGCAACGATCTGGAAAGCAGATCACATAGTCAAGCTTTTGCGCCTTGCCGCCATCCACCTGCAAACCGATGCCGGGGGGCACCAAGCGACCGGTGGGAACGGTGACCTGGAACACCTTGCGGTTAACCTTGCCCTTGAGGTCGATGAGGCTGACACCCGTGATGAGCTGACCATTTCCGGCGGTGACGATATTCTGCACATTGCAGATGTCCACATCTTCCTGCTTGGTGCAGGCCTTGAACCAGCCCTGTGGAATATTTTGCTGGGCAGCAGCTTGCAGCAGGCCCGCTCCCAGGAAACCGGCCACGCCTGCGGCGATGACCGAAAGGCGGTAAGCGTTGGAGTTCAAGCTCTTCATATGGTGCGCTTCCTCTCGACTGTGCCTGCGGCACGTTGCCCGTACCGTATGGCCCCGCTACCTGTTGCTGAAATGCGGCAACAGAATGGCTTTGGCGGGCGTGTTACACTGCCATCGCCAACGAATCCAGTCTATTCAACGCATTTCTTGCTCGGCGCACAGCGAGGCGCGAAGATCGTCGCCTCATGTTACGGTGTCAATCGAATCATCATATCCGATTTCAGGAGACGGTCATGGGCCGCAGTTATATCTGGCTGACCGCCGCGCTATCCTTACTTGTCATATCGATGCAGCCGGCAGCTTCGGCACCCAAACATGCGATTTCCATGCAAGGTGAACCGGCGCTACCGGCAGATTACACGCATTTTACCTACGCCAACCCCGATGCGCCGAAAGGCGGCAACATCACATATTGCGTCGTTGGGACATTCGACAATCTCAACCCGTTCATCATCAAAAGCCTGCGCACTACGGCTCGTGGCATGATGGACACAATCTTCGGCAATCTCGTTTTCGAGCCCTTGATGCAGAGAAACGCCAATGAGGCCTTCAGCCTCTACGGTCTGCTGGCCGATTCGGTTGACATGGGCCCAGAACGAAAATCCATCGAATTCCACCTGAACCCCGCTGCAAAATGGTCGGATGGCGAGCCGGTGACGCCGGAAGACGTACTGTTCACCTATGACGTTTACACCGAGAAAGGGCGCCCGCCCTACAGCAGCCGAATGGCAAAAGTGGCCAAGCTGGAGAAAACCGGCGACCGTAGCGTGAAATTTACTTTCAATGACAAGGCCGACCGTGAATTTCCGCTCATCATCGCGATGACGCCTATTCTGCCAAAGCACGCTTTCGATAAAGAGACATTCGACAAGACAACGCTAAAACCATTGATCGGCAGCGGCCCCTATACGGTAGCGCAAGTGGTGCCGGGCCAGCGCATCGTGTTCAAGCGCAATAGTTCATATTGGGGCAAGGACATCCCGTCGAAACGCGGTTTCGACAATTACGACCAGATCACCATCGAGTATTTCCTCAACGCTAATGCGCAACTGGAAGCTTTCAAGAAAGGGCTTTGTGCCATCAATACAGAGGGCGACCCCGTCAAACGCGCGCGTGATATGGATTTCCCGGCTTTCAAGGATGGGCGCGTAGTCGCCGAAACCTTCAAGAGTGGCATCCCTCCGGTGGTTACCGGTTTCCTGTTCAACACGCGGCTGGAGAAATTCTCCAATCCTCTGGTGCGGCGTGCGCTCGGCATGCTTTATGACTTCGAATGGGCCAACAAGAACCTGTTTGGCGGCAATTTCACCCGCACGACCAGTTTCTGGCAGGGCTCTGATCTGTCGGCGCTTGGTCATCCCGCCAGCGCCAAGGAAAAAGCCATGCTGGCCCCCTTTCCCGGCCGCGTGCCGCCAAATGTGATGGACGGTACATGGAGGCCGCCGGTGAGCGATGGCTCCGGGCAGGATCGCAAAGTGCTGCGCGCCGCCTTCGATCTTTTGAAAAGTGGCGGCTACCAGATCAAGGATGGCGTGATGCTCGATCCGAAGGGCCAGCCATTCGGTTTCGAGATCATGACATCATCGCAAAGCGAACAAAGGCTTGCGGCGCTTTACCAGCGGACGCTTGAGAAGCTTGGCATTCAGGTGAGCATTCGCGCGCTTGACGGCGACCAGATCCAGTCGAGAAAGCAGCGTTTCGACTTCGAAGTGCTGATCGGCTCCAGCGGCTTCAACAATTCGCTGTCGCCCGGCATTGAGCAGATCGGACGCTGGGGCTCGTCGGCAGCCAATATCGAGGGATCGTTCAATCTCGCCGGTGTGGCCGATCCGGCAATTGACGCGGCCATCAATGCAATGCTGAACGCGCGGGAGAAAGACGACTATGTCGCCGCTGTTCGTGTGCTCGACCGGTTGCTGATTTCCGGCAATTACATGGTTCCCATGCAGCACAATACCGAGCAATGGGTCGCGTACTGGAATTATCTGGACCATCCGAAAAAGACGTCACTATATGGCTATCAGTTGCCGACATGGTGGCGAAAAGCCAACTGAATTCCTAAGTATCCGGTTTCCACGAAAGGATATTGACATGAGCGAGACGGCTTCCATTTCCATCGACGTCGTGTCGGACGTTGTTTGCCCGTGGTGCTATGTCGGGCAAAAGCGACTGGATACGGCCGTAGCGGCGGCAAGCGATGTTGATGTTCATATCAACTGGCGGCCGTTCCAGCTCGATGCGACCATCCCCACAGAGGGCAAGAGCCGCCGTGACTATCTGGTTGGGAAATTCGGAGACGAAGAGCGCATTCGAGAAATGCATGAACGCATCGAGTCCGTTGGCACGGATGAAGGCATTGCGTTCGATTTCGACGCCATCAAGATTGCACCAAACACGCTGAATGCGCACCGCGTCATTCGCTGGGCCGGTGCGATGGGTGAAGATATCCAGAACCGGCTTGTGCGGCGTCTATTCCAGCTCAATTTCGAGCAAGGCGCAAATCTTGGAGACCCGGCGGTTTTGCTTGAGGCTGCGGGCGATGCGGGCATGGACACGGCGACTGTCGAGGCGCTGCTGCCAACCGATGCGGATGTCGAGACCGTGCAAAGCGAGATTGCCACGGCAAGTCGCATGGGTGTTACCGGGGTTCCGTGTTTTCTCATTGAAGGCAAATATGCGGTGATGGGTGCGCAGGATGCCGAGACCATCGCCGATGCCATCCGGCAAATTGCTGCTGCCAAGGCACGCGGGGAACTGGAAAACGCTGAGTAGGCTCAGCGCCCAGCGGCCTACCCCGCAAGTTTTGCCAGTTGCGTCATGACGAGCGCCGATCCGCCAAGCCGTTTTTCGGCATTGGGCCAATCGCGGATGAACACGACGCTCTGATCCGGTCTGATGCGTGCAAGCGAACCTTGTTGCGCAATAAAATTCACCAATGCCGCCGGATTTGAGAACTCCTTCTTGCGGAACTGGACGACGACGCCCTTTGGCCCGGCGTCGAGCTTTTCCACATTGGCCTTGCGGCAGAGCGCCTTGATGAAAACGATTTTCAGCAAATGCTCGACCTCTTGCGGCAGCGGCCCGAAGCGGTCGATCAGTTCGGCACCGAATGCGTCGATTTCTTCCGTGTTATCCAAATCGCCAAGACGCCTGTAAAGCGCCAACCGCAATTGCAAATCAGGAACATAGCTTTCGGGGATCATCACCGCCGTACCGACGGAGATTTGCGGTGACCAGCCACCCTCGTGAACCTCGCCCGAATCCTTGACCTCGGCCACCGCCTCTTCCAGCATCTGCTGGTAAAGCTCAAATCCGACTTCCTTGATATGGCCCGACTGCTCCTCGCCAAGCAGATTGCCCGCGCCGCGAATATCGAGGTCATGGCTGGCGAGCTGGAACCCAGCACCCAGCGTATCCAGCGACTGCAACACCTTCAAACGCCGGTCAGCGGTATCGGTAAGCTTCTTTCTGGCAGGCAGGATAAACAGCGCGTAGGCGCGCACCTTCGAGCGGCCAACGCGACCGCGCAACTGATAAAGCTGCGCCAGCCCGAACATGTCGGCGCGATGGACGATCAGTGTATTGGCGGTTGGAACGTCGAGGCCGGATTCGACAATGGTCGTCGACAGCAAAACGTCATACTGGCCGTCATAGAAGGCGGTCATGATGTCATCGAGTTCGCCGGGCGGCATCTGCCCATGCGCAACTGCGATTTTCAATTCCGGCACGGATTCGCGCATGAAGTTCTGCACTTCGACAAGATCGCTGATGCGTGGAACGACATAGAATGATTGGCCGCCGCGATAGCGTTCGCGCAGCAGTGTTTCGCGTATGACCAGCGGATCGAAGGGCGAAATGAAGGTACGCACCGCCATGCGATCCACCGGCGGTGTCGCGATAAGTGACAATTCGCGCACCCCTGTCAGGGCGAGTTGGAGGGTGCGCGGAATAGGCGTGGCGGACAAGGTCAGCACATGCACGTCGCTCTTGAGGTCTTTGAGGCGCTCCTTGTGCTTGACGCCGAAATGCTGCTCCTCGTCGATAATCAGCAGGCCCAGATTCTTGAACGCAATCGAGGTTCCAAGCAGCGCGTGCGTGCCAACGACGATATCGACGGTGCCGTCAGTTACCCCCTTCTTGGTCTCGGCCAGTTCCTTGGCGCCGACAAGGCGCGAAGCTTGGCGGATGCGAATCGGAAGACCGGAAAAGCGTTGCGAAAAAGTCTTGAAATGCTGGCGTGACAGGAGCGTTGTGGGGACAACGATCGCGACCTGAAAACCTTCCATTGCAGCGACAAAAGCCGCGCGCAGCGCGATTTCCGTCTTGCCGAAACCGACATCGCCGCAGATCAACCTATCCATCGGCCGGCCAGCGGAAAGATCGTCGATTACCGAGTCGATGGCGGTTTGCTGATCCTCGGTTTCTTCATAGGGGAAGCGCGCCGCAAACTCGCCATAAAGACCGTCAGCGGGGACGAGTGTCGGGGCGGCACGCATCTGCCTCTCTGCGGCGATGCGGATCAATTGCCCGGCCATGTCGAGCAACCGCTTCTTCAGGCGCGCTTTACGCGCCTGCCAGGCTCCGCCGCCTAGCCTGTCCAGAGGTGCCTCTGCCGAGTCCGAGCCGTAACGCGACAAGAGTTCGATGTTTTCCACCGGCAAGAACAACCGATCATCGCCTGCATAGTGAATTTCAAGGCAATCATGCGGCGCGCCAGCCGCCTGTATGGTTTTCAACCCGATGAAACGGCCAATACCGTGATCGGCATGAACCACGATATCGCCAGACGACAGTGAGGAGGCTTCGGCGATGAAATCGGAAGCCTTCTTCTTGCGCTTTGACCGGCGGATAAGCCGATCACCCAGAATGTCCTGCTCGGCGACGACAACCAGTCGGTCCGTCTCGAACCCGGCTTCAAGGGGCAGAACGGCAAGACCGGCCTGTCCGCCAGAAAGCTTGTCGATGTCGGCAAGTGTCGCGACCGTTATCAGATTGCCAAGATTATGTTCAGCAAGGATCTGGCCAAGCCGGTCGAGTGAACCCTCGGTCCAACCGGCAACGACCACGCGCCGCTTTGCTGCCCGCTCATCGCCAATGTGCTTTACCACCACATCGAAAACATTGGCGTTGGGGTCGGCGCGTTCCTCGGCAAAACTGCGCCCCGAACGCGCGCCTGCATGGAAAAGTTTTCTCGCACCGGCATCTGGCGCTGCAAAAGGCGTGAATTCGATCGATTCGCGCTCGACAAGAGAAGCCGTCAGGTCGTCCGGTGAAAGATAGAGCAAATCCGGCGGTACCGGCTTGTAAGGCACCGCTTCCTTCAACGAGGCATCGGCCTGTGCCTTGCGTGCTTCGTAATGGTCGAGGATCAGCGCGTAGCGCTCAGCCAGCGCCTCATGGGCAAGATGGTCGAACACGACAGGCACATCCGGCAAATAGTCGAATACGGTCTCCAGCCGTTCGTAAAACAGCGGCAGCCAGTGCTCCATACCGGCAAAGCGACGTCCTTCACTGACGGCCGTATAAAGACCATCGTCAGGGGATGGCGCACCGAACGCTTCGATATAGGAACGGCGAAAGCGACTGATGGTTTCGGGCGTCAGCGCAACTTCACTCATGGCCTGCAACGCCATGGCGTTGCGCTGGCCGGTGGTGCGCTGGCTGGCAACATCGAAGGCGCGAATCGATTCCAGAGTGTCGCCAAAAGTCGAGCCGAAGTGCTTCCGCCCAACCAGGTGCATAAAGATCGAGAATGCCACCGCGTACGGCAAACTCGCCAACGCCCCGAACGGTGGGAACACGCTCGAAACCAGACGTCTCCAGCCTGGAAGCGAGCTTGTTCATGTCGATCTGATTGCCGGGCTTGGCCATCAATGTTTGGGATTCGAGCAGTTCTGCCGGAGGAATGCGCTGGAGCAAGGCGTTGGCGGTTGTGAGGATAACCGCGCGATGTGGGTTTCTTGCAAGTTCAATGAGCGCGCTAAGCGAGATCAAGCCGGCGTGCGGCAACCTCGGAACCGGGTGAAACACGGTCATAAGGCAAGCAATCCCATGCCGGCATTTCAAGCACCGGCAGACCGGGCGCAACGAAGGCCAGAGCCTCGACAATCGCGGGCAGGCGCTGGCCGTCGCGAACGACAAACAGCAGCGGTTTGTCGGGCGTGATTTCATGAGCCGTTTGCGCAATCGCAAAAGCCTCGTAGCCATCGGCAACGCCGTCGATGATGAATGAACCGGCCGCGTTTTTCGGCAGGCCGATTGTGGGGATGAGTTTCATGAAATCACGTTCAGAATGTCATTGTGCGCCGCGCGGCTAGTATCTTGTTCAGGATCGGCGATGCTGCAGAATCGGGAATCGGCTGTGCAAGGGTGATCCAGGCCAGGAGATCGGCATCGGGAATATCCAGAAGCTTTTCATATTGCTCGATCTCGTCACTGGTCAAGTTGCCAATCTCAGCATCGGCAAAAGCGCCCAAAATGAGATCCATTTCGCGCATACCGCGATGCCATGAACGGAACAGCAGCTTGCGGCGGCGAGCTTCGAGGCCCTCGCTCGATCTGGTTATTCCGGTCATGTTTCTTAAAATCCTTTTCGATTGGCGCGGATATAGCGTGGATAGCGCCTTGTGTCAGCCTTGTGTGAAAAGCAAGTTGCTCTAGGGTCAGGACTCATTAATGTGATTGGAATGGCGGCTGAAACGGCAATTAGGAGCAAGGAGAAGCGCGAAGAGCGGGGTTCACCCCCGGTCGAGCGGTTCGACGACGCAGGTCGCAGCCGTTTCGCCGTCCGGGCAGATATGGCCAATTTGCCCGCCTACAGCGTCGCAAGCCCTTGAAAACAGGATGGTTTCCTGCGGGCTTTCTCCTCGTATCCGAACAAATTTGCTCATACCATTCCAACCAGATTAATGGGTCCTGACCCTAACATCGCGAACGTGAAAGCTACACCCGACGCCACCCTTCAAATTTTCGCCGTCGAGCCGAACTGATGCGCCCTTCCCTCCTCGATCCGCTGTTTGCACCCATCACCTCGCTTGCAGGCGTTGGCCCCAAGGTGGCGACGCTGATCGAACGCATCCTGCCTTTGGATATTGGTGAGCGTGAAGCGCGTGCGGGCGACCTCGTATTCGTGCTGCCAAACTCCGTTATCGACCGGCGCAGCAGGCCGGGCATTGCAGGGGCACAAGAAGGGGCCATTGTCACACTCGACGTGCGGGTTGACCGCCACCAGCCTCCGCCACGCGGTAATAAATCCGTGCCCTATCGGGTCTTTGCGCATGACGAGACGGGCGAGATTACCCTGACATTTTTCACGCCCATGCCACCTATCTGGAAAAGGCCATGCCGGAAGGCGAAGAGATCGTGGTGTCGGGCCGTATGGAATGGTTCAACGGGCGGCCGAGCATGGTGCACCCCGACCATATCGCACTGGCCACCGAGGCCCATAATCTGCCGCTGATCGAACCGGTCTATCCACTGACAGCCGGGCTTTCGGGAAAGGTACTGCGCCGCGCAATAGGCCAAGCGCTGGAGCGCGTGCCAAAGCTGCCTGAATGGCAGGACGGCGCGTTTTTGCAACGCCGCACCTTCCCCCTTTTCGATGAGGCGCTGCAACGCATTCATAACCCCGCCGACCCATTGGACGTGGCTGTCGAAGGTGCGGCTTGGCGCCGCCTTGCCTATGACGAATTTCTGGCCGGTCAACTTTCGCTGGCACTGGTGCGAGCGCGAGTGCGGCGGCTTTCTGGCCGGCCAGTGACAGGAGATGGGCGCATCGTTGAACGGTTGCGTTCTGCCTTGCCCTACAGGCTGACCGGTTCGCAGGAAGTGGCGCTTGGTGAAATCCTGTCTGATCTTGCCAAACCGGAGCGTATGCTGCGCCTTTTGCAAGGCGATGTCGGCTCGGGCAAAACGGTGGTTGCGTTGCTGGCAATGGCGCGCGCCATCGAGGCCGGTGGGCAGGCTGCCCTGATGGCACCGACCGAGATTCTTGCTCGCCAGCATCTTGCAACGATCACGCCGCTGGCGGCCAAGGCAGACCTTAACGTCGCCATTTTGACGGGGCGTGAAAAAAAGCGCGATCGCAGCGAAACTCTGGCGCGCCTTGCCGATGGAACAATCGACATCGTGGTGGGCACCCATGCACTTTTTCAAGAAACAGTAAGATATAATAATCTCGTCTTTGCCGTCATTGATGAACAACACCGGTTTGGTGTTCATCAACGTCTTGCCATTACAGCCAAGGGCGATGCGCCCGACATGCTGGTAATGACGGCAACACCCATCCCGCGCACGCTGGTACTGACCGCTTTTGGCGACATGGACGTGTCGAAACTCACTGAAAAACCGGCTGGCCGGCAGCCTATTCGCACTGTCACCCTGCCGCTTGAACGTCTTGATGAACTGGTCACTCGTATGAGCGATGCGGTGGCCGATGGGCAGAAAATCTACTGGATATGTCCGCTGGTTGAAGAATCCGAAGAGATCAAGCTGATGGCGGCCGAAGATCGTTTTGCCTCTCTGAAGCCGGTATTCGGAGATCGCATCGGCCTTGTACATGGCCGCATGAAAGGCGCGGAAAAAGACGAGGCCATGCGTGCCTTCAAGGAGGGCGAAACGCGTGTTTTGGTCGCGACGACCGTTATCGAGGTTGGCGTCGATGTTCCAGATGCCACGATCATGGTTATCGAACATGCCGAACGCTTCGGACTTGCACAGTTGCACCAGTTGCGAGGCCGTGTCGGGCGTGGTGACAAGCCCTCATCTTGCGTGCTGCTCTACAAGGACCCACTTGGCGAGACGGCGAAGCGGCGGCTTTCCGTGATGCGAGAGACGGAGGATGGCTTTCTCATCGCTGAAGAAGATTTAAAACTGCGTGGCGAAGGCGAGCTTCTGGGAACCCGTCAATCCGGCACTCCCGGTTTCCAGGTGGCGCGCATCGACGCCCATGCCGATCTTCTGGAAGCGGCGCGCGATGATGCACGCCTCATCCTGTCACGCGACCCCGAATTGCAGACACCGCGCGGCGAAGCCCTGCGCCTTCTTCTTTATTTATTCGGGCGCGACGAGGCTGTGCGTTTGCTGCGTGCTGGCTGAACCGCGCCAAATTCGGGATTGGTGACAACAATTGGCTTGCCGTCAGCTTTTACCAGTTTCTTTTTGATATCGGGTGCGACCAGTCCGGCTGAAACGATGAGGCGCGCACCCTCCTCGATGCTCATATCGAGCATGACAATCTCGGATTTGCGCACATACATCAAAAAGCCGGTTGTTGGATTGGGCGTACAAGGCATGAACACCGCTGTCAGCGGGTCGTCCTTGGCATCGAGTTTTTCATTGATCTCGGTTTCCCTGTCACCGGAAATGAACACCAGCGACCAGACGTCCTTACGCGGATATTCAACGAGGCCGACCGAACGGAACATATCGCCCTTGTTGGACAATACCGTCTCGAATATCTGCTTGAGCGAGCGATAAATGCCCCGCACCAGCGGCATGCGTCCAAGCAGGCGCTCACCGAAATTGACAATGGCGCGCCCGACGATGTTGGCCGTGAGAAAGCCAATCAAGGTTATCAGCACCAGCGCGACAATCAGCCCGAAACCGGGAATCGGGAATGACAGGTAGGTGTCGGGGCTGTAGCGCGCGGGGATATAGGGTTTTACCCATGAATCGACCCAGCCGATAAATGACCATGCGATATAGGCGGTAATTGCCAGCGGCGCGCAGACAATGAAGCCGGTCAGGAAGTAGTTCCTGAGCCGGGTCATGCCGGAAGTTTTGGGCAGTTCAGACATCACTCACCGCAGCTTGGTTGCAATGCAACAATAGTGATGCACTGGTCGCAATGAAATAGCGCATTTTTCCGGTTACTTATTCCACCGTCACTGATTTTGCGAGATTTCGCGGCTGGTCAACATCGGTGCCCATGAATACAGCGGTGAAATAGGCCAGCATCTGGATCGGCAAAGCGTAGACGATGGGCGAAATGATTTCCGGCACGTCAGGCAAAATGATTGTTTCCATCGTATCGACCGACGCCTGCGCGGCACCTTTCTTGTCGGTGATGAGAATGATCTTGCCGCCACGGGCTGCAACTTCCTGCATGTTGGAAACGGTCTTTTCGAAGATGCGATCATGTGGGGCGATAACGATGACCGGCATTTTCTCATCGATCAGCGCGATAGGCCCATGCTTCAGTTCTCCCGCCGCGTAGCCTTCCGCGTGAATGTAGGAGATTTCCTTGAGCTTTAGCGCCCCTTCCATTGCCAACGGGAAGTTTGTGTCGCGACCAAGATAAAGAACGTGTTCATAGCGGGTGAGTTCGCGGGCCAGTTTCTCGATCTGATCGGCCAGCTTTTGCAGTACCTGATTTGTGTAGCGCGGTGCCTCGGACAAGGCGCGAACCAAAGTCTTTTCCTCATCCGCAGAAATCGTGCCACGGGCGGAAGCGGCCCTGAGCGCAAGCGATGCCAGAACCGAGAGCTGGCAGGTAAACGCCTTGGTTGAAGCGACACCGATTTCCGGCCCGGCAAGGGTCGGCAATATCACGTCAGCCTCACGCGCGATGGTCGATTCGCGCACATTGACGACGGCACCGATCTTCATGCCAGCCTGGCGGCAATAGCGCAGCGAGGCCAATGTGTCGGCGGTTTCCCCCGATTGCGAGATGAACAGCGCCACATCGTCTTTCGATAGCGGCATTTCGCGGTAGCGGAATTCCGAAGCGATATCGATATCGACCGGCAGGCGGGCATAGCGCTCGAACCAATATTTGCCGATCAGGCCCGATAGATAGGCCGTACCGCAGGCAGATATGGCCAGACGCCCGGTTCGTGCGAAATCGAAAGGCAAGTCGAGCCGCTTTGAGGTGCCCTTGGCAAAATCCAGATAATGCGCCAGCGTATGCGAGATGACTTCCGGCTGCTCATGGATTTCCTTCTCCATGAAATGGCGATAATTGCCTTTATCGACGAGGTAGCTGGTGCCCAGCGATTGCTGGCGTTTGCGTTCGACCTCATTGCCTTCCATGTCGAAGATGGCGACGGCGTTGCGGCGCACCACCACCCAGTCACCATCTTCCAGATAGGTGATGGAGTTGGTGAACGGGGCAAGCGCAATTGCGTCCGAGCCAAGGAACATTTCGTCTTCGCCGTGACCAACCGCCAATGGTGGGCCGTTGCGGGCACCGACGATCAAATCTTCGTCGCCCTTGAACATGATGGCGAGCGCAAAAGCACCCTGCAAGTGCTTCAGCGCCTTGTGCGCGGCCTCAACCGGGGCGCACCCGTGCGCCAATTCGCGAGCGATCAGATGCGCAATGACTTCCGTGTCGGTCTGGGAAGTGAATTTATAACCGTCGGCGCTCAATTCGTCTCGCAATTCGGCGAAATTCTCGATGATGCCGTTGTGTACGACTGCAACGTCGTTGGAAAAATGCGGATGTGCATTGGTCTCGTTAGGAATGCCGTGCGTCGCCCAGCGTGTGTGCCCAATACCGATATTGCCGGAGAGCGGCTCGTCATTGAGGCGCGATTCCAGATTGACCAGTTTGCCTTCTGCCCGGCGGCGCGCCAGTTCGCCATGCGCGATAGTGGCAACGCCTGCCGAGATCGTAACCGCGATACTCAAGACGCTTCAAAGCGTCCACGATGAGCGGTGCCACAGGCGTGTGACTGACAATTCCAACAATGCCGCACATATGCGCTTGCCCCTAATCCTGCCTGAACCCGGCTTCACTTTAGAAAGGTCAGGTCTGGTGTGAAAGTCAAATTGCGTTTTGTCTTGTATCAGCCAAAACGATGCTGCAAGAGATGGTGATGCCAGATCGGCATTGCGATCCGGTTACCAGAATATGCTTACTTTTTCGCCGCATCTGCGCGACGCGCGCGCAGTTCACTGGCTTTTCCCGGCAAAGTCTTTTGGCGTGCACGTCCAAAGGCCAGCGCATCGTCTGGCACGTTTTCCGTGATCACGCTGCCCGACGCGATATAGGCGCCGTTGCCGATGGATATCGGCGCCACAAGCGACGTATTCGAGCCGATGAAGGCATTTTTGCCTATTTCGGTGATGAATTTTGAATAACCATCATAGTTGCAGGTGATGGTGCCCGCCCCGATATTGGCACCGGCACCGATGTGGGCATCGCCAATATATGTCAGGTGGTTGACTTTGGCACTCTGTTCGATGGTAGCTCTTTTGACCTCGCAGAAATTTCCGACCTTGGCCTTTGCTTTCAGATCAGCCCCGGGGCGCAGGCGCGCAAAGGGGCCGACAACGCAGCCTGTTTCTATGGTCGTGCCTTCAAGGTGGCTGAAAGCATGGATTGTTACCCCCTCGGCAATGCTGACACCGGGGCCAAACCAGACATTCGGCTCGACAAGCGTATCACGACCGATCTGCGTGTCATGGGAGAAATAAACCGTCTCAGGCGCAATCAGGGCGACACCGTCAAGCATGGCCTCGTGCCTGCGTCTTTTTTGCCATATGGCCTCGGCTTGCGCCAACTCGACCCGCGTGTTGATGCCAAGCGCGTTTTCAAAACTGGCTTCGGAGGCAACAACTTCCAGCCCTTTATGGCTGGCAATCTCAACAATATCGGTAAGGTAGTATTCGCCCTTGGCGTTGGCATTGCCAACACCATCCAGCAATTCCAACGCATGACGACCGGAAATCGCCATCAGCCCGCCATTACAGAAGGTGATTTGCCGTTCCTCGTCGCTGCAATCTTTTTCTTCACGGATGGCAACGAGTTTTCCGTCCTTCTCGATCAGCCGGCCATAACCGGATGGTTCATCTGTGCGAAACCCGATCACCACCACGCTGGCACCTTCGGCGAGTTTGAGACGGGCTACGGCAAGCGCGTTGGCGTCAATCAGGGGCGTATCGCCAAACATCACCAGAATGTCATCAAAACCGCGGTCAATCGCTGTTCGTGCGGCTAGAACGGCATGGGCCGTGCCAAGGCGCTTTTCCTGCACGAAGGTCTCAGCATCAGGTGCGAATTTGTCCACCGCCTCGCGCATTACCTCGGCACCATGACCAATGACCAGCGCCAGATCACCCGTGCCTGCGGCCTTGGCGGCCGCAACTACATGGGCAACCATCGGCAGGCCGGCGACCTTGTGAAGCACCTTTGGCGTCGTACTTTTCATGCGCGTACCCTCGCCAGCGGCAAGGATGATCGACAGGCATGTTCTTTGGTTCATGGGATAGCGACCTGATGCAGAGTTGCAAGAATCGACGCTATGTAGCACCACGGCGCGGTTGGTCCAAGGCGGTGATACTCAACAGGCCCTAACCCAATCGCCCCAGAACCGGGAAGTTTTCCAGGAGCCAGTAAGATACGGTTTGAACGCCGCCTGTCAGGAAAAACACGCCGGCAACCACCAGCAGTGCACCGATGACCTTTTCGACACGCCCGAGGTGAACACGGAATTTTCCAAGGAAGCGCATGAATGCGCCGGAAAACAAAGCTGCAATGAGAAACGGAATTCCAAGGCCCAGCGAATAGGCAGCAAGCAGCAATGCGCCCTCGCCAACTGTCTCGCGCCCACCGGCAAGGGTCAGAATAGGCCCGAGCACCGGCCCGATGCATGGTGTCCAGCCGAAGGCGAAGGCCAGCCCCATGATGTAGGCGGCTGCACGACTGGCAGGTTTGCCCTGGGACTGGAAGCGCGCTTCGCGTGAAAGAAAAGGAATTCGCAAGATGCCAAGGAAGTTCAAGCCCATGATGATGATGAGCACGCCCGCGCCCATCGCCAATGGCTCCTGCCAGACACGCAACAAGCGACCGATGGTCGAGGCACCTGCCCCGAGCGCCACGAAAACAGTGGAAAAGCCAAGCACGAAAGCGATCGATGATGTCAGCAACGCGCTGCGCGCCCTGCCTTTGCCGTTATTCCGGCGTCACCTCGGAAATCGTCAACGGATACGCCAGCCATATAGCACAGGTATGGCGGCACGAGCGGCAGGACGCATGGCGACAGGAACGATACTGCCCCTGCTCCAACCGCGCTAACATAGCCGATGTCAATTGCCATCAATCACACTCCAGATTTCATGACATGGGATTAACGGCACATGCGCTTGTGTTCCAGTAACAGTTACGTGGCATGACGCCACGGCAGGGAAGAATGCGCGCCTTGAGAGCGTTGTTGGATCATGGTGGCGCGTTCGCGCGCTTCCTTGAATTTGATCCAAGGAGACGAAAATGAAAGCGATCACAGCAGGGCTGGCCGCGATTTTACTCAGCACAGTTGCAAGCTATGCAGCAGATGCCTGGAAAGAAGCTGACGTTGGCGGCAGCAAAATCTACACCGATGCCAACGGCATGACCCTTTACACATTTGATAAGGACGAAGCAGGCAAGTCGAACTGCTATGACAAATGCGCGACAAACTGGCCGCCGCTGATGGCCGATGCCGACGCCACAGCCAACGGCGAATGGACGATTGTCGAGCGTACCGACGGCACCAAGATGTGGGCCTATGACGGAAAGCCCGTCTATACTTTCATCAAGGACAAGATGGCTGGCGATGTGACCGGTGATGGTGTTGGCGATGTCTGGCACATTGCCAAACCCTGATCGGTCAGGACTGCTCGCACAGGGCGGTCAATCCGCCATTTTGATAAAATGATCCTGTTTGTGCCGCGTCTGTACAAACAGGATCAAGCCACGTCCCTGCGCTTGTCCATCCGGGTGTGCGCAGGGCGCTCGCCGCGGATGATGTCGCTGGTTTCGACATAGGCCATCTCAATCAGATAAGCGAGCATGTCGCAGCGCTCGGCCTGGGCCATAGTGCGCAACTGTCCCAGCAATGCCTGCATGTAATCGAGTGTCTCCGTACGTCTTCTTGTAAATGAATGCCGCATCGACAATAGTCCTCGCTATCCGTCGCCGCCGCAACGCCGGATTCATACTGATCTGCCCGAGTGTGATTGCACCTTTCGAGTCCGATACAAGTGTAGTATCTATATCTTAAATTGCAATATTTTAATATAGCAACTCTAGGTTGTATATCAGCCAAATTGGACGACAACCCTTGACCGGACGTAAAAGCGCGGCCATTTGACAGGCTACTTCAGGGGATATTGTCGCGGCCTGCCCTTCTCCTCAGCCGCCACGCAAGAACAGATATGAGCTCAGATGGACGTTGTCGTCGTCGAGATCGCCGGCCAAAGCGAAAACCATAAACAAGTACCTCGGGCGGAATTATAAGGTTCTCGCCTCGTTCGGCCATGTTCGTGATCTGCCGGCCAAGGACGGCTCGGTGCGGCCCGACGAGGATTTTTCCATGTCGTGGTCGGTCGATACAGCGTCCGGCAAGCGCCTCGCTGAAATCGCCAAGGCGGTCAAGGATGCGGACGGGCTGATTCTCGCCACCGACCCTGATCGCGAGGGTGAGGCTATTTCCTGGCATGTACTTGAGGTCTTGAAGCAGAAGCGTGCGCTGAAGGACAAGCCGGTCAGTCGCGTTGTCTTCAACGCCATCACCAAGCAGTCCGTGCTGGACGCCATGGCCAATCCGCGTGAGATAGACGTGCCGCTTGTCGATGCGTATCTGGCACGCCGGGCGCTCGATTATCTGGTCGGATTCACGCTCTCGCCGGTTTTATGGCGCAAGCTGCCGGGGGCCCGCTCGGCAGGGCGCGTGCAATCGGTGGCGCTACGGCTGGTATGCGACCGCGAACTGGAGATCGAACGCTTCATCCGTGAAGAATACTGGCAGATTGCCGCTATCCTTGGCACGGAACGCAAGGACGCGTTTGAGGCCCGTCTCACGGCATTTGAAGGCAAGAAGCTTCAAAAGCTCGACATTTCAAACGAGGCACAGGCAACCGACATCAAGACGATGCTTGAGGGCGCAGCTTTCAAAGCGTTGTCGGTTGAAGCCAAGCCGACCAAGCGCAATCCGGCACCGCCCTTCACCACCTCGACTTTGCAGCAGGCGGCTTCCTCGCGCATGGGTTTTTCAGCCAACCGCACGATGCAGGTGGCGCAACGTCTCTATGAAGGCATGGATGTTGGCGGCGAAACGGCCGGCCTCATCACATATATGCGAACCGATGGTGTCCAGATCGCACCCGAGGCGATTAGCCAGGCACGTGATGCCATCGCCAAGGAATTCGGCGCCAAATACCTGCCTGAAAAGCCACGCTATTATACGACCAAAGCAAAGAATGCGCAGGAGGCGCACGAGGCCATCCGGCCAACCGATTTCTTCAGAACTCCGGCCTCCGTGCGGCAATATCTGGATGCAGACCAGGCACGCCTTTACGAATTGGTCTGGAAACGTGCCATTGCCAGCCAGATGCTTCCTGCCGAGATCGAGCGCACGACCGTCGAAATCGAGGCACAAAACAGCGGGCGCAGCGCCGGTTTGCGTGCGGTTGGTTCAGTTGTGCGTTTTGACGGGTTCATTGCCGCCTATACGGATCATAAAGACGAAGATTCGGAAGACGAGGAAAACCGCCGCCTGCCTCAGATCAACTCTGGTGAGCAGCTTTCACGCGATGTCATCAACGCGACCCAGCACACCACAGAACCGCCACCACGCTATTCCGAGGCCTCGCTTATCAAAAAGCTGGAAGAGCTCGGCATCGGGCGGCCTTCAACCTATGCCTCGACGCTGAAAACGCTGGAAGATCGTGACTATGTGACGATCGACAAGCGCAGGCTGATACCGGAAGCAAAAGGGCGGCTGGTAACGGCATTCCTCGAAAACTTTTTCGAGCGCTATGTCGAATATGATTTCACGGCCTCGCTTGAAGAAAAACTCGACCAGATTTCCGACGGGAAGCTCTCCTGGAAAGATGTCTTGCGCGATTTCTGGAAAGAATTCTCCGGCACTGTCGACGACATCAAGGAACTGCGGGTTACTGCCGTTCTCGACGCACTCAACGAAGCCCTTGCACCACTGGTCTTTCCTGCCCGCGAAGATGGCTCGAACCCGCGTATCTGCCCGAAATGCGGCACCGGCAATTTGTCGCTGAAGCTTGGTCGCTATGGAGCCTTTGTCGGCTGCTCGAACTATCCCGAATGCGGTTTCACCCGCCAGCTTGGCGATGCCAATGGCGACGGTGAGAATGGCACTGTTCAAGACGGCAACAAGGTGCTGGGCAACGACCCCTATACGGCCGAAGAAATCACCTTGCGCAGTGGCCGTTTCGGCCCTTACGTGCAGCGCGGCGACGGCAAGGAAGCCAAACGCTCAAGCCTGCCCAAAGGCTGGGCCGCCGACAGCATCGACCATGAAAAGGCGCTGGCGCTTCTGGCGCTGCCGCGCGATGTTGGAAAACACCCCGAATCCGACAAGATGATCTCGGCGGGGCTTGGCCGCTACGGACCGTTTGTGCTGCATAACGGCACCTATGCCAATCTCGATAGTATCGAAGACGTGTTCTCGATCGGTCTCAACCGCGCGGTCACGCTGATTGCCGAAAAACAGGCCAAGGGCGGGCGCAATGGCGGCGCTGCTGCGGCATTGAAAGAACTTGGCGACCATCCCGATGGTGATGGCAAGATCGTCGTGCGCGACGGCAAATACGGGCCCTACGTCAACTGGGGCAAGGTCAATGCCACATTGCCGAAGGGCAAGGATCCGCAATCGGTAACGGTCGAGGATGCTCTGGCGCTGATCGCCGAAAAAATCGCCAAGGGTGGCGGCAAGAAGCCGGCACGCAAGGCTGCGGCCTCAAGCAAAAAGCCTACCACCAAGAAAGCTGCCGCAAAGAAGCCGGCAGCCAAGAAGAAGGGCTAGAAAATTTGGCGCGCAGGATCCCCGGTCGAGGCAAGGGCGGTCCAAACGCGCCACAAGGCCATTCCAGCGCGGGCACCAAGGACGCCTTTCGCCCATCGCGCGAAGATATTTTACGCTACATAACGGAAAATCCCGATCGCGCTGGCAAGCGCGACATTGCCAAGGCATTCTCGCTACGTGGCGAGGATCGCATCTGGCTGAAAGACCTGCTGCGCGACTTGCAAGATGAAGGGCTTTTGACCAAGGAGCGCAAGCGGCTTGCCCGTGTTGGCGCGCTGCCACATGTCACGGTTCTCGACATATTCGGCCGTGATGGTGACGGAGTCTTGCTGGCTCACCCGAGCGAACACAAGGGCGATGGTACGCCGCCGGTTGTGGCAATCCGCATTTCACGCAGTGGCGTTGCCCCCGGTATAGGCGACCGGGTTCTGGCGAAAACATTTGCAACTGACGACCCGACAGGCCCAGCCTATACGGGACGGGTCATGAAGATATTCGAGAAGCGCACCGATGCCGTGCTTGGTGTTTTTCGGGTCTTGCAGGATGGTTCGTTTCGCATCGAACCGGTCGAACGGCGCCAATCCGAACTGATCGTCGACAAGGAGTTCCAGAACGGCGCGACCAATGGCGATCTGGTCGAGGTCGAGCCCGCCCATGCCAGCCGCTATGGCCTGCCGCGTGCCAAGGTGATTACGGTTCTTGGCTCACTGACCAGCGAGAAGGCGGTCTCGATGATCGCCATCCATGCGCACGACATCCCCCACATTTTTCCAGCAGAGGTGCTGGCAGAAGCGAAAGCCTTGGCCCCGGTTACGCTTGAGAAGCGTGAAGACTGGCGCGATTTACCGCTGATTACCATCGACCCTGCGGACGCCAAGGACCATGACGACGCCGTGTTTGCCGAACCGGACGAGGATGAAAAGAATGTCGGCGGCGTTATCGTCACCGTCGCCATTGCTGATGTTTCCGCCTATGTCCGCTTTGGCACGGCACTTGATCGCGAGGCGCTAAAGCGCGGAAATTCGGTCTATTTTCCCGACCGTGTCGTGCCGATGCTGCCCGAGCGCATCTCGAATGACCTGTGCTCTCTACGTGAAGGCGAAGAGCGCCCGGCAATGGCTGTGCGCATGACCTTTTCTGCAGAGGGAAGGAAAGTGCGCCACACATTCCATCGTGTGATGATGAAATCGACGGCAAAGCTTTCCTATACACAGGCACAAGCCGCCATCGACGGAGTAGCGGACGATAAGACCAAACCTTTGCTGGAAACGGTCCTGCGGCCACTATGGGACGCCTATGCCATTCTCAAGCGCGGTCGCAACACCCGCCAGCCACTCGAACTCGACCTGCCGGAGCGGAAAATCCTGCTAAAAGACGATGGCACGGTCGACCGCGTCATTGTGCCGGAACGGCTGGACGCCCATAAACTGGTCGAAGAGTTCATGATACAGGCCAATGTGGCAGCAGCCGAAACGCTGGAAAACAAGAAGCAGGCGCTGGTCTATCGTACCCATGACGGCCCCTCTTTGGCCAAACAAGAGTCGTTGCGCGAATTCCTGCAGACCCTTGGTCTTTCGCTGGCGCGTGGCGCGCAGATGCGCCCCTCCCAGTTCAACGGCATTTTGGAGCGCGTGCGCGGTGAAGATAACGAACAATTGGTCAATGAGGTAGTGCTGCGCTCTCAAAGCCAGGCCGAATATTCGCCTGACAATATCGGGCATTTTGGCCTTAATCTGAAGCGATATGCGCATTTCACATCGCCAATCCGGCGTTATGCCGACCTGCTCGTGCATCGCGCACTGATCACCAGCGGGGGCTTCGGCCCGGATGGTTTGAGCCCGGAGCAGGAAGCGCGGCTGGAAGAGATTTCCGTTCTCATTTCTGCCGCCGAGCGGCGGGCCATGACAGCCGAGCGCGATACCGTTGACCGCCTGATTGCCGCCTATCTTGCCGAGCGCGTCGATGAGCGTTTCGACGCACGCATTTCCGGCGTCACCAAATCCGGACTATTTGTCCAATTGCCGCAGTATGGCGCAGATGGCTTTATTCCGGTGTCATCTCTGGGTGATGACTACTATATATATGACGACACGGCACGATCGCTGTTTGGAGAGCGTAGCGGCAAAGGCTATCAGTTGGCGGATCGGGTCGAGGTTCGCCTGATCGAAGTGGCACCGCTGGCAGGTTCGATGCGTTTCGAAATGCTGTCGGAACCCAAGCCCTTGCCCGGCTCGAAGCGGTCGTTCCACAAATCCAAGGGCCGCGCCCGCGCGTCGCAAAAACGGCCCGGTAATCGCGGCAGGAGACGATGACGATGGACGTACCGGCGATGGAAGAGCAAGTATTCGGCGGAGAGCATCAGTCCGGCCGTCCGGCGCGCGCGCTGTGGACAGCAATGAAGCGCGGAATGCTCGGGCGCTGTCCTCATTGCGGAGAGGGAAAGCTGTTTCGTGCCTTCGTCAAATCCGTCGATACATGCGAGCAGTGTGGCGAGGATTTATCGCACCATCGCGCCGACGACCTGCCTGCCTATCTGGTCATTGTCGTGGTCGGTCATGTCGTCCTTGGCGGCTTCATGGCCGTTGAGATGACCTCTACATGGTCGATGTGGATGCACATGGTTGTATGGGCACCCCTGACCATCATTCTGGCTCTGGTGCTGCTTCAGCCAGTAAAAGGCGCGGTTATCGGCTTGCAATGGGCGCTTTACATGCATGGTTTCGGAGGTGAGACCGATCAATTGGAGACTCACCCCGAACTTTAGGTGCGCCGGTGCAACGCTACGCCTCTCAATCCCTCTTTCACATGCGGCGTCTTTCGGCTAGGTCGTGTTCATGCAAGGCATGAGCAAGGCTGAGATCGACAAGGTCGAACACGCAGAAATCAGAAAGACGGCAACTCCACTTCGCCCACGCGATGCGGCAAGCCTGATCCTGCTTGACCGAAAGGACGGACAAACGCGTGTATTGATGGGGCGTCGTCACGCACGCCACGCCTTCATGCCGGGCAAATTCGTTTTTCCCGGTGGCCGCACGGATCCCGCAGACAGCCGAATCGTGCCCTCGTCGCAACTGCACCCGGACGACGAGGCGAAGCTGACAACCAAAGCCGGACGCACCGGCGCTGCGCGTGCAAGGGCTATCGCGCTATCCGCAATCCGCGAGACCTATGAAGAAGCCGGTCTGCTGATCGGGTCCAAGGGTCCATTCGCTACATCGAAACCCGACTGGCAGGGCTTTGCCGAGCATGGTGTGCAGCCGGCGCTTGGCGTGTTGCGCTTCATTGCCCGTGCCATCACGCCGCCGGGGCGGGTACGCCGCTACGACACACGGTTTTTGAGCGCGTGGCGTAGCGATGTTGCTGTTGAGTTGACGGATGGCGGACCGACAAATGAACTGGAAGAATTGACCTGGCTGCGGCTTGACGAGGCTAAAGACGGCGATGTGCCTGCCATTACCCGCACGATCCTGGAAGAGCTCGAAAAACGGCTCGCCGACGATCCCCTGCTGCATCCGGGTGGTGCAGTCCCCTTCTATCGTTTGGTTCATAAGCGCTTTGTGCGCGATCTCATCTAGGACATCACGCTCTTATGACCGTCGATATTCAGACTAATGATGAGGAGCGCATTCATTGGTTGCCAATGCTTGCTGCCATTTCCTCGATCAGCGTGGTTGGTATTGCCATCGGGCTTGGCATGCCATTGCTCAGTGTCATTCTTGAAACACGCGGCCATTCGGCCTCGATGATCGGCTTCAACACGGCAGTGGCCGGTCTTGCCTCAATCGCGGGTGCGCCCCTGGCCACACCATTGGCGATGCGTTTTGGCGTTGCCAAGACAATGATTGCCATGATTGCAACCGGAGCCCTGGCATTTGTCGGCTTTCACTTCGCGCCTGCATTCTGGATGTGGTTTCCGCTGCGCGTGGTTTTGCATATCGCGCTGACAGTGCTCTTCATCCTGTCAGAGTTCTGGATCAGCACGTCAGCACCGCCGCGCCGGCGCGGTTTGGTGCTGGGCATATATGCAACCGTTCTTTCACTCGGGTTCGCGGGGGGACCTTGGCTATTTTCACGCATTGGCAGCAGCGGCTTCCTGCCATTTGGCGTCATAATTGCGTTGGTGATATTTGCCGCAGTGCCCGTGCTGGCAGCGCGTAACGAGAGCCCGAAGATCATGCGCCAGGAACAGACCGGCGGATTCTTGCGCTATATCTGGCTGGTGCCAACGGCAACGGCTGCCGTGCTTGTGTTCGGTGCCGTCGAAACCGGCGGTTTTGCGCTGTTTCCGGTTTACGGCAACCGCATCGGCTATTCGGAAGCGAATGCGGCACTGCTTTTGACCATGATCGGTCTTGGCAATGTCATGTTGCAGATACCAATCGGCATGATCAGCGATCGGATGCGCGATCGACGTCTTCTGCTGCTCATCTGTGCCCTGGTCGGCCTGGTAGGCACGGTCTTCATGCCGCTTTTTGCCCAGAACTGGCATTTGATGGCAGGGCTGCTATTTGTCTGGGGTGGCGTGGTGGCGGCTCTTTATACGGTCGGGCTTGCCCATCTTGGCGCCCAGCTTTCAGGCCACGAACTCGCCTCCGCCAATGCCGCCTTCGTGCTGTGCTATGGCATTGGCATGGTGCTTGGCCCGCAAGCCATCGGCATCGGCATGGACCTGTTCGGCCCGCCCGGTTTTGGCTGGGCTCTTGGCCTGTTCTTCGGCTCTTACGTGGCGCTTGCATTGGGTCGGCTGATTTTTCGCGTGCGGACACGCTGAGACATTTGAGATAGCAAGATTCGTGGCAATGGCGGAAACCGGCGTGTGCACGAGGTCGAGCGACAACCCGTATCCCCTGCCGAAATTACTATGGGTCAGGCGTGAATTTCAGCGCTCTCTTGCCTTCGTGGCGAATTGCTGTATAGACCCCGTCAATCTGCCGGTCCCAGCTGGGGGCTGAACGGAGGGCCTGAGGTTTTTCGAACCTTTGCGTGAAGCCAAAAGTGTTTCCGCCTCCCGTGTCTCCGCTCTCGACCGTCTCGTCGTGCTCCTTTCTTCCCCGTTTTGCGGGTCAAGAGAAGTTGCAGAGGCTTTAGCCGCCGGGAACCGGGAGAGAAATGAAGAAAGGCAAGACTATGGCACTTTATGAACATGTGTTTCTTGCCCGGCAGGATTTGTCGCAGCAGCAGGTCGATGAGCTCGTTGAACGTTTCAAGGGCATCGTCACCGAAGGCGACGGGTCAGTTGGCCGGGTCGAAAATTGGGGACTGAAGTCCCTCACCTACCGGGTCAAGAAGAACCGGAAGGCATATTACACACTGATGGACCTTACCTGCCCACCGGCAGCGCTCAACGAAATGGAGCGCCAGATGGGTCTTTCCGAAGATGTACTGCGCTTCATGACGATCAAGGTCGATGCGCATGAAGAAGGTGCGTCGGCCATGATGCAAAAGCGCGAAGAACGTTCGGATCGTGGCAATTTCGGCGACCGCGACCGTGGACCTCGCTCGTTCGGCGATCGGGACCGTGGCGATCGGGGAGACCGTGGGCCGCGCCCGCCACGCAACAATGAAGGGAGCGCAGAATAATGGTCGACATCAATCAGATCCCGACCCGGCGTCCTTTCCATCGTCGGCGCAAGACCTGCCCGTTCTCGGGTGCCAACGCTCCGAAGATCGACTACAAGGACGTGCGCCTTTTGCAGCGCTATATTTCCGAGCGTGGCAAGATCGTACCCTCGCGCATCACCGCCGTCAGCCAGAAGAAGCAGCGTGAACTCGCCAAGGCGATCAAGCGCGCCCGTTTCCTCGGTCTGCTGCCTTACGTGGTTCGCTAAGCAAATTTCGAGGCGGGCAGTTTTTCGCCCGCTTCGTCCCTTCGTGACGGGCACGAAGGGAACCTTGAAATCCCGAGTTGGGCGTTTCCTGTTTGGCCCATGATCTCATCCGAAAAGTTTCGGCTATTTCCGAGATCATGCGCTGCGCCCTAACTGCCTCAGACAGGCAGGACAGCGAAACCGGCATCACCGCCACTTTGCTTCCTGACCTCGTCATTTTTCGTCGGCCAAGTTCAGGCCCAGAAAGGACAGATCATGGATGTTATTCTTCTCGAACGCGTTGCACGCCTCGGCCAGATGGGCGATACCGTCAAGGTCAAGGACGGTTTCGCCCGCAATTTCCTTTTGCCGCAAGGCAAGGCGTTGCGCGCTAATGAGGTCAACAAGAAAAAATTCGAAGGCCAGCGTGCGCAGCTTGAAGCGCGCAATCTGGAGCGCAAGTCGGAAGCCCAGGCGGTTGCCGACAACCTCGACGCCAAGAGCTTTATTGCTGTTCGTTCAGCAGGTGAAACCGGGCAGCTTTACGGTTCAGTTTCGACACGCGACATTGCCGATCTTTTGATTTCAGAAGGTTTCAATGTCTCGCGCAACCAGATCGAACTGAACCATCCGATCAAGACGATCGGCATCACCAATGTGGCCATCGTGTTGCACCCGGAAGTCGAAGTCACGATCACACTCAACATTGCGCGTTCGACGGACGAAGCCGAGCGTCAGGCCAAGGGTGAGTTGTTGACCACGGCAGAAGCCATTTATGGCGAAGACATCAATGACAATGCACGGCCAGACAATTTCTTCGACCCGAATGCTGAATTCGAGGGCGAAGAGGGTGAAGTTGAAGCCGAGAGCGAAGGCGAAGAAGACGCCTGAAAACGCTAAAGCACGTTGCGTCTAAAGGGATTCATGCAGCGTGCTTTAAGCCATTGTTTTCATGCATGTCGTTGTCCCAAAACCGTTGCACATTTTTGGGCGACATGCATTGATATTTGACCATCTGGACCAAAAACCCGGGCAAACTGCCCGGGTTTTTTTAATAATGGAACTTTTCAAACGGATTTGTTTTTAGCATGATCAGGTAGCAACGCTGTCTGGAGCGTCGGATATTGCATCATGCCGCGCTCCCTTGAGGGTCGAGCCATGAACATAATATTGCAAAGCATCGTCGATCGTATCGTCCACACAGGCAATCTGGCCATTACAGGGCCAAGCGGCAGAACAAGAACATTTGGTGACGGGAGCGGTGAGCGGGTTCACATGATGATCCACACCGTACGTGCCGAGCGGGCGATAACGCTGCATCCGACACTGGCCATTCCTGAAGCATTCATGGAGCAGGAACTCGATTTCGTCGAAGGCGACGTGCTGAGCTTCCTCCATCTCGTCTACCAAAATATGGGCATATCGTGGAACGATTCGAGTTGGGGCAAGCTGCTCAACTCGGTGCGCTTGGTCGTGCGGCCCTTCCAGCAGATGAATACGACGCGACGCTCCAAGCAGAATGTCGAGCGCCACTACGATCTCTCAGGCGAGTTGTATCGGCTCTTCCTTGATGATGACATGCAATATTCATGCGCCTATTTCGAAAACCCCGACATGACACTGGAAGAGGCGCAACTTGCCAAAAAGCGCCACATCGCCTCAAAGCTGCGCATCAAGCCGGGGCACAATGTGCTGGATATCGGCTGCGGCTGGGGCGGTCTTGGCCTGTACATCGCCAAGACTTTCGAAGCTGACGTTCTGGGCGTGACGTTGTCCAGCGAGCAACATCAGGTTGCGACGGAAAGGGCGCAGGCGGCAGGGTTGGAGCACAATGTTCATTTTGAGCTGCGTGATTATCGCAATCTCTCCGAGCGTTTCGACCGCATCGTTTCCGTCGGTATGTTCGAACATGTGGGTGTCGCGCAATATCGTACCTATTTCGACACATGCGCTACGCTGCTCAAGCCCGATGGCGTGATGCTTGTTCACTCGATTGGGCGCACAGCCCCACCAACGACGACCAACGCCTTTATCCGTAAGCATATTTTTCCGGGCGGCTACATTCCCGCCTTGTCGGAGATCATGCCCGCAATCGAAAAATCCGGGCTTGCCATCACAGATGTCGAAGTGTTGCGCCTCCACTATGCGGAAACGCTGAAACATTGGCGGAAACGCTTCCTGGCCAATCGTGATAAGATCAAGGATATCTATGACGAACGGTTCTGCCGTATGTGGGAATTCTATCTATGCGGCGCGGAAGCCTCATTCCGCTGGCAGGATCTGGTGGTGTTCCAGCTTCAACTTACCCGCAAGAACGATATATTGCCCATAACCCGCGACTATATCGGCAAGTGCGAGAAAGCACTTTCGATGCATGAAATGGCTCACGAAAACCCACCGGCAAACGCCAAGGCCAATTCAAAGCCGAGGGCCAAACCTGCCAATAATCGAAAAGTCACTGGCGGCAAATAAACGGCTGGCACCAATACAGCCGACTTGCCAAATGCGCCTGCATCCGCGAAAAAAGCTCCGCCCGAAGGAGAGGACAGAGCTGTGGAATTGCCAGCGTCGCTACGCAAGTCTGTCGACGCCTATCTGGAGCACACGCCTCTTCCTGTGCTTAAACAGGCGGCGAAAACACTGTCCGAACGTTACCGGGCCGAATTGCGGGACGGGCGTTTACATATGGCCGATGAGTTGGCCGTCAAGGCCTATCTCGCCACGCGGTTGCCTGCGACCTATGCTGCGGCACGCGCATGCCTCGCAGCGATTGATGATGCCCGATCAAACTGGGTTCCCAAAGCCTTCTCGATATCGGAGCCGGTCCTGGAACCATGCTCTGGGCCACGAGTGAGACATGGCCGGAACTTTCACACGCCACGATGGTGGAAACGAGCGCTTCAGCGAGCCGGATCGGTAAAGCCCTGACATCCACGTTGAATGTGGACTGTGATTGGGTCAGCGGCGATGCGACGTTTGAAGGTGGCAAACTGCCAAGCGCCGATCTCGTTACCGCTGCCTATCTTCTGGACGAGATCGCTCCGCGCGAACTGCCGCTCCTGCTTGAGCGCCTGTGGGATGCAAGCACGGATACGCTGCTGATAATCGAACCCGGCACCCCCGCCGGCTGGCGGCGCATCATTGCTGCGCGCACCTTGTTGCTCGCCAATGGTGCGCAACTTATTGCCCCCTGCCCGCATCAAGCCCCATGTCCGCTGGTTGAGCCTGACTGGTGCCACTTCGCGCGCCGGGTTGCCCGTTCGCGCATTCACAGGCAGGCAAAATCGGCAGATGTGCCGTGGGAAGATGAGAAATTCAGCTATATTGCAGCAACGCGCGCAAAAATCGGACCAAGCAGTGCGCGTGTCATTGCGCCGCCCAGAACCGGCTCCGGTAAAGTTCAACTCAAGCTTTGTGAAGCGGATGGCGGCGCGCATGAACGCATGTTTACAAAGCGCGATGGCGAAGACTTCAAAACCGCTCGCCGACTGGGCTGGGGCGATACGCTTCCAGATTGAGATTTTTCGGTTTATTCCTGTTTTGTTCCGCCGCCGAACGCGCTAGATTGGATATTGCGATTCGAGTCAATCGGGATTCTTTCCACCGAAACTCTTAGGCTGTGAATCGTGGGCATCAATTCCATTTGAGCGCGCGCAGGCGCAGATAAGTCAGCACCAAGCCGTTCCATTCTGGTATCGAAAGCCCAAATCGCAGTTCGGGGACATCATGGCAGAGGCAGCGCGTAAATTCGAGGTTGCAGAAACACCGCTTTATCGCGAGGCACCTAACAATATCGAGGCAGAGCAGGCCCTTCTTGGCGCAATTCTCGTCAATAATGATGCGTTCTACCGCGTTTCGGATTTTCTGAAATCCGGCCATTTCTACGAGCCGTTGCACCGCAAAATCTTCGACGTCTCGGCAGAACTCATCCGGATGGGCAAGATGGCCAATCCGGTGACGATCAAGACATTCCTGCCAGCCGACGAAAAAGTCGGTGACATGACGGTTGCGCATTATCTGGCACGTCTCGCCGCCGAAGCCGTCACCGTTATCAATGCAGCCGATTATGGCCGCGCCATTTACGATCTTGCCACGCGCCGGGCGCTTATTACCGTCGGCGAGGATATGGTCAATATCGCCTATGATGCGCCTGTCGACATGGCACCATCCGAGCAGATCGAGGACGCGGAACGCCGCTTGTTCGAACTGGCGGAAACCGGGCGTTATGACGGCGGTTTCGAGAGTTTCACCGATGCCGTGAAAACGGCTGTCGACATGGCCAACGCGGCCTATATGCGCGACGGGCATTTGTCGGGCATTGCGTCGGGTTTGCGCGACCTTGACCGGCGCATGGGTGGGCTGCAACCCTCCGACCTTATCATCATCGCGGGCCGTCCCGGCATGGGCAAAACCTCGCTTGCCACCAATATGGCTTTCAACATTGCCGAGGCTTATGTGCCGGCGCAACAGGCCGATGGCACGTTCAAGGCTGCCAATGGCGGGGTTGTCGGCTTTTTCTCGCTCGAAATGTCGTCGGAACAGCTCGCCACGCGTATCATTTCCGAACAAACGGAAATTCCCTCATCGAAAATTCGACGCGGTGAAATCACCGAGATGGATTTCGAAAAGCTTGTCGCCTGTTCGCAGACAATGCAGAAGCTGCCGCTGTTCATCGACCAAACCGGCGGCATTTCGATTGCCCAGCTTGCGGCACGCGCGCGCCGCCTGAAACGCCAGCGCGGGCTTGATGTCATTGTCATCGACTATATCCAGCTTATGCAGGGGTCGAGCGCAAAATCGGCGCAAAATCGCGTGCAGGAAATCACCGAAATAACCACCGGACTGAAAGCACTGGCAAAGGAACTTGGGGTGCCAATCATTGCGCTGTCGCAATTGTCGCGTCAGGTGGAAAGCCGCGATGACAAACGCCCCCAGCTTTCCGATCTTCGCGAATCGGGCTCGATCGAGCAGGACGCCGACGTGGTGATGTTCGTCTACCGCGAGGAATATTACCTCAAGAACAAGGAGCCAAAACCCGGTTCCGACGAATATATCAAGTGGGAAACCGACATGAACGAGATGCGCGGCAAGGCCGAAGTTATCGTTGCCAAGCAGCGTCACGGACCTACCGGCTCCGTCAGCCTCGCCTTCCACGGCGAATTCACACGCTTTTCCGATCTCGCCGAGGAACATCATCTGGCAGAACGGTTCGAGTAGAGATTTGGCCTGCTTTTTGTCTTCTCATGCCCCCGTCGGCTGTGCGGAAAGTCACTGGTTTGGCTAAATCTCGCATCCAGTTCATCTGCCAGAATTGCGGCAGCGTGCATCAACGCTGGGCGGGAAAATGCGATTCGTGCGGCGAATGGAACACGCTGGTCGAAGAGGGAACATCGGGCGGCATCGGTTCCGGGCCTGCCTCGATGCGCAATACCCGCAAGGGGCGCGCAGTGGTTTTGACCACGCTTTCTGGCGACATCGAGGATGCGCCGCGCATCGTTTCGGGAATTGGAGAGCTTGACCGGGCAACCGGTGGTGGCTTCGTGCGCGGGTCGGCACTGCTTGTCGGGGGCGATCCAGGTATTGGCAAATCGACGCTTCTGACGCAAGCAGCCGCGGCTCTTGCCGCGAAAGGCCACCGCATTGTTTATGTATCTGGCGAAGAAGCCGTGGCGCAAATCAGACTGCGCGCCCAACGGCTTGGCGTCGCCGACACGGCGGTGGAACTCGCTGCCGAAACCAATGTCGAGGATATCTTAGCCACCATAGCGGATGGAAAGAGGCCCGATCTCGTTATCCTCGATTCGATCCAGACATTGTGGACCGATCAAGCCGATTCGGCACCGGGAACGGTGACGCAGGTTCGCGCCTCCGCACAAGCGATGATTCGCTATGCGAAATCGACAGGCGCGGCAGTCGTTCTGGTCGGCCACGTCACCAAGGAAGGCCAGATCGCGGGCCCGCGCGTCGTCGAACACATGGTTGACGGCGTCTTGTATTTCGAAGGCGAAGGCGGGCACCATTATCGCATCCTGCGCACCGTCAAGAATCGCTTTGGCCCTACTGACGAAATTGGCGTGTTCGAGATGTCGGACAAGGGGCTGCGCGAGGTTGCCAATCCATCAGAGCTGTTCCTTGGCGAACGTCATGCCAAATCGCCGGGTGCTGCGGTTTTTGCCGGTATGGAGGGAACGCGCCCGGTACTGGTGGAAATTCAGGCACTTGTCGCGCCATCATCGCTCGGCACGCCGCGCCGCGCCGTCGTTGGATGGGATGGAGCGCGGCTTTCCATGATCCTTGCCGTGCTTGAAGCCCATTGCGGGGTGCGATTCGGCCAGCAGGATGTTTATCTGAATGTGGCTGGCGGCTATCGCATTTCGGAGCCGGCGGCTGATCTCGCTGTTGCTGCGGCACTGGTTTCCTCGCTCACCGGTATTGCCCTTCCTGCCGATTGCGTCTATTTCGGCGAAATCAGCCTTTCGGGGGCAGTGAGGCCGGTGGTACATTCGCAACAACGCCTCAAGGAAGCTGAAAAGCTGGGCTTTGGAAGCGCTGTTCTGCCACTTGGAAGTTCGAAGGGCAGCGAGGAAATGGTCGGAGGGATTGGGGCCGGTGCATTCCAGCCTGTCGAGCTTTCCGATCTCGTGGTACGCATAGCCGGTTCGCGCCGCAGCCGTGCCACGGAAGATGAATAATGCGGCTCATGAAGTGGGACGACGGATATGCCGATTACGCTGCTTGACGGAATTCTCGTCGGATTCACGCTGGTTTCGGCGATGCTTGCGATGGTGCGTGGTTTTTCACGCGAAGTGCTCTCAATCGCATCCTGGGTAGCGTCGGCTGCGGCTGCCTTCTTCTTCTACAAGCCAGTTCTTCCTTACGTTCAGCCATATATCGAGAATGAAAAGATCGCCATGGCTGCATCGGCTGCCATAGTATTCGTCATTGCGTTGATCGTGGTGAGCGTCATCACCATGAAAATTGCCGACTGGATCATCGATTCCAGAATTGGTGCGCTCGATCGCACCCTTGGCTTTCTCTATGGCGCGGCGCGCGGCGTCCTCGTGGTTGCCGTCGGGCTTTTGTTTTTCAACTGGCTGGTGGGAGACAGGGCACCGGGCTGGATTGAAGGCGCCAAGTCGCGCCCCTTGCTGGAATCGGTTGGCGCCAAGTTGGAAAGCCTGCTGCCTGAAGACCCGGAAAATACCATTCTCAAGCGTCTGAACGCGGGTGCGCCGGCAACGCAAAGCGATGCAGGAACACAGCCGACGGCAAATGCGCCGGACAGCACTGATGCTCCGGCTCCGGCTGAAGACGATTCGGCACCGGCCGATGAATGACAGAATGCCGTCTCCGAGAACTCTGCATTGCTTCGAGACTGTCGCGCGCTTATATAGCGCGTGAAGAGTGGTTGTGCGTTTCGAGTTGACTGGCGAACCGCTCAATTGAGTAATTTAGGCGCAATTTCGACGAAAAACCGGACCGCGGTTTTCGGAATTATCTCAAAACCTCGCTCTGGCGGAGCTTTAGCTTGATGGCAGACGTTCTCTCAGCCGAAGCCGATGACCACTTCCACGACGAATGTGGGGTGTTCGGCATATTTGGTCGGCAAGATGCGGGCGCAATCGTGACGCTCGGACTTCATGCTCTCCAGCATCGCGGACAGGAAGCGGCAGGCATCGTCTCTTATGATGGCACGCAATTTCATGTCGAGCGCCATGTGGGATTGATTGGCGACACCTTCACCAAGCAACGTGTCATCGACAGCCTGAAAGGCAACCGTGCCATCGGCCATACGCGCTACGCCACATCTGGCGGCGCGGGCATGCGCAATATTCAACCCTTTTTCGCGGAACTGGCCGATGGCGGCTTTACAGTGGCGCACAATGGCAACCTGACCAATGCCATGACCGTACAGCGTGTTTTGCAAAAACAGGGATCGATCTTTTCTTCGACTTCTGACACCGAAACGATCCTTCATCTGGTTGCGACCAGTAAGGAACGCGACCTCAATGCGCGGTTCATCGACGCGGTTCGACAAGTCGAAGGCGCGTTTTCGCTGGTCGCACTGTCGTCGAAAAAGATGATCGGCTGCCGTGATCCACTCGGCATCCGCCCGCTGGTTCTTGGCGATCTCGACGGTGCATGGATCCTTGCTTCGGAAACCTGCGCCCTCGACATTATCGGTGCGCGCTTCGTGCGCGATGTCAAACCGGGCGAGATGGTGGTGGTCACCGCCAAGGGCGTTGAAAGCTTTTATCCGTTCGAGCCGCAAAAGACGCGCTTTTGTATCTTCGAGTATGTCTATTTCGCGCGCCCTGACTCGTCCGTGGAAGGACGCAACGTGTATGAGGTCCGCAAGCGGATCGGTGCGGAGCTTGCCCGCGAATGTAAGGTTGAAGCCGACGTTGTCGTACCGGTGCCGGATTCCGGCACGCCGGCTGCTATCGGGTTTAGCCAGGAAGCAGGTCTGCCGTTCGAACTTGGCATCATCCGCAATCACTATGTGGGCCGAACATTCATTTCGCCGGGCGATTCCATTCGTCACATGGGCGTCAAACTGAAGCACAATGCCAACCGGCGCATGATCGAGGGCAAGCGGGTTGTGCTGGTTGACGATTCGATCGTGCGCGGCACTACCAGCCAGAAGATCGTCCAGATGGTGCGTGAGGCCGGTGCGCGCGAAGTGCATATGTGCATTGCCTCACCTCCGACACGAGCCTCCTGCTTTTACGGCGTCGACACGCCGGAGAAGTCCAAACTGCTGGCATCACGCATGTCGGTTGAGGAAATGGCGGAGTTCATTCGGGTCGATTCGCTCGGTTTCCTGTCGATAGAGGGTCTCTACCGGGCGGTTGGCGAGACTGGGCGCGATAATGAGCAACCGCAGTTTTGCGACGCGTGCTTTACCGGCCAGTACCCAACGCGGCTTGCCGATTTTGAAGGCGCTGACAATGTGCGCACGCTGTCGCTACTGGCAGCAAACGGAACCTAGTGTCCCGAATCTGAAATTTGCATTATGATTCTAGTGCGGGATGAAGAAAAATTCTCACGTGGTTGCGCGTAGGCCGAAGAAGATCCTGTTGTGCAGGGTTTCGTTCTCGGTAAATCCATCCTATCTGATGGTAGTTTACCGACCCGCTCGAACTGGATGCCAGCATGACTTCATCTCTTGACCTCACCGGCCGCACTGCCGTCGTCACCGGCGCATCGCGTGGCATCGGCTATTTTATCGCCAAGGGTCTTGCAGCGGCGGGTGCCCATGTCATCGCGGTGGCGCGAACCGTTGGCGGGCTCGAGGAGCTTGACGATGAGATCAAGGCTGAACACAAAAAGACCGGCAAGGGAGAGGCAACGCTTGTTCCGCTTGATCTTTCGGACATGGACGGAATTGACCGGCTGGGCGGCGCTATTTTCGAGCGGTGGGGCAAACTCGACATTCTCGTTGCCAATGCAGGTGTCTTGGGAACGATTTCGCCGATTGGCCATGTCGAAGCCAAGACTTTCGACAAGGTCATGGCCATCAATGTTACCTCGACCTGGCGGCTGATCCGCTCGGTCGATCCGTTGTTGCGCCTTTCCGACGCTGGACGCGCGATCATCATTTCTTCAGGAGCTGCCCACTCCGCGCGCGCATTCTGGGGACCTTATGCAGCTTCCAAAGCGGCGGTTGAAGCACTCGCGCGCTCCTGGGCGGATGAAACGCGCAACATGGCGCTTTGCGTAAACGCGGTCGATCCGGGCGCGACCCGCACGGCCATGCGTGCCCAGGCCATGCCGGGTGAAAACCCCGAAACATTGCCGCATCCATCCGAAATCGCAGAGCGTATCATAGTGCTGGCCAGTCCATCGCGGAGCGAGACCGGCATGATCTATCAGGCAAAGCATGACCGCTGGGTGTCTTATAAAATGCCCGAATAGGTGGCTTTGCGGGAGGCTTTTGCACACCAATACGTGATTGTGGAAGATTCGTCTCCCTTATATCGTTCACTTGTAGGCGACAAACGTCAACAAGCTGGAGGACACCATCATGCGAAAATTACTGCTCATGACTGCCCTGACCCTTGCCGCCGCTGGCGCGGCCCATGCTCAAGACACTTCGATGAGTTTCTTCGTGACAAGCCAAGGCTCCGGTAACGGTGCCAATCTCGGCGGACTTAGCGGGGCCGATGCGCATTGCGCTTCGCTTGCGGAAGCCGCCGGCGTCAGCGGGAAAACATGGCATGCCTATCTATCGACCAGCGACACCGATGCTCGCGACCGCATCGGCAGTGGCCCGTGGTACAATGCCAAGGGTGAAAAAATCGCCGACGATGTTGCTTCGCTTCACAGCGATGCCAACGGCATCACCAAGGAGACCGCGCTGAACGAAAATGGAGAGGTCATCAATGGGCGCGGCGATACACCGAACCGCCACGACATCTTAACAGGGTCCAATCCCGACGGCACGAAAGTCGCGGACAATACATGCGGCGACTGGACGTTAAGCGGAGAAGAAGGGGCTGCAATGTTGGGCCATTCCGACCGTATGGGGCTTGACGATTCGGCGGCGGCCAAATCGTGGAACTCTTCGCACGGCTCGCGCGGCGGGTGTAGCCAGGATGCGCTCAAAGGCACAGGTGGAGACGGCTTGTTCTATTGCTTCGCGGCAAACTGATGTGGTGGATTTGATAGACCCGTCAAACCACTCAATATATTTGTTTTTACTCAACCTCTGACGTAGAATTGCCACAGGCGAACCGAGTTCAGGTTCGCCTGTGAGTCATAATGCCGCGCCTTTAACCAAGGCTTCCGCGTCGTGGCGTTAGTTGATAAAATTCGGCTGTGGCCATCATGTGATGGCTAATTGCAACATAGCGAGAATTTCAATGTCAGCGACTGTAGCGCTAGTCTGGTATCTGGTCGTTTCCGGGCCGCAAGGCGGCATGGTTGTCTTGCCCACTGCCTTCGATGGGCGCGATGAGTGCGCCGCCGCGATCACCGAATACCAAAAGCAACCGGTGCCGGCGGGCTGGTTTGTCCAGTGCATTCCAAGCGCCTCACCCTATACCGACGACATGGGCGATGACCAACCATCGGCAACGGAACCTGCCGAGTAAGATTTCGGTCATTTTTTCTGGCGACAGGGGAACCATTCGCGGGATCGTGAATTATTGGTCAGACGGGCCTCCCCAAATCCCTCACCCCCTGCCCGTCTCCCTCTATAAGCCGGCCCAAGGGTCGGCTTTTTTTCGCCAATATTATCTATCCTTTCCCATGCGCTTCATCCGCCGCTTTGCTGTGCGGTGCTGGCGTGTTCCGACACATGAAAAGCTGATCTCGGCCCGCAACCAACGAGACATCGAGAGACCGTACGCCATTGACGTTGATCGAACTTCGTCTAGTTTCCTAGAGCATCGGACCGAAAAGTGGTTGCTGGTTTTCGGAATCTCCTGAGGCTTTAGACAAACGGCCGGAAGAGCTGCGATGCGTCAAATATTGGGAGTGATGCGGCATGATTTTAGCCCTTGCGTTACTCGCGTGTATCGTCGGCGCGTGGTGCCTCGCCACCATATTTATGATTGTGCGGCTGGGACTTAGCTTCAGGCAAGCGTTCCTGTATGTCCCATTAAAGCTCGCCTATCGAATTTCAGACCGCCAGGTGAAAATCGCCCGAAACGCGCGGGCCCCGGTTATCTATGTCATCACGCACCAGTCGCGTCTTGACCCAGCGCTAATGCTGTCGCTCCTGCCCGCCGATACATTGCACATATTGGACGAAGCCTCGGCCAAATCACTCTGGCTGGAACCGTGGCGTGAACTTGCCCGGTCGATCGCCTTCAAGGCCGAGCATGTCTTCGTCAGCCGCAGGCTGGTTCGTGTCTTGAAAGGCAAGGGACGTATTGCAGTCTATCTGCCCGAAGCGGTTGAACCGGACGTGAAGTCGTTTCGACTTTACCGCGCCGTTAGCCGGATCGCCCGGCAATCCGACGCTTCCATCGTGCCGATCTTCATCAATGGTGCCCGTCACCTGCCGTTTTCGCTGACTGAGGCTAAAAAAGCCCCCGGCGATGGTTTCCCCGCCTTTCGATATGCGTACTCGATCCCTTGACGGTTACCGAAATGACCAAGCGTGGTTGCGCACAGGCAATCAATGCGTCGAATGCGCTTTTCGACCGTGTGGCAGAGGTGCGTGTTGAAGCCACCGACTCCAACCGCAGCCTTTTTCTTGCAACGCGCGACGCAGCGGATCGCTTTGGAGCTTCGCGTATCATTCTGGAAGATGTCGTCAGCGGCGCGCTGAGTTACAGGAAGCTGTTCATCGGCGCCCGGGTCCTGGGTGAACGATTTCAAGCCATATCGGCGCAGGGAGAAGCCGTTGGCTTGATGTTGCCCAACACCAATGGCGTCGTCTTGTCCCTGCTTGGTCTGTCATCGGCTGGCCGGGTCGCCGCAATGATCAACTATACAGCCGGGCCAGCCAGCGTTACCGCAGCAATCCGCACTGCCGGGATAAGAACGGTGGTTTCCTCACGCGCCTTTATCGAAAAGGCGGCGCTCGATGACATCGTGCAGGCGGTGGAAGCTGGCGGCGCAAAATTCCTCTGGCTCGAAGATGTGCGCGCAAGCATTTCCACATTGGAAAAATTGACGGCAGCGATAAAGTGGAAACGCCCGTTGTGCGCGCAAGATGGCGAAAAGCCAGCCGTCATCCTGTTTACTTCCGGCTCGGAAGGCACTCCCAAAGCCGTCGTGCTTTCGCATCGAAATCTCGTCGTCAATGCCATGCAGGCGGAGGCACGGGTGAGCATATCCCCGCTGGACACGCTTCTCAATGTGCTGCCTGTCTTCCATTCGTTCGGCCTGACCGGCGGCACGTTTCTGCCGCTGCTAGGCGGGGTTCGCCTTTTCCTTTACCCCTCGCCATTGCACTACAAAATCATTCCTGAAATCGCGCGCAAAATTCGACCGACGATCATGTTCGGGACAGACACGTTTCTGGCGAATTATGCCCGCACCGCCAAGGATGAGGACTTTTCCAGCCTGCGGTTCGTCGTTGCCGGCGCAGAGTCGGTACGACCAGAGACGCGCCGCATCTGGTTTGATCGCTTTCAGACCCCGATCATTGAAGGGTTTGGTTTGACTGAAGCGGCGCCTGTCGTAGCCGTCAACAGCGCTATCCACAATCGCGACGGCACCGTCGGGCGGTTGCTGCCAGCGATGCGGATGAAGCTGGAAGCCGTGGAGGGAATTGCCGAAGGCAAACGTCTTTGGGTTTCCGGTCCGAATATCATGATGGGTTACATGACCGCCGAGCGACCGGGGGAATTGCAACCCACCGCCGAAGGTTGGCACGATACGGGTGATATCGTGTCTGTCGACCGCGATGGCTTCATCACCATTTGCGGGCGTGCAAAGCGGTTCGCCAAGGTTGCTGGCGAGATGGTTTCACTTGGGGTGGTGGAAATACTGGTTCATTCGTTGTGGCCTGAGCAGAACCATGCAGCGGTGTCTGTTCCTGACAAACGGCGCGGCGAACGGATCGTACTCGTCACGACGTCAAAGGAGGCGAGCGCGGAAGCCTTGCGCAAATTCGGAAAGCAGGCTGGCGTGGCGGAGCTTGCGGTGCCCAACGACATCGTCAAGGTCGACCAGATTCCGTTGCTCGGTTCGGGCAAGACCGATTATGTTTCGACACAGAAAGTTGCGCTTGAGCGGCTTGAGCGTGCCGCAAAAGAGAAGCAATCTCGATTGTGATTTCAGTCGATCGAGATTTTCGTCCTCTGTCTTTGCGCGATTTTCAACGTTAAGCCGGATAGACTTTCCGTAGAATGTTCAAATCATTCAACGTCAGGCGGCAAAATCGCTTCGCCTTCCCGCTTGGCACGGCGCGAATAGGCGCGAACGCTGAACGGAAGGAATATGAGATATGCCACAACCGAAGCCGTGAGTGTGTACCAAGGGTAACTGGCCAGAAGCAGAATGCAGAGCGCAACGGCAAGGATTACCAGCAGCATCTTGTCGCCCGGAATCTTCATGCTCTTACCGGAATAGATCGGCAGCCTGCTAACCAGCAAGAATGCGACGACCACGGTAAATGCAGCGCCGACAAAGGAAGCCAGCCTCGTCGGCTCAAGGCCAAGAAATGACAGATAGAGCGGCAACATGACCAGAACGGCTCCAGCCGGTGCAGGAACGCCGACGAAATATTCGGCCTGCCATGAGGGTTGATCGGTGGCTTCGTCCAGTACATTGAAGCGTGCCAACCGCATGGCGCAGGCGATGACAAACAAAAGCGCGGCGATCCAGCCCGGTGAACCGGCACCATCGAGCAGGAAGGCATAGAGCACAAGGGCCGGTGCGACACCGAAATTGACGATGTCGGCCAATGAATCCATTTGCGCGCCAAATTTCGATGTGGCCTTGAGCAGCCGCGCGAGCCGGCCATCGACGCCGTCGAGGAAGGCCGCAAGCAGCACCATCACCACAGCAGTCTCGAAGCGTCCCTCGAAGGCGAAACGGATGCCGGACAAGCCCGCACAAATTGCCAGAACGGTAACGAGATTTGGAAACATCATGCGCAACGGGATTTCCCGGATGCGCGGCCCGCCTGCCCCGTGTGGTTCGAACTTCTTGTAAGGCGCACTCATCGTTCGATCACGAGACGCGCACGAGTGGAACTGTGGCTACGCCACCAAATTCGGCGATGACCGTCTCTCCTGCCACCGCTGTCTGCCCGACCGCGACGCGCGGCGTGGCGGTTGCTGGCACGTATACATCAACGCGCGATCCAAAGCGGATCAGGCCAAATCGTTCACCGATGCCAATAGTCTCGTCGGCCTTGGCCCAACAGACGATGCGGCGCGCCACCAAACCGGCAATTTGAACTGCGGCGACTGTCCCGTTAGGGCTTTCGATGACGAGACCATTGCGCTCGTTTTCCGCACTGGCCTTGTCCAGTTCGGCGTTCAGGAACTTACCGGGCCGATGCTCGATGCGGTTGATGCGACCACGCACCGGGGCGCGGTTCACATGACAGGAAAAGACGTTCATGAAAACGGATATGCGGGTCAACTCAGCGTTTCCAAGGCCAAGCTCACGTGGCGGCACGGCTGGTCCGACCGCGGAGACAACGCCATCAGCCGGGCTTACCACCAGCCGATCATCGACCGGGGTCACACGCTCCGGGTCGCGGTAAAAATACGCGCACCAGGCGGTCAGGATCAGCCCGATCCAGAACAGAAACGATGAAAAGAAGCCAAGAACCAGCGTCACCACCGCAAAAATAGCGATGAAGGGATAGCCCTCACGATGGATCGGAACAAAAGCGTTTTTGATCGTGTCGACAAGTTGCATCAAGTTGAGACCGGCTCCATTTCGGGTCGCGTCTGTCTAGACGAAACCGCCTCGCCTCGCAACGCAACAATCTGGCGAGGTGCCGCTTGTACGCAACCCAAGCACCGCGCCTGCCATATATGTTTAACGCTGGCGGCTATACCGAAGGCAGGAGCCTGCCTCTCCAACGTCATTCAGCGCCCGCTTACCAGTTTCAGAATCAGTTGGTGCATATTCCCCCTGACTGAGTTCGGCGCGATCAAAATCCCGGCTTTGCTGGCGTTGTGCGAGAGAAAGTTCGGATAGACGTTGTTTCAGCTCTTCCCGGATTTTACGGCAGCCGGGATCATTGGCAACGCTCATTCCAACGCTGGTTTTCACGATCTTTCTGACCATATCCTTGATGATGTCACCATGCACCAACTCATGACTGCGTATTCCGGCAATGAAGCTATCCCAGCTTTTGCGAACGGCAGCGGAGAGTTTTGCCGACGGTTCAGGTAGCGTGTAGGTGATGGTGAGGTTGGGACGGGCTGAAGCCAGAACGCAGGCATTGCCTCGCGGTTCATATTTTCTGGACCATGTCAGTTTGAAATTTGTATGGGCAATAACCCTGACATTGCCCAGTTTGGGGCCTTTCTGACCTATAGATGCATAAAGTTCAGCGCCATTTTTGCCGGTGATGGCGTAGGTTTTAGCTGTCTCGACTGCTTTCCAGCCCGCATATGCTGATATCGGCAAGACAGTGATGCAACCGAACAGGAGCAGGCCTGCGCGAATCGATTGTCTTGTCCGGCTCCAGGAGAACCAGTGCCGCACTGCGCCAAGGAAGGGGTCGGTCACTCAACCTCCGAAGTGCGACGGCGCACGATAACGCCAAGTTCATCTGCCTCGCGCGCGATACGCAAACGCTCTTCCGCTTCGGTCGCTTCACGCTGGCGATCCCACATCGAAGCATAAAGGCCTTTTTCGCCCAGAAGTTCAGCATGTGTCCCGCGTTCGGCGATCATGCCCTCTTTCAACACGATAATTTCGTCGGCGGAAATCACGGTTGAGAGCCGGTGTGCGATGACGATGGTGGTACGCCCCCGGCTGACGAGATCGAGAGCTGCCTGAATTTCCTGCTCTGTGTGACTATCCAGCGCGGACGTTGCCTCGTCGAGAATGAGGATAGGCGGTGCTTTCAGAATGGTGCGGGCAATAGCCACGCGCTGCTTTTCGCCGCCCGACAGCTTCAGGCCCCGTTCGCCGACCATTGTGCGATAACCATCCGGCAAACTTTCGATGAATGGGCCGATCTGGGCAAGTTCAGCCGCCTTTTGTATATCTTCTTCGCTGGCACCAACCCGGCCATAGCGGATGTTGTAGGCAACCGTATCGTTAAACAGCACCGTATCTTGCGGTACCATGCCGATCTCGGCCCGCAGGCTTTGTTGCGTGACCTCGCGAATATCCTGACCATCGACAAGGACAGCGCCAGCCTGAATATCATAAAAGCGGAACAAAAGGCGCGATATGGTCGACTTTCCAGCGCCGGAAGGGCCAACAATGGCCACTGTCTTTCCGGGCTTCACCTCGAAGCTGACACCCTTCAAGATATTGCGATTGGCCTCATAGGAAAAGTGCACATCGCGAAATTCGACGTTGCCCTTTTCGACATGCAGAGGTTTGGCGTCTGGCTTGTCGATAACCTCCTGGCGCACATCGAGCAGGTCAAACATCTGCTCGATGTCGGTAAGACCCTGACGGATTTCGCGATAGATAAAGCCGATAAAATTGAGCGGCACGGATAGCTGCATCAGCATCGCATTGATGAAAACGAAATCACCGATGGTCTGCGTTCCCGCCTGCACTTCCAGCGCCGACATGGCCATTGCGACCGCCATGCCAACTCCGAAAATCGCACCTTGTCCGAAATTCAGCCAACCGAGAGAAGTCCAGATCTTCGTCGCCGCTATCTCATAGCGCGCCATCGCGTGGTCGAAACGCTGCGCCTCCATTTTCTCGTTGTTGAAATATTTGACGGTTTCGAAATTCAGAAGCGAGTCGATTGCCTTGGTGTTTGCGTCAGTATCGCTGTCATTCATGTCGCGGCGAATGGAGATGCGCCAGTCGCTCGCGCGCACGGTAAACCATGTGTAGATTGCTACCGTGACAGCGACCACGGCCACATATCGCCAACCATAACTGACTGCGAAGATTGCGGCAGTCAGGGCAAATTCGAGAATGGTCGGCAAGGTGTTGAGGACCGTGAAACGCACAATGGTTTCAATGCCCTTGGTGCCGCGTTCGATGATGCGAGATAGCCCGCCGGTTCGCCGCTCCAGATGAAAACGCAACGACAATTCGTGCATGTGAACGAATGTACGATAGGCGAGCTGACGCACCGCATGTTGCCCGACCTGCGCGAACATGGCATCGCGCAACTGGTTGAAGCCCAATTGCACCAATCGTACCACATTATAGGCAATCACCAGCATGACAGGCACCAACAGGATGGCTGGCAATGGCGGAGCTGACTTCGCATCGCCAGCCAAGGCATCGGTTGCCCATTTGAAGAAATATGGCCCGGCCATCAATGTCAGTTTGGCAACGACCAGAAGCACGCTTGCCCACACGACCCGTGCCTTGAGATCAGCGCGATCCGCTGGCCACATGAATGGCCACAAGTTCACAATGGTCTTGAAGGTCGAGCCGGATTCTGCGGATACGGTTTTTTCAGCCACGTTTCATGCCTTGCGGGTAGAGGATCAGCAACCGGAGCAGCAAGATCTGGTGAATGCGTCAACAGCAGCCGAAACCGATGCAAGCGCCTCGCGATCGATGGTATAGTGGGAGCGCTGGCCTTCGGGCGCGAGGTGAACGAAACCTGCCGCGACCAGTATTTTCAAATGCTGGGACACGGTGGATTGCGCCAAATCAAGCCGATCGACCACGTCGCCACAGCAGCACGACCGATTTGAGGACAAATGGCGCAATATCTCGATGCGCGTCGGATGCGAAAGAGCTGCGAGTTTGGCGGCAAGCATCTGGCCATTGGCCAGACCATCAGCCATCGCATTGTCAGTTTGTAAAATATTCATCGTATATCGTCGATATACGATGATATTTGATTCCACAAGTGCCCTGCCGAAAAGAAAACCCGTCTATTGTGGTGTCGTCGTTATCTGGTCGCCCATTGCATCGAGGTCAGCAGCCTCGCCTTCCTTCGATTGTTCGGGAAGCTTGAACACCTGGCCGGGCCAGATACGATCAGGATCGCTGATCTGGCTCTGATTTGCCAGATAGATCGTCGAATAACGTATGCCGCGTCCATAAACCCGTCGCGAAATCCGCCACAGCGTATCGCCACGCCTGATGATAACGGCGCTATCAGCATGTTCGAGTTTGGGCGACACAGTTGCCGCTACCTCGTCAGAAGGTGAAGCCGAAGCAACTTTTTCGCTTATCTGACCGTCCGTCGCGGCAGGCTCCGCCGATGAAGCCTGTGTCGAGACAGATGGTTCTGCTGACGCCACCGGCGTTTCACCGGCTGCGGCATCGGTCCCGGTCTGCATCGATTGGCTGGGGGCTACTGCGGCAACAGATTCACCGGGTTCGCGCTGGAAAGGCACTGTTGCGCGCGCCACAACTTTCGAACCGCTGGCATCAAGACCGTCCACGCGGATGGTATATTCGCCGACCGGGATATTGCGCGTCGCTTCGACAAGGAAGTGACCATCAGGTGAGGTCAGCGCATCGCCAAGCAGGATCTCGTTGGCATAGGCACGAACCTTGCTTCCTGGATCGGCCTGCCCGGCGACAAATATCTTGTTACCGTCGATCTCGACCGCCTCGACAACGATCTTCGGTGCACCTGAGGGAACTGTTTCAGCCGCGGGCGCTGTCGCGGCGGGGGGAACGGTTGCGGCTGGAGCGGATTGATCGTCACCTGTCACTTGCGCTTCGCCAGTTTGCGGTGCGGCCTGTTCATCGGGTGTTGTCGTGGTGGCAGCGGAAGGCTGATCGTTTTGCGCCGGGATCGACGCTGAATCAGATTCGGCCGCAGTTTCCGGCTTCGTTTCAGATTTGGGAAGCGTCAACAATTCAGCCGGTTTGCCCGGCTCTTCAACCATTGCCAATACTTGGCCATCGGGCTTTTCTGGGATGGAAAGCACGGCTGTTTGCGTCGAGGTCGCCACGACATTGCCCGGCGCGGTCGAACGCAACACGATCTGATAGTCGCCAGGCTTCAGCGGATTATTGAGAACGAAGACAAAATCCCCATCGGGGCCGGCGACCGTTTCACCCAGAACCGTCGATCCATGTACGATCTCGATCTTCGCAGCCGGTGCGGCTTTGCCGGCGACGACAACCGACCCATTACCCTCAACGCGCATAACATCGAAACTCGGGGCAATCACGCCTGCTGGTGCTGGATTGGCGGGCGCTGGATTGGTCGATGCTGCGTCCTCCTCAGCAGATTTCATCGGCTTCATCGCATCGGTGGCTGAGGGCGTGGCAGGTGGATTTGAACTTGTTCCATCAGCCTCAGGCATACGGCCCTGCGTTCCGTCAGCCGTCGTTGAGGTGGGCGCTGGCTCTGAAGATTGGGATAGCACGGAAACGTCGGTCGATGACGGCTTATTGATATAGGGATCGAAAGCGCCCGCAACATAGGCAACCGCCGCAACTGCGGCCAAGCCACCAGTTGCGAACAGGAAAGCTCTCAACGGAGTAATTGCCATATCGTTCTCGCCCTTAACCACCTAACGCGGTCTAGCCTGTTTTATTCAAGCCGACAAGAAAAAGCCCGTTTAAGGCTTGACCGTCGTGCCTACGCACAGCACCAATTATAACATGAACAAGATTCGCTCCATTTGCGTCTATTGCGGCTCATCTGTGGGCCGCAACTCCGCCTACCTCGAAGCTGGGCGCGCGCTTGGCCAATCCATTGCGCAATCAGGCTTACGCCTCATTTATGGGGGTGGCACCAAAGGTATTATGGGAGCCGTGGCCGAAGGTGCAATGCGAGCCAATGGCAAGGTCTGCGGCATCATTCCGCGCTTTCTCATGAACCGCGAAGCTACCGAGATGGCGCTTGATCGACTGGATCAGGTCGTTGTCACCGACAACATGCACGAGCGCAAGCAACGGATGTTTGAAGAATCCGACGCTTTCGTAGCGCTGCCCGGCGGCATCGGTACGGTGGAGGAAATCGTCGAGATCATGACATGGGCGCAACTCGGCCATCATCGCAAACCTATGGTCTTTGGCAATGTCAACGGATTCTGGGACCCGATGATGATTTTGATCGAGCATATGGCGAGCGAAGGCTTTATCCACACGGCTCACAAAGTCAGGCCGCTGGTGGTGAATGCCCCCGAAGCCATTGTCGCTGCCATTCTGACGGCTGCCGCTGCGACGGACGGCCCGCCAGAGGGCGTCTCTTCGATTATCGAAAAGATGTAGCGCCTTTTGTGCGTCCAATTGGATGCACGCCGTTTTAATGGATAGGCGGTGCTTTGGCCGGCGGCGGGCGATGGCTCAGCATCGACCACGTATAAATTGCCAACGCTGTCCAGATCAGCATGAAGGCGATTGCGTCGACCGTGCCGAACGGCTCTCCGAATATGAAAACCGCGATCAGGAACACCAGCGTCGGCGCGATATACTGCATGATTCCAAGCGTGGAGAACCGGAGCAATTTCGCGCCAAATCCGAACAATAACAGTGGGATCGCCGTGACCGGGCCACATCCGATCAGCAGCATCGTGTCGCTGAAATTTCCGGATATGAAATGGTCCTGCCCGGAAGCGACCAGCCAGCCGAGATAACCAAGCGCGGGAATCGCCAAAATGATGATTTCGAGCAGGAAGCCCTGGCTTGGGCCTATCGGCAATGTCTTGCGAAAATAGCCATATGCCGAAAATGAAGCGGCAAGACCCAACGAAACCCAAGGCAATTTTCCACCCTCCCATGTGAGAATGGCGACCGCAATCGCCGCAAGGGCTACGGCTAACATTTGCCGCCGATCCAGCCGCTCACCGAGCAGAAGTGCACCGATCACAACATTGACCAATGGATTGATATAGTAACCCAATGCCGTTTCAATCGTGCGATCGGCTGCAATCGCCCAGACATAGATACTCCAGTTCAGTGTGATGAGCGTAGCCGTCAGTGCAGCCATACCGAGTACACGCGGGGAACGAAGCGCAGTCGTGAAATCCGCAGTGCGCCCGAGCCAGATGAGCACGGCGGCAGCAATGGGCACCGACCAGATGACACGGCTGGCGACAACCTCCATCAGTGGCAAATAGGCGACCCATTTCATGTAGAAGGGCAAAAGCCCCCAAAGAAAATAGGCCGAACAAGCAAGTGCAAACCCACGTTGCGCGTTTTTGGAATCAACTTCTGCTTGAAACGCGTTCGTCACCATCGCCCCTATATGAAGCCGTTACCGGGGTAGCACCACTTCAAATTTCTGATGGTTCAATGCTCTTTCGTTGATGGCCCAACTATTCGGCCGCAACCAACCCGGCCATTTCCCGGTTCTTCATCAACTTGAAAATAATCGAATCCATCAGTGCCTGAAACGACGCGTCGATGACATTATCGGAAACGCCGACTGTCCACCAACGGCTGCTATCGCCATCCTGAGATTCTATCAGCACGCGCGTAACCGCCTCGGTGCCACCGTTGAGAATGCGCACCTTGTAGTCCACCAACTCAAGATCGGCGATCTCTTCCTGATAGCGGCCAAGATCCTTGCGCAGCGCAATGTCGAGTGCATTGACCGGGCCGTGACCCTCTGCGACCGACATCCTTGTTTCACCTTCCACGACGAGCTTCACAAACGCTTCCGAAATCGTCTTGATGCTGCCATTGGCATCGTAGCGGCGCTCGACCATGCAGCGAAAACTCTCGACCTTGAAGAATTCCGGCACTGTGCCCAGCGTGCGGCGCGCAAGCAATTCGAAGCTGGCGTCTGCGCCTTCATAGGCATAGCCTTCGGCCTCGCGTTCCTTGACCAGAGCAATCAGCGTATCGAGGCGGCGATCATCACGGGCAACTTCGATACCGCGCCGTTTGAGTTCTGCGATGAAATTCGCCTTGCCACCCTGGTCCGATACCATCACCCGGCGCCGATTGCCGACAGAGTCAGGCTCGACATGCTCGTAAGTCTTTGGTTCCTTGGCCAGTGCCGAGGCATGGATACCAGCCTTGGTGGCAAATGCCGACTGGCCGACATAGGGAGCCTGTGCTTCGGGTGCGCGATTGAGCAATTCATCGAAGGCACGTGACAACCTTGAAACGCCCGCAAGCTGTTCGGTCGAAACGCCGGTCTCAAATCGCTCGGCATAGGCCGGCTTCAGCAACAGAGTGGGAATGATGGTAATGAGGTTGGCATTGCCGCAACGCTCGCCGATGCCGTTCAGCGTGCCTTGAATATGGCGCGCGCCTGCCTCCACCGCCGCCAGCGAATTGGCCACGGCCTGTCCAGTATCGTCATGCGCGTGAATGCCGATATTGGCACCGGGAATGCCAGCGGCAATGACTTTAGCAACAACAGACATGATCTCGCTAGGTTGCGTGCCGCCATTGGTATCGCACAACACAACCCAGCGCGCGCCGGCCTCATACGCGGTTTTGGCGCAAGCCAAGGCGTAGGCTGGATTGGCTTTGAAGCCGTCGAAGAAATGCTCGCAATCGACCATGGCTTCTTTGCCGCTTGCAACGGCGGCATCGACTGAAGCCTTGATGGCGTCCAAATTCTCCTGCTCGGTGCAGCCGAGAGCTACACGGACATGATAGTCCGAGCTTTTGGCGACATAGCAAATCGCGTCGGCATGTGACTGCAAGAGCGTGGCAATGCCCGGATCGTTGGATGCCGAGACGCCGACGCGCTTGGTCATGCCGAAGGCAACGAACTTTGAACGCTGCGTGCGCTTGCGTTCAAAGAAAGCCGTATCAGTGGGGTTTGCCCCCGGATAACCACCCTCGACATAGTCCATACCGAAATCGTCGAGCAGCTTGGCGATAGCGATCTTGTCCTCAACCGAGAAATCGATGCCCGGCGTCTGCTGGCCATCACGCAGTGTCGTGTCGTAGAGATAAAGGCGTTCGCGGATCATTCGCCTACCTTATTCGCTATTACGATGTCACGCATCCGACACGCAAGAATTGATCTCGTCATGAAATAAACGAAAATTACCACAATCAGCACGATAGCTCCAAAAAATGTCCAATTCTGTGATTGTTCATTGTCGAACGTCGCCCAGAATTGAAAAAAGAAGCCAAGTAACAATAAAGGCAATCCAAAATTTGCGTCTATTCTTTGTTCACAAAGCGCCAATATCAAATGCGGATTGTAACCGTAATAAGTTCCTCCCTGTGCGGCGATCATTTTCACGCTGTTGAAAAACAGCGCCTTGGCCAAGAAGAACCCACCAATTATGTCAAATAACAATCCGATCTGTCCGATATGAAGGGGCGGTATCGTCATTTCTTGCCCGCAAATTTATCAGTGGCATAGATCAGCCGGTCGAGAATTCCCGGCTCCGAATAGGCGTGGCCCGCACCTTCGATCAGGAAGAACTCAGCCTTTGGCCAGACCTTGTGCAAGGCCCATGCATTGTGCGCGGGACAAGGCATATCGTAGCGCCCATGAACAATGACGCCGGCAATGTCTTTCAATTTGCCCGCATCGCGCAGCAATTGCCCTTCTTCCAGCCATCCGGCATGGATGAAATAGTGATTTTCGATCCGGGCGAAGGCAACGGCATAATCCTCCTGCCCGAACGGATCGCTGGTTTCAGGCTCCGGCAGAAGGGTTATCGTCTCCCCTTCCCACTGGCTCCAGGCGCGTGCCGCCTCGATCTGTGCCTTGCGGTCCGACCCAATCAGACGCTTGCGGTAAGCCCCCATCATGTCGCCGCGTTCGGCCTGCGGAATTGGAGCCAGAAAACGCTCCCATTTTTCGGGGAACATCTGCGACACACCAAATTGATAATACCAGTCAAGTTCGGCACGGGTCAGCGTATAAATGCCACGCACGACGAGTTCGCTGACGCGTGCCGGGTGGGCTTCAGCATAAGCCAGCGCCAAGGTCGACCCCCAGGAGCCGCCGAAGACGAGCCATTTGTCAAACCCCGCCATTTCGCGCAGCCGCTCGATGTCTGCCACCAGATGCCATGTCGTATTGGCATCAAGCGATGCATTGGGCGTCGATTTCCCGCAGCCGCGTTGATCGAACAAGATGACATCGTAGAGTTTCGGATCAAACAGACGCCGATGTTTCGGTGAAATCGTTCCGCCCGGCCCACCATGCAAAAATACGGCAGGCTTCGCGCCCTTTGTGCCAGCCCGCTCCCAATAGATCGAGTGACCGTCACCAACGTCGAGCATACCCGAGTCGAAGGGTTCGATTTCGGGGTAAAGAGTGCGCAATCGGGTACTCATGGTTTGTCTTCCTGAGGCGGCCATTCGGTCGTGTCGTGGTCGGGGTGCTGGTAGGAAATGAGATCGTGGAGAAAGGCGGCCGCTTCGCCATCAGCCAGGGTGTCCTTCTCAGGCAGCGCGGCTATGGCGTCGACATAAGGCAATTTGGCTTCAATGCCCCACTGGATCACCGGCGCGATGTCGGCTGGGCAATCGAACGCCCCGATGGCGAGTGCAACGCCATCCGGTGCCTCATAGGTAAGCGGCGTGCCGCAATCGCCGCAAAACCCGCGCCGCACCTGATTGGAAGACTGGAAATATTTCGGCGCGCCTCGGGTCCATTCGAACCTGGCTCCCCGCACAGCGACAAGCGGCGCATAGAAAGCGCCAAATGCCTTTTGGCACATGCGGCAATGGCAGACAGATGTGTCTCCCAACGCGCCCTCGACGCGAAAACGAACGGCACCACACTGGCAGCCACCTGAATAAACCGGAAAATTGTCGAGGCTCATCATGATCTCATCCTATTCAGGCAGGTGGCTGGCCGGCGTCTTCGACCATCAGGCCAGCACTGATCACAATATGCTGGCAGACATTGTCGATGTCACGCAGCACATCGTCGTTCCAGAAGCGAATGACCGTCCAGCCAAGAGCCTCCAGTTTCGCATTGCGGGTTCTATCATTTTCGGCACCGGCATGTTGAGAGCCGTCAACTTCCACGACGATCTTGTGCGATGGGCATGCGAAATCGACGATATAGCCAGCAATCGGCAATTGACGACGAAAACCAAGATCCATCAGCCGGTGCGCGCGTAGCTCGTTCCAGAGTTTTAATTCGGCATCAGTCATCACCTTGCGCATTTTTCGGGCGTTGCGGCGGTTCATAGGCGGTACAAGAGCGTGATTCATTGGTAATCACCCCCTCTGCCCTGCCGGGCATCTCCCCTCAAGTGGGGAGATTGGCGGTTTCAGACTTGCGGAATACCTATTGTCGCTGGAGATGGACGAACGCGTTACGGTTGGCTGATCTCCCCACTTGAGGGGGAGATGCCCGGCAGGGCAGAGGGGGTGCCAAAACCCTCGATCACCTTTTCACCTCCCAGGTGGTGACACGCTCGCCTGTAGTGGGGTCCTTGCCATCCTTCAACTGAATGCCCTGCGCGAGAAGTTCGTCGCGGATACGGTCGGCCTCGGCCCAGTTTTTGCGCGATGAGGGCGAGGCGTTCGTTAATCTTCGTCTCGATTTCCTCGCGGGAGACTCCCAATTCACTCAATACCACGGAGTCAGATGCCGATTGAAGTGATTTACGAATTCCGGCTTTCTGCTCTGCACGCAGTGTCTCGCCGATCCTTACAACTCGTTCCTCAAACAGATTCAAAAAATGCACGGAAGCAGCGACGTCAGATGGCTTTCCTTTGCCGCGCTGAATAGCTTGGATTGCTAGCGGCGTGTTTAGGTCGTCATGCAAGGCATCCAATACTTCAGGCAAGATTATCCCGTCCGCTGGCCCATATCGTCGGGCAAGATCGACCCATTTGAAACTGATAACCCGAGCCTCTTCCAGTCTCCTCACCGAAAAATCTATCGGTTCGCGGTAGTGCGTCATCAGCATGGCAAGGCGCAGCACTTCGCCCGGCCATTTTCGCCCGCCGAATGTGTCCGTCTCCAGCAATTGATCGATGGAATAGAAATTGCCCAGGCTCTTGGACATTTTCTGTCCTTCGACCTGCAAAAATCCGTTGTGCATCCATACCTTGGCCATCGTAGGCGTGCCGTGGGCGCAGCGTGACTGGGCAATCTCGTTTTCATGGTGCGGAAAAATCAGGTCCAGCCCGCCGCCATGAATGTCGAATTCTTCGCCGAGATAGGCCGACGACATGGCCGAACATTCGATGTGCCAGCCGGGGCGGCCCCTGCCCCAAGGCGATTCCCAACCCGGTTCATCGGGCGAGGAGAGTTTCCACAACACAAAATCCTGCGGGCTTTTCTTGTGCGCATCGACGGCGATGCGGGCACCTGCTTGTTGCTCGTCAAGCGGACGCTTCGACAATTGGCCATAGTCTGGCATCGAAACCGTATCGAACAGCACTTCGCCTTTTGCTACATAGGCATGGCCGCGCTTGATGAGAGATTGAATCAGGCCGATCATGTCGGTCTTGCCGTCTTCGCGTGGCTGTACAAACTCGGTGGCGCGCGGCTCGAATGTCGGCGGCAGGCAGCCAAGTGCTTTCACATCCTTGTGGAACTGGTCTGCCGTCTTTTCCGTCACGCGCCGGATCGCTTCATTAAGCGAGAGCGCACCCGATGCGATATCGTCGCCAAAGTCGCGCAGAGCGCGCGCGTTTATCTTATCGTCCACATCTGTGATGTTGCGCACATACGTGACGTGATCTGCACCATATATTTGGTTCAAGAGACGAAACAGAACATCGAAGACGATCACCGGACGCGCATTGCCGATATGGGCAAAATCGTAAACGGTCGGGCCGCAAACATACATGCGCACATTTTCGCGGTCGATCGGAGAAAATTCCTCCTTGGTGCGCGTCAGCGTATTGTAAAGGCGCAAGGGTTTTTGGTCTTCAGACATTCGATACCTTCCCGGCAGCAACCGGCTCACAATACACACCGAAATTCAGCCTGCTGGCCGGTTCGTTTGTCCACTTTGAAGGAAAGTTGAAGCGAAAACGTCCGGGCCAGCGCGAAGCTAGCCGATAATCGAAATGCCACATATGGCAAAAGACGTTTTCATGGGCCGCTTTATCGCCTTCGCCTGTGTTGCCGTCAAGACGCACTTTTCATGAAAGCGCCGCATGCCATACCGCGTAGGGTCTGAGTAGGAGATTTGAAACATTTTATTAAACATCTCGGCACAGCGTCGAAACATTCCACGGCCTGGATCGTTAGTGTCACGATTTAGTCGGAATTGATCACCATGTGCGGTGCCGCAAATACAAACGCCAGGAAAGGAACAGAACAATGTTACGAAAACCGGAAGTCCCACAAAGCCAGCAACCGCAACTTGCCAAGCAATACCGCGCCATTGGCGTCGCTGCCGTGGCTGCAGCACTTCTTCACACGACGAAGAAGGAAAAACCTACACAGAAGTTTGTTTCGCCACGCGCGGCCTGAGACCCAGGATAGTATCAAGCCATAGCGGCATGGGTCGAACTGTTGGTGCCATAGCGCCTAAAACAGTGTCATTTGGCTGTCATCAGCGCCGGATCGGCGGCGCTTTGCATCTGGCGGTTCTTCACCGGAACCGATAATTGCCTCCTCCTGTATTTCCGGACCCGAATTTGCAACCTTGTTGACGCGCTCCGTTACAGGGATCGCTTCGAAGAAATCCGGTTCGACCGGTTCCAGCAGGTCAGCAACATCGCGCGGTTCCTGATCATAGCAATTGAGCCAGCGCGTAAAATCCTGTTGCTTGATGACTGCGGGCATCCGCTCATGAATATGAGCAAGGCCGGAATTTGCACGCGTCGTCAAAATAGTGCCGGTATCCATCTCGCAACCGCCTGGTTCAGCGTAGCTTTCCATCAGGCCAGCAAAGGCAATCAAGCCGCCATGCCTTGGGCGTATCCAATATGGCTGTCCTTTTTCCTGCCGCCGCTCGTCTTGCCGGCCGTTTTGCCGGTTTGGCGCCATTCGTAGAAGCCGGATGCAGGCACCAATGCGCGACGATGGCGCATCGCCGTGCGAAACGAGGCTTTCACCGCCGCCTCCTCGGAGCGGGCATTGAACAATAGCGGAAAATTGCGCGTATCCTTTACCCAGGTGGGAATCAGCCCCCAACGCACCAGCATCGCGTAGCGATCCGGCATATTGGAACCGGGAGCACGTGGCGGACCCGCCAGCACCATCATGATCGGCTGAGTCGGCGCGATATTGTAGCGCGGCGCATGGGGATCCGGCCCGATAATACCCATCTGCGCGGCTATCTCGTCTGCCGAACCGGTCAAAGCGAATCGTCCGCACATGGTTGCGCCTCACCAAATTACGTGAATGCTTAAAGTGGCGATGGACTGCTTCACCCGCAACGGATAAAGCGCCATCGAACCGGCAGTCCACAACCGACTGCTCCCATATATGGACCATGATGGATCGTTTGCCAGAAATTCCTGCCGTTTCGGTTGCTGTGATACGTGCCAACCAAGTGCTTTTGGTCAAGCGGGCGCGTCCACCTGCACAGGGCCTGTACGCCTTCCCCGGTGGAAAGGTGGAAAATGGCGAAACACTGGAAGAGGCGGCGCGGCGCGAATTGCTCGAAGAAACCGGGCTGAAGGCCGTACGTTTTCGCCCATTACAGACCTTGATCATCGAAAGCAATCATGGAGACAATTCGCCCAACTACCGGTTGACGGTGTTTGGCGCTGCCTATGCCGGGGGCGAAGCAATGGCCAATGACGACGCGGAAACAGCCAATTTTTACACCTTGGCTCAAATGGAAGTGCTGCCGCTTGCCGGGTCCGTCTTTACCATCGCGCAAGAATTACTGGCTGATCCAGCAACACATGATGCAACTGCGCAAAATCGCCTTGCCGACGACAAATTGTTTCGTCACAAAGACTTATGATGAGCGCACGCCTGTTTCTTGCTGCATATCTTGCCGTTGCGACGGCTGTGTCCGTGCGTCCGGCATTGGCAGTCGAGGCTCCATTTGAACCGGGCCTGATGCGGCTGGCCGAGATACTCGGCTCGCTTCATTTTCTGCGCAATCTTTGCGGCGAGGACGGCAACCAGTGGCGCGGACAAATGGAAATGCTGCTCGAAACGGAAAACCCCGACCCAGAAAGGCGGGCTCGCTTCATCGCTTCATTCAATCGCGGATACCGCTCATTCAGTGGCACATATGCCCACTGTACCGGTTCGGCCACCGAAGCAATCCGGCGCTATATGAAGGAAGGCGAGACGTTAAGCCGTGACATTGCCTCTCGCTACGGCAATTAGCGTCTCGTTAACTTTTCCGACAATGGGCGAGTGCAATCGCCCGCAAGCGTGCTAAAGTCTTAATGGGAAATTAAAGGGGTGCCTCAAGTTTGATCAGTATTTGAATGATCGAGGCTTGTATTGGGTGGTTGTTGCGTATGGAACACAGCGTCAGCGATATCGACGCAATGGTCAGGGAAGAAAAGCGCCTGACTGCCGTCGAAAGTCACAATGAAGCCTGGGCCGAAGGTCTTTCGGCGGGCATCGAACCGGAAATCATAGCCGAAGCCGCACTTGAGACGGCTTTTGGCGAGATATTGCGCGCCAATGGCGAGACGGCGGCCCTGGCCCTGCTGGACCGCATGCGCGAAAAGGTTATTGCCGGTGCTTTTGAACCCGAGCGATTTCGCCACTGAGGCCAATCAGCTTTGACGCGCATATATCCTTTGGGGCATCATGTCCGCCACAATGGAGATGCGGTCAGTGAATTTTACAATACCCCATAAGCGGCGTGGCCTTGGGTTCGTCGTTTGGCTTGTGATGATGTGCAGCGCGACACCCGCCGCCCTTTTGTCGCTCGTGGGGGCGGCGTGGGCGCTCAGCGAAATCAAGCGCGAAGAACTGCCCTCACCTGTTGTTCCACCGGCATCGGACAGCGAAATGGGCTCGCCGAATGCCGTACCCATGCCCGACCCCATCGAGACGACACAGCCGCCATCAAACCAACCCGCCTCTCCCGAAGACAGGGATGAACCCTCGCAGGTGAACCCCGAGGGGCCAAACGACGGCAATGACGTTTCCAACCCTGATGCTGACAGCAACGCGCCGCTTGCCGAAGTCATTTACAACCTCGACAGGCTGCCTGAACCGGTGCGACGGATGCACGATCTCATCGTCGAAGCCTGCAAGAGCGGAGATATCGAGAAGCTGAGACCACTGATCGGCATGGGCAATAGCATGACCCAATTGTCGCTGACGGAAATTGAGGGCGACCCGATCGAATTCCTGAAAAGCCTTTCTGGTGACACTGATGGACAGGAAATCCTTGCCATTATGGAAGAGGTTCTTGGTGCCGGCTTTGTCCATGCTGACGTTGGTAGACCGCAGGAACTCTATGTCTGGCCGTATTTCTTTGCGCTGCCCCTCGACAGGCTCGATCCCCGCCAGCGGGTGGAGTTGTTCAAGATCGTCACCGCAGGCGATTATGACGATATGAAGCAATTCGGTGCCTACATTTTCTACCGTGTAGGTATTTCGCCACAAGGTCAGTGGGCGTTCTTCGTGGCTGGAGACTGACCGGCGATTTGTCAAATTTGCCATCTGGCCGGTTTCCATAGTGCGGGCCATTCCAATCGACCTTTGGCGAAGGTGACGCTTGCGAGTGGCGTTGCGCGGGACTACGTAAAGCCAACTGCTCTCGATTCAGGTCCGCACTCCAATGCCCTTTGCACTTCTCCAAGACCGCGCACTCATTTCCGTCTCGGGGGCAGAGGCTTATCAATTCTTGCAGAATATTCTGACCATTGATCTCGATTCGATTCGCAGCGGCGAAGTCCGATCCGGTGCGCTGCTGACGCCGCAGGGGAAAATCCTGTTCGATTTTCTCATTTCCAGAGATAGCGAAAACACGTTTCTGCTTGAGTGCCGCGAAGACGTTGTGAGCGACTTCATGCGCCGTCTGGCTCTCTACAAACTCCGCACAAAGGCGGAAATAACCAAGCTGGATCAGACATTTGTCACGGCAGCATGGCAAAATGATTCAAGCACTTCGCATCCTGATTCAACTTCGCTGAAGGACGCGCGCTTTAACGATGGCAACGTGATGCGGCGTTATGGTAGCGATGCAGAAGCTGGCGACCTTGCCGGGTGGCATGCCTTTCGCATTGCCAATGGCGTTGCTGAAAGCGGCCGCGATTACCAACTTGGCGATGCCTTCCCGCATGACGTTCTGCTTGACCAGAATGGCGGCGTGGGCTTCAAGAAAGGCTGTTATGTCGGTCAGGAAGTAGTGTCGCGGATGCAACATCGCGGCACTGCGCGTCGGCGCGTTCTGATCGTATCGGCAGGCGATGCCTTACCCCAACCGGGCACTGAACTGACTGCCAATGGTCGTGCCGTTGGGACGCTCGGCTCAGTGGCAGGCAAGCAAGGTCTGGCTATTGTCCGTATTGATCGGGTCAAAGATGCGATGGACGGCGGGCAGGACATTCTTGCTGGCGATTTGCCGGTTACACTGGAAATCCCAAGCTGGGCCACATTTACATTTCCACAAGATGAAACTGCCGCGGAGTCGTTTTGATGGCTGACCGTGCTGGCGCGCCGGTGCGTGCATGGCAGAGGATGCTATCCGGACGCCGCCTTGATCTGCTCGATCCCTCGCCGCTCGATATCGAAATCTCGGACATTGCCCATGGTCTGGCCCGTGTCGCCCGCTGGAATGGGCAAACGCATGGCGATCATGCCTTTTCCGTTGCCCAGCATTCTCTGCTGGTCGAAGCCATTTTCACCGAAATGACCAAGAGCGCCACAGCCGCAGCGAGATTGGCAGCACTTCTGCACGACGCGCCCGAATATGTCATTGGCGACATGATCTCACCGTTCAAGTCGGTGGTCGGCGGCGGATACAAGGACTGCGAGCTTCGTCTTCAAAGCGCCATTCACCTGCGTTTTTCGCTGCCTGCTGAACTTGGCGGGGGACTGCGCAAGGATATCAAACGGGCGGACCAGATCGCTGCCTATTTCGAGGCGACTGTGCTGGCCGGGTTCTCACTTCAAGAAGCCGCGCAGTTCTTCGGGCGGCCCCGCAATATCACTGCCGATAATTTCGACCTCACGCCGCGTCCAGTCATTCAGGCACAAGACGCTTTCCTGAAGCGATTTGCGAAACTCGACCAATTGCGTGCGCAGCAAGTTCGATAGAATAGCTTTTCCACTTACCTGCCCTGCCGGTCCAACCGTTCGAGAAACCACTGGGTCAGCCGTATCCAGACCTCGTCTTTCTCACCAGTATCTTCGCAGCCATGATCGAGATTCGGGTTGTCATTGACCTCAATGACGAAAATGCCGTCACTGGTTTCCTTGAGGTCGACACCATAGAGGCCGTCACCGATGCAGCGCGCGGCTTTTACCGCCGTTTCGATAACTTCGACGGGAGCATCCTTCAAGGTAAAGGTCTTGAAACCACCTTGAACCGGCTTGCCCTTGGCTTTGTGATTGACGATCTGCCAATGTTTCTTTGCCATCAAATATTGAACCGCGAACAAGGGCTGTCCGCCAAGCACACCAACACGCCAGTCATATTCGGTTGGAATGAATTTCTGGGCGATCAGCAGGTCGGAATCCTCCAGCCACTCGCTCGCCAGCGCCTTCAATTCAGGAAAATTCGCACATTTCTTGACGCCACGCGAAAACGAGCTGTCCGGTATTTTCAATACGAGCGGGAAGCCGAGCGATTGTGCGGCAATGTCGAGATCCGACTGGCCCGCAATCATCACGGTCGGTGGTACCGGCACCTTGTTGTAGCTCATCAACTCGTTGAGATAGACCTTGTTGGTACAACGGATCATCGACAAGGGATCGTCGATTACCGGCATGCCTTCCTGCTGGGCACGGCGGGCAAAGCGGTAGGTGTGGTTGGAGATGGATGTCGTTTCGCGGATGAAGAGCGCATCGTAGTTGGCAAGCTTGGCAAGGTCCTTGCGCGTTATCGGCTCAACCTCGACGCCCATTTTCTCGGCAATCCTGGCCCAGTGGCGCAGCGACGCTATTTCGGATGGCGGCAATTCTTCATTCGGATCGACCAGCGTTGCAAAGGTGTAGCGGGCGGGCGTGCGCGTCTTGGTGTCTCTCCATTCACGCCCGGTATAGGTTTCCAGACATTCGAGGAAACGCCTCTCCTCGCCGCCTTTCATACGGACGATCGGATGAAAGCCGATTTTCCTGATAGAAGCCCATTCGCCATTATCGCGGATCGAGACTTCCAGTGATGGCGCGCGAAACCAATCGAACAGAAGTTTCGAAAAGCGGTCCCAGGGCTTTGATGGTCCGATGCCGAAAAAGATGCAGATTTTTCCGGGAAACGGGCTATCCAAATTCTTGCGGAGTCTGTTCAGCGCTTGCTCCAGTTCCGGCAAGGCGTGTTCATAGAGCTTGCGTTCGGACAGGTCGATCATCGTCTCGACTGTCGGAATGACCTTATGGCCACGCGAACTCGCCAGCAGCGAGGCATAGTAGGAGCGCGTCTGGTAGGCATAATTGTTCGATAGATTGATAATTTTTGGCCGCTGACCTCGAAACAGAGCCGGATGAGCAAGATAATCGCGCGTGGTGATGACCTTGTGCGGTGTCGCCACCTGATCGAGGTCGTTGTTCCGTCCAGTGAGGATGACCCAGGTCATTGTCGTTCGCGCTTTCCCAGCATGATGGCCGCGCGCAGACCGTCGCGGCCGAACTGCGCCATTGTCATGAAAATATCGTAGGGGACCGGGATATTGGCCGCGTCCGATACGGTTTCTTCCCTTTCGTCCTCAACCCACGGGTCATGGATCAGGATGTGACTACCGTCGTCACCTATTGCCAGCACCCAATGAGGCACCTTCTTGCCGAACATGAGAAAACCGCTGATCAATACCAGCACCAGTTTGCCTCCAGAGATCGCAGCCCGGATATCGTCAATCGTGAATGGCCGATAGCTGATCGGGATCGCGTAACTGCCCGCGCGCCGGCGAAAGTCCACTTGCGCCAACTCCATGACGCGGCGCTTTTCTTCACTGCGAACTGATTGGAGGAATAACGCTCCATAAAACGAAACGTGGATTTCCGCTGACAACCCGCTTTCATAGGCGCTGACCGCAAGCCCGAACGGCTCGCAGCCTCCCGGCCCGGACATCATGAAGACAGTTGTAGCCTCCCGCCAAAGTCGGATTTCCATGACGGGATCGGGAATGAATGAGCGATCGAAATAGGCCATTGCCATCATCAGGCAACATGGCCCACAGGTGAAATCGCAGGTTTGCTCGTAAAACGGCACGACCGTTGCCACCGGAACGTCGCCGCGCAAGGTTTTTTCGTATCGCAGCGCGGGGGCACCGTCCTCGTAATAGTCGGGTTCACGGCCAATCTTGCGGTAAGAGGCTTGCTCGTAAACCCGGATGGCGCGCTGGTTGTCTTCGCGCACTTCGAGACGCAACAGCATACGCCCATGATCGAAAGCGACATCTTCGGCTGCTTCGAGAAGCTGGCGTCCAATGCCTTTGCCCGATAGATCGGGAGCGGCTGCAATCGAATAGAGACGTGCCACCCCACTGCCCTTGCGAAACAGAACGATTGCATAACCAGCAACGCGACCATTGTGTTCAGCTATCAGGGTTTGCGCCGTCTCGCGCTCGATCAGTTTGCGAAATGAACGACGAGATATGCGGTCGCTATCGAAGACGGCATTTTCGATAGCGGCAAGGGCATCGACATCAGTGGCACGGGCCGTTCGGATTTCGGCAGGCATGCGAGCTGGAAACCCTCAAACTTGGTGGAGAGAACCCTGGTCAAAATAGCCCATGCCATCGCCGAAGCGCCAGCATGTCAAAGCGCTATCGCGCTTCGATTGGGGCCGAATTGTGGCTTGAATCAATGATGGTCAATCGAATTGAGAAGCAATGAAATCGCAGTGTTTTGGAGGCCGGCTGCCAGACATTTTTCAATGCATTCGCAACTCACACATCTCAACTCCAGAGAGTGGACGCCAATTGCTGGTAGGCTCTCTTGGCGACCTCGTTGAGGCGATCCGCGGGCAGCGTGCCAACGACAGCGCAGCCATAGCCCTTGTCCAGCCAATAAACGGCGCTTGGCCCGCCAGCCGCCTGATTGTAAACGCCAGCCGTCTTGCGCGACGATTCCGCCGTGATGAAAACGGAAATTCGATTGCCACTCTCATCTTCGTAGAGCAGCATGGCCGCGTTGTTTGTGCCTGCGGGCAACAATCTTCCACCAACAAGCTGGAAGCCATCTGCGGTGAGGTCTGGCGTCACGAGTTTAAGCCCGACGCGATTGGACAGCCATTTTTGCAGATGATCCTTGTCACTGGCAGGCACTTCCACCGCGTGGCGTTTTTCAGCCGCGTAGATGATATGGGCGGCAATGGCTTCTTCGGCCAACTGATCATCAGATGCTTCGTCATGATTGAGGCCAGAAACAGCGGCGATATAGCCACCCGCTCCGCCAATGGTTAGAAGCGCGATAGAAGCCGCAACAGCAAGCCACCAGCGTGATCTGGAACGCGCCGCCTCTTGCGATGCCTCGCCCGTGACGAGCTTGTGAAGGCGCGCTGGAACCGGTTCATCGAGAACGAGAGCCAACGCACCACGAAGTGCTGCCTGATCGGCAATATAGCGGGTGTTTTTTGCCTGCATATCGGGATTGGCTTCGAGCCAGGCCTCAAAAGCAACACCGTCTTCACCCGGCAACTCGTTGTCGAGTGCCATGTGCAGGTCGAGTTCTGTAAAGTCGCGTTTTGTCATTTCTCGACGACCCTTATCGTGCGTCGCCGCGCGGTGTCGTCGAGCAAGGCTCTCAAATCCTCGCGACCGCGCGAAATGCGCGACATGAGCGTGCCGGCCGGGACGCCAAGAATATTGGCGGCCTCGGCGTAGGAAAAACCTTCTATGGCGACCATAATCAAAGCCGCACGCCTATCGGCACTGATTGCCTGCAAGGCGTTGACAATCTCGCGTGAGGCTATCGTTTCCAATTGCTCGGCAGGGGCGGACAAAGCCTCGTTGGTATCGAGCGAAAGCATTGCCGCTTCGCCTCGACGATCCGTTTTGCGCAACTGGTCGATGAAGAGATGATGCATGATCGTAAACAGCCACCTCCTGGGGCTTTCTCCGGTTTGCCAGTTATCAAGACGGTTCAGCGCACGCTCAAGGCAGTCCTGAACCAGATCGTCAGCGGCATCCCGGTCGCGCAGCAAGGCGCGTGCGTAGCGACGCAAACGCGGTATTTCACCAAGAATCGCAACCTTTTTGCCGTCCATGACCGCCTGTCGAACACCACACCTGTTGGATGCCGATTGAACGCTGCATTGCCTCTCAGCGCAAGCCACCCGCGAGGCAGTCCAACACCTCGATCACCCAAGCACTATAAAAACGCATCAGCCGCCTGAATTATTCCAGACAGTGGAAAATACGCGAATTACCTCGCGCTCAGCCGATCTTGCCAGATCACGATGATCAAGAACGGGATGCGGGTGGAAAACCGGGAGCCACTTTTCCTTATCCCGCCCTGGCAGCTCTGGTTAGCAAGCGTTGATAGAACAGCCCGATGCCGATCAGGACAACGCCAAGTCCGATGAAGGAAAATGCTCGCAAGACACCTTCGAGTTCGGACATGTCGAACAAGAAGACCTTGAGCACGGCAATTGCGATGAGAGCGGCGGAAGCAATGCGCAGCACTTGAGACTTCATCCATACGCCAGCGGCCAGCAAGACAACCCCCATTGCCAGCCAAAGCGCGGAATAGCTGTAGGTTTCCAGTTGCTCCATGCCGCTCCACCAGCCGATGAACTCACCCTTGAAAAGACGCCGGACAGAAAGCGTGGCATAGGCGAAAGCGAGCAGCGAAGCGACCAGCGCCAGCATTGCCGTATACCATCCCGGCCTCTTACCACGCGCATAGACAGCTAATGCGCCAGCGGCCAAAGCCGGTAGCAAATAAGCCAGAAACAGCAGATTGAAGACCGGTATGCCCCCGGTCGATTCATCGGTAAACAGCGGGTTCAGTAACAGGAAATGCTGCGAGACGATGAACAGGAACGACACCACGCCCGCCGCCATTGAGCCATAGCGCAGCACCAAACTTGGTGAGCGCATGTCGATGGCGATGAGGATTGCGCCCGCACCAATTGCGATCAACGTGTAAATCGCCTGCTCCGCCAATGTCGGCGCGCCGGTGTCGATGACGCCGCCATGCATGGCGTGGCGCACCAGCATTGCCAGTGTGAGCAGGGCAAAAAGGGCTGCGGCCGCCTCCATGATCAGCCTAGGGCGACCGTTGGTCGTGCGCGCCAATTGCCAGGCTGCAAAGCCGAATGCGAGAGCGGGAATGCCGTAACCTGCCAAAAGCCAATTGAAGACCGGTGTCGTGGAGAGGACCTCGGCTCCCACGATAGTCGGATCGAAAGCGATACGGCAGATGACGGCGACCACCGCACCACAAGAAAGCCAACCGAGAACCGGATAGCTGCGCCAGCGGGTCGCCAATGCCGGAACGATTGCGGCGGCTCCAAGCAGCACCGTGGTGAACCCCGAACCGAATGCCATATGCAGCACAAGCAGCGCGGCTACCGATGCGCCAAGAAGGGAAAAAGAGGTAGAGCCGCCGCCTGTCAGTGGGAGAGCTTCGGCTCGAGCGAGCCATTCCGCCCCGGCCACGAAGCACACAAGCAGGATTGCCGCGATTGCAGCGTAAGTGAGATCGCGATCGATATTGCCGAATGTGACCCACACGCTTGTCAAAACAACCAGCGGCAAGGCAACGGCCCAAAACGCCCAGGATGCAGATTGAAACGAACCGGACGCCACATGACGACGGGCCGACCAGAAGCCTGTTATAGCGAACACAAGACCAAGACCCGCGCCAATCCATTGCATGATGCCGGTCGCTTGCGCCAATGCAAGGCTATCTATCGTCAGATATGTTCCCGACAGATCGAGCCAAAGCAAATGCACCGGCATCATGTGCAAAAAGACCAGCGCTGTCACAATGCCTGCGGCATGCAGCAGAGCCAGAGCCTGCGAGCGGTAGGCGGCCCCTGCGATCATGGCGACAATGATGATTGTCGCGCTCACTGCGCCTTCCACTGTGATAAATCCGGGGATTTCAAACAGCACCAAGGCCGACAGGGCTAAAAAGAAGGCTGGCGCAATGGATGGCCAGTCAATCTTTCTGCTGGTTGCGGCATCGCCTGCCATGTCCGTGTTTGCAACGTCCTGACTTGGCAGATGTGGAAGCCACAGGAAGACCAGGACCGCCAACATCACAGCGCAGATAAAAAGGATCGCTGCCATGGTTAGCCCTGTTCCGCTGGCGGCATAGAGCAATGTCCATAGACCCGTTCCGACGAAAGCTGCGCTCATCAGGAATGACCATCTGCGTATTCGTGCAATCGCCCCGGTGGCGGCAAGCACGATTGCCAGATAGCCGAACAGCGCCCAAGGATTAGGGGCTTGTGAGGCGACCAGCATCGGTGTCGCCAGCGCACCGAGCAGGCCGATGCCCGCCAATGCCTGTCCGTGGACAAGAGCGGCCGCAATCGTTCCAACGCCAATGAGCCCCATCAGCACAAAGGCAAAGGTTGGCCCGATAAAGCCGTAGACACCGTGCGCGGCATAGACCGTACCAAACAGGGTAAAAGCGGCGGCGGCGGTCAGAATTGCCGGTATGTAGGCCCCGGCGATACCTTTCATGGGGACATTGAAACCAGTGCGGCGAATGAATTCACCGCCGCCTGCCATGACCAGACCGAGGATCGCGGCCATCGTCAACCGCACGCCCGGCCCGAAAATGCCGGATTCGATGGAATAGCGCACGAGGAACAGCCCCCCGAACGCAAGTGCAATGCCGCCGACCCAGACCGCCCAGCGGGTGCCGAGCGCGGTTTCGATGTCGCGTTTTCCAGCCTCGGCAGTTTCCTCGACCGGTTGTGCCGTTTGCGCAGCAACAGCAGCAGGCGCAAGCGTGCCCCAAGGTCCGGGATCACCCTGCCCTGATTGCTCGCCTGTCGATCCGGCATCGCTTTCAGGCGCGGCGGCCAAATTTTCGGCGTCCGGCGCAACCTGAGCGGCGATCTGAGTGTCCGCTATGGTTGGTGTCTCTTCTGTTTCTGCGGTTGGGGTTTGCGCCTGATCGTCTCTGGCGACAATGCCTTCGCCACCAAGTGCGCGCAGTTCATCGAGTTCGGCTTCGACGCGATTAAGCCGCCTTTGCTGCTTTGTCGTGATCACGAACAACGCAATGACTGCAATAAAACCAATCAGACTAGAGAACATCAAAGCGTCCTTGGATCACAATCAGAAGCCGACATTTTGAGCTGGTTTGAGTCTTGAAAATCGGGCGCTCATGCAGCCGTCTCGTCTGCTAACGCCTGCCGGGCGGCAAAATGCTTGCGAAGTGCTGCAAGGAAACCAGTGCGTGAGCCCGGTGCCTCAATGCCACGCGGTTCATAGACATGGCGCGCAAAGAAGAAACCGGTCAGCCGGAAGGCATCCTCCAATGCGGCAGGATCGGCACGAAGACCGGAACCGCGCCCTAGAAAAGCCGGGAGAGGCAGCATCTTGTCATGCCAGGGCGTACCTGCGGCGCGCGATACAGCCCGACCGGATTTCGGGGAGACATAGGCAAGATCATCCTTCGTACCGGTTGCCGCACATCGGGCGAGGTCGAGGCCGAACCCCAGACTGTCCAGCACCAGCAATTCGAAACGGGCAACCAGTTCACCGGCAGCATCGCTATCGTCGAGATGACCGATTATCGCGGCCAGCGTCTCGAATAATTCTTCATGGGCATCACGCTCGGGCAACAGGCGCAGATGAGCGGCCAATAGCTGCATTGCATAGATGGCAATGGCGCTGTCCATCAATCTTGCCGCATTCATTTCCATCGCTTCGGCCTGATAGGTGCCGAGATGTTCATCAAGGCGTGCCCGCCACATGAGTTCGACGCGGTTTCCTACCTGCAAAACCGGCTGCTGCTTGCGCGAACGACCGCCGCGCACGAGGCCGAGATGACGGCCATGAGTGCGGGTCATCACTTCGAGGATGGCGCTGGTTTCGCCATGCTTACGAGTGCCGAGAATGATTCCCTCGTCGCGCCATTCCATGATCGGACTGTTGACGGCTTCGGCGACAAAATCAAGATGATGTGCCACGCTTCGTGACAAACACCTGAACAATGCACGCCTAAAGCATAGCGCGTCTATAGGGATTCATGCAGCGTGCTTTCGTTGATTTTTGTGGTGTTCAGGCGAAAATCTAGATCGGGAAATTCAACCCCATCTCGCGGTAACGTTCAGGGTCATTGCCCCAGTTCTCGCGCACTTTCACGAACAGGAACAAATGCGCTTTCTGTTCAAGAATGGCACCGATTTCCTTACGGGATGCCTCGCCTATAGCGCGGATCGTCTCGCCCTTGTGGCCGAGTACGATTTTTTCTGGCTATCGCGCTCGACATAAATGACCTGCTCGATGCGCACCGAACCATCTTTCTTTTCTTCCCACCTTTCGGTTTCGACGTGGGAGGAATAGGGCAACTCCTGATGCAGGCGCAAAAAGAGTTTTTCGCGTGTGATTTCGGCGGCTAGCTGGCGCATCGGCAAGTCCGAAATCTGATCTTCCGGATAGTACCAGGGCCCTGCCGGTAGCGTTTGCGCCATACAATCGAGCAAATCCTTGCAACCGGAACCATTCAGAGCCGAAACCATGAAGGTGCGCTGGAAATTGACGCGTTCATTGGCGGCCTTGGTCAATTCCAGCAGGGTGTCGGGCTTTACCCGGTCAACCTTGTTGAGGATCAAGACCATCGGCTGGCGTACATCCTTCAACCGCTCAAGAATGGCGTCGGCGTCGCCCCTGATGCCACGTTCGGCATCAATCAGCACAAGAACGATATCGGCGTCCTTGGCTCCGCCCCAAGCCGTCGTCACCATCGCCGTGTCCAGACGCCGGCGAGGCTTGAAAATACCCGGCGTATCGACGAGGACGATTTGCGCCGCGCCATGCGTGGCAATGCCGCGCACCAGTGCGCGTGTTGTTTGAACTTTATGGGTGACTATCGACACTTTTGTACCGACGAGTTGGTTGACCAACGTCGATTTTCCCGCATTGGGCGCGCCGATCAGCGCAACGAAGCCGGAATGTGTTACAGCACTGGCCTCATCTGCGGCAGAAACGCCTTCATCGTCTGTCATTTTGCGTTCCCATCACTTGACCAGACACCTTCACGCACCAAAAGTACAGTCGCGGCGGCCTGCTCGGCTTCGCGTTTTGACCGGCCTTTGCCAAGGGCAACTTCAAAAGCGCCAACCGAGACGCTGACTGTAAACAGCGGGTCATGATCTGGCCCCTCACGATCTTCGATCTTGTAGGCAGGCATTGCAGCCGCCGCCTGATGCGCCCATTCCTGCAATTCGGTCTTTGGGTCGCGGCGCGCCGTAGCCATAGCCTGCGAGCGTGGTAGCCAATAGCGGTGAATGAAGGCACGGGCCGCTTCCAGTCCACCATCGAGATAGAGGACCGCAATCAGAGATTCCAATGCGTCGGCGCGCAGATTGACCCGCTTGCGTTGGGCAAGGTTTCGCACGTCACTACCGGCGCGGATCAATTCGGGAAGACCAATCTCCTCAGCAATCTCCGAAAGCGCTTCGGCGTTGACGAGGGCGTTGAGCCTTAGCGAGAGTTCGCCTTCGACAGCCTGAGGAAATGCAGCCAGAAGCATGTCGGCTATGACGAGGCCAAGAACCCTGTCGCCCAAAAATTCGAACCGCTCATAGTCTATGCCCGCATGCGCGCTGCGGGCGCTGGCATGGGTCAAGGCGCGCTGTAACCGCTGCTCGTCGCCAAAGGCATGCCCGGTACGTTCCCGCAGTTCGGCTGCGAGCGCATCGGCGGTCAAGCGCTTTGTCTTTGCCATCGACTAGTTGATGAAATGGAGCAGCCGCCCGATGCGCAGCGCCGTCGGCCATTTCCAAATTTCAAGCGGGCTGGCTTCATCGGCTATCGAGAAGAAAATGATGTTGGCGCGTCCAACCAGGTTCTCGTAAGGCACAAAACCGACAGTGAAACGGCTGTCGCTCGAATTGTCGCGATTGTCACCCATCATGAAATAATGTCCGGCTGGCACGTCAAATTCGCGCGTGTCATCGCCGATCCCGTTCTGCGTGAGGTCAAGTGTATCGTAGGACGCGCCGTCTGGCAGCGTCTCGCGGTAGACATCGACCGGCCGGTTTACCTCCGTGATGTCGGGATTGTTGATCTCGCCAACCTTCTCGCGCGGTACGCCGACGCCATTGATGAAAACCTGACCGCCCTTCATCTGGATATGATCACCCGGCAGGCCGATCAGGCGCTTGATGTAGTCTATTGACGGATTTGGCGGGAATTTGAAGACCACGACATCGCCGCGTTTTGGTTCAGAGCCCCAGATGCGGCCCGAAAATATGTTTGGGGAGAAGGGAAGCGAATAACGTGAATAGCCATATGCCCATTTGGTGACGAAGAGATAGTCACCTTCAAGGAGCGTGGGCCGCATCGAACCTGACGGAATGGAGAAGGGCTGGAACAAAAGCGTACGGATGACCAGAGCCAGTGCCAATGCCTGAACGATGACGCTGACGGTTTCGCCAAGTCCGCCGGATTTTTTCTCGGATTTGTCAGCCACGCTCATGTCGTCCTCGATTCTTCGCAGGTGTGTATAGAGTCTCAGCGCTCGCGGGGCAACGCCAACGGCTGCGGAGTGACCCAATCAATGTGGCGCTTCTTCGGCGGTCAACGCCTCGATGATCACAAAGGCTTGAGCGAGCGGGAAATCATCTGTGATGGTCAGGTGAATGACCGCTTTGCATCCTTTGGGCAGTATTTTTTCGAGGCGTGCAGCAGCGCCGCCTGTAAGCGCCATTGTCGGCTTGCCTCCGGGAAGGTTTGCGACGCCCATATCGCGCCAGAAAACACCTTGGGAAAGCCCGGTTCCCAAGGCTTTCGAGCACGCTTCCTTGGCAGCGAAGCGTTTGGCATAAGACGCGCTGCGCTGCCTGCGACCTTCTGAACGCACTTGTTCAATATCTGTATAAATTCGCTGGATGAAGCGCTCGCCATAGCGCTCCAGTGACCGCCCGATACGGCGAATATCAATCAGGTCACTGCCGATGCCGATAATCATCGTGACGCAGGACCGATGTGGTTACTTGGGCCGAAAGGCACATTGTCGCGTTTTGCCTTTAGGGCGAGCCTTTTTCGCTTTTGTTCCTGAAAGGTAGTCATGCCCCAGCGCGTGACGCCATAAGCTATCAGACCGAACAGGAGGCCAACAGGAACCGCGCCAATGGCCATCGGTTTCAAAACCGGGTCCCACAATTGCGCCAAACTCAAATCTTGCAGCATCGTGCCGAGATGGGCCGAGGTTGCTCCCGATTCAGGGTGCTGACGCAAGATCAGCTTGCCGGTTTCGTAGGAAGCGCCCCACAACACGGGAAATGTAAGCGGATTGCCGAATGCTGTGGCCAAAATCGCGGCAACGAGGTTTCCCGCAATAAGCCAGGAAACGATTGCCGCTATGATGAAATGAACGCCAAGTGGAAAAAACGAAGCGAAAATACCAGCCGCCACACCGGCGGCGACCGCATGTGGTGTCGCCTTGAGCCGCAGTATTCGCTTCAGGAAATATTGCACAGAACGGGTAAACGAGCGGCGCGGCCACAGCCAAACGCGGGCGCGCTGCCACAAGTTCTCCGATTTCCTTCGTTTGAACAGCATTCAGATCTATCTTTGCTCAACTCGTTTACGCTCGGTCACGCACGGGCTGTTCATATGCTACGACTTCCCGGCTTAACTGCCGGAATTGCGGCCAGTTCAGGCGGTAATTTATCAGCAGGATACGCCGGAACTTCATATTGCGCGAGTGAAACCAACGGCACGCCGACATCGACCTTGCCGGCCGAGCGATCAACAATGCAAGCGGCGGCGCGAACATCAGCGCCAATTTCACGCAAGCAGTCGATGGTTTCCCGGATCGACAAGCCCGTCGTCACAATGTCTTCCACAATGACGACACGGGCACCCTTTTCAATTTCAAAACGCCGAAGCCTGAATGTTCCCTGCTCGCGCTCAACCCAGATTGCCGGCACGCCGAGGTGGCGCGAGGTTTCATAGGCAGGGATCAAACCACCAATAGCGGGGCCTACAACATAGTCGATCTGGCCGGGAACATCAGCGCGGATCTTGTCCGCCAATGCCTTGCACAATCGCTCGGTCTTGTCGGCATGCATGAAAACGCGCGCCTTTTGCAGAAATGTCGGGCTTCTCATCCCGGATGTCAGGATAAAATGCCCCTCGAGAATGGCACCCGCATCGCGAAAAATATCCAGCACCTCTGCCGTGTCCATATCTTGCAATCCTAATAAATTCAGCCGTTGACGCGCTGGGCGTCGCTGACGCTAGTGTTGTCCTTCAGTTGCCCAAGCAACCGGTTGAGGTGTTTCAAATCCCAGACTTCAAGGTCGATCAGCATTTCAGTGAAGTCGGGGGCTGTACGCACCATGGATAGCGTATGGATGTTGGCGTCATTGGAAGCAACCACCTGTGCGATGTCGGCAAGCGAGCCGGGGGCGTTGATGGCGGTAACCGATACGCGCGCGGAAACCTTTCCTTGTTGTTTTCATCGATATCCCAACGCACATCTATCCAGCGTTCAGGTTGATCGTCGAATGCCGTCAGCGATGGCGACTGAATAGGATATATGGTGATGCCTGAGCCAGGTTGCATGATGCCGACGATACGGTCACCAGGCACCGCCCCTTCCGGTGCAAAATGCACAGGCAAATCACTACGCACACCGCGAATGGGAACGCCGGCGTCCTTCGGCAAGGATTTGCCGCGGCGCGGCGCCCGGCCCGGTATCTGAAACAGCATACCGGCTGCATTGCGGATTCTCGACCAGCCTTCCTCGCGTTGCTTGGGAACGGGTGGCGTAACGCGCTCGTCCTTATAGTCGGGGAAAACTGCCTTGATAACGTCGGCGGAAGACAGTTCGCCGCGCCCGACCGACGATAAAACATCCTCGATATCCTTGCGCGCCAGGCGATGAAGAACAGGTTTGAGGCTTTCCTTGGCAAAAGTCTTGCCGGTTCGCTCGAATGCGCGTTCCAGAATGCGCATTCCCAGTCCCGAATATTGCTTTCGGATCGCGTTCTTGGTGGCGCGGCGAATGGCCGAACGCGCCTTTCCGGTGACGACCATGGATTCCCAGGCGGCAGGTGGAACCTGTGCCTTGGAGCGGATGATGTCGACCTCGTCGCCGTTCTTCAACTCGGTCATCAACGGCATGATGCGGCCATTGACCTTGGCACCGACGCAACTGTCACCGACATCGGTGTGCACCGCATAGGCAAAATCGATTGGCGTTGCTCCGCGCGGCAAAGCAATCAACATGCCTTTCGGCGTAAAACAGAACACCTGATCCTGAAACAGTTCCAGCTTGGTGTTTTCGAGGAAATCCTCGGGATTGTCACCGTCCGCGAGCTGTTCGATGGTGCGGCGCAGCCACGCATAAGCGTTTGTGTCCTTGGAGATCGTCGTAGCGGAAGTGCCCGTCTTGCCACCCGTGTCCTTGTAGATCGAGTGTGCAGCCACGCCGTACTCGGCAATCTTGTTCATATCGAGTGTGCGGATCTGCAATTCCACGCGCTGACGCGACGGACCGACGATAGTGGTATGGATCGAACGATAATCGTTCTGTTTCGGGGTCGAGATGTAGTCCTTGAAGCGGCCGGGTACCATGGACCATGTGGTGTGGATCGCGCCAAGCGCGCGATAACAATCATCGACGGAGGACACCACAACACGAAACCCGAAGATGTCGGATAGCTGCTCGAATGACAGCGCTTTTGCTTCCATCTTGCGAAAAATCGACCACGGCTTCTTCTGGCGGCTGGTGACACCGGCCACAAGGGCATGCTTCTCGAACAGGCTTGATAGCGCATCCTCAATTTCGCCGAGGACGCCCCTGTTGCGTTCGAAAATTTCCTGAAGCCGCTCCGTGACCATGCGGTGGGCTTCAGGATTGATATAGCTGAAGGCGATTTCTTCCAGTTCTTCGCGCATGCCCTGCATGCCCATGCGCCCGGCCAGTGGCGCGTAAATCTCCATTGTTTCCTCGGCAATGCGCAAGCGCTTGGCTTCGGGAACATGATATAATGTGCGCATGTTGTGGAGGCGGTCGGCAAGCTTGACCAAGAGCACCCGCACATCCTCGGAAATCGCAAGCAAGAGTTTGCGCAGGTTTTCCGCCTGTTCGGCTTTCTTCGAGACAAGGTCCAGTTTCTTGAGTTTGGTCAGCCCTTCGACCAGTTTCCCCATTTCGGGACCGAACAACTCGTCGATCTCGGGGCGCGTCGCGGTCGTATCCTCGATCGTGTCATGCAAAAGCGCGACGGCGATTGTCGCCTCGTCCATATGCATGTCGGTCAAGATGGCGGCGACTTCGAGCGGGTGGGAAAAATAGGGATCGCCGGATGCGCGTTTTTGATGGCCATGCTTTTGCATGGCGTACACGTAAGCCTTGTTCAAAAGCGCTTCGTTGACGTCTGGCTTGTAACGCTGAACGCGCTCGACAAGCTCATACTGACGCATCATGGACGTATTCTCGCAGCGGAAATAAAAAACATGCACCACAACGATGTGCGGTGCATGTCATCAATAGCCACGATCACGCCGCGACGGAAGTACCGAAGCGGCGTCCAGCGATCAGTAGTCGTCGCTTTTTTCCGGCGGAACCAGACCTTCAATGCCAGCCAGAAGATCTTCTTCGGTCATGCGGTCGAATGTGATGGCCTCTTCGGGGGCGTCAACATCGGTGCTCAAGGTAACGTCACCTTGATCGGCGGCATCGCCTTCTGCTTCAGGCTCGTCAACCTCGACATGCTTTTGCAAGGAATGAATGAGATCTTCCTTGAGGTCGCCAGGCGACAATGTCTCGTCAGCGATCTCGCGCAGAGCCACGACCGGGTTCTTGTCGTTGTCGCGGTCAATGGTGATCTGTGCGCCCTGGCTGAGCAGACGGGCGCGATGACCGGCCAGAAGGACCAGTTCAAAGCGGTTGTCGACCTTGTCAATACAGTCTTCAACGGTTACGCGGGCCATGGAACGCCCCTTTCATTGCGAAGGATTTGTTGGAAAACAGGTGCGGTCCATAACCCGATCGCCAGAAAATTACAAGCGCGATGCGACAAGTGCCCAGGCATCGACCGAAAGCTGCCAGCAAACTGCCACCCAATTTTCTTCATGACGCATTGCAATGCCACGAAACTGACGCTTTTTCTTCCAATGAAGGCTAGCGGATCAGTTTTCCCGCATGTATCACGATGCCGCTTTTTTTGACCGGTCCCCCATTTTGATGAAGGATATTGTTGATGTTCGACCAGCGCGAAAAAATCGCTCTTTTCATTGACGGTGCCAATCTTTACGCAACATCACGCTCGCTTGGATTTGACATTGACTACCGCAAGCTGTTGTCGAATTTCCAGCAACGCGGCTACTTGTTACGGGCCTATTATTACACGGCCCTTGTTGAAGATCAGGAATATTCCTCGATCCGCCCGCTGATCGACTGGCTCGACTATAATGGTTTCAAGGTGGTGACAAAGCCGGCCAAGGAATTCACCGACTCGGCCGGGCGGCGCAAGATCAAGGGCAATATGGACATCGAACTCGCGGTGGACGCCCTGGAACTGGCCGATGTTGTCGATCACTATGTGATTTTTTCCGGCGATGGTGATTTCCGCACGCTGGTCGAGGCGCTGCAAAGGCGCGGGCGCAAGGTTTCGGTTGTCTCGACCGTCGCCTCGCAACCGCCGATGATATCCGATGACCTGCGCCGTCAGGCCGATCATTTCATTGATCTTGTCTCGTTGAAAAAGGAAGTTGGGCGTGAACCTTCGGAGCGTCCGCTACGTCGTACCGATCCGGCTGAACCTGATGAAGAGGATGACTACTGAGCACCGCCAGCATGCAACCGTTTCTTGAACCCGATCGCGATTGTGCGCTGTGCCCTCGCCTGCATGACTTCATCGCCGGTTGGCGGGAAAAAGAACCGACATGGTTCAATGCACCCGTTCCGCCCTTCCTGCCGCCGGAAGGTGACGACGCGGTGCGCTTGCTGATTGTCGGGCTGGCACCCGGTCTGCGCGGTGCAAACCGGACCGGGCGACCATTTACCGGCGATTACGCTGGCGATCTTCTCTATGCGACGTTGATTTCGCATGGATTTGCACAAGGTGAATTCAAGGCGCGCCCGGATGATGGCCTGCGGCTTCGCGGCACGGCCATCGTCAATGCCGTGCGCTGCGTTCCGCCGCAGAACAAGCCGGTGGGAGCTGAAATCTCTATGTGCCGCACTTTCCTGGTCCCGACCATCACACGTTTCAAGAACCTTCGCGCCGTTCTGGTGCTTGGCACGATCGCGCATCAATCGACCGTAAGAGCACTCGGTGGCCGTGTCGCGGCACATCCTTTCAAGCATGGGGGGCGTCATGAAATCGGTCAGATCACGCTATTTTCCAGCTACCACTGCTCGCGCTACAACACCAATACAGGCGTTTTGACGGAAGACATGTTCGTCAATGTTTTCAAGAATCTGGCTGAATTTCTCAGCAAATAGAATCAGGTCGTTACCCCAAAACCGCTACACACTTTTGGGCGACATGCATTATCCGCGTTCCTTCAACAGACGGCCCTTCTCGCGCGCCCAATCCCGCTTCTTCTCGGTCTCGCGCTTGTCGTGCAGTTTCTTGCCTCGGGCAACGGCAAGCAGCAGCTTGGCCCTGCCCCGATCATTGAAATAGATTTTGAGCGGGACGAGCGTCATGCCTTCGCGGTCCACACTTTGCGACAGGCGAGCGAGTTCACGCTTGCCAACCAGCAGTTTGCGGCGGCGGCGCGGTTCATGATTGAAACGATTGGCTTGCAGATATTCCGGCAGATAGGAGTTTATCAGCCATATGCCGCCATCCTCGACCGAGGCATAGGATTCCTGAATGTTGGCCTGGCCCTGGCGCAGTGATTTCACCTCGGTACCGGCCAGCACCAATCCGGTCTCGAGTGTATCGAGAATCTCATAGGAAAAGCGGGCTTTGCGATTTTCCGCAACGACCTTGCTATTCGGATCGGCTTTTCTGACCTGGTTCATGATGCTCAGGTGGGATGTCTCACCTAGTCCTTTGTTTTACGCAATTCCGGACAGAAAACCGGTTCCCACTTTTCCTGGAATTGCCTGATCTCTTGTTTTTACGCAATTCCGGACAGAAAACCGGTTCCCACTTTTCCTGGAATTGCTCTAGTTGATCAATCCGGCGTATTTCATTGCGGCGTCGATTTTCGCGGCCGTTGCGTCCTCTACCGTTACCAGTGGTGAGCGCACCGTGTTTTCGACTTTTCCGAGCTTTGACAGTGCGTATTTCGCACCTGAAACACCAGGTTCTGTAAAAATTGCTTCGTGCAGCGGCATAAGGCGATCCTGCAATTCCAGCGCCCGGGCGCTATCGCCGGAAAGCGATGCAGTCTGGAATTCGGCACACAGGCGTGGCGCGACATTCGCCGTGACGGAAATGCAGCCCACGCCACCATGTGCATTGAAGCCAAGCGCCGAAGCATCTTCGCCGGAAAGCTGGATGAAATCCTTGCCGCAGGTCGCGCGCTGTTGCGAAACGCGTTCGACCTTGCCCGTCGCATCCTTGACGCCGCGAATATTATCGAAGTCATGCGCCAACTTGCCCATTGTCTCCGGTGTCATGTCAATAATCGAACGCGGCGGGATATTGTAGATGATGACAGGCAGGCTGGTGGCCTTGGCCACCGCTGCGAAATGCGCATAAAGGCCGCGCTGCGGCGGCTTGTTGTAATATGGCGTGACCACCAGAACCGCGGCGGCACCCGCACTCTCGGCATATTTGACAAGACCGATTGCTTCTTCGGTGTTGTTGGACCCGGCACCCGCCACCACCGGTACACGCCCCTTGGCCACCTCAACGCAAATCCTTACCACCTCGCGATGCTCGTCATGCGACAATGTTGGTGATTCACCAGTCGTCCCCACCGGAACCAGACCGGTCGTGCCCTCGCTGATCTGCCATTCGACAAACGCACGAAAAGCTTTCTCATCGAAGCGCCCGTTCTTGTCGAACGGTGTCACGAGCGCGGTAAGCGAGCCTTTCAGCATGTCGTCCAATTCCTTGTAACTTTCGGGGTAATTCTCGGGTTTCCAAGCTTGTTTCACTATTGGGGCTTCTAACCCAAAGCAAGGCGGCGCACCATAGTCTCGACATCGTTGCAGGGCAAGGAAGCGCTTCGGGCCACATGATATAATTCGAATAGCCTCGACGGCCAGTGTCCCGAATCCGAAATTCGCCTCATTGTTTGAGGGCGCTGTATGAATTTCGGGTTCGACAAGGACACTAGCAAATTCACGAATCTAGTGGAGCTTTTGAATTTGACATTTGAGCAAGAGCCTTGCGGCAGCCAAGACACAAATGTCAAATTCGTCCCACTAGTCATTCACGTCACTTTCACCCGATGCCCTTAATGATTTTGCAAAGCGGCACCGGCATGTGACGGGCAATAACAGGAAATTGACAATTGTCATGAGCGCAGGAAAACCATTTCGCCTCGTACTTTTGGGTGCCGCAGCAGCGCTGGCGACAAGCATGGCGATCGGTTCTATCCTCGACGGACATGCCACTTCGACCATTCCGGTGCCTGTTTTCAAGGACGCCATTCACCCAGCAATTCCCGCTGTATCGAACCTCAAGAGCGGGCTCGATGCCTTGGCGGCGAGGGATATCGCCAGTGCCGGTGCCGTGCGCGATACCTTGCCCGCCAACTCGCTTGACCGGCATGTGCTCGCTTGGGCGATTTCGATGTATGGCGGCGACCAGGTACCAAGCAGCGATATTGAAGCGACCGCCCGGATGCTTCCGGATTGGCCGGGCATGGCAACATTGCGCAGGAACGGCGAGCGCGCGCTCTACCGTGAAAACCCTGATCCGCAAACGGTCGTGAAGGCATTTAATGGTAGCCAACCGCAGACCGTGGACGGTGTTATTCTGCTTGCCCGCTCCTATGTGGCGCTTGGCAATATCAATGCGGCGCGCAGTGTCGTTTCGCCGCTGTGGCGACGGAACAAGCTGAAAGCCGAAGACGAAATCGCCATCATCAAGGAATTCGGGAGCATAATATCTGTGGCTGACCATCGTTTTCGAATGGAGCGCATGTTCTATGCCGACCGGATCAAGTCTGCGCAACGTGTGGCCGATCTGGCCGGAGCAGGGGAATTGGCCAAGGCGTGGACTGCTGCAATCAAGGGCGACAAGACAACGCCTTCATTGCTTAAAGCGGTGCCACGCGAGCAACGCTCTGCCGGGTATTTTTTTGCGCAGGCTGAATATCTGAGGAGGCAGGAGAAGTTCTCCGAGGCGGCCAATGTTGTGTTGAAAGCACCGACAAACCGGGCCGCCCTTGTCGATCCTGATGCATGGTGGATTGAACGGCGCGTTCTTTCACGTGAGCTGGTCGATCTGGGCGACATGAAAACCGCCTATCGCATCGTTGCCGCCCACGCAGCAGAAAGCGCGGCGAATGCCGCTGATGCCGAATTCCATGCCGGCTGGTATGCGCTGCGCGGCTTGAACGATCCCAAGACTGCCGCCAAGCATTTCATGGCAATTGCGAATCTCGCCGAAGGCCCGATATCGCGGGCGCGTGCATATTATTGGCTGGGCCGGGCGGCGGCTGTTGGCGGCCCGGGCAATGCCCGAGACTATTTCGCCAAGGCGGCTGCCTATGGCACGACCTTTTACGGGCAACTCGCAGGCGAGCGTATTGGGGAGCAAGCGCTCAATATCGCCTACCCAGAACCGACTATTGTCGAGCGCCGGATTTTCGCCGCACGAGAAGCGGTGAATGCCATTCGACTGCTGCAAGATGCAGGCTATGAGCGCTATGCAAGGACACTTTATCTCGATCTCGCCGGACAATTGACCAGTCCGGGCGAACTGGCTCTGCTGGCGGCGATGGCCGAAAAGCAGAGCGATCATTTCATTGCCTTGAAAATAGGCAAGATCGCCGCTGGCCGTGGCATCGACGTCGGAGCACTATCACACCCTTTGGGCGTCATCCCGGCATCTGCCGACATATCCGGTTCAGGCAAGGCACTGGCCTATGCGATTGCCCGTCAGGAGAGCGAATTCAACGTTGGCGCCGTATCGGGGGCAGGCGCGCGCGGGTTACTACAACTCTTACCGGGTACGGCAAAACAAGTGGCCAGAAAGGCCGGACTGGCGTTCTCGCGAGTCCGTCTCACCACCGATGCCGGCTACAACGCCACGTTGGGTTCGGCATTTCTTGGCGAACAGCTTGAGCGCTTCGACGGGTCTTATATATTGACCTTTGCCGGCTACAATGCCGGCCCCAGCCGCGCAGCGCAATGGGTGAAACGTTATGGCGATCCGCGTGGTAAGGATCTCGACACCGTCATCGACTGGATCGAGAAAATTCCCTACACGGAAACAAGAAGTTATGTGCAACGGGTGATGGAGAATTACGAAGTTTACAAGATGCGCATTTCCGACAAATTCGATATTGCCGGCGACCTCGTCAACGGACGCAATTGATCTCGCGGCAGACCTGACTGACACGGCAGTTCCGAGCCTCGACATTCAACTCTTGCGTGTTATTCAATTGAAAGCCTGATATGCCGACACCGGACGAATTTTCCGACTTCTTCTACCCTGCACAAGATGGGCTCAAGCTGCACGCGCGCGTCTATGATACGGACAATAGTTCCGGCTGGCCGGTTGTGTGTCTTCCAGGTTTGACCCGCAATGCACGCGATTTTCACGAATTGGCACTCTATCTGTCTCGCCATGCCAAAAGTGCGCGCAAAATTGTGGCGTTTGACTATCGGGGCCGCGGTCAATCCGCCAATGATCCCGATGCCGCAAATTACAATGTCGGACTTGAAACCACCGATATCATCACCGGGCTTGCGGCTCTTGGTATCGAAGAGGCCGCCTTTATCGGGACGTCGCGTGGCGGGTTGATTATCCATGTTCTGGGCAGTCTTAAACCGGCCTTGCTGAAAGCAATCATATTCAACGACATCGGCCCAGTCATAGAATCTGAAGGACTTGCCCATATCCGCTCTTATCTGGAGCGTGCACCACGACCTCAGACCTTTACAGAAGCTGTTCTAGCGCAAAAGGCAGCCCACGGCACAGATTTCCCGGCGCTTACCGAGGCAGACTGGGCACGTATGGTTGGAGCAATTTATCGAGTGAAGAATGGCAAGATGGAGCCGGATTTCGATCCGAAACTGGTGAATACTCTCGCCGAACTCGATCTTACACAGCCCTTACCAACGCTTTGGCCGCAATTCGATGCATTAGCTGACGTGCCTGTCCTGGCAATTCGTGGCGCGCATTCCCGGCTGCTATCAGCCGCCACGGTGATGGAGATGGAAAAGCGTCATAGCTGCCTTGAAACGGTTGGCGTTGAAGGCCAGGGGCATGCGCCCTTTCTTGAAACCGGCAACTTGCCAACGACGATTTCCGATTTCATCGACAGAGCGGAAAGTCACGCCAGATCACAATGATCTTGGATCGAGCCGATCCAAAGCCATAAACGTGGTCGATTCAAATGGTTGAGAGCGGGATGCGGGCGGAATACTCGGCGCTCTCGCATTGTCAGGCGCTACTGCGCCTTTTTCGTTAGCATCTAAAAAGCTGACACCGTGAACTAGTTATCGTTCCAGATCAGACCCGATGCCTCGCCAAGACGACGTCCCGCGCCGCTATCGCGAATTTTCAATTGCCGCCAATTGAAACAAAACGGCCCGGACACTTGCGTGTCCGGGCCGAATTCAAACAGTCAAGACTGTCTTAGAACGAGCGCTGGAAGCGTACGATACCGCCGATGGCGTCGTTGCCAGCAACAGGAACACCGGTCCAGTTCGATACACCGGAATTGATGTAATCAAGTTCAGCCGTGATGGTGAGACCAGGAACGATGTCATAGGCGATATTTGCCGCTGCACCGAAGTTCTTGTCGTCATCATACGAGAGCTGGGCGTTCAAAGACGTCTTCTCGTTGATCTGGTAGGAACCACCGCCCCAAACAGCCCAGTTTCCGCCCCAGGCCTTGTAGAAGTTGCGGTCGACATTCTTGTCTGAACCGTAACCGCCCATGAGGAACAGGGTCAGCTGGTCTGTCGCCTTCACATCGAGACGAACCTTGCCGGCCCACTCGTTGAAGTTGCTGTTATAGGCAGCAACGGCAGAAACGCTACCCCAGCCCTGCGTATACTTCACGCCGCCAACGACATGCGGCATATAGCTGTCGATGACATTGATGGTTGGGTTTGCGGTCAAAGCCCAAGAAGCCGGAGGTACAAAGCCAGCAGCCATGCCGCCAGCCGTGCCGATCAGGCTGTAGCCGTTATTGCCCTGCTCGAGCGAGACAACTGCCGAGAAACCGTTGCCGCCGTCGAAGTAGTAGCTGACCAAGTTGGTAGCGAACCCACCGTAAGGTACCAGCGTATCGTTGATGACGTTACCGGCATAACCCGTGAACGTATCAAATACCGATTCATCCAGACCTACGCGCAGACCACCAAGCTGGATATAGGCGAAGTTCAGCGTAACACCGCTGGTGCCACCGTTGGCGAAGTTAAAGCGGCTTTCGGTGTACGTCTTCAAGGTACCCATCTCGGTCTCGGAACCAGTCCAGGTCCGGAGCGAAAGACGGCTCAAAGTGCTGTAGCTGCGACGTGGTGCATTCGTGCGCGCATCAAAAGTACCGCGACCGTTGAATGAACCAGCCTCGCCACCGCTGGCCTGTACACGGACATAGCCGCCAACGCGCAGGCAGGTTTCGGTGCCGGGGATGTAGAAGTAGCCCGCGCCGTAAACGTCGCAAATCTTGACGTATTCAGCGGGTTCCGGTTCGGCGACGACGACAGCGTCGGCGGCGCGCGCAGCGGAGACTGCGAGCAGAGCCGCAGCGGAGCCGAGAAGTAGGCTCTTAATGTTCATTTTCTGACCTCCAGTCAAAAGTTAAAAAACGGGTCTGGGTATTTTTTGCTGAAGGACAGCGTTCCCTGCCCCATCCCCACTACTGAAAAAAGACACGCACCGCGTCCCTTCTTCGGATGTGACATTACTCATCGCTCGACAGCGTTCAACTACGATCATGCCATTGGAAAGGCGAACGGGGTGCTATCCATTGTTGTTGTTGCACAAATGACACGATTTGCGGTCTCGCGGAAAGCACTCATTAACCATAGAGGGGTGGAAACGCCAGAAAAGCCCGGATTTTCCGCAATTTCGGCGATTCGACGAGAGAATCAGTGCTTCGGACGCGCAACTTTGGGGCTGCGCACAATGAATGGCAGGGCCTTCACGCTGGCCAATGCTGTTTTTTCAAGGATAATGCGCCATGCTTATTGCGTGCGCGCGTCCTTTTCTTTATCCAGCGCCGCAACGGAGAGGTGGCCGAGTGGTCGAAGGCGCTCCCCTGCTAAGGGAGTAGAGGTCAAAAGCTTCTCGTGGGTTCGAATCCCATCCTCTCCGCCATGCCAATATTAAATATTGCATGATAACAAGTAGTTATAACCAATTAAGAATAATTGCCCCACGTTTTGCCCCACGAATGACAAGGCGTATTGGGCTATCTATCCTGGCGGAAAGAGTGCCGCTGTCTCTCGTGCTCTCTCGTCCGCAAACGCCCAGTCGCGACCAGCATTTCCATAACGTCCTCGACACTCTCTCGCCGTTTCGTTGTATTTCTACTGTCGAATATGATCGCGAGAACGTTGGTTGGTACTGGGACATTGGCAAAGACGTCGAGAACCAGCCTGATCTGCTCCGCACCATTTCGGGCATTGAGCCATATCCAGCAAATCGAAGTCAGATGTGCCGATATGCTCAGCTTCCGGCTTCTGCGCTTTTAAACGTATATGATTGCTGTTTCGCAGAGATGCTGACTTCTCGCAACATAACCTCGGCCTGTGCCAGCACGGTCTGCACGGCCTCCTGTTCGAGGTCGGGAGGGTAGCCGTATTTTTTCAAGATGCGTTTGACGAGAACGCGCATACGGGCTCGGGCGCTGTTTTTATGCTGCCAGTCAACAGAGGCCGACCCTCGCATCTGCTCTACCAGTTCATGCGCTATGATGCGCAGCTGCTCGCTACCCATCGCCTCAACAGCACTGTCGTTCTCGGCAAGCGCGTCGTAGAAGGCAAGTTCCTCCGGCGACAGCCCATGTTCCTCACCTCGGGCTGCGGATGCCTTGATGTCCTTCGCCAGTGCGATCAGCTCCTGGATCATCTCTACCGTCGATATGGCGTTGGCATGGTAGCGGGCAACAGCCTCCTCCAGACGCCGGGAGAATGATTTGGTCTCGACCACGTTGGAGTGTGACCGGCTCTTGATTTCGCCGTTGAGCAGCTTCTTCAGCGCCTCCAACGCGAGGTTCTTCTTTTCCATGTGTTGGATTTCGGCGAGGAACTCGTCTGAGAGGATAGAGAGGTCCGGCGACTGGATGCCTGCCGCCTTCAAGATGTCCACGATCTCGGCATTGGCAACAGCCTGATTGAGTAACTGCTCGACGGCGAAACTCTTGGCCTGATCCGACATCTTGCCAGTCGCCGTGGTTTTGACCAATGCCGCCCGAACAGCCTGAAAGAAACCGACTTCATCGCGAATGGTCCGGGCCGCATCGCTGGCCGAGGCAAGGGCGTAGGCTTTACTCAATTCCAGAACGGCGTCTTGGTAGCGGCGGTGCGCTTTCTTCTTCTCGTCTACGCTCTCTACCTTGGCCGCTTCCTGCTCCTGCCATTTCAATATCCAGTCGATGGCATCAGCAAGGGCAGCAAGACGCTGGCGCGGCTGGCCGGTGATGCCAAGAGTGTAATCGTGACCGTGGTACATGCCGCGCACGATGTCGTATTTCTCCATAAGGACGGCAACGGCTTCTTCCTCATCAATGCCGGTCTTGTCCTGATCGGATTTGGTGTACTGCCCGAGAGCATTCTTCAGGTTTTGGGCGATGCCGATGTAATCGACGATCAAACCGCCTGGCTTGTCTTTGAATACGCGGTTGACGCGGGCGATTGCCTGCATCAACCCATGGCCGCGCATCGGCTTATCGATGTACATGGTGTGCATGCAGGGCGCATCAAAGCCGGTCAGCCACATGTCGCGCACGATAACCAACTTGAGCGGATCATCGGGATTGCGGGCCCGCTTGGCGAGTTCATCTCGCCGCTTCTTGTTGCCAATATGCTGTTGCCAGTCGAGCGGATCGGATGCCGATCCCGTCATGACGATCTTGACCGCCCCCTTGTTGTCATCCGCGGAATGCCAATCAGGTCGTAAGGCGATGATCTGGTTGTAGAGGTCTACGCAGATACGGCGGCTCATACAGACGACCATTGCCTTGCCGCTCATTCCTGCAATACGGGCTTCAAGATGATCGACCAGATCAGCGGCAATCTGTGACAGGCGCTTTTCCGAGCCGACCAGCCGCTCGACGGTCGCCCATTTCGCCTTCTGTTTCTCCTGCTCCGACATTTCGTCGTCTTCGAGGATTGCCTCAATTTCGGCGTCGATGCGCGGCTTTTCGCTCTCATCCAATTCGATGCGGGCCAGTCGGCTTTCGTAGAAGATAGGAACCGTCGCCCCATCCTCGACGGCGCGGCTGATGTCGTAAACGTCAATGTATTCGCCGAAGATCGCGGGCGTGTTCACGTCATCCGCCTCAATCGGCGTTCCGGTGAAGCCGATGAAAGAGGCGTTGGGCAAGCCCTGTCTTATATAGTGCGCATAACCATAACGGCGCTTGCCGGTCGTCTTGTCGAGCTTGGCGTCGAACCCGTACTGGCTGCGATGCGCCTCGTCTGCGATGACGATGACGTTGCGCCTGTCGGTCAACACGGGAAAGCTCTCTTCTCCGGCCTCGGGCGAGAATTTCTGGACGGTGGTAAAGATCACGCCGCCGGATGCCCGATTCAGCAAACGGCGCAGCTCGTCACGGCTATCAGCCTGCTCCGGTGTTTGACGAATGAGATCACGGCACAGGCTGAAAGTCGAGAACAACTGATCGTCCAGATCATTACGGTCTGTCAGCACAACCAACGTCGGGTTCTGCAACTCTTTCGACCGCACGATCAGGCCACCGAAGAAGGCCATCAACAGGCTCTTGCCCGACCCTTGCGTATGCCAGATCACACCGATCTTGCGATCACCATCAGGACGCGCCGCCTCAATTGCGCTCGCCAGCGCCTTGGTCGCGCCGTGGAATTGGTGATATCCGGCGATGATCTTGAACGGGCCTTCGCCTTTATCGCCGAACACGATGAAATCGCGCAGCAAGGTGAGAAAACGGTGCCGGTCGAACACCCCGCGCAGCAGCGTTTCCATTTCGCGAGGACCGTGGGGCGTGAAATCGCCTTCCGCACCCGTCACGGTGCGCCACGGCATAAAGCGTTCCTCGTCCGCCGTTAGCGAGCCAATGCGTGCCAGCATGCCGTCAGAGGCGATCAGGACCGCATTGGTGCGAAATAGCGACGGTATCTGCGCCTTGTAGGTTTGCAATTGGTTGAACGCGCCGGTGATATGGGCGTTCTCAGCGCCTGCGTTCTTCAACTCGATGATGGAGAGGGGCAGGCCGTTGACGAACACCATGATGTCGGGGCGGCGGTTATAGCGGCCCTCGACCACGGTGAACTGGTTCGTCACCAGCCAATCGTTGTTGTCCACATTGTCGAAGTCGATCAGCCAGACTTTATCGCCCCTGATTTCGCCGCCATCGACATGGAACTCAACATCGACGCCCTCGGTCAACAAGCGGTGAATGCGCCGGTTCTCCTCGACCAGCGAGGGCGTTTCCGTGATGAAAAGCTGCTTGATCGCTTCAGCGCGGGCTTCGAAGGGGATCGTTGGATTGAGCCGCTCAATTGCCGCCGTAAGCCGTGTGGTCAAAATGACATCGGAATAGGCAGTGCGTTCCGGCGCTGTGCCGTCCGGCGCAATTTGGCTGGCGCTGGCGTAGGTATAGCCGAGATCGGCAAAGATGCTGAGCGCCGCTTGCTCAACGATGTCTTCGTTTATGGTCATGCCAACAGCCTTCGCACAAATCTTAGAGGTAAGCAGTTAGAACGGTATTTCATCATCCGCCTGCGGCTTGATCTCTACGATTTCTGCATGATGAATTTCGATTTTTTTGCCGGTACATTTCTCCAGAAAACTCTTTAGTCGCTGATATTTACTCGTTAGGTGTCCCGCATTGTAAAGTTGGTCATTGATTTTGAAGCCTGCCTTTATCTGTTCGAACTGATCGTCATCTAACTCCTCAACTACGCCCGCCATACGGTCGAACCGCATCTTTGCCTCGGAGAAGTCCGGTGAATTGACAAATGCGTTGATGAGGGACTGCTGAAGACGACGTTTCTGCCCAACTTTTTCAGCAAGCAGTTCGTAGAGGGCAGGCACGGATGCTGATGGATTGGCGAGGTTCCCTCTCAACGCTTGTTCTGCACCAATGAAACCTCTTGGATCGTGCCGTTCAAGCTTCAATGAGATGATCGGTACGCCCTTGCCCAAGGCATATCCAACCTCTTGGTTGGTCCATACACTTTCATGGAAATCGTCTGTGATGAACGTAAGCATTACCTCCATCGTCTGGAGGCCTTTAAAAATCTCTTTCTGCCACGTAGTCATTGGCTGGATGGTGTCGTGAGCAACGAAGGCCGATACCCCGTATGTTTGCAGTGCCTCGGCAAGAAGCTTTGCGGCAGCCTTGTGGTCGTCGCGGTGGCTGATAAATAATCTAAGATAACCGGGCATCCAAAAGGGAACGGTTTCCGGCTCTATTTGGGCTCGTCTAGAGAATGGAACAGATTTCTGAAATTCGAGATCGCTATCGTCGGCTAGTTCGATGTGCACGGCACGAAAATGCTCGTTTTCAACGGCAGACGCACATTGCTGTAAATCGTCACGGATCGTACCACAGAGCTCGGCTTGCCGGTCAAATCCAATCATCATCAGAATTTTAGGCGGAAGAAAGAGCACCACATCGTGGCCGTAGGTGCCGCCATTCCAATTGTCATAGTCGATTGCCTCTCGCACAACGTATCTAGCGGCTTGCAACACGAGACGCAGTTGATTGGTCCCACACCGTGCATACTCAATATCCAACCGCCGCAAGTACGCTCCCACTTTCGATGGGAGGAAATACGCAGTACTCATTCCGCTGCCTCGACAACCTTATCTTCTTTTGAAAGACTTATTTCTCCGGACATAAGCTTGGGGAGCAGTAGGTCTCGGGTCGAAGCGAGTGTGCAGTTTTGGGCTAATCCTGCCTTAATCCTCGCAAAGAGCCCATCAACAATTCCTTCGAATGCCCGCAGGATATGGGGTGTCGCATTCACTAGCTCGATACCCTCAAACGTACCACGTGTGATGGTCGAAAACACCGACCCATGTGCCATTGCCTTCAATCTTTCGACAACCCCTTGGCTCGCGAGATAGACAAAATAGTCTCCAACTCCGTCCAAACCCTGAAGAGCATAGCAGGATTGGTTGAAGGTCATATCACGACCGGCGACAGCCAAGTTGCCAACAGTGCCTCTGGCTGAAATGATAGTCGTGCCCGCTCTGACGGTTCGGGTTGAGCTTTCAGCCAAACCCTCTTGAGTGATAGATTTCACGGTAGCGAGGACGAATACGGAGCCTACCTGCGGAGTATCCACTACCGAAAACCAAGGTATGTCACCGCCCCAATACGCGGGAACGGAAGTTTTTGGCGTCCCCCGCCGGTAATGCCAATCATCCTAGCAAAGCCTTCATTACGCCACCCTTCAGGCAGTCCATCCTCACCCAGCATGACCGGAAACATTTCCGCTAGTTGCCGCGCCCGGGCGGGATCGCTGACCAGACCGCCCATGATCTCGACGGGATCAGTCACGCCGTCGATCTTCCGGCGCGTGGGGCCGAAATCGACAAACCAGTCACGGAAGATCGCCTGCGCCATCGCCTCCAGCGTCTCGGACATGCGACGGTTGAGCTCGATCTTGTCATCGAGAGAGCCGAGGACAGATGCAATCGTATTCTGCTCCTCGATGGGTGGAACTTCTATATCGCGGACATAGACGGCTGCCCGTGTTGTAGATGGGATTGGCGAACCATCATCGATCTCACCAAGCCGGTGATGTACAACAGCGTAGTATAACCAGCGCATATTCATGTCGCGCTTCGGCTGGACGTAATACGCTGTATCAATCACAAAAAAGGGGGCGTGCGAATACCGGACCCCACGATATGCACCCTTTCGGCCCAGAATTATTCCGGGGCCGGGTGCCAACGCCTCGGTATGCCAACCAACAGGACCATTCGAACCAAAAACACGATAGGGGGCCGTTGCGTTCTGGTAGCCACGGATAGCCTTGCCGTACTGGAGTTTGACTTCATCGCCCCATTTGCTCCTACGCCAACTTTCAGGCATTCATCGAAACCTTGCCGAGTAGCAAATTAATACGTTCCTCAAATGCCCGGCCTTCGGCAAACTGCGACTGCAACTGCCCCCGCAGCGCGTCGAATTTCTCAGCGAACGACACACCGTCATCCTCGATGTCAGCCGCGCCGACATAGCGACCCGGCGTCAGCACATGGCCATGCTCACGAACGTCAGCCAGCATAGCGGATTTGCAGAAGCCGGGTTCGTCAGCATATTCGGCCCAACTATTTTTCTCCCGCGTCTCCGGCTTGGCCCGCCAGCGATGATAGGCACCCGCGATCTTGTCGATATCGTCGGCGCTGAACTCCTTGCGGACACGATCCACCATAAAACCCTGCTTGCGGGCGTCAATAAACAGGATTTCACCGCGCCGATCCCGATGTCCGTTGGCGCTTTTGTCTTGTGACAAAATCCACAGGCAAGCCGGGATTGGCGTCGAGAAGAACAACTGACCTGGCAGAGCGACCATACAGTCCACCACATCAGCCTCGATCATCGCCTTGCGGATGTCACCTTCACCGGATTGCTGCGACGACATGGAGCCGTTGGCCAGAACAACTCCACCCGTGCCACGTGGGGCGAGATGATGCAGGATGTGCTGGAGCCAAGCGAAGTTGGCGTTGCCCTTCGGAGGTGTGCCGTATTTCCAGCGGACATCATCCGCCAGTCGTTCTCCGCCCCAATCGGAAATGTTGAAGGGCGGATTGGCGAGAATGAAATCTGCCTTCAGGTCGGGTAGCTCATCACGGTGGAAACTGCCCTCGTTGTTCCAGCGGATATCGGCATCGATCCCCTGCACGGCAAGGTTCATCTTGGCCAGCCGCCACGTGGTATGGTTGATCTCCTGTCCATAGACGGCGATATCATCGCGCCGCCCGCCTCGCTCCTCAATGAACTTTTCCGACTGGACGAACATGCCGCCCGAACCGCAGCACGGATCGTAGACACGGCCCTGATAGGGCTCCAGCATTTCGACCAGCGTGCGCACAACCGACCGTGGTGTGAAAAACTCGCCGCCGCGCTTGCCTTCCGAACTGGCGAAACCCGACAGGAAGTATTCGTAGACACGACCCAGCAGGTCTTTCGCCTTGTCGGTGCTGTCGTGCATGCCGATGTTGGAGAACAGATCAATCAACTCGCCCAACATCGTCTTGTTCAGCGTCGGGCGGGCATAGTTCTTGGGCAGAACACCCTTCAACCCCTCGTTAGACGGAGCCTTTTCGATAGCATCCATCGCCTCATCGATCAGCTTGCCGATTTCGGGACGCTTGGCGTTGGCTTGCAGGTATGACCAGCGGGCTTCCTTCGGCACCCAGAATACGTTCTCGGCCAGATACTCTTCCGGGTCTTCCTCGTCGGCGTATTCATCGGCGGCCAGCTTGGCGTGCTGCCCCTCGAAGGCGTCGGAAATGTATTTGAGGAAGATCAGGCCAAGTGCGACATGTTTGTATTCGGACGGCTCCAGATTGCCCCTGAGCTTGTCGGCTGCCTTGAACAAATCCGCCGTAAAGCTGAGATCGCCGTTATTATCTTTCTGGACTGCCACTTCATCCCCCAAATCAGCAGGGCGAAGTTAGTTCGCGCAATGTGCAGTTGTAAAGGATGATGTTGCCTGAGTGATGCCGCGTGCAGCCGCAGTCAATAGGTACCTCATAGGCTCTGATAAGTGAAGGTTATCGGAGGTTAGAGCACTTTCTGATGAGAGGTTTTTTTAATAGACTTAAACAAATAAAAATGGCCAGAAACATAAAATGGACGGTGTCGTATCATTACACCTCCACGATCCATGGCAGCTAGTCTTATTTTCGTGTTCGCTAAACTGCGCCCAAGCCACATCTGTCATTGCGTCCCCTTAGTGGAAGTACCAACCGGGCACCCAGAGAGCGAGGGTACCGCTTGGCGTGTCTATCGCCATTTCTTTGTAGTCCGCGACTTTGCTCATCAGTGTCACCTTCGTATCTCGTTTCACGACGATGCATGACAACTGGTTGGCCAAGTCCATCCTTCTTGCACTGTACAGGTTGATCCAACGATCAACGTCCATGATGTTCGCGCAAGCTGGGAGGTCGATAGGGGCTGACTGCACATTCGGATTGCCCTCTGGTTCTTCTTCCTCGGGAGTACGGCCTTCGCTGTTATTGTACTGCGTGGTCATATACTGACTGACCGCCGCTACCTGCTCGACACCATCAGCCTTGATTGCGTCGTCCTTCTGGCTGTAACAGAGGTCTTCGGCTTCATCGGGGTGGGCATACTGCTTGATCTGATCCGACCAGCAGCTCATGTACGCATCCATCTGAGGGCTGAACTCGGCTGTCCTGCCCTCGGTGACAGAACCAAAATTAAACGCCATAGCGATGAGCCAAAAGTTTATGTTCAACAGGAGTACACGGGTCATATGAAATCTCGTAAGCAATTTCGACTTCTTCTCTTTTCGGATTGTACTTACGTTAACTTGCAAATGGATTACGGAATTTATCATAAGTCGAAATAGCATCATCGCTGCTCGATTGTCTGCTCGCCTGCTCCTTCACCGGGAGGCAACATGGCCGTGTCTACGAAATGGGTTCGGCAGTCTCGTTGCCACCTATCCAGAGCGGATTTTCATCACTCATGAGGCACTGGTCAAAACGGTTGAACTGAATGCAAACATTGCGTTCAAAATCGAAACTGTTGTTACAGACGCCCGCTACCCGGTCATTGAACGTCTAGCGGAGGCTCTCGGTGTTGATCCTGCCAAACTTTTCACCAGCGAAATCCCGAAAGGGGCGATAAACCGGGGTCCAATGATCGACTTAACGACACGGCTTGCAGGTCTATCGGCTAACGATCTGCGCTGGATCACGGGGGTGGTAGAAGCCGCGTTGCGCAATCGGTCATAGGATCGCCGCCGCATTTTCGGTGAACATGTCACCATCACGAATGTAGCGGTTGAGCATCGCATCGGAAGCATGGCCGGTTTGCTGGCGGATTTTCCACGTGCTTGTGCCTGCCATAGCCGCACTGGTGGCCAAACCGGCGCGGAGGCTATGACCGCTTGTAAGGATTGGTGTCGAAGCCCGCCGAGCCTGCCAGTGCCTTTACGATAATAGACAACGCTTCACCGGACAGTCGCTGTGCAGAGATGTGGCCATGACGATTGACGCAACGAAAGATCGGGCCATCCTCGATACCGGCGTGATCTAGCCAGTTGGCTAGATGCTTGACCGGACACCATCGGGTTCTTCCGAACGGGATGCCGATCTTGCGCCCCCGGCCATTCTGGTCCGATTTTGATTTGCGCAAGTTGATGACAATGCCCTGTCGCACATGCTCGATGTCGGCAACGTCCAGGCCCACCAACTCGGAACGTCTGAACGCGCCCGCGAAGCCGATGAGCAACAACGCTTTGTCCCGCACGTCTTTCGTTCTGTTGCCCATCTGAGCCAATATCTCGAACAAGTCTTCTCGCAAGATCGGCTTGGCCTCGCGCTGGGCGGTGCCGATTGTGCGTTTGATCCCACGCATTGTCGCCTTCACGACTTCAGTTCCACACGGACTGTCGGCTCCTATGGCGCGGTGCGCCTTGGTCAATGATGACAATCGCCGTGTGATTGTTGCCGCGCCATGAGTGACTGAGAGTGCAGCAAGGTATTCTGCGATCCGCTCTGGTGAGGAAGGGATCATGCCGCCCCACGCCTCGAAATGACGCAGATCAGCCCCATAGGCTCGTTTGGTCGCTCCACTGATGGAGTTGTTGACCAGTTCTCTGATGGCCGCTGGTAGGGCTGGAAATTGCGAGGTAGGTACTTCTCGCTCGAATGTAGGCGCACCTGTCCGACGATGGTCAGTGCAATTAATTGCACAGGATGTTTCTTTCAATGCTGCCATCCATCCTGTGCAATCAAGCATACCGACACTCGGATTAAATTCCGATTTTACCAACGGCTCGCATTTTACCGAACCGTCGATTTTCTGCTGGGTGTGGCCGACGCGCTCAATGCCCATAAGTCGCCTCCCGCGCGTCATTCAGGAAGTTGACGTCACTCTGCAACAGGGTGAGCAGGGTCGCGGCGTCTTCGGGCGGAAACGGCCAGCTATCGAAATCAGCTTGCCGTCGTAACCGTTCTCCTGTCGTCCAGATCATGCGATCCACGACAAGCCCCGCCTCGACCCGGAATTGCGCATGTCGCAAGACGTTCATCCGGTCACCCGATGCAACATGCGTCCGTATCCATTGAGCGGTAGCGCAATCTGTGTTGAGGAAGCGTACCAGCGCCCTGCGGCCTTCCCGGCTAAAGCCGTCTAGCGCCCAGCTTGGCACGCCGCCTATATTTTCCTCGGGTGGAAATGGGTCGGTGCAAAGTTCGGCCTCGCTGCCGTCGAGTTTCCGATGCAGCAATGGCAGGAAGGCAGTGAACGGTTCGCGGGTCAGACGGTATGCCTCGCGTGCAATCTTGCCGAGGCTGTGTGGGGCAATCTCGCACAACATATCGAACAGGGCCTGTGGACGCCCTCGACGTCTCTCCAAATTGCTGCTGGTCACCATGTCAGTTCCCATCAAGTAGCGCACCGCTATGGCGCGGCGTTCTATCGTCTCATCCGCTGCAATTAGATCGTACAGGTCACACATGGGTAGTTCGGCAAGTTCCAGCCTGTCCTCGCGCCATCTCGGAACGTCTTCCGTTGAGACGTATAGATCGTCACAGGAGCGGCATTTCTCTGCCGATGCCAGCCGGGTGATGATCAGGCCAGCAAGGCGGTCCTCACCAAAACGTTGTTCCAGACGCCGTCGATGCGATGCAGCGGCAATGGTCTGATACACCGCGTCGAGGTCGCCAAGGCCAATGTCTTCGACCGCGATGATGACGAGCCTGCGCCAGAGCCGTTCCTTCGCACCTTTCAGAAAGTGGGCTGCGGCGGCAAGCGCGAGATCAGTTCGACCGCGCCTTATGGATTTCTGTAACAGGGCGGCAGCGACCCCCGGTGAAACTATCGCCGGAATGCTGGCTGGATGCTCTGGGTGATGATGTTGAATGTCGCGTTCGATGTCGGCCAATACCGACACAACAATTTCTGGTCCGTTCAAGTCGCCCTCCATGGCTTGTTTGCCGGGAGGGGGCTGGATCATCCGAACCCACTACGAACTTTAGCTAAGAACCGGGCTAGGAAAAGGAGAAATTCAGCGGGCACCGCGTCTCGCCAGCACGTGCCTCAATGTGGCATCATTTTGTGGCCCCGCAAACGGTCACTTACCCTATGGTTTTATTAGCGCGCCGGGCGTAGTCAGTCCGAAACTCTCCTTGTCTACTTCCTTTTCCAGACAATGTGCCCGGACAAGGGGTGGATGGGTCTTAGCACACATATGGCCCTCTCGCTTGTCTAGGCACATTTGACGGAAAAATGGACAAATTAATCAATCAAGACAGTGCTATGATCTACGGTGCGATGGTTCGGTGAGGCCGCGCCTGGGAGCGATAACATGCCTGACAAAAAGTCTGCGATGAGCGATTTCGTTATCAGCTCCCCGGACTTCGGCAGGTACATGCGACCATGGTACATCACCGAACATCACGATGCTCGGAGGAGCGGCTACGTCTATTTCATGGGCCACCTCCCATTTTCCGTCACGCCGCTCATCCTCTTCCTCGTCGCTCAACTCAATCGTGTCGAGTGTTGGCAACAATCGCTCCTCTACTTCAGCTCGTTCTCGCTGTTCCGAAATCATGCGATTAATGCTTTCCTGGCGCTTTTCTCGTCCAAGTTTTTCTCGCTTTTCCTGATCAAGATTTTGACTAGCCCGCTGATGTCGTCGTTGCCACATAGAAACGGCGACGTCAGTGAATTTTAGTAGAAATTCGACTTGCGGCACCTGGGGCATGTTGAATGCCCCTGCTTCGTCTCTAGCGAGAGAGGTGAACGCATTCCACGAGGAAACAACCTCGACCAGTACCACGTTCCCTGATCCTTCCGGGCACCTCATTGCGAATTGTTGCAGTTGTTTCCGGTTGGCCAGCGTTAGCGTGACATGCCGATCAAAGCGTGTCCCCACTTCGTTCTTCCAAGTCTCTTCTATAATATTTCTTCCTCGAAATCCTTGTGTAGAGCTTTCGGGATCGAATGCGGTATCGCTCAGCGAACCGCTTTGCTTTTCCTTGTTTCTTTCCTTGTTATCTTCTCTCTTTTCACAGAGATGCGCAGATTTGCGCATCGGTGCTGCGCGTTCCGACCCATCGCCTAGTTGCGCATCTCTGCTTGGCAAAGGTGCGCTTATCGGAGGCGCGCGCCTCCTGTCGCGTACCCGATTTGACCCGACAGCGCCTGCGTAAACGGCCATCACCCCAGTACGGATGAGGTCAATGGCTTTGTCGGTAAGACGCAGATGGGTGATGCGGTGGCGGCCAAAATGGGCCTGCGTTGTCTCAATCAGGTCGCTCCGACGCAGACTGGTAATGGCACGCCGGTATTGATCGGTTGACAGGCCGGTTTCCTGACACCACACGTCAGCCCTTTTGGCGATCCAAATGCGACCATCATCGAAAACGTCGATGCTGGCCTTCTCCATCCAATAATTCGCTCGATAGAGAACAGCACCAGCCGCTATGGTGCTTGCCATTCGATTGCACACACCTTGCAACGGATTTTGTTTCGGCGTTTTCATTTCCTGACCTCCTGTCGATGGTTTGCCGTGGCGATAGCGATCATTGTGCCGTTGACAGCCGCTCTCGCTCGTCCATCCACGCTGACAGTTCGGCGAGCCTGTAGATGACGATCCGACGACCAAGCTTCACATAAGGTGGCCCGTCGCCCCTCATCCGCATTTTCGCCAGCGCCGAAACAGATAGTCCGAGGTATCTGGCGGCAGCGGTAGTGCGCAGGTTCTGTGCAATTGAAGTTTGGTAATTCATTTGAGGGCATCCTCGCTGTTGATGATGCCGTGGAGGTCACCAGAGGTTCCGCCACATATCTATCGCAATCGCGGGACTAATTTTGCGAAAGATCGCCCGTCAGCTCCTGCATGTAATCGAGTTCGACAATTGAAGAAGGGGAGGAGCCTCATCGCCGTAGAGGGCGATCTGGAAGTTATATTCGAGGCCCCAGCAGAACATCTCCATTCCGGGCTGCATGAGCAGCTTCTTAACAGCGTAGTACGAGCGTCGGACGGTGGTCCAATCAGCATGGTTGTCGCCGACGAGATATTCGCTGGCCATATGGAAGGGGACCAAGCCTTTGTGTCCTGCGGCACGATACCGGCGAACAAGGACGTAGCGGACGTAATCGCGCTGCAACGAGATGAGATTGTGCCACGCGCCATCTGGTCCCCCGACGGGTTTCGAGCGAAACCGATCACGTAGGGCATCGTATGTTTCTTTCGCCATCTGGCTCGCGTTCTTCGGCATGGCTGCCATCATTGCATGCAGGAGGATGTCCGCCGGGGAGCCGCTGCCCTTCGCGATCTTTGCGAGAGATCGGGTAATGTCTGCGTAGTTTTTGAAGGGGCTGGTCATTGGGTCGTGCTTCCGGCCTCGGCGTTGGCCCTATCACTGCTGAACACATACGCCGCCCACTTTGTCATCAATTCCCGCCGCCGTTCCAGCAGGTCGGATCGCGCGTAGGCCAGCTCGGTCTTGTCACCCACCTTGTGCGCCAGCGCCATCTCTGCAATCTCGCGTGGCGCAGCGTTGTTCTCGGAGCACCAATCGCGGAACGATGACCGAAAGCCATGAGGCGTGAAGCCTGACCGGCCCATGCGCTCGATCAGCTTGGCAAACGCCATGTTCGACAACGGCCTGTCGGTCTTATCGCCGGGAAAAATAAACGGCCCTACATATTCCCTGCAATTTTCCAGAACGGCCATTGCCTCCGGGGCGAGCGGTACGCGATGCTCGCGCTTCATCTTCATACGTGCCGCTGGCACAGTCCACACGCCGCTGGTCCAGTCAATTTCAGCCCATGTGGCGAGCCGTACCTCGCTGGACCGTAATGCCGTCAAGATCACGAACTGGAGCGCCTTGGCTGACACCGCACCGTCCTCGCGATCTCGAAGGGCGCAAACGAATTCGGGCACAGCCTGCCACGGCAGCGCTTCGTGATGCTTGACGCCGTGCGATTGTCTCGGGAGCGCCTTGTCGACCCCCTCCATCGGGCTATCACCGGAACGGTGACCGGCGGCCTTTGCCCAGTCGAACACCATGCGCATACGCTGCTTCAGCCGCCGCGCGGTCTCCTCCTTCACCAACCAGATGGGCATGAGCACGTCGAGGACATGGCGGCTGCTGATCTGATCAACGCGGAGGTTCCCGATGGTCGAGAAGGCATAGGTGGTCTGCGTGTTGATCCACTGATCGGCGTGCTTCGGGTTCCGCCATGTCTTGCGGTTCGCCTCCCAGACCTGCTGGGCCGCCTCCCGGTAGGTCGGGATTGTCTTGTTGCGTCGGCGCTCATGCAGCGGGTCCACGCCCTCACGTGCTGCCTTCCGCATCGCGTGGGCTAGATCACGCGCCTCGGCGAGCGTCACGACGGATGCGGAGCCAAGGCCGATGTCCTTTCGCCTACCTTGCACGGTGACGCGGAGAAGCCATTGACGAGACCCCCTTCCCGTACATGCAGGTAGAGCCCTCCGCCGTCCGCGTATCGTCCGGGCGTAATCAACTCCCGTAATTTCTTAATGCTCAGACCTGCCATGCCCCACAGTTTGCCCCACGATTGGCCGTCCATCAAGGGGAATATTGTGAAACGCAATTGCTTTCAACATGCAGCTAACTGCATGTAAATACTGATACTTACGGCTTCGTGTGGTATCTTGTGGAAAGTAGGTTGAGATGCCATCCTCTCCGCCACCAAGATAGCGTTCGCCATAATTTTAATATAACATATTGTTTATAAATAGTTTTTTAGTTTAGACATAGAGATTCACCAACTGTATGCCAACCCTATCCAATTGTGGTTGGCGTTCTCAACCTGTCTATCCGGGTCACGTTGCACGACGAACGCCCACGCAATCGCCCAGCGATCAACCCCTTTGCCAACGCTCTATTTCTTTGATCGAGCGTCGGGTATTAGCGAAAATCGGATTCCACTTTTCATTCCGATGTTCTAGAACCGCGATAAATCAGGCTTCTACCCATGCGCAAACGCCCTGCCCTTACACCGATTGTCGGCTTGCTGCCCGCCACCGTTCCGTTTGTCGGGCCGGAAGCGCAGGAGCGGGCGAGCGGGCGTGCCTTTCGGGCGCGCATGGGTGCCAATGAAAGCAGCTTTGGGCCTTCTCCGCATGTGATCGCCAAAATGGCAGATGCTGGGCGCGACATGTGGATGTATTGCGACCCCGACAATCACGATCTCAAAGCGGCATTGGCGGCGCATCTTGGCGTGGCCACGCAAAATGTCGTGATTGGTGAAGGCATTGACGGCCTGCTTGGCCTGATAGCCCACATGTATGTTGCACCAGGCGACGCCGTCGTGACTTCGCTCGGCGCATATCCCACCTTCAATTTCCACATTGCGGGCGTTGGCGGCAGGCTTGTCGCCGTACCTTATGAGGACGATCGCGAAAGCCTCGATGGCCTGCTGGCGGCTGTGCGCCGGGAAAATGCACCGCTGGTCTATCTGTCCAACCCGGACAATCCGATGGGGAGTTGGTGGGATCACTCGGAATTGGATCTCTTTATCGCAGCCCTGCCCGAAACCACGTTGCTGGTGCTCGACGAGGCTTATGGCGAATTGGGACCGGCCTCGGCGCTGCCCGCACTCGATGTTACGCGACCGAACATCCTGCGGATGCGCACATTCTCAAAAGCGTATGGCCTTGCCGGTATTCGCTGCGGCTATGCCATTGGCGAAGCGCGGTCAATTGCCGATTTCGAGAAAATCCGCAATCATTACGGCGTCAGCCGCATGGCGCAAATCGCCGGCGAAGCCGCCCTTGGCGATCAACCCTATCTGCAAAGCGTCGTTGCGCGTGTCGCAACCGGCCGAAAGCGAATTGCCGAGATCGCCACCGGGAACGGCCTTGTTCCTCTGTCTTCGGCGACCAATTTCGTAACAATCGACTGCGGACGCGATGGTGCATTCGCCCTCAAGCTGCTCCAGGCGCTGCTTGCACGCGACGTTTTCATTCGCAAGCCAATGGCGCCCGGCCTCGACCGCTGCATAAGGGTCAGTGTCGGCCTCGATCACGAACTCGATATTCTTGCCGAAGAACTTCCCGGCGCATTGGCCGCAGTAGCTGGCTGAACTTCGTCACGGCCTGCACGTTTCGATACGAATTGGTTGACCGCTCGAAAGGTCCAGCGATTTCCGTTGTTTGAGAATGCGATCATGCTGAAGGGTTCGATGTCGATGTTCCAGAAAGCTTGCAGCGGCGCCTCCAGCACGTGAAGCATGGCAGCGCGCATCACCGCCGCATGGGTGATTGCAACTGTATGGCCACGCTCACCCAGCAAACCATCCATCAAAGCTGCGACGCGCTGCGAAAGATCGGCAAGTGATTCGCCGCCATGCGGTGCAGCGGAACTATCCGCGCGCCATTGCACAATGGCGTGGGGCTGCGCTTTTTCGACTTCGGCAAGGCTCTTGCCCGCCCAAATGCCGAAATCCTGATCGCGCAGGGAGCCATTGTCGATCCCATCCAGCGACAATGCCTGCGTAGTCTGGCGCGCCCGACGTGTCGGGCTGGTCCATACCCGTTCGATGTGTCGCAAGCGCAAACCCAAGCCGTCCAACGGCGGCGCCGCACGCGAATTCTCCAAAGGTTCATCCAGCGGAAACGAACCATTGCGCGTTGCCGCTGTTGCACCACAGCAAATCATCGACAGGCGTGCGCTCATGAAAAATGCCTCAATGGATTCGAGCGAATTCGGTGGCACATTATAGCAATTTCAGGAAGAGCGACCTCCGATTTTCCGCCCATGATTGCCTGAAAACAAATAGTTGGAACGGCTCATTGATTTCATCAAAAGCTGAAGCGCACCAGGACCACCTCTTTTCAAGGAAATCATTGCGGTGGTGCGGGCATGGTTTGATCGTCAACATCTCACCAATTGAGGTGGCCTTATGTTCCCCAGTGGTCCAGCAAAGATCATGCGGTGTATCATCTGCAATCCGTTGACAGCCTCATAAGTGCCGGATACGGTTGTTTACGTTACGAGATTGGAAGCTGGTGAAATTCCAGCACGGTCGCGCCACTGTGATCGGCAAAATTACATTTTGCCGGAAGTCAGGCCTTCTCTCGTTGCGTACGCTTTCTATTAACGGGACGCAGCATCCCAGGAGACGCACCATGTCCGACACGACCCTCGCACCTGTCATTCACACTGCTCCGATTCCCGTCCGGGAAATTTTGCCATGGGCGATTTTTGGCGGCCTTTTGTTGATGCTTGCCATCTATTTCATTGGTGCGGAAGAAGGCGCGACGACGCTTATCAGTGGTCTGAATACGCATGAATTCGTTCATGATGCCCGCCATCTGCTCGGCTTCCCCTGCCATTAATGCAGTTTCGATTTTGATTGAGCCGGTAATCCGCCCCAATCTTTTATTTTCACGCGATTTTGGATGAGAAACGGGTTTTCGCTTTTCCTGAAATTGCTCGAAAGGCTGTAAGTCATGGTTGGCAATCTTCTCCTTCGCGGGATGCTTGTTGGCATCCTTGCCGGTTTGTTTGCGTTCGGCTTTGCCCGTATTTTCGGCGAACCACAGGTTGAACGCGCCATTGCCTATGAAGAACAGATGGCGGTGGCAGACGGCGCGCAAGCCGAGGCAGAACCCGAAGCAATCAGCAGAAGCACGCAGGCTGGTATCGGTCTGCTGGTAGGCTCGGTCATCTATGGCGCGGCCATCGGCGGCCTTTTCGCGCTCGTTTTCGCCTATGTTCAAGGACGGATCAGCACGCTGGAACCACGCGCCACGGCGGCGTTGCTTGCGCTGGCAGCATTTGTTGCCGTGGTTCTTGCGCCTGCAATAAAATATCCTGCAACACCTCCAGCAGTCGGCAGCGGCGACACGATTGCGGCGCGTACCGAGCTGTTCTTCGTCATGCTGGTGTTTTCCGTGGCTGCGGCTACCGCATCAATTGCCTTGGCGCGCCGCCTTTGGGCACAGCATGGCGCATGGAACGCCGGGTTAATCGGCGCGGCGGCCTTCGTTGGTTCGATCGCGGCGGCGCAATATGCCTTGCCGACGATCAACGAGGTGCCAGATGGCTATTCGGCTGATCTTCTATGGCGTTTTCGTACATCATCACTCGGCATGCATGCCGTCTTGTGGACTGTGATCGGGCTTGGCTTCGGTGTCGTGGCTGAGCGCAGTTTTGCAGGCCGCCGGTCCGTCAGCCGGTCAACGCGCTGACAATGATGCGGCTGCGGCGGGCCAGTTTCCTCGTTTGCACTTTAACACTGTCGTGTTTCGTCTCTGCCTCGGCCTTTGCGCATCGCTCCAGCACGGGCGGAAATGAAAGCGGGCTTGCCATTCCCGGCCTTTCGCACGGTCAAATGGCGGTGATCGCGACTTATAGAGGCGATATACTGGAGTTGGCAGAACGCCAAAACGTCACAGACGAAACCTTCAGACGATTGCTCAATTTTGGCAATATCCAGTTCACCTACTGCCTATGGGGACTGGTCCCGGCCAGCCTGCGCGACGAAAGCAGCCCATTCAATGAGTGCAGCCACGCCTATCTTTCGGCGGTCCATGCGCTTCTGCTTCATATGCGCGGCATGGAAACCAACACGGGGGCGGTCGAAGCGCTGATCTCGCGTATCGATGCCGATATGGTGCGCAAGCGTGCGTCATTCGTGCAATGCCAATTCAGCGGCGAAGCGTTCAATACCGCCGAGATCGTTTCGCCGATGTGGCGCGATGTACCATCCCACCCGCCTAGCCTCATCGCTTTTGGGCTCGTGGCCCTGTCGTTGACAGCCGGCGGCATCGGTTTGACGGGAAAGCGCCCGGCATAGAGCGGCGAAAGCGTCTGCCCCTCCCCAGCCAAGCCAAGTCGGCTTCAGGCCAACAGCCATGCTATTTATAAAACGAACTTGTGCGCGCCGATTTCCATATCTTGAATTAATTGAACGTTTGTTTTATTATTTTGCAATGTGAGGGGAAAATGGCGCGAACAACCGGTTCCGATGGCGAAAAGACTGAAGCGGCCATCCGCAATGCGGCAGTCGAACTGATTGCGCGCCACGGCTATGAAGCCGTCTCGATGCGGCAACTGGCAGCAGAGGTTGGTGTGCAGGCAGCAGCGCTTTATCGCTACTTCCCAACCAAGGAAGATCTTCTGTTCATCTTGATGCGTGAACATATGGATGCACTACTGAAGGCATGGAATGCAACGCGTCCTGCCTCGGCGGAGGCCGGTGCCCGGCTCGTTGCCTATGTCACCAATCACATCGCTTTCCATATTGAGCGGCGTTCCGCTACCCACATATCCAACATGGAATTGCGCAGCCTGTCGCACGAGCGGCTGACACAGATACTCAAGCTGCGCGCGACTTATGAAAAAGAGTTGCGTGCGATCCTGCGTGACGGCGTCGATGCCGGTGCTTTCCTCATCGAGGACACCGGGCTGACCGCCATGGCACTCATCCAGATGATGACCGGCGTCATTGTCTGGTTCCGCCCCGGCGAGCGGCTTACCGTTACCGGGGTAACAGAAACATATCTTTCAATGACAATGCGCCTCGTTGGCGCAACAATGGGCCGGGAGCAAAACCATGTACACGCACGCGCTCAACTTCGGGCTTGATGAAGACACCACAGCGTTGCGCGACCTCGTTCAGCGTTTCGCCACTGAACAGATAGCGCCACTGGCAGGTGACATCGACCGCAGCAATGAATTTCCGCCGCATCTGTGGCGAGAACTCGGGGCGCTTGGCCTTCTCGGCATCACAGCCGATCCCGATTTCGGGGGAACCGGCATGGGTTATCTCGCCCATGTCGTTGCGATGGAGGAAATCAGCCGGGCTTCAGCCTCCGTCGGTCTTTCCTTTGGCGCGCATTCCAATTTGTGCGTCAACCAGATCAACCGTTGGGCGACACCTGCGCAGAAGGAGAAATACCTGCCTGCGCTGTGTTCGGAGAGAAAATCGGCGCACTTGCGATGTCCGAGCCCGGATCCGGTTCCGATGTCGTATCAATGCGTCTGCGCGCCGAGAAGAAAAACGACCGCTTTGTACTCAATGGTACCAAAATGTGGATTACCAACGGCCCGGATGCCGAAACAATGGTCGTTTACGCCAAAACCGATCTCGACCTGAAATCACGCGGCATCACCGCTTTCATCGTTGAAAAGGCGTTCAAGGGCTTTTCGGTAGCGCAGAAACTGGACAAGCTTGGAATGCGCGGTTCCAATACGGGCGAACTGGTATTCGACAATGTCGAGGTGCCATTCGAAAATATACTGCATGAAGAGGACCGCGGCATCGAGGTTTTGATGTCGGGCCTTGATTATGAGCGCACTGTGTTGGCTGGTGGCCCACTTGGCATTATGGCGGCTTGTCTCGATGTAACGGTGCCCTACGTTCATGAGCGCAAACAGTTTGACAGACCGATTGGCGATTTCCAGCTCGTGCAAGGCAAACTCGCGGATATGTATACGACGATGAATGCCTGCCGCGCCTATGTCTATGCGGTGGCTTCGGCCTGCGACCGGGGCGAAACGACCCGCAAGGACGCTGCGGGTTGCATCCTCTTTGCGGCTGAAAAGGCGACGCAGATGGCATTGGACGCCATCCAGTTGCTAGGTGGCAATGGCTATATCAACGACTATCCGACAGGCCGGCTCCTGCGCGACGCCAAGCTTTACGAAATCGGTGCCGGCACCAGTGAAATCAGGCGTTGGCTGATCGGGCGCGAAATCATGGCTGAAGAGATATAATATGGCCGTTTTGCAATCCAAATTGTCCCCGGCAACCGAAACTTTCACGGCAAATGCGGACAAAATGCACGCCCTTGTGGCGGAAATTTCCGAAAATGCGGAAATCGTGCAGCGGGGAGGCTCGGAAGAGGCCCGCCAGCGCCACATTTCGCGCGGTAAATTATTGCCACGCGAGCGGCTGGCGCAACTGCTGGACGTTGGCTCGCCGTTTCTTGAAATCGGCCAGTTCGCTGCGTGGGAGATGTATAACGATGCAATCTCGGCAGCTGGAATGATTGCCGGAATTGGCCGCGTCGAAGGTCATGAGGTCATGATCGTTATCAATGATGCTACCGTGAAAGGCGGCACCTATTATCCGGTGACTGTGAAAAAGCATCTGCGTGCGCAAGAGATTGCGCTGCAAAACAATTTGCCTTGCATTTATCTTGTCGATTCCGGCGGTGCAAACCTGCCCAATCAAGACGAGGTTTTTCCAGATCGTGACCATTTCGGACGGATTTTCTACAATCAGGCAAATATGTCGGCAGCAGGAATCCCGCAAATAGCCTGCGTGATGGGATCGTGCACGGCTGGCGGCGCATATGTGCCTGCGATGGCCGATGAATCGATCATGGTGCGCAAGCAGGCCACCATATTCCTGGGTGGTCCCCCCTTGGTGAAGGCTGCGACCGGAGAGAATGTCACGGCTGAAGACCTCGGCGGCGCGGACCTGCACACGCGTGAATCCGGCGTTGCCGATCATTACGCGCTCGACGACAATCACGCCTTGGCGATCACAAGGCGGATCGTGAAGAACCTGAATCGAAACAAGAGCGTAGGCTTGAGTTTACAGAAACCGATTCCGCCAGTTTATCCAGCACATGACCTCTATGGCATCGTACCTGCGGATGTGCGCCAACCTTACGATGTCCGCGAGGTGATTGCCCGCATCGTCGACGGTTCCGAGTTCGACGAATTCAAGCAGAATTACGGAACAACACTGGTGACCGGCTTCGCCCATCTTTACGGTATGCCGGTCGGCATTATTGCAAACAATGGCGTTCTGTTTTCCGAATCCGCGCTCAAGGGTACGCATTTCATCGAACTTTGCTGCCAGCGCAAAATTCCACTGATCTTCCTGCAAAACATCACCGGCTTCATGGTCGGGCGCAAATACGAAGCAGGCGGCATCGCCAAGGATGGTGCAAAGCTGGTCACGGCTGTGGCCACCGCGCAGGTGCCGAAAGTGACAATGATTATCGGCGGCTCATTTGGCGCAGGCAATTACGGCATGTGCGGGCGCGCCTATTCACCGCGCTTCCTGTGGATGTGGCCGAACGCGCGTATCTCGGTAATGGGTGGCGAACAGGCTGCAACGGTGCTCGCGCTAGTCAAGCGCGAGGGCATTGAACGCAAGGGCGAAACGTGGAGCGCCGAGGACGAGGCCAAATTCAAGAAGCCGATCCTGATGAAATACGAGTATGAAGGTCATCCGCTCTATTCTTCGGCGCGCCTTTGGGACGATGGCATCATTGATCCGGCAAAATCGCGCGAAGTGCTGGGCCTCTCGCTATCTGCCGCACTCAACGCGCCGATATCCGAGACGAAATTCGGCCTGTTGAGGATGTAATGGCGATGAGCGCAATGTTCTCCAAAATCCTCATCGCCAATCGCGGCGAGATTGCCTGCCGGATCATCCGTACCGCCCGCAAACTGGGCGTCAGAACTGTCGCGGTTTTCTCCGATGCAGATGCCAAGGCCCTGCATGTGGTACTGGCAGACGAAGCGGTGCATATCGGCCCCTCTCCCGTTGGCGAGAGCTATCTGCGCGGCGACAAGATCATTGCTGCGGCAAAGATAAGCGGCGCAGAAGCCATTCATCCCGGATACGGGTTCCTGTCTGAAAACCCCGAATTTGTCGATCAAGTGATCACTGCGGGTCTGATCTTCATTGGTCCGTCGGCATCCGCGATCCGCGCCATGGGGCTCAAAGACGCGGCCAAGCGGCTGATGGAGCAGGCTGGCGTGCCTGTTGTTCCGGGCTATCACGGCGAGGCACAAGACATCGTCATTCTCGCCTCCAAGGCGAACGAAATCGGTTATCCCGTTTTGATCAAGGCGCGGGCTGGCGGCGGCGGCAAGGGCATGCGGCGTGTCGATAATCCTGACGATTTCACTGATGCTTTGTCCGGCGCACGACGTGAAGCAAAAGCTTCATTCGGGGACGACCGCGTTCTCGTGGAAAAATATGTCGACAAGCCCCGGCATATCGAAGTGCAGGTTTTCGGCGACAATTACGGCAATGCCGTTCACCTGTTCGAGCGCGATTGCTCGGCGCAGAGCGTCATCAAAAGGTGATTGAAGAGGCTCCCGCGCCTGGCATGACACCGGAACTGCGCAAGGCGATGACCGAGGCGGCGGTCAAGGCTGCAAAAGCCATCAGCTATTCGGGGGCCGGCACCATCGAATTTATCGTCGATGCCTCGCAAGGTCTCAAGACGGACCGCTTCTGGTTCATGGAAATGAACACACGTTTGCAAGTCGAGCATCCGGTAACGGAAATGGTCACAGGCATCGACCTTGTCGAATGGCAATTGCGGGTGGCTTCAGGCGAAACCTTGCCGAAACGACAGGACGAGATTGCCTTGAATGGTCATGCCTTCGAAGCACGCCTCTATGCGGAAGATGCGGCGAAAGGTTTTTTGCCGGCGACCGGTACGCTGCATCACCTTGCGTATCCCGCTTCATCACCTGATGGCACGAGCCTGCGCATCGAAACTGGCGTTTCCGCTGGCGATGCCATCTCCCCCTTTACGACCCGATGATTGCCAAGATCGTCGTGCATGGCGCAGACCGCTCCTCCGCATTAGCTGGCCTCGCAAATGTACTGGCACGGACGGAAGTCGCTGGTTCAACGGTCAATACAGCATTTCTGGCTGCACTCGTTGGCGACCCTGATTTTGCCTCGGGAGATGTGGATACAGGTCTGATCGGGCGCCATCAGGAAGCGTTGACAGCCACACCGCCTCCCTCGCGTGACATGATCGCGACCGCAGCACTTGCCGCCTCGGGTATAATCGAGCGGGAGCGTTCGGACGATCCATGGTCAACTCTTGCGGGCTACGCTCATTTCCACGGCATGGGGCGGCAACTGGACCTGAAACTGGGTGAGCGTGAAATCGACACACGCGTATCGGTGCGCCCGTCCGGGCGATATGACGTTGAGGTCGATGGCAATACGGCCTCCCTTTCGCCCGAAAGTACCGCGCGCACAGTTTATTGGCCTAGTCATGTGACTGTCTTCGAAGGCGCTGTCAGCCATACATTTGCTGTGCCCGATCCTCTTTCGCAAGCTGACGATTTCCTTACCGGGTCAGGCAGTCTGCGCGCGCCGATGCCGGGGCTTGTCAAGATCGTCTACGCGGCGAAAGGAGCGGCTGTCATCAAAGGCCAGCCATTGCTCGTCCTTGAAGCAATGAAGATGGAACACACCATATCGGCACCGCATGACGGTGTGATTGCGAACATCTCGGTGGAAGGTGCGCAAGTTACCGACAGAACCGTTCTCGTTGAATTTTCGGATGAAACGGATGGCTAGCAGGACAAAGCCCCTATGACAACCTGCACTGCCAATGCCAGGATTTTGGCCGGATGGTTCGCTGTCAAGCTGATTGGCTGCCACGGGCCAATCCGTGAGCAACCAGCCTGTCTATAACCTCGGAATAGCTGACGCCGCTGGCCTCCATCACCTTGGAATACATGCTGATGTCAGTGAAGCCGGGAATGGTGTTGAGTTCGTTGATAAGAACGCGCATGTCCGTCGTCACGAAGAAATCGACACGCGCCATGCTGTCGCAACCGAGTGTCCGAAAGGCCTTTGCGGCCATCTCACGCATTCCACTTTCAATCTCTTCCGGCAATTTCGCAGGCACTTTCAACGCCGCTCCACTCTCGTCGAGATATTTGGCGTCGTAACTGTAGAAACCGTGACTTTCGGCTGGCACGATTTCACCTGGGCGTGAAACGAAGAGATTACCTTGCGCATCCTCGATCACGCCGCACTCCACTTCGCGACCGCGAATGAACTCTTCAGCCAATAGCTTTTTATCGTAGGTAAAACCTGCTGCAAGTGCGATTTCGTAGTCTCGCTCTGTCGAGACTTTGCTCACACCTACAGAAGAACCCTGTCGCGCCGGTTTGATGAAAAGTGGAAGCCCAAGCGCACTTTGCAATTCTGCAAACACTGGCGATGTGTCGCGGTGAATTGTGACAGATCGCGCAACCGGCAAGCCAGCCTCGTTCAACAGGCGTTTGGCAATGTCCTTGTCCAAGGCAACTGCGGAACCGAGAATACCACAGCCCGCAAGAGGTACGCACGCGACTTCTGCTAACCCTTGGACAGCACCGTCTTCACCATGAAGGCCGTGCAAAACCGGAAACAAGATGTTGATCTTCGGCAATTCGTAAGGCGTTCCAACGGTCGGGATCGCGATTACTCGCCCGTGCCCACCCGACACAAGGCAAACTTGCGTACCATTGGATGGCAGCAACAATTTGCCATCCTCGAAACCGCTTAACAGCCATTGGCCTTCGCGGGTAATGAATACGGGAACAATGTCGTACTTGTCCGACGCAAGAGCACGCACGACATTGGTTGCCGATAAGATAGAGACGTCATGCTCAGCGGAGCGCCCGCCAAACAGCACGCCTATCCGCAGTCTTTTCGACGACCTAGCCATAAACCTCTCCAATGATCTCAAGAATCAAAATGGCCCGAAATTATGCAACGGGCCACCCTGCTTCGTGAGGAACTGACGATTTCATATTTTTGTCGAAGGCAAACTCACAGCACATATTGCGAAGAATTTGCCTGAAAGTGCCGTGCGTCGGGTTGGACGCACGGCACTCCAATCTCAATCCTGTGGGATCGGTGCGTATTTGCCGTCGTGCCACTGGTTGATATCGTAGCTCGCATTCTTGAGATCGCCTTTTTCGTCAAAGGTAACCGTACCGACGACCGTGTTGATCGCCTCGCCATCTTTCAGAGCCGCTGCGACTTTCATCGGATCGTCAGTGCCGGCGCGCTCGATGCCTTGCGCGATTGCCTGAATGACCGCGTATGAGAACAGGGTAAAGCCCTCCGGCGTGAAACCGCCCGCCTTGATCTTTGCGACGGCTTCCTTGGCTTCAGGTTTTGCCTGCGGGTCGGACGGGAAGACAAACATGGTGCCCTCACCTGCTGGACCGGCGATCTGCCAGAACTCAGGTGAAGCAATGCTGTCTGGCATAATCAGCTGGAACTTGAAATTCTGCTCGGCCGACTGGCGCAAGATAAGTCCGGCTTCGGGGTGATAGCCGCCGAAATAAACGACATCAGCTTTCAGATTCTTGAGCTTGGTGACCAGCGCTGCATAGTCCTTTTCACCAGCGTTGATGCCTTCATACATGACCTCTTTCAGGCCATTTTCATTCATTGAGGCCTTCACCGCATCGGCGATACCTTGTCCGTAGGCGCTCTTGTCATGAAGAATGACAACATTCTTGCCAGCATATTTCTTGGCAATCCAGGGACCGATGAACTTTCCCTGTGCATCGTCACGCGTATAAAGACGCATGATTGTCGACCAACCCTTGGCGGCTGCGTCGTCCGTCATCACAGGATTGGACGAAGCCGGGCTCATCATCAACGCGCCGGATTCCGCATAGACGGCAGATGCCGGAATGCTGGAGCCGGAACAGGCATGACCGTCGATAAATTTAATGCCGTTTGCAACGATGCGGTTCGCCACCGACACCGCCTGCTTGGGATCGCATACGTCGTCTTCGATCGCGATCTTGATTTGGTTACCATTGACACCACCCGCCGCATTGATGGCATCGGCAGCGGCCTGAGCACCCTGTTTGAATTGGTCGCCGATGGTGGCAAGCTGACCCGTCATCGGGCCAACGACGGCAATCGTTATGTCTTCGGCATGGGCTGCCGAGGTGCCTATGGCGAGGCCAAATATCGCCGCAGCCAACAATCTGGTTCTATTCATTGGAAAACTAACTCCCTTAACCCCTGCGCAGCCACTTCGGCAGCGCTTCGATTGACGTATCGGCAACATTTCATTGTTCGCAAAATCTGTCTAGGCGCATGATCAATGGGGCCGTTGGGCCTGCATTGCGTGCACGCGCAAAGAAAAAAGCCACGCCGGTCTTATCATGACCGGTCGTGGCTTTTTTCCTGGCTCAAGACTTCCCCAACGCCCCCGCGCCACGAAATCCCGATCGCCTTCCCTGTCCCGTGCAGCTTACCCGTCCAGATGCCGCATTCTCGTTCGTCTATCTAATTCTTGGTGAGCATCGATGTTTCCGAAAACCGGAAACCACTTTTCGATCCGATGCTCCAGCCGTCTCCGCGGCCTTGTGGTCGTATTTGCCCGTCAAACGTTATTTTTAGTGCATTGTCATCCATTCGCGCGCTTCGCGCAGCGCCTGGGCGATCTCCGGTTTCGACATGGTGGCCGAAAGCTCGGAGCGCAGTTCGGCGGCACGAGCTGAACCCTTGATCGCGGCAATATTGAACCATTTATGGGCAGCAACCGTATCAAGCTCGCAATCGCGGCCTGTTGCGTACATCATACCCAGTTCAAAAAGAATGTCGGCCTGTGCAGTTGCGCCCATTGTTCCAACGTCGGCTTCAAGCATTTCAAAACGTGCCATTTTAATCCCCTGTCTTGTTCCTGTGAGCCGCCTGTTCTGTTGCTGGTGGGCTGCTCTTTCGATGTTTGAGAGAATGGCGCAGTCGCTTGAATCCACCGTTAAATGACGTGCTTAACTCGAAGAAAACAAAGATAAAACAAGAGGTAAACGCAAAATTTTGTTAAGGATAGGAATGCCGGATTCGCGGGAAAGCGTCACCAATTTGACGAAAATTCCGCGCCGTCAATTCAAGACTTCGCTAACCACACCAGAACAAGCTGAAATCGCGGCGCGCATCTTTCGATGATAAAACGGGGCAAATTGGAGCAGAAAAACTCGCAATCTTCCTCTGCGGCACCGCTTCCACCGCGCACCGGACTGCACTAACTTGCAGGCGTGCATGGAATTAGGGCCTGCTGACTATCAGGATTTGGAGCGTGGTATGAGCAAAAATCGTCTGGGTTCAGGAGTGGAGTCGATGGAAGGGTTGCCCCCTTTCGAGACTCCGCGACGCCAAATCGGGCGATTTAGGCCATATCCTTATCGGACGCGGCGGATTTTGCCACTGAATGCGTTGAAAAGCTCTTGTGGTGGTAGACACCACGGCGGTCTTTTCGCCTGTTCAGAAACACAATCCGGCTCGCGCCACGCCCGAAACCTAATAGTCAACAGGCCCTAAGGAATGCACGCGAAGACCATACAGCCAAAAGGGAGGTCATTAATGCTTCGCACAGCCAGCATGATAGTCGCAGCAACATTGATCATGGCCGGTGCGGCATTTGCCGATCCGATCGAGGGCAACTGGAAAACGGAAGCCGGGCCAACCGCCGGAATTACGAACTGTGGCGGCAGCTTCTGCATCAAAATGAAAACAGGCAAACATGCGGGGAAAAGTATCGGCAAGCTAAGCCTGAAAAGCGGGAAATATGCGGGCAAAATCACCGACCCCGCGACCGACAAGACTTATTCAGGGAAGGCTTCGCTGTCGGGGAATTCGCTCAAACTGAGCGGTTGTGTACTCGGTGGCTTGATCTGCAAGAGCCAGACCTGGACCAAATTATAGGTGCTTCAAAGTGCGATAATAAAGAAAGGCGGTTTGTTCCGCCTTTCTTGTCCACGCACGTCAAGCTAGATCATGCGCGCGCCTTCTGGCCGAACAGGACTTTTTGCGCATCCTTATCGTCGGCCAGATTGCGGCGGTGCTCCTGTCCTATTTCCACACCACGCTGGACGGCGGGACGCGCCGCGATCGCATCGAACCAGCGGTTCAGATTTGGGAAATCGTCGAGCTTCTGGCCCTGGTTCTTATATGGCCGCACCCAAGGGAATGCTGCCATATCGGCGATCGAATAGTCTCCAGCCAGATAGCTGCGGTCCGCAAGGCGTTTGTTCATCACCCCATAAAGCCGGTTGACCTCATTGGTGTAGCGATCAATGGCATAAGGAACTTGCTCAGGCGCATATTGGCGAAAATGATGAGCCTGACCGGCCATCGGCCCAAGCCCACCCATCTGCCAGAAAAGCCATTGATCTATATCGGCCCGTTGGCGCTCGTCTGAGGAATAGAATTTCTCAAACTTGCGGCCAAGATATTGCAGGATCGCACCGGATTCAAAAACGGAAATCGGCGTGGTTCCATATTTTCCGCCAGCATCGGGCCCTTCCGGGTCAACGATTGCGGGCATACGGTTGTTTGGCGAGATTTTCAGGAATGACGGCTCAAACTGCTCGCCTTTGCCGATATTGACATATTTGACCGTGTAGGGAACGCCCAGTTCCTCAAGCAAGATCGAAATCTTGTGGCCGTTTGGCGTTGGCCAATAGTAAAGTTCGATCGGCATGGTCTGTAAGGTCATTCCTTTTAACTCCTGTTCTTTCGCGTTTCTAGGACATAGGCCGCTCATGAGGTGGCGCAAGTCTACGAACGGTTAAACACCGTCAATAAATTTGAACCTTGGATGAACGGGCACCTCAGAGCCGGTTCAGGCCGCCTCATGCATTCTTGATCTCAGGACAAGGGGAACAAGAATGTTTGCACGCCGCTTTACCATCGTTTGCCTGCTGACAACGCTGTTCGGCATGGGCTTTGCCTTTCTCGTCGCAGAAGCCGGCCGCGAACCTCGCCAGTGGGACAATGCCAGGTCCAGCACGTGCCTGTTTGGTTGCCGCGAGACTACCAGCCGCTAAGCGGCCACGCGAAAGAAGGACACACACATGACCAATTACGTTTCCAACGCCACCACAATTCTTCGCCTGTTGCCGCGCACAATGGCGCTCCTGTTGATGCTGGCAGCCCCGGTGCTGGCACTTCCGAGCATTCGCGCCGACTCAGGCTCGACCATCGAGGCGCCTGCGTTGAAAAAGAACGGCATGGGGCTCGTCTTGTTGGTCAGCTTGCAACGCGGCTGACCAACGTCATTTACGATAGAAACAAAGCTTTGTCTCCGGCCCCCTCCCAAGTGCGCATTCTTGTCTCTATAGTGGGCCATGGAAACACGAATCTACCCCCAAGCTATTGAAACTGTCGTCCTGCCGGAACCGTTCGAGCAGCAAATGTTCGAAGATGCCGGTGAAGCCGTAGCGGCGCTGCGTGCGCTCTATGAACGCAATACCGCATTTCTACGCGATTCCTTCGCGGCGCTTGCCGGAGGTGGCGATATCAACCGGCGATATCGCGCATTTTATCCCGAGGTCGGGGTTATCACCAACTCGTTCACGCAGATCGATTCCCGTCAGGCTTATGGGCATATGCCAACGCCTGGCCATTTCTCCACAACCATTACCCGCCCGGACCTGTTTGAACCCTATCTGACAGAGCAACTCCAGATCATCATGCGCAACCATGGCGTTCCGGTCATGGTGTCGGAATCGCAAACCCCCATTCCGTTGCACTTTGCCTTCCTTGAAGGCACGCATGTCGATGGTGCAGCAGCCGAACAGATCAAACGACCAATCCGTGACCTGTTCGACGTTCCAGATCTCGACGGAACCGATGACCAGATTGCCAATGGTACGTTTGAGGTGACGATGGGCGAAGCGCGACCGCTTGCGCCGTTTACCGCGCAACGTATCGACTATTCGCTGCACCGGCTGTCGCATTATACCGCGACCAGCCCCAACCATTTCCAGAACTTCGTTCTATTCACGAACTACCAGTTCTACATTGACGAATTCGTGGCCCTCGCACGCGGCTTGATGGAGAATGGCGGAGGCGGATACAGCGAATTCGTTGAGCCGGGAAACATCATCACCCTGGCTGGAGACGCTCCGTCCAATGCTGGCGCGCCACCGTTTCGCCTGCCGCAAATGCCAGCCTATCACCTGAAAAAACCCAATCACGGCGGCATTACCATGATCAATATCGGCGTTGGCCCGTCGAATGCGAAAACGATCACCGACCATGTTGCCGTGTTGCGTCCGCATGCCTGGGTAATGCTCGGCCATTGTGCGGGGCTTCGCAATACGCAGGCACTGGGCGACTATGTTCTGGCTCATGCCTATGTGCGCGACGATCATGTTCTGGATGACGATCTCCCCGTCTGGGTGCCGATTCCGCCGCTCGCGGAAATTCAGGTGGCGCTACAAGAGGCGGTGCAGGAAATAACGGGCCTGTCCGGCTATGATCTCAAGCGCATCATGCGCACGGGCACGGTTGCGACAATCGACAACCGCAACTGGGAATTGCGAGACCAACGCGGCCCGGTTCAACGCCTTTCCCAGTCACGCGCGATAGCGCTCGACATGGAATCTGCCACCATCGCGGCCAACGGTTTCCGTTTTCGCGTTCCTTATGGGACCTTGCTCTGCGTTTCGGATAAACCCTTGCACGGCGAATTGAAACTTCCTGGCATGGCGACCGAATTCTATAAGCGTCAGGTTGCGCAACACCTGACCATCGGCATCAAGGCGATGGAAAAGCTGGCGGAAATGCCAATGGAAAGGCTGCATTCGCGCAAGCTCAGAAGCTTTTCGGAAACGGCGTTCCAATAGATGTCTGCCAATGTGCTACCATGAATGAGCCGCATTTGTGCCGATAACCACCGGCATGAGCAAAAAACACATGCCAGATCACGATGATTTAGGACCAGAATCGATCCAAAATCATGAACGTGATCGATTCCAATAAGTCAGAGCGGGATGCGGGCGGAAAACCGGTATCCACTTTTCCTCATCCCGCTCTGGAGAGAGGGGCACAAGTGGCGCAGGCCGCCATGGTAATCGTCTCATTGATGCTGTTTGCCGGTTTTTTCGGTGCGCTGCATCCGGCATTTGATTCACTTAGCCATTTCCGCGTCTATCTTGCGATTCTGCTCGGGGTTTTGGCTGTGCCGCTTCTGTTTACGCCGGAGCGCGTACTGGCACTGTCGGCGCTGGTATTTGCGCTGGTGGCATTCTCAACAACCTTGAACGCACAAAGGCCCTTCTTTTTTGGGCAAGTCCAAGCCGGTGTTGAGCCGAGAGAGGCTGAAGGCGCGGTCTATCGGCTCTTGCAGATGAACCTGCGTTTCAACAACCCGACGCCAGAACAGGTTCTTTCTCTTATCGGGCGAACCAAGCCTGATGTCGTCACGCTCGACGAAGTGTCGACCATGTGGGACGGGAAACTTGACCTGCTCGCCAGCGCCTATCCATACAGGATCGTCTGCCCGCGCCGCAAAAATGCCTTCAGCGTGGCGATCCTGTCGCGGCGGCCGTTCTCGGATAGCGAAGACGCCCAGTGTTATGAGCGCGGATCAATGGCAGTTGCGACCGTCGACTTTAGCGGCTCAACGGTCGATATCGCTGCCATCCACCTTGGCTGGCCGTGGCCATTCGAGCAGGCGCAGCAGATCGACATTCTTTCCGATCCGCTTGCTTTGCTTGGCGAAACCGCACTGATAGCCGGTGATCTGAATGCGACGCCCTGGAGTTTTGCAGCCCGCCGCGTCGCGAATGCCGGCAAGCTAAAGCTGATGCCATCGGTCGGGGTGACATGGCATTATATCAAGCTGCCCGATTTCCTGAAATTTGCCGGGTTGCCGCTCGACCACGTTTTCAGCAAAGGCAATATTGTCATCCACTCGGCAAAACGCCTTGAAAGTACGGGATCGGACCATCTTCCGGTTCTGGTGGAATTCTCAATTGCCCCCAGATCGAAACGGCCCGACGACAATCATAGCACCGCGACCGTTTCAGCCGAGCATGGCCGTGGCTGATACGCATCTGTACGATAGCGGTCCGTGTCACATGTCCTGATAGACCGGACCTTCTCCACCCTGTGGCGGCACCCAGTTGATATTCTGGTTCGGGTCTTTGATATCGCATGTTTTGCAGTGCACGCAGTTCTGCGCATTGATGACGAATGTGACATCCTTCGCCGACGGATCGGCAGCCGCGTTTCCATCTGCGTCGACCCATTCATAGACGCCTGCGGGACAATAGCGCGTCGATGGGCCAGCGAACCGGTCATGCTCGGAGCTGACCTGTAGCGCCATATCCTTGACATGAAGGTGAACCGGCTGATCCTCTTCATGATTGGTGTTCGACAGGAATACCGAAGACAGGCGATCGAAGGTCAGAACACCGTCTGGCTTCGGATAGGCGATCTTTGTGTGCTTTGACGCTGGCTCAAGTGCGGCATAATCGGGCTTGCCGTGCTTCATCGTGCCAAACGGCGAGAAGCCGAAAAGCGTGTTCAACCACATGTCCAGCCCACCAACGCCGACGCCGACAATCGTGCCAAAACGTGACCATAGCGGTTTGACGTTACGCACCCTCTTCAGATCCTTGCCAATGGCCGTGCCACGCCACGCATCTTCATATGCCGTCAATTCATCGTTGGAGCGGCCAGCGGCGATTGCTTCTGCCACATGTTCGGCGGCCTGCATTCCCGACAAGACGGCGTTATGCGAGCCTTTAATACGGGGCACGTTGACCAGACCGGCCGAGCAACCCATCAACACGCCGCCGGGAAAAGACAGCTTCGGCACAGACTGGTAACCGCCTTCGGTGATTGCGCGCGCGCCATAGCCAATGCGCTTGGCACCCTCAAACGTTGCGGCAATTGCCGGATGAGTCTTGAAACGCTGGAATTCCTCAAAGGGCGAAAGATACGGGTTCTTGTAATTCAGATGCACGACAAACCCGACAGCCACCTGATTGTCCTCCAGATGATAGAGGAACGATCCGCCGCCTGTCTTCATGTCCAGCGGCCAGCCGAAGGAATGCTGCACCAGACCCGGCTTATGATTTTGCGGCTTTACCTGCCACAATTCCTTGAGGCCAATGCCGAACTTGGCCGGTTCGCGCCCGTCTGACAGGCCATATCTGGCGATGAGTTGCTTGGCGAGCGAGCCGCGCGCGCCTTCGCCTATCAGCACATATTTTCCCATCAATGCCATGCCCGGCGCATAAGCCGCACCGTGCGAGCCGTCCTTTTCAATACCCATGTCACCGGTGAAGACACCAGTGACGGCTCCCTCTTCGCTGAACAGGAGGCCGGCGGCTGCGAAACCCGGATAAATCTCGACACCCAGCGCTTCGGCCTTTGTGGCAAGCCAGCGACAGACATTGCCAAGCGAAACGATGTAATTGCCGTGGTTGTTCATCAAGGGTGGCATCAGGAAATTTGGCAGGCGCACCGAGCCTGCCGGGCCAAGCACCACAAAATGATCAGCCGTGACCGGCGTTTTGAAGGGATGTCCTTCTTCTTCGCGCCAGCCGGGCAACAGCCGGTCGATGCCGACAGGATCAACCACGGCACCGGACAGAATGTGGGCACCGACTTCGCCACCCTTTTCGAGAACGACCACGGAAAGCTCTGGATTGACCTGCTTGATACGGATTGCCGCCGAAAGGCCCGCAGGTCCAGCACCGACGATCACCACGTCGAATTCCATGCTTTCGCGTTCAATACCGCTCATAAATGCCTCCGCACTTGCTCGCCAGCATCTTGCTGGCCTACGCGCTCCATAGCGCATCAAAACGCGACGCGAAACCGGTGAGAACGGGACATTTGCGATTTCACACTGCCATCGTCTGTCGCAGCGCTAACGCATCTGGCGCATTGGTGCAAACATCAACAGGTTTGGCATGGGTGGTAGTGGCTGCGTGCCTTGTTGCTTTTTTGGGTGTGCCTTGGCGCGCTTATCGGTCATACTTCGCGGATGCACACCTCGGTCCTAGCCGAATTGTCATTGAAGCGCGGTTTTCCCCGGTCCAGTCGGGCCTGCGTGCTGGGGGTATGTGGGCTTGTACTTGCGTCAGGATTATCCAGTCCTACCATTGCCGCCGAGCGAAAAGTATGGCTGGCGGGAGCCTATTCTTTCTCAGATGAGCTGGGCGGCTTCCAGATTACAGGCGTTTCGGGGAAAGGCACCCGCCAGGATCCCCTCGTCATCGTGGAAGAATTGAATTCGGCGTCACCTGTCACGCTAACCATTCGCACGACCAAACCGATCAGGCCGTTCGATGTGTCCGGCAACTATGCCAATGGCATCATGTATATGCGCATCGACGCATTGAACAATAGCGGCCAGACGTGGATCGAGTTCGAATTCGAGTTGCAGGAAATTCTCGAACAACCGAGCGTTTTTGGCGATGGATTGTCGTTCGACCAGCGCACCAAGACCCCTGAAAACATCGTGTCGAGCAATTTCCGCAAGTTTGACCGTGATTCCGAGCCTTATGATCGACTTTTGTTCACACAGGGACAGGTCAATCCGATACGATCGGTGTCGTTCGATTTTCTCGTTACCGACTATACGCCACGCTGGACCTTCTATCTTGTCCAGGACCCGCGTATTCCTTCGTCGTGAACTTGCAAAGTGCCATCGTTTTGGCGAATGTGGCGCAATGACTGGACCCTCCCCGCAGACCCGGTTCGACGTGCATGACCTGCTGGCTTTCTATGCCGAGGCAGGCGTCGATGAGCCGATGAATGACGAGCCCGTGAACCGGTTTGCGCAACCAGTTGCGCCGACAGCTGTAGAGCCGCAAATCAAATCCCGATCACGAGGCGAAGCGCCACGAAGCCAAACGCGTAGCGAAGCTATACGCCCGTCAGCCGCGAAAGCCTCGATTCCCGACGAACAACAGGTATTGCTGGCGCGCGAACTGGCTGCAAAATCGGCCACTCTGGATGAACTTCGTGAACATATGCAGGCATTTGACGGATGTAATTTGAAGCATACCGCCAAGAGCCTTGTCTTTGCCGATGGCAATCCGAATGCAAGCCTCATGCTGGTGGGGGAGGCACCGGGGCGTGACGAGGATATGGAAGGCAGGCCATTCGTTGGCAGATCGGGACAACTTCTCGACCGAATCCTAAGTGCTATCGGACTGGATCGCACATCGGTCTATATCGCCAATGTCATTGCGTGGAGGCCACCGGGTAACCGTACCCCAACGCCGCACGAAATCGAAATCTGCCGGCCATTTATCGAAAGGCAGATTGAACTGGTCAATCCCAAAATTCTGGTGAATGTCGGCGGTGCCTCAGCAAAAGCCTTGCTCGCAACGAATGAGGGTATTTTGCGGTTAAGGGGAAACTGGCGCACCTACACACCGGCATCCGGAGCGGCTATCCCGGCCATGCCGACGCTGCATCCAGCCTATCTGCTCAGGACGCCGGCTCACAAAGCACTTGTCTGGCGCGATTTCCTCGAAGTGAAGATGAAGCTTCGTTCACTTGAATGAAGTGATTTTCGAAAGTGCGCGCTAAAGCACATCGCGTCTAAAGGGATTCATGCGCGCGACACTCACCCTTGCGACGGGGTGACCCTGCGGGCGCGAGTATGTTCGATACCAAGTTGGCGTTCGCGGAAAATGATGAAAATTCCGGCGGACACGACGATCAGGCCGCCGATCAGCATATAGGCAGTTGGAACATCGCCAAACACCACGTAACCAACCGCAATGGCCAGAATCATCGACGTATATTCAAACGGTGCCACCACGGAAACTTCGGCATGGCGGTAGGCTGCCGTCAGCAGGATTTGCCCTATTCCGCCGCAGAAGCCCGCCGAAATCAGCAACACGGCTTGGGTCGCCGTCATCGCCTGCCAGCCGAACGGCAGGGTGAGAAGCGCCATAAGGCTTGCCGTCATCGAAAACCAAAGGACAATCGTTGCTGTGCGTTCGCTATGTACGAGATTTCGAATGAGAATCGCAGCAACGGCAGAGGCCGACGCTCCAGCCAAGGCTGCCATTACGCCAACAACTTCCGCATCAGCCATCGCCGAACCTGACGTCAGCAGCGTCAATTCCGGCCATGAGATGATGACCACGCCGACTAGGCCAACCGCGACCGCGCTCCATCGATAAAATCGAGATCGCTTCGCTGAGAAAAACAGAGCTGAAAACGACCACCAGCAAGGGTTGCGCGTAATTCAAAGTGATCGCATCGGGCAAAGGCAGACGCGTCAATGCGAAAAATGTCATGCCCATCGAGCAGACACCGACCACACCACGGGCAATGTGTGCCAATGGCCGCTTGGTGACGAAGGCTGTGCGCAGTTCGTTCTTGAAGGCGAGGAAAATCAGGATAGGTATGATCGCGAAAAAGGATCGGAAAAAAACGAGTTGGCCCGCAGGAAGCGTGCCTGTGGCTTTGATCAATGACGACATTGCCACGAAAATCGTCACCGACATGATTTTCAGTGTTATCGCGGTGAGAGCACCGCGGGAACCAGGAATGATGGGCGATGTCACTTGACTTCGAAATCCTGCAGCGCTGTGCAATTGAGGAATAGTGTCGCCGGCATTTTGACGACAGGCTGTTTGGTGTAAAGAGCGCGGACATCGAACTTCTTGGGCCAGCGAACCCGCCTTGCCTAACTGAAACTAAAAGGAAAGCAACCGGATGCGCACCGACACTGGCCAAATATTCAAGCTTGAGAACTATCGAGCCAGCGCCTATCTCATTCCCGAAACCGCGCTGACATTTCGCCTGACACCTACTTCCACCATTGTGGTTGCGCGGTTGACGATAGAACGGCGCGCTGGCGCGGCCGCCTCGACGCCGCTCGTCCTTGATGGTGACGGACTGAAGCTTCGGCGTCTCGAAATTGACGGCAACGCAGTTGCTCCATCCGCCTTTAGTGCGGATCCCGATCAGTTGATCCTGTCTTCACCGCCAGAAGCGCACCGTTTCCAACTGTTGATCGAAACCGAACTGGCCCCCGCCTACAACCAGGCACTCATGGGGCTTTATCGCTCCAACAATGTCTATTGCACACAGTGTGAGGCAGAGGGGTTCCGGCGCATTACCTATTTTCTGGACCGGCCGGACATATTGTCCGTCTACACGGTTCGCATCGAAGCCAAACACAGCGAAGCGCCGCTGCTGTTGTCCAATGGCAATCCCGCAGAAAGCGGCGATCTCGGGGATGGGTGGCATTTTGCGGTGTGGCACGACCCGTTCCCCAAACCGTCCTACCTGTTCGCATTGGTCGCTGGTGATCTGGGCAAGGTCATCGACCGTTTTGTCACCTCGTCGGGGCGCGTGGTCGAACTCGGCATTTTTGTCGAACACGGGAAGGAAAACCGGGCCGGCTATGCAATGGATGCGCTCAAGCGATCCATGAAATGGGATGAGGAGGTTTTCGGGCGCGAATACGACCTCGATGTTTTCAACATCGTTGCCGTTTCGGACTTCAACATGGGTGCCATGGAAAACAAGGGCCTCAATATCTTCAATGACAAATATGTCCTTGCCGATCCCGAAACTGCGACCGATGTCGACTTCGCCAATATTGAGGCGATTATCGCGCATGAATATTTCCACAATTGGACTGGTAACAGAATCACTTGCCGCGACTGGTTCCAGCTATGCCTGAAGGAAGGGCTGACTGTTTTCCGCGATCATGAGTTCAGCGCCGATCAACGTTCCCGCGCCGTCAAACGCATTGCCGAAGTGCGTACCTTGCGCGCCCTTCAGTTTCCCGAAGATCAGGGACCGCTGGCGCATCCCGTGCGTCCGCGTCGCTATCGGGAGATCAACAATTTCTACACGGCCACCGTTTACGAAAAAGGCTCGGAAGTCGTGCGCATGATCCACACAATTCTGGGCGCAAAGATGTTTCGAGCCGGGATGGATCTATATTTCGAACGACATGACGGCGACGCTGCGACAATCGAGGATTTCGTCAAAGTTTTCGAAGACGTGTCGGGACGCGATCTGTCACAATTTGCGCTTTGGTATCATCAGGCAGGGACGCCGCATCTGGCGGTCAGTGCGACTTATGATGCAAAGGCGCAGGACTTCACGCTGTCAATCGAGCAATCCGTGCCGCCAACGCCTTCCGAAAGCCGGAAGCGGCTGATGCATATACCACTGGCATTCGGGCTGGTTGGACAAGATGGCAGCGACCTCTCCTATGAGAGCGTCGACGGTGCCACTGTGACAGGTGACATCATCCACCTGCGCAAACGCCGGCACATTGTGCGCTTTGCGGGGGTCAAGCAGCGTCCGACCGTATCGCTCAATCGCGGATTCTGCGCACCGGTAACACTGTCGGTCGAGCAGAAGGCTGACGATCGGTTCTTTCTCGCAGGCCATGACAGCGACACGTTCTCGCGCTGGCAGGCATTCAACGGCTTGCTGACAGACGCGCTTATCGCAGCTTATCGCCACACACTTGGCGGTAAACAGACGAAGCTCCCGGCGCGCCTGATCAAGCTGGCTGGCAACATTGCCGCCGACGATAGCCTGGAAACAGCCTATCGCGCCCTGGCGCTCACACTTCCCAGCGAAGCCGACATCGCTCGCGACATCGGCAAGGATATCGATCCTGACGCAATCTTTCGCGCACGCGAAGCATTGGCTGGTGCAATAGCCTCGGCCAACCATCAGGAATTCCTCGAGCTTTACGGCTCACTGCGTGATAGCGGCGAATTCAAACCCGACGCGGCAAGTGCGGGCCAACGCGCCTTGCGCAGCGTCTTGCTCGACTATCTTGCGCGCTTGCCCGATGGCGCGGAGCTTGCCTCACGCCATTTCAAATCTGCAACCAACATGACTGATCGCGTGGCAGCGATGACAGTTCTTGCCCACCGTCATCCCGGCATGGGGCAGACCGGCGAAGCGCTCGCTGCATTCGAAGCCAGATACGCGTCCGACCCCCTGGTGATGGATAAATGGTTCCAGATTCAAGCCGGCACGCCGGGGCCGCAGGCTGTCGAAACAGTGCGCACACTGACTGAACACGGCGCATTTTCAATGTCCAACCCAAATCGCCTGCGTGCTTTGCTCGGCACATTCGCCAATGCCAATCAAAGCGGCTTCCACCGTGCCGACGGTGCCGGGTACAAACTTTTTGTGGAATTTGTTTTGCAGATCGAGAAAAGCAATCCGCAGGTTGCGGCAAGACTTGCGACTGCGCTGCGCTCATGGCGCTCGTTGGAACCTGAGCGCCAAACCAAAGCAAGAGAGGCGCTGGTTTCGATCGCCGGCACTCAAAACCTGTCCGCCGATCTACGCGACATCGTGGAGCGAACGCTGGCATAGGCACCGGAAAAAGTCGGCGCTGCGTGAATGCAAAAACACCTGATCACCATCTATTTAGGTAATATTTGGCGACCGGGTGGGCTACGATCATTTGCCGATTTTCGATCTTTTTTCTCCCTGGCTATGGACAATGCAGATCACCTTTGATTCTTTAGTGACGATTCGGGCGTGCAGTGTAGCCGAGATCATCAAGCAGAACAGAGCTTCGGGGAGAGCCATTTCATGGCCAAGGCGGACGCGTGGGGCGCGCCTGGGGAGACCGCATTTGAGCGACGTAGTGCGATGCGCTGCGGCGGTCTTGCTGGCAATACAAGGCTGATCGCGCAACCTGCCTACCAGAAACTGCTCGCTGCCGAACCGTTTCTACGCAAATTGATCCCGACCCTGATTGTTGTTTTTCTGGTAGTCGTTGCAGCTTTGCGCTGCCTTTCGCTGATGAACTGGCACGATGATGTCGATCGCAACACAAGAGCCCTGCTTGCACTGGCGGCGGGCCAGTTGGTTGCGGTCGATGTTGCCGCTTCGGGCGAAACGCCGCAAGACTTGATCGGTCGTGTCGGCCGTTCAGGCGCCATGGGGTCCAGTTTTGTGCTGGCGATCACCGACGATGCATTCAAGATTTCAGCAGTGACACCGCGATCCACGGTCTGGCAGGGCCGGCTGCTCAACGATATCGTCAGAGGCGGCCAGCCGCTTTTCATGTTCGGTAATCGCGCCGGCGTCATGGATGTCAAGATCGGTGGTCAGGACTGGTTTGCCGCATTGGACATCAATCAAGACAGGAGTGTCGCGGCCGCTGCCCTTGTGCCCAAAAGAGCGGTCTTTGCCGAATGGCGCAAGACCGTTTCACTCAATGTCACATTGTTCGTGCTCACCGCCGGTGTGCTCATCATCATACTCTACGCATATTTCAGCCAGGCAGCGCGTGCCCAGGCTGCGGACCGAATCTATTTCGAAGGACACCAGCGCATCGACATGGCACTGGTGCGTGGACGCTGTGGCCTTTGGGACTGGGATATCATGCGCGGTAAGATGTATTGGTCGCGCTCCATCTATGACATGCTTGGCTACAAACCATGCGAGACGATGCTGTCTTTCGGTGAAGTGGAGGAGATCATACATCCCGAAGATGGCGGCTTGTTCGAAATTGCCAATCGGATCGTGGCCCGCGAAATCGACCATATCGACCAGGTTTTTCGCATGCGCCATGCCGACGGCCAATGGATATGGATGCGGGCCAGAGCACAGGTCATGGACCCTGAAGCACCTGAAATTCAACTGATCGGCATCGCTGTCGACATCACCGAACAGAAGCATCTCGCGCTCCTTTCCGAGGCGGCGGACCTGCGGCTGCGAACCGCGATCGAGAACATCAACGAGTCCTTCGTTCTCTGGGATTCAGCCAATTGTCTTGTCATGTGCAATTCCAAATACCAGCAGGACAACGGCCTCTCCGACCGCGACGTCAAGCCGAGTGTGCCAAGAAGCGATGTAGAAAAACGGATGGTTGCCTTCGCGTCAGAACGGCGGCTTGCCAATACAAACGGGCCAAACGGTGCCACATACGAGCGCCAGTTGGCAGATGGCCGCTGGCTGCAGGTCAACGAGTTGAAAACCCGAGATGGCGGAACCGTCTCGGTGGGTTCGGACATCACCCAGATCAAGCAGCATCAAGACAAGTTGGTCGACAGCGAAAGACGGCTCATGGCCACCATCCACGATTTGAGCCTCGCGCGCAAAGCCGAAGAAGAACGGTCACGCGAACTGGTCGATCTGAATCGGAACTACGTCAAGGAGAAGGAACGGGCAGAGGCCGCCAATCAGGCCAAATCCGAATTCCTGGCCAACATGTCGCACGAATTGCGTACGCCGCTGAACGCCATCATCGGGTTTTCGGAACTTATGGAACAGGGCCTGTTCGGACCTCTCGGCTCCGATCGCTACGAGGAATATGCCACCGACATCAACGATAGCGGTAAATACCTTCTGGGCGTCATCAACGACATACTCGATATGTCGAAGATCGAGGCTGGGCAATTCTCGATGGAGAGCGAAGAAATCGATCTGTGTCCGCTTATCAAGGAAACGGTACGGGTCGTCTCGCTGCAAGCGGCAGAAAAGTCAATCACCGTCGAAACGCGTATCGCCGACACCATGACGCTTCTTGGCGATCGCCGCGCCATCAAGCAGATCCTCATCAATCTGCTTTCGAATGCGGTGAAATTTACGGGTCAGGGTGGGCATATTTCCGTCAGAGCGCGCAACGCGTCCGGGGCGCTGATCCTGAGCATCGAAGATAGTGGCTGCGGCATTCCGAAAAACGCACTCAGCAAACTTGGACGCCCATTCGAGCAGGTGCAAAATCAATTCTCCAAGAACCATGCCGGTTCGGGGCTTGGCCTTGCGATTTCACGGTCTCTTGCCGAGCTTCACGGCGGCGCGTTGAAAATACGCTCGACGGAAGGCGTCGGCACCATCGTGTCGGTACGCATTCCGTACAAAAAAACACCTCAGCCGATCAGAATTGCCGCATAGCTCAAGCTTTTCACAGCACTTCGGGATCATCTGTTTCCTGCTTGGCGTGCCGCTCCATCTGCTCGCACTTTGTCAAACGCCTTGATGTTGACTAAAGCACATCGCGTCTAATGGGATTCATGCAAGTGCTTTAAGCCCTTGTTTTCGTGCATGTCGTTGTCCCAAAACCGCTGCACACTTTTGGGCGACATGCACTAAATTTCCTCTACTTGCGCTTTGCGCCGAGCAAGGCGGTGAAATGTTTACGCACAATGGTAGCTGTTTCCTTGAGATGCGCCTCCAGAACACCAAAATCCGGCAAGTCGGTCACCGCCAGCAGCAGGTCTGAAAGCCCGGGCGGCACATCGGACTTGTCGAACGGGCCAGTCAAACAAAGACGTGTAATCTGCGCTAGAGCCAGATAAAGCGCATAAGCTTCGCACAACTCCTGCTTCACCTGGGCGTCGGCAAAATCGAGGGAGAGACCCGCCAGAATTTCAGCGGTCCCTGTTATGCCGTGAGGTGCACCTGATCGTCCCGTTATCACCGCGACCTGGGCAATGAACTCGAGATCAATCAACCCGCCCGGAATAAGCTTGATATCCCAATCGTCGCGTGGCGATTTTTCTTCCTCTATCATCTTGCGCATTTCGCATGCTTCACGCGCAACTTTGGCACCATCACGCGGCATCGCAAGAATGGACGACACTTCCACATCAATCTCGGCGCAAAGTTGCTCATTTCCGGCAATTGTCCGGGCTCGTACAAGCGCCATCTGTTCCCAGGTCCAGGCGTCCTGCCGTTGGTATTTGCGAAAGGCATCTATGTGGGTTGCCACCGGCCCCTTGTTGCCTGATGGACGCAAGCGAAGGTCCAGTTCATACAACACGCCTTCCGCAGTCGGCGCCGCCACTGCAGCGATGAGGCGCTGGGTCATGCGGCTGAAATAGTGTGCTGGCGCAAGCGGTTTTACGCCGTCCGATTCTTCGGCTTCCGGGTCGTGATCGTACAGAAGGATAAGGTCAACATCAGACCCCGCCGTCAGTTCCTCACTGCCCAACTTGCCCATGCCAAGGAGTGCCACCTTGCCGCCGGCAATCCGGCCATGGCGTGTCGCAAATTCCTCGCTCACTGCATCGAGAGCGGCCCCAATCGTGAGGTCGGCCAAATCCGAGAACGCCCTGCCCGCGCGCGCTGGATCAATCGATCCGGCAAGGAGGCGAACGCCGATCAGAAACTTTTGTTCAGAAGCAAAAATGCGCAAGCGATCAAGAACTTCTTCATATGGCCTGTCGCCATCAAGAAATGCAGCAAGCCGCGCGGAAAGATAGGCGCGATCCGGCAACTCACTGAGCAAGGCCGGATCAAGAAGTCCGTCGAAGACATGTGGGCGACGGGTAATAATCGCGGCAAGGCGCGGTGCAGCTCCCATGATTGTCGCCAGCAATTTCAGCAAAGCGGGTTTGGATTGAAGCAGCGAAAACAGCTGGATGCCTGCCGGGAGGCCTGCCAGAAACTCATCGAAGCGTAACAAGGCTTCATCCGCTCGGCGCGTTTTGCCAAACGCTTCGAGAAGGGCCGGCGTGAGTTCCGTCAAGCGCTCACGCGCCTCGGCCGATTGAGTTGCGCGGTAGCGCCCGAAATGCCAGCTTCGAATAACACGGCAAATATCGCTCGTTCGTTCAAAGCCAAGTTGCTGCATGGTCTGCAAGGTATCAGGATCGTCCAGATCGCCGGTGAACACCAGATTGCCAATGCCGGCCGACAATTCCGGAGCCGTTTCGAAAAGCGCCGCATAATGACCCTCCACCTGCTGCAATGCCGAACGAACAGCCGTTGAGAACGACGTAACGTCAGTAAAAGCCAGCATGTATGCAATGCGAGTCAAACCTTCATCGTCATCGGGAAGTGTGTGGGTCTGCTCGTCGGCGACCATCTGGATTGCGTTCTCGATACGGCGCAGAAACCAATATTGCATTGCCAACGTATCGCGCGCCTCGCCGGTGATCCATCCCCGTTCGGCAAGTTGCGCCAGCATCGCGACCGTCTCACGTCCCCGCAATTCCGGAAAGCGCCCTCCGGCAATCAATTGCTGAGTCTGAACGAAGAATTCGATCTCACGAATCCCACCCCGACCGAGCTTCACATTGTGGCCTTTCACAGCAATCTCGCCGTGCCCCTTGTGGGCGTGAATCTGCCGCTTGATGGAATGAACATCGGCGATTGCCGCGTAATCCATATATTTTCGCCAGATATATGGCTGAAGTTCCTTGAGGAAAGCAGCACCTGCCTCCATGTCGCCTGCAACCGGGCGCGCCTTGATCATGGCTGCACGCTCCCAATTCTGGCCGCGCCCTTCATAGTAGTTGAGGGCCGCTTCGACAGGAATGGCCAGCGGCGTCGAACCCGGGTCGGGCCGCAATCGCAAATCGGTGCGGAACACATAGCCATGTTCGGTGCGGTCTTGCAGGATGCGCGCCAGCCTGCGGGTAAGGCGCACGAAAATATCGATTGCATCGAGAGGATCGACAATTGCCGGGGCTTCAAGATCGAAAAACACGACAAGGTCTATATCGGACGAAAAATTCAATTCTCGTGCACCGAGTTTACCCATGCCGAGCACGATCCAGCCGGAACCCTGCGCCGGGTTCTCGGGATCGCCAAGACGTATTTTCCCTTTCTGATGGGTTTCGCGCAGGAGAAAATCAACACCGGCGCAGATGCAGCAATCAGCGAGGATGCTCAACCGCCGTACTGTCAGTTCGGTATCGGCCTCGCCCGCCAGATCGGCCAACGCGATCAGGAAGTGCGCCTCAGCTTTCAACTGACGCAGCTTCATCATCAATATCGATTCGCTCACATCGTCAGCACGCGCTGCCTTTGCAATCTCGGCTGCAATGGCCTGCAACCGCTCATTTATTGTCTGATCGAACAGACCATCCAGCATCTCGGGTCGACGCTGCGCCAGATCACGCATGAATGGCGAAAGCCCAACCACGGCTGTGAGAAATTCATGGGCCGCATTTTCTTTGAAAACAACCCGGCGACACGCGCCAAACCTTGGTCCTTCGCGGCGGCTACGACGTCAGACACTTCTTGTTCGGCGCGATCACGATCAAGCGGCACAATTTGCCGAGCCAGTTGCAACCGCCAATCGTGTTTATCTGGGCCTTTGGTCACAGATGGTGCCATCTAGGATTCTTCTCGTTCGGGGAATTTCATCTCGACCGATAATCCCGGATTAGAAGGCAAAAGATCAAGGTGCCCCTTGTGGAACTTCATGATCGCCTTGGCCAGGCTCAGGCCGAGGCCTGACCCAGGCTGCGACCGGCTCTTTTCCAATCGCACGAAACGTTCGGTGGCACGCGCTCTGTCATCTTCGTCGGGGATGCCTGCGCCATTATCAGTGACCGTCAGCTTCACCCCGCCATCGGAGCGCGTCAATTTCACCCGCACCAAGGGGGCTTTGGCCGCGCCGGCTGAATATTTGATGGCATTGTCGATAATGTTGGAAAGAGCCTGCCCAATCAATTCCCTATTGCCATCCACAATGAAGGCACCATCAACAGTTGCCTCTAATTTGACACCTGTTTCATCTGCGGCTGGCTCATAGAGTTCAACCACATCGCGAACCGCGTCTGCCATGTCCACCGGTTCGGTGTTTTCTGAGGAGTAGCCTGCTTCCAACCGGGATATCATCAGGATTGCGTTGAAGGTCTTGATTAGGTGGTCCGATTCGGCAATCGTTCCTTCCAGTGCTTCGCGATAGGCTGCGGACTTGTGATTGCCGGAAAGCATTGCCTCGGCCCGATTACGCAATCGTGTAAGTGGAGTCTTCAGGTCGTGAGCAATATTGTCCGAAACCTGTTTAAGACCTTCATTGAGCGCAGCGATCTTTGAAAGCATGGCATTGAGGTTTTCCGAAAGCCGGTCAAACTCATCGCCCGCCCCCGTCATCGGCAAACGACCGGATAGATCGCCACCCATGATGCGTCGGCTCGCTTGCGAGACACCATCTATGCGCTTGAGTGCGGTTCGCCCGACAAAGAACCAGATAAGCAGCCCTCCAAGACCCATCATGCCGAGCGCAAGCATCAGCGCCCGGCGGACCACCGCGCGCATGCGTTCTGGTTCGCCAAGATCGCGGCCAACCAACATGATCATCTGGTTTGGCAAACGCAGGACAACCGCAATCGCGTCATGTCCCGGATCGCCTTCCGCCTCCACACCGGTCTGTTCAGACCCGGAAGCTCGTTGACGTTCAAGCTCGGCTTCACCAAAGCGCCGATAATAAAAGGCTTGGTCGTCCAGCCCTCGTTTCCAAGCACACCGGGCTCTAGACTGCGAACATTGCCGGTCAATATCTGTCCGTTGGCATCGGCGATCAGGTAAAGATTTGCACCAGGTTGGCGCGAGCGCTGTTCTACGACTCGAACGAGTATAGGCAAACCGCCGCGTTGATAGGCACGAGCAAGACCAAGAACTTCGCTATTGATCGTTTCCTGTGTTTGCGCCGTCAGCATTCGCACCGACAACGACGTAATGTAGAAAACCAGCAGAATTGCGCAAAGTGCGAAAAGCAGCAGAAAGAGCGCGGAAAGCCGTGCCGCTGTCGTCCTCATGATTGCCGGCATGGATAGCGCCATGTCTGCCTAGTCGCTCTTCAGCATGTAACCAGCGCCTCGAACCGTGTGAAGGATCGGTTTGTCGAATTCCTTTTCTATCTTGCCCCGCAGGCGCGACACATGAACGTCAATGACATTGGTTTGCGGATCGAAATGATAATCCCAGACGTTTTCCAGCAACATCGTCCGTGTCACCACCTGGCCAGCGTGGCGCATCAGATATTCAAGAAGGCGAAATTCCCGCGGCTGAAGGATAATGGGGCGTGCATCGCGGCTCACGGAGTGCGAAAGCCTGTCGAGTTCGAGATCGCCAACCCGGTACACGGTGTCCGCTTCCTTGGCACTCGCCCGGCGGTTCAGGACTTCAACCCGTGCAAGAAGCTCTGAAAAAGCATAGGGCTTGGTCAGATAGTCGTCACCGCCAGCGCGCAGGCCTGTGACCCGGTCATTGACCTCGCCAAGTGCCGACAAAATCAGTACCGGCGTTGTGTTGCCGCGTGAGCGCAATCCGGCGATGACCGACAGGCCATCGCGGCGTGGCATCATCCGGTCAACCACCATGACGTCATAATCACCGGAATCCGCCAATGCAAAACCGGTTTCGCCGTCTCCGGCAACATGGGCAGTGTGCCCTGCTTCTGCGAACGCCTTTTCTAGATAGTCAGCGGCTTCACGATCATCTTCAATGACGAGAATCTTCATGGCGCCACCATACCCGCTTTTTTCGGATCGCATGGGTATCATGTTCAGTTCCCTTCAACAAAACAACAGCGGGTCACAAGACCCGCTGTTGTCGCAATGATGGTCGTCGCCTGTCGTTTGGCCTCGCCACCATATTGGCACTTGAGGCGTTTGCGGAAACTGGAAGGACCACTTCCGCAACCGGGAAACCTCAACCTTTTTCGACGGGTAACGCCACGAAACGATTGTTGTCATTGCGCGATATCTGCACCAGAACAGATTTGCGTCCAGCTTTCGCGGCATCGTCAATGGCCTTGGTCATGTCGCCGGTTTCGTTGACCTCCTGCGAGTTCACCGCTGTGATGATATCGCCCGCCTGTATGCCACGGTCTGCCGCATCACCGCTGGGATCGACATCGGTAACCACCAGACCTTTGCCGTCATCGGCCCTTGTGACGGTCAGGCCAAGGTTATCAAGCGCATCAGCCGTCTGATTTGACGTTGACGGTGTATCCGCAGAAGCCTGCTTGTTGGACTTGGGAAGTTCCCCAAGATCGACCGTTATATTTTCAAACTTGCCATCCCTCCAAACTGTGACATCGACCGTCTTGCCGGGAGAATAACCACCGATCAGGCGCGCAAGTTCCTTGGTGGAAGCCACATCCTTGCCATCGACTTGCGTGATCACATCACCGGGAACGATGCCGGCTTTCTTGGCCGGGCTGTGATCTTGGTCGCTCGAGACCAGAGCCCCCTTGTCGGATTTCAGACCCAGTGATTCCGCAATGTCGGCACTGACAGGCTGGATTTCGACGCCCAACCATCCGCGCTGAACCGTTCCGTTCTTCATCAGATCCTGTACGACAAGTTTCGCAGTAGAGGCAGGAATTGCAAAAGCGATGCCGACATTACCGCCCGAGGGCGAGAAGATTGCCGTGTTGATGCCAACCACCTGACCGTCAAGATCGAAGGCGGGACCACCCGAATTGCCGCGATTGACCGCTGCGTCGATCTGAATGAAATCGTCATAGGGGCCTGCGCCGATATCACGGCCACGCGCCGAAATGATACCGGCAGTCACGGTCCCGCCCAATCCAAACGGGTTGCCAACTGCGACAACCCAGTCACCCACCCTGACTTTTGAATCGTCAGCAAAGTCCACATAGGTGAATTTGCTATCGCTATCGACCTTCAATACAGCCAAGTCCGTGCGCGGGTCGGTGCCGATCAGCTTGGCGTCAAGTTCCTTTCCGTCATTGGTGACAACAGTAAATGCCGTGCCTTCCTCAACGACATGGTTGTTCGTCACGACATATCCGTCTTCAGAAATGAAGAAGCCTGATCCCTGTGCTACCGGACGTGGCTTGTCACCATTGTGATTGCGGTACTTGAAGTGGCGATTCCTGCGCTCGCCATTTTGTTGGTCATAACCACGGAACTGCTTGAAAAAGCGACGAAGTTGCGGATTATCGTAAAACATGTCCGGTCCGCCGAAACCGCTGCCGTCGTCGGCGGCGGGCTGGATTTTTGCCTTGACGCGAACGCTGACCACGGCTGGCGACACATGGTCCACGACATCGGCAAAACTCGGAACCTGCGGTGCTTCAACTCGAACAGCTTCCGCAAAAACAGGGGCTGTCCCAGCAGTTACCGCGCCAAAGCCGACTGCACCGACAATTGCGAGGGTTGCAACTGCAGCGGTCAAAGACTTGCGATGGCTGGAAATGAAATTCGGAGCGTTTTTCATTGATCTCGTATCCTCTTGAAACGGGTGCAAGCAGCATCCTGTGGGTCAAGAGATAGAGCGACCTACATTACCGGGTTATTTCCGATAAATGAAACTTTGGTAATGTTGCACAAAGAACCATGCACGCGGCTAAAGCACCTCGCGTCTAAAGGGATTCATGCAGGGTGTTTTTAGCCTTTGTTTAGCGCATGCAGTGGTCTGAAAAACCGCTGCACACTTTTGGACGACATGTACCAGTCAGTCCCGCTTCAAGACGGCGTCGAGGGCATCCTGCTCTTCAACTGTCAGTTTCCGCGCTTCAGACACGGTTTTGGCTCGCGATGATCTGAAGATGAAAATTCCACCAGCCAAAAGCAACAGGAATGGTGCGCCCCACAAGAAGGCGTTGCGCCATTCAAACCGCGGCTTGAGCAGGACGAACTCGCCGTAGCGAGAAACGATATAGTCGAGCACCTGTGCATCACTATCGCCCGCCCTGATCCGGTCGCGCACCAGAATACGCAAGTCGCGGGCGAGATCGGCGTCCGACTCGTCAATCGACTGATTTTGACAAACCAGACACCGCAGTCCTTCCGAGAGGGAGCGTGCGCGCGCCTCAAGTGCAGGATTTGCCAGCATCTCGTCAGGCGTTACCGCTTGAGCAGCGCCACCACACATCAACATCAACAGGATAGTGATCGTCGCTAGTGACGGTTTCGACATCATGCCGCGCCTGAACTCGGCGCAGCATTTGATCGCTTTGGACGGCGCGACGGTGCGCCGATACGCAGGCGGCGGTCCATCAACGACAGGGTTCCGCCAGCCATCATCACCAATCCGCCGAGCCAGATCAACGTCACGAACGGCTTCCACCACAACCTGACCACAACGGCACCACCTTCAGCATCATCGCCAAGCGATATGTAGAGTTGGCTGAAACCGATTGTTTTGATACCGGCCTCGGTCGTCGTGGTTTTGCGCACCGGAAAAAGCCGTTTCGACGAGATGACATTCGCCTCGGTTTGACCGTCGGAATCGATCAACGCGAAATGCGCTTGCTCTTCTTCATAGTTCGGCCCCTGTCGTGTCGAGAGGCCATCGAAGCGCACCATTCGCCCCGAGATTTCGACCACTTGTCCTGGCCGCATCGTCAAGATTTGTTCCGCGCCGAAGCACAGGGTTCCGACCATCCCAAGGACCGTCAGGCCAAGCCCGAAATGCGCAAACGTAGTCCCAAACACCGAACGTGGCAGGCCGTAGACGCGCCGGAGCATGGCACCGATTGCCACCTTTCCAACGCCGGTTTTCGTCGCAAGGTCAGTCAGCGCGCCACCCATCAACCAGAACGCCAGACCTGTTCCAAATGCTGCCAGCGCCGATGAGCCATCTATCAGGAATGCGGTAATAAGTGCGGCGATGAGTGCGGCGCCGAATGCAAACATCAAACGCTGCGCGGCAGCAAACACATCACCCCGCTTCCAGGCGAGCAGAGGACCAAACGGTACGGCGACAAGCAATGGCACCATCAAAGGCATAAAGGTCAAATTGAAGAACGGGGCACCGACCGAAATCTTGTCCGTTGAAACGGCCTCGATGAACAGTGGATATAACGTGCCGACGAGGACCGTGGCCGCGGCAGTCGTAAGGAATAGATTATTGAGAACCAATGCGCCCTCCCGCGAGATCGGCTGGAAAAGACCGCCTTGCGAAAGAGTGGTCGCGCGAAAGGCGAAAAGGGCCAGCGAACCGCCGATGAACAACATCAGGATGCACAGGATAAAAACACCGCGCGTCGGGTCGGTCGCAAAAGCATGGACAGAGGTGAGAACCCCAGAGCGAACGATGAAAGTCCCCAGCAAGGACAGCGAAAATGTCAGGATCGCCAAAAGCAGCGTCCAGATTTTCAAAGCGGACCGTTTCTCCATGACAATTGCGGAGTGCAGCAAGGCCGTTCCGGCAAGCCAGGGCATGAACGAGGCGTTCTCGACCGGATCCCAAAACCAGAACCCGCCCCAACCAAGCTCGTAGTAGGCCCAGTACGATCCCATCGCGATCCCGCCGGTGAGAAATATCCAGGCAACCAGGGTCCAGGGCCGCACCCAACGGGCCCATGCGGCGTCAATGCGACCGTCAATTAGGGCAGCAACGGAAAAGAAAAGCAGATCGAGAACCCGACGTAACCGAGATACAGCAATGGCGGGTGTATTGCGAGGCCGATATCTTGAAGCACCGGATTGAGATCGCGGCCTTCGATAGGGGCTGGCGAAATCCGGGTAAACGGGTTCGACGTTGCAAGAATGAACAGGAAGAACGCCGACCCAATGGCACCTTGGACGGCCAGAACATTGGCTTTCAGCGTTGGTGGAAGATTGGTGCCGAACACCGCAACGAGAGCGCCGAAGAATGTCAGGATCAAGACCCATAGAAGCATCGAGCCTTCATGGTTGCCCCAAGTGCCTGTGATCTTGAACAAGAGCGGCTGCAGGGAATGCGAATTTTCCCAGACAGACAGCACTGAGAAGTCAGAACGGGCGTAGGCGGCGGCAAGTGCGACAAAAGACAGTGCCGTAAGCGCAAATCCAGTCAGTGCTACCGGCGCGGCCACGGCCATCATGCGCTCGTTCTTCGCTTGCGTGCCGATCAGCGGGACGACCGTTTGCACAAGCGCTAGGGCCAATGCGAGAACCAGTGCGAAATGTCCGATCTCAACCATTGCTGCGGTGCCCACTATTCATTTTTACTATCCTGCCATAGCCCCTTGGCTTTCATGGATTCGGCGACTTCTTTCGGCATATATCTTTCATCATGCTTGGCGAGCACACTATCAGCAACAAAGGTCCCATCAGAGCCAAATGTCCCTTCCGTGATGACACCTTGGTCTTCCCGGAAAAGATCCGGCAAGATACCAGTATATGTCACCTTGACCGATTTTTCCGTGTCCGTCACCGAGAAGGCAACGGTCGCACCCTGCCCGCGCCTGACCGTGCCTTTTTCGACCAAGCCTCCCAAACGTATGCGCTGGCCTGGTTGAAGGGTCGTCGCGGTTAGCTCTCCCGGCGTATAAAAATAAGACGCTTTTTGTCCCAGCGCGTAAAATGTCAGCGTGGTTGCACCGCCCAGAAAAATCAGGCCGGCGGCAATTACGGACAGTCTTTTCTGCTTGCGCGTCATCGCCTAGTCCTTTGCCACAATGCCAAGAGTGGATGCAAAGGCCGTAAATTTCCTTGCCTGTTCACTGTCACGTCCGAATACAGCAATTGCGCGGCTCAATGCATCGCGCGCCTGCACTGGCTTGCCCAGCACCTGATAGGAGCGAACAAGCTGCATCCACCCTTCTTCGTCACGTGGGTTGTCTTGCAATTTCTCATCCAGGCGGGCCACCATTGCGCCGATCATGGCGCTCCTGTCCTGGCTAGACATGGAGGCTGCGGCGTCCATGTCTTGTTTGCTCGGACCTTTAATCGCGGGGGCCTCGGCTATCTTTCGGCCAGCTTGCTCCAATGCCTGCGTGGCTGCGCGATGCCATCGCGACCCTTGCGGCAGACTCGAAAGCATCACCTGCCATTTCGCCGCCGCATCATCGATGCGCCCATCCTGCGCCAATGCCATCGCGCTAAAGAAAGTTGCCTTCGCATCATTGGGATCGAGTTTCAGGGCCTTCCCAAATGCGTTTCTCGCTTCATTTCCAATCGTTCCGCCATCGACATTGACGATCGCTTCTCCCAAGCCCGCCTGGCGCTTGGCACTTTCGCCCAGCAAATCAAGAGCATTGCGGTAGGCACTTACAGCTTCTGGAAAGCGCCCAAGCCTGACATAGATGGGTGCCAGTACATCCCAACCCTTGCCATCGGAAGGGTTTGCGGCAAGGTGCGCCTCTGCTCGTGCGACCAACTCGTCGACCGAACTTTGCGCCGGGTTTTTCGCCATTCGTTCGCTTAACGGTTGCGAAGGCAGGTCGGGCGAACCGATGGCAGCATAGATGCTCCAGCTGACGAGCGGCACTGCAAGCACCGCAGCTGCCGAAACAAGCCGCAAACCCATTGACGACGATAGCGACGCAGACGCGCCAAGATTGTCCTTCTCGCCCAGCCGGATAATGCGACGGGCCACTTCGGCATGTGCTTGTTCTGCTTCGGCAGGCTGGATCAGGCCACGCGCCAGATCACGATCCAGTTCGGATAGCTGGTCGCGATAGACCTCGAGGTCGTGATCGCCATCACCGGCAACCGCGCGCGCCCTTCCAGCGAGCGGCAGCAACACTGCCAAGCTCGCACCCAGTGTAAGAACAGCGGCGATGACCCAAAACAACATACCGTATTAGATAGCGGTACTGTGGTTCGCTGCCAACAAGGCTTGCTGCGACCCTTTGACGAATGTCGGCGATGAGCGATCTGACACAATGCTCATGCCAACGGCGTCCAACTGCCATCGGCGTTGCGACATGCCGTGCCGCGCGCCGTCGCTTTCGCGCCTCCACTGAACACGGTATGCGAATATTGTCGGCAATCCTGAGATCCGACGCGATAAGGCTGAGCTGCCACAACCTCTCCATACCGGTTTGATTGTTCGCTCTTCCAGGTCACTGGTTGACCGCTGGGCGTGTACTCCAACGCCTTGTATTCTGCCGCCAGGGCGCTGCGCTTTTCACTCCCGCTCAATCCCGCACCAATCTTTCCGCTCACCAACCCTCCGCCCATTGCCGAGCCGCCTCCCACGCCAATTTGCGCCGCGGACGCTATATTCAGACCAGTAGAAGTGGCCGTTGTGGCTTGATCGCCATTTGATAGGCTCGTGGCGCAGCCGGAAAGGGCAAGCAGTCCAACAATGAGTGTCACGCAAATTTTCATTCGAAATCCGATTTTCCTAGCTCGTTCCCAAGAGGCGTCCGATATACCGAAAATTGTCTACAGCCAGATTATGACTTGTTCTGCATCCTATCGAACACACCGGAGCTGAACGGTCGCCTTCAGTCCACCCATACTCGAGCGCGCCAATGAAAGCCTGCCTCCATATTCGTTGACGAGATCCGCTACAATTGCGAGACCAAGCCCTGTGCCCGGTTTGCTTTCATCCAGGCGCCGACCCCGCTCGATCGCATCACGTGCCTTGTCTTCCGGAATACCTGGTCCGTCATCTTCGATGCTGATCTCGAAAAAATCGGCTGTATCTGTTTTGTCCGTCGTCGGTTGAACCGTCAAGGCGACCTTGGCTACGGCCCATTTCATCGCATTTTCCAATAGATTGCCAAGAACCTCCTCAAGGTCTTCGCGTTCGCCCGCAAAGACAATATCCGTGTCGGGCAAGGAAAGCGACAGTTGTGTATCCCGATTGAGCTTCGCGACCACTCGTGCCATGCGTTGCACGAGCGTGTTTACCGGAGTTCGATAGACAACGCTGTCTCGCTGTGCCGCGACGCGCGCACGTTGCAAATAATGCTCGACCTGCTTTTGCATCGAGCCTGCCTGCTCGACGATCAAATTTCCCTTCGTTCCACCAAGTATCCGTCCTTCATTAAGCAGAACAGCAAGCGGTGTTTTCAACGAATGGGCCAGATTTCCTACCTGTGTGCGTGACCGCTCGACGATGCGCTTATTGTTTTCTATCAGTGCGTTTGTTTCATTGGCGAGCGGTTCAATCTCGGTCGGGAATCGACCATCGAGGCGCTTTGCGGTTCCTTCGCGAACGAGCGCGAGCGCGTTCCTGACCCGGCGCAGAGGTTGAAGGCCGAATAAGATTACAATGGCATTGATGGCAATCATACCCACACCAAACAGCGCGAGATAAGTCGCCAGCTGGCGCTGAAACGAACTGATTTCCTGTTCCAGTTCGGTCTCGTTGCCCATGACGCGAAAACGCGCGATCCTGTTTTTTGTGTCGAGCACGAATTCGCTTTCGATCACTCGCAGTTGCTCGCCATCGATGCCGTCAGCCACATAGCTGCGCTGAAATTCCGAATTGAATGGAACATCAGCGACACTGGGCGATGGAATAGGCGAGGTCATCGACGACGAATGCAGTTCGCCGGTCAAGCTCTTGGAAGCAGGTTCTACCGACCAGTACCAACCCGACCCAGGCTCGGAAAACCGCAGATCTCCCAAATCAGGCACACCTTCCAGAGCGCCTGAACCTGAAACGCCGACCGATCCGATGAGATTGAAGATATGCGCCGATAAAAGGCTTTCGAAGCCATGTTCGCTGGCTTGCCGATAGAGCGTCGTGATCAGGGTAAAGATGACGATAAGGGTAATAACCGCCCAAACAGTCGACAATGCGATAACCCGAAATGTGAGCGAACGCAGCCACGAACGCATCGAAGCCAATCTCTTGTCACCATGTCTGGCTGGCAGCGGTTCCGACTTACGCCTCCGGTTCTCGCATGCGATAGCCCATACCACGCACGGTTTCGATCATATCGACACTCATCTTCTTGCGAAGACGTCCGACAAAAACCTCTATCGTATTGGAATCACGATCAAAATCTTGATCATAGAGATGCTCGACCAGCTCGGTTCTGGATACGACCTCTCCCATGTGGTGCATGAGATAAGCCAGAAGACGGAACTCAAGTGACGTCAATTTCAACGGCACGCCATCGATATCGGCCTTCGAGGCCTTGGTGTCGAGACGAAGTGGACCGCAGTTCAATTCCGATGACGCATGACCCGCTGCACGGCGAATGAGCGCCCTAACCCTGGCCAGAACTTCCTCGATATGAAACGGCTTCGTTACATAATCGTCGGCACCGGCATCTATGCCTGCCACCTTGTCGCTCCAGCGATCGCGTGCTGTGAGAATGAGGACCGGTATCTTTCGGCCATCACGGCGCCATCTCTCGATCACGCTGATTCCGTCCATCTGCGGCAAGCCGATGTCCAGCACCACTGCATCATAAGGTTCTGTATCTCCCAAGAAATGGCCTTCTTCGCCATCGAATGCCTTGTCAACGACATAGCCGGCACCCATCAGCGCCTCGCAGATTTGCCTGTTCAGATCCTTATCATCTTCAACGACGAGTACGCGCATGCGAAGCCTATGCCTGTTTGCGATAGTGCGAGAGATATAGGCCGATTCCATTTGCCATGGGAACGCCTGTTCCTATCATCCCAATGGTACGACAACCTCGGTGCGGCGTGGCCGTTGTCCATCTTTGCCGGGAACCAGAACCACGATCACGCAAACCGCCTTCCCTCCGCGCTGAGCTTCAGATGCCTTGGCAAGCGTGCCGCCGTTCTGCGCAGCTACCTGCTGTCCAATCGAATAGCAGTCCGACGCAATAGTGTGAACAAGTCGGCTCGATTGCGGTTTGGCAACTGGCCATGCAAACGCCTGCGACACACTCAATATGGCAGCGCAAAATGCAAGAGCTATCGCTCGACTGTTGAAACGACATTTGTTCATGATCCCGGTTCTAGCGCATGTCTTGTGAACGTGAAATGAACACAGGCTGCGCCGAACATATCCCCCCATTTGTTCGGCAATTTCGGCAGCTTCGCTTCGATTTAACGCGAAGCTGCAGAAACTCACTCTAGTGGAACGAATTTGACATTTCAGCCCCACTTCCGTCAGCCTCTCGTTCAAATGTCAAATTCAAAAGTTCCACGAGAGACAGTAAGTTGCTAGTGGTTTGTTTGATTCAGACATTTGCTCGGGCGTGTCCACAAGACGGATGCAAATGTCGGAATCGAACCACTAGCCTATTCGTTGCTTCGCAGACAACCGGCCGAATATGGCAACCAGACCGGAGATCGCGCTTATGGCCTGCAACAGTGTGTCTGTCAGAGCCGAACCGTCGAGACCGTCCAGCGGGATGCCTGTAAGACCGGCCGTGCCGGTCAATATTGTGATGAGCGAAGCCCAGATGGTGCGGGAGAGATACCACGGCTTTGAAGCGGTCATGTTCCAATTCCTTTCAATGGTGATGTTGGTTCGGTTTTCATGAAACTGTGACGCGGGACGTGGCCGGAACACCCCAACCGACCGCCATGCTTAATTGGCGCACAGTGATGTCGAATTGCGTCGGCGTTGCCCCAAAATCCATGGCGATATCGCTTGATGAATAAAGCCACCCAGGTTCGGAAGTCGTTAGCGTGCGCAGCATGGCCCCTGCGGTCGAGGCAATTTGAAGTTGATATTCTTCCGTCTCCTCACTGATCGGGATTTCGCTGCCTTCCCACTTGTCCGCATCCACACGCCCACGCCTTATCCACGACAACGCTAAATCGGCACCTACCCGTTTCACTCTCAAATGCACTGGCGCAAGCGGTAGTAGAGCGCGACGGCCACCTGTCTGGCTGCTCGTTATGAAATTGGCCTCGGACAGATCGGAACCGGTGGCCCCGATCCGCCAATTGAGCGTCAAACCCGCTTCACTTGGCTGTAAGCCCGCAGGTTCTACGGCACTGTCGAGGATAACGAAATCGGCTCCAGCCGGTGCTCCAGCCGCCATGGCATCGCTGGTCCCAAGTTGACCGCGAAGCAGATGCGAAAGCTGCCATATCTGTGGTGCAATCTCCTGCGCCGACTGAAATTGCAGGATTTCCCAGATACCTGAGGCAGACTTCACTGCCGCTGCATTGGCCCCGTTCAGCAATTGAAGCGTGCTGACGCTTGCGACTTCCGCATCGAACAATTCAACCTTTAACGAGCCAAGCCTGTCGCGCCGGCCTTCAAACCCCGGCGCAAGCACTTCAGTCAAACGACCAAGGCGGGCGGGCTTCAAAATAAGTTCACGCAATACGAAGCCGGTATCTTCCGGCGAAACGTAGAGTGCCTGTCCGCGCCACGGTTTTTGCCAAACGGCCACGCGGAACTGATCCTGGAATGGACCAATTCCCAATCCCGTCGGCAGATCGAGAAACAGGGCGTGAGGTTGCCCGGCAGCAATCAAAGTCGACGTGGGCGCTGGCGATACGAGTTCTCGCCACGGGGTCGGAGCAACACGTGCTACCTGACGGGCAGACACTTTTCGCACCAGCCCATCTTCTATGCCGGTAACCAGAAAATCGGAGCCATTGCCGGTCGCAGGCAATCTGACGATTGAACCTGGAACAATATCTGTTCGGGGTTGAGCCACGGAAAAGGTGACGGCTTCACGCTGGAACCATGTTCTTTTCAACCAATCATCGAGCAAAGCAACGGCCTGCCCTTTGTCCAGCACCCCTGGAAACGAGATCGTCTTTTGCCTGCGTCCCATCGCTTCTTGTCGCGTCGTCCTTACCGAACCCGACTGGTATTGCGTAAGCGGGTCGACAAATGCCAACATCGCTTCGACAGGAAGTTCGTGGTCGGGCGAGCGAACCGCCTCGACGATTGGCGCGTCCTCTTCCATTGCCAGTTCCGTGATCTCGGTGGCTGACGACCTGCGGGCACTTGTCTGTCTGAAAATCAGGTGGTCGGCATCTTCAATCACATTCAAATCGAAGACATCCAGCAAAGGCTCAAGGGCGGCTCGTGGTGTCGTCGGGTCCGCTATGACATAGCCGTGGACCGTTCCATCCACGTCATCGACCAGTGCTTGCGGCTGACCATGATCGGCCAGAATAGCGTTTATCAAAGCTGACACGTCCGGATTTGCCAGCCGGCCGTTCAACCAATGGCCCCTGCTCCAGTTGGCCCCATCCGTCCACAGATCGCTATGTTGGGGAAACGCGGGAAATGGCCTCGCATCCCATGCCCATAGGTAGATGCGCGACACATCGACCATGCGGCCACCATAGACAGAGGATACCGGGTTCCACACGTCGTCGAAATCGGGCACGGCGTCATCCCAATATCCGAGATGGGATTCCAGAAAGCGGTGCTGTGCAATGTCCGAGCGGCCACCGTGCGAAAAATACGGAGATGCGTTCTCCGCCGATTTCGGATCGGGGAAAACATTGGGCTGGTTCGGACCTTTGTCGACGGCCGGACAACCCAATTCCGTGAACCATATCGGCTTACCGGCCGGAACCCACGCCGTGGGTGTCGTCAATTCGACGCCGCCGACCCGTTCATGATGCGAATTTGCCCACCAATTCACAATATCCTTGTATCTGTAGACCCACGGCTTTCCGGCCATTCCGTCGGTAATCGGGGCCCGTGTCCGTTCCGCTCGTGCTTCGGTGCTCGGATAATACCAGTCGAAGCCTTCGCCACCGGCAATTGACGCCTTGAGCCCTGCCGGATCATAGGGACCGGCAAAACCGTCTGGATTGTCACCTGAATAATCAGCATCGCGCCAATCGGCGAGCGGCATGTAATTGTCGATCCCGACAGCATCCATGGACGGGTGCGCCCAAAGGGCATCGAGGTGAAAATAGACATCGCCGCTGCCGTCAGCCGGGTGAAATCCGAAATACTCGCTCCAGTCCGCGCCATAGGTAATATGCGTTGCGGAACCCATCACGGTGCGAACATGAGTGCAAAGGTCAGACAGTTGCTCAACGAAAGGGAATGCGGCAGCCTCATCGCGCAACGTCGTCAGCCCCGGCAACTCGCTGCCTATCAGAAACGTATCGACCCCTCCTGCGGCGACCGCCAGATGTGCGTAGTGCAGGATGAAGCGCCGATAGCCCCAATCATCAGCCGATCCGGTAAATTCAACCGTATTGCCAGCTGGCGAAAACTGCGGGTAAAGCGCATCACCGCAAAATGACGCTATTTGCGAACGCGCCTGCGCCGTCTGGTCTGCCGAACCGGTTTGGTAGGGGGCCGGATCAGACGTAATTCGCCCGCGCCACGGATAGTCCGGCTGGGCAGAGCCGCCATAAGGATTTGGCAGACCATTGCCATCGGCAATGTCCATCATGATGAACGGATATAACGTCACGCCGAGACCACGCGCCTTTATCTCGGAAATAGCGTCGAGCACGCTCTGGTCGGACGGCGTCCCACCATAGGCGGCAGCGCCATCATGTTGCGAAACGACGTGCGCGGCATTTCTTGCAATACCGGACACGACCCATTCGCTGGAAAGACCCGCACCATTTGAGTCGGTCACGGCAGGCCTGATCTTGCAGTGCCCCGCTCTAAGATCATCCCCAAACCAGGCAATGATCAGCGCGACATGGCGCAAGTCCGGGCTGGTCGCCTGCAGTTCGTCGAGAGAGGCCGCAATGTCGGTTCCCGCAAACAAAACGTTGCGATTGAGCGCCTGGCGCTCGCCTGGCCGGGTCTGGCGGGTCACAGCCACCGGCGAAAGGCCATATTCGGTCGAACCCGGAAGCAAGGAAACCGCCTTGACGGCTTTGCTCAGCTTACCGACGGGCCGGATAACCTCGAACTGCAATTGCGGGACGCGGTTGCCGAATGGCCCGATATCCAGACGATCAATTACGACATAGGCGCTACCACGATAGGCGGGCGTATTGCCTGTGCCTTGCTTTGCCTCGATCAGCGGGTCCGCTGATTGTGCCTCATTGCCGCGATAGATTCTGAGTTCGATATTCTCCTGGTCGAGTTCCTGTCCATCAGCCCACACGCGCCGAATGCTCGCAATCTCGCCTTCGCAAAGCAGGAATGCAGCGTTGGCGTAGTATGAATACTCCGTGACCTTGGGACCCATCTTCCCTTGTCGCCTCGTCGTCCTGCTCTCTTCGAAGCGTGTCGCCCAAATCAGCACACCGCCAAGACGCGCTGTGCCGTAAAGGCGCGGAATCGCAACGCCTTCCTCCGCTGAGAACGGGCGGGAGCTCGCCAGCCGCGGTCCTTCGATATGCTGCGTGCTATTGATAAGGGCTCGATCGAACGTGTAGCCGGCAAGCGCACCGACAGCCGAACCGATCGCGCCGCCAACTGATCCGAAAAACCCGCCCAGATAGGCGCCCGCTGCCTGCAGGAGAATTGTGGCCATGAAAGACTCCGGCGCTGGATTGAAGGGAGTAGAGTGATTGTGCGGAAAATGGAGACCGGCTTATTGCCGAGGAAATGCAAAGACGCCGGCAATGCGGCGACGCCATTGCGGCACGAGCGTCGACATGACGACTTCGCCACCGCCTTGATAAGCGTGAATGAAGCGTGTTTCTTCAATCAGGATACCGGCGTGCTTTGCTGGTGCGTGCGCACGCCATCGAAAAGCACCATATCCCCCGGGGTTAGCGTCGAGACGTGCTTCTCATGGAAATAGCGGCGCGCTCCGGCAAGCATATTTTCGCCGGTGCGCACTTCGGCCCAATCCGGCGAATAATCATCGCGAACCTCGATTTCCGTGCCATAGAGCGCCCGCCAGACGCCTCGGATCAGCCCGAGGCAATCGCAGCCAACACCCTTGCAATCGCCCTGATGGCGATATGGCGTCCCAACCCAGGACAATGCCTCGGTGACAATTGCGCCAGTGGCCCCAATGTCAGTTCCAACAGGATGCGTCATTACGAAACGACTGGGCCTCCGTCAAAATTTCCACCATCGGTCACATATGCGTATGCGGAATCATTTCCGGGTAGATGTGGAAATCCTCGAAAATTCAATGCGTTGTTGAACTTTTCCTTACATGTCGCGAAGGTCTTGTCGCAACCTGCGGACACGCTGAACAGATCACCAACTTCAAATGCGGCGCCAACAGAAGGCTGAAGAACGAGCAACACGCCAGTACCATCGACACGGTGATCGACAATCTGTTCAGTGCGCCCGTTTCTTGCACCACTCGTCCAGGTGAGCCTGCCATGCGAGAACCAGCCTGTCTCGAAGGCAGCGAGCCCTGAAACACGGATCGCGTCCAATGATGCCTGTCCAACGACACCCCCTGATGCCTTAACAGTCGATTGATCAAGTGAAACGCCGCAGCGGCCATCGCCAAGCCCAGCATCGCAAGTGCGCATCACATAGCGTCCATTGGGCTGGTCGAGTTTGTGCACCAAACTTTCAAGTTCCGCCACGAAATGATTGTCGCTGCGAGTCATCTTGCCAATGGTTGCGGTGCGCACGAGTACGAAATCCTGCGGCTTGCGCCAATTGACGAGGTAGGTTTCCACCTTGGCGTCATCATACAGGCCCGCCGCAATGTCTTCATCACGGATACGCTCGGAAGACAGCGCACCTTCCACATCGACAGTATCGACAGTAAGCCCGAGCGATTGACGTGCCTCGCTGGGGCTGAACCCTGCTTCCGGCTCAAACGCCGTCTCGTCGATGACAAGCGTTCGGTCATGATTGGTGTAGGCTGTCACTACGCCGTCTTTTCTGGTCAAGCGCCAACATTGGCACACGCTCGTTACGTCACGTGCGAAATGGTCGGCAAGCGCTTGCGGATAATTCGTCACAACTGCACCTCGATAAGTGGTATCGAAGATATCTGGCCCGCCTTGAATGCTTTCAGGCTGACCGCGATCCGTTCTGCGTCGAAGCGCACCGGAACATCGAATTCGTAACCGGCAGTGACTGCCTGCCCCACGCCGGGGACTGAACCGGGTGCAAAGACGATCTCGCCAGTTGATGCGTCAAATTCAAAGTCCGCCGGCGAGGACAGTTCCACACCTGCTACCGCAACAAGCAAGCTCGGCAAAACCGGCGTAGCAATCGACCGGCGATAGGCATCGGCACCCGTCCCGTAAACTTTTACCAGCACGAATCGGTCGGTTTCACCGTCACCAACACCCAGAAGCTGGTCCTCAGCCGATGGTGTTTCGTCCGGCGAGCAAGACTTCATGTCAAAGGGGTCTCTGAAGCGAAAAGCATGTAGGGAACCGCGACGCGCTTCAAAGAAGGCAATTACCTCGTGAAGATCGTTAATCGAACGCAAGCCGGTGCCGACATCGTAGTGACGACGCGATTGCGAAACGCGCGCGTTACGCTTTTCGCGCCCCGACGTCAGTGAAACGATCTCGTTGCGGCGCTCCGGTCCACCGGTCGCGCCGAATGAAACGGGGAGCGGAAATCGTACGTCGTGAAAACTTTCCAGATCCGACATTTCTATCCTTAAAAGGTTCGGGTTCCGCGCGAGACGGCACGCGCCAGCATGCCGGTGATCTGTGCTTCCGATTTTCGGAAGGATGCGGCGTCATGGGCCGTTACGTTGAACACCACATTGACCGGGCTGCTCCCCGCCGCTGCCGCGACGCCAAGACTGCCGTCAGCGCCGCGTCGCAATGGCAGGATCGCCTCACTCCCGGCCTCCCCCATCAGGCCGACCTGATCGCCCATCGGGAAATAGGTGGGCGAAGACACCACCCCTCCGGCGGCGAAAGGCGTGGCATGTCCCGGCACGCCGCCTTTTGCGAAAGGCTTTAGGCCCGGCAGGCCACCCAGAAGGTTTGAAAACATGGAACCGGTCAGATTTTCCAATGGTTTCAAGCCTTGCGTCAACGCCATGCCGGCAAGGTTCATACCGACCCGACGCAAGACATCGTCAAGCTGCTTGCCATTGACCGCAGCCCCCTTTAAGGCACCCGCCAATTGAGTGCCAAAGCCGCCTGATAATTTCTGCAAATTCTCCAGCGCCTCCTGAAATGGGGTCGTGTCGGCCTTGATGGCCACTGTTACGTCTTCAGCCAATTCCAGTCTCCTTGCAGGCAGGCGCAGCGTCGGGAAATGCACGCATCAATGTGGCAAGCGCGCCCCGCCCTGGCGGCACATTTCTACGAGGCGAAAGCGTGCTCATCGCGCGTTCGAATTCACGTGGAGTCATTGTCCAGAACGTCTTTGGGGTAAGCCGCAACAAACCGAAGCCAATCGCCATGATATCGTCCCATGGAAAGGTCGGCTTCGTGTCCGTTGCGGCGTCTAGGGGTTTGCGGGCGAAGGTGTCCCCGGTGCCGCACCAAACGTCACGGTCAACAGTTCGGAGACCGTCTCGGCAAAACCGGTCGCGCCCTTTTCGCTGCTCATCGCGCCAACGGCATTGTCATCCATATCGACACCGCCCCCCGCAATCCGGCACCAATGATGCGGATCATGTCGAGCGCCGAGAGCCGTCCGCCGGAAAAGCGCTCGACCAGTGCCGCCAAATCATCAGCGGCATATGTTGCTTCCAGTTCGGCCAACGCGCCGAGCGTCAGGCAAAGCCGGTACGTCTTGCCGTCGAGTTCCGCGCAAATCTCGCCCCGGCGATGGTTGGCGCTCATGTTGTCACCGCAAACTCGATCGGTCCCGCCGATTCGAGTGCCATCTCGAAGGTCACTTCGCCATCATGCACGCCGGTATATTCCAACGATGTGATCTGGAATGCACCAGAGATAACGCCAAAATCTGGAACGGCAAGCTGCCAATCAACGATTTCGCCGGCAAAAAAGTGCGCGCGGATCAGGGCATCGGATTGCGCATCCTTGAAAATTCCAGAGCCGCTGATTGCGGTACGCTGTACGCCGCTCCCGGCCAGCAATTGACGCCAGCGTCCGGCTGAATCGGCGTCTGTGACGTCAACCGTCTCGCTGTTGAAAGCGATCCGTTTTGACCGCAACCCGGCAACGGATACAAATGTTCCGGCACCATCGGAATCGATCTTGAGAAGAAGGTCCTTGCCCTTCTGTGCGCCCATTTCGGACCTCCTGATTTATGATGATTGAATTGATTTGGGACCCGGCGCGATCAGATCGCGGGTTCGGTAACCGCGCGAAAGCGCAAAAGGCCGTGGTTCACGGATTGATCGTCGTCATAGCGAATATCTGCAAACTCAAATCGCAGATTGACCAAGCGGTGCTCATCAAGGTCAAGCGGCACCTGGTCGAGACTTTTTTGCACCGCGTCCATAATATTGAGCACTTCCTTCCTGCCTCTGGCTTTCGACCAGATATGCAGTGTGAACAGTTGCTCGGCTCCATTTTCAGTTGCCGTACTCCAATCAAAAATGCTGCTCCGGCCGTAGGCGATGTAGGGAAATGCAGCATTTGCCGGAACTGAATCGAAAACTTTCGCTCCACCCAGTAGCGCCAACAGAGCACCATCGCCCGACAGCACCTCGAATAGCGCCTTTTGCAGATCAGCGGCTACCGCGATCATCGCTCGACCTCCTCGTTTGGATGCTCTCCGCATCCCGTGATGCAGCCATTTGCCTTGGCGACAATCCGTCTTTAACGATACTCTCGCGCTCCACTTCTTCTGCAACGTCGTGAGCCTTCCAGCGCAACGCCCGCACGAGACCGTCCAGTGTCAATGTCATCGTCACATTCACTGCACCACCTCCCGTGCCCTGCACACCAGATAGCGTCCGGTTTCATCCGGATCGTGTACCGTCACAATGTCGAAGGCGCGGTCTTGACGGCGCGCGCGCATGCCACCGGCGATGTCATCGCGGGCGCGCAATGTGATGCGATGCGAAAGTGTTTCCTGCGCTTTGTCCGCGCCATAACTGCGTTCAGCCGAAAGCGGCTCTATCCGCGCAAAAACAACCGCAATTTCCGACCAGCTTTCCGTGAATCCACCAAGTCCATCAGGTGCGCTGACAGGTGCTTCAAAGATCAGTTCGCTTCGCAATGATCCCGGATCGATAAAGGTAACCCGCATCACAATCTCCCGGCCCGATAGCCGGCGACAATCCGCTCGTAGCCGAAAGGGTAGGAAACAGGCTGATCGCCCGGCCCGAAACTCGTGCGGAATTCATACCAATGTGCAACCAGCAATAGTATGGCTCGGTGTAGCAAATCGGGAACATCCGTCCCGGCTTCGCCGAAGCCCGCGGTAAAATCGATCTCGATCCCGTTCATTGCGCGCAATGGCTGTATGGGCGTGGCAATGCGAACCCGCGCAGGCCGCGAGATGCTATCGACCTGATAAGTGGAAGGGTCAATCAGCGAAGCTTCCCCTTCGGTCCCGAAGGCGGTTATCGAGGTGATGGTTCGCACCGGATGAACCTTGATCTTGGCCAGGCCGCCAATTGGCCATCTGTCTAATGTCAAACGCCAGCTTTGGTCGATCAAGGCCATTGCCGTGGTGCGTTCTACTTCCTCACGGGCAGCGCGGATCAACCCGTTCAGCAGGTCGTCTTCAGTGGTATGATCGAGGCGCAGATGACCCTTCACTTCGGCAAGCGTCACAGGCTCCGCCGTTGGATCGACCGTTCGGATGAGCGTCATTCAAGTACCTTTGTTTGGGAGTGTGAACGGCTCCGGCTGATCAGCCGGAGCCGTATCGGCAGGCAAATTGGCAGGGGAGGAGTGGCCCGCTGCCAAACTGTTATTTACGCCGTGCCGAATTTCAGGAGCTTGATGGCGTCGAAATCCTGGACGCCGCCGCCCACGCGCTTGGTGGTGTAGAACAAGACATATGGCTTGGCGGAGTACGGATCACGCAGCACTCGCACGCCTGCCCGGTCAACGATCAGATAGCCACGCGCAAAATCGCCAAAAGCAATCGGCGTTGCGTCACTGCCAATATCGGGCATGTCCTCGGCTTCGACCACGGGGAAACCCATCAAAAGAGCCCGCTGGCCGGGCGCTGACGGCGGTTGCCACAAATAATTACCGTCACCATCCTTGATCTTGCGCATGGCGGCTTGCGTCTTGCGGTTCATCACCCAGTCGGCGTTCTGGCGATAGCCAGCCTTCAGCGCATAGATGGTATCAATCAGAACATCCGCAGGATCTGAAGCTGGAAGGTCACCCGACACACCGGTCAAAGTGTAGCCCAGGCTACCCCACGCCCATGCGCTCTCGGCAACCTTGGTGTAATCGAGAAACCCTTTCGGTTTGCTGGTCCCGTCACCTGTGACGAAGGCAGCACCTTCCTGTTCGGCAAAGGCTGCTTCAACCTCGCTCGATATCCATTGATCGAGGTCGACGACAGCATCCTCGAGAAGCGAAGGCGTCGCCGCCGGCATGGCGTAAAGCTCCATGGTCGGAAACTGCAATTCGGCGAGCGTGGCGGTATTCGTTTGCGGTCGGGCTGCCGTCTCCGAGACCCAACCAACGGCTGGGCCGCTCACCGAGAACGGCTTTTTCAAGACCGAAGCCGAGACCTGCCTGACCGACGCAATCGAGCGGATCGGTGACAGCGCGGATAGCCGTTTGCCAATCTCCGTTTCGGTTTGCGCAGGCACCAGATACCCGCCGTCCTGACCTGAGCCGTAAGACATTGCCTTGGTATCGAGCGAACGCAGCAAGCGATCATCGCCATTGCGCATATAGGCATCGAAGGCATTCTTGTGTTCGCATGGCATCGTCTGGCTATCACGCCCCAGCGCCGGCCTGATCTTCTTCAGTGACAGATTATCGATGGCACGTTTCTGCTCATCAAGCGCATGCGAAATACGCTCCACCTTCTCGCTGGTCAGCACATCGGGGCTCAAACGCTCCTCAAGTTGAGCAAGTTTCTCGTCATTGCTTTCCTTGAATGCCTCGAACGTGTTCATGAATTCGCCAAAGGCATCTTTCAGATCGAGATATTCACCGGTCGCCGATTTCGTCTCGATCGGCCCGGCCAGTTGCCTTGCATTCATATGGAGTTTCCTCTTGGGTTGATGATGCGTGTTGCCTCGCGGATACGCGCCGCAAGGCTTTGTGATGATCCCGGCGCAGCGTCTCGCTTGCGCACGAGGCTGGTGAAACCTTTCGCAATGACGGTTCGGGCATCGCGTTTCGACAGCCCGGCATCGCGGGTCAGCCACAGTTCAAATTCGCTGGCAGTCGGCAGGGGTCGGGCAATTTGTCCCTTGACCGTCTGGATGCGTGCGCCCGGAAGCATCGGGAATGTAACAACTGAAATTTCCCATAGATCGGCCTCGAATATGCGCCGAACCCCGCTTGCCGGATCGCGTTTCACCTTGACGGGACGAAAGCCGATTGAAAGCCCATCAAGAGCGCCACTGCGCAAGAGGCTCAACACCTCGCTGGCACGCACCACGTTCGGGGTAAGCTGGCCGCGCACGAACAGGCCGCGGGCATCTTCCCTGATCTCGTTCCACACCCCGATCGGCTCGTTCGGATCATGCTGAAAAAGCATACGGATGCCGGATGCCTTGCGTGTGCGCAGCGCGTTTGCAAAGGCACCGCGCTCTACCACGTCCTTGCCGAGATCCAGCCGTCCAAACAGGCTCGCATAGCCGGAAAAACTGCCATCCTGATCGACCTTGTCGAGCACCAGATCGACAAATTTGCGCTCGCATGCCCGCGCCAAAGCTTCAGCGCTCATCGCCATTCTCCACATTCTTGTCTTGAGTTTTGCCCACGAGCCAGTTCTGCTCGAATGCACGCATGATGAGGCCCAGCGCCCACCAGGCGCAGAGGCTCGCAGCGGCCGATCCCATCAGCATCAGCTCAATGGGACCAATGATCCTTTCGATGCCGAAATCCGACGCTATTTTCAGACCAGCTGTTCCACCGAATACCAGGCCACAGACCACGCCGATGGCAAAGCGCGAGGCAGCTTCACGTCGTCCGTGGGGAAGAAGATAGACCAGCGATATCGCAGATCCTGCGACAGCGCCCGCGCCTCTGGCAATCCAAAGCCAGTTCGTCTGGGACATGTCAGTCATGGCAAATTGCACCTCCTCGCGTGAGCGTCCAGAGCACGTCGTTTCTGAAGGGATTCATGCGTGTCGTTGTCCCGGACAACCGCCGCGCAATCGTAAGCAACAGGGATTTAGAGCGAGCGGGGCTGATAGCCGACGGCATCGCGCTTTTCGTCCTCACTCAGGAAGGAAGCAGCATCGACGCGCGCCCATAGCGCATCACGATCACCGCTCAGCCCTTCGATGCGGTCCGCGTCGTACCAGAGGCGAAGAGTGTCGCCGAAAGCACCGCCAAGCCACACCGACAATTCCTTCGCGGTACGCGCAACCAGAGGAAGGATCGTCATCCTGTAGAAAGCGCGGTTCGCTTCCTGATAATTTGCGTAAGTGTTGTCGCCCGGTATGCCGAGCAACATCGGAGGCACGCCGAATGCCAGTGCGATATCGCGGCTGGCCGAATGTTTGGCCTCTACGAAATCCATATCCTTGGGCGTCAGGCCCATCGCTTTCCAGTCCAGTCCGCCTTCCAGAAGCAGCGGCCTGCCTGCCCGCGTCGCGCCGGAATACCCCTCCTCCAGTTCCGCTTTCAAACGATCGAACTGGTCGTCGTTCAAATTTCCGCCTTCCTTCGGCGCATAGACCAGCGCACCTGAAGGGCGTGCCGAATTGTCGAGCAGCGCCTTGTTCCAACGCCCTGCGGCATTGTGGGTATCGAGGGCCATCAATGCCGCTTCGAGTGGCGGAAAGCCGTAGTGGTCCTCCAGCGGATGGAAGAGCGTCAGATGCGCGCCCCCGCCTTGTTGCGTCTGCCCCAATGTGACGCGTCGGTGCGTACTGCCTGCGCGATAATCCAGTGCGACGGGCCAACCGCTCGCATCGGTGACAACGGAAACGCGGTCGGGGCGCAGCATGTGCAATTCGCGCGCGTCATTGCCCGCATCTATCAGTTCGACATAGGCATTGCCGGCCAGCAGGAGGTGTCCATACAGGGCTTCCATGAATGTCGCGCCGGACTGGCGCTGGTTCGGGCGCTCCAGCAAATCGGTCAGCGGGTGAGCTTCCAGTTCGCTCGCTCCCTCATAAAGCAACCACGGAACCGCCGAGGCCGTTTCTGCGATCAAGCGCACCGCGCGGTGAACGATCGGGTTGCGCATGAAGCCTTCGCGAGCGAGCGTGGCATAGTCGCGCAGCGTCCATTGGGCGTCGCCCTGCGCGTGAAATGCTATGAAGCCGCCGGGTGCCGTACTTTTGAATTCAGTGCGCGCACCGGCGTTCCCCGCGGAGCGAGGCCAGGGCCATTTCCAAGCCATATCAGTTCCTGTTCTATAAAAAGTCGCGGATACGCGGTTTCGCCGATTGCTCGGGCATCAGTTCCGTAATCGCCCAGACCAGAGCATCAACTCGGTCGGGCGAATGGCCGTTGGACAGGCCGTTCGTGCCGAAATCGCACATTTCATCTTCCAGTTCGGCAAATCTGCCCGCATGATGCACCCTGCCCTGCTGGTACAGCGCAGCGATCGGCTCAGCGCGCAACCATTTGCCACGCCGCGCTCTTACCGCCTTGATCGGAACATCGGGGTCGACTGTACGGATCACCGCCGTCGCCATTTCGCCGCCCTGGTTCACCTCGACAACCAGACAATCGGCCTGCAACTTATGATAAAGGGCAACAGCCTTGGCTGCCCATTCCTGCGGCTTGACCGCATGAGCCGTCGCATCGGCCAGAACAACGGCTTCGCCCACACAATCAAGCCCGGCTGCAATGATGCCACAGGCGTCCGAGGTTTTACGTGAACTGGCAGGCGGATCGACGGCCACCACTATGCGGCGCAGCGCACCACCATCTGAAATGGCGGCCTGTTCGATCATCTGACGCGACCACAATGCGTCTTCCCGATCCTCGACCAATTCGCCGTTGAGTTCCTGTCTTCCCAGTCTGGTTCGGGCGTAACGCTCCTCTACCGTCTTCAGAAAACCGGGCGCCAGATGCTGACGGTTCTCGTCGGTGCGCATACGTGTCATCACCACGGCCGGATCGGCAAGCAGCTTCTTCATCAGTCTCGTCGGGCGCGGTGTGGTGGTTATCATCTGCACAGGTCGCTCGCCCAGTCGCAGGCCAAACTGGAGCATATCGTATGTCGCTTCGGCATTTTTCCATTTTGCCAGTTCATCGCACCAGGCCGCTTCAAATTGCGGTCCGCGCAGGCTCTCCGGGTCTTCCGAAGAAAATGCCTGTGCCACCGCTCCACTTGGCCATAGAAGCCGTCGCCTCGACGCCTCGTAGCGGGGCCGGTCGCCACGGGCGACGGTGGCGATGCCGGAGGGGCCATCGATCATCACTTCGCGCACATCGCCAAGTGTTTCACCGATCAGGGCGATGAGGCCATATTTCCGGCCCGCTCCGGCAAATGGTGGCAATCCTCTTGCCAAGCCTGTCACCCATTCAGCACCAAGCCTTGTCTTGCCTGAACCGCGCCCACCTGTAACCAGCCATGTCTGCGGCAGCTCGGGCATCATGGGAAGTTGGCTGAGTCTGCCTTTCAACAACCATTCATGTATGACGCGTTGCGCCACCTGCGGTTTCAGGTGGTTGCGCAACCATATGCGCAGCAAGCTCCGTTGCGAGGTCGACAATGCGCTCGTTGATACGTTCGAGAACGGCGGCCAAGTCTTCATTTTCTTTGATCTGGTTCTCTTTGGCAGCGGCATCCGGCTGCATGATTTCGCCAATTTTCTCAAGGCTGCGGATCATTGCGACAAGACCGTCGATCTCCGCCTTGTCGATCTTGCCCCCTCCCTGGTGGCGGCAATGCTGAGTGCTTCAGCCTTGCCCAGGAGCATGGCGGCAATTGCGCGCAACCGCTCGCTCACGCCCTCACCAAGCGTTGGTGCCTGCACTATCACCCAGCCTTCACGTTTGATTTGCCGCGCTAAAGATTGCGGCGAACGACCGCTCGCCTTGGCCAGCACGTCGATGGTCATTTTCGTACCCTCATACAAGGCACGCTGGGCGCAATCGCGCACGCTCCGCTCGTGAACAGCCATGGACCCTTCCAGAATTTCATGAAACCCGGGACCGCCGATACGACAGCAGGCAAGAGCTGGCATTTCCCGTTGAGGAAACCCTGCCAACGCCAAACTCGAAAGACGTTCTGAAGATGGGAATTTGCCAATAGGCGCGAACCAACTCCGTCCACCACGTTATCTCTGTCGTGGCCTGTCGCTCGCACTTTTGTGACTATACCCAGACACTACCAAAGCACCGTTACGCTGTCAAGAATTAATTCCTAGGATTTTAACCCTATTATCAATTCCAGCACGTCAAGGTGGTATTGCCACTTGTCGACATGGCGTGAATGAGTGAAAAGAAGTCGGCTTGCCTTGGCGGCGGATTTGCGGCCTCATGGTTCAAGCCAATTTCACAGACGGACAATTTCCGAATGGTCAGTCCATTGAAACCGCAGAAGAAACGAGGCGCAATCGCGGCATTCCTGCTGGCTATCGACGCATGGCTGGATTCCTCGCTTTACGAGATCGGCTTCAAAGCCCGCGAGTTCTGGGAAGCCGCCACGATTTTCGCAAGGCGTTTTCGCGTTAGCGGCTGGCGTCGAGGATTTATCGAAGTCTTCAGCGAAGCCTTCACATTAGGTGCCGTCGGAGCCGTCCTTATGTTGGCTCTTGCCATGCCGGCATTTCAGGATACCCGTGGCGACTGGCGCGTTCAGGATAATTTTGCCGTAACCTTCCTGGATCGCTACGGCAACGAAATCGGCCAGCGCGGCATCATCCAGCGCGATTCCGTGCCGGTAGACCAGATGCCGGATCACGTCATCAAAGCAGTTCTCGCCACTGAAGACCGTCGTTTCTTCGATCATTACGGCATTGACGTGCTTGGGTTGTTGCGCGCCATGTCGGAAAACATGCGCGCCAACTCGGTCGTGCAAGGCGGCTCCAGCATCACCCAGCAGTTAGCCAAGAACCTTTTTCTGACCAATGAACGAACCTTTGAACGCAAGATCAAGGAGGCGTTCCTTGCCGTGTGGCTTGAAGCCAATCTCTCAAAGAAGGAAATCCTCCAGCTATATCTCGACCGCTCCTATATGGGCGGTGGAACATTTGGCATCGAGGCGGCTGCTGACTTCTATTTTGGCAAGAGCGTCAAGGATTTGAACCTCGCCGAGGCTGCCATGCTTGCCGGCTTGTTCAAGGCACCTTCCAAATATGCGCCGCACATCAACCTTCCCGCCGCACGAGCACGTGCCAATGTCGTGTTGAGCAATCTTGTCGATAGCGGCTTCATGACTGAAGGCCAGGTTCTGCAAGCGCGCAGACATCCCGCCGATGTGGTCGATCGAGGCGACAAGAAAAGCCCGGATTACTACCTCGACTGGGCATTTGACGAGGTCAAACGTCTCGCCAAAAAATCGGGGCAACATTCCCTTGTCGCGCACACCACATTCGACCCCAATATCCAGCAGGCGGCGGAGGAATCACTTGAATTTCATCTGCGTCAGTTCGGCAAGGAGCGTCGCGTCAGCCAGGGTGCGATGGTCGTCATCGAAACCAATGGAGCTGTGCGGGCAATCGTCGGCGGGCGCGATTACGGTGAAAGCCAGTTCAATCGTGCCACGAAAGCGCTTCGACAGGCCGGATCATCTTTCAAGGCGTATGTCTATGCGACCGCCATGGAGAACGGCTTTACGCCGGACTCGATCGTCTCCGGTGGAGCCGTACGCTGGGGCAATTGGACGCCACAAAATTATAACCGGGCCTATGCCGGCAACATCACGTTGACGACGGCGCTGGTCAAATCGATCAACACCGTTCCGGTTCGGCTTGCCAAGGATAGTCTCGGCATTGAAGCGATCAAGGAAAAAGCGATCGCTATGGGGGTCGAGTCCGACCTGGGCTCCCACAAGACAATGGTGCTTGGCACATCAGGCATGACGGTCATGGATCAGGCGACCGGGTATAGCGTCTTTGCACAGAACGGGATGGTCGGTACCAGACATGGTATCACCCAGCTCGTTACACATACTGGCGATGTCATCTATGACTTTGCCAAGGATGCCCCACCACCCCATCGGGTTCTGACCGAACAGGCTCTCAAATATATGAACTCGATGCTGGTCCAGGTTCCGGTAATCGGCACGGGGAGACGCGCAGCCCTTCCGGGCATCGTCTCTGGCGGGAAAACCGGTACCAGCCAGTCCTATCGCGATGCGTGGTATGTCGGCTTTACCGGCAATTACACTGCTGCCGTGTGGCTCGGTAATGACGATTATACCCCAACGAACAGAGTGACAGGGGGTCGTTGCCGGCGATGATCTGGCATAGACTGATGGCCTACGCCCATCAAAATATCGACCTCAAGCCCATTCCCGGTATCGAGCACCCTTATGTCGATGCCGAAACCGCAGCAAAGGTAGCGGAAGCTGAAAAACGGAGGGCTCAGGACGAAGCCGACAAAGCCGCTGCAGAGCGGCCACCCGTCTTGTCCAATCGCACGACGCGGGTGTTGCGCGAGATGAGCAAGGCTTTCCAAGCTGCACCAATCCTGGAACCTGTCGGCGAGCCCGAAACCCTGTCGGCTCTCTGATGGCTTTCACACACCGGTGCGCGAATTCGCATCATGAACGATAACCCCCGCCAATACGCCAAGTGTCACTGTCGCTTGCTATTTGGCCCCACCCCGCGATATCAGCCAACGCCAAGACCAACTGCGTGATCCGCATGCTCAAAAATGCCCTGTTGACGTTCGTTTCATTCACGCTCGCTGTTGGCGGAGGCGGAGCCAGTGTCTGGTATATGCTCAAGGCCCAGAAGGGCATCGGTGCCATCACGATCGGCGAATGGACCGCATTTCCAGATGCCGGTACTTCCAGCGCCGATCCCTATTCGAAAGCGCGTGTGGCGCGTGAGGGCGTGCTGGCTCTCGGCCGCGCCGAGGGCTTGGCCTTCGTCGCCGAAAGCGATGCAGATGGCGAGGCGCTTCGGCGTGAATGTGCTTATGTCATCAAGGGAGATTTTCCGATTGCCCGTTTCTGGACGCTGTATGCAGCCGACCAATCGCTCGATGTGATAAAGACCGGCAAACCCCACCCTGCGGCTTTGCAATCCTATCAAATACTGCGTCAACCGGACAATACAGCCGCCATTTCAGTTGACAGCCAGCCTGCACCCGGCAACTGGCTTGCCATTCAGGGAACTGGCGCAATGTACTTCGTCCTGACATTTTACGATACGCCGATTGCCAGCAGCACCGGCTTGTCCGATGTCAAACTCCCGCAAATCCTGAAGTCCGGCTGTCATGCGTAGATTGCTATTCGCCATACTCCTTGGCTTGGTTGGCGCTGGCATTGTCCACATTGTCGTGTTGCTCCTGGTGCCGGAATTCTCGGAGCGCGATGCGTGGTCAAGACTGGCAATGTCGTCCGATCTTTACAAGATGACGCGGCTCGATGCCGAAGCGGGCGGCCCGCCGGTCGTCAAATCGGTCGACCCGCTGTTTTATGCCGCAGCCTGCCGTTTCGATCTCAATGACGGCCTCGTTCAGATCGAGGCACCCGACATCGTGCCTTTCTGGTCCATGTCCGTCTATGACCGCAACGGACACAACATCTACAGCTTCAACGATCATAGTGCCGTTAATGGCCATCTGGATGCCGTGGTTCTGTCGCCAGCGCAAATGCTTGAGGTGCGCAAACAGCTACCCGAAGATCTCGAAGGCTCAATCTTTATCGAAACGCCGATCAATGAGGGGATCGTCGTCATTCGCAGTTTCGTGGCGGACGACAGTTGGAAGCCCATTGTCTCACGCTTCCTGAAACGAAGCGTATGTGAACTCAAGGGTTTTTGAGAGATCCCGCCACCGTGCAGGATGCGAGTGGAAATCCGGCACCCACTTTTCGAGCCGATGCTCCAGAACATCGCGCCTAAAGGGTAATATGCAGGGTGCTTCAAGCCTTTGTTTTTGTGCATGTCGTTGCCCCAAAACCGCTGCACACTTTTGGGCGACATGCACTAATGACGCGGCACAGGTTTTCTCACTTGCGTTTGTGGCTTGCGTGAATCCATCGCACTGGTTCCACCCTCGCTGCCCCGAGGCCGCTCATAGCGCACTCCAGGGAAGATGATTACGGCAGCGGGGGTTCCGCTTTCTCGTGATGGTCTATTGGTAGCCGCTCGGCGCGGCATGAATGACAAAACTATGCCCATGATCCGTGCATTCCTCTCGGTTTTCCCGGAGCTCAACGCAACGCCTCCAATGTCGATAAGGCCACCAGAGAGTTAACGGAACGCTAACGGATCGCCGCTAATTTGATCTTTGTTTCAGGTCATGGCGAAGCCGACACATTGGCGGCCCAGCATGACGTGTGTTGTGTAGAGTGTTTCAAGGCGTATCTCTCGTGCCATCTTCGGATTTCCGACACCTCACCATTACGGGTGAAAGAGACAAGGCCGAAAGGCTTTTCCGCGCAGTGATTTCGGCTTACTGCGCACTTACACGTCCGTCGCGCCGGGAAACCGCGCAAGTTGACGTCCTCACACTTCCGCTGCTCGCCGACGTATCGCCCGAAGCGTTGCGCTATGCGGCGGCAACGCTTTCCGAATGCACACAAGCGCCGATGGGACTTTTGCAACGCCTGTGCGAGATGCCAGTGGGGATTGCTGCTCCATTGTTGATCCGCTCGGCACTGCTCGACGAAGTGCATCTCCTTTCGCTGATCGGGGCTCACGGCTTACCGCACGCGCGCGCCATAGCGCGGCGAAAAGACCTCAATCCGGCAATCGCTCATCTCATACGCGCACTTGAAAGGCGCAGCCCCGAGCACGCATCTGCGGAAACGGCAAGTTCGGGAGAGCTTACGCAAAACGCCGATGCAACAGGATCGAAAGCCGACCACAAACAGCCCACTACAGTGGAGGATGCGCGACTGCGTCTACGTTCAATGATGCGTGCCAATCAGCCTCCCGTTGAGGGCCAAATCGGCGCGCGCGACAACTCAATAATCCATGCCAGGTTGCTCGACACGGCGCTGAGCGGAAACACGGCATTTTTCCACACAGCGCTGGCCGATGCACTCGCTGTCGACTTTTCAACGGCGCAATCCCTTGCCACCGCAGCGCAGCCCTCATTGCTGGTCGTCTGCCTGCGTGCCCTTGATCTTTGCGAAGAGAAAGCTTTCCTCATTGCTGCTGCGCTCTCGCCGGGAATGTTTTCGTACTCACATGCCATTTTTCTCTTCCTGGAGCACTATCGCCGCCTCAGCCGCGCAGAGGCTGTCAATCAGATTAGAAGCAGGGCAACGGACGCATCGCCTCAAGCGGCCAACAGCACGTCGTCTGGCAACGCAACAACTGCTCAACTCATCAACAGCGACATACTCAGCGCTTGATCGAAATCAGGTCGTCGATCGAAATTGATCCGACTTCGATCTCGACAACCCAGATATCGGGATCAAAGCGCTTTTCCTTCTCGATCCGATTATCGAGCGCCTCGCCATCTTCGCCAATGCCGACAGGACAGAAGAAACGGTCGTCGGGCTTGGCGCTATCATAGCTGGTCTGCGGGGCTGGCCCGAACAATTCGACGTCGCCGATCCTGTCCCTTGCAAATACAAAGACGGCACCGGCTTCAGTTGCCCCGCGTTTGATCACGACGCTAAACCCGCCCGCACCGAAAACGCGCCGCATCAAGGCAGAAACCCAAAGATCGGTGGTTACGCGCATTTCGCGATCCTGATCATATTGCTGGCTGTCGCGGATCGGGTCAGCCGGATGCCCGGCCAGTGAGCGTGAAGCAGACCCTTGTCAATCGGTGAGGCCGATCTCGCGCATCTTTGTATAGACGGCTTCGTCGGGTTCACCTGTTTCCGGCAACCTGAAAATGGCCTGGAATTCGCGCAAGGCAGACTTGGTGCGCGCGCCCAATACACCGTCGAGTTGCATGTCTTCGTTGCCGAACGCTTTCAATCCTGCCTGAATTTTCAAGACAAGGACGTCCGATCCTGGCGCGGGAGCCACCACATTGTTGTCAGCGGCGATGGAAGTTGTCTCACCCGCACGCGGCGTTGGCGTTGGAACGACCGAGGCGGTCGTGGGTGTCGCGCCCAATTGATCGAGCAAGGCGCCATCTATTTCACCTGAGGCATCGAGGCCGATCCTCTGCTGGTATGAAGCTATTGCGCTTTTTGTGTTCGGCCCAGCAATCCCGTCTATCCCGCCAGAATAAAAGCCAAGATTTGTCAGGATGGTCTGCACCTGCTCAACAACCGGATCACCCTTTGCCACTGCATATGAAGCGGGGCGCACAATGTTGATGGTGGTCTCTGGTTCTACCGGAAGAGCCAGAGGCATTATCTGAACGGTTCGGGTTGCGAAAAACGCGCTCGAATGCGGGAAAGGCTGATACCACAAGGCATTTGCCGACACGTAAAACAGCGTCACAAGAAAAGCGGTCGATCCACCCACAAGCACCGGATTGCGTGAAACTGCGCCGCCCAGTGCCATTGCACCGTCGTGAAACAGGCGGTTGCGCCGAGGTGCAGCCTTTCTAGGCCGTTTTGCGGAGCGAGCCATTCGCATCCTCCTTATCGGTCCGCTCAGACGACAGCGGCAGTACAACCAGTTTCTCGGCTTGGCCCTTCGGCCCATCGACGGGCAAACTGATCGTTACAGTGGTTCCTTCGCCGGGCATGCTTTCAACCGACATCGTACCTTCATGCAGGGCAACCAGTCCCTTTACCAATGACAGGCCCAGTCCGGTCCCTTCAAATCTGCGTGTGTAATCATTGTGGACCTGCATGAAAGGCTGGCCAAGATTGCCAAGGTCCTCCTCGGCAATGCCAATCCCCGTGTCACGCACCCAAAGATGCAGGCGCGAGCCAATCCTCTGGGCACCGATCATCACCTCACCGCCTTCTGGCGTGAATTTGATCGCATTGGATACGAGATTGATCAAAATCTGACGGACAGCGCGGCGATCCGCGTTGATCTCCCCGGCATCCTGCGCAATCCGCGTGCCAAAGCTGATGCCTTTGGTTTCGGCCTGCAACTGCATCATCGAGCGGCACATCTCAACCGCCTCGCCAAAACGGAATGGCTCTGGCTGTGCGGAATAAGCGCCTGCCTCGATTCTCGAAACGTCCAGTATGGAAGTCACCACGTCCAACAGGTGATGCCCGGAATCACGTACGAGCCCGACATATTCCTTCTGGCGTGGATCTCCGAAGGGGCCAAACATTTCATGCAAGAGCATATCGGAAAAGCCGATGATCGCATTCAAAGGAGTACGCAATTCATGGCTCACTGCTGCCAAAAACCTGCTTTTGGCAACATCGGCGCTGGCAGAAGTCTCGTTTGCTTCCGAAAGCGCATTTCGCAGTTCAACGATTTCGTTGTTTTCACGCAGCACGGCGACATACAGGTCCGCATTGTCGGCGACGCTCATCAATTCAAACGCGAATGGTCGATAATTGTCGCCCATTGCAGGTGAGTCGTCCTTGGGCAATCGAATACGCAATTCCAATTTGCGCAGCGATGCTCCCTCACGCATGTCAGCCAATGCCTCCAGGTAGGCAATGCGATCAGCCAGGTGAATTCTATCGAAAAGACCTGTTCCGATGAGGAGTTCGGGCGGCAATTTCAAGATCGTGCGGGCTTTGTCGCTGGCATCAGCGATGTCACCCTGCCTTGCAACCCGCAATATAACAGCATTGAGGCTTTGTTCGAGGTCGTTGCCACTCGTCCTGTATTGTTCGGGCACCGCATCACGGCGAAATCCTGCGATACGGGGAACAAATGTACCTGCCCATGCGAACGGCAGCAGCCAATGCCAGGCCGCGGGCCCTGTCATATCCGGCGCCGGCATCCCGGCAAATGCGAATTGCATTGCGATGGCGCCAAGCGCGGCAAACACGCCCAACATGGCCTGTCGGCGAGAACCAGAAACCCAGCCTGCTTCCAGCGGAAGGGCAAGAGCCAATATGGCAACTGGCGAGGCAAGACCGCCAGCAGCGGCGATCAATCCACCAAGCATAGGCACCGCAGCCATCAGAGCGAGACAGGCTGCGCCATTCATTCGACCGGACGCGGCCACCAGAAGGGCTATCAGCCAGCAAATACTGAATGTTGCGAAGATCACGGCCAGCGTGACAGACGCTCCCAGATTGGCGGTCACCAGAGTGACTGCACTGCCCGCCACAATGAAAGGCGCACATAGCATCAAGCCGATGAAACGACGGTGACGCTGGCGGCAAGCGCGGTCCACGACCGAGGCATGCACGAGGCGTTCGCAACCGGCGGCGATCGCATCTGGCAGTTCAAGGTATCGGGTCGCGGCAGAACTCAACTCAACGCACTCACTGTGACCATCATGGAGGATCAATTCTTACTCAGCCCGAACCTCGCATTCAGCCTTTAAGGAAAGGATAAAGCAGGCCACGGTAAACCCGTCTGATCGTGCGAAAATGGGGCCTATTTCCTGATTTGCCGCGCGGATTGTTGCCATAGTAAACGGAGGGTTAGCCCATCTCGAGCCGGGGGACTTCCTCCTCGCGCGCATGAACAAGCCAATTCAGACCTGTACATTCAATAAAAACAGCAACTTGTATGGTTAGCAAATGGTAAAAAACAACGTTCAACTTGTTCTTGACCCCGAAATTGAGCGCTTTATTTCAAAATCATCTAAAATTTGACGAAAATTTTCGTGTTGCGCGCAATGGGGTTTTTCCTGCCTGTGTCAGTCTGATCCCAGAAGAAGGAAGAGCGCCGATATGGCGTAAAGTCCGGTCACGACAAGAGGGCACACAGATGGGATTTCTGATCAGAGCCGCATTTTGGTTTTCACTGGTGCTTCTGGCACTGCCGCTGGATGTAGCACCGGACCAGAATGGCCGGGAAAGCGTTGGCGCGATCCAGGCATTGGTCGCGGCTCGGGAAGCCGTCGGTGACATTGCCGGCATCTGCGAGCGCAAACCGGATGTTTGCGAGACAGGCAAGTCTGCCATGCACACAATCGCCGAGCGCGCCAGGCAAACCGCGAAACTTGCAGCCAACGTTCTCGAAGACACATCCCCCGAACCCGACACGTCGACGATAACCGGCAGCGTGCCACTTCAGGATTGAGTGATGGCGATCCTGCCCGGATCATCCACCGAGGCCAGCGCATTCTTTCACAAGGCGCGACAACTTTTTTCGTGACGATGTCACGGCGCATGTCTATATCCTTCGATATGGCAACGACCATTCAAACAATTCTTGACGACTTCTCGTTCCTTGACGAGTGGGAAGACCGCTATCGCTATGTGATCGAGTTGGGTGAAGCGCTTCCGGAATTCCCGGACAGCGCACGCACCGCCGCGAACAAGGTTCCCGGATGCGTCAGTCAGGTTTGGCTCACCACCGCTTATGGCGCGGGAGATGATCCGGTCATCACCTTCCAGGGCGATTCAGATGCGCATATCGTGCGTGGCCTGGTCGCCATCATTCTCGCGCTCTTTTCAGGAAAGCATGCGAGCCAGATCAACCAGCCCGACGCCGACGCAACGCTGAAGACGCTCGGTCTTGACGAACATCTGTCATCCCAGCGCGCCAACGGCCTGCGCTCGATGGTAAAACGCATTGTGCGCGACGCCGAAACGGCACTTCATCAAACCGCCTGACTGCCTTTTTTCTCCTCACGCAATCGTTGGCCGATATCCGTGCGCACCCCAATGCAGCGTCTTGCGATTGCTGGAATTGCGCATCTTCTGTTCGGGATTGTAGTGGCGCGCCAGAACACCAAGCGCGCTTTTCAGGACGATCTTTGCAGAACGTATCGGCCATCCGCGTTCTGTCTCGACCCGCTCCAGACCCTTCAGGAAGCAGCAGACATCAATCAAAACGCCTGAAAGTTCCGGCCCCACGGCAACGACCGCATTCTCCACACGCAAACGCGCTCCAAGTGCTGCGTCCGTCAGTTCCGCAATTCCACCCGAACCGCCCTTTGTCCCGGATGCGCCGCTGCCATCCCAACTGGCACCCAGACGCGGCATGATCTGGCCCTGCGTATAGTCCGCCCTCAGCCGCTCTCCCGCTTCATACTCGCCCATTGTTAAAAAGGCACGCCGGCCTTCGTCTTGCGCCGAACCAGTTGGGCAAGTGGAGATTCCGAAAGATTGGCCAGGACGATGCGAGTGCCACCATCAATATCTACCTGCGCGACACCGATCTCACGCTGGCTCTGGCCGTCCTTGCCTTTCAAAGCCATTTGATTGGCCAACGTCGCTCCGGCAGGTGCCAATGCGACACTGTGGGTCGCTTTGACAATCATGCCCTGCGATGCCAGCAATTCGAGAATTTCGTGGTCAAACGAAATCGCCCCTCGCTCCGCCGCCTCAATCAGCACTTTGCCATTGTTCGCGGCTGGGCGCACTGATGCCGGTCCCCTGGACAAGAAACGCAAAAGGCGGCGAGCGGCCTGTTCAAGCATATCATCCTGACGCATCTCATAGCCCCATCCGGCTGCGGAACGCCGCCGACGCCACACGTTCGAACGTCAGCACAACGCGATCGAAATCAGGATCGTCGCGCATGTCCTCAATAAGCTGACATGCATGCACCACCGTCGTGCGATCCCTGCCAAATCCGCGGCCAACCTCGCCCATATTCAAGCGAAGCACGACGTGGGCCACATACATGGCGATTTGACGGACCCGGGCCACCGGCAGCGTCGTTCTTCCGGGCTTGCGAATTTCCTTGCCAGACAAGGAAAACAACGCCGATGCAATGTCGATCAGACACTCGCACACTTCCATAGCCAACTCATCGCGCCGCTTCGGCGTCGATTGAAAATCACTGACGATGGGATGCGCTCCCGTCCTCGATTGGTTTCGATCATCTGAAAGGGTCGCTGAGTTGGCATGCACGAGAACATTCTCCATAATTAGGAATATGTTCTTATATTCACAATTCACTGATGTGTGAACAAACAAAGAACTCCAATATTCTCGTAATTTCCACAACCCATTGAATCAGCTTTATTTTCTATATCCACAAGGTGAAATATCGCGCAGTTTTCTCCCCATCCGCTCATCGTCACCGATAGTTGCCCAATCGAAATATGGAGAGATTGCGGATATGGGGCTATTTCACGAGGAGGCGGAAGCTTTTGCAGCGCAAAGGATAGCGAATACCGCATATGCAGGCGAAATTGTTGCAAGCCGCCTGATCTGCGGCGTGGATCTTGCAAACGCGCTTGCCGCTTCGGCTGAAACGAAGAAGAAAATCATCAATCGTCTCGAACGCATGATCGAGCGCGAACGTCTCAAAGGTCTTCGCAAGCACTGGAGCTACGACCTGAACCGCCATATCGCGCTAAAGCACGCTCTCGACAGGCTGAAGCACGTCGAGATTTAAAGGATCATCGCGCGCGCTAAATCAGCATGATCCAGCGCGCCCTATCGATTCGAAATTGGTAGATGGACTACCCGTCAGATATTCCAGCAGGACGAGGCTGAAAATTGCCGCAAAAACGCGGATCAGGGCGGATATCCCGAGTGATCGTACGCCTTAGCGGGCCTTGCGTTTGCGTCCAAGCCCCATCTGCTTGGCAAGTTGCGACCTGGCGGCCGCATAGTTCGGTGCCACCATCGGATAGCCTGCATCCAGGCCCCATTTCTCGCGATACTGATCGGGTGACAATCCGTAATGCGTCATCAGATGGCGCTTCAACGATTTGAATTTCTTGCCGTCTTCAAGACACACAATGTAATCATCATGAACCGACTTCTTCGGGTTCACCGCAGGCTTTTGCTTGTCGACAGGGGCCTGTTCGCTGGCACCACCCACGCGCCCCAATGCGGAATGTATATCTGCAATCAGGTTGGGCAACTCGCCTACCGGAACGGGATTGTTACTTACATATGCTGCCACCACATCGGCAGTCAGTTCGATCAGCATGTCGCTGTTACGTGAAGGTGTTTCAGCATGTTCCATTGTTCGGTGCCCTACCGTAATATATTGACTTTGATGGCCAGCTTACAAAAGAGCTGCACTCAGCTTCGTTGGGGGTGCGAGATCTACTATCGCAGTTACATCCTTCATGAGCCTGACATACAAGTAAGTCAATTCGTCCTACGGTCTATATCCAATGTTATTCACCAAACATCACGGTTAAACATCGATTAACAACCTCGATTACAACTTACACGATATATTTCAAAGATAAGTGCCACTACATGACGTTACGAAATATTTACGTTACGATGCTCGCACAACTCGTCGCGCGCGCCGTCATTGCCTTGACCGAGCGTCAATTCGCGCACGCTGCTCCCATGAAGACTGTATTTCCAATCACTTAACTGGACCGTTGGTTGGGGCAACCGGATCGCCGGTCCGTAACCCACACCGGAATATCCAATCACAATTCTTCCTGGCCCACTTGAATGGCATCAACTCACATGCTCATTCGGTGCACAAGATTTTCAGATGCGGGGCATGATGACAATATCCACAACATTTCTTTCGGCCATTCCTCCACAAGCTGAAAAACATCCAGTTTCCGACTCACGCCACGGCATTGCGCAGAATCGATGATTACGCTTGGCTCAGAGCCGCCAACTGGCAGGATGTATTTCGCGAACCATCCCTCCTGGACCCGGAAATTCGTACCCATCTCGAAGCCGAGAACGCCTATCAGGCCAAATTGATGGCCGACACCACTGATCTGCAAAAATCGCTATTTGCCGAAATGAAGGGACGCATCAAGGAAGACGATTCCTCGGTCCCCATGAAGGACGGACCCTATGCTTACGGGTCGTCCTTCAAGCTTGGCGGTCAACAGCCGCGCTTCTTTCGCCAATCACGCGATGGTGGCGATGAGAAAATATTGCTCGACGGCGATGAAGAAGCCCAGGGCAAAGCCTATTTCCGCATCGGCGGGATAGATCATTCATCCGATCACAAGCTGCTTTTGTGGGCGCATGACGACGTGGGTTCCGAATTTTTCACGCTGCGTGTCCGCGACGTCACCAACAATGTCGATCTGCCGGACGAAATTCCCGACAGTGGCGGGTCAGGCGTATGGGCTGCGAATAATGGCGGGTTTTTCTATTCGCGGCTCGACGCCAACCATCGCCCATCAAAGGTGCTGTTTCACAGACTGGGGGACAAGCCAGAAAACGACCGGTTGATTTATGAAGAGCCTGATCCGGGCTTGTTCATGAATGTCGGTGGCACACGCAGCGGCGAATGGATTCTGATCGGGATCAACGATCACGAAACATCCGAATACAGGATCATGAGCGCCAAAGGCCTTGATGAACAACCCAGGATTGTCTCACCGAGACAAACAGGGCTGCAATACGATCTGGAAGAGGGCGGCGATGTCTTCTTCATCCTGACCAATGCCGATGGTGCCAAGGACTTCAAGATCATGACGGCGCCCGCACCTGACCCCAGACGTGCCAACTGGAAAGAACTGGTGCCACACGAACCGGGGCGATTGATCCTCTCGCTGATTGGCTTTGCCAACTACCTCGTGCGCCTTGAGCGAAAGGATGGCTTGCCCCGCATCGTCGTGCATGAGCGCGCAAGCGGCGAAGAACACGTGATCTCCTTTAATGAAGAGGCTTTTTCGCTCGGTCTGGCCGGTTCTTATGAATACGACACCGACATATTGCGCTTTTCGTATTCCTCGATGACCACGCCAGCACAAGTCTTCGATTACAATATGCAGACACGCCAGCGTGTCTTGCTCAAAACGCAGGAAGTGCCCTCTGGTCACGATCCCGTAAATTATATCACGAGACGCCTCATGGCGCCCGCCCATGATGGCGAAATGGTGCCCATCTCCCTTATCCATCGGCGTGACGTCGCGCTTGATGGATCGGCCCCCTGTCTCCTTTACGGTTATGGTTCTTACGGGATCACCATCCCGGCATCGTTCAACACCAGTTGCCTGTCTTTGGTTGATCGCGGTTTCGTTTATGCCATCGCCCATGTTCGCGGCGGCAAGGACAAGGGCTACACTTGGTACGACGATGGCAAACGCTTGAAAAAAGCAAACAGTTTCAAGGATTTCATCTCAGCGGCTCGCCATCTCGTCAGCGAAAACTACACCTCCCATGAGCGCATCGTCGCCCAGGGCGGTTCCGCCGGCGGCATGCTCATGGGTGCTGTGGTCAACATGGCTCCCGATGCCTTTGGTGCCATCATCGCGGAAGTCCCCTTTGTCGATGTCCTCGCTACCATGCTTGACGAGACACTCCCCCTCACCCCGCCTGAATGGCCAGAGTGGGGCAATCCGATTGCATCGGAAGAAGACTATCAAACAATCGCGTCCTATTCGCCCTATGACAATGTCAGCTCTTACAACTATCCGCCGATCTTGGCGGTTGCAGGTCTAACCGATCCGCGCGTTACCTATTGGGAGCCGGCCAAATGGGTCGCCAAACTGCGTGAATACAAGGCAGGCACCAATCCCGTATTGTTCAAGATCAACATGGATTCAGGTCACGCAGGTGCCTCGGGGCGCTTTTCACGTCTTGAGGAAGTCGCTTTCACCTACGCGTTTGCACTGAAAGTAACGGGTGCACTGAATGTAACTGGCGCACAAAAACTAACGGGCGCGGAAACGCCGCAACAAACAGGCTGAAAACAGGTTCAGTTCGGCGCGGGTTTTCGCGCCGGATATCCATTTGGATGCGGCGGGATAGCCTTGAGATAGGCGGCAATTGCCGCGCGGTCCTGAGGCAAAAGTTCGGCGATGTTTTGCTGCACATCGACCATCGCACCGCCAACCGTATCGAAATCCGGCGTAAAGCCGGTTTCAAGGTAATCGGCGATTTCCGATTGCGACCACACGCCAATGCCGCCATCACCGGTGGTGATATTGGGTACGATCCCTTCACCTTCTGCTGCAACAGCACCCGAAAGCCATGCCCCCTTCTTGCTGCCTCCAGTGAAAAAACGAGGTGTGTGGCATTCGCCACAATGTCCGGGGCCTTCCACCAGATACCGCCCGGCAAGAACTTCATCGGAAACAGTGGCGTCAAACGCGACCACCGGTTCCTTGCTCAGATAAAGCCGCTTCCAAAGTCCAAGACCTCTGCGCAAGTTGAACGGAAAGCTCAGCGAATGATCGGGAGCCTTGCCCGCAACTTCTGGAAGCGTTTTCATGAAAGCATAGAGATCGGCAATATCTGATGGTTTCATGCGTGCATATGACGTGTAGGGAAATGCCGGATAAAAATGCTCGCCCGATGGAGATACGCCCATCAGCATTGCATTGGCGAGGTTCTCGAGCGACCACGTTCCGATACCGTCTTTCTTGTCTTGAGAGATATTCGGCGCGACGAAAGTGCCGAACGGCGTTTTCAGCGCCAGCCCACCGGTCAGTTGAAGGCGCGCATCGCCTTTCGACCCGGGCTTTGCATGGCATGAGGTGCAGCCACCCGCATAAAAGATGCGTTTGCCTCTGGCTGCATCGCCAGGGTCAAGATTTGCCAGAACTTGTGGGTCAAGCCTGACCGGTGCCGATAAAACCACCCAGCAAGCGCGCCGATACCGCCCAGCACAAGCAAGGCGGCGATGAGTTTCTTCAGCGATAGCATTGACGAGGATCAGCTCTTCTTGATTCGATAACTCTTGTGGCATGTACCGCAATTTGAGCCGATTGCACCGATCTCGGCCTTCAGCGCATCTACGTCGGCTGGAGCCGCCGCTACTGCTGCTTTCACGTCGAGAAGATATTTGTCTTCAATAGCGTTAAACCCGTCCATGTCTTCCCATATTTTCGGCGCAGCCGTTGTATCCCCGGTATTGCTGCCCTCAGGGAACATTGCATCCGCATCGAATTTTTCCGCATTGGCCTCTAGCGACTGCAAGGCTGCCAATACTTCGGCAGAATCAAAAGGCTGCTCGCCCTTGACCACCTTGACGAGACCGCCAACGATCTTTCCGCGCTCCTTCATCAATGCCTGTCGATCTGCCAACGGATCGGCAAACGCGGCTGTTCCGGCAAAAGCGAGCAGAGAGATGGCCAGTGTAAGCTTTTTCAACTTCATTCGTCAGGCTCCATGTTGAGGACAATGCGCAATAGGTATCCAACGATCAGGCTGGCTTAATTCTTCCAAAATTTCGCTTCACGCTTGCGTGAATGGCGTCCGGGACCGGTTGAAATGAAAAGCCCCGGTCGTGCCGGGGCTTTTGCATTGTGTCAGGATGTCGCTTTTTCGTACATCTCAAGCACATGATCCCAATTGATCAGGCTGTCGACAAATGCTTCGAGATATTTCGGCCGGGCGTTGCGATAATCGATATAGTAGGAATGTTCCCATACATCGACGCCCAGGATTGGCGACCCACCGTGAACAAGCGGGTTTTCGCCATTTGGCGTCTTCGAAATCGCCAGCTTGCCATCCTTGACCGAAAGCCAGGCCCAGCCCGAACCGAACTGCGTCGTGCCGGCGGCAATAAAATCAGCCTTGAACTTGTCGTAGCCACCAAGGTCGGCATCTACCGCCTTTTGCAATGCGCCGGGCAATTTGTTGCCGCCGCCGCCCTTCTTCATCCACTGCCAGAAATGGACATGATTGAAGTGCTGGGCCGAGTTGTTGAAGAGACCGGCATTCTTGCCGAATGACTGCTTGACGACTTCTTCCACCGAAAGATCGCCCATGCCGGCTTCAGCCGCCAATTTGTTGCCGTTGTCGACATAAGCCTTGTGATGCTTGTCGTGGTGATATTCGAGCGTCTCCTTCGACATATAGGGCTGCAAGGCCTCGTAGTCGTAGGGCAAAGCGGGAAGTTCGAAAGCCATAATATACTCCTCAATAATAATCCGGCACTGTTACCGGATAAAGATAGGTCTGTATCGCCCCGGAGCAACTCCTGAACGAAGCGCCGGTTCCCTTTTATGGGTTCAGTCGGTGGAAGTCGAATGCGCCCAGGACCAATAAAGTTCCCGTGCTTTCTTGGCGACCGGCCCAGGTTGCAAATTTCGATCCTCTATACGGGTAATCGGCACCACCTTTGAATGGTTGCCGGTCGAGAATATCTCATCTGCCTCCAGAAAGTCACGCACTGACAAGGTTTTTTCCGTCGTTTTGAACCCGTAATCGGCAAGCAATGTCACGGCACGAGCACGCGTTATGCCAGACAGAAAGGTTCCATTGGCGGCTGGTGTAAACACATGCCCCTCTTTCACCAGAAAAACATTGGAAGAAGCGGTTTCAGCAACATTGCCAAGCATGTCCAGGACAAGGGCATTGTCGAAACCTCGCATCTTGGCTTCCATGATGGCACGCCCGTTATTGGGATAAAGACATCCCGCCTTCGCATTTGTCGGCATGGTTTCAAGGCTTGGACGCCGGAAGGGTGAAACCGTCACCGAGAACCCTGATGGCGCAAGCATCGGTGCTTCATAAAGGCAAAGGCAAAAGCGGGTCGATGCCGGATCTGCCGGGACACCCATATAGCCGCCATGCTCGGCCCAATACATCGGGCGAATATAGACCGCCGTCTCGCCATCGAATTTCTTCAAGCCATCCAACGTCAACTCGACGATCGCCTCAGGGCTCATGGTGGGCTTCAACCCCAGCGCAATGGCCGAGGCATTCACTCTTGCGGCATGCAAATCAAGGTCAGGCGCGACACCTTCGAACCAGCGGGCACCATCAAACACACTGGTTCCCAGCCACATGGCATGGCTGCGCGGGCCAATAATTGCAACATTGCCGTCGTGCCAGTCGCCATCCACAAATGTCCAGGTTGTCGATTGAGCAGCAATGGCGAGTGTCATCTTATCATTCCGTTCGTTCGGCTGTGAAAGCACGTACCATTGGAAAACGCTTTTGGGGCGTTTCGTCAATCATCCTCACATTTATTTGTTGATGCCAGCAAGGCTGGATTCTCAATCAGTGCTTGCACCGGCACCCATCTCACTTCACAACGAACCTCATGCAACACACAGCCTATGTATTCGATGCCTATGGCACGCTTTTCGATGTTCACGCTGCTGTTCGCCGCCATGCGGAGGCTATCGGCCCGCACGGACCGTTGCTTTCCGAAATCTGGCGCACCAAGCAGCTGGAATATTCATGGGTCAGAACGCTGATGGGTGCCCATGTCGACTTTTGGCATCTGACCGAGCAGGCGCTTGACTTTGCGCTGCGCAAAGTCCCAACCGCCGACCCATCGCTACGCACAAACCTGCTTGAGGCATATTGGCATCTGGATTGTTACCCGGAAGTTCCCGGTGTGCTCAAGGCGCTCAAAGCCAATGGGGCCAAGGTCGGCATCCTGTCGAACGGTTCGCGGGAAATGCTGGACGCCGCCGTCAAGTCTGCTGCACTCGACCAGATCCTTGACGAAGTTTTTTCGGTGGATGCGGTCAAACGCTTCAAACCCGAAGCGCCGGTTTACGAAATGGTCACGACCGCCTGGCGGCTCTACCCCGAAGCGGTATCATTTCAGTCGTCCAATCGCTGGGATATTGCGGGCGCAACAAAAGCCGGGTTTCGCACCGTGTGGGTAAACCGCAGCAATCAACCCGAAGAGTACGAAGATTTTTCACCCGGCCTCATTCTTCCTTCGCTGGAGGGCTTGTTGAAAAGCGCCTGACGCACTGTTGCAAAATAACCACAACACCGGCTCGTCACAGCTTTGCCTTTGTTTGTCCACCCTCCAGCCAGATTTGCGGCTACCTATCGCCGTCGATTGTGCCGGTAGATACCGTGCGAACCTCGCGCCCAGACATTTTCTTATGCGCAGATTTCTAAGAAAAGGCCCAAATGTCCAAAATTGCTTCATCTTCCCCGGCCATTAGCCGGCGCGCTTTCTTGAATGTCACGGCGTTAGGCGCTGCTTCGCTTGCGGCTTCGGCTTGCACCACGACCGGCCGGAGAGCGCCAGAGGCGCAGTCGCCTGTTAGCGTTGAACCGGATATGGGCAGCTACACCACGATGTATGGGCCGATAATCGACGAAGGCTATGAAATTCCGGCCGTTCCGATCCAGAAGATCGATCCTCAGTTTTTGCGCCAGATCGTGACGGACCCAACCGGTGAACGCCCCGGTACGATCGTGGTCGATACGTCCGCGCACTTCCTGTACCTCGTGCGTGAAGGCAGGCAAGCCATCCGTTACGGCGTCGGTCTTGGCCGTGCCGGCTTCGAGTGGTCGGGCAGCGCCGTCGTTCAGTGGAAGCGCAAGTGGCCCACATGGACCCCTCCAGCGGAGATGATCGCCCGCCAGCCTGAACTGGAGAAATACAGCGCCGATAATGGTGGCATGGAGCCGGGCCTGAAAAACCCGCTTGGCGCACGCGCTCTTTATATCTTCCAAAATGGCGAAGACACGCTCTATCGCCTGCACGGATCGCCGGAATGGAATTCCATCGGCAAGTCGGTTTCATCGGGCTGTGTGCGCCTCATGAACCAGGACATCATCGACCTCTATGATCGGGTCCCCAACAGCACCCCGATCATCGTCACTTCAGGCATTGGTGCACAAATTGCGGCGACTGATTATCAAATGGCGAACCCCATCGATGCGGGCGTGCCTGAAGGTTCGGAGCTGCTTGGCAAAGTGCGCAGGTCGTGGTTCTAAACTTGAACCACGTTCTCGCCGGATAGTTTTGCTTTCACGCAATTGCGGACGGAAAACCGGAAACCACTTTTCCTGCAATTGTGACACTTGTTTCACGCAATTGCGGACGGAAAACCGGAAACCACTTTTCCTGCAATTGCTTTAACGACCCCGTGACAGGCTCCCCAATATGCCGCGCACGATTGCGCGGCCAACCGATGAGCCAACCGACCTGACAACCGATTTTATCGCCGCTTCGGTGACGCTCTGGCGATTAGAAGTTCTGCGCGCCGGCGCTTTTTCTTCCGCGTCGTTGTGCGACGCGCTGGCTCGGCTTCACCAGCGTCATCGCCAAAGCCTGGAATGGACCAGCGTGATCGGCTGCTGCCTTGCGCTTCTTGCGCTTCCTGTTCGGCGGCATGTGCCTCCAGCGCTTTCTTTTGCAGCATTTCGAAAGCGGACTCGCGGTCCACGGTTTCATCATACTGCCCGGCAACCGGGCTCTCGAGAATAAGCTTTCTGCGTTCCTCCGGTGTGATCGGGCCGAGGCGTGAAGATGGGGGTCGGATCAATGTGCGCTGCACCATTGAGGGAACGCCCTTGACCTCCAGCGTCGAAACCAACGCCTCACCGGTGCCAAGTTGAGTGATCGTGGTGGCACAGTCGAAATCGGGATTAGGCCGGAATGTATCGGCAGCCGTTTTGACGGCCTTTTGCTCGCGCGGTGTGTAAGCGCGCAGTGCGTGCTGAACGCGGTTGCCGAGTTGGGCAAGAACGGTCTCGGGTACATCCAGCGGGTTTTGCGTGACGAAATATACACCCACCCCCTTCGAGCGAATCAGGCGAACCACCTGCTCGACCCGTTCAATCAGCGCCTTGGGTGCATCGTCAAACAGAAGATGGGCCTCATCGAAAAAGAAGACCAGTTTTGGCCGGTCGGGATTTCCGACTTCGGGAAGAACCTCGAAAAGTTCGGACATCAACCACAGCAGGAATGTCGCATAAAGGCGCGGGCTCATCATCAGTTTGTCGGCGGCCAACACGTTAATGGCACCACGCCCGTCGCGGGTGGTGCGCATGATGTCGGCGATCTTCAAGGCCGGTTCACCGAAGAAATGGTCACCCCCTGCTGCTCCAGAACGAGCAGCGAGCGCTGGATTGCACCCACGGAGGGCTTGGTAACATTGCCGTAGCGTGCGCCGATCTCGTCTGCGCGCTCGGCAATGTTTGCCAGAAGCGACTGAAGGTCCTTCATGTCCAGAAGCAGCAACCCTTCCTCATCGGCGATGCGAAAGGCGATGTTCATCACCCCTTCCTGTGCGTCGGTGAGGTCCATCAGCCGCGACAGAAGCAAAGGGCCCATTTCGGAAACGGTGGCGCGAATGGGATGGCCTTGTTCGCCGAACAAATCCCAGAATATAACGGGAAATTCCTGAAATTCATATGGCTCCAGCTTGATCTGCTGTGCCCGCTTGGCGAGGAAATCCTTAGCCGTTCCCATCATGGCAATGCCGGATAGATCACCTTTGACATCTGCGCAGAAAACCGGAACGCCGGCATTTGAAAACCCTTCCGCCATGATCTGCAGCGATACGGTCTTGCCCGTCCCGGTTGCGCCCGTCACCAGCCCATGCCGGTTTCCATAGGCGAGCAAAAGGTGCTCCGGCCTTTGATAGCTGTCATCCGGCTTGCGGCTGGCGCCCAGGAACATGCTGTCGTCTTCACTCATAGTGCAATCTCCGCAAACCCGATGTGTTCAATTTCGCAAGCCGGTGCTTTGTGGCAGGTATAGTCAGGCGCTCGCGAAAATCAAAGACGCAAGTTTACGTCAGAACCTGCCAATCCAAGACATCTGTTGCATTGCGGTACGAGGCGAGGGCTCGTAAAGTAGGCGTGGTCTGGCCGATGTGGCCGAGAATTGAATGCAGTGGAGGGCGTCGCAACCTTGGCCGAAATCGGAAAAAGTCACGATGCGCAAGAGCAACAGTGGCTGGCGCTTGCCGAGAAGGCGTTGGCGGGCGCGTCCTTTGACGAAACGCTGGTGTCCCATACAGACGATGGAATTCGCGTCGAGCCGCTTTACGCCCGCTCCACCGATTCGAAGCCCGAAATTCGCGCCAAACCAACGGCTGCGTGGACAATCTGCCAACGCGTCGATGACCCTGATGTCGAGCGCGCCAAAACTCAAATCGCGGAAGATCTGGCCCAGGGCGCTACCGGGCTTTCGCTGGTTTTTGAAGGCGCACCCAATGCGTTCGGCTACGGTTTGCCGAACAGCGCGCAAACGCTCGAACAGGTATTGGACGGGGTGGCGCTCGATCGAACTCACCTGCGCATAGACGTTCACCCGGCGAGCCGCGCCATGGCCGATTGGTTGGCTGATCTGCTGAGCCGGCGTCAGGTCGACCCGGCAAAACTCAGTCTTTCATTCGGCATTGACCCAGCGGCCATATTTGCAGGAACCGGACGGCTGCGCATGTCCATCGAAGCGCTTCAGGCTTCCATGCCGCAATCTCTGGCGCATTTCTTCTCCGTGGGCGTGCCCGGCGTCCTTCTGGAGGCCGATGGCCGTGTATTCCACAATGCCGGCGCGTCCGAAGCGCAAGAACTGGGCATCATGCTGGCATCGGCGGTATCGCATCTGAGGTTGTTTGAAGAGGCCCGCCAGGCCCTTGTCTATGCAGCACCCCATATCGGCTTTGCGCTGAGCGTCGATCAGGATCAGTTCCTTTCGATCGCCAAGATACGCGCCTTGCGCAAGCTTTGGACGCGGGTGCAGGAAGCATGTTCGATCCCGCCGTCAACGGCCATCGTTCACACTGAAACATCTCAACGCATGCTGAGTGCGCTGGACAGCGAGACAAACATCTTGCGCAACACCATCGCGTGTTTTGCCGCTGCAACGGGTGGAGCCGATTCGATTTCGGTCCTGCCGCATACATTTGCCCACGGCCTGCCGGCTGGCTTTGCCCGGCGCGTTTCACGCAACACGCAACTCATCATTGCGCGCGAAAGCCATCTCGATCATGTCGCGGACCCGGCCAATGGTTCTGGCGGCGTCGAAGCGCTCACGGACGAGCTTTGCCAGGCTGCATGGACCGAGTTCCAGCGCATCGATGGCGAAGGAGGCGTCCTGCACAGCCTGAAAGCCGGACACATCCAGAAACGGATCAACGCCGCAATGGCCAGTCGCCGCAAAGCCTATCAATCTGGGGAACGGGCGATCATCGGCACCACACTTTACCCGGTGAAAAGCGAGCGGCCGGTCGAAACACTTGCTGCCGAGCAGCACCCTCTGCCAACCGATGGCATCGTCTTTTGCGAGGCGCTTTCTCCCATGCGTATCGACCAGTCGATCAAGGCCCATTCATGATACCTGATTTCAGCAAGATGAACTGGCAGGCCCCCAGCGCTGCGCCTGCAAAAGTGGACGGCCAGTGGCTCACGCCAGAGGGCATTGCCGTGAAACGGCTCTACGACCACGGTGATCTGGAAGGCATTGAAAATCTTGATACTTATCCGGGAATAGCGCCATTTCTGCGCGGCCCCTACCCGACAATGTACGTCCAGAAGCCCTGGACCATCCGCCAATATGCCGGTTTTTCCACGGCCGAAGAATCCAACGCTTTTTACCGGCGCAATCTTGCTGCGGGGCAAAAAGGGCTTTCGATCGCCTTCGATCTTGCCACCCATCGCGGTTACGACAGCGACCATCCCCGTGTCTCCGGCGATGTTGGCATGGCAGGTGTTGCCATCGATTCCATACTTGATATGCGCCAGCTTTTCGACGCCATCCCGCTTGACGAGATGACCGTGTCGATGACCATGAATGGTGCAGTCCTGCCAATTCTGGCGCTCTACATCGTGGCGGCAGAGGAACAGGGGATTGCCCAGAAAGATCTGGCAGGAACCATTCAGAACGATATTCTGAAAGAGTTCATGGTGCGCAACACCTATATCTATCCGCCAAAACCATCGATGCGGATCGTGTCGGATATATTCTCCTATACATCACGGCACATGCCGAAGTTCAATTCGATCTCCATTTCCGGCTATCATATGCAGGAAGCCGGAGCGACGGCGGACCTCGAACTCGCCTACACGATTGCAGATGGCATCGAATATGCCCGCGCGGGCGTGGCTGCCGGCATGGACATTGACCAATTTGCGCCGCGCCTCTCCTTTTTCTGGGCAATTGGCATGAATTTCTTCATGGAAGTTGCCAAGCTGAGAGCCGCCCGTCTCATATGGGCGCAGCTTATGCAGAAGAATTTTGCCCCGAAAAACCCAAAGTCGCTCTCACTTCGCACGCATTGCCAGACCTCCGGCTGGTCGCTTACCGCGCAAGACCCCTACAACAACATCATTCGCACCATGATCGAGGCGATGGCGGCAACTCAGGGGCACACGCAGTCTTTGCACACCAATTCATTTGATGAAGCTTTGGCGCTCCCGACCGATCATTCGGCGCGCATTGCGCGCAATACCCAGATCATCCTGCAAAAGGAGTCCGGTACGACGCGCATGATCGACCCATGGGGTGGTTCGGCCTATGTCGAGCGTTTGACGCATGACCTTGCGACGCGCGCACTTGCCCATATCGAGGAAGTCGAAAAACTCGGCGGCATGGCAGCGGCCGTGGAGAAAGGCATCCCCAAGCTGCGCATCGAAGAAGCCGCAGCCCGCACCCAGGCGCGCATCGACTCAGGCAACCAGACGCTGGTTGGCGTCAACGCCTTCCGGCCGGAAAACGATATCGAGGTCGATGTACTCAAGATCGACAATGCCGAGGTCAGGGCACGCCAGCTTTCCAAACTGCAACAGTTGAAAGGCACGCGCGATGTCGGCGCGGCTGAAAGTGCACTCGATGCACTGACGCGCGCAGCGGAAAGCGGAGAAAACCTGCTTGAATTTGCCATTCGCGCAGCGCGTGCCAAAGCCACCGTCGGTGAAATTTCACTGGCGCTAGAAAAAACGTTCGGACGTCACGTCGCCTCGGTTCAAACAATTGCAGGGGTTTATCGCAAGGAACTCGGTAGCAATCCGGTGGTTGATCGCCTTCAGGATAAAATTTCAACTTTTGAGAAGAAATCTGGCTGCAAACCGAGGATTCTTGTCGCCAAAATGGGCCAGGACGGTCATGATCGTGGCCAGAAAGTCATCGGAACCGCCTTTGCCGACCTCGGATTTGACGTAACAGTTGGAGCGATGTTCCAGACGCCGGAGGAAATTGCCAAGCTTGCGGTGGATCATGATGTCCATATCGTTGGTGCCTCTTCGCTCGCCGCAGGCCATTTGACCTTGATCCCGGAGCTGAAATCCACCCTCAAAAAGCTTGGGCGAGAAGACATGTTGATCGTTGCCGGTGGTGTCATCCCGCCACAGGATTATGATGCGGTACGCGCTGCGGGAGCCGCTGAAATCTTCCCGCCCGGAACGGTGATTCCCGAAGCTGCCGAGCGCCTCATGGATCGGTTAATTTCAGAGAGCTGACCACATTGCAGCGTGTTTTTAGGGACCGAAGTGCTTCGGGTTATTCGTCAATCCGGTATTTCCAAACCGACGATTTCCCATTCCTTGCCGTTTACGCTGGCGACATCGCCGGATTTCTTGCCGTAAAGAGCCCTTGCCATCGGCGAGACATGGGAAATTGATCCAGTGGCCGGATCGGCTTCGTCTTCACCGACAATTCTCCAGCTTACGGACCCGCCGTCCTCGTTTTCCAGGCGAACCTTCATGCCGAAGCGAACAACGTCACTATCCGGCTCCGGTCTCGACAATTCGGCACTTTCCCGCCGTGCCGTCCAATAACGCAGGTCGCGCGAAGTCAACGCGATGCGTTCCCGGTCGGAGGCCGCTTCTGCTTCCGCCAGATGTTCGCGCAGCTTTGCGAGTTCTGCCTCGATCAGGATCAGTCCATTTTCGGTGACGAGATTGCGGTGTTCGCTGACCGGCCGTTCGCCAATGCCGGCGATGGCGTTCTCGCTGTCTTCTTCTCTGGTGAATGCTCTGCTCATCGAATAAACTTAGGCGTCGCATGAACGCTTCACAAGTCATTCATTGCGTGCGGGCATTGCGTGCGGGCATTGCGTGCGGGCATTGCGCGCGGGCACCAAAGGACGATCTGGCACGATTCATGCGCTGCAAGCAGGGAACCAAGGGACTCTGTGCCGATGTTGAACAGGAGAGCATTGCTGACGGGGGAATCGGGACCCTGACGATCGGGCTGTCTCCAGGCAGTACATCAGCGGCCACCTTGCCAAGTATCGAAACGGCAGTTTTGCGCGGTGCCATCAACGCCACCGACCTCGGCCTTCAGCCAAATCGCCTGGACGATCAGAGCAAGGCATTTGCCAGATTGCTGGACGATGCCAGCAAAGGAGATGCCGCGATTTTCCTGCCTGCCGGCACCTATGTCATCTCAAATCTGACATTGCCTGCCCGCGTGCGCCTCTCCGGCGTGCCCGGCGCAAGCCGTATCGTCTACGCAGGCAACGGTCATCTTTTCATGGCCGAGCAAGGCGAACATATCGAACTTACCGGACTGGTATTTGACGGGGCCAACAATTGGATTGACGACTATGCGCAAGGCCTCGTGGATTTGCGTGATGTCAAACACGCGGTCATCGACAATTGCCAGATCGTTGGAAGCGCCAAACACGGGATCGCGCTGGAACGGGTAGCCGGGCGCGTGGAGCGCACACTCATTTCAGGCGCAGCCGAGGCGGGGCTCTATTGCGTTCAAGGCACTGGAATGTCGATATCCGCCAACACCGTCTCGGACTGTGCGAATGGCGGCATTCTCATCCACCGGTGGCAAGCTGGCGACGATGGCACCATCGTCAGTGGAAACCGTGTTGAACGTATTCAGGCGCGTAACGGCGGCACCGGTCAAAATGGCAATGGCATCAACGTATTTCGTGCAAACAACGTCGCCGTTTCGGCAAATATCGTGTCCGACTGCGCATTTTCCGCCATTCGCGCCAACAGCGCGAGCAATCTCCAGATCACTGCCAACACCTGTCTGCGCTCCGGCGAAACGGCGGTGTATTCCGAATTCGCCTTTGAAAGTGCAATCATCAGCAATAATATTGTCGACGGTGCTGCCAATGGCATCTCCATCGTCAATTTCAACGAAGGCGGCCGCATGGCGGTGTGTTCGGGCAACATCGTGCGCAACCTCACATCCGTTGGTCCCTACCCTGCTGAAGCAGCCGGTTTCGGCACCGGCATCAGCATAGAGGCCGACACTTCCGTCACCGGCAATGTCATCGAAGGCGCACCGCTTTACGGGGTGCAGATCGGCTGGGGACCCTTCATGCGCAATGTCATTGCCACCGGCAACATCATTAGAAAAGCCGGAACCGGAATTGCCGTATCCGTGGTCGAAGGCGCGGGTTCGGCGGTGATTTCGGACAATCTCATTGATGGAGCCGAAAACGGCGCGATCATCGGGCAGCGATGGTCAAAGCCAGTCACCGGCGACCTCGCAGCAATAGGTAACGCCGGCTACGCGCATCTAACAGTCGAACGCAACCGCGTCAGCTAGAACAACTTCAGGCAAAGGCCGCGGTGGGGCGCAGACTTGCGACAGGAAGGCCGTTCCAGTTGGTCATGGCCGGTCTGGCAAGGTCTGAAAGCTTTGCAACCAGCGGGCCGTCATTCGCCAATTGCTTTGCAAGAACTGCCGCAACCATCACTTCTGCTGCCCTTATCTCCCCATCATCGCATTTCAGCGCTATACCAAACCCCAGTTCTGGCAATGCGGCACAGTAGACGCCTTCCGCTCCCACCTTAGCGAATATCTGCCCCGGAGCGGCTTTCATCAACGCCATATCGAACCTGTCTGTTCCTGAAACCAGAAATGGCTCAGCCATGCAGGCAGCCATCAGGCGCTTGGCAGCTTTGCCCTTTGCGGAGCGAGGCCCGCTCCAGAAACCATGCGGGCAAATCCAAGCGCCAGGCTTTTAAGTGGAACAGCATAGGTAGGGATCGAACAGCCATCAGTGCCACGATGGTCTGCATCATGTGCGGCTCCCGTCACTTCCTCCATCGTGCCCCGCACCATTTCCTGCAAGGCATGGTCAGCTTTTACGTAGCCGCGAGGGGCAATGCCGGAGTGAGCGCAGGTACACAGGAAGCCTGCATGTTTGCCCGAACAATTATTGTGAAGTGCACAGGGCGATCCGCCCGTCCGTGCCAAAGCAATTGTCGCCTTCTGGTTGGTCGGCCAATGCGCCCCACATTCCAATGCCGTATCATCAAGGCCAGCCTTGGCTAACATTGCGCGCGCAAGTTCCGCATGGGCCACTTCCCCCGAATGTGAGGCACAGGCCAGTGCCAATTCCCTGTCTTCAAAGTCATAAGCATCGGCGGCCCCGCTCTCCACCAACGGCAAAGCTTGAATGGCTTTTACCGCAGAACGCGGAAACACCGCCTTTTGCGTCTCGCCGATTTCCCACACGGTTTTGCCATCGGCGTCTATCACGGCAATTGCGCCGCGATGGGCGCTCTCCACAACCGTGCCTCTCAGCACGTCGACCAGAACCGGATTTGTCATGATGTCACCTGATTTGAAATCGCGAATAGCCTGACATAGCGCCTATGGCTATTCTTTGCTCAGCCCAGATGCCAATAATCCTCCGTCCACAGTCAGGGTATGACCGTTGACGTAGCTGGCCTCCGGTGAAAGCAGGAATGCGGTTGCGGCCGCCACTTCATCTGGCTGACCGAAACGGCCTTGCGGGATGTGTCGTAGCCAAAACGCCGGGTCATTGACACCAACCCCTTCCATAGGGGTCTCGACGACACCCACTGCTACGCAGTTGACCCGCACGCTGCGATTGCCAAATTCGCTGGCCAGCACCTCGGACAGCAATTTCACCCCGGCATTTGCCGCACCATGGGCGAGATGTCCACGATTTGCCCGAAGACCGTTGGCCGCCACGATATTGACGATGGAGAGCGAAGCACCCATCCGTTCCAGCGCTGCCCTGGAAGCGATGAACGCGGCGACGAGATTGATCTCGAGCGCCTCGCGCAGAAATTCCACGCTGGTTTCCTCAGCCGAGACAAACGCACTGGGCGTGGTTGAATTGACCAGCCCGCCAACCAACCCCAAACGGTCAACCACCTCGTCAAAGGCTGCCGCGACAGCATCTTCATCCGTCGTATCGGCTTCAAGAAATATCGCATTTTCATCGCCAAGCGTGTCTTCGGCAATGTCCAGCGCATCGATATCAGCATCGACCACTGCCACCGGCCAGCCATCGTCCAACAGCCTTCTGGCAATGGCCATGCCATTGCCAGATGCACCACCGGTCACAATGGCGGATTGTCTCATCTGATACGATCCAGGATAGACACGTAATTGGCCACCGCAGCACCGCCCATATTGAAGATGCCGCCAAGCTTTGCGCCCGGCACCTGAATGCCGCCCGCCTCGCCCGTAAGCTGCATTGCCGTCAGGACATGCATGGAAACACCGGTCGCGCCAATCGGGTGCCCCTTGGATTTGAGACCCCCGATGGATTGACCGGCAGGCGGCCATCCTTTGCCGTTTCGCCACTTAGCGCCACTTTGGCTCCCTCGCCGCGTGGTGCCAGCCCCATTGCTTCATATTCGATAAGTTCGGCGATGGTGAAGCAATCATGGGTTTCGACGAATGACAAATCTTCGAGCGTTATCCCGGCGTTTGCCAAAGCGCGGCCCCATGCCTGCTCGCAACCCTCAAACAACAGGATGTCGCGCTTCGACATGGGCAGAAAGTCCTGCACATGCTCATTGGCACGAAACGCAACGGCACGGCGCATCTTCAAGGCGTTGGTGCTGTCGGTGAGCACAAGCGCTGCCGCACCGTCTGAAACCAGCGAGCAGTCGGTGCGCTTCAACGGCCCGGCAACAAACGGGTTCTTCTCACTTTCCTGCCGGCAAAAATCATATCCGAAATCCCGGCGCATCTGGGCATAGGGATTGTCGACGCCGTTCTTGTGGTTCTTGGCGGCAATCATGGCAAGCGCATCAGACTGGTCGCCGTGGCGCTGAAAATAGGCATCGGCGATCTTGCCGAAAACGCCAGCAAAACCGGCCGGAATATCGCCATCCTCCGGCAGGTAAGAAGCGCGCAAAAGATTCTTGCCGATTTCCGGACCGGGCGTCGTCGTCATCTGCTCGGCACCAACCACCAAAACAGTGCGCGCGGCCTTGGCGTCGATGGCGCGAATGCCTTGGCGAACAGCCGCCGATCCGGTCGCACAGGCGTTCTCGACACGGGTTGCCGGTTTGAAACGGAGCCGGTCATCGGCCTGAAGAACGAGGCTCGCCGTAAAATCCTGCGCGGAAAACCCCGCATTGAAATGGCCGAGTACGATTTCGTCCACATCGTCAGGGCCAATGCCTGCATGGTCCAGCGCCTCGGTGGCAACCTGGATGATGAGTCCTTCAAGCGTTTCACCTTCAAGTTTGCCAAAGCGCGAATGGGCCCAGCCAACAATACATGCAGTCATTTCATTCTCCTTGGCGTCCGATGGCCCGATGATCTGGCGCAGACGGTATTTTCCTGCGCACCAAAATGAACCCACCCGGCCGTTCCGTAAAGCCCGCATTGCGATGTTGTTTCAGGTTCGAATTTTTTTGTTGATTGGTCAGTCAATTAAAAATAAACTGCCTGCGGGAGAAGCGATATGCCGAAAATTGGTATGGAGCCTGTGCGCCGCAAGGCGCTGATCGACGCAACGATCTCGGTGATCGGCGAACGCGGCTCATTGAATGTGACAATGTCGGACATTGCCGACCGCGCCGGCGTTTCATCGGCACTGGCACACCATTACTTCGGCCCGAAAGAGGAATTATTGCTGGCAACGATGCGTCGCCTTCTTGCCGATCTTGGCGATGACGCGGTTGCCGCTCTGCGCAATGCGACAACGCCACGCAAGCGTATATCGGCCGTCATTTCGGTCAATTTCAGCACAAGCCAGTTTCGCGAAGAAACGGTCCACGCATGGCTGGCCTTTTATGTCGAAGCGCAGAATTCCCTGACCCTGCGCCGGTTGTTGCGCGTCTATGCACGACGGCTGCATTCAAACCTGATGAGCGGGCTTATCGCGCTCATGCCACGCGGCGAGGCCGAACGCATGGCCGAAGCGATCGCCGCTCTCATAGACGGGTTGTATATCCGCAGGGCTTTGCGCGACGGTCTTCCAAACCCGGCCAGCGCCAGCGCCCTCACCGAAGATTATGTCGACGCCAAACTCGCACAACAGGCACTCAATCCATGACCCGGAAGCCAAACATCCTCATCATCATGGTCGATCAGTTGAACGGCACGCTGTTCCCCGATGGCCCGGTTGATTTTCTCCATGCGCCAAACCTAAAGGCACTTGCGTCGTGTTCGGCGCGCTTCCAGAACAATTACACGGCATCGCCCTTATGTGCGCCAGGTCGGGCTTCGTTCATGAGTGGACAACTTCCCTCGCGCACCGGGGTTTATGACAACGCGGCGGAATTCGCATCGTCGATCCCCACCTATGCGCACCATTTGCGCGCTGCCGGATACCAGACCTGTCTGTCGGGTAAAATGCATTTCGTCGGGCCTGACCAGTTACATGGCTTCGAGGAACGTTTGACGACGGACATTTATCCCGCTGATTTTGGCTGGACGCCAGACTATCGCAAACCGGGTGAACGCATCGACTGGTGGTATCACAATCTCGGATCGGTCACCGGTGCCGGGGTCGCAGAAATCTCCAACCAGATGGAGTATGACGACGAGGTCGCCTTCAACGCCGTCCAGAAAATCTATGAATTCGCACGCGTGTCCGATGATGACGAGCGGCGTCCCTGGTGCCTGACAGCCTCTTTCACCCATCCGCACGATCCTTATGTTGCGCGCAAGCAATATTGGGATCTTTACGATGACTGTCCGGCGCTGGAGCCTGAAACCGGCTTCATCCCCTATGATCAGCAAGACCCACATTCGCAGCGTCTTTACCGGGCAAGCGACTATGACAGCTTCGATATAACGCCGGAACAGGTCCGCCGTTCGCGGCGCGGCTATTTCGCCAATATCTCCTATCTCGACGACAAGATCGGAGAATTGCTGTCGGCACTGGAACGCACCAGAATGCGCGACGATACGATCATCGTGTTCTGCGCCGATCATGGCGACATGCTCGGCGAACGGGGTCTCTGGTTCAAGATGTCCTTCTATGAAGGCTCGGCGCGGGTGCCGCTGATGATTGCGGGCGACGGCGTTGCCGCGCGCCTTCTCGACGCCCCGGTATCCAACCTCGATATTCTTCCCACCCTTTGCGATCTCGCCGGCATCGACATGAGCGCCATCATGCCGTGGACGGACGGGCAGTCCCTGATGCCGCTCATGCAAGGTGAGGCCAGAACAGAGCCGGTGCTCATGGAGTACGCCGCCGAAGGCTCTAACGCGCCTCTTGTGGCAATCCGGGACGGGCGCTTCAAGTTCGTGCATTGCGAGATCGACCCGCCGCAACTCTTTGATCTTGAATCGGATCCGCATGAACAGGTCAATCTGGCGGCGGACCCGGCCAATGCCGCGCTTGTCAGCACTTTCATGGAAAAAGTTCGGGCGCGCTGGGATATGGCCGCCTTCGATGCGGATGTGCGCGCCAGTCAGGCGCGGCGCTGGGTTGTCTATCCAGCCTTGCGCAACGGTGCCTACTACCCGTGGGAATTCCAGCCGTTGCAAAAGGCATCGGAGCGCTACATGCGCAACCACATGGACCTCAATACGCTCGAAGAGCGGAAGCGCTTTCCCCGAGGAGAATAGCGGCAATGTCCCGGGCAGTGATCTCATGGAGCATATGAACGATGCTTGAAGCTGATTTCGTCATTATCGGTTCAGGGTCTGCCGGTTCGGCCATGGCCTATCGCCTGTCTGAAGATGGAAAGCACTCCGTCATCGTCATCGAGTATGGGGGGACTGACGCCGGCCCGCTCATTCAGATGCCATCGGCCCTGTCGATCCCGATGAACATGGCGCATTACGATTGGGGCTTTTCCAGCGAACCCGAACCGCATCTTGGCGGGCGTGTTCTGGCAACCCCGCGCGGCAAGGTTCTTGGTGGATCGTCGTCGATCAACGGCATGGTTTACGTGCGTGGCCACGCGCGAGATTTCGACCATTGGGTTGAGCAGGGAGCAACCGGCTGGGGTTATGCCGACGTTCTGCCCTACTTCAAGCGAATGGAAGACAATGAAGGCGGCGAGGAAGGCTGGCGCGGCAAGAGCGGACCGCTGCACGTCCAACGAGGAGCGCGCAGAAATCCGCTTTACCATGCTTTCATCAAGGCCGGTCACGAAGCCGGCTTCGAGTTGACCGACGACTATAATGGCTCCAAGCAGGAAGGCTTCGGCGCCATGGAACAGACCATCCACAATGGCCGGCGGTGGTCGACTGCCAATGCCTATTTGCGCCCGGCGCTCAAGCGAAAGAACCTGAGTCTTGTCAAAGGTTTCGCACGCCGCGTTGTCATTGAGAATCAACGCGCGACCGGCGTTGAGATCGAGACTCATGGACGCGTTCAGATCATCAAGGCGCGGCGCGAAGTCATCATTGCTGCCTCGTCCATCAACTCGCCCAAAATCCTGATGCTTTCAGGCATCGGACCAGCCCAACACCTCGCCGAACACGACATCGCGCTTGTCGCCGACCGTGCTGGTGTCGGTCAAAATTTGCAGGATCATCTCGAACTTTATATCCAGCAGGAATCGACACAGCCGATCACGCTTTACTCGGTTTTGAATCCCTTCTCCAAGGCGCTGATCGGTGCCCGCTGGCTGTTCCTGAAAACCGGCCTTGGTGCAACCAACCATTTCGAAGCTGCTGCCTTTGTCCGCTCGAAAGCCGGTGTCGATTATCCCGACATCCAATATCATTTCATTCCCGCAGCTGTGCGCTATGACGGCAAGGCGGCAGCAAAGTCACATGGCTTTCAGGCGCATGTCGGTCCGATGCGTTCGAAATCGCGGGGCGCGGTTTCCCTGCGCTCGTCCGACCCACGCGAAAAACCGGTCATCCATTTCAACTATATGGCGCACGCTGAAGATTGGGCGGATTTTCGCCATTGCATCAGGCTGACCCGCGAGATTTTCTCGCAAGCGGCGTTCGATCCCTATCGTGGCCGCGAAATATCGCCGGGCCAGAACGTTCAATCCGATGACGCACTTGATGCGTTCATCCGCGAACATGCGGAGAGCGCCTATCACCCATGCGGAACCTGCCGGATGGGGCGTGCCGACGATCCAACCAGCGTTGTCGATCCCGAATGTCGCGTCATCGGCGTCGACGGGTTGCGACTGGCGGATTCGTCGATCTTTCCGCGTATAACCAACGGAAACCTCAACGGCCCCTCGATCATGACCGGCGAAAAGGCCGCTGACCATATTCTTGGCCGCACTCCCTTGCCCCCGTCAAACCAGGAACCCTGGCTCAATCCGCGCTGGAAGGTGTCGGACAGATAGAGCATGATCGCGGCAATTCGCACTATCTGGCAGCTGCCTTGAAGACGACTGGAGAACAGCCCATGCGCGCGCAACCCACCGCATCGCACTATGTCAATGGACGCTACATCGATGATGATCGTGGCGCGGAGCTGGCGGTCATCTATCCGGCAACCGGCGAGACGATCGCCACGTTGCATTCGGCAACGCCCAATATCGTTGAACTTGCCGTCGAGGCTGCGCGTGCGGCCCAACCCGCCTGGGCGCGGCTGAAGCCGGTGGAGCGCGGGCGCATCCTTCGCCGCGCCGCCGACATCCTGCGCGAGCGCAATGAGGCGCTGGCGCGGATTGAGACACTCGACACCGGAAAGGCCATTCAGGAAACACTGGTGGCGGATGCGCCGTCAGCCGCCGACTGCCTGGAATTCTTCGGCGGGGCAATTGCCACCTTCAACGGTGATTTCATCGACCTTGGCGGGCCATTTGCCTATACGCGGCGTGAGGCGCTTGGTGTTTGCGTAGGGATCGGCGCGTGGAACTATCCGATCCAGATTGCCGGCTGGAAGTCGGCACCGGCGCTCGCCATGGGCAATTCGATGGTGTTCAAGCCTTCCGAAAACACACCCTTGTCAGCACTTGCGCTGGCTGAAATCTACTCCGAAGCCGGCCTGCCCGATGGGCTTTTCAACGTTGTGCAGGGATTTGGCGATGTGGGTGGCGCGCTCGTTGCCCATGATGCGGTCGCCAAAGTGTCGGTCACAGGGTCCGTACCGACCGGGCGCAAGGTTTTGTCGCTTGCCGGATCAAAGATGAAACATGCGACGATGGAACTCGGCGGCAAGTCGCCCTTGATCGTTTTCGACGATGCCGATCTTGAAAACGCCATTGGCGGTGCCATGCTCGGCAATTTCTATTCAACGGGTCAGGTCTGCTCCAATGGCACCCGCGTCTTCGTCCAGAAAGGCATTCACGACCGGTTTGTCGAGCGGTTGACGGAGCGCACGAAGAAAATCCGCATAGGCGATCCGCTTGATGCGGAAACACAAATGGGACCAATGGTCAGCAAAGCGCAGTACGAAAAGGTCGTCGCCTATATCGAGGCAGGCAAGCAGGAAGGCGCGACGCTTGCCTGTGGCGGCAATGTTCCATCCTTACAAGGCTTCGATGGCGGCTTTTTCATCGAACCAACCGTCTTTACCGGCGTGCAGGACGATATGCGCATTGCGCGCGAGGAAATCTTCGGCCCGGTGATGAGCGTCCTCAAATTCGAAAGTGAAGACGAGGCCGTCCAGCGCGCCAACGATACCGAATTCGGTCTTGCGGCAGGCGTATTCACCAAAGACCTGACACGCGCTCACCGCATCATTGGCGAGTTGCAAGCCGGGACATGCTGGATCAACACCTACAATCTGACGCCTGTGGAAATGCCGTTCGGTGGCGTCAAGCAATCAGGAATAGGCCGCGAGAATTCGGCAGCGGCGCTCGCGCTCTATTCGCAGGTGAAATCTGTCTATGTCGAAACCGGCGACGTCGACAGCCCCTACTGAGCCCCTCCCTATCCTTGCCCCTGCCCCGCAGTGCCGTCGAGATATTGCGTCAGTGCACATACGAGATGGTAGAAAATACTTGCTGGAACTTCGCTCGCTACCGAACGCCCGTGTTCATCAATACGGTCGATCCACAGGCCGAGCGGTGCCGGATCAATGTGCCAACGAAACAGGCGGCCAACCCGCGCCTCGACTTCCGGCTTGAGGTTCGGTCCACCCGATCCATCCAGCGCGATGGATGCCTTGATGGCTTCGGTTTGCGGCCAACTGCGCGAGAGTTCATCCAGCGGCAGCCCGTGGCGCGAGACAGCACCATACGCCAGACCGGTCGAACGATTGAGGCCATTGGCGACCGCAGATGCATAGAGCTTGCGCGCATAGCCGGTGAGGTCCGCCTGCCCGCTGCGTGCCGCGAAATCGACCAGAAGTGAAGCCCATTCGAAATGGTGCCCCGGCTCGGTCCAGTCCCCTTTCTTGCCCGTTGCCGGCTTCCAGTCGGCGTTGAAATATTCTCCAACCGTCCAGCTTTCCGCATCGAAAAAGTGATTGCGAAACAGATCGATGATGCGTGCCGCGCGCCTCAGATAGGTTCTATCGCCCGTTGCCGCATACCAGGCGAGAAAGGCTTCGAGCAGGTGCATATGCGGGTTCGAGCGGCGCAATTCCTGACCGTCGGGTGTCTCCAGAAAACCAGTGAGGCTGTTATCTTCCAAATGGCTGTCGAGAAACGCGAAAGTTTCCTCGCCCAAGCGCAAGGCGTCGGCATTGCCACACATATGGGCATGCGCCAAAGCCAGCAGCACGCAGGAATGGTCGTAGGCATCTTCTGTTGCATCGGCAACGCTGCCGTCGACATTGAGCGTTCGGACCCAGCCCCCTTGTCGGTGCGGCCATTCCTCGTCATGAAGTCGATGCCATGGGCAATGATGCTGTCAGCCGGTCCTTCCCATCCGCGCGCCTTGGCTACAGTAAAGGCGTAAACCTGCCTTGCCATCGTGCGCATACGCTTCGGCTTCATCAGCGGGGCGGCATCAAGGCCAAGCGCCTCATGGAAACCACCATGATTTTCGTCAACGCCAATGGTTGACCAAAGCGGCAGTGCCTCATGAAACAACCAGTGATGAACACGGTCGCGCCATGCACCGCTTTCGATGACGCGGTCATGAGCGGGCGTGAATCTGGTTTCCAGACGCCCACTGTTTTCAAGCTGTTCGACGATTTTCCTGACATTCTGGCTATGGCTGACCGGGGCCACAAATGTCGCGTCCGCCGTGGCAACGATAGCGATATCCTTGAGGCCCACGGCTGAAAGCAAGCGGCCCTGACTGCGGATGTAGGAATTTTCGCAATCAATGGCGACGACATCACCGACAACGACATTGCCATTGTCATCCGATGGCCCGACATCGAGCAGCGCCTGCCAGGAACCAAGGTCATTCCAGCGGAAGGTGGCCGGTGCCATGGCGATACCGTGCGCGCGCTCCATGATGGCATAGTCGATCGAGTTTGACGGAATTTCTGAATAAAGATCGAGCGGCATGTAAAGACCGAAAAGATCGCTGGTTGCGGCCTTGAAAGCAGTTTCGGTGGCGCGCCAGATATCGGGCTGAAGTGCGAGAAAAGCATCACGCATGGTGCTGGCGCGAAACAGGAATATGCCGGTGTTCCAGTAGAAATTGCCAGCCTCAAGGTAGCGGCGCGCCTTGTCGATGTCCGGCTTTTCAACAAACCGCGCGACATCGAAAATGCCGTGTTTTTCGCCGCTGACCTCGATATATCCATATCCGGTTTCAGGCTGCGCAGGCGTCACGCCAAAGACAACCAACCGGCCATCTTGCGCGGCCGGAACACCAGCTTCGATGGTTTGCCAGAATTGCTGCATCGTTGAAATCTGGTGATCGGAGGGCACCACCAGAACCAGCGCATCACCAAACTCGGACAGGGTCCGCAAGGTCGCCAACGCAACGGCGGCGGCGGTGTTTCGCCCGGTCGGTTCAAACAGGGCGCTACCGCCCGAAATGTCCATGCCGCCAAGGTCGGACAGGATACGCGTCGCGTGACGCTCTGCGGCAATGAGAAAGACGGGCGTTTCGCCGTGCGGCCTTGCCGTCAACCGGCGCATGGTCTTCACCAGCATCGAGCCGTCGCCCGACAGATCGTGAAACTGCTTTGGATTGTCTTCGCGCGACAAGGGCCACAGGCGTGAGCCGACACCGCCACTCATGACAAAACTGACAATGCGTTCGCTCATGCTACTCTCACGGGTGATAGGCCTTCACAGTCAAAATGTCTGGTTGTAGGGGCCGACTTCAGGGCTCCGGCGAAGCACGCAATCGACTGCGTCGAACATTTCTCCGCGGCGCTGCGATGACACCGGGCTTTCGACAACCACGACAAGTTCCGGCTTGTTCGAAGAGGCGCGCACCAGCCCCCATGTGCCATCCTCAGAGACAACGCGGATGCCATTGACGGTGATCAGATCGGTGATCTTTTGCCCGGCGAAGTCCGCATCTTTTGCCTTCATCTCCTGAAAATCAGCGGTGACGCGCTCCACCACGCCATATTTCAGATCATCGGCGCAATGTGGCGACATGGTCGGCGTGCCGAAGGTCAGCGGCAGGTCGCGGTAGAGGTCGGCCATGGTCTTGCCCGGGCTGCGTTCCAGCATGCCACAAACGGCCATCGCCGTGACCAGCCCATCGTCGTAACCGCGCCCGATCGGCGGATTGAAGAAAAAGTGGCCGGACTTCTCGAAACCGGCGATGGCACCGAGTTCGGCAACGCGGCGCTTGATGTAGGAATGGCCGGTTTTCCAGTAGTTGGTGACAGCCCCGTTGGCGTTCAGTTCGGGGTCCGTATGGAAAAGCCCGGTCGACTTCACGTCAACGACGAAGTTTGAGCCCGGATGGTTGCGCGAAATATCGCGCGCCAGCATGACGCCGACCTTGTCTGCGAAAATCTCGTTTCCTTCGTTGTCGACGACGCCACAGCGGTCACCGTCGCCGTCAAAGCCGAGCCCGACATCGGCTCCCGTTTCCAGAACCTTGTCGCGAATGGCATGGAGCATTTTCATGTCTTCGGGATTGGGATTGTAGTTCGGGAAGTTGTGGTCCAGTTCGACATCGAGAGGCACGACCTCACAACCCATTCGCACCAAAGCCACTGGCGCGAACGCGCCTGCCGTGCCGTTGCCGCAGGCAGCGACCACTTTGAGCTTTCTGGTGAGTTTTTCTCCGGCGTCAGGTCCGCCAGATACGTCTCGCGAAAGCCATTGACAAACTCATATGAGCCGCCCCCAATCAGATCGAAATCACCGGCGAGAACGATATTCTTGAGCGCGGTCATTTCTTCAGGCCCGAAGGTCAAGGGCCGGGCAACGCCCATCTTGACCCCGGTCCAGCCGTTCTCATTATGCGAAGCGGTCACCATCGCCACAGATGCAACATCCAGTGCGAACTGGGCAAAGTAAGCCATCGGCGAAAGCGCCAGACCAATATCCTTGACCCGCGCACCGGCAGCCATCATGCCCGAAACAAGTGCCAGTTTGATACTCAGCGAGTAGGCACGGAAATCATGCCCTGTTATGACGTCCGGCCCCACGCCAAGGCGTCTGGACAATGTTGCCAGCCCCATGCCGAGTGCCTGGACACCGATCAGGTTGAGTTCCGGTGGCTTGTCCGATCCCGGATGGCCGAACCACCAACGCGCATCATATTCGCGAAATCCGGACGGCTTGATGAGCGCCGAATTCTCAAACCCGAAGGTGTTTGGCTTTGCGTCGCTAACAATATTCAAGGCCACTACAGCGAAGCTCCAAAGGACACAGATACAATGACTTCCGGTACGGAAGGTCATCGCGTGCTAACATGGAAGCCTTTAAGGCTTGTTTATTCGCACCAGAATATCCGCTGCTCTTCAGTATTTAGGAGGGGATGGCAAATTACCCCGCCATTCAACCTTGCGGGAACGGAATGCGGAAGCTATAAGCCCGGCGTCTGGTCGCGGAGTGTAGCGCAGCCTGGTAGCGCACGTCGTTCGGGACGACGGGGTCGCAGGTTCGAATCCTGCCACTCCGACCAGTAAATTCAATAGGTTAGCTTGCTATCATAGTTGGACGCGCACAGAAACGCGCACAGAAACGCCCAAAAACATGGATTTATAGACGCGTGACCCGTTTCCCCGGCGACACTGATTTCATTCTGCTCATAGCAGGGATAATCATGTGCTGCTTTATCGTGTTTAGCGTTGGGAATATGGTGTATCAGCTAGTGATCGGCTTTGGAGGCTAACCGCTCCCGCCTTGCAATGGCTGATTTCGCCCGTATGGCGTCATTGATCAGATCAACACCTAGCTGTGTAGCTTCGTCTGGCGTCAGGATCGTATCATAGAACGTTTCCGGGCTATCCGTTGGAGTTTTTACTCTGACAGTCTCAGGATCACGCGGCATGGCTACGCGGGGAAGATACAAACAGCGGTGATCCATCAAGACGCAAAGCCGCCCCGGATCATGAACGCGATGATACCGAGGATGATAGCCCCCATTACCAGTTTCACAATCCATGCAAGCGTGTTGTTGACCTTGCTTATTTCCTCTTCAATGCGCCCAAAACGCTCATCCATGTGCCGCCACGATTCATCCTTTCTTGCTTCTGATATGTCACGTTGGCGCTGCCATGTTTCAAGCGATGACAACCGCTGTGAATTGGTCCCCAATGTGTGCTCGACGCTGACCACTCTGCTCCGCAGATCGCCGCTGTCCATTTCCGTATCCGCCATCAGTTCTTAGCCTATTTTCAGTATTTCAGTGTGTTGCACGGTGTCTCGATTATTTCGTGCAAGCTTTGAGTTTGGCGCATGTCGCGTTGTGCGCAGCGATTTCTCTTGCGAAAGGTTTATCGTTGGCAATGACAAACTGCCGTGTTCCGCTGGAAGGGTGGAGAGTACTAAATCCGGAGCCCTCAATTGCAGGAGCCGTTTGACATGACGCCACCGATAGCAGAGCAAAGCTCAGCGTCATCCAGGTTATTGACTTTCGCATTGGTTTCGCTCCTTTCGCGAATGACTTCCATTGATCTTTGCAAGGCGTCTGTACGTTCCAGAGCGCGGCCTTGAGAGACGCCGAACGCATGGCCTATCGGATATGCCACGAAGGACGCTAGAACCGCCCCAGCAAGCGCGCTGAGGACGTAGGGCCATGCCTTGGATATAAGTGCTGCGACAATGGCGGTCATGGCTTAACTCTCCACCGCTTCACGGATGGCCTTGATGCGGCGAACCAACGCGGGGCCTATAATGAGCAGCACCACGGCGCCAACCAGAGCGATCCCCGCGAACAGTGCGATTACACGCCAGTCCAGCCCTGTGGCTGATGTGATAGCCGCACCGAGACCGCCAAGGCTAATACTGCTCCACCCCCAACCTGCGGCTGATGATTTGACGGCCTGATCTACTGAAATGGGGACGGTCGGCTTTTCGACTTCAACTGGAACCTCGTTTTGAACCACTACGGGAGCGGCCATGATACCGAGTGACTGCATAGCGGGCGCTGTGAGGGCCACCAGAGCCTGATGAAGTGCGGCTCGGGTGCGAGGCCCTGCTACACCGTCCGCAGCTTCCCCGGCCTGTTTCTGGAAGGCTGCGACGCCGCTTCGTTCAAATCCGAGTAGCACAAGCGCGGTTGCTGCATACCAGTTGAGACGATCCGCATAGCCATTCAGGCCACCGTTTATTCTCTTTGTTATCATCTCGATATCGCCCCGATCGGCGTAGACATTGAGATTTCGGGTATCCCAGTACCAGATTGGGCCTAAACCCTCCCACGGGTCCGTGTTCATGGCGTCCGGCACATTCTCGAAGTTTGGAACGGCAAGAGTCGTGCTAAGCGTCAATTTGCGGCACCAGTCACGAAATGCGCGTGTGTTTGCCCTGCCTGTGATCTGGATTGGCGTCCGGCCTCGGAACTTGGAGCCGTCGCCTTTCTGTGTGTTGCCCAAATCCCTGCGGCCTTCATATCGCTTCTGCGCCGGTGTCGGTCCCCATACTTCCTTGTCGTACCGAAATGCTCCGCTTTCATGGAGTATCTGGGCAAGGAACTGCGCCAAGCGATGCGGCTGATCCAACCCCTTCATCTCACCAAAAGAATTGAGAGCGACAACCATGCTGTTGGCGTTGGACTTCTGGGATGCTGTTAAGCGCCGTCCGACAATCTTCTCGACTTGAGCGAGTGTAATAACCTCTGACATAGCGAGCCTTTCAGTCGTTTCTCAGTGAGAATTTCAGGACGTGGTAGCCGGGAAGCGGTTCATGCGGGTTCCAGCCAAGCCAAACCTTGTTCGTCCGGTAGCTGAAATAATTGCGGCCCTTGTATTCCAGCCGGTAAATCTCGACAAAACCGGTGAAGCCAACGTCAGCGACTTGCTTTACCTTCGTCACCTTCGTCATTGGCCCGCGTGGAATGCCGAGCCAATAGCCATCAAAGCCACCCGAAGGGTTGCGAATGATCCATAGCGCGCGCTGGATGACGAGGCGAAAGCCTGTGACTTTCTTCCAGCCTAGTTGGTGCTGCCCGCCGTCAAGCGTGTCGTCGGCGGTATGAAGCAGGGAAAGGGGCCAAGGCGACACGTCCTTGCCCGTCACTACGGATAGCAATGCCATAGGAACGCACAGCGTCCACGCAAAAAGGTTTGCGACAAGCGAAAGCACCGCATAGAGCGGATAGATAACGTAGGGCATGAGAAGTCCTTCCCGCCATTTCTGGCAGAGCGGTTATTCAGATTGCGGGTTGCAGCGGCCTTGAAACGCGCGCCATGAGGGCGTAAGGCTGATCTGGATCAGTCAGAGAGGGCGACTTTGCAAAACAGCACAAAACAGCACAACAAGAGAAACTCGCCGATACATGCGTTCATGGTAGCATTTGGCCTGACTGTGGCCGTGGGCATGGTATATTTCAGTTTTGCGATGGCAGGAGGATGGCCACCGTCTTGCCCAGGCATAACCGTTGACGGTTCGGTTGCTCCATCACCATGCAAGTAACCTAGTCTATTTCAGCACTTCTGCCGGATGCAAATATGTTGGCGGTGGCCGCTTTTCCATAGTGTCAGGCAGCGGAAACTTCACCTTGATGTATCCGGCCATGTCCGGTTTCATGACGATCACGTCGATGTTTAAGAACTCCGAACGTACCTTGCCGCCAACCCTAATGTTGAGCCCGAACTTCTCGTTTATATCACTATAGGCGCTCATGCCAAAACTCCCGTTGCGGTCCATCGTACTGACTGGCTTCCTGAACTCATATAATATTTTATGCCTGTCGTAGTCGGTGCTTCTGCATAAGCATACGCGTTTGCACCAATTACTATTTGATCGACAACAGGTGCCGCCGCGAAAGTCACACCAAATGAAACGTCCGTTCCAGTCGATGCTATTGTCGCAGTGCCGCTTACGGTCACTTTCTCACCAGCCTTTTTTCGGTTCGTCGCATCACCCTCGAAGCTGGAAGATATTCCAGCCAAACCGTAATACCAGTCGCCCTCTGTGTCAGGCACATTCATACCGACAACCGAGTAGAACTGACCCGTCCCAGGCCAACTATTTTCTGCGCTGATTATCCCGCGCGAGAACCCGTGCGCCGAACCAAGATTGGAAAGCGTTGGACCGATCACGACGAGGTTTTGACACCCCTGTGTGGTCCCGACACGTATGAAGTCCCGCTGGTAATTGGTGCCGTCACCTTGCCCCCAATAGTTTCCGCCAAGAATTATCACTGTCCCAAACCGGCCATTCAATGTGCCGATGGCAAATGTACATCCAGTATTATCATCGTTGTTGATGCTCTCGCCGTGGCAATTGTCGAAGATGACTGACGAAGTTTTATTGCCGGTTGAAAAGCCGTCAACCGTAACGGCGTATGGGGTTGGGTATGCGCAGAACATGACCCCCCTGAAAGCCGCCAGAACCTCACCCTCGATTTGTAGCGCAGGTATTTCCACAGCCGACCCGTTCATTGAACAAATCTGCCCGCCAACGAACTCAAGCTGGCCTGTTATCGTTATCGAATCGTTGGTATAGCCGAGATAGAGGGCCGGAAGGCCGTACAACCAGAGGTTCGTACATGGCCCGCCCATTTGCGTGCCGGAAATGCGCGTTGTTCCAAACACTTCAAGATCATCTAAAGTGAACTTAATACAGTTTGAAACAAGCAGGGCCATCGACGCAGCGTATGCACCGCTGCCACCAGCCAGGTGCACCCCGCGCACCACAATGCTACCGACAGCACCGGAACTAACAGATGAATAAATTGCAAGCGTATGAGGACCACCAGCATTTGCGGCGAATCTAGTGCGAACGTGGCCGTCACCCTCCAGCAACAGCCCGTCCGTATATTCCGCAATGGTGATCGATCCTCTATAATACCCTTCCGGTGCGTAGCCGCGACCGTTGTGGTCTTTTGCAAAATAGAGCCACTGGTCGATTGCTTCTTGATCGCTCGTAGTGCCATCTGCGGTTGGACGCCACCAGCGAAGATTTACCCAACCATCAACCGGAACGCGCTGCCAAACCTTCGACGTGTCATCAGTCGAACGCACATACATGCCCTGATGAGTATCTGCTGTGACTTTTGCAGAAACGGCAGAGTAATCAACAAGCTTGAAATCGCCCTCAAGACCTGCCTCGGTCAAACGAGCGTTTGAAATTGTGGTTGTGTCGAGCGCGGCCAGCGCGGTGAGAGTGGATGCCGTTACCCCCGCATCGAGTAAACTACGGACTTCCGCAAACGTCTTTGCTTCCCGCGCATCGCCCGCTGCGTTATCAACCAGCATCGTGTTGGCTGTGATGGCCGGGAGAAGTGCGCCGTTTTTCCCGCTATCCTTCAACAGTTTCCCGGTTGTGCCATCGAGCAGCGCGATATTGCCATCAGTGGACGAGGCAGGGCCTATGACGTCGCCCGCACCGGCTGGCGTTACCCATGATCCATCACCGCGCAAATATGTCGTGCTGCCTGCTGTTCCTGTCGCGCTAACATCAGACACCGTTACCGTGTCTTTTGCGGCCAGATCGCCAAGCGTTGGCAGGCCCGTCAGGTCTGAATATGCGCCGGTCGTTGCCACTGTCGCTAGATCGGCGGATTGAATGGCGCTATCTGCCAAGGCAAGGCTGGCAATCGACGCGCTATTGAGGGCAAGCGTTCTATTGGCTGCGAGCGTGCCGCCACCTGTCAGCCCCGTCCCCGCCGTGATGGTGAGTGTTGGCTGGACCGCACTATCGGCTTTCGCACCCTGTGCCGCGCTGGCCCCTAATGCCGCGATAGCCTGAGCCGTGGTTAGCGGGTTCATGGCCTTGGTGTATTCGGTCCCCGCCTCTGCCTCTGCCTGTGTGGCGAAGGGACGACCTACCTTGACCACGTTTTCAATTGTAATGCCGCGCGTCGTCAGATTATCGCCCGCAAGAACATCGTTCTTGTTTGGCGTTGCGTCGGCAGGCAAATTCTTGATTCTTATATTGGCCACTGACAGGCTCCATTCATAGAAAAGCCGCCTCAGTGGGCGGCGGTCGGGACGGGATTTTTGGGAAACTCAGAATGCTTTGATGATGACGTTCATGACCATCGTGGGCTGCACATTGTTGTGCGCGCTCCCTGATCCGGCATTGGCAGTCGATCCGGTGATGGTATGGGTGTGTGCGCCCGCCGCCCCCATGTTGGAAATCAGGTAGTTCGGCTGGCCTTGGCCCTCTTCAAGGCTACCGGACACGTACGCCCCATAAGGCCCAACAACATTTCCGCTGTGCACATGCGACCCCGCGCTTGCAGCCGCTAATGAACCCGCGCTATGGGCGTGCGCCGCAAGTTCTGCCGTGGTCAGCGCATGTGTCTGGCTACCACCTGACGCGCCAAGAACTGCCGATGTGATTGTCGGGTTGAGCCGGTCAGCACTTGTCCCGCCCATGTTATCCAAGCCCGCGAGAACTCGCCCGCGCATGTCAGGAACATTGAACGTAGTCGAGCCATCACCCGAGCCATGCGCTGTGCCGATAGCCGTGAACAGGGCTGCATATGCCGTTCGATATACCGCTTGCCCATAGCAAAGCAGCCAGCCAGTCGGGGCCGTTGTCCCCGCGAACCCCATCAAAGCGCCCGCAGGCGTTGCGGATTGCACCTGTGAGAATGTCGCTGCATCGTTCGCAGATGTTCCCGAGGCCAAGCCCGTAACCTTGAACCCGCCCATTGGAAGGTCGGCCAGCATTGGACTTGAGCCATTGCGGGCAAGTGAGCCAGTAAGGCCGTTTGCGATGTCCTCCAAGACAGGGTTGTGCTGGTTAGTCGTGATATTCTGGCCTTCTGTAGCGAAGTACGACGCCACCAGATTGAATACCCCGAATGCTGTTCTTGCCACTGGACATGCTCCATAGAAAAAGCCGCCCTGTGTGGACGGCTGAAAATCGGTTGATGTTGGGAGATTGCGGGCCTATGCTGGCCAGCTATTGTTCTAAGGATGACGGGCTATTGAGCACCAAACATGAAGCCGAAATATTCGGCACAGTTGTCGCGGTTATCGTGAGCGCGGGCATATTATGGGGAATGCAAAAACTAGCGCATGCTTGGCCACTGCCCGCATGGTTTGCATTCGTCGGCGTTACTGCCGCGTGTATGTTACTCCTAGCGTGGATGCTGGATAAGAGAGCTTCGGACCGAGCAAAGCGCGGGCAATACGATCGCTCACTAGAGCCGTAGCCCTATCCGTTTTCCCAAGCTTGTTTACCCCGTCATAAATGGCCTGCCCCGCCCCGCCTTGACGGGTTAGCAGCCGAGCAATCTCAGAATATACCGCGTCCTGCTTGCCTCTGAGTTTTTCCGGCGTTTGGCCCGTTAGAGCCTGAACAATGCTTTTCGTGGCCTGAATAGGTTCACCTTGAGCCGCTTTGCCAATAACTCCGGGCTGTGTCAGTTCGCCAATTCTTCGATCTGTTGCCTGGCGGGCGTAGGTCTTTGAGTTTTCAGCCACAGAGGCGCGAAGATCAAAGGACGTTGCCGCTCTATCGAGTTCGTCAAACAGTGCATCAGCCTTCGGCTTTCCGATAGCTGCTGTCAGCTTTTCACGATTGGCGCGGCTTGACAGGTCTTTGATTGCTTTGACGGCCTCTCTGGCGTCCGTACTGCCGTCCTGAACGGTTCGTGTGACATTTGCCATCACATCATCCAGACGGGAACGAACGCCTTGTGCAAGGGCTCCCTTTTCCGGCCCCGTCATGCCGTGAACAGCCTCGTTCACCTGATCGCGGGTCATGGAAGGCGAAAGCAACTTCGAGCCTAGTTCAACTGCCTTCGATCTGCGGATAGGGTCCGCCGCCGTCTCAAGCGCGGTTCCATATTCGGGAACCAGTTCTTTCAGGTTATCACGCAGTTCGCGAGACAGGTTTGAATAGGATCGGCCCTTTGCCGTTGTCCCGCCAAGTTTGCCCGCTCCATCGGCTTGATCCGCCACTTCGTTCAAGCCGCGTGTGATGTAATCAAGCTGGCGCACGTCAGGAAGGCGTTCAAGCGTCACTGTGCCATCGTCTGCCACCTTGGCAAGTATCTGGCTGGACTGATGCCCGTCCGCACGCATGAGCGCGTTTGCCTCGTTGATTGCGCTTTGAGGAACGCGGGTCTTGACGATATGCTCGATCGCCTGCCCGCGCGGGTCTGCATAGTCGATTGCAGACTTGTAGGCGTCGTCATAGGCGCTGCTTCTCGCACCTGCACTATTCTGCCGGATTGCCGTTCGCGCCGCTGTGACGCCCTCTGGCTGCCCTAGATTGGTATTTAGAGCATCGGCAACGGATTGAGTTGCGCGGCCCGTCCTGTCAGTAATGGCTTGACGAGCATCAATAGCACCGGGCCCGCCGCGCTGGATCGCCGTATCGAGGACAGAGCGCGCATTCGGGCCAGCATCGGCAAGCATCGCGTCGGAACCGGCGCGCGCCATGTTGGCTTGGCCTGTTGTCCCAAGCGAACCGTCAGATTCCAGAACATTGCCGAGAAGGCGAAGCGTTTCGGGAGAAGCCCCCGCCTGCTTGCCGATAGGACCGGCAGAGAGCAAATGCTTGACGCCTTCATATAATTTTGAAGCACCGGCCCCAAGAAGAGGGAATGCGCCACCCGCGACTATGCCGCTGCCAGCACCAGTCCCACCTTCTAGCAACCGGCTTTTTGCATCAGTTCCACTGCCAGCGCCATAGACACCGCCGAGCACCCCGCCATCAGCCATGCCCGCAATAACGCGCGGCAATAGCGCCGACCCCGCAAACTTGGCCGACGCTGTTAATGGGGCCGCCGATACGCCTTGCGCAACGCCACCCGCCAATTGGCCGGTGAGATATGAGCCGGGATTATCCTTCTGGGCCTGTGTGGCGTCCCCACGCATTTCCGAAAGCACCTGATCACGCGGAACACCGGAAAGCATACTTGCCGGATAAGACGCCAGTTCATCACCAAACCCAAGGGTAGCAGCGTCCGCCGCACCCATAGCAGCAGAACCACCCATGCTATATGGCTGTGCTACCTCGCCAGTCTGCGGATTGTATCCTTCCACACCGGGAGGGAAAAGGTTGGGACGCCTTGCGGCTGGTTGGTAGCCGGGTCAACCGTCGCAGACGTATCAGCACCAAGCATCTTCTTGAGCGCCGCAACCGCGCCGGACGGGTCATCACCCGTCACACGGTATTTCTTGCCGTTTGGTCCAGTGATCTGGAATGTCGCCATTACTCGACTTCCTGGATATGATAGCCGTCTATGACGGTTGGTGAATTTTTCGTGATTGCATCAGGGAACAGTGGATTTTGATTAGACCACTGCGCCAGCCCGCTAAAGAACCCGTTATCCAGTCGCCCGCCATGTGAATTCATGTATTCGCTGGCCTGCTTGGCAACGTCGATATTGCGCTTTTCAACTGCCATGCGATATTCAAGCAACTTCTGGTTGCCTTGTGGCGTCTTGGTAAGGCCGGGTGACATTGACGCCAAGAATTCACGGTCCTTATCCGACATAGCGCCAGGCATACCCGCACCACCGGCAGGATTGCGCAATTCAAGCGCCATCTGGTTGCCCATCGCTTGGATGAACTCAGCGTCGGACACGTCACCAACGTCCATGCCGAGCGACTTGGCAACACGTTTTGCCGCTAGAACACTATCCCCGCCTGTGCCTGTGTACACATTCGGCAACATGCTCGAAAGCTGCTGATATGTGGCGAGTTTGTTCGGGGCTTGCTGGCCTGCGTCGATGATTGAAATCGTCTTGTCAGCAAGGTTTTTGCCGAGCGATTTATCGTATTCGGATTCACCGCCTGTGGTAACGTTCACCAATGGCCCCTTGCCACCCGAAATCATGAAGTCCTGATATTCTTTCGTTCCGGGCTGCAAGCCTGCCTGCTGCGCCCGCATGTTGAGCGCCTGCACGCTATCGGGAATCTTGGGCTGTGGATTGCGAAGCGCGTCAATCTCAAGCTGGCCCTTTTCCAACTGCATTTGGCGCATTGGATCGTTGGCCTGCTGTTTCGCCTGCATTTGCTGGCCGAGCAATATTCCTGCAATCTTGCGTGTTTGATCGCTCGCTGCCGGATTGGATAGCGCCTCGATAATAGCGGGGTTAAGCCCCTGCTGTGCTTGGCCGGGAGGCAATGCGCCTGCTGTACCGCCTGCCATGACAGGGATTTTCGACAGGTCTTGCTGTGCGGCTTGCGCCACTTGCTGCGGCTGGGGCTGAACAATCCCCGGCTCCACAACTGAACCGGTAATACCGTCTTCGCCGGTCATCATGCGGCCCGTCCCGACCAACTGCTGACCATTGGTCACCCCTGCGTCAGCACCTCGCGCGATAGGCACTTCGCTACTCTGCCCTCCCTGCATTGGCATGGGAGAGGCAAGCGCCTGCGCTACGCCTGATGTCGGATCATTGCTCGCCACTTGGACGGGCTGGCTCTGATCGATGGCGTTGATAGCCGCAACGGCTGGTTGTTCAGATGCTGGCGAGTTATATGCACTTCTAAGCCAATCTGGCGCATTCGAACCGTGCCCGCCCGCGCCCCATACTGCGGGAGCGCCAAAGCCAATATGCATGGAACCGGGCTGCATATACCCATCGCCAGCACCAAAGCCGGTGATACCCGCCGCCTTGCCGCGTCGAACGATATCGGCAAAGATCGGCTGATCCTGCGGGTTTGCCCAATCAAGTTTTCTGCCGTCTTTGTAGAAGAATACATCGGCAGCATTGCCGTGGTCGTGGCGGTGTGAACCTGTCCTGTGCGGGCCTTCCGCGTCCTGCCCGCCTGAAAACACTTTCATGGTTACGCCCATTTCAGGCAGGAAACTGCCAAGATCGGATGCCAGCTTATCGCTGAGCGGCTGGTTTCGTGTCGCGCCTTGGTTTGCATAAGAAAGCCAGTCCGTTCCCGCCGCAAGTGGGGAATATGACGGTGATGCGACAGCCTCCGCGCTCTGTGGCATGGATGCAGACGCGCCACCCGCGCTAGGAGCAGGCGGGAAACCACCCGATACGCCCGGTGCCTCTGGAAAGCCGCTGGTGCCACCCTGCAAGAGCGATTGAACAATACCGCTGTTTGTCGTGGCGTTGGCATCCTCGGCCTTGTCAAGACGAGCCTCCTTGAACTTGCCGGAAAGCGCGTCTGCCACACGAGCCGCACCTTGCGTCCATGAAGCAACCGGCGACGTATCGCCAGCTTTTTGCAGCAATGCGTCGGCAATAGCGCGCTGCCGTGCAATCTGCTCAGGGGTTAGCTGTGCGCCGCCTGGCCCCCACACAAAGCTTTCAAGCGGGTTAGACAACGCCATGAGCCGCCTCCGTCGCAAGAGCATAATCGACGTGGTAGAACCCGTCATCGTCCTTCAAAGCAGCATCTGGGATGGTATCTAGAACCTCGTCGGCCATCACGCCTATCTGCACCGGCCCGCCCATTAGACGGTAAGAATAAACATGGAGCCCGTTGAACAGCGTGCCGACACGCTTGATATCCGTTTTCAGTCTGCGGTCAGAGAATGGAATGGCGCCGATCAAGGATGAACCTAGCCCGAATAATCCGCCCATCGCGGCCTGCGAAGATTTCAAATCAGCTTGGTATTTCTGGTTCACCAAACCTGTGTAATCCACACCGCCGACGCCCGTTTGAGGGGTAGCACCGAATTGAGGCATGGAAACCTGCGAGCCAGACGTAAGCGCGGTTATTTCGTTTATCGGTTGGTTGCGGTTCTGCAATGCCTCTGTGTAAGCCTGCTGTCTGCCATTGAGCGCCAACTGGTTCAACTGGTCGCTGTTGCCCTGCGTCAAGCGGTTCATTTCCGAATTCCAAGCATCCGAACCTTCGCGGATACCCTTATTCGCAAGCGTTGTGCGCAGAGTGTCCTCGTTCTGGTGCTGCTGCTCTAGAATGCGCGGCGATGCTAGGTCATAGGCCCATTGCGATGCATCGTTATTGTTGAACGTGAACGGGTCATTGAGATAATCTTTCAGCTTACCGGACTGCTCCGCCGCCAATGTTCCAAGGTTCAAACTGGCCTTGTCCGACTGATCCTTGATAGCCTGTTGTGCAGGCGAAAGCGTCGTCGTCTGGCTGTAATGCGGCGTCTGGATCGGGTTCCCATCCGCGCCCATGACGGTATTGGTGCCCGTCTGATTATATACCGACGAACCATCAGGGCCGAACTGATCGACCATGTTCATGGCCTGCGTCGTCGCGGCTGTTTGCTGATTATATTTTGCCTGCGCTGCGGCGGTTTCAGCGGGATCTGGAGCCTGTGGCGTAGAAACCATGTTATATAACCTTTTCAGTTACTTAGAAGCGGTATTCATCTCTAAGTATCCCAACGATGTAGCCGTCGCGGCCCGGCCCGAAATGCTGGCGTAACAAGCCTTCAACTTGTCCACCGAGCCGTTCGGCAATGCGCACGACCTTGGGCTGTTCAGTCACAGCGGTCATTCGAATGACCTTGAGAATGTCGAAGGCATAGTGGCCGACCTCAGCGAAGAACCCCTTGGTCCATCCATGCCCGGCAACGGTCACATGCACGTCAGTGACCTCGAAGTGATTGAAGATCACCCCGGCGATTATCTCGCCGTTTCTCTCGATACCCATTGCAGTAAATGGCGGACAGATAACCGACCCGACCCGTTCACCAACAAATCGGGCAACACGATTATCAGTGACGATCAAGTCACGATCTCGCAAACCTGATATGTCAGGTCTGTTCTGATGATTTCAGCGTCAAGTGGAACAACCGAGCCGCTGGTAATCTGGATGCCTGTTGCAACGGTGTAGCCCGAGCCTCCAACGCTCTGCCAGTTTTGAGACAAGACCGCATCCATGCGCCCGCCCCATGTGCTTTCACCCCAAACCGCATTGCCCCACTGATTGCCGATTGGAACGACTGGGGCAGATGGCGGGCTCGATAGCGTCAGATCATAGTCAAACTGGCATGATATGAGCGGCTCGATTGGGATGGCGGCGCGAACCACACAACGGGCAATTTCTGCGATCTTGAGTGAACCCGGTGAACCAAAATCCTCGAACAATGGGACATAGCGCCCGGTATAGGTGGCATCTTGATCCAGTCCGCCTACATAGGCTTCAACAACCTTGCCGTTGACGGACCCGAAGAACAGCCTGCCCTTGAACACCTCGAAGCACGTTCCATCCCAATTGGTGAATGGCGACCACGCGCCCATCGTTGCGTTTGCAATGAACATGACCGGCTGATCGTCGATTGTCGTGGGAGGCGATACCAGAACCATTTGAGCATCAGGCCAGACTTCGCAATTCCAGCCCGAACCACGATTTGCAACAGCCTCGTTCCATGCCGTTTCAATCGGATATGACACGGCTGCGGGGGATAATGCGGCAACGTCTCGTTGAATGGCTTGTGAGAGAGGCACAAAGCCAATTGTAGTGGCAATGACGATATCACCACCCGCGTGGATAAATGCCGTGGGCCCAAGTGGACGGCCAATCCGGTAAACACCAACCTTTTCCCAGTCAGATGCGTCAGAAGGATTGGAGCCTTGGTATACGGCTACTTCGCCTTTTGTCGAAACGAATATGCATTGTTCCGAAAGGCCGCCCGATGAGCCGCTATCCAGTGACCACGTAGCCCCAAACAATAGCGAACCACCGAGGGAGAAAACACCACCGAGCGGGAACTTCTTCAATTCCCCGGTAATGCTATCGACGGGTAAATACCAGAAATCCAGGCTTTCCTTTTCAATGAAGAAAAGGCGCGTCTTGTAGGACCATACAAAGGACAGATCGGCAGAAGTCAGGCCGGGGCTCCCCTCGAACGTCAATGCCCCTGCAAGCGTCGTTACCGTGCCGTCTGCAACCGCTGCGCCAGTGGCCGCATCCGTCAGAGATTCTCCGTTCTCAAACGTCCCGGTAATGCCCGTTAGATATAGCCTTCCATCCGTCCCGTTTGCATCAATGGAGACAATCGTTGCGGTTGCGCCGGAAGTCCCGCCCGTTAACACTGATCCAGCGGTGAAAGCCCCGGTTTCTGTGTTATAATCGATCGATGCATATCCACCTTCGAGAGATGGATAAAAGCCCGTCCCGTCATAGTTAAAGCCGAAATCCTCGCCATTTACGCCAACAAGGAAAATCCCACCGGCAGTAGCAAACTGAACCACGATCCAATTGCCGCCTGTCGTGTTTTCGTAGACTTCCTTGCCGATTGTCGAATCTTCGCCAAACGTATCGCCGGTGTTCGTCTCAAGCGGCTGATCCATTTCATCGGAGAGATAGTAGTTATCAGGCGATGAGATCAGGGTAATATCGTAAATCGATGAATCCGTCGCGCCAAACAGCTTTTCAGTTGTTCCTGCAACATATGCGAATAGCGCAGTGGTGTCTTTCGAGCCATCACCAAGTGTTGCATAGAGAGCGGAACCTCGACGCAAGACAGCACTTGTCGCCGTGACGAAGAAATTCTCCAGTACAGCCGCGCCTTGTGGCGCACCCGGAACCGAGGGTTGAGCAAGGTTGCGATTGCTCACCCATCCGCCCGTAGGAGCCGGGAAACTTTTCATCCTTGACGTTCGCGGCTTGTTAGGCGCTGCGGGGCGTCTCATGTCAGCTACCCAAAGAGCCGGGATAAGCATAGCCCGCATTGCCGAAGTTGCGGGCTGGGCCTACAGCAATGATTCTGCGGCCCTTGTCGGTGCCTATGTCCTCCGCAAGCGCCTTTTCATAGTTTGCCATATCCTCGGAGTATTCGAGACGCTTCTGTGCCCTCCAACGCCAGATAAGGCCAAGCGTGAGCAACCTGTCATCGAGCAGAAACTCATCGTTATCGTTGTCGAACTCGTTCTTGAACGCGCCCGCACTCTGAGACTGAGCAAAGTTCTTGGACAGGTAATAGAACTTTGCCTGCTCCCCGGTGGCTGGCGCTGGCCAGAACTGCATTTTACCGTTTAATATCGTCCAGACGCCGGGGTTTGAAATCCCCAAACCGTTTTGGAAATCAATCAACTGGTCGAGATCGCGGACAGGCGTAAAACGCCATGTGGCCCACGTCCCTGAGTGAATGTCCCCCTTGATCGGGAGACGGTCATAATCAGATGGAAGATCGAACACGGTATCCGTACCGTTACCGGTGATCGTGTTGAACTTGAACAGCATCTGCCAGTCGTGCGACTTTGCAATATCCCGCGCCGTTTCCGTAACGAGGTCTGCAAGTTCCAACTCGAATTGCTGAGTTGAGCCGAAGATTGTTGACGGTTTGCGCCCGACGAGGCGCAGACCTGCCGACTGCATGGCTGGCAAAATGCTCATAATTATGCCGCGACCTTCCCGGACTCGACTTCATCCGCCATGCGGACCAAGGTTGCATGGGCTGGATTGCCACGTGGGGCCTCGCCAGTCTCGCTTTTGATGTAGGCTTTGATGTCCTCTGCGGACCAATCATCGAACGCACTTGTCCTTTTGCCGTCCACCTCACCGACAGCCGCCGCTTCGGGTGCAGGTGCTGAAGCCGGGCGATCTGATTTCATGTCGGCAATTTGGCGCTGCAAATCAGCAATGGTCGCGGCCATGTTTGTCACATTGGCGCTTCCATTGGCATTATCGAGATAAGCCTGGGCCTGATCCTTCAAAGCCCGCCCACCAATGCCGAGCGTCTTGAGGTTGTTACTATCCAGCGCAGCAAGGGTTTCAGCGGTGTAGATGCTGAGTGCCTTCAATTCGGCGCGCTTGGCTTCCGTGAGGAAAGGGAGTTCCTCCACTGGCGTCCCGTCCTGCACTTGCTGACGGTTCTGCTTGAAGCGGAGATATTGATCATTCCACTTCATTGCATAGGTGATGGCTTCCTGATCGCCGGTAACGGGATCGGTAGACCACGCATGGAATGAATGCGCCGGGAAAACTTTGATCGAATTGCGGTCCCCCGCAACGCGGATTTCGCAGAGTTCGATGTCTTTGAATATCGGACGCCCTGCTTCTTTCGTCGCCGCGTCGTTTTTGATCTTGTCGGCACGGAATGTCACAACAAGATTGTTCTGTTCGCCATTAGCCATGGTTCATTGCCTTTCTGAGAGGATGCAAAAGAAAAGGCGGGGACCGAAACCCCCGCCATTGGTGACTACGCGCCTGCGTTGGTTTCCTTGAACCAGGCAAATTCGCCGCTTGGAACGCCGCCCGTAATCGTGGGAGCGGTCCATTTGCCGGAACCCGTCGCCATGGTCATGGCCGGTTCGGTGAGAATGGTAACAGCCCCCGAAGCGATTGCTGCCGAAGCCTTGGCGAAGATATAGCGATGGCCGTCTGTGCCATTGACTACGGTGCCGATTGCGGGCGTCGGTGTTGATGCATTGTCATCGTAGTAGGGCTTTGCCCCGACATACGAGAGGTCGATCCCTAATGAGGGGGTGATATTGGTAGCCATTATGGCCTCCTGAAGTTGAATATAGAGGGGGAAGAGCGGGCCGATTAAGCCCGCTCTATAGGTCACGATGCCGGATCAGAGTCGTAGAAGCGCCAGGAGAACAACGGGTTGTTGTTCGTAATTTCGCCCATCCAACCAATGTATTGCGCAATTGCGTCTTGATTGATCGGCTTCTGGCCATCGCCTTCGAACAGTTTGTCAAAGTTCCGGTTCGCGTTGTAGCGAACGCGGAATGCGTCAGTGTCGATACCGAAGGTCGTATTGGCAGGCATGGACGAGCCGATGCCACCCGCGAGGACGATTTCAGCCGTCTTGCCGCCACCAACATATTCCAGCGATGAGAAGCCAAGCTTGGCAAGCGAGCCTTCCTTCTGAATACGCTGGACCGCAACCGTTGCCGCGTCGTATGCCTCGTAATGCTCCGGCGACATGAGCAACAGATCAGCATGGCGACGGCCACGCGAACGCTGTGTCATGATGCGGTTGAGGAAAGGGCGGACGGTCGTGGAATTGACCTGCGTGCCGATAGTCGTTGCGAACGTGTCCGCATCGAATGTCGAAGTACGCCAGATGGCGTTATCCGCACGGCTGATGCCACCGTAAGTGCCAGAGTTGGTGACAATCGGAATGACGACAGCCAAGCCATTGATGGCCTTACCACCGTTTGCAGTGCCATCACCGAAAGCAGCGGTTTCCCAACCATCTTCCAGTGAACTTTCAGCAGCCTCGATATAGCTGCCCATCACGTCCATGACCTGATTTTCACCCTCGTTGTTGAGGATTTCTTCCATGGTCAGGGAGATCGGAACAGCGCCCATTTTCGGCGTGAAATACGCATCATTGAACAACTCAATGGGCGGATTGTTGAGGAAATCGTATCCCGAGTACCATTGCATGTCCTGCTTGTTGATTTGCAGGGTTTCACGAATGCGAGGGCCGGAATACGAGCGCCACAAGCCCTTGCGATTGAGAACGGCAAGTAGCGGGTTGGAGTTGGAAACAAGGTCCTGGTAGCCTCTGGAGCGTTCCTCCAAGGCCATCGAAAGCACCTGCTGATAGTGCTGGACGGGATTGATAGACATGGTTTTGGTTCCTTGTTAGCCTGCGCGGGCTTTGGCTCGCTTCAGTGCTTCTTGGATTGAGGGTGCGGGGCCTCTCCGAACATCCGGGTCTGAGCCAGCTGTGGGAGCGCCTGAAATGGATTTTTGCCCTGCCGGGTTGAGCGGACGGGCCTCTGGTACACTTGCCGGGATGACCGGCGCGGGAGCCTGGGTTGGAGCGGGGTTGAGCCGCTCTGCAAGTTGATAGGCTTCCGAAAGGTCTTTGGTTCGGCCTGAGTTCAGGAAGAATGCAATATCTTCCGAAAGGTCGTCGAACCTTGGATGCTCTTTGGCGAATGCTTCCACCTGGTTTAGCGTGGCTGCATTGCGCTGTTGCTCGAATGTCTGTGTTACATTGCCAACCTGCTGCTTAAGTGCTGCAAGTTCGCTTTTGAGGCTGGAAATCGTGCTTTCCTGCTGGCCCTGCACCTGATCGGGCGTCTGGCCCATGATGTGAGCCGCTAGTGCGCGCAACGGGATGCCGAAGTGGTCCGCTACCTTCTGGAAGCCTTCAACCGGGTCACGTGAGAACGCATTTTCGATATCAACGACGCGTTCGAGCGATGCCTTGAGATTGCCGCCATTCTTGCGGGCTATTTCGTCAAACTGTCGGACCTGCTCGTAAGCCTCGGAATCGGCCTTGTATTTCTGATGCCCCTGCTCAAGTTCACGGATAGCGCGGTGAACCTCGGCCTTGACGGGTTCCGGTGCGGTTTCCCATGCGGCCTTTGCATCGGATGAAAAGCGCGTCGGGGCTTCCCTATGCGGGCTGTTCGTGTCAACCGGCTTAGCGTCTGGTTCTGCTGCCTTTAGCTCTTTCGTGGCAAACTTGCCATCCTCCGAGCGTGTTCGGTCCTCAGTCTTTGGCTCTGTCTTGGCCTCCGGTTTGTCCTCAACTTTTGCGTCGGGCTTGGCCTTTTCAACCGGCTTGGGCTCCGCCTTCGGTTCGGCTGCGTCCTTGGCCTTCAGTGCCTCGTTGGCCTTGCGTATCGCCTCATTGGCGTTCTTCGATGGTTCGGCCTTCGCGTCTGGCTTTATTTCTGCTGCGGGCTGCTCTGCAACAGGCGTTTGCGATCCTAGCGGGTTCGGCATGTCAACGGGCGGTGTAATAGGCGCGCCAGTGCTTTCGACGGGCGCGTCTGCGCCGCCGCTAATTGCAGCTTCGGTCATTTCGAGGTTTCCTTGTCTGAGAAGGTGCTGTAGAATTGGCGGCTAGGTTTGGAGAGCCAAATGGACGGAATTGACAATATGCTGCGGGCCGCCGAAACCGCATTGAAGAGCGATACGGATCGTCTATTCTTTCCCAATGGTAGACATGAAGCTTACGAGCGCATCACTCGCTTGTGCGAACTGTCCCCCGAAAACATAGGTGAAGGCCCGATTGACCGGACGCCTAACCCTTGGTGGCGAACTACCCGCTGACCTGGGCCGCTGCCTTTTCGAGTGATTGCCGAATAGCCTTGCGATCCGGCTTTGCCTTGGTCTTGGGCCTCAGTCGTGCCGGGTCATTTCCGACTTCCAGATAACCACCAGCTTTATTAGCGCGACGCCATGCTGACTTGCTGGTGTATTCCTTGCCATCGAATGGATGGACGCCAGATGGCATTGAATCGCTGACGATATGAGGGCATGACAGGCCAGAACGCGTCTTTACCGGCTCATGCACTTTGCGATAGACTTGACGGCCATCCCCTGCGTCTACCCATTGATAGCTCATGACAGCACAATCGCCGTTACAACGCCGCCTGCAACCGTTAGCGTGGCCGTGTCTGTATATGTGCCAGTGACAGGAACAACCAATGCCTGCCCGTCACTGACGGCCGCAATGGTAGTCCCACCAACGAGCGTGACAGGCGCGCCGCCAACAGCGTTGGTAACTGGCGTTCCTGCATTGGTGATGGTTACGGGAAGAGCTGAGACTGCCATTCTACGCGCTCCCTTTTAGGATTTTCACGATCGCCGGGTTGAGTGGGGTTCCCGGTTCAGGTTCTTCGGTTTGCCAATCGGTGAATTTTCTGAGGGAAATCATGTCCCCACGATTCAAATCCTCCGCAAGAACACAAACCAGGCTTCCCTCTTCGTCTCTGCATTCAGTCCCTTTGGAAATCATTTTCATGCCGCTCCCTTTTGTTGGTCCTGTTTGGCTTTCTGTGCCATTTCAGCCTGCTTCTTCGCGTCCTGTTCGGCCTGATGATCTGCCATCTGCTGCGGGGAGAGCGTTATGCCAGCCTGTGCGGCCATCTGAGCCTGCCCTTCGGGTGGCAAGTCCTTGAACGCGATGCTTTCGGACGGCGGCTTGTGTTCGGCCTGTGCTTCCGGCTCCGGTGTCTGGAGTGCAGCGAGTTCAATCTCACGAATGCGAAGGTCTATTGCGCCCTTCTGCATGTCCTGATTATGTTTCAGCAGATCTTGCCTGCCCTTGGCGTTGAGATTGGCAATCGTAATATCAGACTGGACCTTCTTGCTCTCAGCGTCTTGCTTGGCGGCTTGATCTTTCAACCCTGCGTCGTGTTCCGCCTGCCTAGCTTTCAAGTCAGCGTCAGCTTGTTTCGCCTGCTTATCAAGTTCAACACGCTTCTGCTCGATCTCGGTCTTGGCCTTGGCTTCTTCCGCTGCCGGGTCAGGGCGTGGCTGGCTTGCTTGTGCCGTCATTTCGTCAACGGCCTCATCAATCTTGCCTTCCAACTCACGACCCGCTCTGAATGGTGCCATTGCAAATTTCAGCACCTCACCGAAAAGAGGCGCGGCTTGTGGCATCATCTGGATCATTGGGCCAAATTGCTGGATCATACCGCCAAGAGCCTGGACAAACTCTGTCCTTGCCTGTTTCTCCGCGTTCTCATCCGGTTGAATGGTTGAATCTGTCTCGATATCCAGAACGAACGGGCGTAGCTTCTGATCTTTCAGGAACTTCATCACCTGCTCGATGGTGACTGTCTCGCTGGCCTTTTGTGCCTTCTCCTTCAATTGGTCTAGCTGCTGCTGTGTCTGCTGCTGTAGTTGCTGGACCATCTGTTGCGCCTGCTCAGGGTTAGCCTGTGCCTGCTGCATCATCTGTGGATCGGACTTGGCCTGTTTGAATTTCTCGTCAGCCTGCTTCTTGATCTGCTCTGCCTGATCGGTGAATGCCTTTATCTGCTTGGCAATGTCGGCATCGGATGGGATTTCCATTTGCGACATATCAAGCAACGTCTGCTTGGAGAAGTTCTCCGCCATGATCTCCGCGGCAATGCGAACCAAATCACGGGCAATGCGAACCAATTCCGTCTGTTTGTCACGAATGCGGACAGAACCATATTGGCTCTTGAGTTGTTGCGCTCCAAGCGTCTCGCTGGCCTCTGTCGAGCCGCGCATGATATCCGATAGGCCCATGATCTGGTAAACATCGTCAATCAACTGCTTGCGAAGTTCGACCAGACCTTGAAGCGTCGTGCCAATCATGTCGATAGGTAACCACACGATCAGTTCGTTACTTCCCGACCCAAATGCGGCGAAATTGTTGATCGGGACCATAACCTGACGATCATCACTCGACTTGATCGCCGCTTCGATAGCGTCGCCAGCCTCTCCATTGCCAGCCGCATAGAAGCCACGGACCTTGAGAGCCTGCGAAAGCGCACCAATGCGGCCCGTCAGTTCGTTGATTTCCTCCAACTGATCCTTGTAATACAGCATGTCAGGAACAGGGACGAGTGAACCACGCTGTACAGTGGCGTAGGCTGGCCGTGGGCAAGGAAAGAAGCCTTCCAGTCTCAAATGTGGCTTGCCGCTATCCAGAACCTTGTCGCAGCCCTTGGCGACCCATACGACTTTGTTGTGCGTCTTGGACCAGATTTCCCAAACCTTGGCCTTTTCGCGGTTATCAGCTCCCCCACGCTCTTTATCGTCCTTCTGGACCGCGTATTCAGCATCCTTATAAGCATCGCCAGATGTGGCCTCGAAACGGTCCTTCATGGCGTCTTGATCGAGATAGGATGCTCCTGCTACCCACCCGACTTCACGCCAATTGCGGGCAGGATCGTGCAGGAAATCGCGACGGTTCTTGAAGTCAATGCAAATCTGCTCATAGTCGGTTTCGCTTTCCGACTTCGTTTCATATCTGACCCAGGCTGCACCGCGCGCCAGAATGTCCAGATCATCACGGATCAGCATCATCACGCTGTCAATGTCGGCCTTGTCGAAGCCAACGACACTTGCACGCTCTAGCAACTCTGACGAAGTGCGGTAGAGTGGGCGACGGTCCTTGAATTTTGGGACAACAACAGGCACAGGAGGCCGGGCATAGATCGACGGGCCTAAAACCTGCACATTGGCCCAAAATAGCTGGAACTCGCGGCTTCGGTCTATTGCTGATAGACGCTTTAGGTCTGCATACAGCTTGTCAATGTTGTCGCAACGGGCGTTATAGTCCTCGAATGCCGTCTTGGCATCTTCGAGCAGATTGAGCCAAGGCTTCGAGTCCTTTGGTTCGATCGTCACATCATATTCTAGATCGGGGGTGGCAACCATCAGTCGATAACCGCCCATATTGGATACGAATATGACGGCCTTTCTTCGGACCCCGCTACATGGTGCAATCCATGCTCTTCAGCGCGCATCAATTCCGCAGTGGCAATATGCGCCTTGTTTTGAAAAAACTCGACATCTCCATCGTAGGCTTCCCCCTTCATGTGGCCCCTAATGGCAATTAGATAATACCCGATACCCCCGCCAATAATCTTAACGCCATTTTCACGGATCATTAGTTCGCATTCGCTTGGCTCGTATCCGCGTGGATCGTCTTCGGTCATATGCGAATCCTCCCCTGCTTGGGCTCGGGTGGTGGCGGTATCTGATACTGGCCGGGCGGCGGAACACGCCTGATCTCAACCGCAGGCTCTGGAACAATCCGCCATGACAGCGAGAGGTATCTAAAGGCATCGGCCAAATGGCTAGACCAGTCGTGGACTTCGCTAGCCTTGAAAGCCTTCTTTTCGTCGTCCCACTCACGCCGGTATTGCTCTAAGGCAGACATGCCAGGATCTTCACATCGCGGGTGAAACACACACCGCGCCAGCGTTTGGCGGGCAGCGTTCACACCATCCAGTTTCGTTGCATTTGGAACTAGTTCGGGCTTTAGATTGTAATCGCGCATTGTCTCAACGCGCGTTCTGCCCGTTCCCCATTCCTTGACCTTGGCGTCATGAGGCACAAAATCAAGGCCGAGTTTCCAGCCCATTTCCTCGTGCTTCTTGTGTACTACATCCGCGTAGTGGTCGAGGCCAACGCCGGAAGCCGTGTAACAGTCCAGAATGAACACTTGAGCGCCAACAACCTGGAACCACCAGATTGACGTATCGTCTCGGACACCAATATCCCAAGCCCTATGAACTGGCTTGCCGGGGATAGGCTCAATTTCTGATATTCTGCCTTCTTTGCGAACCGCAACCATTTCGCGGGCATAGAACGCACCGAGAATCGCAGCGTTGAAGCTGCACTCATATTCCTGCTCGAATTGAGCGCGGCCTATATCCTCGCCATAAAGCGCAATGTATTCGGCGCGGCTTTCAATCAGTTGTTCCGGCGACAATGCGCCCGTGTCATGAACCGTCGAGACTTCTGCAAACCAACGTGGGTTTTCTTTCGCCATCTGGTACATGGCGTGTGCATGGTTTCGACCGCGTGGCGTTGTAATGAACGCTGCCGCCCCGCCATTTTCCTCAAGCATTGGCCTGTGATAAGCCCATGCAGAAGGGTTAGCCAAGGCCCATTCAGAATAGGCAATTGCGACAGGACCAGCGCCAACCGTGGCGTCATACCGGTCTGACCCAATTATCTGCCATGTTGACCCGCATTTGAGGCGGATGAACATTTCAGTGTCATTCGTGTTGTCCCTGATTTCGGGGGGAATGCTTCGTCAATCCGCCGCTTGCCTGTATTGGCGTTAATCGCCGTCCAGATAGCTTTTCGGCCCTGATTATATTCGGGCAGGCAATGCCAATATGAACCAACCCGCTTGTGTGCCAACTCGCAAAAGGCGCTAAGGACGATCTCATCCTTGCCCCATCGACGGTGAGCAATCTCGATAGCCCTGGCTGACGGTGTGTTGACGAGATATTCATGGAATGCGCGCTGATAGCCGCGCACACGGCGCTCAATTTCCATTCTTCTCGTAGATGGTCCTGAAAACGATCTCCGCAGCCTTCTCCCCGCTTGGATCAGTCAACGCAACAGACGCCAAATCTGGCAGCACCTTTTTCATCAATGCAACGCCAGCACTTACCTGCGTGGCCGACATTTCTCTCTGGCCAACCACATGCTCAATAAGCGCGTTGAGTATGTTGCTGTTTTGGATTTTAACCCGGTGTTCATCCGACATGCGGAAACCAGGCTTTCGGCCTCTTGTCGCCATTATTGTTCTCCCCGGTCTGAGCGGGTGCGTTGGGTGTGTTTACCTACACCCTTGATGAGTTAGAAATTCGCGATATTCGCAGGGCTGTGTTGCGCAGGCTGTAAGAGTAAGAAGCGCAAGGAGGATGAGCGAACGCATCAATGTATCGACACCAGTTCATAGTCATCGCCCATCATGTCGCAGATCATGCGCATGGCTTCGTCTTGTGAATGTGGCGCATGAAGGCGGTAGATGTCGCCAAGCATGTCGCACAGATGGTCAACGCCATGCTCTCTGGCGAAGTCAGCACATTGTCGCGCTAGGACTTCATCTGCTTTGGTTGTGTCTGACATTGGGCCATCCCGTCCACAAATACCCGCCCGGCCAATTCGCAAAATTATTTTGCATTATGTGTTGACATACGCCAAATGATTTGGCATATTGAACTCATCAACAAGGAGATACGGACATGACCAAGGCAGTTTTCAAACCGATCGAACGCTCAACCGCACAAGCACTGGCCGACTTCGTATGCGCGAAAAACCTAAACCAGTCGATTGAAGTTAATGGCGAGTCCTATCGGCTGGAATACATCAGCCGCAATTCAAGCCAGTTTTTCAAGTCGCGCGGCCTTAGTGCATATTTCCGCGTCGGGCGCTCTATCGTTCGCATTTCGGATCATTGGGCTAAAACACAAGGTTATGAACGCAGCCGCAAGCTGAATTGCATTTCGATCAGTGGCAAGCAGTGGGAATTGAGCGGATACGCTGAAAAAATTTACTCCACATGGAACGCTGGCCGCTTCTCATGGGAATTGATTGCCGGTCGCTGCGGCCTGTCGTCGCTTAACAAGACATGCGACCATTTCACCGCGTAAAGGAGGTTCACAGTGAACGTTTACCCAATCCCGGAATCATTGGCCGAAAAATACCACGGCTGCGGCCCGGCACTAGCTGCAATCTCAGAAGACGGAACGGTTATCGATATTCGCTATATTCGCGACCTGATTCCCTCATTCGATGGCGAAGTATCGTCAATTGAATCAGTCATAGGTGACCACCGGGTCGGCAGCGCGTCATTGAAACTCGCTAAACTCGGCAATGTTTCGGTCGGCATGGTATCAGCGTGGGAGTTCTGCGAATTATGACACCTGAACAATTTGCACAAGCAGTCCAGACACTACAGGCCAGCGAGATAATTCCCGATGGACACGGCTGGAAAACCGCCCTCGCCAAGCGTTTAGGCGTTACCAGGACAACAATCGATAATTTCGAGAGGGCAGGCACAAAACAGGTTCAAACCGATTATGCTATTTCCGCTCTGGTGGCAGGTTTAGAACCTCACGGCTCTTGAAGGGAGGCTGTGGCTTGTTGGTGCTGTGGGGTTTGCCCGCTACTGGCTTCCGCTGACATGAATGTTCTTGAGGTGTCGGTGCGCTTGAACGGGCAATTGCTTCAGGATGGGCGGGGCCTGCCACTTGAACCCCGCAAATCGCTCATTGGCTACGGCAGGCAGAATATCACCGTGTCACCGTCCTGAACTTGTTGCCGCATTTAGCGGCGAAACTCATCGACGCGCTTTGCGCCATTGTTCATTTATGACACGAAGTTTCAGGCAAATCAACCCTCGTTTCGATACCGTAACGAATTTTTATCGAATTTCGATATTATATCGGAATGATGGTATCTCACCACGAATGACCGTTATCTGTTGCATTCCTACCGCGTTTAAATCAACCGCCGCGTCAAATCGGATTGGAGGGCTATCGCGCCTCGACGCATAAACTAATTCGGCGGCTTCTTTTAGTTTCGAAGGGTACGCACGCGCTAATTCCCGCGATATGCATTTGATGGCGTAATCTATGTGGTCACCGTTACTCACGAATTCCTCAAAAGCCCGCGAATAAGCATTCCCCGCCTGTTGGGCCGCCAGCCGACGCCCTCTTTCGGAAACGGCCAGTTCGCCGGAGAGACACTCAACCTCCTGCCTGTGCGCGCGCTTCTGATTCCGCCCGTATCTCTTTGCCATTTTCATCATCCTTTCACCGAAACACCTTTCGAAGCGCGGCAATGCATTCCTTGATCTGATCCAGGCTATCACCCACCTGGTTATCGAAGAACGCGACACCGTGAAACGTCATTCTTGCCCGGCTATCTGCCTTGGCGAGTGCGGCAATCCAGTCTTCGTACTTATCCCGCGCGCGCAATGCCTGTTCGGGAGAGACGTCACCGCCTAGCCCTTTTGCCGCGAGATAGTCCATTGCCTTCGGAAACGGCTGGAAAGGATTGACGATTGCCATGTGGCGGGCAACGATCTGAACATAATCGTCGCATACCTCTACATCGACCAGATCAATATGGTGGCGGAGGTATAGCCTGCCGATCTCATAGCCTGCCAGCCTATCACCTGCTTGTGCCAATGTCAGGCCGTGCTGGCGCATTCTCGCCTCGATAGTCTGAGCCTTGCGCTCGGACACGGTTTCACGCTGCAATCGCCCATTAGGCTCCCGCATCCCGGCTTTACGTGCCCTGCCCTTGCGCTGCGCTCTAGACTTCGCTTTCGCCATGTTGGTTCCCCGTGTTTGCCGCCCGTTCCCGCTCGGCACCGCGCTTTTCTGCCGCGAGAATGAAGTTGGCTATATGCTCAACGCTGCTGTTGCTCTCCCATGTGACTTTGCCGCGTAGTTCTCTCGCAATTTCCCATATGTCTTGAGGAATGCCGCTGATGTTGCTCATCACCTAAGCTGCCATTCTCGATCGATCATCAGCCCGCTCATTGACGCGAACCAGCCGGATAGACTGGCGATTGTGGCAATCGCAGTAGGTGCCTTGAGACGGTAAACCGCAGAATAAATACAGATCACCCTTGGCCGGGCTATTGATCGGCCACTTGCACCGGCCATGCTCAAGCATCATCATGCTCATTCCTGCTGTGTGAACCTCGTTTGCAGGGAATACAGGCTCTGGAAGCGGCTCCGACCCTCCCGGCTCATTGAATATGGATGGTGAGACAATGACGCGGCGTTGCTTGGTGGCGGGCTGGCGTGTGTTGGCTGTCTTTGTCTTGCGTTGGCCCGGAGACCGGCTGAATCCGATAGCCTTCAATTCCTTGCAACGTTGCACCCTGCCGATGACAGCATTGCGGGTAACGCCCATGATTGCGCCGATTTGAGCCGCCGATAGCCCTTCACGAAGCAACTCGGCCAATTGCGCGTCTTCCTTTGGTGTCCAGAATTTCATTATGCCGCTTCCTTTCCCTGCTTTCGATACCAAGCCGACAAAGCCGCGTTGCGCTTGCGAAGCCTGTGCAGGTTGTAAAACACGACAGGATCTGCACCGGACCTTTCCTGGTGCGCTGCTATTCCGTGCAGGACGGTTGAATGTTCTCGGTCGAACCACTTGCCGATCTGAGTAGAAGAAAGCGAAGGTTTCTCTGCCTTGATGAGATACATGGCTTCGTTGCGGGCATGGACGACAGGGAAACACCTGGCAGACGACGCTATTTCCGTGATGTAGATATTGGTACGGCTTGAAACATCCTTGAGAATTTCGCGTGCCCATTCCGGCATTCCTCGACGGCGAAACATCATCAGGCCCGACACCCGTAGCTTTTCCCGTTCAACATACGTGATTCCGCTCATTTCTAGCTTCCTTTGATATGGATTGCTCAGGCCGAGGCGTCGGCTGCGTTGTTCTGTGATCCAGCGCAGGACGACAGGCTCTTGGACCTGATAGCATCGGGCGATTCTCATGGTGTCGAAGCCATGACAAAACCGGCGATAGGCTGTCCTTGCCCGCTTTGGAGTGTCCAGCCCACGTTCGGTAATGTCTTTGCCTGCGTATGGAATGAGGCTCATGACGCCACCTTCGGCCCGTAAATCGTGGCGAGTGCCGCAACCCATGTCGCGCCAGCCGGAACCTGCTTGGCAGCACTCATTTTGCGAAATTCGTCATATGAGACGTTTTCCTCAATGACGGGATAGCCAGCCCATTCAGTGCGTGCCTTCTGTTTTCTAATCTCGTATGGAGCCATAGGGCCGCGACGAAAGACAGGTGCGGCAATGCGTGGGCGCGATTGCAGTTCGATTGCCTCATGTCGCTTGCGGGCTTCGCTGGCAAATTCTGCTACCGAAGGTGCAAACCGCTTGTTCTGCCCTTCGACCTGCCCGGCTGTGTATCTCTGTGATGTCTCAACGATTGCTCGATCTGACAATTCAGCCGTTGCCCGTTCCAGTGAGGCGATGAGCGTGTCCGGGTCCGACGAGCCTTGAGGGAAAGAGTTCAACATTGCTGCCAGTTCCAGTTGCGTGCGTTGCTCCATTGAGCCTGTCCCTTGCTACGTCGATGAAATTGCGCCGCCCGGCAGCGCGCTTTTGAGGAATGTCACGCATCCATTCGATGTTGAAGCCTCGCCAGCACCGCTCAATCATGATGTCAGCGGCTTCGTTCGGATCGCTCCATTCTGAAAGCCGCTTTGCTAAAAGCTTTGCTGCGTATGGTGTGAGCGGCACCTTCTTGGAGACGCGTCGGAATTCCTCGACTGCAATGGCGTGTTCTTCATCCAAGACGGCCATGAGATTGGCGATTATCTCTGTGGCTTTGCTCATGCTGCCCTCGCTGTCTTGCTGGCTATGTCGATAAACCAGTCATAGGCGTCCTGACTGCTGCGAAGCGTGACAACCGCAGGACCGCGCCATCCGTCCGCAAAGTCTTTCTGGTTCTTGTTCAATGATTTGCCGTAGCCCCTGGCCCCGGTTTTGCATTCAACCAGCCAGCAAAAACCGCGAAACCCCACGATCAAATCCAATGGCTTGTCTGTGATAACCACGCTGCAACCGCATTCACGGAGAGCGTTGACGATCTCGGGCTCACTGGCGTCGCGGCGTGTTGCGTAGCGGTTGAGGCTCATGCCGCAGCCTCATTGGACAGTGGGGACGCTTCCCGGTTGACTTGTGCAGCCATCTTCAAAAGCCCGGTAGGGACATTTGTACCGGCTTCCGCAAAGCTTCCGACAGGCAGGTCGTACCAGTCGCCCTTTAGCTCTTGATGATCATACCAAGCCGTTGCGGGGAGGATTGAAACCAACGTGCCGCCAAGCTTCAAGAATTTCAGCGCATGGCGAATGTGCTTGATGTAGTGGCGACCGTAGAAGGGTGGGTTCATCACCACAAAATCAAACTCAGGCTTGGCCGGTTGATCGAGGAAATTTGCCGTCAGGACATTGTGACCCTTGGCTCTCGCTTCCGCTGCCCGCCCCGAATGGTATTCAATGCCAAAGACGCGATGGCCGTATTTTCTGATGGCGTCCATAATGCGGCCATCACCGCATGAAGGCTCTAGAATGCGAAAAGGTTCTGGTGGATTGTTGCGCCACTCGCTCAGATTAAACACGCCCGCGAACTCAAGCGCCTTGGCGATTACGATTTCTGGAGACCAGTAGAATTGCAGGTCTTTTGCAACCGCCGTGCTAGCTTGTGGCTTGGCGTTTTCTTCCTCAGCGTCTGGTAGGACTTCGCCGTAATATTCAGCCAATGCCCGGTTGATATCGGTTAGCGTGTTTGGCGAGAAGAACACATGCGCGTTGCCGTTGGCGAACTTGCGAATCCACAATCCACGGTCTAGCGTCTTGTAGCTTTCGATCTTTCCATATCGTTCCGGCGCGTCATAAACGCGGCCATCTAGGGTCGCGTCTTCGCCACGACGATGGGCAACGTTTATTGCGTTGAACTCGTCCCGGTCCATTAACGCCTGACCGCGATAGGCCGCGAGAGCATTCACAATATCGCGCAGCTTATCCCGGCCATAGCTTCCGCTAAAGTCTCCGAAACTCGACAGGATCAACCTCTTGGGTAAACCCTTAACGCCAATCTTCACCTTGGAATGCGATTTGTAAGCGGGATCTAGATCGGCAAAGACTTCCGCCAGACCGCGCAGGATATGATGACGCGGGCGTTCGAGATAATCGCCAAACGTCGCCTTGGCATTGTCGAATGTCAGTTCTGGCGGGTCTGCCAGCGTTCGCTCAAACAATTTCTTGTCTTTTGCACTGGCAATGAGATCGATCTGTAGACGGTTGTAAATCGCCTTCCATCCAGACGACAGAAGATTTTTGCGGATTTCGTTTGCATGTAGATAAGCCTTCCCACGCAATACCGGGTTGACATATGTACCTCCGACAGTCCCCGCCATTTCTACCGCCGTGCAAGCAGTTTCGTAGCCCTTGATCACCTCGTCCACGTTGGCGGATTTCCTGTCATATTCTTCAATGAGATCAGATACAGGACGTTGTTTGGCGATCCCGCTCATCAGCCGAACACCCAATATGCAAGCAGTCCGAACACAGCCAGATCAGCCAATATGGCAAACCAGAATAGTGCGCGGCTAACTGCCGGGGATTCCGTGCGTTCAATAGGTTCGTAGTCGAGGGGAGGCATGGCGTTCATGGTTATTCACCTCTCAGTTCTGGTGCTAACGCTTCCGCCCAATCAGCGCGGCGCATTCCCACCTTCATCCAATGTCGCGCAATCATCGCCCGAACTGTCCACGGCAAGCACAGCCTCAAGATGGACAAGACGGCGACGAAGGGTTTCGTATTCATTCCGGGCTTCCTCAATCTTTGCCTCTCGCAAGGCGTCCTTTTCTTCGCCGTCAACTCGGGTGGCTTTGCCTTCCCAAAGTTGGCGGATGCGTCTCAACTTCAGTTTCTTTTCGACGCGCCCCTTCATGAAGTCATAAGCAGCTATTTGAGCCGCCTTGACGCTTCCATACCGTCGAGGATCGAATACCTCCGGCAAGTTATTTTGCATGAACGCTGTGTCACTCATTGACTTACTCTTGTCACTCTTTGACAACACTTTGTCTGTTCCTTCTGTCACAGTTGGAGCCATGACAGAGAAAGACAAAAATACTTTTGAAAGCTTTGGACAGGCCGCGCACCGCCTCCTGCAAGATTTGGATGCGCGTCGAAATACGGTCCCCGGACACCGCAAAGGGCCGGTTGAAATTAAGCCGGGAGAGAAAGGCAGGGAGGAGCGTGCCTCTCGATCTCCCGGCATCCGCGCTGGGAGCCAACGCGAATTTGAATGGAGGGGCGGACAGTCGGGCTTTGGGGTTTGCATTTTTGAGGGTTCCACGATTGCCGACTGCCCTGTCTCGGGCGGTATCGTGGCACCAGATCGCGCTCGCCGCTTTCGCTTTGCTACGCCCCGAGGTGTTCATATTTCCATCCGCAGCCGCAGCGGTAGACTGGACGGGAGCCGTGTCAGTTCCCTTATCTCCCGTCCAGTCGTCAGGCCCGCCGCAAACTGTAATCGTGTTGCTTGGGATATATGCTTTTGAGCCTTTGAAGGGGGTCCAGATCATGCGTCTGCCCCTTTCTTGGAGCCTTGAAGCATGGCTGTAAAAATGGCGATGGAGGTCTTGCGGGTTTGGACTTTGCGGAAGCGGCTTGGCTCATACCCTCGCTCAATCTTGTAGAACGGATGGATATCATTGACGACCTCCACAAGTGTAAGGCCAATTTTCCCATTGGCGGGATGCACCCAAAATTCCCGGATCGTGTAGATGCCGCCCTTGACCAGAGGTTTATGGGCGATGCCTCCGGCATTTACAGCACTCACGCACACAACCTTGTCGCCAACTTTCCAGTCGAGGTATTGGCTCATGCCACGCGCTCCTGCTTGGGAGATTGCGCCGTCTCACCGATTTCTGGCCCGCCGTCACGGAATGGAAGCGGACCGCACCGGCGACATTGCGAGGTTTTCCGATTGTTGATTTGCAACGTGGAAAGGTTGTTGCCGCACTTGGGGCATTGGATGGAAAGGCTCATGCCGCACGGCCTCCCTCAGCCAGTTTGCGGTTATCATGGAAAAGCTTGTGGCAAGCCGCGCATATCGCGATCATGTCTTGCGCGTTTTCATTACCACGCCGGAGGTATGTTCTATGGTGGACGTGAAGCTTGCTGGCGGACGCACAGACTTGGCATTTGAAGCCAGCGCGGCGGATTACGTCCCTGCGCCGTCGCGACCATTCATCTGTTCCGAGATATTCCTGATAAGGCATCCAACGCAGCGTTTCGATCTGCTGGCGTTGTTCCTCATACCGCTCGTGCTGCTCCCGATATTCTTTGATCTGGTTCTTTCGGTAGCAATTTTTGCAGCGATGAGGGCGCTGCTTTCCGTAACGACGCGGTGCCGCATCCTGTATTTCGGAATTTGCTTTTGCTCTGGAAGTGACAACGCAAGCAGCACCGCAATCTACGCACCGAATATTGAGCGTGGCCGTCCCTGCTTTCTTGCAAACATGCGATACACCTGCACCAAGCCCGTGCTTCTCGATGATGTCTGCAATCGGCAGTTTTGTCAGCCAGTAGTCACGAGCAAGCGGCGTATCGAGATCAGGCGTTACGCGCCCCATCCATGCGGAAGCGTCGTCAAAGGTATTCATCCAACCCGCTCCTGTATGGAGCCAAAAATGTCAGGACGTAGAATGTACCTTGGGATGCCTGTGACGCGCTCAATCTCTCCCAGCCGCTTTACTGGTACAGGAGGATTCCCGCGCTCCCAACGCATGACCGTAGATTTGTCTACGGCTGGCGAGAACAACATTCCGAACTGCTCAAGGCTCATACCGGAATGGGCGGCGCGATACATCGTGATTGGTGATTTGTTTTTCATCGTGATTATTTTGTTGCATAAGTTGCAACCTATTGCAAGCGCCTTTGTTGCAACTTGATTTAACGCCGTGCTTTTTAGCAGTTGGTAATGTTGCACCATGAGCAACCCGACCAGAATTCACGCCGATAAAACGCCGATCCGCGTCCATTTTATCGTTGAGTGGGCTGAGAAGAGGCAACTGAAACAGGCCGACATAGTACGGGAGATCGGCGCGGATAAGGGCTTAGTGTCCCGATGGTTCGATGGAACCGTCCCGAAGGTTGATTACCTGGAGAGGCTTGCCGCTCTATTTGGGACAACCGTACATGGAATTTTCCGCCACCCCGATGACGATTGGCTGGCGCGGTTTTTCCATGACAAGACAGAAGAGCAGCGAGACAAGGCAATCGAAATGCTCAAACTGCTTTTCCGGGATGGCAACCAAACAGGGACTAACGGCTAGACGATCGGCTTATACGGAGCGCCGTTTTTCAACAGTAATGCCTTCCATCCCTTGGGTGAGGGCCATGGAACGCCCCATTTTTCGAGCGTCGCCTTCGTCCACCCGCCGTTTTCAGTTTGCTCAGCCAGTATATCTTATTCTGTTACCTGTTTCATAATCTTAACTGCACTCGCTTATCCGGTGTATCTGGCAAAGACCCCCAACCCCCCATGGGACTAAACCCATGAAGGACTTGGAGAATATTGCCACTCTGCACTGCGCATAGAGCCGTACGTAGAGCTGGCAGAACGCCTCTCGGCTAATCCGTCCTGTGTTTCCGAGCGGCACCTTAGGATGATCTAACCCCGCGCCGTCGCTCCCCTTACCCGTGAGCCTTAGCGGCCAAAATCGGAACGACACGCCCTTATCGCGCGTGATTCGATTTCGTGCAACAAAATAATTGCAACTTGTGCAACTTTCTTTCTCAATGTCCCTTGCGTGTGGTTGCAGCTTGTGCAACATTACCCCTACACAAACACGTAGGGAGCAGACAATGAACCAGATTGCACGCGGCGCATCAGTCAATGACATGTATCTCGTCGTTGACTTGGAAGACCGTTTCCAGGCTTCGCTTTGCTGTGGCGAACAGGAAGCCCGTAAGATCATCGACAACTTCCCCGATCCGCAGAAGCTACGTGTCCACCGCGTAACGATTGGCGAAATGGCCCGCAACGTCACTGGCGATTTCATCCAGAGCCAAGACGAGATCGAGGAAGAAACCCGCCACAACCAATACGAGGCCCGCGCATGGCAACGCCATTGCGACAGCCTGCGCTCGATTCGCTGAAAGGGCAGCGTAATGCTCACCCACCTTATCAACCACCACCCCCGCCTTATGTCCGCGCTTGTATTGGCGGGTGTCCTTGTAACGCTTCTGCTTGAGGTTCCGTCATGAGCGAACACCAGCTTAACTTGCCGTGGCGATTCGAAGGCAGCACCGTTTACGACAGCATCGGTATCCCTGTGGCTGTCGCGCTCAACTACACCAGCGTCCTTCGCGTAAATCCTGACGGCAAGACTTTCAACACTTCCGAATACGCAGGTCCGATACGGGCAGACGCTATTTGTCGGGCAATGAACGAGGCCCAATCATGAGCGCGCCTCAAGCAGCAGAGGACGCCCGCGAGGAAGCCACCAGGTGCGCGCGATACGTCAAGATTTGCCTCGATGCTGGCGAAATAGAACACGCCTACGAACTGCTTGAGAAGCGCACCCACTATGCGCGTCTCGCTCTGGAACTGGAAAGGAAAGTCGCATGAATACCCACGTCCAAACCGAACCCACCGACATTTCAGTAGTGGTTGCCGAAAACCCTGTGTCCGTTTTGATTGATGAGAAAGTCTATTCGAAATTCTACGAGCACATCAAGTCTGAAACCGATGCGTTCAAGCCCGACATCAGTACGGTGTCCAGTCGCAAAGAAATCGCGTCACTAGCTTATAAGATAGTTCGCACCAAGACGGCCATTGACGCTGCGGGCAAAAAACTCAACGAAGATGCCCGCGCCAAAATAAACGCAGTTGATATCCAGCGTCGCAAAATTCGAGGCGAATTGGACAATCTCGCTGTGTCCGTGCGCAAGCCACTTACTGAATGGGAAGAAGCTGAGGACCAGCGTGTCAACCGCATCAAGGATATGATCTTTCATATCGAGGAATGCGGGAAAGGCATCATCGGCGGCGAGCCGCAGCCTTTTGGTGTCCTATTTCACGAACTGAAAGAAAAGGTCGTCATTGACGAAACGTTCGGCGAGTTTGCCGAACAGGCCCAGGTCGCAAAACGTATCGCCCTAGACAGACTCAATGCTGCATACGAAGCCCACCAGAAGGCGGAAGCAGACCGTATCGAATTGGATAAACTTCGCGCCGAAAAAGATGAGCGCGAAAAGGCAGAGGCGGCGCGGCTTGAAGCCGAACACGTCGCCGCCGAACAGGCGCGCGAGGAGAGGAAGAAGCGGAGCGCGCTGAGCGTCAGGCGGCAGACCAGAAAGCCCGCGAGGATCGCGCCGCACAAGCTGCGCGGGAACAGGCCGAACTAGAGGCCAAGCAGGCTATCGAGCGCGCCGAACGCGAAAAGGCGGACGCAGTTGCTAAGGCAGAAGCCGAAGCAAAGGCGGTCCGTGAACAAGCCGACCGTGAACAGCGCCAACGTGAAGCGGAATCAAAGCGGCATGCCGAAGAACAAGCCGCACGTGATGCCGACAAGGCACACAGGTCGTCGGTGATGAAGGTCGCAAAAGAGGCAATCGTGGCCTGCGGCGCTGACGAAGAAACGGCCAAGAAAATCGTGCTGACCATCATCGCCGGAGAAATACCCAGCATCACATTGAGGTTCTAATCATGAGCACTGTATCAAACGCACTGACTGTTGACCACGAGCCAAGGCAGGAAGTCGCGTCTGCACCTTCGGTTGAAATGGCCCCGGTTTCAGAATCGGCGGCAATCTTTAAGATCATCGAACGCGCCGCGCGTGATCCGAATGTTGATTTGGACAAGATGGAACGTCTTATGTCCATGCGTGAGCGTGAATTGGACCGCGTTGCAAAAACCGCATTCAACGACGCCATGCAGGCCGCACAATCTGAAATGCCTCAAGTCGTGCGTGACGCTGCCAACGATCAGACGCGTTCACGTTACGCCAGGTATGAGACGATCAGCGAGGCCATGCAGCCGGTTATTACCAAGCATGGGTTTTCCCTGTCATTCGGTGAGGCCGACTCTCCAAAGGAAAACCACCTTCGCATTGTCTGTGACGTGTCGCACCGCGACGGCTTCACCAAGCAATATCACGCCGACATTCCTTTCGATAATGTAGGCATGAAGGGTAACGCGAATAAGACTGCCACTCATGCCTTTGGCTCGACCATGAGTTACGGAAAGCGGTATCTCAAGACGCTGATTTTCGACGTTGCCGTGAAGAACGAGGACGATGACGGCAATCGCGCCGGAGACAATGGCGCGACTATCACACCTGAACAGCGCACCGAATTGCAAGAACTGATCGAAACGCTTGGCTGGAATGTCCCCGGCTTCTGCGAATGGGCGAAGATTGACGCGTTGCCCAATCTGAATGCCTCGCAATTCCCGAAAGCCAAGCAGGCCCTTGAAACCAAAATCCAGCAGAAAGGGGCCGCGAAATGAGCGTCAAGATCATAAATTGTGAACAGGGCACAAGTGAGTGGCATCAGGCCCGAGCTGGTATTCCTACCAGTTCCATGTTCGCAACCGTGATGGCTTCTGGCCGTGGTGGTGGAGAGAGCAAAACCCGCGCCAAATACATGCGCCAGCTTGCCGGTGAAATCATTACCGGACAGCCAATGGAAAGCTTTTCCAATGCGCACATGGAGCGCGGTCACGAAATGGAGCCGGAAGCGCGTGATCTGTACGCCTTCGCAACGGATACACAACCGGAGCAAGTCGGGTTTATCCGCAACGGGCAAAAAGGCTGCTCGCCTGATTCATTCGTCGGCATCAATGGAATGCTTGAGATTAAAACCAAGCTGCCTGATTTGCTCATTGAGTGCATCGAACGTGGCGAGTTTCCTCCGGAACACAAGGCGCAATGCCAAGGCGCGCTTTGGGTGGCAGAACGCGAGTGGATAGACATTATCGTCTACTGGCCCGCCATGCCGGTTTTTATCAAACGCGCATATCGCGACGAAGCTTACATTTCCGAAATGTCCAAGGCCGTTGACGCCTTCAATTCGGACTTGGCGGCGCTGGTTGATCGCGTTCGCTCCTACACACAGACAAGCCAGAAGGAAGCCGCATAATGTCCGAACGTCTCGACGCTATCATTGCCCGTGAATACGAAGATCGCGATGGCAACAAGAAAAGTTCATTCACGAAAATAGGCGTGGCGTTCCCCATGAAGAACGGCGGCTATTCGGTAACGCTTGAAGCCTTGCCTCTCCCGACAATGGGCGAACGTGGCTTGGAAACGCGCATTCTCCTGATGGTTCCAAAGCCTCGCGACGACAAGCCAGCACAGCGCCAGAAATCCTATGCAGAGCAAAGCGGTGGCGGGCAACCGGGCCGTGAATTGGACGATGAGATCCAATTCTAAATGTCCTGGAAATAACCCGCAGCATCCTCCCTGCTGCAATGCGAGAGACTGGCCATGAAAATCATGTGTGACCACTGTGGAAAGGAAGCAGACAAACCGACAGGCGCGGTCAATCGCGCCCGCCATCGGGGTTTGTCGATCTACTGCGGTCGCGTATGCGCGGGCCTTGGGCGCAGGAAGGGCAAGACCAAGGCTCAATACGTCGAAGCCAAGCGCATTTATGACATGGAGTATCGCCGCAAAAACCGGGTGATGCTCAAGGCCAAAAAGGCCGAATATTTCCGTCGCACCTACGATCCGGCATCAGCCGCCGCCGAGCGCCGGAAGCGGATGGCGGCTCATGTCGAATACTGCCGCCGTCCAGAGTACCGAGAATGGAAACGAGATTACGACCGCCGATATCGCGCGGTCAAAGGGTACGGCGAATTTGCCGACTGCTTTCTTCTTGTTCTGGACATTCGCACCGAGTGCCTAAGCCAACAATCCGATTACGAAATCCGCATGTCCAAAGGGACGTTCGGCAAAACCCAGAAAAGGAAACGCGACTATGCAAGATATATCCGCAAAGAACCTGAAATCGGCCCTTTGGGACACATTGAACTCCGTCAAGGACGGCAAAATGGAACCGTCACAGGCTGACAGCATTGCCTCTCAAGCCCGCGAAATTCTGCGCACCACGAACACACAGCTTCGCGTAGCGCAGCAAGCTAAGCGCCCTGTGGCGGTGGATGTGATCGCCTTCGCGGAAAATTGAACCCAGCATCGCAATGCGCCTGCCCGATTGAGCGAATGCGTACGGGCAGGCAATACGAGGGAAATAAGATGGTTCAGAGATCGGTTAAAAACCCCGATGAACTGATGCTACTCAAGCGTTACCTTGATGGCCGAAAGCGTCCTTTCACGGTTGAAGTCACCGAAGGCCGTGATCGTTCGACTGAACAGAACCGCCTTGCATTCAAATGGTATCGCGAGATCAGCGACCAGACGGGCGAGGACCAGGAAGACGTTCGCGCGCGGTGCAAGATGGAAATCGGCGTTCCAATCCTTCGGGAAGCCCATGAGAAATTCAGAGGCACCTACGACCGGCTAATCCGGCCCCTTTCTTATCCCGAAAAGCTGGAACTTGTCCGCGTTACCGAGCTGCCAGTCACCAGACTGATGAACGTCGAACAGATGAGCCGGTACATGGATATCGTGTTTCGCCGCCATGCCGAAATGGGCGTGGTTCTGACGATCCCACCAGACAGATACGCATACGACCCGGAAAGGAAGGCAGCGTGATGACAACCATTCGCACGATACTCATGGACGAAGTTCGCTCGCTTGCTCCCAACGCGAGGGGACGCAGGGCATTTGAAAAGGCACTCCGCAAGGCCACTAATCTTGAGCTTATCGCGGCAACGGGAGTAAAGCCCCGCATTCGCGTCAAGGCCCATCGTGGTCAAGTGGTGGCGTAATGCCTCGCCATGAGTTCCCCCGCAAAGTCAAACAGGCCGCTATCGAGCGCGCCGCGGGCAAGTGCGAGAAATGCAAAGTCGCGCTCAAGAAAGGCGAGGCTGAGGTGGATCACATACTCCCCGACATTTTGGGAGGTGAGCCGATCCTCGCTAATGCGCAGACGCTTTGTAAAACATGCCATTCAGCGAAAACCGCCGACGATATCCGCCGCACTCGCAAGGCAGATCGAGCCAGAGACAAAGCCTCCGGTGCCGTTCGTCCTTCCTCATCGCTCTCTACACGCGGAAAGATCAAGGAGCCGAAGACGCTTTCAAAGCCTCTCCCTCCCCGCCGCTCTTTATACAAGGAAGCTATTTCATGACTGATCGCCCGCATTGGGACAGCCAATTCCGAGAAACGGAATGGGAACGGCAAGAACGCCAGCGCAAGATGAGAAAACAACGGCGCGATGAAGGCAAGTGTTGGCAGTGCGCCAAGCCCGTTGCCGAATGTAACTGCCCAAACATTAAGCACGAGGCTCATCATGACTGACACAACCGAACTGGAAGAACGGCTGCGGGCGTGCGCTGATGACGTCATGTGGGCAGATCACGCCGAGATACCAAAGCGGTGGTGTTCTGAAGCCGCCGACGCCCTCGCCAAGCAGCGCGAGGACATAGCAAAGCTGGTGGCTGCGTTGGAGAGAATACCGCGTTTATTGGACGACGCTTTCCGCACCACCCTGTCCGAGATTGGAGACGCGAAATGAGCCTGAATGAAAAAGCACTGGAAGCGGCAAGACAGGCGCACCTGCATTCCCGCGCTGCTGACGAACAACATGGCGACCACCTCAAAGCAGCCATCACCGCCTATCTCGCACAGGTTAATGAGCCGGTGGCGGTGAAGGCGTTAAGATGGAGTGAGTGTCGTGCATTAGGTGGTGGAACAAAACTTATTGCCAAGGATTTTTTCGGTAATGAATTTATCAGGCTGGATAATCCATCTTGGAGAACCGCAAGCGAAAGCGAAATCGAAACCTTCAAGGAAAAAACGCAAGCTCGTTATGATGCCGCCATCCGCTCCGCACTGGTAGCCACCCCCGCCGAGCCATTCCAGCAACGTGTTAAGCCTTGGATGGACGCATGTTTTGGTGAGAAAATCAGTAAAGACATAACCGAACGAAATCACCGATTTCTTGAGGAAGCCTTGGAACTCGTTCAGTCGACTGGCTGCACACAGAGCGAGGCTCATCAGCTTGTCGATTACACATTCAACCGCCCCGTTGGGGAGGCACCCCAAGAGATAGGCGGTGTGATGGTAACGCTGGCTGCGCTGTGTCTTGCCGTTGGGGAGGACATGCACCAAGCAGGGGAAACAGAACTTGCCCGCGTATGGACGAAGATTGAGAAAATCAGGGCCAAACATTTGGCAAAGCCCAAACACTCTCCCTTGCCCGAACACGCAGCCACGCCCGTCGAGCGCCCCGCGCCTGATGTGGTCGGAGAAATAGCTGCCGAGCGTAAGAGACAGATGGAGATTGAGGGGTGGACTTCCGACCACGACGATCAACACTCGTGGAAAGAAATGGCGATGGCCGCAGCATGCTACGCAAACGCGGATACAGTTGGCAGCGTTCGCCGAGGAAATGGAACACCAATCGGTTGGCCTTGGGCTGTTCCCTGGTGGAAGCCCACCACTCACCGCAGAAATCTGATCAAAGCAGGTGCATTAATCGTTGCAGAGATCGAACGTCTTGATCGCGCTGCCCTCGCATCACAGGAGGCTGACCGTGGTTGAGAGATACGATGCTTCTTCGATAATGATGTCTATAGATAATCTTCGTCTCAAACCTTCCGAGGACGGGCAGTGGGTGAGCCATGACGACTACGCAAAACTTGAGCGCGAGAACGCGGAACTGCGGGCGGAAATAGCCAAAGGCAAGGAGCAAAGCACGTATTTCAACACGCTCCACACAAACGAGTATCGCGCAGCCGAGCGCCGCATAGCCGAATTTGAGGCTGCGCTGACACGCATAAAAGGCATGGACAGCCATATCAACGCGACACCGCGTGGCAATCGAGAAGTTGCTATGGGCGAGTTTGCCAAAATAGCTGACGCCGCCCTCTCCGGCTCCGGTGATAGTGGGTGGCGGGACATATCGAGCGCGCCGAAGGACGGAACTGAAATCCTCGGTCTCTGGACATACCCCTACGATGGCGATGATACACCAACCCGTGGGGTTAAGGTTATAGCTTGGGAAGACGGATGGGCTGATGAGAGCGGGAAGTTTTCCGAGGGCGTGTTTGCCCTCTGGCATCCACTCCCACCTCTCCCACAGGAGCCACGCAAATGAACGCCAGAGACACGATTGCGCGGGAATTGCCATTCGCTGAAGCAATGACTGACGAAAATAAACTATCTTACGCGGGCGATATTATCGCTGCCCTAGCCGCCTCCGGCTTCACCATCGTTCACAAGGATGATGAGCGCAGAGTTTCTTTTGAAGAAGTCGCAAAGTGGCACGATAAACTAGCCCGCCAATGCCTCCAAGCATCGAAGGACGACCCGCGATTGAATGCCGACGACAGGCATCGAGCATTTGACGCGCACAAACACCACGCGGGAAGTGCGGCAGCGGTCAGAAACAAAATGTCTGATGAGCGACGTGCCGCCCTCCGCGCTCTTATCAAGGAGGACGCGAAAGATGAGTGAAGATATTGCTTTCGGATGGGCTGCAATAGCCCCGGATTGGGGAAGCCCACCAAATTTCATACATGTTTCAAGTGCAAGTTTCATATGCGCTGACGCTCGTGAATATATCGGAAAAGCATGGGCGCATGATGGGGAGACACCCTCCCAGGGATGGAAGCGCGCTTATCGCGCTGGTTGGCGTGTACGGCGCGTGTCTGTGCGGTTGGCATGATGGAGAACGCCCGCCATGACTAACCTCATAGCCAAGCTGGAAGGACTGACGGAGCCAAGCCGGGAAGTGGACGCGGAGATTGCTGCGTTTTTCCATCTGAAGCAACTTACCGGGCGGCTCGACGAATGGATAACCGATCCTCCGTTTACCTCCACCCTCGATGCTGCTGTTTCCCTATGTGAGCGGGTGCTGCCGGGGCAATTGGAGACGGTGTTCAAGGCCGCGTTTGACGCATGGGCGTCCGATAAATTGAAGGCCGAGGATTTCCCGCGATACGTGCTTCTCGCACTTCTCCGCGCCAAGGAGGCACAAGATGCTAAGTGAGGCGCAGAAGTTGTCGCTAGAATACGCTGCATGTGCTGAAGGCGGGTGGCCACGCGCAAAGGCGAGTGAAAGGTCTTGGGCTATCCGCTCCTACCGATCACTGGAAAGGAGGGGATTTGTCTGCGAGATAACCAACGATGCGGCTATTGTCAGGGGAGAATTGCGTTTGCATTTTGTGGCAACCCCAGCCGGTCGCGCAGCGATAGAGGGGAAAGAATGACACGGCCTCTGCGTTCTGACTTGGTGGACGACGATCCCATTACGCTTTCGGAAGCAAGTGAACTTCTGCGGGGGAAGGTATCGGTTAGCGCCTTGCGCGCCGAAATCAGGAGAGGCAACTTGTCAGTTGAGCGGATAGGCAAGAACCTGTTTACTACGCCCGCCGCAATCCGCGATATGAGGGAAAAATGCCGCGTCATGCCGAGCCGCCAAGACTCTACCTCCGAAAAGACCGTGACGGAAGCGTCTGGATCATCCGCGACAACGGCAAAGACCGACGAACTGGCTGCGCTGAAAGCGAGCGTGACCGCGCTGAAATCCGGCTCGCTGAGTACCTTGCGCAAAAGCACACCGCGCGGCCATCGGTCGGCGGCAAGTCCGATACCGTTTCCCTCGCGGAAGTAATGCGGGTTTATGTCATGGAACATGCGCCAACCGTAGCAGACCCCGCCCTTGTCGCCCGGCATATCGAGACGCTTGCGCCGTTTTGGGCAGAAAAGACGGTTGCCGGCATCAAGGGTTCATCGTGCCGAGCATATGCGCAAGGACGCACACCCGCTATGGCAAGACGGTCGCTTGAGACATTGCGCGCCGCTGTGAATTATTTTCACAAGGAATACGGGCTAGACCCGGTCCCCGCGTTCACCATGCCGCCCAAGCAGCGAGCGCGTGAAAGGTGGATGACGCGAGACGAGGCCGCGCGGCTGCTTTGGATCGCCCGCAGGACGCCACACCTTGCCCGATTCATTCTGATAGGGCTTTACACAGGAACGCGCTCAGGGGCTATCCTTGGCTTGAAATGGATGGCCTCAGTCGATAGCGGATGGATCGACATGGATGCGGGGATAATGCACAGGGCAGGAAGCAGGCAGCGCCAGACGAACAAGCGTCAGCCGCCTGCGGCACTCCCGCCGCGCCTCATTGCCCACCTGAAACGTTGGGAGGCGATGGATGGGAATATCCGACACGTCATTCACTGGAACGGATCAAGCGTCCAGTCGGTGAAAAAGAGCTTTAGATCAGCAAGGAGAAGTGCAGGGCTTGACGATGGTGTCATCCCGCATTGCCTACGGCATACATGCGCAACGTGGCTGATGCAGTCCGGTGTAGAAGCTTGGCAAGCAGCGGGATTCCTGGGGATGACCGTCGAGATGCTGGAAAGGACGTATGGTCACCATTCGCCTTCGTTCCAGAAAGCGGCGTCGAATGCAATTGCGGCAAGGAGAGTATGATGCAAACACCGCGCGAAATGTTAGAAATCCGGCTCCAAAACTTGGTTGGCCCGGTGGTTGGCATCCAGATTGTCAGCCAAGAAAGTTTGGTCGCAATGTATGATGCCGAGTTAACCCTGCGCACAGAAACCGCACAGAAACAACCGAACTCGACTGAAACGATAGTGAACGAAACGTAGACATACCGCGGCTATGACACGAACAAACCATATGATAATATCGTTCGGGACGACGGGGTCGCAGGTTCGAATCCTGCCACTCCGACCAGTAAATTCCGTAGGTTATCAACTCTTCAAATCTGGCACCCCACAGAGATATCGCTCTTTGCGACAGTGAGCGCCACTATTGCTGGGCCTTATGCCATCGACGTCAACGCTGGTCGTATTGGCCTTCTGCACCTTCGCCATCTTCCGCCCGGTAATCTATTCGATCAACGCAAGCGAAATCGCCGCACCGGATGGCACGTTAGTCATGGTTTTCCTTCACAATTTGGGTTGCAGCGCAATTGAAACGCGATCTTAACGCGTGTATCACTAATCTATATTAGTATTAGCGTGGGGTAACATAGTGACTTCTGAAATTAGCTATGACGCCAAGGCGCAAGCTCAGAAGACTTGGGGGCCTCTCCAACTGGGCATACCTCCGCTGTCGGGCATCAACCTGGAACCGACGAGTTTTTCGAAAAGGCGCGACATTTCAGGGACACCATTGAACAAGACTGGCTTGAGGATGTCGTGCCGTTCAAAGATATGGCAGACAAACGTGTTCTCGAAGTGGGCTTTGGCCCCGGCTATGATGCGTTGAAATTCATGGAACATGATGCCGAGTATTCCGGCATCGACATTACCCCTGAAAACGTCGATCGAACCAAAACCCATTTGCAAAAATTCGGTTTCAAACCAAACGTGGTGCAAGGGGATGCGGAAGCCCTGCCCTATGACGATGCTTCGTTCGAGATTGTCTATTCAAATGGGGTGCTTCACCACGTTCCCGATATGGCGAAAGCATTTAGAGAAGCAAACCGCGTCCTCGAGCCAGGAGGAACCTTCTACGTAATCCTCTATCACAAGCGGTCAGTCTTTTACCTTCTATCAGTGGTGGGCGTCCATTTCTTGACTGGTGGTTTCCTTCGAGAGAGCCTTGCCGCAAGACGCTCGAGGATAGAATTTACAAACGCCGAAGCGGCACCACTTGTGAACGTTTACTCCCGCTCGGAGTTGACCACCATCCTGTCCTCCGCTGGATTCAACGTAGTTCGAACGTCTGTCCGAAAACTCACTTGGGATGAATTGCCTGGGGCCAGTAAGCTTGGCCGGCTTTATCGCAGCGTCCCAAAATCCGTTTACGACGCGATCGGGAAATATGCAGGCTGGTATGTCATCGCCGAAGCTACGAAAGTTTAGATCATCCGTTTTTTTTGCATTGTTGCGGGAATGTTGAATTGTTGAATTGCTTTAAATGCAACCTGGCTAGAAATAGTCAGATTTATATTTTTATAGGATTGTATTTTGTAACCACTGTCGTTGGCAACATCATCTATTTGACCCCGTTCGGGATGGCTTGGCCGGCGCATTCCATATCGAATTTCTCATGGCAAAATTTCAACGTGACATTTGGGGCTGGCTACTGGATTTTGCTCCTTTTCCCGTTGGCAATGGTCCCTGCAATCGCACTTCCAGTCAGTGCTGGCATCAAACCGGTAGCGAAAACTGCCGCGCCGTGGATAGCCGAAATCGGTCGACTCCCCTATTTGCTTGTCTCCGGCGGGCTGTTTTTCTACGTTTTTTATTCTCTGTATGAAGCGCAAGCTTTTGCGCAACTAACGGCAGCCGGAAACGCAATTGATGCGGTACATGCCAGGTTCTCGGTTCTAGACGCGTTGGGATTCTGGCCGCAGATGGTTATGCAGTCGCCATTGGTGTTCCTGGCTATTTACGCAATAGTGAAAGCCACGCACAGCGGCGGGTTGTTCTGGAAGATTGCAGCAGGGGTTAGTGTTCCCCTTCTTTGCCTCGCCTTGATTTTGTTGAATATGAAATGGCCGATTGTTGTTTTTCTTCTGTTAGTCACGGTCAGCGTTCTTGCCACCTGCAAGCGGTATGTGATCCTGAAAACCGCTCTAGCATTCATTGTTGCAGTTTTCGTCTACCTGGTCATCTCGACAATTATTTTGAGGCTCGCACCCAAAGACCACACAGCGACGCAGATACCAGTCACGCTATATACTCACTCTCAGTTGCTTGATAATACCTCGCGACTAGACAAAATATCGCCTGATACATCGACCTCACCAAACTCTTTTGATCCTACTAACAAGAAAAAACTCGACCTCGTTACAAGAGCAGCTCTTTCCACGCCAAAATTACTAACGGTTGCCCTCAACAGAATGGCAGTTGCGACACCCTATTACTATGACCGATTTACAACAAACGGCGCAGTCTGCGGCACTTTGCTTGACCGGATTGAGCGGAAGCCAAGCGAATGCCAGCCTTCGAATTACATTTACACCCAGATGTTCGGAGATGATGGTTTCGATTCCGGGACAGCTCCGGCCGCTATAAACATCTATGGTTATGCATTAGGCGGTTGGGCTGGCGCTCTTTTCGAGACGACTATTGCCGGCATCTTGCTCGGGTTCCTGCTTGCCCTATACGGGCCCGCACAATCGCAACCTGTAATCATGGCTGCCTTCGTCATGGGAGGATATGCTGCCTATTTCTTGACCCAGCTACCCGTTGAGGGCGCGATTGTTTACCCGCATGGAATGCTTTGGTGGGCGATTCTGGTTTTGCTGTGGTCATTGCCTTCTGCTATTTCCAAATTCTTATTCTTGCGCAGGTTGCAATCGGATAACTCAGACAACGCCGCGATGCGCAGCAAGGCAGCATGAAACAACTCCTATTTTCCACATTCTGGGGCGTTTTTGCGGGCATGGGGACATTGTCGCTCGTGTTCGGCAGCCCCGTCGTCGGCATCGCGATGATCGTGGTTGGAATATTAGGGACAATTTTGGCAACGACAGAATATAAAAAGCGACAACGCAGACTTCAACAGTCTAATGCAGAGCCTACCTCTACACCACCCACAGTGCATTGTCCCTGAATTGTGTCGTTCGTGGGTCGATTGCCTTGATCCCGGCCAAAAGCTCGAAATCACCTGTAAGCAATGCGGCTATGTCCACTATCTCACGCGTGACCTGATCTGCTCATCGCTGGAGCGGGAATTCCTCTATCTCGATGAGATTGAGAGAGAAACACATTGCCGGGCTCGCGGCTGCAGGGGTGCTGTTCGCCTCGCCATTCCACGAAAGGGCGACACGAGTGCGTTTGTCGGTGGGATGGCGTAATGCGTCCGCCACGGGAGCGTGGCCAATCCCGAACCAGCAATGTTTGAAAAGGGCCTTGTCGAAGGCATTTGATCGTGCTAGTTGCTGCTTCAATAATTCAAGGATTATTGAAGCATGAATGAACACCAGGCTCTCGACGCTTTCGGTGCGCTTTCTCAGGAAACGCGCCTACAAATCGTGCGTATGCTCGTCGTTGCCGGCACTGCCGGACTGGCTGCGGGCACGATTGCGGAAAAAGCCGAGGTTTCACGGTCCAACGTTTCCTTTCATCTCAAGGAGCTGGAGCGTGCGGGCCTCATTTCACAGCAACGAGTGTCCCGCTCGATCATCTACACTGCCAACTATAGCGCCCTCGGTGATTTGGTGCGGTTCCTCATGGAGGACTGCTGCGGCGGGCATCCGGAAGTCTGTATACCAGCGACGGCCATTGCAGCGTGCTGTATGCCAACAATCGAGGAAACCCACTAATGGCTGACCGTGGCTACAATGTCCTGTTTCTGTGCACCGGCAATTCCGCCCGCTCCATTCTTGCCGAATCCATCATGAACGCCGAGGCGGATGGGCGCTTTCGCGCTTATTCCGCCGGCGGCGAACCCAAGGGACAAGTCCACCCGATGGCCTTGGAGACGTTGCGCGCGCTCGGTTATCCGAACGAGAACTTGAGTTCGAAAAGCTGGGATGTTTTCGCTGTATCCGGTGCGCCACATATGGATTTCGTCATAACCGTCTGTGACAATGCGGCGGCAGAGTCCTGCCCGGTCTGGCCGGGTCAACCGATGACAGCTCATTGGGGCGTTGAAGATCCGGCGGCTGTAACTGGAGAGAATTTTGCCAAGGTACAAGCCTTTTCGCAAGCCGCACGCTTCCTGAGAAACAGGATCATGGCGTTCATCAATCTACCAATCACGTCCATCGACAAACTGGCAATGCAGCGGCAATTGCGCAGTATCGGCAAGATGGATGGCTCAACGAACGCCAACCCGGAAGTCGCCTGACATGTCCACATTCGAACGCTACCTGACCATCTGGGTGTTCTTGTGCATCCTTGTGGGCATCGCACTTGGTCATCTCATGCCCGGCGTTTTTCATGCCATCGGTGCGGCCGAAATCGCCAAAGTCAATCTGCCGGTCGCCGTGCTGATCTGGTTGATGGTCATACCAATGCTCATCAAGATCGACTTTGCCGCACTTGGCCAGGTCGGGCGCCATTGGCGCGGCATCGGTGTCACGCTGTTTGTCAATTGGGCGGTCAAACCATTCTCGATGGCGTTACTTGGCTGGCTTTTCATCGGCTGGCTGTTTCGCCCTCTCCTGCCTGCCGATCAGATCGATTCCTATATTGCGGGCTTGATCATCCTTGCCGCCGCCCCTTGCACGGCAATGGTATTCGTCTGGTCGAACCTGACGCGCGGCGAGCCTCATTTCACACTTTCCCAAGTCGCATTGAACGATACGATCATGATCGTCGCCTTTGCGCCGATCGTCGGTTTGCTGCTCGGCCTTTCCGCTATCACCGTACCTTGGGATACGCTATTTCTATCCGTTGTTCTCTACATCGTCCTGCCGGTGATTGCCGCGCAAATCCTGCGCCGCAAATTGTTGTCCGGCGGTTCCAAAGCACCCTTCGACCGGTTGTTGAAAACGCTGCAACCGCTGTCGCTGGTTTCGCTGCTGGCTACTTTGGTTCTCCTGTTCGGATTCCAGGGTGAACAGATCATCGCGCAACCGGCAATCATCGGCTTGCTGGCTGTGCCAATTCTGATTCAGGTCTATTTCAATTCCGGTCTCGCCTATCTTCTCAACCGTATGAGCGGTGAAGAACATTGCGTTGCAGGCCCATCGGCGCTTATCGGCGCTTCGAATTTTTCGAATTGGCCGTCGCCGCGGCAATCAGCCTGTTCGGCTTCAACTCGGGCGCAGCACTCGCCACCGTGGTTGGCGTACTGATCGAGGTGCCAGTGATGCTGTCGGTTGTCTGGATCGTCAACCGAAGCAAGGGCTGGTATGAGCGGGGCAAAGCCATGCCGCGCCGAGAAAAGAAGAGTGCCTACCCGTAACCGTCAAGTGCTCGGTTGCCACGCCCATTCGCGACGGATTCGCGCGCAGGGCGATTGGCGCAGATCCGGCACTGATTTTTCCTAAAATAGCTTCAAGCGTCGCCTTCCGGCTCCGAATTCACCTCTTCACCTGCCGCTTCAGCACGTTTTGCTTCCTTTTCGGCCTGTTTTGCTGCTTTCTTGGCAGCCTTCTGGCGTTCCCGTTCCTTGCGTTCGTGGTCGTAATTTGGTGCTCGCGCCATTGGCAGTCCTTTCGCTTGTGATGCTTTTTCTGGGTAAATGTATTCATCGCGAAAGGCCACCTCCCAGACAAAACAATTTTTGTCCGGTGGCTGGATTCGCCCGTCCGACGCCTCCCCCTGACCCAACGCCACTGGCCTCATTTCCGGAAAAATGACGTCTCACCAAGCCAAGAAACACAACCATCATACTATCTCAGGTTGTATTTCACATTTGCAGAATTTGCGCACCATTATGCTGATAGTTCGCGCATGAGAAAAATATTTAAAAACAGCAGATTTCTACACCGCGCCACGCAAGACAAGTCCGGCACCGCTGCGGTTGAATTCGCCATCCTTGCTCCGATATTCATTCTTTTGCTACTCGGAATGGCTGCATATGGCATCTATTTCGGCGCCAGTCATTCCATCGAACAGATTTCCGCCGATGCCGCGCGGACCGCTATTGCCGGTCTCACCCCGTCAGAAAGGAAGGCGCTGGTTGCTGCATATATAGCCCGCAACGGCGCGGGTTATGCTTTCGTCAATCCTGCAAAACTGACTGTCGACGCCGCCGACAGCACCGTTGATAGCAATCAATTCGTGGTCTCGGTGAGCTATGACGCCAGCGACCTGCCAATCTGGGGCTTGTTTCGGGAACTGGCCATGCCCGCCATGACGATCAAGCGACAATCGACAATCAGGTTGGGAGGCTTTTAATGTCAGGCCGCATTACATCTCCTGCACACAGGCTGTGCAAACGATTCCTTCGAGACAAGCGTGCAAGTTTCGCGGTCATGACGGCGCTCAGCGTTCCGTTCGCGATTGTGCTGACAGCCTTTGCGGTCGATGAAGGCGCTTTATACACGGAGCGCCGGGCGGCGCAGTCCCTGGTTGATATTGCCGCAATTACGGCGGCAGCCAATATCAACAATACTGAGGCGGCAGTGCTCGCTACCTTCAAAAACAATGGCCTTCCGTCAGCCGTCCTGCAATCAAAGGCAGAAAGCTCCCGCCCAACTGATACCAGTCCGATCATCGAGATTGTACGTGGGCGATACACTGCCAGCGAGGCTGTTGCCGCACCAAACAGGTTCGAAGCAGGTAAGCAGCCCTATAATGCCGTGAAAGTTTCCCTTCAGAAAATTGGCCACCTTTATTTCGGTAATTCGCTGATGGACCCACCAGTTATTGGAACAAGCGCGATTGCCAGCACAACGGCCGAAGCTGCATTTTCTGTGGGATCGCGCCTTTTGAAACTCGACGGGGGCATCGTCAATGCCCTGCTCGGCGGGTTGGTTGGCGGCAATGTCTCCCTTAGCGTCATGGATTACAATGCGCTGATCTCCGCTGATGTCGATGTGCTTTCCTTCATCGATGCGCTCGCCGTTCAACTGCATTTGACGGGCGTTACCTATGCCGACGTTCTGGCGTCCAAGGCGACTATCGGGCAAATTGCATCCGCCATCGCCAACAGTTCCGGGCTCGACCACACAAGCAAACTGGCACTCCAAACGCTGGCCTTGCGAGCATCCAACACCACCAAGATTCCACTTGCCCATCTTGTCGATCTCGGTGATCTGGGTCATCTTTCCCTGGGGCAGAAACCAGCCGGGCTTTCGATTTCGGCAAATGCCTTGAATATGTTCACCGCAGGTGCCGCGCTCGCCAATGGATCGCATCAGGTCGAAATCAATCTTGGTGCCAACATACCGGGATTGACGTCCACAACGCTCGACATCGCCATCGGTGAGCCTGAACAATTTTCGCCGTGGTTGGCGGTGGGTGAAGCAGGCACCGTCGTGCGCACCGCGCAAACCCGCATCAAACTCAACGCATCCGTCAGCCTCGGCACTTCAAATCTTGGTGGGGGCATCAAGCTGTTATCCATCAAGGTGCCACTTCATGTTGAAGTGGCTAGCGCCGAGGCCAAGCTCACCGATATCAGTTGTCCGACAGGACGTCCCGACAGCCGCAAGGTCACGATCGCCGCACGACCCGGCATCGCCTCTTTGCGGTTGGCCAAAAGCGATGGCGCGGGGTTCGCGGATTTTTCCAAACCTCAATCGTTCCATAGAGCGCGGGTTGCCGATATCAGCATCAAGCTCTTACTGCTGTCGCTCAATCTTCTTGGAGTGGATGGGCAGGCATCGACAGCGATCACCAATATGTCGCCGACGCTGCTGACCTTCAACAACGCGGATATCGACAACAAGGCGGTCAAAACCGTTTCGACGCATGACATAACGCAATCGCTCACCTCATCGCTGATCAGCGATCTCACGCTTTCCGTCAATCTCGTCGGCTTGGGCCTCAGCCCGAACGTCCTGCTTGCAACGATAAAGCCAGCCATTGTGACCGCTCTCAGTGGCGTTACCGAACCAGTCGACACATTGCTCGATAATGTACTTGGCATGCTTGGCGTGCGCCTTGGCCAGGCCGATATCCGCGTCACCGGCGCGACATGCGGCCGCTCGGTTCTGGTGCAGTAAATCCGGCACGATATGCCGCTCAGGCAAGTTGCCCGATGAAGCAACGCAGGCCGGGCAACGACAGTGCATTGTCGCGCAAGCCAGCACCGTAGCCTGCAAAATCAACCGCTTCGACGGCGCTCAGATCTTTTGGCAGCGGCCACGTCGCCGGTTCACCGGCGAAGTTGAAAACGCACAGCAGACGCTGCTCATTATTCTCACGCACGAAAGCCAGAACATCGCCTCTTGCGTCAAGAAACCGAATGCTGCCGTCAACCAGCGCCCGGTGCTTTCTGCGCAAGGCAAGCACAGCTCTGTAATGGGTCAACACAGAATTTACGTCGCCATTTTGGACATCGACCGCCTGCGCGCGATGTTCTTGTGGAATTGGAAGCCAAGGCTTCACCGTGGAGAACCCGGCATTTTCGGCATCGCGCCGCCAAGGCATCGGCGTGCGGCAGCCATCGCGGCCCTTGAACCCTGGCCAGAAACGAATGCCATAGGGATCGCGCAAATCTTCAAAGGCGATTTCCGCTTCCTGCAAACCCAGTTCTTCGCCTTGATAAAGGCAAATCGAACCGCGCAAGCAAGCGAGCAATTCAATCGAGAATTTGGCAACTGAATTCGGGGCAGCGTTTGGGCGGGTCCAGCGCGTTACATGGCGCACGACATCATGGTTTGAAAACGCCCAACACGCCCAGCCGTCGGGTGCGGCGCGCTCAAAACCTTCCACGCATCCGCGCACATGTGCGGCGGAAAACTCCGGCCCCAGAAGATCGAATGTGTAGCACATATTGAGCTTATCGCCGCCCGAGGTGTATTGCGCCAGCGTTTGCAAGGAGCGACCCTCATCGCCAACTTCGCCGACACAGGCCCGGTTTTCATAACTTTCGAGAAGCGCACGAAAACGCTTGAGAAAGTCGAGGTTCTCCGGTTGCGTCTTGTCGTATAGATGCTCCTGATACAGATAGGGGTTCGTCTCCATATTGGTTCCGGCAACGCTGGAAGCCAGCGGCGGATTTTTGCGCAGCAGGCGGTCTTGCACATAGTAATTGACCGTATCGAGCCGGAACCCGTCCACCCTCGATCCAACCAGAAACGGACCGTTTCGAGCAGCGCATCCTGCACGTCGCTATTGTGGAAGTTGAGGGCCGGTTGCGAGGTCAGGAAGTTGTGCAGGTAATATTGGCGGCGCGTGGAGTCCCACTCCCATGCCGGTCCGCCGAAAACGGAGAGCCAATTGTTGGGTGCGGTGCCATCCGGTTGGGCGTCGGCCCAGACATACCAGTTGGCCTTGCGATTGGACCGGTCTCTGCGGCTTTCGACAAACCAAAGGTGCTTGTCGGACGAATGTGCAAGCACCTGATCGATAATGACTTTGAGACCGAGTGTGTGCGCCGTGGCAATCAGCGCATCGAACTCCTCCAACGTGCCAAACATCGGATCAACAGCGCAGTAGTCCGAAACGTCATAGCCCATATCGGCCATTGGCGACTTGAAAAACGGTGATAGCCAGATCGCATCGACGCCCAGCGAAGCGATATGTTCGAGACGCTCGGCAATGCCGTGCAAATCGCCGCTGCCATTGCCTGTCGTGTCCTGAAACGAACGCGGATAGATCTGGTAAATGGCGCAGCCGCGCCACCAATCTTTCAAATCATCGTTCACTTTGCGAACTCCATGCTTTCAAGACCTTCAGACCGGTCAGACATTTGGGCACATTCAATCATGAAAACCACGGTTCTTCCCGGCACGGGTTGCACCGGTTGCGTGGCGTTCGGTTCGCCTTCCAATGCCTGTTCCCAACGATAATTTTGGCGTTGGGGCAGCGTGAATTTGCAGGCATTTCGTTCACCATTGACCAGCACCGCCAGACGCCCACTTTCACCATTGCCATTGCCCAGCACCATGACAAGGCGGTGGCGCGCAGCGTCCTCCCAGGCCGCAGTGTCAAATGGCAAACCCGTCTCGGTCAGCCATTCAACGTCTCGCATATTTGCGCCAGCAGGTGTCTGCCCCGTCAGGAAATCCATGTTACCAAGCGCCGCCGACGCCTTGCGCACGGCAGACAATGCACGAACATATCGCTCCAGCGCTCGGTCGCGTCCCTTCCAATCCAGCCATGTTACTGCATTGTCTTGCGCATAGGCGTTGTTGTTGCCCTTCTGCGTGCGGCCGAATTCATCGCCTGCGCTCAGCATGATCGTGCCGCGCGAGGCAAATAAATTTGCCAGCAAAGCACGCTGATCGCCTGCACGGCGCGCGGCAATTTCGGGCTCATCCGTATCGCCCTCAACGCCGTTGTTCCAGGACAGATTTTCGTCGTGCCCGTCGCGGTTTTGTTCGCCATTGTTGTCATTGTGCTTGTGCTCGTAGCGCACAATGTCGGCCAGTGTCATGCCATCATGAGCGGCGATGAAATTGACTGTCCGGGATGCTTGCACGCCATCATGGGCAAAAACGTCTGACGATCCGGCTAGGCGTGTCGCCAAAGCACCAATCTGGCCGGTATCGCCACGCCAGAAGCGGCGAATGTCATCGCGGTACTTGTCATTCCACTCAAGGAATGGTGCTCCAAAATGTCCCAACTGGTAGCCATTTGCGCCAATATCCCACGGCTCGGCGATAAGAATACGATCAGCCAAAACCGGATCATTCTTCATGGCGTGAAGAAGTGGTGCGTCCGCATCGAAACGGCCTTCCACCCGCCCCAGTATCGGGGCCAGATCGAAGCGGAAACCATCGACGCCTGTATGGCGAACGAAGTGGCGAAGGCTGTCCAGAACAAGCTCGCGCACGATGGGGTGATCGCAAGCGACGGTGTTGCCAGTGCCGGTATCATTGACCAGTTTGCCGTGGTCGTCGTGGCGATAATAGGCTCGATTGTCCAGCCCACGCAGCGAGAGCGTCGGCCCAAGAATATCGCTCTCGCCGGTATGGTTGAAAACCAGATCAAGAATAACGCCGATGCCGGCGGCGCGAAGCGTGGCGACCATCTCGCGTAAGTCCGCCACTCCACCCGGCGCGAGGCGCGGGTCCAGCGCCATGAATGTTACCGGATTATAGCCCCACGCATTGGTCAAGCCGAGTGGCGAAAGGTGGCGCTCGTCAATCGAGGCAGTCACCGGCATCAACTCAACGGCATTGACACCCAGCTTCACCAGATGCTCGACCATGACCGGATGAGCCAGCGCCCGGATCGTTCCACGGTCCTTCTCAGGGATATTGGGGTGCAGCATGGTGAGGGAGCGCGTTGACACTTCGTAGATCAGGCCACCCGGCTGAAAAATGGGGCCTGCGATTGGCCCGGTCTCGCCACTTGAGGCGACAACAGCCTTTGGCATCAGCGAAGCGGTATCACCGCCCTCGCCCCGCTTGGCGCTCAGTTTTTCATTGTAGATGTAGGGGCGATCTATCTCGACGGCATAGGGATCGACCAGAAGCTTGTCAGGATCGAACCAGAGACCACGCTCCGGCTCATAAGAGCCATCGGCGCGAAAGCCATATCTCGTTGTCTGCGCAAGACCTCGGACAAAAAGCGCGTGAACGCCTTCGCCTTCGGGCTGGAGTTCAAGTCTGTCGATCTCACGCTCTCCAGCCTGATCGAAGATCGAAACCCACACACGTTCAGCCGCGCCAGACCAGACGGCAAAGCGCGTACCGCCTTGCTCGACAAGGCTTCCGAAGCGCGGTGGACCGCCGTTTGAATCGCTTGCAGTATTCAGGTGATGACGCTCGGCTCGGCGCGACCGGTATGGCTGCGAATCCCGGCAATATCATCAGCCGCTCCAATCAGATCGGCAAGCGCTTCTTGTGTCTCAATGTCATGCTTGGCCGGATCGGCTTCGTAGCGTTCGATATAGACGCGCAGCGTCGCCCCCGACGTTCCCGTTCCTGAAAGCCTGAATACAACGCGCGAACCGCCTTCGAACAATATGCGTATGCCCTGATGCTCGCTGACAGAACCGTCGACCGGATCGTGATAGGCGAAATCGTCGGCCTTGGTAATTGTCTGTCCGCGCACCATTGTGCCCGCGAGCGAGGAAAGCTTGCCTCGCAATTCATCAATCAGGGCATTGGCGCGTTTCGTTTCGACCTCTTCATAGTCATGGCGGGAATAATAATTGCGGCCATAAGTCTGCCAATGGCTTGTCACGACCTCGTGCACACTTTGATCACGCGCCGCTAAAATGCTGAGCCAGAACAGCACCGCCCACAGGCCGTCCTTTTCGCGCACATGGTCGGAGCCGGTGCCGGAACTTTCCTCGCCGCATATGGTCGCCATTCCCGCGTCGAGCAGATTTCCGAAAAACTTCCAACCGGTCGGCGTTTCATAAATTTCGACGCCAAGCTTTTCTGCCACCCGGTCAGCCGCGCCACTTGTCGGCATGGAGCGGGCAATGCCCTTGAGCCCCGCCTTATAGCCGGGGGCCAGCGTGGCGTTGGCGGCAAGCATTGCAACCGAGTCGGAAGGGGTTACGAAAATACCCTTGCCGATGATCAGGTTGCGGTCGCCGTCACCATCGGATGCAGCGCCGAAATCCGGTGCATTCGGGCCCATCATGTCGTCATAGAGTTGCTTGGCGTAGACAAGGTTGGGGTCTGGATGGTGGCCACCGAAATCCGGCAGCGGTTTGAAATTGCGTGCCGTTCCTTTTGGCGCGCCAAGCTGCTTTTCCAGTATCTCGACGGCATAGGGACCGGTTACCGCGTGCATGGCGTCAAACGCCATGGTGAAGCCGGAACTGAACAGTTTACGCAACGCATCGAAATCGAACAGCGTTTCCATCAGCGCCGCGTAGTCCTTGACCGGATCGATGATTTCTACCGTCATGCCACCAGCTTCAACAGTGCCAAGTGTGTCGATATCAATATGGTCGATGTCCGCAATCTTGAATTCAGAGATCGTCCTGGTCTTGGCAAATATCGCGTCGGTCAGCTTTTCAGGAGCCGGGCCGCCATTTTCTGCATTGTACTTGATGCCGAAATCCTCATGCGGGCCACCCGGATTGTGGCTGGCAGAAAGAATAATGCCACCGAACGCCTTGTATTTGCGGATAACATTCGATGCCGCTGGCGTCGACAATATGCCGCCTTGACCAACCATCACTTTGCCGAAGTCGTTGGCCGCGGCAATGGCAATCGCTTTCTGGATGACCTCGCGGTTATAAAAACGCCCATCCCCGCCGATCACCAGTGTCTTGCCCTTGAATCCTTCAAGCGCATCGAAAATCGACTGAATGAAGTTCTCGGCATAGTGTTCCTGCTGGAACACGGGCACCTTCTTGCGCAATCCCGAAGTGCCGGGTTTCTGATCTGAATAAGGTTTGGTCGCAACGGTACGTGTCATGCGTCATGTGGCCTTTTTGGATATTAGCGAGCGGTAGAGATCAACGTATTTGTTGGTACTTCGATCCCATGACAATTCAGATTTCATGCCCTGCCGCTGGATCGTCGCCCATATGACCGGATTGGCGTACACTTGGATCAACAGCTTGATGGAATGCAACAGGGCATCAGCATTGTCTGGCGCAAACTGGAAGCCGGTTGCCACACCTGCCGAAACGGCAGCCTCGTTAGCGTCGATCACTGTATCGGCCAGACCGCCCGTGCGCGCAACCACAGGCACGCAGCCATAGCGCAGGCCGTAAAGTTGGGTAAGGCCGCAAGGCTCGAAGCGCGACGGAATGACAATTGCGTCGCAGCCTGCCTGCATCAGGTGAGAAAGGCCCTCGTCATAGCCGATCACCACCCCGACGCGGCCAGGATGACGGGCCGCAGCGGCCAGCAGCGCACCTTCGAGACCTGAATCGCCGGAACCCAGCACCGCAAGGCGAACACCACTGCCGACAATGGCGTCAGCGGCTGCAACCAATGTGTCCATTCCCTTTTGCCAGGTCAGACGGCTGACGACACAGACGATTGGCGTATTATCTCTGTCGAGGGTAAAGCGTTCTTCGACTGCCTTCTTGTTGATCTTGCGGTCTTTCAGCGATTTGACTGTATAATTGGAAGCAAGGTTCTTGTCGGTGGCCGGGTTCCAGATATCGATGTCGATACCATTGACGATGCCGTAAAGATCATCAGCCCTCATATTGACCAGACCGTCCAGCCCCATGCCGAACGCTGGCGAGCGTATCTCTTGTGCATAGGTCGGGCTAACCGTCGTGATCGCCCAGGCCGACTGGATGCCGGCCTTGAGAAAGCCGACGCCGCCATAATATTCGACGCCGTCAAGTGTCATGGCATGTGCTGGCAATCCCAGATCTTTGAATATCTCGGCGCTGAAACGTCCTTGAAACGCAAGATTGTGGACCGTGACAAGCGACGGCGTGGCCACGGCCTTGCCAAAGCGCATGTAAGCGGGCGTCATCGCGGCCTGCCAGTCATGGGCATGGACGATGTCGGGCAGATAGCCGGAGATCGCACCGCTTGCTATGTCAGCGCCCACCTTGCTCAACGCCGCGAAGCGCCGCCAATTGTCTGGCCAGTCTGCACCCGATGCATCGCCATACGGCCCGCCTTGCCGGTCGAACAGATGCGGCGCGTCCATGACGAACAAATCAAGGCCGTTCACCTTGGTCGCGTAGATCGAGACCTTGCCGCCATGAAGTTCCCGATAGGTGAAAACCGCCTTCCTTTTCCGGAAAGCCTTCATGACGGTCGGATAACCGGGGACAAGCGAGCGCATGGCAACGCCTTTGTGCGCCAACGCTATGGGCAGCGCGCCTGCCACATCGGCCAGACCGCCGGTCTTGATCAGTGGAAATATCTCGGGCGTGACCGACAGAACTTGCATGTGGTTAAAGGCCCAATTTGTCGATCATCGGTTGCGTAATAAGGCTGATGCCCTTTTCCGAGACACGGAACCGCTTGGCATCCAGCACGGGATCTTCGCCGACGACGAGCCCCTCGGGAATGTGCACGCCATGATCGAGCACCACGCGTTTCATTCTGACATTGCGCCCGACATGGCAATCGGGAAGCATGACGACCTCCTCAAGTGTCGTATAGGAATTGATACGCGCGCCAGTAAAAATCAAACTGCGTTTGAGTGAAGCGCCGGAAACGATGCAGTCGCCCGACACCAGAGACGAAACCGCGGAGCCACGCCGTCCATCCTGATCGTGCACGAATTTTGCCGGTGGCTTCAATTCGGCGTAGGTCCAGATCGGCCAGTCCTTGTCGTAGAGATCGAGTTCCGGCGTAATGTCGGTCAGGTCGATATTGGCCTCCCAATAGGCGTCAATCGTGCCGACATCGCGCCAATAGGCTTCGTTTTCTGCGGTGGAGCGCACACAGGATTTGGCAAAGCGATGGGCAACCGCTTTGCCGCCAGTCACGACCTGCGGGATAATATCCTTGCCGAAATCCCGGCTCGAATTTGGGTCTGCCGCATCCTTGCGTAACAAATCCATCAGGAATTTCGTCCTGAAAACATAGATGCCCATCGACGCCAATGCGTGATCTGGCTTGTCGGGAATGCCCGGCGGGTCGGCGGGCTTTTCGATGAAGGAGATAATGGTGTCCTTCTTGTCGACATGCATGACACCAAAGCCGGTTGCTTCCATGCGCGGAACTTCCAGGCACCCGACCGTGACATCGGCTCCCGCCTCGACATGCTGGCGCAGCATCAGTTCGTAATCCATCTTGTAGATGTGATCGCCGGCAAGGATCACCATGAATTCAGGGCCGTAAGCCTCGATGATGTCGATGTTCTGGTAGACCGCGTCGGCGGTGCCCTCGTACCACTGCGTTTCCGAGACACGCTGGCTGGCGGGCAGAATATCAAAACTCTCGTTTCGTTCGGGCCTGAGAAAGTTCCAGCCGCGCTGCAAATGGCGGATTAACGAATGCGCCTTGTACTGGGTTGCCACCCCAAGCCGGCGGATACCGGAATTTAGCGCGTTGGATAGCGCAAAATCGATGATGCGGGTCTTGCCGCCGAAATAGACAGCCGGTTTGGCGCGGCGATCGGTCAATTCCTTGAGACGGCTGCCGCGCCCGCCTGCCAGCACATAGGCCATGGCGTCACGCGCCAAAGGTTGGGTTCGCTTTATTTCAACCATTTCTACCCTCCCACATCACTCAATCCGAAACCAATTCCAGCATGATCGTCGCCAGCGGCGGCAACAGCATTTCGGCAATCGCTGCCGAGCCTTCAGTGTGGGCATCAACTGCACCACCATTGCCCTTGCCGCTCCCACCATAATCGGCAGCGTCCGTGTTCATGATCTCGCGCCATCTGCCCGCGCTCGGCAGCGGCACACGATAATCCTCGCGCACAACCGGCGTAAAATTCGAAATGACGGCAATCGGACTGCCCTCTGGCGCCTTGCGCAGCCAGGCAAAAACCGAATTTTCGCTATCATCGACGATCAGCCAGGAAAAGCCGTCGGGTTCACAATCGCGCCCATGCAGCGCCGGGCGTGAGCGGTAAAGATAGTTGAGATCGCGCACCACTTGCCGCACGCCTTGATGCGCCGGCTCCTCTAGCAGGTTCCAGTCGAGAGCACGCTCCTCGCTCCACTCCCGCCGTTGCGCGAATTCCTGTCCCATGAACAGAAGCTTCTTGCCGGGATACCCCCACATGAACGCATAATAGGCACGCAATGTCGCAAACTTTTGCCAATCGTCTCCAGCCATCTTGCCGATCAGCGTGCCTTTGCCGTGCACAACTTCGTCATGCGACAAGGGCAGCACGAAATTTTCGCTGAACGCATAAGTCAGACCGAACGTAATGTCGTTGTGGTGGTGCTTGCGGTGGATCGGTTCCTTGCTGAAATATTCCAGCGTGTCATGCATGAAACCCATGTTCCATTTAAAGCCAAAACCAAGCCCGCCTTCATGCACAGGCTGGGACACTTTCGGCCATGATGTCGATTCTTCGGCCATGGTCATCACGCCCGGATGATGGCCATAGAGTTCCTTGTTCATCTTCTGGAGGAAAGACACGGCTTCGAGGTTTTCGCGCCCGCCCTTCTCATTTGGCAGCCACTCGCCCGCCTTGCGCGAATAATCGAGGTAGAGCATCGAAGCCACGGCATCGACGCGCAGACCATCGACATGATATTTTTCTGCCCAGAACAGGGCATTGTTGACCAGGAAAGAAACCACTTCGCGCCGCCCGAAATTGTAGATCAGCGTATTCCAATCCGGGTGAAACCCCTTGCGCGGGTCGGCATGTTCATAAAGTGCGGTGCCGTCAAAACGTGCCAACCCATGTTCATCGACAGGGAAGTGCGCTGGCACCCAATCAAGGATGACACCCAGTCCGACGCGGTGCGCACCATCGACGAAGCGCGCGAACCCGTCCGGGTCGCCAAAACGGGCAGATGGCGCATAAAGTCCGGTCGTCTGATAACCCCAGGAGGGATCATAGGGATGCTCGGAAATCGGCATGAACTCGATATGGGTGAAGCCTGCGTCAGCGGCATATGGAATCAAGCGTTCGGCAAGTTCGTCCCATGTCAGAAACGCCCCATCGGCATGGCGCTGCCATGAACCGGCATGAACCTCGTAGATCGAGATCGCCTCGCGGCGCGGATCGGCCGTCTTCCAGTAGGCACGATGCGCTTCATCACCCCATAGATGTGCAGACGGTGCAGCGGTCACCGAGGCGGTTGCCGGGCGTAGCTCCGACTTAAAGGCAAATGGATCTGCTTTCAGCGGAAGCCGCACGCCGTCAGCGTCAAGTATCTCGTATTTATAGGGAATGTCGGCACCGATATCGGGAATAAAAACTTCCCAGACACCTGTATCTTTACGAACCCGCATGGAATGGCGACGCCCGTCCCATGCGTTGAAGCCGCCGACAACCGAGACACGTCGCGCATTGGGAGCCCAGACGGCGAACTGCACGCCGGTCGCCTTCTCATGCTCGATGATATGGGCTCCAAGTTTATCGAAGAGCCTCAGGTGAGAGCCTTCGGCAATATAATAATCGTCCATCGGGCCAAGTACCGGTCCGAAGGAATACGGGTCGGTCAGCCACCATTCACCACCGGCATTGCGCGCATGATAGCGAAGCGGCTGGCGCTTGCGGATCGAGACCTTGCCTTCAAAGAACCCACCATCGTCGCGGCGGTTCAGTTCCCCGGCTTTTTTCCCGGCAAGGGTATAGGCCGAAACGACCTCTGCATCGGGAACGAAACAGCGCGCGAAAAAAGCCTTGCCCGCCTGCTGCACGCCCAGAACCGCAAACGGATTGCCATGCGTTCCAGCGACAATGGCGGCAACGTCGCTGGCGCTTGCCAGTCCATCCGTTCCACTTGCGGAAACGGTCGCGCGCGGCTTGCTCATTGAGCGGCTTGCCTCCTTCAGGTCTCCGGCCACGATATTAGCGCAATTTCCATTTTTCGCGGGAATTGCACCAACGGCCTCATGCAATCATATCAGACAGGCACGTTCCAGATTTCTTTCGCATATTGGCGGATGGTTCGATCTGATGAGAACCAGCCTACCCGCGCGACATTGTGAATGGCCATTGCGGACCATTGCGGATTTGTGCGCCAAACCGCGTCCACTTCACGCTGCATGGCGGCATAAGCGTCGAAATCGGCAGCGACCATGAACCAGTCACTGTCATAAAGGCCGCCGATGAGATCGCGATAGCGATCCGGGTCATCATGCGAAAAGACACCGGACGATATGGCCGCCAGAGCCTGCGAGAGTTCGGGCGATTTCTCGATCACCGCGCGCGGTGCATAGCCATTGCTACGGCGCTGTGCCACCTCGGCGGCAGTCAGGCCGAATATGAAGATATTATCGTCGCCGACGCACTCCTTGATCTCGACATTGGCACCATCGAGCGTGCCGATGGTCAGCGCGCCATTCAGCGCGAATTTCATGTTGCCGGTGCCAGAGGCTTCCATTCCAGCCGTCGATATCTGCTCGGAAAGATCAGCGGCCGGCATCATTATTTCAGCGGTACTGACATTGTAGTTTGGTACGAACACCAGTTTCAGCAACCCGCGAACCGCCGGATCGCGATTGATGACTTTGGCAACATCATTGGCCAGTTTGATGATTAGCTTGGCATTGTGATAGCTGGGGGCTGCCTTGCCGCCGAAGAATTTCACACGCGGCGTCCAGTCCCGTTCCGGATGCGATCGGATCTGATCATAAAGCGCCACCGCCTCGATTATGTTCAGCAGTTGGCGCTTGTACTCATGGATGCGCTTGATCTGAATATCGAACAGAGCTGACGGATCGACCTTGATGCCCATCCGCTCGGCAACCAGATTGGCCAACCTGATTTTGTTTTGCCGTTTAACGTCCATGAATTTGTCACGAAATACAGCATCGTCGGCAAATTTGTCGAGGTCCTTGATGGCATCAATATCATCGAGAAAACGGTCACCGACCGTCTCGCGCGCCAGTTCCGTCAGGCCCGGATTGCATTGAAACAGCCAGCGGCGCGGCGTGATGCCATTGGTCTTGTTGTTGATACGCGCCGGGTAAAGCTGATGCAGGTCGGCAAACACCGTTTCCTTCATCAATTCGGTGTGCAGCGCCGACACGCCGTTGATCGAATGTGAACCGACAAAGGCCAGATTGCCCATCCGTACGCGGCGCTCGCCATTTTCCTGGATCAACGAAATACGAACGATCTGCTCGTTGGAAAGGCTGCCGCCAGCGCGCGCTTCCAACAGCACCTTGGCGTTGATTGCGTAGACGATCTGCATATGGCGCGGCAACAGGCGCTCAAACAGCGGAACCGGCCAGCTTTCCAGCGCTTCGGGCAAAAGCGTGTGGTTGGTGTAGGCAAATGTGCGTTTGGTGATGTCCCATGCTTCGTCGAAATCAATGCCGTGGACGTCCATCAAAAGACGCATCAACTCGGGAACGGCAATCGCGGGGTGGGTGTCGTTGAGATGGATGGCGGCCTTGTCCGGCAGCGACTTCAGATCGCCATACTGGCTGAGATGGCGTTGCAGAATGTCCTGAAGCGAAGCGGTCGAGAAGAAATACTCCTGCCGCAAGCGCAGTTCCTGACCTTCCTTGTGCGAATCGGCCGGATAAAGCACACGCGACAGCGCATCAGCCTTGTTGGTTTCGGCAAGCGCGCCGATATGGTCGCCTGCATTGAATTTGTCGAGGAGGATCGGATCGACGGGCATGCCCGACCAAAGCCGCAACGTATTGACCCGGTTGGCGCGCCAGCCAACCACCGGCGTATCGTAAGCCACTGCCAGCACACGCTCTCCCGGCTTCCAAATATGACGCGCCGGGCCTCCATCGCTGGACGTTACCTCTTCCACAGCACCGCCGAACCCGACCTCGAATGAACGCTCGCGACGCTCGAATTCCCACGGATTGCCGTGATCGAGCCATGTTTCGGGCAATTCGACCTGCCATCCATCCTGAATTTCCTGCCTGAACATGCCGTTGACATAACGAATGCCATAGCCATGTGCTGGAACATCGACACTTGCCATGCTTTCCATGAAGCATGCGGCCAAGCGGCCAAGACCGCCATTGCCCAATGCGGCGTCGGGTTCCAATGCTGCAATCATGTCGAGATCGACGCCAAGCGAGGACAAGGCCGCGCGCATATTTTCCATCAAGCCCAAATTGGAAAACGCATCGCGCATCAGACGCCCGATCAGAAATTCAAGCGACAGATAGTAAACGCGCTTTTCTTTCTGTTCGTAGACTTCCTTCGTACCGGCGATCCAGTGATCGATGATACGATCGCGCACCACCTTGATCGAAGCCGTCAGCCAGTCATGCTGGGTGGCAACGGTCGTGTCCTTGCCCAAGCGATATTTCAGCGCCTCGAGCACTTCTGCGGCAAGTGCTTCCGGCTTCATTCCCGCAATTGCTGTCTGAGGCGTTTGGGGGAGCTTGATGTTCGTCATATATTTTTCCGGATTCTGAACTTCAGCGCATAATAGCCGACCGCTGAGGAAGGCGTGATTGCATCTGCGTACAACAGCGCAGGCGATTTTTCAATCGATTTAAAATTCCTGCTACTACGGTTGTTACCAATTCAGTTCTGCGGGCATCACGGTCAATATTGCCCCCTCTGTCCTGCCGGACAGAGGGGTGCGAAGGAACGCAAACCACTATGCAACTGTATAATTTGCGCGGTGTAACTTTTGATAGAATCGTTGATCCGCTCCAAATATTTATCGTTATGCCGCCAAGGCAGCCTCCGGTGGCGGTTTTGCTCCGGTCATGAAGGCGACAGCGTCCGACATCGAATATTTTTTGGGGTCGATCACCGTGAGACGGCGCCCCAGGCGGTGAATATGAATGCGGTCCGCCACCTCGAAGACGTGGGGCATGTTATGAGAGATGAGCACGATCGGCAGGCCGCGTTTCTTGACGTCCTGAATCAATTCCAGAACGCGTCGAGATTCCTTGACGCCGAGTGCTGCGGTTGGCTCATCCATGATCACCATTTTCGAGCCGAACGCAGCAGCACGCGCCACGGCAACGCCCTGACGCTGGCCGCCGGAGAGTGTCTCCACCGCCTGACTGATATTCTGAATTGTCATGAGGCCGAGTTCCGTCAGCTTTTCTCGCGCACGCCTTTCCATTTCCGGCCTGTCGAGCATGCGCAGCCATTGTCCGGCAAAGCCGGGTTTGCGGATCTCACGGCCAAGAAACATGTTGTCGGCAATGGAAAGTGCGGGAGACAAAGCCAGGTTTTGATAAACGGTCTCGATGCCGGCATCGCGTGCAGCCATTGGCGATCTGAAGGATATCTGTTTGCCTTCAAGCCGGATTTCACCACTGTCGGGAACGACCGCCCCCGATATCGCCTTGATAAGCGTGGATTTTCCCGCACCGTTGTCACCAATCACGGCCAGCACCTCACCCGGATAGAGGTCGAAATCGGCAGCATCGAGCGCCGTGACCCTGCCATAGCGCTTGACCAGACCACGTGCGGTAAGAATGGGTTCTTGTGCCATCACCCGGCTACCTTTCTGATCCATTGGTCAACAGCAACGGCAACGATTATCAGCGTGCCGATGAGGAGATAGGTCCATTGCGGGTCGGTGCCGATCAGCCTGAGCGCCAGCGAGAATACGCCGACGATCAGCGCGCCGAACAACATTCCAAGGATAGACCCGCGCCCTCCGAACAGTGAAACACCGCCGATCACCACCGCCGTGATGGATTCAATATTGGTAAATTGTCCCGAGGTCGGCGACACCGAACCGAGGCGGCCAATCAGCACCCATCCGGCCAGCGCACATATCAGGCCTCCCAGTACATAGACCGAAATCAACATGCGCGTGACGTTGACGCCTGCCAGTTCGGCCGCGTCCGGATCGTCGCCAACGGCGTAAACGTGGCGCCCCCATGCCGTGTGGTTGAGTACGTACCAAAGCAGCAACACCAACAGCACCATGACGATAACGCCATAGGTAAAGACTGCATTGCCAATGCGTATGCTGGAGCCGAAAAATTGCAATAGCGGGGCTTGCGCCTCGATATCCTGCGAGCGGATGGTTTCATTGGCGGAGTAGAGAAAATTCGTCGCCAGCACGATCTGCCACGTTCCAAGCGTGACGATGAATGGCGGCAGTTTCATCCGTGCGACAAGCACGCCATTCAACCAGCCGCACAGTGCGCCAACCCCGAAACCACAGAGGATTGCGATTGGCGCTGGCAAGCCATAGCGGAACGCAAATTGCCCCATGACCACTGACGAAAGCACCATGATGGCACCGACCGAGAGATCGATACCGGCTGTCAGGATGACAAGTGTCTGAGCAGCACCAACGATGCCGACAATGGCCACCTGTTGCAAGATCAAGGTCAGCGAAAATGCCGAGAAGAATTTTCCGCCGATAATCACGGCAAAAGCAACCAGCGACGCAATCAGCACGATAAGCGGCACCGCCGCCGGGCTTGAATGCAAGAAGTGCTGCAGGCGTTCAACAGACGATCGTTCTATCGTATCGAATTTGGCAATGGCCCCATCGCTGTCTGTCAGGGCATTCTCGAATTCCTGTGTCGGCTTGCCGCCTGCTGACGTATCGCTCATCCGAGCCGCCTCCCCTTGGGGTATTGCCACTTAACAGACACGCCTCGACGTGCCCGTGAGGACAAAATATCGTGTAAAAGGCTCCAGCCTCTCTCCATGCGCGAGAACCCTTGGCCCGCGCATGGGAGGACAGTCTACTTAGCGGGCAATCAGATCAACCCCAGCAGAGTTCAAGCCCCTTCTTGGTGTCGATCGAGTCAATCCCGGCGACCGGCTTGTCAGTCACCAGGGTCGCGCCCGTGTCGAAGAAGTTCTTGCCTTCGCTCGGCGACGGCTTCTCGCCGGTATCGGCAAATTTCTTGATCGCCTCAATACCCAGTGAAGCCATCAACAGAGGATATTGCTGCGACGTTGCACCAATCACCCCTTCCGCAACATTCTTGACGCCGGGGCAGCCACCGTCAACGGAAACAATGAGAACGTTGTTTTCCATGCCGACGGCCTTGAGCCCTTCATAGGCACCAGCAGCGGCAGGCTCGTTGATCGTATAAACCACGTTGATACCGGGGTCTTTTTGAAGGCAGTTTTCCATTGCCTTGCGGCCACCTTCCTCGTTGCCGTTGGTGACGTCGTGGCAAACGTTGCGCGCATCGTCTTCATCACCGATCTTGTTGGCATTCTTGGTATCGATACCGAAACCGGTCATGAAACCCTGGTCGCGCAAAACATCGACTGTCGGTTGCGACGGTGTCAGGTCCAGATAGGCAATCTTGGCGTCTTTGGCCGCATCGCCCAGCGTCGCCTTGGCCCAGGAGCCAATCAATTCGCCAGCCTGGAAATTGTCGGTTGCAAATGTTGCATCGGCGGCGTCAATCGGGTCAAGCGGGGTATCGAGAGCAATCACGACGATGCCCGCATCACGCGCCTTCTTGACCGAATCGATGATTGCCTTGGTGTCCGACGGCACCAGCAAAATGCCTTTCACACCATCGGCTATGCACGACTCGATAGCCGCAACCTGGCTCTCATTGTCGCCATCGATCTTGCCGGCATATGATTTCAGGTCGATGCCGAGTTCCTTGGCCTTCGCCGTTGCACCTTCCTTCATCTTGACGAAAAAGGGATTGGTGTCGGTCTTGGTGATCAGGCACGCACCAATGTCGGCAGCCGACGCGGACGTTGCAAAACCAGCAATTCCGATGGCCGATGCGCATAGCAGCGCGGTCTTCAAAAGAGACGTTTTCATTACTACTTCCTCCCTGATAAACGATGCGGCCCAGGCCATACCGGTAACCGCCGTGTGAGCCAGCACTCCCAGCCTTGCCCTGCACGATACAAACACCGCTCTTGCATAGTGTCAATAATTAAATCACTGTGATTTATTATTGACACTATCGTGCATATCACACATTGTGGCAGAAGAATGCCAAGGCACATCGCGTCTAACGAGGTTCATTCGGAGGTGCTTTAGGCACTTGTTTTCATGCATGTCGGTGTCTGAAAAATCGCTGCACATTTTTGGGCGACATGCACTATGGCCTGTTGAGTATCGGGGGATCTATAAAATCCGGATTCCTCTTTTTGGCCCGATGCTCCAGGATTGACGGGAGAAGCAGGTTGGAATCCAGCATTACAAGGCATGGTCCGCCTGAACCGGCTGAAAGCCGTTATCATCGCGGCACGAACCAAAGCGGAATGCGCGATCACAATGAACGGATTGTGCTGTCGCTGCTGCGCCAGCATGGCAGTCTGGCGAAATCCGATATTGCCCGGATGACCGGTCTTTCGGCGCAAACCGTGTCGGTCATCATGCGCGCTCTGGAAGAGGACGGCCTATTGCTGAGGCGTGCTCCCTTGCGTGGCAAAGTCGGGCAACCCTCCATTCCCATGACGCTTAATCCCGATGGTGCCTTTTTCATCGGACTCAAGATCGGACGGCGTAGTGCTGAACTGGTTTTGATCGATTTTCTGGGTAGAGTTCGATCGACATTGCAACTCCCATATCACTATCCAACGCCGCATGAGACCGTGGCGTTCGTCGCCTCGGGCATGGCTGAACTGCAAGGTTCGCTTGCCCCCGAGCAGGTTGATCGGATTGCGGGGCTTGGAATTGCCATGCCCTTTGAGCTTTGGAGCTGGGCCGACACGGCAGGCGCGCCCCGCGCTATCATGGACGAATGGCGCCATCATGAAGTGCGCTCAGACATTCAGGCTTTATGCGGTTTTCCGGTCTACCTCCAGAACGACGCAACCTCGGCATGCGGGGCTGAACTTGTGTTCGGCCAGGCGAATGGCATGAGGGATTTCGTATATTTTTATATCGGCACCTTCGCTGGTGGTGGCATCGTTCTCGATGGACGTCTCTATGGCGGCCCCACAGGCAATGCCGGGGCGCTCGGTTCAATGCCGGTGCCGGGGCCGGATGGCAAACCGATCCAGCTTATCGACGTGGCTTCGATTGCCATGCTGGAACGGTCACTTATCGCGGCAGGTCACGACGCCTCTTTCTTGTGGGTATCGCCCGAGAATTGGGGCGACATCGGCGCACCGCTGGACAGGTGGATCGCTGACGCCGCGCATGCCTTGGCCTACGCCATCATCTCTTCTGCATCCATTATTGATTTCGAAGCAGCAATTATTGACGGCTGGATGCCATCGGCTGTGCGCCAGCGGCTCGTTGATGCAGTTGGTGCTGTCATCGCAAATGTCGACGCGGAAGGCTTGCATATCCCGATCGTTCGTGAAGGCACCGTTGGCATCCATGCGCGCGCACTCGGCGCGGCAAGCCTTCCACTTTCCGAACGATTTCTTGTTGGTTCAACCATACTTTCCGGGAGCCTTTGAAAATGTTGATCGGGATACCCGCCCTGCTTGGCGACCAGCAAGCTCAGGCTTTACGCCAAGACGCTCATTCGCAAAGATGTATGCTCTTTCGCAAAAGTGTCATCCATCCGCATAGGAAACGAAGCGCATGATACTCTGCTGCGGCGAAGCCTTGATAGACATGTTGCCACGAGAAACCGCAGCCGGAGAACCCGCGTTTTCGCCCTATGCTGGCGGTGCCGTCTTCAACACGGCAATTGCGTTGGGCAGGCTTGGCGTACCGACCGGTTTCTTCTCCGGCCTGTCGTCCGATCTTTTCGGAACCCAGCTCAAGCAGGTACTCGAAGCCAGCAAAGTCGATTGCTCTTATGCACATACATCCCCACGTCCAACCACGCTGGCATTCGTGAAATTCCAAAGCGGACATGCCACTTATCTTTTCTACGATGAGAATACGGCCGGGCGTATGTTGGAGCCTGACAATCTGCCGGACCTTGGCAGCGAGGTCGATGCCATGCTGTTCGGTGCGATCAGCCTGATTTCGGAACCGGCCGGAAAGACCTATGAAGGGTTCATGCGGCGCGAACAAAGCCGTCGCGTCATGATGCTTGATCCCAATATTCGCCCGAATTTCATCCCGAACAGGGAAAAGCATTTGCGGCGCATTCAGGCGATGATGGCAATGGCGGATATCGTCAAATTATCAGACGAGGATCTGGACTGGTTTGGCGAAGCCGGATCGCGCGAAGATATTGTCCGTCAATGGCTTGAGCGTGGCCCCAAGCTGATTGTTGTCACGCATGGCAAAGAAGCAGTTGTTGCCTATAGCCAGAAATATACGGTCAGCGTCACACCGAAAAAAGTCGGCGTTGTTGATACCGTCGGGGCTGGCGACACGTTCAATGGCGGCTTATTGGCCTCACTTCACGACCAGAAGCTTTTGTCCAAGACGGCGATCGCGGCCTTGCCGGAAGGCGCAATCCACCAGGCACTTGGCATGGGCGTAGATGCGGCGGCTGTCACGGTATCGCGCGCCGGTGCCAATCCGCCGTGGCGTCATGAACTTACCTGACGACAAGTTCGCTGGCAGCTATTGCCAGTGATCACAATATGTTTCGAACAGCAGCGCATTTCGCCAATAACCCCGCAAGAACACCATTTTTGAGGCCGTTATCCGCACCAATTGGTAACGCGCAGGGTTATTGGCCGCATAAAGAAACGGATATGCTGCTTTTCCGATACGCCCATCTCTGGTACCAGCAGCGCGAAATCCAGAAAATCCATTTGGAAAAAGACATGCAGTTCATTGATCTTGGCGCGCAACGCGAACGAATCCACGACAGACTGAAGCTGGCGATCGAACGCGTGGTCGATGACGGACGCTATATTCTTGGGCCGCAGGTCGCAGAATTGGAAGGCAAACTTGCCGCCTATGTCGGCACCAAGCATGTCGTTGCCTGCGCCAATGGCACGGATGCGCTGCTGCTACCCCTGCTTGCCGCCGGAATTGGACCGGGCGATGCCGTCTTTGTGCCGAGCTTCACCTTTGCCGCGACAGCCGAAGTCGTTGCCCTGACCAGAGCCGAGCCGGTTTTCGTCGATGTCGAGCCAGACAGCTACAATATCGACATTGCCAGCCTTGAAGCGGCAATTTCGATGGTGAAAAGCGAAGGCCGCCTGCAACCCAAAGCCATTATTTCAGTCGATCTGTTCGGGCTATGCGCCGACTATGATTCGATTATGAAGATCGCCAAGCGCGACAGCCTTCTGGTGATCGAAGACGCTGCCCAATCCATCGGCGGTTCTGCCGGAGATGGTATGTGCGGGTCATTCGGGCATGTTGCGGGAACCAGCTTTTATCCAGCCAAACCCCTCGGCTGCTATGGCGACGGCGGGGCCATGTTCACCAATGACGATGCACTGGCCGAAAAGCTGCGGTCTTTTGCATTCCATGGCAAAGGCGAAACCCAGTACGATAACATTCATGTTGGCATCAATTCGCGGCTCGACACGCTGCAAGCGGCGATCCTGATCGAAAAGCTGGCCATCCTTGAAGATGAAATGGTTTCGCGCCAGAAAGTCGCCGCGCGCTACTTTGAGGGGCTTGGCGATATCGTCAAGGCTGCGGGTAATCGGGACGGCAGCCGCTCAGCCTGGGCGCAATACGCAATCGAGACGCCAAAGCGCGATGGGCTAAAGGCTCATCTGCAGGAAAAAGGCATTCCTTCCGTCATCTATTATGTGAAGCCGCTGCATGTGCAGGTCGCATATCGCGATTTTCCAAGAACGCCGACAGGACTGACCGTTTCCGAAGAATTGCCGCAACGCATACTGTGCTTGCCCATGCATCCCTATCTCAGCGAAGCGGATCAGGATCAGATCATCGAGACGATCCGCAACTACATTGGCTCGAACTCGGCGCAGGCAGCCGCCGAATAAGCGCGCAACTTCGCGATACCTTTATTTCATGCAGGTCGTTGTCCCAAAACCGCTGCACACTTTTGAGCGACATGCATTACGCCTTTATTTCACGCCCCCTGCCTGTCGCGATGAAATTCGGATTGGCGAAATCGACATCGTTGGGCTGGTTGCGCTTGCCATAGGTAAGCGGCCTGCCTTCGAGCGTACTGGTCATGCCGCCAGCGGCCCTGAGCACGGCATCTCCTGCGGCGGTATCCCATTCCATCGTGCGCCCGAAACGGGGATAAACATCAGCCTCTGCGGCGGCAAGCAAACAGAATTTCAACGATGAACCAACCGAAACAATCTCGGCAGCGCCAAGCTTGAGTATGTAGGCTTGCGTTTCCGGCGTGTTGTGAGAACGGCTGGCAACTACGGCCAACGGTGTTGAGCCGGTTCGTGCAGCTATCTTCTGGCGTGCAGTGATTTCATAGATATCGTTGACCCACAGCATTTCGGCACTGCCCGGCCTGCCGGAAAAAACCTTCCGTTGCACGGCGCAAACACCACGCCGATTTCCGGGACGCCATTGCGGATCAGGGCAATATTGACGGTAAAATCGGTCCTCCTGCTGACGAATTCCTTGGTGCCATCAAGCGGATCAATCAGGAAAAATACATCGCCAAGGCTCACCGGCACGATGCCAGCGGATGCTTCTTCCTCGGCAATACATGGAATATCGGGAAAGGTTTCGCGCAGGCCTGCGAGGATAATCTCTTCGCTTTCGCGGTCCGCTTGCGTCACCGGAGAACTGTCAGCCTTTTGATCGACAGCACAGCCTTGCTGGAAGATTTGCATCACCCGGCGGCCGGCCAAAAGCGCCAATCGCTCGAAGACATCGAGTACCATGTAATCGTCAGATGCCGCCGCCACTGTCATACTGATCCTGGGCAAGGTCACGCTCTATCAACCACTGTTCCAGTACCTCTACCATCTCTTCTGGCGTTTTACCCAGCGTTTTCAGATGTATCTCGGGGTTTTCCGGCGCTTCATAGGGCGAATCCACTCCGGTGAAATTCCTGATCTCACCTTTCAGCGCACGCCCGTAAAGCCCCTTTGGATCGCGCCGCGCACATTCCTCGAATGGCGTATCGACAAAGACCTCTACGAATTCACCACCTGCCATCAGTTCGCGTGCCAGCCGCCGTTCCGCCCGGAATGGCGAAATGAACGACACAAGAACGATCAACCCTGCATCCGCCATCAATCGTGCGACCTCGGCAACACGCCGGATATTCTCGACACGATCCGCATCGGTGAAACCAAGATCGCGGTTGAGACCGTGGCGCACATTGTCACCGTCCAGAATATAGGTATGGCGGCCCGTAGCGTGGAAGCGCTTGTCGAGCAGATTGGCGATGGTCGACTTGCCGGAACCGGACAATCCCGTAAACCAGAACACGGCGGGTCGCTGGTGCATGATGTCGGCGCGCGCGCGCTTATCGACATCGAGCGATTGCCAATGGATGTTGTCGGCGCGGCGCAATGAATGCAGGATCATGCCAGCGCCAACGGTGGCGTTGGTGATGCGGTCGATCAGGATGAAAGCGCCGGTTGAGCGATTGTCGGCAAAGGCATCGAACGCGATTTGCGAACGCAATGAGATGTTGACGACGCCAACTTCGTTCATGCCGAGCGATTTTGCGGCCTCATGGGCAAAATCGTTGACATTGACCCTATATTTCAGATCCGACACCGTCGCACTGGATTCATCCGTCTCGGTACGCAAGATGTAAGAGCGCCCCGGCAATAATGCATGTTCATCGAACCAGACGATGTTGGCCGCAAACTGGTCTGCCACCTGTGGACGGGCCGTTGGTGACACCAGCATATTGCCGCGCGAAACCTCCACCTCCTCATCCAGAACAAGTGTGACCGCTTGTCCGGCAATGGCCTCGCCAAGATCGCCATCGTGGGACACAATGCGCTCGACACGAGCCGATGTTCCAGACTTGGCAACGATCACCTCGTCACCTTGTGAAACCTTGCCGGAAGCAACCGTTCCGGCAAAGCCGCGAAAGTCCAGGTTTGGCCGGTTCACATATTGCACGGGAAAGCGAAACGGCATTTCAGTTGCCGCATCGTCGACTGCCACCATTTCGAGATGTTCGATCAGTGTCGGTCCGTCATACCAGTCCATATGCTCCGAGCGTTTGCCAACATTGTCGCCAAAGCGCGCCGACATGGGAATTGCCATGACCGAATTGAAGCCAAGCGACTGAGCGAAAGCCTGATATTCGCCAACGATGCGTTCAAAGACGTTTCGGTCGAACGCCACAAGATCGATCTTGTTGATCGCCAGCACGATATGCCTGATGCCGAGCAGCGAGGCAATGATCGAATGACGCCGGGTCTGACGCAGGATGCCCTGTCGCGCATCAACCAGAACGACGGCGAGATCGGCGGATGAGGCGCCGGTTGCCATATTGCGCGTATATTGTTCGTGACCCGGCGTGTCTGCGACAATGAACTTGCGCTTGGGTGTGGCGAAGAACCTGTAGGCAACGTCAATGGTGATGCCCTGCTCGCGTTCCGCCTCCAGACCGTCCACCAATAGCGCAAAATCCACATCATCGCCGGTCGTGCCGTGTTTTTGCGAATCGCGTTCCAGCGCTGCCAGCTGATCCTCGAATATCTGTTTGGTGTCAGAAAGCAGACGGCCAATCAAAGTGGATTTACCGTCATCAACCGACCCACAGGTTAAAAACCGCAGCAACGACTTGCGGCCCTGTGCTTCGAGATAAGCGCGAACACCAGCATTGCCGGCGTCACCCGTTTCCATGACATCGCGCATCGTCAAAAGTACCCTTCGCGCTTCTTCTTTTCCATGGAACCCGTTTCGTCACGGTCGATCAAGCGGCCCTGGCGTTCCGAGGTGCGGGCGGTCAGCATCTCCCCGACAATTGCCTCAAGCGTATTGGCATCAGATTCGATTGCGCCTGTCAGCGGGTAGCACCCCAAAGTTCTAAACCGCACCGACCTTTCTTCAAGGCGTTCTTGCGGGCGAAGTTTCATCCGCTCATCATCCTTCAGGATCAGCATACCGTCGCGCTCGACCACCTTGCGCTTCGCGGCCAGATAGAGTGGCACGATAGGAATGCTTTCTTGCAAAATATACTGCCAGATATCGAGTTCGGTCCAATTCGACAGCGGAAAGACACGGATCGATTCACCTGCGGAAATTCGCGTATTGAAAATATTCCACATTTCGGGCCGTTGGTTCTTCGGGTCCCATGCATGCTGCGCATTGCGGAAAGAAAAGATGCGTTCCTTGGCTCGGGATTTTTCCTCGTCACGCCGGGCACCGCCAAATGCAGCGTCGAAGCCGTATTTGTCCAATGCCTGTCTCAGGGCGACTGTTTTCATGACATGGGTGTGCGTATTCGAGCCGTGGTCGAATGGATTGATATTGTCGCGGACGCCGTCCTCGTTGATGTGAACGATCAGATCAAATCCGAATTTTTCCGCCATCTCGTCACGAAACGCGATCATCTCGCGGAACTTCCATGTCGTATCGACATGGAGAAACGGAAATGGCGGCCTGGCAGGGTAAAATGCCTTGATCGCCAGATGCATCAATACAGAAGAGTCCTTGCCGACCGAATAGAGCATGACTGGCTTGGAGAAACTGGCTGCTACTTCACGGAAGATATGAATCGATTCTGCCTCAAGCCGCTGCAGATGGGTGAGCGCGAGGGTCATTTGTAGTGTGCTTCCTTTTCCGGCGGCTTCAGCTTGCGATTTTACAAAACAACGCCATCAAACTGGCTCTAAGCAGTGTCCTGCCTGTGAAATCTTGTAACTCCAAGACCAACGAACGCCAACGTTGCCAGCGCTCTTTGCGCTTGTTGGCAGCAATGATTTTTCTACAGTTGAAGCAATTTCGGCAAAAGTCACCCCACAGTCATTTCTCAATATCGACTTCTGGATCAATGTGCTGCTAGCAACCGCGCTTCCCTCTTTCAGGAATCGCCGACACGACACCCCTCCGAACGCATTATCAATGCGGTTTTCTTCAGCAAAATTGGTAGCTTTGAGTTCGCTTCTTCGGCTTGGTCAGGCGCTTGATCCATGCGACATTGCGATTTGCCAATAGCGGCAAAATAGAATCATACAAAATTCGGTCGCCAATGACGTTGCCTCAGACGAAATTCGAATGCTGAACATTGTATTGCCTCGTGACGCCATTGGCCGCAACAATGCAATCTCCGTGTTCCTCATGGGTGCGTTGCCTGCCATTGGTGGCAGTGTAACCTCCGTCATGCTCTATGCCTTTCTCGTCTGGGGCACGATTTCGCTGCTGCTCGGCCGCTTCGAATTTCAGATGAGCAAATCTGATCGCATATTGGCGTGGACATTCACGAGTTTCGTCGTACTCGTCGTCATAACCGCCCTCCTCGGACCAAATCGGGCAGGCGCGCCCCGCGCGACCCTCTGGCTTCTTGCCTACCTCTCGCCGTGGGTGATTATTCCGCGCCTGCGGGCGAGCAAGGGCGTGGATTATCTGGACCTGTACATCGTCGGCGCGGCTTGTGGGGTCTTGGCGGCAGTGGTTTTTGCATTCGTACAAACCAACGGACTAACTATTCGCGCCGAGGGTGGGGCTGGCAATCCTGCAGTCTTTGCCATCATTTGCCTTTGCCTGATGGGCATAGGCGGATTGAACGCCGCTTCGCAAACTCCCTCACGCCAATTCCTGGCAATTTTGACAGTCGTGGCCGGGATTGTTGCCATCGCTCTCTCCCTTACCAGAGGTGTAGGTCTTGTAATTTTTCCAATTTTGATTCTGCTGGTCGTTTTTGCGCCAAAGCGTTGGGGTGCCGCGATTAAGCATCCTGCAACCATTTTGATGATCGTCGTTGCCGTATTGGTCCTGTTCAGCGTTCGTGACACTCTGTTGACGCGCCTGTCTCAAACGGTCCTTGAACTACAGCGCGTGCATTCAGGCCAGGATTCGGCAGCTATCGGAGAACGCCTGCGCTTATGGCATGCGGCGTGGATCGTTATTCAGGACTCACCGTTCTGGGGTCATGGCATTCAAAACAGGATGGCGGTTCTTGATCCGATTCTGGCGAAAGACGGTTTGCCGATCCATGCCTTTTCCCACGCGCATAATGCATTTCTTTCCTTCGCCATCGACGGCGGCGTTCTCGTCCTGGTGCCGCTGCTGGCGGTCCTATGCGTGCCGGTGGTCATCGCATGGCAAGCCAAACGTTGTTCCAAATATCGAACGCGGCTGTTTCTCGCCCTTATCGTGGTGGTTGCCTATGCCGGTTGCGGGCTAACGCAAATCATGTTCAAGCATGACATCCTGGACAGCTTCTTTGTATTCTTTGGCATCGTTGTCGCCGCTTCCATTGCCAACGATAAGCAGGAAGCGACAGCCAACCGCGCTCCGCCCGCTTGAAATGTCATCCGTCGGCGGCTGTCGATCCGTTGGCAGGATTACCCGCGCCATTGCCAACGGCTTCAACGAGCGCCGTCAACATCAAATCCGCCTGCGCAGAGCGCTGATACTGGGCTGATGCCGCAACGCCAGCCGACGAAAGAACCGCACGTTTTTCTGATGATCCGGCAAGTTCCTCAATGGCGCGTGTCAGTTCACCTGCCTTGCCCGGATCGACGTGAACCGCAGCCCCTGCCTCGTTGAGCAGTTCTTCCGATTCACCCCTGACATTGGTGATGATGGGTGTGCCGGTAGCCATTGCCTCGAACATTTTGGAGGGAATGACCGTGCGGAAAAGCGGCGTATCCTTCAATAGGATCAGTGCCATGTCGCTGAGCCGCCAATATTCGGCAATCTCGTCATGCCTGACACGGCCAACAAACATCATGTTGCTCAAACCGCGATCCAATGCGCTTTGGCGAAGCGTATCGCGCTCGGCGCCGGAACCAACGATCAGCAACGTCACCTGCGGGCACCGACGCGCCAGATCAGCGGCCACTTCGAGGAGAATGTCCAACCCATGCGCCATACCGATGGTGCCGATATAGGAGACGACAATGCGTTTCTCCAACCCCAGTTGCTGACGCAATGGGTCGGCGTGGCCGGGAAAAAGCGCGCAAGATCGGCACCATTTCTAACGACCGTGATCTTCTCAGCCGGGATCGCGCGGCTGATCAATTCCATCTTGAATGCTTTGGTGACCGCCACAATCAATCTGGCCTTGCGGTATAAGAAATGCTCGACCGAGCGGATCGCGCCAAGCAACGGCCCGTCCTTCAATGCGCCGACCGCAACGATCGAGTCCGGCCAGAAATCGCGGAGTTCGAAAACGAAAGGTCGCCACTTGATCACCGAAACAAACCACCCAGCCAGCGCCGCAAAGAACTGGGGCGATGTCGCGACCACAATATCGGGCCGAGGCAGAAATATCGCCGCTATGGTGGCGCTCAGCATATAGCTGACGAAGTCGCAAATCCGCTTGACGATGCCGGCGTTGGGGAAAATCAGCGTCGGAACACGAACAATCGTGACGCCGTCATTCGTGGTGCGTTGCCACAGCTTTTGCCTGTATCCCGCAAAAATCCTGCCCTCGGGGAAATTGGGAAAGCTGGTGAGCACCGTCACCTCATGCCCTTGCTCGACCCACCGCCTCGAATGGGCTTCGGTCCTGAGAGCCCCGGCATTGGTTTCTGGCGGAAAATTGTCAGACAACAACAGAATACGCATCAGGCGCAAAACTCCACGACAACTTCGAGCGATGCGCATTGTGCGGCGCGCCAGCACAGAACCGGGCGCGGGTGGCGCGCGCCAAATTCAGGGCTATAAAACCCCTGCTCCACCGACGCACTTACGGGTCCGTTTAGCTTGACATCGACCATGCGGCCGTCAGCGAGTTCAACTCTCCAACCTGTTTCATGCGCCACAGCACTCCTGACCGACGGGTGCAAGGGGAAGCGTCCACAAAGCTCATGCGGGCCGGCGCTTTCAATCTTGTCCGTGACCCTTACCACCGTGTCTTCGAGATGAAGCTCGCGCCTGTGGAGCGGTTGCCCGGCGAGATGGCGATAGCCATCATGTGATGCTGCCGCAAACAGGCTTTCCTCACGACACGATAGATTCACCCCAAAAACACCGGCACGGCGCCCGACCCGGAAACTTGCCCATACCTCCGATGAATTGGTCGCATCGATCGTCACCGTCGAATGCGCACAAGTGGCCCTTTCCGCTTCGCGAACAGCCCCGATCTCATAGGTCGAAGTCCCTCCATTCGTCACAAATCTTTGCCCGTCGAGTGACAGTTCCAACGACAGCGTATCGGCATGGGCATGGCCGGGTATGTAATCGGGGCCCACCCGTGCGGCATCCAGCAATGCAATCCAGCGGTGATTTGAAAGCCTGGCATAGCCGCTGGCTTCAAGTGCTGCGAGACCTTTGGGAACCACGCCTTCTTTGGTCAATCCCAGTTTACGGGCGTAGTCGGCAAGTTCAGCATATTTCCGTGCCTGTCCAAATGCCGCATCGTTGAAGAAAGCAACATCGCCGTCCGGGTGAGACATCACGCAAAACCATTCGAGCATGGAGGCCGCATATTCGTTCCAGCGCTGCTGGCTGGCGGGTTTCTCAAGAGCGTCGGGATAGATGCGGGCGAGTTGCAACAGATCCAGCACATCCTCCAGAATCAAGGCATGATACATGGGGCTGAGTTCGAAATGCCCGCCATCTTTAAGGATCTGCTCCGGGATTTCCTGTTCGAGAATGTCGAGCCCTCGCTTCAGCCAGCGGCCAGCTTCCTCGCCCTCGAAAAAAGCGCCGGCAAACACCAACGCCTTTGCATTGGCAAACAGGTGATTGCCACGCAGATGAAACTCCAGCGTGGCATCAAGTGCCCTCGCCTGCTTTGCCAGACTGTCGAGCGCACGGGGTGAGAGCGCTTTCGTGCAAAGCTGCCACGACACCCAGTTCGCGATCCGCCGCGACAGAACGTAAGGCTCCCAGCCATTACCCTGCATGGGGGCGTTTTGTTCGATCCAGCTTTCGATCAAAGCCGCGTGCCACTGTGCCCGCTCGGCGGCGTTGTCCGCCAGCAGATCATCAAAATAATGGAGATTATAGAGCCACAGCTTTGGCAAGGACGGATCATTCCATCCGGAAATTTCGCCAAGCGATATCTTTTTCCCTAAAAACAGGAACGTATCTGGTGAAAGCATCGTCACGCGCCTGCCCTTGCACGGTACCCATTGGACTGATGGCTGCCGCAGAGGCGGCGCAACGCCGTCCAGAACAGGAGACCGGGCAAAGCGCCGGGCGATTCGATTGGTGATCTGGCCCGCACGCAGATAGCGAACGGTTCGCAGCAAGCGCCCGGCATTGGACAAATTGAGTTTCATGTTATCGGGCGTTCTTCCCTGTCGCGATCTTCGATGAACAAGCACTACTGCACGACGCGGCGCGCAATCGGACCTCTATCGAGTGCAGATACCAATTCGATCCTAGGTTGGTCCAGCAAGAAACGCCGCAAACGTCAAAACCAGCCATTGTGGAAGGCTCAATCTTGAATTTCATGCGCTTCGCCTTCGTAAGAACCATGTGGTCCCGGCGAAGATGCCTGACACACTTCGCCGGTCCACCTTACGGCTCAGCCAAACATTTTGCCGTTCATGAGCACGCCTTGATCGGGATCGAATTCCAAATGCCCGAAAGCAATTTTGGGCATAGCGAAAAGTAGCTGTGCGTTGGCGGACGCCATAAGTTGAAACGCAGTGACGTCATAAGCGTATATATTTGGGTGCGATTGCAGATTGACGTATTTCCACCCGTCTTCGGTTCCGATAACCACCGATGCTGCGCCTGCGCCTATTGGCACCTCAACGCCATCGATCGTAAGTCTTTTCACATTGCCGCTATTCACGCGGATGGCTGCGGTGCCGCTTTCAACCTTGACATAGTAGCCGATCGTGAATTTTTCCGGCAGCGCCGTAAGAGAATTGGTAAATACAAGTCCATGTTGTACGCCAGCAATTGTCTGTGGTTCCACATTGGGGCTGCTCGATTGAGTGACCTGCATCACATACCATTCCGGACCGTAGCGCCGTGCGCTCGATGGCCGGATTTCTTCAATCAACTCTCGAACATTGGCGTTGAGGGCGGGCTGACCCCCACCATAGTCGCTGTTGTCGTGGATGAATCTGGCATAACTGGCAATCGTGCAACCAGACACTGGCGAAAGATAGGTCGGCGCAGACCAGCTAATACCGCCGAACACAGAGTTGTTGGCATTTCCATTGAAGCGCCCGGAATCCGGCAACAGGTTTTGCACGGTATTGCGGCCAATACGCATGTTTCCAATGACCGCCTCACCCGTGGTGCTATCAGCACGCAAAACCTCCTTCCAGGAAGTCCCGTCGCTGGAAACCCTGAAAACAAGGTCGTCATTGCCGACAAGGCCGATCTCGGCACGACCGGCATAGCCGCTTTGCAATAACAGCGACAGCACGTTGCCGGTTGTCTCCTTGTTCAATGTATAGCGCAAGTCTCCGCTACCACCTTCAGACGCCTCCATAGCCGTCCATAAAGCCTTGTTGACCTTCGCCGCAAAAGGATTGGTCGCGTCCGCCTCGGTTCCAACGCCAAGCATCGTGACATTTTGCAGTGCTGCCCCCGAAAGGTCCGACCTCTTCCAAATAGCTCCATCCCAAAAAACATACGCGTCCTCGTCGACTACATAGGCGCGCCAGCCGGTATGAGGAGCAAAAATCCAGGCACCGTCCTGAAACGCTGCGATCTTGTCTTGTTGCCCGGCCCATACGCCGCTTGCACCAGCAGCAACGATGTGGCGATCTCCATTAACGAGCACCGAGGGAGGCGCTGTCAGAGTGCGATCCAGAACTGCGAGTTGTACCAGCGCATCAAGCATGGCAAGCGCTTCATTGTGCGTGACATGTTTCTGCGCCTGGCTTGGCATGATGTAAGGCAATAGAAGATTTGGGGTGGTATCCACGGGCTTTCCTTCCGAAAACCAGAAGGATAAGTCTTCGCCAGTTTGTGGGGATGAAATATCGGCCTCAAATGGATTGCCCTCGCATTCGCAGCCGAATAACTGGAGCGGGATGCAGGGTCAGGGTTCAGGCTTTGCCCGCGATCGAAAGCACCAATAAACGGAACCTGCTACTGAAAATATGCGAAAATGATCGCCACGGCATGCAGCGCCACCTGTGTCGAACACAAATCGATCAGCCATTGGCGTCAGATAATGCAGGAATATAACGGCGGAAAGACGATCGATTTCTCGATTTATGTGTGCGTCTCAACTGACGATTTTCGCGTATCAGTCGGACAGATACCCAATTCCCCCATTCTGGTCAAAATCTGGCCGACATGATGGTCCCACGTGTAGTTGGCAAGCGCGACATCTCGCGCACGCGTGGCCATATCCTGCGCAGCGGCAGGTTTATTCACGACATCGTGCAAAGCTGCCAAAAACTCTTCCATATTTCCCGGCTTGTAGAGTTGCGCCAACGGCAAGGCCGGCGTTCCATCGGTAACCTCACCCCGCAAAACTTCGCCGATCTGGTCCAAGTCTGAGGCCACAATCGGTCTTGCCATTGCCATATATTCAAACAGCTTGGTGGGTGATCCGAAAAATGAACTGCCGTCGGCGTTTGGCATGTGCGGGGAAAGAAATATGTCGGATGCGGCCAGATAGGACGGAGCATCCTTTTGCGCAACCAGACCTGTCAATGTGACGAAGCGGGCAAAACGCTCACCGTCCAGAATTCGACGAACCTCGGCCATCTTCAATCCATCGCCAATCAGCATAAAATGCAACTTGCTTTGCTCTATCCAGTCGCGCTCCTCATCAACCAGTCGCCGGATCGCCTCAGCGAGAAAATCGACACCGTGCCAGGTACCGAATGTGCCAATGAAGCTTGCAACACGTGCATTGCTGGCAATCCCATATTGCGCACGCACCGACATACGGTCTTTTTCACTGAAGCGACCCGGATTGAAGATCGTGGGATCAATACAGTTTGGATAGACGACGATCCTTTCATTGGAGACACCTGCTGCAATGATCTCATCGCGCAAAGGCGCGGAGACCGTAACGACAAGGTCGGCACTGCGAAGTGCTGCCTTTTCGGCCGCGACAGCAACATCGTGCAATGCCAGTTTCTCGCTCCAGTTCGCTGCGGCCCACGCCTCAGAACCGTTATATTCCACAATGAGCGGAATGCGGCGTTTCTCGCGTAGCCAGGTGCCGCTAAAATTGTGAAGCGACATGCGCTGGTAAATGAAGGCGTACGGACTCTCTTGCGTCAATCCATCGATGAAGCGCTCGAAATGCCGGTTGAAGGCATAATAATTCAGTTCGGGGGAAAACTGTAAAGGCTGGGCGCGGATTTTCGGCACCACCTTGCACCCGCCTTATCCGTTGGAAGTGGCTTGACGCTTGCGTAATCCACCTCGAAATTCGCGTCAATCAGGCCGTCAATTACACCTTTGGTGTGGCCAACAGACCCGCCGGCGGCCAAGCCGAAAGAGAGATTGGCATCGAGGTACAATACTTTGTTTCCCCCTTGTGCCACAGGCAAAAAAGAGTCGTCTCCTTTAGCCAGTCGTTTCATACGCTTCTTCGCGAAGAGCAAGGCTACACGGCTAACCAACTGGTCAGCTGCTATGCGAAAAAATTGTCCAATGGCGTTAAAGCGCGAGACTGGTTGAACGCGATGGTCCGGCCAAAGGATCTGAATATTCCGGCTTCCGCTCAATGTTGCCAGTAAAAGCAGTGGTCCGGCCAAGGGTCTGGCGCTGTCATTCGCGATCGCTACGGTCATCCGGTCAGCTTTCAGGCGGCGCACCTGTGCCAGCAAGGCGCGCATACCCAGATTTCGTAGCGCGCCGACGGCGGTAAAACTGACTGGACCGTTGGCTCGCTCGATTTCCAGCTTGAACTGATCGGTGAGGGCATAATAGCTGATAACGTTATGCATGGTTGTTGCGGATATTTCTGCGCTATCGCAGTGAGCCGCTCCTCCTTCCTTTTGCCAATACCTCCGCACCAATTAACGCCAGCACGAATGTCCCGCTTGCCGCCAGCGCCATCGCAACGCCCAGTCCGCCATATGATGCCGCGAGCCAGTAACTCAATACTGCCTGCATGACGAACCCCGCCCCCCAGGCTTGCACCTGACGCCACGGAAAACCTTCAGCCGCAAGATATTGCGATAAAACTGTCACCAGCGACGTCAGCAAAACAGATGGAAACAGGGCGAGCGTCAATGGTACCGCTCTCTGGTAGGCATCGCCGAACACGAGTGTCAACATGACGGGTAACACTAATGCCAAGACAGCAAGAAGGCATGCCATTACAAGCCCCAGACGCCAGAACGCCTGCCACGCTGCCTTGTAGCGATCATGCTCGCCTGTTCGCACCAGATGGGGAAACAGAAGCAGGCCCACTGTCGCAGGGAGGAGGATCAAAGCATCCGCGATCTGCATGGCGATCGAGAATTGGCCGATCTCTTCGAGGCTGGCTTGCTGCTGCAGCGCCAGAATGCCAACGCGCATCATGAGAAAGCCGAACAAAGTGGCAAGATATGCACGCAACGCATATGAGATGCCCTGGCGAAAGAGCGCGCGATCGAAATTCAGGCGAACGTCCTGCCCAGCGAGAAGGAAGCGTCCTCCAACTGCAGAACTCACTATCAGCGCAACGACGGCTGCGACCAGAAATTTCGCGGTCGTCCCGCCAAGAAGCGCAGCAATGCCTGCAGCGGCCATCACCATGATGCCGGCAAAAATGGTCAACAGGTTGAAAAATCGAACCCTTCCAACGCCAACGGCCATGTTGGTGATGTATAAAAATCCGACCATCATGGGTGCCAGAATCACTGCCATCAGCGCCATGGACCCGCCTGCCGCACCCTCACGTGCGGGCAGGCCGATCAATTGGGGCTGGTCCAGCAACGTCACGAGAACAAGCGCGACCAAAGGCGCCAGAAACGTTGCGACATAAAGGCTGTTGATCATCAATGCTCTCAGCCGCTCGGGATGATTTGCAACGAGATAGGTGTTTGATGAATGCAGGCCCAGATTGGCGATCTGTGCGGCAATCTGGGCATAGGAAACAATCAGGAAATACTGACCGCGATCTTCAGGGCCTAGCGCACGCGCCGTAATCACGCTGACTGCGAACGGCCCGATCATGGCAAACCCGCGCGCAACAAGCGTCGTCATGATCTCTCGCAACGCGGGAAGCATATCTTATGCTCCGCAACGTTGTTGAGGCGTGATGGTTACCTTCAGCGTTGCCGGCAAACGCCCGCTTTTGCGCCAAACCAGACGACGGGTTGCAATAGCAACGCCATAGCTTGGCGAAATTCTCCCATCCTCGATGGAGGCTACCCAATCAGGTTCACCATTATAGGTGACGTTGAAACTCCTGGTGTGCGCCTGCGCAACAAATCCTGCCTCTCCATCGACGTGCAATTGGACCCCTTCAGCAAAATGCAGAGGAACGGAAACCTCGTGATCTCCATCCCCCTCAATGCGGTCGGTGATCGTCAGTGTGCCATCATCATGGCAAAGGGCAATTTCGCGTTCGACGCGAACCGCGTCCGCCAACCGCCGATAGCCAGAATGATGCCCTATAAAACGGCTCTCACTGCTTGATACTTCGAACAATGTGGCTTGCGCGCGGGCATCCTCATGCAGGTTCCACAAATTGTCTGGCGCATGAAGCCTGTTTATTTCCGCGTCATCTATCTGGGGCGTATTGTGGAAGCCCGTCGAGCGAAACGCATTCCGTTCCTCAAATGAGGATGTGTAGACATAAGAACCCGGATCGACGATGAGCGGACATTGCGAGAGCCATGCCTCAAAGGACAGCGCGTCATTGTGGCCATGACCGCCAAGCCCGGCCAATCCGACGGGTCCGCAGTCGATGAACACATGGTTGTGCCGGTCCCGCAGGACAAATACGCCGCCATCACTAAAGGACCGAGATGCGGGTGCTGCGACTTCGCCCTGCGAAGGCAGGGTGGCGCAATGCCAGAACAGTTCGGTTCCGTCGCTCTTGTGCGTCATTGGCAGAGATGCTTGCGTGAATGTGGCGGCAACCATCTCGGCAATGTATCGGTGATCGCACAACGCCTGGCTGCCAAGCGGCAGAGCGCGCCCATCATCTGCGTCGCCCCAATGGGGTGATGTTCCGTCAGGCCGGGAATAGGTGTCGGCAAATTCGGCCATTGCAATCAATCGATCCCTATAGCCGTCCGACACGCCCAGTCCACGCGCCAGTCTGTAGCGCGCTGGCAGCAGGAACAATTCGGCCACCAGACGATGATACGCCGACGATGCTTCAAAATCGACACCGTCGGGATGAACCTGAAGAACGATTTCATGCTCAAGCGAGCGCCATCCTTCGGCGGCCCAATCATTCCCGTCGCCAATATCCGCAAAAAAAAGGCCCGCAAAGACAAGCCCGGCACAATCCGCTGTCAGGTGGTTGCCGTTCACCGTGGATCGCTCGATATGGCGCGCGGTAAACGCGCCATGCAAATACAAGGACGAAAGGAAACGCGCGCGGAATTTCGACTCAGACCACGCTTTAGATTGCGCAAATACATGAAACAGCCAGGTCCAGGTCAATATTCGAAGGGCCGGCTCCATCGTGCAAGACCAATTGACACTCCACGCGTAGGGATTGGCCTCAATCCATTGGGCAAGAATATCGCGAGCCGCTATGGCATAGCGCTCATCGCCGGTCAGAAGAAATGCCTGACCTGTCGGCAGCAACCATTGCAGCCGCGACAACTCCCAGGGCCGTTTGACGTCGCTGGGCCGGTCCTTGTTCAAATAGTCGATGGAGCGGCAAAAGGCCGGTGGCCAGCGGTCCCCGGTTACGAAGTCACGGAGCCAGTCGATACGCTCACCCAGTTGCACGGGACCGGACCCAAGCAGATCGACCTCATGCGCGAGCGCAAGCTGCGCCTTCTCGAAGAGGCTTTCGGTCGCCACGGGGAATATCTCGCGAAACCGGGCGGCAACGCCAGCGTCAACGACAGCAGGATAGGCTCTGCCTGCGAGCAGGTCCCACAGGGCATCGACGTCACCGACGCCAGCCATCCGAGCAAGTTGTTTGCCGGTGATGCGACGCGCCAATGCAGGCGCAAGAACGCGGTCCGCCTCCATTGTCGCCTCATGGGCGAGACGCCTGACAACATAGCCCGGCGGCTTTCGCGCTATGCGGCCGATGCGATGAAGGAGGTCCAAGGCCGCCATATTCAGGCAGCGGCCCGCACACCGGTATCGGCTATCCAGTATTCATACCATGCCGTCAGATTGTAGAGCGTCCATATCTGCAAGCTTGTATCCAGACGCTTCGAGCGATGGTTGGCAAACAGTTCGTCAATGAAATCCGCGTTGAAGAATCCGCGCATCATCAGAGCCGAGCGCTTGATTTCGCGTTCCACACGCTCGCCGAATGAACCGCGCAGCCAGTCGGCCATTGGCGCGCCAAATCCCATTTTCTTGCGATAGATGAGTTCGTCTGGAATCACCCCTTCAACCGCTTTTTTCAGCAGGTATTTGGCAACGCCGTTGCGGGTTTTCCATTCCTCGGGAATGTCGAAGCTGAAATCAACCAACTCGTGATCGAGGAATGGCACACGTGCCTCCAGCGACACCGACATCGAAATCTTGTCAACACGCATCAATAGCAATTCGGGCAGCCGCAGGCGGAATTCATTGTGGATCATGCGGGTCAACGCATCCTGTCCCGGATGATCCAGATCGAACGCACCCAGGAATGAACTCACGACATTGTAGCTGTCGGGTACCAGGTAGGATGGATCGAGAACGCCAGCCTCGACCATCGGCTTGTGATGGTCGGATGAGCCAAGCGAACCGGGTCGCAACAAACGGTTCTTGGCCGTGTTCCAGAACACCATCGCCCCGGACCAGAAATGTTCCCGGTCATGTGCGGCGCGGTCAATGATATCGGCATAAAGCGGAAGCCGTGGATCGAGGCTGGACAACCCAACGGCGGCGCGCGCCGCCAAGCGCTGCACCGGGCGCGGCAGGTAGGAACGGAACGGCTCCCAATAGCGGTGATAGAGCTTGAGATAGCCCATATAGCCGGCATAGCCGCAGAACTGCTCATCCGAGCCTTCGCCGACCTGAACACCTTTGACGCCGCTGTCATGCGCCAATTTGGAAACGAAATGCAGCGGGATGCAGACCCAGTCGGCCAGAGGCTCGTCCTGATAGTGAATCAGGTTTTCGAGATAGCCGATCATGTCGTTTTCGTCGATCAGGATTTCCTGATGCTTGGTGTTGAAACGCTTGGCCGCAGCCTCTGCATAATCGAGTTCATTCAGTCCGGTGAAATCCTTGAAACCGACTGTGAACGTGCTGAGCGGCTTGTCGGTGAATTCCGACATCATCGCCACATTGGTGGATGAATCTATACCGCCTGACAAAAACACGCCGATGGGAACATCGGACACCATGCGCCGCTCAACGGCGTCGTGCAGGCGGCTGTGGATGCCCGACACGTAGAAATCTTCCAGTGCTGCGTCAGACAAGCCCTTTGTTTCGGAAGGGTCTATGCCCTTTCCGGGCGCAGCATGATAATGCCGATGCATCGAGATCTCGCCGTCGGACGCAACCTTCATCCAGCAGCCAGCCGGTATCTTGTATATGCCCTTGAACATGGTCATCGGTGCGGGCGTGGTCAGGAAGCTGAGATAGTGGACCATCGCCTGCGGGTCGATGTCACGTTCGGCCAGGGGATGGGCAAGTATTGCCTTGATTTCGGATGCGAACATGAACTGACCGCCAAAGACCGCGAAATAAAGCGGCTTTACGCCGACGCGATCGCGCGCCAGATAAAGCGCATCTTCTTCTGCATCATGAATACCGAAGGCAAAATCGCCGGATATACGCTCCAGCAACCCCTCGATGCCCCACTCCTCGTAGCCGTGGACGAGGATCTCGGTATCGGAATGATCGGTCCTGAAAGCGTGGCCGGCCTGTTCCAGCGGGCGGCGAAACTGACTGTGGTTGTAGATCTCACCATTGAAAGTGATCCACACCCGCTTGTCCTCATTGGGCATGGGCTGGCTTGCAAGGTCGGTGAGATCAATGAATGAAAGCCGGCGATGGCCAAAGCCGACATGCGCATCAGGTGAAATCCAGATGTCGGCGCCATCCGGGCCGCGATGGGCCATCGTGTCACGCATGGCCTCGATCATGCCGCCGTTGACCTTACCCGGCTTGCCATAGGCGAAAACACCAACGATGCCGCACATAGTGATCCTGCCTCTTTGTTGTTGCGCCGCAGCCGATCAGGAGATGATCTGCTGTTCGACCTCAAAGCTGATACGTGTGGCGAAAAGTTGATCCGCCAGTGATACCGGCCAGGCTTCGCCTTTGCGAAGGGTTTTGGCGAGCGCTTGCAACTCTTCCATCTGCCCCTTCTCAATGGTCATGTTCTTCCAGCCACCTGCTCCACCAGTCACGGTGAGTTGCTTGTAGTCGTCAAGATATAGCACCTTGCCGTCACAGAAGATTTCAGCGCGTTCCTTGGGATAGCTCTTGGCACCCATCGCCGAATAGGTGAGCGTACACACCGAGCCGTCGGCATAGCGCACCGTCGCGACAAAATTGTCGTTGCGATGCCAGTATTTTGAATCGGGAACAATTGCGGAAGCCTGTATCTCAATTGGCTCACTGCCCGTCAAGGCATTGAAAAGGTCGTAAATATGGCATGCCTCGCCAATGTTGCGTCCACCGCCTTCAGGGCCGTGAACCCAATGATCGGCAGCAATATAACCGGCATTCATGCGGTAATTGACTATGATTGGCGACGTGCGATGAGCGAGCGCCTTGCGCGCGGCTTCGATGGCGGGTGAAAAGCGACGATTGAAACCGGTCATCAGCACAGGGCCGGCAGGATTGTCATGATAAAACGCCTCGATGGGCGCAAGTTCTGCTTCGTTCAAAGCCAGCGGCTTTTCCACGAAAACATGCTTGCCCGACTTGAGAGCCGCAAGCGTCATTGAAGCATGGAGGTCGTGTCTGGTTGCAATCATGACCAGATCGACGGCAGGATCGCGCAGGACAGCTTCAAAGTCGGTGCCTGCATTGGCCGCACCAAAGCGTTCGGCGGCTGTGCTGGCCGACAGGCCCGTGCGGCTGACAATGCTATGCAGTGTGAAGTCGTCCTTGAGTTTTTGAAGGTTCGGCAGATGCATGGCCTGCGCAAAACCGCCCGCTCCGACCAGCGCCAACCCTATGCGCGTTTCCTTGGCCGCCGGTGGCGCAACCGTCAGCGTCGCGCGGCTTGCTTCTTGCCTGTCAGGATATTCCAGCAGAACGAGAAGCGGCTTTGCACCGGTCTTGCCAAGCTGGGCATAGGCTTCCTCTGCCTTGTCGATTGGATATGGGGGATGCAGCATGTTGGCGAGGCTCAACTTCCCGGTGTCGAGAAGCCGGAGATACTCGCCCATATTGCGGTTTTCGGTCCAGCGCACATAGGCTATCGGATAATCCTCGCCATCTTCCTCGTAACGGGGGTCGTAGCGTCCCGGCCCGTATGACGTCGAGATGAAGAAATCCAGTTCCTTGTTGTAAATGTCGCTGCGCGCGATGTTCAAGCCGACATCGCCGACGGCAACGACGCGTGCCTTGCGCCGGCAAGCCTGGAAGGCCTGTGCAATGATCTCGCTGCTTGCCGAAGCGGCGGTCACGATGACAGCGTCGGCACCGAAGCCATTGGTCAGCTTCACGACCCTTTCGACAATATCGCCATCTGCGGGATTGAGACCGATATCCATGCCATTTTCCATGGCTGTCGCAATACGGCCGGTGTCGATATCCGTGCCAATCACCCGACACCCGTTTGCTGACAGAATCTGCGCAGCAATCTGGCCCAGAATGCCAAGGCCAATCACGACAACCGTCTCGCCAAGCGTCGGGTTTGCGCGCCGCACGCCCTGCATGGCGATGGCACCCAGGGTCACAGTTGCGGCTGCAGGAAAATCAAGCCCGTCAGGCATCGGCACAACGAGGTTGACCGGAACCTCGATAATCTCCGCGTGATTGGCAATGCCCGCGCCCGCACAGGCCACTCTGTCACCAATCTTGTAACCGTCGACACCAGTGCCAATTGCCACGACTTCGCCTGCGGCCGAATATCCGATCGGCGTGCCGGCATCGAGTTTGCCGCGTATCTGCTTGTAGACACGCGCAACGCCCTGATCCTTCATCATTTGCAACGCGCGCTTGGCATGGTGCGGCTGTTTCAGCGCGCGCCGATAGAGTGGCAAGGCCGACATCTTGATGCCTGCCATCTCGGTTCCAACGCTTACACAGGAATTGCACACCCTGACCGCGATATTCTTAGGCCCCACCGTGGGCGCAGGTACATCCTTGAGGAAGACCTTTCCAGAGCGAACCAGCAATTGTTTCAAGACCAGACTCCGCGCGTATCAATAATGACTTTTCCGGCAAGCTGCTCCTTGCCGATGTTGAGATAGGGAGAATGGTTGACGAGCATGACAAGCACATCCGATTTCGCCACAATGGCATCGACGTCTTCGACAAAGTGAAGATTATCCTTGCCTTCTAGTGACGCTGGCATTGCCTCAACATTCGGCTCCGAGACAAGAATATCGCAATCGCTCCACGCCGAAACGGCCTTGGCTATCTCAAGGGCGGGGCTTTCACGCAGATCATCGACATTGGGTTTGAACGCCAGTCCCAGAAGACCGACCACTGGCTTGCGCCCTGATGCGGCAACGCCGTCCACGCCTGCCCGTATCTTGGCCACAACCAGATGCGGCTTGCGGTCATTGACCTCGCGTGCGGTGCGGATCAGCGGTGTCTCGTCGGGCGCCGCCTCGACGATAAACCACGGGTCAACGGCAATGCAGTGCCCGCCAACGCCCGGACCGGGCTGAAGGATATTGACGCGTGGATGATTATTGGCCAGGCGCACGACATCCCAGACATTGACATCCACCTTGTCGCAGACCCGGGACAACTCATTGGCGAAGGCGATATTGACGTCTCTGAAGGCGTTCTCCACGAGCTTGCACATCTCGGCGGTGCGGGCGCCCGTTTCGTTCAAATCGCCAATGCAGAAGATACGGTACAATTCCGCTGCGCGCTTCGAGCAGGCGGCCGTTATGCCACCAATCGCACGGCTGTTTTCAACGAGTTCAGCCAGAACCCGCCCCGGCAACACGCGCTCGGGACAGTAGGCGACATTGACGTCGCTTTCCTCATCGCTTCCAACACAGGGAAAGCGCAAATCCGGACGTTCAGCCGCCAGCAATTCCAGCACCCGGTCGGTCGTACCGGGTGGCGATGTCGATTCGAGAACCACAAGGTTGCCCTTGGACAAATGCGGCGCAACCGAACGGGCGGCGGCCCAGACAAATTCCAAGTCCGCCTTTCCATCATGAAATGGCGTGGGAACCGCAATAATGAAAACATCGGCCTGTTCGGGTGTCGTGGATGCGCGCAAACGCCCCTGCTGAACGGCAAGGGCCGTGACAGCACCGAGATCCGGCTCGACGATGTGGATCTCGCCGCGATTGATCTTGTCTACTACGTTCTGCTTGACGTCGACGCCGACGACTTCCACGCCCCGCGAGGCGATAACCGACGCGGTCGGAAGGCCGATATAGCCAAGACCCAGCACGCAAACTTTTCTTATCGTTCCGAGGCTCATAGTTGCTCCTCAATAATGTTGCGAATGCGCATGGCAGCCTGACCATCACCATATGGATTGATAGCTTGAGCCATCCGCGTATAGTGATTTTCGTCGCCGAGCAATCGCTCTGTTTCGCTAACAATCCGCTCTCGCGATGTCCCAACCAGAACAACCGTTCCAGCGTCGACCGCCTCCGGGCGTTCCGTCGTTTCACGCATCACGAGTATCGGCTTTCCAAGCGATGGAGCTTCTTCCTGCACGCCGCCGGAATCCGTTATGATGATACGGGCGCGGTCCATCAGATAGACGAAGGGCTCATAATCGAGCGGATCAATCAGATGAATTGATGGCTGATTGCCCAGCAATCTCTCCACCGGTTCGCGCACACTTGGGTTGGGGTGAACGGGATAAACCACCTGAACATCATGCTGACGCGATATATCGAGAAACGCGTTGCAGATGTTTTCAAAACCGCTTCCGAAATTTTCGCGCCGATGGCCGGTCACAAGTACGATGGGGCGCGCCGCATCGAGATACGCGAATCGTTTTGCCAGTAGTTCCCGTCTTTCAGGCAACTTCGTCTTGTGCACGGTTTGGAGAAGCGCGTCGATCACCGTATTGCCTGTCACGTGGATATGCGCTTCAGGAATACCTTCGCGGAGCAAATTCGCCTTGGAAGTTTCTGTCGGGGCAAAATGGAAGCGTGTCGCAAGCGTTGTCACACGGCGGTTCATCTCTTCTGGCCAGGGAGCCTGAAGAGATCCCGAACGGAGACCCGCCTCGACATGACCAAGAGGTAAGCGGCGGTAAAATGCGGCAAGCGAGGCAGCGAGCGTGGTTGTCGTGTCGCCGTGGACCAAAACCATGTCGGGGCGCTCTTCGTCGAGCACCTGACCGATACCCGTCAATACACCGGCCGTCACCGCGTCCAATGTCTGGTTCGGTTTCATCAGATTGAGGTCATGGTCGGGATGAATATCGAAAAGCTCAAGCACCTGATCGAGCATCTGGCGATGCTGCGCCGTCACGCAAATGCGCACCTTCAAAAGTGAACTGCGTGCCAGTTCCTTCACCACCGGTGCCATCTTGATCGCTTCCGGTCTGGTTCCGAAAACTACGAGAATGTTTTTCAGTGACGCCATATGTCGGTCTATCGTTTTCCCCACGCCACAAGTAGAAATATGCGGCGATACAACCAGAGATACTCATTTCGATGGTATCTTGATGGTGCTCATCAATGTGGAATCCAAGCTGACAGCAAGGACGGTTCACCGTCTACCGGCGCAATCAGGAATTGTCCACCTTCGAATCGTTCTTGACCGCGGCAAATTATTTCAATGGATTTCGCGAAGCGCCGCATCGCCGGATCCCCTGCCAAAAGCGGTTGCAATCAAGATTCGGACGTCCTTGGCAATGCTCATGGTGTCCAGATACCGCCTATCCGCTTGTGCGAGTTTTTCAGGCATGGACATATCGATAGCTGACAATTGTGCAATGCCTGTAATGCCGGGCCTTGCACTGAAAACCCCGAGCGATCGCCTCGCAGCGATGACTTCATTCTGATTGGGCAGACAAGGTCGTGGTCCCACCAAGCTCATGTCTCCGCGCAGAACGTTGATCAATTGGGGGAGTTCATCCAACTTGATCGACCTGAGCCGCCGACCCACAGGCGTAATCCATGACCCGGCCACTTCGTGCGAGCCAGCAACTGGAGCACCAGTCGCCATCGTGCGGAATTTGTAGCATTTGAACAATCGCTCGTCGCGTCCGACGCGAGGCTGGACGAACAATGCGCCGCCGGGCGATGATTGCCTGATCCACAAGGCAATGATCAACATGACCGGCCACAAAACCGCCAAGGCTACACCGGAGATAACGAAGTCAAAAAGCCGCTTCAACGCTCGCTCCGTTTGAACACTGCATTACCTTCACTTCCCATAAAGTCCGCGCCCGACTTCATGATCGCCTCTTTGGCCCGTCGGACAGGTTTCCAGGAGAAGGTTTCTTGAAATCCACTTGAATCGATCTCCAGATCGCGAAAAAGACGTTGCCATGCCTTGTCTTTACCCAACAACCGCAAAGCTCCACTCATGACGCTTTTCGGTACGGCGAAAAGATGAACCGGCACATTCATCCCAGCACGAAGCCACGTGATGATTTGCCGAAGACTGACAGCCTCGTCGTCGGCTATCATGAAAGATCCAGAGGTTCGTCCTTCTTTGGGCATCGTCAACAGATGAGCGACCCCATCTACCAGATTGTCCGCCGAAACGAACGTACGGCGATTATCAATCGAGGCGAACGGCAGAGGTGCCTTTGACGCAGCCAAGCGTTGCAGCAAACGCCAATTTCCCTGCGCATCTCCGCCATAGACGAGCGGGGCGCGCAAAACGACAACGGTTTTATCCAGTTCCGTTAAACCCAGAACATGCTTTTCGGCTTCACGCTTGGACTTGCCATACTGCGAAGCAGGGTTTGGGTGAGTGCTGTCATCTACCGGTTTGCCTCTCGTTTCGTCGCAAAGAGCGAAAACGGTAGACATCAAAATAATGAGTTCGACGTCACTGGTGCCAATTTGCTGCGCAAGACGTTTTGTCCCTCTATCGTTGACTTCGGTCAAAACCTCATCGGCAACACCAGGCAACGGGACCTGAGCAGCCAGATGAACAATCCTATTGCAACCCTGAAAAGCTTCCGTCCAATCAGTGTGCGCACTGATCGAACCAACGCCAAAGAAATTGACATCCCCACCCTCGAACCAGCCTTTGTCGGTCCGACCTGCCAAATTCAACCGATGACCATCGGCAACGAGACGCGTGACCAGTTTCCTGCCGACAAAACCGCTCGCACCGGTTATCAATACCCTATTTGCGTTCGACATGTGCACGTTCCCTGTTCACGATAGTCTGTGCGATATCGCAAAAGTTGAAATAACTCATGGCTGACTTGGTGCATAAGACGTAATGTCGTCTTAAGAAAGATGACGACTCGTCATTTGCGGTATCTTTCTTGCTTAACCTGCCGATTGATATGAGTGCCTCCGTATGATCTTCGACAAAATCGTTGCCAAGATACATTTCCGCCGCACTATAGCTGTGGCCAATGACCTAATCGTGGCCGCATGCGCGTTCATTCTTGCTTATGTTACCGTACTCGGGATCGAGGGAACCCTGTCACTCCCGGGGGTTGTCGAAAAGACAGCGAGTTTTGTTCTGACGAGTGCGATTTGCTTCATCATCTTCTCGACCCATCGTGGTTCATGGCGCTACGTGTCGGTCCTTGATCTGGTGACCATAATCAAAGCCAGCTTCTGTGCGGTCGTTATCTATACGGTGGGTGTATTTTTGGTTAGCCGCGGATCGAATGTGCCGCGCTCCGTGCCCGTCTTGTCGATGCTCTACCTGATAGCAGGTCTCGCAGCACCACGCCTCGCCTATAGGCTGCATCTGGAACAGAGCCTGAATCCAATCACTACGATTAGGCGGCGCTCTCAGAATACCCGTTACGTCCTGCTTTATGGTCTGAACAGTGCCGCAGACACATTCATAAGATCAACGCGCAGGGATAGTGACCGCGACGTAACCGTCGCTGGCGTTATAGACGACGGTCGTACGTCGGAATCAATGATACAGGGCGTACGTGTGCTGGGCTCCATGTCTGACTTCGAGCAGATCGTTGCGAAATTTTCGCGCCAGGGGATTCAGGTTACCGAACTCATTGTAACGGTGCCCGACATTCACCGCGAGGTTCTTGGTAAGATTGTCGAGCGAGCGACGCGGTTGGGCATCGTGGCTTCACGACTGCCGTTGTCAACTGATACCGCAGTGATCACGAAGAACGGTCTCATCGCATCAAAACCGATCGAACTGGCAGATTTGTTGGGGCGACCTGAAATAAAGACGGACCTGAAAAGCGTCGCGGCGATGATCACAGGGAAAACCGTTCTGGCGACAGGTGCGGCCGGCTCGATTGGCAGCGAGCTTTGCCGCCAGATCGTTGCCTTGGGGCCACGCGCCCTTATCATCACTGACAGTTCGGAATTCCATCTCTATCTGCTTGATATGGAACTCCGTAACCAACACCCGAACGCAAGAATCATCACACGGATCGCGGACGTTCGCGATAATTCGCGAATCTCAAGACTCTTCAAGGAATTGTGCCCCGACCTCGTTTTTCACGCGGCAGCGCTAAAGCACGTTCCAATGATGGAATTAAATCCATTGGAAGCGATCAAGACAAACCTTTTCGGTACTCGCAATGTGGCCAATGCCGCCTCGGAAGCCGGAGTTTCCACGGTATTGATGATTTCTACCGACAAGGCGGTCAATCCAACCAGTATCATGGGGGCCACGAAACGCGCGGCTGAAACCTATTGTCAGGCGCTCGACGTTTCTTCTGGCGATACGCGGTTCCAAACCGTCCGCTTCGGAAATGTTCTTGGTTCGAATGGTTCAGTGGTTCCACGCTTCCAAAAGCAGATTGCCAGGGGCGGCCCCATTACGGTCACTCACCCCGATATTGTGCGCTTTTTCATGACCATTCCAGAAGCCGTGCGATTGGTTCTGCACGCAACGGCGCGGGGATCTATTGAAGAAGCCGAACGCGGCAAGATAATGATTCTGGACATGGGTGAACCCGTCCGGATTGTCGACCTTGCCGAGCGCATGATTCAGTTGGCGGGATACAGACCGCATATCGACATCAAGATCGACTTCACGGGATTGCGGCCAGGTGAGAAGCTGTATGAAGAGTTGCTCGCCCCATCCGAGGCATCTCACGAGCAAACCGAAGCAGGTTTCATTGTTGCCAGTTCGTCAATTACCGACAAGACGTTCTTGAACCGCATTCTGACCAGTATGGAAACTGCCGTATTGAATGAAGAGAAGGACAGGGCAGTCGAATTGCTTTCACGCATCGTCAATGACTACCAACCACAGAAAGAAACGGCCACGGTTGAGTCCGATCCGGACGCGATGTCGGGCTGAACTTGGCCATACCGGTTTGCACCATGCGCCAAAATCGGCTCAGCTTTCCGTCTTTCATCAAAGCGATAAAGGTCGCACAAGCATTGTCAATTTTACCTGTGCGACCCTTCAATCTTTTCTGAAAAGTCTTTTTTACTGTTTACGCGGCAGGAGCGCCCACAGGGCCGGCACGAGGCTGGCAGCCAGTGCAACCTTGATCAGATCAGGCAAAACAAATGGCATGACGCCGAACTGGAATGCCTTTTCGACACCGATCAAGCCCGACAACCAGGCAAAGCCCATCGTCATCATGACGATCTCGGCTGCGAGAACTGCGCCGAACAATTTGAACGGGTTGCGATCCCATCCGCGGTCAGCTGCCCAACCGACAATGGCCGCCATAACCACGAAGCCGGCCAGATATCCGCCCGTCGAGCCGAGCATATAGATAATGCCAATGCCTTTTTCGGGTGTGCTTTGAAATACCGGAAAGCCCATCGCGCCTTCAGCTAGGTACAACAGCAGCGTGGCCACGCCGAGGCGCATGCCAAAGGCTGCCGCGATCATGAATATCGCGAGCGTCTGAAGCGACATATCGACCGGCCCCAGAAACACCTTGGTCTTTGCCGATAGTGTCAGCAGCAATGTCGCCGAGACTGCGAGAATGAGTTGGACTGCCAATCGGCCAATGCCCTTTTCAGGCAAGGCCAGCGAAACAAGTGGGCGCATAGTTGTTGCAATTGCCATGATCTTCCTCAATCTGTTTGGCGCCGGCGCGGTATATGCGCGACGCGTTTCCCTATATTGGCTTCCGTGCTATGCGGCAATCGCTATTGCCCGTTTTCACACCAAAGCATCGCATAATCATGAACCTCGATTTCGATAGAAGTTTCATACCGGCCTATGGGGATGCGGTGGCGGTTGCGCCAAATATTTTGCGAATCACAGCCCCCAATCCTTCTCCCTTCACGTTTCACGGGACGAATAGCTACATTGTCGGGCAAGACACACTGGCGGTTATCGACCCCGGTCCCGACGATCCGAGCCATCTGCACAGCTTGGTCGAGGCGATTGCCGGCCGGCCCGTCAGCCATATTTTTGTAAGCCATACACATAAGGATCATTCGCCGCTGGCGGCAAAGCTGAAAGCGGAAACAGGCGCGCTCATTCTGGCCGAAGGGCCGCACCGGCCCGCACGCCCTCTCCAGACCGGCGAAACCAATCCGCTGGATGCCAGTGCAGATATGGATTTCGTACCCGACAAAGCCTTGCCGGATGGCTCGCTGATCGACGGTGACGGCTGGGCGATCAGGACGATCCTGACCCCCGGCCATACGGCAAATCATGCCGCCTTTGCGCTTGAAGGACAGGGCATTCTGTTTTCCGCCGACCATGTCATGGCATGGTCGACAACCATTGTCGCACCACCGGATGGTGCCATGTCTGATTATATGGCCTCACTCGATGCGTTATTGGCACGCGGCGACGACCTGCTGTTGCCGGGGCACGGCGGGCCAGTGACCAAGCCGCAGGCCTTCATGCGTGGCCTGAAAGCGCACCGCAAAATGCGCGAACGCGCCATAATCGAACGGCTCAGAAGTGGTGATCGAACGGTTCGGGAACTGGTTGAAGCCATTTACCGAGACATCGATCCGCGCCTGCATGGGGCGGCGGCTCTTTCCGTGCTTGCACATCTGGAAGATCTTGTCGGTCGAGGATTGGTGAATACCGACGGCACTCCCTCCATCGACGGCCTCTATCAGGTTGCAAATTAACGCTCCGATCTGCCGATTTCTCGAACACGCGGTTGCGCCCTTGAATGTGATGTCACTGTGCCGTGACGACACCCGCCTGTTCGGCGACTTCCTGATCCAGTTGCGCAAGAAAGCTGACTATTCGGTCCGCATTGTCCCCCAGGTCATGATTCCCGAAACGCGAAGCCGATCTCATGTCGACAGAAGTCGTTTCGCCATCGCTGGTGATACGGATCGCTACATCGACGGGAAGATCCAGTGCAAAGCTGGTTGCTGTGGCGCTAAGGACAAGCTTGGCCATGCCATCGACGGCAACTGGCAAAGGCATGGCGACTTGCCATCCCTGACTGTGCAAAACCGTCTCAACCGCATTCACGGTTTCATCAAAGGGCAGGTCGTAGCGGCGGCCCGTTACAAGAGGGTAGGCTTGCACCTGCAAGCGACGTTCACCCGGTGTCGGCTCGGCATGGATGTTCGCCATATTTGTCTGGGAAGAGCCAAAGGCGGGCGGATCGTCAAGGTCGGTCGAGATGTCTCGCAATGGCGGATAACTGCTTACCCAGTAGGCGGCAATTGCGTAGGGGGTCAAAACCAGCATGGCGATCAGGAAGCCTGCGGTCAGGTCATGCCCGCCCCGGTCACCGAAATTCCAAAGCCTTGAAAAGGCATAGCCGGCAAGTAGAACAGCCAAAGCCGCAAGAAGGGCAACGATTGCCAGCACCCAGAGAAAAGCCGGCGTTTCGACCAGATGGTAGTGGTGACCGACCCAGACGGTCACAAGCAGCACGGCAGAAAACGTAGCGATGCCACGAGACCAGCCAGCAGCCTTCGACGTTTGCCTCTCAAAATTTTCGGTCATCGTTCGCCGCGCCCACCCTCAAGATCACGATGATTCAGGATCGAATCGATCCAAAACCATGAACGTGATCGATTCCATTTAGTCGCCCGATGCTCTAAGGCATCAAACGTCAAAACTGAACGCCTTTGACAGCAAGATCACAGTTGTATCGGGCGATCCTTTTGCGGCACCCGCTTCAAACGGTCGGCAATTGGTAGTCTTTGAACTGTTCACGCAGCACAGTCTTTTGAATTTTGCCGGTTGCAGTGTGCGGAATTTCCGCGACGAAAGCCACGTCATCAGGCATCCACCATTTCGCCACCTTGCCCTCGATGAAGCCGATAATATCGGCCTTTGACGGCTCCTTGCCGGACTTTCGCACAATGACCAGAAGCGGGCGCTCGTCCCATTTGGGATGGCGAACACCAATAACGGCGGCCTCGGCCACATCCGGGTGGCCGACCGCGAGATTTTCAAGATCGATGGTCGATATCCATTCACCGCCCGATTTGATGACGTCTTTGGCCCGGTCGGTAATCTGCATGTAGCCACTCGGGTCGATATGGGCGACATCGCCCGTGTCGAACCAGCCCTCCTTGTCGAACTGCTCCGCCCCTGCCCCACCATAGTAAGCGCGTGCGACGGCGGGTCCACGAACCTTGAGACGACCAAATGTCTTGCCATCCCAGGGATGTGCGTTGTTTTCGTCGTCAGTTACCTTCATTTCAACGCCGAATGGCGCAAAGCCCTGCGTCTTTTGAATATCAAGGCGCGCATCGCCGGTCAGGTCGGCATATTCCGGCTTGATCGTACCAAGCGTGCCAAGTGGCGACATTTCGGTCATGCCCCATGCGTGAACAACCTCGACGCCGTAATTGTCCTGGAATTTCTGCGTGATCATGCGCGGGCAGGCCGAACCGCCAATTACTACCTTGTTGAGATAAGGAAGCTTCTTGCCGGTTTCTTCCAGATATTGCAGCAACATCAACCACACTGTCGGAACAGCCGCGCTGAACGTCACTTTCTCGCTATCCAGCAACTCATAGATCGAAGCGCCATCCATCTTCGCGCCCGGCATGACAAGCTTTGCGCCAATCATGGGCGCGGCTTGCCCGATGCCCCATGCATTGGCGTGAAACATCGGTACAACCGGCAAGATGACGTCGCGCGACCCGATACCCATGGCATCGGGCATCGACGCTATCATGGCATGGAGCACATTCGAGCGGTGGCTATAGAGAACGCCTTTCGGATCGCCCGTCGTACCAGACGTGTAACACATGCCTGCAGCCGTGTTTTCGTCAAACGTCTTCCACTGGAAATCACCATCTGCCTCAGCAATCCACTCCTCATAGGACACCACATTGGGCAAGGCGGTTGCCGGCATGTTTGCCTGATCGGTCAAAACAATCACTTTGGTCAGCGATTTCACCTGTCCCGCGATCTTCTCGACCAGCGGCATGAAGGTCGGATCGACAAAGATCGCCTTGTCCTCGGCATGATTCATGATCCAGACAAGCTGCTCAGGAAAAAGGCGAGGATTGAGTGTGTGATAGATCGCACCAACCCCCATGATGCCATACCAGGCTTCAAGATGGCGGGCCGTGTTCCAGGCCAGCGTTGCAATGCGGTCGCCTAGGCCAAAGCCATCGCGCTCAAGCCGTTGTGCGACCTGCAGTGCGCGGCGGCGCAAGGCCGCATAGGTCGTGCGCAAAATGGGACCTTCGATCGAACGTGAGACTATCTCGCGCATGCCATGTTGAGCTGCCGCGTTGTCGATCAACTTGTGGCAAAGCAATGGCCATTCCTGCATCATTCCAAGCATGGTGTTCCTCCCAGCGCGCATTTTGGAACGAACCAGAAAATTGTCCAGCCTTTCGAGTACGAATGCGCCGCGTATAGGCCGAATTGTCGATATCTCGTGCCATATTGCGGCCACGGTCGCCATAAACTCTTATTGGTTGGGGTGCGCGCTCGGCCAATTGCAAGAGGTTTGCATGGACGCACAGATAGACGAAAAGGCACTGGAGAAATCGCTGGCTGACAGCCTCGAAGGCTTGGCAATGGAAACCGGCTCGGTTTCGGAAGACGAATTCGTCGAGATTGTTGCCGGCGCACTGGAAGCGGTTGGCGGAACGCTGCTCTTCAAACTGCGCATAGACCGCGAGCATGGCGGTGAACATGTGGCAGCCGCGTGTATCGGCGAAGAAAACAGCCGCCAGTTCCTGCTGCTCACATTGCCGGTCAGTGGCGGCGCTCTAAAGGTTGAAACGGCGGCGCAAAGCGCAAACCCGGTAGCCGGTATTGCTGCGGCTTACGCCGGGTTGATGGACGTGTTTCAGGTCGCCGCCTGATCAGAACCCGGTGCCACCTTCATTGGAGCGGATGAGTAAATTTGAGCGCTGGTTTTCCGGCCGAACGACCAGTGATGCTCACTCCTTGCTGATCGCTGCCTGGGCTGCTGCCAATTTGGCAATCGGCACGCGGTAGGGAGAACAGGAAACGTAGTCCAGCCCAACCTGCTGACAGAAATGAATCGAGGCGGGATCACCACCGTGTTCACCGCAGATACCAAGCTTGATGTCGGGACGTGTCGCCCTGCCCTTTTCCGCGGCCATCCGCACCAGTTCACCAACGCCATCGACGTCGATCGAGACGAAAGGATCCTGATCGACAATGCCCTTCTGGCGATAGGTTTCAAGGAACGAAGCCGCGTCATCGCGTGAAATGCCGAAAGTCGTCTGGGTCAGGTCGTTGGTGCCGAACGAGAAGAATTCGGCCGTTTCGGCAATGACGTGCGCGCGTATTGCGGCACGCGGCAATTCTATCATCGTTCCGGTAAGATACTCGATCTTGACGCCTGTTTCCTCCATCACGCTTTTGGCCACCGCATCAATGCGCGCCTTCACATAATCGAGTTCCTTCACCAGACCGACCAATGGCACCATGATCTCGGGAACAATGAGTTCGCCAGCCCTTCGGCCTGCCTCTACGGCTGCTTCAAAAATCGCGCGCGCCTGCATCTCCGCGATTTCCGGATATGATACCGCAAGCCGGCAGCCACGATGGCCAAGCATCGGGTTGAACTCATGCAGGGTTTCGGTGCGCTGACGCAATTTCTCAGCCGAGACATTCATGAGCGTTGCGACTTCGGCAATCTCCTGTTCCGTCTTGGGCAAGAACTCGTGCAGCGGCGGATCGAGAAGCCGGATCGTCACCGGCAGGCCCGCCATGATCTCGAACAGTTCGATAAAATCGGAACGCTGCATCGGCAACAGCTTGGCAAGTGCTGCTCGCCTGTCCTTTTCCACATCGGCGAGGATCATTTCGCGCATTGCGGTGATGCGCTCGCCATCGAAGAACATATGCTCTGTGCGGCAAAGGCCGATGCCTTCGGCTCCAAAGGAGCGCGCCATGCGCGCATCAGCCGGGGTCTCGGCATTCGTGCGCACCGTCATGCGCCGTGCCGTGTCCGCCCACTCCATGATGGCGGCAAAATCACCGGACAGTTCCGGCTGCAACATGGGTACTGCGCCTTTCAGCACCTGCCCGTTGCCGCCATCAATCGTAATCACATCGCCCTTCTGGAAAACGGTGCCAAGCGCGGTGAGCGTTCCCTTCTTGTGATCGACGCGCAACGAACCGGCGCCCGATACGCATGGCTTGCCCATGCCGCGCGCGACAACGGCTGCATGGCTGGTCATGCCGCCGCGCGTCGTGAGAATGCCTTCAGCGGCATGCATTCCGTGTATATCTTCAGGGCTTGTCTCGACACGGACGAGAATGACTTTGCGGCCCTGCGCCTTCATATCCTCGGCTTCGTTGGACGAGAAAACGATCTCGCCGGTCGCAGCGCCCGGTGACGCGGGAAGGCCGATGCCAATGACATTGCGTTCGGCCTTCGGGTCGATGGTCGGGTGGAGCAGTTGGTCAAGCGAAGCGGGGTCAATACGCCCAACGGCCTCCTCTTTCGAAATCAGGCCGTCTCTTGCCATCTCGACGGCGATCTTCAAAGCCGCCTTGGCCGTGCGTTTGCCGGAGCGCGTTTGCAGCATCCAGAGCTTGCCGCGTTCGATGGTGAACTCAAGGTCCTGCATGTCGCGGTAGTGCTGTTCCAGATGATTGGAAATCTCCACGAAGGAATCGAAAGCGCCCGGCATCAACTTTTGTAATGATGGCTTGTCCGATCCGGCAGCGATGCGCGCGGCTTCGGTAATGTTTTGCGGCGTACGGATGCCGGCAACAACGTCCTCACCCTGCGCGTTTACCAGAAACTCGCCGTAGAGCATGTTTTCGCCGGTCGACGGATTGCGCGTGAAGGCAACGCCGGTGGCGGATGTCTCTCCCATATTGCCGAACACCATGGCCTGAACATTGACCGCAGTGCCCCAGCTTTCCGGAATGCCATGCAGGCGCCGATAAGTTATTGCGCGTGCATTCATCCAACTATCGAAGACCGCGCCGATTGCTCCCCATAATTGCTCGCGCGGGTCTTGGGGAAACGGCTTGCCCTGCTCCTCCTCGATCCTGGCCTTGTAGAGCGCGATGACGCCCTGCCATTCCAGCGCCGTCAGTTCCGTGTCGAGTTCATGGCCAAGGCTGGCCTTCTGGTCTTCAAGAATTTCCTCGAAAACTTCGTGGTCGAGCGACAGAACGACATTCGAATACATCTGGATAAAGCGGCGGTAGCTGTCATAGGCAAAGCGCGCATCGCCAGAATCGGCGGCCAGCGACTCCACCGTCTCGTCGTTGAGGCCGAGATTGAGTACTGTATCCATCATGCCCGGCATCGAAGCGCGCGCACCGGAGCGGACCGATACAAGCAGCAGCTTCGCGGGATCGCCGAAGCGGCGGTCTGTCAGGCGGGCGATATGGTCAAGTGCCGCCTTGATCTGATCGGCAAATGCGTCGGGATAAGTGCGTTCATTATCATAATACCAGTTGCACATCTGTGACGTGATGGTGAACCCCGGAGGTACCGGAAGGCCAAGGCTGCACATCTCTGCAAGGTTCGCGCCTTTGCCGCCGAGAAGGCTCTTGTCATCTGCGCGACCTTCCGCTGCCCCGTCGCCGAAGGTATAAACCCACTTGGTCATGCCTGATCCTCAAACCTGCGGAGTTTGACGGAACCCCTTTGGAACCGCCCCGGCGAGCGATAAAATGCCGAGCCATGAAAGGCAAGGCGATCATGGCCAAGTCGGCGCCTACAATCGATTAAGAGAAATTCAGTTGGCCGGACTTGCCGTTTCCCTGCGTCAGTTGTAGAACGTATCAGGAACAAATAAGCGCAGGTTGAAATAATGAAACAGACCGGCAAGCTCGACTATCTTGAAATGTCTGCGTCCGGGGGAACGCTGGACAGCGTCAAGGCATTCTATAGCGCTGCGTTTTCGTGGTCGTTTACCGATTTCGGGCCGGCATATTCCGCATTCGATGAGGGGCTTGAGGGTGGGTTCCAGACTGATGCACCAGCCAAGCCGCTGCCTGTTCTTTATAGCGAAAACCTCGAAGAAACATTGAGCGCGGTTCAAAATGCCGGCGGCACTATCATCAGGTCGATATTTTCATTTCCCGGCGGCAGGCGATTCCATTTCGCCGATCCGGCCGGAAACGAGCTTGCAGTGTGGGGGCAATAGCCTGATCGGCACCCCAATGAAAAAACTGGTCTATGACAGTGCTTCAGCGGATTGTACTTTTGATCGGCTCTGCCTATAAGGCCGGTCGTGATCGGCAATAATCGTCGATAGTTGGGGCGTCGCCAAGTGGTAAGGCAACGGGTTTTGATCCCGTCATTCCCAGGTTCGAATCCTGGCGCCCCAGCCACACCTCTATTTTCCTATGTTTTTCAATCACTCCGTAAATATTAGAAAATGCTAAATGTTACATACGAGTGGATGATCTACATGGCACCCCGCGTATGGAAACCTACGCCACCAGCCAGCCTATATCCGGGGAGCATTTGCGCCGGGCAATGTCTTCTCATTAATCGGCCAAGCGGCCATGGTTATGACCACTGTCTGCCAATGTTTCGATGACACGGCATTCGCAGACGCGTCCGCGCCCACATTCATCAACGGTGCGCTGCAATTCCGCGCGAAGCATGGTCAGGTGTGCGATTCGGTGATCTATACCGGCAATGTGCCGCCTCGCCATTGCGTCAACCTTCGCGCATGACTGGTCAGGCTTGGCATTCATTGCCAGTAACTCACGAATGGCATCTACCTCAAAGCCAAGCTCGCGCGAGTGACGAACAAAGTTAAGCTGGGAGGTATGGCTGTCATCGTAACGGCGTTGCTGGCCTACCGTGCGCGGTGGCGAAGGCAAAAGCCCTATCTGTTCGTAGTAGCGGATTGTTGGCACTTTGACCTTGGTCCGTCTCGAAAGTTCCCCTATTGAAAAATTCATCACAGAGCCTCTTGAACCTCTAGTGACTATAGGAAGTATTGTGTCTCGGTTAAAGGAGCATTCCATGACCGATCCGTGTTGTAATTCCGAAACGGACGCCTGTTGCGCCCCGCCGTCGCTGGTGCTTCCTTCGAAAACCGTCCAGCATCAAGCCGGAGACGGATGTTGCCCGACTGGGGTTCCCGTCTTCGACGGAATGGACTCACGCTACAAGCTCATTCTTTGGACGGTCATCGGCATCAATGGAGTGATGTTTCTAGTGGAGATGGTCGCCGGCCAACTTGCCGGATCGCAGGCGCTCAAGGCCGATGCACTGGACTTCCTTGCCGATACCGTAACCTATGGGTTGAGCCTCGCCGTCATCGGAGCATCCCTGCGAACCCGCGCCACGGCGGCGCTGTTCAAGGGCCTATCACTCTTTCTGATGGCGCTTTGGGTTTTCGGTTCCACGATCTATCGGACGTTTGTCCTTGGGACTCCTAGTGCCGAAGTCATGGGCGTTATCGGCCTTCTCGCCCTTGCCGCCAATGTGGCATCTGTTCTGTTTCTGCTGCCTTACAAGGACGGTGACGCCAACGTGCGTTCTGTTTGGCTCTGTTCGCGCAACGATGCCATCGGCAACGGCGCGGTGATGCTGGCGGCAATAGGCGTTTGGGGAATGGCGTCCAAATGGCCTGATTTGATCGTGGCGGCAGTCATGGCCGGAATTTTCCTAACTTCCTCCATCCAAATCCTTCGGCAAGCGTGGAATGAATATCGGGAGGGACAACGCTCGCATCCTTTAGCTGCCGAATAGCGCAACGAAAAAGCCCGCCTGGGTGAGCGGCAGGCTTCTGGTCAAACGGTGAGGATCGGGCGGCTAGGCGTTCATAAAGATTTCGCTCACTTCACCGACGATCCTTTCGGCAAGCTCATATGCGCCAATATCAGGATCGGCCATCGCGTCGTCGATCAACCGACAGTGCTCCAGGCGATTGTTGAGGACAATCGACCGGCCTCCGACCTCAATGGTCGGATGCTTCTATCAGGCAGTCAAACGGCTCCAACGCAGCATCAAATCGCCGCAAATATTCCGGCGCCTCAGCCCGATGGCTGCATCTCCCCATCAATCGACCCAGTTTTGTCTCAGTTGCGCTACTCCCGGATACGCAGGTGAGCCGGTTAGCCAATGTTGCATGCACAAGGATGCAGTTCGGTGAGTTTTCACAACGGGTGAAGTCCGTCGATGATCTCCAAAGCGCGGGCAGCAAAGCGACCTGCGAGCGGCGCGACGTTCTCGGCATTGGCACCGGCAGCATTTCCCATGCGTGCGCGGTCGGCTATTCCCACGAAGATGACGGCGAAACGGAATAGCGCAAAGACGATATGAAATGGCAGCAGCGCGGAACCCTGCCGCGCATGGGTGAAATAGTGGTCTGTGAACTCTGCCTGTAACGGAATTCCCAACTTCTGCCAATCCAGACCCAGAATGCCACCATATTCGTCCGGCGAGGTGTGCCATGGCATGCAACAAAAACCGAGATCGGCTAGCGGATGGCCAAGTGTGGAAAGCTCCCAGTCGAGGAGCCCGATGACTTTCGGTTCCCTTGGATGGAACAGCATGTTACCAAGCCGGAAGTCACCATGGACGATGGAAATCTGGCCGTCGTCCCTGGGAAGGTTTGCTGGCAGCCAATCCACCAGCACGTCGAGCGCGGCAATGGGACCGCCAGGTGAATCGCGATACTGTTTCGTCCAGCGTCCTATCTGCCGTTCGAAATAGTCACCGGGTCGACCGAAACTTTCAAGGCCGATGGCGTCGGGGTCGATTGCATGCAACTTCGCCAGCGTCCTGGCCATGCCAAGATAAATTCCGCGCCGCTCAGTTGGCGACAAATCGGGCAGCGAACTCTCATGGAATATCCGGCCGTCGAGGTGCTCCATCAGGTAGAACGGCGTGCCGATCAGGTTACGATCTTCATGATAGAGGATTGCCCGCGGTACCGGCACATCGGTAGCGGATAGCGCATTGAGCACCCGAAATTCCCTGTCAATGGCATGCGCACCGCGCAGGATCGGCCCAGCCGGTTGCTTGCGCAAAACCATGTCGTGGCTTCCATAGCGAAGGAAGTAGGTCGGATTGGATTGGCCGCCGGTGATTCTGTCACATGAGAAGGACGCGCCAGCCTCACCGAAATGCTTCGCGAGGAATTGCTGGATCGCAGCAGGGTCAAAGTCGGGGGCTGTGGCCGTTTGTGCGTTGTTATGATCTGTCACGGGCGCGCTCCTCCTCAGTGCCCCTAAGTGTGCAGTCCCGGCATTTGATGGATTGGATTGATGATGAAACTTGCATCGTCGGCCATCATGCTACGCCGCCTGATAGCGCCATTCCATCCGGGGCAGGTTGCTCGTCTGTTGCCGTATCCCAGCGCCAGAACTGCGGCCCCTCCTCGTCGAGGGAACGATTGAGCACCATTTTGTGCACCTCATCCGCGCCGTCGACCAGACGTGCCTGGCGCGCATAACGATAAATCCATTCCAGCACGGTGTCCTTGGAATAACCCCGCGCACCGTTGATCTGGATCGCAATGTCGGCCGCGTCGTGCAGCACGTTGGCGACCTGTATTTTGGCCATGGAAATCTCTTTGCGCGAAAAGCTGCCGCGATCCATAGCCCATGCTGCCTTCATCACCAGCAGCCGGCCGATTTCGATGCGCATGGCGATATCGCCCAGCATGAGCTGGATGCTTTCCCGGTCTGCCAGCCTTTGGCCAAATCCCTGGCGCGTTGCAGCATAGGCGCGTGCAATTTCCACACACCGCTTGGAAAGGCCAAGCCAGCGCATGCAATGTGTCAACCGCGCCGGGCCGAGCCGGGCCTGCGTCACTTTAAGCCCCTTCCTTCACCGAGCAGGATGTTTTCGGCGGGAATTTCGAGCCCGTTGAATTCAAGTTCGCAATGACCACCATGTTCTTCCGGACCCATGATCTCGATGCGACGCAGGATTTTCCACCCCGGCTGATCCTTGTGGAACAGAAACGCCGTCAATCCATTGCGTGCATCGTCGGAGGTCCGCGCGATCAAGATGAAGTGGCCTGCCTCTTCTGCCCCAGTGATGAACCATTTGCGGCCCGTCACGACGTAGATGTCGCCGCGCTTTTCCGCTCGTGTTTGAATCATCGACGGATCGGAACCGCCGCCCGGATGCGGCTCGGTCATGGCAAAGGCCGAGCGAACGCGACCATTGACAATGGGCTTCAGCCAGATTTTCTTCTGCTGTTCCGTTGCGAGTGCTTCCAGCACCATCATGTTGCCATCATCGGGCGCAGCCGAATTGAAGACGACCGGCCCGAAAATCGAACGGTTCATCTCCTCATAGCATACGGCCATTCCCACCTTTCCCAGCCCTACCCCGCCGGTAGCGGATTTCAGTTGCAGGCACCACAACCCCTCAGCCTTCGCTTTGCCTCGCAAGGCGGCAAGGAGATCCTGCGAGATGTTGCCGTGAGCGTCAAAGGAGGATGGGGCACTCTCCAGCGGCAACACTTCGCTATCGACAAAATCGGCAATGCGTTGGCGGAAATTCTCAACCTGCGAAGTGATCTCGAAATTCATGGTTTCACCTCAAAGCCACCCGAAGCGCCGGCGACCAACGCAGTCTTGCCGGAATGTTCGGTAAGGGGCATAAACATGGGATCCTTAAAAAATCGAACGAGCGCTCGTTTTTTTAAGCTCAAAGAATGCATCTTGCAAGCCGGATTCCTGTCCCGGTAATTTCGGTGGTACTGGAAACGTCTGCGTTGGAGAGTACCGTCAATGAATGGAGACACCTTGACCATCTCGACTGACGTGCAGATGCTCAACCTCTTGACGATGGAAGCGATATGCGGGCGCATCCTGAAACGGAACCGCGCCACCATCAGCGTTCAAAAACCGCATCTGGCTGTTGCCAATCTTGCCCGCATCATGCAGGCGACGCTCAAGCTTTCAAACCATAGCGGCTTCCATGCGATGACGCTGCGCGATCTCGCCAGAGAAACCGATCTCAGCACGGGTGGCCTCTACTCCTACATTGCCAACAAGGAGACGCTGTTGACAATGATCCTGCTCGAGGTCTCGGACACGGTGAGCGTTACGCTGACCACACCGCCGGCTACGTTGAACGACGATCCGGTGGGCCTGATGCGATGGCTGATCGAAACCCACATCCGGCTGACGGAAGCGATGCTCCCCTGGTTCGTCTTCGCCTTCATGGAAGCCAAATCATTTCCCGTACCGGCGCGTAAATTGGCTGTCGACAGCGAACTTGCGACGGAAGCCGTATTCGAGACCGCGATCAGGAGCGGAATAGATAAAGGGGTCTTCCAGGTTCACGACGTTGAACTCGCAGCGTCGCTGATCAAACCGCTGTTACAAGACTGGTATGTCAAACGCAGCAAATACAGAAAACGGAGTGTCAAGATAGAACACTACATCGCCGCCGTTACAGGATTTGTCGAAGCAGGATTGAACGTATCCTCCCCGCCCAACGGAGCTGTCGCATAATCGATATCAAATCCGATGGTCGCGACGAGCCGGAACGTGTCGAGAGTACCAGGGATGGCTGGATAATCACCTGGCAAACACGATCCCCAGACAGGATCAATCTTCATCGGAAAATATAAACTGGACTTGTCCAGGCGCGGGTTCCGTCTTCGAGGGTGACGCGGATATAAATGGGGTTATCTCCGTCATCGTGCAGAGCCAGTGAACGGTGGAAACTGTGGGCAAAATGTGCGTTTTCATCTGGCAGCCGGAACAATTTGAAGAAGCGCGGCAGGTTCGCCGAAGCATCATATACGATATCGTCGATCCCTATTTTCTCGATCGGAATATCGAAGGAAATCAACGGCGTCTTTACCGAGAGAATGCCCGCTGCAAAATCAGACAGAACGATGTCCGCGCCGCTAAAATTGCCAGTCGTCAGCGCCTCCCAGCGGACCTCTCCCGGCCCAGTTTGAATGAGCGTTTTATCGGGGTTGAAGAAATTGATCGGAGCTGCCGCTTCGATCCTATTGCCGGAAACAGTTGCCTCGCCATCCCAGATGACTTCCCGGAAGCGGCCGCGATATTCCGCGCCTTCCCAATGCAGGCGGATTCTTCGACCCAAGTCTTCAGACGAGTAGGGGCGTAACGTCTCCGTCAATTCAAGGCCGTTGAAAATGTCGATCCGTTCGATCGGTGATTTCGCCTGCACTGAAACCGCCAGTTCTGCACCACCGTTTTTCAGATGCACGATATCGCCCATCATCGCCTCGTTCCCCGCGAAGGAAGGAGCATCGCTCAGCGCTGGATCATCGTGGTATATCGCGGCTTCCATATCGAAGCGGATTGCAAGGTCGATAAAAACACGACCGGCATCTCCGCCGCTCGTCCCATAGTGGCGCCGCTTGCGCATACAATCGAGCAATTCGGGGCGTGACAATTCAGCCAGGTTGAAACATGTCAGACCGCCAATAGCCCCGAATTTCCCCGCGCCAGGATAACTCGCGCCGGGCCGGCCTTTATGGCCGTCAGAATTGGCGACGATGCCGACCCGATAGCCTAAGCTGAATGCATCATGCACGAGCCATTCAAAAGTTCCCCACGATGAATGCACTTCCACAGATCGTTCGAAACGGCCGTCATGGGCAAGACCAATATCGGCGTAGCGCCCACCGCAATGGGCATAGCAAACAACATCGAATTCCTCATCCTGGGCAAATGCCCTGAAAAGCTCATCAGCTGTGAAACAATCGGTGTCATCCTTGTTTCCACCCTCGATCAGCGCATGGGAGGAGCGGCGAATGACGCGTCCTTCGCTGGGAAAGAACACGTTGCGATCCCCTCCAAGTGACGTATTGCCCGACCATTCATAGCCCGGAAGCGCCACGAAGCGACCAGGTTCGTCGAATTCTGCCGTGATGCGGTTCAACTCACCCCAGAATTCATCCGTGATCTGGAAATCATTACCCTGATGGCCACATGCATCGACCCAGGCTCGATCTCGGGCGAAGGCGAAATAGGCGCGCGCGCTGCCGGTGCCAATGGTCTCTTCGGACTGCCCGTGCATGTCAGCCCAATAATGCACCAATTCGCAGTCCTCGATACGCAACGGGCCGGTTTGCGCCACGATGGCGCCCGCCGCATCCTTCAGCTTGATTGCCACAGTGCAGGGTGTGTTGACCCGCAGGCCCGAAAGCTCAGTCAGAAAATCGCCTGCCTTGAGCGTTATGCTCTCAGGCAGTCCTTCGATCGGACCATTGGGCTCGAGCCGGAAGGTGTGGTTGCAGCCAGCGGATGGATTGCCCCATCTGTCCTCGCCCTTGAGTTTCAGCGAAAAGTCTTGGCCGGGGCGGCGCAATGTCGGCAGCATCGCGATGAACCGCACCGGCGGGCCCGGCACGATAGCAACACTGGGCTGAACCGGTAGAGGTTGGAAATTGAAGGTCGCAATCGGGTCCACTAGCACCCGGAATTCGAACGTATCCTCGCAGAAGGTTTGCAACCGCATCCCCGGACCGCCATGATCGGTTACCCCGAAACGGGCGGTGATCGTGTCACCCTCTTGCAGGAATCCTTTGACAACCTTGATCCATAGCGTCCTGTCCCAGGGGCGGACGTTGCCTTTCGGGTCCCAGCGGAGTTGTAGAACTGCGCCATTTGAAGCATCGACGGTGCAATATCCCGCTCCCGCTGGATCATCAAACTGCGGGCTACCCTGGTCTGAGGCGAAACGGAAGCAGATGCGCAAGCTGCCCGAATCGTCGATCCCAAACAGACCCGCCGTGTAGATGAGTGTGAACGACGCATAAGACCCAGCCTCGAACTGACCAGACGGGGAAATTTCGGCATGACCCAATTCCTCTGGCCGGATTGCATGACGCACCACGCCACTGTCGATCTCTTCCCAAGGGCGCGGTGGCGGGCAGTGCCGGTTCTCGTTCATCTCATACTCTTTGCATCTGAAAAGACGGGCGCGCCTTCCCGTTGATCGTTGGCCATCGAAATCATCCCCTCCAAAATGGAACCTACTGAAAGTGCCTCGCTGAATCGATAGATCCTGCATCAGGCCCAAAGAACATCGCGTCTAAAGGGATTCATGCAGAGTGCTTTAAGCCTTTGTTTTTGTGCATGTCGCCCAAAACCGCTGCACACTCTTGGGCGACACGCACTAACGGCCAAGCCGCACATCAATCTGATCCTTGCTGAAGAAGGAGTGTCGGCTGCCCGGACCGAGTAGTGTCACTTACGCACGCCTTAGAATGTTTCGTTTTTTTCCCGCTCGCTTTTTGTCACTTTAAAATCAGGCATTGGCTGCGTGAAGCATATCCACTCATTCCGAAATGGCAAAAGGCCTGGGGAATATGGAGATCAACTTGAAGAATGACGAACAATACCGGCAATGCAATTCGACCTGGACACCCGCATTGGCAAATCATCGGATGACGTTTGAGAGTGCTGTCGATACATCTGGAGATCAATTTCGAGCGGCAATGCGGAGTTTGCCTGGTGGGGTGACGATTGTTACTGCAAGGCACTTGAACGAAAGAAGAGGGCTTACGGTAACTGCTACATGTTCGGTGTCCAGCGAACCGCAGCTTTTGCTCGCATGTATCAACGGCCACTCTGAATGCTGTGATTTCATCATTCGTTCGGGAGCATTCGCAGTAAACATTCTCGCGGAAGACCAGATTTCACTGGCGAAGCGGTTTGCTGGCATGGACCAGCTTCATGGTGAAGAACGTTTTGCGAAGGGCGATTGGACAACAAGCCCGATCGGGTCTCCCCTGCTGGATAATGCGATCACTTCATTCGATTGCCTGTTGCATGATTTTGTTCAACAAGGCACCCACTTTGTATTTTTTGGTTATATAAAGACGATAAGCGGTATTCGTGACGCAAAAAGCCTCATTTACAAGGATAAATGCTTCCATCATGTATGATAATACTATTTCAACATCAATTATATTGACTGATTTATGTTACCGCAAATCAACTTGACACCTCAAACGCGGTGGATTTGAAGCTCGTTTCATTTGATTTCGAGATCTCCGATGCGAATTTCAGATTCGGCACACCGGCTGCAATGCACACTCCTCATAACTATGCTAAGGCCTGCTGAGTGTCAGCGTGCGAGGCTGGTGCTCAACAGACCCTCGGCCACAGGTTCAAATTCGACACGGTCAAACTTGGCCACACGGTTTGGGAAATTGGCGCCGCGGCGGCCTCGGTTCGTTGGCTGGCGAATGCTCTGGTTTTCAGCTTTGGTCCGATGATTGTCTTCCATCGCGAAGTCTGCGGCGCATGGACCTACGCCTGCAAGCTCGTTACTAAAGCACACCGCGCCTGAGTGGATTCATGCAGGGTGTTTTAAGCCTTTGTTTTTGTGCATGTCGTTGTCTGAAAAACCGCTGCACACTTTTGGGCGACATGCACTAGTGCCAAGTGAGAATTGAATTATTAGAAGGACTTGAGTGAAGTAATGACGGATATTCTGGACTACCCATCGACGCAACTTTTCATCAATGGAGTGTGGCGCGGCGGTATCGAGGGCAAGACCATCGAGATACTCGATCCGGGAACTGACGAGACAATCGGTACGGTTGCGCATGCAACGAGGGCGGATCTGGACGCTGCACTTGAGGCAGCAGATCATGGCTTCAAAGTGTGGAGCGCAATGTCGGCGTTCGAACGGTCGAAGATCATGCGCAAGGCGGCCGGTCTGTTGCGCGAGCGCAGCGACCGTATCGCCGCGATCATGACGCGCGAGCAGGGCAAGCCGCTGACCGAAGCAAAGATGGAAGTACTCAGCGGTGCCGACGTAATCGACTGGTTCGCCGAAGAAGCGCGCCGCACCTATGGGCAGATAGTGCCAGCCCGAGCATCGGCCGTGATGCAGATGGTTGTGAAACTTCCGGTCGGCCCGGTCGCAGCCTTTACACCCTGGAATTTCCCGATCAATCAAATCGTTCGCAAGCTCTCCGCAGCGATTGGTGCTGGCTGCTCGATCATCGTCAAAGCCCCGGAAGAGACACCCGGCGCGCCTGCTGAACTGATCCGCGCCTTTGACGATGCCGGCATTCCTGCCGGTGTCGTCAACCTCGTTTATGGCGTACCAGCAGAGATCTCCGAATATCTCATTCCGCATCCGGTTATACGCAAGATCTCCTTCACCGGCTCGACGCCTGTTGGCAAGCATCTTGCCGCGCTTGCCGGCCAGCACATGAAACTCGCCACTATGGAACTCGGTGGCCATGCCCCGGCGATCATCTTCGACGACGCCGATCTCGATAAGGCCGTCAAGGTTCTGGCCACCGCCAAGTTCCGCAATGCCGGGCAGGTCTGCGTGGCACCGACGCGCTTCCTTGTCCAAAAGGGCGTCTACGGCAAGGCCGTGGCCGCATTCACCGAGGCCGCCAAGGCGATCAAGGTCGGCTATGGCATGGAAGAGGGCTCACAGATGGGTCCGCTTGCCAATGAGCGGCGCATCCCCGCTCTCGAAAGCATGATTCAAGAGGCTTGCGAAAGCGGTGCGGAACTGACGACAGGTGGGCATCGTATCGGCAACAAGGGCAATTTCTTTGAGCCGACTGTTCTGTCGAATGTGCCGACTTCGGCACGCATCATGAACGAAGAGCCATTCGGGCCAGTCGCATCGTTCATGCCGTTTTCGACGCTTGATGACGCTATCGAGGAATCGAACCGCCTGCCGTTCGGCCTCGCATCCTATGCGTTCACGGGGTCCGCCACGACGGCCCAGCAGCTTGGCATGCGCATCGAGGCGGGCATGACGACGATCAACCATAATGGTCTTGCTCTTCCCGAGGTGCCGTTCGGTGGCGTCAAGGACTCCGGTTATGGAACCGAAGGCGGCTCGGAAGCGATTCAGGCATATCTGACATCGAAAATGATCTCCCATTTTGCGGACTGATCACTTTGACGCAAACAACCGGCGAGCGCCTCTTTCCTGCGTAGATACAAGCCAACGCCTCAAGGAGATCGGATTTGAAGCTGAACGACGAGGAAAAAGCCATGCTCGCCGGAGAAATGGGCTTGGCAAGACAATGGGCAATGGATCACCAGGTTAAAGTCGGGCGTATGTTCGATGCGCAAGATTTGGTGCCAGTCAGCCAAGCCCACATGATGGGTGATCCCGAGTCAGTAGGGCTGGCCGGCGTAGAGTTCGTCGAGCGGTTCTCGGCGTTGCCCGAGGCACAACGTCAGGTAAGGGTGCCGACGATCACGGACCCGCGTGGCGTCGATCTCACCTATTACGATCCGCTTGGTCAAACCGAGGAAATGGCTGACCTGGAACGCCGCTTTGTGGCCGCCTGTCGCAAGCTGGGGATCATGATGACCGATACCTGTATCAACTACCAGACAATTATGCCGCCAGTGATGGGCGATCACGTGGCCTATGGTGATACCGGCGTCGTGATCTATTCGAACAGTGTTTGTGGTGCCAGATCGAACTTTGAAGGCGGGCCATCAGCCCTTGCGGCGGGGTTGACCGGGCGAACACCGCGCTACGGGCTGCATCTCGACAAACATCGCCGGGCAACGCGCAGATATCGTGTGTGCGAACAACCGAATGGTCTGACAGACTGGGGCGTGCTCGGTGCCGTAATCGGGCGCAAGGCAGGTTCCTATTGGGAAATCCCCGTTGTCGAGGGCATTGAAAAGGCCCCGACCTCGGATCAACTCAAGCATATGGGTGCGGCCATGGCCAGCTATGGCTCGACGCCACTATTCCATATTGTTGGCATCACACCGGAATGTGGAACGCTAGCCGATGTCAACGCCGCGAACCTTCCCGTCGTTGAAATCGGCCAGGCTGACCTCGATCTCCTGCGCCAGCCCTACGGCGGGATCGGCGAAAAGGTCGATGTCGTCGTCTTTGCCGCACCGCAGCTCTCGCTGGTGGAAATGCAGCAGGTCGCCATACTCTGCCAGGGCAAAGCCATCAGCAAGGATACGGCTCTCATCGTTTGCACCGCGCCAAGCGTATATATCGACGCGCAGCGAATGGGCTACAATGAAACCATCGAAAGTTTTGGCGGCAAAGTGCTGCAAGGCACCTGCTTTTATCAACAATACGCCCGTGAGATAGGCGAGGCGAACGGCTGGAAGCGTTTGCTCTCCAACTCCGCCAAGATCGTGAATATTCTAGGTGGCTACGGCTATCAGCCAGCGTTGGCCTCCATGGAAAAATGCATCGCATCCGCAATCGCCGGAGAGATTGTCTGATGTCCATCCAGTTGAGATGCCATGTCGGGATTGGCGAAAAGGTCGAGGGAGAAGCACTGGTTGCTGACGACAACTTCTCCGCGCGCTACGATTTAAACCGGATCACGGGGGTCTTTTCCCGACCGCAGCACAAGCTTTACGGCGAAACCTATAGTGGCAGGATATTGGTGCTCAACACCGCGAAAGGTGGCGTCGCTTCGGCCTGGATGTTGCACGAAATGGCATCTCGCAACCTCGTGCCCAAGGCGATTATCTTCAATGCTGCAAACACTATCCTGGCGCAGGGTGCCGCCTTCGCCGATTTGACCATGGTTGACAGATTCGAGGATGGCGACGTCACCGGGCTAATTCAGACTGGAGATAGCCTTGTCGTAGATCCCGTCAAGGGCATTGTCACCATCACCAATCGCTAGTACATGCCGCCCAAAAGTGTGCAGCGGTTTTTCAGACAACGACATGCATAAAAACAAAGGCTTGAAGCACCCTGCATGAACCCCTTTAGACTCGTCGCGTTTTAAGGCGCCGGAGTTCCTGCCGTCGCGTCACTATTCGCTGATATTGAAGCTTGATAGCCAGCGGCGAAAGCGGCAACTGCGGGTTTTTCTGAAAACGCCTTGCTTGAGAGAACGTAATAGCAGCGGTCAGTGTCCATCTCATGGTCGTGGAGCCTGACCAGACGCTTGGTCTCGAGGTCGTTTTCGACCAAAATCATATTGGCCAGAGCTATACCCTGACCATGTGCCGCCGCGTCAAGCATTACGCCTTCGTCGTCGAAATACAGCTTGTTGGTTTCCTTTACGCAATTGATGCCGGCAGTATGAAACCAGGCGGACCAGAACCCCCCGTCGATTGGCTGAAGCAGTGTATAGCCGAGAGGACCTTCCGTCTGGCTGAACATGAACTCGCCATGCGTGCCTTCCGGTCGTCCCACCGGAAAAAGCTTGCCTGTTCCGAGTTTTTCGGCGTGAACGTCGGGCCAGGAACCGTCACCCCAACGGATGGCAATGTCGATATCTTGCCGGTCGAAATCTACAGGATCGTTGGATGCCAGCAGGTTGATCTTGATTTGCGGATGAAGCTGCCTGAACTCCGCAAGGCGTGGCATCAGCCATCGTGAAATGATCGACGCGGGTGCGTTGATGCAGAGAATGGTAGATTCGCCTGGATTGTTGATTTGCGAGTAGGCCTGAACGATCAGGGAAAGCGCTTCCGAAACGGCACCGGCGAGCAATCTTCCCTCGCGTGTCAGTTCTACCTTCCTTGGCAGTCTATGAAACAACCGGATATCGAGCAGATCCTCGAGTTGACGAATCTGCTGGCTCACCGCCGAAGGTGTAACGCAAAGTTCGTCAGAAGCTGCCGAAAAGCTCCCATGTCGGGCCGCAACGTCAAATACTTTGAACAGGTTCAAAGGAGGCAGCCGCAGTCGATGCTGCTCCTCCTTCGCCTCTGGCGGCCGGCGCGGGGATATCACCATTGGCGCGTCATCCTCCGTTCCTTCGCCCGCGACGCAGAGGCACTATCCCGTGGCGGAAACTTGTTGCACATTTTGCAGTTCATGCAGGTGCGGAACCACAGCGTAGCCAAAACGCTCCAGGGATGCGAGCGTCTCGCGTCTACCAATGCCAGCAAATCCCATGAGGCAAGCAAGATGAGTGGGTTTGAGCGCCTTGATTTCCCGGTTGAGCCTTTCGACGCAATAGCTGGCCGGGCCGATGACTGCGTTTTGCTGAAAGTCTTCGAGTGGAGGCTCGTCATTCAAAGGCATGAGACGAATGAACGGGCCGCCATCCGTTGACTTGAATCCGGTGGTCAAAGGCACGGAGGCGCGGGCAAGATCGCGCACGCATCGCGCAGCGTGCTGTGCATCGCGCTCGTCTTCGGTAACGTATATGAAGCGCATGAGGCCCAGCGGCATATCCTGGTCGGAGCCCGTGGCATTTGACCAATGTTGCGCAACGCTGTTGCGGAGTTTTAGGGCTTCATCCAAACCTCGATGACCATAGCTCATGAACGGAGTGTGCCCGCTCCGGGCAGTTCGCGCAACGATTTCCGGATTTCCGCTGGCGACGAACATTCGCGGCTTTGGAAGCCCCAGCGGGCTGACCGCAAGCTCTGTGCGCGGAATGTTGAAGTACTTGCCCTGAAAGTCTATGACGCCGGTATCCAAGCCCTGCTCGATGATCGACCACACCTCCAGCATGCGGGCGTGCCGCTCCGATATGTCAACCCGGAAGCTTTGAAACTCATGGGGCTGGTAACCGCTTCCAAGCCCGACAACAAGTCGCCCGTGCGTCAGCAATTCCGCAAAAAGAATTTCCTGGACGATACGTACCGGCTCGTAGAGCGGAAGCGCCAGCACAGCCGTTCCCAAGTTGATGGTCGACGTTTCCGACGCACAGTGGGCAATCATCATCAGCGATGATGGACAAATCGAGTGATTGGAAAAGTGGTGCTCGGCAAACCAGGCGATATCAAAGCCGAAATCCTCGGCCATCTTGACGCTGTCGACTGTGGTTTTGACGACCGAAGAGGGTGAGACGTTGCGATCATACAGTCCCATCAAGTTGAACAAGCCTAAGCTGACCACGCTGCAACCTTCTTGGTTCTTCTCAATTGGCAACAATTACACGGCCTGCCAGACGGCACCCATGTCCACTGTGACCATCCTATCGCCATTGCGCGTCGACAGACAAATTAGTTTCAGTACCAGAGCCGCAACGGACAGTAATCCATGCCACGCGCATGCGCTCAAGTTAACGATCCAGTAAGAAAATACCGCTTGCGATCACCTGCAAATTACTGAAACGCTATGCCCCCAATAAGGCTAATAATAATAAGGGGAAATCAGCATGAAATCTCAAGCCAAAGCGCTGTTTATCGTACCTGTCGTTGCGAGCCTGTTTGCGTGGCAGGCAGCGCCTGCAGCGGCGGAATCCAGCATTGTCCTCGCGTGCTATCCTGGGGCTCCGGAGAATTTCTTCAGAAGCGAGGTGATCCCGCTTTTCGAGAAGAAATACGACACGCGCGTTTCCTACCTCACAGGAAATTCAGCTGCCACCATCGCCAAGTTGCAGGCACAGAAGGGCGATCCCCAAATCGACGTTGCCTGTATAGATGACGGGCCAATGGTTCAGGCTTTCGGCATGGGGCTGCTGGAACCGTTAAACCCGTCCGATTTCTCCAATGCCGATCAAATTCAGGATGTATCCAAACTTTCCAACCAGATGGGATTTGGATGGGGACTGTTCCGGTTGGGCATTGCGTATAATCCTGAGCAATTCAAGGAAAACGATATTCCGACACCCGATAGCTGGAAGGATTTGGCCGAACCGGCTCTCAAGGGACACGTCATCGTCAGCTCTATCTCGATAAGCTATACCCAGATTCTGCTCACGCTGCTTGCCAAGACTTATGGCCAGGACACATCCGATGTCGACGCTGCGTTCAAAGGGATGGGTGAAATTCGGCCAAACGTCTTTACGTTCGACACCACTGCCGATCTGACGTCGTTTTTTCAACAGGGAGAAGCCTGGGCCGCCGTCTGGACGGACAGCGAGACTTACTCCTATGTTGCGCGCACGGATTTTCCTTTGAAATTCGCTTTCCCAAGGAAGGCACCGCGGCGATTCAAGCGGGCGTATCTGTCATTAAAGATGGCAAGAATACCGCGGCGGCCAAGGACTTCGTGAACTTTCTCATTGGCTCCGAGGTACAGGAACTGATGGCGCAAAAACTCGGGTGGCTTCCAGTCAACAAGAACGTCGAACTGCCATCAGCGATGAGTTCCATCATTGCGTCTCCAGATGGCGCGGGCGACAATATCGTCCCCATCGACTGGACATATCTCAGCAAAGAAAAGCCAGCATGGACCGAACGCTGGAACAAGGAAGTGGAAATCGAATAGTTCGCGGATCTCATATCCAGCAAATGTAAGATTTCATTTCTCATGCCAGCTTTCGGCTCCGCCATAGCTGTTTCCAGATCGGCACGGCAGCGGTCGCAATCTCTCGACCCTGCCCCCTGCTGTGGTTCACCGATCTGGAAGCGCCGAAAGCTCTGGAAACAGGGCGGTCTCGTGCATGGAGGCGGACCGTGTACGAGACGCAACAGCAAACCGGCTGGCGCAATTCGGGTGAATTTTGCTGGATGGATATAGAGCATCAAGAGATGTTGAGGGTAGTGGATGACAAGCAGCGGCAAATCATCGGAATCGCAGCACGCGTCTTCGACCGGCTTCCCTAAAGGGTGCGCCTATATCGACGGAGAATACCGCGACATCAGCGAAGCAAGGATTTCAGTTCTCGACTGGGGTTTTCTCAGGTCCGACGCGACATATGACGTGGTCCACGTCTGGGAGAACAAGTTTTTTGTCCTGGAGCGCCATCTCGACCGCTTCCTGAAAAATCTTGGCCGCATGCATTTGCAGTTGCCCTTCGACAGGGACGGTCTCGCCTCGATACTTCATGAATGCGTAAGGCGTTCTGGACTGAGCAACGTCTATGTCGAGATGATATGTACCAGAGGGCGATCGGCAAGCTTCAGCCGCGATCCGCGAGATGCCGTCAACAATTTCATCGCGTTCGCCATCCCCTTCGGCTACATCGCCAATGAGCACCAGCGCCAGCATGGATTGAACCTGGCCATCAGCGATATCGTGCGAATTCCTCCGCAATCGCTTGACCCGAGGATCAAGAATTACCACTGGCTCGATCTGGTTCGGGGCATGTTCGAGGCTTACCAGCGGGATGCCGACCACACAGTGCTCGTTGACCTCGAAGGCAACATTACCGAAGGCCCGGGCTTCAATGTCTTCTGCGTCTCACAAGACGAACTCATCACACCGGCATCCGGAGTGCTGGAGGGGATCACGCGCAGCGTTGTTCTGGACATAGCCGAACAATTCGGGGTGCAGGCGACGCAGCGCAAATTGTCTCCCGACGAATTGCGCCATGCTGATGAAATTTTTGTGACGTCAACGGCAGGCGGCATCGCTTTTGCCGCGAAAATAGACGGCAAGACGATTGGGAATGGCCAAATGGGCCGCCTGACCAACCGGCTCTACAAGCAGTATTGGAAGGTTCACAGCGATCCGGACTGGACAACGAAAGTCCACCCTTTGGCAATGTAACTGCAACAATGAAAAGCGAAATGAATCAGATGTTTGACCTGACAGATAAAGTTGCATTCATCACCGGCTCCGGGCGGGGAATGGGGCAATCACATGCTTTGGTTTTCGCGCAAAGGGGCGCCAAAGTTGTTGTTCATGACCTTCTGGAAGAGCGCGCCAAAGAAACATGCGAGCTCGTGGAGCGCGCCGGCGGCGAGTGTATCTCGATTTGTGCAGACGTTTCCAACGTGGGGGCGATGAAAGAGGCGGTCCGCGAGGCAGAAAGTGCGTTCGGGAGAATAGACATTCTCGTCAACAATGCGGGCATATCTGCGGAACGATCGGGTATCGAGGGCATCACTGAAGAGCTGTTCGACCGCATGATCGGTATTCATGTCAAGGGAACGCTATTCACGACGCAAGCAGTCATTCCAGGCATGAAGGAACGCAGATCTGGCAAGATCGTCAACATTGCCTCGATCTGGGGCATGACCGGTCATCATTTCGGTGCCACCTATTGCGCGGCCAAGGCCGCTCTCCTCGGCCTGACCAAGGCCTGGGCCAAGGAATTCGCTCCCTGGAACATCTGTGTAAACGCTGTTTCGCCGGGTGCCGTTGCCACCAAGATGCAGATTGAGGTGGACGGCGAAGAAGTAGTCAAGAAATCGGCCGACCTCATCCCGTTACGCAGGATTGCGAGGCCGGAAGAGATGTCAGCGGCGGTTCTTTACCTGGCAGCGAGTGGGTCGGACTTCGTCACAGGCCAGAATATCAGTCCAAATGGCGGTGACACGATCGTCTAGAAAATCCTGTTGGCGCAGCTCTGTGCGCTGATAGCCAACAGGGCTTGGGAGAATTAGATGCAATTCGGGATTTTCAATCTTCTGCCTCAACCAAGTGAATGTGTAAGCGTGCACCAATTGGCGGTCGAAGCGGTGGAGCAAACACGACTGGCCGAAGATATGAATTTTGATGTGTCATGGTTTTCAGAGCATCATTTTTCGAACTATTCGATGATCCCCTCTCCCTGATCATGTCAGCGTATTGTGCCGCCAATACCAGCAGAATTCAGGTCGGAACTGCAGTGCTTGTTGTTCCACTTTATCAACCGCTGCGCCTCATCGAGGAGATCGCGTTCGTCGACCAGCTTGCAGAGGGGCGTCTCGTGATCGGGATAGGCGGTGGTTATCAGGAGCATGAATTCAGCAAGTTCGGTCAAAAGCTTGAGGATTCGGCCGAGATGGTCGAGGAATTCCTTGACCTGCTTGAGATGGCTTTCAGTCGCGGCTACGTTGAATATAGCGGAAAATTTCACCAATATGGATCAACGCCGATGGCTATTCAGCCTTTCGAAAATCGCATGCCGCAGATTTTCGTTGCCGGATTGACGAAGGTCCAGAACCTGCAACGTCGAATCGTGGAACGAGGTTTCATCCCGTTTCTAAGCCAAAATCATAAGCCTGCGAGCGACATCGTTCCCATGCGCCAAGCGGTTGAATCCATCTGGAGCGCGGTCAACACGTCCAAAGCCAATATGCGCATTGCCACGCAACGCTTCATATTCGTTTCGCGCGACAAGGACGAGCAAAGGAAAGCCGCCTCTCAGGTTCTCTACACATTGCGTTTGGGCGCGGCACTCAGAAGAGGGTCGGATGGAGTTGAAAAGGGCCGGATTCTGGAGGTACCTTTCGACGGGGAACCGAGTGTAGACGATATTTTGAAGCACGCCCCGATCGGAGATCCCGATCACGTGCTGGAAGTGCTCGACAATGACATCGAGACCCTGATGCAGAGCCATCTCAGTTGCATTTTCAAGTTCGGAAATCTTCCACATGCCAGCGTGATGAAATCAATGACAGCGTTCGGCAGCGAGGTCATGCCGAGACTGGCTTGTGGTGCAACCCAAGGACACTCGGCATGAGGCAACAAGTTCCGCAAACGGCTGGCATGCAAAATGCGGAACGATTAGACCACCAGTTGTCGGAAAGCTTTCTACGCATCAGCGATCTGACCGTGGCTTATCATTCGCACCTGGCTGTCGATAATTTGACCATCGAAATCAGCAAGGGCGAAAAACTTTGCCTGCTCGGCCCGTCCGGATGCGGAAAGACGACATGTTTGCGCTCCATCGCTGGATTCCTGACACCTGGAGCCGGCGATATTTTCATCGGTGAACGCTCCATGAAAGGGCTCAATCCAGAACAGCGCAATGTCGGCATCCTGTTCCAGAATTACGCCCTGTTTCCACATTTGACCGTGTGGGACAACGTTGCGTTCGGCCTGCGAATGAGAAAACTGCCGAAGGACGAGATTTCGACGAAAGTGCATCAGGCGCTGGATCTGGTCAAACTCAGTGCAGCAGCAAACAAGATGCCGTCCATGCTGTCGGGTGGAGAGCAGCAACGCATTGCGTTTGCGCGCGCCGTCATCATCGAGCCCACACTTCTGCTTCTCGACGAGCCGTTCAGCAATCTCGATGCCAAACTGCGCAAGACCATGCAACGAGAGTTGAACGAGTTGCTGAACCGTCTGGGAATTACGACTCTTTTGGTGACGCATGATCAAGAAGAAGCGATGACGATGGCTGACCGCATCGCCGTCATGCGTGCGGGCAAGATCGAACAGATCGGGACGCCATCTGAAATCTATGATCATCCGGTCAACGAATTCGTTGCCACGTTCATCGGCGGTATCAACACGCTGAAAGGGGTGGCGGACAGTTTTGATGGCAAGACGCGTGTGGACCTGCCTGGCCTCGGAAGCATTGACATCGCGAATGCCGAAAATATCACCGGACCGGTCAAGGTCATGGTGAGACCGGAACGGTTGGAGCTTCGCGCTTCAGGCGATGCAGATGCCGGCGGCTTTGAAGCAACCATTGAGCAGGTCACCTACATTGGCAGCCGGCGGGAATACGAGGTCAGCCTCGCGGATTTCCTGGTGCAGGTTTCCATGGCGGCTGGCGAGGCAAAGGATTTCACCAAGGGGGAAAGGGTGAGATTAATATGGGATACGAATAGCAGCCTCGTTTTCCCCGATGAGACGCGCTGATGACCCAGGTCCCCAACAGAACCCTCCGTTGGTGGGCGCTGGTGATCGTACCGGCGGCGGTCTTCGCCGTTTTCTATGCAATTCCGGTTATACAGCTATTTCGGTCGAGTTTTGACAGATTCGATCCGATTCACGGCGCAATTCAAGACATAAGTGCTTCGTTTTACATAAAATTTCTTACAGATAGTTTTTATCTGGGAGTCCTGTTTCGTACAATTCGGATATCTATAACCATTACTATATTATGTATAATACTATGCTATCCTATCGCGTATTATATTGCCAGATTTGATGGAAAATTGCGCTCACTGGCGATTGTGATGCTGGTAATACCCCTCGTTTCAAGTCCAGTTGTTGTTGCCTATGGCTGGTTGATACTACTTGGACGGCAGGGAATCATCAATGACGTGCTGTTGTATTTGGGTGTTGTCGAGACCCCCGTGAAAATGATCTACCGTGAAGGCACGTTGGTTACCGGCCTTGTTTATGCCAATGCGGCGTTCATGGTCTTTGCAATTTCCGCATCAATTCGCGCTATCGACTGGAATCTCGTTCTGGCGGCATGCAGCCTCGGTGCGAGTTCGCGCAAAGCGTTTCTCTTGATCGTGCTTCCGCTTAGCCTGCCAGGAGTCATAGCCGGCAGTCTCCTCGTTTTTTCCTTGAGCATGGCGGCTTATGCAGTACCGGCTCTCATTGCCGGGCCCCAGGTGAAGGTCATGTCGACCCTCATCTATCAACAGAGCATGGCCCTGCTGAACTGGCCTTTTGCTGCTTGCATGTCGGTCATCTTGGCCGTGTGCACGACCGGCGTTCTTGCGGGGTGGCATTCCAGCCATCGGCTCTATGGCATGTTTAAGGAACGAACAAGAATGGAGGATATGAACCGCAATGTTGCGTAAGAACATCCTGCTTTCAACTTATATTATCATTGCTCAAATCTGTCTTGTTGCACCGATTGTCGCGATCGTGATGGGTTCACTGACGACGACACAATATGTTGTCTTCCCGCCTGAGGGACTCACGCTGAAGTGGTACTGGACAATTTTCGACCGTCCGGAAATGGTCAGTTCGCTTCTCATCAGCCTGTTCGTCGCGTTCGTCGCCGCAACTATGGCAGTGTTGCTCGGGTTTTTGGTCTGCGCCGCCCTTGTCCGCTTCACCTCGCGGCTGAACTGGGTGCTGTGGATTCTGGCGGTCTCATCGATGATGATCCCGTCGGTGGTACTGGGTTTCGCGTTTCTTCAGACATACACCTATTTTGGCTTTGGCGGCACAATCACGGCTTTGGTGCTGGGCCATTTCGTCCTCGTTGCGCCATTTGCAATAGTGCTCCTTGCTACCGGACTGAGGCTTGTAAACCCCACTCTGGAAGAGGCATCCAGGAGCCTTGGTGCAAATTGGTTCAAGACCTTCACATATGTGACATTGCCGCTGATGCAGTGGAGCGTGGTGGCTGGTTGGGGGCTGGCATTCCTCGTCTCTTTCAGCGACGCCTCTATTTCCATCTTCCTGAATTCGCCTCAGGTGACGACTCTGCCAGTCCGCATATTCGATGCCTTGCGCTTCTCACCGCTGGACCCCCAACTCACGGCAATCACCTCCATGCTGGCGATAGCGACATTGGTGGGTTTGTTCGCCGTTGCAAGTTTCCTGGATATCGGCAAGACGCTTGATCGCGGTATGGGCAGTTGATGCGTCATGCGCGTTTCCAAGACAAAGATCTGTTGGAAACGCACCACACAAGAAGTGGAAGTTGAACCTTTTCGGGAGAAGAGTTGATGGCTGCGACAAGAACCGCGATTGTCACGGGCGGTGCATCCGGTTTTGGAGCTGGCATTGCGGCCGCGTTCATGGGAACCGGCGTAAACGTCGTGATCGCCGATCTGAACGAGGCTGACGCCGCCGCACTTGCACAGGATTTATCCAAACAGGGAACGGTCGCGAAAGCCATAGCGTTGCGTTGCGATGTAACGAACCCCAGCGACGTTGAAAACATGGTTGCCAATGCGATCGACCATTTCGGCAGCATCAACGTGCTCGTCAACAATGCCGGAACCGTTGGCGTCGGTGGAACTCTGGAACAGACAAGCGTTGACGACTTCGACCGCATTTTCAACGTCAATTGCAAAGGTGTCTTTCTTGGTTGCCGGGCGGTATTGCCGCATTTCCGGCAGTCACAAAGCGGCAATATCATCAACATTGCTTCGGGCAGTGCCTTGCGACCGCGCGCTGGCGCAGTCGTCTATACCGCCTCCAAGGGTGCAGTGATGACGATAACGCGGGCGCTGGCCGCAGAAGTTGCGCGCGATGGCATCCGCGTCAATGCCATCTGTCCATCGCTTTCACGCACACCGCTGGCCGAGTGTTATGTCAACGACAAAAGCGATGAGATTTGGGACGGATTGGCGAAGCAAATTCCGCTCGGTGGCAAATTGGTCCAGCCACGCGACATCGCAAACGCGGTGATCTTTCTGGCTTCCGATGCTGCTTCCATGATCACTGGAAGCTGTCTGGCCGTCGACGGTGGGCTTTGCATTTAGATTCGCGCGCTTCGGACGTTCGCGGACGGCGCAAATTTTTGCAGTAAATGAGAGCATCTGTCATGACCCAACAGCCTGTAGCAATCATTACCGGAGGTGGTCGCGGAATCGGCGCGGCAAGTGCACGGCATCTGGCCAAACGCGGTTTTCACGTTGTCGTGATGTCACTTTCGGATTCCGCCTTCGGAGTTGCCACGGAACTCGATGGTGTCGCAATGTCTGGTTCGGTTACCGAAATTGGTGACCTTGAAAAGCTTGTGGCTCTGGCGCTTGAAAAATATGGCCGTATCGACGCTGTCGTGACGAGTACCGGCCACCCTGGTTGGGCCGGTACACCGCAAACGAACCTCCTTGATTATGCAGAGCACGACCATTTGCTCGACATTCCAGACGACTCCTGGCACGAGGCCGTCGAAAGTCTGATCCTTCCTGCCGTGCGCATGGCGCGGCTGGTAACTCCGCAAATGTGCAAGCAGCAGACAGGTTCGATCATCAATCTATCGGGTCTGGGTGCCGTTGTGCCGGCAACCAAATACCCCTTTGGAGCCATGATTCGGCATTCACTCGCCGGATTTTCGCAGCTCTATACAGCTCATTATGCGCGTTTCGGCATACGCATGAACAATGTTCTGCCCGGTTTCATGGAAAATCTGGAATGGAGTTTTGAACTCCAGGAGAGCATTCCGGCACGCCGGCCGGGAAAGCTCGACGAAGTTGCCGCCACCATTGCGTTCCTTGCATCGAGTGAAAGTGCTTATGTCACCGGTCAGGAGCTGCTCGTCGACGGTGGCGCAGCCAGGAAGCTATAGATGGCCCGACACGGATCAGGGCAAAATTGACCGACATGCCTTGTGAAGGCGATGTTCTTGACGTCTTTAAAGCACATCGCGTCTAACGGGATTCATGCAGAGTGCTTTAAGCTTTTGTTCTTGTGCATGTCGTTGTCTGAAAAATCGCTGCACACTTTTGGGCGACATGCACTAAGCCCTTATCTCCTGTCGCTGGAACGAGACATAAGCCACGGTAAACAGGACCATGACCGTGGAAATCATGCCGGCGATCTGTGGCCATACCAGCGCGAAGCTCAGCGAAAGCGGTAGCGGCGCACCCATCACCGCACCATTCATCTGGCTGGCGAACAGAAGGCCGAGCGAACGTGTGGCCGGGTTGAGCAGCGCCAGCGTCGCCTCACCATAGAGCACATTGGGTGAAACGCGGGCGATAGCCTGCTGCAAGTTTATCTGGTGAATGGCCGTCATGGGATCAAGCGGGTCGATGGGTGCCAGTGCTCCCGCTATCAGCGGTGCCAGCATCGGCCAAAAAACGGTAAAGACCAGCCACAGCGTCAGCGCGCACAGCGCGGATGTCGCTGGCGATTTGACCAGCGTCGAAAAGGTCATCGCCACTGCCAGCCAGACGCCGGCATAAATAAACGAGGCAAACAGGAAGGCGAGACCACGCGCGATTTCCTCGCCGCTTGGCGGCAGGCCGAGCAGCAGAATGCCAAGCCCGGTGACCATCAGCCACAGCGCCAAAAGGCAGATGGCGATGACCAGCAGGCCGCCGAGGAATTTTCCGGCAAGCAGCGCGTCGCGATAAATAGGCTGCGACAGGATACGCGACAGTGTGCGGCGGCTATATTCGCCGTTGATGGAGTCGAAACCGAGGGCGATTGCCACCAGCGGGATGAGGAAGCCGAGGAAAGAGACGAAGGACGGCAGCGGCGGCTGCGCGGTGGTGAACAGGCGCAGGAACAGGAACTGGTCTTCACCGAGCGTCAACTTGATCTGGCCGATCGCGGCGTAAACGGAGCCGATCGCCGTCAGGATGACCAGCAGCATCACCAGATGTATGCGGGCCGAGTTCATATGATCGGACGCTTCCTTCAAGGCGATCGTCGACAAGCCTGCAAAGGGCGATCCTTCACGCCGCGACATCATGGTTTTCTCCTTCGAAAAAGTGGCCATAGACCTCATCGAGACTGGATCGATGGAAAGTCATGGCCTTCAACGCACCACCGGCCTCCACCACCCGGCGCGCAATGTCGACGCGCACATCGGCATCGGCATCGACGCGCCAGTTTCCGGCTTTGAGAGGCGTCACTGTGGAGATGTGCAACGCACCTTTCAGGATCTCCGCCAGATCGATGTTGCCTGCCTCCACCTCGATCACATGGGTGCCTCCGAGCACATCGGCGGTCAGGTCGTCGACCTTACCAATCAGCCCAATGCGCCCCTTGCGAAACAGCGCCACGCGGTCGCAAATCGTCTGCATCATGCCCAGATGATGCGAGGAAAGCACGATGGTGACACCGTCGGCAGCGAGTTCGCGAATATGGTCCAGCAATTCCTGCGTCGACCGCGGATCGAGCCCGGATGTCGGCTCATCCAGGATGGCGATCTCCGCTTGTTTGACCAGCACCTCGGCCAAGCCGAGGCGTTGGCGCATGCCCCGCGAAAAAGTGGACACACGTTTGTCGCGCACGTCGGCCAAGCGGACACGCTCAAGAGCCAACGCAATGCGCTTTTCGGCGTCGGCCGAGACAAGGCCGGTCAGCCGCGCGGTGTAGGCCAGGTTTTCGCGCGCGGTCAGGTGGTCGTAAAAGCCCACCTGATCCGGCAGGTAGCCGACCCGCCGTTTCACTGCCAACGACTGTCTGAACGGGTCAAGACCAAGCACTTTGATTGTACCGGCCGTTGGTTCAGTCAACCCGAGCAGAAGCAGGATGCTCGTTGTCTTGCCGGAGCCGTTCGGCCCCAGCAGGCCGAAAATCTCACCCTTGCCGACCGTGAGATCGATGCCGTCGACCGCCGGGAAACGGCCATAGTGCTTGACCAGCCCGCTCGCTTCGATGACCGGGCTCATCTGCGTCCATACCGCGTCACGGCGAAGGCGAGCATCAGCGCTGACGCGCCAATGATACCGAGGCCAGTGATGCCCCACAGAGTAGACGTTCTGACCGTTACGCGGAAGTCGGCATTGTCAGTAGCACCGCCGCTGCCATTGGCGCGGACCGACACCTTGTAGTCGCCGGCTATGGCCTTGCTGGACGGCGTCATCGAGACGGCCACTTTGGTGGTAGAGCCGGGCGCGACCTCATCGACTTTCTGCGGGCTGAACGCCACTTTCCAGCCGGATGGCGGGCGCGCGGAAAGGGCAATTTCACGAGCCGGTGCCGAGCCGTCGTTGGAAAGCGTGAAGTTGAAGGTTCGCTCCTGACCGGCGGTTGCGTCGCCGGACAGCCTGTCTTGCGGGCCGGTGAGCGAAACGGAAGGGCGGCCGGTGATATCGAGAAGCAATTTGGTGTCGGCGTTCGCATCACCGGCAGCAGCGGCGACCACGACGGGGTATTGACCGGCCTGGGTGCGATCCGGCGGTTGTACACCGACGGAAAGAGTCTTCGATTCGCCCGCCTTCAGCGGCAGGCTGGTCAGTTCCTGTGAGCCATAGCCTGCCTTGAAGGTCACCTGGAAACCGCCGGGAGCTTTCGACAGAAGATTAACAGTCGTATCCTGCTGGCCGTCATTCTTCAGATCGACCTTGAAATCAAATGCAGACTTGGCGGTGCCGCGTAGCGATGGCAACTTCGGTGCCAGCGTCAGCTTGGCCGGCTCGGTCTTGGTCAGCGTCAACTGCATGGGCAATTGCAAGGCTTTGCTGTCGGCCTTGCCGGACACCGTGAAACTCACCGGTTTGTCGATGACACCAGCCGGTGGCGTGAGTTTTAGCGTCAGGGCGACGGCGGCGTCGGAACCGGCAATTGCCGCACTTACGGGTTTTCCGCCACCATCCATCTCCCATTTCCAGCCTGTCGGCAGCCCGTCGACACCGAATTCGACACGCTGAGGCGGCAAGCCGTTATTGGCGAGGCTGAGGTCGACACTGACATCCTTGCCAGCCTGGGCCGAGAACTCCGGATAGGGCGTGGTTAGCCAAAGGCCCGGCGGCTCATGTGTGGAAAGTGTGGGCATCGAGGCGGCTGCCTGAGCGAATGCTGCGGACGGAGCCGCGGTTGCCATCGCCATCGCCATGATGGCTACGGCCAGAACTGTGGTGGGGGTATTTATCGACGAGCAAATGCGCGCAGGAATCACGTCTGCCTCCCGCAAGGAGTTGAAATCAATTGTTTATTCTGCAAAGCCTTGGTGACTTGATGCACGGTGCATCATGGACCGATTTATGACGTGAATGGGGCAAAACGCTCTGCCAATCATCCATTCACGAAATTGTGACAATCGGAAATTCTACGTGATCAGAAACTTCCACGAGGATGACTGGATCACGATGATCAAGCACTGGATGTGGGCCAATATCCGGAACCCGCTTTTTAGTCCGATACACAAATTCTGCAAACCACGGCGTTGTATTCAGGCGTGTGAAGTCGGCAACGTTAACTATGTCCGGTCTGGATCGAAGAACGAAATCGACGAATGCATCAGCATCGACAAGGGATTAACTATGGAATCAATCCCTTCTGTCAAATCTCATCCTTATACTTTACAGAACGTAAACAACTCGACCAATTGCACCTAGACGATGGCCTGCAGGGGGACAAAGACAGATGTTCGGCATGACAAAACCCAAGACTACCAAGCCTGAAATCTTGCCGGAACTGGCGGCATTTGACATGGCCGGGTTCGAGACAGAGCTTGAAGAGGCACTCGATACGTCTTCGCAAGAAGCGATAGCTCTTGAACCTTTGGAACCTCTGCCGGATGAGGCCAGTGTGAGCACCGACAGCGTCGAAACGGTCGTGCCGGAACTGAAGCAGTCCACGAGCACCCGGACCAATCTTGCAGCCTTGGCCGCATTCGAGAGCGAAATGCGCAATGCCGCCACAAGCCTCGATGCAATGGACACCACTCTGGCCGCCATCGGCGCCGCCCACGAGACGGCAAATCGCTTTCTTGGCAATCTACGCGCCGGCATCCATCGCGCGAACGATCTTGAAGAAGCCAATACCGCCCTCTCGGCCGACAACCGCCGTCTATCGGAACGTCTGGATCAGGCAAAACATCTGCAGAGCCAGCACGAAAGCTCCGACGAGGTCAACAAGCGCCGGATCGAACTCCTGATAAAGGACTATGACGAAGCGAAAGTCGCTCTCGGCAAGTCCCAGATCGAAGTGGTCGAGGTGCGCGATGCACTTGCCGATGCCGATGGTGAGAAGACGGCTCTCATTTATGAGCTGGCAACCAAATCGACCTCGGTTGATCGTCTCACCAGAGAGCTTGAACTGCTCCGCCAGAAATTCGTAAACCAGCAGATGACAAACGCCGAACTGGAACAGCGTCACGCCGACCTCGAACGCAAGCTCGAAGAGCTATCTGCCATCCGCAAGACGGAAGCTGTGGAGATGTCGGAACTGCGCATGCGGTTCGACAATACGGAAAAAGAAAACAGGCGCCTTCAAAAGCAGTCCGACCATTCTCAGGTGAGGCTTGCCGAGACGCAAGAACGTGTCATGACGCTGGATGCAGATCTGGAAGAACTCAGGGACCGTCACGCGGCAACCAGCGAACGATTCAGATCAGAAGCTGAAGTCCTCAAGGCAAAGCTGGAAACGTCGGCCAGGAAAAACATCGCCGACACAGAAGAGATCGCATCGCTGAAACAGAAATTGGGCGAGGCGGTGTCGGCCGCGAATGTTGCACAAGCCCAGCTTGCCAGTGTGAATAGCCAGATCGAGGGGCAGCGCTCGTCTCAACCCGCGCCCGAAACCACCGATCGCGCGAGCCCGAAAAAAGGGGGCCGACATCATATGCCAGAGGGCGGCCTGCAAAAAAATCGAAAGTTCCTGCTGAGGCGACCCGCGTCAACAATCTTGAAAACCGGACGATCCGTACGCGCAAGAAAAGCAGCTAGAAACTCAGACAGCCTCGCGCAGCGTCTCAGCCGTCTGAAGGTCCACGGACACCAGTTGGCTGACGCCCTGTTCTGCCATCGTCACACCAAACAGGCGGTTCATGCGCGCCATGGTGATCGGATTGTGCGTGATAATCACAAACCGCGTTTCGGTGGATGCCGCCATTTCGTCCATGAGATTGCAAAAGCGTTCGACATTGTGATCGTCGAGCGGCGCATCGACCTCATCCAGCACACAGATCGGAGCCGGATTGGTCAGGAACACCGCAAAAATGAGCGACATTGCGGTCAATGCCTGCTCGCCACCGGACAATAGCGTCATTGTCTGCGGCTTCTTACCCGGCGGGCGGGCAAGAATTTCAAGACCGGCTTCCAGCGGATCGTCCGACTCGATCAATTGCAATTCCGCGGTGCCACCGCCAAACAAATGCGAGAACAGCCGTTGGAAATGGCCGTTGACCACCTCGAAGGCGGCCAACAAGCGTTCGCGGCCTTCCCGGTTCAGGCTCATGATCGCCTGTCTCAGCTTGCGTATGGCTTCGATAATATCTTCGCGTTCGGAAACGATGGCTTCCAGCCGCTCGGACAATTCCTTTTGTTCTTCCTCGGCGCGCAAATTGACGGCACCCAGGCGTTCCCGCTCGATTTTCAGCCGCTCCAAGGTGCGTTCTGTTTCAGCCATATCGGGCATCGGGCTGTCAGCCTCCAGCCCTGTGTGGCGGATAACCAGATGCGGCGGTGTGTTCAGCACCTCCTGAATGCGGGCCTCAACCTCTTGGCGGCGTTCATCTGCCGCTGTCAGTCGCTCCTCGGCACGGGCGCGCACTTCGCGCACCTCGGCCAGACCCTGAATTGCCGCCGTCGCCGCCTTGTCGAGATCGGCTTGCTTGTTTTCTGCTTCCTGCAAACGGTCGCCAGCCGCCTTGCGCAATTCCTCGGCCTCGGAAAGCTGCGACAACAGCGTGCGGCGGCGGGCATCGATCTCGTCAGGAGCTTCGACCAGTGCCTCGCGCTCTTCAGCCGCTTCGGCCTTGCGCTCACCAAGTGCTGCAATCTGCACTGATGCATTTTCTGCACGCACCAGCCAGTTTCGACGCTCTGTTTCTATCGCTTGCAGGCGGCGCATGCGCGCCTCCGCCTCGCGGCTTAATCCTTCATGGAAGGCGCGCGCATCGGCAAGGGCTGCGCGATCACGCGAAACATGGGCAGACCCCTGTTCAATGCGTGCCTGAAGATCGCCCAGGTCGGGGGCACTACGCAGCATGACTTCCGCTTCGGCAACCACCGCTGCTGCTTCTTCATGCTCATCCAGCGCACGCATGCGCGCTTCATTCAACGCATCTCGCCGGCTTGATAGTTCGCCAGCCGCCTTTTCAGCCTGGGTAAGCGCGTTGCGGGCCTCGTCAAGCGCACGCTGGGTATCACGCCATGTCTGTCTCGCTGCCCGCTCGTCTTCGCTTGCCTGACCAATCGCCGCCTCGGCTTTTGCCAGTGCTTCCTCAGTGCTGCGCACTTGCCGCGTTGCCGCGACTGCTTCGGCGTCGAGTTCGGCAAGCCGGTTTTTGCGCCAGGCGTTGTGCGGCAGCAGTTGGTGCGTCGGCACTGGCCATCAGACCGTCCCAACGCCACAATGCGCCCTCGCGGCTGACCAACCGTTGCCCCGGGGCCAGCATGGGCTGCAATCGTTGACCGTCAGCGGCATCCACAATGCCTATCTGTGCGAGCCTGCGGGCCAGTTGGTTTGGCGCGCGAACGACACTGGCAAGACTGGCAATGCCCTCGGGCAAGGCGGGGTCGCCGAGCTGAATCGCGCTGTCACTCCAATGCACCGGCGCGCTGCGGTCGAGCGGCACGTCCAGATCTTCGCCAAGGGCTGCGCCCAGCGCCGTCTCGAATCCACGCTCAACCTGAATTTTCTCCAGAACTGCGGGAAACAGATCGCCGCTGGCGGCATTGAGTATCTTGGCCAGGGTGCGGGCTTCGGTTTCAATTCCGGCCAGCGTTGCCTTTGCATCCTGAAGCGGCCCACGCGCCGCGCTTTCTACCGCGCGGGCTTCCGTAACGGCCAGTTCAGCGTTTTCTGCAGCCGCCTCGGTTTCCTCAAGTGCGGCAATGGCTTGCTCGACCAGTTCGCGCTTTTCAGCCGGATCGGCAAGCGTGGCAATTCGCCCTGTAATCTGCGCCAATTCGCGATCCATTTCGGCCAGTTGCCGGGCAAAACGGTCGCGTCGCTCGACGGTCTCACGCAGCGTTCGTTCAAGCTGGTTGCGCGAGGCCGCAGCCTCGGCCCGTTCGGCGGTTAGCGCCGCCAGTGCTTCCTCGCTCAGCGCCAGAATTGCCCCGGCCTGCTCAAAGGCTGAACGGATGGACGCTTCGCGCTCGGCTGCTCCAGCATTTTCACTGTTGAGCCCCGTTTCTTCTTCGGCAAGGCGCTCCAGAATCTCCGCATTGTCGCTCACCATCCGCTCCTCGCGAACAATGTCGGCGTCAAGCTGCTCAAGCCGACGGTCCAACTCGGTCTGGCGTACCCGAATGCGGCCCGCTTCCTCCTCGATCTGCGATTTCGCAATCGTCAATCGCTGTAGCACAGCCGCAGCCTTGGCTTCGGCATCACGCAAATCAGGCAGGTGATGCGCCCCGATACCCTGTTCGCGCGCAGCACTCATCTGTGTTGCGGCACGATCGCCGACGAGCGATGTCGCAGCAGCGAGTGCCGAACGCGCCTCGCCTTCCTGCGTCTTGGCCAGTGTCCAGCGAAGGTGCAGCAGCGTTGCTTCCGCCTTGCGGATATCGGCCGACAAATTCTTGAAACGCGATGCCTGGCGCGATTGCCGTTTCAGGCTTTCGATCTGGCTTTCGAGTTCGCCAACAACGTCTTCCAGACGTTCGAGATTTTGTTCGGCTGCCTTCAGCCGCAATTCGGCTTCATGGCGGCGTGTGTGCAGGCCCGAAATGCCAGCCGCCTCTTCCAAGAGAGCCCGCCTTGCCTGCGGCTTTGCCTGGATAAGCTCGCCGATGCGGCCCTGCCCGACCATTGATGGCGAGCGTGCGCCGGTGGATTGGTCGGCAAAAAGAAGCTGAACATCCTTGGCTCGGGCTTCCTTGCCGTTGATGCGGTAGGCTGACCCCGCCTCGCGCTCGATGCGCCGCGACACCTGCAATTCATCCGCATCATTGAATGCAGAGGGTGCGGTGCGGTCAACATTGTCGAGAAACAGCGTGACTTCAGCGGTATTGCGCGCTGGACGCGCACCGGAGCCTGAAAAGATCACGTCGTCCATGCCCGATGCGCGCATGTTCTTGTATGAGCTTTCGCCCATCACCCAGCGCAGCGCCTCGACAAGGTTCGACTTGCCACAACCGTTGGGGCCAACGATACCCGTCAGGCCCCGCTCGATGACAAATTCACCCGGTTCGACAAAAGATTTGAAGCCAAGGAGACGCAGGCGCGAAAACTTCATGCGCGCCTCATTTCAGGGCGAACACGAGGGCCTTCCCGCTCCGAGACCGTGTGGACGTCAGAGCATCGGGTCGAGGATGGCCGACATTTCCTCAATCGACAGCGCCCCTTTGTAGGTTTTCCCGTTGATGAAGAAGGTTGGTGTCGAGTCGACCTTGAATTCGTCGGCCCCACGCTTCTGCACCGCTCTCACTTGGTCCAGAAGTTTCTGGTCAGTCAAGCAGCTGTTAAAGCTCTCTTGTGTAAAACCGGCCAGTTTGGACAGTTGGAACATCGCATCCTTGACATTTTCGGCCGCGACCCAGGTCTGCTGCTGCGCGAACAGCACATCAACCATCGGGAAATAGTTGTCGCCAGCGCAACGCGCCAGCATGAAACCTGCCTCCGCGCGCGGGTCGAAGGGGAATTCGCGCAAGATGTAGCGAACCTTGCCAGTGTCGATATAATTCGTCTTGAGTTCGGGGAACGTGGTCTCGGCAAAATGCGCGCAGTGCGGGCAGGTCATCGAGGCATATTCGACCATCGTGATCTTGGCATCGTCCTTGCCCATCGATTTCTCGGGAAGCGCGCCGGGCTTCAACAGTTCAGCCATATCGACAGTGCCCTGCGACTCCGGGGCCTTGACGGCTGGCGTCGTGGAAGCCGTTGTGTCGGCAGACGTCGCAGGCTTGGCATCTGCTGCAACGGCTTCTTCGCCGGAATCGCTGCACGCTGAAAGCAAGACAACAGCCGGTACAGCGGCAAGCGAAGACAGAACGGCTCTGCGAGAAAAGTCACGGATCATACGAATCACCTGATTACAGTTGGATTTTGCAACGCAATGGCAAGAAATAGCGAGAGTTGGCAGGAATTAAGGCATTGCCTTGCCCAATCCAACTGCGAAACTTTACCCATTTGATCACGAAAACGCGAGAATCTATTTGCGCTGGCCGACGATGGTCGCACCGAGCCTTTCCAGCGAGGCCCGCAATCCTTCATTTTCAATGTGCTCGACCGTGTTTTCCAGACGGGTTTTCTCAGATGTCGAAAGCGGTCTCGATGCAGGCGGATTGTTCTGCTTTGCATGGGTCAGGGCCTTTTGCACCAGCTTGACACGCCCAATTGCTGTAAAGCCGAGAAACGCATTGGCTCTTGTGATGATTTCACCGGTCTGGTGTTGCAAATGAAGGGCTGCCATGCCTTCGCAGGCGATCACCAGGGTGGCCGGTTCGAACGGATCGTCCTCATGCATCCGGCGCGGCCACTGAATTTTTCCGGACGCGAACTGGCTGCAAGGCGTGAGCCGACGATTTCTTCCCATGACTGGACCAGACCGATGGAAATGCCAGCGCGTTTACGCAAGACCGGATCGAGAATGGCGCTCGCCAGATCGCTGACCGGAACGGGATTGCTGAAAGGCCGTTTCCCTGCCATGTGCTTTCTCCCGAGATGCCCTTCACCAAGTTTAGCGCAAAAGGCCAACATCGTGAACCAATGGCACCGCAAGACCTGAGCCGCAAGACCGCGCCGGGAAATGATGGCTCCACGGCTGCCAAACTGCTCGACTGGTACGATGCGAACCATCGCGACCTGCCGTGGCGTGTGGGTCCGCACGATCTTGCGCAAGGGGCAAAGCCTGACCCTTACCGGGTATGGCTGTCGGAAATCATGCTGCAACAAACCACGGTTGAAGCGGTCAAATCGTATTTTCATGATTTCGTTGCCAGATGGCCGACGGTTGATGCACTGGCAAGTGCTGGGCGCGATGATGTGATGAAGGCATGGGCCGGCCTTGGCTATTATTCGCGGGCGCGTAACCTCAAGGCTTGCGCCGATCTTGTTGCCGCGCAGGGCGGTCACTTTCCCGATACAGAGGAAGGATTGCAGCAATTGCCGGGGATCGGGCCATATACGGCGGCGGCAATTGCGGCGATTGCCTTCGGGCGTCCGGCAGCGGTTGTCGATGGAAATGTCGAGCGCGTCACGTCGCGGCTGTTTTCGATCACCACGCCGCTGCCCAAGGCCAAGGTTGAGATACGCAGTCACGTCGAGCGCATGATGCCCGTTGCCCGACCCGGTGATTTCGCACAGGCCATGATGGACCTTGGTGCAACCATATGCACCCCGCGCAAGCCCAAATGCGGGCTTTGTCCGTTGCGCGACGATTGCAGTGCCTTGATTTGCGGCGATCCTGAACGATTTCCGGTTCGCGCCGCGAAATCACAAAAGCCGTTGCGCCGTGGCGCTGCCTTCGTTGCCGTCAGAAATGATGGTGCGATCCTGCTTGGAAAACGCGCTGAAAAAGGCTTGCTTGGTGGCATGAGCCAAGTGCCGACGACCGGTTGGACAGCGCGAATTGACGGCGAAACCAGTGAAAAAGCCGCGCCTTTTCCCGCAAACTGGCGATTTGTTGGCGAAATTTCGCATGTTTTCACGCATTTCTCGCTCGAAATCAGAGTGTTTTTCGCAAAAACAGATGGCCATACGCCCCCGATCATTTCTGGTCCGCCCCAGATGAGATTTCCGGGGAAGCCTTGCCGAGCGTCATGAAAAAGGTCATCGAGGCCGCTATTCCCGGAGCCACCAGAAAGCGGACATGAGGCAAAAGATCATGCAGGAAATTCGACATATCGTTTTCGACATTGGCCGGGTGCTGGTCCATTACGATCCGAATGTTCCATTCAGCCGGCTGATCCCCGACACTGAAAAACGCAAATGGTTCTTCGACAATGTCTGCACCAGCGCGTGGAACATCGAACAGGATCGCGGGCGCAAATGGGAAGAAGCCGAGGCTCTGCTGATTTGCCAACATCCGGCGCACACGGAAAACATCCGCAACTTCCGCCGCCATTGGCATGAAATGATAACGCATTCCTATGATGACAGCGTTGCCCTGATGGAACGATTGATCGCATCCGGCCATGACGTGACATTGTTGACCAACTGGGCCAGTGACACATTTGCCGAGGCACGCCAGCGCTTTCCATTTCTCGAAAAGCCGCGCGGCATTACCGTTTCCGGTGAGATCGGCCTGATCAAGCCGGACCGTGCGATCTACGATCATCATGCTGCGTCATTCGGTATTAATCCGGCAGCGGCGCTGTTTATCGACGACAGTCAAAAAAATGTCGATGGAGCCAAGGCGGCGGGCTGGCAGGCTGTCTTATTCACGGACGCAAAAACGCTCGAAGCCGACTTCGAGCGTTTGGGGATTGCGCTTTGAATTGAATCGCTTCGCGCCCTGACTTCACAGCTTGATTCAAGGTGCGATATTTCCAGTCAGCGGATTTGGCAGGCGACGCTTTATGCGCCTGCCCGCTCCATACCCAGCCGGACTATACGGCGAAGTTCATCAATCGGGGTCAGGCCACCTGCCCGTTCATAGTGCCAGAAGGTCCAGCCGTTGCAGGCATCGAGACCCTGGACCTGGGCGCCGACCTTGTGGATCGAACCGGCATTTTCGCCAATAGCCAGCGTACCATCGGCGCGCACCTTTGCCGACCAGCGCTTCTTGGCATCGTAGAGTGTTGAACCCGGCGCCATCAAACCGGTGTCGATCAGGCTGACAAAGGCGACACGCGGTTCAGCGCGCTTGCCGGGAAGCACGGCCAGATCAGCGCGGTCCAATGGTTTCACCGCCGCGATGCGCTTGTTGGCGGCGTCGATATAGGTTTGCTCGCGCTCTATGCCGACGAAGTGACGGCCCAGCCGTTTGGCGACCGCGCCGGTGGTCCCTGTTCCAAAAACGGGTCGAGCACAACGTCGCCGGGCTTGGTCGAGGCCATCATGATACGTGCGAGAAGCGCCTCCGGCTTCTGCGTCGGATGCACCTTGTCGCCATCGTCGTTCTTCAATCGCTCGCCGCCGGTGCAGATCGGAAACAACCAGTCGGAACGCATCTGGATATCGTCATTCGAGGCCTTGAGAGCTTCGTAGTTGAACGTATAGCCCTTGCCCTTCTGCTCGCGCGAAGCCCAGATCATGGTTTCATGGGCATTCTGGAAGCGACGCCCGCGAAAATTCGGCATCGGGTTGGTCTTGCGCCAGATAACATCGTTGAGAATCCAGAACCCTAGATCCTGCATCTTGGCACCGACACGAAAGATGTTGTGATAGGAGCCGATGACCCAGATGGTGCCGTTCGGCTTCAGCACGCGGCGCGCGGCGAGCAGCCAGGCGCGCGTGAAGGCATCATAGGCCTCGAAGCTGTCGAACTGATCCCAATGATCATCGACGGCGTCCACCTTCGATTGGTCGGGGCGATGCAGGTCGCCGTCGAGTTGAAGATTGTAGGGCGGATCGGCAAAGATCACATCGACCGACTTGGCGGGCAAGCGATCGAGGGCTGCGACGCAATCCCCTTTAAGGATGGTATCCAGCCACTCGGATTTTTGAGGAGCAGGAGCAAGATCGTCAAGGAGACGCATGGCAGACATTCATTCACCCCAGGCACACATTACTGTTTACTGCCTGTTATGGTTACCGATCAGCGTAAATAATACGTGAAGCCCCATGCCGATTTGCGAAGTCTGACATGTTGGTGTATTCGGCGGCACCTGCCTAAGGTGGGCGTCCCATCCCCAACATTGCCGGATCGTCATGACAGAACCCGACCTGATTATCTTCGATTGTGACGGCGTCCTCGTCGATTCCGAAATCATTGCCGCGCGCGTCGAGGCCAGTCTTTTGACAGACGCCGGGTTTGAAATCTCGCCAGAGGAAATATCGCAAACCTATGCAGGGCTGACATTCAAGGACATTCTGACGAGGATCGAGGAAACAGCGAGCATTCCGTTTCAAGCTTCAATGATCGACCGGGCGGAAGAATTGGTCGATGCCAGGCTGCGCAAGGATGTGCGCGCCATCGAAAATGTGCATGAAGCGGTTGCGGAGGTCAGTACGGCACGCTGCATCTGTTCCAATTCACGCACCGAGCGGATCGAATTCATGCTGGAAAAGACAAGGCTTCTGCCGTTTTTTCCGGCAGGATTTTTTCGGCACTGGAAACTCCGACGCAAAAGACCAAGCCTGCGCCGGACGTTTTTCTGCATGCCGCCGAAACGCTTGATGCCGATCCGGCACGCACATTCGTCATTGAAGATTCCGTGCACGGTGTAACCGGTGCGTGCGCCGCCGGAATGCGCGTCATTGGCTTTACAGGTGCCTCACACAGCTTTCCCGGCCATGCCGATATCCTGACGGAAGCGGGTGCAGAAACGGTCATTCGCCGCTGGAGTGAACTGAAGAGCGTGATTGCGGCCCTGTCGGAATGGTCCGAGAACGCCTGACAGCGACTTGTTCTAAAAACACGCCGCGTTGAATGGATTCATGCGGCGGGCTTCAAATCGCTTCCGCTGCCATCACGGTCGATATCCCCCCTCTGTCCTCCCGGACATCTCCCCCTCAGGTGGGGAGATTGGCTAACCGCCATCGGTGGTATTTGTTGCGCAAGGCCGGTGACTGGCGAACGACGCAAGAGGCTGTCCGCTTTTCTTCATCTCGCTCCAGATTTTTATTTCTACGCGATCCCGAACGGAAAACCGCTGCACACTTTTCCTGGTATCGCTCTAATTGGCGCTTGCTACTTTTTTCCTCGGCGGGCCTTCGTCATAGCCGACGAATACCTGGTAGTTCTTGGCCGATGGCACGGGAACGGTGACATTCGGGTCGTTGAATACGAACTGGGTTGCAGCCGATGTATTACTTATCTGAACCTTGTGCTGGTGGATCTGCGAATAGAGCACGCTGGTTCCCTGAACGACCACGACGCGGATCGGCATGGTGATGGTTCCGGCCGCGCCGAGGGGGCCTGGAACAATCTTGCCGGCCACTGCGACATTCATCGTCAACATGCCACTATTGCGGTTGCAATCGCGCGTCACGTCGGTGATTGCGGCCTGATAAACGATCTTTGCCGGATCGTCCTGACCGCCCTTGGCATAGGTGTTGAAATAGGCCGTGCCTTCACGCAAGGTCACATTCGGGCAATAACCCGTCAATTGACTGGCAAGAACCTGACCGTCAACCGGCGCAGGCACCTGATTGTCGCGTGAACTGAAGAAACCGCCGCCGTCGCCTGATTGGCATCCCGTGACGGCAAGCATAAAGCCTGACAGCACCAGACCGGCGAAAAAGCGACCACTGAACGAACCAATCACCATCGACTGCACTTCCCTTTCGCAATGCTGGTATCCTATAGCAACCCGGCGACGAAAATGCGACCGACGAAAGTGATAAATCCACCATCTTGCTCTTTCCCGATCGGCAATAAAGCAACGGACGTTTCATGATGCAATATGTGAGTACACGCGGAGATGCCCCCGCCCTCGGCTTTGCAGATGCCGTTCTGGCAGGTTTGGCGCGAGATGGCGGGCTTTATGTTCCGCAACAATGGCCGCATTTTTCCGCCGCCGAAATCCGTGCCATGCGCGGGCTGTCTTATCCCGACCTTGCCATTCGCCTGCTCGCGCCGTTCATCGAGGGCGAAATCGCCATGCCGGTATTTGAGAAACTGGTGCGCGAAGCTTATGCAACCTTTCGCCACGATGCCATTTGCCCGCTTGTGCAGATCGACAAGAATGCCTTCGTGCTTGAACTCTTTCATGGCCCGACACTCGCCTTCAAGGACGTTGCCATGCAGTTGCTGGCCAGATTGATGGACCATGTGCTTGGCGAACGCGACCAGCGTGCAACCATTGTCGGGGCGACTTCGGGCGATACCGGAGGTGCGGCAATCGACGCATTTGCCGGGCGTGAGCGCACGGACATTTTCATCATGTTTCCGCATGGCCGCGTCTCGCCGGTGCAACAGCGGCAAATGACCACATCTGCGGCATCGAACGTCCATGCGCTGGCCATCGAAGGCAATTTTGACGATTGCCAGGGGCTGGTGAAGGCCATGTTCAACGACCACAGTTTTCGCGATCGGGTCATGCTGTCCGGCGTCAACTCCATCAACTGGGCGCGCATCATGGCCCAGATCGTCTATTATTTTTCATCCGCACTGTCGCTAGGCGCACCGGAGCGTGAGGTTTCGTTTGTCGTGCCGACGGGAAATTTCGGCGACATTTTTGCAGGCTACGGCGCAAAGATGATGGGGTTGCCTGTCGAGCGGCTGGTCATTGCCACCAACGACAATGACATTCTGGCGCGCGCACTTTCAAGCGGCGAATACCGGATGCGTGGCGTTGTCGCAACAACATCGCCATCCATGGATATTCAGATTTCCTCGAATTTTGAACGGCTGCTATTTGAGGCGTCCGGGCGCAAGGCCGAGACGGTCCTGCGCTATATGAATGGCCTGAAACAGTCCGGGGCTTTTACTATCGAGCCCGGTGACCTGGAAAAAATTCGCGCTGAATTCGACGCTGGCAGTGCCACCGTCGAGCAAACAGCCGAGACGATACGCGCAACGCTTTCCGCCAGCAATTATCTGCTCGATCCCCATACGGCGACTGCAGTTCACGTTGCGGCGGCGCGCTCTGCCAGCCAAACGCCGAACATCATTCTTGGCACGGCCCATCCGGCAAAATTTCCGGCAGCAGTGGAGGCCGCAAGCGGCGTTGCACCAGCGCTACCATCATGGCTTGCTAATTTGATGACTTCAGAGGAAAAATACACGGTACTTCCATCGGACACAAAAATGGTGGAAGATTACATAAGCCGCCATGCACGGGCGGCACGTTAGGGAGTTATAGTTATATGGGTGTTGAGGTAAGCCGTCTGTCGAACGGCCTGACAGTCGCCACCGAAACCCTTCCAAGCATTGAATCCGTCGCACTTGGTGTCTGGGTGAAATCGGGCGCACGCAACGAACGCGACGACGAGCACGGAATGGCCCACCTTCTTGAACACATGGCGTTCAAGGGTACGAAGCGACGATCCGCATTCGATCTTGCCTCCGAGATCGAGGATGTCGGCGGCGAGATAAATGCGGCAACCAGCGTCGAAACGACCTCGTTCTACGCGAGAGTGCTGACCGACGATGTGCCTTTGGCCATCGACCTCTTGGCTGACATTTTGCAGGAATCGGCTTTCGACCCGGAAGAACTGCGCCGCGAGCAGCATGTGATCCTGCAGGAGATCGGTGCGGCTCACGATACACCCGACGATGTCGTTTTCGACCGCTTCACCGAAACGGCCTTTCGCCACCAGACGCTTGGCCGCTCGATCCTCGGTACGCCCGAAACGGTGCAATCCTTTACATCCACGCAGTTGCGCGACTTCATGGACCGCCAGTACGGCGCCGACCGTATGGTGGTGGTTGCTGCCGGCGACATCAAGCATGACGATTTCGTCAAGCAGGTGGAAAAACAACTCGGAGGCTTTCGCGCGACCGCGAAAAGCACCACGCCGCGCTATGCCCAATATGTCGGCGGGGACTACCGCGAAAATCGCGATCTCATGGACGCGCAGATCGTGCTCGGTTTCGAGGGGCGCGCCTATCATGTGCGTGATTTCTACGCCTCGCAGGTGTTGTCGATGATCCTTGGCGGGGGCATGTCGTCGCGGCTCTTCCAGGAAGTGCGTGAGAAACGGGGCCTTTGCTATTCGGTCTATGCCTTCCATTGGGGTTTTTCAGATTCGGGCATTTTTGGCGTGCACGCCGCAACCGGGCAGAGCAGCCTTGCGGAACTGGTGCCGGTGATTGCCGACGAACTGCAAAAGGCGGGAGATGAAATCTTCCAGAATGAACTCGATCGCGCGCGCGCCCAATATCGGGCCGGTCTCATCATGTCGGCTGAAAGCCCGTCGAGCCGGGCGTCCCAGATCGCCAGGCAAATATTGCTGTTTGGCAGGCCGGTTCCCAAGGAAGAACTGATGGAGCGGTTATCTGCCTTGACCGTCAACCGGCTCAAGGATTTGTCAGGGCGGCTGTTCTCGACCAAACCCACCCTTGCTGCGGTCGGACCTGTCGGCACACTGGCACCCTATGAAGCGGTCCTTGATACGCTTCCGGATGCCCGGGCGGCCCGCAGGCTTGCCGTCTAGGCATTTGACGTCCCGTGTTCGCGCGCCCCTTCTTTCGCCGTGAACTTCCCACGCTGAAGGGCGACAAGGTGGTGCTGCGCATGCCCGCGCCCAATGACTATTGGGAATGGGCGGCCCTGCGTGATGAAAGCCGCTCCTTTCTGGAGCGCTGGGAGCCGCGCTGGATGCCCGACGAACTGGAGCGCCCCGCCTGGCGTCAACGCATAAATCACTACAGGACAGACCATGCGCAAGGCTCGGCGGTGGCATTTTTCCTGTTTGAGAAGAGCAGCGGCAAGCTGGCCGGCGGTATAACGCTTGGCAATATTCGCTACGGTGTCGCCCAATCGGCCCATATCGGCTACTGGGTTGGCGAGCGTTATGCAGGCCGCGGCCTGATGACCGATGCGGTCAATGTCGTGTCACGTTTCGCTTTCGATACGCTGAGGTTGCACAGGATCGAAGCTGCCTGTATTCCCGACAATGTCCGCTCGATCCGCGTACTTGAAAAAACCGGATTTCAGCGCGAAGGACTGTTGCGATCCTATCTCAGGATCAATGGCATCTGGCAGGACCACAATCTATACGCCCGGATTGACGACGATCTTCCGGCGGTGCGAACGAAGGGCTGATCTTGACGATATTTCCGCGAATCAGGCCGCTTTGCATCTTCATCGTCGCGACGATGATCGCATTATGCTCAATCAGCGCCGCCTTTGCCATCGAGCCGATCAAGATCGGGCGCGATGATGTGGCGCTCGATCTGTCGGGCGCTGTCGAAATCTACAAGAATCAGGGCGAGAATTTCCAGATATCCACGGCTCCTGGACCTGATGGGATCGTGCGGCGCATCGAGGTCGAGGCCAACGACAAGCGCTCAACCGGCGATTGGGCTGTTTTTGCGCTGGCCAACACGACGGATCAGCAACTCGACAGGCTGATCGTTGCACCGCATTTTCGCCTGGTGAATTCCGGCATCTTCTGGCCGGACCTCGGGTCAACACGTATCGCGGCGATCACACCGAGCGAGGGCTTCGCGCTCGATCGTCAATCCAGTCCTGACGCCGACGTGTTCCGGGTGACACTCAACCCCGGCACGGTGATCACCTTCGTTGCCGATCTTGCCTCACCCAAACTGCCCCAAGTCTATTTGTGGGCACCCGATTCCTACAAGGATTCGGTCAATTCCTATACGCTTTATCGCGGCATCGTGATTGGCATAGCGGGTTTGCTGGCCTTGTTCCTGACCATACTTTTCGTGGTCAAGGGAACGTCGATGTTTCCGGCAACGGCTGCGCTTTCCTGGGCCGTCCTTGCCTATATCTGCATCGACTTCGGATTCCTGAACAAGCTAATCGAGATATCGCCGGCCAATGAGCAAATATGGCGAGCGGGAACGGAGGTCGGGCTTGCCGCCACCTTCGTGGTCTTCCTGTTTGCCTATCTCAATCTCAATCGCTGGCATGGTCATTTCAGCTACGGTGTCCTGGTCTGGATTTTGGGACTGGCACTGATCGCGGGTATTGCCATCTTCGACCCCGCGGTCGCATCAGGGATCGCGCGCCTGTCATTCGCGACAACCGCGCTGGCCGGCCTTGGATTGATCGTCTTTCTCGGCACGCGCGGCTATGACCGCGCCATCATGCTGATTCCCAGTTGGGTCATGGTGTTATTGTGGCTGTGCGGCTCGTGGATGGCGGTCACCGGCATGATTGACAACGACATCGTGCAGCCGGCTCTCGGCGGAGGCATGATCCTGATCATTCTCCTGATCGGCTTCACCGTCATGCAGCACGCCTTTGCCGGCGGTGCACTGCATCAGGGGCTTTTCTCGGATATCGAGCGACAGGCGCTGGCCATCATGGGCTCAGGCGACATCGTGTGGGATTGGGACGTATTGCGCGACCGCGTCGTCACCCGCCCCGATATCAGTCTGCAACTGAGCCTTGCGCCAAACAGCCTCAGCGGACCGGCGCGCAACTGGTTGCCAGTCCTGCATGTGGATGATCGCGACACGTTTCGCACCACGATGGATGTGGTGCTTGAGCACCGGCGTGGACGCGTTGCGCAAAATTTCCGCCTGCGCGGAGCGGACGGACACTATCATTGGTTTGCATTGCGGGCGCGCCCCGTTGTCGGTTCCGATGGCGAGGTTATTCGTTGCGTTGGAACGATGATCGACGTGACGGAGCAGAAGAAGTCCGAAGAGAGGCTGTTGCACGATGCTGTGCATGACAATCTCACCGGTCTTCCAAGCCGCGAATTGTTCATGAACCGGCTCGAAGCGGTCATCGCAATTGCGCGCACCGAAGAAAAGGTCCAGCCGACGGTCTTCGTTGTCGACATTGATCGCTTCAAGCAGGTCAATGTCGGGCTCGGCATCTCGGCAGGCGACACCATACTGCTTACCATCGCGCGGCGCCTGCACAGGCTGCTCAAGCCAAAAGATTCGCTGTCGCGCTTTGCCGGTGACCAGTTCGCGCTGATGCTTTTGTCGGAACAGGACCCAGCCCGCATTGCGGCGGTCGCCGACGCCATCAAGCACGCCATCAGCGCGCCTATCACCTTTGCCAAGCGTGAAATCGTGCTGACTGCTTCGGTCGGGCTCATCACATGGACTTCAGGACAGGCTTCAGCCGAAGACATGGTCAAGGATGCTGAACTTGCACTCCATCAGGCCAAGCGGTTCGGTGGCGACAGGATCGAGCCTTTCCGGCCCGCATTCCGCACGGTTGGCACCGACAGGCTGCAATTCGAATCCGACCTGCGGCGCGCCATCGAACGGCGCGAATTCACGCTGGCCTATCAACCCATCATTCGGCTGGAAGACAACAGCATCGCCGGTTTCGAGGCGCTGCTGCGCTGGGATCATCCGCGCAGGGGTATGATCCCGCCTGCCGACTTCATTCCCGTTGCGGAAAGTTGCGGGGTGATTGTCCAGCTGGGTCTTTTTGCCATGCAAAAGGCCGCCGACGATCTTGCCGGATGGCAAAAACTGATCAGTGACGCGCCACTTTCGGTTTCCGTCAACCTTTCCAGCAGGCAGCTGATCCGGCGCGATCTTGTCAGCGACGTGCGCTCCGTCATCGCGCGCTCCAATCTCAAGGCGCGCTGTTTTCGCCTCGAACTCACCGAATCCCTGGTGATGGACAACCCCGAACAATCCATTCATGTCCTCAACAAACTCAAAAAGCTGGGTATTGGCCTTTCACTTGACGACTTTGGAACCGGCTATTCATCGCTGTCTTACCTGACGCGTTTTCCTTTCGACACGATCAAGATCGACAAGAGCTTTGTCGACGATGCGACGCCGAAACGCACAATGCTGCTCAGGTCGATGATCAACATGGCTCATGAGCTTGGTCTGTCTGTCGTGGCGGAAGGCGTGTCAGACCCCAGCGATGCGCTGGAATTGCGTCAAATCGGCTGCGAATATGTGCAGAGTTTCATGTTTGGGGCACCGGTGGCTGGCGAGGAAGTGCTGAGGATGCTGAAAGAACAGTATCCACTTGCTCAGGCGTGACCGGCAGCGACACTCAAATGGGCGATGTCAACGCCGATAGATGCCAATATCCGGTCATATTTGCAGTCGATATCGACATCGAAAAGAAGCTCGGCGCTGGCCGGACATGTCAGCCAGCCATTATGGGCGATCTCACTTTCCAGTTGGCCAGCCGCCCAGCCGGAATAACCAAGTGTCATCAACGCCTGCTGCGGCCCCTGCCCCAGCGAGATGGCGCGCAATATATCGACGGTTGCGGTAAGGCAGACATCGTCTGACACGGCGAGCGATGATTCCACCTGATAATCGCCAGAATGCAGGACGAAGCCCCGGCTTCGATCCACTGGCCCACCATTTTGAACAACAAGATCGCGAGCCTGAGCCGGCAATCGAATTGCCTCGCGCTCTTCCATGATGCCCAATTGTACGATCAAGTCTGGAAACGGCATATATTGCGGCTGATTGACGATGAGGCCCATGGCACCTTCGTCGCTGTGGGCACACACGTAAATCACGCAACGCGCGAACCTCTCATCTGCCATTCCGGGCATGGCAATGAGAAATTGATCGTCAAGAAAGCCGCTTTGCGGGGTTCCGATCTTTTCGCTTGGCATCTCCATGAAGCAAATCTAGCGCGTTTTTGCGGCGCATGAAAGATGAACCAAAGTCGTCGATCATCGACAACCGGGCACAATCATCACGCTAAAGCCTTTTGAATATCAGCGCACGAGGACTGCGGCACAGCCCCTGCGGCGATGCCCAACAGTACCAAGTCACGTAAATATGATGCTTTTTTCAATGCAAATGGGTTGCGTTGGTGAGGAGAGACGGCCAAATCATAGATATGCGAAGCGTGACATTTCCACTGGCCGGCCTTGTTCTCCTTGTTGGGGGACAATTGTCCGCCGTTGCATCCTCTTCGAACTGGTATGTGAGCGAGGGCGGCAAGGTGCGTATCGTCACCAGCGGCAAGCCCGATTCAGCAGGCCACCTGCAAGGCGCGCTGGAAATTGCGCTGGAGCCGGGGTGGAAAACCTATTGGCGCGATCCAGGCGACAGCGGTGTTCCGCCACAACTCGACGTCACGGAAAGTACCAATATCGCGGATGCCCAACTGTCGTTTCCCGCGCCGCAGCGCCACGATGACGGCTATGGCCAATGGGCTGGCTACAATCATCCTGTTTCACTGCCCATTACATTCGTAGTGGCAAACCCCGCGCAAAAAGCGACAATCGAGGCTGATGTCTTTCTCGGCATTTGCGACACCATATGCGTTCCGCTGCAAACACGCTTGACGATCGACCCGCAGACCGCCCCCGACGATCCGGGTGACGCGGCAGAGGTCAAGGCGGCAATGGCGGCGTTACCGCCACCGGCGAGCCCGGATTTCGGCATAAAAGTCTTGCCCGGCGATCACGAAACCCTGATTGTTGAGTCCATATTGCCTGATGGCATCAAGTCCGCCGATTTCTTCGTTGCTGGCGAAGGCGGATACATGTTTGGCCCTCCCGTGCGCGATAAAAAGGACGGCAAGACAACTTTTTCCGTTCCGATCCTCGACAGGCCAACAAGCACACCATCTCAAGGCGGGCTTCACTACATCCTCACCGGAGGCGGGAAAGCCGTGGCCGGATTGCTGCCCTATCCCTGACAGGCGCTTCGTTACAATCGACACCATGCATTTTGAAACGCGATCGCCGACGCTCATTTGACTGAGCGGGGTGCTTGCGCATTCACCATGATTCAGCATCATACTCATATTTTCACGCAGGCTTTCACCTGCCTATTTACATGCAGGCATTTACCTGCATAATGACGATGCTGATGGAGCATGCAATGGACGACATGGACAAGGTGTTCAAGGCACTGGCCGACCCCAACCGCCGCAAAGTCCTCGATGTTTTATCTGCAAATAACGGACAGGCTCTTGCCGCTCTTTGTCAGCATCTCGACATGAGGCGGCAATCGGCAACCCAACATATTGATATTCTGATCGACGCCAATCTCGTCACAACACTCTGGAAAGGCAGAGAAAAACTCCACTTCATAAATCCGGTTCCGATCCACGAAGTTTACAAACGCTGGGTCGAGAAATTCGAAAAGCAACATTTGAACCTTTTGCATGACTTGAAAACGCAATTGGAAGGAAAAGACAATGACAAAACCTGACTTCGTCTATGTGACCTATATCGCGACGACACCGGAAAAGGTGTTTCAGGCTCTGGTTGATACAGAGGTGACGCGCAAATATTGGGTCGACCCACGTGGCAATGACCTTGGGCATGTGAACGTGTCTGATTGGGAGGTCGGCTCCAAATGGGAGCACCGGCGCCTCGACGACGCCCACACCGCCGATATCGCTGGCACGGTGATCGAGAGCACGCCTCCGCACCGCCTGATTTTCACTTGGGCCCGCCCGGCGGAGTTTGACGACAAGACAAAACATTCGCGTGTGACATTCGATATCGAGCCTCATGGCGACGGGGTCGTTCGATTGGTGGTCACACATGAGGGGCTTAAGAACGATCCCAAGATGCTTGCGGGCATTTCGGGCGGCTGGCCGACGGTTCTTTCCAACCTCAAGACATTTCTTGAAACCGGGCAACCGCTTCCACATTCACCTGCAGCAAGTTGAATATTTCAAAACCCGACGCACTTTGCGAAAGGCGAGAAAACATGAGCAAGGCTTATGCATGTGGATGCGCCTGTGGCGCAGACTTGGGTGGGACCACATTGATCCCAGCCTGCCGGAATTCGACAAGATGCCAGTGACCTGAGGATTTCATGGGAGAGCCATTCGACATCTCCACACAAGGAGTTGCTCGAATGGCTCTGCTTTGTCGGACATAAGCCCGGTGCGCCACGCTTAAGCACATCGCGTCCAAAGGGATTCATGCAAGGTGCTCTAAGCCCTTGTTTTTGTACATGTCGTTGTCCCAAAACCGCTGCTCACTTTTGGGCGACATGCACTAACTTCCGGGCCATTGACGGACGGAAAATCCGACTCCCATTTTTCTTCATCTCGCCCTAGCCGCGCGAACCATTTTTCGTTATCCGTGCGATCACTGCCTAAAGCACATCGCGTCCAAAGGGATGCATGCAGGGTGCTTTAAGTCTTTGTTTTTGTGCATGCCGTTGCCCCAAAACCGCTGAACACTTTTGGGCGACATGCACTAGCGTTTTGAATGAGGATTGCGATGACGATTTCAGTTGGCGAAAAATTGCCCGATGCAACATTCAAGACGATGAGTTCCGATGGTGCGAAAACCATTTCGGCTGCCGATATTTTCGCAGGCAAGAAAATTGTTCTGTTTGGCGTGCCAGGTGCATTCACGCCAACATGCAGCAACAACCACCTGCCCGGATATCTGGAAAACCGGGACGCCATCATGGCCCGCGGGATTGACCAAATCGCAGTTGTGTCGGTCAACGATCATCACGTCATGGGTGCATGGGCGCACTTCACCAATGGCATCGGCAAGATCCTCTATCTCGCCGACGGCAATGGCGATTTTGTCAAATCCATAGGGCTCGATACCGATATGGCTGCTGGCGGCATGGGACTGCGTTCAAAGCGCTTTTCGATGATCGTGGATGACGGCAGGGTCATGGTACTGAATATCGAAAACCACCCCGGTCAGGCAATCGAATCGGGCGCTGCAAAAATCCTCGAACAATTGTAGTCGCAGGATTCTTTCTTCTCATCGTTCTACGGCTATTTCTTGTAGGGTGCCATGCCTTCCCGGGCGAGTTCGTCGGCACGTTCGTTTTCCGGGTGACCGGCGTGCCCCTTCACCCAGTGCCAGGTGACTTTGTGGCGTTTGCGCGCATCGTCAAGCGCCTGCCAAAGCTCGACATTCTTGACCGGTTTTTTGTCGGCAGTCTTCCAGCCATTGCGTTTCCAACCTTCAATCCATTTGGAAATGCCGTCCTTGACGTAACTCGAGTCGGTGTGGAGATCGACCGCACATGACACTTTAAGGGCGTTCAAGGCCGAGATTGCCGCTGACAGTTCCATGCGATTATTGGTGGTCTGGGCTTCACCGCCCGACAGTTCCCTAACCGTGTCATTGAAGCGCAGGATCGCACCCCAGCCGCCCGGTCCCGGATTGCCGGAACATGCACCATCAGTGAAAATTTCGACCTGTTTCATTTCAATCCGTATTCACGGGGAGACTGTATTGCTCGGTGGAAGCGTATCCGGCGAATATATTCTGTTGGATCGCGTTTGATGACCAGACCGCCATCGGGAATCGTCAGCCAATCGTAGAGGCGGGTCAGCATGAAGCGCAGGGCTGAAGCTCGTGCCAATAGCGGAAGGGCCGACTGTTCAGCTTCACTCAAAGAGCGAACGCTTTGATAGCCATCCAGCAGTGCCGCGCCTTTGGTGATGTTGAAAGAAAAATCCTTCTCGAAGCACCATGCATTGAGGCAGGTCGCAACATCGTAGGCGTAGAGATCGTCGCAAGCGAAATAGAAGTCGATCAGCCCCGATAATTGTTCGCCAAGGAAGAAGACATTGTCGGGAAAAAGATCGGCATGGATGATGCCCGATGGGAGATTTTTTGGCCAGTTTTTCTCGAATGCCGCGAAATCCGCATCAACCTCGGCGGACAAGCCCGCTTCGACCTCATCAGCGCGATCGCGGGCGGCATGCCAGAGCTTTTTCCAGCCGTCGATGGCAAGTGCATTCTTGCGCGTCATCGGAAAATCTGTCCCGGCAAGATGCAATCCCGCCAACGCCTTGCCAACCTCGCGGCAATGAACAGCAGCAGGACGGCGCAACCACATGCCCTCAAGGAAGGTAATGATGACCGCGGGCCTTCCCGCCAACACGCCGATTGTGGTGCCGTCCTGACGCTCAACGGGCAAGGGGCACGAGATACCCTTCTTCGCCAGATGGTCCATCAAGCCGAGGAAGAATGGCAAATCGGCTTCTTCGACGCGCTTTTCGTACAGCGTCAATATGTAGGAGCCGCTGGTCGTGTGGAGCAGGAAGTTGGAATTTTCCGTACCTTCGGCAATGCCCTTGTAGGACAACAACTTGCCGACCGGATAATTTGCCAGAAAGGCTTCAAGTTCCCCCTCGGTGACGTCGGTATAGACAGCCATGACGCTTATCCGCCTCTTACGTTGCGCCATTGACGAAGGCCATGTCGGCCGGCGTCAATTCGATATCGCGCAGAACCCGCATAACCGGAAATTCCTCGGTCTCCGTTGCCGTAATCGCCAATTCGACGGAAACGTCGAACCGCTCACGGAACGCATCAATGATCTCGCCAACGATGATCTCGGGTGCGGAAGCACCGGCTGAGAGGCCGAGTGTCGAAATATCGCCGATATCGTTCCACGGGATGTCAACGGCGCGTTGAACGAGGAGAGACATTGAGGCCCCTGCCCGCTCCGCCACCTCGACCAATCGTCTGGAATTGGAGGAATTGGGCGCGCCGACAACAAGGAACAGGTCTGCGCCAGCGGCGCTCTCCTTCACCGCTTCCTGCCGGTTCGTCGTTGCGTAGCATATCGATTCGGCAGCCGGTGCCTGCATTTTGGGAAACCGCTCCTGCAATGCCTGAATGATGTGAGCGGTATCTTCAACCGAGAGTGTCGTCTGGGTGACGAAGCCGAGTGCCGAGGGGTCGGCTGGCGCAAATTTCGCGACGTCGGCTTCCGTCTCGATTAGGGTGACAGCATCTTGCGGCAATTGTCCCATCGTGCCGATGACTTCGGGATGGCCAGCGTGGCCTATCAGAAGAACATGGCGGCCAAGACGTTGATGACGCATTGCCTGCTTGTGGACCTTTGACACCAAAGGACAGGTCGCATCGAGATAAAAGAGATCGCGCGCCTGAGCATCCGCGGGAACCGATTTCGGCACCCCGTGCGCCGAAAAAACAACCGGGCACTGGCGATGGTCGTCAGGAATTTCGGACAGTTCTTCGATGAATACCGCACCGAGGTTTTGCAAGCCTTCCACCACATAGCGATTGTGGACGATCTCATGGCGGACATAGACGGGCTTGCCGTATTTCTTCAACGCCAGAACGACGATCTGGATCGCGCGGTCAACGCCCGCACAGAACCCGCGCGGCTGGCAAAGCCGGATCGTCAAAGGCGCTTTGGCGGGATGCAGGTTCATCTGGGATAACTCGATTGGAGGCTCGATTTCAATATATTTGTTCGAGGCTGAAATGGGACGGCCACGGATGCCATGTCAAGAGCGGCACCGCTCATTGCGGCTTTGCTGATGGCTTTAGCGAAAAAGCAGGACACCTGCCAGCGCGAGTGCCAGACCGTACCAGGTTATCGCATATTGCAAATGATTGTTGGGCAACGACACGATGGTAACACCGCCGACCGGCAAGCCGCCGGGGTTGGGTGTCTTGTCTGCATCAATAAAAATGGGGACCAGTTGGTAGCCTGCCGGCAAGCCGGCGGTGGCGGCCATGACGTCGCGGTCTTTCCAGTAGAAGATGTTTTTTCTCACATCATTATCTGGGATCATCGAAGATGGTTTGGCGGCAAGAGGGTTGCGGGCAAGACCGGTGATCGTCACCTTGCCCGATATCTGGCCTTGCTGGCGTTTACCCGCTTGCTTGAGATCGTAGGGAACGAAGCCGCGATTGACGAGCACGAAGCGACCGTCATCCAGGTGAAGCGGCGTATAGACATCGAAACCGGACTGCCCCTGCCATGTCGCGAAGAAATGGCGTTCGCCATCGTGCAGGAACGTACCCGTGACGCTTACCGGTACATAATCGACATCACCTGTTGCGGCATATTGTTTTTCCACGTCTGAAAGAGGCAGCGGCTTTGCGTGCATGCGCTGGTCGATCGTATGGAGAATGCCTTCCTTCCAGGCAAGCCGCTGAACCTGCCAGGTTCCAAGCGCCAGAAGAATGCAGATGCCGACAAGCCCGAAGCCTGCTGCCAGAACGGTCTGACGCGTTGAACGACGACCTGTCTTTGCCTCAACATTGCTCATCTGCCGCGATCCAACTGACCCTCGGCGGCCTTGTTGCGATACTGCAATGTCACAAGGACACCCTTGATCAGTCGAAGCGCGGTAAGAGAAAGGATCAGCGTCAATGGAACCCAGAGGAGCAAGTGCAGCCAGATTGGCGGATTGAACGAAACTTCGGTCCAAAGTGCGAGCCCGACCACGACAAAGCCGACGATCATTATGACGAATACCGCAGGGCCATCGCCAGCATCGGCAAAAGAGAGATCAAGCTGGCAATTGTTGCAGCGCTTCCCGATTGTCAGGAAACCTGAAAACAGACGTCCCTCGCCGCAGCGCGGACAGCGTCCGCTCAACCCGGCTCTGATCGGGTCGATGGGCGGCCAGATAGCCTTGTCGTCGCTCATGGCCATACCTTACCAACAACATGCCAAATGATAAGGCGGCCACGTTGCCGCAGCCGCCCTGCTCATTTGAAAGGATTTATGCTGCGCGTTTTAAGCCTTCATTTTCGTGCATGTCGTTACCCCAAAACCGGCTTCACACTTTTGGGCGACATGCACTAATGCCCTTCGATGACTGCGCCAACCGACGCCCAAACATAGATCGACGCAAACAGGAATAGCCACACCACGTCAACGAAATGCCAATACCAGGCTGCTGCTTCGAAGCCGAAATGCTGCTTGGGCGTGAAGTCGCCCTTGAGCGAGCGAACCAGACAGACAAGCAGGAAGATCGTGCCGATGAGAACATGGAACCCATGAAAACCGGTGGCCATGAAGAAGGTCGCTCCATAGATGGAGTCCTTGAAGCCGAATGGTGCGTGGATGTATTCGTAAGCCTGTACGCAGCTGAACAAAACGCCCAGAGCCACGGTCAACACCAAGCCCCTGACAAGGCCCTTTCGGTCACCATGCAAAAGCGCATGATGCGCCCATGTCACCGTTGTGCCCGAGAGCAGCAAGATGATGGTGTTGTAGAGAGGCAGATGGAAGGGATCGAGAACTTCCATGCCCTTCGGCGGCCAGATGCCCCCGGTGAATGCGCTTCGGGCATATTGATGCACTTCGTTGGGAAACAGGCTGACATCGAAAAAAGCCCAGAACCATGCAACGAAGAACATCACCTCAGAGGCGATGAACATGATCATGCCATAGCGCAGATGCAACGACACGACGCGCGTATGGTGACCCTCATGCGCTTCCTTGATCGTATCCGACCACCAGGAAAACATTGTGTAGAGGACGATCAGCAAACCGATGAAGAAAATCCAGGGCGTTGCTATGTTGAGCCCAAAGAGATGGAACTCGTTGCCCTTCAGATACTGCATCCATGACACACCGCCAATCGCCATCACCAAGGCGCCGACGGAACCGATGAACGGCCATGGGCTGGGGTCGATGATGTGGTAGTCGTGTTCCGGTTTTGCGTGCGCGTCAGACATGTCAGCCCCCGAGATTCCCTGCGGTATTCGAATTTATCTTGTCATTTGTGTCCGCCGGTGCCGACGCGACCGATTTGTCTTCTTTGACCGGGAACATTGTGTAGGACAGCGTAATCGTGGTTGTGTCTTTCGTCTCCGAAGAATTGACGATATCGGGATCGACATAGAACACAACCGGCATATCCAGCGTTTCACCGGGCTTCAAAGTGGTGTTTGTGAAACAGAAACACTGCACCTTGTTGAAATAGGAGCCAGCCTGATTCGGGTTGACATTGAATGTCGCGCGACCGGTAATGCTCTTGTTTGACAGGTTGGTCGCGGTGAAATGCGCCTCGGCGGTTTCACCTATCTTTATGGTGATCGCGCGCTTGACCGGTTCGAATTGCCATGGAATTCCGGCGGTATTGGCATCGAAACGGATGGTGATGTCCTGGTCGAGAACACGGTCGGCATATTGGGTGGCGCGCTTTGTCGTGCCGCCATAGCCGGTCACCTGACAAAACATCGAGTAAAGCGGAACCGCGGCATAGGCCATGCCGATCATGCTGCCGAAAAAAGCAACGCAGATAGCCGCGACGACGCGGTTCGACTTGTTGTTTCCAGATTTTGTGTCTGGCTTGGAATTCACAATACGCCTCACATCGCCCGATTAAGAATAGCAGGCCCGAACTTCGCGATTGTCGCGACGTAGAAAATGATAACCAGGGCTGCCAATGCGAGACCTATAGCGATCGAGCGATTGCGCCGGGCCTTCTTCTGGCTATCGGTTACGGTGACGAGTTCAACCTTTTCCATGATGATCAGGCTCCGCCAAGAACAAACGCATGAGCGACAACACGATCGGCGAGATAGACCGCAAAGATCGCGAACAGATAGAGCAATGAATAGCCAAACAGCGCCTTGGCCGGCTTCATGGTCTGATCATCGTCCGGCATATTAAGGACTTTCCACGAATACCAGACAAAGCCCATTCCAAGGAGCACCGAGACAAGACCATATGCTGCGGTTGTATAGCCGAGAAACCACGGCAAAGCCGCTATCGGCGCGAGAATGATCGCATAGGCAAAGATCTGGCGCCTGGTTGATCGAGCGCCAGCCACATTCGGCATCATCGGGATGCCGGCGCGCGCATAATCCTCGGATTTGAACAATGCCAGCGCCCAGAAATGGGGCGGGGTCCACAAGAAGATGATCAGAAACAGGATGACACTTTCAAGGCTGACCGCGCCCGTTGCCGCAGCCCAGCCGATAACCGGCGGGAAAGCACCCGCAGCACCGCCAATGACAATGTTCTGCGGGGTCCAACGCTTGAGCCACATGGTGTAGACGACCGCGTAAAAGAAGATCGTGAAAGCGAGAAGCGAAGCCGCCAGCCAATTCACCAATACGCCCAGTGTCATCACCGAAAGAGCCGACAGAACCAAACCAAAGACCAGCGCCTCACCTGACGAGATGCGGCCTGACGGAACAGGACGGGTGGCGGTTCGCGCCATAACGGCGTCGATGTCGGCATCGTACCACATATTGAGAGCGCCGGAGGCACCGGCACCAATGGCAATCGCCAGGATTGCGATGACGGCGATGAACGGGTTCATCGTCACCGGAGCCGCGACAAGCCCGACAAAGGCGGTGAAGACAACCAGCGACATGACGCGCGGCTTCAACAGCGCGAAAAAATCGCGCGAAGTCGCTTCCGACATGCGGAAGGGCGCTTCATCAATGCGTGTTTCGTCGACCAGGGCCATGTGTACTCAAAAGTCCGATCATTCTGTTTGATGAAGACGCCGGCGAACCGGCGTCCTCGAATTCAAGACAGCTTGCGCTTACTTGATGTGCGGCAGTTTTTCCCACTGATGGTAAGGCGGCGGCGAAGGCAGCTGCCATTCCAATGTTGTCGCACCCTCGCCCCATGGATTGGCACCGGCGACGCGCTTTTTCGAGAATGCCTCGAATACACCCACCAGGAATATCAAAACGCCGAATGCGGAAATGTAGGAACCGTATGACGACACCATATTCCAGCCGGCAAACGCGTCAGGATAGTCGATGTAGCGGCGTGGCATACCCGACAGGCCAAGGAAATGCTGCGGGAAGAAGATCAGGTTGACGCCGATGAACGTGACCCAGAAATGGGTGCGCGCGATGAACGGCGAATACATGTAGCCGGTCATCTTCGGGAACCAGTAATACCAACCCGCGAAGATCGCAAACACCGAGCCCAGCGACATCACGTAATGGAAATGCGCGACGACATAATAGGTGTCATGCACGGCACGATCGAAGCCGGCATTGGCAAGCTGAACGCCGGTGACGCCGCCAACCGTGAACAGGAAGACAAAGGCGATTGCCCAAAGCATTGGCGTGCGCATGCTGATGGAACCACCCCACATGGTGGCAACCCAAGAGAAGATTTTCACGCCGGTTGGAACCGCGATCACCATCGTAGCGAAAGCGAAATAACGCTGCGCGTCGAGCGAAATGCCCGTCGTGAACATGTGATGGGCCCATACGACGAAGCCCACGGCACCGATTGCCACCATGGCGTAAGCCATCCCGAGATAACCAAAGACCGGCTTCTTGGAGAAGGTGGAAATGATGTGGCTGATGATGCCGAAGCCAGGCAGGATAAGAATATAAACCTCAGGATGACCGAAAAACCAGAACAGATGCTGGAACAGGATCGGATCACCACCGCCATCAGGCACGAAGAAGGTCGTGCCGAAATTTCGGTCGGTCAAAAGCATGGTGATGCCGCCAGCCAGAACGGGCAAAGACAACAGCAACAGGAAAGCGGTGATCAACACGGACCAGGCAAAAAGCGGCATCTTGTGCAGCGTCATGCCGGGTGCGCGCATGTTGAAAATCGTAGTGATGAAATTGATCGCGCCAAGGATCGACGAAACACCGGCAATATGGATAGCAAGAATTGCAAGATCCATGGCAGGCCCCGGCTGGCCCGACGTTGAAAGCGGCGGATACATTGTCCAACCGCCACCGACACCATAAGCGCCCGGTGCGCTCGGCACGAAAGCGGAGGTGATGAGCAGGATAAGCGCAGGCGGCAACAGCCAGAACGAAATGTTGTTCATGCGCGGGAACGCCATGTCTGGCGCTCCGATCATGATCGGCACCATCCAGTTGGCGAAGCCTCCGATCAGCGCGGGCATGACCATGAAGAAGATCATGATGAGGCCGTGCGCCGTGGTGAAGGCGTTGTACATGCTCTTGCCGCCATCAATCGCGGCGTCGCCCTGGAAGCCGTAAACCATGGAAGCCAGACCGGTGAATATCTGAATTCCCGGCTCAGCAAGCTCCATGCGCATCATGACGGAGAGAAAGCCGCCAAGGATACCCGCACAAATTGCGAAAATCAGATAAAGAGTCCCGATATCCTTGTGATTGGTCGAATAGACCCAACGCACCCAGCCACGATAGGGCTTGTGTTCATCGTGAGTTGCTGCATCTGCCATGTTCGGCTCCGTTGCCTGATCTTCTGCACTCGCGGCATCAATTGCCGGCGAGCGCCACCTTGTTTGAACTATCGACCTCAGCCATCAACGCCTTGTTGGCGCCGGGCAGGTCCGTCTTGGCTTGCGCCATCCATTCATTGTACTGCGCCTCGGAGACGACGCGGATAGCAATGGGCATGAAAGCATGGTCCTGGCCGCACAGTTCGGAACACTGTCCGTAGTACAACCCTTCTTTTTCAGCCTTGAACCACGTCTCGTTCGTCCTACCCGGTACAGCATCGACCTTCAGGCCGAAGGAGGGCATGGCGAATGCGTGAATCACATCGGATGCGGTAACAAGAACGCGGGTCATGGTGTTGACCGGCACGACCATCTCGTTGTCGACGGCAAGCAGTCGCGGATATACGGCGCGATCTTCCTTGCCCAGATCGGCACGATCGTCGTCATGAAGGACAGCCGAATTGAACGAAAGCGGATCGTCGGTTTCGTACTCATAGTCCCAGTTCCACTGGTTCGCGGTCGCTTTTACCGTCAGCTTGGCCTCTTCAGGCATCGTATATTGCGCCGTCAGCAGCTGGAACGATGGAATGGCAATGAACAGGAGAACGAGAACCGGACCGACCGTCCAGATGATCTCGATCAGTGTATTGTGACTGGTGCGCGAGGCGGTCGGATTTACGCTCGCCCGGAATTTCATGATGCAATAGGCAAGCAGAAACAGAACCAGAAGCGTGATCGGAACGATGAACCACAATGTATAGTGCTCGAACCACGTGATCTGACGCATCATGTCCGTGGCAGCCGGCTGGAAATTATATTCCCATTCCGCTGGCTGCGCCGCCTGAGCGGATGCGCCGGCGAACAAAGTGGCGGCAGCGCCAAAGCTCCCTGCAAGGAATTTTCTCATCGCCCTCATCATCTCCCCTGTGCCGAGATATCGCGGCAAGCATATCCAATAGACGCCGGAACGGGAATCCCGGACATCTCATTGGTGGTTCAAACCATACTCTGTTTCCCTCTGCAAGAAAGGAGGATAGGTAGCCGTGCGGCATTTTTGCGCGCGCCAGCCGATCTTTCGCCGTTTGAGCGGCAAAATCAGCCAAGAATCAGCGACAAGGATGGGCCGCCTAGAATGACAAAATGGGCATAGTGGCGGCGATCGAGCAGCTGAGATCGCGAAATGATGCGGAAAAACCGCATTATTGCCGCACTGGAAGTCGATTGAGCGCGATCTCGTGCTTTTACTTGGCATTGTCGCAGCTTAAAGTGCAGTGATTCGCAATGGAGCCGTCATGAATTTTCGGGTCTCGAGAGCCTTGGCGAAGGTCATCTTTCTCGCCACCTTATTGTGTGCAGGATCGGCGCTTGCGGCGCAGCCGAGCGGAACCGTTCGTTCGACTCACGGTGCGTGGTCGATTATTTGCGACACACCGGCAGGTGCTACATCCGAGCAATGCGTGATGATGCAAAATGTCGTTGCCGAAGATCGCCCTGAAATGGGGCTATCCGTGGTTGTCTTGCGCACCGCCGACAACAAGGCCGAGATTTTGCGCGTTCTGGCACCGCTGGGTGTCTTGTTGCCGAACGGGCTCGGACTCAATGTCGACGGCAAAGATATCGGACGCGCCTATTTCGTGCGTTGCTTCCAGGATGGCTGCTATGCCGAGGTCATTTTGGAAAAGCCACTGCTCGATACGCTCAAGAGCGGCACTTCGGCCACCTTCATCATTTTCCAGACCCCGGAAGAAGGCATCGGCATCCCGGTTGACCTCAAAGGCTTTGCCGACGGTTTTGCCGCCCTTCCCAAATAGGATTTTGGTGCACCGCATTGCCGAATGGAGCTGTCACGCCTACATCGGTAGGCATTGCAATGCATGAGGACAGACGCGCCATGAACAGCCTGATCGGCCAATTCGACATTTCCGATGATCGCATCAAGCAGGTGGTCGCCGACACGCTTCGCGGGGCAGACGACGGCGAATTATATCTCGAATATAGCGAGAGCGAAGCCCTGATGTTCGACAATGGACGGTTAAAAACCGCCAATTTCAACACCGATCAGGGTTTCGGGCTGCGCGCCGTTGCCGGTGAGGCAAGCGGTTATGCGCATTCCAGCGAATTGTCGGAAGCTTCGCTTATGCGCGCCGCAAGTGCTGTGTCCGCGGTGAAGGATGGCCATACCGGAACGCTGGCGGCGGCTCCTGCACGCACCAATCGTCACCTCTATAGCGACGAAAACCCGATCCCTTCGCCATCTTTCGAGGCCAAGGCCAAGCTGTTGCAGGAAATCGACGGGTGGTTGCGGGCCGAAGATCCGCGTGTTCGCCAGGTTACAGCATCGCTTGGCTCGTCATGGCAGCATATCGAGATTTTACGTGCCGATGGGCAGGTGGTGCGTGATGTCCGGCCACTGGTGCGGATGAGTGTTTCGGTGATCGTTGGTGACGGGGACCGGCAGGAAAGCGGTTCCTACGGCATGGGAGGACGCACCGGGTTCGGCGATTTCCTGATTGAAGAAAGCTGGCACCACGCGGCCAAGGAGGCGCTTCGCCAGGCTCTCGTCAACCTTGAGGCTATTCCCGCGCCAGCCGGCACGTTCGACATTGTGCTTTCAAGTGGCTGGCCGGGCGTGATGCTTCATGAAGCTGTCGGGCATGGGCTAGAAGGTGACTTCAACCGAAAAAGACATCCGCCTTTGCTGGGCTTATGGGCCAACAGGTCGCCGCAAAAGGGGTAACGGTCGTCGATGATGGAACGATGACCGAGCGGCGCGGGTCGCTGACGGTCGACGATGAAGGCACGCCAACAAACCGCACCGTGTTGATCGAGGATGGCAAACTGGTCGGCTACATGCAAGATCGGCAAAATGCACGGCTGATGGGCATGAATGCGACAGGCAATGGCCGGCGCCAATCCTATGCACATGAACCCATGCCGCGCATGACCAACACATATATGACGGCTGGCGAAATGGAGCCGGAGGAAATCATCGGCTCGGTCAAGAAGGGCATCTATGCCGTGTCATTTGGCGGCGGTCAGGTCGATATCACCAGCGGCAAGTTCGTTTTCGGCTGCACCGAAGCCTACATGATCGAAAATGGCAAAGTGACCCAACCGATCAAAGGCGCGATGCTGATCGGCAATGGCCCTGACGCCATGCATCGTGTGTCGATGATCGGCAACGATATGAAACTCGACACCGGTATCGGCATGTGCGGCAAGGCGGGGCAAGGCGTGCCAGTCGGCGTCGGGCAGCCGCATCTGCGGATGAATCAGATGACCGTGGGCGGTACGCAGGTCTGAAGAACCTGAACCGTCACACTTTTCCTGAAATCGCCTACAGCCACGAAGCCTGATTTTTGGGCAAACGGTGTTCGGGATCAATCACTTTGAGGTGCACGCCACTTTTGTCGTTCCAGCGCCACAATGCCACGCAATTTCCACCAGACGACATGGCTGAGGGATAGATGACGCCATGCCATCCTTGCTTGAGCAATTGCCGCATCAACCGATAAGTTGGCGGCCTGGCTCCGCGATCCAGCATATCGCGCCACTCGCAGAGATGAATTTTCTCGCTCGTTCCAATGGCGGAAAGTGTTGCATCGTCACGCAGATCGGCCAAGCGCGCGCCTGACAGTTCAAGTTGTGCAATCAGTGCCGGGTGCTGGACAAAACCCTGATTGTACTCGGCCCATGCCGTCGACATTTCCAGCGCGGCATAGATGGTGGGCACGCCCTTTGGGTTCCAGCGCCCGCCGAAACGGGCAGCGCCCTCGCCCGACAGTGGCAAATGCCCCCATTGCGGTACGAATGCGCGCCACAAGCGGAATTTTTTCGATGTCTCAGGCATATACGCCGGAGCGAACAGCCTCCAGATAAGCGAGAACCTTGTCAGCCTTGCCTTGGCCGACAAGATCGTAGGCGGTTTTGCCCGCCCATCCCGGAATCGGCTGGTGCTTGAACCAGATTGCCGCGCGCGATGCGTCACCGGTCATCTCGCCAGCCCCGGTCATCTCGCCAGCCATTGCCAAAATGCGCACGACCGGGCTCAGCGCCGCGTCAACCTTACGCGCGCCGGCTTTCGCAGCAAGCGTATTGCGGGCCACGCCGATCAGCCCCGCAAGCTCGGTCAAATTAACGCCAAGCACCTCGGCAACCCGCCGCGCAGACAGGAACGGCATCTGGTCATCGCCGAACCGCAAGGCCGAAGCTTCAAGAGCCATCGCTGTCATAACCAGTCTCCGTGCATAAATTGGTATTATCTTGCGCAATATATGCGCATTTTATGCTCAATTCAAGCATATTGACGATCGAGTTATCCTCATCGCCTCCTTTTAGGCTTTTCCAGCAGTGCCACGGCTTCAACATGCGGCGACCAGAGGAACTGGTCGATTGGCGTAACGCTTTTCAAGCTATAGCCGCCATCGATCAGGATGCGCAGGTCGCGCGCCAGTGTTACCGGGTTGCACGACACGGCAGCAATGAGGGGAACATCGGAGCGCGCAATCTGTTTCGACTGGTCTTCCGCACCAGCGCGAGGCGGATCGAACACCACGCCATCGAACGCATTCAACTCCTTGAAGGTCAATGGACGTCGAAACAGATCACGGCGTTCATTTGTTACCTTTTTCAACCCATCGCCGAAGCGAAACGCGCGGTCGAGTGCCGAGAGTGCCCCCGTATCCGATTCTACCGCGTGGATTTCCGATTGCCCGGCCAAACGAAGCGCGAAGCTGCCGCAGCCCGCAAACAGGTCTGCTACTCTTTTCGCCCGTCTCAAATGCCCTGTGACAAGGCTTGTCATCGCCTCTTCCGCGGCCTCGGTAGCCTGAAGAAAGGAGCCGGGCGGAATGGTCACGGCTACGGAGCCAAACCTCACGACCGGCTTTTTGGGTTCGATCACGATTTCGCCGTCAACCGACACCCGCGCCAGACCTTCGCGAATGGCGAAATCGGAGGCGGCATGGCGCTGCTTGTCGTCCATCTTCCCCGACTCATAGGCTGCCACGTCAAGGCCGGTCTCGGTTGCCGTCACGGTCAAACGGAATGATTTTCTGGTTGCGCAGATCAAGCCCGCAAGCGCGCGAAGTGTGTCGAAGCGAGCAACGATTTCCGGCAGCAGGACAGGACACTCGCTCAATGGAACGATTTCCGACGACTGATGACGGTTGAACCCGAGCAATATTCCTGCATCGGTTCGCCGTGCCGTCAGTGTTGCGCGCCGCCGTGTCTGCGGTTCGCAGGCAAACAGGTCTGCGACCTCGCAGTCGATGCCAAAACCGGTCAGGGTGTGCACAATTTTGTCGCGTTTCCACTGATGGTAGGCATTCAGGTCGAAGTGCTGGAGGGCGCAGCCGCCGCATTCCGTGAAATGACGGCAGGCCGGTTCAACTCTTAAAGGCGAGGTTTCCAATACGGCCATCAAGGTTGCGCGATCACGCTGACGCGCGGCGTTTACCGCCTCACCGGGCAATGTGAAGGGTATGAAAACCTGCCCGTTTTCCGTCTCGGCGACACCATCGCCCTGTGCGCCAAGTTTTTGAATCTCAAAACGTATGCTCATTGGTCCTTGATTCCTCCAAGCAGGAATTCGCGGTTGCCGTCGCCGCCTTCGATTGGCGAAGGGTGAAGGCCAAGGGCGCGCCAACCGGGAAGGCTTCCCAACCATGCCAGCAATTCGCCCGCAACGCGCTCGCCATCGGACGGGTCTTTCAAAAGGCCACCCTTGCCAATTGCCGCTTTCCCAGCCTCGAATTGCGGCTTGACCAGCAATAAAGCGCGCGCACCCGGTTTTGCCAGTTCCAATGCTGGCGGCATCGCCAATTTCAGCGAAATGAAGCTGACATCCGAGACGATAAAATCAGGCATATGTCCGCCAAGATCGGCAGCAGAAAGATCGCGGGCATTCAACCCTTCCAGAGATGTCACGCGACGATCATCGCGGATTTTCTCGTGCATCTGGCCGTGGCCAACGTCGATGGCGATGACATGGACGGCGGCGCGCTCCAGCAACACCTGCGTGAAGCCACCCGTCGATGCGCCAATATCGAGGACTTCGCAACCGGATGGATCGAGGTCGAAACGCTCCAGCCCTGCAAGCAATTTCAATGCGGCACGCGAGACATAGGCACGCGCCGGATCATCGACGCTGATGATCGCATCAGGCGAAACGCCTTGGCCTGCCTTGTGCACAGGCTGAGCGTCCACTGTCACAGTGTTTCGCTCAATCGCATCACGGGCACGCGACCGGCTGGCAAACAAGCCCCGGCTGACGAGCAGTTCGTCAAGTCGCTGGCGTGGGGCGCGCTGGTATGGGCTGGCTGGCGAAGGGGATTTCATCGGCCTTCATTGACGAAAGCCGGCGCCGATAGCAAGCGCCGTCAATAGGCGAAGGAAGAGCTACCGCGTTTGTTCGTCGGTTCGGCCTCGCTCGTGACAATGCCGTCGGCTTCATCTTGCGGGTTCGCGGATGGCCTGACGAGCGGCAACGCATGACTTCTCACGATCACCATTTTCGGCGACAGCTTGTAGGAAAAGCCACCGCGTATGTCGCCGATTTTGCCCGCGACAATATTCATGACCGCCTTTTCCAGTTTGCGGTCATAGCGCATTTCGGCGCTTGAATGCGTTGTCGCAACGGCGAACAGACATGCCGCTGCGCATAGGATCGTCTTCACTGCCCGCCATCTCCCCGTTCGGGGATTGTTTAACAAGGCGGCCTTGAAAAAAGCCCAAGGGAGAGGGTAAGCAGAACGTCAAAAATCAGCGTAAACAAGATGTTATGTTGATCAGCAAGCAGACTGATTCAAGAAGTTGATAAACTGAATCAAGCAAATGCCTAAATGGGTCAGGCGCGCTGGACACCAGTTTCACGCCCGAGGGCTGCAAAAACGGTGCGCACGATGCCTGCTGAATCAAGGCCCGCATCGGCGTGCATCTTTTCCAGCTTGGCTTGATCGACAAAGGCGTCGGGCAGCACCAGCGGCCGCACTTTCAGGCCGGTTTCAAGCAAGCCATCGTGAGCAAGGAAGTGCAGGACATGGCTTGCGAAACCGCCGATTGCGCCTTCTTCAACGGTCACCAGAATGTCGTGCGACCTTGCCAGTCGGCGTACCAGATCCTGATCCAACGGCTTGGCAAAGCGGGCGTCGGCCACGGTGGTCGACAGACCTGCCGCACCCAGTTCCTCGGCTGCGAGAATGCAATCATGAAGCCGCGTGCCAAATGACAGAAGTGCGACCCTGGTGCCTTCCCTGACGATCCGGCCCTTGCCGATTTCCAGCACCGAACCGCGTTCGGGCATGTCAACGCCAACGCCATTGCCACGCGGATAGCGGAAGGATATCGGCCCTTCATCATAGGCGACGGCGGTGCGCAGCATATGTTTCAACTCCGCCTCATCGGACGGAGCCATGACCACGAAGCCGGGTAGCGAGGCCAGAAATGTCGTATCGAAGGCACCGCAATGCGTTGCCCCGTCGGCTCCGACAAAACCGGCGCGATCAATGGGGAAGCGGACCGGCAATTTCTGGATCGCCACATCATGCACGACCTGATCGTAGGCGCGTTGCAGAAAGGTCGAGTAAATGGCGGCGAAAGGTTTGTAGCCCTCCGTCGCAAGACCGGCGGCAAAGGTCACCGCGTGCTGCTCGGCAATGCCGACATCGAAAGTTCTCGATGGAAAGACCTCGCCAAACAGGTCAAGGCCGGTGCCACCGGGCATTGCTGCCGTAATGGCGACGATGCGATCATCCTCATGGGCTTCCTGAACCAGTGCCTGGGCAAACACCTTGGTATAGCCCGGCGCGTTGGCCGGTGCCTTGGCCTGAGCGCCGGTGATGACATCGAAGCGGTTGACGCCGTGATACTTGTCGGCGGCGGCTTCGGCTGGCGCATAGCCCTTGCCCTTTTGCGTCACGACATGGATCAGCACCGGTCCATCGCCATGATCGCGGACATTCTTTAGCACCGGAACGAGATGTTCCAGATTGTGGCCGTCAATGGGGCCGATGTGGAAAAAGCCCATCTCCTCGAACAGCGTTCCGCCCGTGACATAGCCGCGTGCATGTTCCACTGCACGGGTGATGGCGCGATCAGCGCGTTTGCCGAGATAGGCGGTCAGTTTCTTGCCGAGTTCGCGAAACCCCTGATAGGTTCGCCCGGATGCCAGACGCGCCAGATAGGCACTCATCGCGCCGGTCGGCGGGGCAATCGACATGTCGTTGTCGTTCAAGATGACAATAAGGCGCGAATCGAGCGCGCCCGCATTGTTCAATGCCTCGTAAGCCATTCCTGCCGACAACGCGCCATCGCCAATGACGGCGATCACATTGTTTTTGCCCCCCGACAGGTCACGCGCCACCGCCATGCCAAGACCGGACGAGATCGACGTGGAAGAGTGCGCCGCGCCGAACGGATCATATTCACTCTCTTCGCGCTTGGTAAAACCGGAAAGCCCGCCCTCCTGTCTCAAGGTACGAATACGGTCGCGGCGGCCCGTCAGGATTTTGTGCGGATAGGTCTGGTGTCCAACGTCCCAGATCAGGCGATCCTCCGGCGTATTGAAAACGTAGTGTAGAGCAACCGTCAATTCGACGACACCAAGGCCGGCACCCAGATGCCCGCCGGTCTGGGAAACGACGTCGATGAGTTCCGCGCGTAATTCCGAGGCCAGTTGCGGCAAATCGCTCTCAGGCAATGCCCGCAATTCGGCAGAGACGCCTGCCTTGTCCAGCAAGGGGGTATCGGGTTTCGCGGTCAATTGATGCGCCCTATCCGTTCTTGTTGCTTACGAAGCGGGATAGGCTGGCGAAGCGGGAATGTAAATGCGCGAGCGCCATCAACCCTCAGGCAAAGGGATGAACTCTTCCTCATCGCCGGGAACGATATCAAATTTGCCGGTTTTCCATTCCTGCTTGGCCTGTTCGATGCGCTCCTTCGAAGATGATACGAAGTTCCACCAGATGTAGCGATTCGAGCCAAGTGACGCGCCACCAAACAGCATGAAATGGGCACCGTGTTCCGAACTGATGACGATTTCATCGCCCGGCTTGAACACCAAAAGGCGCTCGGCCGGGAAGCGGTCCCCGGAGATCGACACCTCGCCGTCCAGCGTATAGATCGCACGCTCTTCTGCGTCGCCGGGAATTTTTACCTTGGCACCGGGGGCCAGCCGGATGTCGGCATAAAGCGTTTCCGATGTCGCCTTGACGGGAGAGTTCAGCCCCGAAAATGCGCCAATAACAACGCGACCGCTAACCCCGTCGGCATCGAATTGCGGCAGCGTGGCACTGGCGGTATTTTCAAAAACCGGCGTTATCTCTTCCTTGCTATCTGGCAAAGCAAGCCAGGTCTGCAACCCGGATACGGACATCGGCGCGCCGCGAAGTTCTTCAGGCGTGCGCTCGGAATGGACGATGCCCCGCCCTGCGGTCATCAAATTCACGTCTCCAGGCTTGATTACCATTTCGGTGCCGAGCGAATCGCGGTGCCTGATCTTGCCGTCGAACAGATAGGTCACCGTTGAAAGACCGATATGCGGATGGGGACGCACATCTAGCGCCTTACCGGCCCGAAGGATCGCAGGCCCCATCCTGTCGAAGAAGATGAAAGGCCCGACCAGCCTGCGCTTGGCCGTCGGCAAGGCGCGGCGCACCTGAAAGCCATCTATGTCGCGTGCATTGGGAACGACCATGAGTTCGATCTGGTCGCACGCAAATTGATCGCCGATATCAGGATCGTTTCCGGGGAAAAAGCTCATGGCCAGACACCTTGCTTGAAAAGATAAATTTTAGCCTACCCAGATCATCCCGTTCAGGAAAGACGCGATAAAGCGACGAACCGTTCATTAAAGTGCAGATCGGACCACGTTCTATTCTGCGTCGAGAGGCTCGGTTCCCACAGGTTTGCCATCGCGCGACAGGCGAATTTTCTCCACCTTGTCCTCGGCCATCTTCAACAGCTTGTCGCAATGGGCCTTCAACGCTTCGCCGCGTTCATAAATGCGGATCGACTGGTCGAGCGCTACATCGCCACGCTCCAAATCCTCGACGATTTTCTCCAGCGCTTCGAGCGCCTGTTCAAAGCTCATTACCTTGACGTCGTCATTTGCTTCGTCAGCCATGCTTATCCCTTCATCAAGCGTGCGACATGAGCCGCAACCGAGAATGCCAATCCCTGCAGATCGTAACCGCCTTCCAGCAGGCTGACGAGCCGGTTGTCACAATGGCGCGATGCCCGGTCCAGCAACTCGGCTGTCGCCCAGTCAAAATCATCTTCGGTAAGATTGATCTCGGCAAGCGGATCAAGGTGATGGGCATCAAAACCAGCCGATATGATAATCAGATCCGGCGCAAACGCATCAAGTGCTGGCAAAACCCGCGAGCGGAAAGCCTCGCGAAACAGATCAGATCCGGTCTGCGGTGCCAAAGGCGCGTTGACGATATTTCCCGTTCCGACCTCATCCTTGGCACCCGTGCCCGGATAAAGCGGCATCTGATGCGTCGAGCAATAAAGAACGGAAGGATCGTCAAAAAAGATGTCTTGCGTGCCATTGCCGTGATGGACGTCCCAATCGACGATTGCAACGCGCTCGACGCCATGTCTGGTTTGTGCGTGACGCGCCGCGATTGCGGCATTGTTGAAGAGGCAAAAGCCCATCGCCGTTGTTTTTTCTGCGTGGTGCCCCGGTGGCCGCGAGGCCACGAATACATTATCGGCATGACCTTCAAAAACATCGTCAACCGCGGCGTTTGCCGCGCCAATCGCGGTCAGGGAAGCCTGCCAGCTTTTCGGGCTGGCCGTGGTATCGGCATCTATGCGGGCAATGCCGGTATCGGGAATTCCATTTCGAACACGTTCAACGAACTCAGCCGGATGCGCATAAAGAATAGTTGCCTCGTCGCCTTCAGGTGCCTGGACGCGATCCAGTGCGGCGAAGGCTTCATCATCGAGCATACGCTCGACAGCGCGCAAGCGATCCGGGCGTTCGGGATGACCGGGCGGGGTGATATGTTCAAGATAAATCGGATGGGTATAAAGGCGGGTGGTCATAACCCGATATAGGCGCGCATGACCTGTTTGGCCATGTTTTCACTCTTGTCTCAGGCAATGATCAACAGAATCCACGGTTCGGGACCATTACGCCGGCCGCGCGCCGCCCATTGAACCAAGCGCCTTGTCCTTCAGGTCGCGGAATTTGGACGAGACTTCGGCCAATTTGCGATCCCATTCGGGATCGGGAACCTGACCTTCGATGGTTTTGAAATAGACCTGCATGAGCGAAGCAATGGCAAATGGCTCGATCAATGCCGCCTTGAGCGCCCAAGCAAAGACAATGGCCAAGGCAAATGCCCAGCCGCCAAACTGGCCCGGCATGAAATAAAGAACCGCGCCCGCAGGTGCGATCATGAACAGGAAGACAAGAAACGAAACGCCCCACATGATGAGCGCGAGCCATATGGCATTCTTGACCATGACCTTGCCGTTTTGCGCATAAAGCACGACGCCCTGGCGTGCATTCTCGAAGGGCGAAGCCGCATCCATGCGGATATTATAGCCGAGGATAATTTCATCAACATAGGTCAATGACAACCGGATCACGGAGTTGACGAACTTCACCAGTCCGGCAAGTCCGGGAACGGGCAGGAATGCCGCTATGCCGCCAATCAGGCCGGTGATTGCCCGAATTGCGCCCTTTACCAGTTGATCGACAACGAAAAGGATATTGGCCTCGGCGAAACGCTGCGTCACGACGTCTTTGGCATAGGTGATCTGATCCTGCCCGCCGGGAATTTCACGACCGTCGATGAGATGCACCATGACGGCGATGTGCCCCGCCTTGACGACATAGAGAATGTATTCGCGGATCCAGTAGACAACAATCGAGACGAGGCCGAAGCCGACAACACCGCCCCACACCGCAAAAGAAGCTGGGCTACCGGGGTCTGTCGATATGTGCCCTACACCGTAACCCACGCCTGCGCCGGCACCGGTCGCGGCGATGTAGGCTAGGGTAATGGCGAAATAGACGATCATGCGAAAGACGATGAAGGGCCATGTCCGCATCATGATCGACAACGACTTGCCGATGCTGAAATCCCACATCATCCGAATCTCCCCTCACAGGCGGACTGAGGATGATTGCAAGGCGCTGGATGGTCAATTGCCCTCGACTGGCCCACACAGTCTTTTTCCCGGAATTGCCTTAGAGAATCTCGGTATTGGCGATCTTGATACCAAAGCCTTCCAGTCCGACATAGTGACGCTCGCGCGACGAGATAAGGTTGATCGAAGAAATGCCAAGATCCTTGAGGATTTGGGCGCCAAGGCCGATTTCACGCCATTCATTTTCGCGGCGCCGGGCTTCGTCATGTTCTTCGCGTTCACCGGATGCGGGGCGCTTTCTTTCCTGATGGGCAACGCCGACCGAGCCTTCACGCAGATATACAATGACGCCGCGCTGTCGCTCGCCCATTTCACGCATGATCGCATCCAGCCGATGGTCGGTGCCGAACACGTCCGTCACGACATCTTCGGGATGCAGGCGCACCGGCACGTTCTCGCCGTCGCGAATATCACCGAAGACAACAGCCAGATGCTGCATGACGTCCCAAGGCAATGTGTAAGTGTGGATTGTGGCTTTGCCGCCCGGCGTATCAATTTGCGAGCTGGCAATGCGTTCAACCAGCGTTTCCTGCCGCTGGCGATAGGCAATGAGATCGGCAACCGAAACCTGCCGTAGACCATGTTCCCTGGCAAACGCCGCAACCTGGGGGCCGCGCTTGACCGTCCCGTCATCATTGACCAGTTCCGAGATCACGCCGATGGGCGGCAGGTCGGCAAGCTTGCACAGATCAACCGCCGCTTCCGTGTGGCCCGAGCGCATGAGCACACCGCCTTCGCGCGCGATCAACGGGAAGACATGTCCGGGGCGAACGAAATCAGAACCGCCGACATTGCCATTGGCAAGATTTCGCACTGTCAGTGTCCGGTCGTCAGCCGAAATGCCGGTCGTGGTGCCATGTTTGAAGTCGACGCTGACCGTGAATGCCGTGGTGTGCGCCGAATCATTGTCGGCAACCATCGGCGTTAGATTGAGTCGCTTTGCCTCCTCCCGCGGCATTGGCGCACAGACAATGCCCGAAGTGTGACGCACGATGAACGCCATTTTTTCCGGCGTGCAATGCACAGCCGCAACAATGAGATCGCCCTCGTTTTCGCGCCCGTCATCATCCATCACCACAACGATTTCGCCGCGCTCGAAAGCGCGCAATGCATCAACGATCTGCTTCTGGTCATAGGACATTTGGTCTGGCTTCCAGTTGAAACTGCGGATGGGGGCGATCAAATGCGTCCGGTCTGGCCGCGATGACGCAGGTAATGGTCGGCTATAGCACAGGCAACCATGGCCTCACCGATCGGAACCGCACGAATGCCGACACACGGATCGTGACGCCCCTTGGTCTGCACATCGACATCGCGGCCATCCTTGTCGATGGACTTGCGCGGCGTCAGGATCGAAGATGTCGGCTTGACGGCGAAACGCGCCACAATTGGCTGTCCGGTCGAGATGCCACCGAGAATGCCACCAGCATGGTTGGCAAGAAAGACGGGCTTGCCATCGTTACCCACGCGCATTTCGTCGGCATTTTGTTCACCGGTTATGCGGGCGGCTTCAAAACCATCGCCGATTTCCACACCTTTGACGGCATTGATCGACATGAGGCCGGACGCAATATCCTGATCGAGCTTGGCATATACGGGCGCGCCAAGGCCGGCTGGAACACCATCGGCGACGATTTCGATGACGGCACCAACGGAAGAGCCCGCCTTGCGGATAGCGTCGAGATAATCAGCGAATATGGGGACCGACGCGGGGTCCGGCGTAAAGAATGGATTTTCAGCCTCGCCAACGAAATTCCAGTTCCAGTTGGCTCGGTCGATGGCTTTTTGCCCCATCGAGACGAGCGCACCACGTACGACCATGCCGGGCACAATTTTTCGCGCCAATGCGCCTGCGGCCACACGCGCTGCAGTTTCGCGGGCAGAGGAACGCCCGCCGCCGCGATGATCGCGCAGTCCATATTTCGTCTCATAAGTATAATCGGCATGACCCGGCCGATATTGCCGGGCAATTTCGCCATAATCTTTCGAGCGCTGGTCAACATTTTCAACCATCATTGAAACCGGTGTACCGGTGGTGACAAGGGTTTTTCCGTCATCATCAACGATGAAACCTGAGAGTATCTTGACCTCGTCTGGCTCGCGACGCTGGGTGACGAAGCGCGATTGGCCAGGACGGCGCTTGTCCAGTTCGGCCTGAATTTCCGCCTGCGTGAAGCGAATGCCGGGCGGGCAGCCATCGACGACGCAGCCAAGCGCTGCACCGTGGCTTTCGCCCCAGGTGGTCACACGGAAAAGATGGCCGAAGGTATTATGAGACATTTCGCTGAAGCCCTGCCCTGCCGGCAAGCAACCGGTTCAAGCCAGCCTTCTATTGGCGTTTTTTGCAAGGGTCAAACTATGATCGGCCTGTGATCGGTCTGTCTAAGCTTTGACACAATGGGCTGGTTTCTGCTCTTTTCGTTTCGCTCCACACTTGCCCGGCGCGAAGCCGCTTCGGGTACAACGAAATATGAGGTCGACAATGCATACCCTGATCGGGCGTACCCTTCCATGTGCGCTTGCCGCATTCCTGTTCATTTCGACGTCCGCCCTTGCCGAACAAACGGAAGGGCATATCGAGAAAGTCGACAAGGATACGATGACGCTCACGCTGGATGATGGCGCATCATACAAGCTTAATGCGGAAATGGACGTCGATGCGCTGAAGCCGGGCATGGACATCGTCATCGCCTATGACGTTACCAACGGCGAAAACGTGATTACCGACATGGAAATCTCGGAATAACCGAGACCGCACGGCACGAACTTTTATTCGAGCCACTGAAGGTGGCCATCCGCCAGCCTGAGAATGCGATCCTGGGGCGTGCCGATTGAGGCCGCCTCAGCCTTCTCGACTTTTTCCACCAGTCGAAACAGGGCGCGAATAACGCCACCATGGGTAACGCATACTGTCGGGACTTGCAGCGATTCGAACCATGGCCTGATGCGCTCAAGCAGCATCTGATAACTTTCCGCACCTTCTCCCGGTGGCTGAAAATCCCATTTGTCCAACCCGCGCCCGCGCGTCGAGCCCGGATGGCGCGCTTCAAGCTCTTCGATCGTGTAGCCTTGCCACTCGCCGAAATTCATTTCCACCAACCGGGGATCGGTGCGATAGCCGTCAGCATCAAGACCCATCGCAACGCGCACGCGTTGCATGGTGTGGCGCGTGCGCACCATCGGGCTTGCGACAAAATCGAAGGCATCGGGATTGTCGATAAGCTGGGCCAGATGCTGCCCGTTGCGGCTCGCTTCCTCGCAGCCGAGCGCATTCAGGTCGATGTCGGCCTGTCCCTGCAAGCGTTCTTCAGCATTCCACTCGGTTTGGCCGTGGCGCAAGATATAGACAAGCGGAGACATGGCGAACGAACGTCCTTCAGCAAAAGCCGGCATCTGTTGGAAAAGTCAGCGCAAATTTGCGCAACGAACCTAGTTATGGAGCGGCTCAGTCTTTGATAGAATCACTGAGCCGGTCCAAGTATTTTCTTCATGCAAGTCGTTGCCCCAAAACCGCTACACACTTTTGGGCGACATGCTTTTTGTTTCATGCATGTCATTACCCCAAAACCGCTGCACACTTTTGGGCGACATGCTTTTTGTTTCATGCATGTCGTTACCCCAAAACCGCTGCACACTTTTGGGCGACATGCATTAGACCGTAGAAATATCCGGTGCGTCGACGGCCTTCATGCCCACGACATGATAGCCGGAATCGACGTGGTGGACCTCGCCGGTCACGCCGCGCGACAGGTCCGACAACAGATAGAGGCCGGAATCGCCGACTTCCTCAGGTGTTACCGTGCGCTTCAATGGCGAATTATATTCGTTCCATTTGAGGATATAGCGGAAATCGCCAATGCCGGACGCGGCGAGCGTCTTGATGGGACCGGCCGAGATCGCATTGACGCGGATGCCGCGCGAGCCGAGATCAACCGCCAGATAGCGAACGCTGGCTTCCAATGCCGCTTTGGCAACGCCCATGACATTGTAGTGCGGCATGACCTTTTCAGCGCCGTAATAGGTCAACGTCAAAAGCGAGCCGCCATCATTCATGATGGCCTCGGCGCGTTTGGCGATATCGGTGAACGAAAAGACCGAGATTTCCATGGTGCGCGAGAAATTTGCACGCGTGGTTTCGACATAGCGCCCGTCAAGCTCCTCCTTGTCGGAAAAAGCGATGGCGTGAACGAGAAAGTCGATCTTGCCGAAATGACTGGTAACATCGGCAAAAACGGCATCGAGGCTTGCCGCGTCGGTCACGTCGCAATGGCCCGCAACATGGGCACCCAGTTCGGTAGCAAGCGGCTCGACGCGCTTCTTGAACGCCTCGCCTTGATATGTCATCGCGATTTCCGCGCCATGATCGACGCAAGCCTTGGCTATTCCCCAGGCAATCGATCGATTGTTGGCGACACCGAGAATGAGGCCTTTTTTGCCGGCCATTAGGCCCTGTTCACCCGCCATATGAGCGTACTCCGGACATTTGTGCTTGGAACAAGCCCTATCGCACAGGCACACAAAGCCTTCAAGCGTGCAAACGCATAGTCGGCACAGCTAAAGCTGGCAGTTTCAGTTGGTTTTGGTGCGCATCAAGGCTTCGAGATCGCTGTCACCACCTTCGGGCAGCATCAGCCGGACATGCACGTAGAGGTCTGCGTGCCCACCGGTTTTTTCCGGCAGGCCGCGGCCTTTGAGGCGCAATACCTTGTCGGAACTCGACCATGCCGGCACGTTCAACGCCAGTTTTCCAGTTGGCGTTTCCACGGCCACTTTCGCGCCCAGCACCGCGTCGCTTAGCGAAACGGGAAGGTCGGCGTGAAGGTCGCGCCCTTCGACACGGTAGCGCGGATGGCGGCGAAACCTGATCTTGACGAGCGCATCACCTGCCCCACCATAACCCTGTTCACCCTGTCCTTTCAGCCTGATTGTCTGGCCGTCTTCAACATAGGCCGGCAATTTCACGGCAATCTTGCGCCCGCCAGGAAATTGCGCCGTCACCTTTGCAGCAGTCGCGGCCTCTTCGATGGTGATGTCGAGCGTCGCATTGACATCACTGCCAACCGGGGCCTGACGCCTGCGCTCGCCTGCCCCGGCTCCCGCGCGCTGCTTGGCGAAGGCATCGCCGAAAATCTGGCTGAAAACGTCTGCGCCGCCAAAAGCCTCGGCACCCTGACCAGTGGAACGAAATTCGAAATGCGAACTGCCGGGGCCTTGCTGCTGGCGGCGAAATCCCGCAAACGGGTCTGCCCCGCCTGCATTTTCAAAGCCTTGATACAGGGGTTTGCCGTCAGCGCCGATCTCGCCCCGGTCGAATGCGGCACGAGCCTTTTCGTCGCCGATGACCTCATAGGCCTGACTGGCCGCAGCAAAACGGTCCTTCGCCTTGGGATCATCCGGATTTTGATCTGGATGATTCTTCTTGGCGAGCTTGCGATATGCCGATTTTATATCCTTGGACGAAGCACTGCGTGCAACACCCAGAACTTCATATGGGTCGCGCATAAATCCTGCCTGAAAGACAAAACGAGTTCATGGTCGCCTTGTATATGCGCCTGCATAGGAAGAAATTCCAGTGCTGCATTGCAGGCAAACCGGATAATCAGACAGCCGAGAAGCCATTAAATTGCCAAATACCCGCACCAAGCGCGCAAATGCGCCCTTTCAACAGCGCCACGCCGTCAAACCTCTCACGAGTCGTGGTAAACGACCGGCAAAGCTTTCCTCCAACTTCGGATTCGCTCAAATGGGTGATCGACCCGCGCGAACCAGTATCGGGATTGGCCCACGGCACGGCGTTGCCGGCCAATCCCTGAAGGTCGGCAGACGACACCGCATTGCGGATCGTTACCTGATCGGCAGCCAATTCAACGTCCGTCGAGGTAGACAAGGATGGGTTTTCAGGCACATTGCTGGTGATGATCGAGCGGTCGATCTCGGCCTTTTCCAGACTGAAACCGCCAGCCCCACAGCCAGATAGCAAAACGATGGCCTGGAAAACCGCAATTTTCCTGCTGGCCGATACGAAATTACCCGACTGCCAACTGTCAAAGGTCTGCGCGATACGCAACAATCGGTAGTCTCCCCGCTAGAGCGGTTCAGCTTTTGATAGAATCACCGAACTGCCCCAAGTATTTGTTTTCGCACAATTCCGGACGAAAAGCCGTTGCACCTTTTTGCTGGAATTGTTCTAAAAGATTAAAATTGAGAAAACTATGAGCGAAATGCAGTTAACATCTGGTGACTTTACCGAAAGTTCAGAGCCTTACCGGTTGTTTGCCGAATGGCTGGATGATGCGACGAAATCGGAGCCCAACGATCCGAACGGCGTTGCCCTGGCGAGCGTCGATCCTGACGGAATGCCGGATGTGCGCATGGTACTGCTCAAAGGCTTTGATGAGCGCGGCTTCGTTTTCTACACGAATTTTGAAAGCGCCAAGGGTCGCGAGATTTTAGCCAGCATGAAGGCTGCCATGTGTTTCCACTGGAAATCGCTGCGCCGCCAGGTCAGAGTGCGCGGCGCGGTCGAGGTCGTCAGTGACACCGAAGCCGATGCCTATTATCAAAGCCGCCCGCGCGGCAGCCGCATCGGTGCGTGGGCTTCAAAACAATCGCGGCCTTTGGAAAGCCGCTTCGCGCTGGAAAAGGCGGTCGCCGAATACACCGCCCGCTACGCGATTGGTGATATTCCCCGCCCCGATTATTGGTCAGGCTTTCGCATTCTGCCGCAGACAATCGAGTTCTGGCACGACCGCCCATTCCGGCTGCACGACCGCGTTGTGTTCAGCCGGACAGGTGAAGATAGCTGGAGCAAAGAGCGGCTTTATCCGTGAGGCTTGTATCAATGGCCGCGAGGATCAGGCCTTCTTGCGGTTCATAAAAGCGACAAGTGCAGCCCTTGCCTCGTCAGACTGAAGCCGTTCGCGGAAATGCTCACCCTCCTCCTTGATGCGCGCAACGAGCGCATCTTGCGAACCGCGCATCAGGTCGCGGGCAATCTTCAATGCCTGTGGCGGTTTGGCTGCGATGGTCTCGGCGGCAGCCAACGTCACCGTTTCCAGATCGTTTTCCTCGACAACATCATAGATCAACCCCGTTTCTTTCGCCTCAGCTGCCGATAATCCTTCGCCAAGGCCAAGCAAGGCAAATGCACGCTGGCGTCCAAGAATTTGCGGTACTAGCAGACTGGAACCTGCTTCCGGGACGAGGCCAAGATCGACAAACGGTGTTTTGAAAATGGTGCGTGGCGTTGCGAAAGTGAGGTCGCAATGGAGATTGAGCGTCGTTCCGATGCCGACCGCAATGCCATCGACACCGGAGACCATCGGCTTTTGCGACATCGCCAACGCCAGCAGGAAATCCCAGACTTCCGCGCCACCTTCCGCACCCGTTGCCACGGCCAGAAAATCGGCAAGGTCGTTGCCCGCCGAAAAGGCACCCGGAACCCCCAGGAATACATGGGCCCGGACCTCCGGGTCGCCATCGCCTTCAGCCAGTGCCGACGCCATTTTCGCGTACATTGCACGCGTCAACGCGTTCTTCTTGTCGGGCCGATTGATGCGGATGACCTGCACCGCGCCGCGCCGTTCGATAAGGATATGATCGGTCAAAACTCAGCACCCCTGATGATCAAGTGAAAATTAGCGCCTGTCCGGCAGCCGTGAGGCTGGAAGCGCCGCCGATAACACGATCTTTCAACGCGCCGACTTCACCAAGATGATTCTCGGCGAAAAATCTGCACAATGCGATGCGCGCTTCCGATGGATCGGCCAATGCGGCGCGGGCGAGATAGGCACCTCCCGCGGCAAGCGCCATCAATCTGAGATAAGGCGTTGCACCGGCCAGAACATCGCCGGTCGCGCCCTTTTCAAGCTGGTACTGCAAGAAGCGGGTGGTCTCCGAAAGATCGTCAAGCGCCTGATCGAGCAGGTCCGACGTCTGCCCGAACCCGGCGAGCCCCGAGGTACGGATGGCACTGGCAATGGCGATCAACTCGTCAATATAGCGGTGTACCTGCTCACCATCGCCCAATGGCAATTTGCGCGTGACAAGATCAATTGCCTGAATGCCATTGGTGCCTTCGTAGATCGGTGCAATGCGGGCATCGCGATAAAGAACAGCCGCGCCCGTTTCCTCGATGAACCCCATACCGCCATGCACCTGAATGCCAAGTGATGCCACCTCCACGCCAATATCGGTAGAAAATGCCTTGGCCAGCGGGGTCAGCAAATTTGCACGATCAAGCCAGTTGGTTCGTTCGTCACCTTGCGTCGCGCTGCCCATGTCGGTCGCATGGGCGCAGCTATAGCATATCGCGCGGGCGATCTGGGTCAGTGCCTTCATGGTCAACAGATCGCGCTGGACATCCGGGTGATGAACGATTGGCGCCATGCCATTGCCCGAATGGCTGGCTGCCTTGCCCTGGCGCCGTTCATTGGCGAAGGCGAGCGCCTTCTGGGATGCCGCCTCGGCGATGGCAACGCCTTCCATGCCGACAGCAAGCCGGGCATTGTTCATCATCGTGAACATGCAAGCCAGACCCTTGTTTTCCTCGCCGACAAGCCAGCCAACAGCGCCCGGCGTGGCGTCCTCAAAACCTTCACCATAGATCATGGTGCAAGTCGGCGAGGCATGAATGCCCAGCTTGTGCTCCAGCCCGGAACAGAAAACGTCATTGCGCGCACCAAGCGAACCGTCGTCATTGACGAAAAATTTCGGCACGAGAAACAACGAAATCCCGCGGGTGCCTGCCGGAGCGTCGGGCAAGCGCGCCAACACCAGATGAACAATATTGTCGGTGAAATCATGCTCGCCATAGGTAATGAATATCTTTTGGCCGAAGATTCGATAGGAACCATCGGAGCCGCGTTCCGCACGCGTGCGCAAAGCACCCACATCCGACCCGGCCTGCGGCTCGGTCAGGTTCATCGTGCCCATCCACGCGCCTGAAACCAGTTTCGACAGATATGTTGCCTTCAAGTCGTCGCTGGCATGTTTATCAATTGCCTCGATGGCTCCCATTGTCAGGGTCGGGCCAAGACCAAAGGCCATTGATGCGCCATTCCACATCTCGAAAGCCGCCATGGCCACCATGGCTGGCAAAGCCTGTCCGCCATGCTCTTGCGGTCCTGAAAGGGCGTTCCAGCCACCTTCGGTCCAGCGCTGGTAAAGGTCTTTCCAGCCCGGTGGCATCGTGACGATGGCGTCTTTGAGAACGGCACCTGTTTCATCACCGACCTTGGCGAGTGGTGCAATCTCGTCGGATGCGAAGCGCCCGGCTTCTTGCAACACTGCATCGACAAGGTCCTCGCTCAGTTCTTCATGCGCACCCGAGGCGAGCACATCCTTGAGACCGGAAACGTGCTTCAAGGTGAAAGCAATTTCCTCAACGGGTGCTTGATACATGCCGTTCGCTCCTGCCTGATCGTCATTTTTCTCAGATGCACCGCCGCCACAATAGCAGCGCGGGCAATATTCACGCTCTCACTACCTTTTACGTAAGCGTCAAAATATTGTCACGCGAAATCTCTGCCAGCATCACGATGGATTACATACAACATTGACATGCCATCCACCATCCTTGCCCATTCGCCACCCCCTGTTTGAGCAATAGTTTGGCGGCCAGCGTTCAACAAAGCAATTCATTAACCATACGCAAGCAAAATGGGTGATTGACCGATGGGGGCTCAGGCTTGGTATTGCCGATACACAGTCTTTTGCAGGCCGCTGTCGTTGCGGTGACTGCAACAAGTGCAACGGTCGCTGATGTTCAAGCCTCCGAATTCTCAGAACCGTGGAAGAACGCCGACCGGGCACTCGTTATCGACGCCTATGAATATAATTCCATCGACTGGAACGCACTTGTTTCGGACAAACGCATCGCCGGTTTCATCAACAAGGCTTCGGATGGCCTGCCTCCGCCTTATTTTTGTTCAGGCGATGAAGATGCGATAAGATTATGCAAGGCACTGTGGAAGCGCCATGCGGTGACGCGCGAACTGTTTCACACACGCCGAACCATCGCCAAGGCGCTTGGCCTGCAATGGGGTGCCTATCATCTTGCCCGTCCGGGAAACCCGATCGAGCAAGCCAATAATTTCATTGATTTTGCCGAGCCCGGTCCTGACGATCTGCTTGCCATCGACATCGAGGACAATGATCCCGAACGATGGATGTCGCTGGATGATGCCGAAGAATTTGTGCGCCACGTTCATCGGCGCACTGGCCGGTTTCCCATTCTTTACACCAATGGCTCGACGGCCAAGCACATCGCTGACAATCGCTATCGCTACCGGCTTCTGTCGCGCCTGCCGCTTTGGTATGCGCGCTACAAGCCCGACATCGATGTGCATTTTCCAAAGGGCAACTGGCATGGCTACGCGCTTTGGCAGTTCTCGGCTCAGGCCAATTGCAACAAGCGCAAATGCCCCTACCGTCCACCCGGAACGCCGACCGATATTGACGTCAATGTAGCTCCAATGACGGCTGCTGAGCTCAAACAGAAATGGCCATTTGGCGGGTTGATAGATGTTCCGGTCGACTACATCGCCAGCGTTCCCGTCCCAATCACACGCGCAGATGGCCTCAAAGGCGAAGTCTCCATCACCTATGCAGCCGTTGCCACACCACCAACCTTTCAAGAACTGGTCGCGACCCTTGGCTCCGGCTGGACAAAATTCCGCCAAGGCTGGGTTCTTCCGGCCATGAAAATGGATGATCGTTATCAAGAGGGAATGGCTGAATATGCGGCGGCCAAGCGCGGCGCATCCAGTTCACTAATTGCAATTGCCGAGGCGTCGCGAACAATCGCAGCGGCTGTAGATGCCGGCTATACGCCGAAGATGGCGCAAATCCAGATGCGGAGCGCGGAGCGGCGCACCAATCACGCGCAGCGGCGCACCAATCACGCGCAGCGGCGCGCTGGCGGCATCGACCCAATCAGCACTGGTTCAGTGGGACCGGAAATGCGTCCATACTGGCCGTAATCAACCCTTGGGTTGAGCTTTGACGACCTGGCCATCTTCCTTGGTGAAATCACCGATGCCTGAGCCGTCAAGAATTTCCAGAACCTTCTCGGACGGGCGCGCCAGCACCGCACCTTTCTGCGTAACGACGATGGGGCGATTTATCAGAATTGGATGCGCCAGCATGAAGTCGATGAGTTCGGCGTCGCTCCACTTGGGATCGCCAAGACCCAATTCACCGTAGGGCGTGCCCTTTTCGCGCAGAAGCTCGCGCGGGGTCATCGCCAGAAGTTCGAGGAGTTCTACAAGCCTCTGGCGTGATGGCGGCGTTTTCAAATATTCGATAATTTCCGGCTCCTCACCCGAAGCGCGGATCATGGCCAGCGTATTGCGCGACGTGCCGCAAGCGGGGTTGTGATAGATGGTGGCGGTCATTTTTTGTCTTCCCTCTCTACAGCGCGCCAACCTATGTCGCGCCGGCAAAAACCCTGCGGCCAGTCGATGAGATCAACCGCCGCATAAGCCCTTTCCTGCGCAGCTTTTACGCTAGCGCCGGTCGCCGCTACATTCAGCACACGCCCGCCATTGGCAACCAGCGCGCCGTCAATGATCGCCGTACCAGCATGAAACACTTGCACGCCGTCTGTTGCGGCGGCTTCGATATTTGCAATGGTCGAGCCCTTTTCAGGCGCGCCCGGATAGCCATTGGCAGCCACCACCACGGCCAAAGCGGCCTCGTCGCGCCAGCGCGCCGACATATGGCCAAGCTGCCCATCGGTTGCAGCGTTGAGCAAAACAAGCAAATCTTCTTTCAGGCGCATCAACAACACCTGGCATTCAGGGTCGCCGAAACGAACATTATATTCGATCAATTTCGGCCCATCGGCGTCGATCATCAGGCCGACAAACAGAACACCTGAGAACGGCATTCCAAGGTCGCTCATTCCGCGCATGGTTGGCTCGACGATGTCGCGCATGGTGCGCTCGATCATGTCCGGCGTCATGACGGGGGCTGGCGAATAAGCACCCATACCGCCGGTGTTGGGGCCGACATCTCCTTCGCCGACGCGCTTGTGGTCCTGCGCCGTGCCGAAAGGCAGCGCCGTCACCCCGTCACACAAACAAAAGAAACTTGCTTCCTCACCGGTCAGAAATTCCTCGACCACGACCTCCGCACCGGCGCTGCCGAACGACCCGTCGAAACAGGCGTCGAGCGCGGCAAGCGCCTCGTCGAGCGTCATGGCAACGGTAACGCCTTTACCAGCCGCCAATCCATCAGCCTTGATGACAATGGGGGCACCGTTTGCCTCGACATATGCTTGGGCTGCAGCCAGCTTGTCGAAGCGGCCATAGGCGGCGGTGGGAATGTCGTATCTGGCACATAAATCCTTGGTGAAGCCCTTGGACCCCTCAAGCTGTGCTGCCGCTTTTGTGGGTCCGAAAACACGAATGCCTGCGCCACGCAAATCGTCGGCAATGCCAGCAACAAGCGGTGCTTCCGGGCCGACAACGACAAGGTCAATCTGCTTTTGCGCACAGAACTGACACACCGCCGCATGGTCGCTAATATCGAGCGGAGCGATTTCGGCTTCCGCGGCGATGCCCGGATTGCCAGGAGCGGCGTATAATTTTGTCAGAAGTGGCGAGCCGGCAAGCCGCCATGCCAATGCGTGTTCGCGCCCGCCGGAACCGAGAAGAAGGACATTCATACTGGCGCACCTCACTTGTCGCGATCGCTGACAGGTCTTCCGGTATGGCTCCAACATCAGCGGGTCAAGCGTCACGCCAACTTATCAAAGACAATTCACCGTCTTGACGGCAATGGCGACTACTGCCACTCCAACGACATGGAAACGGTTCAGACGAAAACGGCGCAGGGGCGCGTTGCCGATGCCCCCTCCGATCATTGGGTGTACCGGGCGTTGCCACGCGCTGCATGGCCCTATGCGCAACTTGCACGCTGGGACCGGCCAATCGGCTGGCAGTTGCTGTTATGGCCATGCTTGTGGTCGGCAGCTCTTGCGGCCAGTTCCTTCGCCCGGCCCGGCGATCCGCTCCTGTCGCTGTTGCCCTCTCCGTGGACGCTGGTGCTTTTCCTCATCGGGGCCATTGCCATGCGTGGCGCAGGCTGCACCTACAACGATCTTGTTGACGTAGGCATCGACAATCAGGTCGAGCGCACCCGCTCGCGTCCGTTGCCATCCGGGCAAGTGACACGCTGGCAGGCCCGCATTTTCATGATTGCGCAGGCATTGGCCGGGCTGATCGTGCTGGTGCAGTTTAACGGTTTTACCATCGGACTTGGCATTTCATCGCTGGCCGTGGTGGCCATCTATCCATTCATGAAGCGATTCACCAATTGGCCGCAACTCGTTCTCGGGCTTGCCTTTTCCTGGGGCGCGCTGATGGGATGGGCGGCCGAGTTCGGCGATATTGATGGCCCGGCGGTGTTTCTCTATATCGGCGCTATTTTGTGGGTGATCGGCTATGACACCATTTACGCGCACCAGGACAAGGAAGACGACGCCATTGTCGGCGTTCATTCCACCGCGCGCCTGTTTGGCGAAAATACCAAATCATGGCTGATGGGCTTTTATGGCGGTGCGCTGATGTTTTTTGCGCTTGCCTTTGCCGCCGCGCAGGCTCCCGTGCCGGCACTGGCCGGACTGATCGCGGCAGGCGCGCATATGACACGCCAGATCGCGAAACTCGACATTGACGACCCAGACCAGTGCCTGCGGCTGTTCAGGTCGAACAACCAGGTTGGCTGGCTGATTTTTCTTGGCCTTATCGGCGGCGCCATGTGGGCGGCGCTGAAGCCGCTAATTTAGCGGTTGTTATTCGGGCGCTATGATTTCCTCACCGTCGACGACCAGCCTGAGCCCCAGATCGCCAGCGTGGCGGCGGGCCAGAAAGCGTGGACGACGTGAATTTGAAACGCGCCCCTTGCGGCGTTCCTGTGGCGGCAGGGTCTTGATCGCGGCACCGAGCGATTCTTCCAATGTGCGCGCCACGCCATCTGCTTCGATCAGCAGCATCGGCAGACCATAGGCATCGGCCCAGGCGCGCCAGTCTGCGGCAACATCATCCAGATCGTCGGCCACAAGAAGCGGCACGGACAGCATCGGATCGTTGTGAAGCAGTTCGAGCGTCACGGTGACGTTGCCATCCGGATCTTCCATGGCACGCGCGGCAACCCCGCGAAATGCCTTTGCCGGCATGGCGATGATCGCTGGCAAACCGCTCATCTCAAGTGTGCGGCGAACAACGGCACCACGACGGTCTATGGTGAATGTGACGTCGCCATAGTCGTCGCAAGTTGCGTAACTGACCACTTGCGGCAGACGAAACGGATCGAGACGCATATTGCGCCCAGCCCAAACTGGCTTCAGTCCGGTATTCATATGGTGCCTTCCTGTCTCTCCTGAGAGCCGGTTTTCCGGTTCTCTCCGGGTCGTTTTCCGACCTCGTTGTGGAAATACAGTAGCGCGAGGACCTTACCGCCGGGCTTAAAAAAGTCGGTTAAATTTTGCTGATCTGACAGATGGTTAGCGGAGTACGACCAGCGACCCTGCAATGAAAGGATCAGATAACCTTACCGGGATTCATGATGCCTGCGGGATCGAACGCCACCTTGACCCTGCGCATCAGGTCGATGGCCATTGGCGGGGCCGTTGCAATCAGTTCATCGCGTTTCAATTGGCCGATACCATGCTCGGCCGAGATGGAGCCGTGAAATGCGCGCACCACGTCATGAACGGCTTTGTTCATGGGAGGGTAAAGACGCAAGAACGCGTCTGCATCGCCACCGACCGGCTGCGAAATATTATAATGCAGATTGCCGTCGCCCATGTGACCGAAACAGACAACGCGCGCGCCGGGTTCGACCGAGGCCACCGCCAGTTCAGCCTTTTCGATGAAAGCGGGGATGGCGGCAACCGGAACGGAAATGTCGTGCTTGATGGACGCGCCTTCTGCTATTTGTGCCTCGGGTAGCATCTCGCGAAAATTCCAGAACGCCTTGCCCTGTTCGATACTGGCGGCAAGGACCGCATCGGCAACAATGCCTTGTTCAAGGCCAGCCGAAAGAATTTCTTCAATCAGTTCCCGGGCGTCATTTGCAGAACGACCCGACGAAATCTGCATCAGGACATACCAAGGATAGTCCTGCACCAGCGGACGCACCACGCCAGGCGCATGTTGGAGGGTGTAGTTGTAGGGTCGCGCGCCAATCAGTTCAAACGCGGTAAGCGCATGGCCGCCCCGATCCGAGGCAAGACCGAACAAGGCAAGCGCGGCTTCAGTGGACGCCACTCCCACAAAAGCCACTTCGTTGCCTTTCGGCTTTGGAAAAAGTTTCAAGACCGCAGCGGTGATAATGCCAAGCGTGCCTTCCGCCCCGACAAACAAGCTTTTCAGATCATAGCCGGTATTGTCCTTCTTCAGCTTTCGCAAATCGTCGAAGACCTCGCCGGTTGGCAACACCACCTCGACGCCAAGGCAGAGTTCACGGGCATTGCCGAATGCCACCACATTGGTGCCGCCTGCATTGGAGGAGAGATTACCGCCGATCTGGCACGACCCTTGCGCGGCCAACGACAGCGGAAACAGCCTGTCTTGCGCATCGGCGGCCTCTTGCAGGGTTTGCAGGATGACGCCAGCTTCAACCGTTACCGTGTTCGACAATAAATCCATTTCGCGAATTCGATTGAGACGTGAAAGCGACAAAACGACCTCCCGCCCGCTCGTATCCGGCACCTGCGCGCCGACAAGACCGGTATTGCCGCTTTGCGGCACGATCGGCGTGCCTGTCTCGCTCGCAAGCCTCATGATCCGGCTGACGTCCTCGACGCTGCCCGGTCTCAAGACCAGCGATGTGCGGCCATGCCACAAGCCGCGCCGCTCGCTCAGATATGGCGCGATGTCGTCCTGATTCTGCAGCGCATATTTCTCGCCGACAATGGCAACGAAGCGTTCGACAATTGCAGGATCGAGATGAGATGGCGCATCATTCATCGGCGCAAACTAGCCTCCAGACACAGTCATGTCACGCGGTGCAGCGGCACGCGCCAGCCGGTCGTTGATCGCCTCGCCAAGGCCGTCCATCGGGATCGGTTCGACCGCGATGATGCTGGCTCCGCTGCGGTCCAGTTCGTGAAGCCACGCAAACAGGTTGCTTGCCGCCTCGCGCATATCGCCGGCCTGCGAAAGGTTCTTCATCAGAGTGGCGCGATTGGCCCCTTGCGCGCGCACCGGCCCGAACGCCAGCAGGGCCTCGCCCTGTTCAAGAATATCGACATTCAGCCGCATTGCCGCATTCGGCGCGTAGTGCGAAGCCATCATGCCGGGCGCATGAATGCCTTTTGCGCCTCGCTCAAGCTTTCTGCCTGCCGCAAGCTCGATGTCGCTTGCCGCGATGCCACCCGGCCTGAGCAGGATCAGCCTTCCATCCTCAACCTTGATTATTGTCGATTCCACGCCGACCGGTGTTGCGCCGCCGTCAACGATCAATTTGATCTTCGGGCCCAGATCACCAGCCACGGCGTGCGCCGAGGTTGAACTGATGCGCCCCGACGAATTGGCGCTTGGTGCGGCCAGCGGACGGCCTAGCCGGGCTATCAGTTCGCCGCCGAACCCCTGGGGCATACGCAAGGCAATGGTATCAAGCCCCGCCGTCACCAGAGAATGGATGCCGAACTGCGGGCGCACAGGGACCACCAATGTCAGCGGACCGGGCCAGAATTTTTGCGCCAGCGAGCGCGACAAAGCATCGAACACGCCAATGCGTTCAGCCATGACAAGGCTGGACACATGAGCGATCAGCGGGTTGAAACTCGGCCTTCCCTTGGCTTCATATATATGTGCAACTGCCGCGCCATTTGTCGCATCACCGGCGAGGCCGTAAACGGTTTCGGTCGGGATGGCGACGATCTCGCCAGCATCGAGCAACGCCAAAGCCCGTTCCATGGCCATGTCTGCCGGAATTATTTCAGCCACGATTCTCACCTTTTTTACGTTTTGCTGCCTACATCGGCAGGTGTTTCGCGGCAAGCGCCAGTTGATAAAGCGTAAATGACTAAAATGGTAGGCTTCTGCACAAGCAGATATCAATGCGTTGTCGCTATTGTGCGTGCACAGGCTAGGGGAGCAAATTCTTGTCGAAGCGGGTCCTGACATATGGACTGCTATTGCTGGCGGTCACGAGTGGAGATGCGGCGGCTTCCTCATTTGTCACTTTTGGCAATGAGGAACCGGTGTCGACACCGTCTTTTGTGCTATTGGGCGCGCCGGAAACCACCAAAATTGCGGTTTCGGGAACATCAACGCCAGGCCAGAAGACGGCGCTCGACCCTTCGCAACAGGCTTTGCTCGCCATTACCCCTGGCAGTTGGACATCTGGAAGCTCGACACCTGGCAGCCGGACGCCGGGAAACTGGGCATCGGGAAACTGGCAGGCTGCATCCATAGCAGAGGCCGAATTGGCGGATACCCCGACCATCATCTCACCATCGATCATCGCACTTGGCGAACCGTTGCCTGAAGTGAGCTATGAGGAGGTTGCGGCTGTCCCGACTCCCGCAAACCGCGATCCGTTATTTTCACCAATGGTCATTCGCGGCGGGCTGGTCGAGGAGGTTATTTCCGCACCCCCTGCCCCGAGTGCGCCATCACGCAGACCGGCTCAAGCAGCCGAGCCTATCAGGCCCACCCTCGTGTCGCAGCCGATAGCGCCAAGCGTTGCATCTTCGTTGCGCCGCTCGCAAGACGCGGACGCACCCAAGCAGGACGAGAGACCTGCGAACCTGCCTCCTCCACCCACAGCGCCTATCCTGGTTGAACGGCCAGCACCTGCCAAAGCCGAATAGGCGGGGCTGGCTTATCACCCGGCAATTTTGGAGAAATCCGCCACCTGGTCGGTTGCAGCACGGATGCGTGAGAGCAGCGCCAAGCGGTTGGCGCGCACATTCACGTCTTCATCATTTACGTGAACCTGTTCAAAGAATGAATCAACTGGTTCACGCAATGCACTAAGTGCGAGCATGGCCCCTGAAAAGTCTTCATTGTGAATCGCTTCGACTGCTTTCTTCTCGGCCTGATTCAATGCCGCAAACAGGTTTTTCTCAAGCTGTTCGCTAAACAGCGACGCATCGACCGAAGCGGCAATGCTGGTGCCTTTCTTCTCCTCGGCAGCCAGAATATTGGCGGCGCGCTTGGTGCCCGCCAACAGGTTCTTGCCATCCTCGGTGTCGAGGAATTTTCCCAGCGCCTCGACCTTGCGCACGATCTGCAAGAGGTCGTCGTTGGAGGAATACCCCTCACCCGTCTCGCCGCTACGCGCCGATCCACCCTCTCCCACAAGGGGCGAGGGCGAGGCTGCCGCGCTGCCGCTTTCTTCCTTCTCCCCTTGTGGGAGAAGGTGGCCCGAAGGGCCGGATGAGGGGTTTCCACCCGCCAGCACGGCATCAATCAAATCATGGCGCGCACCCTGATCGCGGAGGTAGACCTTTAGGCGATCGTGGAAGAAGGAGAGGAGGTCTTTCAGAAGCGGATACTCGTCATTTTGAACTGACGCGCTAGACCGAAGCAGATTGCCGATTTCAACTGCCTGAGTGGCAAGTTGAATTAGGCGCGAGCTTGTCGCTTGATTCTTCGAAGCTTCTTCGTGACTCAATTGTCGCTGCTCAGCAATATTTGCATGGACGTGACAGAAGCGGAGCCCATGAACTAGACGTTGGGCAATTTGAAACGCCACCCCATTCTCGATCAATATCCGCACTATGCCGAGTGCGGCCCGGCGCAAGGCGAACGGGTCTTTGGAACCGGTTGGTTTTTCATCAATCGCCCAGAAGCCGACCAGCGTGTCGAGTTTATCGGCCAGCGCCACGGCTATTGATACCGGATCGGTGGGCACACGGTCGGATGGGCCTTGCGGTTTGTAATGTTCTTCGATGGCTGCGGCGACTGACGCATCCTCGCCTTGCAGCAATGCATATTTGCGTCCCATCGCGCCTTGCAGTTCGGGGAACTCGCCGACGATTTCGGTGGTCAGGTCGGCCTTGGCAAGCGCCGCAGCACGCGCCGCCAGTTTCGGGTCGGCACCGACAATCGGGGCGATCTCGCGGGCCAACCGGCGGATGCGCTCCACCCGCTCGCCCTGCGTGCCAAGCTTGGCGTGGAAGGTGACGCCCAAATGGTCAAGGCGCGCCATGCGCTGGTCGAGCGGCTTGGCGAGATCAAGCCCGAACTTTTGCGCCGACGCCGTTAGCTGGTCGAGGTCAGGCACATTGGCCTGATCGGTTTTCCAGAAATGCACCGCATCGGAAAGCCGCGCGCGCACCACTTTGCCATTGCCATAGGCAATCTCGGTGCCGCCGTCTTTCGCCTCGATATTGGCAACAAGCAGGAAACGATTGGCCAGAGTGTCGGCCGTGCCCTGCGGGCGCGCGACAAAGCACTTCTGGTTGGCCCTGATGGTGAGACGGATAACCTCCGGCGGAATGGCGAGAAAATCCTCTTCGAACTCGCCAAGCAGCACGACCGGCCATTCGACGAGGCCCGATACCTCCTCCAGCAATCCATCATCCTCGACAAGATCGAGGCCATTGGCAAAAGCAAGATTTTTGGCGTCGGCAAGGATGATTTCCCTGCGCCGGTCAGCGTCGATGACGACCTTGGCGGCTTCGAGTTTGGCGGCGTAATCATCGAAACGACGAACGATTATGGCGTCTGGCGCATGAAAGCGATGGCCATAGGTGACATTGCCGGAGCTGATCCCGTCGATTTCGAAATCGACAACGACCGGTTCCTCGGTTTCCGGCCCAAAGGTGCAAAGAATGGATTGCAGTGGTCTGACCCAGCGCAAGGCATCGCCACCACGCCCCTCAACGCCGTTGTATTCGCGCCCCTTGGGGCCGGAGGCTGCGCCCCAGCGCATCGACTTCGGCCAAGGGAATGAGCGGACAATGCCGGGCATGATGTCGGCGATGATATTTTCGGCCGCCCTGCCCTGCTTGACGATATGGGCAACGTAGAAATCACCCTTCTTCGGGTCGGAGTGCACATGCGCATCAGCAATGGAGGCAAGGCCCGCTGAACGCAGGAACCCCTGCACAGCCTGTTCCGGTGCCTTGGTGCTCGGTCCTTTGCGTTCCTCGCGAATGTCCCTGGAGCGCGCGTTGAGCCCACGGATATCAAGTGTGAGGCGGCGCGGCGTCCAGTATTCGCGCGCTGCCTCATATGTCAGCCCGGCGTTCACCAGAGCATCAGTCACCAGTTTTTTCAGATCGCCCGCAGCCTTGCGCTGCATGCGCGCAGGAATTTCTTCAGAACGAAGTTCAAGCAACAGATCAGGCATCGATGGGGCTCACGCGAAATAATGGTCCGGCGCGGCATAGCAAGTCGCCCGCCCGCTGTCACCCTTTGCACGGGCAGATCGCGACACTCGACCCCGGCGCGCCAGGTTCAAGCGGCAAAACCACCGGCTTCGGTCAGCAAAAACGCCTCACCGCAGGCCTTGGCCAGATCGCGCACGCGCAAAATGTAGCTTTGGCGTTCAGTCACCGAGATGACGCCGCGCGCGTCCAGCAAGTTGAAGACATGGCTGGCCTTGATGCACTGGTCGTAGGCTGGCAGCACAAGGCGATGTGGCGAAGCCGCGTCGCCCGGCGCGCCGGAATGAAGCAATGCTTTGCATTCGCCTTCGGCGTCTTCGAAATGCTTGTGCAACATGGCGGTGTTGGCAAACTCGAAATTGTGACGCGAATATTCCTGCTCTGCTTGCAGGAAAACATCGCCATACGTCACCTTGTCAGCTCCGTCACGGCCATTGAAATTGAGGTCGTAAACATTGTCGACGCCCTGAACATACATGGCCAGGCGCTCAAGCCCATAGGTAAGCTCACCCGCTACAGGGGCGCATTCGATGCCGCAGACCTGTTGGAAATAGGTGAATTGCGAGACTTCCATACCGTCGCACCAGCACTCCCAGCCCAACCCCCAGGCGCCAAGCGTCGGGCTTTCCCAGTCATCCTCGACAAATCGGATATCGTGAAGCAGGGGGTCGACACTGATCGCATCGAGAGAGCCGAGATAAAGTTCCTGCAAGTTTGCCGGGTTCGGCTTCAGAATGACCTGATACTGGTAATAGTGCTGCAAGCGGTTCGGATTTTCGCCATAGCGGCCATCCTTTGGCCGGCGCGAAGGCTGCACATAGGCAGCATTCCAACGCTTTGGCCCCAGCGCGCGCAGGGTCGTTGCCGGGTGGAAAGTTCCCGCGCCAACTTCCATGTCGTAGGGTTGCAAAATCGCACAGCCATAGGCCGCCCAATAATTGTGCAGCGTGAGGATCAGCCCCTGAAACGAACGGCTGGGGTGCATGTGGTCAGGCAATTCGGCAATCACGACGGCCTCGAAAGGGAGCGGCAGGTTGGCATTCCCTAGTGTGCGCATCCGCAAGCGTCAAGGCAAACGGCGCTGGCGAAGGGCTTTGCAAGGTTTGAGCAAAGCCTGAAGCGCCAGACAACATTCACCCTTTTGGTGCAGGCACCGGCTCCGGCTTGGTTTTCGGCGTTTCCTGCGCCGTATTGGATTCCAAGGGTGCCAAGCCCTTGATGAGCTTTTCCTGAACCGAAGACAGCACTTCGGGATCAGGCTTCAGATCGCGCGCATAGCTCCACTGAAATGTCGCTTCCAGCTTGCGACCGACGCGCCAGTAGGCATCACCGAGATGGTCGTTGAGCACCGGGTCTTCAGGCTTTAGCGACACGGCGCGCTCCAGTTCACGCACAGCATCGTCGAACTTTCCGGTCTTGTAATAGGCCCACCCCAGCGAGATCGACGATATAGCCATCGCTTGGCCGCAGATCGACCGCTTTTTGTATCATCTCAAGGGCTTCCTTGAGATTCATGTTCTTGTCCACCCAGGAATAGCCCAGATAATTCATCACCTGCGGCTGGTTCGGGTTGAGTTCCAATGCCTTTCGAAAATTCGGTTCGGCCTTGTGCCATTGTTTCAACCGCTCATGGGCAATGCCGCGCTGGTAGAAGATATTCCAGTTGGCAGGTTGCGGGTTTGGCAAGTTCGCGACAGCCTTGTCGTAGAGATCGGCTGCGGAACGGAAGTCCTCTTGCGAGGAATAGACGCCGCCCAGCGCCAGATAGCCACGCATGTCGCCTGGGTTTGCTTCAACGAGCGTCTTGAGGTGCGAAATAGCCTCGTCATTGCGCCCCAAGTCCGCCAGATTCAAGCCGAGCTGCAATTCCGTAGCCGACTTGAGGGGCGAGGTATCGGGAATGCGCTTGTAGAAGCTGATGGCGCGCTCTCCATCTTTCAGTTGCTCGGCAACGGCGGCCAGTTGAACCAATGTTGCGTCGCTGTCCGGCTTGAGCGCCAGCGCATATTCGAGATAGAGGCGCACGAACGGTTCGCCGCCGCCACGGTTGAGTGCCGTGGCCAGATCGAGGAGGATTTCCGCAGCACCATCCGACGGGCTGGAAACCATCGGCGCAATTTTTTCACCCTTGGTGATTTTTTCGCGTAGCGCGATGATTTCAACCTTGCCGGTCACAAACGTCTCGGCCTGATCGAGTATGGCAAGGGCCTTTTCCTTCTCGCCGTTTCTGGCAAGGAACCTTGCATAGGCTTGCGCACAGCGCACCCAGGTTTCAGGCGCAGCCCCGCCAGCCGCCGTGTTCTTCACGGTCGCTTCATAGGCTTCGGCAGCCTTGCCTTTAAGGCCAGCCACATCCGCTATAAGAGCGCGGTGATAGGATTTGAACAGGTCGAACCATTCAGGCCCCTGCAATTTGTCGACATAGGCGATGGCTCCGGCACCATCGCCGGCACCCTCCTTCGCCCACCCGGTCATGACACCCACAATCAGGCGATCAAGATCGGCCTGGAGCGAGAGCTTCAGCCAATATTGGGCCTTGGAGAAATCTTTCTTGCGAAACGAGTCGATCGCCAGCGCCAGCCGCGAGAACCGTTCCACGTCGGGCACTTCCTTGAGCTTGTCGGCATATGGCAGCGATTCGTCGAAGCGGCCCTGCGCGATCAGCGAGAGCATCAAGCTCTGCTGCAAGGATGTGTCATCCGGCGCAAAGGCCAAAGCCTGCTTGTAATAATTGATTGCGCCATCGAGATCGTTGTCACCCTCGGCAACACGCGCGGCCAGATAAGCACCGGAAAAGGATGCTATTTCAATCGGTTTCTCGCTCTCCTTGGCCGTAACCGGCTGGGCGCTCAGCGCCACTCCCGCCAACAATGCAAGGCTCGTGAGCCAGCGAACACGTCTTTGCCGCATCATATCCCTTTCTGTCGAGCAACAGCGCAACACAGGCGCAATTTGCCTCAAGAATTCACATTTCCCGGCAAAGCATGGCCTTTTTGCGGTCGCGCTTCAATCCGCAAAGACCTTACAATCGGGTTCCTCGATTAACAAACCATACTCACAGCGCAACACCGGCATCGTTTGCGGGCCAACAAGACATCGTTATGTGACGATTTTGAGAGCGGCCTCACCCACATGCCGCATGGAAAACGGTTGCCGACGGAAAACCGCTGCACACTTTTCCTGGAATTGAATATTTTCTATTACGCAATCCCGAATGGGAAAACCGCTGCACACTTTTCCTGGAATTGAATATTTTCTCTTACGCAATCCCGGACGGAAAACCGTTGCACACTTTTCCTGGGATTGCTTTAGTTCACCCGGCTGATGCAGAAATCGATGACATCGATCAGCGCCGATTTCTGCGGCGTTGCGTCAAGCGGCGCTAAAGCGTCGCGGGCGATCTCGCCAAAATGGCGCGCACGCCCGATCGTGTCGGTAATGGCACCGTGGCGGGCCATCAAGCTGGTCGCCTTGTCCAACTCCGCATCGTCGGCAACGTTTTTCTCGATTGCCGCTTTCCAGAATGCCCGTTCGGCAGATGTCCCGCGCCGATATGCCAAGATGACCGGCAGCGTCACCTTGCCTTCACGGAAATCGTCACCGACATTTTTCCCAAGGTCCTGGCTGGAGCCGCCATAATCCAACGCATCGTCAATCAACTGGAATGCGAGACCCAAGTTCATGCCGTAAGAGCGCAAGGCAGCACGATCAGTGCGCGTCGCGCCCGCAATTACAGGGCCGACTTCCGCCGCAGCCGAGAACAGTGCGGCGGTCTTGGCCTTGATCACCGCGAAGTGCTCGTCTTCCGTCGTCTCAAGGTTCTTGGCAGCCGCAAGCTGCATCACCTCGCCCTCGGCAATGATCGAGGCAGCAGAGGCCAGAATGTCGAGCGCATCGAGCGAACCGACATCCACCATCATGCGAAAAGCCTGACCGAGCAGGAAATCGCCGACGAGGACACTTGCCTGATTGCCCCATATCATGCGCGCCGTTTTCTTGCCGCGCCGCATACCGCTTTCATCGACAACATCGTCATGGAGCAATGTTGCCGTGTGCATGAACTCGACGCTGGTGGCGAGCTTGACGTGACCATCGCCCGAATATCCGAACATCTGCGCGGCAGCCAGCGTCACCATCGGGCGCAACCGCTTGCCGCCCGACGAAATCAGGTGATTGGCGACCTCCGGGATCATCTGGACGTCAGATCCGGCTTTTGAAAGAATCAATTCATTGACCCGCCCCATGTCGGACGCCGTCAAATCCATCAGGTCTTTTATCGTTGCGGTTTCCCGCTTGCTATCATCAAGGTTGAGAACGATACCCAACACGAACTCCCGTTCAATAAATGCGCGCAGTGGCACAAATCCGATAGCCAGAGTCTAAGAGGCCGCCGCAACCACGGCAAGTGGCGAATTGGCACGGTGCTACTGGCATTGCGCGTCATACGCGTTTACATCGGCATGGCAAACTGCGAACCTTGTCTCATGATCGAACTCGTGCGCACCAATGACGCTGTCATTATCTCATTTGTCGAATCGCTTATGCGCGATTCCGGCATCCAATTCCTCGTCGTTGACCAGAATATGAGCGTACTCGATGGTTCGCTTGGCATATTGCCACGCCGTATCCTGGTTGATGAAGAACAGGTCGATGCCGCGCGACGGCTGCTTACAGATGCCGGCATTGCCAACGAAATCAGCGCAAAATGACCACCGCGCCCATGCTTGATATGCCGACCCATACCGTCGATGCGTTTCACCGTGGGCGGTTTTGGCTGGTGCAGCCCGCAAATGGCGGACACCGGGCCGGAATGGACGCCATGATGCTGGCCGCAGCCGTGCCATCGGAATTTGGCGGACGGCTCGCCGATTTCGGGGCCGGTGCAGGTGCCGCAAGCCTGGCTGTCTTGACGCGCTGTGCGCAAGCCTCGGCGGTTCTTGTCGAGCTATCCGCAGAAATGGCAGCGTTTGCCGATGCTTCCCTTGCGCACCCGGCGAACGCGCATCTCGGGCATCGGGCGAGCGTTCTGCGTGCCGATGTGACGCTTACCGGTGGCGCACGCGCCAAATCCGGGCTTGCCAATAACAGCTATGATTTTGTCATCATGAACCCGCCCTTCAACGCCAGCGAAAACCGGGCAACGCCCGACGCTCTCAAGCGGCAGGCGCATGTGATGGAGGACGGGCTTTTTGAAAGCTGGATGAGGAGTGCGGCGGCGGTGCTCAAACCGGGTGGCGGTGTTGCAATTATTGCGCGACCTGAACAGCTTGGCCCAATTCTGGAAGCGATTTCGGGACGATTTGGCGGTGCGGAAATGCTGGCCGTGCATCCACGAGAGGATGCCTCGGCCATCCGTATCGTGGTGCGCGCCATTCGTGGGGCGCGCGGTCCGCTTTCGATCCGCCCGCCGCTGGTGCTGCACGATGCGACGGAGCATGGTTCGTCGACGCGCGCCGACATGGTCAGCAACGGTCTGGCACCACTTTTCAGTGGCTGACACACCGGTTTGGCATTGCCGTTGGCGCGCGAATGCCTACATGCTCCTGACCTGATACGGAGACTGCCACATTGAGACGCTTCATCAACCGCCTGCTGCCGAAAGCCTTGCGCTCCAATGCAGTCATCATTCCAGTTGTCAGGTTGCACGGCGCCATCATGGCAGGTGGCGGTCAGTTTCGACCAACGCTGTCACTGGCCTCAACCGCCGGATTGATTGAAAAGGCGTTCGCTTTCGACGCGCCAGCCATTGCCATCTCGATCAATTCGCCCGGCGGTTCACCCGTGCAATCGCGGCTGATTTTCAGGCGTATTCGCGATCTTGCTGTCGAAAAGAACAAGAAGGTTCTGGTTTTCGTCGAAGATGTCGCGGCATCCGGCGGTTACATGATTGCGGTGGCTGGCGATGAAATCATCGCCGACCCATCGTCTATCGTCGGTTCCATTGGCGTGGTTTCCGCCTCTTTCGGCTTTCCTGAACTTATGAAAAAGATCGGTGTTGAGCGACGTGTGCACACCGCCGGGAAAAACAAGGCCGTGCTCGATCCGTTCAAACCTGAAAAGAAAGAGGACATCGAGCGGCTGAAGGCACTGCAGCTCGAAATTCACGACACTTTCATCGACCTAGTCAGAGACAGGCGTGGCCGAAAACTGAAAGACGATCCCGATCTGTTCACCGGATTGTTCTGGACGGGAAAGAAGGGGCTGGAGCTTGGCCTTGTCGATGCATTGGGAGACATGCGCGGTGTCCTGAAGGAACGCTATGGCCCGAAAACCCAACTCAAACTGATTTCGGCCCAACGCGGAATTCTTGCCCGTTTCGGGTTATTTGGCTCGAATTCTGGCTTTTCGGCACCCGATATTGCAGCTTCCGCAGCGGATGGATTGATGGATGCGGCGGAAGAACGCGCACTTTGGGGACGCTTTGGCCTTTGAAAAGCCCAAAGTAATTGTTACCATGAGAAATTATCCGACCCAGTCGGCATTTGCTGCCGGCGCAGCGCCGGAGGAGTTGTAAAATGCAAGTGATATTCTTCGCCGTCGTGGGCGTTGTTGCCTATGTCGGCTATCGGACCTTCATAAAGGAAGCCGAGCGCGTGACGGCAAAAATTCGCCGCGCAGAAAAGCACGCCGCCAATGGCACGACAGGTACGCTGGTCAAGGACCCCGAAACGGGCGAATATCGACTGTCAAAAGATTGAGCACTCTGGATTTTGCGCCATCGGCCGATGATCATCGCGCGGCCAATACAATGCTGGCGCCTGCCAAGATCAACCTCGCTCTGCATGTGACGGGCAGACGCCCGGACGGCTATCATATGATTGAGAGCCTCGCCGTTTTCACGCGTTTCGGTGACCGCGTCGAAGCCACGCCGTCTGAAACGGACGAACTGGTGGTTAGCGGGCGCTATGCCCCGGCAGTTCCGAATGACGCGAGTAATCTCATTATCAAGGCACGCGATGCGTTGCGGACGCATATCGGTATTCAGGCTGTTCAACCGATCAGCATCAAGCTTGAAAAGAACCTTCCGGTCGCGTCTGGCATGGGTGGCGGTTCGAGCGATGCGGCTGCGACGTTGCGACTTCTGGTGCGCATTTGGGGCGTCGATGTCACTGATAGCCAACTGGCAGGCATCGGCCTTTCGCTTGGGGCGGATGTTCCCATGTGTCTGGCCGCACAACCCCTTGTCGCACGCGCCATAGGCGATGAAGTGGAGCTCGTTTCGAATTTCCCGGCACTTGGGCTTGTTCTGGTCAATCCCGGCGTCGCGGTCTCGACAGCCGACGTGTTCGAGAAACTGACCCGTCGCGAAAACGCCAAACTGGCACCGCTTCCGCAGCACTTCGATTTCCATTCCTTGCGAAACTGGCTGGAAATCACGCGCAACGACCTTGAACCCGCCGCGCAGACCATCCAGCCTGCCATTGGTGAGGCACTCAGTGCGCTGAACCGCGCCGGTTCAGGGTTTTCGCGGATGTCGGGATCGGGTGCGACCTGCTTTGGCCTGTTCGAAACAGGAAATGTGGCCAAGCGTGGAGCCGCTGCCATCCGCAGCCGCCATCCGAACTGGTTCGTTGCTGCGACGCGCAGCATGGCGACGGAGGCCAACACCGATGGCGGCGCTTGACGAAAGCCGGACATTCATCCCGATCCGCATCGCCGTGCTCACCGTTTCGGACAGCCGCAGCCTTGCCGATGACAAGTCAGGCCAGACATTGGCGGATCGCATCGTCGAAGCGGGGCATGTGCTGGCGGCGCGCGATATTGTCACCGATGACAGGGAAAAAATCCGCGACCGGGTTCTGGCATGGTCGAAGGACGATGGCATCGACGTTATCATCACCACAGGCGGCACGGGCTTTACCGGACGCGACGTGACACCGGATGCACTGGAGCCGATCTTCGAGAAACGCATGGACGGGTTCTCGGAAGTCTTCCACCGCATTTCATATGACAAGATCGGCACTTCGACGATCCAGTCTCGGGCGACCGGCGGCGTCGTCAACGCGACCTTCGTCTTTGTGTTGCCCGGTTCGCCCGGCGCTTGCAAAGATGCATGGGATGGCATTTTGAAAGCGCAGCTCGATTATCGCCACATGCCCTGCAACTTTGTGGAAATCATGCCGCGCCTGGATGAGCATTTGAAGCGCGGTGCAATTTAGTTTTGCTGTTGCATACAGGTTTGCGCTCCTTCGCACCCCCTCTGTCCTGCCAAGTTTGCCCAAGGTGGCATCTCCCCCTCAGGTGGGGAGATCAGCCTTCATTTTCGTCTTTCGCCAATCTCTCCCCTTGAGGAGAAAATGGGGCAACGAAGGGCGCGGATGCGGCGGCTCTGCGACAACCGTAGCCACTTTTCCACATACTGCTCTACGGCCTTCTGAAACCGGTTGGGCCGCCATACAGATACCCGATCCGCTCAATTGCCTGGCGCAGACCTTCACGCGACACCTGCATTGTATGGCCGCTGGCGTGGACGATGTTTTGCTCGTCCGTCATGATGGCGACATGGCCTTTCCAGAATACGAGATCGCCGCGCCGCAACGCGGAGAATTCCGGCCCGGGGTCAAGCGGGCGACCCAGTCCGGCTGCCTGCATGTCTGAATCGCGCACAACGTCATGACCAGTCATTCGCATCGCAAGCTGGATAATCCCGGAGCAATCAACCCCGAAGCCTGACGTGCCACCCCAAAGATAAGGTGTGCCAAGAAATTTCTCGGCAACGGCAACATAGTCAGTTTCATATTCGGTGATCGGCCTGACATGCCCCGCAATCAACGCCTTGCCCGATGCAAGTATGGCATAGTGCGTGCCACGGGTCTCAGCGGTGCCCGTTACCGTCACAGTTGACCCCATCGACAGCGTGTCGGTGCGCGGAAAGCGCAAATCGGGCCCCGGATAGAGGAATGTTCGCGCTACCGAGACAATATGAGTAGGCGCTTGCATCGGCTCGGCGACTTCTGCGGACTTGATGTAGCCGACATAGCCGTCGCGTTCGGCCTGAACCCATGCCCAACCGTCGCTGTGTTCGAAAACCAGCACATCATCACCGTGAAGAAACTGCGTGTTGACCCCCGAATCTGCTTTCGGCATCGCGTGAACATCAGCAACCGATGCACAAATACGGGCGGGTGTGCCTGCAACAAATCTATCTGCCGTCACCTGACCTTTCAAACGGGTGTCAGCCAGATCGGCACGGAAAACATGCAGGCGAGCGTCATGAGTGGTCAATGGGCGGCTTTCAGATCGGCAGTTCAAGGGCGCGTGCGATAATATCATCGCCAAAGCGTTCGACATAGAGCGCGCCGTCAACTGTCCTGCGTATGAGCACGTTGCGCTTGTCGCGTTCGTCGCGATGGCGCGACACCAGTTTCAACGCACCCATCGTATCAAGCGCGCGGGTGATAACCGGTTTCGTGACATCGAGCTTTGCGGCCAAACCACGAATGGTATGCGGGGGCGGATCAAGGTAGATCGTGAACAGGATTGCCATCTGGCGCATGGTCAGATCGTGGGCGTCGGCACGCACCGCATGCAGCGCCACCTGCTGCCACAGTCGCAAAGCCTGACTTGGACGCATCGATATCGTCATGCGGCAAGGATTGCCGAAAATTGTTTCGGTTCCGTTTCATTTTTGAGGCAAAACTATCCGAAATCGGAGAATTTCAACCGAAACGGTTCGAAATAACCCGTTCCAGCGCCCGAATTCCCTGCGCTTCCCCGCCAGCGGGACTGTGCGGGCGGGCTGTCGGGTTCCATCCATAAATATCGAAATGCGCCCAGATGCGCGTTTTCTCGACAAAGCGTTTCAGGAAAAGGGCTGCGGTGACGGAACCGGCAAATCCGTCAGGTGTGACATTGTTCATGTCGGCAATTTTGGACACAAGTTTCGCGTCATACGGCTTCCACAAAGGCATACGCCACAAGGGGTCTTCCACCTCATTCGAGGCTGCGGCCAAGTCTGTCGCCAGCCCCTCATCATCCGTGTAAAATGGCGGCAAATCGGGCCCCAGAGCAACGCGCGCGGCGCCCGTCAGTGTTGCCATATCAACAAGCAGCTGCGGCTCCTCTTCATCTGCCAGGGCCAAAGCGTCGGCGAGCACCAGCCGGCCCTCCGCGTCGGTATTTCCAATCTCAATGGTCATACCCTTGCGGCTGGTCAGGATGTCGCCGGGCCGAAAAGCGTTGGCAGAAATCGAATTTTCAACGGCGGGAATGAGCACGCGCAGCCGCACTTTCAGGCCTGCGGCCATGATCATTGACGCAAGGCCAAGAACATTGGCAGCACCGCCCATATCCTTTTTCATCAAGATCATGCCCGCCGACGGCTTGATATCGAGGCCGCCGGTATCGAAGCACACGCCCTTGCCGACCAGCGTTACCCTGGGTGCCGACTTTGGCCCCCAACGCAGATCGACAAGGCGCGGCGCTTGGTCCGACGCACGCCCCACTGCATGTATCATCGGGAAATTCTTGTCCAACAGGTCGTCGCCCGCAATCACTTTGACCTCGGCCTTGTGCAATTTTGCCAACGCACGAACCGCTTTCTCCAAGGCGTCGGGCCCCATGTCGTTTGCGGGCGTATTGATAAGGTCGCGGGCAAGAAAAACGCCATCGGCGATACGACGAATATGTGCCGCATCGGTGCCCGCAGGAGCACCGAACCGCAGCGCCCTGCCCGATTTCTTTCCGTAACGGGTGAAGACATAGCCGCCCAGAACGACAGCCAATGCGGCAATGTCAGATTTTGACGGCGGATTGGCAAACCGCCACTCGCCCTCGGGCAAGGTCAATGCCAATGCACCGACGGCAAGAGAGTTTTCACCATTTCCATTTCCGAACAACGCACCGGCAAGCTCGCCGCTCTTGCCGGGCAGCGTCAGCAGTTTTCCGGGCTCACCGGTGAAACCATTTGCCTTGGCCCACACAAGGGCTGAGAGAGGTAAACCGGTTGCTTCCAGCCCGTCCCGGCTCACGAGATAGACCGGCAGCGCCTTGTCTGAGTTCACATCGGCAAGATCGACGGGCATTTTACATCCTATGTAGCGTATGCGGAGCGGCTTTCTTAACCATCCGTTAGGGTTAAATTCGATTTCATAAAATGCAAGCAGATTCAATCGGATATGATACATTTACCGCCAAGCCCAAACGCAAAACAATTCCTGTTCACGCATTGAGCTCCTTGAAGAAATTCGTGCGTTGCCCGTACCTTTTCAGAGACAGGAGACAGAGAACGAGCAATTTTTTAAGACGCGAATCCTTGAATGGTGTGCCACGTCAACGCTAGTCGCATCGTCCGCCCATGCCATCGTCATCTTCCAACCCATGATCTTTTCAATCAACGCCAGCTAATTTGACTCGTCGCTTGGCATGTTGTTGTTGGCTATTCTTTCAAACTGTCGGGCTGTCACGCTCTTGTCACCGGCCTCATACGCGCCTACCAGCAAAATGGATTGACGACATAAGAACGCTATTTGTATTTTTGCGACCCATGCGCGAAGGCCTTTGCCAGCAATGATTGACTATTTGAAGCGTGTTGGTTGGAGCGTTGCTTGCATCGTCGCGGTTATCCTCATCACCATCCCGCTCTTTTTGGCATCGCTTAAGTCAGCGAATGGTCTGGGGTATGTTTGGTTGGCGACAAATAGTTGGATCGCTAGTTCCGAATGCGCGAAGTCGACGGGTATCCTACTTATTGGATGTGCCAAAGAGATCATCCCGTACTCTGACATGTCTGGAGGGGAGATGAAATCGGGCCACCTTTGGCGCTTGGCATATACTCGCTAATTACACAAAAATCAGTCGGTCCAGAGGATATTTCGCGTCTTAATTCGATCATCAACTATGCTGGCTTGTTTGTCCTTGCAGCCATTCTCTTTCTAGCCAGACTGCGTGCTTCAGCCGTCGCCGTGCTTGTTATCGGGCCATATATCGCCAACCAGTTTCACATGCTTTCGCCTCATCCTGCACAACTGGGAATTGCTTGCTTCGCGTCAATCTTACCATTTGCTATACTGGGTAAATTTACTTGCAGGCGAGATACCCTTATCGCGATTGTTGCGGGCCTGACAGGACTCGCGATTGCAGCATTGTTTCGCCAATCAATAGCTGGAATGGGTGTCGTGGCGAGCATTTCAGCAGTAGGGCTGTCGCTGGTATTTCGTAAGTTATCCACCCGAAGCGTCTTTGCCGCATTGGGTCTGCTGGTATGCATAGCCGTTTCGAGTTCTGCGCCCGAAACAATTCTACGTCTGCGCGATGCTATGTACACTTTGCCGCCCGCGCAGAAGATGGAAAACCACGGAATATGGCATTCGCTGTATATTGGCTTGGGTGTCGTCGATAACCCGTTTGGCATTGAATGGCTGGACGGTTCGGGCTGGGCCACTTCGCAGCGGATAGACCCAACCGTAAAATATCTTTCACCGGAGTATTACGCGCTTCTCAAGGCTGAATATTTTCAGAATTCTATCCAACTACCCCTCAGAAGTTATGACCATTTACGCCAAGAAACTTGAACTGGCTATGAAGGAGAATTTTCAGTGGGGCGAAACAGCATCACCCTCTCTCGGTGCCATGCTCTTCGGAGTCTTTTTCGTTTCAGTTATCGCCCTGGGTGTGCGTTGGAAAAAGCGGAATCAAATCCCAGGGTTTCATAGTGTTGATGGGCTTCTGGTTGTTGCCACGATATTTACTATGCTTTTCCTTGCTCAAGCCGTTCTGATACACCCGAGGATACTATATCTTTTCCCTATCCAGATGTTCGTCTTATTGCTAACCGGATACGCAGTCGAGATTCTCATTGAGATGTATCGTTCGTACGCACGGCTTTATGCAAGCAAAGGACAAGCAAAGATAGAGCACGCCTAAAGCACATCGCGTCTAAAGGAATTCACGCAAGGTGCTTTAAGCCCTTGTTTTTGTGCATGTCGTTGTCCCAAAACCGCTGCACACTTTTGGGCGACATGCACTGGGCAAGCTCAATCGCGCCACGTTCGCTGTGTTGTCAACATTGGTGTCGACCTATGTTGCCTCGCTCCGTGCGACGAATACTGTCGTTTTTGTTCATTTTTCCAATCAGGAAAATATGGCGAAAAGCGCAAGCCAACAACAATCCAGTCATCGGGGATCAGAGCAGCACACGAGAAACGCCAACAAAATGCGTCTCGCAGAACGCGCTGCGAACACGCTATACCCTCACCCTGCATAAGGTGAGGGGAAGGAGTCTCACAACCCATTGGGAATACAGACTTCCAGCAGAGCGCGTTAACCATCCGTTAGGGTTAACAGAATATTTATCGGCGCAAGAGTACGGCCTTTGAGTGGCCGCGCCAATGGATGGAGGCTTCGTCCCGATGCTTATCAAACGCATAACGACGGTCACTACCTCGCGGTTCATCACAACAATGTTTGCCGTGTCGCTTGCGGCAAGCGTTGCCGGTTGCGGTTCCACCAGCAGGATGACCACCGGTTCGATTTCCCACTCGCCGGGACAATCAACAAGTTCGATGTCATCGAGCGAATTGCGCAATGCCTCAAGGGCTTTGGGGCAGTCATATGCGAAAAACCCCAACGACAAGCAGACAGCGATGAGATTCGCAAGCCTGTTGCAAATGGACGGCGATGCCGGTCAATCGCTTGCCGTCATGCGAAAACTGGCGATTGCCTATCCGAAAGACCGCGATGTGCTTGCAGCTTACGGCAAGGCGCTCGCGGCCAATGGTCAACTTGAGCCCGCGCTGGACGCCGTTCGCCGTGCCCAGACCCCGGAATATCCAGACTGGAGGCTGATGTCGGCCGAGGGTGCCATCCTCGATCAGATCGGGCAAAAAGATGCGGCGCGCAAACTCTATCGAAAGGCACTCGATCTCAAGCCAAACGAGCCGTCGATCCTTTCTAACCTGGGCATGTCATACGTACTGGAAGGTGACCTGCGCACGGCGGAAACCTATATGCGAAACGCTGCGCAGCAACCGGGAGCCGATAGCCGTGTACGCCAAAACCTGGCGCTGGTGGTTGGTCTGCAAGGGCGTTTCGACGAGGCGGAAAAGATCGCTTCCCAAGAGCTTTCGCCCGATCAGGCGCAAGCCAATGTCGCCTATCTCAGATCCATGCTGTCCCAGCAAAACGCCTGGAACCAGTTGAAGGCACAGGACAAGAAAAAAGCCTCGGCAACAAACTGACGGTTGCCGTTGGTCGTTTCTTACTGGCTTGCCCAATATTAACATCCACGTCAATTTCGCATACCGAGCCCTGAATGATTTCGGGGCCTTTTTCTTTGCGGGATGTAGACGCCTGTAAGTCAGAGCACCGGCTCTCCATATTATTATCGGGATTGCGCCAAAGAAAAACCGCGTCGGTGAAATCCAACGCGGTTTTTTTATTGATAGGAACTTGTTCGGCTGTTCGGTGCTATTCGGACGACGAGTTGGAAGGCTGATCGCCAAAGATACCGCGATGACTGATTTGAATACCTGCCGGACCAAGGATGATCGCGAACAATACGGGCAGAAAGAAGAGGATCATCGGCACGGTGAGTTTCGGCGGCAATGCAGCGGCCTTCTTCTCGGCCTCGTTCATGCGCATATCGCGGCTTTCACTGGAAAGCACGCGCAAGGCATGAGCAACCGGCGTGCCGTAACGCTCTGCCTGGGTAAGTGCCTGCGCGACCGATCTGACCGATTCGAGCCCGGTTCTGCTCGAAAGATTTTCGTAAGCCTGACGACGCTCCTGAAGGTAGGAAAGCTCGGCATTGGTCAATACGAACTCTTCGGCGAGTTCAACGGACTGGCTGCCTATTTCGTCGGCAACCTTGCGCATTGCAGCTTCCACCGACATGCCGGACTCGACGCAGATCAGCATCAAGTCAAGTGCATCGGGCCAGGCCATCTGGATGGATTGCTTGCGTTTGCTCGCCCGGTTGCTGACGTAAATGATGGGCGCATAAAAACCCGCATAGGCAACCGCTATGCAGACAAATACTTTAACTATCATCGGCTGATCGGGCAGCTTGCCGAGAACGAAAATGTAGACCAAGGCCAAGGCCAATCCGACGAATGGCAAGACAAGGCGGAAAAACAGGAAGCGGGTCAATGGATTTTGGCCGCGAAATCCTGCCAGTTTGAGTTTCTGCATCGTGCCCTGGTCGGCAAGCAGGCGCTTCAAATCCAGGCGTTCCACAATGTTGCGCATGCCGATCGACTGTTCTTCGCGCAAACCCTTGCGCCGACGATCAGCTTCGACTGCCAGCCGCGCACGTTGCTTTGCGCGCAGCTCATCACGCTCCAGAGCAACCGATTTCATGCGCGACTTCAAAGGATCGCTGCCGAAGGCCGGCAATACGGTGAAGACAGTCGCAAATACCGCGATACCGACGAGCAACGCGATCAGAAATGTCGGATCGGTCAGTGTCCTGATAGCTTGTTCGGTCATGGGCGTACCCTGCTCAGTATTTTACGATTCGTTCTAAACATCGAAGTTCATCATCTTGCGCATGACGAAGATGCCGATGGACATCCACACCCCGGAAACGCCTAGAATGAGATGGCCGACACTGGTCGTGAAGAGCGGCATGATGTAACCGGGGCTCGAAAGATAAACGAGCAGGCCGATGATGAAAGGCAACGAGCCGATGATGGCGGCAGATGCCTTTGCTTCCATGGAAAGCGCCTGAACCTTGGCTTTCATCTTCTTGCGGTCACGAAGAACGCGCGAGAGGTTGCCCAGCGCTTCGGATAGATTGCCACCCGCCTGGGATTGAATCTGAATGACGATGCCAAAGAAACCCGCTTCTGCGCAGGGCATGGTTTCGGGCATGCGCAGCGCCGCCTCGGGGATCGACATGCCCATCTGCTGGGAATCGACGATCCTGCGAAATTCGGATTTGACAGGTTCCGGGGATTCGGCAGCTATCAGGCGAATGCCATCGTTAAGCGGAAGGCCGGATTTCACCGCACGCACGATAATTTCCAGCGCGTTGGGGAAGTCGTTGAGGAACGCCTTGACCCTGCGCGCCCGTGCGAACGACACGAACCAGCGCGGCAGGCCGAATGCGCCGGCCAGCAGCACGCCGGGAACAACGATCAAAGGCGCGCCGGCCACGAAGGCGACGACGGAAAGAACTACGCCGAAAATTATCGAGTAAATGTAGAAGCGTTCGACCGAAATGTTCAGACCGGCTTGCCGGATCTGCACCTTGAGCGGAGGTTTCTTGACGCTGCGGTCCTGTACCTTCTGCTTCTGGTCGAGTTCTTTCAAGGAATCCTGAACCGACTTGCGTCGTTTCGCGGCTTCCGCAACCCGATCGCGCGAAGCCTTGACCACGGCCCTGTCGGTCTCGGCCGACTTGATGGTGTTGAGACGCTTATCGACGTTTTTCTCGTCGCTGATCTTGTTGAAAAGAAAAGCGTAGGCCACCGCGCCGGCACTAAAGCCAGCCAGTACGATGAACGCCATTACAGTGTTATCAATTCCAAACATGGACCTTGGCCCTCACGCGCCCAAACATCTTATTCAGCGCGCTTCTCCATCGCTTCAAGTGCGATGGCGAGACGCTGTTCTTCGCCGTAGTAGCGTGCACGTTCCCAGAATTGCGGGCGGCCAATACCGGTCGAGACATGCTCGCCAAGCAATTTGCCGTTCGCATCCTCGCCTTTGATATTGTAGACGACGATGTCCTGCGTGATGACGACATCACCTTCCAGGCCGATGACTTCAGTAATGTGTGTGATACGGCGCGAGCCGTCGCGCAGGCGAGCGGCCTGAACGATCACGTCGACCGAGCCGACGATGATTTCGCGCACCGTCTTTTGCGGCAGGGTATAACCGCCCATCGCAATCATCGATTCCATACGGTTCAGGCATTCGCGCGGGCTGTTGGAGTGAATCGTTCCCATCGAACCGTCATGACCGGTGTTCATCGCCTGAAGGAGATCGAACACCTCGGGTCCGCGCACCTCGCCGACGATGATGCGTTCAGGGCGCATACGCAGACAGTTCTTGACAAGGTCGCGCATGGTGACCTCGCCTTCGCCTTCCAGGTTGGGAGGCCGGGTTTCAAGGCGCACAACATGCGGCTGCTGAAGTTGCAGTTCCGCCGAATCCTCGCAGGTGATAATGCGCTCGTCACGATCAACATAGTTGGTCATGCAATTAAGCAGCGTCGTCTTGCCCGAGCCGGTACCGCCCGAGATCACGATGTTACAGCGTACCCGGCCGATGATCTTGAGAATCTCGGCACCTTCGGGTGAAATCGCACCGAATTTGACGAGCTGATCGAGGGTCAGCTTGTCCTTCTTGAACTTACGAATGGTCAGTGCGGTGCCATCAATGGCAAGTGGCGGCGCAATGACGTTGACGCGAGACCCGTCGGGCAGGCGCGCGTCGCATATCGGGCTCGATTCATCGACACGGCGTCCAACCTGGCTAACGATGCGCTGGCAGATATTGAGAAGTTGCTGATTGTCACGGAAGCGGATGCTTGTTTGCTCGACCTTGCCGTTGACTTCGATGTAAACGTTTCTGGACCCATTGACCATGATATCGGCAATGTCGTCGCGGGCCAGCAGCGGCTCCAGAGGGCCATAACCCAGGACATCATTACAAATATCTTCAAGCAGTTCTTCCTGCTCGGCAATCGACATCGCAAAATTCTTGATGGCAATAATATCGTTGACGATGTCGCGAATTTCCTCGCGCGCACTGTCTGGATCGAGCTTTGCCAATTGCGACAGATCGATCGTGTCGATGAGCGCCGCAAACACCTGACTCTTGGTGTCGTAGTAGCTTTCACTGCGTTCCCGCTGGCCACGCTTGGGTTCCGACGCCATTGGCGGCGCCTCGACTTTACGCCGCGGCGTTGCGGCGGGTTGTACCGGCGTGTTCGCTTTTGCCGCTGCGGATGCAGACGCGGCCGGTGCAGGTGCGCTCGGGGTGCTCGGAGTGGGCGCAGACGTTACATCCGGCTTCGCAGATGGTTGCGCTGGTGGTGGTGGTGCGACCTGTGCGGATTGCTGCGCCTCGGCAGTTACTCGCGTGCGATCGTCATTGCCTCTTTTGCCAAACATGATCGATTACCAATCCCGCCGTTTGGGTGTCACTTTGCGTTGCGCTTCAGTTTGCCCAGAATGTTGCCCAATCCGGCCTTTTTCTTCGCTTTGATTTCGCTTCGGCCAGTCAGCACATGCGCAATCTCGTTGATGGATGCAACGACCGGATTCTTGGCATCCATTTCACCAAGCATGCGCCCGTTATTGGCGGCATTGCCAAAGAAAAGCGGATCGAAAGGGATAACCGCCATTGGTGTGATATCCAGTGGTTCGGTAAAATCCTGAGCCGTGATTTCCGGACGCTTGGGCATGCCCGCCTGATTGAGGATCAGCTTTGGCGGCGGATCGTTTGGCCGCAATTTCTTGAGCATATCGACCAGGTTCTTGGTATTGCGCAGATTTGCCAGTTCCGGAGTTGCGGTGATGATGATTTCATCAGCCTTCATCAGGGTGTTCTTGCTCCATCCGCTCCATATGTGAGGAACATCCAGGACAAGAATTGGCGCGCTTCGCTGTGCCGTATCGATGATCTGGGCGAAAGCGTCGGTGTCAAAATCATAGACGCGGTCAAGCGTCGATGGCGCGGCCAGCAGCGACAAATGTTCGGCGCACTGTGCCAGCAAGCGATCGAGATAAACCTCGTCGATCCGTTCAGGGGAAAAGACGGCTTCGGCAATGCCTTGCGCCGGGTCCTGGTCGAAATTGATGTTGGCGGTGCCAAAGGCAAGATCAAGGTCGGCCACAACGACTTCGGACTTGAACAGCGACGACATCGCCCACGCTACATTGTGGGCGATGGTAGATGAGCCAACCCCGCCCTTGGCGCCAACAAAGGCAATGGCGCGCCCGATCGGCTCAGCCTCGGGGTCGATGAAGATTGTCGAAATGACACTGACGATATCGGCCATCGACACTGGTGCGATGACATATTCGGAAATGCCGTTGCGAATGAGTTCGCGGTAGAGGCCGACATCATTGTAGTGACCGATAATCACCACTTTGGTGGTCGGATCGCAATGTTCGGAAAGCTGGGCCAATTGCTCCAGGAGCTGTTTGGGCTCGCTGCGCGATTCCAGAATGATGAGGTTGGGGGTCGGTGCGGACTGATAGAATTCGACCGCCGTGGCGACCCCGCCCATATGGACCTTCAAATGCGCCTTCGCCATGCGGCGGTCTTCGCCGGCCCGCTCGATCGGACCTGCGACGCCTTCGGTCTCGCAAAAGGCCTGAACCGAAATGCGTGGTATGGGTCGCAATGTTTGCATTGCGCTGATTTCGCGCTGCGACTCCTCACCACTTTCGTCGGGGGAATCATAAGCAAGATTGGTCGTTGTCATACTCTTTCCCTCACATGCCCGTCTTAGTAGGTGACTTCTTCTTTGCCTAGGAATTCATCCGAAATGCCCCGCTTGCGGTAAACTTCAAACACCTGGCTTCGGTTTTCGGCATCAATATCGCCTCGCTTGCGTGGCCCGAGAAGATCGGCAGGATTGGCGATCTGGGCAGCGAGATTGTTTTGATACGAGCAGCCGAAATTTGCGTAGTGCTTGTTTTCGGAATTTTCCAGAAGGTCTGCCGGCCACTTGCCGCATTCGTCGGTGTGTGCGCGCATCGAAGAATAGACGACCCGGATAGGTGCCGATACTTCTACTGACGATGCCCGGTAGGACGCTATGACCACCTTGTTCCTGCGGATGCCGCTGGCAACGGCCAATTTGGCAAAGTCGCGCCCGGCAGCCCGTGCGGCAAGTTCATTCGCCGAACCGGAAGGTACTGCGATTGTCAGCACAGGTGCGGCGCTCTTGTCATATTCGTCGAAAAATCCGAGCAACGACTGGCGCTGCAATCTGGTCATTCCCCGGTCGCTCGCACCGACCGGCAGGTCGAGTTTCTGATCTTTTTCCGAGATAACAATGGGATGATTGGTACGATAATCATCTGGCACCGAGCCAACGGTGATGCTGTCGCGATGGGCGCAGCCCGCCAGCAATGTGACCATGGCTACCGCCAGAAGCGGCATCGCCTTGCTTGATTTCCCGCTGTGGCCGGGCCGCATTGTCGCGGCGACGATCCGTGCCTCAAAAACTTGTTCAGACATGCCCGTTTCCCCGCTCACTTGTAAATGAAACCAACGACACCGTGGTAACGCCCGGCTGGCTTGTCGGTCTGCATGGTGCCGTAGACACGGTTGACGCGACCAAGGAACATACCGGCGCCATCGCTTGCGGCATTGAAATTATCGTCAGGCTTGGCAAGGGCGTTTCGCGCTACCGGGCGTGACAGATATGGTGTGATGATAATGACCAGCTCGGTCTCGTTGCGAACGAAGTCGCGACTGCGAAAGAGTGTGCCAAGCACGGGAATCTTGGTGAGACCGGGAAGTCCGTTCACGGCCTGGCGGACATCATCCTGAACGAGCCCGGCGATCATCATGGAACCGCCAGAAGGCAATTCGACGGTGGTATCGGCAAGACGCTTGCGCAGCGACAATGCATTCATGCCCTGGCTCAGATTGCCGTTTGACAACGACACCGAGCCCGCGGTGGTCGGCTCCGATACAGATGTCCTGACTTTCAGGCTTATGCGCCCAGCCGACAGCACGACAGGCTGGAACTCCAAGCCGATGCCATACTCGATCTTGTCTATCGAGTAGGTCCTTTGCCCTGTCTGGTTGTTGTCCGACACAGCCGATGAAACACCGGTGACGATGTTGTATTCGCCACCGACCTTGAATGTCGCTTTCTCACCCGACACCGCGGTCAGGGTCGGCGAGGCCAGTGTCTTCATCACCCCGGATTGCTCCATGGCGTTGAAATAGGCATTCAGAGCAGATGAGCCGATGCCCACGCCAGAATTCGAAAGCGGCTTGCCCAGCCCGCTGAAATTGTCGCTGATTGCGCTCCACGTGATACCGTTGGAGCCGCCATTGCCAATCATATTGACGCCAAGCTGCTTCATGACGTTGCGGCTTACTTCGGCCACCGTCACCTTCAACGTGACCTGATCCTCGCCAATGATCTGAAGCATATTGACGATCGAGCTGACCTGGCGCTCGGAATCGGGGTTGTTGATGTCAACGCCACCTTGCGCGGAGCCACCGGAAGCGGTCTGCGAATATTGCCCGGTCGTTGCTTCACCACCGGTGACGAAGATTCTCGCAAGTTGCTCGGCACGTTTGGAATCGAGTGGCGTGTCGACGGTTCCCGTCAAAACGACATTATCATTGAGCAACTCGACGTTGATTTCCGAATTCGGGATGAAGCGCTTCAGATAATCCTGAAGGCCGCTGACATCGCGTTCCACAGCAAGATCGAGGCTGACAATCTGCTCGCCATTGGGGCCGAAGACGAAAATATTCGTCTCGCCGACCGATTTGCCGAACAGGTAGATGCGCCGCGATGTACGCGTAACCGCATCGGCGACTGCCGGGTTGGCGACGAGGATATCGTAAGCATCACTTGGCAGATCGATGACGACCGACTTGTTCAAGCCGAGCTTGACGCGTTGATTTGTCTGAGACGCACCAACCGACGCCTTACCTGCCGCATTGGCAGTTACCACGCCTTGAGCGTGGACGCCTACGAACAGGAGACTGACGGATGCAGCGATTGTGATCGGTAGTTTAAGCGTGGATCTCATTTCCTTGCCCCCACTTCGGAAACTTCACCGGATTTGATCAGGCGCACCGTTCCGCGGCGGCCATTTCCGGAAACGAGATAGTCGGCTTCGTCCAAATTCGTTTCCTGCGTGTCCTTGATGGATCTCAATGCCAGCGTCAGACGATCCGCCATTTGCTGGGCCACGGTGATGATCTCGGCCTGCTGCGGTGTCAGCTCAAGGGTCGCTGTCTGGCCGACCCTTGTCCTTTTACCTTCTTCGTCTTCCTGAATAGTCTGGTCGATCGCCAGAACCCGGATGTTCTTCAAGATGGTTTCCGTGCTGAACCCGCTGCCGGTGCCGCCGGTGTCGGCGCGCCGTGTCATGATTACATCGACAAAGTCATTGGGCAGTATGAAGCCACCTGCCGATGTATCGGCGGCAATCGACGTCGCAACCGCCCTGCTGCCAGCCGGCAGGATCGAGGACATGAAGCTTTGCCCCTCGCCTATCAGCTTTGAACGCCGCAAAGGCTCCCCGGTATACATCGCCATGCGAGCGACCGAGCCTTTCAGCTTGTCTACTGCATCCGGCTCGTTGGCCCGCGTAATGAAATTGGCGTTGACGCCATCGGATGGCCACGGCTCCCACTTGATATTGTTTTCAAGTGGAACCCCCATCGGTACGTCGCCGGACAGGACAAGTACATCCTGAAGTGCAATCGATGGTTCACTTGGCCCCGAATTAACGACGACTTCCGCCGGTGGCGGCGCAACTATGTTTTTGGCGACGTATCCCGCGCCACCTGCAGCGGCAGCGGCTACGCCTAGAATAATAAGTCGAGATGCAGGCATCTGTTCGGACCTCGCCCTTGGCAAAACTTGTAGTCAAGCGAGACATTGCAGCCCTAATCGTCAAATTAGGGTTAACGTAATGCTTACGATCGTGATTAATTTAACGTTTATACAAATTGTACTGAAAGGCTGGCGTGCATAACCGCCCCAGGGGCACAGGAACGCCCCGGACACACAAAATGCTTGCGACTACGATTGAGATGTCAGCTTGAAAGCCGCTCGATAGCCCAGACAACCAGTGCGGAATCGGGAAAGGCGAGCAATCCGCCAAGGCCAAGCGCGATGCCATAAGGCACACCGGTTGCCTCGTCGGCGAAATGGTGCAGGAAGGGGTTGTTCTTCGTGAATACAGCCAGCGTTGACTTGCGGTAGAGTAAAATTGCGAGTGTCAGAAGGCCGCCTAACAGTGCCGCCGAGACAAGATATTGCACCAGCACCATGCCAAAGCCCATCCAGACTGCCGTGGCAGCCAGAAGCTTGGCGTCGCCACCACCCATGCCACCCATGGCAAAAAGGCCGAAGGTAACGGTGAGGACAAGAGCGCCTGCGGCCAGATGCCAGCCAAACACGACCCAATCCATACCGGTCAAAGGGGCGATGACAACGAAACTGGCGACAAGCAGCAATGACACGCGATTGGCAATCGTCATCGACAGCATGTCGGAAAATGCAGCAAAGAGCATGCAAAACGGAAAGATGACGAAAATCAGTGCTTCAAGCATTGGTCTCACACAGTGTGAAATCTGAAATCCATCTCACCTTAGCTTTGTTGGGTTAAGGATCGGTGTGTCGCCATCTTACTATTCTTGGCTTTGTGGCAGGCGCAACATTTGTGATGTTTGCCCTGTAATCAGCGACAATCATCATCATAAGCGCCCGACGGCGCGGGCCCATTTTTTCAAATTCAAAGGAATGCGGAGAATGAGCGAAGGGTTTAACCGTTGGTTCACCAATCTCGTTCATGTTTGGTTGAACACTCTGCCGTTCCGGGAGAACTACCCCATGTCAATGTCGAAACCTGTCTTGCTTGCAACAGCCCTCCTTACCGCCGCATACGTGTTGCCGGCAGAAGCGGGCGCAAACATAGAAGTGACGATGAATCAGGCCAAGATCGTCAAGCTGGCGCGTGCCGCCGATACGATCATCGTTGGAAATCCACTGATTGCGGATGCTTCTGTGCAAGACCCGACCACGATCGTTCTCACAGGCAAGGGCTTTGGCATGACCAATCTGGTTATCCTGGATGGGGACGGCAAACCGATCATCGACGAGCAGGTCACGGTCATTCGCCAGACGGCCTCGACCGTACGAATTTACCGGCGGTCCCAGGTGCAGACGATGTCGTGCTCTCCTTATTGCGAAAGCTCGTATAAGAGCGATGCGGAGAAAATGTCCGACGCCGAGATGAGTTCACAGTAGCCGCACCCCAAGCTTGCGTGCGGCGAAAGCACCTCCATTTTCTGGTTAGCGCAGTATTAAAAACAGCTGCGGAATTCTAACGGTCATCCAAACCAGACTTCAACAGCTTTCACATATAGTCCTTCCTGTACTGTACCAGAACCGGCAGGGACGATATGAGCACGATGTCCAATATCGAAAACGATGACAAGAAAGCGGGCAAAGCCAGCTTTCTGAAAAGATTCCGGCGCGACCGGAAAGGGACCGTCGCAATCGAATTCGCGATGCTTGCCCTTCCATTTTCGTTGCTTGTTTTTGCGATTCTGGAAAGCTGTATTTCATTTGCCGGGCAAGAGGTGATGGCAAACGCCACGGACGATATCGCCCGGGAATTGCGCACAGGTCAGATCAAGCCGCCATTGACTATGGAACAGCTGAAGCTGAAGGTTTGCGACAAGCTGGAAATCGTGGTTTCAAAAAACTGCCCCGGACTGCTTGTCGATCTGCGCCATTATCCAAGCTTTGCCGATGCGGCGACCGCGAAATTCACGATCAGCAGCGCAGGTGACATCGTGCTGATGAAGAGTGGAATTCAGGACACGCGCGGGTTCGTCGTCGACCCCGGCCTGTCCCAGTCCAAGAATATGCTGCGCGTCTTTTACAAATGGCCGGTGATTACCGATTTCATGAGCAAAACCATGGCCAACCTCAAGGATGGCGCAACTTTGCACTTTTCTTCCGTAACCTGGCAGAACGAGCCGTTTGATGACTGATCCATGTCGTCTTGACGGCAAGAAAGAGGACAAGAAAATGGCGTTTCGTGCGGGGGCACAACAGAGCATAATCGGCTTCATTTCGAGGGCGGTAAAATTCCGCTCGGATCGTCGGGGCGTGGCGGCGGTGGAGTTCGCCTTCATCGCACCAATCCTGATGATCATGTACTTCATCACGATGGAGGCGGCGCAAGGCATCGAGACAAGCAAGAAGGTCAGCCGCATCGGCAGCATGGTAGCCGACCTCGTTGCCCAACAGGATCAGGTTCAAAAGAGCGATCTCGATGCGATCATGCAGATCGCCGAATCCACATTGCAGCCTTACAATCGCTCTGAGCCGACAGTCAAAATCACCGCGATACAAATTTCCAACGACTCGGTTGCCAAGCCCACGGTTCTGTGGTCGCGCAAGGTCGTAAAGGGGGTCTATACGGCAGATGCGGCCAAAGGCACGACCACGACGGTGCCGACAACATTGAAGATAGCCGGCACATTTCTCATCCGCGTTGAAAGTGCCTTGAAATACAAGCCCATCATTACCTGGGCTGCCGGCGGCCAAAAGACGCTCGGATTGACGGATGCTTTCGACAACATATCGATGAGCGAAACCTACTATTTGAGGCCACGTGTGATCCAGACGATCAACTGCTCGAACTGTTAGAGCTGGATGAGGAAAAGCGGGCACCGGGCTTTCGCCCGCATCCGACGAATTCCGAATTGCCAACCGGCAAGCGTAAACCTATGTCTGGGCCATCAAGTTAGCACCTCAAGGCTCATATGACGCGCGCATTCATTTTTGTTCTCGATTCCTTCGGCATCGGCGGGGCGACAGACGCCGACCTTTATGGCGACGCAGGTGCCAATACGTTCGGGCATATCGCAAAGGCTTGCGCAGCCGGTGATGGCGATCGCGAAGGATTGCGCCGGGGTCCCCTTCATATACCGAACATGGTCCGTCTTGGACTTGGCAAAGCGTCGGAGATCGCCACCGGATTTTCTTTTGGCAATGAGGGAGACACGCCGCTTGCGAGTTCCTTTCACGGCGCGGCGCAAGAAATCTCCAGCGGCAAGGACACGCCGTCAGGCCATTGGGAGATCGCGGCGCTGCCTGTTCGCTTCGACTGGGGGTATTTTCCAAACACGGTTCCGGCCTTCCCCACCACACTGACCGATGCGATGATTGTCGAAGGCAAGATGGCAGGAATTTTGGCCAATTGTCATGCCGCTGGAACAACAGTGATCGAGACCTTTGGTGAAGAGCACATCGAGACAGGCAAACCGATCTGTTATACGTCTGTCGATTCGGTGCTCCAGATCGCGGCCCACGAAACGCATTTCGGGCTCAAACGGCTTTATGAATTCTGTGAGGTCGTGCGCAGGCTTTGCGACCCGCTGAAAATTGGCAGGGTTATTGCACGTCCTTTCCTGGGCGAGACAAAAGGCACATTCATACGCACGCCAAACCGCCGCGATTATTCCGTACCTCCACCAGAGCCGACACTTCTGGACCGGGTTTCGGCGAGCGATGGCCGTGTGATCGCCATCGGCAAGATCGGCGATATATTCGCCCACCGTGGGATTTCCGAAATTCGCAAAGGTGTAGGTAACATGGCAATGTTCGACAAGGCGCTCAGCGCAATGGATGATGCGCGTGCGGGAGATCTTGTTTTTGCCAATTTCGTCGACTTCGACACCGAGTTCGGCCATCGACGCGATGTGGCAGGCTACGCGGGCGCGCTGGAAGCTTTCGATCGGCGTTTGCCCGAGGCATTTCAGCGACTTCATCCGGGTGACTTGCTCATCTTGACGGCAGATCACGGCAATGACCCTACATGGCGCGGCACCGACCACACGCGCGAGCGAATTCCGGTGATCGGCATTGCCCCCGGTTTCAACGGCGGCGATATCGGCCTGCGACCGACATTTGCCGATATCGGCGAAACGGTGGCCGAACATCTTGGCCTGGCGCCCGGCCCGCATGGCTCGTCATTTTACAAATCAATAAGCGGCCATGCCTGAATTACCTGAAGTTGAGACGGTTCGGCGTGGTCTGCAACCGGTTCTGGAGGGAGCACATATCGACAATGTCGAACTGCGCCGCCCCAATCTGCGCTTTCCTTTCCCGGAAAAATTCGTCGAACTGCTGAAGAACAAGACGATTGGCGCGCTTGGCCGGCGCGCGAAATATCTGACGATGCATGTCGATGGCGGCCCAATTCTGATTTGCCATCTCGGCATGACCGGTTCCTTTCGCATCGAGGAAAGCCTCACTGGCGGCACACCGGGCGCGTTTCACCATGCGCGTTCGAAGAACGGCGCGCACGATCATGTCGTCTTCGATATCCGCTCAGCAACGGGGCAAGCCTATCGCGTCGTTTTCAACGACCCACGGCGCTTCGGTTTCATGCTGTTTTGTGAAACATCACTTGACGACCATCCGATGCTTGCCGGCCTTGGTATCGAGCCGACGGGCAATGCACTGGACGGTGCGCTTCTTGCCACGCTGTTCAAGGATCGCAAGGCACCCTTGAAAGCTGCCCTTCTCGACCAGCGCCTGATCGCAGGACTTGGCAATATCTATGTGGCGGAAGCGCTATGGCGCGCAGGTCTTTCGCCATTGCGCGGAGCGGGAACGCTGGCCAGAAACAGCAAGAAAGCGCGAACGCAGAGCGAGCGTCTCGCCCAGTCCATCCGCTCCGTCATCGCCGATGCCATTGCCGCCGGTGGCTCGTCGTTACGCGACTACATGCACACAGACGGGTCTTTGGGGTATTTTCAGCATTCCTTTGCGGTTTATGACCGCGAAAGCGAGCCCTGCATGACGCCCGGATGTGGTGGGCACATCGAACGCATCGTGCAGAGCGGCAGGTCGACATTTTATTGCCGCATCTGCCAGCATTGAGATACAGCGGACACATGACCCTGAGGAGATACAGCCATGAGCTATGAGACTATTCTCACCGAGACACGCGGTAAGGTCGGCCTGATCACGCTGAACCGGCCAAAGGCGCTGAACGCGTTGAACACCCAGGCCTTGTCAGATCTCCTTGGCGCAACCAAAGCCTTTGACGGCGACCCGGCGATCGGCGCTATCGTCATCACCGGCTCCGAAAAAGCGTTTGCTGCCGGTGCGGATATCAAGGAGATGCAGTCGAAATCCTATGTAGAGGCCTATCTCGAGGATTTCTTTGCCGGTTGGGAGGAATTTACGCGCACCCGCAAGCCGATCATCGCCGCGGTCGCGGGCTATGCGCTTGGCGGCGGCTGCGAGCTTGCCATGATGTGCGATTTCATCATCGCTGCCGACAGCGCCAAGTTCGGGCAACCCGAAATCACGCTTGGCGTCATGCCCGGCATGGGAGGCTCACAACGGTTGACGCGTTTCGTCGGCAAGTCGAAGGCGATGGACATGTGCCTGACGGGGCGCATGATGGACGCCAGTGAAGCGGAGCGGTCCGGCCTTGTTTCGCGGGTCGTAGCTGCGGACAAGTTGCTGGAGGAAGCACTTGCGGCGGCGGCAAAGGTCGCTGCCTTTTCGCTTCCCGCCGTCATCATGGCAAAAGAGGCGGTCAACCGTTCCTACGAGGTGACGTTGAGCGAGGGCCTGCGTTTTGAGAGACGCCTGTTCCACTCGATGTTTGCGCTGGAAGATCAGAAAGAAGGCATGGCCGCATTTGCCGAAAAGCGGAAGCCAAATTTCAACAATCGCTAAGCAATGTGGGTGTTATCCAAAAAGAGTTTAGTCCTAGATTGACGCGCCGGAAAAGCTGAACTATAAGCCGCATCAACTGTGGCGGCCACTTGGCTGCCCATTTGTTTTTGCGCCTTGCGGCATTTCGCGTGCGCCACTGCAGAGATCAAAAGAGAGGCATCATGGCCAACACATCATCGGCCAAAAAGGCTACGCGCAAAATCGTTCGTCGTACAGCGATCAACAAAAATCGCCGTTCGCGTATCCGGACATATGTTCGTCAGGTTGAGGAGGCTTTGGCCGCCGGAGACAAGACGGCAGCCGAAACAGCCTTCAAGGCGGCGCAGCCGGAATTGATGCGTGCCGCGACAAGAGGCGTCATGCACAAGAATACAGCTTCGCGCAAAGTTTCGCGGCTGGCTCAGCGCGTGAAGTCGCTTTCGGCCTAAAACTCTCCTTCAAGCGCCATAATTTTGGAAAACCCGGTGATTTTTGCCGGGTTTTTTTCGTGCGCGGTAAATATTAAAAATCACTGTTATAAAGAATGCTTCTGCATCGATTGCAGCTGGCACAGAATTATGGCCGTATATTCAATGCGTGGACATTCCCAGCCTTGGAATTTTATAACGCGTGTCATAAAAATCGCTTTATTTTCAATAGCTTATAGAAGGTGGTCCACAGCTTATTCACATTGAAGTGGCGCAATCGGGTACAAGTGGCTGTCAAGCAAAATATTAAAAAAAGAATCGCGCCGGCTACCTTTTTCGCCTTGTCGGGAAAAGGGTTTGAATCCCAATAGCTTTGGGGTCATGGCCCTTATTTGGTGTGTGCCGCAAATAGCACTAATTAGCCAGATTCGTTAAAAATCCGTTAGAGTCGGCCTTGCCCTTCCCGCAGCGATTTCGGTAATGTCCGTCCATCGAAAGGGATGGGCCTCGCGCCCTCAACCCAACCAAAATTGGTAGCGTTTGTGCTGCGGATACACTCTGCGGCGTGGGTTGGTTTGTCCTTTCGGTGTGAGTAAGGGGACTGGGGTAATTGAATATGACGAGTTGATTGCGCACCGGCAATTCGCCGGGCGGTTGATGCTGCGCGCATTGCCGTGGCGAGAACACAAGGGGCCGGTGGAGGCTTCTTTGACGACCACAAATGTTCAGCGACCGGCGGCGGCGATGAACAGACCTAAACGAGGATGCCAGGAGCCACGCGAATGTGCTCTCGGCGAGCATGAACAAAAGGCGGGAACTCACCAATGCAGAGCGGCATCAACAGGGAGCCTGATAATGACTTCCCTTTTTCTGGGAAAATGGTCAAAGGGAACGACATGAAAGCTTCCGGTGACGTGGACCAAAAATTTGAGCGTATCAGGGCGCAATTGAAAGCGCGCCTTGGAACAGAGGTCTATTCGAGCTGGTTCGGACGCATGAAAGTCGCGGAGTCATCGAAGGGCATTGTGCGCATGTCGGTGCCGACGGCGTTTTTGCGATCCTGGATCAACGGTCACTACCTCGATCAGATTGTCGAGTTGTGGAAGCAGGAAGACCCCGAAGTCATCAAAGTCGAGATCGTTGTCAGAAGCGCCACCCGCCTTGTGCGTGCTACCGACAGTGAAGTTGCCACCGCGCGCAAGGTTACGGCGCGCCAGACACAGACCGCTCTTTCTTCCAGCGCGTTGAGCGCAAACAAGGCAGAACGGATGCCCGGCATGCGCAGTGGCGTGGCTGACACCGAATTTCGTCAAAGCGTACTCGGCTCGCCGCTCGACCCGCGTTACACGTTCGAGTCCTTCATAGAAGGACCATCCAACCGTGTTGCCTTTGCCGCGGCACGGGCCGTGGCGGAATCGCAATCGAGCGCCGTTCGCTTCAATCCTTTGTTCCTGCATGCCACAGTTGGACTGGGCAAGACGCATCTGCTTCAGGCAATTGCCGCTGAATCTCTAAAACAGAACCCAAGATCGCGCGTCGTCTATCTGACAGCGGAATATTTCATGTGGCGCTTTGCGACTGCAATCCGGGACAACAATGCGCTTACCCTCAAAGAGCAGTTGCGCGACATTGACCTTCTGATCATCGACGATATGCAATTTTTGCAAGGCAAGTCGATCCAGCACGAATTCTGCCACTTGATCAATATGCTGCTCGACAGCGCCAAGCAGGTGGTGGTTGCGGCCGACCGCCCACCCTCGGAACTGGAATCGCTGGAACCCCGGGTTCGCTCAAGGCTGAATGGCGGCGTGGCGCTTGAAATGTCGGCACCCGATTTCACTATGCGCCTGAGCATGCTCACGCTTCGGCTCGAGGCTGCAAAAATCGAAGACCCCTCGCTCAACATTTCCGAGGAAATCCTCGATCATGTCGCCCGCACGATCACAGGCAGCGGACGCGAACTCGAGGGCGCGTTCAATCAGTTGCTTTTCCGCCAGTCGTTTGAACCGCAGATCACGATTGACCGCATTGACGAAATTCTCGGCCATATCTATCGCGCCGGTGAACCAAAGCGCGTGCGTATCGAAGACATTCAGCGTGTCGTTGCGCGTCACTACAATGTGTCCAAGACCGAACTGCTTTCCAATCGGCGTACCCGCACCATCGTCAAGCCGCGGCAAGTGGCAATGTATCTGTCAAAAGTGATGACACCGCGCTCACTGCCGGAAATCGGACGTCGTTTCGGTGGTCGCGACCATACGACGGTGTTGCATGCAGTGCGAAAAATCGAAGATCTTTCCGGTGCGGATAACACATTGGCCCAAGAGCTTGAGTTGCTTAGAAGGCTCATCAACGACCAAGCGTGACACGCGCTGACGAGCAGGGTTGCGCCCACCTCGTCAGTTTATCCCCAGAATGGCAAAGTCTGCGGCGTTAACAGCGTTCGCGGGCTTGCTTTCGGCAACATTTTCCTGTCAGTTTGAACGAAATTCCAACGAGTTCGGACTGCCGCGGGCGACCGATTCGAATACCTGACTTTTCATTCAAGCGAGCCTGTTTCGTCATGCGTGTAATCCTCGAACGGTCCAACCTTCTCAAGGCGCTTAACCACGTTCACCGGGTGGTCGAGCGTCGCAACACGATCCCTATCCTGTCCAACGTTCTCCTGAATGCTGACGGTGCCAGCCTTGAAATGAAGGCAACGGATCTTGACCTGGAGGTGACGGAGGCCACACCTGCCAAAGTCGAAAATGCCGGGGCAACAACGGTTCCCGCCCACCTTCTCTACGACATTGTGCGCAAGCTGTCTGATGGCGCCGAAGTGATGTTGAAGACCGACGAGGATGGCAATGCCATGACCGTCACCTCCGGGCGGTCCAGTTTTCGCCTTCAATGCCTGCCGCAATCGGATTTTCCCGAATTGTCGGCCGGTTCTTTTCCTCACATTTTCCGGCTCGATTCCACGGCGCTGAAAGGCCTTGTCGAGAAGACGCAATTTGCCATCTCGACCGAGGAGACCCGCTATTATCTGAATGGCATCTACCTGCATGCATTTGAGGTGGACGGGAAGCTGAAGCTGCGGTCGGTGGCAACCGACGGGCATCGGCTGGCGCGCAGTGAAATCGATGCACCGGCAGGGTCCGAGGGCATGCCGGGTATCATCATTCCGCGCAAGACGGTCAGCGAGTTGCAAAAGCTGGTTGACGCGCCCGACATTGCCGTCACCACCGAGCTTTCGGACACCAAGATCCGCTTCACGGTCGGCAGTGTCGTGCTGACATCCAAACTGATCGACGGGACATTCCCGGACTATCAACGTGTGATCCCGACAGGCAATGACAAGAAACTCACTATTGACCGCCAGACCTTTGCGGCAGCGGTCGACCGGGTTTCGACCATCTCGTCGGAACGTGGCCGTGCGGTGAAACTGACCATTGCCGAAGGACAGTTGACTCTGGCCGTCAACAACCCGGATTCTGGAAGTGCGACCGAAGAACTTGCGGCGGACTATTCGTCCGATCCGATCGAAATCGGTTTCAACGCCCGCTATTTGCTCGATGTTGCGGCCCAACTGACAGGCAGCGAGGCCGAGTTCATGCTGGCCGATGCCGGATCGCCAACATTGATCCATGACAGCAACGATGCAAACACGCTCTATGTGCTGATGCCGATGCGGGTCTAGAACGGTTCAGCTTTTGATCGAACCACTGAGCCGCTGCATTTTTTTGCTTTTGCGCAATTCTGGACGGAAAACCGCTACACACTTTTCCTGGATTGCTCAGAATATTTGTTTTCACGAAATTCCGAACGGAAAACCGCTACACACTTTTCCTGGAATTGCTCAGAATATTTGTTTTCACGAAATTCCGAACGGAAAACCGCTACACACTTTTCCTGGAATTTCTGGGATGAATCTCACTGGTTCTCCATTGCAGTAAGGCCATGACCTCGATTGAACAGAGTGGAAATCGACGCCAGCAGATTCATATAAGTAAGCTGTCACTTACGAATTTTCGTAACTATTCCGCGCTATCGCTTGACTTGCATCCGGGTGCGGTCGTTTTGACCGGTGACAACGGGGCTGGCAAAACCAATCTTCTCGAAGCCGTTTCACTTCTGACACCGGGGCGCGGTTTGCGCCGCGCGCCCTATGCCGACATCGCCCGCTCACCGGGTGATGGCGGGTTTGCTTTGCACGCCCGGCTTGATGGCCCCGATGGAGCTGTCGAAATCGGAACCGGCGTTATGGGAGGCGATGCAGCCGGAGAAGGCGGCAGGCGGATCAAGATCAATGGTGCCCAGGCACGATCCGCCGAAAGTCTCCTGGAATGGGTGCGCGTGGTTTGGCTCACCCCTGCAATGGACACGCTTTTCACCGGTTCGGCTGGAGACAGGCGGCGGTTTCTGGATCGTCTGGTTCTGGCGATTGATGCCAGTCATGGGCAACGTGCATTGACTTACGAAAAGGCGATGCGCGGCCGCAACCGGCTGTTGACTGAAAATTCGCGCGACAATGCATGGTTCGACGCCATTGAGACGCAAATGGCTGAAACCGGCGTCGCGATTGCCGCGGCAAGGGTCGAATTGGTGCGCCTTCTTGCCGCCATGATCGACCGATTGCCAAATGATAACCCGTTTCCAAAAGCCGATATCAGCCTTTCGGGTGAATTGGAAAGCCGTATAGACATGGCGGCATCGGTTGATGTGGAGGATTACTTTCGAAGCGCACTTGCCACCGGGCGCGAGCGTGATCGCGCTGCGGGGCGCACTCTGGATGGCCCACACAGATCGGACCTCGTTGTGCATCATCGTCCCAAAGCGATGCCTGCGGAATTGTGCTCAACCGGCGAGCAGAAGGCCTTGCTGGTCGGCGTCGTCTTGTCACATGCGCGATTGGCTGGCGAGATGTCGGGCATGGCGCCGATCCTGCTGCTCGACGAAATCGCGGCCCATCTCGATCCCGGCAGGCGTGCTGCCCTGTTTTCCATCCTCGAAGAACTGGACTGTCAGGCATTCATGACAGGGACAGATGCCGCTCTGTTTTCCAGCCTCGCAGGGAGAGCGCAATTCCTGACGGTCGATCATGGTGCGGCTGGCCCTACCAATAGCGACTGACAAGTATTTTCAGGAAAGCTATGGTGCAGATGATGACCGCCACCCCGCTCACCGACGAAGAACTGGAACGTTACGCGCGCCATATCGTGCTGCCGGAGATCGGCGGCATGGGCCAACAGAAATTGAAGCGCGCAAGGGTTCTGGTGATGGGGGCCGGCGGACTTGGCGCGCCGGTGCTTCAATATCTGGCAGCCGCAGGTGTGGGCACGCTCGGCATTGTCGATGATGACACGGTGTCGCTGTCGAACCTGCAACGGCAGATCATTCACGAAACCGCGTCGATTGGTCTGGCAAAGGTGGAAAGCGCCAAAACGGCGATCCTCCGTATCAATCCCAATGTTAGAGTTAACTTACATAAAGTGCATCTTACAGCGCAAAATGCCCCTGCCCTTGTTGCACCATACGACATTGTCGTCGACGGTTCTGACAATTTCGAAACGCGCTACGCGCTCGCCGACACTTGCGAGGCGCAACAACTGCCGCTGGTTCACGCCGCCGTTGGGCGGTTCGATGGTTCGGTGACTGTTTTGAAGCCTTTCGAGACAAACGAGAAGGGTTTGCAAAATCCCGGCTACCGGGATCTTTTCCCCGATATGCCACCACCGGGGCTGGTTCCGTCATGCGCCGCCGCTGGTGTTGTGGGTGCGTTGACGGGGGTCATAGGTACGCTGCAAGCAATGGAAGCCATCAAGCTGATTACAGGTATCGGTGAGCCTTTGATTGGCAGATTGATGCTCTATGATGCACTGGCGGCACGCTTCGATACGATCCGCTATACGCACTCGAAGAACCGGAAATAGAGCGACATGGCGCTGACCCTTACCCAAAACGAACAGGCTATTGCTGCCGGAAGCGACGGCGCTGCCATCGCCATGCGCATCGTGGCAGAAAGTGCGCGACTGCTTGGCGCACCGCGTCTCATTCCCGTTGCCTCGGCACATATTGATTGTGCGCTCTATCATGGGGACTCGGGAACGCTTTTTGCCGAACGGTTGGTCGACAGCGGCGCACGGGTTGCGGTGCGTTCGACTTTGAATGTCGGATCACTGGACCTGATGGGGTGCTCCCGCGTTCGCCTGGAAGAACCGCAACGCGGCATGGCGCGGCGGATGATGGATGCTTATCGCAAACTGGGCTGCGAGCAGAGTTGGACCTGCGCGCCATATCAGGCTGGGCATCGCCCCGCTTTCGGCACCAATGTTGCCTGGGGTGAATCCAATGCCGTGGTGTTTTGCAATTCAGTTCTGGGTGCCCGCACCAATCGCTACGGCGATTTTCTCGATATCGCCTGCGCCATTGCGGGCGTTGCGCCCGATTATGGCCTGCACCTGAATGAAAATCGCAGAGCGCGGCTTGTCTTCGATGTATCTGATTTGCCCGCCTCCTTTCTTTCGTCTGAAATCGCCTGGCCCATACTGGGCAGCCTTTACGGCCGCGAGGTCGGGAACGCGGTTGCCGTGATGACAGGGGTGCAAAACACTCCCAGCGAAGACGAGTTGAAAGCCTTCGGCGCAGCCGCCGCATCATCGGGAGCCGTTGGGCTTTTCCATATTGCGGGTGTGACACCTGAAGCTCCGGATACGCAAACAGCGCTTGGCACCATTGCACCTGAAAAAACTATCCGCGTCACACCTCAGATGGTGCAAGCTGCCAGAGCGAACCTTTCGACGGCGCGCGATGCCGCTGCCATTGACGCGGTGGCGATAGGCAGCCCGCATCTGTCGCTGGCAGAGTTCGGGCGGTTGAAGGACCTGATCGGCACGCGGCGGTTAAAAGTTCCAATCCATGCCTGTACCGGGCGTTACGTGGTCGGCGAATTGGAAAATGACGACACAAGAAGCGTCCTGGAAGCGGCAGGCGTTGTCATTGTTGCCGATACTTGTGTGGTGGTGACCCCTATATTGCCGGATATGAGCGGCGGTATCCTGATGACCAACTCCGGCAAATTCGCCCATTATGCGCCGGGCAATACGGGCTACTCGGTCATTTATGGATCGCTGGCCGATTGTGTCGAAAGCGCCGTCGCTGGCAAGCCGATATTCGCGGACATGCAGGTATGAGTACGCAACTCGAAATTCTGGTGTCGGGCAGCGGCGGCGAAGGGCTGGCACTGATACTGACCGCTCCAATCAGTTTTTGGGGCGGCGTCAACCCGCAGAGCGGTCGCATTGAAGACGTGCGCCACCCTCAGCACGGTGAAAATGTTGCAGGACGTGTTCTGTTTTTACCCGGAACGATCGGCTCATCGGCAGCTTCGGCGGTTCTTTTGGAACTCGTTCACAGCCGGAATGCGCCAGCGGCAATCATCATGCATGAACCCGATGCGATCCTGCTTCTTGGGCTGATCGTTGCGCGTGAAATGACTTGGGAAACGCCTTTGGCGGTTAAACTCGACTGCGAAAAGTTTGAAGCCTTCCGTGAAAAATCGGTGAGGATCGAGAGCAACGGCGCTATCAGCAAAATCGCCTGAAGGGGTGAGAGATCACGTCCGCAGCGGTAAAACCCGATCAGGTGGGCGATGCCCATCGAAGAATGTGCGTATGTTGATGATGACCTTCTCGCCCATGTCGATGCGACCTTCAAGCGTTGCCGACCCCATATGCGGCAAAAGCACGACCTTGCCCTTGGCCGACAGCTTCAGGAGCTTCGCGTTCAACGCCGGCTCATTCTCGTAGACATCGAGGCCGGCACCGGCAATCTTGCCATCTTCGATCAGCTTGACCAGAGCCTCTTCATCAATGAGGTCGCCACGCGCCGTGTTGACCAGATAGGCGTTCGGCTGCATCAGCGCCAGACGGCGCGCCGACAAGAGATGGAATGTTGCAGGCGTCGAGGGACAATTGATCGAGACAATATCCATGCGCGCGAGCATCTGGTCGAGGCTGTCCCAGTAGGTTGCCTCCAGTTCGTCTTCGACCGTTGGCAACACACGATTTCGATTGTGATAGTGGATTGAAAGGCCAAAGGCCTTTGCGCGTCTGGCAACCGCAGTTCCAATGCGGCCCATGCCGACTATGCCGAGGCGCTTGCCCCAAATACGGCGGCCCAGCATCCAGGTCGGCGACCAACCAGCCCATGTTTTTCCGTCCGGCAAGACATTGGCACCCTCGGTCAACCGTCTTGGCACTGCCAGTATCAACGCCAATGTCATGTCGGCTGTGTCTTCCGTCAAGACACCCGGCGTATTCGTGACGGTAATGCCTTTTTCCGCAGCGGCGGCGATATCAATCTTGTCGATGCCGTTGCCAAAATTGGCAATGAGCTTGAGGTTCGGACCGGCTTGGGCAATCAGTGCGGCGTCGATCATATCGGTGACTGTCGGGACCAATACGTCGGCCTCCTTGACAGCCGCGACAAGCTCGGGCTGCGTCATGGGACGATCTTCCACGATAAGACGTGCGTCGAACAACTCACGCATTCGCGTTTCAACCGGATCCGGCAGTTTACGCGTAATGACGACGAGAGGTTTCTTCTTGCCGGCCATTTTTTCCTCGACCCCGGATCCTGTTGAGACCTCTTTAACCAAGACGGGCGAAACTGCAAAGCGGTCGCGGCCCGACTTCTTCCTGTAACAAGTGGGGGCGGCGAAGACAAAGAAAAAGGGCACGGAAAGACAAGCCGGTGCCAACAACAAGGAATTCAAAGTGTCTTGGCTCGCATCGCTACGTTTGACTTTCAGTGCAGCCATGCTCGGCGGCGCGCTTATGGGCATGCAAGTGCCTGTACAAGCTGCGGCAACAACTGCACAAAATATAAGGCTCGGGCCCAGTGGCCTGCCGCTACCGCGCTTTGTCAGCCTCAAGGCTGCGCGCGTGAATTCGCGCGTTGGGCCCGGCACCAATTATTCGGTGGACTGGATGTATATGAAAGCCGGCCTGCCGATGGAGATCATCCAGGAATATGACACATGGCGGCGCGTGCGCGATGCGGATGGTTCCGAAGGCTGGATCAATCAATCGCTGCTATCAGGCAAGCGGACCGCCATCGTCGCACCCTGGCAGCAGGGCAAAGACACACGAATCAATCTTCTCGGCGATCCCAAAAAGGATGCCCGTGTCGTCGCCATCATCGAGCCGGGCGTGATAGGCTCGATCAAGTCCTGCGACGGGCAATGGTGCGAAATGACGCTTGGCGGGCATACCGGCTGGCTTAGCCAATCGGTTGTCTGGGGGCATATCCGGGCGAAAAAGTGAAAGACTGAGCCCCGCCACACACTTTTCCTAGAATTGAATGCTTTCTCTTACGCAATTCCGGACGGAATACCGCTGCACACTTTTCCTGGAATTGCTTTGAATCAGCGTTTCCGGCGGAGCCTCACGACGATATCGACATTGGCGATTTCCATGCCTTCAGGCGGTTCCGGCATATTGCCAATCGTCACCGGGCCGCTGTCGATGTCATAAACCCGGTTCTCGCCTTCAACGAAAAAGTGATGATGATCGGACGTATTGGTGTCGAAATAGGTCTTTGACCCCTCGACAGCAAGAATGCGCAGCAATCCCGCTTCAGTGAACTGATGCAGGGAATTGTAGACGGTGGCCAATGAAACAGGCACGCCAGCGGCAAGCGCCTCCTCGTGCAATTCCTCCGCAGAAAGGTGACGGTCTCCTTTTGCAAAGAGCAGATCGGCCAATGCAACGCGCTGACGAGTCGGCCTGAGGCCAGCTTCCCGCACCCGCTTATCCACAGCGTTCCTTTCTCTTTGGCCAACTGAACCCATAGACGCCAAACGATCCATCCACCCAGTCCCTAAAGCCCGATACAGGCAAATTATGGACATCAATCAAAACTATGACACACCACCAGATATATTCTGTCATAGGCATACGATCAATAGCGCGCATTGACCCGAAGAAATCAGCGGGTTAGAGCCACATTGCGGCACAATTACCGGTTTCCAACCCGAAACGGACTGTGTCACTGAAGTAATTTTGGGTGCCGGCGCGCCCGGACAAAGCAGGGGGACGATGTTGATGGCGGATTCGAAATCCAGTTACGGCTATGAAGAACTGCTGGCATGCGCGCGAGGCGATCTGTTTGGCGAAGGCAATGCCCAACTCCCCAGCCCGCCGATGCTGATGTTCGACCGTATCACGCAAATCAGCGAAACCGGCGGCGAGTTCGACAAGGGCTTTGTGCGCGCGGAGTTCGATATCAAGCCCGACCTGTGGTTTTTTCCCTGCCATTTCATCGGCAACCCGATTATGCCGGGATGCTTGGGGCTGGATGCCATGTGGCAGCTCACCGGCTTCTTTCTTGGCTGGCTTGGCGAACAGGGTAAAGGCATGGCCCTTTCCACCGGTGAAGTGAAATTCAAGGGTATGGTGACGCCGTCGGTGAAACTGGTGGAATATGGCATCGATTTCAAACGTGTGATGCGCGGCCGCCTCGTCTTGGGGATAGCCGATGGCTGGTTAAAGGCTGACGGTGAGACCATATATAGGGCCAGCGATCTGAAGGTTGGCCTGTCCAAACAGGACGCAACCGCCTGACATCTGTTCCAGGAGAGCAATATGAGACGAGTCGTCGTCACTGGCATTGGCATTGTATCCTCGATTGGCAACGACGCCACCGAGGTTCAAAACTCACTCCATGGCGCCAAATCCGGCATCAGTTTTTCGGACGAGTTTGCCGAACACGGCTTCCGGTGCCAGGTATGGGGGCGCCGACACTCGACCCGTCCACGCTTATCGACCGGCGGGCAATGCGCTTCCTGTCGAAGGGCGCGGCGTGGAACCACGTCGCCATGGATCAGGCGATAGCCGATGCCGGCCTTGAAGAAAACGACATTACAAATGACCGCACGGGCATTGTGATGGGATCAGGTGGCCCCTCGACGCGCACAATCGTCGAGGCCGCCGAAACAACATTGAAAAACGGCAGCCCGAAACGGATCGGTCCGTTCGCGGTGCCAAAGGCGATGTCGTCAACCGCTTCGGCCACGCTTGCCACATGGTTCAAGATTCACGGCGTCAACTATTCGATCTCGTCAGCCTGTTCGACATCGGCGCATTGCATCGGCAATGCATATGAACTGATCCAGTGGGGCAAGCAGGACATCGTCTTTGCCGGCGGCCATGAAGACCTCGACTGGACAATGTCGGACCTGTTTGACGCCATGGGTGCCATGTCATCCAAGTTCAACGACAATGCGTCGGCAGCATCACGCGCCTATGATGTCAATCGCGACGGCTTTGTTATTGCCGGTGGGGCTGGTGTTCTGATTTTGGAAGAACTGGAACACGCCAAGGCGCGCGGCGCCAAAATTTATGCTGAAGTTGTTGGTTACGGTGCGACTTCGGACGGATATGACATGGTGGCGCCATCGGGCGAAGGCGCGATACGTTGCATGCGCCAAGCCATTTCGACCATTTCGACAGATGTCGACTACATCAACACGCATGGAACATCGACGCCTGTTGGCGATTCCAAGGAGATGGGCGCGATACGCGAGGTGTTTGGCGACAAGATGCCCAACATCACCTCGACCAAGTCGCTGACCGGCCATTCACTGGGTGCTGCTGGCGCGCAGGAATCGATCTATTCCATCTTGATGATGCAAGGCGGCTTTATCGGCGAAAGCGCCCATATCGAAGAACTCGACCCCGAGTTTGAAGGCATGCCAATCGTGCGCAAAAGGATCGACAACGCCAAGATCGACACTGTCTTGTCCAATTCATTCGGGTTCGGCGGCACCAACGCCACGCTGATTTTTCAACGCTATTCGGCATAAAGGTCACGGGCATGGATGGATTGATGAAGGGCAAGCGCGGTCTTGTCATGGGCGTGGCCAATGACCATTCGATCGCCTGGGGCATAGCGCGCAAACTGGCCGAGCAGGGCGCGGAGCTGGCTTTCACCTATCAGGGCGAGGCTTTTGGCCGACGTGTCAAGCCGCTTGCGGAAAAGCTGGGGGCTGAACTGATCATTCCCTGTGACGTGGAAGACGGTGCTTCACTTGCTGCCACTTTCGATACAATCGAAGAAGCCTGGGGCGGGCTGGACTTCGTCGTTCACGCCATTGGCTTTTCCGACAAGAATGAACTCAAGGGTCTATACGCGGATACAACACGCGAGAATTTCGTCCGCACGATGGTCATCTCGTGCTACTCGTTCACCGAAGTTGCCCGCCACGCGGCACGTTTGATGCGAGACGGTGGCTCTATGATCACGCTGACTTATGCGGGGTCGGTGCGCGTCATGCCCAATTACAATGTCATGGGCGTTGCCAAGGCAGGGCTAGAAGCGAGCGTGCGCTATCTTGCAAACGACTATGGTCCGCGCGGCATCCGCGTCAATGGCATTTCAGCAGGCCCTGTGCGAACGCTGGCAGGGGCCGGTATTTCCGATGCGCGCCATATGTTCAGCTATCAGCAGCGCAATTCGCCATTGCGCCGCACAGTGACCATCGACGAAGTGGGAAGTTCTGCGCTCTACCTTCTGTCAAATCTCTCTTCGGGGGTGACGGGCGAAATCCACTATGTCGATTCGGGCTATCATATCGTTTCCATGCCGTCGCTGGACGAACTCAAGGGCATGGACGCCGACAAGGCGCAGATTTGAATCACACAACTTGCGTTCAGCCGGAAACACAACCTTAAGGAGATTCCTGTAAGAAATCCCCACACTCGGAGATTTCATCTATGGTGAATGCTGTCAAGAACCCGCATCGCACGCTGGTTTTTCGGCTTATTACGATTGCAAGTTCCGGAATTGGCAGCTTCGTTCTTGGCGTGTGGGGACTGAGTTTCGGGAACGGTGCTGGTGTTTCCAGCCTGCAAGCGGGCACTATCGTCTATGTCGTCGCAGCGCTGTGTGCGCTTGCCTCGGCGGGTGCTGCCATATCTTTCTTCGCGGGCATCAGCGAATCCAAAGATTATGTCGATGAAGTCATCAGCATCGACAAGATATCCGGTCTGCTGGCGCAAACCGCTATGCTTGAAAAAATCAAACAGGCGGCACTTGGGACTTTGCAAACAGGCGACCCTGTCTATCTCATCAACGTCGATGTGGATCGCCTGAAGCAGATCAATGATGCCATCGGCACCATGTATGCCGACGAGCTTTTGCTGGCATTTGCCGAGCGTCTTCGCACCCTCATGCCTGAAGGCACGACAATGGGGCGCATCGGCGCCGGGGAATTTGCAATCCTCTATCCCGATCACGCCAGCCTTGCATCAATCGAGCCTGTCGTCGAACAGCTCATCGAGAAAATGATGGAGCCGTTCCAGCTTTCCAATCATCTGCAATCGGTAAGCCTGTCCGTGGGAATCGCGGCAATGCCCAAGGATGGCGTTGACCCTGCCATGGTTCTGCGCCGCTCCAATCTGGCAATGCAAAACGCAAGAGCCTGTGGCATTGGAAACTGGTCCGTTTTTCATAACGAAATGGGTGAGGTTGCCGAATATCGGCGCTGGATCGAATCGGAACTTCAGACGGCGTTCAAGCGAGGCGATTTCGATCTTTATTACCAGCCGCAGATCGACACGGTCACAGGTCGCACCGTCGGTTACGAGTCCCTGATCCGCTGGAAGCATCCCTATTGCGGCATAATCCCACCGATGGAGTTCATTCCAATCGCCGAAGAGACTGGGATGATCGGCCCGCTCGGCGAATGGGTTTTGCGCAAGGCATGTCAGCAGTCACGCCATATTCCCGATGACTGTTTTATGGCCGTCAACATCTCGCCCGTTCAATTCATGACCAAGGGGTTCGTGAATCTGGTGCATAATGCGGTCTCGAGTGCCGGCATCGCTCCTTCCCGAATCGAACTGGAAATAACGGAGACGGCGATGATGCAGGACAGGGTGCGGGCCGCAGAGATCCTTCGCCAACTTTCCGACATGGGCATTTCCGTTGCCGTTGACGATTTCGGCACCGGCTATTCGAACCTTAGCTATCTCGTCGATTTTTCGTTCCGCAAACTGAAGATCGACAGGTCTTTTGTCAGCCGTCTCGATACGGACGCAAATTCGGGCGCTGTCGTTTCGACCATCGTCGGGCTTTCTCGTGCGCTTGGGGTCAGCATCATCGCCGAAGGCGTGGAAACCGAGAACCAGGTTACATTGCTCAAGGCAGCCGGCTGTGAGGTTGTTCAAGGCTTCCTGTTTGGCCGCCCCGGTCCATTGGAAACACTACAGCGGGAATATCACGCCATTCCTGCAACGAATGTAGTGAAGCTTGCGTCGATCGCCTGATCACAGGCCGAGGCCGAATGCGGAAGAGTCGCTATTGGCTTTCCTGGGATTGATTTAACGCCGCGCAGTCAAAACCTTGTACGTGCCGTCACGGGCAAGTTCACTGTGGCTGGAAAATGCTGCCGCCAGCGTCGTTTCATAGGGCAATTGCCGGTTTGCAACCATGAACAGACGCCCACCCGGTTTCAACGATTTCGCGGCAACCCGGATAAGCGAAGTCCCAATTTCTGGCTCGGCCGCCCGTGAACGATGAAATGGCGGGTTCATGACGATCATGTCGTAGCGAACCCCAACCGCTTCGCTCATCAGGTCGGCCCACATGAAGCGTGCCTCGCATTTGCTGCCGACATTCACGCGCGCTGCTTCCAGCGCCTCGAAATCGGCCTCATAGAGATCCAATGCCGAAATTGCAGGCGCACGCGCGGCCATTTCGGCTGCCAAATATCCCCAACCGGCGCAGAAATCGGCAACATGACCGTGCATTTCAGAAGGCAGGTTTTCGGCCAGGAGCCGGGAACCGGCGTCAATCCTGGCAAACGAAAACATTCCCGGTGCGGTATTGAAACGGCCTTCTATGTGCAGAGGCGGGTTTGCGGCGCGCAGTTGTGTTGCGGCTGCATCTGCATCGATACGCCTGAACCAGAAGGCCATGCCGTGGTATTTCGGCAAATGCCCTTCCAGTGCGACAAGGGCACCCATGCGCTTGCGCAATGATGCAATGCCATCATCCTTGCTGCCTGCAACGAGGATCAAACCACCGGGAACGACATGCTCGATGGCTTCGGCAATAAGCTGCTCGTTTTGTCCACGGTGACGCCCGGCAAGCACGAGACAAGCATTGAAATCGTTGCCTTCAATGCGTGGAGTGACCGTAAACCCTGACATTTGAAGCGCCCTGAAATGAGGACGAAAGCTCTGGACGCACTGTAGTTCTGCATCGAACCCCTCGGGAACGCGAAACCCCGGCTCCGCGCCAAGGAACAAAACGCGCCTCCCCTTTCCCATCACAGGCACGACGCCAGCCTCGAATGGATGAAAAAGCGTCTTTAATTGCTCGGCGGGCATTTGATTGGTTACTCGATGTTTAGGAGACGCTTGGATTTGTGTGACTTCAAACGAAGACGGGCGCGCCCTGCGACGCGCCCGTGTTGTTCATGTCTGGAAAACCTGCACTTGGGACAACCCAGTTGGGACAACCCAGTTGGGACACCCCAATCTCGGTTTGGCCGTCAGGCAGCACTCTCTTCGCCGCTGGCCTTCTTTTCCTGGACAATTTCCTTGCCGGTTGCCTGATCAACAACCTTCATGGAAAGACGAACCTTGCCGCGCTCGTCAAAGCCCATCAGCTTGACCCAGACCTTGTCGCCTTCCTTGACCACGTCCGTTGTCTTCTGGACGCGTTCGTTTGCAAGTTGCGAAATGTGGACCAGGCCATCGCGCGGGCCGAAGAAATTCACGAATGCGCCGAAGTCGGCAGCCTTGACGACCGTGCCCTCATAAATCTCACCGACTTCAGGCTCGGCAACGATGGTGTGAATCCACTTCTTCGCGGCCTCGATTTCCTTGGCGTTGGAAGAAGCGATCTTGATCGTGCCCTCGTCGTCGATGTTGATCTTGGCACCTGTCTTTTCGACGATCTCGCGGATCACCTTGCCACCGGCACCGATCACGTCGCGGATCTTGTCGGTCGGAATGCTCATGACTTCAATGCGCGGCGCGAATTCACCAAGTTCGGAACGTGCGCCCGAAAGCGCCTTTGCCATCTCGCTCAGAATATGCAGGCGTCCGTCCTTGGCCTGACCGAGAGCGATCTTCATGATCTCCTCGGTGATGCCGTCGATCTTGATGTCCATCTGCAAGGACGTGATGCCGCCTTCTGTTCCGGCAACCTTGAAGTCCATGTCGCCAAGATGGTCCTCATCGCCGAGAATATCGGAGAGAACCGCGAAGCGTTCGTCTTCCTTGATGAGTCCCATGGCGATGCCGGCAACCGGTTTGGCCAGCGGCACACCGGCGTCCATGAGCGCCAGCGAAGTGCCGCAAACAGTGGCCATGGAGGACGAACCGTTGGACTCGGTGATCTCCGATACAACGCGCAGCGTGTAAGGGAACTGGTCAGCCGCAGGCAGCATTGGGCGAATGGCGCGCCAAGCCAGCTTACCGTGACCGATTTCGCGCCGTCCGGGCGAACCCATACGGCCGGTTTCACCAACCGAATATGGAGGGAAGTTGTAGTGGAGAAGGAACTTCTCCTTGTACATGCCGGTCAGTGAATCAACATATTGCTCGTCTTCACCCGTACCCAGCGTCGCCACGACCAGAGCCTGTGTCTCGCCACGCGTGAACAATGCCGAACCGTGGGTGCGTTGCAAAACGCCAACTTCGGATACGATGTTGCGCACGGTCTTGAGATCACGTCCATCAATGCGCCCGCCGGTGTCAAGAATGTTCCAGCGAACGATCTTTGCCTGTAATTCCTTGAAGACTGTGGCGATCTGCTCTGAAGAATATTTCGGCTCTTCATCCTCGGCTGGAGCGAAGGCTTCCTTCACCTTGGCCTTGACGGCATCAACCGCGACATAGCGTTGCTGCTTGTCAGTAATCTTGTAAGCATCGCGGAGTTCGGCTTCACCGATCTTGAGCATTTCGGCTTCAAGCGCGGAGTAGTCCGGCGCGGTGAAATCGCGGGGTTCCTTGGCAGCAACCTCGGCCAGCTTGATGATGGCATCGATGACCGGCTGGAAGCCCTTGTGACCGAACATGACAGCACCAAGCATCAGGTCTTCAGGCAATTCCTGAGCTTCCGATTCAACCATCAGCACGGCTTCGGACGTTCCGGCAACGATCAGATCGAGCTTGGATTCCTGCATCTCGTCGACATGCGGGTTGAGTACATATTCACCATTGATGTAGCCGACGCGCGCGCCGCCAGCCGGGCCCATGAAAGGCACACCGGAGAGTGTCAGCGCAGCCGACGTTGCAACGATCGAGAGAATATCGGGATCATTTTCAAGATCGTGCTGAACAACGGTGATAACCACCTGCGTGTCATTCTTGTATCCAGCGGCAAAGAGTGGCCGAATTGGCCGGTCGATAAGGCGGGAAACCAGCGTTTCTTTCTCGCTTGGACGACCTTCACGCTTGAAATAACCGCCTGGAATTTTGCCCGCAGCGTATGTCTTTTCCTGATAATTGACGGTCAGCGGGAAGAAGTCGAGACCGGGCTTGGGCTGCTTGGCCGAAACGACCGTGGCAAGAACGACGGTTTCGCCATAGGTCGCCAGAACAGCGCCATCGGCCTGACGGGCGATCTTGCCGGTTTCGAGGATAAGGGGACGACCGCCCCATTCGATTTCTACTTTGTGGTGATTGAACATTTCTTGTCCTTCGTGAATGCGGAAAGGGTCGCGCAGTTTTTTGCGCGCAACATCCCTTTTCCTTGCTTCCTTCTCGGACAGTCACGGGCAAGACAACATGAAGCTCGTGGCATCAGGCATTGGTGCCTGTACGAGCATCCTGCAATCCTGCCCCATGACCGGCCATGGGCGGTTCCATTGTGGCCCTCATGCGCACCGGAACCGGTTGAGGCCAGCACATTGCCGGCCCAAATGCATAACCGGCGGGTTCTCCAAGGAAAACCCGCCGGAAATTCGTCAACGGCGCAGAGCGAGCTTGTCGATCAGCGTCTGATAGCGCGCAACGTCTTTACGCTTGAGATAATCAAGCAGACTACGGCGCTGGGAGACGAGTGCGAGCAGACCACGACGGGAATGGTTGTCTTTCTTGTGGTCCTTGAAATGCTCGGTCAGATTTTTGATGCGCTCGGTCAAAACAGCGCATTGTACCTCAGGTGAGCCGGTGTCGCCTTTTACGGTGGCAAATTCGGTCATCAATTCGGTCTTGCGTTCAGCAGTAATCGACATCGTATTTCTCCTTGTCTGTTGGAGTATGAAAGACGCCAGAGCCGGGATGTCGTCCAGCAAAGGCCAGTTCATGCATTGCGCCAGAGGCGATGCTGCGGCGGCGTATAGAGCAGTTTCCGTAAAAAAGCCAGAACCAAATCACTGGCCGTTTTTGCTGTACACGCGATGTCGCGCTGATAAATATCTTCAACCTCTCGGGCGAAATGGCAGGGCGCGTTCGATTTTAATATATCACTCGGCTATTGGCGTGCGAATTATCCAACAAAAACACGCTTTGGCTTGAACATGCCGTGTTCAATGCTGCCAATTGCCACGAGTTTGCCTCTCGCCGTTGCACAGGCTTCGTCCGCATCAAGAGGCGCGTCGCGCCCACGTATGACGACAGGATTACCCAGTCTGATCCGGGTTGCCGCATCGTCGCCGATTGGCACTTGTGGCAAGCAATCGAGTGCCGCGACTGTATCGACCAAAAGAGCATCGATTTCAGTGAAATCGACCGGCAGTTCAACAGTTTCAGGCGATTTCGAATCCGGCTGTGGCTCGCTGCCGAAGCGCGCAGCTTCCAGCTCGGCAATGGTCACGAAATCGTCTGCCGTGAATGGATCGACCTCGGTCCGCCGCAAATCGGCAATATATCCGAAACATTCAAGGTCGCGTCCCATATCGCGCGCCAGCGAACGCACATAAGTGCCTTTGCCGCATTCGATCTCGAAAATGGTCGCGTCATCGCCGTGCTCGATGATGGCGAGACGTCCGATTTCGATCTCCCGAGGTGGAATATCCACGGTTTCGCCGCCGCGCGCCAGATCATAGGCGCGCTCGCCGGCAATCTTGATTGCCGAAAACTGCGGCGGTGTCTGCATGATGACGCCGGTATATTTAGGCAAAAGCACTTCCACCGCTGCTTTGGATGGTCGTTCCTGCGAAGTCTTGGTCACAGGCCCTTCAAGATCGTCGGTCGAGCGTTCTTCCCCCCACGCAACGGTGAAGCGATAGACCTTGGCGCCATCCTGAACATAGGGGACGGTCTTCGTCGCCTCGCCAAGGGCAATCGGCAACATGCCGGAAGCCAAAGGATCAAGCGTGCCGGCATGGCCCGCCTTTTCTGCCTGAAACAACCATTTGATCTTGGAAACTGCGTCCGTCGATCCCATGCCAACGGGCTTGTCCAGCACAAGCCAGCCGGAAACCGGGCGGCCCTTCTTCTTGCCGCGACGGCCCATCACTCAGCATCCTTTTTATCGTCATCGCCAAGATCGCGCGCCACTTCTGGCGAGCGCAGCAATTCGTTGATCTTGGCGAAATTGTCGTAGCTGGTGTCGAGCCGGAAGCGAAATTCCGGCATGTACTTCATTTGCCGCAATGCCGATGAGGCGCGGCCACGCAAAAATTTCGCATGCTTGTTCATCGCCTCAACCACGGCCTCGGCATCCGAAGCACCGAGTGGGGAAATGAAGGCAGTGGCAATCTTCAAATCTGGAGACATGCGAACTTCCGAAACGGAAATAACCGTAGATTCAATCAACGGATCGAGGATTTCGCCACGCTGCATCGTTTCCGAAAGCGCATGGCGTACTTGTTCGCCGACACGCAACATGCGTTGTGACGGGCCGGAACGCGGAGAGTGAGACATGGTTTTCGGTCCTGAAATCCTGGGGCGCGGAATTGAACCGTGCCGCATGATTGGCGCATGGCCCGAAAATCCGAACAGGACCATCGGGGAAAATCATGCGATGCCAAAATATCGGGGCGCGGTGCGATCTCTAGACACACCGGCGCTCCAAGCGTTCGAGAGGCGATGTAAACCGCCTCCCATTTCGATTGCGCCGACGCGTTACAGCGTGCGCGCTACCATTTCGACGCGGAAGCATTCGATGACATCGCCGACGCGCATGTCCTCGTAATTCTGGAAGGCCATGCCGCATTCCTGTCCACCCGGCACCTCGCCAACTTCGTCCTTGAAGCGCTTCAGCGTTTTGAGTGTGCCCTCGTGGATGACAACATCGTCGCGGATCAGGCGCACACCTGCACCACGCTCCACCTTGCCTTCCGTGACACGACAACCGGCGATCTTGCCGACCTTGGTGATGTCGAATATTTCGAGGATTTCCGCATTGCCGATAAAGGTTTCGCGGCGCTCCGGTGACAGCAAGCCCGACATCGCCGCCTTCACGTCATCCACCAGATTGTAGATGATGTTGTAGTAGCGAATTTCGATGCCCGCAGCTTCCGCCGCAGCACGCGCCTGCACATTGGCGCGCACATTAAAGCCGATGATGGCGGCATTCGAGGTCGAGGCAAGTGAAACATCACTCTCAGTGATGGCACCGGCCCCCGAATGAACGATACGGGCTCTGACCTCTTCGGTTCCCAGACTGTCAAGCGCGGCATCAATTGCTTCGATGGAGCCTTGAACGTCACCCTTGATGACCAGCGGGAATTCCTTCAACCCGCTCGTCTGCAATTGCGACATCATCTGTTCGAGCGAACCACGCTGACCGACATGGCGGGCAACGGCAAGATCACGCGCCAAACGCTGGCGGTATTCCGTGATTTCACGGGCACGCGCCTCGTTGTTGACGACCGCAAAACGGTCACCGGCATGTGGTGTTCCCTGTAGGCCAAGTACCTCGACAGGCATGGCCGGGGGGCTTCCTTGACCTGTTTGCCATGATCATCGATCAGCGCCCTGACCCTGCCCCATTCGTTGCCGGCAACGAGAATGTCACCCGGCATGAGGGTACCCGTCTGGATCAAAACAGTGGCAACAGGACCACGTCCCTTGTCGAGCTGTGCCTCGATGACCACGCCTTCGGCGGTCCGGTCCGGATTGGCTTTGAGGTCAAGAAGTTCAGCCTGCAGCAAGACAGCCTCGAGCAATTTGTCGAGATTGGTGCCATTTTTGGCAGAAACTTCGACATCCAGCACCTCACCACCCATCGATTCGACGAAGACTTCGTGGCGCAACAGTTCCGAGCGGACTTTTTGAGCGTCCGCTTCGTGCTTGTCGATCTTGTTTATCGCCACGATGATCGGGACGCCTGCCGCCTTGGCGTGGTTGATCGATTCAACCGTCTGCGGCATGACGCTGTCATCCGCGGCCACGACCAGAATGGCAATGTCGGTCGCCTGCGCGCCACGTTCACGCATTGCCGTAAAGGCGGCGTGACCAGGCGTGTCGATGAAGGTGATCTTCTGACCATTCTTCTCAACCTGGTACGCGCCAATGTGCTGGGTGATGCCACCGGCTTCTCCCGACACGACCTTGGCACTGCGGATGGCGTCCAGAAGCGAGGTCTTGCCGTGATCGACATGGCCCATGATCGTGACCACAGGCGGACGCGATGCGAGGTCTTCGGGATTATCGGCAATGTTGAACAGGCCTTCCTCGATGTCGGACTCGGCAACGCGGCGAACCGTGTGGCCAAATTCGGTGGCGACCAGTTCGGCTGTATCTGCATCAAGCACGTCGCCGGGCTTCATGATCTGGCCCTGCTTCATGAAATATTTGACCACATCGACCGAACGTTCGGACATGCGCTGAGCAAGTTCCTGGATCGTGATGGTTTCGGGCAGTATCACTTCGCGCATCACCTTTTCACGCGGCTCATTACTATGCATCGCGCGCTTGAATTTCTCCTGGCGGCGACGCATGGCCGACAATGAGCGGGCCCGCGCATCACCGTCTTCGGACGACAGAGCGCTGTTCAACGTCAATTTACCGCGGCGACGATCTTCCTCGCCCTTGGTTTTGGTTGGCCGCGGTGTCTCAGGCGTCACGACACGGCGCACCGGAGTGAGGGTTGCACCCCGCTTTGGCTTGCTGTTTTCACTGTCGTCGGCAACAGCCGGCTCGGCAGCCTGCGGCTCGCGGCGGCGCGCTTCTTCCTCGGCGCGGCGACGTGCCTGTCCTTCCGCCTGCAACCGTGCCTCTTCCTCGGCCTGGCGGCGTAATGATTCCTCACGTTCGCGCTGGCGGCGTTCTTCTTCATCGGCCCTGCGCTTGGCATCTTCCGAGGCGCGCTGACGATCTTCGACTTCGCGCGCTTTCGAGCCCTCGAGAGCCTTGCGCCGCGCTTCCATTTCGCTTTGCGACAATTCATTCAGCACGATAGGCTCGGCTGATGCAGCCTGCTCTTTGGGCGCTTCTTGCACTACAGGCGCGGGAGCGACGACCTCCGGCTTCGGTGTAAAGACCGAGGCAGGCGTCGGCTCAGCTTTCTCGCCGGGTATGCTGAACTTGCGCTTCTTGGTTTCGACAACGACCGATTTGGTACGGCCATGCGAAAAATTCTGGCGCACCGTGCCCTGCTCAAGACCGGGCCGCTTCAGCGTCAAAGTCTTCTTCGGCGTAACGCTCAATGTCTTGTCGTCGTCCGATTTCGTATCGCTCATTCCACATCCTCTGCGACATCATCTTCGTCAGCGACGGCCGCAAGCATCGCCAAATCGTCCGGAGTACCGCCCCGGTAACGGTCGAGCGCAACCATGCGCTTCTCCACCGCTTTTCCCGCATCACCTGCAAGAACGGCAGCATGTATCACATTTGTGCCCCCCAATGCCAAACTCAAATCGGCTTCGGAGAAAAGTTTGTAGGCTAGGACCGCCGGTCCACCCAGATGAACCGTGGCGCGACGCGCCTGGCTGATCTTGCGAATACCGTCTTGCGACGCCTCATTCGCATGCGCAACGAACAGCGCCAATCCGCCACGTACTGCACTTTCAACCTTTGTGGCACCAAGGGCGATTACCCCTGCCTTGCGGGCGAGGCCCAACATGCCCAGTGCCGATCTGGAGAGCAGTTCGTCTACCATGCCACCCAAATCGGGCGGCACGACCACCTGTGCCTTGAAGGCACGCGCAAAGAGGTTCTTTGCAGCAGCCTTGTCTATATTTAGGCGATTGGCCGTGACCCAGCAACCTCGGCCAGGGAGATTTCTTTTCAGATCTGGAACAACGGCAGAGTCCGGGCCGACGACGAAACGGATCAGTTCATCCGGTTCGGCGCTGGTGCGCGTAACGATGCAGGTACGATCGTTCATCTCGTCCAAGGGGCGCTCCGACTCGACTCATCTCACGCGCCGACAGATTCGGCTTCGTCATCCCCGGTCTCGGCCTGAACTTCGTCTTCAGAAATCCAGCCGGCCTTGAGACGTGCAGCCAATACCATCTGCTCGGCGTCTACATGGGTGACACCGTAGTTGGCGAGAACTCCGGGAAACACTTTTGTCTCGCCGTCCTTGCGTTCCTTCCAACCGGTGAGATCATCGGCGGCATAGCCGGCGAAATCCTCGATGGTTTTCACGCCATCTTCACCGAGTGTCACCATCATCGCGGTTGTGACGCCGGGGATCTCGCGCAGCTCGTCCAAAACGCCGAGTTTATTGCGTTGCGCGTCGTGTTCGGCTTCGATCTTCTCCAGATATTCGCGCGCACGTGTTTGAATTTCCGAAGCCGTGTCTTCGTCAAAGCCATCGATCGACGCGATCTCGTCGGCTTCGACATAGGCCACTTCCTCGACACTGGTGAAGCCTTCGGAAGCGAGAACCTGGCCAACCATCTCGTCGACATCAAGCGCTTCCATGAACAAGGTCGAGCGCTCGACAAATTCCTTCTGACGCCGTTCACTCTCTTCCTGTTCGGTCAGGATATCGATATCCCAGCCTGTCAACTGCGAGGCAAGGCGTACATTCTGGCCGCGGCGGCCGATGGCCAGCGACAGTTGATCGTCCGGCACCACGACTTCGATGCGCTCTGCATCCTCGTCAAGAACCACCTTGGCGACTTCTGCCGGCTGCAAGGCGTTGACGATGAAGGACGCCGCTGACGGCGACCACGGAATGATGTCGATCTTTTCGCCCTGCAATTCGCCGACAACAGCCTGCACGCGCGAACCGCGCATACCAACGCAAGCGCCGACCGGATCAATCGAGCTGTCGCGCGAGATAACGGCGATTTTCGCCCTTGAACCCGGATCACGCGCCACCGACTTGATCTCGATGATGCCGTCGTAGATTTCCGGCACTTCCATCGTGAACAATTTGGCCATGAATTGCGGATGTGTGCGCGACAGGAATATCTGCGGACCGCGCTGTTCACGGCGCACGTCATAGACATAGGCCCGCACGCGGTCGCCATATTTGTAGTTTTCGCGTGGAATGAGTTCGTCGCGACGGATGATGGCCTCGCCACGTCCGAGATCGACGATGACATTGCCATATTCGACGCGCTTGACCGTGCCGTTGACGATTTCGCCGATGCGATCCTTGTATTCGTCATACTGGCGGTCACGCTCGGCTTCACGCACCTTCTGGACGATGACCTGCTTGGCCGACTGTGCGGCGATGCGTCCGAAATCCATTGGCGGCAATTGTTCGGCGATGAAATCACCTATTTGCGCATCGGGATTGCGATCACGGGCGGAGGTCAAAGCGATCTGGGTCGCATAGTCCTCGACGTTCTCGACCACTTCCGTCAGTCTCTGGAGCTTCATTTCGCCGGTTTGCGCATTGATGTCGGCGCGAATATTGGTTTCCTGACCGTAGCGCGAACGTGCAGCTTTCTGGATGGCATCAGCCATCGCATCGATAACGATCTGCTTGTCGATCGACTTTTCACGCGCGACCGCATCCGCAATCTGCAGAAGTTCAAGCCTGTTGGCGCTTACAACCATCATTTTCTCCCTGAACGAAGCCGCATTTCATACGCGGCTGCTCAATCACGTTTCAAGTTCGGTTTTCGTATCCGCAGCGTCATCAGATGGATCATCCGTCGCGCCACGCTGTTTTCTTGCTTCCTTGCGTTCCCGATTGTCCTTCGAGAGGGCATCGCGAATCAGATCATCGGTCAAAATCAACCGCGCTTCAGCAATTGCATCATATGGCACGCGCACCGACATTGCCTCGCCATAGGCCGCCTGATCGCGCTGGATGACAATGCCTTCATCGTCCGCTTCAGCAATCTTTCCCTTGAATCGCTTGCGATCTGTAACAAGCGTCGAGGTTTCCATCTTCACCAGATGGCCGAGCCATGTGGTGAAATCCGATTTGCGCACCAATGGCCTGTCGATGCCGGGTGAAGACACTTCAAGGTGATATGCCTTCTCGATCGGATCGTCCACATCAAGTGCGGGCGACACCGCCCGGCTGACTTCTTCACAATCTTCAACGGTCATGGTGCCGTCTTCACGTTCAGCCATGATCTGCAGCGTCATCCCATTCTGGCCCGAAAGCGTGACACGAACGAGACGAAAGCCAATAGCGCGCATGACGGGCTGGATGATTGACGCAATGCGCGCATCAATGCCGCTTTCGCGGATAATGCGATCGTCGCTTGTCACTTCACCTACCATCACCGTCTTTCGATCTTCACCGTTCAACTGGCAGGTAACAAAAAAGAGCGGGACCGGGTGGACCCACTCTTCGCCATACCGACCAAGAATTTGAATGGGATATAGCCGATATGGGACTGCGGTTCAAGACCGAATAGCAGGTGCCCGCCTACGAGCGTGTGAAAGTGAGATAAGCGGGCTCACGCCCTTCGCGGATCGCCTTGGCTTCATAACGCGTTCCAGGCCAGCCTGGATATGGTCGGCGCCAATCATTGGTGTCTCGCGCATCCCAGTGGAATGCGTCATGTGCCCGACAATGCAGCAGCGTCCAGTTGATATAGCTGTCTATATCCGATGCGAATCGAAATTTCCCGCCTGATTTGAGAACGCGCGCGAAACGGTCGAGATTCGTGTTTCCGACAAAGCGCCGTTTCCAATGCTTTTTTCGGCCACGGATCTGGATAAAGCAGATCGATGCCATCGAGAGAAGCCGGTGGCAGCCAGTCCAGCAGCAAAGTGGCGTCGTCATCGAACACCCTGACATTGGCGGACGGCGATCTTTCCATGACGGCCATCATCTTGGCCATGCCATTAACGAATGGCTCGACGCCGATGAAGCCGGTTGCGGGCTCGGTCGTTGCCCTATGATGAAGATGCTCGCCCCCGCCAAAACCGATTTCGAGCCTGATAGAATCAACGCTTGCCGTAAAAAGTTCGGAGAGCGGAGAAGGCGCATCATAGCGGATATCTATACCGTGGCGCGCAAGACCTTGTTGCAAAGCATCAATCTGAGACGGGCGAATGGCTTTGCCGCGCCTGCGCCCGAAGAATGCCTCGCTCCTGCGCGCCCTTCTTTCATCCGCCATCATAGCGCCAACCGACAATGTCAAACGGCGACGGATTCTCTCAGTGCCTTGACGAGATCCGTTTTCTCCCATGAGAACGAGCCGTCGCGGCCTGCCTTGCGCCCAAAATGACCATAGGCCGCCGTCTTGCCATAGATCGGCTTGTTGAGATCGAGATGCCTGCGAATGCCGGACGGTGACAGGTCCATAACTTCACGCAATGCGTCTTCGAGCAGTGCTTCATCGACCTTTCCCGTACCATGCAGGTCAACATAGACAGAGAGGGTTGGGCGACGCCAATGGCATAGGAAAGCTGGATTGTGCAACGCTCGGCAAGCTTGGCGGCGACAACATTCTTGGCAAGATAACGTGCGGCATAGGCAGCGGAACGATCAACTTTTGTCGTGTCCTTGCCGGAGAACGCGCCGCCACCGTGCGGAGCGGCCCCGCCATAGGTGTCGACAATGATTTTGCGCCCGGTCAGGCCGGCATCGCCATCGGGGCCGCCGATGACGAACTTTCCTGTAGGATTGATGTACCAGTTGCAATCGTCGGCTATCTTCAGGTCGCCAAGAGCCTCGCGGATATAAGGCTCGACAACGCTGCGCACCTTGGCAGAATCCCAACTGTCATCGAGATGCTGCGTCGACAGGACGATCTGGGTCGCCTCCGCAGGCTTTCCGTCCACATATTTTACCGTCACCTGGCTCTTGGCATCAGGGCCAAGCTTGGCGGCATCGCCGACACCTTCGTGACGTGCAGCAGCCAACAGTTCAAGGATTTTGTGACTGTAATAGATGGGCGCAGGCATCAGGTCCGGCGTTTCGCGGCAGGCATAGCCAAACATGATGCCCTGATCGCCCGCACCTTCTTCGCCCTGGCGGTCGGAGGCATTGTCGACACCCTTGCCGATATCGGGGGACTGACCATGCAAAAGCACATCAATCTTGGCGGTTTTCCAATGGAAGCCGTCCTGCTCATAGCCGATCTGGCGAATTGCCTTGCGCGCAGCGGATTTGAATTTTGATGGGTTGATGAGCGAATGACCGGCCGCATCCTGCATGACAGTGCCGGCCTTGTCCTTTTTCAGGAGTGTGTCGGGTACCCGCACCTCGCCGGCAATGACGACGCGGTTGGTTGTCGCCAATGTCTCGCAGGCAACGCGAACTTTCCACAGATCCATGCCTGCTTTCCTGGCCTCGCGATAAACGAGATCGACGATCTCGTCGGATATGCGGTCACAAACTTTATCGGGATGCCCCTCGGCCACGGATTCCGAGGTGAATAAGTAATTTAAGCGGCTCACGGGGGGTCCCCTCTTGAAGAATTACCGGACTCAGCCGATGTCGGGCGACGTCTAGCGGGCGCTGCCACCTCTCGTCAAGGTACCAGGGTCAAGACCCATTAAATGTGGTTGGAACGGGATGATCAGACGAGGGTTGATCTCAATCGAAATCGTCACTGGAAAGGGATTTGACCAGGTCCAGGATTCGACGACGCACTTTGACGTCGGAGATTTTCACGAAAGCACGGTTAAGTTGCAGACCTTCCGAACTTGAACAGAACTCCATGACCGGGGACATTGACGATGCCTCGGAAAAGCCCGGATTGGACGCGGATTCCTGACCCGGCGCATCTTCAAAAAGAAAGAGACCGGAGTTTCAAGTATTTGAGCTATGGCCTGAAGGCGGCTGGCTCCAACCCGGTTGGTCCCCTTTTCATATTTCTGTATCTGTTGAAACGTAATTCCCAGGCTCTCTCCCAGCTTTTCCTGGCTTAGCCCCAGCATGTTGCGACGAAGTCGAATGCGGCTTCCAACATGAATATCGATTGGGTTCGGTTTCTTCTTGTTCTTGTCTTCTACCATTTTTCCCTCGCCGAATTTTCCCGGCCTTTTTTTCTACTTTTTTATGCCTGAATCTATTCGGCTGCCGCGTGCCCGATGACCAAATCAAACCACTATATGAAATTCCAAGCAGGTACTATATGAGTTTCTAATATATCAAGAGTCAATTGCCTCGTAGCCTTTGTCTTACATTCAAGGCCAGTGCAGACAGCCCAAACAGCAATATGATCAGCAGCCCAATCGTGCGTTGCCTCTCCACTGAAACGTCAGCCAGCCTGTAAACAGGCACCCGTGCATCAATTATCGCCCTTGCATCAATCGCCAATGCATCGACCACTCGTCCATGGGGGTCGATAACCGCCGAGATGCCATTGTTGGCTGCACGCAACAGAGGTACGCCAGTTTCTACCGCGCGAACTTGTGCCTGCCGGAAATGCTGATACGGGCCGGGTGTGTCTCCAAACCACGCGTCGTTCGTTACGTTTACAATAATCTGAGCTGACGCTACGTCAACTGCGACGAGATCCGAAAATATCACCTCGTAGCAAATAAATGGCAGAATTCGTAAGCCACCGGGCACGGAGATCGCGTGGCGATTGTTGCCGGCCGTAAAATTCATGGGGCCCGCGACAATCTGCTCCAACCCGATTCGGCGAAAAAGGTCCGCAAATGGCATATATTCGCCAAAGGGGACCAAATGAACCTTATCGACAGCATCGACAATTTCGCCCTTGCCATCAATGGCAACGACGGAATTGTAATAACGATTGTCTGAAGCGCCCGCCGATGCCGCCTCCTCACGAACGACGCCGGCGACCAACATCTGATCATCTCCAAGCATTTTGCCAAGCGCCGTAAGCGCCTCGGGCCTCTCCGTAAGCAGGAACGGAACTGACGTTTCGGGCCACAAGATGAGCGCGGGCTTGTGATGGCCCGCTTCTGGCGGCTTGGATGACAATGACATCAAGGACGCGAAAATGCGATCGCGTACCGCAGCGTCCCATTTTTCGCTGAGATCAACCGAAGGCTGAACGATGCGAACGTCCAGAGACTGAGCATCCTTCGGCAACGGCTTGGTAAGCCGAACGTAACCAAATACGACATCGGCAGCGACAAGGATCACGAAGAGTGCAACACCAAGCCGCAAATTCTTGCGGGCGGCCAAGAGGGCTGGCAAGGAAAAAACAAAGACTGCCAGTGTATTCATCCCGACCATGCCGACAACAGAGACGCTCTGCATCAGCAGTGGGACCGGCATTGCGGCATAACCAATGGCATTCCAGGGAAAGCCGGTAAAAGAAAGCCGCGCAGCCATTCGCTCAATCCAAAAGCAAAGGCCAGCGAGGCTATTCGCCCGATATTGCCGCTCCACATCAGCCGTGCGAGGGCTGCTGCAAAACCGTAAAAAAAGGCAAGCGCCATCGGAATGCCGATCAGGGCGAAAGGCAAAGCCCAGGCAAAACTGTCGGCCTCAACAAGCAGTGCATCGCCGATCCACCAAAGCCCGGCAAGGAAATAACCAAAGCCAAACCACCAGCCGACGGCAAATGCAGGGCGCAAACGACGAAGCCGTCCTGCCGACGGCTCTCCGCTCGCGCCGTCTAGGAGCCAGACAAGGACGGGGAATGACACAAAGCAAGCCGCGAAAAAATCGTACGGGGCCTGCCCGAGGACCGCCAATGCTCCAGCCCCGAACGCGACAAGAGCACGGCGCCAGCCCCAAAGCAGAATTATCCGGCCAGCAAGGCGCTCCATGAATTCTTCCCAATCGAGCGAATCAGAGCACCGAATTTATCAGGCTGCGGCCCACACTCCAACGCCACCGCATCCGATTGTCGTCTCGCGCTAGAGCCTTTCAGTTTTTGATAGAATCACTGAACCGCTCTACGTATTTGTTTTTACGCAATCCCGATTAGTAAAACCGCTGTACACTTTTCCTGGAATTGCTCTAAGCCTGTTCGGCGCGCGTGGCCCGTTTGCGGCGGTCGCTCTTTTGGATTTGCACGATCCGCACACGCTTGACCCGACGCGGATCGGCATCGAGGACGTGAAATTCAAAGCCGGGAATTGCCTGCACGACTTCGCCGCGTGCGGGTACCCGGCCAAGTGTGTTGAAAATCATACCGCCAATGGTATCGACGGACTCGCCATGCTCTCCAGCGGCAAAACCTTCACCGATCATGGCGGCAACATCGTCAATCTCGGCCTTGCCATCAACGATGAACACGCCATCGTCGCTTCTGGTAATCATCGGCTCGTCATCGTCATGTTCGTCTTCGATATCGCCCACGACCATCTCGACAATGTCTTCCAGTGAAGCCAGACCGTCGGTTCCACCATATTCGTCAATGACCAGCGCCATTTGCGTGCGCGCCGTTTGCATACGTCCCATCAAATCGGAAGCCAGCATGGATGGCGGCACGAACAGAACCGGGCGCATAAGGCTGAGATCGCCAATCGTGCGAGACAGATCGACCTGAGCCAGTTCAAGGCGCGCTGCAATAAGCGTTTTACGCGTGGATCTGCCCTTCTTGACGCGGGCGCTGCGCGTTATGTGGGCAAGGACGTCGCGAATGTGAACCATGCCGCGTGGATCGTCGAGGGTTTCGGAATAGACCGGCATACGCGAATGGCCCGACTGCTCGAATACGCCCAGCAAGTCACCCAGGGACGTGGTAATTTCCACCGCCTCGATATCGGCACGCGGCACCATCACGTCCTCGACCCGCACCTCGCGAAGCCGAAGAATATTGTTAAGCATCGCCCGTTCGCCGGGCGAAAAAGTTTCCGCACCGATGGTCGTTTCGGCTAACGCGCCCGCGATCTCTTCACGCAGATTCGTTCCGTTGCGGTGCTTGAAAAGGCCAATAACGCGTTCAAACAGGGAAGGTCCGACAGGCGACGATTCGGCTGCAAATCTGCCGGACGTGGTACTCGGACTCGGTTCGTCGTCCGGCTGTTTCAGTGGCTTGGCCGCGCTGCCAGCGTCCGGGTGAGCGGCAGTATCAGGGTTGTCGTTCATCATCGTCCGGTTGGTTGTTCCTGTGTAGTTACGCATAGGGATCAGGAATGGCAAGCCTTACCAGCGCCGCACGCTCAATCGCTTCCATGATTTCGGCCTCGCTGTCCGTCTCGTGGTCGTAGCCCATCAAATGGAGCAGGCCGTGGACCACAAGATGCGTTATATGGTTCGCCAGCGGTTTGTTTTCCAGCTTCGCCTCGTTTGCCACCGTCTCGGAGGCAAGCACGATATCACCCAACATCGGCGGCAGTGGGGCATCGCGCAAAACCGGAAACGCCGGGAATGACAGGACGTTGGTTGCTTTGTCCTTGCCGCGCCACTCGGCATTGAGCGCGCGAATATGCGTATCGTCGGAAAAAACGAGGCTCAGTTCGCAAGGGCCGGAATGCCCCACCGCGAGTTCGGCAAAGACGGCTTTGACGGCACCATCCACGAGGCGTGCAAGCCCGCTTTCCTCAGGCCACTCGCCTGCCTCTATGGCGATATCCACAGCAAGCGGTAGCGCGAGTTGCATCGTTTGCGGCCGGTCGCCTTCAGGCATCGGATCGAACCATCGCCATCAGTTTTCGCTGCCCAAGCCACGCGCGACCTTTCCGTCGCGATCATATGCCTTGACGATCTCGGCGACCAGCGTATGGCGCACCACATCGGTCTCGTTGAAACGCACAGTGACGATGCCCGGCACACCGTCCAGAATACGCAATGCCTCGACAAGTCCCGATCGTGTATTTTGCGGCAGGTCGATCTGGGTCGGGTCGCCGGTTACGATCATGCGAGAATTCTCGCCAAGCCGGGTCAAAAACATTTTCATCTGCATCGGCGTGGTGTTTTGCGCCTCGTCAAGGATTACGGCAGCATGCGCCAAGGTGCGACCCCGCATAAAGGCAAGTGGCGCAATTTCGATTACGCCCGCAGTAATTGCACGCTCCACCTTGTCGCCGGGCATCATGTCGTAGAGCGCATCGTAAAGCGGACGCAGATAGGGATCGACCTTTTCCTTCATGTCGCCGGGAAGAAACCCCAGCCGTTCACCCGCCTCAACCGCCGGTCTCGACAGGATAATGCGTTCAACCAGACCACGTTCCAGAAGCATCGCGGCGTGGGCCACGGCAAGATAGGTCTTTCCCGTGCCAGCCGGGCCGATGCCGAAAGCTAGCTCGGATCTTTCGAGCGCGCGCATATAGGCATCCTGATTGAGCGAGCGGGCATAGATCGTCTTCTTGCGCGTTGCAATCTGTGCCGCGGAAACCTTGCCTTTGCGCTCCAGCGTCGGCAGCGTCAGCTGGTCGTCGGCAGCAATCGCCATGCGGGCGGCACCATCGACATCCGACTGCCCGATATCGACGCCTTTCTGGAGGATGTCATAAAGACTGTCCAACGCCCGGCGCGCCTGCTCGGCGGCAGGAGCGGACCCTTGTATGGTGAGCTGATTGCCGCGCGAGCGGATGTCGACACCGAGCTTTTGTTCCAACCGCGCCAAATTCTCATCGAACTGCCCGTAGAGCGCACTGGCGAGCTTGTTGTTGTCGAATGTCAGAACGATATGCGCCATATCCGAAGCGCCTGATGGAATATCAGCGGGTACACTCTTCAGGTCTTCAGCGCTCAACCGTCTCTCCTCATCTGCCGGGTGCCGGATCAGACCGGTTCGGCGAACAGGCTATTGAAGCCCGTCTTCGTGATTCGCACATCAATAATGTCACCGATTTCGGCAACCTTTTCATCAACAATTACGGGCTGAAGCCAAGGTGAACGCCCAACCTTCTGGCCAGCCTGGCGACCCGGCTTCTCAATCAGGGTGGACATCGTCTTTCCGATCATCCCCGTGGTGAACTTCTGCTGTTGCTCAAAGAGAAGGGCCTGAAGGCGCTGAAGACGCTCATCCTTGACGTTTTCGGACACCTGATCCTCCATTTCCGCACCCGGTGTACCCGGACGCGGCGAGTATTTGAAGGAAAAGGCCGATGCGTAGCCAACCGAACGAACCAGTTCCAGGGTTGCCTCGAAATCGGCGTCCGTTTCACCGGGGAAACCGACAATAAAGTCGCCCGACATGGCAATATCTTCACGGGCAGCGCGAATGCGCTCGATCAGCCTCATGTAATCGCAAGCCTTGTGGCGACGGTTCATCGCCTTGAGGATGCGGTCAGACCCGGATTGCACCGGCAGATGCAAATATGGCATCAGTTGCGGCAGGTCACGGTGGGCGGCGATCAATTCGTCGTCCATGTCGCGTGGATGGCTGGTGGTATAGCGAAGCCGCGCAAGACCCGGAATTTCGGCCAAACGGTAAAGCAACCTACCCAAGCCCCACTCGCCAGCCTTGCCGCTTTCATCTGGCCCTTGGCCATGCCAGGCATTGACGTTCTGGCCAAGCAGCGTCACCTCGCGCACCCCGGCATCTGCCAAACGCTCGGCCTCGGCAACAATTTGGGAAACAGGGCGCGATATTTCCGAACCGCGCGTATATGGCACCACGCAAAACGTACAGAATTTGTCGCAGCCTTCCTGCACGGTCAAAAAGGCGGTCACACCGCGCTTGATAAGTTCGGTGCGTTTGGGCTGCGGGAGATGCTCGAACTTATCCTCGACGGCATAGTCCGTCTCCACGACCTTACCACCGTCTCGAACCTTGGCCAGCACGTCTGGCAGGCGATGATATGTCTGCGGGCCGATAACCAGATCGACGGATGGCGAGCGCCTCAGGATTTCCGCCCCTTCCGCCTGTGCAACACAACCGGCAACGCCAATCATCATTTTGCTTCCCGCCTTGGCCTTTTCAGCTTTCAGATCGCGGTAGCGGCCAAGTTCGGAATAGACTTTTTCAGCGGCTTTCTCGCGGATATGGCACGTATTGATCAGCACCAGATCGGCATCGGCCACCACGTCGGTTTCGGCATAGCCATCAGCGGCCAGCGCATCGGTCATGCGCTGCGAATCATAGACGTTCATCTGGCAACCATAGGTTTTGACGAAAACCTTCCGGGTTGCCGATTTTGAAGTGGATAACCGGCCTGCCGGTTTGTCCTTCACATTCATTGATGTCGTATCGTGTTCCATGGCGCGGCTTCTATCGCCTTTCAGTGACAAAAAACAGCCGAATCTATGACGAAGGTCTTTGTGGCAGGGGATCGCGCAAAGTCGCCTGCATCATCTCCGTCACCTGTCGCTCGACGAGACGCGAGGTTTGCTTGCGGTTGGACTTGGCAGAGAATGCAACCGGTTCGCCGAAATGCACTTCGACATCCATTGAACCATGCGCCAGCAAATCCTTGATATGCGGCAACAGATCCTGATCTCCAATCCATGCAGCCAGTGCGCGATGCTGGCGCCCCAAAGGCAGACCGTGGATACGGGTGTAGGCAATCGACACCGGTTGAATGAACACTTCTTGCGCCGCGCCTGAGGAAATGGTCATTGAAGCAGCACCAAAGAGCGTGCTTTTGAATGGCAATAGCATGTTGCCATCGCCTGTACTGCCTTCCGCAAAAAGCACGATCGCGCTGCCGCCAGCAAGCCGCGTGGCAATGTCGTTAACCTGATCGCCGGATTTGCGCTTGCGTTCACGCTCGATAAACACGGTTCGCTGGAGCTTGGACAACCGCCCAAGCAAAGGCCATCCCTCAAGGTCCGACCTGGCGATGAAACTGACATCGGCCAACGAACCGAGCACTGCGATATCGGTCCAGGATATGTGGTTTGACGCCACCAGCAGCGGACGACGATCCGAAAGCTGGCCTTTGACGTGGACGCGAAAGCCCAGCGCCCTGAGAATCGAACGATGCCAAATCTTCAGGATGAAGGTTTCCGGCCAAAGCCCGGTTTTGAGCGATATGTATTGCAAGGGGGCAAGCACGGCTGTGCTCAGCGCAATATCTACAAATGCCAGGAAAATCCTGATCTTTCCGATCATTCAGTTTCGCCTCTCCAGCGCGCGTTACGGCGTGTGGATGAATTGGATTTTGGCTGTTTCCAATAAGTTAGAGCGGGATGCGGGCGCAAAACCGGTATCCACTTTTCCTCACCCCGCTCTAGCGGAGATCACGGCGCATGACAAGCGCACCCGTCGGGCCATTTTCAGAGGAGCGGTAATAATTGGGCCGCTTGCCAACTTCGCGAAAACCCAGGCGCCGGTAAAGAGCGATGGCCGATAGATTCGTTTCATCGACCTCCAGAAAGAGCGCCTCGGCACGCTGTGCATGGAGTTCACGCAATATGGCGTCCATCAATTGCCAGCCAATTCCCTGCCTTCGATGCGCGCGCGCGACAGCAATGGTCAGTATTTCACTCTCGCCCGCAGCCTGTCTTGCCAAGACAAACCCAACTGGTGCCTTTGAACCGAAGCCGACCTCACGCGCGGCGAAGCCGAAAACCGCATCCTGTTTGAGCAGGACGGCAAATTCCCCATCTGTCCAGGGCCGAACAAAATCCTCACGATGCAAGGCCGAAATAGCTGAACTGTCTGTCGGGGACAGGGGTTCAATCGCATAGTCCTTGCGGCGTGGCGTTATGAACGGAATGCGCATCGGTTGCGATCCTTCGATTCGCCTATGAACCATGCACGGGCGTTGTTCCGGGTCATGAACCGGACCTTGGCACGACGAAGCCAGTCTGAGGTTTGGCATCGGCCCCGCGCATGTAGAGCGGCTTTGGCCTGACAGTTGGATCCTTTGCCACGGCAAGTCGCGCATAGGTGGCGATATCGGCGCTCGCAGCCAGAGATGCGCAGTCGAAAGCACCGCCAGCAGCAACGGCGACGGATTTTGCCGCAGTGCCGGCAAGGACCGGTGGCGAGCCGGCAATTGTGCCGGAGATTTCTTCCAGCGTGGTCACAGCAGGGCCATGTTGCAAAACACCGGACTCATCATAGGATGCCATATGGATTTCGCCACGCCCGCCATCCAGCACAACAAGGACGGGGCGGCGCGGGAAAAGTGCTGCCGCCTCTGCCGCCAGCGCTTCCAATGTCGTTATCCCGACGGCTGGAATTTTTAACGCCAGCGCCAATCCACGCGCGGCGGACACGCCAACGCGCACCCCGGTAAACGAACCGGGGCCAACCGAAACCGCGATCATGGCAAGGTCGCCATATGTGGTGCCGCCTTGTTTCAAAGCGGTATCTATCACCGTCATGAGGTGTTCGGCATGGCCTTTGCCAAGATCAATTACAGCGCGCGCGCATTCTTCTCCCGTCTTGGCGTCATAGACGCAAGCAGCACAAAGATTGGCGGCACAGTCGATGGCGAGAACGATCATGAGGAGCGCAAGGGTTTTATCTCACCCTCCTTTATCCTGATTGATTCTTCGCGAGGCTGGCGAAAGGTGGAGGCAATGTCGAGCCTTAGCATTTGCAGCCAGCCTTTACAGCGCAACATCGCGAATTATTCGCTCGGTCAACCCGCCCGGTCTTTGGCCTTATATTCCAGCCTGCTGGCGTGGAGGATCGGTTCAGTGTACCCATTGGTCTGGCGCCTACCCTTGAAGACAAGATCACACGCCGCCTGAAAGGCGATGGAGCTATCGAAGTGCGGTGCCATGGGCTGGTATTGCGGATCGCCGACATTCTGGAGGTCCACGATCACGGCCATTCGCTGCAAGCAATCCCTCACTTGAATCTCCGTGCAAACCCCATGACGCAGCCAATTGGCAATGTGCTGCGATGAGATACGCAGCGTTGCGCGGTCTTCCATGAGCCCGACATCGTTGATATCAGGAACCTTGGAGCATCCGACGCCCTGATCGACCCAGCGCACGACATAGCCGAGAATGCCTTGCGCATTGTTTTCAAGCTCGCGTTGAATATCGTCTGGCGTCCAGTTTGGGCGGGTGGCCACGGGGACTGACAAAATGTCATCCAGCTTGGCCTTCGGGCGGCTTTTCAAACTTTTTTGAACAGCGTGAACGTCCACCTTGACATAGTGGGTTGCATGCAATGTCGCTGCAGTTGGAGACGGCACCCAGGCGGTATTGGCGCCAGCTTTGGGGTGGGCAATCTTTTCCACCAGCATTGCCCCCATGAGGTCCGGCATCGCCCACATGCCTTTGCCGATCTGGGCATGGCCAGAAAGACCACACTCAAGACCGATGTCGACGTTCCAGTTCTCATAGGCAGATATCCATGCCGCCTGCTTCATGTCTCCCTTGCGGATCATCGGACCGGCTTCCATCGAGGTGTGAATTTCGTCTCCGGTTCGGTCGAGGAAACCGGTGTTGATGAACACCACGCGATCTTTCGCTGCTCGAATCGCTTCCTTGAGATTGATCGTCGTGCGCCGTTCCTCGTCCATGATGCCCATCTTGATCGTGTTCTTCGCCATGCCGAGAATGTCTTCGACACGATCGAATATCTCGACTGCGAAGGCCACTTCCTCCGGCCCGTGCATCTTCGGCTTGACGACATACATCGAACCCGCCCGCGAATTCAGGCGCGCACCATTTTGTCCAATGTCATGCAATGCGATCAGCCCGCTAATGGCCGCGTCCATGATGCCTTCAGGCACCTCATTGCCATCGCGGTCCAGAATGGCCGGATTGGCAATGAGGTGACCGACATTCCTGATCAGCATGAGCGAGCGACCGGGCAATGTGATCGCAGAGCCATCGGCCCCAGTATAGCTGCGATCCGGATTGAGCGTGCGTGTGAAGGTCTTGCCACCCTTGGATATTTCTTCAGCGAGCTTACCGTTCATGAGGCCAAGCCAGTTGCGGTAGACGATAACCTTGTCTTCGGCATCGACGGCGGCGATGGAATCCTCGCAGTCCTGAATGGCCGTCAGGGCCGCTTCGATGATTACATCCGAGATATTGGCAGGATCAGTCTTGCCGATCGCGCTCGCGGGATCGACAACAATTTCGATGTGAAGACCGTTCTTCTTCAACAGAACAAGATCCGGATTGCTCGCATCGCCACGATACCCGGCAAATTGGCGGGGATCGCGCAGTGGCATCTCGCCCCTGGCCGCTTTGACCAGCAACGTACCATCGACAACAGCAAGGCTCGTGACATCCGCCCAATTGCCAGCGGCAAGCGGCACCCCTTCATCAAGAAAGTTGCGCACCCAGGCGATGACCTTTTCACCGCGCACCGGATTATATGTCTTGCTCTTTTGCGCGCCTCCAGTCTCGGGAATAGCGTCGGTGCCGTAAAGCGCATCGTAAAGCGAACCCCAGCGGGCATTGGCCGCGTTGAGCGCATAGCGCGCATTCATGACCGGCACGACAAGCTGCGGCCCAGCTACGGTGGCAATCTCGGGATCGACATTGTCCGTCGTTACCGAGAATGCCGGTCCCTCCGGTAAAAGATAGCCGATCTCTTTCAGAAATTCCTTATAGGCTTCCAGATCGATTGGCGCGCCATTGGCGCGATACCACTGATCCAGCTTGCCCTGTAGTTCGCTGCGTCTTGCCAGCAAAGCCCGGTTCCTGGGGGCAAGATCATGAATGAGCGAAGAAAAGCCGGACCAGAACTTCTCGACCTCGACACCGGTCCCCGGCAAAGCCTCGGACGCAACGAAGTCGTACAATTCACGCGCGACTTGCAATCCAGCGGTTTCGATCCGATCAGTCATTCATGCATCCCCAAACGGCCTGCCCACCGATCGTCATTCTTGCCAGCGGCGGACTTGATGACTGGCGTTTGGCACGATGGGGCCGAAGGGTCAATAATTCTAAGGTTCATAGGCATTTGCGCCACAACGAACTGTCGCCTCGATTGACGACGGCGCGCCAAATGCCGCGCTTGTGCTATTTTCACCAGAAAATCCGAAGCCTTGCCCTATTCGACCAATTCAAATTTCTGGGTCGTTTTCGACACGCAGGTAAAGCAGCAATTTTCGCAAGGCAGGTCGTTGTCTGGCCCGACACCGGCAGAGATGTTGTCATTGCCCACGATCCAGGCACCATAGCAAATGCGCTCGCCTTCGTTGCAGGTGATTGGAACCGATTTCTGCTTGTGCGGTTCAAGCATGAACACCTTGTCGTCGCCCGGCCAGACGGTGTTGCGATCCTGACTGAACAGTTCGATGGCGACGGCTTTTGAAAAGCCGTTCTTCACGAAGAAGGCCAGATCGGCGGCATGAGCCAACCCCAAGGGTGCCAGCAGAAATATGCCGACAATGGAAAGCCGCAAAATGTTTGCACGGCCCATGATTTTCTCGCGAAACGCGCCCCGTCAAGACAGCAGCAACATCGCACACAAAATGGGGGAACTGCTAGAGACCAGCGTCGATACCCCACGGCAATTTCGAAGCCATCACCAGATTTTTCAGTGGGCGGATGCTTATCGCGCCCAGTGAGCAGATCAATCGCCCATCTTCAGCGCCTGAATGAACGCTTCCTGCGGAATCTCGACCTTGCCAAACTGGCGCATGCGCTTCTTGCCCTCTTTTTGCTTGTCGAGCAGTTTGCGCTTGCGCGATACGTCGCCGCCATAGCATTTCGCGGTCACGTCCTTGCGCAAGGCGGAGATCGTCTCACGGGCGATGACCTTGCCGCCGATTGCCGCCTGGATCGGAATCTTGAACAAATGATGGGGAATCAGTTCCTTCAATTTCTCGCACATGACACGCCCGCGCTTTTCAGCCGCCATGCGGTGAACGAGCATGGATAATGCATCGACCGGCTCCTCGTTGACGAGGATCGACATCTTGACCAGATCGCCTTCACGATAATCGGTAAGATGATAGTCAAAGGAGGCGTAGCCCTTGGAGATTGATTTCAGGCGGTCGTAAAAGTCGAAAACCACCTCGTTTAGTGGCAAGTCGTAGACCAGCATTGCGCGCTTGCCGACATAGGACAGGTCAGACTGGACGCCACGCCGCTCCTGACAAAGCTTCAGGATGCCGCCGAGATAATCATCCGGGGTCAGAATGGTGGCGCGTATCCACGGTTCCTCGATCGAGGCGATCTTTACGACATCCGGCATGTCGGCTGGGTTGTGCAGTTCCTTCACCGAACTGTCGGTCAGGTTCATGCGGTAGACGACTGAGGGCGCTGTGGCGATCAGGTCGAGATTGAATTCACGCTCCAGCCGTTCCTGAATGATCTCGAGATGGAGCAAGCCCAGAAAGCCGCAGCGAAAACCGAAACCAAGTGCTGCTGACGTTTCCATCTCATAAGAAAAAGAAGCATCGTTGAGCCTCAGCCTTCCGACTGCGGCGCGCAAATCCTCAAAATCGGCGGCATCAACTGGAAACAGGCCGCAGAAAACGACGGGCTGAGCTGGCTTGAAGCCCGGCAAAGCCTGTTGCGTAGGGCGGCGGTCCTCAGTGATCGTGTCGCCAACGCGGGTGTCGGCCACTTCCTTGATCGAGGCGGTAATGAAACCCAATTCGCCGGGGCCGATCTCATCCACACTCACCATCTTGGGCGTGAATATGCCGGTGCGCTCGACCGGATATTTTGCGTTGGTGCCCATCATGCGGATGGTCTGGCCTTTTTTCATCACACCGTCGATGACACGCACCAGCACGATGACCCCCAGATAAGCGTCATACCAACTGTCAACCAGCATGGCCTTGAGCGGTTTGGTGGCGTCGCCTTCGCGTGGCGGCGGCAACTGGGTGACGATGGCTTCCAGCACATCTGGAATACCGATGCCGGACTTGGCCGAAATCAGCACGGCCTGACTGGCGTCGATGCCGATGACTTCTTCCACCTGCTCACGGATGCGCTCAGGCTCGGCGGCAGGCAGATCGATCTTGTTCAACACGACGACGATCTCGTGATTGTTGTCGATGGCCTGATAGACATTGGCCAAGGTCTGCGCCTCGACGCCTTGGGACGCATCGACAACCAGCAGGGAACCTTCGCAAGCCGCGAGCGAACGCGAGACTTCATAGGCAAAATCGACATGACCGGGCGTGTCGATCAGATTGAGAATATAGTCCTCGCCATTGTTGGCGCGATATTTCAAGCGAACGGTCTGCGCCTTGATGGTGATGCCGCGTTCGCGCTCGATATCCATGCTGTCGAGCACCTGCTCTTTCATGTTGCGCAGGTCCAGGCCACCGGTCAATTGGATCAGCCGGTCGGCAAGCGTCGATTTGCCATGGTCGATATGGGCGACGATGGAAAAATTGCGGATATGGGAAACAGGTGTGCTCATGGTCGCGGCCTTTAGCAGGGGCCGGTTCCGGCGGCAAGCGGCGCGCGCATGGGAATGGAGAAGCAATCACAAAACGGTGAAGGCTGTAACGAAGGGGAAAGCCGTTGCGAAATGAAAAGGCAGGCCAAAAAGCCGAGCCGCATGGAGGAACCGCCGATGCCCAGTTCAACAGCGAAACGCCATAGTATCAAAGATCTGTTCCCGGCAGGGGCCAGAATGACATCGGCGATTCTGGCAAGTGCGGCATTGATGGTCGCGGCAACGATTGGCACGGCTGCCAGCCAACCGCTTACCGTCGTTGAATTATTCACCAGTCAGGGTTGCTCGTCTTGTCCTCCAGCCAATGCCAATCTGGTCAAACTCTTCAAACGCCCCGGCATATTGGCGTTAAGCTTCAATGTCACCTACTGGTCTTATCTCGGCTGGAAGGACACTTTTGGCAAGCAGGCGTTCACAGATCGCCAGATTTCCTATGAACCTCCGCTTGGCCGCTCCGGTCCATTTACCCCGCAAATCGTTGTCAATGGCAACGCAGATACGGTGGGAAACCGGCTTGGCGATATTGAAAGCCTGATCTCGTCGAACGGGAAGATCAAGGGTCCGACCCTTTCGATCGGCAATGGCAAGATCAAGATTGGTGCCGGGTCCAGAGCAGGCGGCAAGGCCGATGTGTGGCTGGTGCAATACCTGCCAGGTGTTGTCGATGTGCCCGTTGCGCGTGGCGAAAACACCGGTCGCACACTTCCGCACGCCAATGTGGTGCACTCGCTTACAAAACTCGGCACATGGTCGGGCAAGACCATCTCCCTCGCTTTGCCCGCAGGCCAGAAGCGCCTGCGCGCTGCGGTCTTGCTGCAAGCACCAAAGGGCGGGCCGATCTTGGCGGCTGCCAGCGAGTAATTTCAAAGTTCGCGGATGCCGCAAGCATGGCACCGCTTCCACCGGCCCAGATCCGTTTCGGGCCATCACTACCCACCCAACAGGAGTCTAACATGACTACTTTCAACCGCTTGACACTTCCCGCGCTTGCTTTCGCAATTGTCTCCACCGCTGTCTTTGCCGGAAGTATCGCGCGCGCCGACGATGCAATGGCAACCGATGCCATGAAGCCTGCTGATGCAATGGCAACCGATGCCATGAAGCCCGCAGATGCGATGGAAACCGATGCCATGAAACCCGCTGACCCGATGGCTGCCGAAAAGATGAAAGATTGTATGGACAAGGCGGCAATGGAAACCGATTCCATGAAGAAGGACGAAGCCACCAAGGCCTGTGACGAGATGGGGATGATGAAGTCCGACGACGCCATGAGCACAGATGCGATGAAACCTGCGACATCCAATTAGTCATATGCCCGGCAAATAAAGCACGCCGAGTCGAAAGGGATTCATGCAGCGTGCTTCAAGTCATTGTTTTCATGCATGTCGTTGTCCCAAAACCGCTACCCACTTTTGGGCGGCATGCAGTAATCACACGCCGGGCAAAGCGCATTGGTCGCCCCTGTATTGTATGGGGCGACCTCTACAATTGGCGATGACATTTAATGCACGCGATTGTGACGCGCGTTGAGGTCAAAACTGCCATATCCTTGCCCTTGAACCCATTACGCTCCCCCATCGAATTGATGGGTGCCCCTTATCGAAGGAACGGGAGATTACGAATGAGAAACATAACCAAGCCAGCCGTGGCTGATCGGCTCGACACCGCAAAAGTGGCTATTACCGCCTTCGCAATTGCCTCGGCAATGTTTGTATATTGGCAAAGCCCGGCGAGATCGGCAGAGGAAGCCGTGGTCATTCCACCCCCTGCAATGGATGAACAAGCCTCCAAAGGAACAGAGACTGCAATATTTGCAGGCGGTTGTTTCTGGGGCGTGCAAGGTGTGTTCCAGCATGTGAAGGGCGTGACCAACGCCGTGTCCGGCTATGCCGGTGGCGATAAGAATACCGCTGTTTACGAGACAGTGGGATCAGGCCGCACCGGCCATGCCGAGGCCGTCGAGATTACCTATGACCCATCCAAGGTGACATATGGCCAATTGCTACAGGTCTATTTCTCGGTCGCCCACAATCCGACCCAGTTGAACTACCAGGGACCGGACAGGGGAACGCAATATCGCTCGACGGTGTTTGCACTTACCGATGCGCAAAAGAAGATTGCCCAAAGCTATATCGCGCAACTCGACAAGGCCAAGGCCTTCCCGGAACAGATCGTGACGACGCTTGAAACAGACAAGGCGTTTTATCCGGCCGAAGCGTACCATCAGGATTTTCTGACACGCAATCCGACATATCCATATATCGTCTATAATGATCTTCCCAAGATCGAAAACCTCAAGAGGGTTTTCCCGACGTTCTACAAGGACAAGCCCGCGCTGGTGATGGCCGCCAACAAGAGCTGACGACACCGCACGATGTATCTCCCGAACCTGGTGCATAAATCTCCCTGGCTGCGTCCATACGCAGTCGGGGAGATTGTTTTCAACACCGTGCTATCCAATGGATAAATCGGTGACAGATCCCGTGAATGACGACCAATTACTGGTGGCGTTGCAGCAGGCATCGTTTGACTATTTCCTGGCCGAAGCCAATCCGGATAACGGGCTTGTCGTCGACCGAACGAGCGAGGGATCGCCTGCGAGCATTGCCGCCACCGGCCTTGCCCTGACAGCATACCCAGTCGGCGTTGCTCGTGGTTTCATGAGCAGAGAACAAGCCTGCACTAGGGCTTTAACGACGCTGCGCTTCTTCTGGAACAGCCCGCAAGGCCCCGAACGCGATGCCACCGGCTACAAAGGTTTCTATTATCACTTCCTGGATATGCGCACCGGTCGCAGGGCGTGGAAATCCGAGCTTTCAACCATCGACACGGCATTGCTATTGGCCGGAGTTCTGGCCGCCGCAACCTACTTTCGCGAAGACAGCGAAGAAGAGCGTGAAATACGCAAACTGGCTGACGCGCTCTACCGGCGCACCAACTGGCAATGGGCGCAAAATGGCGGTGCAGCCGTCACCCATGGTTGGAGACCTGAGCGCGGATTTCTGCGCTACCGCTGGCAGGGTTATGACGAAGCCCTGATCCTGTACGTGCTCGGCCTTGGCTCCCCGACATTTCCGCTTCCGCCCGAAAGCTACGCGGCATGGCTGTCGAGCTATCGGTGGAAGTCAATCTACGGCCACGAATTCGCCTATGCCGGACCTCTGTTCATTCACCAGTTGTCGCATGTCTGGATCGATTTTCGCGACATTCAAGACGCCTTCATGCGCGACAAAGGCAGCGATTACTTTCAAAACAGCCGCCACGCGACCTATGTCCAGCAAGAATATGCGATCCGCAACCCGCGTGGCTTCGACGGCTATAACGAACATTGCTGGGGGGTCACGGCCAGCGACGGCCCCGGACCTGGCAAGCAAACGATCAATGGTGTGAAAAGGCGATTCCACGGCTATATGGCGCGCGGCGTGCCATTCGGGCCGGATGACGGCACGCTTTCGCCGTGGGCGGCGGTTACATCGCTACCTTTCGCACCTGAGATCGTTTTGCCGACGCTAAGATATTTTCATGATATCAATCTGGAAGACGACAATCCCTATGGGTTTACCGCCAGCTTCAATCCAACATTGAAAGCGAGCGGGAAAGGCCGTCGCGGTTGGCTTAGCCCCGACCATGTCGGCATCAATCAAGGCCCGATTGCCTTGATGACCGAAAACTACCGGACCGGGATGCTGTGGGACCTGATGCGCAAATGCCCCTATATCGTCAACGGGCTGCGCCGGGCAGGCTTCACCGGTGGCTGGCTGTAAGGTGTTGTTCCTGCATCAGTCGTAAGTCAGGTCACCCGCCTTGCCACCGAAAACACGATAGGCATAGAACGAATAGAAAATGATGATCGGCAGCACGAACACGGTGCCGACAAGAATGATGGCGAGGCTTTCCGGCGCGGAAGCCGCCTGCCAGATGGTGAGGTGATCCGGCACGACGTAGGGATAGAACGACCACGCCAGACCGGCAAAACCCAGCGCAAAAATGGCAGCCAGTGTGAGGAACGGCACGATGGCGTGACGGTCGCCTTCTTTCGGCAAATGAAACGTCTGGCGCCAAAGCCACAGAAACAATATCGCTGACACTATCGGCAGAGGCGACAGGTAAAGCATTTCCGGCCAGACAAACCATTTGTCGAAAATACGCGGGCTGGCGAACGGCGTGACCAATGACACGGCCGCCATGCCGATCACCGTCAAGACCAGCGCCGAGCGCAGCCATAGAACTGCTTTCTTCTGCAACGTGCCTTCCGTCTTGTAGATCAGCCAAGCCGACCCCATCGCCGCATAGGCTGCTGCAAGGCATAGTGCGACCAATGCGCCGAAAGCCATGGCGGCAAGACCATCATCAAGGCCGAGCACATAAACGCCAAGCATGTAGCCTTGCGACAGCGAGGCGATAAGCGATCCCGCAAAGAAAATACGGTTCCATCGATCCTTGCGCCCGGCAGGCACCTTGGCACGAAAATCAAAGGCAACGCCACGCAGTATCAGGCCAACGAGCAGCAGGAATGTCGGGATATAGAGCGCGGTCAAAATGATCCCGTGAGCCAGCGGGAAAGCAACGAGCAACAGCCCGACCGCAAGCACCAGCCATGTCTCATTGGCATCCCAGAACGGCCCGATTGCCGCAACCATCGTATCCTTTTCCTCATCATCGGCTGCTGCGAACAGGATACCGATGCCAAGATCGAATCCGTCCAGGATGACGTAAACCAGGATCGCCAGCCCCATCAGGCCGGCGAAGATGAGCGGGAGAAGAGTTGGCCAATCAAAGGTCATGGACATCATGATCACTCCCCTGCCGCTGGTTGCGAAAGCGGCGCATTAAGAACGCCGGGCAGAGGCGAAGCGTCGCCATCTTTCGTTGCCTTCACCGCCAGATGCACCAGCACACCGAGATAGGCTATCATCAAGACAAGATAGAGGATGAGATAGATCGCAAGTGTCAGTGCAACATGGCTGCCAGCGACAGGACCGACCGCATCGGCTGTTTTCAAGACGCCGGTAACCAGCCAGGGCTGGCGACCGATCTCGGTCGTGTACCAACCGGCAAGTGTCGCCACCCAACCCGAAAGGGCCATCGGCACCATCAGCAACGCCAATGGCCGAGGCAGGTGGCGGCGACGCCACAGAAAATAGCCCGCCGCCCATGACACGACCAGCATCAGCAAGCCGGTGCCCACCATGATGCGGAAGCCCCAGAATACCGGAAAGACCGGCGGGTGTTGTCCCTCGAACTGGTCAAGGCCCGGCACGACACCGTCGGCGCTGTGCCTCAGAATGAGGCTGGCACCGTTGGGAATCGTTACCTCGAAACGGTTTTTCTTTGTTGTCTCATCGGGGATAGCAAACAAAACGAGCGGAATGTTGGACCCCGTGTGCCAGTTGGCTTCCATCGCCGCGATCTTGGCAGGCTGATACTCCAACGTGTTGAGCCCGTGCTGATCTCCGACGAATATCTGAACCGGGATCAGTATGGCGGCGAGAAAAATTCCGGTGCGCAGCGCCTTCCACATCGATTCGGAGCGGTCCCCCATGAGATAGCGCAGGGCGGAAAAGCCGGCGACCAGAAACGAAACCGTCAGGCCCGACGCGATCAACATGTGAACGAGCCGGTAGGGCATGGACGGATTGAACACCACGGCCCACCAATCGGTGGCGTGCGCGACACCATCGCGCATCTCGAAACCGGTTGGGGTCTGCATCCACGAATTCAGCGCGATGATCCAGAAAGCGGAGACGGTGGTGCCGCCAGCGACGAGAACGGTCGCCAAAGTGTGGACGCGGTTCGATACGCGCCGGAAACCGAAAAGCATGATGCCCAGAAAGGCTGCTTCAAGAAAGAATGCCGTCAGGATTTCATAGGCGAGCAGAGGCCCGGCAATGTTGCCAACCTTTTCCATGTAGCCCGGCCAATTGGTGCCGAACTGGAAACTCATGGTGACGCCGGTGACCACGCCAAGCGCGAATGACAGCGCGAACACCTTCACCCATGTGAAATAGGCGCGCATCCAGGCGGTATCGCCCGTTGCGTTGTAGCGCAGTTTGAAAAACAGCAGCACCCAGCCAAGTGCTATGGTGATCGTTGGAAACAGGATGTGGAACGAAATATTCGCCCCAAATTGAATGCGCGACAGAATGAGCGGGTCCATACACAGGCTCCAACGACTCTCTCCCTCAAACGGAAAGTAGGGTACTGGGCCCTGCTCGTCAAAGCGGCGCGGAGTCACGCGGGGCGCAACGTCGCAGGGTGGGTTAAAAAATGGCCATAAATGTCAGGAGCGGCGTTGACATTGCGCGCCGCGCACCGACATTCAGGCGTCAGACAGAAATTCATTCTTTTCAGAAATCATCTTCATGCAGAATATTATCTCGATCTCCGGGGTGTCAAAAACCTATTCCAGCGGGTTCCACGCGCTGAAAAATGTCAGTCTCGACATTCAAAAAGGCGAGATCTTTGCCTTGCTCGGTCCCAATGGTGCGGGCAAGACAACGCTGATCTCGATCATTTGCGGCATCGTCAATCGCTCAGCGGGCTCTGTGACAGTGGATGGTCACGACATCGGCGTGGACTACCGCGCGGTGCGCGGCATGATTGGCTTGGTGCCACAGGAATTGACCGTCGAAGCGTTTGAGACCGTGCAGGCGACGCTCACCTATAGCCGCGGCCTGTTCGGCAAGCCCGCGAATCCGGCATATATCGAGAGTGTGCTGAAAGACCTGTCGCTGTGGGACAAGCGCGACGCCAAGGTCGTGACATTGTCCGGCGGCATGAAGCGACGTGTCCTGATCGGCAAAGCACTGGCGCATGAACCGCGTGTTCTGTTCCTTGACGAGCCCAGCGCCGGGGTCGATGTCGAGCTTCGCCAGGATATGTGGGCGATGGTGCGCCGGTTACGCGAAAGCGGCGTCACCATCATCCTGACGACGCACTATATCGAGGAAGCCGAGGAGATGGCCGACCGTGTCGGCGTTATCAACAATGGCGAGATCGTATTGGTTGAAGACAAAAGCGAACTGATGCGCAAGCTGGGCCGCAAGCAGTTGAAACTGCAATTGCGCAGCCCGATTTCTGACGTTCCCGAGACATTGGCGCGCTATGGGCTGGAGATATCGGACGATGGCGACGCCCTCACCTATACATATGACAATCTGAGTGAACGCCCGGGTGTTGCCTCGCTGATGCGCGATCTCGAAGCGACAGGCATCGAGTTTCGCGACCTCGACACTGAAAACAGTTCGCTTGAAGAAATCTTTGTTTCGCTGGTGAGGAAAGACCCATGAACCATCACGCGATCTGGGCTATATACCGCTATGAGATGGCGCGAACACTTCGCACCATTTTGCAGAGTATCGTCTCGCCGGTCATATCTACGTCGCTCTATTTCGTTGTTTTCGGCGCAGCCATCGGCTCACGTATCGACCAGATCGGCGGTGTCAGCTATGGCGCATTCATCGTTCCGGGCCTGATCATGCTGTCGCTGTTGACGCAGTCGATCTCGAACGCATCTTTCGGGATCTATTTCCCGAAATTCGTCGGGACAATCTATGAGTTGTTATCGGCACCGGTTTCCTATCTGGAAATCGTTGTCGCCTATGTCGGGGCGGCTGCAACCAAGTCCATTGCCATCGGCCTGATCATCCTTGCGACCGCTTCGCTGTTCGTGCCTCTGCATATCGAGCACCCTGTCTGGATGCTGGCGTTCCTTGTCCTGACCGCCGTTACGTTCAGCCTGTTCGGCTTCATTATCGGCATCTGGGCAGTGAGTTTTGAACAGTTGCAACTGGTGCCACTGCTGATCGTGACGCCACTGACTTTCCTCGGGGGATCGTTCTATTCCATCGATATGCTGCCCGGCATTTGGCGCACCATTACCTTGTTCAATCCGGTCGTCTACCTGATCAGCGGGTTCAGATGGAGCTTCTTTGGTACTGCCGATGTCTCGCTTTCAGTAAGCCTTGGCATGACGGTTACCTTCATGGTGGCTTGCATCGCGGTCATCGCCTGGATTTTCAAGACGGGCTACAGGCTTAGAACCTAGTGGGATGGCAAAGCGAAAGCGGGGCAAAACCCACCTTCGCTTGCTTTGTATTTTGCCTATGATGCGATCTTGCCGCCGCCCTGCCTGGTGATTGCCACGACTGAAGGCCGAACTGGCATATCGGGCTGGAAATCCGGCCAACGGGTAGATGGGTCTTCGTAGTAGGAAGGACGTGCAAACCCGTCCCAATCCTCGCCACCGTCTCCCGGATGCTGGACGGCGACGAATGCCGTTTGATCGTCGGGCGTAAACAGTGGCCCGCACATTTCCGCGCCGATGGGGACGCGAAAGAACAATTTCGAAGTGGCGCGCGCTTCGCCTTCAGTGTCGAGCGCCCACAAACCGTCGGTGCGGCCAGTGCTTTCGGGGCTGTTGCCATCGGTCGCCACCCACAATCGACCCGCCGAATCAACGGCACAATTGTCGGGCATGCCGAACCAGCCATTCGCGGTCGTTGCGGTGGAAAACGATGCACCAACTTCAGCGACAGACGGATCGCCGCATTTCAGCAAAACTTCCCACTTGCCATTGGTGGCAGCAAAATCGCCATCGTCCTCGGCGATTTCGATGATGTGACCAAACGCGTTTCTGGCACGCGGATTGGCGTTATCTACCTGATCATCCTTGCGCTTGGTGTTGTTGGTCAACATGACATAGACCTTGCCCGTGACACTGTCAGGCTGAATGTCTTCAGGCCGGTCCATCTTGGTCGCGCCGAGCAAGTCTGCGGCACGGCGTGTTTCGATCAACACGTCCGCCTGCGATGAAAAGCCATTCTCTGGAGTCAGAGAGCCTGTGCCAAAGGTCAGCGGCAGCCATTCAAGCGTGCCGTCATCGCTGAATTTCGCCGTGTAGAGCGTGCCGCCGTCGAGAATATCCATGTTGGCGGCGCGATTATCAGGGTTGAATTTGGCGTTTGTCACAAATTTGTAGACATAGTCAAAACGCTCGTCGTCACCGAGATAAAACACGACACGACCATCCCTGGAAACGATCGATTCTGCACCCTCGTGCTTGAAGCGGCCCATCGCCGTGCGCTTCTTCGGCTTTGAAAGCGGATCGTTGACATCTACCTCGACAATCCAGCCAAAACGATTGGCCTCATTCGGTTCCTTGCCAATGTCGAAACGATCATAATGCGCTGCCCATCCATAAGAGCTTCGCGGGATGCCGAGACGCTTATAATTGATAGCTTCCTTGTGCCCCTGCGGTAACTCACCCGAAAAATAGCCGTGGATGTTTTCTTCGGCCATGACATAGGTGCCCCAGGGCGTGACACCGCCGGCGCAATTGTTGAGCGTGCCAAAAACCTTGATGCCGGAGGGATCGGCATCGGTCTTGACGCGCTCATGCCCGGCGACCGGTCCCGACAGCGCCATTTCAGTGTTCGAGGTGATGCGGCGATTGAGTTTGCCATCGCGCACGATCTGCCATTTGCCGGCATCTTTCCTGATTTCAACAATGGTGCCGCCATGGGCTGCCATCTCGATGTCGACCTGTTCTTTCGTCAGCGGCTTCAGTTCGAGAACCTTCCTGCCCTCTTTCTCATTGACCTCAACAATGCCGGGAAACATCAGGTGCGGAGTGGTATATTCATGGTTGACGACGAGCAGGCCATGTTCGGGCGTGCCACGGAGCGGGATGTAACCGACATAATCGTTATTATAGCCAAACTGCTTCGCCTGCACTTCGGGCGACTGCTTCAGCGGATCAAATTCCGGTGCGTCGGCAAAGATCGGATCACCCCAGCGCAACAGCACGTCGGCATCGTAGCCGGCCGCGACATGATGCGTGTCGTCAATGCCGGCCTCAACCTCGTCGAAAGTGAAAGCAGATGTGCCTGTCGCATGCGCTTTTTCAACACTGAATAGTGCATGCGGACTAACCGTTGCCGCAATAGCGGAAACAGCCAGCGAGCCTTTGAGGAAACCGCGGCGTGAAAAGCGGGACGCAATTATTTCACCCATGGTGCGATTGTCTGTGTTGTTGGTGCCGGGGCCGTCATTTTCTTCAAGCTGGCTTGAGGGGAAAATCTGTTCTTGCGTTGCTCTTTCGGACATGGCTTTCCTCTGGCGGCAGGTGGATAAAGATATTGCTGCACGGACCGGTAGTGGTGCCCGTTGGCAATTTGCCACGCACGGCAAATCTGCTCTACCTCGTCTCGGCGATCAAGCGCCTTGACCGGAACGGATGCTTGGGAAACAAGGCTCACATGGCAAAAGCCATTAGGAGCAAAAACAGACATATGCAGACCACTGTGCCAAGGCTTTTCAAACGGGTGGAATTTCCGATGCTTGTGGCGGGCCTCTGCATTGCGGGGGCGCTCTGGGGTTTTGTAGAACTGATGGAAGTGGCTCTCGACAGCGCACCACACAGTTTCGACACCAGTATTTTGCTGGCTTTTCGCCAAGTTGGACATCCCGATATTCCGATAGGACCATACTGGCTTCACGGTGTAATGCGCGATATCACCAGCCTTGGCAGCACGATCATCCTTCTGCTGACCACGATGGCGGTCATTGCGTTTCTGCTTCTTCAACGCCAGATGCAAACAGCACTCATCGTTTTCGCAGCAGTGGCAGGCGGGCAGTTTTTATCGAGTATCCTGAAGCTTGGGATCGAGCGACCAAGGCCCGAACTCGTTTCACATCTCGTTGACGTGTCAACATACTCATTCCCAAGCGGACACGCCATGCTCTCGGCTGTCACCTATCTGACGCTTGGCAGCATCGCAGCACAAGTCGTGAAGCGGCGGGTGACGAAGATTTACGTGCTCTCGCTGGCGGTTTTGACCACGTTTCTGGTCGGCATCAGCCGGATTTATCTTGGTGTTCATTGGCCCTCGGATGTACTCGCAGGCTGGTGTGCGGGATTTGCGTGGGCCATGCTGTGGTGGCTTGCCATGCAATTTCCACGCGGACGCGACGCGTCACAGGAGAATTCACTATGATTACGTTCTGCACATTTATTATGATGTTTGACACATCACTATGAATGTATCATACATATCTTGTGCAGACTCAAACTGGAGTTCTGACCGGTGATCACTGCAGCGCAGATGCGCGCGGCCCGTGCACTGGCCGGTATCGACCAGAAGACGCTTGCCGAACGCGCCGGGGTTTCGCTTCCTACCATTCAGCGAATGGAAGCAAGTGATGGCGTGGTCCGGGGGTGGTCGATACGCTGATGAAGGTCATCCAGGCGCTCGACGAGGCCGGGGTGGAATTGATCGGCGAGAACCAACCAAGCGAGCGTGGTGGCCGAGGGGTTCGACTGAAGCCGGTGTTTTCCTAGAGCCCCGTTCAGGGTCCGCAAAAGAGAAAGCCGCGACGGCGACCGCCGAATTAACGACGATCCCTTCGCTTCTTAGCGGAAGGCAAGACTATGGCTCACAGCCGACCCAGGGCGCAGCCGACATTTTCGGAACTGTTCACGCCCAAACTTGTGACGGTGTTGCGCGAAGGCTACCGGCTTCAACAATTTCGCGCCGATGTCGTCGCCGGACTGACGGTCGCCATCGTGGCACTCCCCCTGTCGATGGCGATAGCAATTGCTTCTGGCGTAGGCCCGGAGAAAGGCCTTTTTACCGCGATCGTCGGCGGCTTCATCGTTTCACTGCTTGGGGGCAGTCGCTTCCAGATCGGCGGACCGGCCGGCGCTTTCATCGTATTGGTGGCGGCAACAGTCGAACGGCATGGCGTCGATGGATTGATCCTCGCGGCGGGGCTTTCCGGTGTCATGCTTGTTCTGGTCGGCTATCTGCGGCTTGGCACCTATATAAAATTCATTCCCTATCCGGTGACCGTCGGCTTCACCGCTGGCATTGCCATCATCATATTTGCGAGCCAGTTGCATGACTTGTTTGGCTTGACGCTGGTGGGGAAAGAACCCGGAGAGTTCGTGCCCAAACTTATCGCGCTTGGTGGTGTGGCCGACTCGATCAATGCCAGCGCCGTGTTCGTGGCAGGCTTGACGATATCCACCATCGTAGTCTTGAAGCGCTGGCGTCCGCGATGGCCGGGCATGCTGATCGCCGTAGCTCTTGGCTCGATTGCCGCCGTGGCACTCGGCCTTCATGTCGAGACCATCGGCACACGCTTTGGCGGCATTCCCAACATGCTTCCAGAACCGAAGCTGCCACAGGCTTCTCTGGACAAGATACTGGCCGTTGTACCTGACGCCGTTTCCTTCACCCTGCTCGGTGCCATCGAATCCCTGCTTTCGGCCGTTGTCGCAGATGGCATGAGCGGGCGCAGGCACCGCTCGAACTGCGAGTTGGTGGCTCAAGGTTTTGCCAATATCGGCTCGGCACTCTTTGGCGGGATTTGCGTAACCGGTACCATAGCGCGCACCGCGACCAATGTACGGGCAGGCGCATACAGCCCCATCTCGGGCATCATACATGCCTTATGCCTTCTCGGCTTCATGCTGGTGGCAGCACCACTTGCAAGCTACATCCCGCTTTCCGCGCTGGCGGGCGTTCTCGCAATCGTTGCCTGGAACATGATCGAACGGCCCGCATTCTCAGCCTTGATCAAGTCTTCGCACGGGGACGCCGCCGTTCTTCTGGTGACATTCGGCCTTGTCGTTTTTCGCGACCTGACAACCGGCATTGTCGTTGGCTTTGCCTTGGGAGCACTGTTGTTCATTGATCGAATGGCCAAGTCTGTCGCGGTCGAGGCCGATATGCCACTTGCATCCGAAGACGTTGCAGACACAGTCAACGGCTCGCGCCAAGCGTATGACGCCAAAGCCAGAAATAGCGACGATACGGTGGTTTATCGCATATCGGGTGCCTTCTTTTTTGGTGCGGCATCAACCGTAGGTTCCGTGCTCGACCGCATCGCAGACGAACGCAAAAGCTTCATCCTCGACTGTTCTGCGGTGCCATTGATGGATTCCACCGCGGCCAATGTCCTGGAAAGCGTGGCACGCAAGGCAAAAGCGCAAGGGATTCACTTCTACATAGCCGGTGCGTCGGAACGAATGCGCGCACTTTTAGGCTCCCACGGCCTCACGCCTCCGTTGGTTCACTACATGGAAACAGTCGATAGCGCACAGGCCGATATCAAGGGTGCGAAGGAAACCGTGCGAGCATGACACTACCTGCCGGACACTTAGGGTCAGGACTCTAGATCGCCGGAAGAAACTCCGCCTCATTTCGCGTCATGCGAAACCTCTTCCTCGGGGTCTTTCCACACCAGCGTCCGATAGTCGAAACCGAATTCAAGTGTCGGCTTGACGATGCGAAAATAGGGCGAAAGATCGAAATCACGCGGCGTAAACAGCGAATAATGGCGAATATGCAGGATTTCATGCTTAGAATAACGCGATCTGGCTGAAGAGCGCCCGGGTGCAAGCGTAATTTCAGGCAAAATGGGGTAGCGTATCATCTGATAGGCTTCGGCAATGAGCGTCGAACATATTGCGCGCGTCGGATCACCCGAACCGAAGGCAAGCATACGCCGGCGCCAGCGAACGGGCACGGGCGGCGCTGGCAGGAAATAGCGCAACATGTCGAAGATGTTTTTCAGATCGTAGCGCAGGCCGATCTTTTCGATCATGAACGAAACAATTCGATCACGATCATCCGGCGTCAGGCCGCTGGCCCGGCAGATGCGCGTATTATATGTGTGGTAGCGCGACAGAGGCACGGCGACACACCCCTCACCCAGCCTGACTTCGATCAAGCGCGGACGCTCCGAACCATCTTCCGGTTCCGGCAAAGCGTCGCCAATGTAAAACGCGGCATGCGACCAGGTTGACTGGGTCAGATATTTGATGGCCGCTGAAATCTTCTGGTTGCCTTCGACCAGAAGGATATCACCCGGTTCCAATGTGCGCCGCAGCGTTTCGGGGTCGGACGGCGTATAGGGCTCATAGCCGGAGGATTCGTCCTGCAATCTGTTGGCCAGCCAGCGCCCCAGTTTATCCAGCAATGTGTCGGTGGGCGCTATCATCGTTGTGCCATACCTTGCCGAACTTGAACCATCCTTTCGCTCACAACGCCATTTCCGGAAATCCGTTCAGGGCGAGCGAGGCATTGGAATATCGCAACTCGCCTGTGATCTCGCGCCCCAGCCACCCCGGCAACATGGCTGCGTCCACGGCGTCCGGTGTCTCCAGTTCGGCAACGACCAATCCAGCCAGAGCGCCGTTGAATACGTCGACCTCGTATAGGTAATTTTGGTGGCGGACATGATACCGGTTCTTGTCGATTACAGTACCAAGAGCGAATGCCCGCATCTCCTGCGCCTGTTCGAGCGGAATAGAATATTCAAATTCATCACGCTCGCGCAGATCGCTGCCAAATTTAAGCGTCAGTTTGGCGCTGCCCTCATTGCTGATCCGAACGCGCACCGAGCGTTCCGCCGATATGGCGAGGTAAAATTGGGTAATGGCAATAGTTTTGTCCGCAGCATCACGCCACGAACCGTTCTCAATCAGAAATTTTCGCTCGATTTCCTTGGCCATGGGCCAACTAAAGCGCGTGCGGGAAGGCAAATCAACCGCTGCGGCGCTGACAATGTCGTGCAATGCTCGTGCAATCGTCACAAAGGTCACTTTACCTTAATCAATCGATTGATAAAGGTAATGGCATGATTCCCGTGCCAAATACCTCGCCTGACATCGGCGACATTGCGACCTCGCCAGCCGATCTAACCCGCACAGCACTGATACGGGCGGCACTGAAGCTATTTGGCCGACAAGGTTTCAATGGCACGTCAACGCGCGAAATCGCAGCCTTGGCCAATGCCAATATCGGCTCGATTGCCTACCATTTCGGCGGGAAGAGCGGTCTGCGCGCGGCAGTAGCCGACTATATTGTCGAGACAGTCGAGACGATTGCCGGCCAAGCGATCGGTGATGTTCAGGCGCTGAAGACCGAAATCCGTGATCCGAACGCGGCACGTGACCAGCTATTTTCCGCCATTGAACGCATGGTGGCATTTTTGGTGGCGCGCCCTGAGGCCGGAGACATTGTCCAGTTCATGCTGCGTGAAACCTCCCAGCCAACCGAAGCGCTCGACCGCATCTATGAAGGCGTGTTTGAACCGACTCATCGCAAACTTTGCCAGATCTGGGAGCAGGCGAGCGGAGAGCCGGCGGACAGTGAAGCGACACGCCTCACAATGTTCACCATGATTGGCCAAATCATCTATTTTCGGATCGGACGGGAAATCGTGATGCGGGGCATGGGCTGGGACGCCATTGGCGACAGCGAAGCAAGCAAAATACTTGACGTCGTACGCGATAATTTCAGTGCTATTCTTGCTAACCGGAAGGATGTCTAGCCGATGAGTCTGCTGTGTTCGCTTCCGCTTATGGCACAGATTTTTCTGCATGTGCGCTGCCTGACCCGATAGCCGTGGGCTACGTCGAAGGCGATTACGTCTTGCTGGCGCCGATAGAAGTGGCACAGGTGAAATCCGTATCGGTACGGCGCGGCGACACAGTCCGACCGGGTACACCAATCGTTACACTGGAAAGCGTGGACGCCGAGATCGCGGTGGCGCAAGCCGAGGCGGGTCTTGCTCAGGCACAAGCACAGCTTGCCGACTTGCAGGTCGGCAAACGGCCCGAAGAAATCGCCGTTCTGCAAGCCGCTGTGCGCTCATCCAAGGCGCAGGCTGAAGAAGCCCAACGCGTTTTGGACCGCACGAAAGACCTTTCCAAACGTGGCATCGCAACTCAGGCACAACTCGACGAAGCTGCAACGGCGGTGGAAGTCGCCCAGGCGCAGATCGGCCAGAACGAGGCCAATCTTGCGGTAGCCGGTCTGCCTGCGCGCCCCGAGGAGATCAAGGCTGCCAACAGCAAGGTCAAACAGGCGGGCGCGATGCTGGCGCAAGCAAAATGGCGGCTTTCCAAGCGGTCTTTGGAAGCGCCATCGATTGGGCGCGTCAATGATGTCATTCTCAATCCCGGAGATACTGCGGGACCGGCAGCGCCCGTTATCTCCATACTTCCCGAGGGCGCAGTAAAACTCACCGTCTATGTCCCTGAAAAAATACTCTCGTCGATCAAGGTCGGTGCAGAATTTCATGTCTATTGCGACGGCTGCGAGCCGGATTTGAAAGCCCGGGTTAGCTATATTTCGCCCGATCCCGAATTCACGCCGCCGGTCATCTACTCGCTCGATAACCGGCAAAAGCTCGTCTATCTCGTTGAAGCGCTGCCTGAAGGCAAGGCCACTGCCTTGCAGCCTGGGCAAATCGTGGACGTGGCACCCGTGGATAGCGCGGAATGAACGTCATCGACGTTCATGGTCTGGTCAAACGCTATGGCGAGAAAACGGTTGTGGACCGTGTCAGCATGGCCGTGGCGGAAGGCGAGATTGTCGGCTTCCTGGGGCCAAACGGGTCTGGAAAAACCACGACAATTCGCATCATGTGCGGGTTGCTGACGCCTGACGACGGCACCGGCACAGTGCTTGGCTATGATCTCAAGACCGAAGGGCTGAAGATCAAGCGCGAAGTCGGCTATATGACGCAGAAATTCTCGTTCTACGAAGACCTTACCATTGGTGAGAACCTTGAATTCGTCGCGCGGCTCTATCGAATGCACCCGGTTGAGAAGCAAGTGGCAGATACGCTTGCAGACCTCGGCCTGACGTCGCGACGCAACCAACTTGCCGGCACATTGTCGGGTGGCTGGAAGCAGAGGTTGGCTCTCGCCGCCTGCATCATGCACAAGCCGAAACTGCTGCTGCTTGACGAGCCGACGGCTGGCGTCGATCCCAAGGCCCGGCGCGATTTCTGGGATGAGATACATCTTCTGGCCAGCAATGGCCTGACGGTTCTGGTTTCCACTCATTACATGGACGAGGCGGAGCGCTGCCATCGCATCAGCTATATTTCATACGGCAAGATGCTGGCCACCGGCACGGTTGATGAAGTGGTGCGCAATGCAGGACTTACCACCTTCATTGTGCAGGGTTCGCATCTTGGAAAAGTGGCGGCCGCACTCACCGGAAAACCAGGTGTAGATCAGGTCGCACCATTTGGTACCACTCTTCATGTGGTCGGCTCCGATAGAGATGCACTGATGGCGGCACTAGTCGGTGTCAAAACGACCTTTCCGAAGGTAAGGGTGGAGCAAGGGGAAACCAGTCTGGAAGACGTGTTCATCCAGTTCATGGCCGGTTCGAAGGATAATATGGAATGAACGGCTCCGCGATCCTTTCCTGGTCGCGGCTCAGCGCGCTGTTGATCAAGGAATTTATCCAGATGCGGCGCGACCGCGTCACCTTCGCCATGATGCTCGGCGTGCCGCTGATGCTGCTGATCCTGTTTGGATTTGCTATCAACAACGATCCGAAAGGCCTGCCGGCTGCGCTTCTTTCCATGAGTAGCGACCAATATTCACGCGCCATGATCGCGGCACTGGAAAACACCAACTACTACCGCTTCATCCATATCGCCCAGACCCAAGCCGAAGCAGACGAATTGATGGCAAGTGGCGAAGTGGCATTTCTTGTCACCATACCAGCGGATTTCGGGCAGAAGGTTGAACGCGGTGATCATCCGCAAATCCTGATCGAGGCGGATGCCACTGATCCGTCAGTGGCCAGCGGCGCGATCTCGACGCTGGGAACCATTGCCAGCAAAGCCCTGCTCAGGGCGCGCGGCAAGCAGGAAATGGAGGCGGAAACCGCGAAATCCCAGCTCGATGTGGTGGTTCACCGCCTCTACAACCCCGAAGGGATATCGCAATATAACATCGTGCCCGGCCTGCTCGGCGTTATTCTTCAGATGACGATGGTGATGATGACGTCGATTGCGCTAACGCGTGAAACCGAGCGTGGCACCATGGAAAACCTGCTTGCCATGCCCTCAAGCCCGTTGGAAATCATGCTTGGCAAGGTGCTGCCCTATGCCTGCGTGGGCGCTGTCCAGGTGGTGGTGGTGCTGATCGCGGCCAAGCTCCTGTTTTTCGTGCCTTTCGTGGGCAGTCTCACACTGTTGTTGTCGAGTATTCTCGTATTCGTGCTCGGGCTTGTGCTGCTGGGCTATACGATTTCAACCGTCTCGCGCACCCAGATGCAGGCCATGCAACTGACCTTCTTCTTTTTCCTGCCATCCATCCTTTTGTCCGGCTTCATGTTCCCCTATCGCGGCATGCCCGGTTGGGCACAATGGCTTGGCGAAGTGTTTCCGCTGACGCACTTCCTGCGCATTGTGCGCGCCGTCATGCTGAAAGGCGCGTCGTTGCCGGCGATCAGCATCGAAATTCTCTGGCTGTTTGGCTTTGTCATTCTGTTTGCAGGCCTGGCATTGCTGCGCTTTCGCCGAACGCTGGACTGAATTCCACCACAGCCACAATTCCTCACCAAATATTTCGGTTCAAGTGCGAAAGCTTGATTTGAACCGAACGGCTTTCGCGGCGTTATGCTTCGACAGGAGAAATCATCATGCGAAGCATATTCGGTTCCACGATACTCGTTCTGGCAATGGCATTCACTTCGGCGCCTGTTGGAGCGGCCTATGCCGACAATCTGCAACTGGAAATCGGCCCCAATGGCCCGAAGTTGCGTTTTCAGGAAGATTGCAATCCACGCCGGGAGCGGTGTCGTGATGATCGCCGATTTAACGAACGTCGTGGCAGGGACCGGCGTGAATGTTCGCCGGACAGAGCCTTGTTCAAGGCGCAGCGCATGGGTATCAGACGAGCCCGGATAGACCATATCGGTCGTCGTACCATCGACATTCGCGGCCGTTCGCGCAATGGAGAGCGCGTATTTGTCAGCTTTGGCCGATGGGAGCGGAGTTGCCCGGTCCTGCGCTAGAACCTGTTGGCACCAAATCAGATTTCGGACCGCTGATTATCCGAGCAATTCGCGCTGGCGCTTGGTGCCACCTGCCTTACGCCACGAGTTGAAGCGGTGCGTGGCGGCAGCGAATGAAATCTTCATTTGGCGGGCGACCGAATAGCGCGACTTGCCTTCATCGAACATGCGATAGCAGCATTCGACCCCTTCTTCGGAGAGCTTCCCGGTGACGGTCTTGTTGTGTGGGTTGGCGGGATCGAATTTGTCGACCGGTTGGCCGACCATGGCCTTGAGCCGCTCAAGATCGGATTCGATCGAGGCTATAAGATCAAGGACCGGCTTGGGATCGAATGTTGCCGGGTTCTGCTTGTCCATCTGTCGTCTGCCTTTTGTTCGCTTGTATTTCGATAGCTGACACGGTCGGAACACCGCTAAACACTTTTCCTGGGATTGCTTTAGGTATCTGTTTTTACGCAATCCCGGACGGAAAACCGCTGAACACTTTTCCTGGGATTGCTTGGTTGCCTCTATATAGGTAAACATTACCTGATAAAAAGTGCTCTTTTTCTGATAGTTGATTCAAAAAATCTGATGCTCAGTAGACCCAGTTGCGATTGACCAGCGCGTTCAGAAATATTAGTTTAGAATAATTCTAAACTAGAGTGGAGCATTCATGCTTTCCCGTGTCTTCGGTTTCGGCCGCCGTTCGTTCGACAGCCTCAGCGAACAGGAAATCCTGGCGCTTGCCGTATCCTCGGAGGAGGACGACGCGAGGATCTACCGCGCCTACGCGGATGGGCTTGCACAAGAATTTCCGCAATCGGCCAAGGTTTTCGAGGACATGGCTGTCGAGGAAGACGGTCATCGGGCGGCGCTTATCGACCTCCATCAAAAACGCTTCGGCGAGCGCATCCCGCTTATCCGGCGCGAACATGTAAAAGGCTATTATGAGCGCAAGCCCGACTGGCTGGTAAGACCGCTGGGCATCGAGCGGGTACGCGGGCATGCGCAGGACATGGAGCGCCAGGCCCATCTTTTCTATGTGGAGGCGGCAAAGCGCACCACCGACGCTTCAACCCGCAAACTGCTCGGCGATCTGGCCGCTGCCGAACAGGGCCATGAAACCCTTGCGCAACATCTTGAACAAAAGCATGTGCCGGGCACGGTGAAGGATGAAGAGGCGGCCAGCGAACGGCGGCAGTTCATCCTGACATTCGTGCAGCCGGGATTGGCCGGGCTCATGGATGGTTCGGTTTCGACGCTTGCGCCAATCTTTGCAGCAGCGTTTGCCACACAAAACACATGGCAGACCTTTCTCGTCGGGCTTTCCGCGTCGATTGGCGCAGGCATTTCGATGGGTTTTACCGAGGCGGCCCATGATGACGGCAAGCTTTCGGGGCGCGGTTCGCCGTTAAAGCGCGGTCTGGCATCGGGTATCATGACGACACTGGGCGGGCTTGGGCACGCCCTGCCCTACCTCATCCCCGATTTCTGGACGGCCACGACTGTCGCCGCAGTCATCGTGTTCTTCGAGTTGTGGGCCATCGCCTTCATTCAAAACCGCTTTATGGATACGCCATTCCTGCGCGCGGCATTTCAGGTTGTGCTTGGCGGCGCGCTGGTATTTGCCGCCGGCGTGCTGATCGGCAATGCGTGAGGCGAGCACATCTCCCACGATCTTCGTTAGCTTAAGTGACCTGTTGCGCGAATGACACAGCGGGGCGAAGCCTGCACTTACCCATGAAAAGACCCCGAATCAGCCGCATTCCCGCCACGAACCGGGGCGGTTTTGACGGAAAGTAAAGATAACGTTCACGGACTATTCATGCCTGAGTGCTAACGTATCCAAAGTTCGGAAGGGACATTCGAACATTGGGACAGGGACTCCAAGGCAATGATGATATTGGCTCATCTGCGCGGCTACGCCGCAACTATCCGCGAACTGATCGCGCCGACCTATCGCCCCGAGCGCTATTACATGCGCGGCCCCGGCCCGGCCTGTGCGCGCCGCAACCACAGCTTCAATTTGCAGGCTCACTAAGGCACATCGCGGCTAAAGAGATCATGCAGCGTGCTTGAGGTCATTGTCTTCCTGCATGCCGTTGCCTCAAAACCGCTGGCCAGCTCTCAGGTCAAAACAGTCAGGCTCCCAATCCGTCAAACAGCATGGTGGACAAATAGCGCTCGGCGAAGGATGGAACGATAACGACCATCTTCTTGCCGGTGTTTTCCGATCTTGAACCAATGACAATTGCCGCTTGAAGTGCCGCGCCGGAGGAGATGCCGACCGGCACACCTTCAAGACGCGCAACAAGACGCGCATTGGCAACCGAATCCTCATTCATGACCTTGACGATCTCGTCATAGACGGACGTATCGAGGATTTTTGGCGCAAACCCTGCACCGATCCCCTGGATCTTGTGTGGACCGGGCGCGCCGCCTGACAGAACCGGGGAAGCCTCGGGTTCGACGGCAATGATTTTTACCGCAGGCTTGCGCTTCTTCAAAACCTGCCCGACACCGGTGATGGTTCCGCCTGTGCCGATACCGGCAATCAGAATATCCACGTCGCCATTGGTGTCATTCCAGATTTCCTCAGCCGTGGTGGTGCGATGGATTTCAGGATTGGCAGGGTTTTCGAATTGCTGGGGAATGACTGCATCGGGCAATGTAGCGGCAAGTTCATCCGCCTTGGCGATCGCCCCTTTCATCCCCTTTACGCCCTCGGTCAACACAAGTTCCGCGCCAAGAAGAGCCAGCATCTTGCGCCGCTCCACTGACATCGTCTCGGGCATGGTAAGGATCAGCTTGTAACCCTTGGCAGCGGCGGCAAAGGCAAGAGCAATGCCAGTGTTTCCAGACGTTGGTTCGATCAGAGTTGTCTTGCCCGGCGTTATGCGGCCATCGGCTTCCAGGGCTTCGATCATTGCCACGCCGATGCGATCCTTGACCGAAGCGATCGGGTTAAAGAACTCCAGTTTGACGAGCAAATCGGCAACGATACCTTTTTCGCTGGCAAACCTTTCGAGGCGTACCAGCGGGGTATCGCCGATGGTCTCGGTAATGGAATTGTAGATGCGGCCGCGGCCAGAGACGTGCGCAGCCTCGGATGATTTTGTCATTGATTACGTTCCCAGGTCATGCTGGCCAGACGAGCCTTGATTGCAAAAGATACGATACAGACGAAACCTAGCCGAGTGAACCGAATGCTGAAAGTCCGTCCATTCCTAGAATGATTTTCTCATGAATTTGCAATGACCAAAATTTTCGCCTGATATGAGCTTGCATACGGCAATGATGGGTCATCCCAAGACTAGGGTCAGGACCCATTAATCTGGTTGGACTGGTATGAGCAAATTTGTTCGGATACGAGGAGAAAGCCCGCAGGAAACCACCCGGTTTTCAAGGGCTTGCGACGCTGTAGGCGGGCAAATTGGCCATATCCTTGCGAACAGTGAAACGGCTGCGACCTGCGTCGTCGAACCGCTCGACCGGGGGTGGACCCCGCTCTTCGCGCTTCTCCTTGCATCTCATTGCCGTTTCAGCCGCCATTTCAATCACATTAATGAGTCCTGACCCTAATCGCGCGGTGACACACATCCATCACCAACGCCACGCCAATAGTGCCAATCTTGCCCGTTTATGCCCTTTTACCTTGCGGATGCGGCAATAGAACCATTGCCCTTGGACGCTCTTTTCGCTATGTGCCGTTAGAATAATTTTCGGAGAGGTATTCATGGCTGACCATACGTCAACCGGTCCCGTCGAACTTGGCGCGCAGATGGACTATGCCGAGCATGAGCGCACATATCATGGCTTCACGCTGCTGGCCAAATACGGAACGCTGTTCTGCTGCTCGGTGATGATCGCAATGGCATTCGGATTTTTTGCCGGCGGTTTCTTCTCAGCTACAATTCTGTTTATTCTGATCATGGCCGTCGGCGGTTTCATTCTACGCTAACGTCCTCATCTTCGGCCCCAACTTTTGCGCGCAGTGATCAACGCTGCGCCATTCAAGGCGAGGCTCCAGCCAAAAGGATCATGCGTTGGGACAGACTGTTTTCATCCCTCATGAAGTCGATACCAACGAAAGCCGTGTCGCGGCATCACCGGATTCGGTGAAGCGATTGGTCGGTCTCGGCTTCGACGTGATCGTTGAAGCTGGCGCCGGTGCGCTCTCGCGCATTACCGACGATGAATTCTCCAAGGCAGGTGCAAAGATCGGCAAAGCATCGGATGCGGCCAAGGCCGATGTCGTTTTGAAGGTACGCCGCCCTGTAGAAGCAGAACTCAAAGGCTACAAAAAGGGCGCAGCGGTACTCGCCACGATGGACCCCTATGGCAACGAGCCTGCGGTTGCCGCACTTGCCAAGGCTGGCGTCACCGCATTTGCCATGGAGTTCATGCCGCGCATTACGCGTGCGCAGTCGATGGATGTCCTGTCCAGCCAGGCGAACCTGTCGGGCTATCAGGCCGTTATCGACGGGGCGAGTGAATATGATCGCGCCTTGCCGATGATGATGACGGCGGCGGGCACTGTTCCTGCAGCCAAGATCTTCATCATGGGTGTTGGCGTGGCCGGGCTTCAGGCCATTGCAACGGCTCGCCGCCTCGGTGGCATTGTGACGGCAACGGATGTTCGCCCCGCCGTGAAAGAACAGGTGCAATCGTTAGGTGCCAAGTTCCTTGCCGTCGAAGACGAGGAATTCAAGGCAGCCGAAACATCTGGCGGCTACGCCAAGGAAATGTCGAAAGAATATCAGGCCAAGCAGGCCGCATTGACGGCCGAACATATTGCCAAGCAGGACATTGTCATCACCACGGCGTTGATCCCCGGTCGCCCTGCCCCGAAGTTGATCTCGGCAGCCATGGTCGCCTCGATGAAACCGGGTTCGATCATCGTCGATCTGGCGGTGGAGCGCGGCGGCAATGTCGAGGGTGCAATTGCCGGCCAGGTGGTGACCACGAAGAACGACGTCAAGATCGTCGGCCATCTGAATGTCGCAGGGCGTATCGCCGCATCAGCTTCGCTTCTCTATGCAAAGAACCTTTTCGCATTCCTGGAAACGCTTGTTGACAAGACGGCCAAGGAACTCGCCATCAACCGTGACGACGAATTGGTCAAGGCCACGATGCTGACGGATGCGGGACGCGTCGTGCATCCAGCCTTTGCTGACAAGCAACCGGTGATGATTGCCAAAGCTGCACCTTCTGCGAAAACTGCCAAGGCAGCAGGTACCAAGGCTGTGAAGAAACCGGCAACTCCTAAAAAGGCAGTAGCACCCAAGAAGCCAGCGGCGCCCAGAAAACCTGCCGCGACGAAATCGAAGGGGACCGCGTGATGGACAGTTTGCAACAAGCTCTCGACCAACTCGACAAGGCGACTGCGGCTGTACGCATGGCGGTCCATGATCTGGCAAATGCGCCGGCTGCGGTCGATGCAGCGGGTGATACGGCACATGCGCTATCTGGTGGGGCTATCGATCCCTTTGTCTTCCGCTTCGCAATTTTCATCCTGGCAATTTTCGTCGGCTACTATGTCGTGTGGTCAGTCACACCAGCCCTGCATACACCATTGATGGCCGTTACCAACGCCATCTCGTCGGTCATCGTCGTGGGGGCGCTGCTCGCCGTCGGCATCTCGGCATCGGCTGCGGCAACAGGTTTCGGGTTCATCGCGCTGTTGCTCGTATCGGTCAACATCTTCGGCGGCTTCCTTGTCACGCAGCGCATGCTGGCCATGTACAAGAAAAAGGAACGGTAAAGCGCCATGAATGCGAATTTCGCTTCCTTTCTCTACCTCATCTCCGGCATTCTTTTCATTCTGGCCTTGCGCGGTCTGTCGCACCCGACGACCAGCCGAAAGGGCAATCTCTACGGCATGGTCGGCATGGGGATCGCCATCGTCACCACGCTGGCGCTTGCACTCCCGTCAGCGGGCGGATTCGGGCTGATCGTCCTCGGTCTCGCCATTGGCGGCAGCGTCGGCGCGTTGACCGCGCGGCGCATTGCCATGACCTCAATGCCGCAATTGATCGCCGCGTTCCATTCGCTTGTCGGCTTTGCCGCCGTCATGGTGGCTGCGGCGGCGATGTATGCGCCTGAAAGCTTCGGCATTGGTGCCGTCGGTGCCATTCATGGACAGGCCCTGGTTGAAATGAGCCTTGGCGTTGCCATTGGTGCCATTACCTTCACCGGTTCGGTGATTGCCTTTCTGAAACTGGACGGTCGCATGTCGGGCAAACCGATTATGCTGCCAGCTCGTCACGCGATCAATCTCCTCTTGGGTGCCGCGTTGGTCCTGCTGATCATCATTCTGGTGACCACGCAAAGTTACACGGTTTTCTGGCTGATTGTCCTTGTTTCGCTGGCGCTTGGGGTACTGCTTATCGTTCCGATCGGCGGGGCGGACATGCCCGTCGTCATCTCGATGCTGAACTCCTATTCAGGCTGGGCGGCAGCAGCACTGGGCTTCACGCTTGGCAACCTCGCGCTGATCATCACCGGTGCGCTGGTCGGTTCCTCCGGCGCGATCCTGTCCTACATCATGTGCAAGGGCATGAACCGCTCGTTCATTTCGGTGATCCTTGGCGGCTTCGGTGGTGAAACTGCCATTGCCGGGGCGGATGACGGCATCGAGCGCACGGTCAAGCAAGGATCGGCAGACGATGCCGCCTATCTGATGATGAACGCGCAAAAGGTCATCATCGTGCCCGGCTACGGCATGGCCGTCGCACAGGCGCAGCATGCCCTGCGCGAGATGGCAGACAAGCTCAAGGCCAATGGCGTTGAAGTGAAATATGCCATCCATCCGGTGGCGGGCCGTATGCCCGGCCATATGAACGTGCTGCTGGCAGAAGCCAATGTGCCATATGACGAAGTGTTCGAACTTGAAGACATCAATTCCGAATTCGCACAGGCTGACGTTGCCTATGTTATTGGTGCCAATGACGTCACGAACCCGTCGGCACGCGACGACAAATCCTCTCCGATCTTCGGCATGCCCATCCTTGATGTCGACAAGGCGCGCACCTGTCTCTTCGTCAAGCGTTCGCTCGGTTCAGGCTATGCCGGTATCGACAACACGCTGTTCTACAAGGACGGCACGATGATGCTACTTGGTGATGCCAAGAAGATGACCGAGGAAATCGTCAAAGCGATGGAACACTGATCAAGCATGACAAGATGAAAAAAGCCCGGCAAATGCCGGGCTTTTTTTACGAGGGAAAAGTTAAAGCACATCGCGTCTAAAGGGGGTTATCCAAGGTGCTTCAAGCCTTTGTTTTTGTGCATGTCGTTATCTGAAAAACCGCTGCACACTTTTGGACGACATGCACTAGATGTCGAGGTTGGCGACAGACAATGCATTTTCCTGAATAAACTCGCGTCTGGGCTCGACCTCGTCACCCATCAGCCTGGAGAACAGGGAGTCGGCACCGGCCGCATCATTGACCTTGACCTGAAGGAGTGAGCGCACATTCGGGTCGAGCGTCGTCTCCCATAGTTGTTCTGCATTCATCTCGCCAAGGCCCTTGTAACGCTGCATTGTCAGCCCTTTGCGACCCGTCGCAAAGATGGCATTGAGCAATGCCAAGGGGCCGGAAATGACCTCTGACACTTCCTTCCTGCGTAACACAGGAGGCTGAGAGTACACTTCATCGAGACGCGGCGCGTAGCGATCAAGTTGGCGCGCATCGGCTGAATTGACCAGCGCCATGTCCAGATGGACATATTCCTTCACACTGCGCACGGTCCGTTCAAGCACATAGCCGCCCGTGCCGTCATTGGACGTTGCGGTGCGCCCTATCCAGCCTCGTTCGGTGTCCTCGGCAACAATGTCGAGCCGTTTGGCGACGCGCTCCGCCATTGCGTTGGCCTTGCCAAGATCGTTGAAAATGTCGGGGTTCAGCGCACCGGCGATTGCAGCCTGCTCGACCGCAGCCCGATTGTAGCGCGTATGAAGCCCGTTGATGAGCTGGCGCACCGCCAGTGCATCATCGACTGCGCCTCGCAAATCCTGCCCCGTCCTGACCTCGCCCGAGGCAAGCGTCAGCGATGCTTCCTCCAACCCCGAACCGATCAGAAACTCCTCGAAGGCGCTTTCGTCCTTGAGATATTGCGAACTCTTGCCGCGTGAGACTTTGTAAAGCGGCGGCTGGGCGATGTAGAGATGGCCGCGCTCGATCAGTTCGGGCATCTGCCTGAAGAAGAAAGTGAGCAACAGGGTTCTGATATGGGCACCATCGACGTCGGCGTCCGTCATGATGATGATCTTGTGATAACGCAATTTGTCGGCGTTGAACTCGTCCTTGCCGATCGAAGTGCCCAGCGCCATGATCAGCGTGCCGATCATATCGGAACCAAGCATTCGGTCAAAACGCGCCCGCTCGACGTTGAGGATTTTGCCGCGAAGGGGCAAAATCGCCTGATTTTTGCGCGAGCGTCCGCCCTTGGCGGAGCCGCCGGCAGAATCTCCCTCGACGATGAAGATTTCAGACTTGGCCGGATCGCGTTCCTGGCAGTCGGCGAGTTTGCCTGGCAATGAACTGATATCGAGCACGCCCTTGCGGCGGGTCAGTTCGCGTGCCTTGCGAGCTGCCTCACGGGCTGCGGCGGCCTCAACCACCTTGGCAATCAGTGTCTTGGCTTCTGCGGGATGTTCCTCGAACCACGTTCCAAGCGCCAGGTTGACAAGGCTTTCGACAACGGGCCGAACCTCGGACGAAACAAGCTTATCCTTGGTTTGAGAAGAGAACTTCGGATCGGGAACCTTGACCGATAAAACGGCGGTAAGCCCCTCACGCGAATCATCACCAGTGATCGAGACTTTTTCCTTCTTCGATATTCCAGAGGTTTCCGCGTAGCTTGTTACCTGACGGGTTAATGCGCCGCGGAACCCGGCAAGATGCGTGCCGCCGTCGCGCTGCGGTATGTTGTTGGTGAAGGCCAGCACATTCTCGTGGTAACTGTCGTTCCACCACATCGCCACTTCGACGGTGATACCATCGCGTTCGCTACGGATCGATATCGGGTTTTCGATCAATGGCTTCTTCGCCTTGTCGAGATATTTGACGAACTCCTCAAGCCCGCCATCATAGTGCAACTCCTTGGTCACAATGTCGGCGTGGCGGCTATCGGTCAAAACGATGCGCACGCCCGAGTTCAGAAAGGCAAGCTCGCGCAGCCGGTGCTCAAGCGTCTCAAAATCGAACTCGACCATGGTGAAGGTTTCGGCAGAAGGGAAAAACTGATCTCGCTGCCACTTCGACCCTCATTCGTACCCGCAACCATTTCGGGCGCATAAGTGCCGGTAACCTTGAGTGGGGCATCCGAATTGCCGTGGGTAAAGCCCATCTCGAAGATCTGGCCGTTGCGACGGATCTTCAATCGTAGCCACGCCGAAAGCGCATTGACGACCGACACACCAACGCCGTGCAGACCACCAGAAACCTTGTAGGAATTCTGATCGAACTTACCCCCGGCATGGAGTTGCGTCATGATGACTTCGGCGGCAGAGATACCCTCGCCTGTGTGGATATCGGTCGGAATACCGCGCCCATTATCAGTAACCGTCACCGAACCATCGGGATTTAGCGTCACCGTCACAAGGTCGGCGTGGCCTGCAAGGGCTTCATCAATGGCGTTGTCGACCACCTCGTAAACCATGTGGTGCAGGCCAGAGCCGTCGTCAGTGTCGCCGATATACATGCCCGGCCGCTTTCGCACAGCGTCCAACCCCTTCAAAACCTTGATGGAATCGGCGCCGTACGCGGCCTGTTCGCCGGAGGCGTTATCGGTCTGATCGCTCATGGAAACCTGTTTTCTCGATGTCGTGTATCTCGCACGCTGAATTGTCCCGAATCGTGCGAATTAACTTCACCAGATATAAGCGTTCAAAGCCGATTTTCCAAGTTTTTCGGGCGTTTAATCACAGCCAGACGACTTTCCGGCACCGGAACCAAAGAAACGAACGGTCAACTTGCCGCGACCCGCAATGGCTTCAATGCACCACACCAGCGCTCAAGCTCATCCAGCATAACAGTCGCACCTGATGGTACATGTTCGGGAGGCTGAAACGCACCGTCCTCATCGAGAGATTTTTGATAGAATGGTAGTGCGACGGCTTCGGGTATCGGCATGATCTTCATGGTGGTGAGCAAAGGCTTGAGCGACTGGACCGAACGCAAACCACCCGACGCACCGCCGTAGCTCAAAAAGGCGGCGGGCTTATATTTCCATTCTCTTGAGAGATAATCGACCGCGTTCACAATGGCGGGTGCTGCATAGTAATTATATTCCGGCGTTACGAAGACGAAAGCATCGGCGGCATCGATCTCCTTTGCCCATGCCTTCGTGTGGTCGTTCTCATATTGCTCAAGGCGCGGATGTTTCGGCTCATCGAGCAGCGGCAATGCAAAGGTGGCAATATCGGTGATAACGGAATCGAACTTGCCATGCTCGTCTGCGAATTTTTTCAGCCATTCGGCAAATACCGGTCCGGCGCGACCCGGACGCGTGCTGCCAATGATGATGCTCAGACGATGTTTCAAGGCAAGTTCCTTCCGATATGCGGGAATCAATCGATAGACGCGACATAAGACGGTGCCAGCCTGTGGGCAAGGTGAACACACTGGTAACCATTACGATGGCAAGCGCGCGCCTCGGCGCGATAATGATTGACGCTCAGCCGCAATAGTTGTTGGCGCGCCAACTTGAAATGCCTCTGTCGCATGGACGCCCAAATTCGCGCCTACAAGAACGGTCCATTTCTTGACGAAAAACCGCTGCACACTTTTTCTGGAATTGCTTTAGATTGATCGTTTCAGCGGAGCTTTTGATGGATTTTACGCCCGCCCCCTTCGTTCCTCCTGCGCCGAAGCCGCGTAGCGCGCCGCCTTCGACCCTGGAAATGATACGAATCGTCTATCGCAACCCGCTCGAATTGTGGGGAGCCCACCTATAACGAGCCGTGGATTTCGGTTGGCGGGATCGGTGGGCCGCTGGTTATCGCCAATGATCCGGGCCTGATCCGCCATGTGCTCGTCGACAATGCGAAAAACTACAAAATGGCGACGGTGCGCCAGATGATCTTGCGGCCTATTCTGCGCGATGGACTTTTGACCGCGGAAGGCGAAGTCTGGAAGCGTTCGCGTAAGGCGATGGCTCCGGTCTTCACGCCACGCCATATATTCGGATTCGCTGCGCCCATGCTGAAACGTACGCTTGAATTCGTCGAGCGTTACGAAAACGGTTCGACATCCGACATTGCTCACGACATGACGATGCTGACCTATGACATACTCGCCGAGACGCTGTTTTCTGGCGAGATTGCGGGCGAAGCTGGCAGTTTCGCCAAGGAAATCGACAGGCTGTTCGAGACAATGGGACGGGTCGATCCTCTTGACCTGCTACGTGCACCAGAATGGCTTCCACGCATCACCCGCATCCGTGGCCGCAAGACGATGGCTTATTTCCGCAAGATCGTCACCGATACCGTGTCGATGCGCGAAGAAAGACTGAAAGCGGCCCCCGCCGGTGCGCCTCAGGATTTTCTCACCTTGCTGTTGAATGCCGAAGGGCCTGACGGGCTGACGCGTGCCGAGATCGAGGACAACATCATCACCTTCATCGGTGCCGGTCACGAGACAACGGCGCGCGCCTTGGGGTGGACGCTTTACTGCCTTGCTGAATCACCTTGGGAGCGTGAGCGGATCGAACAGGAAATCGATGATGTGTTGGCGCATGAACCTGATCCGACAAAATGGCTCGACGCGATGCCGTTTACGCGTGCAGCATTCGATGAAGCACTACGTCTTTACCCGCCAGCACCTTCGATCAACCGAGAACCAATAGAGCCTGAAACCTATGGCGAGCTTTACATTCCGCCACGCGCAGCGGTTCTGGTAATGCCCTGGGTGGTTCATCGGCACCGAAAGCTGTGGGACAAGCCCGATGCTTTCATGCCCGAGCGTTTCCACCCTGGAAACCGTGAGAAGATTGATCGTTTCCAGTACCTGCCTTTCGGAGCGGGCCCACGCGTTTGCATTGGTGCCAGCTTTGCCATGCAAGAGGCAATCATTGCACTCGCCATTCTTATGTCGCGCTTTCGTTTCGACACCACCGCACAGACAAAGCCGTGGCCGGTACAGAAATTGACGACACAGCCACAAGGCGGTTTGCCGATGCTGGTGAGCCGCCGATGACAGCCAAGCCTGCGAATACAAAAGCGATGATGGTGCATATAACGGGGCGCGTGCAGGGCGTCGGCTTTCGTTTCTGGACACAAGGCGAAGCTGAAAGACTTGGGCTGTGCGGCTGGGTGCGCAATGAAACCGATGGTTCGGTCAAGGCGCTGATCGTTGGCCCGGATCAGGCCGTGTCGGCGATGCTGGAAGCCTTCCGCAGCGGGCCGCGTGGGGCTGTCATATCTGATGTCGTTGCTGAATTGGCAGAGCCGAACGAAGCGTCCAGCAAATTCCTGATAACCAATTGAAATTACTCAATTCTGCCCCTGGAACGCATTTTTGACATGTATCGGCCACCGGCCCGGCAGCACCGCGATGATGTCGAAACGCACCGATAGCCGGCCAAAGTCGGGCTGGCGCGACAGCCATAAATCGGCAGCTCCTTCAATGCGCCGTTGCGACTGGTGACTGACCGCATCCATTGCCTCTATCAGCGTACGGCGAGCCTTCACCTCGACGATCAACACCAGATCGCCACGCCGCGCAATCAGGTCGATCTCGCCAAGTTTGGTGCGGTAGCGCCGTGCCAGAATGCGATAGCCTTTGAGCATCAATGAGGCTGCCGCCAGCCATTCACCCCTATGGCCGCGGCGATGAGCTTTGCGGCGCTTGTCGATGGTGGTGTCAGGCACCGGTGTTTTCCTTCAATTCCAGCAGACGCCTGTAGAAATCCTGCTTGGAGCCCCCGGTCATTCTTGCCGCTTCGGCGGCGGCCTTCGATGTCGGCAACTCGGCGGCAAGCGACACCAGCAACCGATCGATATCGGCTGGCGTCTGGCTGGTCTCCTCTGGCGGGCCTACGCAAATCACGATCTCACCCTTGGGCGTGTCAGAAGCAGCATAATGGTCAGCCAAAACCGCTAATGTGCCTGGCCGCATTTCCTCGAACGTCTTGGTCAGTTCGCGCCCGATCGCAGCTTTGCGCGCTCCTCCCAAGGTGGTGACCATCGCTGCCAACGTATCGGCCAGACGGCGTGGCGATTCAAAGAAAACCAAGGTCGCGGGTACGCTTTTCAACACCTCCAGCCGTGCAATGCGTTGCCCTTTCTTGACGGGTAAAAAGCCTGCGAACAAGAAGGCGTCGGATGGCAAGCCTGATGCCGTCAATGCGGCAAGCGGTGCGGAAGGTCCGGGAATTGGGACGACACGCAAGCCGCGTTCCAGCGCCTCGCCAACCAGTCGATAGCCCGGATCGGAGATCAGCGGCGTGCCGGCATCGGAGATCAGAGCCACACTTTGGCTGGCTTCAATGGCGGCAATGAGCTTTGGCCCCGCCTGGGCTGCATTGTGCTCATGATAGGCGGTGGTTCGCCGGCGAATGCCGTAGCGGTCAAGCAGCACGCGAGAAACACGCGTATCTTCACAGGCGACGATATCGGCTGCCGCCAATGTTTCCAACGCGCGCAAGGTGATGTCGGCAAGATTGCCGATAGGCGTGGCAACCAGATAAAGCGCGGCAGGCTGCGGGCGGGCGATAACCTCGCCTCCGCCTACCATGTAACTTCGCCTGGTTGTTTCACTTGTCATTTCCGCCCCTTCGCCATTCCTGTCTTGCACGCCTTACGATTGGTTGCAAAACTGTTGGCATCTTCGAGCGAATCGTCATTTCTTTGCCATAAAGCACGTCGCGTCTAAAGGGATTCATGAAGCGTGTTTAAGCCATTGTTTTCATACATGTCGTTGTCCCAAAACCGCTGCACACTTTTGGGCGACATGCATTAGTACGAAGCGAAACCAACCGAACGATGGAGGCCAAACGAACCATGCCCAACCGCTTCGATATCCTCATCTCACGTCTTGAAATAAAAAGCAGCCACGCGAGAGCGCCGTTATACCCGATAAGCGACCAGAACAGCACCAGTAGCGATAAGAGCCACGCCGAGCCAATTCGCTCCGCTCAGGCGCTCGCCAAGAAAGATCACCCCGAAAATTGCAACAAGCACCACGCTTAACTTGTCGATCGGCGCGACTTGCGCTGCATTGCCGAGCTTTAGCGCACGAAAATAGCACAGCCATGACGCGCCGGTCGCCAGACCCGACAGAACTAGGAAAATATAGGTCTTCGGCGAGATCGAATCGAGCCGCTGGAACTGGCCGGTAACTGTGATAATCGCGCCGAGGACGAGCAAAATGACGACGGTGCGGATGAGCGTGGCAAAATCCGAATTGATGTTTTCAATGCCGACTTTGGCGAAAATCGCCGTCAATGCCGCAAAACAGGCCGATAACAATGCCCAGAATTGCCAGGATGATACAGAAAAGGTCATGATCCGCCTCGCCTACTTCATCGCCAACATGCAACAGATAAAGTTGCAACGGAAGCCGCCTGTTTAACTTGCCAGATCGGCCACCACAGCATCCAGCACGATCATACCGGCTGGTGTGGCGCGCAGGCGCGAATTTCCCATCGCCGCCACCAGCCCCTCGCCTTGCAACACGGACAGCCGCGCCGGTGAAAGATCACGTCCCGAGAATTGTTCATAGCGCGCAAGGTCGATACCTTCGGCCAGCCGCAATCCCATCAAAAGGAATTCATCGGCTTCCTGCGAACGTGTCAGCACTTCTCCATCGACGACGCCGTGGCCTTTCGTTTCGACCAGACCCGCCCACGTTTCCGGCATTTTCTCGGCAATCGTTACCACGCGCGTGCCATTTTCGATGAAGCGGCCATGAGCACCGGGGCCGACGCCAATATATTCGCCATAGCGCCAATAGGTCAGGTTGTGCCTGCTTTCGGCACCGGGACGCGCATGGTTTGAAATTTCGTAGGCAGGAAGGCCGTGCTTATCGGTAATCTGCTGCGTAAGTTCATAGAGGTCCGCAGCGTGGTCGCTGTCGGGAATTTCAAACTTTCGCGCAGCGTGCAAATTGTAAAACGGCGTACCTTCCTCGATGGTGAGTTGATAAAGCGACAGATGATCAGCGGCATAGCCTATCGCCTGTTCAAGTTCTTGCGCCCATGCCTGAGGCGTCTGTCCCGGCCGCGCATAGATCAGGTCGAACGACAGGCGCGGAAAAATCTCACGCGCCAGATTTATCGCATGCAAGGCATCCGACACATTGTGCAAGCGGCCAAGAAAACGCAGATCGGCATCGTTCATTGCCTGAACGCCGAGTGAAACACGATTGACGCCTGCAGCGCGGTATCCGCGAAACCGCTCAGCCTCGACAGAGGACGGGTTTGCTTCCAGTGTTACCTCGATATTGGCGGGAACCGACCAGTTCTTTGCCACCGCATCCAGCACCGCACTCACCGTTTCCGGTTTCATCAAGGATGGCGTACCGCCGCCAAGAAAGATGCTGGTGACTTCGCGCGGTCCCGTGCGGGCACGCATCGTGGCGAGTTCAGTAGCAAAGGCGCGGGCAAAGCGTTCCTGATCGACCGGCTGGTGGCGAACATGGCTGTTAAAATCGCAGTAGGGGCATTTGGCCGCGCAAAATGGCCAATGGATGTAAACTCCGAAGCCGGGCGCTCGATCTGGAAACACGGTCAAGCCAGCCCCAGCCGCTTCTCGGCGAATTTCTGGAACGCGCGAGCGCGATGCGAAAGTGCCTCCGACTGGCCGGGCTTCCAGCCATGTTTGTCCTGCGCGCTCATTTCGCCAAATGTTTTGGAAAAGCCGTCGGGCAAAAACACTGGATCGTATCCAAATCCCAGATCGCCACGCGGAGGCCAGACCAGCGTGCCTTCGACTTCGCCGCGAAAATATTCCGTTTCGCCATCGGGGAATGCAAGGCAGATGACAGCAACGAAACGACCGGAGCGTTGTATTTGTTCTGCGACACCTGCTTCTTGCAAGGCGGTTTCGGTGCGTTGCATAGCCATCGCAAAATCACGCGTTCCATCCGGTGTTTCCGCCCAATTGGCGGTGTAGACCCCCGGCGCGCCGTCCAACGCATCGACACACAGGCCGGAATCATCCGAAAGTGCCGGCAAACCAGTCGCCCGAGCTGCGGCGAGCGCCTTTATGCAGGCGTTTTCCTCGAAGGTGGTGCCGGTTTCGTCAGGTTCAGGCAGACCGTATTCCTTTGCCGATTTCGCCTCGAAACCAAACGGCATCATCAGGTCCGCGAATTCCCGCAATTTGCCGGCATTGTGGCTGGCTATAACTATTTTCTTCCCGTCCAGCGAATGCATCAAAGGCCCCAGATTTTCGGTTCAGCAAACTCAAGCGAATTGCCGGATGGATCACGGAAATAGATGGAACGCCCGCCGTTCGGCCAGAAAAAATCTGCCTCTATGGCGATTTTTCGCTGTTCGAGATGGATCTTCCAGCACTCGATTTCTTCTAAGGTCGCAGCGAAGCAAAGATGACCGTTTCCTGTCGTTCCGTGCGGCGGCACCGGCAATCGGGCGTCAGCCGATGGAGGCTCTTTCGTCTTTTGCGCGTCAAACAGCAAAAGCACGCCTTGGCCGCATTTGAAAAATGTGTGCCTGCCTTCGACTTTCGCGATCATTTCCAACCCCAGGACGCCACCATAGAACGCCTCTGCCACGTCCAAATCAGTGACGTAGAGCGCGGATTCGAGGATTGCGGAGGGTATGGGAGAAGGCTGTACCATTTATCCTTGATGGCGTTTTACGCCACTGCCATTTGTTGCAGGCTGACCAGACGTGAAATGCCATTCTTGGCAAGTGCCATCAATTGCCCAAACTGATCTTCGGAAAATGGCTCGCCTTCGGCTGTGCCCTGAATCTCCACGATGCCGCCCTTGCCGGTCATGACAAAATTTGCGTCCGTTCCAGCAGCGGAATCTTCCGAATAATCGAGGTCGATCACCGGCTGCCCATCGTAAATGCCACAGGAAATGGCGGCTACATGGTCTTTCAGTACGCGTTGAACGCTGGTCATCTGCCGCGCCTCCATCCAGCGCAGGCAGTCGTGAAGGGCAACCCAACCACCTGTAATCGACGCAGTGCGGGTGCCGCCATCCGCCTGAATGACGTCGCAATCGACGGTGATCTGCTGCTCGCCAAGTGCCTGGAGATCAACCACGGCGCGCAATGAACGACCGATAAGACGCTGGATTTCCAGCGTGCGGCCACCCTGCTTGCCGGAAGAGGCTTCGCGGCGCATACGATCACCCGTCGAACGCGGCAGCATGCCATATTCCGCCGTCACCCAGCCCTTGCCGGAATTTCGCATCCAGCCCGGCACCTTTTCCTCAAGGCTTGCGGTGCAAAGCACATGCGTATCCCCGAACTTGACCAGGCACGAGCCTTCCGCATGTTTGGAGACGCCGCGCTCGAAAGATATGGCACGCATTTCGTCTAGCTGTCGTTTGGAAGGGCGCATTGGAGCCTCATTATTCAGTGTTTATGGAATCTTGGGCGGCTTGTAGCCCCATGAGGCTTGAGGCGCAAAGGAAAACGGGAAGCTTGCGCTGGGGCTATCGAAGTCTATATCCTTGATCCAGAGGTTAAGCCTGATGAACAAGCCGATCACTGAACCGGCCCTGCATTCGCCCACATTCCAATCACTCGATATGCGCTCGCGTGACATTTTTCGGCGTATCGTCGATTCTTACCTGAAAGACGGCGAACCGGTGGGTTCGCGCAGCCTTTCGCGCCTGCTGCCGTCTTCGCTGTCTCCGGCCACGATCCGCAATGTGATGAGCGATCTGGAACATCTCGGCCTCATCTATGCTCCCCATATTTCTGCCGGCAGGCTGCCGACACAAGCGGGACTGCGCTTTTTTGTCGATGCGTTCATGGAACTCGGCGATCTGTCGGACGAGGAACGCCGCATCATCGAGGCGCAGGTAAAAGCATCCGGCACGGACACATCGCTGGAACATATGCTGACCGAAGCCAGCCAAATGCTGTCCGGCATATCGCGCGGCGCAGGCCTCGTCCTTGCAGCCAAGAACGAGACGGCGCTAAAGCACATTGAGTTCATCCAGCTTGAGCCGCGCAAAGCGCTTACCGTTTTGGTGTCGCAAAATGGCGATGTGGAAAACCGCGTTATCGACCTTCCCGCAGGTATAACCGTCTCGCAATTGCATGAGGCGTCGAATTTCCTGAACGCCCATATTCGTGGCCGCACGCTGGTTGAAGCGCGAAGTGAAATCGCGCGCATCAATGCCGAGACGAAAGCCGCGCTCGATACGCTTTCCCAGGACCTGGTTGAAAAGGGATTGGCGATCTGGGCTGGCGCGGAAAGCGGCCTGCCAGCACGTCTTATCGTGCGCGGACGGGCCAATCTTCTCGAAAATGTCACCGCGCAGGCCGACATCGAACTGCTGAAGCATCTGTTCGAAGACATGGAAACGCAGGACGGACTGATCCAGTTGCTCGATCTGGCAGAAGAAGGCTCTGGAGTGCGCATCTTCATCGGCTCTGAAAACAAGCTGTTTTCGCTGTCGGGGTCCTCACTCGTGGTTGCACCTTACCGCGACAAGGAAGCCCGTGTTGTTGGCGCGCTCGGCGTCATCGGCCCGACCAGACTAAATTATGCCCGTATCGTACCGATGGTCGACTATACGGCACAGCTTATTTCGCGCATGCTGCGCTAGGCGGCAAAATGGCGGCACGATCTGCCGCGTTAACAGGAGGCAACAATGGCGCTGGAACAGTTCAAGGCCCAAATCAGCCTCCTGTTGGAAGAAATGGTCAACCAGCCGGAAAATCAATACGAGATACAAGAGCAGTTGCGCGAAAAACTACGCGAATTGCGCGCGATGGGTCTTCCACTGCCGACCGATCTGGTCGCGCTGGAGAAGCGTCTCGACGACGATTTCAGCGACGCAAGCGCCTGATACGCCAGTACTCGTCCTAGATCACGATGATTTAGGATCGAATCGGTCCAAAATCATGAACGTGATCGATTCCAATAAGTTAGAGCGGGATGCGGGCGGAAAACCGGTATCCACTTTTCCTGGAATTGCTCTGCCGGCTGGCTGAAAGAGGAGATGACATGAGGCTGTTGCTACTCTCGATCTTGCCTGTCGTGGTTTTTTCCGTATCCGCTTTCGCACAGGAGCCGGATGAAACCGTTTTGACCGGCGCTGCTGCCTTCGGTGACTGGCAAAATGATCAACCGGGCACCCGCCGCCTCATCTCGCCTGACGACTTGCCTGCACCATTTGCTACCGGTTCTGCCTCCAATGGAGCAAATCTTGTGAGACGGCCTGACGATGCCGTTCCTACACTGCCGCAAGGCTTTTCTGCTCAGATGATCGCCTCCGGTATTCGTAGCCCGCGTGTGCTTCGCGTCGCCCCCAATGGAGACATTTTCGTCGCAGACAGCCATGCAAACCAGATGCGGGTCTATCGCCTTGCAAAAGATGAGGCGGAACCGGTCAAGCAATCCATCTTCGCGCAGGGGCTCAACAGGCCATATGGCATTGCGTTTCACCCGCCCGGTGACGATCCCGAATGGGTATATGTCGCCAACAGGGACAGTATCGTGCGCTTTGCATACAAGAACGGGGATATGGAAGCATCCGCGCAACCGGAAACCATTGTCCAAAACATACCGAGCGGTGGCCATTGGACACGCGACATTGCATTTTCAGCCGATGGCAAGACGCTTTATCTGTCCGTCGGCTCGGCATCCAACGTCGCAGGCGCTATGGCTGCAAAGCCAACCGATGGCATCGAAGCGTGGTCGAAGCAGGCTGCCTTGGGTGCTGCCTGGGGCGCTGAGACCGGGCGGGCGGCCGTACTGGCCTTTGATCCCGACGGCAGTAACGAGCGCATTGTTGCGACTGGCCTGCGCAACTGCTCAGGCATGAGCATGCAGCCTGCAACCGGTGCTTTGTGGTGCGTCGTCAACGAGCGTGACGGCCTCGGCGACAATTTACCGTTCGATTATGCAACGCAGGTGGCGAATGGCGCATTTTATGGCTGGCCCTGGTACTATATTGGTGCCCACGAAGACCCCAGACATGCTGGAGAGCGTGCCGATCTTGCTGCAAAAGTCACACTACCCAATGTGCTGATGCAGGCCCATTCGGCACCTCTGGGTATTTCATTCTATGAAGGCACATCATTCCCCGCTGCCTACAAGGGCGATGCCTTCGTTACCTTGCATGGTTCATGGAACCGGGATGTCAGAACCGGCTACAAGGTCGTTCGGCTGGTCTTCAACGATGGTGTGGCGACCGGAGAATATGAGGACTTCATGACCGGCTTCATCCTCTCGGAAGATGAGGTCTGGGGCCGGCCCGTGGGCGTCACTGTTGCCAATGATGGTTCGCTGATTGTCAGCGAAGACGGCAATGGCACGATCTGGCGCGTCACCTATAGCGGTGATTGAGCCTGACTTGCCGCCAGAAAACCGTCAGGCCGCAGCGGAATGATATTTGGCTGTTGGCAGGATTGTCAGTGGTGCAAGTTCGCCTCTTGGCGGCTTGGCAAAAAGCATCCGCCGCTCCGTCGCATTCGAATGGAAGAACGGGAACCGTTTCAATATCCATTCACGATTGAGAGCAACATTGGCATCATAGAGCATCACCGGCACCGTAAAGGGTGGATAGGCACGCGGCGATCCTACCTGGACTGCACCGAAAATCCGCCGATAAAAAGCCGTATGTTCTTCGCGAATCACGCCAATGCAAGCTGTTGCATCGAAATGAATGCTGGCGAGCAATCCGAGACGCAAGGTGACATAGGGCAAAGCCCGATGCACAGACAGAAAATCTGGATCAGCAGCCAGAAGTGTCGGATTGATGAAACTTTCTCCACGCATCAAGCGTGGCTGAAGAAGATCACCGAATGTGCTCATTGCTGGAGCATGCGGCTCATCCGGGCTTAGATGATGGATGCGGACCGTACAAACCAGATTGTCATCCACAAAGACCCCGAAACGATAGCAATTGGGCGCATCGTCAAGTTCGTCAGTCATGATCTGGTCGCGTGAGTCGGGCAAAAACCCATTCAGATGATAGGTTTTATAGCGGAGCCGATAGATTGCCTCGAGATCTTCGCCGCTTTCGCAACGCCGGTACTCTACTCGTTCCAATAAGGCTGAAACATTACGCGCAAATGACGATACTTTGCTCGTTTCCGCCCCCACATCGCCAACGCGAACTCCTCGTTCGGTTACCGCAACAGACATGCCAATTCCCTTCTCTCCGCCGCGCTTGATGAACGTAGCGTATGGCTTGGCGCCGTAAAAGAGAAAACTGGCCTATACTTATTTACATTCAATTAAGGTTAACGGGCCGCATCGACAATGCACCTCAAGTGCCGCTGTCCGGTTGCAATGGATCAGAAAGTGGAGTGTCATCTTTGACGCGTCAACTTGCAGCGCGTTTGCCGACAGCTCTCAATTCGCGCGCGAATGGCCACGCGCTGGTCGACATCGTCTCAATGCCGGAGGCCGTCAAAGGCGACCCGAACAGAAAGCCCTGGACCAGATCCGGCTTGACACCTTGCATCAGGATTTTCAGTTGATCGAATGTTTCGACACCTTCGATTGTCACTGTCAGGCCAAGCGTGCGCGTCAAGGTGACAATACCCTTGAGCAGATCAAGCGAACTGGAATCCAAAGCCAGATCGGCAATGAACGATTGGTCGATCTTGACCTTGTCCAGTGGCAGCTTGTGCAGATAGCTCAAGCTTGAATAGCCCGTGCCAAAATCGTCGAGTGCAATACGCACGCCAAGCGATTTGATTTCCTTTATCAGTTCGCGCGTGGCCGACTTATCATCAAGCAATGCCGTTTCCGTCACTTCGATCTCGAGGCGGTTGGGCGAAAGACCCGATGCCGACAATGCATCGCGCACTTTCTGGACAACTTCGTGATTGCGGAAATCCTTTGCCGAAAGGTTGACTGATACGGTTGTGTGAGCGGGCCATTTAACGCATTCACCACAAGCGGCATTCAACACGAACGTGCTGATGTCGGAAACGATCCCCATTTCCTCGGCAAGCGGAATGAATATGGCGGGCGAAACCGGGCCAAGCTCTGGATGGTCCCACCGGCAAAGCGCCTCGCAACCCGAAATCCGCATTGTCGTCATCGATACGATGGGCTGGTAGACCACACGCAATGTTCCAGTATCGACGGCTGTGCGCAAATCGGCTTTCATCGTCTGCCGATTTCGGAAGGCAGCATCCATGGAGGACTCGAATAACCGCCAGCCCTTCTTGCCGAGTTCCTTGGCCTCATACAAAGCCAGATCGGCCTTGACGATCATCTCATCGACGTCGCTTGCTTCCACCTTTGCCAGCACCGCACCGGCGCTTGCCTGTATGCGCAAAGCATGGCCGGCAACATCGACTTCACCTTGCAGGTCTGCAAAAATCTCATCCAGCCTGCCGGCAAGGTCACTCTCGTTATCGACGCGATCGAAGAAAATCATGAACTCATCACCACCGAAGCGGCTGATCTTGACGCCAGGCGTGGAATAGGACGCAAGCTTTTCAGCCACGGCATAGATCAGGCCATCGCCAACGGGGTGGCCGAGCGTGTCATTCACATTCTTGAAATCGTCGAGATCAAGTGTCGCAAGCGCGCAATAACGCTCCTTGTTGCCCGATGCCATGCTCTCGCTGACGACTTCGTGGAAATAGGCCCGGTTCATCAATCCGGTCAGGCTGTCATAGCGCGCCATGAAGCGGATGCGCTCTTCAGCCTCGATACGCACGGTGACGTCTTCGAAGGTGATAACGCCGAGTTCCTGGCTGCCCTCGCGCGCCGAAAATTCATAGTGCTGGCCGTTAGAAAAGCCGACAAGGACCTTACGGTCCCGGCCTTCACGCAAAGCCCTGGTAAGTTGCACCTCGACATATTGGCAATCCTTTGAGGTGAGCATTCCACCTGCAACACCTCGCATCAGCAACGAATGAACAGAGCGCCCAATCACGTCATCGGGCGACTTCAACGACATCAGATGTGCGGCTTCGGCATTGGCGACCACGACACGGCCGTCCGGGCCAAGCATCACCAGACCATGCGACATGGTGTTCAGTGCCCGGTTGAAACGCTGGGCCAGCCGTTTCGATCTTTTCTCTTCACTGATGGCCGTAAAAAGGACTGTGCGAACCAGTTTCGCCATCGAATTGATGGTGAAAATAAATGGAATAATGAACAAGCCGAGAATGAAATTGTAGAAATCGCCCTTCAGCATCAACCCCAATGCGATTGGTGCGATGACGGACATGGTCAGTATGACCACCATTTTTCGCGACCCGAAATTGCGGCCGGCGATGGTGATGGCGCTGGCAAGCACCATCGAGATGGCGGCAACCTCACCGAAGAGATCCGGGGCGATGTAAAGGCACGTGAAGGCAAAAAAGCCGACCACCGCGCCGTGTATCGTTCCGGCCACAAGATAATAATTTTCCCAGGCCAACGCCGCCTGATATGTCTGTATCGTCTCCGGCTTTACCCGTTGAATCGCATAGTAGCGCCCCAAAGTGACCACCACCATGACGATGGTGAGCACGAGATAGATCAGTGCAGACGATTTCCAATAGACGAGCGTCCCAATAACTGCTTGGGAAAATGCGCCGACGATCAGGAGCCTCGCGTTGTCAAACAACGATCGGACGAAGCCCACATATACGTCTTCTGATATGTCGTCGGTTTTGTCTACGATCATGGCCTGCTGCCGCACGAAGCACCAGTCTTGCCATATTCCCCTTAAGAAAACTTTAGAGATCGCTAGATTACAGGGGCCGCAGGTAGGCGTTTTGGGTTTTTGGTGAAAAAACTGCACTTCAGGTAAACAAGACGTATCGACGGGCAGTGGTCTGGTTATTCGCTCATTCTGCGGCCAAAACATCACTATTGTCAGGTTGCTTTGCCAACCGCTCAAGCAGCCTTGCACGCTCGCCATTTGCATGTTCGACGGATTTTAGTTTGACATGCCCGAAACCGCGAATGAGCGATGGCACCGACAATAACGCTGCCGCCGCATCCATTTTTTCAGCTGTCAAAGAGCTTGCAACAGCATCGAGATCCGCCTCGTAATTTGCAAGCAGCTGGCGCTCCATACGTCGCTCGAAACTGTAGGCGAATGGATCGAGTGCGCTACCGCGCACCCCTTCATTGATGCCAAAAGACGGAAAGCCTTCATCATCCAAGGACCGAAGCTCGACTTTCGCGGATGTCCATTGGTGTCACGCCGTCCGAGGATGGGCGGCGCGAGGTGGAACTCCAGCTTATCGTAACCATCAAACTGCTTTGCCAGTTCTTCAACGAAGGAACCGTCGGTATAGAGCCTCGCAACCTCGTATTCGTCCTTTATGGCCATCAATTTGAACAGGTTTCTGGCAGCGGCTTCACTGACAACGGTCGATCCGGAGGAAATTTTCGTTTCCGCTGCGCGCAATGCCGCGAGTTTTTCGGAGTAACGTCTGGCGTAGGCAGCATTTTGATAGGATGTCAGGAAAGCAGCGCGTCGTGCAATCAGCTCATCAAGCGTTGTTTCAGCCGAGGCCAGAGACGATTTCCGGCCATGTTTTTCGACTATACCGCGCACGAAATCCGGCTGGTGTGCGGCGCGACGTCCCCACCTGAATGCCGCGATGTTCATGGCAACCGCCTGACCATTCAATTCAATCGCTTTTTCGACCGCTACGGCCGAAAGCGGCAAACCTCCATGCTGGAAGGCAAAGCCGAGCATGAACATATTGGCGCCAAGCGAACTCCCGAACAGGATCGCAGCCGTATGCGTTGCGTCGAAGAAATGCGCGTTCTCTTCACCGGCAGCTTCACGTATGGCCTTTTTCAGGCGTTCGACCGGCAGCGAGAAATCGGCAGAGCGGGCGAAATCTCCGGGCATGATCTCGGCAGTATTGGCGAGAAAGATCGTGTGATTTTCACGCACCGACGTCAAAACCTTGCTGGCGCCCGACACCACCAGATCGCAGCCGAGAACAAGATCGGCCTTGCCTGCGGAAACACGGATGGCGTGGATGTCCTCGATGGATTTCGCGATACGGACGTGGGTGAATACCGCCCCGCCTTTCTGGGCAAGACCTGCCATGTCGATCAGACCGCAGCCCTTGCCTTCAAGATGCGCGGCCATGCCGAGGATAGCGCCGATGGTGACAACACCTGTGCCACCAACGCCGTCGATCACCGCAGCCCAACCATCCTTGTCCAGTGGAAAGGCGTCGGGCGTTGGCACCCCGTCCAGTGGCTCAAAGCGACCGGCTATACCCTCGGCTTTCCTGATTTTCGCACCATGTACGGTAACGAATGACGGGCAAAAACCGTCAACGCACGAGAAATCCTTGTTGCACGACGATTGGTCGATGCGCCGTTTACGGCCAAATTCGGTTTCGACCGGCTGAATGGAAACGCAATTCGATGCAACGCCACAATCGCCGCAACCTTCGCAAACCAGTTCGTTGATGAAAACGCGCCTGTCGGGATCCGGAAACTCGCCACGTTTGCGGCGACGGCGCTTTTCCGCGGCACAGGTCTGGTCATAAAGCAGGACCGAGACGCCCCTGGTGGCGCGCAGGTCGCGTTGCACATTATCCAGTTCATCGCGATGATGGACGCTGGTACCGGCGGGAAACTCGGCATGCCCAAGATATTTTTCCGGCTCGTCGCTTACCACGGCAATTCTGTCGACGCCTTCGGCGCGAACCTGCCGGGCAATCATATCGACGCTCAGACCGCCTTCATGCGGTTGCCCACCGGTCATGGCCACGGCATCATTATAAAGAATTTTATAGGTGATGTTGACGCCGCTCGACAGGGCAAAACGAAGAGCCAGCGTGCCGGAATGATTATAGGTGCCGTCACCGAGATTCTGGAAAATATGGTCGCGCGTGGAAAATGGTGCCTGACCGACCCATTGCGCGCCCTCTCCTCCCATCTGGGTGAAGCCGACCGTCGAGCGATCCATCCATAGCGCCATGAAATGGCAACCGATACCAGCCGCCGCAACGGAACCCTCGGGCACTTTCGTCGAAGAATTGTGGGGACAGCCCGAACAGAAATAGGGCGCGCGTGCGCCGATATCCCTGCTATCGGCAAGCATCGCCTGAAATTGACGCAGATTGGCGATGCGAGCGGAAATCTCCTCGGAAGGACCAATTATCTTTACAATGCGCTCGCCGATGGCAATCGCAATGTCATTTGGATCAAGCGCCCCTTTTGCCGGGAAAAGCCAATCTCCTCGCTCGTCTTTCTTGCCAAGAATTGCTGGCTGAAGCGCCGTTCCATAGAGATTTTCACGCAATTGCATCTCGATAAGGGAGCGTTTTTCCTCCACCACGATGACGGTTTCGAGACCTCGGGCAAAGTCCGAAATGTGCTGGAAATCCAGCGGCCAGGCACAGCCGACCTTGAACAGGCGCACACCAATGCGATTGGCAGTCTTTTCATCGAGACCGATGGCATCAAGGGCTTGACGCACGTCGAGATAACTCTTGCCCAAGGTCACGATTCCGATCCTGGGCTTGCTGCCGCCGGAATAGATGATGCGGTTCAGCTTATTGGCCTGGACGAAAGCCGAGATGGCAGCGCGCTTGTGTTCAAAAAGCCGCTCCTCCTGACCCAGCATATTGATTTCGTGGCGAATTCCCATTCCACCGGGCGGCATGTCAAATTCGGGAACCACAATATCCTGGCTACCTAGCGCAACATTGACCGAGGCCGTCGATTCTGATGTTGTCCTTCACGCATTTGATCGCCGTCCAGGTGGAGGAAAAGCGCGACATGGCGAAGCCGTAAAGACCGTAGTCGATCAATTCCTGAACACCCGCCGGATTGAGCACCGGCATCATGGCATCAACGAAAGCGAACTCGGTGGCATGCGCGTTGGTTGAGGATTCGGCCATATGGTCGTCCCCCATCAATGCAAGTGCACCGCCATGCTTCGAGGTTCCGGCAAGATTGGCGTGACGAAAAACGTCGCCGGATCGATCAACGCCCGGACCCTTACCGTACCAGAGGGTAAAAACGCCGTCATATCTGCCTTCGCCCAGCAATTCTGCCTGCTGGGTTCCCCAACATGCGGTTGCCGCAAGCTCTTCATTGAGGCCCGGCTGGAAAACGATGTTGGAACCGGAAAGCTGATTTCTTGCCTTCCAAAGTTGCAAATCGAGCCCGCCAAGCGGCGAACCGCGATAACCGGAGACAAAACCTGCCGTGTTCAGCCCGGAGCGACGATCAAGTTCGCGCTGCATCAAAAGCATGCGCACGACCGCTTGAGCACCAGACAGAAAGACGCGCTCCTTGCTGAGATCGAACTTGTCGTCGAGCGCGACGTCATGAAGCGTCATCAAGCATTTCCTCAGTCGAGGTAACCCTGAAGCAGGCAACCAGTGTCAAGAATGATCGTGGCAGTGTTCATCTCCGGTCCTGAGAGGTCAAATGAAATCGACGTCACCAACAAGGTGAGAGCGGTTAAGCTATTGATAGAGTTGCCGAACCGCTCCGAGTATTTGTTGTGCTCAATCCCATAGGAAAACCTGCGGCAAGGTTTTCCATAGTGGCCACTGCGGTTTGCCATTAGCCACGCATTGTCAAAGTCCCTTGTAGCGGTGTTGCAATTATGACGAAGGTGACAGTGCGGATTGCTGCTTTCGTCCGATTGTTTCCATTTTTCCAGGATGAAGGCATGAAGACGCACCCAGCCACATCAGACTTTCGTTGCATCATCTGACGAAAGTGCCAGTTTCGGCTATTTTGGCCGCCAACGAGATGTTTTTAGAAGCCGTTCGCGAGTTGACGTGCCGAACCACGAGCGGCATAGGTTTGAGCCAAGAAAACACCCCTATCGCGATGGTGTTGCACAAGGACTGCCACAGGGAGGGAACTGGATGGACTTGTTCAGCACCATCATCGAAGGCGCATGGCACTCGCCCGGTGGACGTTTCATACTGGCTGCCGCGCTGCTCATCATCATTGCCGCAATATGGACTATCTGGTTTGACCGGCAAATGAACCTGATGGTCAGGGTTTCTCGCATCATAGACCGCGCCAACGAAACCATTGGCAAATGGATTTCGTGGATGATTTTTCTTTCGATCCTGATCAGTGCCGGCAATGCGACCATCCGCAAAGTATTCAACACCTCGTCAAATGCGTGGCTTGAACTGCAATGGTATCTTTTCGGGGCCGCTTTCCTGCTGGCTGCCGCATATACGCTGAAGCAGAACGAACATATTCGCATCGACATCATCTATGGAATGTTTCCGCGCCGGGTACAGCATTGGATCGACCTGTTCGGCCATGTCGTGTTCCTGATGCCGTTCGTCATATTGATGATCATCTATCTCACGCCTTACACCCTGCTGTCGTTTCACAGCGGCGAAATGTCGACCAATTCCGGCGGCCTGATAATCTGGCCAGCCAAGGCATTGCTTCTGGTCGGTTTCGTTCTTCTCGGATTTCAGGGCATCTCCGAGATCATAAAAAAGATTGCCATCATGAACGGCAGGATGGATGACCCCTCGCCATTCGTATCCACCCACGAACAGGTTGAGCGCGACGCCAAGACGATGATCGACGAGGTGCGCTCATGATGGAGTTCATTGCACAGAACATGGCGCCGATCATGTTCTGTTCGCTGATCGTCTTCATGCTGATCGGCTATCCCGTTGCTTTTACACTCGCAGCCAACGGTTTGATGTTTTTCGTCATCGGCGTGGAGCTTGCACCGTTCTCAAACGGCTCCATCAATCTGTCGTGGCCGCTGCTTTATGCACTTCCGGATCGTTTCTACGGCGGTGTCATGGCAAACGAAACGCTTCTGGCTATCCCGTTCTTCACCTTCATGGGCATTGTGCTTGAGCGATCCGGCATGGCGGAGGATCTGCTCGATACGATCGGCCAATTATTTGGACCGGTGCGCGGCGGGCTCGCCTATGCCGTGGTTATTGTCGGCGCGCTTCTGGCTGCTACAACCGGCGTGGTTGCAGCCTCGGTCATTGCTATGGGTCTGATCTCGCTTCCCATCATGTTGCGCTACGGTTACGACCGGCGCGTCGCCACAGGTGTCATCGCAGCATCGGGTACACTGGCTCAGATCATCCCGCCATCGCTAGTGCTGATTGTTTTGGCAGACCAGTTGGGTCGCTCGGTCGGCGACATGTATCAAGGAGCGCTGATCCCCGGCATGGTTCTGATGGGCCTGTATCTGGGCTACGTGCTGTTGCTGTCGATCATCAAACCAAAATCAATGCCAGCCCTGCCACTTGAAGCGCGCACGCTAGGTCACGGCGTGCTCTCCCTGGTGGTCGCTCTGGCCGCAACTATTGCGATTTCCTACGTCGCCTACCGCTATCTGGTTCCATCCTACGGCGGCGATGCCGACATTCTCGGCGCCACGATCGGTGTGATCTTCATCTATGTGGTCGCACTTGCAGACAAGACTTTCAATTTCAAACTGTTGTCGCGACTGGCGCAGCAGGTGATCATTGTGCTGATCCTGCCGCTGGCGCTGATCTTCCTGGTTCTGGGCACGATCTTCCTCGGCATTGCAACGCCAACCGAAGGCGGGGCCATGGGCGCCGTCGGTGCGCTGGTAATGGCCGCGGGAAAGCGGCGCCTGACACTCGATGTGGTCAAACAGGCATTGGCCACGACAACGCGCCTGTCTTCATTCGTGTTGTTCATTCTGATCGGCGCGCGGGTCTTTTCGCTGACTTTTTACGGCGTCAACGGACATTTGTGGGTAGAACATCTTCTGGTGTCGCTGCCGGGCGGCGAGGTCGGGTTTCTCATCTTCGTCAACATACTGGTGTTTTTCCTCGCCTTCTTCCTGGATTTCTTTGAACTTGCCTTCATCATCGTGCCGCTTCTTGCACCGGCCGCCGAAAAACTCGGGATCGACCTCATCTGGTTCGGCGTGCTTTTGGGCATCAACATGCAGACCAGTTTCATGCACCCGCCATTCGGGTTTGCCCTGTTTTACCTGCGTTCTGTGGCCGCGCGCGTTCCGTATCTCGACCGCATCACGGGCAAGAAGATTGCACCGGTAACAACCGGCCAAATCTACTGGGGGGCGGTGCCTTTCGTTTGCATACAGGTAATCATGATCACGCTGACGATCGTGTTCCCGCAGATGGTCATGCACTACAAGGGTAAGGTAGTTGACCCTTCAAACATTGAAATCAAGATTCCGGAATTGCCGGGGCTGGGACTGTCGCCACTCGGCGCTCCACCGCCATTTGATAGCGACGGATCAACACCCCCACTGCTCCTGCCACACCAAATCTGTTGACACCACCAAGTTTCAACTGAGCGGCATTCAGCAACAAAAAAACCCCGGAGCCGAAACTCCGGGGTTTTTGATATTGGCCAGACAAAATATCTGTATCTGGATTTAACGGTACAAGAGCGATTCGGCTTTTGGTTGAAATCTCGAACCACTCTCAACTGTTTGTTTTATTCAATCCCGGACGGAAAACCGCACTTTTCCTGGAATTGCTTTATAGTTTGCCAGCGCGCTGCTGGATCATCATGAAGGTATCGAAATTATATTCGGCGATCTGTGCCCACAGATAATGCTCCTTGCGGAACGCCGTGATCGAATCCCAGATCTTCTTGAACTCAGCATTCGATCCCACCATCTCGGCATACACTTCATTTGACTTGTCGAAACAGGCGGAGAGAATTTCCTGACTGAACGGGCGAAGCTGCGCGCCATTGGCGACCAGCGACTTAAGTGCCGTCGGGTTCAGGTAATCATATTTTTGCAACATGTCGGCGTTCGTCGCCTGGGCGGCGGTGCGCACGAGCGACTGATATGCCGGTGGCAATCCGTCAAACTTTTCCTTGTTGAACATGAGATGGACGGTTGGACCACCTTCCCACCATCCGGGATAGTAGTAATAAGGTGCAACCTTCTGGAAGCCCAGTTTCTCGTCATCATAGGGACCGACCCATTCGGCCGCATCAATGGTGCCTTTTTCCAATGCCGGATAGATATCGCCGCCAGCAAGCTGTTGGGGAACAAGGCCAAGCTTTTCCATGACCTTGCCGGCAAAACCGCCGATGCGCATTTTCAAGCCTGAAAGATCGGCGACAGTGTTGATCTCCTTGCGGAACCAGCCACCCATCTGGGTGCCCGTATTGCCGCCCGGAAACCCGACCAGACCTTGCTTGGCAAGGAACTCGTTATAGAGCTCGATGCCGCCACCATGATAGTGCCATGCATTCATGCCACGCGCGTTGAGTGCAAACGGCACGGCTGCTCCCAGCGCCCATACCGGATCCTTGCCCCAGTAATAATAACCAACGGTATGACAAGCCTCGACGGTTCCCGCCGTTGTCGCATCGGCGGCCTGAAGACCAGGTACGATCTCGCCGCCAGCGAAGACCTGAATGTTGAAGTTGCCGTCAGTTGCCTCCGACAGCATTTTGGAGAAAACTTCCGCACCGCCATAGATTGTATCTAACGACTTGGGAAACGACGACGTCAGTCGCCATGTGACCTTGGGATTGGATTGGGCGATAGCAGGCGAAGCAAGTGTTGCAGCAGTTGCAGCAGCCCCCGCGCCGGTAACGCCAGCCTTGCGAATAAATGAACGACGATCCATGGATTTCCTCCCTTTCTGAATCAATAAATTGGCCTGAACACTATGAAATCAGTTCGCTTTTGGCGACGAATATGCAGCGACAATACACAGCGAAGATGTCTAGTCCAGAGCAAGCGACGTTAGCACGGACAAAATGAATGTGTTTTGTCTTATGTGGTAAAAGTTATTGCAACTATAGTCGAAGACGTGAAGCCCCAAGTCTGGGATGGCGCAAAATTTGACATGGCAAACTTTCACCATATCGCCTATTTTGAATGACTGAAAAACCATAGGATCGAATACCGCAGATGGTTCAGCCACTCGTTGCCGTTTCCACGGATGTCAAGCATTTCGAGAATTACGCCTGGCATGCCGTGCCCCAGCAATATCTGGAGGCCGTGCTTTCCGGCGCGGGAGTGCTTCCAGTGCTGGTGCCATCCTTTGGCGAGCGGCTGGATCTCGACGAATTGTTGTCGCGGGTCGACGGCGTGATGATGACCGGCTCGAAATCGAACGTACATCCTTCGCTCTATGGTGGTGACCCCAGCGAGGCCAATGGTCCTTACGATCCGGCCCGCGATGCGACGACGCTCCCGCTGATCCGCAAAGCGGTCGATCAAGGCGTGCCGTTGCTTGCGATCTGCCGCGGCATCCAGGAAATGAACGTCGCGCTTGGTGGGTCTCTTGCCACGGAAATACAAGAACGCGAAGGGTCACTCGATCACCGTGCACCGGTGAGCGACAATCAAGATGAACGTTTCGCCATTCGCCAGTCGGTGGCAATCCAGCCGGGAAGCTGCCTTGCGAAGGTGTTCGGTGCGGGCGACATAAATGTCAATTCCATACACAGGCAGGCTATTGACCGACTCGGACCGCAGCTTCAGGTCGAGGCTATTGCCGAGGACGGGACGGTTGAGGCTGTATCGGTCCGGGATTCATCCGCATTCGCGGTGGGCGTGCAATGGCACCCGGAATATTGGGTGAAGTCCGACAGCATATCCCAAAAGGTTTTCAAGGCGTTTGGCGATGCCGTGCGGCTACACGCACTGGCAAAGACAGGTGCGTGCACAGCTGCGGAATAAAAGGGCATCACCGCGAAGGCGAAACCCGTTTTGTCATGACCGTTCCACCGGGCGACCGGTTGACTGGCGCACATGAAGTTCCGGCTTTATGAGTTCATGCGAAATGCAGACGGCTTCCCCACCGAGCTTGTCGAGCAATGCGCGTGCAGCGCGTCTGCCAACCTCGCGCTGGCCATTCCAGACCGTGGTCAATGCCGGTGTCGCGATAGCGGCCTCTTCAAGATCATCATAGCCCGTTACAGAAAAATCGACGCCGGGGACGAAACCCGCGCGCGCAATGCCGTTCATCAAACCGATGGCGACAAGGTCGTTCCAGCAGCAGGCGGCTGTCGGTTTATCCTTCAATGCCAGCAACTGGCTGGCTGCCTCGAAACCGGCCTGCTTGGTCCGCGGACCTTCGATGCGCCATGATGGCCTGATCTCCAATCCGGCATCGCTCATGGCGCGAACGTAACCCTGATAGCGATCACGGCCTGTCGACGTCTGGTCCGTGCCACCAACCATGACGATGCGCTTGTGGCCAAGCGAGATCAGGTGATTGGTCGCAAGTGCAGTGCCATAGGCGTCATCGCCGCGAAACACAGACACAAACGCACCCTCGACATCGCGGGCGATGAGAACCGCCGGCAGGCCGTTTTCCTCCGCCATGCGGATATCGGAAGCCGGCGTGTCAATGGCTGGCGACATGATAACGCCGTCCGCGCCAAGTTGCAGAAGCGTGTCGATGAATGTGCGCTGCTTGTCGAGTTGGTCGTAATGATTGGAGAGAATGAAAGTCTGGCGAGAGCGATCCAGCTCATGCTCAATCGAACGCAAAATCTCGGCATAGAACGGGTTCATGATGTCATGAACCACCACCCCGACGATGCCTGAACGTGATGTGCGCAGACTGGCGGCACGGCGATTGTAGATATAGCCGATTTCGCGCGCATGCTTCTTGATACGATCACGCGTCGAACCCGCCACAAGCGGGCTGTCGCGCAGCGCCAATGAGACTGTGGCCGTTGAAACGCCGAGCGCGTCCGCGATCGTTGAAAGCTTGATTTTCTGTGCCAGCGCCTCGTTTCCCCACCGCATTTAAACTGTTTAAAAACGGCTTATGCCACCGTTAGGTCGTAAATCATAGCCTTTTTGCAACGGTCTCCGTTTCCGTGCCGGGTGCGGCGCGATTGCGCACTCGCAAGCGATGCTCGCGGTGCACGATATAGAGACCACTTGCCACGATGTTCGCCGCAGGCCGAGATTTGGACCGGCCCGCAAGGCCAAAAGAGTTCAGATCAACAGATGTTGTGTCTACTCGCTCGTTTCAGCTTCTTCGTCGGCAAGAAGAACTTCTTCGTTCGACAGGTTCGATTCAATACGTGCGAGCAATTTGAACAGCGTTCTCTGCTCTTTCTTGTCGAGACCTTTCAATGCCTGCTTCTCTGTTTTCTTTACCGATTTTTCGATGGCATGAATTATTTCGCGCCCCGATTCGGTAAGAAAAATATGTGCCTGACGCGCATCCGCAGTCGATGCGCGCTTGTCCAGGAAGCCTTGGGTCTGCAATCGGTTGATCGTCTTGGTAATCGTTGGCGGGCGAACGCCAAGACGCTCGGCGAGAGCGCCAGGCGTCTGGCCATCTTCGCGATCCAATGCCAGCATGATCTGGTCCTGCCCGGCATAAAAACCATGCGATAAAAGCCGTGCGGCAAGTGCGGTCCTTGCCAATCTGGCGGCCGAATGCAGCCGGTTCATTGTTGCCGCTTTGTCAGCTTTGGCCATAGTCATTCCTCTCGACCGCATCCGTGGCGCAACCATAACGGCGGTAGAGCGGATGGCAATCAATGTTCAAGAAGCCGGCTTAAAAAACAAATTTGCCGGCAAGCACCAATGTACCCGCATTGGCTAATGACAGATATTTATTTCAGTTAGATGACAAAGGAATTCATCGGATTCTTTTTGGCGGTTCGGGCGATGAATTTGTACCGTGCAAAACATCGTTGGGCGTCCTATATGATGCCTGCATCCATCTTCGAGGCCTGACATGAGTGATACCCAGACGCAAATCCCTGTAACTGTCCTGACCGGCTATCTCGGCTCGGGCAAGACAACTCTTCTCAACCGCATCCTGTCGGAAAACCACGGCAAACGGTATGCTGTCATCGTCAACGAGTTCGGCGAAATCGGCATTGATAATGACCTGATCGTTGAATCCGACGAAGAGATCTACGAGATGAACAATGGCTGCGTGTGCTGCACGGTGCGCGGCGATCTGATCCGCGTCGTAGAGGGCCTGATGCGCAGGCCCGGCCGGTTCGATGCCATTGTCGTGGAAACGACGGGGCTTGCCGATCCGGTGCCGGTCGCACAAACTTTCTTCATGGACGACGACGTTCGCTCCAAAACGCGGCTGGATGCCGTCGTCGCGCTGGTCGATGCAAAGCACCTGCCATTGCGTCTGAAAGATTCGCGTGAGGCGGAAGACCAGATCGCGTTTGCCGATGTCATTGTTCTCAACAAAACCGATCTTGTGACGCCAGACGAACTGCGCGCTGTCGAGGCGACAGTGCGCGCGATCAACCCGGCTGCCCGCATCCATCACACCGAACGCTCCGGGGTCGATTTGAAGGAAGTGCTGGACCGTGGCGCTTTCGATCTGTCGCGAACGCTGGAAAACGATCCGCATTTTCTCGATCCCCATGACGAGCATGATCACGAATGCGGCCCGGACTGCGACCACGAACACCACCATCACCATGATCACGACAATCATGGGCATCACGCGCACGGGCATGGGGACGAGCACGGGCATCATGGACATGCTTCGACCATTCACGATGTGACCGTGCAATCGGTGTCGCTTCGTGGCAACGAGATGGATTCAAGGAAGTTCTTTCCATGGATTGAAAAGATCACACAGATGGAAGGCCCCAACATTCTGCGGTTGAAGGGCATCATCGCCTTCAAGGACGACCCGGAACGCTACGTGGTCCAGGGTGTTCACATGATAATCGAGGGCGATCATCAACGTGCCTGGAAGGAGGGCGAGAAACATGAAAGCCGGTTGGTGTTCATTGGCCGGGAACTCGATGCAGAGCGGTTGAAGAAAAGCTTCGATGCATGCCAGGCAGCTTGATTGAAACATGCCAACAGTTGCCCCTCTCGACCTTGAAGGTCATTGCGTTGCCGCAGTCTTTCTGGACAATGTTCCCCATTTCGCTACCGCCGAAGGAACCATTCATCGCCTTGATCATGGCCATAAGAGCGAACAGGCCAATGACGGCCTGCTGACTGCGTTTCATGATGCCGCCAATGATCGGCTGATCACGGGCGGAGAAGACGGCAAGGTATATGCTGTTCGCGCCGGTGGTGCGATCGAGGAAATAGCCAACGCCGGGCGCAAGTGGATCACCAGCGTAACCACCGGCCCCCAGGGCGCGATCGGTTTTGCATCGGGCAAGGCCGCCTATGTCCGTTTCATGGATGGCAAGGTGAAGGAATTTGCCCATCCGCGTTCCGTCGAGGGGTTGGCATTTGCGCCCAAAGGCATGCGCATTGCCGTTGCCCGCTACAATGGTGCGACACTTCATTTCCCGGCGGCTGAGGGCAAGCCCGTCGAACTTGAATGGGCAGGCGCACATACGGGAATTACATTCTCGCCCGATGGCAATTTCCTTGTCACCACGATGCAGGAAAACGCCTTGCATGGCTGGAAGCTTGCCGATGGCAAGCATATGCGCATGAGCGGCTATCCGGCCAAGGTGAAAAGCTTTTCGTGGGCCGCCAAAGGCAAGTGGTTGGCAAGTTCCGGCGCACCGGCGGCCATCGTCTGGCCATTCCATGCCAAGGATGGTCCGATGGGCAAAGCACCGCTGGAGCTTGGCACACGCGGAAACGCCATGGTGACATGCGTTGCCTGCCACCCAAGCCAGGACGTTGTCGCGATTGGTTATGAAGACGGCATGATTATCGCGGCACGGTTCACCGATGCCAAGGAAGTGTTGCTGCGCCGGCCGGGCAAGGGAGCCGTAACCTCGATGATGTGGGACAGGCAAGAACAACGCATCGCCTTCGGCAGTGCGGCTGGTGATTGTGGCGTTATAGATATTTCTGGCTGACGCATTGCCTGTATCGGCTCCTTTGATGGTGCACTGCTCATCCGGTCCGATTGCAGTTTTTCGGAGAAGGATTATCCCATGACGTCACCTTCGGGGTGCCATGCCCGGCAAGGCATTTCAATTCCTCCGAGCGGTTACGCATTCCTCGCAATCGCGATGCCGTGCGGCTTCCGAAAATGTAGAGCGCAATCGTATATGCCAGCTTAATTGAAATGCGCTGATCAGCGGATCAAGATGGCCCTCAGATCATTCACATTCGTTCCGGTCGGACCCGGCACGAACAGATCACCAATCGAATTGAACGCGGTCCAAGCATTGTTGCCAGCGAGCATTGCCTTGGCATCGACCCCAGCAGCGCGCATGCGCGAAATGGTCGAAGCATCAGCAAATGCTCCAGCATTGTCTTCCGATCCGTCGATACCGTCGGTATCTGCGGCAAGCGCATGGATGCCTTCGATACCATCAATTCCAACGGCAAAAGAGAGGAGGAACTCGCTGTTACGGCCCCCTTTGCCCCTGGCCTTGATGGTTACAGTTGTCTCACCACCCGAGAGCAGAAGGACCGGCTTGTTGAAAGGCCGGTTGCGCGCAGCAACCTCACGCGCAATCGCGGCATGAACAGCACCTACTTCGCGCGCTTCACCTTCGATCGAATCCGACAAGATGACCGCTTCAATTCCTTGGCGCTTTGCCTCGGCGGAGGCCGCTTCGAGCGAGACGGCGGCGGATGCGATCACGCACACTTCGTTTCGGGAAAACATCGTATCGTTGGGTTGCGGCGCATCTGCCTCTGTTGAGTTGATGTGCGCCATGACCGAAGCCGGCAGTTTCATGCCATAGGTTTCAATGGATTTCAGCGCATCTGCGCGACTGCCGATATCCGGCACTGTCGGCCCCGAAGCAACCATAGCCGGATTGTCGCCCGGAATATCCGATACCACCAATGACACGATTTTTGCCGGATGGGCGGCGGCTGCCAGCCGACCACCCTTGATCGTGGACACATGCTTTCTAATGGTGTTCATCGCCGCAATAGGTGCGCCGGACGCAAGCAACGCTTCGTTGACGGCAATCTCGTCGGCCAGCGTCAGACCGGGTGCCGGTGACGGCAACAGCGCCGATCCACCACCCGAGATTAGCGCGACGACGAGATCGTCATCAGTCAATCCGCTGACCATTTCGAGCAAGCGGCGCGCTGCCTCCAATCCCGCCGCATCAGGAACGGGATGAGCAGCCTCGATCACTTCAAGGCGCTCGGTTTTTGCACCGTAACCGTAGCGTGTGACGATCAACCCTTCCAACGGACCATCCCACACCTTTTCGAAGGCCGCTGCCATCTGCGCCGATCCCTTGCCTGCACCGATGACAATCGTTCTGCCTTTCGGGCGCTCGGGCAAATGGTTGCGAATGGTCCGCTCGGGATCAGCGGCGGCAACCGCGGCATCAAAGATAGAGGTCAAAAAGCGTTTGGATTCCATGCAAAGGGTCACTCTTCTTCTTTGTCTGTCGAAGCAGGCAGTGCCATTTTCTCGCGAGCTTGGCCAAGATAATCGCATAAGGCATCGACAACGACGCCATGATCGTTGCGTTCGGGCAAGCCCGAGACGGTAATCGCACCAACAACGCCTGCACCGTCGACGCTGACGGGAAAGCCGCCTCCCGCGAGTACATAGTCAGCGATATCGAGCGCCTCGCCGATTTTGAAGGTGCGGTCAGCACTGCCACGCTCCAGCACCATGCGATATGTACTGGCCAGGAAAAGCTTCACGACATTTACCTTGCGACGCGCCCATTCGGGATTGGAACCGTTGGAACCTGGCAATGCCGCATAAAACAGCGGTCGGTCGAAAGTCCGTATGTCGACGATGATCGGCCAATCTTCCTCAAGCGCGCGCGCTCGAATGGCTGTACCGATTTCGAAAGCCACGCCTTCATCGAATGCCTTGAAGACAAGTGTCGCCTCCTGGCGTTTGATGGTCTCAATGTCGGCGGCCACAGTCATCGGCATTCCTCCAAAAACGTCGCCAGACGCTTTGGCCGATCACTGCCGTCGGGTCAAGCAGGAGTTGGGAACAGGAGTGCGCAATCAGAGAGGATTTCGGATTCGGGACATTAGGCTGGCATATCGCGCTTGGCTTGCTGACCTGCGACATAGACTTCGCGCACCGCGCGATCATCGCCCAGCGTTTGCAGCAGGAATAATTCCTCGGCCAATGTTTTTACCGTCTCCATTCTCAGGCGCATGGCCGGTGTGGCCCCGGCATCCAGAACCACGATGTCCGCGTCGGTGTCTTGTTCCAGCGTTCCGATATTTTCCGTTAATGAAAGTGCCTCGGCATTGCCGCGTGTCATCTGCCAGAACGACTGGAACGGATTCAGCTTCTCACCTTGCAAGGCGATGACCTTGTAGCTCTCGTCCATGGTGCGCAGCATCGAATAGTTGGTGCCACCGCCGACATCGGTTGCAGCAGCAATACGGACAGGGTTCTGGCGCATGCGCAAGCGTTGGTAGGCAAACAGCCCCGAGCCAAGGAACAGGTTCGAGGTTGGGCAAAATACCGCAACGGACCCTGCTGATGAGAGCCCGTCCGCTTCGCGTTCAGACAAATGGATGCAGTGGCCAAACAGGGATTTTGCACCAAGCAGGCCGTAGTGCTCGTAAATATCGGTGTAGTCTTTCGACCACGGATAAAGTTCTTGCGTGAAGACGATCTCTGCGTGGTTTTCCGATAGATGCGTCTGGATGTGGAGGTCGGGATATTCGCTGGCCAGCGCGCCAGCCATTTCCATCTGCTCAGGGGTCGAGGTGATGGCAAAACGCGGGGTTATCGCATAAAATTGCCGCCCCTTGCCGTGCCACTCGCCAATCAGCGCCTTGGTGTCGTCATAGCCGGATTGCGGCGTATCCAGAAGAGCGTCCGGCGCATTGCGGTCCATCATCACCTTGCCGGCAATGTTGAGCATATTGCGCGCATGCGATTCGGCAAAAAGGCCTCCGCCGACTCCTTGTGGACGGAGCAATAGGCCGCCACGGTCGTTGTTCCATGACGCAAGATTTCATCGAGGAAAAGACGTGCGATGCGCCGACCATGCTGCGCGTTGTGGAACTTCGTCTCTTCGGGAAATGTGTAGGTGTTCAGCCAATCGAGCAGTTCGGCGCCATAGCTGGCAATAATCTGCATCTGCGGAAAATGCGCATGGGCGTCGATAAAACCCGGTAGCAGAAGATGCGGACGGTGGTCGATTCTGTGCGCATCTTCGCCTGCCTGTTCGCTGACTTCGGCGTAAGTCCCGGCAGCAACGATCTTGCCACCTTGAATGAGCAAGCCACCATCTTCTTCGTAGCGGTAGGCGGAGGCGTCATCAACGCTTTGCGGCCACCGAAGGAACGACAGGGTGCGGCCGCGCAAAAGAGTGGTGGTCATTGGCAAGCTGCCCGTTATTTCTTTGTTTCTTCAAACCACGCGACGAGAAGCTGGCGCTCCTTGTCCGTGATCTGAGTGACATTGGCTGGCGGCATGGCGTGGCTTCGCCCTGCCTGCAGATAGATTTCGCGGGCGTGTTCTGCGATGCCGGCATCACTGTCCAGCATCACACCTTTTGGCGCATGGTAAATCCCCTCATAGGACGGTTCCTGCGCGTGGCACATGGCACAGCGGCCAAGAACCGTGTCTCTGACCGTCGAGAAATGTGGGGATGCAACATAGGCTTGTTCGGCTGCCGACACCTTTGGCTCGCCTGTCAGGATTTTTGGAACAGTCGACAGCCAGATGATAACGATGAACAGGATGCCAGCCAGCAACCATGTCCAGGTCGGATTTCCCTTTCTGGCATGGTGCGTATTGAAGAAATGGCGAATGAGAACGCCAATCATGAACACCAGCGATGCGATGACCCAACTGAACTCAGTTCCGAACGCCAGCGGATAGTGGTTCGACAGCATCAGAAACAGAACGGGCAGTGTCAGGTAATTGTTGTGCAGCGAACGCTGTTTGGCGATTTTTCCGTATTTCGGATCGGGTTTGCGCCCGGCAATCAGGTCGGCAACGACGATCTTTTGATTGGGGATGATGACCATGAAAACATTGGCGGACATGACCGTGGCCGTTATCGCGCCAAGATGCAGAAAGGCCGCCCTGCCGGTAAAGAGATGCGTCAGACCCCAGGCGATAAAGACAAGCACGCAATAGAGCAACAGCATGAGCCCCGTATCGCTCTTGCCAAGAAACAACTTGCATAAAAGATCATAAGCAACCCAGCCGACGCCTATCGTCGAAAGCGAGATAGCAATGCCCACCGGAACAGAAACATCCAGCACATTCGGATCTATCAAGAACAGGTCGGCACCGGCGTAGTAGACGATGCACAGCAGTGCGAAGCCCGACAACCAGGTCATATAGGCTTCCCATTTGAACCATGTCAGGTGGCCGGGCATTTCGGCTGGTGCAACCAGATATTTCTGGATGTGATAGAAGCCACCGCCGTGGACTTGCCACTCTTCGCCAAAGGCACCGACAGGCAGACCCGCGCGCTGACGCAGCCCCATATCTAGCGCGATGAAATAGAAGGACGAGCCAATCCAGGCGATGGCCGTGATGACATGCAGCCAGCGCACACCGAAAGACAGCCAATCCCAGAATATCGCAAAATCAAGCATGCTCCGTCCCTTCCTGCCAGACTGGCGACTTTACGGCCTCGCACATAAACGAAAAGAGGCAGGAAACACGATGACTTTCAAAAAAATGGAAAATAGTAGTTTTGTCTTTCGCCGTTTCATAAGAGCCACGAAAATATATGGCCTATCTCGACAATATATCCGTTTTTGTCCGGGTTGTAGAACTGGGCAATCTATCGGCTGCTGGCCGCGATATGCGCATTTCACCGGCTGTCGCTTCCAACCGTATCAAGGAACTTGAAAAACACCTGGGCGTCAGGCTGTTCAACCGTACGACGCGCCAGTTGATGCCGACCGAGCATGGCACTGTCTTTTATAGCGGGGCCAAACAGGTTCTGGATGCGGTAACGGAAGCTGAAGCTGCTGTTTCAGCACTTTCTGGCCAGCCACGCGGCACTATTCGTGTCACCGCTCCACTGGGCCTCGGTCGCCGTTTGATTGCCTCAGGCATTCCCGATTTCCACGACAAATACCCCGACATCGAGGTGAGGCTCCGGCTTTCGGATCATAATGTCGACATCATGAAGGAAGGCATCGACGTCGCGTTCCGGCTTGGGATCATTGAAGATTCATCGTTGCGCATGCGCGGCATAATGGATTGCGAGCGCGTTCTGGTCGCCGCCCCTCAATATCTGGAAGCACGCGGTATGCCGGTTGACGCACATGAATTGCTCGCCAGGAAACACGACTGCCTGATGCTGCGTTATCCCGGTTCACGAGAATTTTTCTGGGTGTTGCAGATGCCAGGCGGACCTCAGAAATTTGAAATGCATGGACCTTTCGACAGCGACGATGGGGACGTCTTGACCGGCTGGGCACTTTCCGGGCGCGGCATCATCAACAAGCCGCGCTTTGAGGTTGAACCCTATCTGAAGGATGGCCGCCTTCAGGTGATCCTTGCGCAAACACCTCCCACACCCGTTCAATTTGCCGCCGTCTATCCGCACAAGAAATTGCAGGACCCAAAAGTGCGCTTGCTGCTCGATTTCATGGCCGAACGCTGCCAGCGGCTCATTCGCGAGATTTTAGCCAAAGCATGACGGAACAAAACCGCGCCAATCCCGTTACAGATTGGCACCGGATACATTGCGGCGCACGCGTATCATCACGTCTTTTCGCCTTTTTCATTCCGATCCGGATGTCGAAAAAATTCAGGAGACTGACATGGCCAATTTCGCCACCAAGAACGATCTGAAGTCCAACACCAAAACCACTGCAATAGCCGTTCTCAACACACGGTTGGCCGATGCCATTGACCTGGCGCTCCTTACCAAACAAGCCCACTGGAACGTCAAGGGACCGCAATTTATCGCTATCCACGAAATGCTGGACATGTTCTGCACGGAAATCGACGGACATGTCGACGTCATTGCCGAACGGGCCGTGCAATTGGGCGGCACGGCGCATGGCACGTCACAGGCTGTAACGAAAGCCAGCACATTGGCAGCCTATCCAACCGACATTCATAAAACGAAGGATCATCTGGCAGCCCTGATCGAGCGCTATGCATCCGCTGCCAAATCAGCACGTGCTGCAATTGACGAGACGGACGAGGCGGGGGATGCCGACAGCGCCGATATCTTTACCGCCTATTCGCGTTCACTCGATAAATTGCTGTGGTTTCTGGAAGCCCATACGCAGGAACAGGAATAATCACTGTGCGCCGGTGCGCGCTTCCGATGCAGGCGCATTTGATGCGCAATTGGCCAGCGCGGTCATGATTTCAGCGGCGGCAAGGGCTGCAATTACATTTGGCCGCTTGTCCTTCACCGTCTGACCGCCGATTGGTGACACCAGGCGCGAGAACTCTGCGTCGGTGCCATTAGCGGTTTTCAAAAACCAGTTCTTGAACGTGGCCTTCTTGGTTTTGGAGCCGATCATGCCGACATAGGCCGCATCGTCGCGCCTCAATGCTTCAGCCACGATCAGGAAATCGAGGGCATGGTCGTGGGTCAAAACAGCAAATGCCGCTCCCGCTGGCGCGGCGCGCACCACTTCCTCCGGCATAGGCGTCAATCTGGTTTCAATTCCCGATGGCAGGCCCGTCAGCGCGTCTGCGCGCGTGTCCACAACTATCGGGCGCACTGGCATGAGCGCGCATGTTTGCGCCATTGCGTGACCGACGTGACCGCCACCGAAAATGTAGATATGCGGGCGGACGGCATCTTCACTCTCGGCTTTTTTCATCAACTCCGATTCAAGCGCCGCGCTTCCCAGCCGGATGAGCACTTCGACACGCCCTCCACAGCACTGACCTATTTCAGGGCCGAGTGGAACATCCAGAGTCTCGTGAACATCTTCCTGATCAGCCCCGGCTTTCAATTGGGAATTTCTATGTGGGGTCAGGTCCGGCAGCGACAGGATATCTCTCGCCTTGTCGATTGCCATGAATTCAAGCTGGCCACCGCCAATGGTGCCGTAACTCGTAGTCGCCGATACAAGCATCGTCGCGCCGGTTTCGCGCGGCGTTGACCCTTTCGTGCCTGCCACTTCAACCAGTGCAAAGCCGTTGGCTGTTGCAAGAAAAGTTTTCAGGCTTTGCAAATTTGATGTCATGTTCATTTTCCCACTTCGGGAATATAGCAAATCGGCGTTGGAACTTCTCGCCACGACATCAATCAGGCAGCACCGCGAAACTCCGCCTTCACCTTCTCGATGGTCATCAGCACGCATTCGGGCGTGGCGGGGGCATCAAGGCGCGGGCATATCTTGTGATCGGCAACGCTTGCAACAGCGTCGGACAATGCATGCAGAACCGACATGCCAAGTGGGAATGGCGGCTCACCCACAGCCTTTGAGCGATGTACCGCCGGCTCGAAGTTCTCGGACCAGTCGGCCAGTTCGACGTTGAATATCTTTGGCCGGTCCGACGCCAACGGTATCTTGTAAGTCGAGGGCGCATGGGTGCGCAGCCGTCCCTTGTCATCCCAGACCAGTTCCTCGGTGGTCAACCAACCGGTGCCTTGAATGAACCCTCCTTCCACCTGGCCAAGATCAATGACCTTGTTCAGTGAACGGCCGGTTTCATGCAGGATATCGGTGCGCTCGATGACATATTCGCCGGTCAGCGTATCGACCGACACTTCCGAGCAGGCAGCACCATAGGCGAAATAATAGAATGGCCTGCCCTGTCCTTTTTCGCGATCCCAATGGATTTTCGGCGTCTTGTAAAAGCCAGCCGCCGACAATTGGATACGGGCGACATAAGCCTGGCGAACCAGTTCGGGAAAGGTAATCTCTTCATTACCAATACGCACGCGATTGGGCAGGAAGACGACCTGATCCTTTGGCACCTGATGCGCTTGCGCAGCAAAATCTATCAACCTGTCCTTGATCTGGCGGGCGCCATCCTGCGCAGCCATTCCGTTGAGGTCAGAACCAGAAGATGCCGCAGTTGCCGATGTGTTTGGCACCTTGCCGGTGGTGGTCGCCGTGATCTTGACCTGATCGAGGTCAATCTGGAATTCCTCCGCCACCACCTGGGCGACCTTCACGTAAAGGCCCTGCCCCATTTCGGTGCCGCCATGGTTCAAGTGCACCGAACCGTCGGTATAGACATGGACCAGCGCCCCGGCCTGATTGAAGTGAGTTGCGGTGAAGGAAATGCCGAACTTCACCGGCGTCAACGCCAGTCCGCGCTTGATGAAGCGGTTCTTTGCATTGAAAGCATCGATCTTGCGGCGACGCCCGGCATAGTCGGAACTCTCCTCAAGCTCGGCGATGACACGCTGGATGACATTGTCTTCAACAGTTTGATGGTAAGGCGTTACATTGCGGCCACTTTTGGTATCACCATGCGGCGCATAGAAATTCAGTTTGCGAATTTCCAGCGGGTCCTTGCCCACCGCAAACGCAACTTCGTCGATGATGCGCTCGGCACCGACCATGCCTTGTGGCCCGCCGAAACCTCTGAAAGCCGTGTTCGACACGGTGTTGGTGTATAGCGGTGCTGAAACGGCGTTCACCGCCGGCCAGTAATAGGCATTGTCGCAGTGAAACAGCGCCCGGTCGGTAACGGCACCGGACAGGTCAGCCGAAAATCCGCAGCGCGCGCCGAATATGAAATCGACGCCAAGAATGTTGCCCTCGTCGTCGAAACCGACGTCATAGTCGACAACGAAATCATGACGCTTGCCTGTCGCGCTCATGTCGTCGTCGCGATCTGGCCTGATTTTGACTGCGCGGTTCGATCGCTTTGCGGCGATAGCCGCGATGGCGGCAAACTGGTTCGACTGCGTTTCCTTTCCGCCGAAGCCGCCACCCATGCGCCTTATCTCGACGGTCACGGCGTTCGACGGCACGCCAAGCGCATGCGAAACCATATGCTGGACTTCGCTGGGATGCTGGGTCGAGGAATAAACGGTGACGTCGTGATCCTCGCCGGGTACGGCAAGCGCAATGTGACCTTCAAGGTAAAAATGGTCTTGTCCGCCAACGCGCATACGGTTGGTGATGCGGCGCGGCGCATTCTCGATCGCCTTTTTTGCATCGCCGCGTTTCAGATGCAGCGGTTTTGTGACCAATTTATCCTTTAGAGGGTCGAGATTGCCGATGTCGGTGACGAAGGGCAGTTCTTCATACTCGATTTTCGCAAGCTTACAGGCGCGCCGTGCCTGTTCGCGCGTCTCGGCGATTACCGCGAAAATGGGCTGACCGAAAAACTCCACCTTGTTTTCCGCCAATACCGGTTCGTCATGCAGGCCGGTTGGCGAAATATCATTCTCGCCGGGCACATCTGAACCAGTCAGAACATCAACGACGCCGGATGCGCTACGCACCGCGGACAAATCCATCGAAACGATGTTGGCGTGAACGGCGCTCGATAGGCCAAGGCAACCGTGCAATGTGCCGGCAGGTTCCGGCATGTCGTCGATGTAGACAGCCGTTCCCGTGACGTGTTTGTGGGCTGAATCGTGGCGTTGGGAAGTCGCAACCCCGCCCGTGATCTTTTCGGCTTTGATGCCTGGCGTGTGTTTTGTCATGGTCATGTCCTCACGCCGCCTGATGCCGCGAAACCTGAAGCGGCGCACCAGTTCCTTGCGTTTCAGCGAAGAAGCGGCGCAACAGGTTGCGCGCCGCCATCATGCGGTATTCTGCGGATGCGCGCATGTCGGAAAGCGGGGTGAAATCCTGCGCATAGGCATCGAGCGCTGCCTCGACAGCCGCCTCGTTCCATGCCTTGCCGAGAAGTGCTGTTTCCACCGCCTTTGCCCGCTTCGGTGTCGCCGCCATGCCGCCATAGGCGATACGGATAGAGGCGACCGTGCCGTCGCTTGCCAGCGCCAAATGGAAAGCGCCAAGTGCTGCGGTAATGTCTTCATCGCGACGCTTGGTGATCTTATGGGCTGCGAAATATTCGCCCCTGGCTGGAACCGGCACATGCACGGCTTCAACAAACTCGCCGGGCTGGCGATCCTGCTTGCCATAAGCGATGAAGAAATCTTCCAACAGTATTGTGCGTCTTTGCTTACCTTTACGCAGAGTCAACCGTGATCCAAGCGCGATCAATGGTGGCGGCGAATCGCCAATTGGCGATCCATTGGCGATGTTGCCGCCGATCGTTCCCATATTCCTGACCTGTTCACCACCGATGCGATCGATGAGCGGGGCCAATTGAGGAATGTGCGCGGCGAGCAGGTCGAAGGCTTCGGTGTAGGTAACACCGGCGCCGATGGAAATGACGCCATCGCTTTGCGAGATCGATCGCAACCCCTCCAGATCGGCTATGAATACGGCGGGCGCGATATCGCGCATGAACTTGGTCACCCATAGGCCGACATCGGTGGAGCCGGCGACAATCGTCGCCTTCGGCTCGGCTTCAAGAATGGCTGCAAAATCATCGACATCGGCAGGTATGATCAGACGGCCCTTTCCCTGACCAATTTCCACCCGTGCGCCGTCGTCCATCTTAGCCAGCCGTGCCAACACCGCCGAACGCTCGCTTGCCAATGGATCGTTGGCGACCGTGCCATAGCTGGAAATGGCATGAGCCGCGCGGACAATGGCCTCATAACCGGTACAACGACACAAATTGCCCTGTAGCGCCTTTTCTATGTCGGCGTTTGAAGGGTCTGGGTTCCGCATCCACAGGCCGTATAACGACATAACGAAACCTGGCGTGCAGAAACCGCATTGCGATCCGTGAAAATCCACCAGCGCCTGCTGGACAGGGTGGAGATTGCCGCCTTCCCCGTGCAGATGTTCGACAGTCACCACATGGCAACCGTCAAGCGAACCCATGAAACGGATGCAGGCATTGACGCTTTCATAGACTAGTTCAGACCCGACGCGCTTGCCAACCAGAACCGTGCAGGCACCGCAATCGCCTTCCGCGCAGCCTTCCTTGGTTCCGCGCAGGCTTTTTGCCAGCCGCAGGTAATCGAGAAGCGTATCGTCGGGTGCTAGTGTTGAGAGCACGACGTCGCGGTCATTCAGAATAAAGCGGATTTCACCACGTAGATTAACGCCAGTCATGGTTTAGCTCCCCCTGTATGTCGAATAGCCGTAGGGCGAAAGCAGGAGCGGCACATGATAATGCACATTCTCGGCCATGCCGAAGCGAATTGGGACGCGATCAAGAAAGGCCGGATCCGGCAATCTGGTTCCAAGCTGGCGCAAATAATCGCCTGCGGCAAACACCAGCTCATATTCTCCGGTATGAAAATCGTCACCTGCCAGAAGCGGTGTATCGCAGCGGCCATCGGTATTGGTAATAACGGTCTTGATGTGTGTGCGTGTATCACCGGCAATGCGGAACAGTTCGATTGAAAGACCGACTGCCGGCCTGCCAGTTGCCGTATCAAGGACGTGCGTTGTCAGACGCCCGCCTTCAGCTTTCGACGTTCCACCCAATTCATCGCCTCCCATTCCAGTACACATCAACACATGACAACGGATTGTGCGCCAATTAAAGCCGTAGCATAAGACCCGGTCGACCAAAGCGGCCCAAAAACACTTTCAAATTTTTTGAGGGGAATGCCCGCATCCTGTTTTGCTAGTCTTGGGTCACGAATTGCGTAATGAGGAGCACTGAACCATGCGTTACCAACGCGACATGCGCGGCTATGGCGCGAACCCGCCTGACGCGAAATGGCCCGGTAGTGCAAAGGTCGCGGTACAGTTCGTTGTCAATTACGAAGAGGGCGGCGAGAATTGCGTTCTTCATGGCGACAAGGCCTCCGAGGCATTCCTTTCCGAAATCGTCGGTGCGGCACCCTGGGTTGGCCAGCGCCACTGGAACATGGAATCGATCTATGAATATGGTGCACGCGCGGGCTTCTGGCGCCTGCACCGGCTGTTTACGCAAGCTGAGGTTCCCGTCACCGTCTACGGTGTCGCCACCGCTCTTGCCCGTTCGCCGGATCAAGTGGCCGCAATGCAGGATGCCGGGTGGGAAATCGCGTCACATGGGCTGAAATGGATCGACTATCGCGACTATTCAGCCGACGATGAGCGCCGCGACATACAAGAAACGATCAGGCTGCACACCGAAGTGACAGGCGAACGACCTGCCGGTTGGTATACCGGGCGCACTTCGGTCAACACGGTCAAGCTTACATCTGAAGTCGGCGATCTTGCCTATATATCCGACACATATGACGACGATCTGCCCTATTGGCTCGACCATGACGGCCACGGCAATGCCATTTCACCGCAACTCGTCATTCCCTATACGCTCGATGCCAACGACATGCGCTTTGCCACGCCACAAGGTTTCAATTCCGGCGACCAGTTTTTCAGCTATCTGAAAGATGCTTTCGACACACTTTATGCCGAAGGCGAAACAGGGCATGCCAAGATGATGTCGGTTGGCCTGCATTGCAGGCTGATAGGCCGTCCTGGGCGAGTTGCAGCGCTGAAGCGTTTTATCGACTACGTGAAGAGCCACGAAAACGTGTGGCTGGCGCGGCGCATCGATATTGCCCATCATTGGCGCGAACACCATCCCTATAAGGTGCCATCGCTTCACCCATCAAGAATGGATAAGACAGAATTCGTCGACAGTTTCGGCGGCATATTCGAGCATTCGCCATGGATTGCGGAGCGCGCCTACGATCTGGAACTCGGCCCCGCACACGATACAGCGGGCGGCGTCCATAATGCGCTTTGCCGCATTTTCAGGTCGGCAAGCCAGGCTGAGCGGCTTGGGGTCCTCAATGCGCATCCTGATCTAGCAGGCAAGATCGCAGCGGCGAAGCAGTTGACGCCAGAATCAACCAAGGAACAGGCTTCTGCTGGCCTCGATGCATTGAGCGACGCGGAAAAAGAGCAATTTTCAACGCTCAACACCACCTATGTCACGAAATTTGGTTTCCCCTTCATCATAGCTGCGAAGGGACGAACCAAAGCCGAAATTCTTGCGGCGTTCGAAGCTCGAACTGGAAACGACCAAGACACCGAATTCAAGGCCGCATGCCGTCAGGTCGAGCGTATCGCCTTGTTGCGCCTGAAAGATATTCTACCCCAATAGGGTTTCAACCGATGGATATGAACACCATGGCCGACCGGACCTATTATTCGCCAAGTGGCGGACATCCTTCTCAAACCGAACTTCTCACCGACCGCGCGGTGTTTACCGACGCCTATGCCGTCATCCCGAAGGGTGTGATGCAGGACATTGTCACAAGCTGCCTGCCATTCTGGGAAGGAACGCGGGTATGGGTGTTGTCACGGCCACTGAGTGGTTTTTCCGAGACGTTTTCGCAATATATCGTCGAAATCGCTCCGGGCGGTGGCAGTGACCGACCCGATCAGGACGACAGCGCAGAAGCGGCTCTGTTCGTGGTTGAAGGTAGCGTAACCATATGGCACGGCGAAAAAGAGCATGTCCTGACGCCCGGCGGATTCGCCTTTTTGCCACCAGCCAGCGGTTGGAGCGTGCGCAATCGAGGTGACAAGCCGGCCCGCTTCCATTGGATCCGAAAGGCCTATGAGGCGGTTGAAGGGCTCGATATGCCACCGGCATTATTTGCCAATGAACAGGATATCGTACCTACGCCGATGCCCGGAACTGAGGGTAAGTGGGCAACGACGCGGTTTGTCGATCCGAGCGATATGCGCCACGATATGCATGTGACGGTCGTTACGCTGCAACCCGGCGCGGTCATTCCCTTTGCCGAAACTCATGTCATGGAACATGGGCTTTATGTGTTGGAGGGCAAGGCCGTCTATCGCCTCAATCAGGATTGGGTTGAAGTCGAAGCCGGTGATTATATGTGGCTGCGCGCCTTTTGCCCGCAGGCCTGCTACGCGGGCGGACCGAGCAATTTCCGCTACCTGCTATACAAAGACGTGAACCGCCACGCTAAACTTGGCGGAACATTCAATTCGAGGCCCATTCCATGACACCAATCACTGCCAAAGCTCTGACCCGAGAAAATTTTGCGCCATTCGGCGATGTCATCGACACCGATTGGGACAATCATTTTTCCATCAATGGCGGAAAGTGCGAACGCTATCACGCCCTTGCAACCGCCGAAGCAACAGGTTCGAACGCCCACGTGCTGATTTCGATTGCGTGCGGCACACCTTACGAATTCCCGCTGAAACTCACCATGGTCGAGCGTCATCCTTTGGGAAGCCAGGCATTCATCCCGCTGTCACCACGGCCATTTGTTGTGGTCGTCTGCGATGATGGTCCAGATGGTCCCGGCACGCCGCATGTCTTCGTCACCGCCCCCGGACAAGGCATCAATTATACCCGCAACCTGTGGCACGGTGTGCTAACGCCGATTGGCGAGAAACAGGATTTCATCATTGTCGATCGCGGTGGCGACGGATCCAATGTCGAGGAATTTTATTTTTCGCATCCTTATGAAATCCATCTTCCACAAGGGTTTCAAACATGAGCGACGTCTCGCTTATAGATCGCCTGCTCGACGTCATCGAACAGGACATAATACCAAAAACCGCACAAGGCGTTGCCCAAGGGAGCAAATTGTTCGGCGCGGCGATCCTGCGTAAACGAGATCGCTCATTGGTGCTGGCGGAAACCAACAATGAAATCGAGAACCCGCTCTGGCACGGCGAGATTCATTGCCTCAAATGCTTTTATGAAATGCCCAAAGCGGAACGTGTCGACACCAAGGATGCAATTTTCGTTGCAACGCATGAGCCATGTTCTTTGTGTCTGTCGGCAATTACATGGGCGGGTTTCGATAATTTCTACTACCTCTTCAGCCATGAAGATTCGCGTGACAGCTTCGCCATCCCCCACGATTTGAAGATCTTGAAAGAGGTATTCACCCTCGATCCGGGCGGCTATAACGCCGAGAATGCCTATTGGAAGAGCTTCTCCATTCGTAAACTGGTGCAAGCGTTGCCCGATGGTGAACGCAAGCGTCTTGAAAGCCGGATTGGAGTGGTCGCCAACTGCTACGACGAATTGTCCGGCGTCTACCAGTCAAACAAAACGGAAAACGATATTCCACTCAATTGAGGACCATTGCCGGGCTATGTGGTGGATTCGAGCCGCTGGCGACTTGAAATAACATGATGCTTCGTGCCTGACTGTCAGCATGGAGCATCAGGTATGAAGACCGTTACCGACTTTCCTCGCAAAATCGTCGAATTTCCCGATATGGGGATCGTTATGCCCGACGGCTGCCGGTTATCGGCACGGGTATGGATGCCAGCCAATGCCGACGATGATCCAGTTCCGCTAATCCTCGAGCACCTGCCATATCGCAAGCGCGATGGAACCAATTACCGCGATACCTTGACCCATCCGTATTTCGCCGGACACGGCTATGCATGCATGCGCGTCGATATGCGCGGCAATGGCGATTCCGAAGGTTTGATGGACGACGAATACACCGATCAGGAGTGGCAGGACGCCTGCAACGTCATTGCCTGGGCCGCAAGCCAACCCTGGTGCAACGGCAATGTCGGCATGATGGGCATTTCCTGGGGTGGTTTTAATGCGTTACAAGTTGCGGCCCTGCAGCCACCGGCGCTGAAAGCGATCATCACCATCTGTTCAAGCGTCGACCGCTATGCTGACGATATTCACTACAAGGGCGGCTGCCTGCTCGGCGAAAATTTCGGCTGGGCAGCAACAATGCTTTCTTATTCATCGCGCCCGCCCGACCCTGCAATTGTGGGAGACCGCTGGCGCGATATGTGGCTTGAGCGCCTCGAAAACCAACCGTTCCTCGCGCCGCTCTGGCTTTCGCACCAACATCGCGACGCCTATTGGAAACGCGGATCGGTTTGTGAGGATTATTCGGCCATCAAGGCTGCCGTCCTGTCGATCGGTGGTTGGCACGATGGCTATCGCAACACCGTGAGCCACCTTGCGGCGAACATCCAAGCGCCGGTGAAGGGCATCATAGGCCCCTGGATTCATAAATATCCCCACTATGCAGCGCCCGAACCACGCATCGGATTTTTACAGGAAGCCTTACGTTGGTGGGACCATTGGCTGAAAAACATTGATACCAGCGTTGAGGCCGATCCAGCATACCGCGCCTATGTGATGAACAGCGTGCGGCCAGCCCGCTGGCACCCGGAGCGCCCCGGTCGCTGGATTGCCGAACCGATCTGGCCATCGCCGACAATCACCCGGCAACGGCTTAGTTTGATGAAGGCGAAGAGCCCACCCGTCATCGTCGCATCGCCACAGGACTGCGGCCTCGCCGGAGGCGAATATTTCCCATTCACATTTGGTCCCGAGCTTCCGGGCGACCAGCGCCCCGACGATGCGCTGTCGGTCTGCTTCGATCAGCCCGCGCTTACTGAAGCTCTCGACATTGTCGGCGCTCCCGAACTCCACGTTCGTCTCAGTTCAGACAAGCCGCAGGCCAATATCGCCGTCAGGCTTTGCGATGTTCACCCCGACGGCGCATCCGAATTGATCACATATGGCGTGCTCAATTTGACCCACGTGAATACGCATGAAGACCCGCAGGCGCTGGTGCCCGGTGAAACGGTTTCGGCGCGCGTGATACTCGACCAATGCGCCTATCAAATCCCTGTCGGGCATCGTTTGCGTGTCGCTGTTTCCAACAGCTATTGGCCAATGATCTGGCCATCAGCGGAACCTGTTTGCCTCACTTTGTCCGAAGCTGCGCTCGAATTGCCAGTGCGGCCTCTCGCCACAGACGAACAAGTCACTTTTGCTTCTCCCGAAGCCGCCAGCCCGTGGGCAACAGAGACTGTGCGGCCTGCCAGTTCAAAGCGCCACATCCGCCGTGATGAAACCTCCGGCGAGGTGGTTTTGACGATCACAGATGACTTCGGCGAAGTGCGAGACCTTGACCACGACCTCATCAGTGGTAGCATTGTACGAGAAATCTGGACCATTCGGCCTGACGATCCGTCATCAGCCCAGGTCGAAATTCATTGGACGCAAATGCTTGCACGAAATGACTGGTCAGCACGCACAGAAACCTTCGCGGAAATGCAATCAACTTCAAGCCACTTCATCATACATGCCCGTATTGAGGCCTACGAAGATGAAGCTTTTATTTTCAAACGTAACTTCGATAATCAAACGCCGCGTCACAACCTGTGATTGATGGGCGATTGATCCACATTGACCACACCATTTACGCCAGACGATGTCGCATACGGTCTTGCGTCCGGCTTTCACCTTCGCCCATTATTCAACTACAATGAAAATTCAGAACAGACCTTAAGGTCGAACCAACAGAGTGAGGATCTCAAAGATGTCCAAAGAACTAGAATTCCTGAGCCAGTATGTTGCCACCGGCAAACTTAGCCGTCGTGATTTCCTCGGCCGTGCTGCTGCGCTCGGTGTCAGCGCCGGCGTTGCAACCACAATGCTCTCCAAAGCTGCGCGCGCCGAAGGCCCGGTAAAGGGCGGGTCGCTCAAGGCCGGCATGCAAGGCGGCGAGATCCACCAATTCGCTCGACCCTGCGACATTCCTTAGCCAGGTGTCGTTTACGTTCGGCAAAAGCTGGGGAGAAACGCTTGTTGAACTGACCCCCGACGGTGGACTCGAAAACCGTATCGCCGAAGAGATCGGGTCATCCGACGATGCCAAGACCTGGACATTGAAGATCAGGAAAGACATCGAGTTCCACGACGGCAAGACACTTACACCCGAAGACGTGATGGCAACGCTTGAACGCCATGGTGACGAGGATTCAAAATCTGGTGCGCTTGGCATCATGAAAGGTATCGACACGATCAAGGTGGATGGCGGCGACGTTGTCATCACGCTCAAGGATGCCAATGCCGACCTGCCCTATCTGATGGCTGACTATCATCTTGTCATCCAGCCAAATGGTGGCAAAGACAAGCCTGACGCAGGCATCAGCGCCGGCCCTTACAAGGTGACGGTCGATGAACCGGGTGTGCGCTATGGCGGCGAAAAATTCGCGAATTACTGGCAAGGCGACAAGCTCGGCCATGCCGACCAGATCGAAATCATCGTCATCAACGATGCGACGGCACGCATCGCCGCCTTGCAGGGCAATCAGGTCCAGATGATCAACCGCGTCGAACCCAAGGTGGTCGATCTGGTCAAGCGCGTACCGGGCGTGACCATCCAGAACGTGTCGGGGCGTGGTTTTTACCCCTTCAACATGTTCTGCGACACCGCACCATTCGACAATAACGATCTCAGAATGGCGCTGAAACTCGCAATGGACCGCGAAGATATGCTCCAGAAGATTTTGCGCGGCTACGGCAGCGTCGGCAACGATATGCCGATCAATGAAGCTTATCCGCTGTTTTCCAATGACATCGAACAGCGCACATTCGATCCTGAAAAGGCAGCGGAACTCTACAAGAAGTCAGGTCATAGCGGTTCGATCCTGCTGCGCACATCAGATGTCGCCTTCCCGGGTGCTGTCGATGCCGCACAGCTTTATCAGCAAAGCTGTGCGAAGGCCGGCATCACGATCGATATCAAGCGCGAGCCCGGCGACGGTTATTGGTCGGAAGTCTGGAACAAGAAGCCCTTCTCGCTTTCTTACTGGGGCGGGCGTCCAACGCAGGACCAGATGTATTCAACGGCCTATATCTCAAGCGCGGACTGGAACGATACGCGCTTCAAACGGCCGGAATTCGACAAGATGGTGCTGGCCGCGCGTGCCGAACTCGATCAGGACAAGCGCAAGAAGATGTACCGTGACATGGGCATGATCATGCGCGACGAGGGTGGCTTGATCGTACCGTTCTTCAACCAGTTTATCGATGCTACCGCCAAGGGCGTCGAGGGTTGGGTCAAAAACCCGGCTCAGGAGATGTGCAACGGCTACGCATTGGCACTGTGCTGGCAAGCAGCCTGATCCCAGGTCACGCAAATGGGATCGTCGATCATCAAGCTAATTGCCCAGCGTATTGCGCTGGGCATGGTTCTCCTCGTGGCGATCTCGGCAGTCATTTTTGTCGGGACGCAAATTCTTCCCGGTGATGTGGCCCAGTCAATTCTTGGCCAGTCCGCTACGCCGCAATCGCTTGCCAATTTGCGAGAGCAGCTTGGTCTGAACGACCCGGCATATGTTCGCTATTTCAGTTGGCTGTGGGGAATGCTGCATGGCGACATGGGAACCGCGTTGTCCAATGGACAGGATATTGCCGCCTCGCTTGGCGGTCGGCTGAAAAATACGCTGTTTCTTGCCTTTTGGGCCGCTGCGGTTTCGGTGCCGCTTGCCATTATTCTCGGGCTCATCGCGGTGCGTCACAAGAATGGGTTTGTCGACAAGCTGATTTCCGGCCTGACGCTTGCGTCCATTTCCCTGCCCGAGTTTTTCATCGGTTATCTGCTGATCTACTTCGTCGCGGTCAAACTGCAATGGTTCCCAAGCGTTTCGACGGTTTATGAAGACATGTCGTTTCTTGACCGGCTCAGAGCAATCGCGTTGCCGGCAACGACACTGACGCTGGTGGTGCTGGCGCATATGATGCGCATGACACGTGCGGCGATCCTCAATGTCATGCAGTCGGCATATATCGAAACGGCAGAACTGAAAGGATTGTCCGCATTCGATATTATTCGCCGGCATGCCTTTCCAAACGCCTTTGCGCCGATCGTCAACGTCGTCATGCTCAACCTGGCCTATCTGGTCGTCGGCGTGGTCGTCGTTGAGGTGATCTTTGTCTATCCGGGTATGGGGCAATATCTGGTCGATCATGTTTCCAAACGTGACGTACCGGTCGTGCAGGCTTGCGGGCTTGTCTTTGCTGCCGTCTACATCTGCCTCAACATCGTGGCCGATATTGCCGCCATCATGTCCAATCCACGTCTGAGGCACCCAAAATGACCGCAACCGTGGAAAAGAAATCATTCAGGTTCCCCCGCATTCCAATCAGCGCCTGGATCGGCCTGACTGTCACTGCAGCATTCGTCTTTTTCGTGATTTTCGCGCCCTGGGTTGCTCCATTCGGCAATGCCGAGATCATTGGCGATGTTTGGGAGCCGGCTTCTGCAACGCATTGGCTGGGCACGGACAATCTTGGACGCGACCTCCTGTCACGCATGATCTTCGGCGCGCGAACGACAATCACGATTGCCGCGCTTGCGACCGTGCTTTCCTTCACACTCGGCTCCGTTCTCGGCTTTACCGCCGCAGTGGTCGGTGGCTGGTTCGATCAACTCCTGTCGCGCTTCGTTGATCTTCTCATGTCCATTCCCACGCTGATTTTTGCGTTGGTGGTGCTTTCGGTCTTGCCGGGGTCCATCCTTACGCTGATCCTCGTCATGGGCATCCTCGATTCAACACGTGTCTACCGTCTGGCGCGGGCCGTGGCGGTCGATATCAACGTGATGGACTATGTGGAAGCAGCCAAGCTACGTGGAGAAGGTCGCATCTGGATCATCTTCCGTGAGATATTACCCAACGCCTTGTCACCGCTGGTTGCAGAACTCGGTTTGCGGTTCATCTTTGCGGTGCTGTTCCTGTCGTCACTTTCCTTCCTCGGTCTCGGCGTTCAACCGCCTGATGCGGACTGGGGAAGCATGGTGAAGGAAAACAAGGAAGGCATCGTCTTCGGTATTCCTGCTGCTCTTATACCTGCCGCAGCAATCTCAGTCCTGGCGATTTCGGTCAACCTCGTCGCGGACTGGGTTCTCAACCGTACTACCGACCTCAAGGAGGCCGTGGCAATGGATAAGAACGAGCAAGCGGTCACCAGCACCAGCGGGCCTGAAAGAAAGATGCTCCTGGAGATACGCAATTTGCGTATTGAGGCAACCGTCTATCCGCCGAGTGGCGATCCCGAAAATGTGGTGATCGTGGACGATGTTTCACTCACCTTGGAACCTGGCAAGGTTCTGGGGTTGATCGGAGAGTCCGGTGCGGGCAAATCGACGATCGGTCTGTCCGCCATGGGCTATGGCCGTGGCGGCGTGCGCATTACCGGCGGTGAGGTTATCCTCAACGGACGCGATATCCTCAAAGACGAGAGCGGCTTTCGAAAATTACGTGGCAACGAGGTGTGCTACGTTGCGCAATCTGCTGCGGCTTCTTTCAACCCGGCACACCGGCTGATGCGCCAGGTGACGGAGGCGACGCTCAAGCACGGCGTTTCAAATCGGGTGGAGGCCGAGAAGCGCGCGGTTGAATTGTTTCGAGAACTCAGCCTGCCCGACCCTGAGAATATCGGCGAACGATTCCCGCATCAGGTTTCGGGTGGACAGTTACAGCGTGTCATGACGGCAATGGCGCTTTGTTCGAAACCCGATCTCATTATTTTCGACGAACCGACAACGGCGCTCGATGTAACCACGCAGATCGACGTACTCGCGGCCATCAAGAAAGCGATCCGCGATACTGGCGTTGCGGCACTCTACATTACCCACGATCTGGCTGTCGTTGCTCAGGTTTCAGACGAGATCATGGTGTTGCGTCACGGCAAACTTGTGGAATGGGGCGGCACCCAACAAATCATCAAGGAGCCGCGCAAGGAATATACCAATGCGCTCGTTTCGGTTCACTCCATCACGCACGAGGAGCATGAACCGACGCAGACACCGATATTGTCGGTAGAAAACGTGACGGCTTCTTATGGGAACAGTTCCATCAAGGTTCTCAAAGACGTGTCTGTCGATATCCATCCGGGCCAGACTCTCGCTGTTGTCGGTGAGTCCGGTTCTGGAAAATCGACGCTGGCACGTGCGATTACCGGCCTGTTGCCGCCGGAGCAGGGCTCTGTCACGTTTGAAGGGCGCGCACTGGCCAACCGGCTTGCCGACAGGCCGAAGGAAGACTTGCGTCAATTGCAGATGATTTATCAGATGGCCGATGTGGCGATGAACCCGCGCCAAACCGTGGGAACGATTATCGGACGGCCGCTGGAATTTTATTTCGCCATGCGAGGCGTGGAACGCGATCGGCGGGTTGGCGAACTTCTCGACAAGATTGAGATGGGAACTGGTTTCCTCGACCGCTATCCGGCCGAATTGTCCGGTGGTCAGAAGCAGCGCGTGTGTATTGCGCGCGCGCTTGCGGCCAAGCCAAAATTGATCATCTGCGACGAGGTGACTTCCGCGCTCGACCCTCTCGTTGCAAACGGTATCTTGAAGCTTTTGCTTGGCCTCCAGAAGGAAGAGGACGTTGCCTATCTGTTCATTACACATGACCTTGCCACGGTGAAATCCATCGCCGATTCGATCGCGGTCATGTTTCGCGGCGAGGTGGTTCGCTACGGACCCAAAAGCGAAGTTCTCACTCCGCCCTTTGACGATTACACCGACCTTCTGCTCTCGTCCGTACCCGAGATGGAAATTGGCTGGCTGGAGACAGCCATCAAGGGCAGGCGGATGGAAAGCGCAGGAAACTGATCTGTCCAGCACCGGTTGAACAGGTCTCGCATACATACCGACGAAAGCGTAATTTGCCATGGCGCTTAAAGCCAAGCTCCTTCTCATTATTCTGGACGGCGTTCCCTACAGGAATTGGCGTCGTCTGATGGGCAATCTTGAAGGCTGGGTTCAATCTGGTGACGCGCGCGTGTGGAAGATGCGGGCGGTCCTGCCATCAACATCGGCGTGCTGCTATGCGTCTATTCATACCGGCGTGCCGCCACAAATTCACGGCATCCATTCCAATGAAGTGCGCTTTCGAGTGACGCAACCTGACCTGTTTTCCGAAATTTCGAATGCAGGAGGCACAACAGGTGCGGTGACACATTCCTATTGGTCGGAGTTTTTCAACCGATACCCGTTCGATCTCGTGCGCGACATGGAATATGATGAGGTTGACGGCCCGATTACTCACGGTCGTTTCCATACGATGACCGGCTATAACGCCAAAAACCAGATGACGCCAAGCGATGTCGATCTGTTCGCCACATTGACAATGCTGGCGGTGCGCTTCGGCATCGACTACGGCATCCTGCATAGCTGCACGCTGGACTCCATGGGCCATCGCTTCGGCCATGACTGTCACGAAATGGACCACGCCGTCTTTGCCATGGATGCGATGCTTGCCGCCTTTCTGCCGCGTTGGCGCGAAGCTGGATATGAAGTCATTGTCACGGCCGACCATGGGCAAACCGACCGAGGTCATCATGGCGGCCATGAAGATTTGCAGCAGGATTTTGCGCTCTATTATTTCGGCAAGGCCCGTGGGCCAAAAGAAGACGTCTTGCTCGATCAGCTACAGCTTGCGCCGACAATTCTGAAACGCCTTGGCGTCAAGATTCCGGCAACAATGAAAGCCAAGCCGTTTTTGACCTGAACCCGCATTACCACGCCCATTCGCCGCGTCCCAATGCACGCACCGCTTCGATGGTTCGGGTGAAACTCGCGCGTGCGCGGCCAACACTGTGCCGCGCTCTTAGATAGCCATGCACCAAACCGGGCTCCTCGACCCACAGGGCGCGGCCACCCGCCGCCACTATCCGATCGCGATAAGCCTCACCATCAGATGAAAGCGGATCGCACTCAGCAGTGAAAACGACAGTTGCAGGGAGATTTTCGAAATTCGTATCGGCAAGTGGGGCCATAGTTACATCGCCCGTGCGGTCTTCCCCTCCACACCGGATATGCGTGTAGAACGCGACGTCGCGGGCGGTCAGCATAGGGGCTTCGGCATGCTTGAGGTAAGAGCCTCGTGACTGATCGCCGCCCAAAGCCGGATAGATCAGAACCTGGCCGAGCGGGCTTCGCGCATGTGCGCGCGTGGCGTGGCTAACCATGGCGGCGAGATTGCCGCCGGCACTGTCACCGCATAGCAAGATGTTGCGGGCATAAGTGGTTGCGGCCCATTCGAAAGCGCTCATCGCGTCATCGAAATCGGCTGGATGACGATGTTCTGGCGCCAGCCGATAGTCGACGGAAATAACCTCGAACCCCGTTCGGTGACAAAGCTCGGCACAGACATCATCATGGCTTTCCAGCCCACCCACGACGAAACCACCACCATGGAAATAGATCACGATAGCTGAATCGTCGGCTGTCTGCGTCTGATAGATTCGGACAGGGATTTCATGGGTCGGGGTCGAAATCGCCGTGGTTTTTGCCGTCACACCTTCTGGATATCCCGCAAAAAACTCGCGGCACATGCGGTCATAAATTTCTCTTTGCCGATCGACTGTGTAGTCGATGGTTTCTGGCGGATAATAGACATTGGTTCGTTCGATGAACGCCCATGTTTCTGCGTCGATCAGCTTGGCATAGTCGGCCATGCGGCGCGTGCCTTCGTGCAATGTCGACAATTTCGTCTATTCACCCTTCCAGACCGGGTCGCGTTTCTCGGCAAAGGCGCGAAAGCCCTCAAGATTATCTTGTGAGCCGTAGAGCCTGTCGACGGTTGGCAATTGCCGACGTGTAACCTTGTTCATTGCATCCTGAAATGTGAGCGCTTCTGCTGCCCGCGCCGTTTCCTTGATTGCAGCAAACACCAATGGCGGACCGCCAGCCAGAAGACGTGCAATCTCCCATACACGTTCCTCCAGCTTTTCCTTCGGCAACACCTCGTTTACCAGCCCCCAACGATGAGCTTCCTGAACATCCATCCAGCGACCGGTAAACAGCATATCCATCGCAACATGATATGGGATGCGCTTGGGCAACTTGATGGTAGCGGCATCGGCAAGAGTGCCGGCGCGGATTTCAGGCAAGGCAAATGAAGAATGATCCGAGGCGTAGATAAGGTCGCAGGACAAAGCCAGTTCAAAACCGCCGCCAACCGCCATTCCATTGACGCAAGCGATCACCGGCTTGTTCATGTCGCGCAGCTCCTGCAATCCCGCAAAGCCGCCAACGCCATAATCCCCATCGACGGCATCGCCACCGGCTGCGGCCTTCAAATCCCAACCAGCGCAGAAGAACTTGTCGCCAGCGGTCTTGACGATGGCGACGCGCAGGTCCGGATCGTCGCGAAACGCCTTGAAGGTTTCTCCCATCTGGCGCGATGTATTGAGGTCAATCGCATTGGCTTTCGGTCTATCCAGAGTGACCTCCAGAATGGTGCCTTCGCGGCGTGCTGAAATAATTTCGGTCATGATGCCTCCCTCGAAACCAGCAGTGCGTCGGCGATCCATGCGCCCGCGCCATCTTCACAAACAATGAGCGGATTGATATCGAGTTCCTCGATGCTTTCCGCGTTGGCCGCAACGAATTCGGCGATAGCCGCGACAGCGGCGACTGCGGCTGCGAAATCCGCTTTCGGGCGTCCGCGATAACCGTCCAGCAACGGGAACAGTTTCAGCGAACGCAGCACCATATCTATGTCGCCGCTGCCTGCGGGCAATAGCAATGTGGCGCTGTCCTTCAACAATTCGACCAGAACTCCGCCGCTGCCCAACGTCATCATCGGACCAAAAACCGGATCGCGCGTAAAGCCGACAATAAGTTCGGCGACGCCGCCTTGCACCATGCGTTCGACATAGAGACTGGTTCCCAGATCGACAAGATCATGAGCGGCGGCTTTGACGGCATCGGCAAGTTTCAGATTTAGCCGAACCGCGCCTAGTTCGGATTTGTGGGCGACCCCGAGTGCCTTGAGCGCCACGGGATAGCCAAGCCGCTCGGCAGCCTCAGCGGCTTCTACTGCCGTTTCGACGCGAATACCTGACGGAACCGGCAATCCTGCGTTGGCAAGCAGTGTCTTGGCCTGAGCTTCGTCCAGCGCATGGCGTGAGCCGCTTTCCTCCCTGTCCCGCCGGACATCTCTGCCACTAGGGAGAAGATGGGCGATTTCGACGTTCGCGCTAAAGATGATTGGTCGCGAAGCGGGGCAGTAACGGTCTTCTTCCACGCCGCCCCGATGAAGGCTGCGGCTTCAGCAGCGTCGAACGCCTCGACAATTCCGTGTAGTGGAACAATGCCACGTTGAAGCAGTTGCGTTGCATGTTCCTCGGGCAAGTTCTCCAGCATCGACGCAACGATAGCACCTTTCGCGTTGTTGGCCTTCAAGGCCGCCTCAAATGCACTTACCGCCGTCCACCAATCGGCATCCGAACACCTATCGTTGCGCGGAAAATCCAGCACCAGCATATTGAAGTCAAAGCCACCCGCCACAAAGGCGGAAAAGGTTTCCTTCATCGCGGCTTCATCGTTCCAGATGAAGGTGTGGTAGTCGAGCGGATTGGCCACAGCCACCAAGGGACCAAGTGTTGCCTTGACCTTTGCGTGATGTGGAGCCGTGAGGGCAGGAAACCCTGCTATTCGCCCCTCGGCGGCATCTGCCATGACAGATGCCTCGCCGCCCGAACAACTCATCGAGGACAGCCGCGTTCCCGGCAAGGGACCAGTGGCGTGAAGCAATTTCAGCGTTTCCAGAAATGTAGGAATAGAATCGACACGCGCTATGCCGAGCCGCCGCAAAAATGCATCTGACGCGGCGGCCGAGCCCGCGAGTGAAGCGGTGTGCGAAACGGTACCGGCCCGTGCCTGCTCCGAGCGGCCGACTTTCATGGCGACAATGGGCTTGTTCAATTCGCGCGCACGGGTAGCCAATCGTTCAAAGCCAGCGATATTGTCGAAACCTTCAATATGCAGGCCAAGCGCAGTAACGCGGCTGTCTTCGATCAGCCCCAGCGCCATTTCCGACAGGCCCGTTTGTGCCTGATTGCCTGCCGTCATCAAAAACGCCACTGGCAGCCCACGCTTTTGCATAGTCAGATTGCAGGCAATGTTGGAGGATTGGGTGATTATGGCAACGCCACCTTCATCCGCCTCCAGCCGCTTGCCGCCGTGCTGGTCGGGCCAGAGCAAAGCACCATCGGCATAATTGATGAGGCCATAGCAATTGGGGCCAATGATCGGCATCGCTCCTGCGGCAGCGACCAGTTCGCACTGCAACCGTTCACCATCAACATCGTCATTGCCCGTCTCGCGAAAGCCAGCGGCAAAGCAGATGGCACCACCTGCACCGCGTTCGGCCAGTTCGCGAACCACCTCGACGGTTAAATGCCTGTTGACGCCAATGAACGTTGCGTCCGGTGCTCCCGGAAGATCGGCAACCGAGCGATATGCCGGGACGCCATGAACATCGGTCTTGGTTGGATGGACGGGCCAGATAAACCCGTCGAAACCCATTTTGAGGCATTGCTCGACAACGGCCGCAGCTTGGGTGCCGCCGAATACGGCGATGGACTTCGGGCGCAGAAGACGCTCAAGACGGTGCATCACATGTTCTTGCCCCTCTCCCATTGCGGGGAGGTAAGGACCGGCATCATTCCCGTCATCCTCCGACCGCCCTCAGCAATGCCCTGGAAATGATGTGGCGCTGGATTTCGGAAGTCCCTTCCCATATGCGTTCGACGCGCGCATCGCGCCAGATGCGCTCCAGCGGCAGATCGTCCATCAGCCCCATACCGCCGTGAATCTGGATCGCTTCGTCGGCGATGAAGGCCAGAACTTCCGTCGCCTTTAGTTTGGCCATAGCCATGTCCTGATCGGTGACGGTGCCCTGATCATATTTCCAAGCAGCCTCGAATACCAACAGCTCGGCGGCCTTCAACTCCGTCGCCATATCCGCCAGCTTGAAAGACACACCCTGGAATTTACCGATCTGCTGGCCGAACTGCTGGCGCTGTGCGGCATATTCTATGGAGTGAGCGAGCGCCCGTTCAGCGCGGCCAAGACAGGTTGCGCCGACCTGAAGCCGTGTCGCGCCAAGCCAGCTATTGGCAACTTCAAAGCCCTTGTGGACTTCGCCAAGCACCTGTTCCTTGGGCAGGCGGCAATCATCGAATTCGAGAATGGCATTGGTATAGCCGCGATGCGAAACATTGCGATAGCCGTCGCGCACGGTGAACCCCTTGGTGCCCTTGTCGACAAAGAAGGCAGTGATCTTCTTGCGCTTGCCGCGTGGTGTTTCCTCCTCACCCGTGGCCATGAAGCAGATGGCGAAATCGGCAAGATCGGCGTGGCTGATAAAATGCTTGGTGCCGTTCAAAATCCAGTCGTCGCCATCCAGAACCGCACTTGCCTTCATGCCGCGCAGATCCGAGCCAGCGCCCGGTTCTGTCATGGCGAGGCAGTCCCATTTTTCGCCCCTTATGCAGGGGAATAGATATTTTTCGCGCTGCTCGGGCGTGCCAGCAAGCAGGATGTTGGACGGGCGCGCCACGCAGGTCCAGTGGAGCGCGTAGTTAGCCCGGCCAAGCTCCTTCTCGTAGAGAAGCCAGGTTAGCGTATCGAGACCTGCCCCACCGACGTCGGCCGGCATATTGGCAGCATAGAGACCGGCGGCGATTGCCTTGGCCTGCAATTCCTTGATGAGTTCAACAGGTAAATGCCCATTGCGCTCCACCTCTTGCTCATGCGGATATAGCTCGTTCTCGACGAAGGCGCGGGTTGTATCGACGATGAGATTTTGTTCTTCCGACAGGCCGAAATCCATGATTCAACCCTTCTTCCGGGGCGCGGATTTTTTCTTTGGTTTCTCGGCTTTGGCCTTTTGCGCAGCTTTCGAAGCGCGCGGCTGCGTCCTCTCCGCTGCAAGGCCCGCAAGTTTTTTCGTGTAGTCCTTGTGCAGCGTGCCGGCGCCCCAACCCTTGCCCTTGTTCTGTTTCGACAAGGCTTCCATGATCGCAACGAGATTGTCGTCACGTATTTTTTCAAGCTGGCGGATCGAAAGGCCATGTGCCTGTTCGTCAGACTGCGTGGCGATGAGATCGACAAGTTCATCGTTGAATTCGGGCACGTCCATCAGCTTGGTCCACGGCCATTTCAGGCACGGACCGAACTGCGCCATGAAATGGCGCATGCCTGCCTCGCCACCGGCGACACGGTAGACCTGGAACATGCCCATCTGCGCCCAGCGCAAGCCAAAGCCGTAACGCATGATGTCGTCGAGTTCCTCAACCGTGCAGATACCGTCCTTGATCAGCCACAGGGCTTCACGCCACGCCGCTTCCAGCAGACGGTCGCCGACAAATGCCTCGATCTCCTTGCGAATGACGACCGGCTTCATACCGATCGAGGCGTAAATTTCCCTAGCGACCTCGATTGCCTCGGGAAATGTCTGGTCGCCGCCGACGACTTCGACCAGCGGCAGGAGGTAGACCGGATTGTATGGATGACCAACCACCAACCGCTCGGGATGTTTCTTCATCGCCACCTGCATGTCGCTCGGCTTGATGCCGGAGGTCGATGAACCGATGATGGCGTTGGCGGGTGCGTGAAGATCAATTTCGGCCAGCACCTTGTGCTTCAAATCCAGCCGCTCGGGTACACTTTCCTGAATGAAATCGGCATTGGCGACTGCCTCGGCTATCGTCTTGGCAAAAATGAGCTTGCCTTCTTTTGGCAAACCATCCGGCAACATTTGCTTGTAGGCGCGCCGCGCGCCCTTCATGATCTCCGCCACTTTGCGTGACGCATCCGGATCGGGATCGAATATGGCCACGTCGATGCCGTTCAGCAAAAGGCGCGCCACCCAACCGGCGCCGATAACCCCGCCACCGATGACGGCAGCATTTTGAATGGTGCTCATTTGGCAACTCCGGCTCTTGCTTTGGCTGTTTCAGGATCGACAAGCGAAACACGCTCACCGGCGCGAATGACTGCCGGGTCGTAAGCCGTGCGGGCGAACACTTCGAGGACGTAAGGGCGGAAGAATTCGATCGGAAACATGTCATAGTCGGGATCGAAGCTCGACTGATCCCAACGCTCGCAAAACTGGTCGCAATCATCAAAATAGGGATGACCGGCGAAGCGGTCGCGCGCATGCGGATTGCCACCAAGGTGATGCGCGTAATAAAGACGCTGAAAATCGCCGTGCTTTTCTACCACCCAGGTGCATTGCTCACGCACGAAGGGCTTCAGGATCGCAGCGGCATATTCGTCGTGATTGTAAGGTGCATAGATATCACCGATGTCATGCAGGATCGCACAGGCAATCCAGTCGGTGTCGGCGCCATCGCGCCATGCGCGGGTTGCAGCCTGCAAGGAATGGCCAAGGCGCGTGATCTTGTAACCCGACAGGCCTTCATCGAGTTGTACCATCGCATCGAGCAGACGCTCGCCGGTTTTGGCGGCATAGTCGATCTCATGGGCCGTCAGGAATTCATAATCCTGCTTGTCGCCATCTTTCATGGCCGTAAACTTTACCGTTGTCATAGTGATCGATTCCAATAAGTTAGAGTGGGATGCGGGCGGAAAACCGGTATCCACTTTTCCTCATCCCGCTCAAGCGGCTCAGGCTGCCAGCGGCGCGCGTTTCACGAGATTAAGTTTCTTGCGCACTTCCTCCGGCCCGATGACCCGTGCGCCCAAATTCTCAACAATGCCGACCGCTTTTTCGACCAGTTGTGCATTCGTCGCCAGCACGCCCTTTTCGAGCCAGAGATTGTCTTCCAGACCGACGCGGACATTTCCGCCAGCCAGCACCGAAGCCGCCACATAAGCCATCTGGTCACGCCCGATGGAAAAAGCCGACCAATTCCAGGTCGACGGTACATTGTTGACCATCGCCATGAATGTGTTGAGATCGTTGGGTGCGCCCCATGGAACGCCCATGCACAATTGTACAAGCGCGTCAGGCTTCAGGACTTCCTCTTGAACGAGCTGCTTGGCGAGCCACAAATGGCCGGTGTCGAATGCTTCGATTTCCGGTTTGACGCCAAGTGCCGTCATCATGGTGCCCATGGCGCGCAACATGCCGGGCGTATTGGTCATGACATAGTCGGCTTCCGCAAAATTCATGGTGCCGCAATCCAGCGTGCAAATCTCTGGCAGGCATTGGCGCACATGTTCGATGCGTTCGGCAGCGCCGGCCATGTCGGTTGCCTTGTCGTTCAATGGCAGCGGATTTTCGGGCGAGCCGAATACCATGTCGCCGCCCATGCCAGCAGTCAGGTTCAGCACCACGTCAATTTCGGCATCTCGAATGCGCTCGGTCACCTCGCGGTAGAGATGCACATCGCGGCGCGGCTTGCCCGTTTCAGGATCACGCACATGACAATGAACAATTGCGGCTCCCGCCTTGGCCGCCGCGATGGCGGAATCGGCGATCTGCTCTGGCGAGCGTGGCACATGCGGGCTGCGATCCTGTGATCCGCCAGAGCCTGTGATGGCGCATGTGATGAAGACCTCGCGATTCATGGCAAGTGGCATAAAATTTCCTCCTGTTGGCGGAAACGATCATCGCGCCACTTGCGAAACGCTGCGTTACAATTTACGAAATTTGCATGGCAAAAAGCGAAAACCCAACAATCTTTCAAGCCGAGCGCGCACCGCTGCGTGTCACATTTCTGGTATTTTCCGGGTCGTCGATCATGTGCGTTGCATCGGCACTCGATCCATTGCGCGCCGCCAACCGCATCACCGGCAAGACATTGTTCGATTTCAAGCTGGTGTCGATGACCGGCGAAGCGCCTGTTACCACATGCGGTTTGCCGATCGCCGTCAGTGGTCGCTTCGATCCGAAATCGCAGACCGACATGCTGGTCATCATTGCTGGCTTCGGCACGCAACACTATGCAACGGCCGCTTTTCTATCCGGCTTGCGGCTGGTGGCGCGAACGGCGCGCGCCTGCGGCGGTGTCGAGGCCGGAACATGGCTGGTCGCACGCGCCGGATTGCTGGAAGGCCGGGCAGCAACAACACACTGGGAAGATCTCGAGGACTTTGCTTCCGCCTTTCCTGGTGCCGATGTGCGCCCGGATCGCTATGTTATCGACGGTCCGGTTTTCACATCCGGCGGCGCATCACCAACCTTCGATCTCATGCTGCATCTCATTCGCACGCGGCTTGGCATGGCAGTGGCGCTGGATGTGGCCAGCGTCTTCATCTACGATCAGGCACGCTCGGCAACGGATGCCCAGCCGCTCGTCTCACTTGGTCGCCTCGACGGTTTCGATTCCAGATTGGCCAATTCGATCCGGTTGATGGAGTCGCATGTCGATCAACCCCTGACCATTGCGGCAATTGCCAAACGTGCAGGTGTTACCGCGAGAACGCTCGAGAACATCTTTGGAAAGGCAATAGGCGAGACGCCCGGTGCCTATTATCTGCGGCTTCGGCTCAGTGTTGCGCGACGGCTGGTGGTGGACACGCGCATCCCCATGACAGATATCGCCGGGCGGACCGGCTTTTCGTCCGCCGCTACATTTTCGCGGGCGTTTTCCAGCGCTTTTGGGAAAGCGCCTGCACATTTGCGGAAAGTTTGAGTTCAGGTGCGCTCGACGCTTTCGCCGTTCGTATGAATACGCGCACGCATCTGTTCTGCGAGATGTGTTTCAAAGCGGCTGGCAACCGCACGATCCCATTCGTTCAACGCCTGCAAATCCGCACCGGGCGGAATGGCAAATAGATGGTCGATGATCGAGCCTGTCACTTCTCTGGATAGAAGAGCGTCGATTTCACGTTCGTGTTGCATATCGTGTCGCCTCCTTTCGGTTCGTTGTTTGAACCGTAATATACGAAGCTCGTGACGGCGTTATGAAGGCGAGATAATGGCATTTGATGGGCATGCCGGAGGTTTTTTCGGGCACTGCATCTGCCCGAAAGCGCAGGCATGGCGAACCACTAGATCACGATGATTCAGGATCGAATCAATCCAAAATCATGAACGTGATCGATTCCAATAAGTTTGAGCGGGATGCGGGCGGAAAACCGGTATCCACTTTTCCTCATCCCGCTCTAAACCCCGACGTTCCTGAGTGCCGGATAGAGTGCACGATACCGCTGATGGGCATCAGCGTAGGCATCGGTCAACGCCGCGTCGGGATCGATGGTTTCGCTCGTCTCGGGCGGCCTGCAAATGGCAAACGGATCACAACTGCTTGCAGCTATCATGCCAAGGCGTGCGGCACCGAAAGCCGCACCAAAATCACCGTCGCCCGGCACAGCGACGGGAACACCGAGCGCCGTTGCAATAGCCTTTAACCAGTAGCGTGAACGTGAACCTCCGCCAATGGCAGTAACGCGATCCAGCGTCGTGCCGGCCCTGGCCAAAGCCTCAAGATTGTCGCGAAAAGCAAACGCGACACCCTCAAGCACCGCCTGCGTGAGCACAGCGCGGCTCGTCTCATGCGCGATACCGGTGAACGCTCCGCGAATGGCGGAATCATTATAGGGGGTGCGCTCCCCCGACAGATAGGGAAGGAAAGAAACGCCACTTGGCGCATTCAATGTGTCGCCAAGCTCCGTTGTCAAATCCTGCGCGTCTTTGCCAGTGATCTGACAAAGCCAGTTCAGCGAATCCGTCGCGGACAGGATGACGCCCATCTGATGCCAGGTATCGGGCAAGGCGTGGCAGAACGTATGCACCGCGCTTTCAGGGTTGGGCAGATAGGTGCTGTTGGCTGCAAACAAGACACCTGACGTACCAAGCGAGACAAAAGCGTGGCCCCCGCCCACCGTACCCATACCACACGCTGACGCGGCATTGTCGCCAGCGCCGCCAGCAATTGGAATGCCTGCCGCCATCCCCCATTTCGAGGCAAGCTCGCCACGCAATGCTCCGGCTTTTTCAGTTCCTTCAACCAGTGTTGGCATTTGGTCTTCTGAAAGATCGGTCGCCGCCAGAAGTTCACCGGACCAGCACCGCTTTTCTACATTCAGCCACGCTGTTCCGGCTGAATCCGACATTTCGGAAATATGCTCGCCACTGAGCCAGAGCCGTAAATAATCCTTCGGCAAAAGAACCTTGGCAACCTTGGCAAAAAGCTCAGGCTCGTTGTTCTTTACCCAGACCAGTTTTGGGGCGGTGAAGCCCGGAAAAACGATGTTGCCGGTTATCTTGCAAAAACGCGGGTCGCCGTCCAGTGCTGCCGCCTCGTGGTGGCTGCGTGTATCGTTCCACAGGATGCAAGGCCGCAGCACATGGTCGTCGCTGCCAAGGAGTGTCGCCCCGTGCATCTGGCCCGAAAGACCTATCCCCTTGACCGCGGCAAATTCTTTTCCATGAGCCGCCTTCAACTCGCCGATAGCCGCCTCGCAAGCGCTTATCCAATCTGCGGGGTCCTGTTCGGACCAACCCGCATGCGGTCGCGACACGTCCAGTGATCCATGACCAGAGCCAACAATGTTCTGGTCCGCATCGATCAACAATGCCTTTACGCCCGAGGTGCCCAGATCAAGGCCAAGATACATGATCAATCCTCCCGCATCCCTATGGCTTTATCTCTCCGGCAGCGGGCCCAGTTGCCCCCACGCGCCCAACCGGCAGACCAGCCAATCGCTTATTTTCGATCAGCGGTATTTATTTCGGATACTGTAAAAATTACCTGGTTGCCAGACAAATGTTAATTTGCGGAGCGCATCGCCACCGTGGCAATGCCAGCACCTACCAGCAATGTGCCGCCGGTTCGGTTGAACATACGCAGTGCCTTTGGATTGCGCACGACATTGCGTACCCGCGCCGCAACCAACGCGTAGCCGAAGGCATTGGCGAAGGCCAGCATCAGGAATGTGGCCTCGAAAATCACCATCTGGGTCAGAAAATCACCATTCCGGTCGATAAATTGCGGCAGAAAGGCAACAAAAAAGGTGATGCTCTTGGGGTTGAGTGCCGTGACCAACCAGGCATGCCCCATCATCTTCATCACTGAGACGGCGTCCGTACGCGGTTCGGCATTCAACGTGCCGCCAGCGCGAAACAGTTTGATACCAAGGTAGATGAGATAGGCCGCGCCAGCCATCTTGAGAACGGCGAACACTTTTGCCGATGCGGCCAGCAACGCGCCGACACCCAGCATGGACAGTGTCATCGCGGTGAAATCGCCAAACGCGACGCCAACCGACATTGGCAACGCAGTGCGCCAGCCTTGCCCAAGCGCATAAGACACGACCAGAAGTATTGTAGGGCCGGGTATCAGCAAGAGGATTGCCGAGGCAGCAGAAAATGCGAGCCAGATTTCGAAAGCCATCAGATGCACCTCAACGACACGGGTGAGAATAGATCAGCAGGCGAGAAGATTTGTAAAGAGCAAGCCTTGCACCCGCGTAGCGAGCTGCATTGGTGCCGGAACCTCTCGCATTCACGCTTTGTCAACCATGATGGCCGAAAATGGGCGCTACAACTATAAGATGCTGTTTCAGAGAGCATTGTGGAGTCGAGTTGCATGCATAGTTTTCCGCAAGATGTGTCACGGGGCGACGAACACCCCGACCAGACCGGTAAGTCGGTCACACGGCGCATGGTTCTTTCAGGCATAGGTGCAGCGACGTTAACGGGCATGAGTGGTTGCTCCCAGTCGGTCGACATGCCGGCGCTTCAACTCGACAATATGACGACCGGTTCGGTGAAGCCGGTTCGGCCTGCCATCAGCGTCGACAAGCAGATCACCAGCCCCGATGTCATGTATGCCGCGCTGACGGATAGCGGGTTTGCCTTGCCAGCCATTCCCTATCAAAAGGTCAAAGCGGAATACCGACGCCAGATCGTGGTTGACCCAACCGGTGAATTACCCGGCACCATTGTCGTTCACCTCAAAGAACGCCTCTTATATCTTGTTCAACCCGGCGGCGATGCCATCCGATATGGCGTCGGCATCGGCAAGACCGGGTTCAGTTGGTCGGGCCGTGCCCAGATACAATATGGCAAGGAATGGCCGACATGGACGCCGCCATCGGAAATGATCGCGCGAAAGCCTGAATTGGTGAAATGGCGCGGCGGACAGCCCGGAGGGCTGAACAACCCACTCGGCGCTCGTGCGCTTTACATCTACAAGGATGGTCAGGACACGGGCTACCGCATCCACGGTTCGCCTGAGTGGTGGAGTATCGGTAAAGCCATGTCGTCGGGTTGCGTGCGTCTCATCAACCAGGACATCATCGACCTCTACAGCCGCGTTTCCAAAAGAAACCCGGTGGTCGTGATCTAGTGCATGTCGCCCAAAAGTGTGCAGCGGTTTTGGGACAACGTCATGCACAAAAAAGGGCTTAAAGCACCCTGCATGAATCCCTTCAAACGCTATGTGCTTTAGAGTCCTGCCCCCTAGGCCGTAGCTGCGGCAAAAACCTCACATCTCCCGTTGCGCTGAAACGCCAGACAGGCGAAAATCGCCCCAACTTGCTGCCGGGAGAACCAAAATGCCGGAAACATTCGTGATCGCGCAGGGCGGCGGCCCGACAGCCGTCATCAATCAGACGCTTGTCGGGGCAGTCCTGGAAATCCGCCAACGGCATCCTGGAGCGCGTGTTCTGGGGTCACGCCACGGGGTTCGCGGTATTCGAGATGGCGCCTATGTCGACCTTGGCGATATGCGCGAAGATCAATTGCGCCTCATCGGCAACACACCAAGTGCCGCGCTGGGCTCAACCCGCGACAAACCCGACGCCGCCTATTGCGAAACCATCCTGAAGGGGCTGACAAAAGCCGGAGCCGATGCGCTCATCTATATCGGGGGTAACGATACGGCAGGAACGCAGCAAATCCTTTCGAATGCGGCGAACGGCAAAATGGCTTTCGTTCACGCACCTAAAACCATCGACAATGACCTTGAGGAAAACGATCACACACCAGGGTTCATATCGGCTGCCGAATTCGTAGCTGGTGCCTTTTTGTCCGTCGATCTCGATTTTCGCGCTTTACCCGGCATTTATGTCGGCATCGTCATGGGGCGTCATGCCGGCTTTCTCACAGCCGCCGCCGCGGCGTGGCGAAGCGATGAAAACAGCGGTCCACATCTTATATATGTGCCCGAGCGCGCATTTTCCGTGAAGCATTTTGTTGAAGATATCAAGGCAACGCTGGCTCGCCACAAGCGTTGCATCGTTGCCGTATCCGAAGGTGTCAGCACGGCGGATGGCAAGGCACTCGTCGAAAGCCTGGTGCCGGCTGAAAAGCTGGAACGCGATGCGCATGGTAACGTCAAGCTTTCGGGCAGCGACTTGCCGGCGGCGCTCGAACGCGCTCTGGCCGACAACCTTCCCGGTGTGCGGGCGCGGGTTGATGCGTTGGGCTATCTGCCGCGCGGCTATGTTGGCGCAATCAATGCGGTCGATAGCCAGGAAGCATTTAATGCGGGAGCCTTTGCGGTCGCGGTTGCCGAACAGGGGGGCGGCTCTGTGGCATTGCAATTTGATGGCCAAAAAACCGTTGTGAAGAAAGTGCCGCTCGACAGCGTAGCCGGGAAAACACGCCACATGCCCGACAATTTCATGGTTACCGGCGAGAACCGGCTTTCCGACACCGGATATGCCTATTTGCGGCGCCTCGTGCCCGCCAAATATCAAATTGGGCAGCCATTCGTCTGATGTCCGACTGGTTTACCAAACGAACCGTCGATGCGGCGACAACGATGCTCACCGAGCCCTTCGTCAATGCCTATATGCGCGCCAATATCTGGCATGTCAGCGGGCGCGATATGGATCTGCTCGTCGATACAGGAATGGGCATCTGCCCGCTCGCACCCGAAATCCCGACCATTGATGGCAAGCCGTTGCTGGTTCTTGCCACCCATATCCATCTCGATCATGTTGGGTCGATGCACGAATTTTCCCTGCGGGCTGGGCCTGCTCTCAGCGCACCGGAGTTCGGCACGATGCGCGATGCCGCCACTTACGCCCATATGTTCAGGGATATGGAAGACCCGGTTTCAAAGTCGCCCTGCCCCGGTTGGAATGCGGGAAGCTATACAGTAGAGCCCGCGCCACTCACGCGCACGCTGGAAGATGGCGATATTATCGATCTTGGCAACCGGCAGTTCACAGTCCTGCACTTGCCCGGGCATTCTCCTGATTCAATCGGTCTCTACGATGCACTAGACGGCACTTTCTTCAGCGGCGATGCCATCTATGACGACACATTAATCGACGATTTGCCGGATTCGGACCGCACTGCCTACCGCCAAACAATGGAAAGACTTCACGATCTACCCATCAATGTCGGCCATGGCGGGCACGGGCCATCCTTCGACAAGACGCGCATGCGTGAAATCGCGACCAGCTATCTGCGGCAGGCGGAAAAGGATAGTTGACTTGGCGAATGGTAACACCACCCGCCATTTCAGCCCTCACCCGGCAGCTTCGTCCCAACCACTGACGGCTTTGACTTCAAGAAAATCTTCCATGCCCCATTTACCGCCCTCGCGGCCAAGACCCGATTGCTTGTAGCCACCGAAGGGACTGCCAAATGGACGGTTGGCACCATTGATCTGGACCATGCCTGCCTTCAATTTTCGTGCCACGCGCTGAGCCTTGGCCTGATCGCCTGACTGCACATATCCCGCGAGGCCGTATGGCGTGTCATTGGCGATGGAAATGGCATCCTCTTCGGAATCGAACGGGATCATCGCCAAAACAGGGCCGAAGATTTCTTCGCGCGCAATAGTCATGTCGTTATTGACGTCGGCAAAAATCGTTGGGCGGACATAATAGCCTCGATTGAAGCCTTCCGGCCGGCCAAGCCCACCTGCGACAAGGCGCGCGCCTTCCTTGATGCCCTTTTCGATCATGCCTTGCACCTTGGTGAACTGAACCTCGGACGAAAGCGGACCGATATGGTCGCCATCCTGCGCCGGATCGCCAACTTTCACCTTTGCAGCAACTTCCGCTGCCAAACCGACCGCTCGGTCATAGACGGGACGTTCAACCAACATGCGTGTCGGCGCGTTGCACGATTGCCCTGTATTGTTGAAGCAATGAGACACGCCACTGGCAATCGCATTTTCAAGATCGCTATCGGCAAAGACGATGTTTGGCGATTTGCCGCCAAGTTCCAGCGCCACGCGCTTGATCGAATCCGAGGCCGCTTTGGCAACGGATATGCCCGCACGCGTCGAACCGGTAAACGACATCATGTCAATGCCGGTATGGCGCGACATTGCCTCGCCAACGCCCGCACCATCGCCATTGACCATGTTGAAGACGCCAGCCGGAAGCTGGGCTTCCTCGATAATCTCGGCGAAGACGATAGACGACAACGGCGCAATTTCGGAAGGCTTCAACACCACGGTGCAGCCAGCCGCGATGGCCGGGATGACCTTCAACGTCACCTGGTTCATCGGCCAGTTCCACGGCGTGATGAGACCACACACCCCGATCGGTTCGTAGACAATGTGCTCACTCGCATTGCGTTCGCTGAGCGGTGTTTCGAAAGTGAACGCTTTCAGCGTCCGAATGAATGACTTGATATGTCCCGCACCACTGGCAGCCTGCGAGTTCAATGCAAGCTTTATCGGCGCGCCCATCTCCGAGGAAATCGCCTGTGCCATATCCTGCATACGCCGGCTGTACGCGGCCAGCACTCTTTCCAGCGCCTCGACCCGTTCTTCGCGGCTGGTCTGGCTCCAGCCTTCAAATGCGTGGCGCGCGGCTGCAACCGCCTTGTCAACGTCAGCTGGCGACCCCAGCGAGATGACCGCGAATGGCTGTTCATCGGCCGGGTTAATGACCTCCATATCCTTCGGCTCAACCGGAGCGACCCATTTTCCATCAATGAAGAAATTTGTCTTGCGTAGCATGAGGGCTCCTTCTGGCTCCGCCGATCTGAAGCGGGCGCATGTGTCATTCAAGCGAACTATCCGGCCAGCCTTGTAGCGCCCCATTGCACGCGCACCAAGCCTCACTGGCATTGAGATAGTGAGGCCAGCACCATCGCGCTGTACAATCGGCGGGTTACTTTCTTCAAATGTGGGCGCACATTCGCGTTCGAAGGGGAGAAAATCCGGTAATTTCTCCTTGGCCTCGCAAGAAAACCATCAGCCGAGATTCGTTTCCTGCTTTCATTAGACGGCTTACGTTGACGGTCTGTATCGAGATCGGTGAACAATCACCTGAAACTCTTTCCGCCAATCAAGGCGTGACTGCGAATGCTCATTGATTTCATTGTATTTTTTTGCCCGTAAATGACATATCAACGATTTCAAGGACGATCCGGTTGGTCCAGCGATGAACATTTTCGTGATTGGTAATTGCCCCCTTCCTTGACCAAATCAGCGTTGTCCGAACGACGGTGATTCCTCCCAAGACACGTCGCCAGACGGACGTAGAAATTAAGATATGGAGTTTTGAAATGAAAAAGATCGCTCTTACGGCTGCTGCCCTTCTCGCCATTTCCGGTTCTGCTTTTGCGGCAGGCAGCGACCACTACGGTTCGCAGGATGTAAACCAGCTTCCTGTCACCAGCGTTGACAATTCCCACACGGCTTCCGTGAAAACAACGGTGAATTCGGATGCCACATCGTTCACCGATCACTATCGTCTTCACGACGGCAACAACTAAACTGTAGACGTACATTCCAAAAGAGCGGTGGGCGAACCCCATCGCTCTTTTTATTTGAGCTCATATTCGCGCAAGCAGCGTGCTTGCGCTTTTCCGCCATCCATAACGCAATCTGGCAATATTGGACGTCAGCTATTTAGCTTGTGGATGCAGATTCCTTGAAGCCGCCGGGTAAAAATGCGTGATGCCCGACTCGCCACATTTTGCAGCGCCACATTTTTTGCGCCAGGGCTTCGAGACTGCCAAAAACGATCCGGCAATCACCCAAACCTGCGGCCTCGTAAAACCTTGCCTAGGCCGATTTATAAGCCTTGCCTGGGTCGATTTTTTCGGCGGCTCACGTTCACGCATTGCACAGAAAGAAGTGAACACTGAAATGAAACTTTTTTCGCACCCTGAGTCTCGACAATTCATCCCATTGTTTTCATTTCATATTTCTTTCCAAGATGGGATTTTCTGCGATTTTTATCCTCACGTCATTCGGCTCAACATATACGATTTCGTGATTGGTAAGTGAGCGCCGGGTTGCCCAAATTGGAGTGGTCCGAACGACGCACCATCCTCCCAAGACGCGCCGTTTGACGGACGGGAAAACCAACATTTGGAGTTATAAAATGAAAATGATCGCTCTTACCGCCGCCACTCTCTTCGCCATTTCCGGTTCAGCCTTTGCTATGGGCAGCGACCACTTCGGCACACAGGATGTCAATCAGCTTCCCGTCACCAGCATTGACGGCACCTACACGGCTTCCATAAATGCTCCGGCAACATCGGATGCCAAGTCGATCACCGGTGACTATCGTCTTCACGGCGGCAACACTTAAGCCGTTGACCTGCATTCCAAAAGAGCGGTGGGCAAATCCCCATCGCTCTTTTAATTTGTGTATCTGCCAGTGCGTAAATTATGGTTGTGTGGAAAGCCGCTCAAGCCGCCTTTGCGGCGATGGTCTGATATGTGAATGACCTGCCATCAGCATCAAATATGTGCAAATCCTCAGAATTCGCGGCAAGTTTGAGTACACTACCTCGCTTGACCTCGGCATTTCCCGGAAGCTTGGTTACCAGCGGCTGATCGGGACGGCCAATATCGATATAGACAAGCTGGACCTCGCCCAATTGTTCGACATAGTCGACTTTCCCCTCGAACAGATAGTCCTTCTCCGCCGCGACAAACAAATCTTCCGGCCGGACGCCGAAGCTGATCGACATTCCCTCCGTTCCAGCGGGGGTTGAAATCGGGATCGTAACCTTTCGGCCGCCAATATGGCTGATCGCAGTCTTGCTTCCCGCCTTGTCCAACGTCGCTGGCAAGATGTTCATGGCCGGCGACCCGATGAACTGCGCGACGAACAGATTGCCGGGATTTTTGTACAAATCCATCGGTGTGCCGATCTGTTCGACATAGCCGTCTTTCAGCACAACAATGCGATCGGCCAGCGTCATCGCCTCAACTTGATCATGGGTGACGTAGATCATTGTAGTTTGGGGCATGGATTCCTTGAGCTTGGCAATCTCGATGCGCGTTGCCACGCGCAGCGCAGCGTCAAGGTTCGACAAGGGCTCGTCAAACAGAAACACTTTCGGATTGCGCACAATTGCGCGCCCAATGGCGACGCGCTGACGTTGACCACCCGACATGGCTCTTGGCAAACGGTCGAGGTAGTCCGTCAGTTGCAGAATTTCTGCCGCTTGCTTCACCCGGCGGTCGATCTCAGCCTTGTCTTCCCTGGCGATCTTCATGCCGAAGGCCATATTGTCGTAAACCGTCATATGCGGATAGAGCGCGTAAGACTGGAATACCATGGCGATACCGCGCTTCGACGGCGGCACATCATTTACGCGTTCACCTGCAATGGTGAGATCACCTGAAGTGATTTCCTCCAGTCCGGCAATTGTTCTCAGCAGCGTCGATTTCCCACAGCCGGAAGGCCCGACAAAGACGATGAACTCTCCCGACTTGATGTCAAGGTCGATGCCATGAAGAACATCAACATTGCCATAGGACTTTTTCACCTGTCTTAGCGTGAGATCAGCCATGTTTTGCTCCCGTTAATTGGGGTCTATTTAATATCATCGCCCGAACCAGGCACCGTAACCATCCAGACGAATGACGCCCCCGCTTAACTGGCTGCTAAAGCCATGCCCCTGCAATGGTTGCAAATCCTGCCCTGCGGGAAGTTCAAACTCGGTCGGCGTGCTGGCCAGATTAAAGACGCAGACGATCTGCTCGTTCTGGTGATTGCGGGTAAAGGCAATCGTATCGCCCCGGCTGGCGATGAAGGCGATATCACCCTTGGCAAGTACCCGGTGTTGACGGCGAAAAGCAAGAAAGCGACGATAGTGCTCCAGTAGTGATTGTTCATCATCCTGTTGCCGGCTGACAGACCGGGCCAGATGCTCCGGCGGAACGGGCAGCCACGGTTTTGCCGCGGAAAATCCGCCATTTGTGGCATCGGCCTCCCAAACCATCGGTGTGCGGGCACCATCACGGCCCTTGAATTCCGGCCAGAAACGTATCCCGTAAGGGTCTTGCAAGTCTTCAAAGGCGATATCGGCTTCACCAAGGCCGAGTTCTTCCCCCTGATAGATACATACCGATCCGCGCAGGCACAGCAACAGCGCGGAAATGACCTTGAGATAGGCTATCGGGTCGATTTCGTCGGCGGCCCAGCGCGAAGCAGGGCGCATCACGTCATGATTGGAAAAGCCCAGCATGACCAGCCATCGCTGGCAGCATTGTCGAAGGCTTCCAACACCGAACGAACCCGCGCTGCACTGATCTTTTCAGGCGCGAGAAAGTCGAAGGCGTAACACATGTGAACCCGGTTCTCGCCAGCGGTGTAAGCAGCCACCACTTCCAAACCTCGCTGTGCATCACCAACCTCACCCACGGCGGCCGCTGCCGGATACTCATCAAGCAGCGAACGAAACCGTTCCAGAAAACCGAGATTTTCCTGTCGGCTCTTGTCGTAGAGATGATCCTGGTGATTGTAGGGATTGACCGTCGGTGCGGTTTGATTGTTGCGCTGGTCGGGCGGCAGCGCGGGATTATCTTCCAGACCTTGAGAATGAAAATAGAAATTAATGGTGTCCAACCGGAAACCATCAACGCCACGCTCCAGCCAGAAGCGCGTAACGTCCAGCAATGCGTCTTGAACATCCCGATTGTGGAAATTGAGATCCGGCTGCTCGGCAAGGAAATTGTGCAGATAATATTGCTGGCGTCTCGTGTCCCATTGCCAGGCGGAGCCGCCGAATATCGACAGCCAGTTGTTGGGCGGCGTACCGTCAGGCTTGGCGTCGGCCCACACATACCAATCGGCCTTGGCGTTTGTGCGGCTTGACCGGCTTTCCTTGAACCAGATGTGATCGTCTGCGGTGTGTGAAATGACCTCGTCGATCATCACTTTCAGCCCCAGCCGATGCGCCTCGACTACCAGTGCATCGAAATCCGCCAGCGTGCCGAACATCGGATCGACGTCGCAATAATCGGTGACATCATAGCCGAAATCACGCATCGGCGACTTGAAGAAAGGAGAAATCCAGATTGCATCGACGCCGAGCGCGGCCACGTAGCCAAGTCGGGACGTAATTCCCTTCAGGTCACCGATGCCATCGCCGTTCGCATCCTGATAGCTGCGCGGATATATCTGATAGATCACCGCACCTCGCCACCAATCCTTGTCGATGGCCGGATGTGGACTTTCAATTCCAGTGATCTCGGTAGTTACTGCCTGCATGGATCAGCCTCCCTTGACCGAGCCGGCGAGAAGGCCGCGCACGAAGTAGCGTTGCAACGAAAAAAAGACGATCAACGGCACGATGATGGTGACGAAAGCCGAAGTCGTCAGGATTTCCCAATCCCCGCCGCGTGACCCGAGCAGCGCGTTCAGCTTGGCGGTGAGAACGATCTGATCTGCCTCGGTGCCAAGGAATACCATTGCCACAAGCAGGTCATTCCAAACCCACAGGAACTGGAAAATGGCAAAGGACGCAAGCACAGGAAACGACAGCGGCAGCACGATCTTGATGAAAATCTCGAAATCGCTGGCCCCATCGATACGCGCCGATTCCATGATTTCACGCGGCAATCCGGCTATGTAGCTTCTCAACAGATAGATCGCGAACGGCAACCCGAAACCGGTATGCGCCAGCCAGATGCCGAGATAGGTCTTTACCGGCACACCGAAAAACAAACCGATCCCATTGTAGAGTTTGAGCAGCGGAATCAGGGACATTTGCAATGGCACGACAAGCAGGCCGATTATGACTGCAATCAACAGCGCGCGTCCTGGAAAACGCATCCATGCGAGCGCGTAGGCTGCGAACGCTGCTATGAGAATTGGAATGATGGTCGCTGGGACAGTCACGGTCAGCGAATTCATGAAAGAGCGCCCAATACCTTCGGACAATAACACCGTGCGATAGTTATCGGTGGTGAATTTCGGCGGTGCTGACGAAACGAAATATACACGTTGGCCGCGCTCGCCCTCGAATGCCTTGGGCGAGGCCATGAGAAAACTGCCATCCTCGTTGAGTTGCAGCGTTACGCCATCTCCCAGATCGGCAATAGCATTGGCATCAAACCGGGTTGGCTTTGTCGATCTGATGCCGAAGGCACTGATATGACGCTTTGGTCCATCGCCAAAGACATTGCCTTGCAGCAAGAAACGACCGTCGCGCTCCACCTGTTCCGAGGCCGGAGGTAATCGGCCCGCTTCGGTCTGGCTCGAACTCACGAACGAATTCCACCAACCCGACGCGATAATCTGGTCCTTGTCACGCAAGGAAGAGACCAAAATGCCAAGCGTCGGTATGGTCCAGATGACGACAAAGAACAGAACGGCGAGATGGACGCCAAAACGCGCAGCGAAAGATTTTCCGGTCGAGCTTGCCATGTCAGTGCCCTCCCGTCTCTTTATTGGCCTGGCGGATATTCCAGACCATGATGGGAATAACCGCAATCATGATGATGATGGCGATGGTTGCGCCACGCCCGAAATCGCCGCCGCCGCGGAACATCCAATCGAACATCAGATTGGCAAGCACTTGCGAGTTCCATTGTCCATTGGTCATGGTCAGAACAATGTCGAACACCTTCAAGACAAGAATGGTGATGGTGGTCCAAACCACCGCGATCGTGCCCCAAATTTGCGGGATCATGATCTTCCAGAAAATCTGGAACGGATTTGCACCGTCGATCACCGCCGCTTCCAGCGTTTCTTCCGGAATGCCGCGAAGTGCGGACGACAAAATGACCATGGCAAAGCCGGTCTGAATCCAGATCAGGATAATCATCAGGAAGAAATTGTTCCAGAACGGTATCGATATCCAGACCTGTGGCGCTCCACCAAAATACTGCGCCACGGCATTGAGAATACCGATCTGTGTCTGGCCCGCGCCACGATATTCATAAATGAATTTCCAGATGACGCTGGCACCAACGAAAGAGATGGCAAGCGGCAGGAATATCAGGCTCTTGGCAATGGTACCCCACCAGATCTTGTCGGTAAGGACAGCGATTATCAGGCCAAGAAAGGTGCATGCAGCAGGCACAACCGCAAGCCACAGCACATTGTTGAGAACCGAATTGCGGAACTCACGATCACCGATCGCCCAGGCGTAATTGGCAAGGCCGACAAAACTGGTGCCGCTGCGATCCATGAAAGAAAGTCGCAATGTCTCGATCACCGGATAAATCAGATAGACAGTCAATATGAGCATGGCCGGGCCGACGAACAGCCATGGGCGGATCAACCCCTGACGGCGCAAATTATCGACGGCCGCAGCCCCTGAAACGCCACGGGAGGGAAAACCATGTCGAGCAGTTTGTTGGCTCCCCAAAAATAAGCGACGCAGCCACTGACACCCACAATGATGACAAAAACGGCCGAGAAAATTTGAGCTATCATAAGCCCTTCCCCCTGCATCAGTTTCGGCTTCGATTAGAGCGTTTCAGTTTTGATAGAACCGTCGAGATGCTTTAAGTATCTGTTTTTACGCAACTCTGGACGGAAAACCGCACAACACTTTTCCTGGAATTGCTCTAGGGCCTGTTGAGTATCAGCGCACGAGGCTGCGTTGGCGCTGAAATCGTTGCTGAACAGGAGGAAAGCGCAAGGAAGTGTGTGCCACTTTCGAGCATTTCCGACGTATTCAGGAGCGATTTCAGCCCAACCCCAAAGGGGCCGCGTGCAAATGAGCCATTTTTGCGTCGCTCGTCGTCGAATATGCCCTGCATGTCCTTCCTTCTCGCTCCTTGAACTGGGCTCATTTTCACTGCGGCGCAGCCCGTTCGGTGATACTCAACAGGCCCTAGCTTGATCAGACCGATCCGGGTCTGGAAAAGACCCGGATCGGCGCGCCTTGGGAGGCTGCGCTCACCCCGCCTACTTGATGGCGTCCCAGCTCTTTTGAATGTCGGTTGCGACCGCTTCGGCAGACTTGCCGCCGACCAGATCGACCATTCCGGTCCAGAACGCGCCAGCACCGATTTTACCCGGCATGAGATCTGAACCGTCGAAACGGAAAGTCGAGGCATTGGCCAGAATTTCACCCTGCTTGCGCAGCGCATCGCTGCCATAGGCATCCTTGTTGACGGACTTGAACGGTGTGACGAAACCGCCTTGAACCATCCATATTTCATGTGCGAGGGGCATTTCGAGGAACTTGACGAAGGCGCGCGAAGCCTTTGAATCCTTGGTGATCATAACAAGGGTACCAGCGCCGAGAACCGGCGTGCCGAGATCGGGTTTGTCGGCGTAAGGCGGGTAATAGAAGAAATCCGCATCGACGCCCAGCTTCGTGCCTTCGGGGAAAAACGAGGGGATGAAAGAAGCCTGATGGTGCATGTAGCACTTCGGAGGCACGGCAAACAGGCCCTTGGGGCTGTCACGGAAATCTGTTGCGGCAACGGCAGCCGCACCTCCATTGACCATCTTGTCGTTGGTGGCGATCTTGCCGAAAATCTCGATGGCATTGACAACGGCTGGATCGTTGAAAGGAATTTCGTTCTTTACCCATTTGTCATAGACTTCAGGCGTCTGGGTGCGCAGCATGATGTCTTCCACCCAGTCAGTAGCCGGCCAGCCGGTGGCGCCACCGGAGCCAAGGCCGATGCACCACGGCGTGCCCCCGTCAGCAATGATCTGTTGCTCAAGCGCTGCAAGTTCTTCCTGTGTTTTAGGAACCTTGTATCCGGCTTCGTCGAAATTATCGGGCGAATACCAGACAAGCGATTTGACATCGGCCTTGTAGGGAAATGCGAAGAAACCCGGTTTGCCGTCCTTGTCGTTATAAGTGCCAAGATCGACCCATGACTGGCCGGCACCGTAATTGTCCTTCACCCAATTGGCGGTTTCGTCGCCGAGCGGCGTGAGCAAGCCTTTGGAGGCCAGATCCTGTATCAGGCCGGGTTGCGGCAAAATGGCTATGTTCGGCGGGCTGCCAGCCTGCGTGTCAATAACGATCTGCTGCTCGTAATTTTCAGACGAGGAGTATTTGATCTCAACACCGGTCGCTTCGGAAAAATAGGCAAGGACGGTTCGTATCAACCCTTCGTCCTCACCGCGCCACGGCCCGAAGATCGTCAGCGTCTCGCCCTTCAGATCGACTTTCTTGAGGTTTTCATAATCTGACCAGTTGAAACGCGGGTCCTCGCCCGGCTTGAACTTCAAATCCGCGTGCGCAGGTGCGCTGAACGCAAGTGCGACGAGCGCGACGCCGGTCAATAGCATCTTTTTCATCAGCATTCCTCCCAGTAAGTCATAAAATGCCGTCCGGAACCTCCATTCCGTGCACCGATATCGCTTCATCATGTCTATTCAAAAACAGACACACACAGAAGCAATATTCAAAGCGCTTTGGCTTTTCTCATCTCGCCATTGAATAATCGGAGAGTCAAGTCACTTCGACACTAATCGATTATAATTTCGCAATTTCATATACTAACACTGCGATGCAGCATCATTTTTTGCATTGCAGCAATAATTTCGACTTCAAACTGCGCCTGTCGCTGCTATGCTGCCAACAGCCGTCGGCAGATGAACAAGCACATACGCGCCATGATTTTAAAGCGCTTTGAAGGATTGGAACCCACCTTTGAACCTGAAACAGCTGTCGCATATGCTGTCACTTTCACAAACCACGGTAAGCCGCGCGCTCAATGGCTATCCCGAGGTCAGCGAAGAAACGCGCCGACGGGTCATGGATGCCGCCAAGCGCCACGACTACCGTCCAAATCCCAGTGCGCGCCGATTGGCCACCGGCAAGACGGGCATGATCGGCTACGTTCTTCCAACCGGCAAGGAGGTCGACATCGATCCGCATTTCGTCGAGTTTCTATCCGGCCTCGGTGATTATGCACGCTCGCATGAGCTTGATCTCGTACTCTCGCCGGCCGACGCGGACGATCAGGAGACGACATACCGGCGCATTGTGGCCAACCGGCAGGTCGATGCCGTTTATATCTCCTCACCACGACCAGTGGATAAACGCGTTGCGCTGCTCGATAGGCTGGGTGTTCCTTTCATCGTTCATGGTCGCTCCGAGGGGCATGATTTCGACTATTCTTATATCGACATCGACAATGAGGGAGCTTTCCAGGAGGCCACGCGGCTACTGCTGCAACTCGGCCACCAACGCATCGCCTTGATCAATGGCGACAACCGCGAAACATTTGCCATTCACCGTGAGCGCGGCCTACGTCAGACCCTGGAAAATAGCGGGTTAACGCTTGACGACAAACATTGCCTGTCACTGGCAATGACGGAAGAAAACGGCTACCGCGCGACCAGGCGCCTTCTCGAATTTGCGAACGCGCCCACTGCGATCATCTGCTCCAGCCTGATCATGGCGCTTGGTGTTGTTCGCAGCGTGCGCGATCTCAACATGACAATACCCGGCGATATATCACTGATCGCCCATGACGATGTTTTCCCTTGGTTGAGGCCCGAGAATTTTTCGGTACCACTTTCCACGACGCGCTCCTCTATCCGGGCTGCTGGTGCGCGCGTTGCGGAACGGCTGGCCGCACGCATTTCAGGATTGGAGAGTGGAGTTCATGGCGAGATATGGCCGGTCGACCTCATTGTCCGCGGCTCGGTCGCCAAAGCGCCATCTGCCTAACCACACCATCATTGGAAATTTCCACCCGGCATTGATTTCACGCAGCCGGTTCGATCTCGGCACGTAGCGTTTTTACAGCAAGGCCGCGTGCAATTGCCTCTGTGCTAGACGCATTCTTCGACAAGACAAGTGCCTGCTTCCTCGGGATGAGCAGCCCCTGAGCCAGGGCGGCTGGCCGTGAAAATGCACGCGCCAGGAATGGCATTCGGTGAGCTCGCGAGCGCGAAAAGCGTGCAGGAATAACCGCCTTGGCAATATGGGCTGAAATGTCGTCCATCCAGCCATCCGGCAAACGTGCGCCGGGCTGCAAGACAAGCAACCATTCGCTTTTGGCGCGATTTATCGCTGCACCCAGATCGCCGCTTTCTTCAACCACGCAGCCCGCATGTTCCGCCACTTCGCGCGTACGATCCGCAGACCCGTGATCGAACACAATTACGTCGCGCACCATTCCCTCAACCGCGCCGCCAATGAGGGAAACGAGTGTGCGCGCAAGGTCTTCTTCGTCGTTACCGGTCTCGATCAATACGCTGAGCATTCGCGTCACATAGCTGAAAGGCTGTGCCAGCACCAGTTTCCATGCCGCACGATGCGAGTGAACGCCCCGCTGCCATATTGTCAAATTTGGCATTCACACCATAGTTCTTGTTTTGTTCTCATTTTTCGGATAGGAATAATTTCATGACAATTGCGATTCGACAGGCAAAAAGCACACCTTGGGAGAAAGCCAGGATGGAACAGATTGCGCGCGCGGACATTGCGGCTCTCGGCCCCGGACGGGCAGAGATGGCGAATGCGATGATTGAGGAAAGCGGCTTACGTGTGCGCCCTGTGCGCAATCGTGGCCGTTCGGCGGGTATCAACCCATCTGGCCGGTTCGAGCCGGTAAGCAGGCACGTATTCGACGACGGGTGGAATTCACTGGAGGAATTACCTCCCTTCAAAACCGAAGTACAGGTGGAAAAGCCGCGCACCATCATTACCCGAAACGACTCGCCCGATATTTCATTTGACCGCTCAATCAACCCCTATCGCGGCTGCGAACACGGTTGCGTCTATTGTTTCGCGCGGCCGACACACGCCTATATGGGGTTGTCGCCTGGACTGGATTTTGAATCGAAATTATTTGCAAAGCCAGATGCTGCACGCCTTCTCGAAAAGGAACTGTCCAAACCGGGGTATCAGCCGCGCACCATCGCCATCGGCACCAATACAGACCCTTATCAGCCGATCGAGAAGCAGTACCGCATCATGCGTGAAGTTCTGGAAGTTCTTGAAGCGCGCGATCATCCGGTCGGCATCGTTACGAAATCGGCACTGGTCACGCGCGATATGGATATACTGTCTCGAATGGCCGCACGCGGGCTTGCGAAAGTGGCGCTTTCGGTAACAACCCTTGACCGGATGTTGGCGCGAACTATGGAACCACGCGCCTCGACACCGAGCAAGCGACTGGAAGCGATCCGGCAATTGTCAGATGCAGGCGTTCCGGCTTCGGTGATGGTGGCACCCATCATTCCAGGACTCAACGATCCGGAAATCGAACGAATACTCGACTCGGCTTATGCTGCTGGCGCGCGCGAAGCGGGTTATGTCGTGCTTCGCCTTCCCTTGGAGGTAAGCCCCATCTTCAAGGATTGGTTGTTGCGTCACTACCCTGATCGTTACCGGCATGTCATGTCGCTGATCCGTTCGATGCGAGACGGCAAGGACTACGATTCGCAATGGGGCAAGCGAATGAAAGGGGCCGGGCCTTACGCATGGCAAATTGGCCGCCGTTTCGAGATCACCACCAAGCGGCTTGGGCTCAATAGCGAGCGGCGCAAGCTACGTACTGACCTGTTTGTCGCCAACGCAGGACAAGAAAAACAACTCGTGCTGCTTTGATGGTGACCATCGCTCAGGCGGTGCCCGTATCGAATCTGAAATTCGCACAACACCCCTCGATCAATGGTGCGAATTTCAGATTCGGGACATCGGTAGATCCGGTATCGGACGAAACGTCTTGCGATGATGGTTTGTTGCACCAAAGCGGTGCAGTGCTTCCAGATGATCGGCGGTGCCATAGCCACTATTGCGCGCCCACTGATATGCAGGGTGGCGCTGCGAAAGTATACGCATGATGCGGTCTCTCAGTGTTTTTGCGACGATCGAACTCGCGGCTATCTGGGGAACGCTTGAATCTCCACGGACAATCGCCGAGCACTCACAGGCCAGACCGGGTGGAATATCCCTGCCGTCAACATAAGCAGGCTCGGACCTCGCCAGACCGCTGATCGCCCGGCGCATGGCATCGAGCGTTGCATGCCTGATTCCAAGATGATCGATCCTGCCGGCAGACGAGGCTGCGAATGCAACATGACTGCACCGCATGATTTGATCGGCAAGCAGCATCCTCGAAGGCGCCTTGATCTTCTTGCTATCGTCGAGCGAACCGAGCAATTCGGGCGATAGCGCCATAGGATCGAACCAGACAGCAGCGACCACCACGGGTCCGCAAAGAGCACCTCGCCCGACCTCGTCACATCCAACGACGGCTGGATATTCGCTTGCCCTCTCAGCTAGAAATGGTCTCACGATTTTACGCGCCATGCTTGCCCCTCATGACGACAGTGCGTCCTACCCGGCAGCAAGGGCAAGCCCCGTTTCCAATTCAAACGCACAATTCACGGGAAAGTGGAGCCGGGGTTCAACCCGCGACAGTACAGGATCATGATGATTTCGGATTGAATCGATCCAAAAATCAATCCAACCCATCAGATACCGGGCCAAAACACCTAGTTCAGCTTGGCTTTCACGTCCTGCAGCGACGACTTGAACAAATCGGCGCTGATCTTGGCGTCCACCTTGTCAGCAAGAACTTTGCGCGCGGCTTCAACTGCGAGATCAACGGCACTTGCACGCACTTCATTGATGGCCTCGCGTTCTGCCTGGCCAATCTTTTGCTCGGCAAGGAGTGCGCGACGGGCGACGTAATCTTCCGTCTTCTTTTTGGCGTCTTCCGCAAGAACGGCAGCTTCATGCTTGGCTGCCTCAACGATCGCGGCAGCCTCCTGCTCGGCTTCCTGGCGCTTCTTCTGGTACTCGCCGAGCAGCGCCTGTGCTTCCTCACGAAGTTTGCGCGCTTCGTCCAGTTCGGCGCGAATCTTGTCAGCACGGCCGTCCAGTGATTTCGACACCATGGCGGGCACTTTGATGTAGATGCATATGCCAACGAATATCAGAAGCGCGATGGTCGCCCATAGTGTCGCGAGAGATGTTGCGTCCATTGCTTTTCCCTCAGCCAGCCACGGATTTCACAGCAGCAGCAATGCCCGCCTTGTCGGCTTTGCCCACAAGTTGCTCGATAATCGCAGTTGCCGTGCTTTGCGCTATGGAACCGACGTCCTTCATAGCGTCAGACTTGATCGACGCAATGCGCGCCTCGGCCTGCTCCAATTTCTCATCCAGACCGACCTCTACATCCTTGCGGGTTGCCTCTGCCTCGGCCTTGGCAACATCGCGAGCTTCCTGACCGATCGCATTGGCGCGCGCCTTTGCCTCCGCCAATTCCTGCTCATAGGTAGCAACGGCAGCATCCGCCTCTTCTTTCAGCTTTGCCGCCTGATCCAGATCCTGAGTGATACGGCTGCTTCGTACATCCAGAATGCCAGCAAGGCGCGGCATGACGATGCGCTTCAGGAACAGGTAGAACAGTCCGAATGTAATCGCCAGCCACAATATCTGCGACGCGAATGTGGAGGGGTCGAAAGGCGGAAATGCAGCCTCATGTCCCCCACCATGCGCAACTTCAGTGCCCGCATGCGTGTCGGTGCCATGCGCTGCGTCACTTTGCATGGCTGGCGCTGTCTCTTGCCCATAGGCTGGTGTCACGAACATCACTTGTTCCTGCTATTTGGGCCATCCGCATGGCTGCGGTTTGGCCCCGCTTTCAACGGCAGATCAACCGAACAGTGCAAGCAGCGCAATGAGCAGCGAGAAGATGCCCAAAGCTTCGGTCACGGCGAAGCCGAAAATCAGACGCCCGAACTGACCGTCGGCTGCCGACGGATTGCGCAATGCTCCAGCGAGGTAGCTACCGAAGATGTTGCCAAGGCCAACGGCTGCACCACCCATTCCAAGGCAGGCAATACCAGCGCCGATATACTTTGCTGCTTCAACTTCCATTGTTTCAACTCCTTCGTGGATTCTCGATATTGGTTTCGTCGACGCAGACCGCCTGCGTGCGATTTTTCAGTGCCCCGGATGCAGGGCGTCGTTCAGATACATGCAAGTCAAGATGGCAAAAACATAGGCCTGCAACGCGGCAACCAACAGCTCAAGCCCTGTCAGTGCAACAGCCATGGCCAGCGGCAAAACCGCGCCAGCGACACCAACCGCCCCCATCGCGCTCAACGACACGACGAAGCCAGCGAAAACCTTGAGTGTAATATGGCCTGCGAGCATGTTGGCGAACAGACGAACCGAGAGGCTGACCGGACGCGACAGGAATGAAATCACCTCGATGCCGACAACGAGCGGCATCAGCACCATCGGCACGCCGCTCGGCACAAACAGCTTGAAAAAGCCGAGACCGTGCTTGGCAAAGCCGTAGACCACGACGATGCCAATCACCAGTATGGAAAGCGCAAAGGTCACGATAATATGGCTTGTGACCGTGAAGAAATATGGAAACAGGCCGAGCAGATTGGCGACCAGAACGAACATGAACAGCGAAAACACGAAAGGGAAAAACTTCATACCCTGCGAACCGGCAGAATCCTTCAGCATCGAAGCCACGAATTCATAGGTCATCTCAGCCGCGGATTGCCACCGTGAAGGCACAAGCCGCCGACCCGACGTGGCGAAATACAAAAATGCCGAGGCAAGCACCACCACGATGACCATGAACAAGGCCGAATTGGTAAATGACAGATCATAGCCGCCGATTTCGATCGGAATGATCTTGGCGATATGGAACTGGTGGATCGGATCGACCTTGTCAGCTGCCACTTTTCTTCCCCACGCAAGCCGCTCGCGGCTTTTCCATCCAAATCAAACGCCGCATCTGCCGGCGCGGCCTACTCGTCCTTTGAGCCTGACTTCGGCTCACTTTGCCCGAAACCAGCTATCAACCCTGCCGAGCGCAGGACATTGAGAACACCGGCACCAAACCCCAGGAGGAGGAAAACTATCAGCCCCCAAGGCGATGTTCCAGCAACACGGTCAATCATCCAGCCTAAACCGACACCCACTGCTATTCCGGCGATAAACTCGCTGGAAAGCTTGAATGCCTGGCCATACCCGACCGCACCGCCAGCTTTCGCTTTGTCTTGCCTCTCAAGCTTTTCCGGCAACCTTGTCGCAAGCGATGCTTCAAGTTCACGCCGGCGGCGCTCAAGTTCGTCGTCCTGGAAGTTCCCTTTGGGCTCATTTTCCCGGTCGGTCTCTCCGGTTCCGGCTGGCCCATTCTTGTCGGCCATCGCAACCTCCCTGACCGGCAGAACGTCGCCGTTGGTCCGCATCCAATTTGCGGGCAACATAGTTAGAGGGCTCGCGCCCGTCAAGCCACGGCGCAGGTTTCAAAGGCAAGTATTTTGCTGTTTAAAAACAATACCTTACTGGGGTGCGACATCGTGCCCGGCGCGAGGAGACAATTGCGGCGGCAAAATCTCCATGTACATGTACCCTTCTCAAAGCACTGGTGCGCGCCTTCAACTCCAGCCGCCACCGTAGGTACGATAGAAGATATGCAGCCCTATCTTTGTCATTTTATGCATGGTGCGCGCCCAGGCCGGATGGACATAACTGGCATAGTAGTGCGTTGCAGACCCCACTTCGGGGATGAATATCTTGCCAGCGGTGACCGCCATGGCGATATCGCGCGCCGTCTTGTAGTGTGACGGGCTGGTGATACGTTCCTTCCTGCCATCACAGGCAAAGGAAAACTGGCAGCGATTGAACCAATTGTCGTTTTGATAAACGACACCGCAGATCGACTTGGGATAGGCTGGGTTGCGAACACGGTTCAAAATGACCTGTCCAACCGCTGCCTGGCCGCGTAGAGTTTCGCCACGGGCTTCAAAATAAATCCCGTTTGCCAGGCAAGCCTGTTCCGGCTTCGAGAAAGCTGTCGCGGGAAGCGGGTTCTCCAGCCATGCATGGTCGCCCTTTCCCATAGGTGGAATGAAGCGCCCATGGCCTGGCTTTTCGTCTTTGAGCAGTACCTCGAAGGGCGAAGCCTTGGCATAGTCCGGTTCTGCTGGCGCGTAGGCCGTGGCGAGAATGTCGGCATTTTTATTGGTGACCAATTTTGCCAGCATCGCCGGCACGCCTGGATCGCGCTTTTCCACTTCGCGAATGTGGAAGGCGGCGGCAATCTCGACTTCCTTGCCCTTGATTTTGGGTTTGGCGAAAGCCAGCTTCAAGCCGCTATCCATGCTCGGACGCAGCAGTGAACTCGTGCGTTGAAAAATGGAACCGGCGGAGAAATTTTTCGGCGGCGCCATTGGCGCTATCTGAACCAGACGACCGCCCTTGTCTGCGCGCATGACGCGCTCCTCGTCCGGCGTGTCGCTCAAAGTGCCCGTCTTGTTGCGGAAGGCAACGGCACCGACACCCGGCAAATCGACGCCGGCGCCCGAGATCGAACCCGTCGTCACATCGGAACTGGCAAACGGCATGTCTGCTTCTTGCGTCGATCCTGCGACTGATTTTTCGATGTAAGAATTCCAGCGTGCTTCGTTTCCAAGGCCGGAAACCAGACTGGTCATATCCTGATAGGCCGCCACGGTGGGGAAACCAATCCAGATTCCAAGCCCTATAACGACAGGAGAGAAAATGGAACGCTGCTTGCCACCGGTCATAGCGACCGGCCGCTTCGATACACGTCGATGCACGGATTACTCTCCAGAACTCTACTGAAACCCACTGCAATGACAATGATGGATTAACCTTGATGGAGCGTTAACGGCAGCCGATCCCATTGGGGCTGGAGGATGACAGGCGGTGCTACCAAGCAAGCACCCGCGCAAAACCAGCACCGGCGACGCGGCTTTTGATAGAACCATTGGCCGCTTCTGGCATTTGTTTTGACGAAATTCCGGACGGAAAACCGCTGCACACTTTTCCTGGAATTGCTTCTGGCATTTGTTTTGGCGCAATCCCGGGCAGAAAACCGCTGCACACTTTTCCTGGAATTGCTCTGGGTTAGCTGCGCTTTTTTGCCCGGCCGGCAAAGGGATTGTCCGCAGTTCGCAAAGCCATGCGTATCGGCACGCCATGAATGTCGAATGCCTCACGCAAATTGTTCACCAGATAGCGGACATAGGACTGGGGCATGGCATCGGGGCGCGAACAGGAAACAACAAACCCCGGCGGGCGTGTCTTGGCCTGCGTGACATATTTGATTTTCAAGCGCCGACCGGCAACGGCGGGCGGCGGATGATGCGCCAATATGGCTTCAAGCCAGCGATTGAGCTTGCCAGTCGAAACCCGGCTATTCCAGATGATGTGCGTCTTGATGACGGCGGCCATCAACTTCTCCAAGCCCCGCCCGGTTTCGGCCGACACGGGAACCGCCTGGATTCCACGCACCTGCGGCAAAAGCCGCTCGGTCTTTTCGCGCAGTTCCGCCAGAACCTGTTGTGGATCGTCGATCATGTCCCATTTGTTGAAAGCGATGATGGGCGCGCGGCCCTCGCGCACGATGAGATCGACGATCTGAAGGTCCTGCTTCTCGAATGGTATGGTCGCGTCGAGTACAATGATGACCACCTCGGCAAAGCGGATGGCACGCAAACCGTCAGCCACTGACAGCTTTTCCAACTTTTCCTGAACTTTGGCCTTGCGGCGCATGCCAGCCGTATCAAACAGCTTCATGTGGCGTCCGCCCCAGTCCCAGTCGACGGAAATGGAGTCGCGGGTAATACCCGCTTCCGGCCCGGTCAGCAGCCGCTCTTCACCAATCAACGCATTGATCAGCGTTGATTTGCCCGCGTTTGGGCGGCCAATGACGGCGATGCGCAAGGGTTTGGTATCGTCGTAAGGCTGAACCTCCTCAACGCCGCTATCGCCAATATCTTCGCCAATCAGCACATCGCTGACAGCGATCTCGTCGTCGTGATCTTCATCTTCTTCACCAAGGGCAAGGGCGGCACCAAGCGCCTCTATCACCGCGTCGCGCAGGTCGGGCATGCCTTGCCCATGTTCGGCGGAGACGGGTATGGGTTCGCCAAGCCCCAGTTCCCAGGCCTCCAACAGGCCGCCTTGGGCTCCGCGCGCCTCGGCCTTGTTGGCAACAAGGACGACGGGCTTGCCCGAGCGCCTCACAATTTCGGCAAATGTCCGGTCATCGGGAACAAGCCCGGCCTTGGCGTCCACCATGAAGAAGATAAGATCCGCCTCACGGATGGCGATTTCCGTCTGCGCCCGCATGCGACCGGGCAAACTGGCCGAAGGCGCATCTTCAAAACCAGCCGTATCTACCACGTCGAAAGCCAGATCATAGAGCTTTGCCGCATGAACCCGGCGATCACGGGTTACGCCCGGCGTATCGTCGACAAGCGCGATTTTCTTTCCGACAAGGCGGTTGAAAAGCGTCGATTTGCCGACGTTAGGCCGACCGATGATGGCAACTGAATAGCCCATTCATCACGACGCGGCGCCGGAGCCACGAATCAACTCGGCCATTAATGTGGCGCGCTGGCGGGCATTGCGAGGTGCGGCCTCGTCGGCCGCGATCTGCTCGAACAATTTCAGCGCATCTGCTGCCTTGCCCTCTTTCCAGGCAGCCAGACCGAGCGCCTCGCGTGCAGCGTGGCGCAACGCGTTGCCATCTGCCGTCAACACCTCGACGCGGCTGGAGACATCGGCAAAAGAACCATGATCCACCAACAACAGCGCCGCCCTCAGCCTTGCCATATCGCGAATGCTTTCGGCAATTTTTGTGTCGGCTGCTACCGCGTCCAGTTCCTTTACCGCGGTGGCGGTATCGCCCTTATCGGCCTTGAGGGTTGCCGCGCGCATCCGCGAAAGCAGCGGATAAGCGCCATAGCCATCTTTCTCCAGCTTTGCGAATGCCGCCAATGCGTCCGCATCCTTGCCGTCATTGGCAAGCTTGAGTGCCTGCGAGAAGGCATCACCCGAGCGATTGGCACGGACTTCGTCCCAATAGCGGTAGCCAACATAGGCCGACGTTGCCAGAACCACGAGAACGGCTATGCCAATCATAAGGGGACCAAAGCGATTCCACAGCGCTTTCGCCTGATCTTTGCGAAGCTCGTCGTTGACTTCACGAATAAAACTGTCGTCCGCCATATTCAAACCATTGCTTTGCCGCCGGGCGGCTGATTAGCCCCGCGTTTTAGCGAAATTTCGCCAGCATGGAAGGGGTAGTCATGCAAATTCGCGTCCAACACCATAGAGAAGGCCAAGAACCGCTCTTAAAATACCCGGCGGCTATGCCGGCAAAGCACGCGGCGCACTCATACTGCTTCTTCCACACCACCGCTATCGAGGTACTTCCGATCGATATCGGGCAATGGTTCACCGTCCAGCGTGGCTTCAAAAGCATGAAGGCGTTTGTAGATCGAGAGAAGCTCGACGATCGTTGGCCAGGCATTGACCAGATACTGGAAGGAAGACGAGACCTGACTGAATGCGGTAGCAATCTGCTGCCATATGCCCAGCGTTATCGTTCCCGCAGCGATGGTGGGGATGAGGATCACACTGGAAAAGATCGCGTCGGCCTGCTGGAACCCGGAGCGAACGACGTTGAAATAGGCATAATGAAAATAGAGCGTGAAATAATTGCGCCGCACATGCGAGAACAATTCCCTGACAGTCGGCGGCTGCGCCCTGGCTTCGTCATCTTCACCATAGACCAGTTCCTTGCGGTATGCCGCTTCGACGCGCTGGTTCTTGAATTCCAGGCCCGGAAGCTTGATGCCCGTAACCATCAGCAAAACCGTCCCGAAAATCGACCAGCCAACTGCCGCTATGACCAGCGAGTATGGAATTTCACCCACCAGAGGCAAAACCTTCACATGCGATGAAAGCTGGGCGAGAAGCGGGAGGAAGGCAATCAAGGTCATCGCTGAATCAATGAGGGCAACGCCAAGCCCTTCCATCGTGGTGGAAAAGCGCATCGTGTCTTCCTGAACACGCTGCGATGCGCCTTCAATGGTCCGCAATTTCTGCCAGTTCGCCATGTAATAATGGTTCATGGCGGTGCGCCAACGGAAGATATAGTGGCTGACGAAAAAGCGGGTGACGACGAACAGCCCCATACCGCACGCACCAATCCAGGCGTAGATCCAAAACATCGAATAGAGTTCGCCAGGGCTGACGGAACCTGCCGTAGTGATGGCTTTTTGAAAAAGGTCGAAGAATGGCCCGCGCCAATTGTTGAGAGCGACATAGATCTGCACCGACAGATATGTCGAAAACAAAATCAAAGCCGAACCGAGGATCGACCAGTTCTGCCAGGGGTGGTTGGCGTAAAAACGCCAGAAAAAATAGAACGCGGCGACCATGAAACCGAAATAGATGTAAAACCAGAGAAATGGCCGGGTCCAGAATACCGGAATGCCCAGAACTGGCGGCGCGCCTGAAACAGCGGGAGGCAGCCCAACAAGAGCGCCAAGTTGTTCACCGCCGAAAAACCAGAACAGAATTCCTGCAAGAGACCAAAGAACGGCTGAGATGAAAAAAAGCTTCGGTTTCGGAAAAAACGATACAAACACTCAAGTATTGTCCTTATTCAGCGCGCAAATCAGCGTCGTTGCCTTGGGCGGGCATAAGGTCACATTTCGATTTCAAAGGAAATGCCGACTTGTACGCCAGCAAGATCACAATCATGGCAATTTTGGCACCGTTGACCAAACAACCATGCCCGACACGACAAGAACCACTGCGGCAACGATGGATGGCGCGAAGAAGTTACCGGTCCATCCGGCGAGCATTCCTGCGGCAACCGGGCCAACAATCTGACCGACACCAAATGATGCCGTCATCAGCGCAAATACCCGCCGCTTTGCCTGTGGGGCAAGCAATCGGCCCACCTGCAAACCGATCGCGGTAATGGCAATAAAGGTCGCGCCCAGCAAAACACCGCCAAGCAAGGGACCGATGCGCCCGCCAAGTGCAACGCTTGCGGTAACGCCGACAGCTTCGACGAGGCAACCGGCCACATAGGCCGCGTAGAGCCCGATCCGTGCGGCAATCTTTTGCCAAATCCAGACGGAAGGAAAGCCGGCAAGCCCGGTGGCCAGCCAAACCATGGCCTCAAAGGTCCGGCTGCCCCCACCTTGGCGCACTATCGCCACCAGGAAGGTCGCGGTGATCACATAACCAAAGCCGAACAAGCCATATGCAAAGATGATCTTGGCCAACGCCTTGTCCTTGGGCAGGGCGGATTCGCGTCCGGCAGCAGCATCGGCAACAGGTCCGCGATCAATCAGCAGCGCGACGGCAGCACAACCGGCAACCGAAATCACCGCCGACCAGAACCAACCCGCCGTCCAGCCGGCATGTTCGCTCACCAGCAGCGCCATCAACGCGGACGACACTGCAATTCCCAGTCCAACGCCCCCGAAATGCAAAGCTTGCAGAGCATTGCGATTTGTAGCGGCAAGATGACTGAAGACGATGCTCGCCATAAAGACCATGACGAATGCGCTGGCGATGCCCGCCAAAAACCGGATGATCAAAAATGGTGCCATTGCATCGGTCAACCCCATCATGCCCGCCAGCACGGTGCTGGCTGCAAGCGCGCCAAACATCAACAATCGTTCGCGCCCATGCGCCCAACCGCCGGCAGCGACCAGCGCGCCGACAAGATAGCCAAGGTAATTGGCGGATGCGATCAGGCCGGCATCAAATGCCGATAAATTGAGTTCGTCCATCATACCGGGCAAAATCGGCGTATAGACAAAGCGGCCGATACCCATGGCGACAGCCATGGCAATCATGCCGGCAAAAGCGGAGCGCAAGGGAGATGACGACGATTCGCTCATGGCAGCGCACAATATGTATGACGCGTTGCGACGCAATCCGGCTTCAATTGGGCCAGATGCAATTCAACTGGAAAACCGCCACGTCATGCATTGAGGTGGAAAGAACGATTAGGCAGGTCTATGTAGAATGGACAGTTCCACAATTGCAGGCTTTCCCATGACGACACATTCCGAGGCCGCTTCGGCACATATCGACCCCAAAAACTCGACCGGTTGGCAGAAGTGGCCATCAAGGTCGGCCTGCAATTGCAACCGGGCCAGGATCTGGTTTTGACATCGTCGATTGCCGCGCTTCCACTGACACGCAAAATCGTCGAACATGCCTACAAAGCCGGGGCCGGACTGGTAACGCCGATCTTCAATGATGACGAGATCACACTGGCGCGCTTTCGCCATGGTGCCGATGCCGGCTTCGACCATGCGCCGGGATGGCTCTATGAAGGCATGGCCAAGGCTTTCTCGAACAACGCCGCGCGGCTGGCTGTGCGCGGGGACGATCCATCGCTTTTGTCGGAGCAGGACCCGGCCAAGGTGGCACGCGCCAACAAGGCCAACTCAATCGCCTATCAACCGGCCCTGGAGAAAGTCACCGGCTTCGACATCAACTGGAATATTGTCGCCTACCCCGAAACCGCATGGGCACGCCAGGTGTTTCCCGGCGAGAGCGACGCGGCGGCAGTGGGCAAGCTGGCCAATGCCATCTTTGCAGCCAGCCGGGTGGATGGGGACGATCCCATCAGTGCCTGGACGTTGCACAATGCGGTGTTGAAAAAGCGCACCGAGTGGCTGAACGATTATCGTTTTCATGCGCTGCATTTTTCCGGCCCCGGAACCGATCTGACAGTCGGGCTGGCCGATGGACATGAATGGATGGGCGGCGCTTCGAGTGCCAAAAACGGCGTCACCTGCAATCCGAACATCCCGACCGAGGAAGTCTTCACCACGCCCCATGCCAAACGCGTGTCAGGCCATGTTTCGAGTACCAAACCGCTGTCTTATCAAGGCACGCTGATCGACAACATTTCGGTGCGCTTTGAAGAAGGCCGCATCGTTGAGGCCCAAGCCTCGAAAGGTGAAGACGTTTTAAACAAGGTGCTCGACACGGACGAGGGTGCGCGCCGGTTGGGCGAAGTGGCATTGGTGCCCCATTCGTCGCCAATTTCGAAAAGTGGCCTGTTATTTTTCAACACGCTGTTTGACGAGAATGCCGCCTGCCACATTGCGCTTGGCCAATGCTATTCCAAGTGCTTTGTCGGTGGAGCCGATCTGACGCCCAATGAGGTTGCGGCACGTGGCGGCAACAAGAGTTTCATTCATATCGACTGGATGATCGGCTCGGACCAGATCGATATTGACGGCGTTCATGAGGACGGTCGCAAGATACCTGTCATGCGCAAGGGCGAATGGGCATAGAGGCGTGGTATGGCAGCAAAACCTGAGATCACGATAAAGCGCGTCTATGAACAACCAGCCGACAGCGACGGGCAGCGTGTGCTGGTCGACAGGCTGTGGCCGCGCGGCATCAAGAAGGAAGACGCCAAGCTGACACTATGGCTCAAAGAGATCGCGCCAAGCAACGAACTGCGCAAATGGTACGGTCATGACCCGGAGCTATGGGACGAATTCCAAAAGCGCTATCGCACCGAACTCAAGGACAAGGGCGATGAGTTGAAAGAACTGCGGAGCCTGTTTGCCAAGGGCAAGGTGACGCTGCTCTACAGTTCGCATGAAGAACGCTACAACAATGCCGTCGCGTTGGAACATTATCTGAAACAGACGCAGTGAACCGGCAGCTTATCACGCGGTTTTGAGCGTTGCCGCGTAAATGTCCGGCTTGAAGCCAACCAGCAACTGGTTGCCAAGATCGAGGACCGGCCGTTTTATCATGGTCGGGTTCTCAAGCATCAGCGCCTTGGCGCGGGCGGGCGTCAAGTCATGCTTTTCACCATCGGGCAAAGCACGAAACGTGGCGCTGGCCTTGTTGAGCAATGTCTCCCATCCGACCTTGCCTATCCATTCATCCAGCTGGACCGCTTCCAGACCTTGCGCACGATAGTCATGGAAAACATGGGCCACGCCATTTTTCTCCATCCAGACACGCGCCTTCTTGATCGTGTCACAATTGGGAATGCCATACATGGTTGGAGTCAAAATCCTGGTCCTTGGTAATTGATGGTATCGGGGGTGCCTCTGCGAGAAGCCGAAACGAGATTGCTTTCATTAGTTTTTGAGCAAAATGCAGGCGGAAAACCGGCAACCGCTTTTCCTTGATCCCGCTCTACTCGCCATAAGGCACCCAGATGTTTTTAACCTGAACGGCGCGTGACAGGAACGCCCTTCCCTCACCGAGGTGCGGGTCAAACCAGTCACGCTGCACCGTCTCGGTCCAGACCTGCTTGAGATTGCCGCTTGAGGCTTTCTCAATTTGGGCCGCGGTTTGCTTGTTGCCAAAATACCAGATGCCGTCGACTTCCTCATGTTTTGCCAGTTCAAGCGCCAGCACATCACGTTCGCCGGTAACGATATTGACGACACCAGCGGGCACATCCGAGGTTTCCAGAACCTGATAAAAATCCGTCGCGGCAAGTGCCTGCCTGGATGATGGAAGCACCACGACGCGATTGCCGGTCACTATGGCCGGCGCAAATGTCGAGACAAGGCCAAGCAGGCCGAGGCTCTCAGGACAGGCAATGCCAAGGACACCGAGCGGCTCGTTCATGGCCAGTGCAACGCCACGCAATGGCGGCTTGTGAACCGTTCCCTCGAATTTGTCTGCCCAGGCCGCATAGGAAAACAGCCGCGATACACTTGCCGCGACTTCCCTGGCCGCTTCCTTGCCGCGTTTACCGGTCATGGCCGCGAGGCGGTCAGCGAATTCGCGGCTGCGCGCCTCCAGATTTTCGGCAATATAGTAGAGTATTTGCGCACGATTGTGCTCGCTTGCCGTTGCCCATGACGCGGCCTTGCGCGCGGCTTCCACCGCATTGCGGATATCCTTGCGATTGCCTTCGCCGACTTCACCCACCAATGTCCCATTTGGGGAAAGGATAGCTTTCGAATAGCCGCCGTCAGGCCGCGCCTGCTTGCCGCCAATGTAAAGCTTGGCCGTGCGGTCGATGAACGCGGCGGCGACCGTTTCTCCATTGGGCACAGGTGTTGCCGTCTCGACAATCGGCTTGGCTTTGGCTAGCCATTTTGGCTTGCAATAGGCTGACAGTCCTTCGCGCCCGCCTTCCCTGCCAAAGCCGGATTCCTTGTAGCCGCCAAATCCGACGCCGGCATCGAACATATTGGTGCCATTGATCCAGACGACACCGCAGCGCAATTTCGGCGCGACATCAAGCGCGAGGCTAAGCGTTTCGCTCCAGATGGTTGCGGCCAGCCCATATTCGGTGTTGTTGGCAAGTTCCACCGCCTCTGCCGGGGTGCGAAACGTCGAACCCACCATGACAGGTCCGAAAATCTCGACGCGCGACACAGTCGACGCGGGATGCACGCCAGTCAGCAGCGTCGGTGGATAAAAACAGCCCGTCGCCGGAATTGCGGCCTTTGGCTGATGCAATTGCGCACCTTCCTTGACGCCGGTTTCCACCAACGACCTGATCCGCTCCAGTTGCACCGGGTGAACGATTGCGCCGATATCGACCGCCTTATCCAGCGGATCGCCAACGCGCAGCGTTTCCATGCGGGCCGTCAACTTGGAGATAAATTGATTGTGGATGCTTTCTTGCACCAGCAATCTCGATCCGGCGCAGCAGACCTCGCCCTGATTGAACCAGATGGCATCGACCACGCCCTCAACCGCTGCATCGAGATCGGCATCATCAAAGACGATAAACGGCGACTTGCCGCCAAGCTCCAGCGTCAGGCTCTTACCTGAACCGGCGGTTGCTTCGCGGATGCGGCGACCCACTTCCGTCGAACCGGTAAAAGCGATCTTGGCGACGTCCGGATGATTGACGATGGCCTCGCCGGTCGCACCATCGCCGGTAACGATGTTGACGACGCCGTCGGGCAGGCCAGCCTTCTGGCAAATTTCGGCAAACAATATGGCGGTCAAAGACGTATATTCAGCGGGTTTTAGAACGACCGTATTGCCCAGCGCGATGGCCGGGGCAATTTTCCACGCCAACATCAAAAGCGGAAAATTCCACGGGATGATCTGGCCGCAAACGCCGAGCGGTTCCTTGTCGGGAAATTCGCTTTCCATCAACTGCGCCCAGCCAGCGTGATGGTAGAAATGGCGAATAACCAATGGAATGTCGATATCGCGAGTTTCGCGGATCGGCTTGCCGTTTTCCAGCGTTTCGACAACGGCAAACAGGCGGCTGTGGCGCTGGATCAAACGGGCAATCGCATAAAGATAACGGGCGCGCTGATGGCCGGGAAGTGCCCCCCATGCAGGCTGCGCCTTGGCAGCGGCCTTGACCGCGGCATCAACATCGGTGGCGTTGGCCTGTGCCACGCGGGCCAGCACCTCGCCGCTCGCCGGAGCCACCGTCTCAAAGCTCTCGCCGGACTTCGCTTTTTCCAACTGCCCCCGATGAACAGTCTGGTTTCACCGCCAAGCCCCTTGATCCAGGCATGCGCCTCCTTGTCGCTTTCAGGCGCGGGACCATATTCCATCGTGTCCAGAATTTCTGCGATCGTCATAAATATTCCCCGTCAAGCCATGGCATGGTGGCTGAGGGCCGCATAGCGACCGGTTACATAATGTTCGAGTTGGCGCTCGATATCGGCCAATAGCGACGAGGCACCGAAGCGGAATAGATTCGGCTGCAACCAGTCATTGCCGAGTTCTTCCTTGACCAGCGCCAGATAGGCGAGCGCATCCTTGGCCGTCGAGATGCCGCCAGCCGGCTTGTAGCCGACGATATGGCCGGTCGTCTCGCGATAGTCGCGGATAGCGCGCAGCATTATCAAGGTAACCGGCAATGTGGCGTTGGTTGTTTCCTTGCCGGTCGAAGTCTTGATGAAATCAGACCCGGCCATCATAGCCACCCATGAAGCCCGCGCGACATTGCGCAATGTCTGCAAATCGCCCGTCGCCAGGATCGTTTTCATATGCGCCGCGCCACAGGCTTGTTTGCAAGCCTTCACCTCGTCGTAGAGAGCCTGCCAATTCGCGGTCAGCACATGCTCGCGCGTGATGACGATGTCGATTTCAGAAGCCCCATCGGCAACCGACGCTTCGATCTCTTTCAGCCGCGTGTCGAGCGGCGCAAGACCGGCGGGAAAGCCAGTGGATACCGCTGCAACCGGAACATTTGAACCACGCAACGCTTCAACTGCAGTGGCGACAAACCGATGATATACGCAGACAGCTCCGGTGGTGATGGTGCGTTCCGCCAGCCCCAACGCCTCTTGCAGATCGGCGCGCAACGGATGGCGTGCCTTGGCGCACAGCCTTTGCACACGCCCTGTCGTGTCGTCGCCATTGAGCGTTGTCAGGTCGATGCATTGGAGCGCCCTGACCAACCAGGCTGCCTGCCATTGTTTCTTCACTGTGCGGCGACCGGAAAGGGAGGCCGTGCGCCGTTCAGCCGCGCTTAAATTGACGCGAACACGATCGACCGGATCGATCGAGAAAGGAACTCCCGGATTGTATGGTTGCGGCTGATTGGCGAAGACATGTGAGCCTTCGCTCGTTGCGCTCCGCTTTTCAACGTTCATTTAAAACTCCAGTACCGCTGCACACTTTTCGGGATCATGACATGTTTTTTACCTAAGCATGATCTTATCCGAAAACCGCTGCACACTTTTCGGGATCATGACATGTTTTTTACCTAAGCATGATCTTATCCGAAAACCGCTGCACACTTTTCGGGATCATGACATGTTTTTTACCTAAGCATGATCTTATCCGAAAACCGCTGCACACTTTTCGGGATCATGACATGTTTTTTACCTAAGCATGATCTTATCCGAAAACCGCTGCACACTTTTCGGGATCATGACATACATAACCGACAACGCATTTGTGCAATGCCCGATGCACAGTGGCAAGCCTGTCGTTACGTCAGGCGGCAACGCCCGCTCCTGTTTAATGTATCAGCCTCAACGACCCATCCCAAAATTCACCATATACGCCCCTCATTTTTGGGTGCTTGGCATTCTCACGGCTCAACGATATGATGCGGATATGGACTTGCAGCCTGCTTCATGCGGGCTGAGCGAAAGGCTTTTCACGTTGCAGCGTTGGGGCAATGCAGCTTGGAACTTCTTTCATTTGTATGGGCGGGGAATCGGAACCAAAATTCCGGAAAACATAATCTACAATCAGTCACACCCGTTGTGCGTCATGCAATGGCGCGCACAGATCGGTGCGTCTATCGAAGGGGGCTTCAATTCCTTTTCGCACCTCCAAACATCATTTCCCTACATCATGTTCAACCAGACCAGGGGTAGCAATTGAGTGATACGATCACGGGCGTTCTTGACTGGCTCTCAAGCCGACCGGACATACAAAGCCTGAGGGCTGCGGTCTGCGACCTCAATGGCATCATGCGCGGCAAGCGCATTCCCGTCGATCAGGCAATAAAGGCGCTCGAAGGCAAGTTGCGCATGCCCTATTCGGTCAGTGGCGTCGATGTCTGGGGCGAGGATATCGAAGGCAACAAGCTGGTTTTTTCGACCGGTGATGCCGATGGCATCTGCCAATGGACGGGGCGTGGCATCTTGCCAATGGAATGGACGGCCTATCCGACCGCTCTCATTCCACTGTGGTTAAGTCACGAAGACGGCGCGCCGTTTCTTGGCGATCCGAGACGTGTGCTTGCCCGCATTCTGGACCGCTACCGCGCCCTTGGTTTGACGCCTGTCGTTGCCACCGAACTGGAATTCTATCTGGTTGATCCGAAATCAACGCGCCCGAGAGGACCTGTTTCACCTGTCACCGGACGGCGGCTCGATTCCGATGCTGCCCTGTCTATCGACGAAGTGGATGATTTTGAAGCATTCATGCACGACGTTTACGAAGCCTGCCGTTTGCAAGACATTCCTGTCGATACGGCAATCGCGGAAAACGGCGTTGGACAATTCGAGATCAATCTCAATCACGTTGCCGATGCCATGCGCGCTGCCGACGATGCGGTGCTGTTCAAGCGCACTGTCAAGGGAATTGCCCGCAAGCATGGCTTCATCGCCTCATTCATGGCCAAGCCCTATGGCAAGCGCGCGGGCAACGGCTTCCATGTTCATTTCAGCCTGATCGACACTGAAGGCACAAATGTCTTTGATGACGGCAGCGATCAGGGTTCGGAGTTGATGCGCAACGCTGTAGGCGGCGTGCTGGCAGCCATGGCGGAAAGCACTATCGTATTTGCGCCGCATTTCAATTCCTATCGGCGGCTGCGGCCGAAATCCTATGCACCTACTACTGTAGCCTGGGGTTACGAGAACCGTATGGCAGCCATCCGTATACCGGGCGGTCCCTCGATCGCGCGACGCATCGAGCATCGCGTGTCGGGTGCGGATGCCAATCCCTATCTCGTTCTTGCAGCCATTTTGGGTGCCGCGCTTGTCGGCATTGACCGTCAGCTATCCCCCGGCGATCCGGTTACCACGGATGTCTATGAACGCGATTTGCCAAAACTGCCGCCGGACTGGGCGTCGGCAATTGCCAGCTTTGAGCATGGTGAGCTGGTGACGGAGATTTTCCCCGATGTGCTGCGCGCATCTCTTATTGCCTGCAAGCGTCAGGAACTGGAGACATTTGCGTTACGGGTCAACAATTTCGAGTTCGAAACCTATCTGGAAAGCGTTTAGCTTTACAATTGCATATGGGTTTGCGTTCCTTCACCCCTCTCTGTCCTGTCAAGTCGGTCAAGGAGTGGCATCTCCCCCTCAGGTGGGAAGATTGGCCAGTCGCTATTGGTTGCACTTGTTGCGGAACGTCAGTGATTGGCGAAAGACAATAATGAAGGTTGATCTCCCCACCTGAGGGGAGATGTCCGGCAGGACAGAGGGGGCAATATACACAGTGATAGCCGCAGAACTGAATTCGCAACTTTAGTGTTGGGGAAATTTCAGGAATAATTTGCAGCGGTTGTCAGCCGGAGATCGAGCACCGGTGAACCTCGAAACCCGGCACCTCTTTCCGGTAGGATATTATACCGCCCTACATATCGCTGCCGTTGACGGGCGATATCCTGATCTTGCCTGCCTGGTGATCGCGAAAGCGAGCGGCAGCTTCGGTGCGATTGTGTATGCCAAGCTTGCTGATGATATTGTGGAGATGGATCTTCACCGTATGCTCAGACAGCTTGAACTCGACGGCAATCGCCTTGTTTTGAAGCCCACGTGAAACCATTTCCAGAATTTGCATTTCGCGCGGCGTCAAATCGGCAATGCGATTGGCCCTGCCCGACATTTCAAGGGACAAATCTGATCCTTGCGGCACTGATGGCGAACCAATCGCCATTTTCTTCGCATAGGAATGCATCATCGTAACGGGGAAATATTCTCCACCACGCAACATGAGCCGCACGACGGAAAGCCACAGATCGAGCCTGAGGTTCATGGGAAGAACGCCACGAACAAACTGAGATTCGCAGACATCTGGAAAGCTCAGGGCCGGGTCCTGATTATCCGGTTCAATCAATGCGACCAATGCCTGCGGGTGCTGGCGCTTCAGTTCTGCTGATACGCGCTCTGCCGTTCGCAAAAGGGCGGGATCAATAAGGATCAACGCAACAGGATAATCGAAAGGAAGACAGGCCAGTTCGACACGATCAACCTGTTTGATGTCGAGCCAGGGAAATTCCCGATCAAGCGCATAGATCAAGCTTTCAGAGATCGCTCCATGCGGCGTCACGAACAGAATTACCTTTCGCGACTCGAATATTTTCCCAACTGCGTGCTTTCCATTCATTGGCGCTTCGCTCGTTGCTTCCATTGGCCAGGCTCGACTTCTTCTTTTCTGCGTTTTTTCCGGGTCGTGTGGCTCAAGTCACCCTCACAGCAGGCCAGCCCATAACAGTGCCGCCATTTGCGCCATAACGCGTTGATCTGTCGCCAACGATATTGCAGCTTGGTAAGCATCGCGACGGCGCAATAGGGTTGATGTTCTACTCAAACGTGGGATGCTGGCGGAGATGCTGCGTTCATCTGTCTCATCCAAATGAACTAGCCAGATCAGTCGGGCGTTCTCGATCATTTGGACTGAGGGCGTGAAAAACATCCACAATAGCGCAAAAAAGACGCCATCCGCCCATGTCTCAATGAGACTTGAGTACCAGACACGACGATTTTGCGGCGAATACAAGGCGATATGCAAACCGTTCACGACCAACTCGACCTAACGTCATGTCTTTTCGCCTCGTATGTAGGCTCCGGTATCCTGTTTGGCTGATCTCGCAACTCATGCACACCAAAATGGATGAGCCATCCTCTCCGATCTAAACCTTAGCAAGGGCTAGATAAATTGGCACATTGGGGGCATCCCGGTAACGCACCGGGTGCGCGAAATGCCCGTCGCAGATGAAATGAGAATGCGACGGCGTATTGAGCGGGCACGAACCTGCTTCCAACCCGGCAAGCCTGGAGAAATCGATGAGTGCCATTTGCCGCCACTTTGTAAAGTGCATGCGCCGTCTCACATTGGCAGGCATGATCTTGTTTGGCGTCGTTGCATATTGCCTCCCTGCGATGGCCGGTGGTGGCGCGCTTTCTCCGCAAACCAAATTGCGCGTGAGCGTGTTGCAGTGGATGCCGATGAAGGGAAGCTACGAAGAATGGCCCGCACTGGGCGGCGAGTTCGTCGTCTCGGATGATGGCACCATCGTCTTGCCGGTCATTGGGGCAATCCCGGTCGGCGAGATGGATTCCATGAAACTCGCCGCAGAAATCGCCAAGCGAATCCAGACCAAGACCGGGCTGGTCGACAGGCCCGACACCACGGTTGAGATCCTTGAATATGCGCCAATCTATGTGGTCGGTGATGTGGCCAGGCCGGGTGAGTACAAATTCCGTAGCGGGTTGTCCGTCTTGCAGGCGCTGGCATTGGGCGGCGGCGAACGCCGTGTTACTGCCCGACAGGTGACCAACCAGATCGGTCTCGTTGGAGAATTGCGCGGCCTTGAAATTCAGATTCTGCGTGCAAAGGCCAAGATTGCGCGTCTGAAAGCCGAAGCTGCGGGGGCAGATACAATTCAATTCCCGCCGAACCCGCCCGGCGCCGATAGCGAGCTTGCCGCCGAAATATCCAAACAGGAAACAACCATTCTCAAGGCACGCGCCAAGGCGATCGAACGCCAGGCCAAATCATTTACGGAACTCCAGGCCTTGTTTGCAGCGGAGATCGACGCGCTCAAACAAAAAGCCCAGGCATCCGACGACGGCATAAAATCCGCGGAACGGGAACTCGATGGCGTGAAAGTCCTTGTTGGCAAGGGATTGGCGGTCGTCTCGCGCCAGTCGAACCTCGAACGCCTGGTGGCGGGCTATCGATCCGACCGTCTCGATCAGGTCACAGCGGAAATGAGAGCAAGGCAAAACATCGCCGAGGCCACGCGCAATCTCGAAGGCCTGCACGACAAGCATCAGACGGAAGTCGCCTCCGAAATGCAGGACGAACAGGCGCGTCTGGAGCAACTCAAGCTCAAGCGAGACGTCTCACAGGGCCTGCTTCTCGATATGCTTTCATCATCAACGAGCCGTACAGCCGAAAGCACTGAACAGCCGACTCTCAGCTATTCGATCACGCGCTCGAATGACGGCCAGGAAGTCACCATGCCAGCAGAGGAATCCACTGCCTTGCTGCCGGGTGATGTCGTCAAGGTTGTTTCGAGCCGGGTGGGTCTGGCAACAGGCGACAGCTTGCCGGAGAACTTTTTGACGGAAAACCAAGCCGGAGAAGCTGGCCAATGACCACGGGGACACCGATGATGGGGGCGTTGTGAAGGGGATCATTCTCGCGGGCGGCAGCGGCACACGCCTATACCCGCTGACCATTGCCGTATCGAAACAGATATTGCCTGTCTACGACAAGCCGATGGTTTACTATCCGCTGAGTGTGCTGATGCTGGCTGGCATTCGCGACATTCTCATCATTTCGACGCCACGCGATCTTCCAAGTTTCAAGGCCCTGCTGGGCGATGGTTCCGACTTCGGCCTCAATCTTTCCTACACCGAACAGGCTAATCCCAACGGCTTGGCCGAGGCTTTCATACTCGGCAGCGATTTCATCGGAAACGACAACGTGGCCATGATACTTGGCGACAATCTGTTTTTTGGACACGGATTGCCGGATGTGTGCCGCGAAGCTGCGTTGAGATCGACCGGGGCGACCGTTTTCGCCTATCACGTCGATGAGCCTGAACGTTATGGCGTCGTCGATTTCGACAAGGCGACCGGCAAGGCCATTAGCATCGAGGAAAAACCCTCAAAGCCTAAATCCAACTGGGCGGTGACAGGGCTTTATTTCTACGACAATGATGTTGTCGAAATCGCGAAGTCCATCAGCCCATCGGCGCGCGGCGAACTTGAGATAACCACTGTCAACAACATCTATCTCGAACGAGACGCGCTGCATGTGTGCCGTCTCGGGCGCGGCTATGCGTGGCTCGATACGGGCACCTATGACAGCCTCTACGATGCCTCGTCCTTCGTGCGCACCGTCGAGCGCCGCCAAGGGGTGCAGATTGCCTGTCCCGAAGAGATTGCGCTCGACATGGGCTGGCTTGAACCGGAAAAAATTCTGGAACGCGCCAATATGCTTGGCAATACGTCCTATGCCGCTTACTTGCGCAACCGCGTCGAGGAAATCGTGCAATGAGCCTCGAGATCAAACCGCTCGACCTTGAAGGCGTGCTCGAAATCCGGCCAAAGAAATTCGGCGACGATCGTGGTTTCTTTTCCGAAACGTGGAATTCGCGCCATTTTCACGACGCTGGCCTGTCGCTGAATTTCGTTCAGGACAATCATTCGTTCTCGGCAGACATTGGAACCTTGCGAGGGCTGCACTACCAGATGGCCCCCCATGCACAGGACAAGCTGGTGCGTGTGGTTCGCGGCGCGATCTACGATGTCGCCGTCGATATTCGCCCTCGCTCGCAAACCTTCGCAAAATGGGTCGGACTAGAGGTTTCAGCCAAGGCGTGGAACCAGATCTTGATACCCAAGGGCTTCGCCCACGGTTTCCTGACGCTCGAACCAGACACCGAAGTCATCTACAAGACGACGGACTACTACGCTCCCGATCACGATCGTTCGATCCGCTTCGACGACCCGCAGATCGGCATCGCATGGCCAGCAGTTACATCGCAATTCACACTGTCCGAAAAGGACCGCAACGCCCCACTACTGGCAGGCGTGGCGGGCCTTACCCTCTCATGACAGGCGCGCACCCATGAACATACTCATCACCGGCGGCGCCGGATTCATCGGTTCGGCATTGTGCCGCTATCTCGTCAGTGATCGGCAAAACCGGGTCGTCAATCTCGACAAGCTGACCTATGCGGGCAATCTCGCATCGCTGCGTTCGATTGAAAATCTGCCCAATTACCGTTTCGTCGAAGGCGACATTGGCGACGAGGCGCTGGTGGGTGCCATTCTGCAAGCCGAAAAAATCGATCACATCATGCATCTTGCAGCCGAATCCCACGTCGATCGTTCCATCGACGGGCCAGCGGCCTTCATGGACACCAACATCATCGGCACCTTTCGCCTGCTTCAAGCCGCACTGAAATATTGGAGCAGTCTTTCAGGCAGTGCTGCCGAGACATTTCGTTTCCATCATATTTCCACCGATGAAGTGTTCGGCGATCTGCCGCTCGATTCCGGCTCGTTTCGCGAGGACACGCCCTATGCGCCCTCCTCGCCCTATTCGGCATCCAAGGCTGCGTCCGATCATCTTGTGCGCGCCTGGCACCATACATTCGGCCTGCCTGTCGTTTTGTCGAACTGCTCCAATAATTACGGCCCGTTCCATTTTCCCGAAAAGCTCATTCCGCTGACGATCCTCAATGCGATGGAAGAACGGCCGCTTCCCGTCTATGGCAAGGGTGCCAATGTGCGCGACTGGCTTCATGTCGAGGATCACGTCCGGGCGCTTAGCCTTGTCGCCCGTCAGGGGCGTATCGGGGAAAGCTACAATATTGGCGGCATCGCGGAGCGCACCAATCTTGGTGTCGTCGAAACAATTTGCGATCTGCTCGACAACAGGATGCCACGCAAGAGCGGCGCGCCGCGGCGCGATCTCATCTCCTTCGTGGCGGACCGCCCCGGACATGACCGGCGCTACGCCATGGATATTACGAAAATTCAGGGCGAACTGGGCTGGAAGCCGCTTGAAAGTTTCGAAACCGGATTGGCGCGAACCATCGACTGGTATGTTGGCAATGAGTGGTGGTGGCTTCCTATCCGCAACGGCACTTATGCTGGACAACGATTGGGTAGCCTGGCGGCGGCGCAATGAGACTCCTCGTTACGGGCAGAGCCGGGCAAGTCGCGGCCAGCCTTGTCGAGGTCGGTGCAAACCATCCCGAATTCGAGGTCATTGCCATTGGCCGCCCCGAACTGGATTTGACAGAGCGCACATCCGTTCTTCGCTCCATCGCGGCTCATCGTCCCGATGTCGTGGTTTCGGCGGCCGCTTATACCGCAGTCGACCGCGCCGAGGACGAACCGGAACTTGCTCACGCGATTAACGTGGATGGTGCCGCCGCAGTTGCCGAGGCCGCCGCACTGGTTGGTGCGCCGGTCATCCACCTGTCTACGGATTATGTATTTTCCGGCGACAGCCACAGCCCTTATTGCGAGGACAATGAGCCCCGCCCCAACACGGTTTACGGCACAACCAAGCTTGAGGGCGAGAAGGCCGTCGCCAAGGCCAATGCGAACCATGTCATTCTTCGCACGAGCTGGATTTACAGCCCGTTCGGGGCGAATTTCGTCAAGACCATGTTGCGGCTGGCCAGGGATCGCGACACGATTTCCGTGGTGGCAGATCAATGGGGCAACCCGACATGTGCGCTCGACATCGCCGAGGCGCTTCTTCAGATCGCACCGAAAATCGAAAGCGAAAACACCGGTATCTACAATTTCAGCGGTGCGGGCGAGACGAACTGGGCCGGATTTGCGCGCCATGTGTTCAGCGTCAGCCAGGATAATGGCGGACCATCTGCTGACGTGAAGGACATTGCGACGGCAGATTATCCAGCCAAAGCCAAGCGCCCGGCAAATTCACGTCTGTCATGCGCGAAAGTACAGCACATATTCGATGTCCATGCTGTCGATTGGCACTCCAGCACCGACAATGTCGTTCGACGCCTGATTGCTGGCGAAGGCGAGGGGTGAGGAATGGGAATGATCTATACGACGATCAAGCCACCTGAGGAGCCTGAGCGGCAGAGCTATTCGCAAATCCTCAAGTCGACGGCGATGATCGGCGGCTCTTCCATCGTCAATATCGGGTTCTCCATCATCCGCAACAAGGCAATGGCATTGTTACTGGGGCCGTCGGGCGTCGGCCTGATGGGGCTTTACACTTCCATCATAGACCTGACGCAGACATTGGCCGGGCTGGGCATCCCGGTGAGCGGTGTGCGCCAGATCGCCGAAGCCACCGCCACCGAAGATGAGGAGCGGATCGCGCGCACGACAGTCATGCTGAGACGCATTTCGATCGTGCTCGGACTAGCTGGTGCGCTGCTTCTCGGTCTATTTTCGGTGCCTGTCTCGCAATTCACCTTTGGCGACAATGTCCACGCCAGTGCCGTAATGCTTTTAGGTGCCGCCGTTTGTCTTCAACTGATTGCAGCCGGACAAATGGCGCTGGTTCAAGGCATGCGGCGGATATCGCATCTGGCGCAGATCACCGTGCTTGGAGCGTTTTTCAGCACCGTGATCGGCATTCCGATGGTTTATTTCTTTGGCGAAAGCGGCATTGTTCCAGCCCTTGTCGCCATGGCGGTAGCTTCGGTTCTAACCTCGTGGTGGTACGCCAGAAAAATCAGCATCAAACCGGTCACGCTCTCGACCCGCGAAGTCGGGCAGGAAGCCGCAGCACTCTTAAAGCTCGGCGTGGTGTTCATGGCGAGCGCCTTCCTGACAACGGGGGCTGCTTACGCGATCCGGCTGATCGTGCTGCGTCAGGAAGGGTTTGAGGCCGCCGGTCTTTATCAGGCCGCCTGGGCGCTCGGCGGCCTTTATGCCGGCTTCATCCTGCAAGCCATGGGAACCGATTTCTTTCCGCGCTTGACTGCGGTTGCCAACAACAACAGCGAATGCAATCGCCTCGTCAATGAGCAGGCACAGATCAGCATTTTGCTGGCCGGTCCCGGATTGCTCGGAACACTAACCGTCGCGCCGCTGGTGATGACCGTATTTTATTCGCATGAGTTCGCGCCAGCGGTGAACCTGCTGCGCTGGATCTGCCTTGGCATGATGCTTCGTATCGTTGCCTGGCCGATGGGGTATATCGTTCTGGCCAAGGGCGACCGCAAAGTCTTCTTCTGGACCGAGGTCGCGGCAACCACCGTTCATGTCGGCCTGGCATGGCTGCTCGTGCCACATGTCGGCCTGACGGGTGCCGGCATCGCCTTTTTTGGGCTCTATGTCTGGCATAGTGCGTTGATTTACATCGTCGTGCGCCGCCTCAGCGGGTTTCACTGGTCGACAGAAAACCGCATCCTTGGCCTTATTTTCCTGCCCGCGACTGCAATTGTTTTTGCCGGGTTCATGGCGCTGCCATTTTGGCCAGCCACCGCAATCGGCCTCGTTTTCACGCTCTGCACTGGGCTTTATTCGCTGCAACGCCTGGCGACATTGCTGCCTGCGGAAGCGCTGCCAGCCATCGTTCGCCGTTTCATGGTGAAGGTGAAGTAGAGCGCTTTTCGCTTTACAGCACATCGCGTCCAAAGGGATGCAGGGTACTTTAAGCCTCTGTTTTCGTGCATGTCGTTGTTCCAAAACCGCTGCACACTTTTGGGCGACATGCACTAATCCCGCTCGCCTTCAGGCAACCGCAGAGACCTGCCCCATTTTGCCCAGAACCTGCTCGATCGAATCGACCACCCTGGCAATTTCTGCTTCGGTCATCTGGGTATAAAGCGGCAGGATGATCGAACCGGTCTGCGCAGTTACACTGTTTTGCAGGCTCGACCCCTGACGAAACGCCTCGGAATGCTGATAAGCCGTCTCAAGGTGGATATTCATGATGCCTCGGCGGGTTGAAATGCCCAGATCAAGACAACCTTGCATGACTTCACGCTGATCGACACCGCGTGGCAAGGCCACGCAATAGCTTTGCCAATTGCTTCGGCACCATTCGGGTTCCAATGGTGCCACCAAACCCGCAATGCGCCCAAGACGTTCACTATATTCGGCGGCGATCTCCCTGCGCCGCGCAACGATTTCAGGAAGCTTGCGCAACTGTTCGCGCCCGATAGCAGCCTGCACGTCCGTCATGCGATAATTGAAACCGACCTCAGGATAGGTTTCGTAGATGACGGAGCTTGAACTGTGCCTGACCGTGTCAGCAACGCTCATGCTGTGCTGACGCCATAAGCGGAATTTCCGATCATATTCGGCATTGGCCGTGGTCAGCATACCGCCATCGCCGGTGGTAATCACCTTGCGCGGATGAAATGAAAAGCAAGCTATATCACCATGCGGTTTGCCAATTTTCTCCCATTGGCCATTCATCAGAATCTCGCTGCCAATGGCGCAGGCTGCGTCCTCGATAACAGGGATTGCATGGCGCCTGGCAACATCCATGATCTTGCTCAGATCGCAAGGCATGCCAAGCTGATGCACGCATAGAATAGCCTTGGTGCGCGGCGATATCGACGCCTCTACAAGCCCGGCATCGATATTGTAACCATCAACGGAGATATCGACGAAAACGGGTTTCGCGCCACAATAGACGATGGCATTGGCGGTAGCGATAAAGGAATGACTGACGGTGATAACCTCATCGTCCGCTTCCACCCCAACCGCCTTCAGCGCCAGATGTAGTGCCGTCGTGCAATTGGAAACGGCGCAGGCATGCGGCGCGCCGACGGTTTCTGCGAATTCGCGCTCGAAGGCTGCGACTTCAGGCCCCTGCGTCACCCAACCGGAAAGAATAACGCGGCGCGCTGCATCGGCCTCCTGCTCATCGAGAACAGGTTTGGCTACGGCAATCTGGTTGAGGGGCTTGCTCATTCGGCGGCGACCTGTGCTGTTTCCCGTTCCGCGCGCCACCAGGCAACGAGATCGCGAAGACCGTCATCAAGGCTCGTGGTGGCTTCGAAACCCAGCATCGTCTTGGCTTTCGAGGTGTCGGCCAGTCGCCGTGTCACACCATTTACGGTGCGCGCCGTCACATGCTCGGGAGCCAGTGAAGAGCCCATGACCGCGCTCAACCTTTGCGCCAATTCCAGCAGGCTAACTTCGGTACCGCTCGCCACATTGAAGACCTCGTCAGTGACATCGGCCTTGGCCGCCAGCATATTGACGCGGGCAATGTCGTGGACATGAACGAAGTCCATCGTTTGCAAGCCGTCACCATAGATCAGTGGTGCCTTGCCTTCCGCGAGGCGCTCCATCCAGCGGATCAGGACTTCCGTATAGGCGCCATGAACATCCATGCGCGGGCCATAGACGTTGAAGTAACGCAAGGCCGCATAGCGCAAGCCATACATTTCGGCAAAGGATCGCAACAGGCCCTCGTTAAAGGCCTTGGCCGCGCCGTAAATGGTGCGGTTGTTATAGGGATGATGTGCTTCGGTGGTGGGGAATGTTTCGGCAAGACCAAGCACCGAGGCAGATGATGCCGCCACGACCTTCGAAACTTTCGCCTCAACGGCTGCCTCAAGCACGTTATAGGTGCCGCCTGCCAGAACATCGAAGGCAAGCCGTGGTTCCTCGGCGCATTGCGTGATGCGGATCGCGGCCTGATGGAAAACGATATCCACGCCCTCGAAAAGCTTGGCCAGCAAGACGCGATCACGAATATCCCCATCGACGATGGTGAGCGGAAACGCCGCCATTGCCTGCTGCAAATTCTCGCGCCGCCCGCGCACGAAATTGTCGAGGATAATGATTTCGCCCGGCTGTTCCTGCGATGCGAGGTCGGCAATGTGAGACCCGATCAGACCGGCACCCCCGGTAATGAGAATCCGTTTACCCTTCATTGCCTTGCTCCAGTTTGTCTTGTTGGCCGCGCACTGTTTCCGATTGCGGACGCCAGCGTAAAAATTTGGCAGGTACGCCTGCGACAATCGCAAATGGCGCCACATCTTCGGTTACCACCGCACCCGCACCTATGATGGCTCCCTTGCCGACGCTCACGCCCGGCAGGATGGTTGCGTTTGTGCCAATATCAGCCCAGTCGCCAATGCGAACCGGCCGAATTTCAAGATCGGTACGGATGATCGGCACGTCCGCTGGCAAGCCGTTGTGCTCGGAGCCGAGGATTTTCGAACCGGGACCAAAACCAACCGACTCGCCAATGACGAGATCGCGCGCATCCAGAAACACCTGCGGACCAATCCACGTATTGTCACCGATGACGCAGGTTCCGTCGAACCGCCCTTGGACAATCGCTTGCGAGCCAATGAAAACGCCTGCACCGATCTCAAAGGTTTCGATGTGCCTGAAGCCGGCGTTCGAACCCACCTGCAAGCCAGCGCCGCAGCGAAGTGCCAGCGCACGCCATATCGTGCGCCTCATGGTCGCGTCGATAAAACCGTCACCGGACATAAAACGCTGATAGAGATCAATCAGGCCCTTGGCATCATAAGCATCGCGTAAAGCACCCACGAGGCCAGTAACGAAATCCGGTTCCGGCACCGCCGATTTACGGCCATGCACTGCCGCAACGATACGTCCCGGCTGTTCGATCTTACCCAACACGCGCCGCCTTTGGCGTTGCCGCCATGGTCGCATCGGCGACCGCTTGAACAACCGTCTCGATTTGTTGCGAGGTCAGTTCCGGATAAAGCGGCAATGACAGAACCTCGTGCGCGGCGCGCTCGGAATGAGGAAAATCACCTTCCTTGTAGCCGAGATCCTCGTGCGCACTCTGCAAATGCACCGGGATTGGATAGTGCAAACCGCTGGCGATACCGACAGCGTCGAGGCTCTGGCGCAGGCTTTCACGATCAGCCGTGCGAACAGCATAGATATGATAGACGTGGCGTCGGTCGAGCAATTCCGTCGGCGTCTCAACCGTTGCAACTTCAGCGAGCAAAGTCGAATAGAGACGCGCATTGGCCCGGCGCGCAGCAGTCCACTTGTCGAGGTGGCGCAGTTTGACACGCAAGATTGCACCCTGGATGCCATCCATACGGTAATTGAAACCCTTCAATTTGTGATGGTAGCGCTGTTCCTGGCCCCAGTCGCGCAACATGCGCACCTTCTTGGCAACGGCATCGTCATTGGTAACGACCGCGCCGCCCTCGCCACAGGCTCCCAGATTTTTACCGGGATAGAAACTAAAGCAGCCTGATGTCCCCATGCTGCCCGAACGCTGGCCCTGATATTCCGCGCCATGCGCCTGACAGGCATCTTCAATAACCGCAATGCCATGGCGCTCGGCAATCTCCATGATCGGTGCCATGTCGACCATCTGGCCATAAAGATGCACGGGCAGGATGGCCTTGGTGCGTGGCGTGATCGCGGCTTCGATCTGGGCGGGGTCCATCGTATAGGTTTTCGGGTCGATATCGACAAACACGGGACGAGCGCCAACATAGCAAATTGCCGAAACACTGGCGACAAAAGTAAAAGGAACGGTGATGACTTCATCCCCCGGTCCGATGTCCGCCGCCAGCAGCGTCAGGTGGAGGGAACTGGTTCCGGTATTGACGGCGATTGCATGACGCGTCCCGCAAAAGTCGGCAAACTCCTGTTCAAAGGCTGCCACCTCGTCACCCAGCACATATTGGGTCGAAGCCAGCACACTCAGCGCCGCCGCATCCACTTCTTCCTTGATGCTGGCATATTGTGCCTTGAGATCGAGAAAGGGGATCATGCTACCTGCCTGATTTTTTCGAGTTCAATAACGCGGCCGCGCTGCGCCAGTGACTGGCTTGCGGCTTCGAGAATACGCACGACACGCAACCCTGCCTGCCCGTCGGCGATCGGCGTTTCACCGTGTTCCACGCAATGAGCGAATTCGCGCAATTCGGTGCTGAGCGCTTCTTTCACGTTCAGGTGCGGTGCCCACATATCGCCGGTCCGATAGCCGACCAGCGCCTGATAAACCTTTTCGCCATTGGCTTGCGGATTGCCGTTGAGGGTGATGCCCTTGTCGTAAACCTTGATCTTTTCGCTGGGCTCCAGATCGTCATAGACGATCATCCTGCGACTGCCGCCGATCAGGGTGCGGCGAACTTTCACGGGAGCCAGCCAATTGACGTGGACATGGGCGATGAGGTTCGTTTCAAAAAACAGGTTGAGATAGGCGATATTTTCCGGTTCACCGGGAACGTGGCTGACACCGGTCGCGGACACGGCTACCGGCCTCTCCGGCAACACGTAATCCATGATCGAAAGATCATGGACCGCCAGATCCCAGACAACGCTGACATCATGCTGAAACAGGCCGAGATTTACCCGGACTGAATCGTAATAGTACATATCGCCAAGACCGGTCTCGACCAACTCACGCATCTTCTGGACGGCACCGGTGTGAACAAAGGTGTGATCGACGGCCAGCACCAATTTGCGCCGGATGGCCTCCTCAACAAGCCGCTCTGCTTCTTCCGAGGATGATGCGATCGGCTTTTCCACGAACACATGCTTGCCGGCCATCAGGGCGCTCATGGCAAGCTTGAAATGCGACGACACCGGCGTTGCGATTGCCACGGCATGGATGCGCGGATCACGCAGCACTTCGTCATAATTATCGGTGATTTTCACGCTAGGATAGCGCGCCGCCACTGGAGCCAGACGCTCTTTGTTGAGGTCGCACACGGCGACGAGTTCGACGTTCGGGACCTCCGCAAAATTGCGGACAAGATTGGGGCCCCAATAGCCATAGCCTATTACCGCCACGCCGATCATAGGGAATCTCCCACAGCCCGCACAATCAGCGGCGCATCCTTTGTCCTGCCAACGACGGCAGCGGGGACACCGGCAACGATCGTATAGTCGGGAACATCGCGCGTCACGACAGCGCCTGCGCCAACCAGTGCTCCCTGGCCAATCGTCACACCGGCCAGAATGGTCGCGTTAGACCCTATCGACGCCAGTGCCTTCACTCTGGTGGGAACCACCGTCCAGTCGGCTTCGCCTTGCAAGCCGCCGCCAGCAGTCACGGCGCGCGGATGGGTATCGTTGGTGAACACGACGCCATGCCCGACAAAGACACCGTCTTCGAGTGTCACGCCTTCGCAAACGAAACTGTGACTGGAGATCTTGCAGTTTTGGCCGATCACCGCGTTCTTCTGGATTTCGACAAAGGTTCCAACTCGCGAACCCGCGCCAATGCTGCAACCATACAGATTGACGAGATCGGGGTGATGGATGACAACATCGTCTCCGAGTGTGACATTCGTGGCAATCATCGTGGCGACACTCCATGGTCATCGTCGCGGATTGAATTGGTACTCAGCGACAACAGACCCCGGGCAAAATTGCCGACTATTATTGGTGTCGCGATGAGGCGCATCTATCCGCGGATACCCTGCGGTATCTCTACATTTCTCACAGACAATGGAGTTCTCGAGCCACGGGAGTAAATTCGGCAAAACGCCGAACGATCCTATACAAAAGGGGTAACGCCGCCTCACTTCAAACTACAGCTTTATGCTTGGATATTCTCCCAACCATAAGTTGATCGAAGCGAGCATAAAATATACATTAAACTTTATGGATTTCTTCGCTCGATATTGAACATCCCAGGAAATAAATATTGCGTATTCTTGTATATCCCCATGACCTGTCGATTGGTGGCAGCCAGATCAACGCAATAGACCTGGCATCGAGCGCTTCGGCAGCGGGCCATGAGGTCATCGTCTACGGTATTCCCGGCCCGCTCGTTGAATATATCAAGATGCGAGGATTGCGGTTTCTGCCGGCTCGAACCCTGCCCTATCGCCCGGCACCGTCACGTATCGCCCAGATAGCGTCGATCGTGCGAAAGGAGCGGATCGACATCGTCCACACCTACGAATGGTCGAGCTGCCTCGACGCCTATTATGGCGCAGCCTGTGTTTTGGGAACGCCACTTGTCTGTACCGTGTTGAGCATGGGAGTGCCTCCCTTCATCCCTGCCTCCGTACCACTCATCATGGGCACGGAAGAACTCGGCGATGACGCCCGCAAAGTACAACGCAGCGATGTCTGGGTTATTGAACCGCCTATCGATACCGAACGTGACAGTCCGCAACTCGACGGGTCTGCCTTCAGGAACAAGCATCAAATCGCAAATGACGACTTCCTTATTGTCAGTGTATCGCGACTGGCTCTGGACCTTAAAATCGACGCGCTGGTTCGTGCAATCGACGCGGTAGCCCTACTTGCAAATCGGCACCCAGTGCGGTTGGTTCTGGTCGGCGACGGCCCGGCACGCGCTGCGCTCGAGTTGAGAGCCAACGCCGTCAACGAAGAACATGGGCGTGAAGTCATCATTTTTCATGGCTCAGATATGGATCCTCGCGCGGCCTATGCTGCCGCTGATCTCATACTCGGCATGGGCAGTTCAGCCTTGCGTGCAATGGCAATCGGACGCCCCGTAATCGTTCAGGGAGAGCAGGCATTTTCCGAAATATTCGACCCCTCCACACAAAAGCTGTTCATGTGGCAAGGCTTTTTCGGACTGGGCGAGGCGTCTTTCGACACAAGCGACCTCGCCGGGCAAATCGAAACACTGCTTCACGATCCCGCCTTGCGCGAAACACTTGGCCGGTTCGGGCGGCAGGTTGCTGTCGAACGCTTCAGCCTCATTCGGGCGGCAGAGCTACAGCTTGACATATACCAAAAGGTTTTGAGCACGCGCCCTCGCTGGAAAATGAGAGAGGCACTCTATTGCGCATGGCTTGCCCTGAAACTGGAAATTCAAAATCACAACCCTGCGCAAAAACGCAAGCGCACCGATCTCGAACGCTATATATTAGCCGCTGCCAGCGCCGGATCGTGGCCACCTGAAAATCTCCCCTGTCGGTTCAGCGGCATGACCGCTCGAACAAGGGCTGACACCAACATCATCCTTGGCTAATGTTATAAAACCGGGGCGACAAATTCGTGTTTCGGCTCATGCATCAGATCGTCGGCCACCACTGCCGGTTTGCGCAAGCGGCTTCGCACTGCCCGCCATGATCTTCGCACAGCCGTTACAGCGATCTTGCCGGTATGAAGAGGGTAGACCTGCAGCGCAGCCAGTACGAATTTTGACGCAGATTTGCGCTTTCCAGCATTGAACATATAGATGGCGACGTCGATCAACAAAAGCGATCGCACCTTCGGCATCGTCTCCAATATCTCGCGGTTCTTGTTGATGATCCGAAGCAACCCTATCGTCTGCTTCCTGCTGTTCGACGATATGCCATCAGACGAGATGAAACCCAAAACGACCGGCTCTATATCTTCAAAAACCTTTGTGTGCTGCACCAGGCGGGTCGCGAACTCCCAATCCTCATTGGCTCTTGCACATTCATCGAACCAAACACGACCGGGATAGCAATCTTTTCTGAACAGGGCGTTTTGCACACTGATGCGGTTTTCGCTCAGCAGACGGACACGTTGATCCTCGTCGAGGCGCAAAGGCCGGGCCGGTGATGGCGCATAGGCGATTTTTGCCGGCCCGAAGTTGAAAGCCTCATCGCGTCCATAAAGGATCTTGGCGCCAGTCACGACGCCAATAGTGTCGGGAAGACCCTTGAACAATGCAAGTTGCCGCTCCAGCTTGCGTGGCAGCCAGATATCGTCGCTGTCTTGAAAGGCGATATATGTGCCCTTGGCTTCAGCCAGGCCGGTATTGCGTGCAGCACCCGCCCCACCGTTCGTTGCACGCCTCACATAGCGCACCCGTTCGTCATCTATAGCGCGCACCAGACCCTCGATATCCTCGCTCGAACAGTCGTCGACAACGATCAATTCCAGATCGCCGTAAGACTGGGCAAGCACGCTATTGACCGCCGCAGCCAAAGTCCGCGAACGGTTAAAGGTCGGCAGTATGACTGAAACCCTCACAGTCAAATTGATCTCCATTCGCGCTTCATATGCGCTTCGCCATATTTCCCAACGCCGCATAACAGACGCATCACACAAGCGGTTTTTTTACGCACAAATTTCTTTGGCCGCGCGCGGCGGCGCAGTCGCTTGCAGTTCACGGCGACAAGCTGTTGCTGGCAAGGGGTAAGCACCACCTTCAAAGGGACGAGACCTCTACCCGAAATTTCGGGTATATTGCGTACCCGGAAGGCACGATTTTAAGGTACTGTCATGTTTGGCGGACTGGGCCATCTAACGGGCAGCAACCAGAACGTCACAAAGGCGCGACCAAGCCGACCAACCGATACCTGTTCGCCACCATTTGGGTATGAGGTGCTTATCTTGGATCATAGGAAAATCGCGAGGATGGCGACACTGCTTTTTGCAGTGCTGGTTTCTTTCGCGCTTTCAGCCAGCCCATTGGGTGACAGGCTGAGCGATCTGAAATCACGATGGCCCAGCGCAGCAAATACCGGCCCTGAGTTTGGCACAATTTTGCGTCCGATCAATGGAACGGTGGTCATGTCCGAAGACGGCCAGGTTCTGGAAGATGTCCTGATCACCGGCAATGTGATGATCGAAGCGGAGAATGTCACGCTCAGAAACTGCAAGATCGTTTCTGACACGCCCTACCATGTCATTTCTGCAGACGCCGCCGTCGGTTTCACGCTCGATCATTGCGAGATCGATGGAAACGGAAGTTCATCCAATGGAGTGCTTGGAGAAGGAACTTTTCTCGGCAATTACATTCACGGCGTTGAAAACGGCCTGAACCTTACCGGACCGTCTACAGTCAGGGATAACTACATCCATATCGGCTCAACGATGATGGAGGCCCCGCATTATGATGGAATCGAGATCAATGGCGGTGGTAACCACGTCATAGTTCACAACACCATCGAGAATACGGAAGGCCAAACGGCCGCGATAATGATGAATAATGAATTCTCGGGAATGGAAAATATAATCATCGACGACAATTTCGTCAGCGGCGGCGGCTATACGATTTATTGCGACAGTTCGCGAAACAGCAATATTGTCAAAGGAAACACCATTCGCATCAGAAATAACTATATTGCCCAAGGCACATACGGCCCGTTCGCGCTCTATGATTCCGGCATCATCCCGACTGAAAATTACAATGCCTTGACCGGCAAGCAACTCTAAAAAGTTCGAGATTGTCGAGACGGACATTGTCTCGCCGGCCCGACTCGCGTCCGAGCTTGCTGAGCGGAAACGAGGAGATAATGCCGTTTTCGATGGCGTCATCATGAATGGCAATGATATGGCGTGCCGGCCATGGCCGATGATCAAGCACCGAGGATGCGTCAAACGCCGTCACCTCATAGAGCTTGCGCTCCCGGGGGTGATAATAGAAAAACCGATAGCCATGTTGGGCGATCTTTTCGTACCAGGTCAGCGAGGGCAGACCGAGCAGCAGGATCAGGATATCGGCCTTGCCCGCCGCCAGGAACGGCATCGCACCATCTATTACGTTTGGCTCAAAGCCCGCGACGTTTATCTTCAGCACTGAAAGGTGGTTTATGCCTTGCCGGCGCAATTCACCTGACAAGGTGCGGACGGCAACGACTTCCGCGCCGGGTACATTCACACTGCTCAAACGGCTCATCCAGGTGAGTTCGGTTGTCTCGAATGTGGACTCGCCATCAACATTGGAAAATGCCAGTTGATGGACTGTCACACGACCAGTTGCACCATTGCGCGCAATGTTCCGTTTCAACGTTGCAACATTGGCCCCACTGGGTTCAAACGCGTGGACTGCGGCGCATTGCAGGCCCGTGGCAAACAGCGTGAACTGACCAATGGCAGCCCCGACATCGGCGACGATCCAGTCGGGTCGGGCTATGCTTCGCAAAAAGGCGAACTCCGGGTCGATCAAGTCGCCGAACATGACAAGTGTCGTCGGGGATTGACTTGGATAGGCGAACTCAAGGGTAGCCCCCGACCGCAATTGAATGTGGCTTCGTTTTGGTCGCGTCAGACGCAGTCGAACAAGGCGGCTGGAACCTAGAAGCGTGGCCCTCAGGCCAACCACCTGCACACCCCACCGAAACTTGTTCGCTATCGATCCTATCCGGGCAACTATAGCGTTGAGCTTATGCCATACGGGCATTGGCTGTGCCCTAAATCCCAATCGATCATACGACATTAGCAGGTTCCCCCAGCTTGGAAGAAAATTCCTTGTCGCCCGCATGAGGTCGGCGAACTGGCCTATCGCGCCGTGAACGGACTCCTTGTTTGACATCACTGTCCAGAAACCAAAGCCCGCTGCCCATCAAAAAGACAAACAGCACATATGTCGCGTTCCAGAAGTGAACCATCCAGCCGACAAGGAACAGCCCGGTCATGGCGGTGATGTAGGCTATCCGATAGATTTGGAGTTTTTCGTCAAGACCACTCTTGAAGCCTATGGCCAGGATTGCCGAGAAGAATGCCAGAAGCATGAAGAACCCGGCCGGAAGGCCATAAACGATGGCATTGTACAGCCAGAACATATCGATGCTGGGCGGCATCCAGGAAGGACGATCCCACTCGCCGAATCCTACTCCGAACAGAGGATGGTTCAATGCCGACTGCGAGCCAAAATTCCAGATCAGGATTCGAAAATATGCTGACTGGACGTCCAGTGCGAAGTACCAGAAAAGGATCGCCGCCAGCGATCGATTTGCCAGGATCTGAACCGCCATCACCGCAGCAAACACCAGCGCGATCAGAATTTTCCATCGAGCCTTGCTGCTGCGCAACACCCAGTTCCACAACATCAGCGCGATCTGCATCGCCATTGCACTGATCGGACCGGACGACAGCGACAAACCGGCTGTAATGCCGACGATCATGGTTTTGGTCCATCGGCGAGCGGCAGACACCTTGTACCCTAAAACCATATGGGTGAGTGCGAGCAAGCTGCCACAACACACCCCAAACAAAATTGGATGTTCGAAAACCGCCTGAACACGCCGAAGATCGAGGCGGGCCTCCTTGAGTGCGAGAGGATGCGAGGGCAGGATTGCCGCGAAAAGCTCCAGAGCGATATTGCGGCCAGAGAAAGCCTCGAAAACAGCGAATGGCAGCAAAGCCGCGACAATCCAGAACAGAAAACGAACCACATTGTAGAAATCATTGGCATTGCGAATGTAGCATCGCGCCAACAGGTAAGCGCCCATCGTCTCGACGAACAGCACGCCACCGGGCTGCATTGCAAAGGCCCCACCGTGAACCATGGTCAGGCTAAGCGCACCCCAACTGCAATACAGGAGCAAGGCAATGTCCGTGACCCTGATGCGCCCGGCCTTGCCGTTCAACCATGCGATGAAGCACGGCACGACAACGACAATCAAAACGATACGGTAGAGGGACAAACGCATCCCGCCGATCTGAAATATCCAGGGTATGAACAACGAGACAAGAAAAATGGAAACCAGCAAGGCCGGCATTTTCCGCTCAGGCTGTTTCGAGGTCATCTCGCGGCTGCGGCCGGATTTTCTACCTTCACAGGCTGTCGCACCTCTTCTTGAATCGCGACTGGTGCGCTTTCGCAGGTTTCGGCGAGCATAGAGTGATGCGTTGTTCAAACTGGCTCGAGCCCGCATACTATCGCACCCCCTACCAACTCATTTTACAATCAGACCATTCCAACTAACGCATTGGATATGAAGGGTCATGTTACTGTATCAGAGTGTGCTTTGTCGGTTGGGACTATGTAAAGATGACTAATAGGGAGGGTATCGGATGCCTTCGATCTATCTGCGCCCTTCGTATTGCCACACCGGCGATACCGACGATGCAGGGTGTAGAACTGCTTGCGGCGATCTAAACCCCCATCCGTATGGGCCTAGCCATAATCGTCTAAACCGATCTACCTCTCCACGGCCGTAGATTCCCGCTTGGAGGCTGTAGCGGCAATGGATCGATGCGAGGCTATTGCTCCCGGAACGCTTTGTTAAAGGAATCCAGAAGTGGGCGCACAAGGTAGCCGACAAGGGTGCGGTCGCCGGTCGAAATGAAGGTCTCAACCGGCATTCCAGGGTAAATCTGCGCCTTCTTTATTTCCGGCGGAAGCACTTCGGCGATCTTCAATCTGGTCATGTAATATGGCTGGCCGGATTTCTGGTCGACGATGCGGTCGGCTGATTTGTAGATCACTTCGCCACGCACCTGGGGAGTGGTACGCGCATTCAGGGCGCTGAACATCATATGCGCCTCCTGTCCAAGACTGATCGAATCGACATCGCGCGGGCTAATGTGCGCCTCGATGATCAATTCGCTGGTCGTTGGCAAAAGTTCCATGACAACTTCACCCGGCTTGATGACTGCATCTTCGAAATTGTACACTGAACGCACGATAATCCCGTCCGTGGGGGCCTTTACCTGGGTCCGCGCAAGGATAGCTTCGGCGGCGTTGATCTGCTCTTGAAGGTCAGCCAGCGAGGAGCGCGTTGTGTTCAGTTCGGTGACGGCCGTCTCGACACGGGACGTGGCCAGACGTTCGATTTCGACGCCAGCCTCGGCAAGCTGCGTGGCAGTACCTGCGATCTGCGATTCGATCGACCCGGACTGACCAACCAGCGAAGCGCTGCTGCGCAACAATTCGGTATATTCGCTACGGCCGGTCAGTCCCTTGTCGAGCAGTTTCTTCTTGCGTAGCGCTTCTTCCTGCACAATGTTCACCTGCTCGTCGACAGCCTTCTTCTGTGCGCGAAGGCCCGTGACGGACTCTTTCAACGTCTCGATTCTCTGTTGCAGGATTTTGCGTTCCGCGCGATAGCGTGCCAGCCGGGCTTTGAACTCCTTGCGCTGCTGCGCGATTACATCCTCCACATCCAATCCCCCGGAGGGGCGCTCCAGGTCCTGAGGCATGTCGATTTCGTCCAGCCCGTCACGTTCGGCTTCAAGCCGCGCGGCCTTGGCCCGTTCCACGATCTGCTGTTTGACGAGACGGTTGGCCTGCGTGGTGGCTTCGGTCGCGTCGACAACGAAAAGTGTATCGCCTTTCTTGACCCGGTCGCCTTCCTTAACGAAAATCTTGCGCATGATCCCGCCTTCGAGATGCTGGATCATGATATTCTGGCCGGATGCGACCACGACACCCGGCGCGATCGCCGCGCCAGCCAGAGGAGCGGTAACTGCCCAAAAGCCAAACACACCAATGAACATGAATATCGTTACATAGCCGACGGCAGCGATTTTGTTCGTACGCGTCTTGATCTTACGCTGCCAGCCATAGGCATGGATATCTTTTCGCATCTCTATCTCTCAATCGTGTGGGCTGCGAGAGGCCCACATCACGTGCGGAGCCGTGCGCGGATCGGTTCATCGCGCGTGCTATAGCTGCCGGTCTCCGAATTGGCCGGAACCGGCGGTGTCGTCGGTCGTGGAGCGGGTTTCTTCTGTCCCTGCGCCAGAAATTCCTTGAAGTCCTGCGTCGGCGCAAACAGCTGTACCTGGCCGTCCCGGAGCATCAGAATCTTATCGCATTTTGCAACGATTGCGCGGCGATGCGTTATGATCAACACCGTTCTTCTTTGCAGCCGGGCATTGGTAATCGCCCGCTCCAGCGCCGCCTCGCCTGCGCCATCCAGATTGGCGTTCGGCTCGTCGAGGACAAGCAGTCTGGGATTGCCATAGAACGCACGCGCCAGCCCGATCCGCTGCCTCTCACCACCTGAAAGACGTATTCCGCCCGGCCCGATGAGGGTGGAATAGCCATTCGGCAACCCAAGCACCAATTGATGAACATATGCGCGCTCGGCCGCCTCGATAATTTTTTCGTCCGACGGTTCGGTGTCGAAACGCGAAATATTCTGGCTGATCGTTCCGGGGAAGAGTTCCACCTCCTGCGAGAGATAGCCGATATGGCTGCCGATTTGGTCAGGATGCCAGTTTTGAATGTCGGCTCCGTCTATGCGCACGATCCCGGTATCTGGCTTGGTGGCGCCAACCAGCAGGCGCGCCAGCGTCGACTTGCCTGCCTGGCTTGGTCCTGTAATTGCGATCACCTCGCCGGCATTCACCGCAAGTGTCATCGGTTTGATCAGAGGCGGCGCGCCAGGTGCTGCGTTGGGCGGATAATACACGACCTGATCAAGGTTCAGCTTGCCTGACGGGGTCGGCAACTCCACATAATCATGGTGCTCGGTTGTCTCTTGTTGTTCTAGGGCCGACATGCGTTTCCATGCCCGGTTCGCTTCGATGATCTGACGCCAGCTTCCGATAATCTGGTCGAGAGGCTGAAGTGCACGCCCCGAGATCAAGGATGCAGCAAAGATCATGCCTGCGGTCATCTCTCCATGCAGGACGAGATAGGCACCCGCGCCAATCACCGCCAGTTGCAGCACCATGCGGATGGTCCGCGACATGCCCCCGTAAAATGCGTTGGTTCGCGCAACCTTGTCGGATGCCTGGAGCGAGTCCGAGTGGCGATTGCCCCACGTCTCGATCACGTTCGAGACCATTCCCATTGCGCGAACGGTTTCGAAATTACGTGCAAATGTCTGGGCGGAATACATCGTCGCGGCATGCGTCTCGCCTGCCTCCCTGCCGCTGACGCTTGTCGCGGCCTGGTTGAGCACCGCCACCGCAATCAAAATGAGTGCGCCAAAAAGCGTGATGGCAAACAGCAACGGATGAACAAAATAAAGCAAAACGATAAAGAACGGCCCGAAGGGCAGATCGAAAAGAGAAAACAGCGCACGCGATCCGATGAATGTTCGTATGGTCGCAAGATCGCGCAGTGGAGGAATATCACCCAGACTGGCTCGTGGTCCATTCATGGCCGCGAGGAACGCTGTCGGGCCCAAGCGCACGTCAAAGCGGGCCGCGAACCGGCTTGCATAGAGCGAGCGGACAATCTCCAATATGCCAAGGACTGACAGAGAGATTACCGCAAACAGCGTCAGAAAAATCAGCGTGTTCATGCTCGAGGCAGGTAAGATCCTGTCATAAACCTGCAGGAGATATAGCGGCGACACCAGCAGCAGAACATTTACCACTGCCGAGAACACGCCAATCTCGACAAGGCTTTTCGACAAAGCCGCGCTGCGGTTCGTAATTTCCACACCGGCGTCTGTCGAAATGCCAGCGTTTCTCGAAATATAAGCTTTCCTCAAACCGTCAAGTCGCGACCGAATGGTCGCATAGAGGGCGTTGCCTGTTGGCCGCACCTCCATCTGGAGGCGTGATCGAAGCTGGCCGAAATAGTCCGGAAATTGCACGATGATGCAGTCCTTTTCCCGCTGTGGTCTGAAATGGCGCCGACACGCCTGATCTGTCAGGGTTGCGCCGGCGCCTCAGATAACGGTTCTTTCGTGAGCCTCTCAGATCACGCAAAGAAATCGGAGTGGTGCCCACCATTCCAGTGGTCATTCGTCCAGTCGTAGTGGTCGTGACTGGAACTCCAGTCGTGGTAACCATGGTCGTTCGAAGCGCTGCTGGCCTCCTTCGACTTCCAACTCCAGCTATGGCCCGAATCTCCGCGGCCGCCCTTGGCCCCGGATTCCGAACCACCGGACGTGCCGGCGTCGGCCGCTACCTCGGTCGTGCTGGCGGCGTTGGTATGATCCGTATTCGTGGCGTGGTCACCGCGGTCACCTCCGCGATCACCGCGATCACCTCGGCCACCAAAGTGCCAGTCGCGGCCACCACCTGACCAGCCACCACCCCACCAGCCGGAATGGCCTGTACCGCCAGAGGTACCTGTATCGTGCGTCGAACCGGAGTCCGTCCCAGCATCGGCTACGCCACCAGAGGCGTGCGACCCGCTGGAGCTACCTGGATTGGACGTCTGGCCGGAACCTGAACCACCGGAAGTGCCACCAGCGTTTTGCGTTCCACCCGAGGTATCAGGTTCGTGCGTGTCGCCGGAGGTATCAGGGGTATGTGTTTCGCCAGAACCCGAGCCATTGGAGCTGTGGTCATCTGTCGTTCCGCCAGACCCGGCTGCGTCGTGGGAGGTATCGTCGCCATTGCCTGTTCCGGTTGAAGACGTATGATCGCCAGCAACGTCTGTCGATGTATCATGTGCCGTTTCACCCGCCGGAGCAGGATCGCCTAGCAAAGCCCCCGTCGAGGCGTCGACATTTCCGGTCTGCACCGGATCATTGTTGTTGATTGCGAAGTACCCCCACTCACCTTTTTCCATATGATTGTTGGTGAAGGTGACGTCGCTGATACTTCCTCCGCCGAATTGTCCGTCGGAGTAAACGGTATAGCCACCACCGGCGAGGTGATTGTTGTCTACATTGATGTCCGAGATCGGTCCGAAATAGTTATCGATCATGATGGCGGCTGTCTGGCCGTGGTCGTTTATGATCGTGTTGTGGACGATATCGACATTGGAGACGCCACCGTCGATCTGGATGCCGTCGTAGTGCGGAGAGCCGGACGCCTTCAGGTCGTGAATGTAATTGTCCTGTATCAGCGTCGGGCCACCGGTAACATTGATGCCATTCTCGACATTGTAGATATCGTTGCGCAAGAATGTGCCGGCACCTTGAATTCCGTGCGAGCCTTCATTGCCGTTACCGACGCCGTTGATCTCGCAATCCTGAATTACCGTACCGGAAGCACTGCCCTTGACGTCAACCACGACATAGTTGGCTGCGGTTATACGACAGTTTTCAAGCGTCACATTGTCTGCGTTGATGGTAACGACACCTTTGATATCGAGACCGCTGATAACAACGCCGTCAGTGTTGATGATAAGATCGCCTGACGGTGTAAGTATCACGCCGTCGGGGAGGCCGGTGTTCGAGGCATCGGGAAAACCCGAAAGTGTGGATGTTGTAGCCATAGATTGTGGTCCTTTTCTCCCCGCCCGGTAAGGATCAAACGCCTGAGACGCACGAAATAGCGATGACGCTATATGAGGGCCGACTAAACGATCAGTCGGCTTGGCCGCAAATCACTAAATATAAAGCGCGAATATGCACGAAGCGCCCAAGATGCGCCGTATTTCTGGCATGATCCCCACACTCGACTTGAGTTTACTGTGAAAATTCGTGTCGAAGTCGTGGCTTACGCGCTCCCGAAGTGCATTAGCAATCACGGAAACACCAACGCGCCCAAAAACTCGTGTCTCAAAATTGCAAGAATAAAAAAGGGATTCGATTTTCACCAATCCTCCATTTCGGTGTCCAAGCCGAATCACCTCACACTTGAACATACATTGGACTTGCACAGATTTAACCGAGGGATTTGCACTCTGGGATAGCTATTTCGATCTACTCTTTACTCTGAATATTAACCAAGACACTTCCTCGATCCAGCCGCGTTGTTGCTGGCGTGTGTCTGAATGAGAGAAATATCCAGTGCAAACTCCTGGCCAGCGAACTCTTGGCCAGGCGAACGCCAGACCATATGTGGCACGCCGTGGTGCCTATCGCTCGGCTATCTCGTCGCTGGAATGGAGGGTTTGGCTATTGGCTGTGGCAAGCCATGTCCTGGAAACAGGAGCGCGGCGCGAAACGCTGCACGATGCGCCGGGCCGAACCCTGAACGTATCGCCTCGCCGACGATAAGCGCCAGCCTGAAGGCTGCGGTAGCAAGCATGCCGTGGCGGCGGTCATAATCGCGAATGCGGTTGACTGTCATGAGGGCTGACAGGAATGGACTGCTTTGATAGTCGCCACCAATATGGACCGCTTGCGCGCGCGGTACATAGCTTACCGACAGACCACATTCGCGTATCCTGCGCATGTAATCGACTTCCTCGCTATACAGGAAGAAGCTTTCATCCCAATCACCGACCGCGAGGCGCGCACGCGCCGAGATCATGAGAGCAGCACCGGTCGCCCACTCGACCGATCCGCCCCGACGATAAAGGTCTGGATCATTCACCGCTTCGCCGAGACCGAATTTTGCTGCAAGCGTTCCTCCAATCACGGATTCGGCCCAGGCGGTTACCAAAGATGGTTCGCGCCGCAACGACAGGGCAATCTCACCGGACTCGTGAAGGATCTGCGGCACGGCAACACCAACGGAGTTATTGGCAAGGTATTCATACAAGACGCGCGCCGTTCCGGGCAGAAGCCTGATATCAGGATTGAGCACCAAAACATCCGTATTGCTTGTGATGGTTGCGACAGCCGCGTTGATGCCAGCCGCATAGCCGGCATTCCTGCCCGTCTCGATTACCCTTGGCTTGACCCGGTGGGATCTGGCAATCCCCACCGAAGCATCGTGAGAATCGTTATCAACGACTATGACCTCGACGCGCTCTATTCCCGTGCAACCGGCAGCCAGTGAATCCAGCAGACCTGGCAAAACATCTGCACTGTTGTAGGTGACGATAACCACGGCCAGCGAAGCCGGGTCGGGTGATCCCATCTTGTCATCGTTGATTTTCTTCACGCCCTACCTGCCCTGCCACCGCTGCCGGCCACCATTTTGCAAATCTGCGACTTTCCAATGCGCAACTATCGCTTACTCCCACGGTCGCTTGCAATGGTCACCACTGGCGTAGAACCGCCCGCCTCTTCTGTCTCTAAAGGTGCCTGCGACGTAGGGCGCGTAGTCCTATCGGAGTAAGCACAGATTTATCGCGCAACCCAGCGGACGCCCGAATAAGCCTTTCAGGGCGATGGTTTATTTGGCCAGAATTTCTAGCATTACAAAAACTCATTGCGCGAAAGCGGCCGGAGTTGGCCGGGACGCTCATCGGGGCACCCACAGAGTTATTCGGGCAATGATTGTACTTGTAACAGGAGAGTTTCTTGGCTGGCAATCCAGATCCAAAGCGACCAGACTCAAAGGCAATTGTCGCCGAGCGTAGCGAGATTTTTCCGCTTGACCGGTTGCGCGCGCTTGGCGCGGCATCGCCATCAACACGCATCAAAGTCGACCAGTTGATCGAGCTGGCCAAAAACGGCCTGCCACGCATGTACCGCAAGGGTTCATTCGCCCATACCGTTCGCGCCGTGAAAACCCACGACGGCCTCACAGTCAGGCCGGAAGGCGACAGTCTGCGCTACGCCATTGACGTTGCATTGGGTCTTTCCTTCACCAGCGAGGACGAACAGCGCAAGATACTGAATGGGGCAACAAGTGCCGATCTGGTGCGCACAACGGCAACCAGAGCGGAGTTTTCCAAAGACCCCGGGGCTGTCGCGCTTGCCGCATGGACGGCTGCGGAAGCAACAGACACTTATGCAGCACCGCTTTTTGCCAAACTGTCCAGTTTGCTCAGGTCTGGAGCGCCGATTGCAACGGTTGATTGCGCCTGGATATTGCTTGCTGCATTGGCCGCGCGTCACCTTGGCGACACGCTCGACCTTATCGCAATGGCCCGTCAGCGATTGATTGGAGAGCAAGCGGATTCCGGTCTGTTTCCGCATGGGCTTCCGGCCAATTCCAATGGACGCTTGCGCGCGCATGTCGGTTGCTTTGCCGATCAGGTTTATACGATCCAGGCGCTGGCGCGTCTCTTCGTGGCGCAGCAGGACGGTGAGGCGTTGGCTGCTGCCAATGCCTGTGCCGATAGAATTTGCGCGCTACAGGGGCCGGCTGGCCAATGGTGGTGGCACTACGACGTCAGAGATGGCGGAGTAGTCGAGGGATACCCCGTTTATAGCGTTCACCAGCACGCGATGGCGCCGATGGCGCTGCTTGACCTGCGCGAAGCCGGTGGAAACGATCATCTCAGCGCCGTCATAAAAGGCGTTCGCTGGCTCGACGAGCATCCCGAAATCGCCACACCGCTGATTTGCGAAGAACATGGCGTCATCTGGCGCAAGGCAGCACGGCGCGAACCGATGAAGGCCGCAAGGGCAATTTCGGCTGCCGTAACAGCAATCAAGCCAGGTCTGAGGGTGCCGGGGCTCGACACAATATTTCCAACGACCTTCGTCGATTACGAATGCCGCCCATACGAACTGGGCTGGCTCCTTTACGCCTGGTTGTCCGGAGGCGTCGTCGCGCGCCTCAACAATCGGGATTTGAAAATGGTCATCTCGAACTCCTGAGGAGGCTCGAATGCGCACAGATCGCCAATTGCTATTCGGTGTCTATCTTGACGCAATGCGCATGGAAGACGTTCTGGCGCGCTGCAGCACGGCGCTTGTCACGCGCAGCCGCGTTCTGGTCGGCGTTCTCAATGCGGCCAAGGTGGTCAATCTGCGCAAGGATTCCTTGCTGCGCAATTCGCTGCTTGAATGCGATATCCTGCTCGCTGACGGGCAATCGGTCGTCTGGGCCAGCAAGATCCTGCGCCGGCCGCTACCGGAACGCGTCGCGGGGATCGATGTGTTTGAACAACTCCTCACGCTTGCCCATAGAGAGGGCCGGTCGGTATATCTGCTAGGCGCGCGCGCGGACGTGTTGCGGCAGTTGGAAGAGCGTCTTTGCCAACGCTTCCCGGGATTACGGATCGCCGGAAGCCATCATGGCTATTTCGACACAGAACAAAGCGGCCAGATCGCTGACGACATACGCCAGTCCGGTGCCGACATGCTGTTCTTGGGCATGACATCGCCGAAGAAGGAAATTTTCCTCGGCACTTACGGGCGCACGCTCGATGTGCCGATCCTGCACGGGGTCGGCGGCTCCTTTGACATCATGGCCGGCATCACAAGGCGCGCGCCACTGGGCTGGCAACAATCCGGTCTGGAATGGGCATACAGGGTTTTGCAGGAACCGCGCCGTCTGTGGTGGCGCTATTTTTCCACCAATGCCGCGTTCCTGGCCTTGACACTGCGAGAACTGGCTTTCCCAGCGCGCGCTTTCAAGACGGAACGCGACATCACCTCGCGGCCCGCACTTGGCGGCGTCCGGCGCTAGAACGTTTAAGCGCCTGATCGAACCGCAAAGCCGCTCGAAATATCCATTGTTTCGCAGTCGCGGGCGGAAAATGAAGGCCAATCTCCCTACCTGAGGGGGAGATGTCCGGCAGGACAGAGGGGGTAAAAGCAGGGCCCCGCAGTCCCGTCTGTCGCGTTGATTTCATCAAAAGCTGCGCCGCTCTAAGCGTTATCTTTTTACGCAGTCGTGGAAGGAAAACCGCACCGCACTTTTCCTCAAATTGCGTTAGCGAGCCGCAGCCGCGCTCCCGCTCATTGCCTGAATTTTCCGGTCGGCAATAACCTGGCTGACCAGTTCGGTATCGACTATCTTCTTGTCTTCCGCATATGCATAGACAAGCGCGTAGTCGCAGATCTGGTTTATGATGCGGGGCAAGCCTTTGCTTGCCGCAGCCACCACTCGGCAAGCTGCCGGCGTGAATATTTCGTGCGCAGCCCCCGCAACCTTGAGACGGTGAAAAATGTAGTCCGTCACCGCATCATCAGGCATGCCGGACAGGTGGAATTGCGCAGACACGCGTTGCGCGAACTGGAGCATCCTGGGGTTGCCTATAATGTCATTCAACTCAGGCTGACCAACCAGAACGATCTGCAACAATTCGTCGACTTCATCATTCAGGTTCGACAAACACCTGAGTTCTTCAAGCATCTTGGCCGAGAGATTCTGGGCTTCGTCAAAAATGAGAACGGTGTGGCGGCCAAGTGCGCGTTCCGCACGCAAGAACTCTTCCAACTGCTTGAAACGCGCGACATAAGGCACACCTCTGGTCAGCGGCTGGTCAAGCGATGCCAGCACCCAATGCAGCAATTGCCCCCTGTCAGCATGGGCATTCGAAACCAGACCGATACGCAAATCTGGTGCCGCCGCGCGCAACATATGCCGGATGAGGGTTGTCTTACCGGCCCCGACCTCGCCTGTTATGACGCTGATCGGCGCAAAAGTTGCCAGCGCATAGTCGAGCATGGCGTAGGCGCGACAGTGAACAATCGACCAGTAGAAATAATTGGGATCGGGAACGAGGCTGAACGGCCTGCCCTCAATACCGAAAAACTCTGAATAGATCAGCAAACTGCTGACATCGGATGATGCGCGTCCATTGCGCAAACCCTGGTTCTCAAACTGCGCACCGCCTGCCGACGTTTGTATTTGTCGATTGTCCACTCGTCAGGCTCCTTCTCAGTAGCCGTATTTTTCTGGGGCATATCTGCACTTGTTCAAAACGGTGCCCAGCAGATTGGTTTTGTCGGAAAGTTCGCGCTCACAGAGATCAATCTCGGACTTGGTGCTTTGCTCTGCGGCAACGACAAGAATTGCGCAGTCGACATTCGGCAGAAAGCTCATGACATCGTCATTGGCCAGCATTGGCGGGAGGTCGAAGACGGTGACATCGGGCTCCAGTTTCCGCTTGATGTCCTTCATCACCTGTCCGGCTTCCGGGCTTTGCAGAAGTTCTGCCGCCATGCGCACGGGCCGTTTGTTGGAAGCAATTGCGATGTTTTTGCCATAGCGCGAGAAGGTGTCTTCGACGCCGGTCCGGCCTCTCAGGAAATCCTCCATGGACGGAGGCGATTTGACACCAAGAACCTCGGCAACCTGCGGGCGGCGCAAATCCAGATCAACGAGAGCGGTGCGGCAATCCTTTTGATTGGCCAGGCTGAATGCAAGGTTCAAACTGGCAACCGTCTTGCCGCAACGTGCAGTCGGCGATGTTACCAGGACAGTGCTCCAGTTGTTCTGGCGCAACAGATGCAAGACCTTGGTGCGCAATATGTCGAACGCGACGTGAGCGGGATTGGAACGCCCCACAGTCACAAGGCGCCCTTGCTCAACCCGCCACGGGTCAGGTCTGCCGGCCGGCAGCTTGTCCCAAACAGAGGCCGTGACAGTATTCACGGCCGGACGGGGCAATTGCGGCTTGGGCAGCGCTGTCTTCATCTGCGCCCGAGCGGCGACTGGAACATCGCCTGTTCTCGGCTCACTGGTCCTGGCAGCACTCTGCACTGCGCTTACATGTTGCGGCGCTCCCTGTTGTGCTCGGGCTTTGGTGAGCGCGGTCTGGATGCGCTCCATGCCTTCCGTTTTCGCACTTGCCAACACGTTCGGGTCGCCTTCCTGTTCTATTTCCACTTCAGGCCACCCCGCCACTGATGGCACCGGAGATCATGTTCCTGGCAATCATGGCAATTGACGTCGAAGCGTTCAGCCCGATGCCGAGCGCCAGCGCAAAGCTGCCACTTGCCGCCAGTCCCAGCCGCCAGCGCTTGATCCTTGAACTCTTTTCTTCGGGGCTCAGTATATAGGGAATGGTCGCCAAGGGCTGGGCTTGCAAGAGTTCGGCCAGTTCCGCGGGGCGACGTATCGTCTTGTTCATCAGTTCAAGCAAGATCACCAGGCCACCGCCGAACCCAATGCCTGAAGCGAGGCCGAAGCCGGCAATACGTATCCTGTTCGGGCTTACCGGTTTTTCCGGCGCAACCGCCGGCTCCACCACCGAAAAGCGCCCGCCTTTGGAGCGCACTTCGATCTGTTCTCCGGTTGACGCCTGCGCCTGCAAAGCGGCTGCCGAATTGTATTGCGCCTGTATGTTGGCGCGATTGCGCTCAAGCGCATTGAGCTTTGTCTCGTTGCCTGGCGTTGCGGCTATCGAATTTGCAATGGTCTTCAGGTTCCTGGTGATCGACGTGCGTTCATCAGTGAGGTAGTTCAAGCGCTCATCAATGTCGGAAAGCTGGATGTCAAATTCGCTGGGTCCGGTCCTGCGCGCGGCATCATTTGCCTGATTGGCGCGCAAACGATCCTGCAACGCGGCAATGCGCGAGCGAAGCGCAACAATGTTCGGGCTGGTTTCGGAAAAGATTGTAAGCTGGTCGGCAAGCGCCCGGTTCATATCCGCAAGCATCTGCTGTTCGGGGCTTAACGGCCCGACATTTTCAACCTTACCCGTGCTTTGAAACATCTCGACAAGGTTGTTGCGGCGGCTGCGCAGGCTTGCCTCCTCGCGCTCCAATTGGGAAAGCCGGTCCTGCAAGCCACTTTGCTGATTGCGGCGAAAATCGAGGCTTTCAGGCAGTGCATCCTTGTTGGCATTCTTGAACTTGAGAATGGTGGCTTCCAGGTCGCTCAATTCCTTGCCAAGTCGGGTTACTTCCTGATCGAAGAATAGCATCGTGTCACCTGCACGGCCGGTGCGCAGGCTGACGTTCTTGCTGAGGACATACTCGACCAATTCGTTAACGACCCGCGCCGCCAGATCAGGGTCTTTGGCATCAAACGAAACCGCGAAGACGGTGGCGCCTTGACCCGTCCGTAACGAATCCAGCTGAACCTGATCAAAACGCGTCCGCTTGCGCATGTCTTCAGCGATATCGAAGGCCGACATGGTCGCCGCCTCGTCGCCATAGATGTTCAGCCTCATCGCCAATGCCTGGAGGTTGTCCTGGGTGATGATTTCCTGCTCGATAATTTCGAATTGCTCGACGGCACCCGTCGGCACTGTCGAGCGCGCCATTTCCGTAGGGATCTGCGGTGCTTCGACCAGAATTTTTGCGCTCGCCCGGTAGAGCGGCGGCAGGAAAAGCGCCAATGCCACTCCAGCCAGCGTAAAAACAGCTATGATCGCGGCTACATACGGCAAGCGCCGCAGCAGAAGCGAAAGGTAGAAACGGGTATCCAGATCGCCCATTGTTTAGCCCAATAGTCTTGCCTGATGAGATGCCGATGATCCATTGTCGAGCCTCGCAGCGCCAAGCGATAGACCGCTGATAGGCGTTTCGGGCATCGACACACGACACGCCCCCTAATCCTTTTGGCCAGCCGCTCGCGCCTATGGCCTATACAAAAGGTTCTAGTCCGTGCCCGCACGCAGCTTCTCGGTCACAATCTGTGCCATAGCGGTTCAGTTTTGATTGAACGGCACCACGCTTTTCGCAAACAGCTCCAGCGAACATCCGTTTCATATCAAGCCGAGCTTCGTTGAGCGATCTCTACGCCATTGTCGCGCGCAAACTGAGCCACCGTCTCATGAAGGCCGGCGACAAACTCTTTCTGTCCTTGCAAGAGTGCTATGCGCTGCGCATATCTGGCCATCGAGTCGGTCAGCCCCTCGACCTTTTGCGACATGTCCGGCCTACCTTCATTTTCCAGGACCTCCATGGAAAATGCAGCATTGTCGGCCGCCTTTTCGCGGCGGGCGTTAAGCCCGGCGCGCTCATCTTCGATCTCTGCAATCAAACTGGCCAATGTGTTCGACAATAGCTGCATGCGAGCGGCATCCGTATCGTTATCGCGTGCGGGATTTCGTACCTTGAAACCAAATAATGCCATCGACACTCCCCCATTCATACCTGACCGCGGAATAATCCCAAGACACCCAGCGGAATGTATCCCACAATATTATTGCGATAATTACCATAATATAATTATAACTTGTTCATTCTATGCGAATGTTTATTTAAAATATGCATATATTACTTATTTTTGTTGCGTGTTAATTTGATTTGTGTTTAATTCCGCTCAAATGTCATCTTCTTATTCCGGATCTGGATAGGTAATTTATGACTTCGCCTCTCAGTCTGAGCGTGATCATTCCTCATCTTAATGAGCCGGACGATCTTGCCCGTTGCCTGCGCTCCCTCGACGCGCAACGGAGCGACAATATTGCCTTCGAGATAATCGTTGTCGACAATGGTTCGCCCGAACCGCCGGAGGCGGTTTGCGCTGCTGTCGGCGATGTTCGCCTGGAGCGTGAAACCACGCCGGGACCGGGACCCGCCAGGAATCTCGGAGCCAAACTGGCGCGCGCCGATCTTCTTGCCTTTATCGATGCCGACTGCGTAGCGGCGCCCGGATGGGTGCACGCGATCGTCACCTTCATGGACACGCACCCTGATATCGGATTCCTTGGCGGGGATATCGGCATCTTGCCTACCGATCCAGCGCGCCTGACCGCGGTGGAAGCATATGAGAGCATCTATAGCTATCGAGCCAGCGAATATGTCACGCGCTACGGTTTTGCGGCGACAGGAAATATGGCGGTTCGCGCCAGCGTGTTTCAATCCGTAGGTCCGTTCGGCGGAATTGCGACGATGGAAGATACCGAGTGGGGGCAGCGTGCCACCGCGCGCGGCTTTCGCATTGCATTCCGGCCCGAAGCGAAAATTTTCACCGCGTCCTGTAAATCTTTTGGCGAACTGGCGCGGCGATGGGACAGGCACGTCGCGCATGAGTTCCGAAAGGTCAAGGGCCATCCGGTTTCTATCTTTCGTTGGATTGTCACGAGCGCAATACTCGCTGCATCTCCGCCGGCTGAATTGCCATCCATCCTTCGTTCCAGGAAGATTTCTGGCATCCGCACCCGATGGTTGGCCTTGCTGTGCTTGAGCCGCATTCGCTTCTACCGCGCCCGGCAAATGCTCAGCCTAGCCTGGAAAGACAATAGCTCAACGATGGTCAAGACGTGGAATCGGGAGAACTCCTAGGTCCACACCCCCATCCGGGTACGAGTTGCGCCAAAAGGCTTACATTGGCGCATCATAGATCGTGTGTGCTTCAACCCTCTGGCGATGCACCGGGTGAGACAACACACAATTCAGCTTAGCTACAAGACCTGCTTGGCGATGCATATTGCTACATTGGTGAAGTACTCGTGAGTTTAGGGTCATATCCCCTCAACTTACAGGGACGTGATATGCATTATCACCGTCCCGATTAGCCCCATGATGGTGCTATATTCCTGTTTTTTCTTCAAAAATAGCTCGTATTTCTTATCCATTTTTAATCTCTAAATCTGATCTAATATTTATCTAGATCGATTTGTCTAAAGTCGATCAATTGCTGAATTAAGATATTTCTAGTTAATATTCTGTTACTTGGGATCAATGAATGAGAATTTCGTCACGTTGGTAACGAATTTCTATTCTCTCTTTTTTGATTTCCAAAATTCTATTGTGCATTTGCACTCCATTGGGGGCGTTTCATGCTGGAAGATATTTCCAGAACGCGTAGTCGTGACTTGGCGTTTGTCGAGCCGGCATCTGAGAGAAAGCCGTGGTCGCGACTTGCTTCTCAAGGAACAAAACGGGGCTTTGACATTGTCGCCACTCTTGCTGCCGCGCCCGTTGCGCTTGCACTGGTGGGAACATTGGCGTTGCTCGTCAGATGTGATGGCGGCAATGCATTTTACGGCCAACCCCGTGTCGGCAAGAATGGCAAGACCTTCACGCTGTGGAAACTGCGCACAATGGTGCCGAATGCGGAAGAGACGCTGAGCCAGTATCTCAAGGAAAACCAGGCAGCCCGCATCGAATGGGACACCAACCAAAAACTCCGCAATGACCCGCGCATCACGAAAATTGGCGCATATTTGCGAAAATATTCGGCGGACGAGCTCCCCCAATTGCTGAATGTGCTCCTCGGACACATGTCGTTGGTGGGACCACGCCCAATGTGCCTGGAACAGCGCGCCCTTTATCCCGGCACGGCATATTTTGAACTGCGGCCCGGACTGACCGGCCTATGGCAAATCAGTGACCGAAACAATTGCACATTCATCGAGCGTGCCACTCACGACACGCGCTATGCGCGCATCATGTCATTTGGAACAGACATTCAGATCATGCTTCGGACCGTCGGTGTGGTCCTGCGTGGAACGGGGATCTGACGCCCGGGCACCGCCCCCTGCCCTACCGGTAGTCAGAAAAAGGGGCCGCCAATGCATTTCTGCATGGCGGCCCTGCCCCGGTCAGAATAGTAGGGCAAATAGTCGAACTACTTAAATTTTATCTCGCCTTCCTGGCGCTCTTTCTGCGTCAAACTCTCAGGAATGAATTGCCGGACGGCTGACGGAAGCGCTTGGCTCATATTGCCTTGACGACGCAAAATCACCCGGAAACAGATCGTTGATCTTGAAAGCAACTTCTGTCCTGTTCGTTGCCTTGAGTTTTTTCATGATGTTTCGGATATGCACCTTGACTGTGCTCTCGCGGAGATTCAACTCATAGGCAATGATCTTGTTTGCCTTGCCGCGCCGCAGAGCTTCAACGACTTCTGCTTGGCGCAGGGTAAACATTCCACCCATAGGCCTGGCCGCTTCCGTTCCCGACTCCAGATATTGGCGCATTGCCATCACGCTGCTGGCGGGGACGAAAACACCTCCGGCAAGCGCGAGACCAATTGCTTCAATACATACCTGGATGTTCACCGATGCCGGGATATAACCCTTTGCACCGCATTCGAGCGCCTTTACGATTTGCGGCAACTCGTCTCCATCGGCGAGAACGATAACCGGTACACCTTCAAATTCGGCGGACAAGCCCTTGATCTCGTCGGCAACGGCAGGATCGCAAATTTTCCCACCACCCACATTGAGCAGGATCGCCGATGCTTGCGGGCACTGCGGACGCGCCTTCTTCCATTCTTCAATAGACTCGAATGCAAGGACATTCATCCCCACCTTCTGCGCCGCCACGCTTTTCACAAAGCATTCACGCCCCAGCGCTCTCGAATCGATCATAACAACTGATTTAACAGGTTGCGTGACCGTTTCTTCTGCAGTTTCGTCGTCATTGATTTCGTGATTATTTTCCAGTGAATTACATTGCAGGTTTATTGGTAGATGATGCCCATTGGTTTCAGCCAATAAATTCATGACAAATAGCTCCTGTTCCCCCTGCAGCACAAGTACTACAGGTTACCTAGCCCCTTCCGCTTGCCAAACAAAAACCGGCCACTGGCGAAAACGCCAATGGGAAACCCTGCACCTAAAATGCAGGCTCGTTGATTGTTAAGCGGCTATTGCACAATGAAAGAATAGATAAAAAGATGGTACTAGTCATTAATTTAGGTTAAGAATGGATTAATTTTGTGAATTCAGGTTTCCGACACCTAGATGAGCGCATTTTTTTCGACTACTTTGCGGACTAAATTCCATCTTATTCTAATAAAATGCCAGCTAATTTACACAATTGACTATAATTACCACTCATATCGATGGATCATTGACTGCTTGCTCCAACATAAGAGCAACATAGAGTCTACCCCAAATTTATCTTCTCTTGGAAGAACCTGTCCAGTATGGATAGCCTGCGCCCTAGGGGATTTGATTTACCTTCCGCATAGTGAAGCCTCGACAATGAGGCATTGCTATCGCGCTTGTGGAAAAATTACACATGCAGGCGTCGTACCAAAGTTATTTTTTATGAATCTCACTGCGGATATCAGTATAAATGGTCAATAGTACTGGCGTATTTTTTCGTGCATGCGCGCATATAATCGACCAGGGTATGGTTTATTACCATCAACACCGGCGGCCAGCTTTTCTTGAATATGCGTCGTTTGTCATCGAGCATCGTTGAACGAGCGGCGATGTATCTTGTGCCTCAGCGCGTCGCGCCTGTACCGTTTCATTTAAATGCGGCCAGGAAATATTTTTCTTTTTTTCGAAGTTTCTCGACGCTGCAGCAACCTGCGCGGCTGGAAACGAGAAACATATTCGGTTGCCCCTGCGTAATTGATGTACACTAACTAATCCAGATTAGTTCTATAAGCGTAACTTCGACATTATAATTCAAGTTGGATACAATTGCGGTAGAATTGGGGAGCGGGCGGCCCGACAAGATGGCATCTCATATAGACGCTATTTCCAGGAAAATTGGGGCATATGCAACGCTGGCTCCTCAAGACGTGGCGATGCTGGAGTCCTTGCAGGGGCCGAAAACGATTATAACGGCGGGCAAGGAGGTGATCTACGAAGGTCAGCAGCAGCACGGCGCTTATATTCTACATGACGGCTGGGCCTGTTCCTACAAGCGGTTGCGCGATGGTGCCCGCCAGATTATCGAGATTCAGCTTCCGGGCGATTTCCTTGGACTTCGCAGCATCATGTTGCGGGCTGCAGATCAAAACGTAGTTGCTCTAACCAATGTCGAAATCAGCAAAATCAGCACAGAACGCCTATGGGAAGCATTTCGCCTGACGCCACGGCTGGCTATGGCGTTGTTATGGGCCGTTTCACGCGACGAGGCGATGGTCACAGAACATCTCGTGTGCATCGGCAAACGCGATGCGATGTCTCGAACCGCACACTTCCTTCTCGAACTTGGTGCGCGCATGGAGCTCATCGGTCTGGGAACCCGCGACAGCTATCTATGCCCTCTATCCCAAAGCATCGTTGCCGATGCTGTGGGCATTACAGCCATCCATCTCAATCGCGTTCTTCGCCATCTTCGCGAGGCAGAACTCGTGGTATTCAGAGACGGCGTCGTGACCTTCCTTGACCGCGCGCGTCTCGCTCACATGTCCGACTTCGACATTTCCTATCTCGACATGAAAAACCCATGAAGCGGCTAAGAACCAGGGCATATCGACCATGCCGGCAATGTGGTGACGCGCCCCGCTATGTCACTTAGCCGAGCCGGGCTTGTTCCCACTCGTTCATCCGGCAATAGCAAGCGCATGGCAGGCCAACGTCCACTGGTATCACACGAACGCCGCTATTTTCCTCATTCCCACTCGATTGTGCCCGGCGGCTTCGACGTAACGTCATAGACGACACGGTTGATGCCCTTCACCTCGTTGATGATGCGGGTGGCAGCGCGGCCGAGGAATTCCATGTCGTAGTGATAAAAGTCTGCCGTCATGCCATCGACAGATGTTACCGCACGCAATGCGCAGACAAATTCATAGGTGCGCCCGTCGCCCATCACGCCAACCGTCTGTACCGGCAACAGCACGGCGAAAGCCTGCCAGATCGCATCGTAAAGACCCGCCTTGCAGAATCTCGTCCAGATAGACTGCGTCAGCCTCGCGCAATATCTCGAGTTTCTCGCGCGTGATGCCTCCCGGACAACGGATGGCCAATCCCGGACCGGGGAACGGGTGGCGTCCGATGAAGCTCTCGGGCAGACCAAGTTCCTTGCCGAGCACCCTCACCTCATCCTTGAACAATTCCCGCAGCGGTTCGACCAATTGCATATTCATGCGCTCAGGCAGACCGCCGACATTGTGGTGCGATTTGATCGTGACGGAAGGACCGCCTGTGAAAGAGACGCTTTCGATGACGTCGGGATAAAGCGTACCTTGCGCCAGAAAATCCGCGCCCCCGATCTTCTTCGCCTCTTCCTCAAACACTTCGATGAACAGACGCCCGATGGTCTTGCGCTTCTTTTCCGGGTCGCTTTCTCCCTCGAGCGCCGAGATAAATCGGTCGGCGGCATCCACCACCGTCAAGGGCAGGTTGTAATGCTGGCGGAACATGGCAGCTACGTCCGCAGCCTCGTTCTTGCGCATCAATCCGTGGTCGACAAGAATGCACGTCAGTTGCTCGCCAGCCGCCTCATGGATGAGAAGCGCGGCCACAGAGGAATCGACGCCACCCGACAATGCGCAGATGACCTTGCCCTTGCCGATCTGTTTGCGGATCGTCTCAACCGCATGTTCGCGATAGGCGGCCATCGTCCATTCGCCCTGAAGGCCGACAATATTATGGACGAAATTGCTCAGCAGTTTTGCCCCGTCGGGCGTATGCACGACCTCCGGGTGAAATTGCACTGCATAGAAATTGCGGGCATCATCGGCAATTGCCGCAAACGGCGCACCGGTCGATGTACCAACCACCTTGAAGCCGGGTGGAATGGTGGTCACGCGGTCGCCATGGCTCATCCACACCTGATGTCTGGTGCCCTTGGCCCAGATACCCTCGAACAACACGCAGTCATCCTCGATATCGAGAAATGCACGCCCGAATTCACGTTCATGGCCAGCCTCAACATTACCGCCAAGTTGCGCGCACATCGTCTGTTCGCCGTAGCAGATTCCCAGAACCGGAATGCCTGCCTTGAAGACTGCGTCTGGTGCGCGCGGGCTGCCAATATCAACAGTGGAATGGGGGCTGCCTGAAAGAATGACGCCGCGGGGGGCAATGCGTTCAAAGGCCTCGTCAGCCAATTGGAAAGGCACGATCTCGCAATAGACGCCAGCTTCACGCACACGCCTTGCGATCAACTGCGTGACCTGGCTGCCGAAATCGATAATGAGAATGGTGTTGGCGTGATTGTCTGTCGTCATGGCAGGCCTTTAAAGAAGAACTTGAGTCGGTGCAATGGCTTACGCCATGTTGTTGACAATGAGAATCCGCAACTTCACGCATTGATTCATGCAATGCGCATTGCAGGCTCATATTCCTGACAATTGTGAAGCGCCGCCCTCAGAGCGAAATCCGACCCGTGGACAGCGCACGCTCAAGCGCCAGAACCGCACCAGCCAGTTTCTCATCGATGCGTTGTAGATATTCAGTCCAGTCGCCAACATGTTTCAACTCGCTGGCACCGTCGGAGATGCCGCGCAGGGCGACCAGTGGAACGTCGAATATCTGGCAGGCGCGCAGGCAGGCATATGTTTCCATATCCACCATGTCTTCGCTTACGTCACTATACGCATTGCCCGAGATGATCGCCGCGCCCGTCGACAGGGTCGCCTCCTTCACGCCAGCGATCCGGATGGGCAATTCGATCGTGGCGGGCTGATCGAGAAATGGCGTGATGCCTTTTTCAAAGCCGAGCGGCGAGGCATCCATGTCGCGATAACTCACCGAAACCGCCTGATAGATTTCTCCCTGTTCCAGCTTTTTCGAACCCGCCGAACCGAGCGAAACGACAAGATCGGGAAGCGTATTTTCACCTTTCAATCGCGCCAGTTCCGCACCAAGCCTTACCCCTGCCTCGACGGGGCCGACGCCCGTCATCAATGGAACGAACAGACGTTTGAGGTGCGGGCCATATTCGGCTTCGGCTGCCATAGCGAAGAGAACCTGCTTGCCGGCCATTGGAGTTGCGCCCGGCCTGCTCAACCCTCAATGCCTTCACGGCCTACAACGGCCATCATCGTGCCGGTCATGGTGGCGATCAAGCCTGCCTCCCCGTCAGCGTCGAACGCGTAAGCCTGACCGTCCGCGACAACAATGGTGCGACCGGGCTTTGTCACGGAACCGCGAAACAGGAAGCGGTCGCCCTTGCCCGGCGCAAGCAGATTGACCTTGAACTCGATGGTCAGCACGCTTGCGTCTTCGGGCATAAGTGAGAAGGCGGCATAGCCGCAGGCCGAATCCAGTGCGGTCGAAATAACACCTGCATGCAAAAATCCATGCTGCTGAGTGAACTGCGGCGCATAGGGCATTTCGATTTCAACGATGCCCGGCGTTACCAGCGTCAGTTCGGCACCGATGGTCGCCATCGCCTGCTGACGCGCAAAAGATGCCCTGACGCGCTCCTCGTAATTTCGAGCCGGCACGATTTTAGCCGCCATCGCCATCTCCCCTGCCTTCACGGAACGTGCTTATTGCAGAGGTCTCCGTGACAGGCAACTGCCTGACGCGCATTGTATCGGGCAAACCAAGCACGGCACTATGTCGCGCCGCTGCATGGTAGGCGGCATCATAATTCAAGCTATAATTACGGTCATGGAACATCCCGGCATTACTGTTCCACGCGTTGTGCCTGACCGGGAGATCCAGTCATTCGGTTTTGCCGCGCAAGCAATGAAGCCGCCAATTTACAAGCATTTCCACCACCAACGATTGTTACCCTCATGATCGCACTTGCCTTCGCATTGTCCGGCGTCCTGCTTCTCATCACTACATTGCATGTCTATTGGGGTATTGGCGGCATCTGGCCCGGCAAAGATTCGGCATCTTGCGCCCATGCGGTGATCGGCTTCAAAGATGTCGATGAAATGCCAAGTCCGTTTGCATGCTTTAGCGTTGCGGCATGTCTTGGCATGGCGACACTTTGGCCTGTCGCACTGGTGGGAATTTTTGCAACACCATTTCCAATGGCCGGGCTTGGCGCAACCGCCCTGCTTATTTCGCTGGTGTTTCTTGCCCGCGGAATTGCCGGCTTTACACCGGCATGGCGGCGATTGACGCCTCAACAGCCATTTGCAAACTATGACGTTCGTTTCTTTTCACCGCTTTGCCTCGTCATCGGATTGGGATTTGGCTTCCTTGCTCTCGCCCAGTTCGGTATCTAACCGTTATCGGCCACAGGTTTGTTAGCCAAACAGAGTTCACCAGCTGGTTCAGGATTTTGTGGTTGCCGTTGGCGCAAACTCGCGCCATCCTTGGTCTTCAATGAGGATTTTCCAATGAGCGTTACCCGGCTACAACAGGAAACACTGACCAATTTGCCCTTCTATGAAGAGCGTGTGGATCTCGCGGCAGCCTTTCGCTGGACCGCGCGGCTCAATATGCACGAGGCCGTGGCCAACCACTTCTCGCTCGCCGTCAATGATGACGGAACGAAATTCCTGATGAACCCAAATCAGATGCATTTTTCTCGCGTCAAAGCCAGCGACATGCTTTTGATCGACGCCAACGACCCCGAAACCCTGAACGGTCCGAATGCGCCCGACCCAACGGCCTGGGGGTTGCATGGTGCGATCCATCGCAATGTGGCGCACGCGCGCTGCGTCATGCACGTCCATTCCATTCACGCCACGGTGCTTGCCTCGCTGGCGGATTCGCGGCTACCGCCAATCGACCAGAACTGCGCCACCTTCTTCAATCGCCATGTGGTGGATGATTATTATGGCGGGCTGGCATTTACCGAGGAAGGTGAGCGCTGCGCGACGCTGCTTGCCGATCCGAAGAACAAGGTGATGGTCATGGGCAACCACGGCGTACTTGTCATTGGAGACAGCGTTGCCGATGCCTTCAACCGCATGTTCTATTTTGAACGCGCGGCCGAAACCTACATCAAGGCGCTGTGGACCGGCAGGCCGCTGCGTGTCTTGTCAGATGAGATTGCCGAGAAGACTGCATGCGAGTTGGACGGGTATCCCGGTCAATCCGACAGGCATCTGGCCGAACTAAAAGCTATCCTCGACGAAGAAGAACCTGTCTACCGGAGTTGATCTGGAGCGGTACGAGATAAAGCGGGCGACCTCTTTGAGCGGATGGCTGGCCATCGGGGATTGCGATACGCCCTCAACGAACCGAGCGCGTTATTCCATCTCAGGTGGCTCCGGCTACTGAACCGAGGGCGAAAATTGCTTGGCGTTTTCAAGATTCTCTACTGGTTTGCGACGATACTTGGCCTCACGACAGCGGTCTTGGTGACGGCAAGCCTGTTCATTTCCGATTACCCGCCGCAAGCTTCGGGCTTCCTTTACATCAGCCTTTTTGTGAGCGGCATTTTTCTTGGCCTATCCGTCCTGACATTCGGGGTACAACGCCATGTCGGGAACATTGCGAAACTGACAGCGGGCAACGACCAAGAAAGCGCGCTGGCGCTAAAACTGCAGGTGTTTCGCCTCCAGATCTATCTCGTTTGCGGCGGAGCGGTGCTCTGCGCTTTCCTGACGATCGCAACTTTCGCGATCCTGGAAAGGATCAACCAAGGTTTTGCGGTGTTTGGCTGAACACGATCAGGCATTGAACCAAGTCGACAACCACTTTTCGTCCCGATGCCTCAGAGCCCAAGCTCTGCGCGCAATTCTTGATGCGTGTTGACGATTATAGCGCCCGGCGGCCCGTCCATCGGCCGCTCCGGCCAGAATATAGTTCTCATTCCGGCGGCAAGGCCGGCTGAAACACCAGTCCAGCTATCATCGACGGCCACCGCGTCATGTGGCGAGACACCGGCCAGAAAAGCTGCCCGCAGGAACGGTTCGGGATGCGGTTTTCCCTCACGCACATCGTTGCGGCTCACCGTTTTCATGCCGGGATAAGATATTCCGGCGATCCGTAAATTCGCATCGACGACCATCCGGTCGGAATTGGACACCACCGCCTGCTCCACACCGAGTGCCTTCAGGTCGCGAAAAATCTCGATCGCTCCCGGACGCGGCTTCAAGGTTTCGACAAGCGGCAAATAGTGGTCATATTTGCGCATGATCCATTCTTCAAAGGGCAAAGCGAGGCCATATTCGCTGCACAGCATGTCATAGACGGGGGCTGCTGCGATCCCGACGACGCGCTCATGCAAATCCGTCGGCGGCGCAATTCCGACATCTTGCAGGGCCGAGATCAGTGCCATCTCATGCAACGGTTCACTGTCGACGAGCGTACCGTCCATATCCCAGAAAACTGCTTTCGGCGTCATGCCTGATCCCCTTTGATGAACATCGCGCCCTCACACAACCGAATGACATTCACACAAACCGGGTGGAATAAAATCTCTGTCGCTGGATTTGGCTTGCTACCCAATTGCCACAAGGAACGGCACCTCCAAGATGAAGTCTGATGCAGACTTTAGCGAATAATTGCTCTTAACGTAGACAATTGCACAGGAACGTGTTCCCTGCAAAGGTGGACGCCAGATGGCGGATAAGACGCCACTTTCAGGCGCAAAATGAGGTTTGCATGAATATTCGCCAGGGCAGCACCGATAACAGGCTCGACGACGCGGCACGCGCCGGGTGGCTCTATTATGTTGCGGGCAACACGCAAGACCAGATTGCGGCCAAGCTTGGCATCTCGCGCCAGACAGCCCAGCGTCTCGTTTCACTGGCAGTATCGGAGGGCCTCATCAAGGTGCGGGTCGATCACCCGATCTCCAATTGCCTCGATCTGGCCAGCCGCCTTCAGGAACGGTTCGCACTCGATCTGGTCGAAGTGGTGCCAAGTGACCCGGATTCGTCATCCACGACGATTGGCATCGCCGAGGCCGCCGCGGCGGAAATCGAGAAGCGGCTGCGCTCAATTGATCCGATTGTCATGGCTATCGGCACGGGGCGTACATTGAAGGCGGCAATCGAGCAATTGCCGCCGATGGAATGCCCGCAGCACAAGGTCGTATCGCTCACCGGCAATATTGCCCCCGATGGCTCTGCGGCTTTCTACAATGTCATCTTCACGATGGCCGACAGGATCAAGGCACGTTCATTTCCCATGCCGCTACCCGTTATCGCCTCTTCACCCGAAGAGCGCGAAATGCTGCTTCGTCAGCCTATGATCCAACCAACACTCGAACTGGCAGCGCGAGCGGATGTCACCTTTCTCGGCATCGGTGATCTAGGGCCGAAAGCACCGCTCTATGAAGACGGCTTCATCACCGAAAGCGAATTGAAAGCGCTACAAAAAGCGGGCGGTGTCGGAGAAATTGTCGGATGGGTGTTCGATCGTGACGGCAAGTTTATCGAAGGCATCACCAATGAACGCGTTTCATCCGCACCAATCCCGTCGCGAGATACATCCCTGGTCGTTGTACTGGCTATGGGAGAACGCAAACTGCCCGGCATTCTTGCTGTCGTGAAACGTCGTCTGGTCAACGGCCTCATCACCGATGAGCGCACGGCAATGGCTCTGCTCTCGGCTTAACTGTATCACCATCTGGAGATTTTATCCGTGCAATCGCTCAGGCCGCTTGGCCAGCACTGCTTGCGCGTATGCGCAAGCTCAACGCCCCGCCAATGGCCATCATGAATAAAGCGGTTCCGAGGTTGAACGCGAGGACCATCACCGTCGCGTCCAGCGGGTGCAGCAGAGAAAGTGCGGTTGAGGTGATGCCCGCAACAGCGAGGCTACCCAGCAGGATCACACCGGTCGGGCGCAACGCAATAACATGGCGAAGCATGGCCAGCATTGCCAGTGATAGCGGCAGGCTGGTGAGGACAAGCGTTGCAAAACATCTCGCCGTCTCGCCCAATTGCATACCCTCTGGCGAAAGAGCCACCCAGTTCGTCAAGCATTGGTATCCGATGGTCGATAGCCAGCCGACCAAGGCGGGAACCGGCAGAAGCAGCCAGCCGCGCGACCTGTCCGGCAGGCTCGCCATGAACGCCGCTATCGTGGCAAGTATGCCGGTGGATAGCGATCCGGCCACGGCCAGAACGAAGCGGGTGTCCGCAAAGCGTTCGAGAAGATTTGGCCGCGCGCCATGGACAAGTGCAAGAAGCGAAATAATCAGCGCCGCCAGTGCAAGCCAGCCAAGAGCCCGAACAAATGGCGGACGCAAACGGCGAACCGGCGTCAAATTGGTTGTCAGAACCGCGATAAGCTCAGGAGTCGAGGTCACATTTCGCTCCTATCGGTCAGAATTTTACGAAGATTGATCAAAGCCCGGTGCATCGATGCTTTGAGCGACCCGACAGATATGTCGCTGACAGCAGCGGCTTCATGCAATGTCAGCTCCTTGATTTTCAGTAGATGCACGGCGTTTTTCTGGCCTTCTGGCAGGCTTTCGATTGCTTGCGCCAATCTCTGGCGATCCGAAATTGCATCTATATCGGTTTCCGTCTCAGGCAATATTTCTTGCTCAAACGTAAGTGATTGTTTCAACACCTTCTGGCGTCCTTGCCTGCGCAAACGGTCGACGAGGCGGCGATTGGCAATGGCAACCAGCCACGGACCGAAGGGGCGCATCGGATCGTAAGTGGCCCGTATCGTATGAACCGTCAACAATATGTCCTGAACAGCATCTTCCACGTCGCTAAGTTGCGCATGTCGGCGCGACGCAAGCGAACGCAGATATGGCGTAATATCTTCAAGCAGGCTGCGATATGCGGACCCGTCACCAGTCTGCGCCCTTGCCATGAGTATCGACCAGTCAACATCGCGCGACGCCGGTTGCGGGCAAGCACCGCCCTGTTGCTGTTGGCCGACACTTTGCGACCCGCCGACAATTCTCAGCGAGGGCATGCGGTCTTGCGAACCGGTGTTCATGACACCGGCTCGCTTGTCAGGACGGTGAGCCGATCAACCTTCATTGCAAAAAGCCTGATGTCTTTCACGGCACCAGTCCTTATCACAGGCGAGAAGACAAGCGGGGAAACATCCGCGCAACAACGAGCCTGTCAAGCGACAGCGGCCCCGCGCCAAGCGCCATGATCGCAAGGGCAAGTGCGGCCCAGTAAAGATGAAAATTTGCCCAGCCATCGGGAACCACAAGCTGGATCACACCGGTCATGATCAAAAGACCTAGCGCGGTAAACCTCGTAGCCAAGCCAAGGATCAGGAGGATCGGCAGCACGATCTCGGCCATTCCCACCAAATGGGCCACCACAACGGGCATGGGAAAGCCAATCTGGCTTCCAAAAATGTGCAGTTTGAACTCTTCTGCAAACAGATAGGCGGCACTGGGCGAAAGCGACAGAAACCCGTCCCAGCGGGTCAGTCCTGAACGATAGAACGGCAGCGCCAGCGCAATGCGCAGCACGATCGGCGCCACCGCATGGCCTATTGTCGCAAGCCAGACCAACGCCGTACCTATCAAGACTTCGAGTTTTCCATGGCCTTGCGGGTCTGAACGAGTTGCCGCGTGGTTCATTGTTTTTCCCCCGTGATGGTCTGGCTGGGCTCATTCTCCAGGCGCCAGCCAGTAAAGACGCCTGCGTCAATCAATGCAGAGAGATTGCCGGCAAGATCGAAAGATTGGTTCGTGCTCATGCAGGCTTTCGCTGCGTCGATAACCGTCGCACCGGAAGCAAGCGCAATGAGGAAATCCGCACCGCCGACGGGAAAAAGGCGAGCCGAGACAGTGGCATCGGGGCGAACAATGAGGGTGTCCTCGCCGCCCGTGCTCAACTCGACTGGCACAGGAACGCCGTCGGCCGCATTCATTTTCCATATGGTAAGAGCCGGCAGAGGTGACCTTGTGATGCGCAGAGAAGGATGAATGGTGAAGCATATGGAATGAAGCTGATCGGGCGCGATCCGCATCAGGTCACCAGCGTCTATCGGCGTCGCCTCTGGCGCGTGATAGGCCTCAACCCAGGCGCGCTCGATACGGGCGACATCGGAAAGATAGGGCAATGACGCCGCCGGTTCAAAACTGGCGACAAAATCCGCAAAACCCTCTCCATATTCCAGCAATATCGGAGAAACCGGCGGATTTTCGACGACAAAAGCGCGCGCCATTGCCTTGAAAAACTCTTCACCGACAATTCTGCAGACAACCGGATATGCGCTCTTGAGCGCCTCGACCAAACCTACGACAACATTGTTGCGATAGACAGAAAACCGGCGAATGCTGGGGCGGCCATCCGGCCCAACCAGTCCGGGCGGCATCGGCAATGATGCATCGAGCAATGCAGTACCAAAGGCACGCTGTCGTTCAGCCAACGGCACGGCGTATCTCCTTGTCCGAGGGCTTGATGATTGTTTCGGCGCGCTGGGCTTCGGCCAGAAGAACCGGCCATGGCGGCAAGTCGTCATCCCACTCGATCAATGTCGGCGTCGGCCCCAGCAAGTCGATTGTGTGCTGGAAAAGATCCCACACCAATTCATCGACGGGGCGGTTGTGCGTATCGATCAACAATGGCGCGCCGTTCTCGTCCGCTTCTTGCGTATGCCCGGCGAGATGAATCTCTTGAACCTGAGCCAAGGCGTAGCTGCTGATATAATCGAAAGGATCCCAGTTCTGGTTGATCGAGGCGACATGGACGTTGTTCACATCGAGCAGCAGACCGCAGCCTGTGCGGCGCGCCACCTCGGCAATGAAATCAATCTCAGAAAGCGTGCTTTCCTCAAACGCCAGATAGGTCGACGGGTTTTCCAAAAGCATCTGGCGGCCAAGAGCCTCCTGCACCTCGTCTATATGATCGCAAACGCGTTCGAGCGTCTCTTGCGTATAAGGAACCGGCAGCAGATCGTTCAAGAAAGTCGTATCATGCGTTGACCAAGCCAGATGCTCGGAAAAAAGGCCCGGCTGGTAGCGCTCGATAAGGCTTTTCAATCTGCCAAGGTGGTCGCTATCGAGTGGGCGGTCAGCACCGATCGACAGGCCGACACCGTGCAACGAAAGCGGATAATGCTCACGAACTGCGGAAAGATAGCGATGCGGTGGCCCGCCTGCGCCCATGTAGTTTTCGGCATGAACCTCAAAGAAGCCTACCGGCGGAATGTCCGACAGGATCGTTTGATAATATTGCGGCTTCAATCCGACGCCAGCGCTTGGCGAAATTGACGTTTTATCGAACACATGCGGCTGCGGTTCCATATTGTCCTCCGAATTCCTGAATGCGCCCGGACGATTTTGGGTTCGCCCGGACGCAAGACTGGTGAAGATCAGGCCTGAGGCTCAAGCGTTCCGTGACCGCTTGGCGTGGTCATGTCGGTGCATGATCCGGCCGGGGTCAGCTTGAAGGCATTGCCCTGATAGTCGACCGTGCTTGTGCCCGCGCATGTGGTACCAGCACCTGCAAAGCAATCATTCTCGCCCTTCAGCGCGACACCATAACATTTCTCCATCTTGCCGGAACCGACTTCGGCCTTGGTCTTTTCCTGCATCTTCATCATATCGGCTTCAGACATTGTGCCCATTTCGGCAGCATTTGCGGAAACAACCGCGGCCTGGCCGAGCGCTGCAGCAAAGGCGCTTGCGACGATGGCTGACATCACTCGATTTGACATTCGGGATCCTCCAATAGGGGTTGGTTATGAAATCAAGCGTCAAGCTTGACGAACAAGCCGATTATGGCCTGTCCATTTCAGGTTCGTTCAGTTCATGGAAAAGGTTTCGCACCTTCAGTTCACATCAGCGTGAGCGCACAGTGTACGCCCAGCCAGGTGCTTACCCGCGCAATGCCACACGCTTGGGCCACGTGCTTGGGCCAAATGCTTGGGTCGCACGCCTGGAGAGTTTCATGCTGAGCGCTGTTTGCCCTTGTTTTCATGCATGTCGTTACCCCAAAACCGCTGCACACTTTTGGGCGACATGCATTAGCGACCGGGCAGGATAAGCGACCAGAGCAGTTGCCGGGGCTTGTCGTCACGATATTGCGCCAACCCTATTTCCATCTGTTCATGCCCGAGTTTCGGCTGGGCGATATAAGTGCCAAAAAGCCGATCCCATATCGGAAGGTTGAAGCCGTAATTCGAGTCTGTCTCTGCATGGATGGATGAGTGGTGTACGCGGTGCATGTCGGGCGTGACGATCAATCGCCTCACGATCCTGTCCACGCGCAATGGCAATCTGACATTCGAATGATTGAACATCGACGTCGCGTTCAGCGTGATTTCGAACAGCAGGACAGCCAATGCCGGCGCACCCAACGCGATGACAACGCCCATTTTCCAGGCCATCGACAGGAGAATTTCGATCGGGTGAAACCGCAGGCCCGTAGTTACATCAATGCCGGTATCGGCATGATGGACGCGATGAATACGCCACAGGATCGGAATCTTGTGGCTCGCCACATGTTCAAGCCAGACGGCAAAATCCAGAATCAGAAACGATATGACGCCGGCTATGACGGGGCTGACATTCAACAGGGTGAAAAGACCCCATCCCCTGCTTTCGGCGAAAAATGCCGCGCCAACCGCGGCAGCGGGAAACACGACGCGCAAGGTCAAAGATGAAATCACCACCAGCGATAAGTTGGTGAACCAGCGTTTCGTCTTGATGGCACCTGTCAGTTCCGGTCTTTCCAGACGAGGCGACCATAGTTCGAAAATAGCCATTGCGAGAAAGACGGCCAGAAATATCAAAAGCCGCACACCTGCTTCCGAGGTTACAATGTCAATCATCGCTCATCCATTATCAAACCCTATGCTCTTTGCAGGGTCTCCCACTCATCCCGGCGGTCGAAAACATCATGACCACATGCAGCGTCACTTGACCACCGGATGGTTTGCTACGCGGCAGTAATTGTCCTGTGCAAGTGGTTCACAGTTCGGTGATTGTCGAGAAAGATGCGGTCAACTCGACGTGACTTTGCTGTTTTGATGTTGCCGCCCGAGGCAATTCGCGCTCTCTCAATGCCTCGTATCCGTCGTTACTGTGACGATCCGGGTGACGATCTGGTCAAATTATCAGTCGATATGCGAGGTTCATTTGAAAACCCCATCCGCAATTTCACGACGTCAAATTCTGGGAATGGCTGGCGCATCGGCTGTGGTGTGGGCGCTTCCCGCGATTGCGGCATCACCGCTGAAAGCACTTGCGCCGCGAGGCAGCAAGAGCGTCGATCACAAAAATTTTGCGGCAATCCTTGCGAAATTCGTGAAGCGCGATGCCCAGAAATATAACCGCGTTGATTACCGGGCGTTCAAAGCGTCAGGCGAAAGCGCCATCAATGCTTATGTGGCAATGCTCGAAAGTGTTGATCCCACAACGTTGTCGCAAAACGAAGCCCATGCCTTCTGGATAAATCTCTACAACGCCAAGACGCTGGCTGTCGTTCTTGAAAGATATCCCGTTTCCTCGATCAGAGACATCAAGCTTGGCGGCGGCGGTATCTTCGGCAGTGGCGGCCCCTGGTCGAAGAAACTGCTGCGCGTCAAGGGAATGGAATTGTCGCTGGACGATATTGAGAACCGTATCGTCAGGCCGCTATTTGCCAATCCGCTCAGCCATTACGGGTTGAATTGCGCGTCCTATTCCTGCCCCAACCTTGCCAAAGCAGCCTATACCGGCAAGAACATTCGCAGTTTGCTTTCGCAAGGCGCTGGTGATTACATCAATCACAAGCGCGGGATCGACATCTCCTCGAAAAAAATCACCGCCTCCAAGATCTACGACTGGTACGCCGCCGACTTCGGAGGAGAAGGTAAGCTGAAGGTGCACTGGACCCAATTTGCAACTCCGAAACTAGCTGCGCAAATCGAGACGGCGCGTATCGGATCATATGCCTATGATTGGTCGCTCAATGATGTCTGAGAACGCCGAAAAAACGCCGCCAAATGACGTGGGCGAAGCGGCCCCGGGTACATCCTCACGGTGGCGCTTCCTGCCTGTCATTGTCGTTTTGAGCGGTCTTGCCATTGGCTATGCGACGGGGTTGCAGCACTATCTGACGCTGGATTTTCTGGCCGAAAGCCGGGACGACCTGAAAGCGTTCGTTGAAACCAATTACGCCGCATCCTTGTCGGGCTTTCTTGTCATTTATGCACTTGCGGTTGCATTCGCGTTTCCGGCGGCATCCATTTTGACGATCTTCGCCGGCTTCCTGTTTGGCTGGCTCATCGGCGGCATGACGGTAGCGCTCGGCGCAACGGTCGGCGCGACCGCTCTCTTCCTCGCCGCACGCACGGCCTTTGGTGACTTTCTTCGCAAGCGGGTCGGCGGTGTCGCGGCCCGTTTTGCCGACGGTTTTGAGAAGAATGCCTTCGGTTATCTGCTCATCCTGCGGCTTGCGCCGGTCTTTCCGTTCTTCATCGTCAACATTGCGCCCGCCTTGTTCAAGGTCAGCACCCGCAACTACATTGCCGCAACTTTCATCGGCATCCTGCCGGGAACATTCGCCTATGCCTATCTCGGTCAGGGCGTGGATAGCGTTCTGATTGCCGCCAAATCGGCAGGGCAGCAGGCATCGGTCAGCGATTTGGTGACGCCGGAAATTACGCTGGCCTTTGGCGCTCTGGCGCTGGTTGCAGCTATACCGCTTGTCATCAACAAGATCAGAAATCGCGGATAGGCTTGAACCGTCTCGCACTCGGATCAGAATGCTCGACACTTCAGGTCCGCTTCGCCGTCTCCTCATGTGAACCAGCATCGTTATCAACGGCTTCACCAAAAACGCGCCACCCCCACCACCAGCGGATCACCGTGGTCACTACGGCCATCGCCGCGAAAATATAGGCAAGAGCAGCAAACGCCGATGGAAACAGGCACATGGCGACGAAAACGCCGATCGTTTCCGCGCCCTCGGTCAGGCCGCCGACAAACTGAATTCCCTTGCCCGGATAGGCTTTGATCGCAACGCCGCGCTTGTGACTGATGGCGGCAAAGGCGAGGAAACTGCTGCCGGTGCCGATGAATGACAGCAGCAGTGTCGTAGCCGCAAGCCCGTTACTGACAGGGTCGGCAAGGGCAAAGCCCAGCGGCACCGCGCCATAAAAGAAGAAGTCGAGCGCGATGTCCAGAAACGCACCGCGATCTGTTGGGCCGTTATGCCTTGCCACAGCTCCATCGAGACCATCCAGTATGCGATTGACGAGAATACAAACCAGCGCTGGCATGAAGGCCGACATGGCAAGCAGCGGAAGCGCTGTCATCCCCACAATGAAACCAACCAACGTGATCTGGTCGGCACCAACCCCCTTGCCACCGAGAAACTTCGCCACAGGTGCAAGCACTCGGTTCTGGAGACCAATGAGATGGCGGTCGATCAAGCCAATTTCCTTTCAATTGAAATGTGTGGTTCTCGAAATATGCGGCTGGGGGAAAGCCGCAATCGGCTCAGCAGTGGTTCCAGCTATCTTGCCTTCACCTTCCAGCAAACACCAATCGCCAGCGATGGTGGCTCACATTCTCGTTATCGCGCAACAAAAAGCGCAGGTCCGGCGAATTAGTGTATTGGATGACATCTCCTTGAAAAGCTCCTGCCAGAAGAGAAAACCCTGATATGACACAAACGAGCGCGAACGATTCAAACGCAATCGAATGCGATATCTGTGTCATCGGCGGTGGGTCGGGGGACTGAGCATCGCTGCGGGTGCTGCCCAAATGGGCGCGAAGGTCGTGCTGATCGAGTATGGCGAGATGGGCGGCGACTGTCTCAACACCGGTTGCGTGCCCTCCAAATCGCTCATTGCAGCCGCTTCGGTTGCCCATGCGAGCCAGGATGGAAAACCAATGGGCATTGGCTTTCCGAAGCCAAAGGTCAATTTCAAGGATGTTCACGATCATGTTCATGGCGTCATTGCGGCCATCGCACCGCATGACAGTGTTGAACGCTTTGAAAGCCTTGGCATTCGTGTGTTGCGCGAGCGCGCCAAATTCGCCAGCCGCGACGAAGTTGTAGCTGGCGCGCACCGTGTCCGCGCGCGGCGCTTTGTCGTGGCAACCGGCTCACGCGCATCGTTGCCGCCTGTCAATGGTCTGGCAGAGGCAAAGCCGCTTACCAACGAAACCATATTCGACCTGACCAAACTGCCCGAACATCTGATCGTCATCGGTGGCGGCCCGATCGGGCTTGAACTGGCAATGGCGTTTCGCAAACTGGGCGCGGCGGTAACAGTGATCGAGCGTTTCACCATTTTACCGCGCGATGAACCGGAAGCGGCGGTCATTGCGCGCAACGCGCTCAATTTAGCCGGTGTCGTCTTGCACGAAGAAGCCGCCATCGAGGATGTGCGCAAGGACAAAACGTCCGCCATCGTGGAATTCACGCATCAGAATGAGCGCAAATCCGTAACCGGAACCCATCTTCTGGTCGCGGCCGGGCGCAAACCGAACACCGAAGACATGGGGCTTGCCGAAGCCGGTGTGGAGTTCGACGCGCGCGGCATCAAGGTTGATGCGCGCCTGCGCAGCACCAACCACAAGATTTTCGCCGTTGGCGATGTCGCTGGCGGGCCGCAGTTCACGCATATTGCGGCTTATCACGCTGGTATCGTCATTCGAAACGCCATGTTTGGCCTGCCATCAAAGGTCGATTATAAAGCCCTACCCTGGGTGACCTATCTCGACCCAGAGATCGCCCATGTCGGGCTGACTGAGGCGGAAGCGCGCAAGTCCCACACCACCGTTCAAACCCTGATCGAGCACTTTTCGGGCAATGACCGGGCGCAGACGGAGCGCGCCACCGGCGGTTTCATCAAGCTGGTGTTGGGTCGGCGCGGCAAAGTGCTCGGTGCAACGATTGTCGGCCCACATGCGGGAGAACTCATCGGCCTGTGGTGTCTGGTCATTTCGCGCAAACTGTCGCTTTCGGCGGTCGCTGGCACCGTATTGCCCTATCCAACGCTTTCAGAAATTTCAAAACGTGCGGCCGGTTCCTACTTCACCCCAAGCCTTTTTGGAGCGCGTGTTCGCTGGTTCGTTGGCCTGATTCAAAAATGGTTGCCCTGACTTTCGCCCCTCACCATGAAACTGCACTCAAGCATTACTGACCAGATACGGGATATGAAATGACGACGAAACCAAATGGACAAGGCTCATTGATCGGGCGCCGCGAATTCCTTGCACTGGGCGGTGCCGGCCTGGCCTTTTCCCTGTCAAGGCCGGCCCATGCCTCAGATGGCAGCCAATGGTCAAAAATGCTGTCCCAGGCCAAGGGGCAAACCGTCTATTGGCACGCATGGGGAGGCGACACACGCATCAATGCCTATATTGCGTGGGTATCAAGCACGATGGAAGAACGCTTCGGCATCGTGGTGAAGCATGTGAAAGTCGAAGACACGGGAACGGTCGTTCAAACGGTCGTTGCCGAAAAACTGGCAGGCAAAATGGAAGGCGGCTCCGTCGATCTCGTCTGGATCAATGGCGAAAACTTCGCATCGATGAAGCAGCAGGGTCTTTTGCAATCGTCCGATTGGGTCAGTGCGCTGCCAAACTTCCAATATGTCGATGTGGCAGGAAAACCCACCACCATCAACGATTTTACCATTCCAACCGACGGCCTTGAAGCGCCGTGGGGAATGGCGCAACTGGTATTTTTCTACGACAGTGCGGAACTCACAGAGCCGCCGCACTCGCTGAGCGGATTGGTCGAATGGGCCAAGAAACATCCCGGGCGCTTTACCTATCCCCAGCCGCCGGATTTCGTCGGATCGACATTTTTGAAGCAATGCCTGCTTGACCTCACGCCTGAGCGCGAGGTTCTGTCCAAACCAGTCGAACAGACAAATGCCGCTCAAATCATGGAGCCGCTCTTTGCGCTCCTCGACGATCTGCACCCTGCACTTTGGCGTCAGGCGCGGGCGTTCCCGCAAAGTTCAACCGCGCTTCGCCAATTACTGGCCGATGGCGAGATCGACATTGCTTTCGCCTTCAACCCGGCAGCCGCCTCAAATGCAATCGCATCGGGTGAACTTCCCGATACGGTGCGCAGCTTCGTCTTTGAAGGTGGAACCATCGGCAACACGCATTTCGTGGCAATCCCCTTCAATTCGAGCGCGTTTGCCGCTGCCAATGTCGTTGCCGATTTCCTCATGTCGCCGGAAGCACAAGCCAAAAAGCAGGACCCTTCCGTGTGGGGAGATCCGACGGTGCTTGATCTGGCGGCACTCAAGCCGGATGACCGGGCGCTCTTCGATGCCCTTGATCTGGGCATCGCCACCTTGAGGCCGGATGAACTGGGCAAGACATTGCCGGAACCTCATCCGACATGGATGGTATCCATCGAACAGGAATGGCTGCGACGCTACGGAGCGAAATGAGAGCCGGGTTCAGCCTTCCGGCGGCAGCACCGCCACTGGTGGTCGGCACCTTTGCGATCATTGTCGCTGCCGGTGTCGGCGGCACGCTATTGCCTGCGCTCGGCTATTTTCCGGTTCTGGGCGGCGACCAGTTTTCGCTCGATCCAATACGCTCGCTGCTTGCCATGCCGGGGCTGTGGCGTTCATTTTTCTAAGCCTGTGGACCGGTCTTGCCGCCTCGGCATTGTCGTTCATGGCGGCTATCTGTTTCGTAGCGGCATGGAGCGGAACGCGCCCGTTTCGGGTGATGCTGCGTCTGGTTGCGCCACTTTTGTCGATACCCCATGCGGCGACCGCCTTCGGTCTGGCATTCCTGATCGCGCCGTCTGGATGGCTGCTCAGGTTGATCTCGCCGTGGGCGACAGGGCTGACCATTCCGCCCGATCTGCTCATCCTCCAGGACCCCTTGGGTATTTCCATGATCGCGGGCATGATCATGAAGGAGGTTCCGTTCCTGCTTCTGGTCATTGTTGCGGCACTTCCGCAATCCGACGCCACACGAAGGGCCGAAATTGCGACCAGTCTCGGATACGGTCCTTTCACCGGCTGGATAAAGGCCGTTCTACCCGTCGTCTATGCGCAGATACGCCTGCCCATCTACGCGGTCATTGCCTATGCGACATCGACCGTCGATATCGCGTTGATCCTCGGTCCGACGACGCCGCCGCCGCTTGCGGTTCAATTGCTCAAATTGATGACCGACCCCGATCTGGCCACGCGTTTCCAGGCAGCAGCCGGTACCTTGCTGCAAGTCATTGCAACGCTATCGGCCTTCATGATCTGGCGCGCTGGCGAGTGGGTTTTTTCGCAATGGTCGCGCAAACGCGCCGTCGATGGCCGACGCAGCCACGCCGACGGATTTCTCGGCCTTATCACCCTTGCGATCATGCTGACCGGGGCACTTGCGGTGGTGATCGGCCAGGCAGGCTTGATCATTTCCTCCTTCGCAGGGCCATGGCGGTTTCCAGAGGCGTTACCGCGCTCGGTGACCCTGTCACACTGGACAAATGTCTGGCCGATCACCGGAGGACTTCTTTGGACGACGGTTCTGCTGGCTCTCGCCGCTGTCGCCATCAGTCTGGTCTTGGTCGTCGCCATCCTTGAGGCTGGAAAACGCAATGGTCGCTATCAGGACAATGTCGTTGCCGGCATTCTCTATGCGCCGATGCTGGTTCCGCAGGTGTCGTTCATGTTCGGCCTAAAATATCTTTTCTTGCAACTTGGCCTTGGGTTGACCTTCGCTTCTGTACTGCTTTCCCATGTCGTATTCGTATTGCCGTTCGTCTATCTGTCGCTTGTGGCGCCGTGGCATGCATGGAACCAGAAAATGGGCTTCGCGGCGGCCAGCCTCGGCGCTTCGCCGCGCCGTATATTCTGGACGGTTCGCATGCCGATGATGCTGGGGCCGTTGCTCGCAGCAGCTGCAATCGGATTTGCCGTATCGGTTGCGCAGTATCTGCCAACCGTCATCATCGGCGCGGGGCGGTTGACGACCATCACAACGGAAGCCGTGGCTCTGGCATCGGGCGGCGACCGCCGGATAATCGGCGTTTTCGCCATCCTTCAAACCTTGCTGCCGCTGGTTGTGTTTGCGCTGTCGGTTGCAATACCAGCACTGATCTGGCGAAACCGCCGGGGCTTGGCTACAAGACGATGACCGCTATTCCGCTTCAGAACCATCAGATGCAGGGCCTGCTGCTGGAAGAGGTCTGCATCTCCATTGCAGGGCGCAGACTGGTGGACATTTCCGCGCATGTGCAAGCCGGAAGCGTGTTGACCGTGATGGGACCATCGGGGTCTGGAAAATCGTCCTTGCTGGCCTTCATCGCGGGCTTTCTCGATCCCGCGTTCAACAAGCGTGGACGGGTCTGCCTGAACGGCAAGGACATCACTGCACTGGCACCTCACCGGCGCAGGCTTGGCCTGATGTTTCAAGACGATCTTTTATTCCCGCATTTGTCGGTGGCGGGCAATCTTGCATTCGGTCTCGCAAGAGATTTGCCAGACCGGAAGGCCCGCATCGAGGAAGCCTTGGCCGAGGTTGGCCTTGCCGGCTATGGCGAGCGTGACACAGCCACCCTTTCCGGAGGTCAGCGGGCGCGCATTGCATTGATGCGCACATTATTGTCGGACCCGTCCGCGCTTTTGCTCGACGAACCGTTTTCAAAACTGGACAGGGATTTACGCAGCCAGGTTCGCGACGTCGTCTTTACAATGGCACGCTCGCGCGCGCTTCCTGTCTTTCTGGTAACGCATGATCAGGAAGATGCCGAGCAGGCAGGCGGTGATAAAGTCGTTCTATAGAGCAATTTTGTGAAAATGTGCTGCGAACCGTTGTATGTCGCGGAACCTCTCAGACCCTCATTGCAAACCTGATGGCGTCATAAATCGCGGCGTGGATGTTGCGCGAGGCGACCGCGTCGCCAATGCGACAAAGAACGAAACCGCCCTGTGGATTGCTGGTCGGAAAGATTTCACCGCCGCCAACCAATCGCTCGTAATCTATTGCGCCGAGGTTTTTCGATAACGGCTTTAGCGCCAGATAAAGCTCATCAAGCGGAAGCGTCCCATGTTCGACCACCACCTGATCGACGCGCCGTTCACCGCGCCAGCCTTCGGAAAAATCGGAGGCAAGTTCAGCGACAAGCTGGTTGCCTTCGCGCCTCACCGAATGAAGGCGTGTGTTGATGGTGATGGTCACGCCTTTTTCCTGGAATGTGCGCATATAGGGCACATGGTTCATGCCGCCCATTTCAGGTGCAAAGAAGCGTTCGGGCGACACCAGTTCCAGATGCGATCCGGCATTGGCGATCAGCTCGGCCGCGCTCATGCCCTGATGACCGCCGTTGTCATCATATAACAAGACATTGTCGGCAGGCTTCGTGCTACCGGCAATGATATCCCAACTCGAAGTCACAAGTTCGCTACCCGCTTCAAGTGGCGGGTTCTGCGGCAAGCCTCCCGTCGCAATCACCACGATGTCTGGCTGTAGCGCCGTGACATCTTCACGTTCCGCCCAGATGTCGTAGCGCGTCTCGACACCGAGCCGCTCAAGTTCAGCCAATCGCCAGTCGACAATGCCGATCAATTCCTTGCGGCGCGGGTTTTGCGTTGCCAACCGGATCTGGCCCCCGGCATGGCTGGCCGCTTCAAGAACCGTCACTTCATGCCCGCGTTCAGCCGACACTCGCGCCGCCTCCAACCCCGCAGGACCGGCACCGACGACGACGACCTTCCGGCGCTGGCCATTGGTCTTGCCAATCACATGCGGAATTTCCGCCTCGCGCCCCGTCGCGGCATTGTGGATGCACAGAGCTTCGCCGCCTTCATAGATGCGGTCAAGGCAATAGGTAGCGCCAACACACGGCCTGATCTCGTGTTCACGCCCTTCCATGACCTTCTTGACGATGTGCGGGTCAGCGATATGCGCACGGGTCATGCCGACCATGTCGAGCTTGCCCGATGAGATGGCGTGGCGCGCCGTGGCAACGTCGGAAATACGCGCGGCGTGGAAGGTCGGAAATTTCGTTGCCGCCCTGATCTCACCGGCAAAATCGAGATGCGGTGCCGAGCGCATGCCTGCCACCGGAATGACCTTGGTCAATGCGGCATCCGTCTCAATCGACCCGCGAATGATGTTGAGGAAATCAATCTTGCCCGAAGCGGTCAGACGGCGCGCAATATCGATGCCTTCCGCCTTTGACAGACCTGCCGCAAAATCCTCGTCGGCGACAAGACGAATACCGACAACGAACTTCTCTCCAACGGCGGCACGCACCGCATCAAGCACCATCCAGGTGAAGCGCAACCGATTGTCGAGGGAGCCGCCAAATTCATCGTCGCGATGATTGGTGGCGGGCGACCAGAACCCATCCATCAGATGGCCATATGCCTCAAACTCGATGCCATCGAGGCCCGCCGCCTGACAGCGCTGGGCAGCCGAGGCATAGTCGCTGACAATGCGCTGGATATCCCAATCCTCTATCGTTTTGGGAAAGGCACGGTGGGCCGCCTCGCGCACTGGCGAGGCCGATAATACGGGAAGCCAATCGGCCTTGTTCCATCCCGTGCGCCGGCCAAGATGGGTGAGCTGGATCATCACCTTGCAGTCGTGCTCATGGCACGCATCGGCAACTTCGGAAAGCCACGGAACGATCCTGTCGTCATAGGCATGGAGATTGCCAAAAGCGGCAGGGCTATCGCGGCTGACAATCGCCGAGCCCGCCGTCATGGTCAGCGCCATACCGCCCCTGGCCTTTTCCGCGTGATAGAGCCGGTAGCGCTCCTTGGGCATGCCGTCTTCCGAATAGGCCGGCTCGTGGCTCGTCGACATGACCCGGTTTTTGAGCGTCAGATGCTTGAGCTGATAGGGCCAGAGCAGTGGATCACCAGAAGACGTAACCGACATTCGCAGACCTTCGTTCAATACCAGGCGTCCTGCACCCCGGCCTTCTTGCGGCCGATATAATCTTTCAGCGCGTCGTCGATGGCTACATCCAACGGCGGCGCTTCATAGTCGGCAAGCACTTTCTTCCAGCGCCGATTGGCGCGGATGGCAGCATCTTCGGACCCGGCAGCCTCCCATTTTTCGAATGGCTCGTTGTCAGCGATATCGGAGTCCCAAAACGCTGTCTCATAATTCGCCAGCGTGTGGGCGCTGCCAAAGAAATGGCTGCCCGGCCCCACTTCCTGAAACGCATCCATGGCAAGCTGGTTGTCGTCGATCTTGATACCGTCGAGATAAGTATGCAAGGCCCCGCAAAAGTCCGTATCCATCACGAATTTCTCATAGGACATGGAAAGCAGTCCATCGAGGAAACCGGCCGAATGCAGTATGAAATTCGCACCGCATTGTGCTGCCGCGAGCATCGACATGGTGCCCTCGTTCATGGCTTGCGCATCCGGCAGTTTGGACGTGGTGAAATTGCCGGAACAACGCAGCGGCAATTTCAAGCGCCGCGCCAATTGCCCGATGACCATCGAGCCGATGGCCGGCTCGGGCGTGCCGAATGTCGGCGAACCAGAGCGCAGCGACATTGAGGACAGGAAGTTTCCGAAGATCACCGGCGCGCCGGGGCGCTCCAACTGGGTGAGCGCGCATCCAGCCATGGTTTCGGCCAGCGATTGTGCGATTGCGCCGGCATTGGTCACCGGCCCCATGGCACCGCCAAGAATGAACGGTACGACGACCGCCGCCTGATTGGCGCGCGCATAAGCCCGCAAAGCTGTTGTCATGGAACTGTCCCAGACCAGCGGCGAGTTGACGTTGACATTGCCAAGTATCACGCAATTCTCATCAACGAATTTTTCACCGAAAACGAGACGCGTCATGTCGATCGAGATCTTCGGCGCGACTTTCCGCCGTGACCGAGCCCATGAAAGCGCGGTCGGAATATTTGATATGGCTATAGACCATATCGAGGTGACGTTTGTTGACCGCAACATCGACCGGTTCACAAATCGTTCCGCCGGAATGGTGCAGCCAGGGCGATGCCTGCGCCAGCTTCACGAAATTGCGAAAATCCTCAATCGTGCCATAGCGGCGGCCCTTGTCCATATCCATGACGAAGGGCGAACCGTAAGCTGGCGAGAACACGACATTCTTGCCGCCGATCACCACCGAGTTGGCAGGGTTGCGTGCATGCTGGGTAAATTCAACAGGAGCCGTTTTCAGGATTTCACGCAGCATCCCCGGCTCGAATTTGACCAGCGCGCCGTCGATCTGCGCGCCCGCGCGCTTCCAGTGTGCCATCGTTTCCGGATCATCGCGAAACTCGATGCCGACCTCGGCAAGAATGCGGTCCGCAGTTGCCTCGATGCGGAGAAGATTTTCCTCGGACAAGACGTCATAGGTGGGAATGTTGCGTATGATATAGGGGCGGCCCAAGCCTTCGGAGCCGTGCGAACGCAATTCACGGCGCGCCTGGCGTCCGCCACCGCGCTCACGTTTCGGCGCTACTGCTTTGTCTGCAAGCTCAGCCACGCTCATGATTGTCTCCCAACACGTTTGCCTTGTGTGAAATTACTCCTGATAAATGCATCTGTGACGCTGGAAAATTTTCATCAACTCGATAATATGAGCTTATGAATAGCCTTCGCAAACTCCTCCCCTCGGCGGGAAGCCTCTTCGTCTTTGAAGCTGCTGGCAGACTGATGAGTTTTACATCGGCGGCCAAGGAACTGGGCATGACGCAAGCAGCCGTTTCCTACGCCATCGGTCGGCTTGAGAAGCAATTGGCAACCTCGCTCTTTCATCGCGAGCACCGCCGCGTACGCCTGACCGAAGCAGGAGCCCGGTTCTTCGCCGATGTTTCCCTTGGTCTTTCCTATGTTCAAAAATCGGCTGAGGAATTGCGCTCGGTTTCGACGGGCACGCATGTCACGCTGTCCGCATCCACCGCCTTCGCGGCATTCTGGATGGTGCCGAGGTTGCAAAAATTCCGGGAAGACCTGCCTGGCGTGGATTTGCGCATCCAGACATCGGATCGCGATCTGGATCTTGTCGCGGAAGGCATACCCCTTGGAATCCGGGCTGGCGATGCACAAGACTGGCCCCATTATGAGCTTCTTCCATTCGCGCCGGAGGAAATCCACGCGGTTTGCAGTTCAACCTATCGCCAACGCCACGGCATTCCCGACGCGGTCGAAAGCCTGCTGTCGCACACCCTGATACATCTGGAAGAACCCTACCGGCCGGCAACGACATGGAGCGATTGGTTCGAGTCCGCCGGGATCAATGGGCGGCTCACTCCAAAGGGCCTCCAGATCAATGATTACGTGCTGGTCATTCAGTCGGTCATCGCCGGTCACGGTATCGCCCTTGGCTGGAACCACCTGTCCAACGGGTTGATGGAAAGCGGCGTTCTGGAGCGCGTAACAAACCACGTTCTGTCCACCGGCAAGTCCTATTATGTGGCCTGGCCCAAAAACCGGACACTGACCGCCCAGGCACTGAAGGTTCGTGACTGGCTGCTTGCGCAGCGATGAGTTGACGTCCTTTCGCAAGCATCTCGAATGATTTTTACTTATGCGAAAGCGTCTTTGCGCGACACGAAGCGTCGCATTGCGCGCAGCCTTTGGTAACGCCAGGAATATGCTTCGGGCGATACATCTGATCATAGGAGCGGAGACTGCGAATGGAAGGGCGAACATTCACACGTCTGTTCACACCGGTGAAACTACGCAGCAAGACGCTGAGGAACAGGATCGTCTTTGGCGCGCACACGGCAAATATGGCACTCAACGGCCTGCCAACCGAGCAGCATGTCGCCTACTACGCCGAGCGAGCTATAGGCGGGGCTGCAATGATTGTCGTCGAGCCGATGCCGGTCCATGCCGCTGCCGTCCTGACGCGCGGAAATTTTCGCCATTCAAGTGATGATGTCGTTCCCCATTTCAGAAAAGTCACCGACGCCATCCGCTCAAATGGCGCGATTGCCATCCAGCAACTCTACCATGTCGGGCAGCATGGCGACGCTGACAATTCGTTCCATGCCAATTGGTCGCCATCCGGCCTGCCAAGCTTTCACGATTCCGATGGATCACACCGAATGAGTGAGGCCGAGATCGAGGAAACGATTAACGGCTTTGTGCAGGCGGCGCGGCGATGCCGTGAAGCCGGTTTTGACGGCGTTGAAATATGGGCCGCCTACCACGCGCTTCTCGATCAGTTCTGGACACCCTGGTCAAACCTTCGCGATGATTGCTGGGGTGGCAGTCTCGAAAACCGCACCCGCTTCAGCCGGGAAATTGCGATGCGCATTCGCAAGATGTGTGGCGACGATTTCATCATCGGCATGGCCGTCAATGACGAGCCTGATGTGGAGGTCGCACTTGGTCGGGAATCGCTTGCGGAAATCATTGCGCTGCATGACCGCGACCACCTTGTCGATTATGTTACCTGCGGCACCGGCAGCTATTTCGACTTCAACAAGTTGATGCCGACTTTCATCTACCCCGAAAAACTCGGGGCCGACCTTGCCAGCGTGTTGAAGGGTGCCGTCAGCCACGCTCTTGTTACAGCCGAAAGCCATATCCGCACGCCGGAAAACGCCGAAAGCGTTCTCAGTGAAGGCAAGGCCGATCTCGTATCGATTGTTCGCGGCCAGATTGCCGATCCGCATCTTGCCAACAAGGCGGCTGCGGGTCGCCCTGATGACATTCGCGGATGCCTGTCGTGCAATCAGATGTGCTGGGGTCGCCGGTCGCGCGACTACTGGATCAGTTGTGTCGTGAACCCTTCTGCCGGACGGGAATGGGAATGGGGTGGCGATCGTTTTTCACCGGCCCAACAGCGAAAACGAATTCTGGTTGTCGGCGGTGGGCCGGCCGGCCTCGAAGCGGCGCGTGTCTCTGCCGAACGTGGTCACAATGTCGTTCTGGCAGAAGCATCACCGCTGCTTGGCGGGCAATTCAGGCTTGCAGGTCTTCAACCGCGCCGCGCCCAGATCCTCGATCTCATCTCCTGGTATGAGCGTCAATTGAGCGCGTTGGGGGTGGATGTGCGCACCAATTCCTATCTGGATGCCGAGGCGATTGAAGCGGAAAAGGCTGATGAGGTCATTTTGGCCACTGGCTCGCTTCCTACCGAAACGGGCTTTCAAAAAGCGCTGCCTCAGTTTGCAACGCTGCCGGGTCTTGAAAATGGAAACGTGTTTTCCGCTGAATCAATCATGGTGCGTGAAGCCCGCCCGGGCAAACGGGTTATTGTTCTCGACGAGGGTGGCAACTGGAAAGGTTGCGGCACAGCCTGGAAACTTGCCGAGGACGGGCACGAGGTGGTTCTGGTGACGCCGGACGCACTTGTCGGCAAGGAACTTCAGCGGACCGCAGCGGACTTTCCGCTGCGGCGCAATCTGACCAAACTTGGCGCGCGCTTCATGACCGAGTGCGCCATCATTGAATGGACGGGAACGGCGGCGCGCGTAATTTCCCTGCTCGACGAGCATGAGCAATTGATCGAAGCGGACGCGATTGTCTTCGCATCCGCAAATCACGCCGAGGACAGTCTTGTCAGTGATCTCGAAGCGCGCGGCATTGCGTTTTCTACAATCGGTGATTGTTCAGCAGCGCGACAGGCGCCATATGCCATCCATGATGGCCGCAAGATCGCACTGGGTCTTTGAAGTCCCAATAGATTTGATCAAGCTCATATTTGATCGAAATCGGGCGAATTGTTCGAAATAAACCTCTGATCCGCCGATTGTGGAATCTTTAACGTGACCGCTAATTGAAAATGGCGGCGCGAATGCATGTCCGTCGCCGCGCATCGCCACACAACTCGCAGATGCATTGCCCTGCACGCCCGTGCCAAACAGGCACGCCACTCAGAAAAGCAAAGCAAGCGACGTTTCAATTTGCACTGCAACAACGATTTTGGCTTGACATAAATCATATTAAATGAATAATTGCTCACAGCCAAGGCAAATGCTCACCTTGGAATTTGGGAGGATTTAGATGAAACTTCACTCGCTCATTCTCGGAATGTGTTCGGCCAGCGTGCTTGCTTTTTCAGCGCATGCCGAATCCATCACCATCGCCACCGTCAACAATGGCGATATGGTCCGCATGCAAAAATTGACCGACGACTTCACAGCCAAGAACCCCGACATTGAACTGCAATGGGTAACACTGGAAGAAAACGTGTTGCGCGAACGCGTCACCACCGATGTCGCCACCAAGGGCGGCCAATATGATGTGATGACGATTGGTACTTACGAGGTTCCGATCTGGGCCAAGCAGGGCTGGCTTCTACCGCTCGAAAATCTCGGCCCGGATTATGACGCTGCCGACATCATTCCAGCCATTGCTGGCGGTCTCTCGGCTAACGGGAAACTCTACGCAGCGCCATTCTACGGCGAAAGCTCCTTTGTCATGTACCGCAAGGACCTGATGGAAAAAGCCGGGCTGACCATGCCCGACGCGCCAAGCTGGGACTTCATCCGCGAGGCCGCCGACAAGATGACCGACCGCGCCAATGGCATCAACGGCATTTGCCTTCGTGGCAAGGCCGGCTGGGGCGAGAACATGGCATTCTTGACAGCCATGTCGAACTCATTCGGCGCGCGCTGGTTTGATGAAAACTGGCAGCCGCAGTTCGACCAGCCCGAATGGAAGAAGACGCTGCAATTTTATGTCGACCTGATGAAGGCCGACGGCCCGGAAGGCTCATCGTCAAACGGCTTCAATGAAAATCTGGCGCTGTTCCAGCAGGGCAAATGCGGCATGTGGATCGACGCGACCGTCGCTGCATCCTTTGTCTCCAACCCGACGGACTCGACCGTTGCCGACAAGGTCGGCTATGCTCTCGCGCCCGACAATGGCCTTGGCAAACGTGGTAACTGGTTGTGGGCCTGGTCACTCGGCATTCCTGCCGGCACCCAGAAAGCTGAAGCTGCCGAGAAGTTCGTGGCCTGGGCAACCAGCAAGGAATATCTCGATCTCGTAGCGTCGAAGGAAGGCTGGGCCAATGTGCCTCCCGGCACCCGCACCTCGCTTTACGAAAACCCTGAATACCTGAAGGCAGCACCCTTCGCCAAGATGACGCTGGACTCCATCAATTCCGCAGATCCGACAAGCCCGACCGTCAAGCCGGTCCCGTATGTCGGCGTCCAGTTCGTCGCCATCCCCGAATTCCAGGGGCTTGGCACGACAGTTGGCCAGCTGTTTTCCGCGGCTCTGGCTGGACAGTCCAGCGTCGACGACGCCCTTGCCGCTGCACAAACCGCAGCCGTTCGGGAAATGACCCGCGCAGGCTACATAAAATAAGGCATCCTCCCGATGCCTGGCCGCCCGATTCCCAGTCCGGGCGGCCATTTTTGAAACGCTTCGAAGATCAATCTGTTTGAACGCAGGGTGGGTGCCATGGCTACTCGACAAACCCGCACGCTGGCGCGCTTCATGATGGCGCCATCCGTAGTCCTTCTCCTGATCTGGATGGTCGTGCCACTGGCAATGACACTGTGGTTCTCATTCCAGAACTACAATCTTCTCAACCCTGGCAATGTCAGCTTTGCCGGCCTGTTCAATTACAAATTTTTCTATTCCGATCCGGCATTCTTCCAGTCGATCTGGAACACGCTGGTTATCGTCGTTGGCGTCCTGATGATCACGGTCATCGGTGGAATTGCGTTGGGCCTTCTTCTTGATCAGCCGATCTTCGGACAAGGCATCGTCCGCATTCTTGTCATCTCGCCGTTCTTCGTCATGCCGCCTGTCGCAGCACTGGTGTGGAAGAACATGATCATGCACCCGCAATATGGTGTGTTTGCCGATATTGCGCAGTTCTTCGGGCTGAAACCGATCGACTGGTTTGGTCAGTATCCGCTTTTGTCGATCGTCATCATCGTTGCCTGGCAATGGCTGCCCTTTGCCACGCTTATCCTGCTCACGGCGTTGCAATCGCTCGACGATGAACAGAAGGAAGCGGCCGAAATGGACGGAGCCGGCTTCGTCAGCCGCTTCATCTACCTGACGCTGCCACACATAGCGCGCGCCATCACCGTGGTCATCCTTATCCAGACCATCTTCCTGCTTGGCATCTATGCCGAGATCCTGGTCACCACCAATGGGGGTCCGGGTTATGCGTCAACCAACCTGCCATTCCTGATCTATCGCACCGCACTTCTTGGCTACGATGTGGGCGGCGCGTCGGCGGGCGGCATCATCGCAGTCGTTCTTGCCAATGTCGTTGCCATTTTCCTGATGCGCGCGGTCGGCAAGAACCTGGACAAATAGGCGAGGAGATAATTCATGGCACGCGCAGTCTCAACCCAATCAAAGATCGGCTGGACGCTTTTCGCCTGGGTGGTTGCCCTGCTGATCTTCTTTCCCATCCTCTACACCATCATCACCAGCTTCAAATCGGAGACGGAAGCCATCGCCGGCTTCAATCTGATCCCATCGGGAACGCTGGAGAGTTATGGCGAAGTGCAGTCGCAATATAATTACTTCAAGCCGTTCCTGAACTCCGTGATCCTTTCGGTCGGCTCTACCATTCTTGCGCTTATCATCGCCATTCCGGCGGCATGGTCGATGGCTTTTGCGCCGACGAAGCACACCAAGGACATCTTGATGTGGATGCTGTCCACCAAGATGATGCCTGCGGTCGCGGTGCTGGTGCCGATGTATCTCATCTTCCGCGACTGGGGGCTGCTCGACAGCCGCATCGGCCTCACGATCATGCTGACACTCATTAACCTGCCGATCGTGGTGTGGATGCTCTACACCTATTTCCGCGAAATTCCGGGTGAAATTCTGGAAGCCGCGCGTATGGACGGCGCCACGCTGTGGGGCGAAATCGTCTATGTGCTGACGCCAATGGCCGTGCCAGGCATTGCCTCGACGCTTCTTCTCAACATCATTCTCGCCTGGAACGAGGCATTCTGGACGATCCGCCTGACAACGACCAATGCAGCACCATTGACCGCGTTCATTGCATCGTTTTCCAGCCCGCAAGGTCTGTTCTGGGCAAAGCTGTCAGCGGCATCGACGCTGGCCATCGCGCCGATCCTCATCATGGGCTGGTTCAGCCAGAAACAGTTGGTTCGGGGCCTGACCTTTGGAGCCGTGAAGTAACAGGTGCCGCGATTGCGCGGTACCACCTGAGCATCGGAGCGAAAAGTGACCACCGTTTTTCGCAATGCCCCGATGCTCGATCAAAATGAAAGAGCATCCCTTGTGCGCCCAATTGGACGCACCGCGCTCTGGAAAATCGACGGACGAGAACCCCTTGCGGGAGGACAATATGGGTAACATCACGCTGAAAAATGTCTCCAAATCGTTCGGGGCAACGACGATCATTCCCAATATCGATCTCAACATCGAAGATGGCGAATTCGTTGTGTTCGTCGGGCCTTCCGGCTGCGGCAAATCAACCCTGCTGCGGTTGATTGCGGGGCTGGAAGACACCAGCGGCGGCACGATCAGCATTGACGGGCGTGACGTGACCGGAGAAGCACCGGCAAAACGCAAACTTGCCATGGTGTTCCAGTCCTACGCACTTTACCCGCATATGTCGGTGGCAAAAAACATTGCCTTCCCGTTGAAAATGGCGGGCGAGAGCCAGTCGGTCATCGACAAGAAGGTCAGTGACGCAGCGCACGTCCTCAATCTCACCGATTACCTCGAGCGACGCCCCGGCCAACTTTCCGGCGGCCAGCGCCAGCGCGTTGCCATCGGGCGCGCCATCGTGCGCCAGCCTTCTGCCTTCCTGTTTGACGAACCCTTGTCCAATCTCGATGCCGCCTTGCGCGGCACGATGCGCCTCGAGATCAGCGAACTGCATCATCAGTTGAAGACCACGATGGTCTACGTGACGCATGATCAGGTCGAGGCGATGACGATGGCCGACAAGATCGTTGTTCTGAATGCCGGAAATGTCGAGCAGGTCGGTTCACCGATGGAGCTTTACAAGACGCCGAAAAACCTTTTCGTGGCGGGGTTCATCGGCTCACCCAAGATGAACCTGATCGCGGGCGCACCAGCCGCCAGGCACGGTGCCAAAACGATCGGCATCCGGCCTGAGCATCTCAAGATTTCCACCAAGGAGGAGATTGGAAAGCCGTTGTCGGCGTCGCCGAGCATCTGGGCTCCGACACGTTCCTTCATGTGCAGACGGACAGCGTCGGCGCACTGACCGTGCGTGCGGACGGTGAATTGTCCGTGCGCCACGGTGACACGCTCTACCTGACGCCCAATCCGGAAAAGCTGCATCGCTTCGGTGACGACGGGAAAGCGCTGTAAATGCGCCTCAAGGGCAAATCCGCGCTGATTACGGGTTCGGCGCGTGGCATAGGACGCACCTTCGCGCAGACCTATGTGCGTGAAGGTGCAACGGTCGCCATTGCCGACATCGATCTGGAAGCTGCTCGGAAAACCGCATCTGAAATTGGCGGCTCTGCCTATGCAATTGTTCTGGACGTGACAGACCTCTCGTCTATCGCGTCAGCGATCAAGGCGGTCGAGACAAAGGCGGGTGGGCTCGACATTCTCATCAACAATGCGGCCTTGTTCGACCTCGCGCCTATCGTTGAAATCAGCAAGGCAAGCTACGACAGGCTGTTTGCCGTCAATGTCTCAGGCACGCTGTTCATGCTGCAAGCCGCAGCGCGCTCGATGATTGCCAAGGGTAAAGGCGGCAGGATCATCAATATGGCCTCTCAGGCGGGGCGGCGTGGCGAGCCGCTTGTCGCGGTTTACTGCGCAACAAAGGCTGCCGTCATCTCACTGACCCAATCCGCCGGGCTCGATCTCATCAAACATGGCATCAACGTCAATGCCATAGCGCCCGGCGTGGTTGACGGCGAACACTGGGATCACGTCGATGCATTGTTTGCCAAATATGAAAACCGCCCGAAAGGCGAGAAGAAGCGCCTCGTCGGCGAAAGCGTTCCCTATGGCCGTATGGGCACGCCAGACGATCTCGCCGGCATGGCCGTTTTCCTCGCCAGCGATGCAGCCGATTACATCGTTGCCCAAACCTACAATGTCGACGGCGGTCAGTGGATGAACTGAGCCCACACGCTCCGCACGGGACGACGGAAGGAACGAGCCATGACCATCAAACTGTCATCCGCCACGCTCGCGGACTTGCCTGACAACGTCGCGGGGCCAAAATATGATCGTGCGACTCTGACCCCCGGCATCCTGCATTTTGGCGTTGGCAATTTCCATCGCTCCCATCAGGCCGTTTATCTTGATGACCTGTTCAACTCGGGCGTCGGCCACGACTGGGCGTTGGTCGGCGCCGGCGTATTCGAGGGCGAAAAAATCGGGCGTGGCCTGCTTGCCGAACAGGATTGGCTGACCACAGTCGTCGAGCAGGACGAAGGCCATATGAGCGCGCGCGTTACCGGCGCGATGATCGATTTCATCGTACCGGGGGATACAACGGCCATAATCCAACGGCTTATCGAACCGTCCATCAGGATTGTCTCCCTCACCATTACCGAGGGTGGCTATTTCATCGATCCGGCGTCCGGACATTTCAATCCAACCCATGCCGACATCGTTGCCGACGCCCGAAATATCACACAGCCGAAAACAGTGTTCGGCATTATTCTCGCCGGTCTCATGCGCCGACGCGCCGATGGCATTGTGCCGTTCACCATCATGTCGTGCGACAACATTCCCCATAATGGGCGCGTCACGTCTGACTGTGTCATCGGGCTGGCAAAACTGATCGACGAAGACCTGGCCGTCTGGGTTTCTGAAAATGTCGCCTTCCCCAACAGCATGGTCGATCGCATCACACCGGCAACGTCGGACCGGGAACGTGGCATTCTTGCCAATGAGTTTGGGGTGCAGGACAGTTGGCCGGTGTTTTGCGAACCGTTTCGGCAATGGGTTCTGGAGGATCATTTTACCGATGGCCGGCCACCGCTGGAAACCGTCGGCGTGCAATTCGTGCCGGAGGTCGCCCCTTACGAACTCATGAAAATACGCATTCTCAACGGTGGCCATGCGGCTATCGCCTACCCGGCCGGGTTGATGGATATCCATTTCGTGCACGAAGCCATGCAGGAACCACTTGTGCGTGGCTTTCTGGCAAAGCTGGAGCGGGAGGAAATCATTCCAACCGTGCCGCCGGTTCCCGACACCAGTCTCGTTGACTATTACCAACTCATCGACAAGCGGTTTTCCAACCCCAAGATCGGCGATACGGTCCGCCGGCTTTGTCTCGACGGCTCCAACCGGCAGCCAAAATTCATCATCCCGACGATTGCCGATCGGTTGAAGGAGAACAAAGGCATTTCAGGCCTCGCGCTGGAATCGGCATTGTGGTGCCGCTATTGTTTCGGCACCACGGATTCAGGTGCCACCATCGAAGCCAACGATCCCAATTGGGAACGGTTGCAGGCAAGCGCGAAGGCGGCGAAGGATGCCCCCGGAACATGGCTTGCGATGGATGATATATATGGCAATGTCGGGCGCTCACCTGTCTTTGCTGCCGCCTTTACCCATGCGCTGAATGAGCTTTGGGCGCTGGGCGCGCGCGAAACCCTGACGCACTATCTTTCCGACCGACTTTGACGGACAAGCGCTTCTCCTAAGTTTACAGTTACATATTGGTTTGCGCTCCTTCGCGCCCCTCTGTCCTGCCAAGTTGGTCAAGGAGTGGCATCAATGGCGATTGGCCAATCTCCCCACCTGAGGGGGAGATGTCCGACAGGACAGAGGGGGTAATATTCACATTGATAGCCGCAGAACCGAATTCGCAACTGGTGTGCTAACGCGCCTTTGGCTGCTTGCTTCGCAGGTATTGAACCTTATAGTCTCGCATAGACGGCAACCGGTTGAGGCGATTGCCGATCTGGATCGAGCGAGATAAGACCATTGAAGAGCGGATATGTCTGCGCCGTCGATGTTGGCACGGGAAGTGCGCGGGCAGGTATTCTCGACTGTTCCGGTGCTGTCCTTGGCCGGGCAGAACACCCAATCGCCATGCACCAGCCTCGCACTGACCATGCCGAGCATGATTCACAAGACATCTGGAATGCTGTTTGCGCTGCTGTGCAGGCAGCGCGCGATAAGGCAGGCATAGCAGCGCACGACATTGTCGGCCTTTCATTCGATGCGACCTGTTCGCTGGTCGTGCGTGCGAAAAATGGCGGACAACTCACCGTTTCAACAAGTGGGGAGAGCCGGTGGGACACCATCGTATGGCTCGACCATCGTGCCATTGCCGAGGCCGATGAATGTAGCGCAACCGGCCACGCGGTGCTTTCCCACAGCGGCGGTGTCATGTCGCCCGAGATGGCGACGCCGAAGCTGATGTGGCTGAAACGGCATCTACCCGAAACTTGGGAGCAGGCAGGCTACATCTTCGATCTTGCCGATTTTCTGTCGTGGAAGGCGACAGGCTCGCTTGCCCGCTCGCAATGTACGCTCACCGCCAAATGGACCTATCTGGCGCATGAAACCGACGGCTGGCGAAGGGATTTCTTTGCCAGCGTCGGATTGGACGACCTTTTCGACCACGGCAGTCTGCCGCAGCATGCAAGCCCGGTCGGCGCCAATATCGGTTCGCTCCTGCCAAGCGCCGCCACTGACCTTGGCCTGACGCAACAATGCCGGGTCGGAGCGGGCGCGATAGACGCCTATGCCGGTGCGCTTGGCGTGCTGGGCGGCTTTGCCGAGGATGGCGACGACATCACCCGGCATCTGGCGCTGATTGCCGGCACCTCAAGCTGTGTCATGGCCATGTCAGCACAAGCGCAGTCCTTGGCCGGTTTCTGGGGCCCCTATTATGGTGTGGCGCTGCCAAAGCTGTGGTTGCTGGAAGGCGGACAATCGGCCACCGGGGCACTGCTTGACCATATCATCCGCTGGCATGGTGCGGGCGGCAACCCGAATGCGAGCACCCATGCAAGAATATGCGTGCGGATCATGGAAATGCGCGAGGTGGAGGGACTTGACCTCGCCGGTCGCTTGCATGTGCTGCCGGATTTTCATGGCAACCGCTCACCATTTGGCGATCCACGCGCGCTTGGCGTCATCAGCGGGCTGACGCTCGATTCCTCTTTCGACAGCCTGTGCAGGCTTTACTGGCGCACCTGCGTCGCCATTGCGCTTGGCGTGCGCCATGTGCTGGAAACGCTGAACGAGAACGGCTATCTGATCGACACGCTTCACGTCACCGGCGGACACACGAAAAACCCGTTGTTGATGGAACTTTATGCCGACACCACCGGATGCAATGTCACCGAACCCCTGGTTGATGAGGCCGTGCTGGTCGGAACAGGCATGATCGCGGCGACGGCTGCGGGCCTTTTTGATCATCTCGAAGCTGCCTGCGCGGCGATGCGCCAGCGCGGCAAGACACGCCAGCCCAACCGGGCAGCGGCAGCGCGCTTTGATCGGGACTACCGCATTTTCCTTGAAATGCATCGCCAAAGACAGGCGCTCGACGCAATCAAATAGCCAGCCTTGCCCGTCACGCATTGCGCGAAAAACGGCTGTGGCTCAACGATTATGGCGTCAAAGCCTCTTGTTTTCGCGGCAAAATGAGAGCAAATCCACAATTCTGCGCAGGAAATTCCGTTTCTTGCGCTGAAAATGCGCGGTTTCCGGATAAAATCCGACGCACCGCATTCGGAAAGTGCAACAATGAGTGCGATTGAAGCCGGTGCGCCAGCACGGGAATATCTCTGGCGTGACGAGATAAAAGCGACGCTTGCACTGGCGTGGCCGATGGTGCTTACCAATCTCGGGCAAACGGCGATGACGGCCACCGATGTCATGATGATGGGACGGCTGGGACCGAACGCGCTGGCCTCCGGCGCTCTCGGTTCGAACCTCTATTTCATGCCGATGATTTTCGGACTTGGGCTGATGCTCGCCACCTCACCGATGATGGCGAGCGAGCTTGGCCGCAAGAACCATTCGGTGCGCGACATTCGCCGCACCGTTCGCCAGGGCCTGTGGCTGGCGGTTTTCATCTCGATCCCGATCTGGATGTTCCTGTGGAATGGTGATGCCGTCCTGCTCGCCATGGGGCAAAACCCGGACCTGTCGCACGATGCGGGCGTTTACCTGCGCTGGCTGCAATGGGCGGTATTGCCGTTTTTCGGGTATATCGTGCTGCGCTCGTTCATCTCGGCGCTGGAACGCCCTCGATGGGCGTTGGTCATCGTGTTTGTGGCCGTCGCCAGCAACGTCCTCTTCAACTGGCTTTTCATGTTCGGCAATCTGGGCCTTCCCCGCATGGGCATCGCCGGAGCTGGCGTTGCAACCACGCTTTCCAGCTTGATGATGTTTGCAGGCATGGTTGCGGTGGTTGTCATGGAAAGAAAATTCCGCCGCTATCGTCTGTTTGGCCGTTTCTGGCGAGCCGACTGGCCGCGTTTCAATGGTCTTCTCAAGCTTGGTCTGCCGATTGCAGGTATCCTTGCTTTTGAAGTGACGATTTTCAATGTGGCTGGCTTGTTCATGGGTTTGATCGGCGCGGCATCTCTCGCGGCTCACGCTATCGCCATGCAGATCGCCTCAATCTCATTCATGGTGCCGATGGGGTTGAACCAGGCCGTGACCGTTCGGGTTGGCCGGGCTCATGGTTCGCGCAACGCCAGTGCCGTCAGCCGTGCGGGCTGGACCTCTTATGTTATCGGCGTCGGCTTCATGGCATCGATGGGAATGGTCATGATCACGGCGCCACATCTTCTGATCAGCGCCTTCATCGACGTCAACAATCCGGTAAACAACCACGTCATAGCACTTGCCGTATCGTTTCTGACATTTGCAGCACTCTTCCAGATATTCGACGGCGCGCAAGCCGTTGCCTCCGGTATGTTGCGTGGGCTGCACGACACCAAAGTGCCAATGGTCTATGCGGCCATCGGTTATTGGGGTATCGGACTGCCTCTTGGGGCGTTGCTGGCATTTCACTTCGGTCTGGCCGGTATCGGCATATGGATAGGTCTTGCAACGGGGCTTGCCGTTGTTGCCGTTCTGCTTCTTGCACGGTGGCTGCGGCGCGACCGATTGGAGCAGTTCCGCTATTGATAAAAGCCTCCAAACCACTCGACATTTTTACGCAATTCCGAACGAAAACCGCTACACACTTTTCTTGGAATTGCTCTTTAAAGATTATGTTTTGCGCAATTCCGAACGGAAAACCGCTGCACACTTTTCCTGGAATTGCTTCAGCCGAGCCTGAGATCGGTAAGGTAAGGATTTTCATCCCGCGCCTGCTGGTACATATCCGGTTCGAGATCGGCAATCAGCAGTTCCTCGACGTCCGGGCCAGCGGCTGCCAGCATATTGCCGTCAGGTGCGGCGATGCCGGAAAGACCGGCATAGGCAAACAAGGCATCTGACATGCAGTGATTCACATAAGCGACGAAAACCTGATTTTCGTAGGCCCGAACCGGTATCATCTTTCGCGCTATGAATTCGGCATGATCGCTTGCTGGCAAGGCCGTCGGCACAAGGACCGCCTGGGCTCCGGCCATTGCCAACCGGCGGACATTTTCCGGGAACTCAACATCGTAGCAAACCAGCACGCCGATCTTCAAACCACCATGTTCGAAGATGCAAGCGGTGGGGCGTTCCGGTTTGAACAGGTCGCGTTCATACGGTCCATAGAGATGTGACTTGCGATAGACAACCGGCGGCTTGTCGCCATCGATAAACATGGCGCTGTTATAGACGTCATCGCCGATCCGTTCGGCAAATCCGGTCAGGATTGAAATGCCCAGGTCACTTGAGACTCCGGCCAGATGCTTCCAATTCTCACCATTGGGAGTTTGCGCGAGCCTGGCCATTTCCGCGCCAGCGCCATAACCGCATATGGCAAGTTCGGGAGCGACGAGCAGGGATGCGCCCTGCCCGGCAGCTTTACGCGCGGCGTTTTCCAGCTTCGCGAGATTGGCCGCGACGTCGCCCGGAACTGCCTGCATCTGGAATGCCGCGATACGCATCACTTGCCTTCCGAGCCCATTGCGCCAAGCAACCGCCTGATGTCGCCGAAGCGCGCAATCGAACCGAAAACGAGGGCGGCAACGGCCACGAAGAACACGGAGACAGACGCCATGGTTGGCGTATAGCCATAGCGCAGCGCATTGAAAATCTTGATTGGCAGCGTCTCCGTGGTGAACCCGATCGTCATATAGGCAACGATGTATTCATTGAGCGAGAGAACGAAGGCAAAGGCATATCCAGAAACCAGATAGGGCAGGATAAGCGGTAGCACGACAGTCTTGAGGACCGTCTTGTCATCGGCCCCCATCGTCGCTGCAGCCTCCACCAGCGAGCGGTCAATGGAGGCGAAGCCAAGCGACAATGTTACGAGCGGCAGCGTTACGAAGAAAATTCCGTGGCTGATGATGGCCGTGAAGAACTGGCCGAACAGGCCGACCGTCGCCCAAAACGTCAAAAAGCCAAGGGCGGTGATAACCGGAGGCAGGATGAAGGGTGCCAGCCCCAGCACCTGAAAGATATTCGCCCACGGTGCAATGCGTCGCCACAGGAACCATGCAAGCGGCAACGCGATTGCGACCGCCATTGCTGCCGCACAGATGGCAAGCGTAACCGAATGGATCAATGCCAGCCGCCAGCCGGAATCGGTAAATATCTGCCCGTACCAGGCAAATGAAAAGCCGACCGGTGGAAAGCTGAGTGTCTGCTTCTCATTGACGGAAACGCCGGCCACCACAATCAGCGGTGCCGCCAGAAACAGCGCCACAGCCAAGAAATACAAGCGGCGCAGCGCGGTCATAATGCGTTCTCCTTGCGACCCACCAGCAATGTCAGCCCGACAAAGGCGAGCGATATCAGCACGAGGAATACAGCCATTGCAGCGGCAAACGGCATGTTCGACTGATAAATCGCCTGATCGGTAATGAGCACAGACAATGTCCAGTGCTGCGGACGACCGAGGATTTGCGGCAACAGATATGAGCCGAGCGCAAAGACAAAGACCATGATCAATGTCGCGACAAGCGTGTTGCGCAACGCCGGGGTGACGACGTTGAGAAATGCGCGAACCGGGGAGGCTCCAAGCGTGCGCGCTGCCTCAAGCAGCGTTGGGTCAAGCCGCACCAGCGCCGGGTAAAGCACCAGTATGGTGTAGGGCAGCGCCTGATAGACCATGCCGGTCAAAACCGCGCCGAAGCTCGGCAGTAACGCCACCGGTTTATCCATCAAGCCAATCGCCACGAAAAGGTTGGTGATGCCTGCGGTGCGCGAAAACAGGGTTGACCAGGCAAAGCCGATAATGACCTCCGACAATGACAGCACGGACAACAGGCCGACCAGCCACAAGGTCTGTACCTTACGCGGGCATTTGGTCAGCATGTATGTGAACGGAAAGGCAATGACGACACAACAGATGGCGACCGCCACCGCAAGCATCAGCGAAAAGCCGAGGACCGAACCGAAAAACAGCGACAAGAAGCGTGCATAATTGTCGAAAACGAAGTCCGGCGTGTAGAACCCGGCAGGGTTGCGCTTGAAGAAACTCACCGCAATCATCGTCGAGAAAGGAACGACGAAAAACACCAGCAACATCAGCGCCGGGAAAAACAGCGGCGTATAATCGGCTACCGATCTGGGCGCTTCGCGTCTCATTGTTTCAAGACCACGCAACTTTCCGGCGGCAATACGAGGCCAACGCTTTGACCTACGCTGAATTGTGGCCGTTCACGCGGTGTGGCGACCGCTATGATGGTGGTCGCGCCAACCTCGACAAAGGTCTCTACGGTGCCGCCGAGATCGCGCACAAAACTCACCTTGCCGGAAACCGCCCCCGCTTCGGGGGCGGCAACGCGCACGTCTTCGGGGCGGATCGACAACGAGGCTTTTGCCATGCCGTCAGGCATGGAAAGACCGGGAACAGCATTGCCCAGAACCATCGTCCTGCCTGCGTTGTCGCGCTCTATCGGAAGCAAATTGGTGATACCTATAAAGTCTGCGACGAACGCATCTGCGGGTTTGCGGTATATCTCGACGGGCGGTGCAGCCTGCAATATCTTGCCCTTGCCCATGACGACGACGAGATCGGCCATGGTCATGGCCTCACGCTGATCATGGGTCACGACGATGGTGGTGATGCCGAGTTGTTGCTGCAACTGGCGAAGTTCCACCTGCATGGTTTCGCGCAGCTTGGCATCGAGCGCCGATAGCGGTTCGTCGAGCAAAAACAGCTTGGGCGATAAAGCCAGTGCACGGGCGATGGCAACGCGCTGGCGCTGGCCGCCCGAAAGCTTGGCCACTGGCCGGTCAGCGAAACCCGGCAAGGCAATCAGTTCGAGGAGTTCATCGACACGCTTTTTCTGATCCGGTTTCGATGCGCCGCGAATGCGCAACGCATAGGCAATGTTGTCGCCCACACTCAGATGCGGAAACAGTGCCAGCGACTGGAAGACCATGCCGAGATTGCGCTTGTGGGTGGGGATTGGCGTGATGTCATCGCCGTCAAGGACGATAGCGCCATGGGTCGGCTCTTCAAGCCCCGCGATCATCCTCAATAGCGTGGTCTTGCCGCAGCCTGACGGGCCAAGCAGACACACGAATGTGCCATGCGGCACCGCGAGGTCAACGCTGTCGACTGCACGAAAGTCGCCAAATTTTTTGGTGATGCCCTGAATGGAAAGGCCGGACATGATTTCTCCCTGCCAGAGATGGCTGGCACCGTGGCGCTTGCGCTATCCTACAACGGTGCGCTTCAATTGGAACCGGAGCGGTTCGGCCTTTGATAGAAACGCCGTGCCGACAGTGCCAGAACTGCGAGGAAACCAAGTGTTTCCCCGCAGATTTTGTCGGTATGCCGGTCAGCCGACAATCAGCTCCGTCCATTTCTGATTGAGCCAGTCGGACTTCGTTGTGTAAAGATCGTAACGTGGAATGATCGGCTCGATTTCCGACGACACCGATGCAAACTCATCCGGCGTCAGATCAAGCACGTCTTTCTTGAGCGTTGGCGCGGTGCCAACCTTGCGTGACATCAAGCCCTGCACCGATGGCTGGCTCATATAGTCGATGAACACATGAGCTTCTTCGGCCTTGGTCGAGGCGCGCGAGATGACCCAGTTGCCGGAATCCTGAATGCCGCCTTCCTTGGGGAAGGTGGATCTCACCGGATTGCCATCTGCTGCGGCAAGACCGGTGACGTCATGATAATACTGGCCCATCGGGATTTCACCGGATTTCAAAGCCTGCTCGAACTGGGCTTCGTCGCGATACCAGAGGCGCACATTCGGCTTGACCTCTGCCAGTTTATCGAACGCCTTGTTCAAACCCTCTTCGGTGTCGAGCGCATTGGTGCCGCCCATATAGGTCTTGGCCGTCACCTCAAGCAGGAAGGAGTTCGAGACCAGCGCCAACAGGCCAAGCTTGTCTTCGTTTGCCGGGTCCCACAGGGCTGCCCATGAGGTCGGCGCTTCCTTGTAAACGTCGGTGTTGGTGACAAGGGTGATGTACCAAGCGACGGCCCCGACACCGGCGGTGCGGCCATCGGGATATTTGTTGACGAAGCGCTCCAGCAGATCGCCGCCATGCTTGATCTTCGACATGTCAATCGGCGTCCACAATTCGGTGGACTGGCCTTTGAGCGTCGCGACTTGCGACATCATCGAAAGATCGGCGGGTGCCTGGCCTGCCTTGGCGGCCTGTTCAAGCTGGACCAGCCATGCCTCGCCGGTCGGTTCGGCCACCGATTCCACGGCAATGCCGGTCGCCTTGGTAAACTCGGGGAAGATGTGTTCATCGAAGGACTTCTTGAAGTAGCCGCCATAAACGCCAACCTTTAGCGACTTGTCCTGCGCGCGCAGGATCGAGGGCATGGCAAGCAGGCTGGCTGCGGCTGCGCCAGCACCCAGAACGGTGCGGCGGTTGATGTTGGCACTCACGAGATTTTTCATGGTCATTCTCCCTTCTTAGCCGGTACACTACCGGATTTCCTGTTTATCGTAGAGTTCCCGCAATGGTCCCCGGCCTTAATTTGCGAGTTCGCGCTTCTCCAGAATGCGTGCATATTGCGTCAGCGGGTAGCACAGCACGAAGAAAATCACCGCCACCAATCCATAGACAGTAAACGGCTCGAAGGTCGCGTTGGTGATGGCGTTCGATGTCCTCAAAAGCTCTTCAAAGCCGATGATCGAAGTCAGTGCGGTTCCCTTGATGAGCTGTACCAGAAAGCCAACAACCGGTGCCCGCGTAATGGTGAAAGCTTGCGGCAGGATGACAAGGCGCAATTCCTGCACACGGTGCAGGCCAAGACTGGCCCCGGCGTCCCACTGGCCAAGCGGCAGCGCTTCGACGCCGCTGCGCCATATCTCGGCGAGGTAGGCGCTGGCGAAAAAGTGAGCGCAAGCACGGCCGCCGTCCATGGCTCGATGCGAAAGCCCAGCATCGGCAGGCCGAAAAACATCAGAAAAAGCTGCATCAGAAGCGGCGTTCCCTGAAACAGCGCAATATAGCCGCTGGCGAAACGGCGCGCCCAATTCCGCTTTGATATCCGCAGCATGAGGATGGCGATGCCGACAACAATGCCACCGACGAAGGCGGCGACTGAAAGCACAATCGTCCAACGTGTGGCGAACAAGAGATTGCGCAGGATGTCCCAGAAGGTGAACTCGATCATGTCACACCTGCCGACAAGGTACGCCGCCCGAGCGCAACCAGAAGACGCCGCACCACCACCGACAGGCCGAGATAGATCACCGTCACCATGAAGTAGGTTTCGAAGGCGCGGAACGTGCGAGCTTGAAGCATGTCCGCTTCGTAAGTTAGGTCGCGGACGGCGATCTGCGAGACGACGGCGGATTCAAGCATCATGATCACCACCTGGCTGGTGAGCGCTGGAAAGATGACCTTCAGCGCCTGCGGCAACACGATTTTGACGAACACCAGACGTGGCCGCAAGCCCAAAGACAAGGCAGCTTCCCGCTGCCCTATCGGCACCGCGTCAAGACCGGCGCCAACGATCTCGGTGGTATAGGCCGCCATGTTCAGCGTCATGGCGAGAATGGCGGCCATGATCGGGTCGAGCCTGATGCCCAAGCTAGGCAGGCCGAAGTAGATGAAGAACAGTTGCACCAGAAAAGGCGTGTTGCGGATCACCTCGACATAAACGCCGATCGCGCGGCGCAGAAGCTTATAGCCACTGCGGCGGCCAGCTGCGGCAAGTATGCTGATCAGCGTTCCGGCCAGCGTCGTCACGACGATCAGGAAGACCGTCATGCCGGCACCGCGTGCGATGGCGCCAAGCGCGCCATCAAGCCAGCCAAAGTCGAGGCTGTAGGACAAATTCTCAGTCCTTGAGATTGTCAGGATTGAGCGGCGTCTTCAGCCATGCCTTCGAACTTTCGTCCAGCTTGCCATCTGCCAGCATCTTGGCAACCGCGTCGTTGACCGCCTTTTTCAGCGCATCTTCGTTCTTGTTGAGACCGATATGCGAAGGCGAGGTCAGCAACTGGAATTTCTGTTCCGGCTTCAGTTCTTCCTGGCGCGCCAGCACTTGCGCTCCGACATCGTTACCGACAACCATCAACTGCGTCTGGCCCGAGATGAAGGCCTGAATCACCGCATTGTAGTTATCGAAACGCTTGATATCGGCATCGGCAGGGGCCGCCTCGGTCAGCGAAGTGTCTTCCAGCGTGCCTCGATTGACGGCAATGGACTTGCCGGCGAGGTCTTCCTTGTCTTTGACCTCCATCGCGGCAGGGCCGATCACCGCGATGTAATAGGGTGCATAGGCGGCGGCAAAATCGATGACCTCGGCGCGCTTCTTGGAATAGCCGACGCTCATCAGAATATCGGCGCGGTGATCATTGAGGTAAGGAATGCGGTTCTGGCCGGTGACGGCAACGGTATTGAGCTTCACCTTGAGCGTATCGGCGATGTATTGGGCGACGTCGATATCATACCCCTTGAGGCTCATATCGGCGCTGGCCGAGGAGAAGGGTGGAAAATCTGCAAACACACCGACATTGATGACGCCAGCCTCGGTGATATCGGAGAGCGTATCGGCATTGGCCTGCGAAACGCAGAATACCGTTCCGGCAGCGAGGAACATGGCGGCGATGGACGACGCAAGATTTCTATGCTGTTTCATTTTTCTGGTTCCCTTCTGGAATGTTTGTTTTTGATGCCGGCCATCGTATCCAGGTCAATGACCGCATTGGGGTAGATCGACTTTTCGGTGTCATGCTCCGGCGCGTGTGAGTGCGGGACTGAACACCATCAGGCTGAGAATTTCGAATAAAACCTGTGCGCCGGCATGTGCCGTGTTGGTGGTCGCATCATATTGGGGCGCGACCTCGACGACATCGCCGCCGACAATGTTCAAGCCTTTCAGGCCGCGAAGGATTTCAAGAACTTCGCGCGTTGTCAGGCCACCGATCTCCGGCGTTCCGGTGCCGGGCGCGAAGGACGGATCGAGACTGTCGATATCGAACGAAACATAGGTCGGGCCGTCACCGACAATCTTGCGCGCGCGCTCCAGCACGGCCGGAATACCAAGCCCGGCGACCTCTTCGGCGTGAATAACCGTCATGCCGGACTCGTAGGTGAACTCCCACAGATATTCCGACGAGCCACGAATTCCGATCTGTATGGTGCGGGTGGGATCGAGCACACCATCAAGCACGGCATTGCGGAACGGCCCGCCATGATGAAACTTGGTCAGATCGTAGGCACCGCCCGTATCGCAATGCGCATCGATGTGGATCATGCCGACCGGCTGTTTCTTGCCGACGGCTTTCAAAACCGGATGGCTGATCGAATGGTCGCCACCGACCGATAGCGGAATGACGCCTGCGTCTACAATCTGGTTGATGCGATGTTCGATATCCTCGTGGCTAAGTTCCAGACGGTAGCGGCTGCGGAACGGAACGTCGCCAATGTCGGCAACCTTGAGTTCATAGGTAGGCGCGCAATCAAGTACATGATTATAGGGGCCGATCCGTTCAATGGCGCGCATTGCCCGAGGCCCAAAACGGGAACCGGGGCGATTGGTGACGCCCAAGTCCATCGGCACGCCAATCATGGCGACTTGCAGATCGCCGAAATCGGGATTTTCGACGGCTATCTCGCGGTAGGGCGCGGCAAGAAATGTCGGCAGGCCTGAATAGGGGGCAACGCGTGTGCCGCTTGCGGAAAATATCTTGTCGGCAACGCGCCGGAACTTCGGATCGAACAATTCGCCGCCGTGGCTTTCGGCATATTTGGCGCGCAACGCATCGAGCTTGCTACGATCAAAACCCATATTCGCATCTCCTCCTTGCGACACGGCCTGCAATTTCGGTTGCCCGAAGCGCGAAAAGCGCCTGCAGCATTCAATGCCGTCTGTTCATGGCCGCCTGTTCCTGCCGATCCGAGGGAATTGTCCGCGAGACCCAATGGAAAAGCAATTGATATTGTTGTAGCCTGATCTGTGAGAAATTCTCACAATAGATGGCAACCCGATGGCCAAGAGACTGCCGCCACTCAATCCTCTGCGCGCTTTCGAAGCAACGGCTCGCCATGCTTCACTCACAAAGGCTGCGGGAGAGCTTCACGTCACCCATGGCGCGATCAGCCACCAGATCAAGGCACTGGAACTATCGCTCGGCGTCAAGTTGTTCGAGCGGGCAGGTCAACGCCTCAAACTTACCCCGCATGGCGCAGAATTCCTGCCTGCAGTCTCGAATGCATTCGATGGCATTGCCGCAGCCACGCAACGCATGACGCGCCCAGCCAGCAGCGGCACACTTTCGCTTTCCTGCGTCCCCGCACTTTTGTCCATGTGGGTCATCCCGCGTCTTGGAAGCTTTACGGCGCGATATCCCGATATTCGCCTGACATTGACGGGGTCGAATGACGAGCAGGATATTCGCTCGCCCGACATCGACCTTTGCATCCATTACGGCAATGGCGGATGGGGCGATTGCTGGATGCGCAAATGGTCCGGGTTGGAACTGTTCCCGGTCGTAAGCCCAACGCTCATCAACAACCGGCCCCTTCGGTCCATCGGCGATCTTGCCAACCATGTCATCTTGCACGGCGACGACGGGCGCGAATGGCACACATGGCTTGCCGCCGCCGACGCGCTCGATCTGGAACGTGGCCGCAGGCAACATTTCAGTGACGCTCATCTGTCCATCGGTGCAGCGCTGCACGGACATGGGGTCGCGCTTGGCGATACGGTAACGGCGAGCGGTCTTCTTGCGCGCGGGCAACTGGTTGCCCCATTTGGTCTGTCCGTACCGGCGGTGGACGATTTCTATGTTATCTGCCGCAATGAAATGAAGTCGGCACCTATCGTTCAGGTCTTCATAGACTGGTTGTTTGCCGAGAAAGAGGACGCCGACGGGCGCGCCACCCGGCCGGCTGCGGCGCGCGGCGGTATTCGCAGGAGGCGGTCCACCCGCCAGATCGGTTGAACCAGACTGATTGCCTTGCCAGACTGATGACCTTGCAAAACTGGTGGCCTGGAAGTGTGCCGCACGGAACTTTTTGTCAGGCCAGAGCGCAAAGCGGGCAGCGTTTGCCGAAAAACGATGTTATGAGGCGCGTTGCGGGACCACGGAACGAGCAGCAAAGGCGACGTTCATAAATGGCCAAGACTGACATTGCACGGCGCGTCTACAATCATGCCTGGAAGCTCGATCCAATCGTTCGCAGCCTGCTCGATACGGATTTCTACAAGCTTTTGATGCTGCAGATGATCTGGGGCATGTACCCCAAGGTCGACGCGACGTTTTCGCTCATCAATCGTGCCACTCGAATACGCCTTGCCGACGAGATCGACGAAAGCGAATTGCGCGAGCAACTTGACCATGCGCGCACGCTGCGTTTTTCCAAGAAGGAAATGATCTGGCTTGGCGGTAACAATTTCTATGGCCGCAAGCAGATATTCGAGCCGGAGTTCCTTGCATGGCTGGAAAATTTCCGGCTTCCCGAATATGAGCTGGTACGTCGCGACGGCCAGTATGAGCTGACGTTCTCCGGGCCGTGGATGTACACCACCTTGTGGGAAATCCCGGCGCTCGCAATCATCAATGAACTGCGTTCGCGTGCGGCGATGAAGGGCTACGGCCCCTTTGCGCTTGATGTCCTTTATGCGCGCGCCAAGGCCAAGATGTGGGCCAAGACTGAGCTGCTCAAAAGCCTTCCCGACATCAGTATTTCGGATTTCGGCACGCGGCGGCGCCATTCGTTCCTGTGGCAACGCTGGTGCGTGGAAGCACTGAAGGAAGGGATCGGCCCGTCATTTACCGGCACGTCCAATGTGCTGCTTGCGATGGATACGGACCTTGAAGCGCTTGGCACCAATGCGCACGAACTGCCGATGGTGGTTGCCGCGCTCGCCAACAATGAGGCTGAGTTGAAACAGGCCCCCTACAAGGTTCTGCAGGACTGGCAACGCTACTATGGCGGCAATTTGCTGATCGTGCTGCCCGACGCATTTGGGACCGCAGCCTTTCTTCACGATGCGCCCGACTGGGTTGCGGACTGGACGGGCTTTCGCCCCGATAGCGCGCCGCCAATAGAGGCCGGGGAAAGAATCATTTCCTGGTGGCGGGAAAAGGGCAAAGATCCGATGGAGAAGTTGCTGATCTTTTCCGATGGGCTTGAAGTCGACACCATCATCGACACCTATCGCCATTTCAACGGCAAGGTGCGCATGGCGTTCGGCTGGGGCACCAACCTCACCAACGACTTCGAGGATTGTTCCCCCTTCAAAACCGACCAGCTGACCGCCATTTCGCTCGTTTGCAAAGTGACGGAAGCCAATGGGCGGCCTGCGGTAAAGCTTTCCGACAACCCGGCCAAGGCAACCGGCGATGCGGATGAGATAAAGCGCTATCTTCGTATTTTCGGCGAGGAGGATCGCGCCGAACGCCTCGTCAAAGTATAGCACGGGCACTGGAATGGTTCTGCGGCGATGACATTTTTCCCGTCTTCCAAGTTATTTGGCAAAGACGCCGCAACAATCCGGACCTTATCCTTGAGCGTCTGGGCATGGACGGCGCTGCTGCACCCCGACACGGCCTTTGCCCATGCCTCGGATCGCGGGCATGTCCTGCTTTTACCGACCGGCTATTACGTTGCCGGAGGCGCATTTGCGGTCGGCGCCTCATTTCTCGTACTGGCACTTTTGCCAGCCGACAGGCTGGATCGTTTCTGGCGCGGGCGACAGCCATTGTTTCACATTGGAGACAAAGCCCGCGTCGCGGTCAGCCTTCTGTCTTTTGCCGTCTTTGCAATTTTATTGGCCGCCGGGCTATTTGGAAGCCGTGATCCTTTATCCAATCCGCTGCCACTGACAATCTGGACGGTGCTTTGGGTCGGGCTTGCGGTGGTGCAAGGCATCGTCGGTAATATCTGGGCATGGCTCAACCCGTGGTACGGGATATGCCGACTTCTCTCACCGCTCATCCGCCGCCATTTTCAACCACGCTATCCCGATTGGCTCGGAAGCTGGCCAGCCGTCATCCTGTTTCTTGGATTTGCATGGTTCGAACTTGTCTATCCCGCCCCGGACGATCCGGCGCGGCTGGCGGTCGTTGCCGGGTGTTACTGGTTCGCCAGCCTCATCGCCATGCTTATCTTTGGATATCAGGAATGGAACCGCCGCGGCGAATTTCTCAGCTTGTTCTTTGCCATGATCGCACGGTTTTCCATCATCGAGCGAGACACGGAAAAGCGCATCGCCTTGTGCTGGCCGGGGGCGAAGCTGCTTGATGGCAAACCACGCGATGCGAGCGGCGTCGCCTTCATCCTTCTGGTGCTTTCCTCAGTATCGTTCGACGGCTTTTCCAAGACGTTTTTCTGGCTGGGTCACAACGGCATCAATCCGTTGGAATATCCGGGCCGCACGGCCATGATGGAAATCAGTTCCACCGGCCTGATTGCGCTCTTCCTGTTGCTTGCGGCGATATTCCTGTTTGCCGTTTTCCTGGGCCAGTTGATGGCAAGGAGCGGGCTGGCGCTTGCAAAAGCGAGCGGGCTGCTCATCTGGTCGATCGTGCCAATCGCTTTAGCTTATCATATTGCGCACTACCTGACGGTGTTTCTGGTCAACAGCCAATATGCCGTTGCGGCATTTTCCGATCCCTTCGCGCTTGGCTGGAATATTTTCGGCACGGCAGGCATCCAGATCGAGGCAGGCATCATCACCGGTGCGGATTCGGCATGGATGCTGTGGAATATACAGGCTGGTGCGATCATTGCCGGTCATGTGCTGGCGGTGATCGTGGCCCACGGCCTCGCCTTTCGCCTGCACTCGGTTTCGTCGCGCGCAACGCTCAGCCAGTTTCCGCTGACCCTGTTGATGATCGGTTATACCGTTTTCGGTCTCTGGCTTTTATCAACCCCGACAGCAGGATAGGGTCGAGCGCCTGAAGGTAACCTTGGGGTAGCAAGGCGACTTGCCATGCTCATGCTTTGGTGGTTTAGCTTTCATCCATGCAATATTCGCCCTCTTGCGATGGATACCGCGCTGCGCTCTATTTGACGTTCAAATCTCAGGAACAGGGGACCGACCATGACTGACCGGCAAGGATTTTTCGACCTTTCCAAGACAGGTATTACCCGTCGCACGGCGTTGAAAGGATTGGCTGGCGCCGGTTTGATTACCGCGCCCGGCTTTGTGCGCTATTCGCAAGCGCAAAGTGCTGCTCCCATCAAGATCGGTTTCCAGTGCCATCGAACCGGCATTGGTGCTGCCTATGGCCGCTGGTACGAGAAAACCACCAACGCCGCCGTCAAGATGATCAACGATGCCGGTGGCATTAACGGCCGCCCGGTCGAAATCGTCATAGAAGATGATGGCACCGATCCCGGCCGCGGCGCCGAGGTTGTCGGAAAATTCGCCAACCAGCACAAGACCGATATCGTTTACGGCACGCTTTTTTCACATGTCGTCATCGGTTCCGCACCGGCGGCGGGCGAGGCAAAAATTCCCTACTATGTTGTCAGCGAAGGACATCATGTTGCTTCAACGAAGCTCAACCGTTACGTCTTCCAGCCGGGCATTACCGATGTGAAAAGCCAGATTCAGGCAATGGCACCCTGGATTTCGGGCAATGTCGGCAAGAAGGTCACCATGATCTTCCCCGACTTCGCCTTTGGCTACGATCACCGCGACTACCTGCCGCCCGCGTTGCAGGCTGCGGGGGCAGAAGTCATTGCCAAGATCGCCATTCCGCCGACAGAAAGCTCTTTCACCAAATATTTCCCGCAAATCCCTGCCGATACCGACGTCATCTATCACGTCATGGTCGGACCGGCTGTCCTCACCTTCGTCAAGGAACTGGGTGAATTTTACGGTTCCGACAGGCCGCAACTGTTCGGCTTCATCGATTCACTTGAAGCAGTGGACATGAACAGTCCCGGCCTGGAATTCCTTGAAGGCAGCCATTTCTGGGAAGGCTCGCCACGCTACGCGCAAGCCGATGACACCGATGCCCAGAAAGCCTATCGCACCGCTGTCGGCATAGACGACCAAGGGGCTGCGGTTGGTGACCCGAAAGACGTTTCCACTGCCGCTCACATGTTCGGTTGCTGGGAAACGCTGTACGTCATCAAGGAAGCGATGGAAAACGCCGGTTACAAGGGGCCGGAAGATCGCGCCAAGCTGGTCGAGGCGACCGAGGCTCTAACAGAATTTCCCGAAGGACCGGAACATCCACAGGGCAAGAAAATCTTCAACGGCAAGATTCACCAATGCTTCGGCATCCAGAACATTTCCAAGTTCGAGGCAGGCCGGTTGAATGTCGTACACAAGACCTCCATCGAGGAGGGACTTTACGAACCGGAAGGGGATTACACGACGCAAGCACTGTGAGAAAAGCGTCCACTATTTGCCTCGCGTCATGTTCGATGGCATCGCTAAAAGCCGGAGCGGGTAAGGGCATCTACTGAATGGCATTCGGCCCTCACCTCCTGCTGGCCTTTCTCGAAGGTCTTGTCACGTCGGCCGTTCTTGCACTGACGGCGCTGGGCCTGTCTCTGGTGTTCGGCGTCATGCGCGTCGTCAATGTCGCGCATGGCGAATTGTTCATGCTGGGCGCTGTCCTGGCATGGGCAATCACGTCGGCGATCGGTGGTCATCCGGCGCTCGGCTTTGTTGCGGCACTTGTCCTGTCGCCATTGATTGTCGGTGCCATTGCACTGGTTGCCGAAAGGCTGGTGCTGCGCAGGATAAATTACGATCCTGAAGCCACCATCGTTGCCACTATCGGCATGCTCTATATCATCCAGCAATTGGCGCTGACATTTTATGGCCCCGAGGCGCGCCCGGTCGTAGCGCCGTTTAACAGCCGCATCTCGCTACCCTGGTTCGGCTATTCCAGCTACAAGTTATCCATCATTGCGGCGTCCGCCCTGCTGCTCGTCGCCGTCTGGCTGGTATTGACGCGGACAAAGGCTGGTCTGATCATGCGCGCCACGCAATTCGACCGCGAGACGGCACAGGCGTTCGGCATTCCGGTCGACAAGGTTTATGCTGGCGTCTTTGCCGCTGGCGCGATGATGGCGGCCATCGCCGCCGTGTTGATCGTGCCGATCAGCCAGGCTCACTACCTGATGGGACAAGACCCGTTGCTGCTTTCTTTCATCGTGGTCATCATCGGTGGTTTGGGATCTTTACGCGGTACGGTTCTCGCTGCCTTGCTGATTGGCGTTTCGGATGGCGTTATCTCCGTGTTCTTCTCGCCGACACTGGCCAAGATGATCGCCACGCTCCTGGTGGCGATGGTGCTGGTGTTTCGTCCGCAGGGCCTGTTTGGCAAAGCGGCACAATGATGAAAGATGGTTCACCGGCAAAGGTTTATGTGCTCCACCTCGCGGTGATCGGCCTGCTCTTCGCGTTGAACTTCATACTGCCCGCCTATCACCACGGCCTGCTGGCGCGGATCATGGTACTGGCCGTGTTCGCCATGGGTTACAATCTGCTTTTCGGCTATGTCGGTCTGCTCAGCCTCGGGCACGCCATGTTTTTTGCCGCCGGCATGTATGGAGCGGGACTGGCTGTCTACCACTTCGGCTGGAGCGTACCGGCAGCCTTTGGCTCCGCACTTGTTTGCGGGGCCGCACTGTCGCTTGGCATCGGGCTTCTGGCGCTGCGAACGACCGGTGTCGCCTTCATGATCGTCACCATGATGTTTGCGCAAGTTCTCTCGCTCGCCATTCTCTATTTTTCGTCCTGGACAGGAGGCGATCAGGGCCTTGTCCTGAAACAACAGGTGCGCGCCGTTCATGTGGGCGGCGTGTCATACGACCTCACCGATCCGACCACTCGCTATTTCGTCGCACTTGGGCTGCTTACCGTCGTGCTTGTAATCACGCTGGCAATTGTGCGATCCGGCCATGGACGGGTGCTGATTGCCATTCGCGAAAACGAGGCGCGCACGGCAATGCTGGGTTACGACACGTTCGCCACCAAGCTGGCAGCCGTTGTCGCCTCCGGCACGATCTGCGCTTCGGCGGGGGCGGCCTATGCACTGTTGTTCGGTTATGTCGGCGCGAATTTCGCGTCCGTGCAATATTCGATCCTGCCGCTTTTGTGGGTTCTGCTTGGTGGCGCGGCGACGACGCTCGGTCCGCTGTTTGGCACCATATTCATGTATTACGTCATCGACATCGCCAGCGGGTATACCTCTGCCTATCTGCTCGTCGTCGGCATTGCGCTCATCATTCTCGTGCTGTTCTTTCCCAAGGGTGTGCTTGGAACGATGCGCCATCGCTGGATAAGGTGGCTGCCATGACGCCGCTTTTGACAACCAAGGCGCTGTCTCGCGATTTTGGCGGCCTGCGCGCTGTCGATCGCGTCGATTTTTCCCTGATGCCCGGAGAAATCCGCGCGGTGATCGGGCCGAACGGCGCTGGGAAAACCACATTCGTCAGTCTTGTCTGCGGCCGCATACAACCGACCTCCGGCATGATCATGTTCGACGAATTCGACATTACCAATTTACCAGCTTTCCAGCGCGTGCGTCTGGGGATCGCCTATACTTTCCAGATCACCAGCATATTTGCCAATCTGAGCGCCTACGACAATGTCGCGCTGCCCATCCAGCGAACTTTGACCGATGGGCGCTCCAGTGGCTCGGTACGCGAAGGTGTGATGGAAGCACTGGAGCGCACCGGCTTGGCTGACCGCGCGCGCATGCCTGCCGGCCAGCTTGCCTATGGTCATCAACGTCTGCTTGAAGTGGCGATGGGCCTCGCCTTGAAGCCGCGCCTGCTTGTTCTCGATGAGCCGACACAAGGGCTTGCGGACGGCGAGATCGAGAACTTCATCAGCCTTGTGCGCGAGATCGCCCTCAATGCCACGGTTCTCATCATCGAGCACAACATGCCGGTTGTGATGGAGCTTGCCGACCGCATAACCGTATTTGAAGCCGGTAAAATCCTGGCCGAAGGAACTGCTGAGGCCATCCGCGGCAACACCAATGTGCAACGCGCCTATCTGGGAACAGCCGATGGCTGAAATGTTGACCATTTCCAGACTGGACTGCTTCTACGACGAAGTGCAGGTGTTGCGCCATATGGATCTTGTGTTGCGCAAGGGCGAAGTGTTGTGCCTGCTTGGGCGCAATGGTGCAGGCAAAACCACCACGCTGAAAGCAATCATGGGGCTGGTTCGTGCGCGTTCGGGATCGATCAAACTCGGTGGCACGGAATTGACCGGTCTGCCAGCCCACGAAGTGCCGAAATGCGGCGTTGCCTATGTGCCGCAAGGCCGCCGCCTTTTTGCCGAAATGACCGTGGCGGAGAATATCGAGATCGGCCTGATGACGCGCAAAAAGGGCCGGGCAACCAAGGATAACGTTCTTGACCTGTTTCCGCTGCTACGTGAACGGCTCAAGCAAATATCGGGAACACTTTCGGGAGGCGAACAGCAAATGCTGGCCATGGCGCGCGCGCTGTGCCTTGAGCCAGAAGTGCTTTTGCTTGATGAACCGACCGAGGGCCTGATGCCGTCGATGATCCAGAAAATCCGCGAAACGATGTCAACGCTGCGCGAAAGAGGCGTTTCAACCATATTGGTCGAGCAGCGCGTCGATGCTGTGCTTTCCGTTGCCGATCGCGTCTGCTTCATAGAAAATGGGCGCAACCGCGAAACATTGGAAATCGACCAATTGCGCGCCGACCCCTCTGCCGTCAGGCGCTATGTCGGCGTTGGATAGAGCGCCAAGCGGGCGGAAAACCGCTGCGCACTTTTCCTGGAATTGCTTCTGCTATTTCTCTCGCCGCAATTCCGGACGGAAAACCGCTGCACACTTTTCCTGGAATTGCTTCAGAAAAAGATCAGGCTTGAAACGATGAAGACCGGGATCAACACCGCGCCTGACCAAAGCATGTAACCGAAGAAACTCGGCATCTTGACGCCCTGGTTCTTGGCGATGGCGAAGACCATGAAATTCGGCGCATTGCCGATATAGGTGTTGGCCCCCATGAACACCGCGCCTGCCGAGATGGCGGCCAGCGTCGAAGCAAGCTCGGTCATCAGATGCTGGGCGTCGCCACCGGCAAGCTCGAAGAACACGAGATAGGTGGGTGCGTTGTCAAGGAATGACGACAGAACTCCCGTCAGCCAGAAATAGGCGAGATTATTCGGCTCACCCGATGACCCCGTGACCAGAGAAACCAGCGGTTCCAAAGCGCCGTCCGTTCCCGCCTTGAGAATGGCCACCACGGGCACGATGCAGATGAATATACCGGCAAAAAGCTTGGCTACTTCGGCGATTGGATGCCAGTTGAACCCATTGGCTTCCCGATATTCCTTTCTCGAAACAGCGAGTGAGATCAAGGCCAGCGACAGTATGATGCCATCACGCACGAGGTTCTGAAGTTCAACAGAAACTCCTTGAACCGTGAAGGCTACACCCGGCTTCCACGAGGCGGAAAGCAGGATTGCGCTGATCACGCCCGCCAAGAGCGGGATGTTGGGCAGACCGCGAACACGCACCTTCGACTGGGGGTGGGGTCCTTGATCTTGGGCGCGCCTTCCTCACGGATATGAAGGATTACGTCAATCACGATGAAGATTGCCAGAACAACCCCGCCGACAAATAATGTGTCGGGAAATATATGGGTCGTTGTCCAGAAGAAATCGACACCGCGCAGGAAGCCCACGAAAAGTGGCGGATCGCCCAGCGGTGTCAGTGAGCCGCCGATGTTCGAGACGAGAAAAATAAAGAAGACGATGACATGCGCGTTGAACGGGCGGTTGTCATTGGCGCGGATCATCGGGCGGATCATGACCATCGACGCCCCTGTCGTTCCGATCACCGAGGCAAGCATGGCCCCTATCAGCAGGAGACCGGCATTCACCAGAGGCGTGCCATGAATATTACCGGCAACGAGGATACCCCCGGAGATGGTGAACAGTGCGAAAAGCAGGATTATGAACGACATATATTCCAGCAGAACGGCATGCAGAACGGCTTCGGACATCGAGGGGATGCCAAAGCCAATAGCCAGTGGCACGACGACGAGGGCTGCCCACATTGCGGTGATCTTGCCGTAGTGGTTTTCCCAGATGTGGCTGAAAAGCAGCGGGCCGGTGGCGATGGAAAGCAACAGGCCGGCAAACGGCAATCCCCACCACAACGACATTTGCGCCCCGGGCAGACCGTGTTGCTCAGCGGCAAGCGCCGGACATGCGGCAAAACCAAGCAAGATGACGGTTGCCGCCAAAATTCTCCGAACGCTCACGAATATTCCTCATTGCAAAAACCGACATCAGATGAGAGCGGTAAAACGAAGGGGCTCACCAACACAAAATCACACCAGGACAACGCCTGCATCGCGCATGCGAGCCAGCATCGTCTCGACTGATCCGTTCAGATCAATACCACGACAAGCGTCAAGCCGCACAGTGACCGAAAAGTCTTGCTTGACGGCATCAAGCGCAGAATATGCAACGCAGTAATCCAGCGCCAGCCCGGCCAAGGTGATCGTGTGGATACCGCGCTCGCGAAGATAACCGGAAAGCCCCGTCGGCGTGGTGTGGTCGTTTTCAAAGAAGGCCGAATAGCTGTCGATTTCCGGTCTAAAGCCTTTGCGGATCACCAGTTCGGCGCTCGTCCAAGCCAATTTTGAATGAAAATCCGCACCCGGGCCTGCCTGAATGCAGTGATCCGGCCACAGCGTCTGTTCGCCATAGGCCATGTTCACCGTCTCGAAGGGTGTTTTGCCCGGATGGCTGGAGGCAAAGCTTGAATGGCCAGCAGGATGCCAATCCTGTGTCATCACGACATGGTTTGCACTGGCGATCATCTCATTGAGCAGTGGCACGATTTCATCGCCGTCAGCCACCGCCAGCGCACCACCGGGGCAAAAATCATTTTGCACATCAATGACGATCAGCGCGTCTTCGGCCATGTAAAACCCTCGCAAAGCTGTTGCGGCACCGCTGGAGCGGGTGATCGTCGTAACATGACCAGAAGGGCGGCTGCGTCAACCATGAACCGCGCCGCTGCCGATTCGATGTGTGGAAAATGCCGATTATCAAACGCTGCTTTGACAAACATCGCCTTCTTGATATCATTTGCATACGAACGACTTTGACCGGCATCGAAGCTGGCCGGGCTGGTAGAAAAGTCTTTGGGAAATCAACGCGTGACCCGCTACGCCAAACCCACACAGATCGACGAGGCACTGGCCTTGCTTGGCGAGGGTTCATGGCGGCTTCTGGCTGGCGGTACGGATTTCTATCCAACCCTCGGCGCGGCCCCTCTCAGGGAAAATGTCCTCGATCTCAACGGGCTTGGTGCCTTGCGAAGCATCATCGAGACGAACAGCCATTGGATCATCGGTGCCCGTGCCACCTGGGCAGACATTGAACATCATGAATTGCCGGACAGTTTCAATGCGCTGAAGGAAGCTGCGCGCGAAGTGGGTTCCAGACAGATCCAGAATGTCGCGACCATCGCGGGCAACCTTTGCAACGCCTCACCGGCCGCAGACGGTGTTCCGGCCCTGCTTGTCCTCGACGCGGAAGTGGAAATCAGGTCGGCAAAAGCAACACGCCAGTTACCGCTCGGCGAGTTCATCCTCGGTAATCGTCGTACTGCATTGCAGGCCGGTGAGATGATGAGCGCCATTCATATTCCAAAATCGTCAACCGCGGGGCGCTCGGCTTTCACCAAGCTTGGCAGCCGCCGCTATCTCGTTATTTCCATAGCGATGGCGGCGGCACGCCTCGTCATCGTAAACGGGATTGTTGAAGAAGCCGCCATATCGGTCGGTTCGTGTTCGGCGGTCGTAGTGCGCCTGCCCGGCGTCGAAAGGGCGCTCAAGGGATGCAAAGCCGACAGGTCGATGACCGACGCTGTGGCGTCAGCGAAGATCGAGGAACTGGCACCGATTGACGATGTGCGTGCCAGTGCTGGCTATCGGCTCAAAGCCGCCCGTGAAATCATCGGGCGTGCCGTAATGGCTGCCGCGGCTAATCGCGAGGAGACGGTGACATGAGCATCGCGCGCCGCACCGTCGCCTTCAACGTCAATGGTGGCGCTGTATCGGTCGAGGTTTCCCCAGTGCACCGCCTTTCCGCGGTCCTGCGCGACGAATTGCACCTGACCGGCACCAAGGTCGGTTGCGATGCTGGGGATTGCGGTGCCTGCACCGTGCTTGTCGATGGCAATCCAGTCTGTGCCTGTCTGATGGCGGTCGCTTCTGTTGAAGGCACAGAAATAACGACCGTCGAGGGTCTCGCCAATGGTGCGCTAAGTGCATTGCAAGCGTCCTTTCTCGAACATGGTGCGGCCCAGTGCGGCATCTGTACGCCCGGCTTCCTGATCGCGGCGGCGGCACTTCTGGAGCGGGTGGCACAGCCGAACGAGCAGGAGGTGCGCGACGCATTGGGCGGCGTGCTTTGCCGCTGCACTGGCTATCGCAAGATCATTGACGCGGTGATGAGCGCAACGCGGCACGATGGGGCGCTCGACAAGCGCGCTCCTGAAAAGGGGCACGCCGTCGGCGCTTCACCGGTCCGGCTGGATGGCGAGCCGAAAGTGACGGGTGCGGAACTGTTCGGCGGCGACAGTTTCCCGCACGATGCGCTGTCCGTCATGGTTGTTCGTTCTCCCTATCATCATGCCGGTTTCAGCTTTGGAAATCTCGCTGAATGGACGGGCGCGCATTCCGGTATCGTCAACATTTTCACGGCCGCAGACATTCCGGGCGAAAATTGCTTCGGCGTGATCCCGCCTTTCGCCGACCAGCCGGCGCTGGCACAGGATTTCGCGCGTTTTCGGGGTGAGGCCGTTGCCTTGATCGCGGGCGAGCGCGAGGCAATTGCGGATCTCGATCTCAAGGATTTTCCGATAGAGTGGAAGGAGCTTGCGCATATCCTGCATGTTGATGAGGCGCGCAAGGAAGGGGCACCGCTCATTCATGACGGACGACTGGCAAATCTGCTCGTCAAAGGATTCGTCGAACAGGGAAACCCTGAAAGCGGTCTTGCCGGGGCAGCTTTCACGGCGACCGGGACAATCGAAACATCTTATGTCGAGCATGCTTATATCGAACCGGAAGCCGGCTATGCCTATATGGATGGCGATACGCTCGTCGTCGTGGCCTGCACGCAAGCGCCCTATATGGACCGCGCTGACACCGCCAAAATTCTCGGACTTGCACCGCAGAAAGTGCGCATCGTGCCGACTGCTGCGGGAGGCGGTTTCGGATCGAAGCTCGACATCTCCTTGCAGCCGCTTGTCGGGCTGGTGGCGCTGAAGACCGGGCGGCCTGCGACACTGGCCTATACCCGCAATGAATCGATGATTTCGACAACCAAACGCCACCCTGCCCGGATGCGCGGCCATATCGGAACGGACGCAAGCGGCAAGATATGCGGCATGGTTTTCGAAGGCGACTTCAACACCGGGGCTTATTCAAGCTGGGGGCCGACGGTTGCCAACCGCGTGCCGGTTCATGCTTGCGGTCCCTATGTGACGCCAAACTATCGGGCTGAGGGGCGCGCCATTCACACCAACGGGCCAATTTCGGGCGCGTTTCGCGGGTTCGGCGTTCCGCAAGCGACGCTCATGCAGGAAACGCTCTATGATGAGCTTGCATTGAAGCTTGGCGTTGACCGGCTGGATTTTCGCCTGATGAACTGTTTGCGCGACGGCTCCAAAACCACCACCGGCCAGATTCTGGTCTCAGGTGTGGGCATCGCGCAATGTCTTGAAGCACTACAACCGCACTGGACACGGGCACTGGCCGATGCAGCCTCATTCAATGCGGCAAACAAAACCGTGCAACGCGGCGTCGGCATAGCGTCATGCTGGTATGGTTGCGGCAATACATCCTTGCCAAACCCGTCCACCATCAAGGTTGGAATTTCACCCGAAGGCCGCGTAATCCTGCATCAGGGTGCGGTCGATATCGGGCAAGGTTCCAATACGGTCATTGCCCAGATTTGCGCCGACGCGCTCGGCCTGCCGCTGGCGGCATTCGTGCTGAAAAGTGCGGATACCGCAATCTCACCAGATGCGGGAAAAACCTCGGCATCGCGCCAGACTTACGTGTCCGGTAAAGCCGCAGAAATGGCGGGACGCGCCTTGCGTGACAAGCTCCTGCGTTTTGCCAATGTTTCCAGCGATGCCGCCCTGGAATTCGAGGGTGGTGCTCTCATCCTTCGTGAGGGCGATGCCGTCAGGCGTGTCGATCTTGGAACGCTTGCATGCGACGCCGATGACCTGGTTTTCGTTGCGCAAGAAACCTACGATCCGCCAACGACGCCTCTCGATGCCAAGGGACAAGGCAAGCCTTACGCCGTCTATGGCTATGGCGCGCAAATTGCCGAGCTTGAGGTCGATCTGAAACTCGGCACTGTCAAGCTTGTCAAGATTACCGCCGCGCATGATGTCGGCAAGGCGATCAACCCTTTATTAGCGCAAGGCCAGATCGAAGGCGGGATTGCGCAGGGAATTGGTATGGCGCTGATGGAGGAATATATACCCGGCCGCACTGAAAACCTGCATGATTACCTGATCCCGACGATAGGCGATGTGCCGCCCATCGAGACCATCTTGATAGAAGTGCCCGACCCGGAAGGGCCGTTCGGAGCCAAGGGATTGGGTGAGCATGTTTTGATCCCGACCGCGCCGGCGATCCTCAATGCCATCCGTCATGCGACAGGCGTTCTGGTGACGAAGGTTCCCGCCACGCCATCGCGTATCCTTGAAGCAATAGACGCGAAGGCGGCACTCCAATGAGCGAGCTTTCCGAGCGTTTCGAAACCCATGATAGAGGCGAAAAACAGGTCGAGGAAAAGATACGCTGCGATGCCTGTCCGGTGATGTGCTACATCGCCGAGGGCCGCACCGGTGCCTGCGACCGCTATGGCAATAGCGGCGGGCATATCGTGCGCATGGACCCGTTGACCATTCTCGATCATGCTTTGGAAACAGGCGACCCTGTCGTGCCATTTCTGGCCGAGGGCGAGGCCTGGGATGGTGAGTTGCTCAATAATGGCCAGCGCTTCGTCACGGCCATTGGTGCGGGCACAACCTATCCCGACTACAAACCCGCACCTTTTATCGTCAGTCAGGATGTCGAAGGCGTCGATCTCGTCACTGTCGTGACCGAAGGCATTTTCTCCTATTGCGGTGTCAAGGTGAAGATCGACACCGACCGCCATCTCGGCCCGGAAACCGCGACGGTCAGGGCCGGGGGCGAGGCCATCGGCCATGTCACGACAGGGGAATATGGCTCCCAGATGCTGTCATTGGGCGGCGTCCACCACCTTACCGGAGGTTTAAAAGCGGAAGGGCGCGCGACCTGTGACGCGATGCTTCATTTGTGCAACCGCAAGCCGGTGGAACTGGCAATCGACGGCGGTGCGAACATCGTTGTCGAGGCTGGCAAGGCACCGGTGATCGACGGCAAGGCCGAAGTTCGCATGCGCGTCGGATGCGGTTCAGCCACCATCGGCATGTTCGCCACGCAATGGCGCGGGCTGGTCGATGAAGTTGTCGTGGTCGACGACCACATCACCGGCGTCGTTTCCGAACATCAGGCTGGCAAAGTTCTCGGTTGGGAAGATACCGGCATCAAGATCGTTGGCCGTCGCTCAACGCCAGGCCGCTATTTCAAGGTTTCGGAACCCGGCCTTGGCTGGGGTGGCACGACAATATCGGACCCGCTTTCGATCCTTGGTGACTGGAACGCCAAAAAGGGCGCGAAGCCCGGCCTTTCGATGCTGATGGTCTCAACCACCGGCGAACAGTTTGCCTATTATGAACTTGATGACGAATTGAACCCGGTCGAGAAGCCGTTTCCGCAACGACTTCGCAAATCTGTCGAACTGATCGAGGACAATTGCGAACCGGCGCTGTGCACCGTGTTGTTTGTTGGCGGCGCGGGTGGTTCGCTGCGCGCAGGCGTCACGGAAAACCCGGTCAATCTGACCCGTTCGGTCCAGGACTTGCAGACCTATGTGACAGTTGGTGGCGCGCCCGTCTATGTCTGGCCCGGTGGCGGCATCACGCTGATGGTCGATGTGATGCGCGTGCCGGAAAACGCCTTCGGTTATGTCCCCACACCGGCACTAGTGGCACCTATCGAATTCACCATGCGGCGTGACGCTTATGTCCGCCTTGGCGGCTATGAGAAGGAAATCCGCAGCGTCGAAGATATCATCGCGCAGGGTGGCGAATATCTCAATGCGCGGCGAGGAACGCCAGCCCAGGCAGACAATCCGTGGCCACCGCGGGCGCAGCTGAGGCGCGCCGTTGATAGCGGTACGAAACAATGAATGGGCCGCAAGCCCATTGGCTGCAAGATGGCCGGCGGCTTCATCTCAATCACGGGCCGATTGACCTAATCATTGAGGCATTCGGCGAGGCAGGCGAAGTCCGCGCCGCATATCGGCAAGCCAGTGCGCGCTTTCAAACCATCCTCACCGAGCTTGTCGATGAATTGCCCGAACTGCGGCGACCCGCAAAGGCCGCCAGCCGTGCATTCACTGGTGCAACGGCACGGCGCATGGAGGCCGCGGTCGTGCCCCTGTCGCAGTCCTTCATCACGCCGATGGCTGCGGTGGCCGGTTCGGTTGCCGATGAAATCCTTGCCGCTTTGCTTCATGGACGCGCGCTTGAGCGTGCCTATGTCAATAATGGCGGCGACAGCGCGATCCACCTTGCAGATGGACATATCATGAAGCTTGCAATCGCGGGCACCGGCCACGGCGTGAGCGACCGCATATGTATTTCCGCCAAAGACGGCATTGGCGGCATTGCCACCAGCGGCTGGCGCGGGCGTTCCTTTTCACTGGGAATTGCCGATGCGGTGACGGTATTGGCGCCAATGAGCGCCCAAGCCGATGCTGCTGCTACGGTGATTGCCAACGCCGTTGACCTGCCCGGCAATCGCGCCATTAAGCGCTTACCGGCGGCTGAGATTGCGCCAGACAGCGATCTTGGCGCGCGATTGGTCACCACCGATGTCGGCCCCCTGACGGACCTCGAAATCGAGACGGCGCTTTCACATGGGCTTCACATGGCCGAAGAATTTCGGCGGGGCGGCCTAATCAAGGCAGCCGCTTTGTTTCTCTGCGGTGCCACACATATTTGTGGAACGCTTACGCGCCCGTCGCTTATACAAAGCCAATGCAAGGAAGCAGCAAATGCCTGATTTTCCCATCCGCAAGATTGCGATCCTGAGTGAGGATATCTTTCACGAGGGCGGCCCGGCGGCACAACAACCCCGGCGCAGGGCAGCAGCTTTGGCAATCGTTGGCAATCCATTTGCGGGCCGTTACGTGGAAGAGCTGCAATCGGCCATGGATGATCTGAAGCCACTCGGGCTATTGCTCACCGACCGGCTTGTCGGTGCACTTGGCGGCGATGCCAAAGTCATCGACGGCTATGGCAAGGGTGCGATTGTCGGCACAGCCGGCGAGATCGAGCACGGAGCGCTGTGGCATGTACCGGGGGGCTATGCCATGCGCGCGCGGTTGGGCGAAGCCAAGGCCATTGTGCCATCTGCAATAAAAGTCGGCGCGTTCGGTTCCCGGCTGGATGTGCCGCTTGGCCATATCAATGCCGCCTATGTGCGCAGCCATTTCGATGCATTCGAGGTTGGTATTGCCGATGGCCCGAAGCCAGACGAAATCCTGTTTTGCATCGCCATGAGTTGCGGCCCGCGTATCCACAGCCGCATGGGCGGGCTGGAGGCATGGGACATCAAGGTCGGGGATGGCCAGAGATGACCGGGGAGGACAATCTCCTGAAGCTCGTCGATGCCGATGAACCAGATGAAGCCTATGAGGTGCAAGAGCAGGTCGGCTTCATCCTGCGCAGGGCGAACCAGCGCCATCTGTCTATCTTCGCCACTCACATCAGCGACCTGACGCCGCCTCAATTTGCGGCGATGGCCAAGCTTCATGATGTCGGTTCGACCTCGCAAAACCAACTCGGCGTGTTGATCGCAATGGACTCGGCTACCGTGAAAGGGGTTATCGACAGGCTCAAAGCCCGTGGTCTTGTCGAGGTCGAAAAACACGAAGCCGACAAGAGACGCCTGATGGTGCAATTGACGGCGCAAGGAATTGCCGTGGTCGAGCGCCTTATTCCTCTGGCGCAACAGATCACCAAAGACACGCTTGCCCCGCTTACCACCCGCGAGGCTGGCACGCTGATGAAGCTCCTCGCCAAGATCGCCTAGAGTCCGCTGCGTATCAGCACCGATATTGCGCAACAAGCACTATCAATGACGGTTGGCCAATCTCCCCACCTGAGGGGGAGATGTCACTCCTTGACCGACTTGGCAGGACAGAGGGGGAGGCGGTTCAGCTTTGGGTGGGACCACTGAGCTGCTACAAATATTTGTTTCTAAACAATATTTGGCGGAAAATCTCTGCACGCTTTTCCTCGAATTGCGCTAATGCGCGTAGACCAAGCCTTGCGGATCAATCTCGGGCTTGCGGCCTGCCACGAGATCGGCAAGGAATTTGCCCGACCCGCAGGCCATCGTCCAGCCGACATGGCCGTGGCCCGTATCGAGATAGAGATTGGCGTAGCGCGCCTTTCCGATAACCGGCACGGAGTTCGGCATCATCGGTCGCAACCCGGCCCAAAGTTCAGCCTTCTTCTGGTCGAAAGCGCCGGGGAAAAGCTCGTTCGCCGTTTTGAACATGGGAGCGAAATCCTGCGGGCGATGGGTGCGATCAAAGCCGGTAAATTCAGCGGTACATGAAAGCCGCAAGCGGTTGCCGAGCCGCGAATAGCCGACCAGGCGATCTTCATCCGCGCCGCCCATCGTCGGGCCTTTGTTCTCATCCTCAAGCTGGATCGTCGCGGCGTAACCCTTGACCGGATAGACCGGAAGGTCGATGTCGTAACGACGGCCAAGCAAACCACTTTCCGGCCCCATCGCGATCACCACGGCGTCACCATGTATCGGACCGGCAGAAGTCATGACCGAGGCTACCCTGTCACCCTCGATATTGAGCCCTTCAACCTTGGTGTTGAAGAGAAACCGAACACCGAGCCGCTGCGTCGCATAAGCTGCCAGCTTGCCGACAAACTGTCTTGAATCTCCGGTCTGGTCGTTTGGCGAATAGATGCCACCGGCAATCAAGTCTTTCGCCGCTGTCAGTCCGTGTTCGATCTCGACCAGCCGGTTGCGGTCGACGACCTCGATAGGCAGGCCGTGCCTGGCCAGATATTGGTAATTGCCGACGCTGTAATCGAGGTTCTGCTGCGAGCGGAAGAAATAGAGAATGCCTTTCTTGCGCTCGTCATAAGCAATGTCAGCGTCCTGCGAGATGGCATTGATGCAGTCGCGCGAATACAGGGCCAGCCGCAGCTTGATATCCGTATTGGCGCGAAGTCTTTTTGGGTACATTGGCGCAGGAAACGCAAACTCCACGCCAGAAAGTAAGGGTCGATCCCCGGGCGGACTTTTATCCCCAGGTCATGATTGAATATTCCCCGCACAAATGTCTTGAGCGCAGCGGGTGACGCCCATGCTATTGCGTCTCCGGGCGACACCAATCCGGCGTTGCAATAGCTGGTACCCATCGCGGCATTCGGATGGCGTTCGATGACCGTCACTTCGTGACCATCCTGGCTAAGATAATAGGCAGCAGCCGTGCCAACGACGCCCGCGCCCAGAACAAGTATTTTCATTGCTGCCTCTTTTGAGCCGACACCAGATAGAGGCTACGCCCTACCGCGGGTCGAATTCTTCATATTCAAAATGCGTTCCCATTCAAGCGCGTCAGCCACTATTCCATCCAGATCGTCATGTTTGGGCACCCAGCCGAATTCGCTTTTCGCAATATCTGAATTGGCAACAACTGCCGTTGCATCGCCCAAACGCCGTTCTGTCAGCTTCACATCAAAATCATGCCCTACTGCGCGGCGCACGCTGTCGATGACCTGTAGCACCGAATAGCCATGACTGTAGCCGCAATTGGCGACAAGGCTTTGACCGCCGGAACGCAACCGCTGCAATGCGAGCCGATGCGCCGCTACCAGATCGCTGACATGGATATAATCGCGGATACATGTGCCGTCCGGGGTCGGATAATCGCACCCGAAAACCTGCATCGAGGCGCGCTTGCCAAGCGCGGTTTCGCAGGCAACCTTGATGAGATGAGTCGCACCCGGCGTCGATTGACCGGTGCGGCCTTTCGGATCGGCTCCCGCGACATTGAAATAACGCAAGGCGGTATAGCGAAGATCATGGGCGTTGGCTGCGTCGCGCAGCATCCATTCGCTCATCAGCTTGGAAAGACCATAGGGAGATTCTGGAGCAAGCGGCGCATCTTCGCGCACCGGTTCCAGCCCCGTGCCGCCATACACTGCGGCTGTCGAAGAGAAGATAAAGTTCTTCACACCCGATTGGACGGCTGTTTCGATCAGCGTTCGCGTCTTGCAAGTGTTGTTCTCATAATAAGCAAGCGGATCTGCTACCGATTCCGGCACGACAATCGACCCGGCGAAATGGATGATGGCATCGATATCGTTGTCGCGAATCAGCGCGCCGATCAACTCCTTGTCGGCAATGTCGGCGCGCACCAACCGGGCTTCCGGCGCTACGGCCCATTCAAAGCCGGTCGAAAGCCGATCGACCACGATTACCCTTTCACCGGCATCCAGCAATTCCCAAACCATGTGACTGCCGATATATCCGGCACCGCCTGTTACCAAAACCGCCATTAGACCTCACCTGTCATTTCATTGTCCAAAGCTGGTCATTGCCCCAACCTTCATTGTCTCGGGCTGGCGAGCGCTTGCGCCCAGACCCATACAATGACGCCCAATCTTTAAGAAGGCATGGTGCCCGGTTTTCTCTTCTCGGAGGCGGTCTGGACCTGAAGCACTCAAACCTCTATTAATGACGTGTCCGTTCCCTGTCGTTTCATGTTCGTCGGGCGTGGCATTTTGACCAACATGCGTCGATGGACGCAGGGCGTGGTCGTGATTATTATCGGCCCGCAAATTGGGAATGCGACATGAACTATCAGAAGTTCTTCGAAGAAGCGATCGACCAGCTTCATGCAGAACGACGTTACCGCGTCTTTGCCGACCTTGAGCGAATCGCGGGCAAATTTCCGCGCGCGTTGTGGCGCACCAATGGCGCAACCCAGGAAATCACCGTCTGGTGTTCCAATGATTATCTCGGCATGGGGCAGAACCCGGACGTGATCCGGGCCTTCCAGAATGCCGGTGGCCAGATGGGTTCGGGAGCAGGTGGCACCCGCAATATCTCCGGCACCAGCAGCCCACTCGTTGATCTTGAGCTGGAACTGGCCGATCTTCATGGCAAGGAAGCTGGTCTGGTCTTCACCTCGGGTTTCGTGTCGAACGAAGCATCGATTTCCACCATCGCGCGCCTGCTTCCCAATTGCCTGATCCTTTCCGACGAGTTGAACCATGCCTCGATGATCGAGGGCGTGCGGCGCTCGTCAGCCGAGAAAAAGATATTTCGACACAATGATGTGGCGCATCTCGAAAGCCTGTTGCAGGCCGCCGGGCGTGAGCGCGCCAAGCTGATCGTGTTCGAGAGCGTCTATTCGATGGACGGCGACATTGCGCCTGTTGAGGCTATTGTCGAGCTTGCGGAAAAATACAACGCCATGACCTATATCGACGAGGTTCACGCGGTGGGCATGTATGGCCCGCGCGGTGGTGGCATTACCGAACGCGAGGGCCTCGCCGGACGCATTGACGTCATCGAGGGCACGCTTGCCAAGGCATTTGGCACTTTGGGTGGCTACATCACCGGCACGTCTGCCGTGATCGACGCCGTGCGCTCCTATGCGCCAGGTTTCATCTTCACGACGGCGCTGCCGCCAGCGATCGCGGCTGCGGCGGTAACATCGATCCGTCACCTCAAGGTGTCGCAGGTCGAGCGTGACGCACAACAACGACAGGCCACGCGAACCAAGCATATCCTCTCAAGCGCCGGTCTGCCGGTGATGGATTCGGCGACACATATCGTGCCGATTCTGGTTGGCGATCCGGAACTGTGCAAGATGGCAACCGACCGCCTGCTCGGCGTCCACGGGATCTATATTCAACCGATCAACTATCCCACCGTGCCGCGTGGCACGGAGCGGCTTCGCATCACGCCAACCCCTTACCATTCGGATCAGTTGATTGTGGAATTGCAGGGCGCGCTTGTCGAGACATGGGATGCGCTGGGCATTCCTTACGGGACAGAAAATCGTCCGGCGGTTGCCCAGAGTGATCGTATCATTCCGCTGCTGGTACCTAAATCTGGCGGATGAAGAACGGCACTCGTTTTTTCGAACGCGTTTACCCCTGACTTTTGAGCTCCCGGGACTTTGAACGGAAAATCGGGGGCCACTTTTTCTGGAATTGCCCGGACTACTTGTTTTGCGCAACTCCGGACGGAAAACCGGGAACCACTTTTCCTGGAGTTGCTTTATCGCGAATTGGCGATCCAGCGGGCCAGCCTGTGTGCGGCTTCCTCGACCTGATCGAGGCGGCGATGAAAACACAGACGAAAGAACGGGTCCCATCCCTCACCGAAAGCCGTGCCCGGCGCCAAGCCGACATTTGCCTGATCGACAATATCGAAAACAGCCGTTCGCGAGCGCTCAATGCCATCAATTGTAAAGAACAGATAAAATGCGCCTTGCGGCACGATAAACCGGGCACGCCCGGTGTCCGCCAGAATGGAGCAAACGAGATCGCGGGCGCGGTGAGCCCGTTCCACCTGTTCAGCTATGAAACCGTCGCCCTCGTCCAGCGCGGCAACGCCACCGCGTTGCATGAACTGCGCGACGCCCGAGGTCGAATACTGGATCAGGTTCTCAAACACCTGTTGCAAGGATGGATGGACCCTGATCCATCCGATCCGCCAACCGGTCATCGCCCAGTTCTTTGAAAAACTGTTGACGTAAAGAATGCGATCCTCATCGCTCGCCACGTCCAGAAATGACGGTGCGCGGTTGCCAGCGAAATGGAACAGGGCGTAAATCTCGTCAGCAATGATCCACAGCCCTTTTTGGCGGGCAAGATCGAGGATGGATTGCAATGTTTGCGTGTCAGCCGTCCAGCCTGTCGGATTCGACGGCGTGTTGACAAAGATGGCGCGCGTGGCTGGCGTTATCGCGGCGGCAATGCGGTCCACGTCGCATGTCCAGCCATTGTCGGTATTGTCGAGTTTGACGGGAATGGCGCGCGCCCCGCCAATTTCGGCGGCAGCGGCAAAATTGGGCCAAGCCGGGGTCAGGTAGATGACCTCATCTCCCTTGCCCGCGACGGCATCGAGGGCAAGTTGAATGGAGTGCATGCCCGAACCGGTGACGATGAATTCTTCTTCAGCGAATGTTTTGCTGAAATGTCGTTGATAGTAGCGGGCGAGCGCCTGCCTCAGTTCGGGTATTCCCTTTTGCCATGTATAGAAGGTTTCGCCCGCAGAAAGTGCCTTGCTGGCCGCATCGGAAATAAATCCGGGCGTCGGCAAATCACCCTCGCCCGCCCATAACGGAATGAGCCCTTCCCGGTTACGACCGTGATTTACCACCGAGACGATGCCACTTTCGGGAGCAGCAAGTGCCTCATCGCGCAGATTATTGATGTGGTTCATGAAATTACTCGTCCCAAGCGATAAGCCGTTCACCTACTACTGCTCTTTCTCCGTTTCAGGAAACACAAAACCCCGACCTCAACCGGCCGGGGCTTTGGTCCGGAAATGTCAGCGGTCCCTATTTGCTTTTGAGCAAATCGCGGATCTCGGTGAGCAGGGCGACATCGGCTGGCGGTGGTGCGGCGGGTGCAGCCGGTTGTTCCTTCTCCATACGCTTGCGCATCTTGTTCACACTCCTGACCATGAGGAAGATAATCCATGCCAGGATGACGAAGTTCAGTGCCACGGTCAGGAAACTGCCATATGCCAGAACCGCGCCTTGCTCCTTGGCGGCGTCAAGTGTGGTCGCGGTTACCGCCGAGGACAGCCCGACGAAATAGTTGTTGAAGTCGAGGCCGCCGAAAATCGCGCCGATGATCGGCATGATGATGTCATTGACCAGCGAGTCGACGATCTTTCCAAAAGCCGCGCCGATGATGACACCGACGGCCAGGTCCATGACGTTGCCTTTGGAAACGAATTCCTGAAACTCTTTTAGCATGCGTCCCTCCATTGCATGGCAATCTCCACCTTTGATTGCTTTACCTTTATGAATAGACACCAACAAAACTGTTGGTTGCAAGGTGCATAATGCGAACCGCAAGGGTTCTCCAACGATGATGCGCGAATGAGGGTTTTCGGCATGGAATAAATGTCGGAGATTGCCATGCAGCGCGCGGCGGCAGACACTCCCAAGGTCGCGGTGGACAGGGCAATCAGGCTGTGGTTGCTTCTCAATATCGGTTCGAGCGCAATTGAGCGAAGGAATTTCAGGCTTTGCAGGGCTGGTTTATCGTCATCGTCGCCATTCTCTACGTGACGATGCTCTTTGCCGTCGCAAGCGTGGGCGACAGGCATGCGGCGCGGCGCGGCCCCATTGCGTCGCGGCCCTACATCTATTCTCTCAGCCTTGCCGTTTACTGCACCTCGTGGACATTTTTCGGATCGGTCGGGCTGGCATCCGAGCGTGGATTGGAATTCCTGACGATTTATGTCGGGCCAATCATGATGTTCATCTTCGGCTATCCGCTCCTCAAGCGCATCATCAAGCTTAGCAAGGCGGAGAAGATCACGTCGATCGCGGATTTTCTGGCGGCTCGCTACGGCAAGAGTTTCGCTGTCGCCTCAATTGCCACCATCATCGCCACAATCGGCATCATCCCCTATATCGCGCTGCAACTCAGGTCGATCGCCGGGTCGATCGGCTTGATGGTTTCGCTTTATTCGCCAGACGCCATGTCGAGTGACTTCGTGTATCGTGATGTTGCCTTTGTCGTGGCTTTTCTGCTGGCCATTTTTGCCGTGTTGTTTGGCACCCGACATGCCGATGCCACGGAACATCAGGACGGGCTGGTTCTGGCAATGGCGGTGGAATCCGTCATCAAACTCACGGCATTTCTTGCCGTGGGCGTCGCCATCAGCCTGTTCCTGTTCCATCACCCGGCCAGCCTGTTCGAAGCCATACAGGCCAATGAGATGGTTCAGGCCTCGATCAGCTATCGAACATCTCCAGCGACATGGGTCGTTTTGACAATGCTTGCCACCTTTGCCGTAATCATGTTGCCCCGGCAATTCTACATGACCATTGTGGAAAACCGCAGCGAGAAGGAATTGCGCACGGCAAGCTGGCTCTTCCCGCTTTATCTTGTCCTCATCAATATTTTTGTCATCGTTATCGCTTTTGCGGGGCTCACCGTTGTCGGCGGTGCGGCCAGCGCCGACCTCTACGTGCTGGCTGTTCCGCTCTTCAACGGGCGAGACTTCATTGCAATGATTGCTTTTGTCGGTGGCCTGTCGGCGGCAACCGCGATGGTCATTGTCGAGAGCGTCGCCCTTTCGATCATGATCTCCAACGATCTTGTCATACCGCTCGTTTTACGCAGGCTCTTGAAGCCAAATGCAGGAGAACATGAAGACTGGTCGAAAATCATCCTCGTCATCCGGCGCGCCGCAATTTTCTTCATTCTGTTCGCCGGGTTTCTCTACTACCTTGAAATGGCCAACAATGTTCGCCTCGTCGCATTTGGCCTGATCTCGTTTGCGGCAATCGCCCAATTCGCGCCTGCTTTCTTTGGCGGGCTGGTGTGGCGAGGGGCAAATGCACGCGGCGCAACGCTTGGCATGGCCGCCGGGATCGGGGTCTGGGCCTACACATTGTTCATCCCTTCACTACTCGCACCAGACATATCTTTTCTGGTAAACGGGCCTTTCGGCATCGCGGCCCTAAGACCACAGGCTTTGTTCGGCACCAGTGGCGAAGCGCTCAACCACGGCGTCTTGTGGAGCCTGGCGACAAATATCCTGTTTTACGTTCTTGGCTCGCTGTCACGCGCATCCAAACCGCGCGAACGCATTCAGGCGGCGATCTTCGTGCCGCGCGGGGCCGGCCAGATGCCCAGCCTGCGAAGGTTTCGCACAAGCGTAACTGTCAATGAAATGAAGGATACGATTTCACGCTATCTCGGCGTCGAGCGCACGGAACGCTCATTCCAGTCGTTCGAACAAAGCGAGGGACGAACCATGCATGGCCACTCGCCAGCCAGCATCGAGACCATTCGCTTCGGTGAACAATTGCTGGCGAGCGCGGTTGGCTCATCGTCTGCCCGGCTTATCCTCTCGCTGCTGGTTCAGCGTCATGACCGCTCGGCCAAGGATGCCTTTCGCCTGCTCGACGATGCCTCGGATGCATTGCAACAAAATCGCGACCTCCTGCAAATCGCGCTCGACCAGATGGAACAAGGCATCACCGTTTTCGACAAGGATCTGCGCCTGACCTGTTGGAACAGACAATATCGGCTCCTCTTCGAACTGCCAGACGAGATGGGGCAAGTCGGTGTTTCGCTCGGACAAATCCTCGCATTCCTGGCACATCGCGGTGATATAGAAGAAGCCGAGGAAGCAAGTTCGCTGGAACGGTTGACGAGCTTTGGAGAGGCCTGGCAACTGGAACTCAAGACCAGTGGCCGAACCATCGAGTTGCGCTCCAGCCCGATGCCGGACGGCGGCATTGTTGCCACATATGCCGACATTACCAGACGCGTGCATGCCGACCTGTCGCTCAAACGCGTGAACGAGACGCTCGAACAACGCGTTGTCAAACGAACGGCTGAACTCACACTCGTCAACGAGGAATTGGCGCAGGCACAGCACATCGCAGAAGAGGCCAATCTCAGCAAGACACGTTTTCTGGCGGCTGTCGGTCACGACATTTTGCAACCACTGAATGCAGCGCGACTTTATTGCTCATCCCTGATTGAAAAGACAGGATCAGGACCGACAGGCGAAGCAGCCGTCAAAATCGAATCGTCTCTTGAGTCGGTTGAAAATATTCTCGGCGCGGTTCTCGACATTTCGCGCCTTGATGCAGGGGCGATGAAACCGGATGAAACGACGTTCAGGCTGGACGGGTTGCTGCGCCAGATCGCGACCGACTTTCAGCCGATGGCATCTGAGAAGAACCTTGAACTGATCATCGTGCCTTCCTCGCTCAGCGTGAGAACCGGACGCAATCTCTTGCGCCGCCTCATCCAGAACCTTGTCTCCAATGCCATCAAATATACACGTCAAGGCCGGGTTCTAGTCGGCGTGCGGCGACGTGGCGAATTGGTCGAAATTCAGGTTTACGACACAGGGATAGGCATTGCCGGTGACAAATTGAACTCTGTTTTCCGTGAATTCACGCGCCTTGACGAAGGCACGAGAGAAGCTGAAGGGCTGGGGCTTGGCCTGTCCATCGTTGACCGCATTGCGCGCGTCCTGCGCCTTGAAATCCGAATATTCTCAAATCAGGGAAAAGGCACACGCTTCTCGGTCATTCTTCCGGCAAGCGAGACATTGCCCTGCGAGCCGGAAGCCGCCAGCAGCCCACCCATTCACGCTATCGCCAGCCTTGCGGGTCTCAACGTCTTGTGCATCGACAACGACATTCGCATCCTCGAAGGCATGCGTCTGCTGCTCGAAGGCTGGGGCTGCAACGTGCAGGCGTTTTCAGGTTCGCAGGCCTTCCACGCAGCGCAACAGGAACATCGCGCCCCCGATGTCATCCTCGCCGACTATCATCTCAATAAAGAAACCGGTCTCGATTTTATAGCTAGACTTCGAGACATTTATGGTGAGGCCACACCGGCCTTTCTGGTCACCGCCGACCGTTCCAGCGAGGTGCGCACTGAAGCGGAGGCGCTTGACGTCGCGGTCATCAACAAGCCGGTCAAACCAGCCGTCCTGCGCTCCATGATGGCCCGGATCAGGCCCCTGGCAAGCGTGGAACCGTGAAGGCCGCGTTCGACGGCGCAGATTTCGTGAAGCGCTTGGGCGGTTATGTTTCGAGAGGTTAACCCGCCGAAAGTGGCTCGCTGCCGATCTTCGACAGAAGAATGACGGCCTGGGTGCGGCTGTCTACGCCGAGTTTTTGCAAAATCGCCGACACATGCGCCTTGACCGTCGCTTCCGAAACGCTCAACTCGTAGGCGATCTGCTTGTTCAACAGCCCTTCTCCCAACATGCCCAGAACCCGGGTCTGTTGCGGCGTCAGCGTTTGCAGCCGCTTGATGAGGTCGGAAATTTCGGGATCACCCTCCACACCAAGATCCGTTCCCACCGGCGTGGCAATGCCACCGGCAAGCACCGTTTGCACCGAATCACGGATTTCGGCCATGCTGGCGGACTTGGAGATAAAGCCAGAGGCACCAAGTTCAAGGGCGCGCCGGATCGTTACCGTATCATCATGGGCTGAAACCACGACTATCGGCACTGAGGGATGGACGCCGCGCAACGATATCAGGCCGGAAAGGCCACTTGCTCCCGGCATTGCGAGATCGAGCAGCACGAGGTCGATCTCCTCGTTTGCAGATACCAGCGTCTTGGCGCTTTCAAAATCACCGGCCTCATGAATGGTGGAATTTCCTCCCATCCCGGCAATCGCTTCTTTCAACGCACCACGAAACAAAGGGTGATCGTCAGCGATGACGAAGGTGTAACCTGCCGACAATTAGCCCTCCCAATCCCTATTCTTGTCTTCTTTATTCTTTGCGGGATCACATTGCCAAGCTTAAAGGGTGAGACGCAACATTTTCAAGCCTTAACACCGCATGCGCGGGTTTGCCAACAGCATAAGGGTGCCATACGTCCAATCAGATGCACAAAGGACGCTCTACGATTTTTATTGAGCACCGGGGTTTTTACGGTAAGCGGCAACCACTTATAAATCCAATGCATTAGACCATTTGGACAGTCAGTTTCGGGCGCGGTGCGAACTCATGTTTTTTGAGGCACCATTTTGCCTGTATCACCCGCATCGTCTTTTTCCATGTCCTTGACGATGCCCATGAAGCTTCGCAAAAAGCGCTCCATATAGCCCATGGTCTTGTCGAACTCCTCGTCCGTCGGCAGTTTGGATTCCAAACGCGCCGTTAGCGACGTCTCCAGCTTGACCACACGCTCGTCGAGCGCCTTGACTGACGCATGGAGGCGGTCAACCTCATCCTGAAACGCTCCTCTCTCATCCGCGGCCATCTTGCAAACAAGTTGCCCCGACGTCTCATTGCACAGTGTCAACGCGCCGGTTTTCGTATCGAGGCGCACATAGCCTTCGGACGACTTCTCAAGCTGGTAACGGGCGGCTTCCTCGCCATGAACGGGAGTCGTGGCAAAAATGGCCAGCATGGCAGGCACCATAAAACCTTCCAGTCGCATCATATCCTCCATGTTCAATTTCACCGTCACCAACAGAGTAGGCAGCGTTTGCGCCGGAATTGGGGACACCCAAATTGGGGATGGAGCGCACGCACCCTTTCCTGCCCACCACATTTTGACTATAGCGCATCCATGCCACAGATTATCTACAAGATTGTACCGCAAGCCCTTTGGCGCGAAGCAGAGAAGCACAAGCGCTTCACCGGCGCCCCGGTCGACGTGTCGGATGGCTTCATCCATTTCTCGACGGCTGGGCAAGCCCGCGAAACAGCCGCGAAGCATTTCACCGGCCAGACAGAATTGCTGCTTGTCGCAATCGACAGCGGCAAACTTGGCCCCGACCTTCGCTTTGAACCTTCGCGCGGCGGGGCGCTCTTTCCCCATCTTTATGGAGCACTCGACCTGTCAAGCGTGCTTTGGGTTCATCCGCTCCCTGTTGGCGCGGACGGCGCGCATGTCTTTCCCGTGCTGGAGGGCGAATGAGCCCCCTGAACCGGCTTGCATCCAAGCTGCTTTTCCAATTTGACCCGGAGACCGCGCATGGTCTTTCCATCGCGGCTTTGCGTTGCGGACTGCCAAATGCGAGCACCATCGTAAATGACAGGCGTTTGCAAACAAATGTGTGCGGGCTGACATTTCCCAACCCGCTCGGCATGGCCGCCGGCTATGACAAAAACGCTGAGGTGCCGGACGCGCTGCTATCGCTCGGCTTCGGTTTTGCCGAGGTCGGCACGCTGACACCGCGACCTCAGGTCGGTAATCCGAAACCGCGCATTTTCCGCATAACCGGCGCTGAAGCCGTCATCAACAGGCTCGGCTTCAACAATGAGGGGCATGAGGCTGCACTAAAGCGTCTTGGCGCGCGCCGGAACCGCAAAGGCATTGTCGGCGTCAATATCGGGGCCAACAAGGACAGCACTGATCGCATTGGAGATTATGAAATCGGCGTCGCTCGGTTTGCGCCGCTTGCATCCTATCTTACGGTCAATATTTCCTCGCCCAACACGCCCGGCCTGCGCAACATGCAGGCGCGTGAGGAGCTTTGCGAACTGCTCTCAAGGGTCAAGACTGCACGTTCGGATGCTTCGGCCCAGCCGCCGATTTTCCTGAAGATCGCACCGGACCTTGTCGAAGCCGAACTTGAAGACATCGCCGCCGAGATCTCGGACAAGGCAATCGATGGGGTCATCGTCTCCAACACCACCATTGCAAGGCCGAACCTCAAAGATACACGGTTTCGCGGCGAGGCGGGCGGGCTGTCGGGAACTCCCTGTTTGAGCGTTCCACCATCGTTCTTGCCAAAATGCGCAAATTGCTCGGTCCGAAATGCGCGCTCATCGGCGTCGGCGGGATAAACTCCACGGACACTGCGCTTGAGAAAATCCGCGCCGGAGCCGACCTTGTCCAGCTCTATACCGGCATGATTTATGCTGGCCCTTCGCTGCCCAGCCGCATCGTCGCCGGCATGCTCCAGCATATCGAGCGCGAAGGGGTTAGCTCAATTGGCGAAATTCGCGACACCCAGCTTGAACATTGGGCGAGCAAACCACTTTAGAGCAATTGCGGACGGAAAACCGGTCCCCACTTTTCCTGCAATTGAGACCGCAAACGGTCTTCTTGGCCTCTCGCAATTGCGGACGGAAAACCGGTGCCCACTTTTCCTGCAATTGCTTTAAAAAGCCGTTCGCACTCGTCGTGGTAATATCGTCAGAAGGCTGAAACCGCGCGCCAGCAGGAAAACATGAAGCGCGGCCCATAGACCATAATTGCCGAAAATTGGCGTAAGCAGCAGCATCGCGGCAATGAATGCGAGAAACGATAAGAACATCATGTTGCGCATGTCGCGCGACCATGTGGCACCGATAAACACGCCATCCATCTCAAATGCCAGCACGCCGCTCAATGCCGTGAACGCCGCCCACGGCAGATAGGTGTCGGCCATGGCCTGCACATCGCGGGATGTTGTTATCACCGCCACCAGATCGGCACCGAAAAGCAGGAAGACAAGCGTTGCCGCGCCAGACAGTGCAAAACCCCAAACCAGTGTAAGACGCACCGCCTGTCTGAACGAAACCGGAGCGCGAGCTCCTATAGCCCGGCCAGCAAGCTGTTCGGCGGCCGTTGCAAATCCGTCGAGGAAATAGCCGGCAACGAGGAAGAAATTCATCAAAACCGCATTGGCTGCCAATGTCACGGTACCAAATTGCGCACCTTGCCTGGTAAACAAGGCAAAGGCTGCGAGCAGCGAGAATGAGCGGATCATGATGTCTCTGTTCAGGGACAGCATCCGTGTGAACGCCGCCATATTGAACACCTGCTCTCTCGCCAGACGCGGCGCGAAAGAAAAACGCCTGCATATGATTGCAAGACCAAGAAGCACTGCTGCAAATTCGCCGATGACGGTGGCCCAGGCGACGCCAGCCACGCCCCAACCGAGCTCCAGCCCGAGAAAAACGCAAAGCGCAATATTGATGCCATTGAGAACGATCTGTAGCAGCAGGCCAAGCTTTGCCTCACCTCGACCCAGCACATAACCAAGTATGGCATAATTGATCAGCGAGAACGGTGCCGCGAGGAGCCTGATCTTGATGTAAACGCCCATCGCCTGACTGACACGCGGTTCGCCACCAATGAACCATTGCCCGCCCGCCGCAATCAATGGTGCAAGGACTGCCAGAACCACGCCTGCGATGACAGCGACAAGCACCGCGCGCCAAAACACCGCCTGCTCTTCCACAGCATCTTCGCGCCCGAAGGCCTGCGCGACAAGACCTGTCGTGCCCGAGCGCAGAAAGTTGAAAGTGGTGAAAACAACGTCGAAAATCAATGCGCCAGCAGCCAATCCGCCAAGCAATGCCGCATCGCCAAGCTGCCCGACAACTGCCGTATCGGTCAGGCCGAGCAGAGGCGTTGTGAGATAGGCAAGCGTCATCGGCACCGCGATGGAAAGCACCACCCGGTTGGAAACCGCGAATGGGCGCGCAACAACTTCCGATGCCAAATTCAGCGTCATAGTTCCACTCAGCACAGCCGATTCAATCAGGACCCTGCGCTATCATGGTGAAATCCGCCTATTTTCCGAGTTTGGCAATACGCAACAGCAAGAAAGCCGGAACGACAATGGCAGCGCCAAGCAGGATATAGCCGAGGAAGCGTTCGATCGCACGAAAGCCCATATTCCAGATGTCTCGAAAGACGTTCTGGATGCCAAGAAGCACGTCGGCTGGCGACCAGCCGAAAGCATTCATTACCAGCCCGACAAGGAAGGAGACGACGATAAGCTTCAGAATTACCTTGATCGGCGAATCGCCGAGAAAGTGGGTTAAAGCGGACAATGCCGTCTCCTCGAAAATCCGTGCCAGCGCGAGAGATACGCACTTGGCGCGAAAGCTGCAAGTGATGCGGCTTTGAGATTGCCCGAATAGCTGCTTGCATGCTAACCAAACCGAAGCGCGGGTATGATGTAATGGTAGCCTGTCAGCTTCCCAAGCTGAACGCGCGGGTTCGATTCCCGCTACCCGCTCCAATTCTATTTCCAGTAATGTGCGAGTACGTACGGTAACGCCTGAAAACGCTAATGTTTTTGCAATCGAGTGTCCGCTATCGTCCATTGCAATAGCTTGTCAGCCGATAAAATTGTCGGTATTTGTGACGGTATCGAGCGCCGCTATGAATACGGGTACCGTCAAATGCTCACTAATGTTGCTGTCCAGAACCTAAAACCATCCGCCAAGCCGTTCAAAACAACGGATTCAGGTGGTCTCTATGTTTTAACGACGCCTCATGGCACAAAGGCTTGGCGTCTCGATTATCGATTCTTCGGCACACGAAAAACGCTGGCCCTAGGCCAATATCCCAGCATTAGCCTCGCTGAGGCCAGAGAAAAACGGGATGCTGCGAAAAAGCTGTTAAGCGCAGGGAGGGACCCGTCATTACAGCGCAAGATTGAGCGAATCGCTGCCAAGACGGCGAATGCCAGTACGTTCGGAGCCGTGGCGAGCGAATTCCTTCAGCGGATAACTCAGCAGGGTCGAAGCCCCGCGACAGTTCAAAAGAACCGCTGGATGCTTGAAATAGTGTCGGTCAGGCTTCGTGATCGGCCTATCTCGGATATAACGGCCGCAGAGATACTAGACGTTTTGCAAACGGTAGAGCGCGCAGGCAAGCGAGATACCGCAATCGCAACAAGAGCCGCGATTAGTCGCGTCTTCAGGTTTGCCGTGGCCACTCTTAGGGCGAAAACCGATCCGACGTTTGCTTTAAGAGGAGCCCTCTCAGCTCCAAAAGTGGTGAACCGCGCCGCTATAACGGTTCCAGAACAGGTTGGCGGCTTAATGCGGGCGATTCGCGGATATGACGGCTGGCCGTCTCTAAAGGGCGCACTCGAAATACAAGCCTTGTGTTTCGCTCGACCGGGGAAACTCGTACGATGGCGTGGGGCGAGGTCGACTTGATCAATGCCGTCTGGTCGATCCCTGCTTCCAAGGCTAAGATGCGACGGCCCCACTCTATCCCGCTGTCTCGGCAAGCATTGGCAGTTTTCAAAGAGATGCAGCAGTTAAGCAAGGAAGGGGCAGTATTCCCTTCGATGATGTCCGGGAAATTGCATCTATCCGAAAACTCAATGAACTCCGCCCTGCGGCGGATGGGGTTCACCAAGGATCAGCATACCGCGCACGGGTTTCGAGCGACTGCGAGCACTATCCTCAATGAAAGCAAGCTATTTAGCTCCGACGTCATCGAGGCACAACTTGCACATGTTGAAGGCAACAAGGTACGCAGAGCCTATAATCGGGCAGAGTATTGGGACGATCGCGTTTACTTGATGCAATGGTGGGCCGATTTCCTCGACGAGATGCAGCTATCGCCAAAACGGGACAACGTCTGAGAAGTAGGTCTGCGGTTAATGATACTCGCTCGAAATAATTTCACTCCACCCGCTCAGATGCGGTTCAAATCTCACTACATCCAAGGCCATTTAGTTTTTATATTAATTGCTTATCTGTTTCACTTTTCGGCAATTCGTCTCTGTTTGGCAATACTCCCAAAGGCACCTTAAATTCGATAGAGTTTTCGTGGCCTAGAAATGCGCAGAGGTCAGGAGTTCGATCCTCCTCAGCTCCACCAGCGAAATTCTCGGAACCACTGCCCACAATTCACTGTCCGAGAAGTCACGTCATTTCCGTGGGTTAGCGGCATGTGGTGTTGCGGGAAGCCTTGCCAGAGACGCTATTTCGGGCTTTACGGCGCCAGTTGGGCCGAGCGTCTCTCGGCGCCCACCTTGCAGACCACAAGTTTGCAGGAATGATGGCGAGTGTGAAATTTCGCCGAACAGTACCCCCGAGCTATAAAACACGAACCGACTGATTTGACTAAACTTTCAGATTTTGGAACAAAGTTACAGCAGGCGCAATTTTAGCCAATATGAAACGACCGATTTATTACGTCATATCAACATGATAGAGCCTGCTCGCGGAGGGTCCATGCTCGCCGCGATTTTACACCAGGAAGCACGGGAGGCGTGTAGACAAAAAGCCACGTCCGACCGGCTTATTTCAAACGATGCAAGATCAATGTTTCAGGAGCGCCTTCCCTGAATGATGCGGTCTAAGATCATTGCGCAGAATAGTATTGCAAAACCTGCTAGTATGCCTTGTCCCTCTGAAGCGTATTGCAATGCTTCGAGAACGTCTTCGCCAAGTCCCTTGGCTCCGATGAGCGAAGCGATGACAACCATGGACAAGCTGAGCATGATGGTTTGGTTGATTCCGGCCATTATCGACGGCGCAGCAAGGGGTAGATCTACCCGAAACAGCAGATAAGCTGGACTTGCACCAAAGGCAATTGCGGCCTCACGGACGGCTTCGGGAACGCCTCTGATCCCTAGGACCGTCATGCGGATGACCGGCGGGCTACCGAAAATCAGCGTTGCGATGATTCCCGCCGGTTTGCCTGTACCGAAAAATGCGATGACCGGGATGAGATAGACGAACGACGGCATGGTTTGCATAAAGTCCAGTGCTGGGCGCACAAGAACGTAGAGTTTCGGCTTACGCGCGCAGAGAATACCAATGGGCAACCCGAAAAAGATGCTAATACATGCAGCAGTACCCAGCAATGCCACCGTTGCCATCGCCTTATCCCAAAATCCGAGAAATCCGATATAGAGAAGGGCGGCACACGCGAAGATTGCCACCCGAACGCCGGCTGAGCGCCAAGCCAGCAAGACCACGATAATCAGTATCACGACCCATGGGGTATCAACAAAAATTGTCTCTAGCGCATCGAGCAACGTGCGGATTAAAAGAGTGATACCGTCGAATACTGCTTCCCATTGGTTTGTCATTCGTCCAAACCAATCCTTGATTTCCGAGGCCATGGTTAGACGATAAGTCTTGTCGGTGGGGAATTCGATCAGTATCCATGTCGGGATAGACAGAGTGAATTTTGCCAATGTCGCCGTATAGACCAGCATGACCAGCCCGATTGCCCCTGCAACTGAAAGCGGGCGGATGCCAGCAGGCAAAGACGGCTCTGACCGCCATTTGTTGAACTGTTTTTCGAAAAGCCAATTTGCAAGAATTGCTTCAGTCAGCTTGACCAGTAGTAGAGAAGTCAGCCCGATTGCTACAAGGGTCACACCGTTGCTCGACAGGGCATCGATCTGCGCATGTGAGGCTGAGAGCGCGTGCGCCAACGACTCTGCTGCACGATGTAGGGAATCAACATTGTCAGCACCGGTCTTCAATGCTTCTGCGGCCTGTTCTCTGCGTTCTTCGAGAATGGCAGCGATATTGGCCGCACGAGCCTTTTCCTCAAGAGCGAGATCGCTAAACAAACCTCGGAACAGGGGGATCAGGGTGATGACCTCGAGCACCGCAAATGGCAAGACCCAGTTCCAGAGATTGCGTGTCCCGTACCAAATGGGGCCAAGCAAAAACGCCAGAAAGTTGAACGTAGCGCGGAAACGGGCGGCCTGACCAATTTTAGCAAATTGCACGATATAATAATCGGAATTGGGACCGACAAATCTCCGAACGAGGGCTTCAATTTTGTCATCGTTGCGAGCTTGGGTTTCAGAATGTTTCGAATTCATCGCCTGTGTCCCTGTATGCCCTGCAACAGGTCCTTGCCGGTCACTATCCCTATGGCGTTTTCGTCGCTGTCAATGACGATGATAGGCTTGCTATAAAACTGGATGTTCACATCAATGAGACTGTTGAGATCGCTATCCTCGTGTACGGTTGGCGAGTTGGCCGGTACAGGTGGATTCTCCGCCTTGTAGCGGTCAATGGGCTGCATGATGGTGTGAGCAAACACTAATTTCAACCGGGATATCCCTGCAACAAAGTCCGCAACGTAGTCGTCGGCCGGAGCAGTCACGATCTGTTCGGCTGTTCCGATCTGCACGATCTCGCCGTCCTTCATAATCGCGATACGGTTGCCGATTCGGATAGCCTCATCCAAATCATGGGTGATGAAAACAGTGGTCTTGCGTAGGTTCGCGGAAAGCGCCATGAATTGCCCCTGAAGCTGTCGGCGGATAAGTGGGTCGAGGGCACTGAAGGGCTCGTCCATGAGTAGAATGTCTGGATCCGCGGCGAGCGCGCGGGCAAGGCCAACCCGTTGCTGCATCCCGCCTGAAAGTTCATTCGCGTATTTGTCTTCCCACCCCTCGAGTTCCACCATGGAAATCGAGTTCTCTGCCATTCTACGACGTTCGGTTTTGCCAACGCCGCGCACCTCGAGTGGTAGAGCGACATTGTCGCGCACCGTACGGTGCGGCATCAGGCCGAAATTCTGGAAGACCATTCCGATCTTTGCATTGCGCAACTGTCTCAGATCGCGTTGCCTGAGTGACATGACATCTACGCCTCCAACTTCAATCTTGCCGTCCGTTGGTTCGAGTAGGCGGTTGATATGGCGCACCAAGGTGGATTTACCGCTCCCCGACAGGCCCATGACGCAGAAAATTTCACCCTTTACGACCGAGAATGACGCGTCAGCTACCCCAACGGCGCAGTCGAAGCGACTAAGAACATCTGCCTTGCTCAATCCGTCCTCGCGAACGGCATTGAGAGCTTCTCCGGCGCGTGAACCGAATATCTTCCAGACATTCTGCAATCGGATGACGTCTTGAACTGTTGCAGATGGCATTTTCAATTCCAGTCTCTGGTGCGATAAATGTGTTCCGTCTTGGCTCGAGAGCACCGCCTCCGAGATGGAGGCGGTGCATTTAGATCACGGGAATCTAGAGTCGAATCGATCCGAAATCATGAGCATGATCGATTGCAATAGTTTAGTGTGGGGTCCGGGATGAAAACTGGCACCCACTATTTCTCACCCTCATTCAAATCGCTTTGATCCGACAACAAATCGCAACGCTTTGGCACGAATCTGATCGGGCCTCTACAGTCCCAGCCAGCTATTGACCATGTCTGGGTTCGCTGCGATCCATTCGCGTACGACCTCATCAGGCTCTCGCTTTTCTGTGGCCACGGCATTTGTCCAAGCGCTGACAGTATCCGTGTCCAGATCGATCCTTGATAGAAGATCCGCTACTTGAGGCGCGCGCGTCTCTAGCGATTTGGAATAGGCAATGCGCGCAGTCACTACTGGGTCGGCCGATTTCACGGTCGATTTCGCAAACCAGTCAGGATCCTTGTCCGGCTGCACCACAACGTAATTGGCGGGATCATTTGCAGGTTCATCCAGCTTAGTAAGATCGTAGAGCGTGAAAATGAAATGTGGCTTATAGCAGGCAAAGACCATTGGCTTGTGTTGCTGAATGGCAGTTCCGAGTTTCGCATATGCAATGGCTTCCTCTTCTGTGGTTCCGATAAAAAAGTTTCCGATACCGTAATCGCGTACTTTGACCTGGCGAATTTTCGAGGCCGTCCACGCCTCTGGCCCAACCCAGATTTCGCCCTTGCCGTCCTTATCACTGTCAAAAAGCGCTGCCGCTTCCGGGGTCGCCAAATCAAAAACCGACTTGATATTGTTCTCTTTCGCCACGTAGCTCGGAACGCAGAATCCCGAACTCGCTTCATAGCTTCCCTTGCCTAGTACTACCGTTTTGTTGCCGTCGACATATTCGTCAGTCAGGCTGGAAACGTTGGGCAACCAGACGTCTGGATGCACGTCGATGTCGCCCTTGCCACGATCCATAGCTTTGAAGATTATGGGATTGGTACCAGTCACCGTCTCGGCTTCCACCCCGAGTTTTTCGGTGACGATTACCTTGATAAGGCTAGCAATAACTTTTGCCCCCGTCCAAGTCGGTTCGCCGATCATTATCTTCTCTTGGGCGATTGAAGCGCCTGAAAGAAACAGGACGACACCGATTGCAACAATCAATTTCGATATCCAATATTTCATCATCTTTCCTCCATGTTATTGCAGTTTGTTGTCAGCTTGGTCGTCTCACACTGCGGTCTGCGCGTTCAGGTCGGCCATCAGCGCATGCGCTTCGTCGCCCATCCGGGTGAACTGATTGTTGGGGAACTGGAACGTCCGATTTGTACCATCCACGATCGCCGCCGGATTCGGCTCGATCCGAAGTTCCACAAATACAGGTCCAGTCTGAACCAGTAGACTTTCTATTTCCGTGGCGAGTGTATCGGCGTCGTCGAAACAATGACATTGGCGATATCCCACAGCTTTGGCGACGGCGTCGAACTTCAAACTGTCTTTTGCAGGCAGTGGCAAATTTGCCAATCCTTCAAAGTTGACCCGATTGCCAATCACGAAATGAATGAAGTTTTCGGGTGCCGCGTCAACCACCGTCGCGAGCGAGCCAAGTTGCATCAGCAGGCTGGCATCTCCGTCAATGACGATGATGCGCCGGTCGGGTTGCGCAAGCGCGAGGCCAAGCCCCAAACCGACCGCCCCACCCATCAGAGGCACCGACGACACAGTCATGCTGCCATCCGATACCTTAAAGAACTCGGCCATACCCGTCATCGTAGATACAACGATCGCCATGCCGCGATGATCAGCGATCAATTTGCAGGCCTGTGCTGTTTTCATGGTCATTTCATGCATCCCATGCTGTGCGGGCGCCAACAACGATCGCTGCAGGCTTCATTTCGCTTCTTGCCTTTTCGTAGAAACGTGGGATCCCGATTTCGTCGCCCGGCGCATTGAGTTTGAGGATGTCCATACCCAATAGGCTTAGCATCGGCTCTAGAAGGCGAACGACGCGGCGTTCCGATTGAGCCGGATCTCGACCTTGATTTTCATCTTCTCTACCAAACTGACCAATCATGAAAACGATGGGAAGACGTGCGTCCAGACCAGCCCCTCGGACTGCGTTAATGCAGGCCAGAAAACCTTGATTTTGGATGATTGTCAGCGGTCGTTTTCCACCTATGATTAGCCCAGCGGCGCAAGTCGTGGCCTGCTCTTCGGTGGTGCAGCGGACGTAGCGGCAATCGGGTACACCCCGCTCCAATTCTGCGTGCACCGATAGCTGGACGAAGTCCGGTACAGTAGTGACAAAGTCGATTCGCGCATCCACCATTTGTTTCAGGATTGCTGAGGCTTTTATCGAGTAATTTTCTGGCTTCATTATGCGTGTTCCTCACTGTTTCGCATTGCGAAGGTCAGATGTGGCTGCAAAGGCGAAGTGAATCGTAAATCGCTGTATGGATGTCGCGCCCCGCGACTGCATCGCCGACGCGATAGAGTTCATATTGGTTGTGCGAGCGCGGCCAGGGCTGCTGCTTACCAGCAACTATGGCCTCGATATCCGTCACACCATTGTTGATAGAACCGGATTTCAACGCATGAAATAGATCCTCGATCGGCAGTGTACCGGCCTCTACGACGACGAGATCGCACAGCAGAGTTACTTCTTCTTCGGTTAGCGTGTTCGCAAACCGTACCTGGTGTCCGAGATTGGTTTTCGTGACCGAGACCATTCGTTGGTCCAGCACCACCTCGATGCCCCGTTGATAGAGCCGTTTCCGCTGCACGATGCGTTCATTGTAATTAGCATCGATGGCCAGCATTTGTTGTGATGTTATCAGCCTCACCACAACGCCCTTGTCCGCAAGGTATTCTGCGCAGGTTGCTGCGTTCACAAGTCCAAGGCTGTCGAATACGATCGCTGTCCGGATGTTCACCACAGGTGCGGTTACCGTGTCCCATAGCGATTGGCAGAACTCTCCCCTTCAATACTGTCAATGTCGGGAATGCCGCCAGTCGCCAAAATAACAACATCGGGGTCGAGAATTTCCACGTCATGGGCCTCAGCATAGCAATTGTAGCGCACGTCGACGCCGAGCATCTTGATCTCATTCTCCAACCAGTCTGAAATCGCTAGGAGGTCGCGACGCCATCCCACTTGACTCGCAATCAGGATCTGGCCGCCCAACCTGTCCGAAGCCTCCAGAAGTACAACCTCATGCCCTCTCGCGGCACATACACGTGCCGCTTCAAGTCCTGCTGGTCCGCCACCAACCACAACAACACGGCGTCCCGTACTGCTGTCTTTGGAAATAGTATGCGACAATTTCTGTTCGCGGCCGGTGGCAGCATTATGAATGCAGACTCGACGGGGCGAACTGCACATTGCAGCCCCGATGCACGGACGGATCCGGTCTTCCTCACCAGCTTCTATTTTGTTTACGATGTGAGGATCGGCAATATGGGCACGCGTCATACCAACGAGATCTAGAAGTTCCGATCTGATCGCATGGCGTGCCGTTGCCACATCGGTTATTCTTCCTGCGTGTAAGATAGGTTTAATCACTTCTCGGCGGAATGCCCCGATAGTTTCGAGAAACGGAGCGATCGAAATCGACATTCCGGGCATATTCTGTGTAGCTAGGGCCAGTTCGGTGTCCATTCGGCCATAGTTAAGGTTGAAAAAGTCGACCGTTCCAGCGCGTTCGAATAGCTGTGCGACCGCCACACAATCCTCAAAGCCCAATCCTCCCGCACCGCCTTCAATCGCGGGCATCCGCATTCCGACGATAAAGTCGTCACCGACACGTCCGCGAATTTCGTCAATAACCATCAATCCGAAGCGCGCACGGTTCTCAAGAGATCCACCATATTCATCCTGACGTAGGTTACTGTGAGGAGACAGGAACTGCCCGACCAGGTGGGAGGCGGCAATGATCTCGCATCCGTCGAGCCCGCCTTCCTTGCAGCGCCAGGCGGCATCTCCGAAATTCCTGACAACCCGCTTGATGTCAGAGGCGTCCATGTCTCGAGGAAATGACCGGTGCAGCGTTTCGCGAACACGGCTTGGTGCGATGGGGACAAGCCAGTTATCGGCAAATGCCGTGGTACGCCGCCCCATGTGAGTAATCTGACACATCACGGCGCAGTCATAAGCATGTATGCGCTCAGAAAATTGCTGGAAATAGGGAATGACGGAATCATCCCCGATGTACAACTGTCCGAAAACAGATGCGGAATCCGGCGCGATGTTGGAGGAGCCCCCGAACATCGTCATACCTATGCCGCCCTTAGCTTTTTCCTCGTGGTAGCGTTGATAGCGCTCCTGCGGCTTACCATCCACGTCATAGGAGATAGCATGGCTGGTGCTGATGATCCGATTCTTTAGCCTGAGATGCTTCAGTTGGAAACTCTGCAAGAGCGGATCTGTTTTGGCCTCAAATTGCAACATTTGTATTTTCTTCGCCAACAAGATCGTTGAATTGGATCAGAGATTTTAAGCCGGCAATTCCGCTTTGCGTTTGGCGATGAATGCCAGGAGTTCCTCGTCTACCGCCTGATCGATTGGTGGGGTTTGATAGTCGGCCAGACGTTTCTTCCATAACGCATTGGCCCGTTGACTCAGATCGGTTGCCCCGTTCTCCTTCCATTGCTCGAAGGAACTATTGTCATTCAAATTGCTTTCATAGAAGGCGGACTTGTATCGCTTCATTGTATGGGCGCATCCTAAAAAATGGTTGCCCGGCCCGACTTCGTGATAGGCATCTAGGCCGAATTCCTCAGCGCCTAAATCTATACCCTCAAGCAGACGCTGCATTCCTGCGAGATTGTCAGTATCCGTTATGAATTTTTCATAGCTAATTGCTAGGCCGCCTTCGAGAGAGCCAGCCGCGTGCACGACAAAATTCGTTCCTGCCAATACCGTCGCCATCATGAAACTTGTCGCTTCCTGCATGCATTGCGCGTCCAATATCTTAGATGTCGAATGAGAGCCGCCCCCGCGCCATGGTACACCGAGTCGGCGTGCAAGCTGGCCGAACGCCAGCATTGTCAGCATGGGTTCCGGCCCGCGCGAAGGTGCACCGCTGCGCATGTTGATTGCGGTCGAAAGAAGGGCCAGCATCACCGGCGTGCCGGGATTGATCAGTTGCGCCAGAGCAATTCCGGCCATGCTTTCCGCCAAGGCTTGCGCAACATTCGAGGCGACTGTTGTCGGCCCCATAGCACCCGCGATCAGAAAGGGTGATACGATGACCGCCTGTCCAGCACGGGCGTACACTTTCAATGCTCCGGTCATCGTGCCATCTAGCAGGAGCGGAGAATTGACGTTGATCAGGTTGATGAGACAACAGTTGTTGTCTGCAACCTCTCTGCCGAAGACGATCCGTGCCATTTCAAGGCTGTCTTCAGCGCGTTCCGGTGCGGTGACTGCGCCCATGAATGCCTTGTCGGAAAAGCGGATATGGTTGTAGTTCATTTCCAGATGGCGATGAGGGATCGCAACGTCGACCGGTTCGCACACAACCCCGCCCGAGTGATGAATGCTGTCCGCAGAATAGGCAAGCTTGACCAGATTACGGAAATCTTCGTTGGTGGCGTAGCGACGGTCAAAATCCAGACTGCGAATGAACGGTGGTCCATACGCCGGAGCGAATACGACGTTGTCACCACCAAAAACCACCGATTTTGCGGGATTTCGTGCAAGCTGTCGGAACTGCCGAGGTGCAGATTTACTGATTATTTCGCGAAGGAGGCCCGGCTCAAATCTGACACGCTCGTCCTCTACCTTTGCGCCAGCATTTCTCCATATATCAAGAATTTCCGGATCGCCCCTGAAATCCATTCCAACTTCGGCCAACAATCTGTCTGACTGATCTTCGATCGAGGCAAGGCCATCCTCGGAGACCATCTCATACGCCGGAATGACGCGTTTGATATAGGGAGGTATGTCCTTACCAATTGGTGGGTGGTTTCCTTGTTCTCACGACGCCGCGAATTCGAGCGGCGACGTGGTGGCAAGTGGGCAGTGGGGCTAGACATCAAGCACCTCAGATGCAACAGGATCGGCATCAATACTCACACATCTGTCGTGTTTGGGAAGATCACAATTCTTGCTAGGCTTATTACATTTCTTAATAGCGTTTGACGGAACAGGTCAGGCTGATGCTAGATAGATCAAGTCTATGCAGCAGCAGGTTGGAATGGCCAGCACACTCAATAAAAGCGTTCCATCCCTAAAATGCCTATTGGCATTCGAAGCTGTGGCCAGAACGGGCAGCTTCTCGAACGCGGCGAAAGAGCTGAATGTCACCCAACCCGCAGTAAGCCGTCTTGTGGGGAAATTGGAAATGCACCTAGGTGTGAAGCTTTTGTCTCGCACTCCGTTAGGGGTGATTCCGACAATATCCGGGGAGAAGCTCCATGAAACAGTATCTGTCGCTTTCAACAACATTGATGCCAAGATCGATGAGATCACAAGGCATGAAAGCGCCCGAAACAGGGTTACTGTCTCGATCTCCACGGCAATCGCGACCCATTGGTTTCTACCTAGGTTGGCGGATTTTTACAGATCTTTCCCACGGATAGACCTTCAATTCCAACTCGCTGACAGCGAGGCGACCGGATCACTTAACGGAGCGGATTTGGGGGTTCGCTTGGTGGCCGAGTCTCCAATTGATGGAAGTGGCGCTTTCATTGCTTTCGAAAAAATACTGGCTGTATGTAGCCAACGTTACCAAATCGACAACGGGGGCCTGCAAAATTCAGGAACGAATCATACTTTGATTCATCTCGATCAACCCAGATTTTCGTGGAAGGAGTACTTTGATCAGGCGGAGATTGGCTCCTTCGCAGGTTTTCGATCTCTCACCTTCAGCGACTATTCTCTGGCTATACAAGCGGCAGCGGATGGCCAAGGTATAGCAATGGGATGGAATCTTGTAGTAGCAGATAAACTTCGTTCAGGGCAACTTGTGCCCGCTTCAGCTCATCGGTTGACGACAGGACGATGCTATTATGTGATCTATGATCCCATCCATGCTCTAAGCGCGGCGGCGAAGAACGTTAAGACATGGTTGATTGACCAGATGAAGTTTGATCTGGCTACACCTGTCCAGGATCAGCGCCAATCATCTTAGCACATGTCTCAAAAACCGGCACCACCTCATTCCTCTCTCGATACACCCAGTTTTGTTTGATTGGAGCTGATCCAGTAACTGCATTCAAGGATATTGAACCCGAATTCATTTTACGAGAGGCGAAAGCCAATTTCTATAGCCGCTTGGAGAGCATGGCTATCTTCTGGGTTCACACTGTGGAACACTAGCGATTGGTTATAGTAACAATGCCCATGACGGGATCTACGACAAGGCTATCTCCAGTCTGAATCAGCCCGGTGACGTCGCCATCCTCGAATCTGTCGACCATGGTCAAGTTGGCGAAGGCGGCACCCTGCGCCAGGATCGTGTTTGCAGCATTGAAGATAATCGCCTTGGGCACGAGGTTGCGAGATGCCATTTCATGCAACATCCAGGCCGAAGCGACACCACCTTTTGCGGTGTTGAGCACCAATATCCTGCCACTATAGGTTTCGCCGTAAAGCTTGTGCTGCGGTCGGGAAAAGACCCCCGTGATCCGGTTTAAATCGTAGCGCGCGGAGAAGTTGTCGTCAGCAACCAGTGCTTCTCCCTCGACCTTTTCGCCAATCCCGACATGGCATCTCAACTGGATGGACATCAGACAATCTCTCCGGCGATTGCAGAAGCGATGCATCTTTCCATGGAGGCCAACGCCGGCTGATAGCCGTAGCCACCCAGAATATTCACGATCTTGGCGGAGTTGGAGAGCAAACGCTTCCAGCCGTTCGCCTCGCCTATCTCACGGGCGTATTGTTGATAAAAGCAGGTGCCTTGCAGCACTTTGCCGCCAAAACTTTCGATGGTTTCATTGTAGCCCATTCGCTGCGCGTCGATATATACGCTTGGCGCGGTGCAAACGATGAGAGCCGTATCCTTGCTGATGGCTTTGCCCTGGCAGAGTATGGCGACCTGCTGCATTTCCACCAGCGAGAGCTGCGGTGCGGCAAAGACGACGACATCGACCTTTTCGCCGATCCCGCCGTAGGGCTGGCGCAGGAGATCGAGGTCAGCCTGGCCGATTTCAACGACGGGAAGGTTCGCGGCGTTGACATCGGCTAGCGTTCCACATTCCGGTGTGATGCCAACAATATGGAATAGTGGCGTCGAGCCATAGCTGGCCATGGCCGCACCCATATGCTTGAGTTGATCCGAGGTCGGGGCCTTTTCAATGCCCTCGACAACGGGGATTTCCCAATAGGAACCTGCCTTGCGCCCGATTACGGCACCGAGCACGCCCCAGTCTGTCAGACCATTCGGTTGTTCGCACACACGATATCTGCGCGTTGCCCGGCGATGTTTGTCGAGATGCAGCCCGTAGCGCGGTGTTCGCCCGGTCAACCCCGCCGCAAGGGCTGATGGCCCGCCTTCAAAGTTCGATCTGGCACCACAAACACTGTTCGAATAGATCACGACGCCGGTATCACCATAGGCCACGTGATCGCCCATCACTGGCGGCATAATTGTCTGGTAGTTGATACAGGTATCGGTCATCATGATCCCCAGCTTGCGACAGGCGGCCACAAAGCGGCGTTCCAGGTCAGCCATTTCCTCGGTTTGACCAAGCGGATCGTAATAGGTGAGATCGACGCCACGCGGGTCCGTGATCGTCGGCACCCTTACCTGACGTTGTGCCTCGGGCAACGCCGAGAACCGCTCGACGAACTCTACGCCGGCCAGCCCTACTGACTCGGGATCACCCATCATGTGGGCTTGGCTGACTGGCACCAAATCTTGCGCATCGAACATACGCCCGACTTTAACCTGGTGATCCATTGCCCATTGTCTTGCCAAGCCCATTTCTCCGGCGAGCATGGCTTTTTCCTCGTCGTTCAGCTTCAAATCCGATCTCCTATTTAGCCGTGGTCGCGTTTCGGATTGTAGACAATCAGGACTAGGGTCAGGACTCATTAATGTGATTGAAATGGCGGCTGAAACGGCAATGAGGAGCAAGGAGAAGCGCGAAGAGCGGGGTCCACCCCCGGTCGAGCGGTTCGACGACGCAGGTCGCAGCCGTTTCGCCGTCAGCAAGGATATGGCCAATTTGCCCGCCTACAGCGTCGCAAGCCCTTGAAAACCGGGTGGTTTCCTGCGGGCTTTCTCCTCGTATCCGAACAAATTTGCTCATACCAGTCCAACCAGATTAATGGGTCCTGACCCTAATGCATGTCGCCCCAAAGTGTGCATCGGTTTTGGGACAACGACATGCACAAAACAAGGGCTTAAAGCACTCTGCATGAATCCCTTTAGACGCGACGCGCTTTAACGCAAGATATCTCGTGCTACGCCAAGACGCAGATACATCAAAACATTGCAGCCAAGTGAATCGGATCATCCTCAGTAAATATTGTCCAGAGTATAGCCGCTAGCACCCTTGTCGAGAGCTTGAGAGACGGAAGCGATCTGATCGTCATGCCGCGAGCCCGGAAAGGCAAACAACTCGGCCCCGAAGGCGGCAAGCCAGGACGCCTGTTTTGGCAGATTGTGAAAATTCGCCGAACCGTACCCCTGTACTGCGCAACATCAACTGATTATTTTCGTTGCGCTTTCAGATGCTAACATAGGGTTACGACCCGCGCAATTTCCGCTCAAAGGGAAATGCAATTTTGTGCCGTAAAATCAGCACGATACAAACTATCCGATAGTGGTCCAATTTGGGTGCAATTTCACAGACGAGCTGATCTCGAGGTGAAGTCGCCGAGATGAGGACCCGGGCCCTCTAACGGAAATCTCGCGTCTTCACCCTAATTTCCTCTATATGACTGTGATGATAGAACATGACCCGCGGTTTTGGAAGGCCGCGCGGATCATATGAAGGCGAACCATGATGAAACTCGTCACCACGCCCATGCGGGACCGGAAATGCCTCGTCCCGGGTTCCGACACTGGCAAGCTCGGCAGACAGATCGATCAGCTCCCGGGCAACGATATGCACCACCTCACCTTCCCGCTGGATTCGGCCTTTAACGCCAAGCATGCCCGAACCGAGCACTGTGCGCCGGTATTTCTCGAACACTCTGGACCAGACAACGAGATTGGCGACAGATGTCTCATCCTCGAGCGTGATGAACATGACGCCCTTGGCCGATCCGGGCCGCTGGCGCACCAGGACGAGGCCGGCGATATTGACCCAGCAGCCGTCGCGCAAGGTGCTTGCTTCGGCACAAGTCCAAAACCGCCGGCGGGCAAGGTCCTGCCGGAGAAAGGAAACAGGGTGCCGGCGGAGGCTCAGACCAACATGGCCATAATCCTCGACCACTTCCCGACCGGATTCCATTGCCCGGAGCGAGACTTCGGGCTCAGCCTGCTCGGGAACGGTACCCGCCTCGCGATTGGCCGCGGCGGCAAAGAGCGGCAGCGGTTCGTCGCGCAGCGCCTTGATCGCCCAGAGCGCCTCGCGCCGGGCAAGACCAATTGACGGCCTGAAGGCATCGGCTTCGGCGAGTTCGACCAGGGCGGCGGCCGGTATACCGGCCCGGCGCCAGAGATCGTCGACCGAGAGAAACGATTGCTCTTCGCGGCAAGAGACCAGACGCGCCGCTTCGGCGTTGCCGAGACCCTTCACCAAACGCAGTCCCAGACGAACGGCAAAGCGGCCGTCGTCGCCCTCGATCGGCTCCAGCGTGCAATCCCAACGGCTGTCATTGATACAGACGGGACGGACCTCGACGCCATGATCACGGGCATCACGGACGAGCTGCGCCGGCGCGTAAAAGCCCATCGGCTGGGCGTTCAAAAGCCCGCAGCAAAACGCATCCGGGTGCCAGCATTTCATCCAGGAAGAGGCATAGGCGATCAGCGCGAACGACGCGGCGTGGCTTTCAGGAAAGCCATAAGATCCAAAACCTTCGAGCTGCTTGAAAGTACGCACGGCAAAGTCGCGGTTATATCCGTTGGCGACCATGCCCTGGATCAACTTCTTGCCGAATTTCGAGACACCTCCAGTATGTTTAAAGGTGGCCATGGCACGGCGGAGCTGGTCGGCCTCTCCAGCCGTGAAGCCCGCACATTCGATAGCGACACGCATCGCCTGCTCCTGAAACAGCGGCACACCCAAAGTCTTGCCGAGAACGGCCTCCAACTCGGGTTTTGGAAAGATCACTTCCTCTTTGCCTTCCCGCCGGCGCAGATAGGGATGCACCATATCGCCCTGGATCGGACCGGGCCGGACGATGGCGACTTCGATGACGAGATCATAAAAAGTCCGTGGCTTGATGCGCGGCAGCATCGCCATCTGGGCCCGGCTTTCGATCTGAAACGTGCCGAGCGTGTCGGCCTTGCGGATCATAGCATAGGTGCGCGGATCCTCGGCCGGGATGGTCGCGAGATCGAGGCGGATGTCCTTGTGCGCGGCCAGAAGATCAAAGGCGCGGCGCATGCAGGAGAGCATACCAAGCGCCAGCACATCGACCTTCATAAATTTGAGTACATCAATATCGTCCTTGTCCCACTCGATAACCTGCCGGTCTTCCATGGCGGCTGGTTCAATGGGGACCAGCTCGTCCAGCCGGTCACGGGTGAGAACGAATCCGCCCGGATGTTGGGAAAGATGACGTGGCGTGCCAACAAGCTGATGGGCGAGTTCCAGGGTCAGCCGCAGCCGCCGGTCGCCCATATTAAGGTTGAGGACTTCGGCATGTTTCTGCTCGACGCCTTCCGACCACCCCCACACCTGCGATGAAAGCGTCTTGGTGAAGTCTTCGGTCAAACCGAGCGCCTTGCCGACATCGCGCAACGCTCCCTTGGCGCGGTAACGAATGACTGTGGAGCAAAGAGCGGCGCGTTCGCGGCCATAGGTTTGATAGACCCATTGGATGACCTCCTCGCGCCGTTCATGCTCGAAATCGACATCGATGTCCGGCGGTTCGCATCGTTCTTCGGAAACGAAGCGCTCGAAGAGGAGATCATTACGATCAGGATCGACCGATGTGATGCCGAGGACGTAGCAGACCGCGCTGTTGGCGGCAGATCCTCTACCCTGGCAGAGAATGTCCTTCGAGCGGGCGAAGCGCACGATGGCATTCACGGTCAAAAAATAGGGCGCATATTCGAGCTTCTTGATTAGCGCCAGCTCATGATTGAGGTTGGCCCGCACCTTGTCGGGCAACCCTTCAGGATAGCGCTCGACCGCACCATCCCAGGTCAGCTTTTCGAGCGCCTGTTGCGGCGTGAGATCAGGATAGAGCTTTTCCTCCGGATATTGATAGGCTAGCTCCTCCAGCGAAAAACTGCAGCGGTCGGATATCTCGAACGTCCGAGCAAGAGCTTCCGGATACCTGTCGAACAGACGGTGCATTTCTTCGGGTGACTTCAGATAGCGGTCTGCGAACCGCTCTCGGCGATGGCCGAGCTCATCGATAGTCACATTATGCCGGATGGCGGTGACGACATCCTGCATCATCTGCCGGCTCCCCTCATGAAAGAGCACATCGTTGGTGACGACGGTCGAAACATGTGCGACAGCGGCCAGGTTCGATAATTGCCAGAGGCGGAGCTGATCGTTGGGCCGCCGGCGCAGTGTCAGCGCCAGATATGAGCGGTCGCCAAACTCCTCGCGTAGACGCCGGAGATGAAGACTGCATATTTCATCCGGCCGATCAGGCACGAGTATGGCAATCAGCCCCTCCCCGTAGGCAACCAGATCGGCCCATTCCAAACGGCATTTGCCTTTGCCCGCTCGTTTCTTGCCGAGTGACAGCAAACGGCAAAGCCGGGCATAGGCGGCCCGGTCGGTGGGGTAGACCAAGACCGGCAGGCCGTCGGCAAGGTCGAGGCGACAGGCAACGACCAGCCGGACTCCGGACTGCCTCGAAGATACGAGCGCGCGCACGACTCCGGCCAGCGAATTGCGGTCAACGACACCGAGCGCCTCGATCCCGAGTTCGGCGGCTCTCGCGAACAGCTCGTCGCAACTGCTGGCGCCTCGCAAAAACGAGAAATGCGAGGTCACCTGCAATTCGGCATAGCGCGGCCCCGTCATCCGAAGATCCCGTGCAGGAACCAGCATTGCGAACCGCTGTCTTCGTGTTCGCCGTCGCCGGAGCGGAAGAGCCAATAGCGCTCGCCGAACTCGTCCTCGACACGGAAATAGTCCCGGACCGCCGTCCGCTCCGCATCCCGTTTCCACCATTCGCCTCGGACCCGCTCCGGACCGTCAGCACGGCGCACACGTCGGCGCACGCCGCGCCAGGTGAACCAGACCGGCGGATGGTCAGGAAGAAGCGCCATGGTCTCGACCGGTTCGGGTCTTGGCAGAAGCCGTGACGGCCGCGGCCAGTCACCATCCCAAGTCAGGCCGGTGTCCGGCGCCAAAGGTGGCACACGTGCCACCGAGCGCTCGGGCACATCGCTTTGAACAGGCGTGAAGCGGCACAGCTTGCTTTCGCCGACGCGGTTGGCCAGTACATCGATCAGGTCGGCCACATCCGGTTCCAGCTCTTCGACCAGTGACGATATTGTCAGCCGCTCGCTCAGCGGTTCGGTCCGGATGGCGACCATCACCATGATCTCGATGCCAAAACCCGGATCGACGATTTCTTGTCTGTCGCGGAACAGCCGCACTAGCTGCCTGGGATCACGCAGCGGCTGACCGGTGCCGATCCGGATATACTGCATACTATTATCTACCCTGTGAAACAGCAGATCCAGCCGCCGCGCGCCAAGGCCTTGTTTTTGGAGTTCGACGCACAGCGCGTCCGCGAGCTTGGCGATATTGCGGGCGATGGATTCTGACGCACCGATCGGTTCGGCGAAAGCGCGGCGGACTTCGACCAGCTCGGGCGAGCGTACTGGGTCGACAGGCTCGGCGATCCGGCCAAACACCTGGTCCAGCCGGCGGGCGATTTCTGGGCCGAAACGCAGAGCAATTGGCGCACGCGGCTGGGCCAGTAGCTCACCGATCACCTCGAAACCGAGAATGTGCAAACCGGATACGGTTTCCGCATCGAGCCGGAGGGCCTGAATCGGCAAGGCTTCAAGCGTCGCTTCGCCCTCACCGGGCGGAATGATGACCGCCGGCCGGGCCAGAAACCGCGCCGCCGCATGCGCTGCGCCCCACGTGTCGGCGACCGCCGCCCACGCTTCTAGGCCCGAGGCGGCAAAGCGCTTGATCATGTCCGCCAGCAAGGCCGCTTCCCCACCATGCAAATGATCCGCACCTGTTGTATCGATCACCAACCCGTCCGGCGGATCGGCCATCACCACGGGGAAATCCGCTGCAGCGCCCATAGCGCCAGCTTCGTCAAACCCTCGGTTTCGGTGGTGGGATCGGAATCGGCGATCACCAGACCGGGAATCAGAGCCTGCGCCTTGGTTGCGGCCATACCGATCCGAACGCCGAGCCTTTCGGCATTGACATCAAGCGCGGTGATCAGACGGCGGCGGCCAGTTCTCCCCACCATGACGAGCGGCGCATCAGCCGGAGGTGATGCGTCGCCCGATTTCCTTCTGAGGAGATCTGTCGGCCACCTCGGAAAGTAGAGCGATAAGACCCTTGTCATCGCAAGCCTCCACTTCAAAATCCGCACTTTCTCCGGCACGGCATCGGATGAGTTCGACCAGCCAGCGAGCCCGGCCAAGCCCTGGAACCGGCAAAGGTATCGAGGGCAGCATGGAAACCCGCCAACGGGTGACGCTGGCGGTAGGCTGTCCGAAATCACCTGCCTCCGTCTGTCGGCGCCATCGGCGAAGCGCCAGGCCAATGGTGTTGGAACTCTCCGCCGCCAATTGCAGACGCCGTGAGGCAGTCATCGACAGCCTGGCGGTTTCCGCGACAACAGTACCGAGCCCGCCATGACGCAATCCTTCCTCGAAACAAGCCAGAAGCGCCTGTTCGTCACCGGCCTCGACATGGATGACCCGGTCGGGAGCAAGTCCAGCCTGAGCGATCGCTGGCGCGAAAAGATCGGGTCGGGTGACGATCCAAAGCACCTTGCCTTTCGTGCGTGCCGCAATCCCGGCCACGAACAGCGCGGCCGCGGCCCCGTCCACGGCGCCATTGCCACCGCCCGCCACCTCATGCAGACAGCCCAACCCCAACCCTCCTCCCGGAAGCCTTCGGTCGATGTCAGTCAGTCCGAAGGGCAGAACCGAGCGCGCACGTCCCTCCGGACCTTCGAGATGTACGATACGCTCTCGAAGTTCGGCAACAACGGGACTGACCAAATGGCTTGCCATGGCGCGAAAACGTCTCCTTCAGGGCTTTGCAAGGACAAATTTCTCCGATATGTTCTTTATTTGTTCTCTTTCCGGTTTTGAGTCAATCGGACTCTTTGGTGGGCTTTGGCTACCTGGACCGGCAGAAAACGCCGGTGCCGTGGGACGTGCACCGTTGATTCCAAGGGGTTGAGGTGGAACGGGATGAACGCATCACATCTGGAAAAATTGAACGACAATCAGCGCGCCGCAGTCGTGCATGGCATAGGCCTATCCGACGGCGCAGTCGGCGGTCCCTTGCTGATTATCGCAGGCGCGGGGTCGGGCAAAACAAATACGCTTGCACATCGTGTCGCCCAGCTCGTCATTTCCGGAGCCGATCCGCGTCGCATCCTGCTGATGACGTTTTCACGGCGCGCGGCTGCCGAAATGGGGAAACGGGTCGAGCGAATTTGTGCGCACGCCTTGGGTGACAAGGCTGGAATCATGGTCGATGGCCTTGCTTGGTCGGGCACGTTTCACGGGATCGGCGCGCGCCTGTTGCGAGAATACGCAATCGAGCTCGGCCTCGATCCACAGTTCACGATCCATGACCGCGAGGACTCGGCCGATCTGATGAATCTTGCCCGGCACGATCTCGGGTTCTCGAAGACGGAAACCCGATTTCCCGCCAAGGGTACCTGCGTTTCGATCTATTCACGCACCGTCAATGCTGAGGCTCCACTTGAGGATATTCTCAGGGCAAATTTCCCTTGGGTAGTGTCATGGCAAAAGGAACTCCAAGAACTGTTTGCTGCCTATGTCGAAGCCAAGCAGATCCAGAACGTCCTCGACTATGACGATCTGCTTTTGTACTGGGCGCAAACAATGGGCGATGCTGTGCTTGCTGACGAGATCGGCGGACGCTGGGACCATGTTCTGGTCGATGAATATCAGGATACAAACCGGTTGCAGTCCTCGATCCTGATGGCGCTCAAACTCGGCGGTCGCGGTTTGACTGTCGTCGGCGACGATGCACAGGCGGTTTACTCGTTCCGCGCCGCCACTGTTCGCAACATCCTCGACTTCCCGAATGAATTCTCGCCGAAGGCCGACGTAATCACGCTCGATCGCAATTACCGATCAACGCAGCCTATTCTGGCTGCAGCGAATGGCGTAATCGGACTCGCCAGTGAGCGCTACACCAAGGATCTATGGACGGACCGCACCTCTAACGAGAAACCGAGACTGGTGACAGTCCGCGATGAAGGCGACCAGGCACGCTTTGTCGCGGACGAGGTCCTCGAAAATCGGGAAGGCGGAATGAGGTTGAAAGACCAGGCCGTCTTGTTCCGGGCGAGCCACCACAGCGGCCCGCTGGAAGTGGAGCTAACCCGGCGCAATATTCCGTTCGTAAAGTTCGGTGGCCTGAAGTTTCTCGATTCCGCGCATGTGAAGGACATGCTGGCGGTCCTGCGTTTCTCGCAGAACATGCGCGACCGAGTGGCCGGATTTCGGCTGATGCAGCTCTTGCCCGGTGTCGGGCCAGCCTCGGCGCAAACGACCCTCGATGCGATTGCGGAAACTGCCGATCCTGTCGAGACACTGGCCGCCCTCTCCGCCCCGCCTCGTGCATCGGCGGACTGGCCAGGTCTCGTATCGTTGATCACAGAACTTCGAACTACTAAAATGGGTTGGCCCGCTGAAATCGGCCGGATCCGGGCATGGTATGAACCGCATCTGGAGCGGATACACCAGGATTTCGAGATGCGCCGCGCCGACCTTCTGCAGCTCGAAGACATTGCCGCCGGCTATCCGTCGCGGGAACGCTTCCTCACCGAGATAACACTCGATCCGCCGGATGCCACCTCCGGCCAAGCGGGTGTTCCGCTCCTCGATGAGGACTATCTAATTCTCTCCACCATCCACTCCGCCAAGGGGCAGGAATGGCGCTCGGTCTTCGTCCTCAACACGGTCGACGGCTGCATCCCCTCCGATCTCGGCGTTGGCACGACCGACGAGATCGAGGAAGAAAGGCGGCTACTTTACGTGGCTATGACGCGCGCAAAGGACAGTCTGAACCTTGTCGTTCCGCAGCGTTTTTTCACCCATGGGCAGTCTTCAACCGGCGACCGGCATGTCTATGCCGCGCGAACACGGTTCATTCCCGCTATGTTGCTGCAGTTTTTTGAAAGCAGGGCTTTTCCGGTAGTGGCACCGGGACAAACCAGCAATGCCGTACCGCGGCATATGCGTCTCGACGTCGGGGCGCGCATGCGCGGGATGTGGCGCTGACGGCAAACGCGAGATTATCAGCGCCACTTGGGCATGCCGACGCCTCCGGCTTTCGTCACAGGCAAGGCCGATCGCGGGGTCACCAATAGGCTCTGACGCACATTTGCTGATCTTCAGATATTACATTGCGCCGATCAATCGCGCCTGGAGGAGATCGAGTTTTGCACGCCCGTACATCTGTCTTTTGATGAGTTTCAGTCGCGTTATCTGACCTTCAGTTTGCCCGTTCGACCAAGGAGAGATGATGGCATTGCGGACGGCGGCAATGTCTTTTTCGACACCGCTGGCAAACGATCCCACAAGGCTGTTCTTAGCTGCTACAAGCCATCCATCGAGCTTTCGAGCTGTCTTCGAGCGGATCATGGATTGGAAGTCGCCAATGGCAGTGCGGGCGGCTACCAGTTCCGGAACGTGCACTTCGATCGCCGCCACCAGGATCGCCTCAGGTTTCGCCAAGTCATCGCGTGCGGTTGTCATCAGCCGGGCGATCACCCGCGCTGATGGCGTTCGCGCAAGCCCACTCTGGTTGGCCTTCTCCGCAAGGCGTCGCCGCTGAGCCCATTGCGAGACGACCCCGCTCTGTCCCGGAAAGCCCTTTGCTTTCATCTCCCGCCAGAGCGCCAAGGCGTTCCGCACGCCTTCGTCCCAGCGGTCGTTGAGCCACGGCAGCCAGCTATCCAGTGAACTAGGCCGTGTTCTGAAGACATCAAGGCGCTGGCCCCTTAACACGTCGCGGACAATCTTGCGGCTATGGCCGGTTTGCCGAACAATCTGGCGAATTGACGTTCCATTCTTCGACAGTTCCCGGATCGCTTCATTCGTCTCCTGGCGGCGCAGATATCCCTCGTACTGCAGCTTTTCCGCGTAAGTCAGAAGCTTGGGATCAACGATGTTGCTGCCGACCGCCTGCCTGATCTGTCGCATCGACTTGCCGACGGCATCGAGAAACGCTCGGCTGGAATTTTCCATCAGGTGCCAGCGGTCGGCAACCTGCTCAGCATCGGGCAACGCCTTTGCGATGGCCTTACCATAGCCGCCGCCTCGATCGCGAGCGACAATCGATATCGACTGATGCTCGGAAAGCCATATCCGAGAAGTATCCAACGCACGATCCGGCAACAGGGTGACAGGCCTTCGCCGTTGCAGATCGCAAACGATCGTTCCATAGGTTTGGCCGCGCCTGAAGGCAAAATCATCAATGCCTATGACGGTGAGCTCATCGTTTTGATCAGCAATACGGCGACGAACCACCCGCAGCAGTGTGTCGTTGCTCACCGGCATCATGAGGCGATTGGCAAATGCCGCGGCCGGTCTGCCGCCGAGCGCCAAACCGAGGTGGTGGACGATCGTCTCAAGCCGCTGAGTACGGCGGCCATAGCGAGCCAATACGCCGTTATCGAACCGTTCGCAGAAGATACGCCGGCCGCACAGAACGGCATCGCACCAAAACCGACGCGCCACAATCACCAACTCTACTCGCCGGCCGCTGAGGGGCAGGTCAGCGGGCCGGCGCACATATCTACTTTGAACTCTCCGGCTTGGCCGTCCACAGCCCGGACACGCTCCTGAGAGGTGGCGCGATCGTAGCTGAATTTGAACGCTGTCTGCGACAAACCTCACTTCATCTACTACAAAGCCGGACGGCGCGAGGCTCGTGCGCTGAAATCGATGTTGCATAAACTGATCCTCCGGTGAATCAGCAAAAGCGTCGCCCGCAACAGCAGCAAATGTGAGTCAGAGCCACCAATAACCGCAATGTAGGATCACCGCACTGGCGGCGCTGGCTTGGACCGACGAGCCATTGTGTTGTGCCATTCACGTCATTCGCCGAACCAGACCCTGCCAGCAAGGCCGAGGGTGGCCGCGTTCCCAATGCCTGGTTCGCCCAGAACGAGGATCGCCCCTTGATGTCTTTTTGCCGGGTTTTTTACGCCCTGGAAGGGCGTGCGAAAAGTACGTGACGGCGAGCAGGAATATGAGCTTTTCGGCTTCTTGACGGCGACACCCAAGGAGATCGTCAAGCCTTTTCATGAAAAAGCAATGCCGACGATCCTGACGACGCCGGAAGAGGTCGATCTGTGAAATTTCACCGAACCGGATCCCTAGGTTTGGGAACATCAACCCACTGATTCCGTAACGCTTTGAGCGTGTAGGCACAGGGTCACGGCCCAAGCAAATTACGCCCATGTGAAAACGCCAAATTGTGGTGTAAAATCAGCATGATAGAATACTTTGCGCGAATGGTTCAAGTTCGGCGCATTTTACACTCAAACACTTCCGTGCCGGGACCACGCACTACGACAGCTTCCTCGCATCCGTCCAACTCGCTTCAATCCGTATCTGGTTGAGAACATATGAGTCGGTGACCTAATCGAGTAGCTCATTCGCTCAGAAGCGCGATTTACTAGGCCATCGCCAATCGGTCCGCGTTTTTCCATAGCAATTGTTAGCATAGGTAAACTGCCCTGTTGCGATTTCCCGACATGCCCAAACGATCTGACCGTACGCATTATAAAATGCATCCCAATCAGCTCCCTGGTAGTAGCTCGGATTGTACCCGCCTCCGCCGCAGTTGTTGTTTGAACAAACGGCAACAGCTGCGCCCACTGCTGCGATGGCGACACCAGCAGCGATAGCCTGATTCTGTTTTCTTATCATGTCAGCGCACTGAGCCACGCTAACTGATCTACTAGAAAGCTCAGCAAAGAGATCCTGCTGAAACGCTGAATCATTAGTGGAGGCGAGTGACCTACATAGCGCCGAAGTACTGACTGCTTTTGGGTTTTTATTCAGGCTCGCTTGTGAAGTTGTGCAAGACGCAAGAGAAAATGCGAAAAAGACCGTTGTAGCGGCCTTAACAATCTGGTTCGAACGCATTGAGCCCCCCAGCTCCATATTTCAGAACTATGATACTGGCAAAGGCGCAGGGCAGCAATCTGCTTTTTAACAAGCAAGGGATATTGTAAACTGAACAATCAAATTTTTACATTCGCTCATATGGCGAACTGACAAAACCACGCAAGTTGACCAGAGAATATTCAATGGCGAGCGAAAACATATCCGTCTTCACCATGTTTAAGCTGATCTATTGGGCGTTCTTCTGTGAAATTGCGCCGACCCAGAACCCTTGGTTGTGGAACATCATCCAGCTGATGCCGCGTCCATTCTTCGGTTCCTGCTGGATGAACCGGACGACCTTGCCGGCGACGGACATCGGCCAGCGTCGAGATTTGACGCCGCGTTTTCCCTCTTCCTTGCCGGACGCGTCAAACGAAATCGCCCTCAAGCGGGCCCATGGCCCGCGCTCAACTCGCAGCCGGACATGGGACGCCGCGCCCGCCGGGGAGCTTGCCGTTCGGGTGGTCCTTGAGTTCGGGATTGGGATCGTAACCTGGCCCGACGACAAGCTTACGGTCAGGTAGCATAGCCTCGTCCTGTGCCGAAACCATAGTCGTCACGAGAGCTTGGAGGAGGTTGCCGTCTTGGTCTTCGACCCGCATCGACACTTCATAGGGGTGATCCTTGACGACGCATTCCAGAGGTGGGCTCTCGATCGTCACCTTAGCGTGACCGGGAAACAGTTTCTGGGTGAAGACCAAGGGTGCACCGCCGGCTGGATTGTCCATTGTCGTCACGATCGATTGTCCACGCCCGATCGGCTTCATCGGCTTGAGCGTCACGAGATAGGTGAGCATGGCTTCCCGGTAATTGAATACGACCAGTCGGCCAGAAATCTCGAACAGGACATCTTTGCCGGTGTCCCGGCAGGCTCCGAGTGCGGACGCCGTCGTTAACACCAGAGCCAGCACAGTCGGTTGCATCAACTTCCTAAGCATTGTCGACCTCCCTTGCCGCCACCCGGCGGCGATAGTGACGGCTTGCCTTGCGCCGGTTGCCGCAAACCGTCATGTCGCACCACAGGCGACTGGAATTGCGGCTTCTGTCGATGAACAGCCAACCGCAATTTGGGCATATCTTCAGCCGCTCGACCGCGTCCGGCCGCAGCAGCGACAAAGCCGACACAGCCAAGGCGGCTTCGAACGCGATGGGCGTGGCCGGATTGCCAAAGGGCCTTCCGGCCGAGCCGATCCGAATTGAACCGCCAGATAGACCGGCAGCGCAGGTGGTCAAGAGATCCGGTAAGGCACCGGTATCAAGCGCCGCGTCCAAGACAGCGCTTCGAAAACCCTGTCGGTCGCCTCACGGATCGCCAATACCAGCGGCGCGATTCTCTGCGGGTCAGAAGCTTGCAGCCGCCGACCACCAAGTTCGGCCGCCCGAAAGATGCTCGCCGCCTCGGCAAAACAGGCGATCTCGGCCGGATCCTCGAAGCGATCGAAAGTCTTTCGCGGATCGACGCGCAACACCACCGTGTTTGCAGCGTCCAGAGCAAGCAAGCCGCCGACAAAGCGATGGGGGATCCACGAAACTGTCATTATTACATTCTAACTAGTAAATGACGTTTGACAAGTTAGATTGTAGCATGCAGCCTATGCGATCTCTTGGGTTCGCAGCCCGATCCCTTTCGCGGCGGATGGCCTATGCTATATTTCCTCCAGCAGGTTCTGAACGGGCTGCACACTGGCGCCTTCTATGCCCTGCTCGCCTTCGGATATGCGCTGACCAACGGGGTTTTACGCCGCATCAACCTGGCTTATGGCGCGGTGTTCGCCTTTTGCGGGCAGACGATGATCCTTGCTGCCGTCTATGGATACGACGTGCTGTGGTTGACACTATCGGCCGCAATAGCGCTCGGCATCGCCGCCGCTTTCGCCTATGCGGCGGTGATTAGCCACATCCTGACGCGGCGGGTTTTCGAACCGTTGGCCGAGCGGTCGCCCAAAACGATCGTTGCAACAACGCTCGGTATATTGCTCGTGCTCATGGAACTCGCACGCATTGCCGCCGACGCGCATGAATTGTGGCTTCCACCAATGTTGGCGCAGCCTGTCGTGTTCGCGACAGACGAAACCTTCAAGGTCACACTGACAATTATCCAGCTTGTCGATTGCGCCGTCGTGACCGCGACGGTGGCACTGGCCGGATGGGGTTTGGCGAAATCGGGCTTTGGCAGGAAGTGGCGCGCCGTTTCGGATGACCCTTTCGCGACGGCGCTGTGCGGCGTCGATCCGCGCGCCATATTTTACGGCGCGATGCTGGGTGGTGGTCTGTGCGCGGCGCTCGCCGGCGTTATGGCCGGGCTTTACTATGGCAATATCGGTTTTGGCGATGGTTTGACTTACGGCCTCAAAATCCTTTTTGTGACGGCGGTTGGAGGCTTTCTGTCACCGTCGCGTGCGGCCATTGGCGCTACCGTATTCGGCATAGCCGAAGCGCTTTGGGCCGGCTACTTCCCGACCACATGGCGCGATGCCTGGATGTATTTTCTCCTCGTCACCATGCTCGTTCTGGTCGGCGTCGGCCGCGACAGCCGCAAACCCGTCTGAACCTTCTTTTCCCTTGACCGCGGTGGGTACCCCGCTGTGCAAGGCATATCCCACCATCCACGGCACTAATACCAACGGTTTTGGGTGCTGACTCTTTCGTGATTTTGGAGGGTCGCGGAACCATGATTCCATGTTGTCGAAGGAGATTTGGCGATGGGATCGGCGGTAACGATACGAACGGACTACTCTGCGGCTGAGCTTCGGCAGCTTGCGAAGAGTTCGAAGAACACCAATCAAAGCCGGCGACTTCTGTCGCTTGCGGCTTTGCTTGAGGGGATGAGCCGATCCGATGCGGCGCGGGTCGGAGGCATGGACCGCCAGACGCTGCGCGACTGGGTGCATCGGTTCAACACAGCGGGGCCCGATGGACTTCTCAACCGCTGGTCGCCGGGGCCGTCATCGCGGCTGTCGCCCGAGCAGAAGGTGGAACTGGCGGCTCTCGTGGAGAAGGGCCCGGACCGTGCCATTGACGGCGTGGTGCGTTGGCGTCGGATCGACCTGCAGAAAGTCATCAAGGGGCGTTTCGGCGTCGATTATCACGAACGCTATGTCGGCAAGCTCTTGAAGGAACTCGGCTTCTCCCACATGAGTGCTCGACCACGTCATCCCGCACAGGATGCCGAGATCATCGAGGCTTATAAAAATTTCCCGCGCACGCTGAAGGCGCACCTGGCCGACTTGCCCAAAGGCAAACCCGTCGAAATCTGGTGGCAAGACGAAGCCCGCATCGGCCAGAAAAACGGCATCGTTAGGCAATGGGCAAGACGCGGCACCAGGCCGCGCCAGCCCGCCGACCAGCGCTACAAGAACGCCTATTTATTCGGCGCCATCTGCCCGGCACGGGGCAAGGGCGCTGCCCTTGCCCTCCCGTTTGCCGACACCGACGCCATGCAGTTGCACATCGATGAGATCAGCCGTCACGTCGCCAGAGGTGCGCATGCGGTGCTGCTCATGGATCGCGCCGGATGGCACACCACAGCAAAGCTCAACGTGCCCAGGAATATCACGCCGATCTTCCTGCCCTCGCGCGCACCGGAATTGAACCCGGTCGAAAACATCTGGCAATATCTGCGCGCTAACTGGCTCTCCAATCGCGTCTTCGACACCTATGAAGACATCATCGATGCAGCGTGCGAGGCTTGGCAAAACTCCTCGCCCAGCCGAAGTCCATCACTTCAATCGGAATGCGTAGTTGGGCTCATGTCGGTCAAACGTCATGACCCTTGGTATAAGTTGTTCAGTCGCATATGGCCGAGCACGTCTGAAGGAGAAGACGCGACAACGTGTTAGTTTCCGATCCCACGGTGATACCTGTCGACGATTTGGAGGATTAAATGTTCAAGGGCCCCTTGTTTGACCAGTCGGTGATCCGGCTTTGCGTGCGCTCGTACCTTTGGGAGGCACCGATTCGTTCGTCGTTTATGAATTTCCACATAAGCCCTATAGGCGAGCGTTCTTCCTCACCTAGACGATAGCAATCGGATGAAACGGTCATTGACGATTGGAATGATTGCGACGAAGCAGATTTTAGTGAGAGGAACCGGATGTCATTTGAATTTCTGTTTACGTCGCTGATCGTGGTGCTTCTGCCGGGAACAGGAGTCCTCCACACTCTTTCTATTGGCTTGGGACGCGGCTTCAAAGCAAGCGTTGCGGCAGAGTTTGGCTGTACTTTCGGAATTATTCCTGAGGCCATCGCGAGCATTCTCGGACTGGCTACCTTGTTGCATACAAGCGCATTGGCTTTCCAACTGACAAAATATCTAGGCGTGATTTATCTGTTCTACATGTCCTGGAAAATACTGAAGTACAATGGGGCCATGGAGGTATCTGGAAATAGGGATAAAGCAGGCCTCACACGAATTGCAATTACCGGTGCGCTGCTAAACGTCCTCAACCCCAAGCTGTCGCTGTTCTTTCTGGCATTTCTGCCTCAGTTCATTTCTCCCAACGTTCCCAATGCAACAGCAGCGCTAATTGGTCTTGCGGTTACCTTTATGATGATTACCTTTCTCATTTTCGTTTGCTACTGGGCGTTCGCGGCCTCCGCGCACGACTATGTGATCCAGCGCCCTTCCGTGATGCAATGGATCAAATGTTGTTTCGCAGAAACCTTCGTCCTTCTCGGAGCGAAATTAGCGCTCTATAAATAGATAAATGCCATCCCGAACGACTGCCTTGGGTTAAATTTTAGCGCTCGTGAATGAGAACATCATGCTATAAGCATTCGTTGCCAATCAAAGATCGACAATCTTGCCGTCCTCGGCTGTTTCGAACGACAGTTTGTTCAGGCGAGAGAGCATATCATCGTTCATATGCGTAGGGATCAATCGTTTCGGTGCGATCAGCGGGAGCTTGCCCTCAAGCGTCGCCAGATCGAGATGAAGCGGCACCTTCTTTTCGAAAGAATACGCCTCGGCGATCAGCAAATCAGCGTTGCGCCCAATATCTATGAGAGCATCAACCCATTCCGTGTCGCCTGTATAGGCGATGGTCTTATGAGCGCGGGACGCATTTTGCGTTGATTTTATTTTATCTTTCCGGCTTCCCAGGTAAAGGGCGCGGAGAATTCGCACCAGCCGTTTCGAAGTGGGGAACGAGCGATGCTGCGCTTCCGGCGGGTCCGGACATTGCAGAATGTTCGCATCGGTTCACGCCTCAGTCTCCAATCACTTCAATCAGGAACTCAGCCTCTCCTTCCGAGCCCACTTCAAACTGAACCGCGCCGTCGCTCTTGCGGAGTGGCGCCAATTCGGCGCGGCATGAAGGACAGCGGTCTGTCCTTGCAGAGACTGGTTCGCATTCGTCTGACAGCGCCCAAATGCGCCTTTACGATATTGTCCCTTTGATCGAGCGCCGCGGTGTTTGCCACCGAGGGTGATCCAACGCCAGCCCAAGCCGCTAGCCCTGCCCGCCTCCAACCGTCGCGCCTGCCCATCTTCCCCTTGCCCGGCTCTCGCTCCCTGCTCCATCCACCGCTGTACGATAACAAGCGTTGTCGGTCTGCGGTGGTATGCATGTCTCCAGGTCGGTGGCCATGCCGGACCCGGTCATGCGATGCCCGGTGTCAGCGGCCGATCCGCACCTCAGCAATCGATAACCTCCACCGCCAGGATGGTCGGCAGGTGCCGCGCGACCTCGATCCAGGTTTCGCCCTCGTCGAGGCTGGCAAAAACCGAACCGCTGTTGGTGCCGAAATAGACCCCAGCCGGGTCGCGCGCATCGCCCGCCATCGCCTGGCGCAACACGGTGAAGAAGCAGCCTGACTGCGGCAACCCCTCGCGCATCGCCTGCCAGCTTCCCCGCCATCACAGGATCGCCAGACAGCCGCCGCCGCATCCGGCGGAAACCGCCCGACGCTGTCGCCGTTCAGCGGAATTGTCCAGATACGGTCTGGATCGCGCGGATGGACCCGGATCGGAAACCCGAAGGTCGAGGGCAATCCCGCCGTGATGTCGTCCCAGCTCCGCCCGCCGTCGGCCGAGCGCCAGACGCCGTGGTGGTTCTGCTGATAGAGCACATCCTCGACCCCCGGCGCTCGCATCATGTTGTGGACGCAGTGCCCGATCTCGCCGTCACGCGGCGCCGCAGGGTGGCTGTGTTCAGTGCATGCCTCGGCATTCGACAGACGGTTGCGCCGTTCCCAGGTCGCCCCGCCGTCCTCGGTTGCGAATACCCCCGCCGCCGAGATCCCGACCCAGAGCTTCTGCGGATCGCGCGGATCGGCCACGATGGTATGCAGCACCAGACCAGCGGCGCCGGGGTTCCAGCTGTCGGATGAGGGATGATTGCTCAACCCTTCGACCCGGTTAAAGGTCTTGCCACCGTCGCGGCTGGCCAGCAGGCTCGCCGGTTTGGTGCCAGCGTAAAGCGTGCCATCCACCAGCCCCAGGGACCAGACCTGCGAGAACTCGTCGTCGAACGGCAGCGGCTCGTTCTTCCAGCCGATCATCGCGGCGAAATCGGCATCCTTCGCGGCCCAGTCGTCCATGGTCCCCTTGGTCAACCGCGTGACGTCCCAAGACTTGCCGCCATCTGTCGAGCGCCAAACGCCAGCGCCATGCCAATCGCCGCCGCCGCCTGCCCAAAGCGTGCCACTGGCGGGATCGCCTATGACATGGTTGATCGGCCAGCCGTCGCAGAACGGCCCCGAGACCGCCCAGTTGCCACGTGCACCGCCACCCGATACCAGAAACGCCCCTTTGGTGGTGCCGACAAGTACCGTGAGTTCACCGTCCGTCATGATTTTGCGCTCCGCTATCGGGTCTCCAGAATAGCATCCGGCGCCGAACTCGCATAGCAACCCCCGGCGTTCCTTGGCTAAATTCCCCGCCCGTGAGGCGGCGCGACCGTCGGCAAAATGGAACTCCGGCGCATGCGCGTAAGCGCCCCTTGATCCGAGCCCACAACCCGCACTGAAAGCAGGCAAGCCAGCGCGCGCTGCGGCGCCCGAAAGTCTTCACTCGGTCTCTGTCAACCGGGCATGAGAAAATTCTGGCTGTGAAATTGCACCGAACCGTAACACATGGCTGCGGAACATCATCCTGCTGATTCCGCTAAATTTTCGGCGCTTGCAAGGGGTTCGACCAATTCAATTTTCGTTCTTACAAAATGTCAATTTATGGTGCTAAGTCGCATGATAAACTCAATTTTCTAACAGGGTCCAAGTTGGGCAAGAATTCACAGCCTCACACGCGCAAACCCGTTTCGCGGTCGAAAAAATGCAGCCGCTCATCCGCGACAGACAAGGTGACGACATCGCCGGGCTTGAAGTTGCGCCGATCCGACATGCTCACGTTCAGCAGGTTTCCTGCAACCTGTGCGGAAATGATCAGGCGCTCACCGGTATTCTCGACGCTTTCAACGGTTGCGAAGAACTGCCCTTTCCTGTCGTGCATAACCTCGACGTGCTCAGGACGAAATCCCAGGATCACCGGGCGCGTGACGCGCGCGGGGACGGCAATTTCAGTGCCCAAAGCAGCGATTGTCCCCTCGGACACCATTTCCGTGCCCAGAAGGTTCATCGGCGGGCTTCCAATAAAGGCGGCGCCAAACACACTGGCAGGCCGATCATATAGTTCGAGCGGCGGAGCGAATTGTTCGATCCGTCCTTGGTTGAGAAGCATGACCCGATCAGCCATCGTGAGGGCCTCGATCTGGTCGTGGGTGACATAGATTGCCGTCACACCGAGACGTTGTTGCAAACTCCTGATCTCGCCCCGCATCTGCACGCGCAGTTTGGCATCGAGATTGGAAAGCGGCTCGTCGAACAGAAAAACCTTGGGTTCGCGCACGATGGCACGTGCCATGGAGACGCGCTGGCGCTGGCCACCGGAAAGATCGCGTGGCTTGCGATCAAGATACGGCACCAGATTTAAAAGGCCTGCAGCATCGTCAGAGCGTTGCTTGCGTTCATCGCGGGACAAGCCGAGCACTTCGAGTGGGAACTCGATATTCTCGCGCACCGTCATGTGCGGATAGAGTGCGTATGTCTGAAACACCATCGCGATATCCCGCTCCTTTGGCGTCAGATGCGTCACCACACGGCCGTCGATCTCGATCTCGCCCGCTGTGGCGTCCTCGAGCCCGGCGACGATTCGCAGGAAAGTGGACTTGCCGCAGCCGCTTTCGCCGAGAACTGCGATGAATTCGCCATCCGCAATGTCGATATCGAAGCCGTGAAGAACCTCGACATCGCCGAAGGCTTTACGAAGGTTTTTGACTCTTACGCGTGCCATGTCAGGCCTCCTGCAAGGACAGGCAGAGACGGCCAAAGGCTTCGGGCGGTGCATCGTTGCGCAGCATTTCTTCGCGGAGCAACTTCGACAGATGCACCTCGAGTTCCGGATCGTTCAGTGGCGATTGTTGCCCCGGGTCTTCCACGATATCGAAAAGAAGCGTGGCGCTGGGTTCCATCACCGCCGGACCGTGGGACTGATACCAGGGCGAGCCCGGCATGACAGGCACGCGCAGGACCGGATAACCTTCTGCAAACGCCAAATCTGTCGCCAGTGTAGCGGCCTTGAGCTCTTCGCGGCCAAAAGGCAAGAGCATGTGACTGGGCATCAACGTATACTGGTAGATGTCCTGATCCAGCAGATTGGCCGGATACCGGAAATATACGTAGCGTCCGTCAGTCACGTTCACTGCACCGCCAAAATACCCAAAGATCGCAGCTTCATGCCCCGGCGTATCCGGATCGGCCAAGGCGGGCATCAGCGATCGGCCACGCACAGCCTTAGGAGCGATGCAACCAAAGGCATCAAGGATCGTTGGCATCAGGTCCGGCGTCTGGCAAAGACCGTCATATGTCTCGCCGTCGCGATCTGCGTGACCGGGGTGATGGATGAACAAAGGAATATGCGCGATCTCCTGATAGGCAGGCATCCGGTTCTTCGCCCACCAGCCATGTTCGCCAGTCAGAAAGCCGTGGTCCGTCGACACGATCAGCATGGTATCGTCCCACATCTCCAACTCGTCCATCTTGTCGAGCAGCCGGCCAAGCTGTTCGTCGCAATGCGCCAGCAGGGCATTGTAATTTGCGCGCAGCTCATCGGCCTCGTCCGCTGCTTCGCTGACCTTCGCGTAAGGTGGCCAGTCACGGACGGGACCTTCCCAGCCTGTCGGGAAATTTTTCCGCAACCGTTCGGGCGCATGAAAAGGCTCATGCGGATCGAAAGTCTCGATCTGCAGGAACCAGTTGTCGGCGGCGTGGTTGCGGTCAAGAAATTCGCAGCCGAGGTCAAAGCACTGCACGGAGGGGAAATCGCCTTCTTTCGCGATCTCGCCTCGGTTGACCATGTTGTGATATCGCAGATTGCCGGGTGTCTCGCTGTATTGCGCTTTGTGATAAGTCCTGCGCCACTTCTCCAGTGGCGGCGCTACATCGGCCTTCCACCGATCACCCTCATGGCCGCGCACTACTTCGAAGCTGCCAAAAGTGTTCAGATATCCGGCGCCGCCGGTTTCCAGATAGTGATAATGGTCCGTTACGATGTGGCTGTAGACACCGGCCGTTTTAAGGATTTTCGGCATAGGCACGTCAAACGGCTCCAGCGGTCCCCAACTGCGATGCAGGAAATTCAGACGCCCGGTCTGGAGGTCTCGCCGCGCCGGCATGCAGGGCAGCGAACCGACGTAATGCCGATCGAACCGGACCGAGCGAGCGGCCAATCTGTTGAAGTTCGGTGTTCTCACCCCGGTTCCGCCATAAGGCTCGAGACAATGCCGGTTCAACGTATCGAAAAGAACAAAAATCGCGCGCATGATGGGTTTATTCTTTCTCAGGGGCAATGGTTCTCTTGGCAAGCGAGATATCGAGCGCGAAGTCACGCGTCTCTCCAGGTGCGAGTACGGGCAGCTCGCCGGCTTCGCGGGCAGCCTGCCGACTTCGGTGGACGGTCGTGCATGGCTCGATCCCTGTCATGTAGTACCCGGCCCCGCGTAATCGGAGTAATTGCAAGCACGGCAGGGCGGCCACATCAAATGCAATACTCAGTTCCAACCCACGAGCCGGGTTGATCAACCGACACGTCGCCAAACCAGGCGATGTCAAGCGATGCAGGGAGATCTCCGAGACATAGGTCTCACTTGGCGGCCCGATGGGTTCGTCGGGCGCGTGATCCATGCTCTGCCAGACATGTTCGGCAGGACCGAAATCCAACCAGCTTTCCGCATCGACAAGTGGATAGCCAAGGTTGAAATGATACAGCATCATGTTGGGGGCAGGATGCGGGCCAATGTTTTCGATCCTGTCGCGGATGCGAAAACCGAAACCGCCGAGCGGCATCTCGATGCGTCGTCTCATGCGCAGCGCGCCGCGGAACGTCATCGACTGGATCACCTCGCCCTCGCACCACAAATACGGAGTATCTGCGGTTTCGCACAGGCCGTGGCCGATCAGGGTCGCGGGTTGATGCGCGCCCATCCCGTGCAGCGGATATGCGATCTCTGCAGTGGGGTGCAGCGGCAGGTCGTGCGCAGCCTCGGATTCGGGTTGGCGGATATGGTCGAACCCGCAGGTCGATAGAAATCCCGATAGTCCGCGCAGATAGCCCTGCCCGCCGTCACCGTGCGGGTCGACCAGGCTTGGGTGCCGGTACCCGCCCGGCGCATGCCAGGAAACAGTCTCTCCGCCCAGTGCCAGACGACCGATGTCGAAAGACCGGTCTACGACGATCTCGGCCTCGAGCCCAGCTCCCGAGCGCATCTCGATCACCCTCAGGCCTCGACCAGCGCCGTCTTCTAGCCTCACCAGCCGGGTCCCGGCATAGGCGTCGAGGCTAGCATGATGACGGCGCAGCAACTTCATGTCGAGGGGGTTCTGATAAGAGCGTCCGATGATCATTTCACCGCCCCCGCGGTCAACCCTTTTACGATGAACCGCTGACAAAAGATGAGCACCAGGAGCGCTGGGATGGCTGACAGAACCGAGGCCGCCGCCATCTGGGTATACTTGATCTCGTTCTCCTGCGCGAACTTGGCGATGCCCACCGGCACCGTCGCCGACTGGTTGTTGGTCAGGGCCAGTGCCACCGGGAATTCGTTCCAGCTGAAGATGAAGATCAGGATGCCGGTCGATACCAGTCCCGGCATCATGATCGGCACCACTACGCGGCGCATCAGCCGACCGAAACCAGCGCCATCCACGACCGCAGCCTCTTCCAGTTCCCGCGGGATTTCGCGCAGGAAAGACGACAACAACCACAACGCCATAGGCAGGTGCAGCGTGGTGTGTGCCAGGATAAGCGCCGTCAGGGAATTGTTCATACCAACGGCGCGGAATACTTCGTACCATGCGCCAGCCAGCGTCACCGGCGGAACGAGGTTGAATACAACCGTCCATAACAGGAACATGTTGACCACCACGCGCGGCCATCTCATCCGCAGCAATGAATACCCGGCAAGGAACCCGACAGTCAGCGCGATCGCGGTACTGGAGGTAGCAACGATGACCGAATTGAGGAAGTTGACGGTGAAGGTCGAGCTGCTGCCAAATAGCACTTCGACATAGTTCATCGACACAGGCTTGAACGCCACACTACCCATCAGGAGTGCGATTTGCGTCTTCAGCGATGCCAGTGCGATCCACAGGAATGGGCCAAGGGTCAGCACGGCAGCAAGTGCCAGCGCACAATGCAGAACGATGTCCACTGTACGGCGTGCGGGAAATCTGCGGGAAGCGATGCTCATTGATTGCGAGCCTTCTGACGTGTCGTCGCGACACCGATCACGACCGCGACGATGAACATGACAAAGACGGACATCGCGGCGCCGTAGCCGGCGCTGTCTTGGACGAAGAACCGCTGATAGATGGTAAAACTGATCACCTGCGTGGAGGTGCCGGGGCCACCGCCGGTTAGCAGGTAGACTTCATCGAACACCTTGAAGGCAATGATTGCACGAAAGACGAAGGTGGTGAAGATTGCCGGCCACAGAAGCGGCAAGGTTATGCGCCTGAAGGTACGCCACGCCCCCGCTCCGTCGATCTGCGCCGCTTCGAACACATCTCGCGGCAGCGCCTCGACGGCGGCCAGCAGCAGCAGGAAGGAAAATGGCGTCCAGTGCCAGACATCGACCGCGATGACCGAGGCCAACGCCAACGACGAGGAGCCAAGCCAGTCGATTGGACTGATGCCGACAAGGCCGAGCACCTGATTGATGACGCCGAACTGGACATTGTACATCAGCTTCCAGATAGCCCCGATGATGATGCCGGGGATCAGGATCGGTAGCAGAAACAGGGTACGGTAGGCCTTTGCGCGGTGTCCCAGCCGCGAGCAGATCAACGCAAGCCCCAGACCGATTCCGACCTGGATCGTGGTGGCGCTGACAACGAGGATAAGCGTGTTCAGTATCCCCGCCACGAAAAGTGCGTCCCCGGCCAAGGCGCGGTAGTTGGCGAACCCTACCCAGTCCCAAGTCGCGCTACCTTCGGCCCATGTCACCTTGGCAAAACTCAGCGCCACAAGATTGGCCAGCGGCAATGCCGACAGCAATACAAGAAATGACAGTGCCGGAAGCACGGTCAAAAGCTTCACTGTGCGACTGGCTTTTACCGTTGCCATGGACATGTCCAGGATTTGGGGCCACGCAGTGCGCAGACCGGTTACAATGGGGCCACCACCAGTGGCGGCCCTCACCAAGAGTGGGCGCTAAGCAAACTCTATTTGTTCAGGTCAGGAAGACGTCCGGTTTTGTATCCGGCATCCTGCATGATCTTCTCGATCTCTGCAGCCATCGAATTCAGCGCCTCTGCCGGTCCAATCTCACCGGCCACCGCCCGATTCAGGCCCACCTCGGTCACGGCCACGATCTCGGCCCCTTCGGGGATGGTCCACATCCGCCGTGCCATCGGAAGCGCGTCGCGCATCGTGATCATGTAGCGGTTCTCGGGTTTTTGAGCGAACTCACCCTCGTATGCGGCGGCACTGACTGGCGAACCACCCATTTCAGCATAGGCGATTTGCGTCTCAGGCTTTTGGAACCAGTCGAGGAAGGCCAAGGCGGCTTTCTTGTTCGCGTCTGGAATGTTCTTCGGAATGCAGCCGAGCCAATGGCCAAGGGCGGGCGCACTTTTTTGCCCTGGCGCATGTGGCAGGTTCATGTAGCCCACTTTGCCCACTACTGCGGATTTGTTCGGGTCATCCATCTGCGACTGAGCCGCCACCGGCAGCACCGCGTGCGCCGTCTGGCCGGTGACCATATATTGGATCAGAGCCGCCTGATCCATCGCAGCGGGGTTGGGAGGACCAACTTCCTTGGCGATCTTCAGGTACATCTTTAGCCCCTCCAACGCCTCGGGGCTGTTCAGGGTGACGAAAAAATCGCCCCCGCTCTCATCCCGAAACAGAGATCCGCCATAGCTGTTCAAGTAAGGCCAGTAGTCCCAGCTGATCGAAATCGCCGCGCGCGCCGCGCGCTGCATCATACCGACGATACCCTCACCTTCCTGGATCACCTTGGCATTTGCAAGCAACTCGTCCCAGGTCTCAGGGATTTTCAATCCGTACTTCTCGTAAAGATCGGCACGATAGAACATCATCGTGATATTGGGATTGACCGGTACAGCAAGCAGATCTCCAGTTTCCCGGTTCACGGTCTTGGTCTTGCTATCGTACCAGAGCGTGTCGTCAAACGTGTATATCTGCGGGTCCAGTTTGAAGCTGGAATCGATATTTTCCAAAGGCTCAAGAAAGCCGCCCTGATACATTTCGGGGTAGAAAATCCCGTTGACGATCAGGATGTCATACTCGCTCTGACTGGCGCGAACCGCATTGCGCTGCTTTTCCAAACTTCCAGCGTATGGATTGACGTCAAGCGACACCGTGTTGCCAGTCTCCTGTTCGTAGCGATCCACGAGCTTGGAAAACCCGTCCAACCAAGGCGACTGGTTGATAACGATGTCTATGGGTTCAAGCGTCTCGGCTCGACTCCCAGATGCTGAAAAAACGAGCAAAGAAGCTGCAACGGCAAGCGGCAGCGTACGCATATGTTTTGAAATGAAGCTCATGGTTTCCTCCCTTGAGACCATACTCATCATGTGCGCGGCGAGCTAAATCTACAAGCTTCTTTTCTGTAGATTTATGAAACCTTTTGTTATATCAAAGCAGGCCAAACCGGATGGCAATCTCATGATCAATCTTCGGCAGTACGGGCACTTCATCGCCGTTCTGGAAAGCGCCAGCCTGCTCGAGGCCTCCCGCAAGTTGAACATCAGTCAGCCCGCCTTGAGCAAGAGCATCGGGGCGCTTGAGACCTATTACAGGGCAGCTTTGTTCCGCCGCTTACCGCGTGGCGTGCGTCCGACAGCCCTCGCCCTGACGTTGGAGCCGCATGCCCGACGATTGCTACATGATCTTGCCGAAAGCGAGACCGAGATGGCGGCGGTAGCCTCTGGCTCTTCCGGCACGGTGGCAGTCGGGGTTGGCGCTTCGTTTGTGCAAATCGTCAGCGAGACCATCCGTGAACTCGACGACGACTTCCCGAACGTGCAGTTCAAAGTCATCACCGATCATGGGCACAACCTTCGACAGGCACTCCTGGCGAATAGGATCGAGTTCTACATCGGCATGGCCAACAACGAGATGAAGGACAGCCTGTTCGATGTCAGGTTTCTATTCGCCGACAGTCTCGTGGGCATTTGTTCGCCACAACACCCCTTCGCCGACCGTGACATAGAACCCGACCAATGCCACGACAGCGAATGGATCGTCCCTGACCTCGAAGAGCCCGGTCGAGCAGCTCTAAACGCTTATTTCGTCTCGACATTGAAGAGCAGGCCAAAGGTCAAGGTTACGACAAATGCCGACCACCTGATGCGCCAGTTCCTTGCCGACACTCGCTACGTTAGCATCACGCCCGAACTCACGCTACGCATGCCTGGCTACCAAGCTTTTAAACAGTTTCGCCTGCGGGGCTTCGACTTCAAGCGCGAAGTAGGGATCGTCCGGCGCACCGGGAATTTCAGTACGACGCTGGGCATTCGTTTCTCGGACTCACTAGCGACCAAGCTTCGGGCGCTTCCGAACCGCATCTGAACATGCCTTCCAAAAGTGGACATCGATTTCGGGAAAGTGAACATGGTACCATGTCTGTTGGTAAGCCGGGTTAATGCATTTGGCTTCCTGAACCGTACCAACATCTGGCCCTTTGTTCCGATTTCCGGTCGGGGCAACCAGTTGACCCCTTGAATAATCTCGTGACGATTGGGATCATAATTGCTGGTTGCCCCCAACGTTGGGTTTCCATTTGGTGAGCGCCATGCAACTAAGAAATGCAAAATGTCTTTATCAAGCGCGTTCCGATGAGGAGGTTTGGCGGCGTTGAAAGTATCGGCACACCTCTCGCACAAACCGGCAGATAGCACCATCAAGGGGTGCTGCTTACCTTCGCGCCCCTGCGCCGGTGCCTCGCCATCCATAGGTAACAACAACAGCCTGCCGCTCGACAGCGCCCGGATTGAGATCGAGACAGTCGACATTCCCGGTGGGCGGTCGATCCTCGGCACAACCCGACCACGGATCGCCGATGATGGCGAAGAGCTTCGGAAATCGCAGCCTCTCAAGGACTATCGGATCGGTACACTCACAGTAACAAATGCAGAATTTGCGGCTTTTGTTGATCAGACAGGCTATGTGACCGACGCGGAGCGAATTGGTTGGTCTTTTGTGTTCTGGTCCGACGTGACGGCGCACATCTCCGAGACCGAGGGTATCGTCGGTATCGAGTGGTGGCGCCGGGTCGACGGTGCAAACTGGCGCGACATTCATGGCCCCGGAACGTACAGCCAAGCTTGGAAACCCGAGCATCCGGTCGTACAGGTCTCCTGGAACGATGCCAACGCCTTTGCGGCTTGGGTAGGCGGCCGCCTTCCGACCGAGGCGGAATGGGAACATGCCGCCCGTGGCTGCGTTGGGGACGTTCCCTATCCTTGGGGCGAAAGGGATCCTGACGATACGCAATTCATGCCTTGCAACATCTGGCAAGGCGAATTTCCCCACACCAATACCTGTCAGGACGGATACGCAGGCACGGCGCCGGCAAAATCATTCGAGCCAAATGGTTACGGATTGTACAACACTGTCGGCAACATTTGGGAATGGACATCGGATCCTTTCCGCATCCCCTCGCTCAAACGAGTCGTGAAAGAAAAGCTTCAAACGATGGTCGGCTACAAGATAGTTAAAGGCGGTTCATTCCTTTGCCACAAGAACTATTGCTGGCGTTATCGCATTCCCGCGCGCTCGGGCAACTCACCAGACAGTGCGACACCGCACATAGGATTTCGCTTGGTGTTTGACACGTAGCAGAGCCACTCTGACGCCGGCCCTGAGCGGGTGGCTGGCTTCAGTCCAAGTGCACTGGGACTAGGCACTCGTGGTGTGTCGGCGTGAGTGGCCGCTACGCATGCCATCGATTCAGAAGTAAACTGAACTCTCCCATTGACCTCGCCCGTGAGAGCGCGGACACGCTTGGCGTCGGCGGTATCCAGTTGCATTTTAAAAAGGCGGTTCTCGCGTCGGGAGCGCGCCCAAAAACCCCCAATATATCGGGACGCGTCCAGATGGATTATCGCACTAGTGCGACGATTTTCGAGATGGCAGCGTTGCCGAATCGTCTCGCCGTCATCGGTGGAGGCCCACTGGGATGCGAACTGGCACAGGCCTTTTGCCGTTTGGGATCGCATGTGACAATCGTGCAAAACGGACATACATCATCACGGCCATGTGCAGCCTCTTGGCGCGAGTGTTCAGCCGCACCGGCAATCCGAACTTTTCGGCGTAACTTTCGAGGTAATCCGCCATCTGGTCTTTGGTTGGGAAGGCATCCCGAGCCGCCGGGAAGCGGTAACCGTCAAGCGAGTCGAACTTCGCCGGGGTGAAGAGCCTGAGCGAGTCCCAGCGGTTGCGCCAGACATCGCCGACACGAGAGGCGCCATCCAGGATAATGTGGTCGATGCCCTTCCGTTTCAGGTGATAGGCAACCGACAGCCCGGCCTGGCCTGCCCCGATCACCACTACTTCGTGATGCTGGGGCTTGGCATCAAGCTGTTTCTTCGCAGATGCCGCTGGAAATGCACCGGGCTGAGTTCTGAGCAGATTGCCCGGCTCTACTAAGTCCGCGGGATGGCGGCCAGCGTGGAGCATCTCTACTGTTGGTTTTGTCATGCGCGGGGTGTCCATAATCATTCTCCAGTTTTGTGCCATTTCCGGAGACGAGCCTAGTCATGCGGCCACCGTGCTTCATCGTGAGGATGCCCCACTCCAAGTATTTTCTGAATGGGGTGTTCTACCCACTCTCTGCTTCAAATCGAGCCGGTCTTTAACGCCTTCGCGACGGCGGCAGCGCGCGAAAAGACACCGAGTTTGTCGAAAATGTTCTCGACATGGCGGTTCACCGTCTTGGGACTGAGGTTCAGTTCCTCGGCAATCTCGCGGTTCGTGCCGCCATCGGCCACAAGCGACAGCACCTGTCGCTCGCGCGCCGTCAGATTGTCCGCCCTTGGTGCCTTTGTCCCAGTCCGAATTTCATGGATTCGAGCCAGGTCAGGCGTGGCGCCGAGGCTCTGGAATATCTTCTCAGCCGCTTCGAGCTCCCGCTCGGCGCTTTCTACGTCGCCCAACTCGGCACAGCCTCGTGCAATGTCTACGCGCAGTCGCGCCACGAGATAGGGCGCGCCGAACTCCGACCAGTAGCGCCGTGCACGAGTCAGTGCGGCTACAGCATCACCGAATTTTCCATGCGCCAGAGCCAGCGAGACCCTGTCCATGATCGGCCACGCGGGCGAGGATTTCCGTCCCGAAGAGCTCTGCTATGTCCGACAATTCACCGCAAAGCCGTTCGGCCAAGTCCAGATCACCGCAAGCGATGAATATCTCAATGCCGGCAGGCAGCAACGCCGTTTTCCGGGGCATGTCTCCAGTCAATTCCAGTGCGCGCCGTATCGCAGCAGTCGCCTCGTCATGTCTGTCCTGCGCAAGTCGGAGCAGCGCCAGTCCGGGCTGTGGGTCGATCCCGATTTCGCCGGCTAGGCGATATTCGGCATCGGATTTCTCGAACTCACCACGCAGCCGCAGAATTCGCGTACCTTGCCGTTGCGCTGCACGACCTCGGCATCATCGTTGCCCGCCTCGCTGCGGATACGGGTGTCGGTTTCGCCTCCATTAATGTTGAACGCGACACGGCTGCTCAATGTGGCCACGTTCGTAGGCACGTCTTCGCGAAACACGACCTTCGCCGCGTTCAGCATTCTCTTCAGGAGAGGGACCATCGGGTCGTCCCGGCCCAGGCAGCGATCAAGCATGACTTCGAGGATTGTTAGGTCTTTAGTCATTAGGATACATGCTTCATTGGACATCGCAGTTCTCCATCGCTCCATCAGGGAAGCAATTTCAGTTGAAACAACAGTGGAGGATCCCCTGGCCGCATATTGGCGGCACAGGGGCTACGATTCTGCGATCAGACAGGTTCCATAAAGAGAGACGCGGCGGCGCAACCAGAAGTTTGTCATGATACTGCGCGCAGTTCGTTGCCCATCTCAGGGGCACCTGCACGACGCGGCTTTTCCACGCTCTCAACGGTAAGACGATGGACTTGCCCATCACGCGCGATCCAGTCGATGGATTGCCCGTCGGAAAGACCGATTAGTGCAGCACCGATTGGTGTCAGGACCGAAATCTTGCCTTCTGCGATATCAGCCTCGCCAGGGAATACCAATGTCACCGTCCGGTCTTCGCCTGCACTGGTGGTGAAACGTAGAGTGGAACCCATCCGGACGACATCCTCACGGAGCTGATTGTCAGACACAATTTTCGCACGATCGAGCTCGGAGAAGAGCTGGTCCGCTACGGTGGGGTTTCTTCCCACAAATGCCTCAGCCATCAGCGACAGCCGCTTGTGATCCGAGCCGGTCATCTTGATTGCCGGTTTGCGTTGTTTTTTAAGCGCGGGTGCCATCTCGTGACCTCCTGTAAATTCGCGTGCGAACGCATCATAGGCGTCCACGATCATGTTTTTCTTAGCTTGTGAGTTGGTATCGTTTTGTCCGGATCGTCTTTCCTGCGTCAGGAAAGCTTATCCAAAAACCCCGCGACCGGGGCGCACCGCGACCGAGCCGGGGGTTAATTTCCCGCGATGGGGCATACCCGATGAAGAATAAGAATTGGATGCTCGGTGATGTACATACCCTTGAACTTGGTGGCACAACCACGAATTGTCAAGCCAATGCTCTGGTTCAGAATTATCTGACATACAAGATGATCGCGTTCCGACTTCATGACGTGATTTCCGATCGTTCATTTTGATCGTTCATGGCTCTAGGCATCAGGTGAGGAACGTCGGGCCATCGCATTCTTTCAATTGTGGACAAGGGATGGCACGCTGTTCGAATGATCGCGAGCGTCTCTGCTGCCGATTTCGCCAGGCGCACCATATCCCGCAGAGTGGCTGAACGAAACGCTCGACACGCGCTGGCTAACGCCGGCAGGAAATTACCGGTATCATGTCGCGGCCATAGCAGTGTGAAAATGAGATCCACTGGCACGTCATCCGGGGCACCGAAATCGATTGGATGTGAATTTCACCCAACCTGGACCCTCAGTCGAGTTAGCGTTATCATGCTGATTTGGCAGTATAAATCGACATTTCTATGAAGACGAAAAATGCGCTGGTCGCACCCCCGTGCCAGCGCCCAAAAACCTTGCGGATGGCGAGCGCATTCCCTGCTTTGCCGCGTAGCACAAAAATCTCCGCAAAGTCACGCCCGACTGTGTAAATATCCGCGGAACTAGGACCCCGTGTCGAGAAATCCAATCATACGGATTTCACGGTATAAATTGGATTTCCACGAGATAGCGAATTCCGCTGGTCGTGAACCTACTCGTAGTTGGATCGGTTGGTTGATGTTCCACAGTCTGGGGTACCGTTCTGAGTCGCTTCACATCAAATCATTGTGATTTGGTTCCGAGTGCCTGATCCTGGTCACATTCGGCCCTAGACTTCCTTGCATCGACTGATCGATAGCCACCCGTGCGAGGCTGGCCGCCCCCGACAATCGACGTGCCGGATAGACGGCTCCACCTGATGGAACACGCCACGACGCTTGCACCAATGTCTCGCATGGACAAGATCATGTCGACTCCTCTATTCTAAGCAAGCATCGCCTCGCTACCCTCCTTGGCGCGGCATTTATCATTTCTCCATTCGTGTTGCCGGTTGGGTTACGAACAATCGAAGCGCAGGCACAAACTGCGGCGCCGGCGCCCACTGCCAGTTTGGCTATGCATGGTGGATCGTTCGCTCCGATAGTGGCGCAGGATAAGCCGGCCGTGGTTACCATAACGGCCAAATTAGAGACACAGTCCACCGACACAGCCACGCCCTTCGGCAATTCGCCGTTCGACCAGTACTTCCAGCAATTTTTCGGTCAACAAGGCATACCACTACCTCAGCCGACGCCCCAGCAGTCCGCTCCGCAAGCCAAAGTGCTGGGTTCCGGGTTCATCATATCGGCCGACGGCATTATCGTCACAAATAATCACGTCGTCGAAGGAGGCTCTGACATCAAGGTCACACTGGACGACGGGACCGAACTGGCGGCAACGGTCGTCGGCAGTGATGCCAAGACCGATATGGCGGTTCTCAAGGTGAAGGCCGCCAAGCCGCTACCGACCGTTCATTGGGGTGATTCAGACAAGCTGTTGGTGGGCGACCAGGTGCTGGCGATCGGCAATCCGTTCGGCATCGGCACGACCGTCACCGCGGGCATCGTCTCGGCTCGGGGCCGCGACCTGAACAGCGGTCCTTTTGACGATTTCATCCAGATCGACGCGCCGATCAACCACGGCAATTCTGGCGGCCCCTTGGTTGATCTCGAAGGCAGGGTCGTCGGTATCAACACGGCGATCTATTCGCCGAACGGTGGTAGCGTTGGCGTGGGCTTCGCGGTTCCTTCCGACGAGGCGCAACAGGTCGTCACCAAGCTGATCAAGAACGGATCGATCGAATATGGCTATCTGGGCGTACAAATCCAATCGGTCACGCCGGATGTGGCAAATGCGATTGGGCTTGATCAAGCCGAAGGCGCGCTGGTCGCACATGTAGGTGAAAGTTCGCCGGCAGCGAAGGCCGGGATCGAATTGGGCGACGTCATCACAGGCATCGACGGAAAGGAGGTCAAGGATCCGAAAGACCTGTCACGCAAGATCGCCGATATTGCTCCTGGTGTCAGGAAAACGCTCACCGTCTGGCGCAAGGATCAGAGCATCAAGCTCCCCGTGATTATCGGTGAAAACAAGGACGAGCAGAAGACGACAACTGCCAACGACAATGGTACCGGTAATCCGCCCGCAGAGCAGGAACTTCACATTCCCACGATAGGTATTGGCCTTGCCGACATTTCGCCCCAACTGAGACTGGCGATGAACCTGCCGGTCGACGAAAAAGGGGCGTTGGTCGAGAGTGTCAAACCAGACAAATCCGCCGCCGACGCCGGGATCCAGCCGGGCGACATCATTATATCTGTCAACCAGATGAATGTTGTCACGGCGGAGGAAGTAAATCGCGCCGTTTCCGAGGCCGAAAAGTCAGGCAAGAAGTCGATCTTGCTCCTCGTTCAGCGTGGTGACTCGCAGACCTTCATCGCGGTGCCGCTTAACAACGCTTGAGGTCGGCTAACGAAACCTGGTCGATCAGCATAAACGGGACCCTCAAACCGATCGACCATTTCCAGAAACTGACCAGTCCGACGATCCAATGAGTGGTGCTGTCGTATTCGGTTTTTTAGGAAAGGAATAAACCCATGCAAATACACGCCCCCATCATTGCGGTGCTGGCTCTATCGCTTTCTACGGCGATGGTCGGTATCGCCAGCGCTGCTACGATCAAGATCGGCGTCAACGAACCACTGACCGGGCCATTTGCTGCATCCGGCACATATATCGTCGAAGGAGCAAAGATCGCCGTCGCTGAGATCAACGCCAATGGCGGTATTCTGGGTAACAAGGTCGAACTGGATGTCGAAGACAATCAAAGCAACCCCACGGAAGCAGCGGGCGTCGCCGAAAAGCTTATAGAACGCGACAAGGTCCCGGTTCTGATGGGCGCCTGGGGCTCAAGCTTGACCCTCGCAACCATGCCCAAGCTGATGCAATATCAGGTGCCGATGCTGGTCGAGACTTCGTCCTCCAGCAAGATCACTAAGCAGGAAATCCATACGTGTTCCGCATTTCACCGCCTTCATGGGTGGAGGCGGACCTGTTCAAAAAATTCTTGCCTTCGCTCGGCATCAAGAAAGTCGACTTCCTCGTGATCAACAATGATTGGGGGCGCGGCACGATGACCGACTTCACCAGCATGCTGAAGAAGAGCGGTGTCGAAGTCGGCTTAAACGAAATCATGAACGAAGGGGCGCAGGACATGAATGCGCAGCTTTCCGAGATCAAGGCTTCCGATTCCGACGCCATCATCGTCACCACCGCCGTCGAGCAGCTGACCCTGGTGCTCAAACAGGCAGCCGCGCTCGGCATAACCAAGCAGATCATCACCACTGGCGGTTCCCAGAATCCCGACCAGCTGATCGAGCAGGCCGGAACGGCGGCCAACAACACCAAACACCTGGTGTTCTTTGCACCCTGGTTTCCGAAAAGGCAGCCCATCCTGAACTTGCCAAGCGGTTTATCGACGCATGGGCTGCAGCCGGTTATGACAAGGCAGGCCTGACCGAAAGCTATCGCGGCTACGATGGCATACTCGTCATCAAGGCGGCAATCGAGAAGGCTGGCGTGGCCGAACCCAAGGCGATCACGGATGCATTCTGGAAGATCGACGTTCCGACAATCAACGGCACCGTAAAATTCGTGAAAGACGGTCCAAAGGGCAAGGAGAGCGGCCAGTACATGGCGAACGGAACGCTTGTCGAGATCGTCGATGGCAAGATCGTCCTGCCGGCATCTTGACCTCGCGACAATCCAGCCTTACCCGTCGCATCCACCACGCACACGATGCTCTCTTTCAGCGAAACATCGATTCCGACATAATGCTCCATGGCTGTTCCTCTCATGAGGTTTGGCCCGATTCCTCGGCCCATTTCCAACACCATCATTCTGAGGGACAGCCACCAGTGTCGCATCAAAATGGAAAACCAAAAGTCCCTGTTTCCGGGCGTTTGAAGAGGGGGTGCAGTATGAATCGGTCGTTGCGATGGGACGGATGGCGCGTTCGACGGGATTGCTATCGAGCTCGGCGCGTCCATCATTGATGAACCGGCTGAGTCCGGCCCAGCGGGTCAACGCATATCGGATCAACTCGGCAAGCTTGCCACTTTGAGGAATGCGCGGTAACTCGCCATCATGACGAGGAAGCCGAAACCAATATGATCGGCAACCAGTCCCGCATCAAGTGGCATCTCTGGCACGGCAACAGCTACAGGGCACGAGAGGAGATCAACGATTTATATTGCGACGCTGAGTGCGTCGAGGCCGAGTACCCGAACGTGCATAAATTCCTTACCGCATTTGGCGAGTTCCGCGCCTACATCGCAGCCAACAATGCCAGCCTGATCAATTACGGTGAGCGTTGCCGGTCTGGAGAGCGGATATCCTCCGCCTTCCTCGAGGCGACCGTCAACGCCGTCGTCAGCAAGCGATTCGCCAAGAAACAATAGATGCAATGGAGCCGGATCGGCGCTCATCTGCTATTGTAAACCAGAACCCAGACCCTCCACGGCTCCCTGCGCGCAACATTCCAGAAATGGTATCCCGGCATGACCAACGACAATCACGACAGCACAGGAATGCGTGCGACGGCATAACTGCTACACAAATCCTCATGCTCCCCTACGACCTTAATACCCGGCAACTGCCGATCCCTGCAACACGGTCGATCGGAGGCGGAGGCTTCCGCCCGGACAAAACCGCGCGAGCGCCGATGAACTGGGCAGAGGAAACGCCGTTCGCGATCTCGGCAGCCGCCGCGTCCCTGCGCGTCAGAGCGAGCCGAAGAAGCGCTGCAGGCGGTCCATCGCCTCGGTGATCCGTTCGGTCGATTGCGAGCCGAAGCAGACCCTGAGATGGCCTTCGCCGGCGGGGCCGTAGAAGGAGCCGGCCTCGACCACCACGTCGGTCTTTTCCAGGATGAGTTCGGCAAGCTCCTGGGACGGCAGACCGATCTGCGAAATGTCGGGGAAGGCATAGATGGTGCCTTCAGGCCAGTCGCAGGTGACGCCCGCCATCTGGTTGAGGCGCGCGACGACGATGTCGCGCTTGGCCCTGTCTTCCCGCACCAGTTCGGCGAGGACCCCTGCGGGGCCGGTCACAGCTGCATAGGCACCTTCCTGGATGAAAGTGTTGACGTGGGTGACGTCGCTGGAGGTGATCTTGAGGATGCCCTCGATCATCGCCGCCGGTGCGGCGAGGTAGCCGATGCGCCAGCCGTCCATAGCGAAGCTCTTAGTGAAGGCGAACATCGAGACGGTGCGCCCCGCCATGCCTGGCAGCGAGGCAATGGAGATGTGCCTGGCGCCGTCGAACAAGATCTCCTCGTAAACCTCGTCGGAGATGACGACGAGATCGTGGCGGATGGCGATCTCGGCAAGCGCTTCCAGTTCGGCGCGGCTGTAGACGCGCCCGGTCGGATTGCAGGGGTTGACGAGACAGATCATCTTGGTGGCGGGCGTGATCTTCGCCTCGATGCGCTTAGGCTCGATGGCGAAGCGGTTGGCCGCGTCCAGTTCGGTGAAGACAGGCTTGCCGCCGGCCAGTTCGATCTTGCCGAGATGCTGCGGATAGTACGGCTCGAGCAGGATCACCTCGTCGCCGGGATCGACCAGCGCCATGATGGAAGCGAAGGACGCATGGGTCAGCCCGTTAGTGACAATGATGCCAGATGCATCGACATCGAGGCCGTTGTTTTCGCGCAGTTTCGCGGCAAGGGCCGCGCGCAACTTAGGCAGGCCCTGGAAATGCGAATAGTGCACGTTGCCGGCCAGCAAAGCGTCGATGGCGGCCTGCTTGACCGGCAGGGGCGTGTCGGCGTGGGGGCTGCCCAGTTCCATGTGGATGAGGTCGCGGCCCGCTGCCGTAACGGACGCAGCCTTGGCATACATGCCGTAGGATTTCTTGCCGCCCTGGGTGATGCGTTGCGCGAGATAGGTCATGAGAGAGCCTCCTGATGGGTTGGGGCGCGGTTCACTGTGGTGTTGCCGCTGTCGAAGACCGCGATGTCAAGCGAGATAGCCGACGCTGAGAGGGTCCGCCGGGTCGACGAGCAAGGTAGCGCAGGCGGAAATCCACGCGCTGCCTTCGACCTCGGTTGCAAAGGTCCGGCGACCGTCATTCATTGCCTCGTTGCGCGGCATGCCGCGATAGATCGTGCCCAGAAGCCCTTCATTGACGAACGGCTCGCCTATCTTCAAGGCGCCTTTGGCGACAAGCGCCGCCATCCGGGCGCAGGTAGCGGTGCCGCAGGGGGAGCGATCGAACGAGCCGGACGGTGAGATTGGCACGTTCCTGTGCCGCGCTTCGGGGTGGCTCGGCTCGCCGATCCAGACGATATTCATCGGGGCGGGCGCCGGCGTGCCGGAGGCAAGCAGTTGTGCCATCCCGGTAGCCGAAGCGCTCCCGCAATTGCGCACGCCCACCAAAGTTGTTTGGGTGTTCTCCGATGATATAGCCGGAATAATCGAAATGGCGAGGCACCCAATCACGCATGTCCGGCAGGCCCTGGCCAAAACTGTGCGGGATGATATCGGATGGGCCTCCGACGAAAATCGCGCGGTCGCGAACACCGGGATGGTTTTCGACATGCTCAATCATTTCGGCGTTGTAGTCGGTTGTCAGCCGCGCTTCGTATGCACCGTTTTCCGGCATAGGCACCCAACCAACAAAGTCAGTAAGCCAGGCAATCTGCGTCTTCTTCAGTTCTGGATGCTCGTGCCAATAGTGGTCTACATCCCACGCCTCGTCGGCTATCACCAGGTCATAATTTCCTTCTTCCAGCACCTCTTGAAACACCATGAAATTCTTGATCAGGATTTCATCCATGTTTCGAATCGCCTGAAAGGCGTTAAGATCATGTTCCCCGGATTCTTCCTCAATATGCTCGGATTCATTGGCCAGGAGGCGGCTAGCCGGATGGATTTTTTCTTTGTTGGCGTCGAGAAAGCGCGTGACCGGATCCTGTGCCAGCCACTCAACCTGGAGATCAGGATGCAACGCACGCAATTCGCGCGTGACTGCCAGATCCCGTCGCGCATGCCCAAGACCGATTGGTGAAGACAGATAGAGCGCTTTTGCCGGCAGTTTGCTACCTGTTCTTTCGGGCCTTGGCGGTTCATGGCGATTGTCTGCGGGATGATAGGTTCCCAGATGGCGAGCCAGAAAATCACGGGTCAGCGTGTTTACTCTGGCGGGAAAGCGCGCGTTGGGCGCGTGTCCGGCGTCCGGCCATAAATGCAACTCCCCGCCGGTCAGTTCTGCAGCCTTTTCGGACATTGCTGGCGGTGTGATTTCGTCGGCAGTCCCGTGGATCCATAGTGTCGGACAAGAAATGCGCCGATACGTGGCTTCGTCGACAGGATATTTTGACGATTTCCCGGAAGCATAAGTCATCGACAGCATCTCGCCGTCGCCACCCGATGACCATCTGATTGCGTCTTCTATCTGCTTGGTGGAATGCTTCTCGCAAAAAATACGGCTCATGAAGAAGTCACAGAAATCCTCATAGTTTTCGAGCCAATACCGCTGATTGAACTTCTGCCAATCGCGGTAGGTGGTTCGCTCCGCGATATAGGACTGATGGCTTTTGTGGTCATGCGTCGGAACCAGTGGCATGACGGCTCCGCAGGCAATGAGCGCCTCGACGCGTTCGGGAAAATGGGATGCCAATAAAGCTATGTATAGGCCGCCCAGCGACAAACCGAAGAGTATCGCCTTCTTCGTTTGCGTTACATCAAGAACCGCAAGTGCATCCTCCACCATGCAGTCGACATTATAGTCATTGGCAGTTGCCGGCCGATCGGTCTTGCCGTTGCCGCGCGGGTCGAATGTGATGACACGGAATCTGTCGCTGAAGTATGGTATCTGCGATTTGTATATTCTCGAATGGACGATCGACCAGGGCGGAACGAACAGGATCGTGTGCTCGCCCTTGCCGTAGATTTCGTAATGGACGTGGATGCCGTCGCGGTCGATCTTGCCGGTGGTGTGGGGCAGCCTGGCGCGCATCACATTGCTCCTTTAAGTCCCCTTGTTTCGTACATGCGGATAATTTCTCCGAAGCGGCGCAAAGCACGACGCAACGGCATTCCATCATCTTCGCATCCGAGTAGGAGATAGGACTCAACGCCTATGAAAACAGAACCGACAAGAGCGCCAATATCTTCGGGCTCGAATGGGCCCAGCGACCCCAACTTTGCTTGAAACTGTTCGGCCAGATCGACGTGCAGATCACGCCACAGTGACAGAGAGGACTTTACCGCGTCACCGATAAGCGGGTTGTTCCACCCCACGGCAATCAGTTCCTGCAAAACCCCCACATATCCGGATTCAATATCGGCATCCAGATAATCGCACGACATATCCCATTTCTTGGAAAGCGGAAGATTTGGGTCCGTGAACAGGCTGGTTTGACGCTCGATCAACTGGGCGGTCATATACTCGTAGAGCGCCAGCACCATGCCTTCCTTTGATCCGAAATGATAGCGGATCTGGCTCATTTGCGTGTCGGCAGCCGAAGCAATGGCGCGGGTGGAAAGTCCTGAATAGCCTTCCGTCAAAAGTACCCTTTTGGCAGCCTCCAGCAATGTGACCTTGGTCGGATTGGCTTCGAGTTTGATGTTCTGTTCCATCAGTTCTGCCGGTTTATCAGCATTATTCGTGAATATATTAATTCATTCGAACGAATTAATCAAGAGCGCGGCACGACTGTCTTTGTTCCTTCATGTGAATATTCACACCACTCGGCTATTTCGCTTTGATGATGGCGGTAAGGTTATCGTCTAGCAACCGTGCAGCGGATTGGAATTCCGGCAGTTTGGGGGCAACGAGCCTGTTGAGGTTTTGCGCTCCCTCAATACCAAGGGCGGCCTCCAGACTAGCCTTGTATTCCGGGATGATCTCCCAATCCGGTACCGTGGAAGGCGTGATTTCGGTATGGTACTGGAATCCGTATGCCCACTTCCCCCACCGAAATGCCTGCACCGGGCAGGCCGCATTCGCTGCCAGGACGACGGCCCCTTCGGGCAGCTTTGATACTTCGGCGCCATGCCATTGCAATGTCTCGATGGCCGGATGAAAGCCGGAAAACATGGGGTCCACCCGACCCGCGGGTGTCAGATCGATTGTGGCAAGTCCGACTTCGGGCCTTGTCATAGACGTAACCTTGCCACCGAGCGCCTCGGCCAGAAGTTGGTGGCCCAGGCATATTCCCAGATAGGGACGGTCAAGCTCCTTGACCCATCGACGAATGGCTGTCTTTTCCGCAACTAACCATGGATGAATGTCTTCTTGCCAGACATCCATTGGTCCTCCCATGACAGCGAGCAGATCGAAACCCTCGAAGTTCGGGATTTCCTCTCCCGCATCGAGTTCGACTGTCACACGCTCATGGCCATTGGCATCCCAGAATTCGCGGAACACACCAGGATGCTCGACGTCGAGATGTTGGAAAACCAGTATCCGCATTCTCAGCTCCATATGGTCGCGTCACTTCGGGATGTATTTCAACCATCATTGCTTTTTCTGATTAACACCGTGGCGCTGTAACCACATTTCAGAGACCTGCTTCAAACACCTTGATAAGCCGCAGTGTGCCCCGATCCGCCTCCTTTTGCGAGAGGGTAGAAAAGCCCAGAATCGGCCCCCGCATTGGTCGCGCGGCAAGCGACATAGGCGAGATCGGCAACACCGGCCAAAATTCGATGAGATTTCACATCGTGGCGCTTCCGCGTGAACTTGGCCCATAATTTGGGAAAGCAAGCACGTGTAGTTCCAGGCTAATTCTCTTGACCGCGAATTTGTCGTGCCAGGAGTTCCAGTTGTTCGGCGACAGTTGCGTTTTCCACACTACTCTTGAAGCCCTTGGCAATCTGGAGTCCTCTCTCCTCCAGTGAAGATCGTCCGTAGTTCTGGTGGCTGATTTGCAAATTTGCATGACCAAGATTCTCACTGATTGCACGAGCCATTTCTGGCGAGCGTCCAAAACCAATCTTGACCCACATATGCCTGAAGGTGTGCGCTGTGTAAGCGGGAAGACCAGACGCCACAAATGCCCTCTTGATGATTGTGGAAGCATGGCCCGAACTCACGAATTGCTTTTGAAATCCCGCGCCGCCGCCGCCTGGTATGCCGCGTTTAATGGCCGGAAATAATTGGTCCTCATCCGAAAATCCCTCGGCCCGCAACTCCTTGATATAGTCCAGGAAGATTTCTAGCCAAAGCGGATCGTATGGCATGAAGATGGTCGTCTGGTGTTTACTGAATTTGGTCTTGACTTCGCGTGCATTTTGAACGACGGCATTGTGTTCTAGGTCGACGTGTTTCAGGCGCAACGAAACCATCGCGGTAGCGCGTAAGCCTAGTAGTGCGAAGGCTGCCATAATGGCTCGGTTCCTGCGCTGGAGTGGCGTGGCGCTCGGCATGTGCTTTAACGCCTCTGAAACCTCAAGCGGAGTTGGGCAGGCAACGATTTGCTCGGACACAGCTGCCGCCCGCATGTCTTTCCTACTGAGGTTGAGATATTCAATTCGAGCTAATGGTATGTTACGCGCATATCCCTTCTGTTGGCGAAGGAATAATAAGAATGCCTTGACCGATTTGAGCGTCGCCTTTTGGACGGGAAGCGTTAGGTGGCTTTGGCTCAGAGACGCCTTGAAATCAATGAACTCGTCGGTGGTCCACTTGTCGAAGTCACGATAGCCGAAATAAGCTTCGAACCTGAACAAAGCGATGACATCCTTGGCTATCGACTTGTCGTCGCGCCCGCATGCGTGTTTGGCGTACTCGAAGTGCCTCCGCTTCAATCTCTCATTGTGGATATTTTGGGGTAGATGTTGACCACGCACTTTTATGTCCGTGCCAGCGTTACCCACCAAGGATGGCTCACTTTCCGGGCTACTGGGTGAAATGGGAGAATCTTTGAATCCCTCTACTTCATCCAGTGAAGCCCCAGCGGCGAGCAGAAAATCTGCCACATCATCGCGACGCGTACAACGATTGACTTGCCGTTCGCAGACGCTGCAATTGCCCTCGATGTTGATTGAATTATTGGTGCGGAGTTGAATCGATAGGCTGTCCGGGCGTGGCCAGCGAGTTTTCTGACAACCAAAACAAAAGATTTGACCTAATAGTGCCGTTCGGCTCTTGGCGGCCCATCGCTTAGCCAACCACGAGCGTGCCTGATATCCAAAGATCAATTTTGGGAAGTCATGACTGGCGACAGGCAAGCCGTCGTGAATCCATTGGTAAACGGTGCCTGCAGATCTGCCCGTTTCAACTGCGAGTCCTTCGACCGTGTAAGTTTTCGTATCGCAGATCTTTCGACGGTCAGGACGACGTGTCGGTTTCATTTCTTACCTCCTGATTGGCTGTGGCATGTTCTTGGATTGGGATGTGGTTACTTGAAAAAATGACAAGACGAGCGGCGTACTGGGTTGCCTAGGCATCGCGGGTCTTGAGGAGGCGATCGCGGCCATCGACTAGCCGATGGCCAGACCAAACTAGGTGGTGGCAGTCCGCTAAGAGTCATGGGAGCGTGAACCGTCATTGCCGGTTTCATTGTCGAACTGAGGATTCTCTGAAGGTTCAGAATCCGCCGACATCTCGCCGGGATAGACCTTGCTGCGACGAATATCGGCTCGATGAAACGTTCGGCTTTGGATCCAGTGCTCGACTTCGGATTCGATCCAAGCAACCGCACGCGCACCAAGTTTTATGGGTGCCGGGAACTCACCAAGCTGGACCATATCGTAGATCGTGCTGCGACCACGATTGGTACGGGCGACTACCTCGCCAATCCTAATAAAGCGAATAGGCGGTTTAATCACCGGCAGATCGGTGGCGTCGTCGGCGACCACCTGCTTGACTTTTGGCCAGCGGTTGTGACGCAGGTCGATGATGGATTAATTTCGGGCTTCTTGTACATAGCCGGATATTGTCGGAAGCCCTTCAGACAATGGCGGGTATGTCTGAACTATTTTTTCAACTGATTTTTCGACTGAAGACGATACCAAACTTTGCTGTTTGCAGACTTGCTGGTGCCAATTCCACGGGCGGCGGCAAGTTCGGCTGCCCGGTCTATTGTACTTCCGTCATCTATAATCCGCGTCATTTCGGCGATAATCCGATTGTTTCGAGGATCATTTCGGCGGTCTAGCCCCGCAGTCCTGGCGCCGGCAATTACTACCATTCCCCTGACAGCATGTGATTCGAAAGGTTTCCCCAACTGGCCTGTACGTGACGACCTATCTCAAAGGCGATCTTTCCGGCCTCGGCCATCCAGGACGGAGTGTCGTTCATTTTGGAGGGATCTTCCACCTCGCTCTTGGGGGTTGCCCACAAAATGACGACCTTGTAGTGGCGGATCAACTCCAGGATTTGCAGGGCGTGCCATTCGCGAGACAGATATTTGGCCTCGCTCGCCGGTTTGGGTTTGACATCAGATTGCTCCTCCGACGACACACCCAGTTCTGCCAGCGCATCGCAAGCTTGCTTATTCGCTACTTCAAGCCAATCGGGTTCTTCGTCAAAAAAACCCGAAATCTCGTTGAGCATTAGCGCAGCAAACTTTATCTCGCGGTCCTCGATCTCCTCTAGTTGCGCAAATGTGTTTAGAGATTCGAGCCCATCGCAGCGTGGCATCTTGGGAACCACGTCACAAAGTTGCTCAAAAAGCAATTTGAGTTCCCCGAGGTCGCGACGATCCTCCACCAGATCGGGCCAATGAATTTCGGTCCATTGACCTTTGGAAGCATAGATGCGCCAATCGTTATCCGAACTGTCTGAAATGGAGAGCCCTCCTTGAAATGAATTGCCGAACTTGTACCTTCAACGTCGCAGTTCGCGTCGCCAACCTATCACCGCACAGGTTCCGTTCAACTCATGCTTCAGACCCGAATTAGAGGGTTGTTGCACCTAACTCAGGGGCAGGCTCTGGCGGCCAATGCACCGTATTGTTCCACAGGATATTTATCCATACCATTCCCGATGGTCGCCTTCGCAGTGGATCGCAATGACGGTATCAGGGACGGTATTTTATAGAATATATCCTGTAATAAATAATTAATTCAATACTTTATGGTGTCTGTTCGATTCCCGCTACCCGCTCCAATTTTGTATCCGACAGCGTTCGAGATCGTATTGTAATGCCTTGCTGTGGAATACCGGCCAACTTATTCCGCTACACTTTCAAATGGTGAAATGGGGTTACGGTCGGCGTAACTCTCGCCGTTATGAAACGGTCGATTTGTTCGGTCTAATCAACATGACAGAACCTGTTTGCGTAAGGTTCGTGTTCAGCGCGATTTTACACGCGGGTCAACCCGACATGATCTTGTCGTACTCGCCAAGCCGCATATATGCGAGTTCGCGCATCAAGGTTATCGTCGGGCGCAGACCGAATAGAACTGACCCGATTAGGAACAGCCATGTCGCGACATATGTCGTACTCGCGCTGAAAAAGAGAATGCTGCCGATGACGAACAGCGCGGCAGCCAAGAAATCGACGATGGTGTAAGCAAGCGCGTAGAAAGCAAATATCTCTTTGTGCCTTGCGCTAAGCGTGTGATTGTCTGGATCGAAGATCTTCATGATTTATCCTATCTGGACCAATCCGCGCGGGATGGCCTTCTTACCCGCTGCTACGATCATCTCCAGCGAAATTGCAAGAGATTCATGCCCATCAATAGCGGTGTTATGACCTGCATGGTGCCGGTGGGCGCGCTGCGGAGCATCGGCCAGCTGAATTCGCAACGCTTTCGGGCGGTGGCACCCTTGCGGAAGGCAGGTGGGCTGATCTTCTGGCGCTGGGCATGAGCCAAACCGATCTCGACGGCCCGGTTGGCGATACCGTGCCAGGCAGCTTTGCAATGATCTCTGGTCTTAAAGCACATCGCGTCTATAGGAATTCATGCAGGGTGCTTTGAGCTTTATTTTTGTGCATGTCATTGTCTGAAAAACCGCTGCACACTTTGGGGCGACATGCACCAGTCAGAAGGCGTTGCGACGGGGCTTGATCAGCCCCCGTCCTGGTCTTCCTCAACCGCGGCGATCGCCGTGACGGGGGCCGCCACGGTCATGACCCGTATGATTGCGGCCACCCCGATCGTCGCGGTCCAGCTTGCCGTCGTCATTGCGATCCATTCGTTCGACGACATGGCCAAACCGATTGTCCATTTCCGCCTTCGTCACAACGCCGTCACCGTCTTCGTCGAGTTTCTGGAAGGCGTCGACCATCCGCGTGCGGGTCAGATCGAGATAAATCTTCTCGAATTCATCGAGCGAGATGTCGCCCTCGCCTGATGCGTCAGCGTCGGCCACGATCGCAGCGCGGAACGTGTCGATTTCGGCCTGCGTCACAGCGCGATCACCATCGGCGTCCACCATTTTAAGTATCTGGCCCAACATTCCGCGGCCGCCACGATCACCATGCGGGCCACGAAAATCGACAGGCATGACTGCAGGCACCTGTTTCGCTGTTTCTGTCCGAACTGGTGTGGTTTCGGCCGCGGTTTGCGCAGTGGCGATGGTCAGGCCGGACAGAACGCCGATGATTGCCAGTATGCTGACCGGGAGGGTTTTTGAGTTTTTCATGTCGTATCCTTTCGGGTTTCAAATGAGGCGCCCATCGCCTCGGTGAACCTCATTTAGAGGCTATTGCGCCGAGAGGTTTGTCAGCGGCTCCACCACTTTGTCGCCGTTTGTCGCAAGGCTGCGGCGTGATACATCTTGCGACAATTCAGTTTGGAAGCCGCCCGTCAATTGTTTGATTATTTTGTAGAAAAGGACGCTATTAGGGGCAACGCGGCACGAAAAATACCCGAGGAGAACAGCGATGGCAGACCCGATTACGCCCCAGATCCTTATCGTCGACGATGCCCGTGACATTCGCGAGCCACTCGGTCAGTATTTACGCAAGCAGGGGTTTCGAGTTCGCCTTGCAGCGCATGCCGCAGAGGCGCGCGATGTTCTGGCAGAGGCCGCCATTCATCTTGTCGTCCTCGACATCATGATGCCTGGCGAGGATGGGCTGAGCCTGTGCCGATGGCTGATTGCCCATGACGGCCCGCCGGTGCTGCTACTGACCGCCATGGCCGATGAAACCGACCGCATCGTCGGGCTCGAGCTTGGAGCCGACGATTATCTCATCAAACCGTTCAATCCTCGCGAGCTCTTGGCGCGGGTCCGTGCGATCCTGCGTCGCGCTCCGCCCGCGGTGGTGGCACCGCCAAGTGGACGGCGCCAGTTTTCTGCTTGGGTGCATGACCCGGATGCGCTGAAAATAATCGACGGGGATGGTCAGGTCGTCGATCTTACCACCGCTGAAAACCGCCTGCTCGGTATTTTCCTCGACCAGCCGCGCATGGTGCTGAGCCGCTCAACCTTGCTTGACTTGACCGCCGGGCGCGAGGCGAAGGCCTATGATCGCGCCATCGACAACCAGATCAGCCGTCTGCGCCGCAAGATCGAGGTTGACCCGAAAAATCCACAGATCCTCGTGACCGAATGGGGCGGCGGGTACAGGTTGGTCGCGGACGTGGAGGAGGCAGATTGATGAATCGCCTCAAACGCCTGTTCCCGGATGCTTTGGCAGGCCGTATCGTGCTTCTGCTGACGATTGCCATTCTTGTCGCCAACATCATTGCGCTCGCCGTCCTCAATCTAGAACAGCAACGCTTCGATCGGCAGACCAGGGAGGAACGCGAGATCGAGCGGATCGCCGCACTCATCCCCGCGATGGAAGCCGTCAATGCACAGGTCCGGCGGGTGATTGCGCGGGATGCATCGACGCGCTTCGCACGCGTAAGGGTGGAAGATACCCCGCTGTTGACCAAGACCGCTACTGACAGCCGTTCCACATATATTGCGCAGCGCCTTGTCGAAACATTGAAACGCAAAGATCTGGCCGTGGCAATCGTCGACCGTCCTCCCACGCCCGACGCACCTGAACGCCGGAGTGGCTTTAGAACTGCTCGTGTCATTGCCATCACCATTCCGCTATCCGCCAGAGCTGGGCAAGCGGAGTGGCTCAACGTCGTGACCAACGGCGCGTCGCCACCCCCAGGCCGTGTCGACCGCAAGCTTTTCCTGACCGTTCTCATCCTGTCGCTGCTCCTTGTTCTTGGCGGGGCCATTTTTCTTACCCGTCACCTGACGAAACCACTCGGACGGCTTTCCGAAGCAGCCAAAGCTGCCGGGCGTGGCGACCGGACCGCGCGGGTTCCTGAAGGAGGGGCCCGGGAAATGCGCGAAGCGGCGCAAGCTTTCAATGCAATGCAAGCCGAAATCTCGCAGTTCGACGCGGAACGAATGCGGATGCTTGCGGCTGTGGGTCATGACCTGCGTACGCCTATGACCAGCCTGCGCATTCGCGCGGAAATGGTGGAAGATGACGAGCAACGCGAGGCGATGATCCGCACGCTCGACGAGATGACCGTGATGGCCGATGGTCTTGTCAGCTATGCGAAGGAAGGGCAGGACGCGGAAAAGATGATTGCGCTCGATCTTGGCGACCTGCTCAAGCAGCTCTGCGCGGATCGTGGCGCAATATGCAGTGCCGCATTGAACGTTCGGGTACTGGGCCGCCGCGTCGGCCTTGGCCGCGCCATTGGCAACCTTATCGACAACGCGCTGCGGTATGGTGATGAGGCCACCGTCACGCTGTCGCAGGACAAGCAACATGCCATTGTCATCATAGAGGATAATGGCCCCGGCATCCCGTCCGAACGTCTGGACGCCATGTTCCAGCCTTTCACCCGAGGCGACGACAGCCGCAGTGGTGAGACCGGCGGTGCCGGACTGGGCCTTTCCATCGCCCGGACGATCATCATCGCCCATGGTGGCCGGATCACTCTTGAGAACCGCGTGAATGGTGGGCTGGCCGCGATAGTGACGCTGCCAACTACTTCCCCTGCATCTGGCGTGTTGCATGGATCACGATCTGCCCGGAAAGCGCCATATCCGTGACCTCGCCACACATCACATTCACACCCGGCCCGGCCGAGATACGACCAAGCCACCAGAGGGTGGCGTAATCATGCGCGGCGTCACGCCTTATAAGGCTATTTGCAAAGACTGGTTGGGTGAACCGTTCAGGCTCATCGGTGATCCGGACCACCGAATTAGACGATCAAACACTTGGGACAACATAGTCAGCGCCTATTCGGCGGCGTTCATTCCAAATGTACCTGCACCGGCTTGAAATATCGTTTCAATGTCGTGTGCAGTGAGGGTGACAGTATATCGATGACTGGCCCCGGCGCTGTAGATATCCTTTGCCACAAGCGTCAGGACAACGTCCTCCGTCGAGATCGAGATATTTTGCGCTTCCAACGCTGACTCAAAGATAATCTTCGGGTCGCCGTCACGCTTTGCTGGTCGAACAGATATTTTCATAACAACTGACAAAGCATGATCCGTGCCATATCCTTTTGTGCCAAAATAGAACACAGCTAACGCATGTCGTGTGTGAAGGGTTTCACGCAGCGCGCTTTAAGCCTTTGTTTTTGTGCATGTCGTCGTCCCAAAACCGCTGCACACTTTTGGGCGACATGCATTGAACCCGCGCTGCCCGTATTAACGGGAAGGAGATACACTTTGTTAACGGTGGAGGCCTACCCTTTCGCGATGACTCATCGCGCTCAACTCTGGGTATTCCTGATTGGCGGCAACATGGCTTTCTGGATGTTGCTGTGGAAGGCTCTCAGTTAGCTTAAAGCACGACGCGCATTGGAAAATTCATTCCGCGCGCTTCAAGTCGTTATTTTCTCGCATGTCGTTGTCTAAAAATCCGCTGCACACTTTTGGGCGAGATGCTTTAAGGGCTGTCAACCTGAACTGAGCCGTGCTCATCACTTGCATCTCAATTCAATCAGGTTTGAATAACAGGCTTATCAAATGGTAGGCCCAGGAAACGACAAACCAGACCCAGGCCACGGTCGCCACGGCGCACAACACAAGTGTCAGGCCGACAACAGTCTTTTCGACCTTCCTGCGCAGCCGCGTTTTGGACGGCTTCACTTCTGTCCCGCTTTGCAACATTTCGTCCTGTTCCTGAACCAATCCCATCCTGATGTGAATGGTCCGCAAGTTTCGTGCCGCAATATCAACCGACCCGGATCCTGATAGAACAGATCAGCGCTACGATGCTTTGCACTTGCGAAAAAAGCATAGGACAATCGGCATCACTTGCCGGTGCCGCTCCTGAGATCGGGCAAGCCATGCAGGCGCGATCCGGCATGTCGGTCGGGAATGGTAATGGCAAAGACCGTGTTGCCGCCGACGCTTTCCACCAATTCCACGGAGCCGCCGTGAGCGCGCACCAGTTCCTGTGCTATCGCCAGACCAAGCCCGGTACCACCGCTGCGGGCAGAACCGCGAAATGCCTTGAAAAGGTTCTCGCGTGCTTTTGGCGGCAGGCCGGGGCCTGTATCAATCACCAAAATCCTGCAGGAGACGTCCAGTCGCTCCGACGATATGGTCAGTCGGCGCACGACGGCGCTGTCGCTGTCGGATGCCATTGCCTGAACGGCATTGCGGCCGAGATTGGTCAGGATACGAAACATCTGGTCCGGATCGGCATCGATCTCGAAGTCCGGCTGGATGCCGTTGGTGAACTCGATCCCCTCGCCCACGTCGAGCAAGCCGTGAACATCTTCCACCAGTTGATGCAGGCGAAGCTTGCGGCGAGAAGGTGGAAGCTCCTGCGTGCGGCCATATGCCAGCACACCTTCCGAATAGGAGACGGCACGGTCGAGCGTACGCAACAGCTTGGGCGCGAAAGCCTGAACTGTCGGATCGGCAACCTGAAGCAGGCGATCCGAGATGATGTGCGCGGAGGCGAGAATATTGCGCATGTCGTGATTGATTTTCGACACGGCAAGGCCAAGATCAGCCAGATGCTTCTGTTCGGCCAGCATCTTTTGGATGCGTTCCTGCATCTGCGCCAATTCCCGCTCGGCAACGCCGATCTCGTCGGCACGCTCGGCGGGCTGGATGACGCGCCCCGGATCTTCGGGCGTTTGCGAAAATGACAGCATGGAAAGCGTCAGCTTGCGCATTGGCCCAATCATGATGCGGTCGATGGCGACATAGACGAGGGCTGCGGTGAATAACGAGATCAGCAAAGACAGAACCGCAACATTGCGCGAATAGGCGAGCATTGCCGCGCGCAATTGGGTGTCCGGCATGATCATTTCAAATTCTTTATCGCTTCCGCCGACCGGGCCGAACACGCGCAGCATGCGATCACCGCCGGAAAACAGCGTACCGAGCGCGCCAGACAGTTCATCGAGCATCGAGGCATTGGCTATGTCGATATGCTCGTCGACATGTGGCGGCATTTCGGCCACAGCAAGCAGGCGCGAAACACCACCATCGCGCACGGCAATGGCCGTGGCTCCCATCGCCATCAGCACATCGTTCTGCGCAGCCGGCGATAATGATTGCGCATCACCTTGAACCAGCACAACCGAGACAGCGGCGGCGGTCGCAAGCTTTTCCTCCAGCCAGTTCAAACGATAACCGGCAATCGAGGGAAAGAATATGAGCACCTCGGCCAATAGCACGAAGGTAATCGTAAGAAGCAGCAGCTTGGCCGACAGACCGCGCGTGAGCGGCACCGCGTTGGTGGCTGGTCGCAGCTCCGCAATGGGCTCCCGGTCAGGCGATTCTACGCTCATGCTTTCGAAATTCTCTTCTCTTCAGGCTGCAAGAACGCTTAAGGCTTCATGTGCAGCTTTGGCCAGAAGTGCTGCCCTCACATGATCTCCGAAACGCTGCGATGATAACGGAACTACGCTATGGTGTCTTTACAAGCCCCCGTTCATAGAAGGTAGAGAAACGGATCGGCCTGATATCGCGGCATTGCTTCACGAGATCGGATTGACTTCCAAAATCCTTATCCATATAAGCCGCACACGCTCGGGCCAACGATCCCGGCGCTGTTTTGGTTGTGCCAAACAAGGCCAGACTAAGCTCCTGTTACATAGTGACAGAATCAAGAAGGGCCGCACCCCGCGGTATTAAAACAAATGAAGCGTACCTATCAACCATCGAAACTCGTTCGCAAGCGTCGGCACGGTTTCCGTTCGCGCATGGCGACCAGGGGCGGACGTGCCGTTGTTGCTGCCCGTCGCAATCGCGGCCGTAAGCGGCTTAGCGCCTGAACGGAAGACGAAACCGTTGTCCGCAACAGGCAAGTCGGCAGGGCAAGCACCTGGCAGACTTCTGAAACGCGCGGAATTTCTAGCCGTCCGGCGTGGTGAAAAACGCCGCGGGCGGCTATTCCTTGTTGAAACACTTGCTCGCGGCGACACCAATAAGCCGCGGGTGGGGTATACTGTAACTAAGAAAGTCGGCAATGCTGCGGTTAGAAATCGTGTTCGGCGTCGTCTGAAAGAAGCCGTTCGCACTCATGCCGCAGGTGACATGACGCCAGGCAATGACTATGTCATCGTCGGACGAAGGGACGTGCTCAGTGCTCCGTTCGGTCAGTTGAAGGCCGAACTCTCCCGCCGAATCCGTGGATCACGATAGGGTTTTCGATGGAAAACAACCGCAATTTCTTCATTACCATCGCGCTGTCGGTTCTGATTCTGACGCTTTGGCAAGTCTTCTACATGAACCCGCGCATCGAGGCGCAGCGTGAAACCGCCAAGGTGGAAGCCAGTCGCACGGCAGAACAGCAGGCTGCCCAAAGCACCGAATCAGGCACTGCGAAACCGTCGACACAATTGCCGACGCAGCAAGGTTCCATCCCGACCACGCCGGCGGCGGATGGTGCCACCACTGTCGGGCGCGAGGAGGCGCTGGCAGCAACGAGCCGCGTCAAGATCGAAACACCAAGCCTTGAAGGTTCGATCAATCTTGTTGGCGGTCGCCTCGACGACCTCAAGCTGAAGCATTACCGGCTCACGGTCGACAAGGATTCACCGGAAATCGAGTTGCTCAATCCGGCGGCGCTGGCCGATGGCTATTATGCGGAAATCGGATTTGTAGGGGATAATGCCACCGGCGCTGTGCCCGGACCGGAAACGGTGTGGACGGTAGACGGAAATTCCACGTTGACGCCTACAACACCGGTCACGCTAACCTATACCAATGACAAGAACCTGACGTTCAAGCGGACCTACTCGGTTGACGCAAACTACATGTTCACCGTTTCCGATATGGTCCAGAACGGCAGCGCCGCACCGGTGACATTGTCGAATTACGGCCGCGTTACGCGCTTCAGCAAGCCAACGAAAGCCAGCACATATGTGCTGCACGAGGGTCTGATCGGCTTCACAGGCGAGGAAGGCCTGCAAGAGCACAAATACACTGCGGTCGAAAAGGACAAGCAATTCACGCCCGGCAAGTCCACCGACGGGTGGCTGGGCATTACCGACAAATACTGGGCGGTAACGCTTATTCCGACAGCGAAGCAGCCATTTCAGCCGCGCTTTGCCTATTTCGAGGATGGCCGCCACCGCTACCAGTCCGACTTTTTGTCCGACCCGATTGCTGTTGCGCCGGGCCAGTCCACAACGGTCGAATCGCTGATCTTTGCCGGGGCAAAGGAAGTCGGCAAGATCAATGCATATGAGAAAGACCGCGACATTCGCCGCTTCGATCTGCTGATCGACTGGGGTTGGTTCCACTTCATAACCAAGCCCATGTTCTGGCTGATCGACACGCTTTACAAATTCTTCGGCAATTTTGGCCTGGCAATCATTGCCACCACCGTTCTGGTCAAAGCCCTGTTCTTCCCGCTGGCCAACAAATCATATGCCTCCATGGCCAATATGAAGAAGGTTCAACCGAAGATGACCGAGATCCGCGAGAAATATGCGGATGACAAGATGAAGCAACAAAAGGCGATGATGGAGCTTTACAAGACCGAGAAGATCAATCCGATTGCCGGCTGTTGGCCGGTTGTCATCCAGATCCCGGTTTTCTTTGCGCTCTACAAGGTGCTCTACATCACCATCGAAATGCGCCACGCGCCATTCTTCGGCTGGATTCACGATCTTGCCGCACCCGATCCGACATCGCTTTTCAACCTGTTTGGCCTGCTGCCCTTTGCGGCTCCAGCGTTCCTGCACATTGGCATTTGGCCGCTCATGATGGGCGTGACCATGTTCTTGCAAATGCGCATGAACCCGACACCGCCAGACCCGACGCAGGCGATGATCTTCACCTGGATGCCTGTGGTGTTCACATTCATGATGGCAGGTTTCCCGGCCGGGCTGGTCATTTATTGGGCGTGGAACAACCTTCTGTCTATTACGCAGCAGGGCATCATCATGAAGCGTCAGGGCGTCAAGGTCGAACTGTGGGACAATCTGGCCGCTCTGTTTCGAAAAAGTCTTCCGCAACGAAATAGGCGAGCGTGAAGCCCTGCATTCATTCAAAGCCCCGGTTCATCCGGGGCTTTTTGATTGGGCAAATGTTAGTTGGACGCAGGCATGTGGCCCTTTTATAAGCACGACCTTGCTTTCGGAACGCGCCGCTATGATCTTGTCTTGAGCACCTTTAGAGCATCGGGCGCATGACAAAGCGCCCTGATCGTCGCTAGTCCTGAATAGAATTGAGTGGACTCCACCATGACCGGCCCCAATCCCAACATCAAACACCCTATCGCGCTCCATCCGCGCGTCGGTTTTCTGAAGGCGTTGATTAGCGCGCCAAACATCGAAATTGGCGACTATACCTATTATGATGACCCGGACGGGCCTGACAAATTCGTCGAAAAATGCGTCCTGCATCACTACCCGTTCATTGGCGATAAACTGGTCATTGGCAAATTCTGCGCCATTGCCGAAGGTGCGCGCTTCATCATGAACGGGGCCAACCATGCGATGTCGGGCTTTTCGACTTATCCCTTCAATATTTTCGGTGGAGGCTGGGAGGACGGCTTCGACGTTGCGACGTGGGAAAAAGAGAATCGCGGCGACACGATCATCGGCAATGACGTATGGATCGGCATGGAGGCGATAATCATGCCCGGCGTATCCATCGGGCACGGTGCCATCGTCGCGGCCAAGTCTGTGGTCACACATGATGTCCCGGCCTATGCGATCGTTGCGGGAAATGGCGCGAAAATTGTAAAGATGCGCTTCAACCAAGGCAGCATCGCACGATTGCTCCAGTTTGCCTGGTGGAATTGGCCGATTGACAAGATCAGTCGAAACCTCGACGCCATTCGCGGTGCCGACCTTTCCCTTCTAGAAGCAGCGGTTTGAAAATGGCCAACCCAGTCGAGCCAATCCTGTTCACCCGGCCCTGGGTGTTCATTCGTGGAGTGCCTGCCATGAAATTCCTTCCGCCCGAGGGGCCGCCGGAAATCGCTTTTGCGGGTAGGTCGAATGTCGGCAAGTCATCGCTGATCAACGCTCTCGTCAACCAGAAAGGATTGGCGCGCACGTCGAATACGCCGGGGCGCACACAGGAATTGAACTATTTCGTACCGGACGGTTTTTCGGGTGAGAATGGTGACTTGCCGCCGATGGCGTTGGTCGACATGCCCGGATATGGCTATGCCTCGGCACCGAAGGAAAAGGTCGACGAGTGGACGAAGCTGGTGTTCGATTATCTGAAAGGCCGCGTCACGCTGAAACGCGTCTATGTGCTGATCGACGCCCGCCATGGCATCAAGGCAAGAGACGATGAGGTTCTTTCGCTGCTCGACAAGGCAGCGGTATCCTACCAGATCGTCCTGACCAAGACCGACAAGATCAAGGCAGCCGGCATTGCGCGCCTGATCGAAGAGACGCTGCAAAAAATCAAGAAGCGGCCAGCGGCCTTTCCCTTCGTTCTTGCAACGTCATCGGAAAAATTCGAAGGCCTCGACGATTTGCGGGCCGCCATTGCGCTGGCAGCGAATGGCGGCTGATATCAAGCTACATCTGCCTTAAACGTCAGGGCCACACCATTGATGCAATGGCGCTTGCCGGTCGGTTGCGGGCCATCATCGAAAACGTGCCCGAGATGACCACCGCAACGGCTGCAATGAACCTCGGTGCGAACCATTCCAAATGTCGAATCCTCACGGGTGGCGACGCCATTGGGCAGTGCCTGCCAGAAACTCGGCCAACCTGTTCCCGATTCAAACTTCGTCTCCGACGAATAGACGGGAAGGTCGCATCCAGCGCAAGAAAAAGTGCCTTTGCGATGTTCCGCGAGCAGCGGGCTGGTGCCGGCGCGCTCGGTGGCCTCATGGCGCAGGACGGCATATTGCTTTTCGTCCAGGATGGATTTCCATTCGGCGTCGGTTTTGGTGATCTCGAAATTTTCAGCCAATGCCTGTTCAGGGCGCGTTGTGCGCCAAAGTGCGCCTAAAGCAACTGCGCTGGCTATAGCAGCGGCTCCGTTCAATAAAATACTGCGACGTTTCATGATCTGCGCCTCCTGCCCTCTTTTGCCAGTTCTACACATCACACGGAAATCACAAGCGGGTGAGATGCTTGCGGTCTATGATGCAAATCCCGCGCTCCCGCCTTGGCGGGCGGGAGCGCGGGCATTCATGCCGAATTCAAGAGGGGGTGTTTGTGCACTCCATTCACTCGGCAGGAATATTGCCATTGCTTCGTCGGCAAGGCCGGTTTTGTTACATCTTCGGCAAGAGAACCTTGTCGATGACGTGAATGACGCCGTTGGACTGCTCGACATCGGCGATCGTCACATTGGCAACGTTGCCGTTCTCGTCGGTGACGGTAACCTTGCCGCCATCGTCCTTAAGCGTAAGTTCACAACCGCCAACCGTCTTGACCGCGTGCATACCGCCGTCGTCCTTGACCATTTTCATGACATCGGCGGCCATCGCCTTGGCGGCAACGACGTGACAGGTCAAAATCTTGACGAGCTTGTCCTTGTTCTCTGGCTTCAGGAGCGTATCGACAGTGCCGTCCGGCAAGGCAGCAAACGCTTCATTGGTTGGGGCAAAGACCGTGAAAGGGCCATCGCCTTGCAAGGTTTCAACCAGACCGGCTGCCTTGACGGCTGCGACCAGGGTGGTGTGATCTTTCGAATTGACGGCATTCTCGACGATGTTCTTGTCGGCATACATGGCAGCGCCACCAACCATCGGGTTTTCTGCATAAGCGACGGTGGAGAGGGCTGAAATGGCAACGGCGCCGGCGAAAAGGGCTGTAGCGAACTTGCGCATTTTGTAAAACTCCTTGGGTTTGGGTTCCCCGTTCTGTCGGGGCCACAAGGAGATACGGGGCTTAAAGACAAGAGTTTCGCGGCGGACAAAAAAATTTGTCCTATTTTAAAAAAGAAACCGCCTGCCTGAATTTATACGCTTTTCAGATCGCCCGCAGCGACGACCGGGCCTGTCGGCTGTCCGGTCGGTGAACCGCCGGTGGGCTCAACGCTGACGGCAAGAACCGCACCTTGCGCGAGCTTTTGCTGAAGCTCCGGCGAAATCGGCAATTTCGTTGACGAGCCGACAGGAATGACGCCAACCGAGATTGGCGGGTTGTCGCCCTCGATCATCCACAATTCGAAATCCTTGCCTTGGGCACGCTCACCAGAGACATGCGACAAGCCGAAATCGTGGTGGGCAGCATCATAGACAACCAGATATTTCACATCGCTGCTGTCGGCTGCGAGCGAGGCAACATATCTTGGCTGCTCGGTCTCAATCGGCGTCTGGAGATAGGGCACAGTGATGGCAATAACCAGGCCCGCCACCGCAGCGGCAGCCAATCCGCGCCAGAAACCGAGACTTGACCAGAAGCCGGATGCGGAAGGTTTCTGCGCTGTATCTGTGCCGGCCACGACAGACAGCCTGCGGTCGAGTGCAGCCTTCACGGACGCCGGTGCCTCAACCTCCCCATATGCTTCGGCCAATGGCGACATGTGGACTTCCCACGCGTCGACAAGGCGTGCGAAGGCTGGCTCGCGATCTATCCGAAGTGCCGCTTCCTGCCGCTGTTCGGCGCTCAGCACACCTAGAACGTATTCAGCGGCGAGCGTGTCGTCGCTTTCTCGTTCCGGTCCGTTTTCCTCAGGTAGTGTCATCTTTCCAGACATTCCCGTAACTTCAACAGGCTGCGCCGCAACCAGGTTCTCATCGTATTCAGCGGCACTTTGTAGCGCTCAGCCAATTCGGCATAGGTTTCACCATTCAGATAGGCGCCCCGAACGGCCGACGCCCGGTCATTGTCAAGTTCCTCGAGGCAATGATGGATACGGCCCGCCTCACCACCTGCCACTGCCGCAGCCTCCGGGGTTGGCCCTGGATCGGCTACGTCGAGCACTGTGTCGATGTCGGCATTCGGCTTGCGCCGCGCCCTGATGCGGTCGATCGAATGGTTGCGGGCGACCGCAACCAGCCACGAAATCGGGCTCAAATCCGAAACCGCAAAGCGATCCGCCTTCGCCCATATCTTGACGTAGACTTCCTGCAACGCATCCTCGGCTTCACCACGATCATTCAAGACACGCAGGCAAACCCCGAAAAGTTTCGCGCTCGTTTGCCGGTAAAGCAAATCGAACGCAGCTCGGTCCCTCATGGAGGTGCGAACAATGAGCTTTGTGATGTCTTGTGCCGTCATTGCCATCAAACTAGAGAGTTGTCTTGCATTTGCAACGGCAGAAAACGCGGGCCGCATAGATCAACACCGCGCCACCCTTTTCGAGGACAAGCCATTTGCTCCGGCTGTCGTTTCCCGCTAAGACGCCGCCGTCCACTCCAGTAAGCCGGGAACCACGCCGATGACGGACATCGCCGCCACCGCCGAAATGCAGGCAGACCTTCTTTCCAGAGCCCTGCCCTATATGCAGCGTTACGAGAACAAGACGGTCGTCGTCAAATATGGCGGTCATGCCATGGGCGACATTGAGCTTGGCAAGGCATTTGCCCGTGACATCGCCCTTTTGAAGCAGGCAGGCGTCAACCCCATTGTCGTGCATGGCGGCGGCCCGCAAATCGGTGCCATGCTCAACAAGATGGGCATCGAATCCAAATTCGAAGGCGGCCTTCGTGTGACCGATGCCAAGACCGTCGAGATCGTTGAAATGGTCCTTGCCGGCTCGATTAACAAGGAAATCGTTGCGCTTATCAATGCGGAAGGCGAATGGGCAATCGGACTGTGCGGCAAGGATGGCAATTTGGTGTTTGCCGAAAAAGCCCGCAAAACGATGGTTGACCCGGACTCGAATATCGAGCGCGTCATCGACCTTGGCTTCGTTGGCGAGCCGGTGGAGGTTGATCGCACATTGCTGGATCTTCTGGCACGCTCCGAGATGATCCCGGTACTGGCACCCGTGGCACCGGGGCGCGATGGCCACACCTACAACATCAATGCCGATACATTTGCCGGTGCCATTGCCGGCGCTCTGGCGGCAACGCGTCTGCTTTTCCTGACCGATGTTCCCGGTGTGCTGGACAAGAACAAGAAGCTGATCGACGAACTGACCGTTGCCCAGGCCAGGGCATTGATCAAGGATGGCACGATTTCCGGCGGCATGATTCCAAAGGTCGAGACCTGCATCGAGGCCATCGGGCGCGGCGTTGAGGGCGTCGTCATCCTCAATGGCAAAACGCCACACTCCGTCCTGCTCGAACTGTTTACCGAACATGGCGCGGGCACGCTGATCGTGCCTTGAAGCACTGTGGCGGCAAGCCCGGACGGAAAACCGCACCACACTTTTCCTGGAATTGCTCTAGCGCCTCAGATGTGCGAGCGGCACATGCCCCGGCCCCTTGATGTTTTGCAACACCAGTTGCGTATGCACGTCGCGCACACCTTCCAGGCGCATCAGACGGTGCATGACGAAGGCGTTGAGTTCGTCAACTGTTGGAACCATGACATGCAGCAGGAAGTCATGGTCCCCGTCATCGTCCAGCATGAAGAAATTTCGTCCATGCGTTCCACGGCAGCAATGAAGGCTTCGGGCGAGCCGTCACTGTGGCTGGTCAGGCGCACCTGAATAAACACCTCCACCATCAATCCGACAGCGCGACGGCTTATACGTGCGGCAAACCCCTTGATGATGCCCGCATCCTGAAGCGCTTCGAAGCGGCGCGCGCATGGTGTCGTTGAAAGCCCTATTTCCTGCGCCAGTTCCGACACCGGCTTGCGCCCATCACGTTGCAAAATATCGAGCATCTTTATCTCGAATTCGTCAAATCGAGGCATATTCTCTCCATTCAGCATTTCTTCGAGTGGATATTACCTCATTTTCCGAGAATGCGCGATGATGAAAGCGGAAACTCCCCGCCGCTCAACGCTATCCTTGCCGTTCAATCGGTGTGTTTGGCGAGGATCGAGACATGACAATCAGCGTTGGTGATTACGCCCGCGAGTGCGCTGCGCAGGGCCTTCGCGGCGACTATCTGGCATGCCGCCCGGATTTCACTGTGCCGCAGGAATACGCCTACAGTGCCGCGGAACAAAAAGTCTGGAGCGTCCTTTGCAATCGTCAGACCAAGTTGACCGAAAAGCTTGCTCATCATTCCTATCTCGATGGTGTCGAGGCGCTTGGACTGCTTGATCGCATCCCGGATTTCAATGAAGTGAGTGATCGCCTGTGCAAGCTTACGGGTTGGGAAATCGTCGCCGTTCCGGGCCTCATTCCTGCAACGCCTTTCTTCGAGCACCTCGCCAATCGCCGCTTTCCGGTTACGAACTGGCTGAGGAGCGAAGATGAACTCGACTATATCGTCGAGCCCGACATGTTTCACGATTTCTTCGGGCACGTGCCTGTCCTGACGCAACCGGTCTTTGCCGATTTCATGCAGATGTATGGCGACAAGGCAGCCGACGCCATCGCTGCAGGCGGCGATGAAATGATCACCAGGCTCTACTGGTACACAGCCGAATATGGCCTGATGCAAACGCCTGGAAAGGCGCTGAAAGCATTTGGAGCCGGTCTTATGTCATCATTTACCGAACTGGCGTTTGCAGTCACCGACGACAAGGCGCATCGCGTGCCCTTTGACCTCGAAACAGTGATGCGCACAACTTACGAGATCGACAAATTTCAGCGCGCCTATTTTATCCTGCCGTCTTTCGACGTGCTGCGCGATACGTTTCGCCACAGCGACCTGAAAGCAATCGTCACGCGCTGGAAAGATGAACCGGCGCTCGACCCATCCGACCTTTGATCTTCTGCGGTCAGACTGCGGCAATCTTGGCGAGGTGATCGCCGAGACGGCAGGCAAGTGCGGTAATCGTCGTGGTCGGATTGGCCTCACCCGATGTGCAAAATACGGAAGAGCCGCCGATATAAAGGTTGGCCATGCCATGCACCTTGCAGTCGCCATCCACCACACTCTTCGTCACGTCGGTGCCCATGCGGGTGCCGCCCATGTGATGATTACCGGCCAGTTCCTCATTGGCCGGATAGTCTTCTCCCTTGAGGATCCAATCGGCGATGCGGATGCGACCAAGGTCTTTTTCGGCCAGGGTTGCACCGAATAATCGCAAGCCTTCCAACAATGTGCGCCGTTCGAGACCGGATTTTTCCAGTGCAGTTCGATACGGGGCACGCCCGCATGGTCGATCTCGCTGTTTGAGAGCGCGATGTGGTTCGAGGCAAGGGGTGCCTGTTCCCAGGCAACATAAAGCTGGGCCGCACAGCGGAGATTCTGATTCAGTTTGCGCGATGTCCATTCGGCCAGATCGGGTGCCACGCAGGCGAGGTCGGCTAGGAGCCTTTTAACGCCGTGATAGGGCGTTTCTATCAACCTGATGCCGAAATTCATGATCTCGAGGCGCTGCATCGCCGCGGGTGACGGCGAGAAGAATGCTTCGTTGACGCCATCGACCTCGAACTCGTCGTAATTGGCAAGAATTGCGTTGCCACCTTCAAATGTCGGATGTTCCATCCAGTATTTGCCCAATGCGGCAGGTGCCGGGACAACGCCACCATTGGAGCGTTCGTTCGACCATAAAAGCAGGCGCGAATTTTCCAGCCCGCCTGTGCAAACAACCACATAGTCGGCGTGGAAATTACCGGCATCCTTGCCATTTGACCAAAGCCTTGCGCCGGTGATCCTCGTACCGTCGCCGCCAAGTTCGGTGGCATAAGTGTTCAACACCAGGGCAATATTGCCGCTCTTGTCCAATTCGTCGCGATATTTTTCGCCAAAACGAACGGCTGGGCTCTTGATCAGTTGAACCCAGCGTATGTCCTGCGAGACCGCCACGTCCGGGCGAAATTCCGGCAATTCAAGAATTTCGCGAACTTCGCTCACATATGGTTCGAGATCGGTGCGGCTGATTGGCCATCCTGTGTCTGGCACCCAAGACTTGGGAAGGAAGTCGGCTTCATCCAGGAGCCGGCACCAGCCAGCCCAGTGATTGGAACTGCCTCCCATATAGCGCAGCCGGGCGGCATCGAGGTCGAAATAGGGATCGCCCACAGTTTCGCCGCGGTAAAAATCCTGCGACTCGTCGCTGAATTCGTCCGATCCGGCTTCAAGTATCACGACTGGAATGCCCGCCGCACCAAGCTTGCGAGCTATCGTGATTCCCGCAGGACCCGAGCCGAGGATAACAACCCGTGGAGCAAAACCTGTTGTCTTGAACGCCTCGTAGCTATCGAAGATCACGCGAGATCACCCTTCTTCAGGATCCAGCCATTGATCTCGACGATCTCATCAGACACACCCGTTGCAGGCACATCCGTTGCAGGCTTCAACCGCGGCAGCACCAATGAAAAGACGGGCCATGCCATGAAACACCCGAGCAGGGATCGGCGTGAAATTTTTACCGTGCGGCGAGACAGGGAATTCATCTGACCAATCGATTTCCTTTGCCTCAAGCAATTGCGATGCTGATCGGCGGCTGCGTCCTATACAACATCTGTGAGAACAACAGCCATCAAAATTCTGGAAACTGGTAAACGCCTCTTGTTCTGGAAACACGCTTGAATTTTCTGGTCGCGTTCATAAATTGCAGTCACCGGGAAGCGGTGCGCCCAATTGGCCAAAACCTCGCATGAGAGATGGCTTCGTGAAATCGCCTCAGGCGGCTTCGGGCAAGTCGTGGTCGACGATCACCAGATTGCGACCGCCGTGCTTGGCTGCGTAAAGACGCCCGTCTGCACTGCGCATCATTTCGGATACCGTCGCCCCTTCCCCGCAAATCGTGCCGCCAATGCTGACGGTCAGTGGAATGACTTCGTCATGATCGGAAAGGAACTGGATGGATTCGACCTTGCGGCGAATGCGTTCGGCAATGCGTCTGGCCTCCTGTTCGTTCGCTCCGACCAGAAACGCACCGAACTCTTCGCCACCGATGCGACCGAGAATATCGCCTTCGCGCACGCCCTGCCTCAGTGCCGACGATATTTGAAGCAGCGCATCGTCGCCGACAAGGTGTCCATATCTGTCGTTCACGGCCTTGAAGTGATCGGCATCAATAATAAGCAATGCACCACGATCTGCTTTGCGTTGCGAACGGTCGAGCACCAAAAAGAAGCTCTCGCGGTTGAGCATGCCCGTCATGTCGTCATGGCGCGCCTTTTCCGACAGGCGCCGATGTGCGGCAGCAAGCTGGGCATGTGTACGGGCAAGCTCGCGGTGCGCGCGTTTCAAGCGGGCGTTCTGGCTGAACGTATAGGCGCATGTCGGCCATGCGATCAGAAGTGGACAGATCGCACACGCAATCAGGACATTTCCATCAATGCGACCGCCGAGTGCGGGAACGAGTGTGAGAGCCACAATGAGTGAGGCTGCTGCGCAAACAACAGCCACAAACAAGGATCTCAGTAGTATGCGATTCATTTAATGCTCCAGTCACACCCCTCTTGCCAGCGATCCTTAAAGGTCACGTTTCGTGCTCATTTAAAATTTGAACTGTCTTGCAGATTTACGATTTTTATCCCGCAAAAGTTGTGGATAAATCCCCACCCGCGAAGAGCGATTTCATGCCATAAGGACAACATGACAGAGATTCCCGAACCAACCCGCTTCGCCCATGTCACTGATTGGGTATTCGATCTGGACAATACGCTCTACCCGCACCACTCGAATCTGTTTTCACAGATAGACGTGAAGATGACAGCCTATGTGTCGGAACTCCTGACACTGCCGCGCGATGAGGCGCGCAAGCTGCAAAAAGAACTCTATCTGCAATATGGAACGACGCTGAATGGCCTGATGGAGCGCCACAAAATCAACCCGGACGATTTTCTGGAGAAGGTTCACGACATCGATTATTCATGGCTGGTGCCTGACCCTGTTCTTGGGGCAGCTATCCGCCAATTGCCCGGCCGCAAGTTCATCTTCACCAATGGTGACCGCAAGCACGCAGAGCGCGCAGCGCGCCAACTAGGCATTCTCGATCACTTCGACGCGATCTTCGATATCGTTGCCGCGGGCCTGACGCCAAAGCCTGCGCGCCAGACCTATGAGAAATTTACCGCGCTGCATTCCATCACCGGTCACAATAGCGTGATGTTTGAGGATCTGGCGCGTAATCTTGCGGTGCCAAAGGCGCTGGGGATGACGACCGTGCTGGTTGTGCCGCGCAATTTCGAGCCGACATTTTCCGAAATCTGGGAAAGCGATCCGGACAATGTCGACGATGTCGATTTTGTTACGGACAACCTTTCCAGCTTCCTGAACACCATTGTCGAGGGTAGCACGTAACTGGGAACACTGTCCGTCAGAGGCGGTAAAACCGGGAAACGATGCTCCATGCCTCGTCGGCCGTATCGACAAAATCGATAATATCCTGATCTCCGGGCGAGATCGTGCCTTGCTCGGCAAGAAAATCGAGGTCGATGGCGCGTTCCCAGAACGACTTGCCAAACAGAATCACCGGAACACGTTCCATGCGGCCTGTCTGGATGAGGGTCAGCGTCTCGAAAAATTCATCCATCGTACCGAAACCGCCGGGGAACACGGCCACCACTTTGGCGCGCATGACGAAATGCATCTTGCGGATGGCGAAATAGTGGAAATTGAAGCACAGTTCCGGCGTCACATAGACATTGGGCGCCTGTTCATGCGGCAAGACGATATTGAGGCCGATTGACGGGGCTCCGACATCGTCGGCACCACGATTTCCCGCTTCCATCACGCCGGGACCGCCGCCCGTTACGACGACGAACTCGCGATAATAGGAGGATGCGGAATGCTGCGAGCATAGCCGGGCAAATTTCCGCGCTTCCTCGTAGTATTTGCTGTTTTCCTCAAGGTTCTTCTTTTGCGTCTCGTTCTTGGCAGCCCAGGCATCGCCGCCCGGTTCGGGCAGCCGCGCGCCGCCGAAAAGGATCACCGTGGAGCGAATGCCGCGCTCGGCCAGCATCATCTCCGGCTTGAGGAGTTCGAGTTGCAGCCTGACAGCCCGCAACTCGCGCCTCGTCATGAATTCTTCGTCGTTCCACGCCAGACGATAAGTGGCGGCACGCGTTTGCGGTGTATCGGGCACACTTTTTACCCGCTCCAGATCCTCATCTGAATGCGGGAGCGGCGTCCAGCCTGCCTTTTCCTCCGAGTTCATATAGACAATTCTCCAAAATGCGCGTCTGCACCATCCCATGACGCAAGCTCGATTGACCCTTGCGAAGCCTTCACATAGGGTCCGCGCGGCTTTCAAACACGTTAACGGCAGCCTCTTAACAGCATGTGTAATGGAGCAATAGATGACGAAGCCCGATCTGGCCAACCTTGAAAAGACAATCGACAGGGCTTTCGAAGAACGCGATGGCATTTCGACGGCAACGCGCGGTGATGTCCGCGACGCCGTGGTGACAGCACTCGGCCTTCTGGACAGCGGCAGCGCACGGGTCGCCGAACGCCAGACCGACGGGACCTGGCACGTCAATCAATGGCTGAAAAAGGCGGTGCTGCTTTCCTTCCGCCTCAACCCCATGACCCTTATCAAGGGTGCCCCCGGCGACGCCTGCTGGTGGGACAAGGTGCCATCGAAATTCGATGGCTGGAGCGCCGTCGATTTCGAGAAGGCGGGCTTTCGCGCCGTCCCTTCGGCAATTGTGCGCCGCGCGGCTTTCGTGGCACCCGGTGCGGTGCTAATGCCGTCTTTTGTCAATATCGGTGCCTATGTCGACACCGGTACGATGGTCGATACATGGGCTTCGGTCGGTTCTTGCGCGCAAATTGGCAAGAACGTCCATCTGTCGGGAGGCGTTGGCATTGGCGGTGTCCTGGAACCGATGCAGGCCGGTCCAACCATCATCGAGGATAATTGCTTCATCGGCGCACGCTCCGAAGTGGTTGAGGGTTGCATCGTGCGCGAAGGTTCGGTTCTCGGCATGGGGGTCTTCATCGGCCAGTCGACCAAGATCGTGGACCGGGCGAGCGGTGAAATTTTCTACGGCGAGGTGCCGTCGAATTCCGTGGTCGTTGCCGGATCGCTGCCGGGCAAGCCGTTGCCAAATGGCGAACCGGGACCAAGCCTTTATTGTGCCGTGATCGTCAAACGGGTCGATGCCAGGACGCGCTCGAAAACCTCGATCAATGAATTGTTGCGTGATTGATCTTGCCTGAACGGACACGACCTTTGCCAAGCGGATCGCAGCTTATCTGGCTTTTCTTCGGGATTTCAGGCCGCGTCAGCCGGTCGGCCTATTTCCTCGGCGGATTGTTTGTGGCCATCGTGCAGGCGTTTCCTTTCTACCGCTTCACACTGGTCGTGGAGGGAACGCCAGAAAGCGCCATGTGGTCGATGTTGTTCCTTATCGCCTTGCTCGCCTCGCTATGGTCGAATGTTACTCTGGCCGTCAAACGCCTGCACGATCTTGGCAAGCCTGGCATGGCCGCAGTCATCCTGTTCGTGCCTGTCGTTTCAATCGTCGCCTTCCTCGTGCTTTGTCTTTTTCCGGGGCAAAATGGACCCAATCGCTATGGTGAGCGCACCAACGCCCCCCAGGGCGGTTGATCCAGCTTCCGTTTTCATGGCGCAACTGACAGTGCTTCGACAAGGCGATGAGCTCGGGCATTGTCCTGTCCTTGATCTGCCCGCGTGACAGCATCTAGAGCGTTTCTGGTTTTTGATGAATCGGCAGAACCGCTCTATCTCTTTGTTTTAGCCGCATTTCCGGACGCAAAACCGTTTCACACTTTTACTGGAAATGCTCCAATGTTTCGACTATCGGTTTTCCCATGACCTTGGCGACCAACCCTTCCGACAATCTCGCGGCCCTTATCCGCTGCGCTTCCGTCACGCCAGATGAAGGCGGTGCGCTGACCGTTCTTGAAACGCTATTGAAGCCACTCGGTTTTAGCGTGGAACGGCCCGTATTCAGCGATGACGGCACGCCCGACATCGAAAACCTTTATGCGCGGCGTTCCGGCAATGGTCCCCATCTGATGTTTGCCGGCCATACCGATGTGGTGCCGGTCGGTGACGAAGCCGCATGGACCCATCCGCCATTCGCAGCCAATATCGTGGACGGCGTCATGTATGGCCGCGGCGCGGTTGACATGAAAGGCGGCATTGCCTGTTTCATTGCTGCGATTGCGCGCCATATCCAGGAACATGGCGACCCGAAAGGTTCGGTTTCGCTCCTGATTACCGGTGACGAAGAGGGTCCGGCGATCAACGGAAGCGTCAAATTGCTCGAATGGGCGGCGGCCAAAGGCGAAAAATGGGACGCCGCCATCGTTGGCGAGCCGACCAATCCCGACGCACTCGGCGATATGATAAAAACAGGCCGACGCGGTTCCCTTTCAGGCATTATCACCGTCAATGGCCGTCAGGGCCATGTTGCTTATCCGCATCTCGCAGACAATCCGGTGCGCGGTTTGCTGACGCTGGCGGATTGCCTGCTCCACCCGGTGTTCGACAAAGGCACGAAAGATTTTCAGCCCACCAATCTGGAAATCACGTCCATTGATGTCGGCAATCCGGCAAGCAATGTCATTGCGGCAAAGGCAAGTGCTGCCTTCAACATTCGCTTCAACGACACTTGGACTGCTGAAACGATCCAGGCCGAGGTTCACAACCGCCTCGATACGGCAGCTCGCAAAAAGAAATATCGGCAGGGGCGCAAGGAAAGCATCGAGTTCGACCTCGCATGGAAGGATCGGCCAAGCCATGTCTTCCTGACACGCGATGAGCGGCTTATCGAGACGCTTGGCACGTCCGTCAAGAAGGTGACTGGCAAGAAACCTGGCCTGTCGACATCGGGGGGCACGTCCGATGCCCGCTTCATCAAGGATTATTGCCCTGTGGTCGAATTCGGCCTCGTCGGCCAGACGATGCACATGGTGGATGAGCGCGTCGCAATCTCCGATCTTGAGTTGTTGACGCAAATATACCAACGTTTCATCGGTGACTGGTTTGCACGAGATTAGATCATGCTTTCGGCGGACGAAACTCAAACATATCTGAGCGGGGCATGGCAGCTGATGATGGGCAAGCCCGAGGGTTTGCGCCGGCTTGATCTTTCGGCTGACGGCTTCTGGAATTCGTTCTTCGCGCTGTTTGTCGCGGCCCCGGCGCTAATCGTCGGCTGGGTCAGTGTGGCAAACGAGATCGGCGATCCCGACGCTTTCGCTGGACGCTTGGGCATGCTGGTCCGTCTGGCGGTGGTCGATATTGGCGGCTGGGTATTACCACTGCTGGCGCTGGCGCTTGCTGCCCCTCATGTTGGCATAGGCGACCGTTTCGTTCATTATGTCGTGGCAAGCAACTGGGCTTCGGCCATCATCGCCTGGCTGGTATTGCCCGCAGCACTTGTCGGGCTGTTCCTGCCTTCAACAAACGAGCTTGCCAATGTCGTCACCCTGTTCTTCTTCCTGTTGTCGATGTTCCTGACCTGGCGCATGACCAATGCGGTCATCGGCAAGGGTCCGGCGATGGGCTCCGCTGTCTTTGCAGGCATGTTCATCATATCGGTTATCGTTCTTTTTAGCCTGCAGGCACTGCTTGGTATCGTCGTTATAAAATAACCACTGTCGCGACAATTGGGATTTGGGTGTGGCGCCAAACATCTCCCCTCAGATGGGGGGATAGTCCACGCCGACCAGAAAAAGACCGTCGGGCGGTGCCACCTGCCCACAGGCCGCACGGTCATGGGCATCAAGTGCTGCTTTCAGGTTGCTTGCCGTCCACGCGCCCTCACCAACCCGTTTCAACGAGCCGACCATTGAACGCACCTGATTGTGCAGGAAGGAGCGCGCCGCCGCGCGGATTTCAATGTCATCGCCATTTCTGGCAACATCGAGCCTCTCCAGCGTCCTCAGCGGGCTGTTGGCCTGACACTGTGTCGAGCGGAAGGTCGTGAAATCATGCCTTCCCAGCAGCATTTTCGCAGCTTCGTGCATGGCAGCCGCGTCCAGCCTTTTGGGCACCCACCAGACCTTGCCCTTGTCGATGGCAGAAGGCGCGCGCCTGTTCATGATGCGATAGAGATAGTGGCGTCCCGTTGCCGAAAAGCGCGCATCGAATTCCTCCGACACCCTGCTCGCCTTCAAAATGACAACGCGTTCGCCTGCCATTTGAAGATGCGCGTTGAGGGCATCGCGTACCTTGTCTTGCGGCCAGTTCTTTGTCAGATCGGCATGTGCTACCTGTGCGGTTGCGTGAACGCCTGCGTCCGTTCGCCCGGCCGCGCGCAACGATATCCGCTCACCGCAAAACTTCGCGATAGCCTCTTCAATCGCCTGCTGCACCGAAGGTTGGTCTGCCTGCCGCTGCCAGCCGGCATAGGGCCTGCCGTCATATTCTATATCGAGGCGATAGCGCGGCATGGCAATTGCTGTGTATTCTTCAGGCGGCCAGCGCCGACGTGAAGGCCGAGGCATAGACCAGCTTGCCGCACTCGGGTGCATCTGCCCAGGCAAGCGCTTGCAAGGCATCGCCTTGATAATCGCTTTCAAATTGTGCTGCGCGCTCGTGGCTGTAACCGAACCGGCCATAATAGGCAGGATCACCCAGCACCACGGTCAGGGTTTCACCAGCGCTTTTCAGACGCAGATGGGCTTCGCGGATCAACGCGCCACCGATACCGGTTCCGTGAAAGGATGGCTCCACTGCAAGCGGTGCCAATGCAACGGCAGGAAATGCCTTGCCGGCATTTTGCACTATAAGGCGTGAAAACAGGATGTGGCCGACCACCTGACCATCTTCTTCTGCCACCAGTTCAACAATGGCGTCACCGGCGCCGATCAATGCGTCGACCAGTCCGGCCTCCGATTCCTGCATGAAAGCGTGTTCTTCAACGAGGCGTATTGCTTCGCGGTCGCGCGGCGTTGCAGTGCGTATCGACATCATGCTCATGACAGTTTCATTCCTTTTTCGAGCTTGGTGCCGCGTAAAAATCCGACGCAGAAACCGGCTTTCCGCCCGCTCGTTGAACTTCGACCAGCCGAACCGCACCCGCTGCGCAAGCGATCGTCAGTTGGTCATCAATTATAACACCTGCGTCACCACCGCCCTCGACATGGCTGTCATCAGCGAGGGTTGAGCGCAGTAGTTTCAGCCTTTCGGTCCGGCCGCCGATTTCCGTTTCGCACCATGCACCGGGAAAAGGCGAGAGGCCGCGAATATGGTTATGGACCTCACCAGCCTGCAAGCGCCAATCGACACGCGTTTCGGCTTTTCCAATCTTTTTTGCGTAAATCGCACCAATTGCGGACTGCGGCTGGAAGGAAATCGTTTTTTCCTGCATCAAGGCAAGCGCCTCCACCATCAGGCCAGCGCCGACTTCCATGAGTTGATCATGCAGGTCGCCTGCCGTCATATCGCTGCCAATCGGCACGATTTCGGTAAGTGCCACCGGCCCCGTATCGAGCCCCTCTTCCATGCGCATCACCATCATGCCGGTCTGCCTATCACCTGCCATGATGGCGCGCTGGATGGGCGCGGCGCCACGCCAGCGCGGCAAAAGAGACGCGTGGCCGTTGAGGCAACCGAAGCGCGGCATATCGAGCAAGGGTTTGGGCAACAGCAGGCCATAGGCGACAACCACGGCGACATCGGCGTTCAAAGCCTGAAACGCAGCCAATTGCGCCTCGCTGCCCAGTGAAGTCGGCGTGCGCACTTCGATGCCCAGCCGCTCTGCCGCGCGTTGTACGGGTGAAGGCGTCAGTTCCAGCCCGCGACGGCCTGCCGCGCGTGGCGGTTGGGTATAGACGGCAACAACTTCATGTCCGGCAGCCACAACCGCATTCAACGTCGCCGTTGAAAAATCCGGCGTTCCCATGAAGACGATGCGAAGCGGCATGGCGCGGCCTTATCCCGCCATTCGGCTTGGCGGCTTGTCCTTGGCCAGCTTCCTGAACTTTTTCACCACCATGTCGCGCTTGAGTTTGGAAATATAGTCGATGAAAAGCACGCCATTCAGATGGTCGATCTCATGTTGCAGGCAGGTTGCCATCAAGCCTTCGGCCATGATTTCCTGCTCTTTTCCATCACGGTCGAGATATTTCACCCGCACCCCTTCCGGGCGCTCGACCTCGGCATAATAGTCGGGAATGGACAGGCAGCCCTCCTCATAGACCGAGCGGGCGTCGGCACTTTCAAGAATTTCGGGATTGATGAAGACGTGGGGGGCCGGTGTCTCATCTTCCTTGGCAAGATCAATGACCAACATGCGAAGCGGTTCGCCGATCTGGATTGCAGCCAAGCCAATTCCCGGCGCATCATACATCGTCGCCAGCATGTCATCGGCAAGTTGGCGCACAGGCGCATCGACACATTCCACCGGCTTCGACACCTGGCGCAAAACGGGATCGGGGAGAATGATAAGCGGCTTGATCGTCATGCCGTTTCACCTAAATCCTCGGCTTGATTGCGTCAACTGTGGGCTGTCATTTTCGTTCACGTTTTGATCTATCGGCGCGACCCGAATCAGATATGCTGGTGTGATGAACGATCTGACCGCTCTTTTATCCGCGCCAATTGCCCAGTTGGGCGCAACGACCATTACATTGGGCCAGATATTGGCCTTTGGTGCCTTGTTGTTCGTCGGGCTATTTGTGGGGCTTGGCTTTGCTCTTTGGCAGACCGCCAAGGCGCGCGCTGCGGCAGCGGTGGAAACCGCAGACCATGCCCGTGACGCGGAAGCGCGAATGGCAGGCATTCTTCAAAGCCAGGCGGAAATGCAAGGCCGCATGGGCGCGATTGCCGAAGTGTTCGGCTCTCGTCAGGCAGAACTCACCCAGTCGATTGGCCAACGCCTAGACGCGATGACCGGACGCCTTGGCCAAACCATGAGTGAACAGACGAAATCAACCCATGAGAGCCTTGCAAAATTACAGGAGCGGCTTGCTGTCATCGACACCGCGCAAGGCAATATCCAATCGCTGGCCGGACAAGTGGTGCAACTTCAGGCCATCTTATCCAACAAGCAGACACGCGGCGCATTCGGACAATCGCGCATGGAGGCCATCGTTGCCGATGGCCTGCCGCTTGGTGCCTATGAATTTCAGGCAACCTTGTCGAACGGCAACCGCCCTGATTGCCTTGTGAAAATGCCCAATGATTCACCTTCGCTGGTCATCGACGCCAAATTTCCATTGGAGGCATGGAACGCGATCCGTGCCGCCGAAGGCGCGGATTTGCAAAAGACCGCAGCGCAGGCATTCCGGCGTGACATTGAAGTGCATATCCGCGACATCTCGGAGAAATATCTCATTCAGGGCGAGACGCAGGATACGGCATTCATGTTCGTTCCTTCAGAATCCGTTTTCGCAGAAATCCACGAAAATTTCGAGGCGTTGATCCAGAAAGCACACCGCGCCCGTATCGTCATCGTCTCGCCTTCGCTGCTGATGCTGTCGATCCAGGTCATTCAGGCAATTCTCAAGGATTCGCGCATGCGCGAACAGGCGCACCTCATACAAGGCGAAGTGATCCGCCTGATGGAAGATGTGAAGCGCCTCGACGAGCGCGTGCGCAAATTGCAAAACCACTTCGGTCAGGCATCGAAGGACATCGATGAAATTCTGGTTTCATCGACCAAGGTGACAAAGCGCGGCCAGAAGATCGAGGCGCTCGAATTTGGCGAACAGGGAGCGCAGGCAAATGACGCTCCTCCTGCCGCCAATCTCAAGTCAGGAGCGGCCTCGCAAAAAGATGATAGCGTGTCGAAAACCAGCCAACTCAGGCTGCGGGTCGTGGAAGACGGCAGTTGAACGGCGCGCCGTCCCCGGCTTGATGTCATCCGATTGCGAAATCACCATTTTTTGCATGATGACGGGCCTTGCGAAGAAGCTTATTACTCGGTTCACTCGCATTGTCACTCACTGGAGAAGTTCGCCATGGCCAAAGGTCAAATGAAAGCGGCAAAGGAAGCTCGCAAACCGAAGAAGGACGCCAAGAAACCGGCTGCCGCACCGACGCTGCAAGCCCCACCAGTCAAGGCAACCCGCCTCAAAGACAAATAAGAGCGACCGCTACTGCGTGGAATGCGATGACAAGCTGTGCATGTCCGCCTTTGCCTGATCGGCAAAAGATGGGAATGGTGCGTTTTGTTGATAGTCGTTTCGGCTCCGTCGCTGTCATTCCGTGCAGTTGGAGGTGGAGCATTGGCTTCAAGAGCGCTGTATGAACCTCATCAGGCACAACGCGCTTCAAGTGGTGAAGTGAGGACGACCTCGCTATTTTCTATAACCGGACGGGACGACCCGTCCTGCCATTGGAGATTTCGATGTCGTGGACATTACTGTTTTTTGCCGGCCTGCTTGAGATCGGCTGGGCAATCGGCCTCAAATACACTGATGGCTTCTCAAAGCCGCTGCCAACAATATTGACCAGTGCGTCGATGATTGCGAGTGTCATCTTGCTGGGACTGGCCTTGAAAACATTGCCTGTAGGCACCGCTTACGCCGTCTGGACCGGCATTGGCACCGTCGGCACGGCAATTTTGGGTATCTGGTTGCTCGGGGAACCTGCGACCGCGACGCGGCTTGCCTGCATCGCCCTTATCGTCGCCGGTATAGCCGGATTGAAATTTTCGGCCTGACGAAACGCGGGCGCAAAATGGAAAAAGGCCGTCCTGGCGGCGGCCTTTCGGTTAAAAGAGTTGCAGCGTTCTTTGCGTATCCCAAAAGATGCGCTGCGTCGTAAACGGTTCAGCTTTTGATAAAATCGCTGAGCCGCTCTAAGCATCTGTATTTTCGAAACACCTAGCGAAACCACAGTTCCGCCGTTTCAGCATTTCTTTATCGCGAAACGAAGCCCGGCGGGGTTCTGCCGGTACGTGCCTTGCGCGCGGCATAGCGCGCATCGCGCTTGGCTTTGCGTTCTGCCTCGTCGGCGAGAAGGCGAGAAATCCGCTCGTTTTCTTCTGCTTCGCGCAGCTTGGCCTCGGCGGCGGCTGCCGCTTCGGCTTCCAGTCGCGCCTTTTCTTCTTCTGCTTCGCGCGCAGCCTTCTCGGCCGCTTCGCGCGCCAGGCGCTCCTGCTTCAGCCTCAGCTTCTCGGCTTCACGCTCTGCGCGTGCCTCAAGAATTGCCTTGCGTTCTGCCTGACGTGCCAGCACTTTCGGATCGTCCGCTGCCGGTCTTGCCTTGAAGCGCTCGAGAAGCGCCTTCTTTGCCTCGTTTGCGGTATTACGCCGCTCGAAAATGTCTTTTTCCCTGTAGATAGCCAATTCGTTTCCCTAAAAGTCAATTTGCGTCGCTTACATACGCGTCGAACCACAGAGTTCAAGCGCCAAAACAGCATGTCGGCCATGAAAATCGTCGCTGTTGCAGTTGAACTACACCGATTCGAGCCTAATTTGACATTCACCGTTCACATTTTGCGCCATGAAACACAAAAGCTAGCCGCTGCGGTCTGCACCTGACTGACCCGCGAACATCCCTATTGAACAGTTGCTCGGAACTTTACCCGCAAACCGGCGTTTAAGTCGTTGCCGATGCCTTTTTTCAGGCACAGGCGGCGGGGGAGCTGTATGAAATCCGAAAATGCCAGCGCGGCCAGACAGGAACCGGTAGCTAAACAGGAGCCGGATGACCGGCCTATCGACCTGCTTGGCGACGGCAATCGACTGACGCGCCTGTTGTTGATGGGTATTTTCATGCTCATGGCAATCTCGGCGCTGTATTTTGCCCGCGCTTTTTTCATGCCTGTCATTCTTGCTTTTCTTCTGGCTCTTACACTCACGCCTATCGTGCGGCTGCTGCGCAAGCAAGGTATTCCAGAAGCCATGTCGGCAACTTTGCTGGTGCTGATATCCGGTGTCGTTATCGGTAGCGCCGGATATTTTTTGAGCGGCCCGGTCATCGACCTCATCAACAACGCACCCTCGATCGGCTACCAACTTGGTGAGCGGCTGGACGATTTTCGCCGCCCACTCGACAAGGTCGTCGATGTAACGGAACAATTCGAAGCCCTCAGCAAACCCTCTGGTGACACGGAAATCCAGAAGGTCACGCTGGCGCAGTCCGGAATCCTGTCTCAGGCAGCCGGAAACCTTTTGTCGGCAGGAACCAGCATCACCATCATTTTCGTGCTGTCCTTGTTCCTTCTGGCATCGGGCACGATGTTTTATGAAAAGATCGTTCAATGCTTCACCAGCATGAGCGAAAAGAAGCGGGCGCTGCGTCTGGTCTATGACGTCGAGCGGGAAATCTCGCGCTATTTGCTCACCGTCGCCATCATCAATACGGGTCTTGGCGTTGTCATCGCTTGCGGCCTGTGGGCGCTGGGAATGCCCAATCCACTGGTTTGGGGAGCGGTTGCCACTCTGCTCAACTTCCTTCCCTATGTCGGTGCGTTTGCCACCGTCGCACTTGTCGCGGTCATCGCAACCATCAGTTTTGACAGCATTTCCTATGCTCTTCTGGCTCCGGCATTCGTGCTTTTGTGCGACATTATCGAAGGCCAGTTCGTGACACCGATGGTCGTGGGGCGGCGTCTGGAGATCAATGCCGTCGCCGTCTTTATCGCCATTGCTTTCTGGTCATGGCTCTGGGGTTTCGTCGGCGCTCTCCTTGCCGTTCCTTTACTGGTTGTCATCAAGGTATTTTGCGACAATTTCGACGGCATGCGCCATATCGGCAATTTTCTTGCCGCCCAGCAATCCATGTCCATTGAAGACGATAGCGCGGAACAGGAAACCTAGAGCCTCAAGCATCGGGCTGGAAAGTGGTTGCCGGTTTTCCGCCCGTCTGCTCGATCGTAACGTGGTTCCAACCTCATTTTCGAGATCATCGGGTTTGCGGCCCCAGTTATGGCCTCCTATATCCGCACAAGTAGAATCTGGAACCTCTTCATGCCCCCATTATCAGTGCTCGATCTGTCGCCCATAGTTGAAGATGGAAGCGCCGCGCAATCGCTCGCCAATTCGCTCGACCTTGCACGACACGCAGAAAAGCTGGGCTATAAGCGCTATTGGCTGGCCGAGCATCACAACATGCCGGGGATCGCCAGTGCGGCCACTTCCGTGGTCATTGCCCATATTGCTGCTGGCACCAGCCACATTCGCGTCGGCGCGGGCGGCGTCATGCTGCCCAATCATGCGCCGCTGATCATTGCCGAACAATTCGGAACTCTGGCAGCACTGCATCCGGGGCGTATCGACCTTGGCCTTGGTCGCGCGCCGGGCACAGACATGCTCACTGCGCGCGCCCTTCGGCGAAATCTGGACGCCAGCGTCGACGATTTTCCAAGAGATGTCGTTGAACTCATGGGTTATTTCGAACCCGCTCAGGAGGGCCAGCGCGTTCACGCGATACCGGGTGAAGGAGAAACCGTTCCGGTCTGGATTCTCGGGTCCAGCCTCTATGGCGCACAACTGGCGGCCATGCTTGGCCTGCCCTATGCATTTGCCTCGCATTTTGCACCGGCGGAACTCGACCAGGCGCTGGAAATCTACCGCTCACGCTTCCAGCCTTCGCAACATCTGGCAAAGCCTCGGGTGATGCTTGGGCTTAATGTGATCGTTGCGCCGACAGATGAGGAAGCCGCGTTTCTTTTTACGTCGCTTCAGCAAGCCTTCGTCAATCTGAGAAGCGGACGCCCCGGTAAATTGCCGCGACCGCTCGAAGGTTTTGATGAAAATCTCGAGCCTGCGGCCCGCGCCATTCTCAATCAGGCGCTTTCCTGCGCCGTTGTCGGCTCGCCCGAAAAAGTGCGCTCTGGCGTCAAGGCATTCATTGATCGCACCGGCGCCGATGAGCTGATGATCACCGCGCAGGTGTTCGATCATGGCGCACGGCTGCGCTCCTTCGAGATGCTGGCAGATATCCAGAAATCCCTGTCAACAGCGGCGTGAGGCTCCCCCAAAACACCCATTATTGCAGGGCGGACCCTGCCAGAACGGGTTTTGCAGCATTCCCTTGCGAAACTGCGCTGCCGCGGCACTTGGCGAAGATATCAAGCTTCGGGTTATAAATCTTCGTTTCGACATCCATCATCCCAAGCACCGTGTCGAACATATTGTCATGCGAAGCGCTTTCACCCGTCTTTGTGCGCGCACAAGACAGGTCGATCCCGGTCGTCGACGCGAAATCATTAGACAACCACGTAATGAAAGGAATGTGCGTCTGGGTGTCGGGGGCGAGAAAATACGGCGCGCCGTGGAGATAGACGCCATCCTCGCCGAGCGACTCGCCATGGTCGGACATGTAGTACATCGCCGACGCGAAATCACCGCTGCGTTCCTTGAGGACGTCGATGATTGAGGCCAAGATGTGATCGGTATAAAGGATCGTGTTGTCGTAGACGTTGACAAGTTCCTGTTGCGAACAACTTGCCAGATCCGCTTTACGGCAGGCCGGTTTGAAGTGCTCGAATTCCTTCGGGTAGCGCTGATAATAGGCGGGTCCGTGACTGCCCATGGTGTGCAGAACCAGCACCGCGTTGCCGTTCAGTGTGTCCAGGCGGGCACGTAACTTGTCGACCAGAACCTGATCCAGACATTCACCGTTCTCGCATAGTTCAGGGTTCGGCTTCGCCGTCATCGCAGTGACAGGTATCCGGTCTGCAATGCTCTTGGTGCCAGTGTTGTTTTCCCACCATTCCACCGTCAAACCGGCATGCTGGAGAACGTCAACGAGGTTTTCAGAACTGAGTGCTGCGCGCTTGGAATAATTGTCGTGACCAAGATGAGAGAACATGCACGGCATCGACACGGCGGTCGCCGTGCCGCAACTCGTCACATTGGTGAAGGCGATCACATTGCGCGCTTCCAGTTCGGGATTGGTGTCGCGCTTATAGCCGTCAAGGCTGAAATCCTGTGCCCGCGCTGTTTCGCCGATGACCAGAACCAGCAACATCTTCTTGTGCGCTGCAGCCAGTTGCGGACCGGGTTTGGCATCCACGCCGTAGGGTTTGGCGACAATATTGACGTCGCGCATCTGGCGTAGCCCGTAGTCGACTGAAGCCACCAGCGCCATGGCAGGGTTGAGATAGGTCATGGTTACTTCGCGCTGGCGCTGCCAGAACGGCACATAAGTGCGCAAATTGGTGGCGATCAGAACTACGCACAGCGTAACCAGCCCGAAGCCCAGCATCGTGTTGGTCCTGACCTTGCGCCAGAAGGGTTTATGCGCAATCCGCACCCAGACGATGAGCAGGCTGGGTATGACCCCGTAAATCAGCATATGCAGCAAATATGATGCGGTAATGAGATGGCGCGATTCCGGGCCGGTGGTCTGGGCGATGTTCTGGATCATCTCGCGATCCATGATCGTGCCGAACGTGTCGGTGAAATACGCCACGCTGGCCGAGATCAATACGATCGCGATGAAGACCGGCTTGATGACATAGGGTGCGGAAAAAATAATCAGGAAGACAAAATAAAGCAGAAACAACACCACGCCCAGTATGGCGAGGCTGACCGGATGGCCGACAAACTGATCCGACAGTTTGCTCCAGAAGGTAGCGTTGGTGAGGAAAAGTACATAGGCGGCAACGAAGGCCGAAAGAACACTGCTGCCGATTGCAGGACGATAAGAATTCATGTGGGCCTGATCCTGTTCAATCTTTTCTCAAATCGCGCAAATTGTGGTGAGGATATGGCATTTGCCTGCACCGTACTCTTCATGCGTCCTTTGGACCTATTTCAAGTTGCGTACCAGTTCCGCATCGGGAAAACAGGTCGCGGCCCGGCCATTACTGGCCTGCCATTTTCCGATCGAACGGCGCGTCTTGAAGCCCGGCAAGCCATCTGCACCACCGACATCATAGCCCTTCGTTTCAAGCGCCCTTTGCAAAGAGGCGACATCGGAGCGGTAAAGTCTATCGACGCGTCCCCATCGGCCCGAAAACGATTTATCGCCATAGGCGATACGATCCGCCGCATGCCCGATGAACAGGGCATAGAGATCGCTCATATTGTAGGCCTTGAGGACGTAGAAATTGGGCGTCACGACAAAGGCGGGACCATTGCGGCCTGCCGGCATCAGCAAAAAACCTTGCGCGTTCACCTCGTTGACCGGAAAGGGTTTTGCGCTGACCCGCTGGATTCCCATTGCCGCCCACTGGCTGATTTTCTTTCCCCGGTCCGGCCCTTCCAGCGAACAGGGAACATTTTTCGGAACCGTAACCTCAAACCCCCAATCGCGACCTTTCACCCAGCCATAGTGGGCGAGATAATTGGCAATCGAGGCGAGTGTGTCGGGCGCGGAATTCCAGATATCGGGATGTCCATCGCCATTGAAACTGACGGCGTGTTTCAGGAACGAGGTGGGCATGAATTGCGGTTGGCCGAGTGCACCCGCCCATGACGCTCTCATTGCAGCGCGCGGCGCCAGTCCACGCTCGACGATTTCGAGTGCCGCAAGCACCTCTTGGCGAAACATATCCTTGCGCGTCGCCATGAACGCCTTGGTGCCCAACACCTCGAACGCATCATAAGGGATACGGGCCGCACCAAAGCCGGATTCGCGCCCCCATATCGCCAGGACGACGCTGCCGGGCACGCCGGTACGGCGCTCGATTGCGGCGAGTGTCCTTGCATATTTTGCGGCGCGCGCCCGACCACCGCGGGTGACGGCACCAATCACTTTTTCAGAGAAATAATTGCCTGGCGAACCGAATTCCGCCTGATGCTGCTTCTTTGGCGTTTTCGGCTTCTGGCCCGGGCGCACCAGATCGGGAAGCTTGAGATTGAGCTTCACGCCGTTGAATGCAGCGGCAAATGTCTTTCTGGAAATGCCCTTGCTTTTCGCCTCCGGCCACAGGTCATTTTGCAGCCATGTGCTGAATTGGTCGTCAATTTTGGCGGCAGATGCCGGAAAAATGCAGAAAATCGTGAGAAAAACGGCGGCAAAAAAGACCGAAACCGATCGAAATGGCCGAAAACCCGGCAATTTTCCTGCCAAAACCCGGCCCATATTCATCATATGCCCGCCTGCTCTTTCAAAATACGGTACGCGATTTCAGCGCCGCAGTCAGCGTCCCATCGTCAAGATAATCGAGTTCGCCGCCAACCGGCACACCATGAGCGAGGCGGGTGACGCTGACCTCCAAACCGGCAAGCTGATCGGTCAGATAATGCGCTGTCGTCTGCCCCTCGACAGTGGCGTTGACGGCCAAAATCACTTCCTTCACCTCGCCGCTGGCCACACGATCAACAAGGGAGCGGATATTGAGTTGTTCCGGCCCGATACCGTCCAGCGGCGACAAGGTTCCGCCAAGTACATGGTAGCGCACATTCATCGCCGCAGCGCGTTCAAGCGCCCACAGGTCGGAGACATCTTCGACAACAATCAGGCTGGCGGGGTCGCGGCGCGGATCTGTGCAGATCATGCAGGGATCGGACGTATCGACATTGCCGCACGATGAGCAGATGCGCACCTTTTCCACCGCCTCGCCCATGGCGAGCGCAAGCGGTGCAAGCAGTTGATCTTTTTTCTTGATGAGATGAAGGGCGGCACGGCGCGCCGAACGTGGCCCAAGCCCCGGCACCTTGGCCAGAAGCTGAATCAGTCGTTCGATCTCGGGGCCGGCGATTCGCTTGGACATTGCGCGGTTTTATGATCTTTCCGCGGCGTTGCAAATATCTGCGTGGTACGTGAGTTTGAAATCGCCCGCTACAGGCGGCCACGTGGTCATGCAAGCCTGTGTTTTTTGCTCGTTTGGCGCTGAAAAAGAAGCTTTATGCGACGGTCATCCGCAACAAGACTTGCCTTCCTGCTTTGGAGGGCATGCAACCGTTGCGTAGGAGCAATAAACGCAGCAATCCCCTTGTTTGGGCTTTAGCAACACACCGCAGCCCTTACACTCATAGAACCACTGGCAAGCGTCAATCGGCATTGTTTCCATTTCCGAATGCCCACAATCCGGGCAGGTAATGGTCGAAACTGTGACAGTCATGCAATGGCTCGCTTCCAGATTGCGTAAATGGTGATGAGCAGGAAAACGCCAAGAGCAGGCAGCAGTACATAATCGAGATATCCGACGATTGCAGACAGGCCGAGCGCTCCCAGCAGAATGACCAGAACAGGGTGAAACAGCACAGAGCAGCAATGGTCGTGCCAACAAGACCTGATGCAAGCAATTTGTTGTTGTTCATGTTTATTGCCTCAGCCACTTTATGTCGGGCTGCCAATTGGTGATTTCATATTCTTATTGATCGTTTATAAAACCTGTAGGAACTACAGGAGCAACAACAAATGGGTTGGCCGATCAGCAAGGCATCGCAAATAAGCGGCGTGAGTATCGAAACCATTCGCTATTATGAGCGCGAAGGCATCACGCCCAAGCCCGACAGAACAATGGCAGGCAGACGAGACTACGATACAGAATCGATTGCCAGGCTTCGTTTTGTGAAACGTTGTCGGGATTTGGGCTTTTCCATTGCCGACATTGTGGCTTTGCTAAAACTTTCCCATTCCGATGAGGGAACATGCGAGGAAGCCGGTGCCATCGGCGCGAACAACCTCAAATTGGTGCGGAGCAAAATTGCTGATCTTAAACGCATGGAAATTGCGCTGACAGAACTGGTCGCTTCATGTCATCAAGGGCGGAAAGAATGCCCGATGCTGCAAGAACTGTTTGCCAATTGAGCATCTAAAACCTTCTCTGCGCGACTGGGGACGCTGGAAAATCAGCCTGATCGGTCATTGATGCTGCGATCACGCAACCCAATCGAATATGTAACCTGCGATCAGTGACCCGGAAACCGCAAGGGCAAGATATAGAATAAACGGTTTAAGCCTGAGAACAGGAAAGATCGCCATTGCCCCCCAAATGCTGACGACACCCCCTGAGACCAGAAAAGCCATCGCCGCCCCCGGCGACATGCCGTGGTCCATCAACCCGCGTGTCAGCGGCAGCGCCGCGTATCCGTCGAGATAGGCAGGCGCGCCGACAAAGACGGCAAAGGGGATGGCCCACCATACATCAGATCCCACATAGGCCGACAGCGCGTCGGGCTGCAAGACGGCGTTCAGCGCATATTCCGCGGCAAAAGCAGGGATGAGGCAAATCAGGATCAAGCGGGTCGTCGCGGCGAAATTCTGACGAAAGACCTCTCGTCGCTCCGCGCCTTTCCATACCCTTGCATCAAAAGACAATGGTGCTCCGCAACCGCATTGCGACAAGGTGCCAACGATCCCGTTGCGGCGCAGGGGCGAGATGGCCCAGCCGCGTTTCGACAAGATCGACGTGATCGCCCCACCCCATATGCCGAGACCAAAGGCGGCAATCGTCTTGCCGAGCGCGAAACCGACCCCGAGGGTGGCAGCAGTCGTCGCCAACATCGCCGGATCGGTAATTGGTGATGACAGCCAGAAAGCCATGACGGGCGCCAGCGGAATGCCGGCCGCCAGCAATCCGGCCATCAATGGCAGAACGGTTACCCCGCAAACCGGCGTGATCGCCCCGATCACTGACGCCGCGATGATGGCGTAAACAGTGCGCCCTTCAAAAGCCTGGGCGATATGGGCATCCGCGCCGCTGGCCATGATCCAGGCGACCAGAAAGATGCCCGGAATGACGAGCGGGGCGACAGAGACAAGACCCAAGGCCACGAACTGAACCATGTCCCAAGCCTGACGAGGCCAGATCAGCGACCCAGCGATAGCCAATCCAAGCAAACCGAGAACCAGGATCAGTTTGAAATTCCGAGGGTTGGTGCTTTGGATTTGTTCGGACATTGCGGTCTCTTTGGAACGGCGCTTTGAACATGGGGGTAGTTCTGCCATATGTGAAACGGATTATTAGAAATTCAGCTATGAGGATTTCCGATGGCTTATCTGAACAGCGAGCTTCTTCGTTCATTTCTGACGGTCGCCGACGCCGGGAGTGTCACCGAAGGTGCCGCACGTATCCACAAGTCTCAATCGGCCGTCAGCCTGCAGATCAGGAAGCTGGAAAATATACTGGGTCGACCGGTTTTCGACAGACACGGGCGCGGCGTTGTACTGAGCGACGTGGGCGAGAGGCTGTTGCCAGTGGCGCGCGAGGTCAGTCGCACGCTGGATGCGACATTGCGCGATCTCACCTCGGACGATCTGCATGGCAAACTGCGCCTTGGCATCCCCGATGAGCAGAGCAAGGACAGGCTCTCCAAGATCGTGGGGGAGTTTGCGCAATCCCATCCGCTTGTCGATCTCGATGTCACTTGCGCCTTGAGTTCGGGGTTTCCCGATGCACTCGCGTCAGGGGCATTGGACCTTGCTATTTATGAAGTACAACATTCGCATCCCGGACTTGATGTTCTGCTTCAGGAACGAACCTGCTGGATGGTGTCACGCCATCACGATCTTCTGTCACGCGACCCTTTGCCGATTGCCCTGTTCGACCGAGACTGCTGGTGGCGTGACGCAGCTTTGGAGGCGCTGCGAGCGACGGCGCGTCCCTTTCGAATCGCCTATTCCAGTCAAAGCGTTGCAGGCGTTACCGCCGCACTGGAAGCTGGCATCGCGGTTGGATTGTTGGGTGAAACGAGCATAACCGACAATTTACGCCGGCTTGGACCCGACGATGGATTCGGTGACATGCCCGTCTCCAATCTTGTACTGGGTTTATGCCCGGACGCCACCACGCCCCCAATCCACGCATTGAAAATGGCGATACGAAGGGCATTTGGGGTGGCGTAGTGCATGTCGCCCAAAAGTGTGCAGCGGTTTTTCAGACAACGACATGCACAAAAACAAAGGCCGTTTACGAACAGTGCGCCAAGGCAATGCAGCTCTAACTATTTGTTTTTTCGCAATCCCGGACAGAAAATCGCTGCACACTTTTCCTGGAATTGCTCTATTGCAAGGCTTGCCCCTGCCCGACGATCAACGCTCCGATTGCGCTTGTATTGTCCGGCGTTTCTTCGAACGACATGAGCGTCGATGCGTTATCGGGAATGGCTGCAACCAGAGTATCGCTGCTTGCCGACGCGCCAGATGCCGTTACCGGCGTTGCCGGTTGCACGGCGGCAATCGTAATGGATGGCGTGGCCATAGCCACGGTTGTCTCGGTTTCGGGTGGTAGCGGCTTCCATCTACGGCCGCGCTTTTCATAAAAGGCGTTGCCGCCGGCCACCGCCACATAGTGCATATTCTTGTAGGGGAATTTCAGCCCGGCCGTGTGGAAAAACATCGCGTTCTTTATTTTCGGATGCCGTTCACCCTTCAAAACGGCAACTGCCGCCGCCTCGACGTCAGGCATGGCTTTCGAGTTCATGGGTCTTGTCATGACGCCGGGCGCGAATTGCCCCCGTTCGCCAACTACGCCGCAAATGCTGTTGCCATGCTTGCCCGATCTGAGGCGGTTCATGACAACGGTGCCAACACCGATCATGCCCTCACGGCTCGAACGCCGGGACTCAAAGAACATGGCCCGTTCCAGACAGGCCTTGTCCCTGGCTGTGTAGGAATAGGCGTTCGCCTTGGTCGAGGTGAGCGTGATGGCATCAGGCAGGCTGGCGACGGACAGGCCATCTGTCGTCTGGCTGCATCCGGCTACAATGACGAGGGAGAACAGGGCACCCAGAGTATAGGGTGCACTCAATTGCTTGGCAGCCAACAAACATCCCTCTTCACTTAGCACCGCCCCCGCAGTTATGGCCAGAATGAGATATTTTCAGGCAAAATAATGGCAAAGGCCCAAGAAAGCGCAAACGCCCTGCCTAAAACTGCTCAGATTATTGGGTACCATGCTTTCGTTTTACAGTAGCATTTGGGTTTGCGTTGTTTCGCTCCCCCTCTGTCCTGCCGAGTCGGTCAAGAAGTGGCATCTCCCCCTCAAGTGGGGAGATCAGCTTTCATTGCGGCTTTTGCTCATCACCAGCGTTACGTAACAAATGCACGCATGTCGTTGTCCCAAAGCCGCACCACACTTTTGGGCGACATCGTTTTCCTTGACGCATGTCGTTGTCCCAAAACCGCACCACACTTTTGGGCGACATCGTTTTCCTTGACGCATGTCGTCATCCCAAAACCGCACCACACTTTTGGGCGACATGCGTTAGAAAGGCAGCTTCATACCGGGAGGAATAGGCATTCCAGCCGTCAGCGCCTTGGTCTTTTCCTGCATTTCGGCCTCAACCTTGACCTTTGCGTCATTGTGAGCGGCAAGGATCAAATCTTCGAGGATTTCAACGTCGTCTTCCTTGAACAGCGACGGGTCGATCTTCAGAGATTTCATTTCGAACTTGCCGCTCAATGTGACATTGACCAAACCGCCACCGGCCTGTCCAGATGCCTCAAGCTCCGCGATTTCGCCCTGCATGGCCTCAAATTTGGCCTGCATTTCCTTGGCTTTTCCCATCAGGCCGAGAAGATCCTTCATCACGCATCCTTTACGGTTCGATCGTTTGACATGTCAGTTTTCGTCGTCATCGTCTGCCAATTGTTCATCGGTCAGATCATTATTGGCGTCATCTGCATCCCCCGCATCAGGGATACGCACGTCTATAACTTTGGAGCCCGGAAAACGGGAGAGTATGGCCGCAACCGTCGGATCGCTTTTTGCATCGAGAATGGCATTGTCGCGCTTGGCCGTTTCCATTTCCGTCAAAGTCTGCCCACCCTCATCCTTCGACAAGGAGACAAGCCAGTTGCGGCCCGTCCAGTTGCGCAGTTTGGTGGTCATATCGTTGAGCAATAATTTTGGTGCGTCGTCCGTCAAATTGACATCAATGCGTCCGGGTTCAAGGTGAACCAGCCTGACACAGCGCTTCAACAACACCTTGAAGGCCATATCGCGATGGGTGTCGGCGAGTGCGGCAATGTCAGCGAGCGACTTCACCTGAACCGCCGCTTTTTCCTCGAAAGCAGGTTTTGGTGAGGGCTGAAATATTTCAGCCGCGGGTTCTGCCTCGACCAATCTCATTGTCTGGGTGCCGCCAGTTCCCCCTGACATTCTGGTCTGGGCCACGGCACTGGCTTTGGCGGAACTGCCAGATGAGGCGGAACTGCTGCTCGAAGCCGCCGTGGCGGGTGATGCCGGTGTCTCGCCTTCCAGTGTTTTCAACGCTTCATCCAGCGTCGGCATATCCGCGGCATATGCCAAGCGAATCATGACCATTTCGGCGGCGCTCACCGGGCGGTTCGAGCTTTGAACCTCGGGGATGCCTTTCAACAGCATCTGCCAGCTACGCGACAGCACTTTGACCGAAAGTTTTGCGGCAAATTCGGCACCTCGGCTGCGCTCATCTTCGGAAAGCGAAGCGTCCTCAAGTGCGGACGGCACGAAGCGCAACCGGGTGACGAGATGGTTGAACTCGGCAAGATCGGTCAGGACGGAAGCCGGGTCGGCACCCGTATCATATTGGGCGCGGAACTCTGAAAGAGCGGCGGCAACGTCACCTTTCATCAAATGCTCGAAAAGATCGACAATGCGTGTGCGGTCGGCCAGACCAAGCATCGCCCGTACCGCATCCGCCGAGACACCCTCGCCGCCATGTGCGATCGCCTGATCGAGGATAGATAGTGAATCACGGGCCGACCCCTCGGCAGCGCGGGCGATCATCGCCAAGGCTTCGTCATCGACGGAAATGCCTTCTTTCTGGGCGATGGACGCAAGGTGCGCAACGAGCACACCTGCATCAATGCGTCTTAGATCGAAGCGCTGGCAGCGCGACAACACCGTGATCGGCACTTTCCTGATCTCGGTAGTGGCAAAGATGAACTTGACGTGCGGCGGTGGTTCCTCAAGCGTCTTGAGCAGGCCGTTGAACGCCTGCGTCGACAGCATATGCACCTCGTCGATGATATAGACCTTGTAACGGGCCGAAACCGGCGCATAGCGGACACGCTCGATAATATCGCGAATGTCGTCAATGCCGGTGTGCGAGGCGGCGTCCATCTCGATGACATCGACATGACGCCCTTCCATGATCGCCTTGCAATGCTCACCCAATACGGCCAGATCGACGCTTGGCTGATCGATGGTGTCGGTCTTGTAGTTCAAGGCGCGCGCCAATATCCGCGCCGTCGTTGTCTTGCCAACACCGCGGACACCGGTAAGCATCCATGCCTGGGCAATACGGCCGGAGGCAAAGGCGTTGGTCAATGTGCGCACCATCGGCTCCTGGCCGATCAATTCGGAGAAATTTGCCGGACGGTATTTGCGCGCCAGCACACGATAGACGCCTGCGGCTTTATCCGTTTCGAGATTTCCGGCTTCGCTCATCGGCCGCAGTGCTCCCCAGTAAATCTCCAGAGCGGTTCAGCGCTTGATAAAATCACCGCGCCGCTCCCAAATATTTGTTGTTACGCAATCGCGGACAGAAAACCGTTGCACACTTTTCTCAGGATTGCTCCAGTGTCACAACTGGAGCGGCCTGATCCTCGAATTCAGTTTTGCCCGCGCAGCGGCGCACCGTCAATGTCGGGAAGAGGTGGGAGGCTGGAACAATGACCCGTTCCGGGCTCGTTAGGGCTGCTTCCTTCCGGATCTGACCCGGTTGGCGAGTGGATCGTCCACCACCAACCTCCCACTCTCCATATCGTCAATTCGGCAATGAAATGCAAGTGACGAGGAAAATTCGATCTCACAATCGGTCCACGCGGCAAAAACAGGGCAACCGCGTAGCCCGACGAGCCGCTTCAGGAATAGCTGTGCTGGCACAGCGGATATGATATTGTCACGAGGTTGGATTTCGTGGGCTTGGTGGCAAATCGCTGCGGCTCATGACGGTACGTGGTGGAATTGAGGGGAAACGCCGATGCTGCCAGGCCCGAAGGCCGGTTTCACGCTTGATGCGCGTCTGGAGGCGGACAGCGAACAAGTGATGTGGCTGGGGTTGTGTGAACTGAGGGTCATGAATGACAGCCGCTGGCCTTGGCTGATACTGGTGCCTCGGCGCCCCGGCGCGGAAGAAATTCACGATATGGCACCGCTCGATCAGGCAATGCTGACCTTCGAGATAAACATGGTCGCGCAAGCCCTGAAGAATGCCACCGGCTGCACCAAGATCAACACTGCCGCACTTGGCAACATCGTGCGCCAGTTGCATGTCCACATCATCGCGCGCTCGGAAAATGACGCGGCGTGGCCCGGACCGGTGTGGGGGCATGGCATGCGCGAACCTTATGAACGCATTGCGCTTCACCAATTTGCCGAAACGATCAAGGCAGCGTTATAAGGGCGGCTTGATCCATTTATCCTTTTTCGAGACTCAATGACGTTTCACCTTTTTGACGCGCCGCCAGTCGAAGCCAGTCATTTCGTTGGCTTTTCGGCAAACGATATCGACCGGCAATCGGAAAATCGCGCTGACGATTGCCTCGAAACGGCGCTTGCCAACCCCTCGGCCCGGTTTCTCGCCATGCGCGATGGCCGGATTTTCATCAAGCAGAGCGGCGATGTTTTCAACGCTTGGTTCAGCCTGGCGGAATGCGGCAATCTTCAAGCCAAGCTCGAGGATGCCATTTTACTCGGATATTCAAAGGCAATCCCAGTTCTTGCCGTGCCGGTGGAGCTTGATCCAGAACAATTGCCGGAAACGACCAAGGCCGTCGATTATCGCTCGGCCTATATGCAGGGTCTTGTCGACGAGGCGACGCTTGGCGCGCTGGCGCAAGGCTCCGCCCTTCTCGCATGGCATGTCAGCCATCGCTTTTGCGGCAAATGCGGGGCACAAACATTGCCAACTGTCGGCGGATATCGGCGCCATTGCGGCACATGCGGCACCGATCATTTTCCGCGCACCGACCCGGTGGCGATCATGCTGACGGCGACGCGGGAAAAATGCCTGCTTGGCCGGAGCCGTCATTTCATCGAGGGCATGTATTCAGCACTTGCCGGTTTCATTGAACCGGGCGAGACGATTGAAAACGCGGTGCGCCGCGAAACGCTCGAAGAGGCTGGCATCAGGCTTGGCCGCGTCGTCTATCATGCCAGCCAACCGTGGCCTTTTCCCTATTCGCTGATGATCGGCTGCTTTGGCGAACCGCTCAATGAAGACATACAGGCAGATCTGACCGAGTTGGAGGATTGCCGCTGGTTTGTGCGCGACGAGGTGCGCCTGATGCTGGCGCGGACGCATCCCGACAATCTGATTACGCCGCCGAGGGGCGCAATTGCCCACCATCTCATCCGCGCATGGGTCGACAGCGAATAGGCGACCGTCGCGACGCCTATTCGCTTTTGTTCGCCTCAGTAATGGACGCCTTGGGAAGCCCGGTATTCGTTGGCCTCATAGACGCCAAGAATGCGCACTTCGCGTGAGAAAAAGCGCAATTCTTCCAACGCCAACGCCACATTTGCATCGTCTGGATGGCCTTCAATGTCGGCATAGAACTGGGTGGCGGTGAACCCACCGCCCAATTGGTAGCTTTCCAGCTTGGTCATGTTGACGCCATTGGTGGCAAAGCCGCCCATTGCCTTGTAAAGAGCCGCCGGAACGTTGCGAACACGAAAGACGAAAGTCGTCATCATCGCCGCGTCGTTGCCTGCCCGTTCGGCCCAGTTCTTTCCCCTGGACAAGACGACAAAGCGCGTGATGTTCTTTTCCGTGTCTTCGACGTTTTTTTCCAGCACATCCAGATTGTAGAGGCTTGACGCCAGAGACGGTGCCAATGCGGCCATCGTCCGGTCCTGCTTTTCAGCGACCAGCTTGGCAGCCCCTGCCGTGTCGCCCGCAACCATCGGCTTCCAGCCATTTTTGCGGATGTATTTGCGGCATTGGCCAAGCGCATGGATGTGGCTGTGAACCGACTTGATTTCCTCGCGCTTCACGCCCGGCAGCACCATCAACTGGAAATGGATCGGCAAAAAATACTCGCCAACCACGTGCAATTTCGATTCTGGCAGGAGGTAGTGAATGTCGGCGACCCGCCCGGCGATCGTGTTTTCGATCGGGATCATCGCAAGATCGGCCTTACCGGTCTCCACCGCGTTGAAGGCATCTTCGAAAGTCGGGCGCGGCAGCGGTTCCATCGTGGGAAAGACATTGCGGCACGCCGTATCGGAATTCGCACCCGGCTCGCCCTGGAAGGCGATTTTGTTTGTTTTTTCTGGCATTTTCGGGTCCTGCACTATCTGGAAAGAATTTTTCTGGCGCGTTCTAGATCATCCGGCGTATCGACGCCAAGCGGCACGGATTCAACGATCTCGGCATCAATGCGCATGCCAGCTTCCAGCGCGCGCAATTGTTCGAGCCGCTCGCGGCGCTCCAGAACCGAGGGCTTCAAGCCAACGAAGCGTTCAAGCGCGGCCCTGCGATACGCGTAGAGCCCGACGTGATGGTAGAGCGGGCCATCTCCCCACGGAGCGGTGGCGCGGGTGAAATAGAGTGCTTTCAATCGTGTCTGCGATCGCGGCGACCCGACAATCTTGACGACATTCGGATTTGATTTTTCTTCGTCACGGACAATTTCGACACCCAGTGTTGCGATATCGACGAGCGGATCTTCAAAGGGCCGCAGCGCCGAATTTATGCTTTGCGGGTCGAGCGTTGGCAGGTCGCCCTGCACGTTGACGACCGTTTCGACCCGGTGGTCGGGGTCCAGCGCGGTCAACGCTTCGAAAATTCGATCCGAGCCCGTTTCATGATCCATACGGGTCATTACGGCATCGAAACCATGCGCGCGCACGGCCTCGGCCACGCTTGGCGTATCGGTGGCGACGGCGACGCGCCCGACACCGCTTTCAGCAGCGCGGCGCGCAACATGCACGATCATCGGCGCGCCAGCCATGTCGGCAAGGGGTTTGCCCGGCAGTCGGGTGGAGGCCATACGGGCCGGAATCAGGATCAGCGTTGACATGAGGTGGCAGTGGTTCCGAAAATCGAGAGACCAAAAGTGTCAAAAGGTCTCACTGGTAGCGTCCTTATAGGTGTTGCAAGAGCAGAGCAAAAGACCTAGTTTCCGCGCGATTTGGCTGTTCGCGTTGAACGGCCTCGTACCGATGACCGATAGACGGATCAGTCAGCCGGAAAAGGGAGCTTGGGGCACATGGACTCATTCGAAATCAACAAGCTGCTCGGCGGATTGCTTGGAACAGTATTCATCGTATTTTCTGTCGGCATCATATCGGATGCCCTGTTCGCATCGCCAAACCCTGACAAGCCTGGTTTCATCATCGAGGCGAGCGAAGCGCCGACAGATGCATCGGCCTCTGAGGCCAAGGCAGAAACACCCATTGCAAACCTGTTGGTCAGCGCCGATCCCGATAAGGGTGCTGCCATTTTCAAGAAATGCCAAGCCTGCCATTCCGGCGAGAAGGGCGGCCCCAACAAGGTTGGCCCCGACCTGTGGAATATCATTGATCGCCCCGTCGGCGAACATGAGGGCTTTTCCTATTCGTCGGGCATGAGAGGATTCTCCAATGACGGCGCGGAAAAATGGACTTACGACAATCTCAACCATTTCCTCACGTCGCCCAGGAAATTCGTAAAAGGCACGGCAATGGGCTTTGCAGGTCTGAAGAAAGAGGAAGATCGCGCCGATCTCATTGCCTTCTTGCGCACACTGGCAGACACGCCCGAACCATTGCCTGAGCCCGCAGCAGCGCCTGCGGCCGAGCCCGCAGCAGCGCCTGCGGCCGAGCCAGCCGCGGCGACAGGTGACGCGCCAGCCGCAGAACCGACAAAAGATGCAGCGCCAGCGACCGAGCCAGCACCGGCGACAGATGAAGCGCCAGCCGCAGAACCCGCAAAGGACGCGGCACCAGCCACAGAACCGGCACAATAATTCTTCAACACTACATAGACTCATGAAAAGGCCGGGTTATTCCCGGCTTTTTTGCTGAAAATCACGCATATGTGCTGGCAAAGGCGCCAAGCACGGTTTCCATGCGCAACGAATGCTCTAGTTTGTTGATGGAAATCATCCGAACTGGGGAATGTGTATGCAGGTTTGCCTGACCACCAGCGTTTTGAGAGCCGCGCTGATAAGTGTGCTATTGTGGTGTGGATGCGCTTTTGCGGCAGCGGACGAATGGCACACAACATCGTCGCTGACCGGCCCGTCCAAATATGGCGACGACTTCCAGCACTACGACTATGTCAACCCGGATGCACCCAAAGGCGGGACGCTGAATTCGACGGTGCTTGGCACGTTCGACAGTTTCAATCCCTATATTGTCCAGGGAACGCCGGCAGCAGGGTTTGCCGCATTCGGCGGCGGGTTGCTCTATGATACGTTGATGGAGCAGGCAACGGATGAAGGCAGTGTCAGCCATCCGCTGATTGCCGATGCCTATAAATATCCGGACGATTTTTCTTCAGCCACGTATCGGCTCGATCCGCGTGCAAAATGGCATGACGGGCAGCCGATAACCGTCGATGACGTGATCTGGTCGTTCAATGTGCTGAAGGAAAACAGCCCGCTCTATAATCGCTATTTCGAGAATGTCACCGATGCGATTGCCGTGTCTGATCGTGAGGTGAAATTCCAGTTCGACCAGAAAGGCAACCGCGAACTGCCAAAGATACTGGGCGACCTCGTGGTTCTGCCCAAGCATTGGTGGGAAGGAACGGACGCCAACGGCAAGAAGCGCGACATCACCAGACCAACCCTGGAAGCGCCGCTCGGCTCGGCAGCCTACAAGGTCGTCGATTTCAAACCGGGCACCGAAATCGAATGGCAACGCGTTCCCGACTATTGGGCCGCAAAATTGCCAGTGAAGATCGGCCGCGAAAACTTCGACACACGCCGCTACAGCTACATTCTCGATGATAACGCGGCGTGGCTTGCCTTTACCAAGGGCGGCCTCGAAGACATCAACCGCGAATCGAGTTCACGGCGCTGGGCAACTTTCTACAATTTTCCGGCGCTGAAGGCGGGCGACGTCATCAAGAAAGAGTTCAAGACGCAATCGCCGGAGCCGATGCAGGCGTTTGTACTGAACCAACGCCGGGCGCAATTTCAGGACCGCCTTGTGCGTGAAGCACTGACCTATGCGTTCGACTTCGAAAGCATGAACCGCACCTTGTTTTATGGCTTCAACACCCGGACAAAGAGTTATTTCCAAGGCACCGACCTGGCTTCGAGCGGCCTGCCATCGGCCAAGGAACTGGCAATCCTGGAACCTTACCGCGATCAATTGCCGCCTGAATTGTTCACGCAGGAATTCACATTGCCGGTCTATGATTCGCCACAGGCGGAACGCAAGAACCTGAAGATGGCTGTCGATCTGTTCGCCAAGGCCGGATGGGTCATCAAAGGCGGCAAGATGGTCAACTCGAAAACCGGCGAGCCCTTCAATTTCGAAATTCTCGGCTGGAACGACACCGACCAGATCATCGCCAATCCGTTCATCGCCAATCTGCGCAAGATTGGCGTCGGTGCCACGCTGCGCATCATCGACCAGACCCAATATATCAACCGGGTCAACACGTTCGATTTCGACGTGGTGACCGGGCAATTCGGCCAGTCGAGTTCTCCCGGCAACGAGCAGCGCGATTTCTGGAGTTCAAAAGCCGCGGACACACCGGGTTCACGCAATCTGATCGGCATAAAGAACCCGGTCGTCGATGCTCTGGTGAACCGAATCATCTTTGCAACGGATCGCGATGATCTGGTCGCGGCAACCCATGCACTCGATCGGGTGCTGTTGTGGAACTATTATGTGGTGCCGCAATGGTATCGGTCTGTCGTCTGGCTGGCCTACTGGAACAAATTCGGCATTCCTGACAAGCAGCCTGCCTATATCGGTGCGGATATCGACTCCTGGTGGATCGACCCGGACAAGGAAAAATCGCTGGCCTCCAAATATAAGAGCGTCAATTGATGGCGTCCCTGCGGCGGCGCGAATTTCTGGCATTGAGTGGCGCGGCAGCCAGTGCGGCGTTGCTGCCAAACACCGCATTCGCCAACAGTCCGACGGGCCAAAAGCTGCACGGACTTTCCGCCTTCGGCAACTTGAAATACGCCGCCGATTTTGCGCGGTTCGACTATGTGAACGTCGATGCGCCAAAGGGCGGCGTGATGAATTTTTCACCGCCGAACTGGAACTTCAACCAAAGCGTATTGACCTTCAACACATTGAATTCCTTTGCGCTGAAAGGGGAAGCCCCACCGCGCATGGAGATGTGTTTCGATTCATTGATGGTGCGCGCACTCGATGAGCCGGACGCCATCTATGGGCTTCTGGCTGAAAGCGTCACGATCTCCGATGATCGCAACAGCTATGACTTCACGATCCGGCCAGAGGCGCGCTGGCACGATGGGACACCGCTGAGCGCACAAGATGTGGCCTTTGCCCTGATGCTCTACAAGGAAAAGGGGCATCCAAGCCTTTTATTGCCGCTAAGCGAACTGGTTGACGCCAAGGCGAGCGATGCCCGGACAGTCAGGCTGGAATTTAGCGGCCAGCAGTCGTCGCAGACTATTTTGACCGTCGCCACCATGCCCATCGTCTCGAAAGCCTATTACAGCGAGACCGATTTTGAAGCGTCGCAAATGACCCCGCCACTCAGTTCCGGCCCTTACAAAGTCGGGCGCGTTTCGGCTGGCCGAACCATCGAATATGAGCGTGTTGATGATTATTGGGGGCGCGATCTGCCGGTCAATCGAGGGCAGAATAATTTTGACCGCATCCGCATCGACTTCTATCTCGACCGACAGGCAAGCTTCGAGGCCTTCAAGAAGGGCGATACAACCTTCCGGCAGGAATTCATCGCCCGCGTCTGGACGACCGGCTACGACTTTCCTTCACTTGAGGAAGGCAAGGTCATAAAGCGCGAATTCGAGGGCGAGAAATGGCCGGTCATGCAGTCTGTGGCGCTCAACCAGCGCCGAGAACACTTCAAAGATGTGCGGGTGAGGCGTGCAATTGCTCTGTGCTTCGATTTCGAGTGGACCAGAAGGACGCTGTTTTCCGGCTCGTATGAGCGATCTCAATCCAATTTCGAGAATTCTGACTTTCGGGCCGATGGCCTGCCTTCACCTGAGGAACTGGCGCTTCTGGAACCATTTCGGGGCGAATTGCCGCCCGAAGTGTTCGGGCAAGCCGTCATGCAGCCTGTTTCCGATGGCTCGGGGCGCGACCGGAAACTGCTTGGAGAAGCATCCAAACTCCTTGCCGATGCCGGGTGGACACGCTCCGGCTCATTTCTCGTGGATGGAAAAGGCGAGCGCCTGCGCGCCGAAATGCTGGCGAATGATGAAGCACTTTCGCGCATCTATCTGCCGTGGGCAAAAAACATGAAAACGATTGGCATCGACGCGTCGGTGCGGGTCGTCGATGGCAGTCAGTACGAAACGCGGCAAAGCAGCTTCGATTTCGATCTCGACATGCTTAACGCTTCGATCGGGGCGACGCCAACACTCGACAGCCTTGAATCGCTTTATCATTCACGGGCGGCAAGACGGCCGGGCACGCGCAATTATCCGGGAACCGAAAGTGCTGTTGTCGATGCATTGGTGGCAGTGGCGGGCAAGGCGACAGACCGGGATGAACTGATAATTGCGCTGCGCGCACTCGACCGGGTCTTGCGCGCGCGCCTCGACTGGATTCCAACATACTATCTGGCGAATCACCGCGCTGCCTTTTGGGACATATTTGGCTTCAAGGAGCCAAAACCCGATTTCGGCTTTCCGGTGGAGACGCTGTGGTGGTTTGACAAGGACAAGGCGGCAAAGATTGGCAAGGCCTGACAGTTCGATACAGACGGGATCAGCTAGCTGATGGGTGCTTATATCCTGCGGCGTGTGCTTTTGATGATCCCGACATTGCTGGGCATCATGGCGATTTCATTTGCCGTCATCCAGTTCGCGCCCGGCGGACCGGTGGAACAGGTAATCGCCAAGCTGACCGGTCAGGGTGGCGATGCAGCCGACCGCCTCGGCAGCGGCGCTGGCAATGACAGCGGTGCCAGCAATTTCGACGTGGGCGGCGACGTCAATTCAAAATATCGCGGCGCACAGGGGCTCGATCCCGAATTCATCGCCAAGCTGGAAAAGCAGTTCGGCTTCGACAAGCCGCCGCTCGAACGCTTTGGCAAGATGATCTGGGATTATTCCCGTTTCGATTTCGGCGACAGTTATTTCCGCGATATTTCGGTGGTCGACCTGATCCTCGAAAAAATGCCGGTGTCAATTTCGCTGGGCCTTTGGATTACGCTGATTTCCTACCTGATCTCGATCCCGCTCGGTATCAGAAAAGCCGTCAATGACGGCTCGGCATTCGATGTCTGGACGAGCGGTGTCGTCATTATCGCCTATGCCATTCCGGGTTTTCTTTTCGCCATTCTCCTGATGATCCTGTTTGCTGGCGGCTCGTTTTACGACTGGTTTCCGTTGCGCGGCCTGACATCCGACAATTGGGAGCAATTGTCGTGGCCAGCACGCATTCTCGACTATTTCTGGCATCTTGCCTTGCCGCTGACGGCAATGGTGTTGTCGGCATTTGCAACGACGACCTTGCTGACGAAAAACTCGTTCCTCGATGAAATCCGCAAGCAATATGTCGTCACAGCACGGGCCAAGGGCCTGTCACAACGCCAAGTGCTCTATGGTCATGTGTTCCGAAATGCCATGCTGATCGTCATCGCCGGATTTCCCGGCGCTTTCATTTCGGCGTTTTTTACCGGCTCCCTGCTGATCGAGAACATTTTCTCGCTCGACGGGCTTGGCCTGCTCGGTTTCCGCTCGGTGATCGAGCGCGACTACCCGGTGGTTTTCGCCAATCTCTACATCTTCTCGCTCATCGGCCTGTTTATCAGCCTGATCTCCGACCTCACCTATACGTGGATCGACCCGCGTATCGACTTTGAGCGCAGAGACGTGTGATGGCGACCGCTGAACCGAAAGCCGAAACCGGCACGCTGACGGAACGCCCGCCCCGGCCCTGGCTGTCACCGCTCAACCAGCGGCGCTGGGCCAGTTTCAAGGCCAACAGGCGCGGCTACTGGTCGCTGTGGATTTTCCTCGTCCTGTTCATCCTGTCGCTTTTTGCCGAGTTCATTGCCAACGACAAACCGGTCATCGTTTCCTACAAGGGCGAAATTCTGGTTCCGGTTCTGGTTGCCTACCCGGAAGAGAAATTCGGCGGCTTTTATGCGGTGACCGACTATCGCGATCCGGTTATCCAGGATGAGATCAATGCCCATGGCTGGATGATCTGGCCGCCGATCCGTTATTCCTACCAGACCGTCAACAACGCCATTCCCGAAGCGGCGCCCGCCAAGCCTTCCTGGCAATATGACATCGAGACACGCTGCAACCAGTATCCGCAAGGAGCGGCAGACCCCAATTGCAATAGAGGCAACTGGAACTGGCTGGGCACCGACGACCAGGCGCGCGACGTGTTGGCACGGGCCATATATGGCTTTCGCGTTTCCGTGCTGTTTGGCCTGATCCTGACATTAGGATCGGCGGTGATCGGGGTTTCGGCCGGGGCTGTTCAGGGCTATTTCGGCGGCTGGACCGATCTGATTTTCCAACGCTTCATCGAAATATGGTCGGCAATCCCGGTGCTTTACCTGCTGCTGATTATCGCTGCTATCCTGCCGCCCGGCTTTTTCATCCTGCTTGGCCTGATGCTTTTGTTCAGCTGGGTCGCCTTTGTCGGCGTGGTGCGGGCCGAATTTTTGCGCGCCCGCAATTTTGAATATGTCAACGCGGCGCGCGCGCTCGGCGTGCCCAACCGCACCATCATGTTTCGCCATCTTCTGCCCAATGCAATGGTGGCGACGCTGACCTTCCTGCCCTTCATTCTCAACGGCTCGATTTCAACCTTGACCTCGCTCGACTTTCTCGGTTTCGGCCTGCCGCCGGGTTCGGCATCACTTGGCGAATTGCTGAAACAGGGCCAGCGCAATCTCAACGCTCCGTGGCTTGGCATTACCGGCTTTGCCACCTTGTCGATCATGCTGTCGCTGCTGATCTTCATTGGCGAGGCAACGCGCGACGCCTTCGATCCAAGAAAGACGTTCAAGTGAGCGCCCCGCTTCTCTCGGTTCGAAAACTGTCCGTCGCCTTTAGCCAAGGCGGGCGGCAATCAGTGGCGGTCGATGGCATTTCGTTCGACATTGCCAAGGGCGAGACGGTGGCGCTGGTCGGTGAATCCGGCTCAGGTAAATCGGTGTCAGCGCTGTCGGTGCTGAAACTGCTGCCCTACCCCAGCGCCAGCCATCCTTCCGGCGAGATTCAGTTTGACGGCAAGAACCTTCTCGGCCTTGACGAAAAGGGATTGCGCCAGGTCCGTGGCAACAAGATCACGATGATCTTTCAAGAGCCGATGACATCGCTCAACCCGCTGCACACAATCGAACAGCAGATTGTCGAAGTGCTGAAGCTGCATCAGGGCATGGGCGTTCGCCAGGCGCAGGAGCGAACGCTCGAATTGTTGAACGAAGTTGGCATCCGTGATCCGCAAAAGCGGCTCAACGCCTATCCCCACCAACTTTCCGGCGGCCAGCGCCAACGCGTCATGATTGCCATGGCGCTTGCCAACGAACCCGAATTGCTGATCGCTGACGAACCGACCACGGCGCTCGATGTGACCGTGCAGGCGCAAATTCTCGAACTGCTCGCAGGTTTGAAAGCCCGCCAAGGCATGTCGATGCTGTTCATTACACATGATCTGGGTATCGTCAGGAAGATTGCCGACCGGGTCTGCGTCATGACGGAAGGCAAGATCGTCGAAACCGGGGCAACGCGCGAAATCTTCGACAATCCGCAGCACGCCTATACGCGCCATCTGCTTGCCGCCGAACCCAAAGGACAGCCACCTGCCGCCGACGATAACGCCGCACCAGTGATGACAGGCGAGGACGTCAAGGTCTGGTTCCCGATCAAGCAGGGCTTTTTTCGCAAGACGGTCGACCACGTCAAGGCGGTTGACGGCATCAATGTGACCGTGCGCGCCGGCCAGACGCTCGGTGTCGTGGGCGAATCGGGATCTGGCAAGACGACGCTCGGCCTTGCGCTTGCCCGGATGATTTCCTCGACAGGCTCAATTCAGTTCAACGGGCGCGACATCAACAGCCTGTCGTTCAATGACATGCGCCCGCTGCGGCGGGAGTTGCAGATCGTTTTCCAGGACCCTTACGGATCGCTCAGCCCGCGCATGTCCGTGTCGGAGATCATCGAGGAAGGGTTGAAAATCCATGAGTCGAAACTATCGGCTGAACAGCGTGACCAGCGTGTCGTCGATGTGCTGACCGAAGTTGGCCTCGACCACGCCACGCGCTTTCGCTATCCGCATGAATTCTCCGGCGGTCAGCGCCAGCGCATCGCCATTGCACGCGCCATGGTGCTCAAACCGCGTTTCGTCATGCTCGACGAACCTACCTCGGCGCTGGACATGAGCGTGCAGGCGCAGGTGGTCGACCTTTTGCGTGACCTTCAAACCCGGCACAATCTTGCCTATCTGTTCATCAGCCATGACCTGAAAGTGGTTCGGGCGCTCGCCAACCATGTTATTGTCATGCGCAACGGAAAGATCGTCGAGGCTGGCCCTTCCGAGCAGATTTTTGAAACGCCGCAATCCGACTACACGCGGGCACTTATATCGGCGGCATTCAAGATCGAGACGGCACCGGCTGGTGTGGTCAGCGATTAGGGTCCGAGACTGGCATAGAGGAACGTAATAATCATGCCCACCATGGAAAAAGGCCGCGTATTGCTTGCGGTGACCGGCTTCCACCCGCAACGCTGGCATGAACTGCTTTCAGCCGAGCGCGACGTCGTGTTGGAGCCGGATGGGCCGAATGACCCGTCGATAAATTATGCCGTTGTCTGGAAACAGAAACCCAACCTTCTCTCAGGTCTGCCGAACCTGCGCGCAATTTTCTCGATCGGCGCAGGCGTCGATCATGTTTTCGCCGACCCCAGCGTGCCGGATGTGCCGATTGTCAAAGTGGTGGCCGACAATTTGACGCAACATATGACCGAGTTCGTGGTGTGGCGCGTCATCGACCATCACCGACAGGCCATGCTTTACCAACACCAGCAACGCAAGAAAATCTGGCACGAAGCGCCGCAACGGCCTTCGAGCGATATTTCGGTCGGCATTATGGGCTTTGGCAGCCTTGGCCGTTCAGCGGCAAGCGCCCTGCTTTCGCTTGGCTTTTGCGTCAATGGCTGGTCGCGTTCGGGTCAGTCGATGGCGGGTGTCTCTACATTCGCCGGCGACAGCGGCTTGATCCCGTTCCTCAACGCCACGGATATTCTGGTGGTGCTTTTGCCGCTGACACCGGCAACGAAGGGTATCGTCAATTACGGATTGCTCAAGGAACTGCGGAAACGCAACGGCCTCGGCGGTTCGATCCTGATCAATGCCGGGCGTGGCCTGTTACAGAAAGATGCGGATATTTTACGGGCGCTGGATGATGGCACATTGAAGGAAGCAAGCCTTGATGTGTTCGAGGTCGAGCCATTGCCCAGAACCAGTCCGATATGGAACCATCCGAAAATATTCATCACCCCGCATGCGGCGGCGACATCCGACCCCGCTCATCTCGTTCCGTCGATGCTTGAGCAAATGTCCGCCTTTGAGCGCGGCGAGCCGTTGCAGAATCTCGTGGACCGGAGTGCGGGGTATTAGGGTCAGGACCCCTTTTCATCAACGCATCTGCGTCGCGTGAGCGAGCGGTTCATGGCGTCGATCTCTCCGCGTGCTTTTTCCACCTCGCGCCGACGCTTTGAACGAATATCGGGGACCAATGGCGCTACATCATCGGGAAGTTTCATGAAGACCGGCTTGGCGTCGGTGGGCAGGTCAAATTGCTGCGACAGTCCATCTCGCTGCGCCAGAAGATCGGCGCAGGCGACGCTGTCATATGGAAGAGACGATTCCACATTGCGGTCCTGATTTTCCACCAGCGAGTTGGCGCAGCCTGACACCAGCAAGCTAAGCAACAGCGCTCCCATGCATTTGTGCATGTTTCCCCTTTCAATCCGGCGCACGAAACATTCGTTTCAATCGTACAGAAATTTGGCATTGTAGTGGCTGGAACATTTGCTGGCAGCGCGCCTCAAGCGGCGCACTCGACAAGCGTCCCCGCGGCCATTAAAGCACGTCGTGTTTGAAGAGATCATGCAGCGCGCTTCAAACCTTTGTTTTCATGCTTGTTGCCCCAAAAGTGCTGCACAATTTCGGGACGACAGGTAGCAAGCCAGCGTCGCAGACAGACACACCATCGAAAGGCCGTCTCATGAGTGGAAAGACCCTGATTGCACCATCGGTATTGGCGTCGGACTTCTCAAAGCTGGGCGACGAAGTGGAAACAGTGGTGGCTGCGGGCGCCGACTGGATCCATCTCGACGTCATGGATGGTCATTTTGTGCCAAACATTACCTTCGGACCAGCGGTGATAAAGGCAATCCGCAACCGCACGAAAGCATATTTCGATTGCCATTTGATGATCGCGCCAGCCGATCCTTATCTCGCCGCTTTTGCCGATGCCGGTTGCGACGGGCTGACGGTTCATGCGGAGGCCGGTCCACATCTCGACCGCTCGCTGCAAACCATCCGCAATCTCGGCAAGAAGGCTGGCGTATCGCTCAATCCGGCGACACCGGAAAGTGCCATTGAACATGTGCTGGACCGGCTCGACCTGGTCCTGATCATGACGGTCAATCCCGGCTTTGGCGGGCAGGCTTTTATTCCTGCAATGGTGGAAAAGGTGAAGCGCGTGAAAGCGCTTATCGGTGAGCGGCCTATTCGCATCGAGATTGATGGCGGCGTTTCGCCGGAAACCGCTCCGCTGGTTACAGCGGCAGGAGCGGACGTGCTTGTCGCCGGGGCTGCGATTTTCAAGGGCAACAGCGTGGAAAGCTACCGCGCCAACATAGATGCCATCCGCAAAGCGGGCGACGCCGCTGCAAAACGGTAGTTGCGAGGCGTATCAATTGGGTTGAAATACCTGCTCACCTTCAATCCAGACAGTTTTGACCGTCAGGTCATCGGAAAGTGCGACGATATTTGCCGCCATGCCCGCATCAAACCGGCCAAACCTATGGGATTGGCCGACTATTTGTGCCGGATAGGTTGAGGCCATACGTAGCGCCTCGCCAAGTTCCAGACCGATTGTGGTGTGCATGAAACGAACCGCCGAGATCATGTCGAGATCGGCACCGGCGAGCGTTCCATCGGCAAGCCGCAAACTGCCATCCTTGCGATAGATCGTGCGGCCATTGAGTGAAAACGACATCATGTCCGTGCCGATTGTTGCCATCGCATCGGTGACGAGGACCACCTTTGCAGGACCATTCTTGGCGCGCAACGCAATGGCGATTGTTGCTGGATCGACGTGGATACCGTCCGCAATCAGACCTGCGGCGAACGTGCCGACATCAATGGCCGCACCTGCCAGCCCCGGCTCGCGATTGCCGATTTGGCTCATGGCGTTAAACAGATGCGTGACCATCGACGCGCCGGCCTCGGCATAGAGGCAGGCTGTTGCATAGGCGGCATCGGAGTGGCCAAGGCTGACGACGATGCCTGCTTTTACCAAAGCTTCCACCTGCTTTGCCGCAACCGATTCAGGTGCGATTGTCGTCAACAGAACCGGGAGTTGTTGGCGTGCTGCAATCAGCAATGCCTGATCGGCATCTGTCATGGGGCGGATGAGCGCCGGGTCATGTGCGCCTTTGCGGGCCAGCGACAGATGCGGGCCTTCCAGATGCAATCCGAGGAAGCCTTTGACGTGCTGACGCGAAGCCTCAGCGCCTGCGGACACCGCTGCGGCCGTGATTTCAGGCGTATCGGTAATCAATGTCGGCAACAGCGCTGTCGTGCCAAACGGCGCGTGGGCGGCACATATTGTGCGAATGGAAGCGAGATCGGGATGGTCGTTCAACATGACGCCGCCGCCGCCATTGACCTGAAGATCAATGAAACCGGGCGCAACAATGCCGCCTTGCAGATCAATGACACTGGCTCCGGCGATATCCACCCCAAGAGGGACAATTGCCTCGACAAGACCGTCTTGCACGACGAGGCTGCACTTGTCGTGCCACTGGTTGCCATCGAAAATGCGGGCACCCGATAATGCATAGTGCCCGTTCATAGCGTTTCCGTCACCTTGTGAAGGTTGGGCGGCGCATCGGGGTCAAGGCCACGGTGACGCGCAAAAGCTTCGACAAATGCATAGAAAGAAACGATCAACGCCAGAGGATCGGTGAGCGGATGGCCGGTTGCGACGAAAGGCAAGATTTTTGCATTTTTGACAAGATCGCTGGTGGCAAAGACCGCTGCTGCCTTTAGCGCCAGTGCATCGGCGGTTTCGGCAACGGATTGCTGCGAGGCATCACGTGCCGCCAAGGCCAGAACCGGGAAACTCGGCCCGACCAGTGCGAGCGGCCCGTGCATGACTTCCGCCGCGCTGTAAGCTTCAGCGTGCATGGCGCAGGTTTCTTTGAATTTCAGGGCTGCCTCACTGGCCATTGCAAATGAGGGGCCGCGTCCAAGAATGAACAAGGAGCCCTGTGTTTCAAGCGCCCCTGCCAGCATCATCCAGTCGCAATCAATTGCCGTGGCCAAATGGCCGGGCAATCGCTGAAGAGCGGCGAGCAATGCATCGTCGCCGGTGCAATGCGCCATCAAGGCCAGCCCCGCCACGGCTGAGTTGACGAAGGTCTTGGTCGCGGCAACGCTGAGTTCAGGCCCGGCGTGAATGTCGATTGCATGGTCGGATACGCTTGCCAGCGGCGAGCCGGTGGCGTTGGTCAGGGCGATGGTGAGTGCGCCGCGCTCGCGCGCGCTTTCAGCCATGGCAACGATGTCCGGGCTTTTTCCTGATTGCGAAATGGCCAGACAGGCGGAGCCGTCCAGCCTGAGTTTCGCACCGTAAATTGAAGCCACCGATGGTCCCACCGACGCCACGGCAAGCCCGGCGGTCAATTCGACAGCATATTTCAGGAAGGTGGCGGCATGATCAGACGAACCGCGCGCCACGGTGACGATGAAATTCGGATCACGGTCGCGAATGCCGCGCCCTGCGTCAATCAAGGCCGGTCCTGAACGCTCGAGCAGGCGCGCAACTGCTTGCGGGATTTCCTCCACTTCGCGGCGCATATGTGTCTTCATGGCACTGATGATCCGTGTTTAAGGGTGTGTGCGGGACCGCCAAGGGTCAACTCCGCGACGAAATCATATGTATCTCCCCGGTAGATCGAGCGTGTAAACTCGACCACCTTGCCGCTGGCCAGATAAGAGATACGCTCAATATGCAAACCGGCAACACCCACTGGCACTTCAAGTAGTCGCGCATCGGACTCATTGAGGTTGGAAGCGGAAATGCGCTGAACGGCCCGGACAGGACGGTTGCCCGTTTTTTCCAGAGCCGCATAGAGTGAAGAACCAATCGAATTGGGGTCAGGCAAGACGCTGGCCGAAAGCGAAGCCCGCTCAATAGCCAAGGGCGTCTCACCGGCAATGCGCAGCCGCGCCACGCGCGATACCAGTTCTTTCGAGGACAAGCCGAGAACCATCATCTCGTCCGGCGACGGTGCAAAAATGCCCCGATCAAGCCATGTGGAATGGACCGTCATGCCACGCCGGGCCATATCCTCGGTGAAAGAGGTGAGCCTCGACAAGGACTGCTCGACGCGCTCCATGCGCGGGGCCACGAATGTCCCCGAACCGTGACGCTGGACAAGGACACCGCCCCTGACGAGATCTTGCACCGCCTTGCGCACAGTGACACGCGAAATATCGGCCTGGGTCGCGATATCACGTTCGGATGGCAAAGCGTCGCCCGGGCCAATCAGACCGCGATTGACGGCGTCCTCAATGGTCTTGCGCAATTGCAGGTAGAGCGGCGTTCCACTCTGGCCCGACTGCTTAAGACTGGCGAATATCCGGTCGGTGGCTTCAACCATGAGCGCTCTCCGGCGGTCTGGCGAAGAGACGTTGAGCCATTCGCACCGCACCGCCAAGTGCATCGTCCTGAGGTGGGCGAAGACGTGCTTTGTGTCCGGGCGCCAGCCGTTGTGCATAGAGCGGAGCCAATCCACCAAGCAGGCACAGTGCGTCGGCAGCTTCGAGATGAAGGATGGCAAGCGACGCTTCGACCTCGTTGACCGCCTTGTCGATGATGGCGACAGCATTGGTGTCACCCTTTGCGGCATGATCGAAAACCTTCGGCGCAAAGCCGCCGAAATCGCCGGGAGTCGCGTTGGTTGTGAACTCCACGACATCCTGCGGCTGGCCACGAAACACCTGAAGAATTTCATTGGTCAAAGGCGACGAAGGGCAAATGCCGTCATGTGCCAGCAAGGTTTTTTCCAGAAGGTCGCGACCGATACGCGCGCCGCCGCCCTGATCACCAATGAGAAACCCCCAGCCACCGACGGCACGGGTTTTTCCGTTATTGCGCACCATATAGGCAGTACCGGTGCCGAGCACGGCAATCGCTCCATCGCCAGCACCAATAGCGCCTTCAAGCGCAATTTCCGCATCCGTCACGACCCGGCTGTCGCCAAAAGGCAGTATGGCTTGCAGTTGCTGGCGATAGGTGCCTACATTGGCACCGGCCAGACCAAGTACGGCTGGTGTCTGCGCGATCAAGGCCGGGTCCAGCGCCGCATCGACAAACGCCAGACGTGCGGCTTCGGCGATGTTTGTTCTGGCACCGGTCAAATCGGTGCGAATGTTGGCCGCGCCGCTTTTTGCCCGGCCGATCACGGTGCCGTCCAACGCCGCAAGCGCGGCCCTGCAACTTGTACCGCCACCATCTATGCCGAGCACGAAGTCCAACTTTGTTTCTCCTCTTATTTTAGAATACCAATAAAATACCAATATCCAAGGCTTAATTTTTATGAAGATGTAATTAAGCTGTAATTTATTGATAATGCTGCCTATTTTACCGACTGTGCCATTTACGCGAAATGAATTCGTTAATGGATATAGACAAGTGGTATTTTTTTGGTATGGTTTTTGTGTTGGAGGAAAATGAATGGCTGAAACGCGCACCGAAGCGCATCACCGCAATGCAGAGGGATTGGATAGCCGATCCCCGCACGCCATTTTATCTTCACTCGCCGATGCCCAGATCGAAGCTGCCGGGGTTGTCAAAGGCGCCATCCAATCCATAGCGCTTGCTGCTGAACTTGTTGCCGACCGATTGACCGGTGGTGGCAGGCTCATCTACGCGGCTGCCGGCAGTTCGGCACTGATGGCGCTTGCCGACGCGCTGGAATTGCCGGGTACATTCGGTATCGCGCGTGATCGGATTTCAATCCTGATTGCCGGGGGTGATGATGCCTTGCACGCGCTTGCTGGCGGCCCCGAAGACGACATGAACGAAGCGGAGGAAGCCGTCGCAGCGTCAGGGCTCGGCCCTGCGGATTGCCTCATTGCGGTTTCCGCCAGCGGGGCCACGCCTTATGCGCTGCGCGCTGTCGAACAGGCGAAGAAGCTTGGGGCTTCGACGATTGGTCTTGCCAACAACAGGCACGCGCCGCTTCTCGAACTAACTGATGTGGCCATCCTTCTCGAAACACCGCCGGAACTGATTGCCGGTTCAACCCGCATGGGTGCCGGAACGGCCCAGAAAATCGCCCTCAATATGCTGTCGACACTGGCAGCCATTCACCTTGGCCATGTGCATGACGGCTACATGGTCAATGTCGTGGCCGACAATGTGAAACTGCGCGAACGCGCCGAGCGTATGGTCGCTGCCATCAGCGGGTGCAGCCTGGCGGATGCACGGGCACGGCTCGAACAAAGCGGTGGCGCGGTCAAGCCGGCCATCCTGCTCGCGGCAGGTGCGGCCAGTTCCAATGCCGCGCTACAATTACTGGACAGGACCGGCCAAAAATTGAGGCCGGCACTTTCCGCAATCGAGGCGAGCCGGGGAGACAACACCTCCGGCCTCGCCAAAATCGAACCTGAAAAAGGTCAACAGGGAGACTGAGCATGAACACGAAACTTCTGACAGCACTTCTGCTGGGTTCCAGCATTCTTGGTTCCGCCGGGATTGCTTACGCGCAGGACACAACGCTAACCATCGAAAGCTGGCGCAATGACGATCTCGCCATCTGGCAAGACAAGCTGATCCCGGCCTTCGAGGCGAAGAACCCCGGCATCAAGGTGGTATTCGCGCCCTCCGCGCCTACCGAATATAACGCGGCCCTCAATGCAAAGCTCGATGCAGGCTCTGCCGGCGATCTCATCACCTGCCGCCCTTTCGACGCATCGCTTGATCTCTACAGCAAGGGCAAGCTTGCCGATCTGACCAGCCTGCCGGGCATGGAAAACTTTTCCGACGTCGCCAAATCCGCGTGGACAACCGACGACGGCAAGGCGACGTTTTGCGTGCCGATGGCATCGGTCATCCACGGCTTCATCTACAACAAGGACGCCTTTGACGAGTTGGGCATTTCCGTTCCAACAACGCAGGACGAGTTTTTTGCCGCGCTTGATAAGATCAAGGCCGATGGCACCTATATTCCAATGGCAATGGGCACCAAGGACCTTTGGGAAGCCGCAACCATGGGCTACCAGAATATCGGCCCGAACTACTGGCATGGCGAAGAAGGCCGTCTGGCCCTGCTGAAGGGCGAGCAGAAGCTGACCGATCCGCAGTGGGTGGAACCATTCGCTGAACTGGCAAAGTGGAAGCCATATCTCGGCGACGGCTTCGAGGCGCAGACCTACCCAGACAGCCAGAACCTGTTCACGCTTGGCCGCGCCGCCATCTATCCGGCCGGTTCATGGGAAATTTCGGGCTTCAATACGCAGGCGCAATTCAAGATGGGAGCATTCCCGCCGCCTGTGAAAAATGCGGGCGATACCTGCTACATCTCCGATCACACGGATATCGGCATCGGCCTCAATGCGGCTTCGGGGAATGCCGATGCGGCCAAGACCTTCCTGTCATGGGTCGCCTCGCCGGAATTTGCGACCATCTACGCCAATGCTTTGCCCGGCTTCTTCAGCCTGAACTCGGCACCGGTAAAGATGGAAGATCCGCTGGCACAGGAATTCGTCTCATGGCGTGACAAGTGCAAATCGACGATCCGCTCAACCTATCAAATCCTGTCGCGCGGCACGCCAAATCTCGAAAACGAGACCTGGGTGGAATCGGCCAATGTCATCAACGGCACCGACACACCCGAAGTTGCGGCCAAGAAGCTGCAGGATGGCCTCGACAGCTGGTATAAGCCAGCGAACTAACATCAAGACGATCTCCGCCCGGTCACTTTGTCCGGGCGGAAATTACTAGAATAGGACATGACGAGGACCGGGCGCATGGCCGCACACAGAGCATCCAGACGACCGATGCGTTGGCATATCGGCGTTTTTCTCGCGCCGGCCGTGCTGGTCTACACGGCCATCATGATCCTGCCATTGTTTGGCACGCTCCAGCTTTCGCTGTTTCGCAGCATCGAGCAGGTACAGGTATTCGTCGGGCTGGAAAATTTCAGAACCTTGTTCGGCGATCCGAACTGGTCGGTGAATTTCTGGAATGCACTGCGCAACAACACCTGGTTCTTCATCATTCATATGCTGGTGCAAAACCCGATCGGCGTCTTGCTTGCGGCGCTGCTTTCCAGCCCGCGCCTGCGCTTTGCATCGCTCTATCGCACGGCAATCTTCGTGCCGACCATCCTGTCGTTTGTCATTGTCGGCTTTGCCTGGAAACTGATCCTGTCGCCGCTCTGGGGGTTGCGCCTCATCTTCTCGACATGGTTGGCTTGAAAAGCCTTTTCGCGCCGTGGCTTGGCAAGGAAGCCTATGCACTGACGACGCTTGGCCTGATCTCGGTCTGGCAGTTCATCGGCATTCCGATGATGCTGATCTATGCAGCCCTTCTGATGATCCCAGAGGAAGTGATCGAAGCCGCCGAATGCGATGGCGTGACCGGCATGGCGCAATTCTGGAAGATCAAGCTGCCGCTGATCCTGCCGTCCATCGGCATCATTTCGATCCTGACCTTCGTCGGCAATTTTAATGCTTTCGACCTGATCTACACAGCGCAAGGGGCCCTGGCCGGACCCAATTATTCGACCGATATTCTGGGGACGTTCCTTTACCGGGCCTTCTTCGGCTTTCAGCTGCAGGTCGGTGATCGCAATATGGGCGCGGCAATCGCCACCATGATGTTCCTGATCATCCTGGCAGGCATTTCCATCTACCTGTTCCTCATCCAGAAGCGGCTACGCCGCTACCAATTCTAGAGGCGCGCATCATGAGCAAAGCCACCGCCTCCCTGCCGCGCGCCTTCGGTGCCCATGCAATCCTTTTGACCTACACGGTGATTGCGCTTTTCCCGGTCGTCATCGTCATCATCAACTCGTTCAAGGCGCGCAACGCCATCTTCAGGGCACCCATGTCGCTGCCAACGTCCGAGACGTTCGATCTGGTTGGCTACACCACCGTTCTGGCACAGGGGGATTTCATCCACTATTTCCAGAACAGCTTCGTGGTGACGGTGGCATCCCTGTTTTTCGTGCTGTTATTCGGCGCAATGGCGGCCTTTGCCCTGTCGGAATACCGTTTCCGGGGCAACAGCATGATGGGGCTTTACCTGGCGCTGGGGATCATGATCCCGATACGTCTCGGCACCGTCGCCATTCTGCAATTGATGGTGGCAAGCGGGCTGGTCAACACGCTGACGGCGTTGATCCTTGTCTACACCGCGCAAGGCTTGCCACTGGCGATCTTCATTCTGGCGGAGTTCATGAACAGTGTTTCGGACGACCTGAAAAATGCAGGGCGCATTGACGGCCTGTCCGAATACACGATCTTCTTCCGGCTGGTATTGCCGTTGGTACGGCCATCCATGGCAACGGTTGCGGTGTTCACCATGATCCCGATCTGGAACGATCTGTGGTTCCCGCTGATCCTTGCGCCATCGGAAGCAACCAAGACGGTGACGCTGGGCGCGCAGATGTTCATCGGCCAGTATGTGACAAACTGGAACGCCGTTCTGGCCGCGCTTTCACTGGCAATCCTGCCAGTGCTGATCCTCTATCTCATCTTCTCGCGGCAGTTGATCCGCGGCATCACTTCGGGAGCGGTAAAATGACCAACGGTGCATGCAAGTGAACCGCGAACAGCCCATTCGTGTCGTCGTTGCCGGGCTTGGCAATATGGGCCGCAGTCATGCGCTTGCCTATCATAACAATCCGGGTTTCGAGATCGCGGCGCTCGTCAACCGCTCAGATGTGGCGCTTGGCGATGAACTGAATGGCTACGAAATCCACCGTTCATTTGAAGAGGTTTTGCACGACGAAAAGCCGGATCTGGCGTGCATCGCCACCTATTCCGACAGCCATGCCGACTATGCCGTTGATGCGTTTGAAGCCGGTTGTCATGTGTTTGTCGAAAAGCCGCTGGCAACAACGGTCGCGGACGCGCGCCGTGTCGTGGATGCCGCCAGGGCCAATGGCAAGAAGCTGGTGATCGGCTATATTTTGCGCCACCATCCGTCATGGATGCGGCTGATCGGTGAAGCACGTAAGCTGGGCGGGCCTTATGTCTTTCGCATGAACCTCAACCAGCAATCATCGGGACATAGCTGGCAAACGCACAAGCAACTGATGCAGACGACCTCACCCATTGTCGATTGCGGTGTGCACTATCTCGACGTGATGCTTCAGATCACCGATGCAAAGCCTGTGGAAGTGCGCGGCATGGGCCTACGGCTGAGCGACGAGATCGACCCGGCCATGTATAATTACGGCCATTTGCAGGTGCTGTTCGATGACGGTTCGGTGGGCTGGTACGAGGCCGGTTGGGGGCCGATGATTTCCGAGACGGCGTTTTTCGTCAAAGATGTCATCTCGCCCAAGGGCTGCGTTTCTATCGTCATGAATGAGGGTGCCAAGTCCGACGACATCGACACGCACACCAAGACATCGACCATTCGCCTGCACAATGCAGCCACCGGTACCGACGGCAAATTCATCCATGAAGACGAAATATTGTCGATGCAGGGCGAACCCGGACATCAGGATTTGTGCAATCTGGAGCAGGCATTCGTGCTGAAAGCCATCCGTGAGGATCTCGATCTGACGCGCCACATGGATGATGCGGTCAGGTCACTGGCTGTTTGCCTTGCCGCGGATGAAAGTGTGCACACAGGCAAGGCGGTGCGACTATGACGGCCAAGGATTTCGGGAGCGAGAACAAGGGTCGTTTCACCCTGCTTTGGCCCAAGGCCGCAACGAATGGAGATGCGCCATGGGTTCGCTGACAATCGAGAATGTGCGCAAGGCCTTTGGGCCGGTCGAGGTGTTGAAAGGCATCAATCTCGAGGTCGCCGATGGCGAGTTCGTGGTGTTTGTCGGGCCTTCGGGCTGCGGCAAGTCCACCTTGTTGCGGGTCATCGCCGGGCTGGAAGATTCAAGCTCGGGCCGCGTGGTCATCGACGGCGAAGATGTCAGTTCGACGCCTCCGGCAAAGCGCGGCATCGCCATGGTTTTCCAGACCTATGCGCTTTATCCGCATCTTTCGGTCAAGAACAATATGGGCCTTGGCCTGAAACAGGCGGGCACAGCGGCAGAAGAGATCGACCGGCGCATCGGCATCGCGTCTTCCATGCTCTCGCTCGAACCCTATCTCGAGCGCCGTCCAGCCGAGCTTTCCGGCGGCCAACGCCAGCGTGTAGCCATCGGCCGTGCGGTGGTGCGCGAACCAAAACTGTTCCTCTTCGACGAGCCGCTCTCCAATCTGGATGCCGCGCTTCGGGTCAACACGCGCCTGGAGATTGCGCAACTGCACCGGCGCCTGAAAGCAACGATGGTTTATGTCACGCACGATCAGGTCGAAGCGATGACGCTGGCCGACAAGATCGTCGTGCTCAATGCCGGGAAGATCGAGCAGATCGGTGGGCCTATGGACCTTTACAATTCGCCTGCCAACGAATTCGTTGCCGGTTTTATCGGTTCGCCAAAGATGAATTTCATCGAAGGCGCGCGCCTTGGCGAAAGCGTCAAGACAATTGGCGTTCGCCCCGAACATCTGACCGTCGATGCGCAATCCGGCACGTGGAAGGGAACCGTCATCCATGCCGAGCATCTGGGTGCGGACACCAATCTTTATCTTGATTGCGAGAAGGCCGGGCTGATTACCGTTCGCCTGTTCGGCGTTTTCAATGCCGAGCCGGGGGCGACACTTTATGCCACGCCCGAGCCGGAACGGACGTACCGGTTCGATGGGGATGGAAAGGCTGTTTGAGCTGAAACGCCCTTGAGAGAGCCCGTCAGCCTACGAAAGCGCGCTCAACGACAAACTGGGCAGGAGAACTGAGCGAGCCCTCATTGAAGCCGAGGCGTTCAGCCAGTTGCTTGACGTCCTTGAGCATATGCATGGAGCCGCAAATCATGATGCGGTCGGTTTCAGGGTTGAGCTGATAGATCGCGAGATCGGAATAGAACTGGCCGGATTCAATCAACGCCGTAATACGCCCCATCCGGCCCGATTCTTCGCGTGTGGTCGAATTGTAGAGCGTGACGCGGCCAGAGGTCATCTCGCCGATCAACGGATCGTCTTGCAAACCGGCAACCAGATCCTGACTGTAAACCAGTTCGGCACTGTCGCGGCAGGTATGCGTCAGCGTCATCTGTTCGAATTTTTCATAGGTATCGGGATCGCGCAACAGGCTGGCGAAGGGTGCGATGCCGGTGCCAGTCGAAATCATGAACAGCCGCTTGGCCGGTGTCAGTGCATCAAGCACCAGCGTTCCAGTTGATTTCTGGCGCATGAGCACCGTGTCGCCAACTTCGATCATCTGAAGGTGCGAGGTCAGCGGGCCGTCGGGAACCTTGATCGAGAAAAACTCGATTTCATCGTCCCAGGCCGGGCTGGCAATGGAATAGGCACGAAACACGGGCTTTTCCGCATTGGGCAGGCCGATCATCACAAATTCACCGGCGCGAAACCGCAGGGATTGCGGGCGGGTTATGCGAAACGAAAACAGCCGGTCGGTGTAGTGCTTCACCGACACCACGGATTCGGCGTAAACATTGGCCGGGATCGGAAATTGGAGCGGTTTAGCATCGAGCGTGCTTACCGAAGTGACGGTATTCATCAAGACAGCCTTTTGCAAAGGGGTAGCGCAAAACGCATCATGCGCGCCTGATCCTGTTGGGGTCCGACACGCCAGCGCGCATCAATGATGGAATTTCTTGTGCCTGAGAATTATTAGTATACAAACGATATTTGGGTCAAGATACGGTTGTAAAACGCCTTTCCATTCTGAGACATATCCGTAGTTCGTGCATTTCGGGTTTTGCCAATGACAGAGAAAGTTTCGGCGCAAGCAGGTAGCGTCGTTGCTGGCATCGACGTCGGGGGAACTTTCACGGATCTCCTGCTGGTTGATGGGCGCGATGGCAAAGTCCACATCGCCAAGACACCGACGACCATCGACAATCAGGCTTTCGGGGTTGTATCCGCCCTTGGCGCAACCGGTTTTCCCGTTGAGCATATCGACCTCATCGTTCACGGCACGACGACGACGACGAACGCCGTGCTTGAACGGCGGCTGGCAAAGACCGGCATGATTACCACACGCGGCTTTCGCGATATTCTGGAACTCGGGCGACGGACAAGGCCGCAGGCTTACGGCATGACGGGGATATTCGTACCTGTGATCGCACGCAATCTGCGGCTGGAAGTGACTGAGCGCGTCGAAGCGTCAGGCAAGGTTCGTATAGTGCTGGACGAAAGCGAGATGCGCCAGGCCGTGGCCAAGCTGATTGAGGCTGGCTGCGAATCTCTGGTGATCCACTTCCTGCATTCCTATGCCAATCCGGGGCATGAACTGAGAGCCGCCGAAATCGCCGCCGAATCCTGGCCGAACGGCTACATCACCGTTGGCCATTCGCTCTTGTCGGAAGCGCGCGAATTCGAGCGCGGGGTGACGGCAGCAGTCAACGCTTCGGTTCAACCCATTCTGCAACGCTATGTCGAAAAACTGCGTGAAGAACTGGCGCGAAAGGGATATGCGCGCGATTTCCTGATGATGAATGGCAATGGTGGCATGATCTCGGCGCGGTTTGTCACGCAAGAAGCGGCCAAGACGGTGATGTCGGGGCCAGCCTCCGGTGTCATTGCCGCAGCCTATAGCGGCAAGCGCGCCGGCTACGGCAATCTCGTCACCTATGACATGGGTGGCACTTCGACCGATGTTTCACTCATTCGCAATGCCGAGCCCGCCGTCTCGAACGAGATCGAGGTCGAATATGCGATGCCGATCCATGTGCCGATGGTTGCGGTTCATACGGTCGGTGCCGGGGGCGGCTCAATCGCGCGGGTCGATGCAGCGGGCCTCATTCAGGTCGGGCCTGAAAGTGCGGGCGCCAATCCCGGCCCCATCTGCTATGGAAGGGGTGGCGATGAGCCGACGCTGACCGACGCCAATCTGGTGCTTGGCCGCTTGTCGCCCAAAAGGCTTCTCGCCGTCGACACGCCCGTTACCGTGGACGATGTTGCCCGCATCTTCGAGGAAAAGATTGGCCGCACTACTGGCCTTTCCGGCGTTGAAGCTGCCGGAGCCGTGCTGCAACTCGGCAATTTGAAGATGGCCGGAGCGATCCGCATGGTGTCGGTGTCTCGCGGCCACGATCCGCGCGATTTCGCGCTGTTTGCCTTTGGTGGCGCAGGCCCCCTACACGCCACCGCACTGGCGCGCGAACTTGGCCTGCCGAAAGTGTTGATCCCCGCCAGACCCGGCATCACCAATGCGCTCGGTTGCGTTGTCGCGGATCTGCGCCACGACTTCGTCAACACGGTCAACGTTCCGGTCGGCGATGTCGATGAAGCACAAATACGCGGCGTTCTGGAAAACCAGCGTTCAGAAGGACAACACCTCATCGCAAAAGAAGCGATCAGGCCGGAAACGATCCGCGTTACCCATTCCGCCGACATGCAGTTCGTCGGCCAGACCCATATCATCAATGTGTCGCTGCCGTCAGCCGAGGTGACGCGGGAGATGCTGCAACAGCTTTTCGAGCGGGCCTATTTTGCGCGCTTCAAGGTCGAACTTCCGGAAATCCGCGCCAATCTCGTCAATCTCAACACATCGGTCACCGGTGTGCGGCCTGCAGTTGACCTGGCGCATCTGATTGATCCGGCTGGCCGGGCCACCACGATCGAGCAAGCGCGGCGCGAAGTTCGAGCTGTCTGGTTCAACGATGCATGGCACCAGACACCTGTTTACGAGCGCGAGAAACTGCCGCTCGACGCAACCATCGAAGGCCCTGCGATCCTTGAACAGATGGACGCCACCACGGTGCTTGAGCCGGGCGACAGCGCTGTCTCCGACAGCGACAGCAATCTCATCGTCAATATTGCGGTGGCCTGAGATGGAAAAACTTGACGCCATTACACTTTCGGTCATCAACGCGGCCTTGCAGCAAACCTGCGACGAGATGGATATGACCTTCTCGCGGGCGGCATTCTCGCCGGTCATTGCCGAGGCCAATGACCGCTCCGATGGCATTTATTCAGCAAAAGATGGCGCGCTGATCGCACAAGGCAGTCAGGGTCTCCCGGTGTTTGTCGGCGTCATGCAATACTCGACCGGCACCGTCATTGAGATGATCGCCGAAGGGCGCTGCCTTTCGCCCCAACCGGGCGACATCTATATCGTCAACGACCCCTATCTCGGCGGCACGCATTTGATGGATGTGCGTTTCCTGATGCCGGTCTATCGGGGTGGGCGCATTTTCTGCTGGCTGTCCAACACGGGCCATTGGCCGGACATTGGCGGGGCTGTTCCGGGGGATTTTCCGCGTCGGCAACCGCAGTTGAACAGGAGGGCCTGCGCCTGCCGCCGGTCAAGCTGTTCAAGCAAGGCGTGATGGACCCGGAAATTTACGCCATCATCTGCTCGAACATACGCGTTGCCGACCAACGCATCGGAGACATCAAGGCACAGGCCGCAGCCCTTATGGTCGGTCAGGACCGGTTGAACGAAATTCTGGACCGCTATGGCGACGACACAGTCGTCGAAGCCATAGCCGAGTTGCGCAAACGTGCAGCAGACCAAATGCGGGCAAACATCCGGGCCATCCCCGACGGCACTTACCATTCCCGCGCTTTTGTCGATTCAGATGGCGTTGTTGACGCGCCACTCACCATCGCGCTGGCTGTTGAAAAGAAGGGCGAGACGCTTACCTTCGATTTCAATGGCTCGTCCAAGCCATGCACCGGCCCGATGAACAGCGTTCTGGCAACCACACTCTCCTCGGTTTATCTGGCCATGCGCCATATCTTCCCCGACGTTCCAATCAGTGCCGGAGCCTTCGAGCCGCTGATTGTCAAGCGACCGGAAGGAACATTTCTCGATGCGCGCTATCCACGCCCGGTTTCCGGTTGTGCGGCGGAAGTATCGCAGCGCATCGCCGAAGCCGTGTTTGCGGCGATGGTGCAGGCGCTGCCGGAGAAAGTGACGGCCGCGCCGGCTGGCTCAAGCGGCAACTTCGCATTGGGCGGTGATGACCCGGCGCGGGGCCGCGCCTATGTGATGTACCAGATTTCCGGTGGCGGCTATGGCGGCAATTTTGGCCATGACGGGCTCACCAATGGCTGTTCGACCATCGGAATTTCCAAGTCGCCACCCGTCGAAATCATGGAACAGGCGTTTCCGGTGCTTTATCGGCACTATGCGCTGCGTGAAGGGTCCGGCGGAGCGGGAAAGCAGCGCGGGGGCTTCGGCCTTGCCTATGAGGTGGAAATTCTGCGCGGTCAAGCACGTGCCTCGTTCGTCATGGATCACGGTCGCGTCGGCCCGCAAGGCGTGCTTGGCGGCAAAGACGGCGCGGTAAATTCGGTGACCGTCTTTCGCGGTGGCGAAACGCATGTGCCACCCCATCTTTCAAAGGAGCAGGACATAGCGCTCACAGCCGGCGACAGGGTGCGTGTCGGTACGCCGGGCGGTGGCGGCTATGGCAATCCGTTGGCGCGCAAGCCTGAAAGCGTGCTTAAAGACGTTGCACTTGGCTATTACACGCCAGGAGAAGCCGCGGAGAAATTCGGCGTCGTTTTATCCAACAACGGATCAACCATTGATTTCACGGCTACGGAAAAACTCAGAGCGGCGGGCCGTTCTTGATTTTTCCAAGCACATCAGAACAAAGTGAGCGCCTTTGGCAGCACCGCCAAAGCCTGTCCACATACACGGCTTTGTCGATATCGGTGTTGCCTACCAACGTTTCGGTTTCTATAGAGAACATAATATACCTGCCACTATACGAAAGTGATGGCAGGTTTGGGCAAAGAGGCGCTACAGCTTCACGTCGGGAAATGCGAAGGGAACCGAATGGCTGACCAGTTGGCAAAAGATATCATCGACAAGATCAAGGCTCATGCAGAGCCTGGCGATGAGGAAATCACAGTCACAACCGAATTGACGGCACTGGGCATTCATTCGCTGGAATTGACGGAGATCATCTTCGATCTCGAAGAGCAATATGGCATAGAAATCGAAATGAATACGGTCGATGCCTGGAGCAATTTGAAGAATGTCGGCGATATGGTCGATGCTGTTCGTGACCTGATCGAAAAAGGGCCTGATCCGAGGCATATGCGCCAGCGCGTCGTCATCACCGGTATTGGTGGAATTTGTGGTCTTGGCACCGATGCGGCTGCCATTTGGGCGGAGATGCGTGCCGGCCGCTCGGCCATCGGACCGATTTCCAATTCGCAACTGCACGAACTGAAAGTGCGGATAGGTTGCGAGATAAAGCAACTTCCCGAACATGGGATCGAGCGCAAACAGCTTGTTTCAATGGATCGCTTCAGCCTGCTTGCGGTTATCGCGGCGCGCCAAGCCATGCAGCAGGCCGGGTTAAGCGTCAACGAGCAAAACACTCACCGGGTCGGTGCCACGGTCGGCGTCGGCGTCTGCGGCTGGGAGGCCATTGAAGAAAATTACCGTGCGATCCTGCTGGAAGGCAAGAATCGCGCTGGCATCTTTACCGTTCCAAAAGTGATGCCGGGGGCGGCGGCGGGTCAGGTCAGCATGAATCTGGGCCTGCGCGGGCCGGTTTTCGGCGTGACCTCCGCATGTGCCTCGTCAAACCATGCAATCGCCTCCGCCGTTGACCAGATCCGGCTGGGACGTGCCGATGTGATGGTAACCGGCGGAACCGATGCGCCGCTGGTCTGGGGCATCCTTAAAGGTTGGGAGGCGCTTCGCGTCCTGTCGCCAGATACATGCCGGCCTTTTTCAGCCGACCGGCAGGGGCTTGTTGTTGGCGAAGGTGCTGGCATGGTTGTTCTGGAAAGCTATGAACATGCGAGCGCTCGCGGTGCAGATATCCTCGGCGAAATTTCAGGCGTCGGCTTTTCCGCCGATGCATCCGATATCGTTGCACCCACCATCGATGGGCCAGAAAGCGCGATGCGTGCCTGTCTTGCCGATGCAGGCTTAAATCCCGAGGACGTCGATTATCTCAATGCTCATGGCACCGGCACGAAAGCCAACGATCAGATCGAAACATCGGCTATAAAGCGCGTCTTCGGCGATCATGCCTATAATCTGTCCGTCTCCTCGACCAAGTCAATGCACGCCCATTGCTTCGGTGCATCGGGGGCGCTGGAAATGATTGCCTGCGTCATGGCGATCCGCGAGGGCATCGTGCCGCCGACCGCCAATTTCCGCGAGCCGGACCCTGAGTGCGATCTCGATGTAACACCGAACGTCCCGCGCGAGCGCAAAGTGCGTGCGGCAATCAGCAATGCTTTCGCCTTTGGCGGCACCAATGCCGTTCTGGCCTTCAAGGCACCCTGATAGTTCGACCGTTTTGCGCGCAACGCCTTTATCCTGGAGCATTCCATGACCGATCTGTCAGCCTTTCCGATTGCCACACGCTGGCCGGCCAAACACCCCGAACGCCTGCAACTTTATTCGTCGCCGACACCGAATGGCGTCAAGGTTTCGATTGCCTTGGAAGAAATCGGCCTTGCCTATGAGCCGCATTATATCGACATCGGCAAGGACGAAACCTGGACGCCGGAGTTCCTTTCGCTCAACCCCAATGGCAAGATACCCTCCATTATCGACCCCGACGGCCCCGGCGGCGAACCGCTGGCACTGTTCGAATCGGGAGCCATCTTGCTCTATCTCGCCGAGAAATCGGGAATACTGATGTCCAGCGACCCGATACAGCGCTACGAGACGATCCAGTGGGTGTTCTTCCAGATGGGGGCGATCGGGCCAATTTTCGGCCAACTCGGCTTTTTCCACAAATTCGCTGGCAAGGCGATTTCCGACAAGCGCCCGCTGGAACGCTACCGCGATGAATCGCGGCGGCTGGTCGGCGTCCTTGAGACAAGGCTGGCGGAACGCGAGTGGATCATGGGCAAGGATTATTCCATTGCAGACATTTCGATGTTGGGGTGGGTGCGCAACCTCATCGGCTTTTATGAAGCGCGCGAACTGGTTGGCTTTGACGATTTTCCTGCCGTTGCAGCGTGGCTTGAAAGAGGGCTTGCCCGACCGGCGGTACAAAAGGGCTTGACCATACCAGCACGTGCGTAGTGCGTTTTTGGTGCTTTGGCGGTCATCGATTCCAATAAGTTAGAGCGGGATGCGGGCGGAAAACCGGTACCCACTTTTCCTCATCCCGCTCCAAGCATGAGCCATAGCCCCGGTCTACCCCGGATCGCCGACAACCAGATCGGCCCGGCGACGGCGCGCCAGCACGCGTTCAATGTTGGGCAGATCGTTCGTTTCGATCCAGGAGCGCGCCTCTTCATCCGAGCGTCCATGTTCATGCCAGCGCGCCACGAGGCGTCGTTCAAGCTCGCCGCGCGCCACATCGACAAAGATCGTAAAATCAAACAACGGTGCGAGACCGGACCACGGCATCTCGTCAAGCAGGAGATAATTGCCTTCGACCAGAACGAATTTGACGTCGCTCGAGATGAGCGCGGCGGCGGCGCGCGACAGTTCAATGCTGCGGTCGAACACGGGAATCGCAATATCCGGCTCACCTGTTCTGATCCGTTTCAAGAGCGTTTCGAAACCGGCAAAATCGAAGGTCTCCGGTGCGCCTTTGCGCGCCCGCAGGCCGCGCAGATCAAGCACGGCATCATCATAGTGAAAGCCATCCATCGGCACCACTTCGGCTGCGCCTTCAGGCAACAAGCCGCGCAATTCAGCCGACAAAGTGGATTTGCCAGAAGCGGGTGGTCCGGCGATGGCGACGACAAACCGTTGAGCCTTGGCCGCTTTCTTGAAGATCGTCGCGGCGATAGTTGCGAGTTCAGACATCAATCTCCTTCCGAGTTTTCTGCATCATGATGGCTGCCTGAGTGAACACCAGAACCGACATTCTCTTCAAGCCTTTGCAAAAGCCCGATTTGTTGCTTGCCCACAGCAAATCCTTCTTTTGTGTACGAATGTAACACTCGCCAAATGGACGCGGCTTGCCGCTTCAGGTAGGTTCGCGCCGTCTCAGCAACACTAGCATGTCAGAATAGCCTCAATCTTGCACATATCCCGCTTGCCCCTCGTCATCCAGAAGCTTGCAGCGATAGCCGCCATTTTGGCGCTTGTCGCCGGCTGCACGACCACGACCTCGCCCGAACAGGTGCTGGCTGTACCAGCGCCGCCGCAAAAATACGCCGCGATCGTTGTCGATGCCAGAACCGGCAAGCAAATATTCGCGATGCACTCGACGGCCCCGCGCTACCCGGCTTCGCTCACCAAGATGATGACGCTATATCTGCTGTTCGAGGCATTGGATCAGGGCCGCCTGACCAAGGAAACGCAGATCCCCGTTTCGGCAAATGCCGCTTCACAACCGCCGACCAAATTGCGTTTCAGGCGCGGCGAAACAATCGACACGGAGACGGCGATCAAGGCGCTTGCCATCAAATCCGCGAATGATGTGGCTGTGGCCGTTGGCGAATATCTTGGCGGAAGCGAAGCGGCTTTTGCGAGTATGATGACGTCGAAAGCGCGCCAGATCGGGATGCGCAATACGGTGTTTCGCAATGCATCGGGCCTGCCTGACAGCGAGCAGCACACCACCGCGCGCGACATGGCGGTTCTGGGTATGGCGCTGCGAAAGCGGTTCCCTCAATATTACCACTATTTCTCGGCCACCGATTTCACGTTTCGCGGCAAACGTATTCGTGGTCACAATGATATGCTTGGCCGGGTTCGCGGCGTCGATGGCATCAAGACCGGCTACATTCGCGCATCAGGCTTCAACATCGTGACATCCTACGATGCGGATGGACGCCGCCTTATCGTGGTGGTGATGGGTGCGACCAGCGCACGGGCACGCAACGCTCATGCCGAGGCGCTGTTAAAACGCGCCTTGTCAGGCAAGTCGGGCGAGCCAAGCCTCGCCTTCGCCAACTGAAGTACGCCGCGCCCAAAGGGCTTCATGCAGCGCGCTTCAAGCCTTTGTTTTTGTGCATGTCGTTGCCCCAAAACCGCTACACACTTTTGGGCGACATGCAGTGGCCAAGCGATTATTTTCCCAGTTCGATCGAGCGCAAACGGGCGGCCTCGACAGCCTCACCGAGCAGGTTTTTCAGGCGATCTTTCCCCATCAATATATCGAGGGCGGCTGCGGTCGTGCCTTTCAGACTTGTCACCTGCTCGCGCAAGGTGCCCGGCTGCTCATTGCTTTGGGCAGCCAGAAACGCCGAGCCATAAACGGTCTGTTTGGCAAGCAGGCTGGCTGTCTCAGCCGGCAGGCCGGCTTTCTCGCCCGCCGCCGTCAGCGCTTCAATGAAATGGAAGACATAGCCCGGACCCGAACCCGATACAGCCGTCACCGCATCCATCTGGCTCTCGTCGTCGATGCTGGCCACCTCGCCATTCGCCGACAACAGGTCGGTCACGAAACGCTTGGTCACATCGGAAACATAACCATTGGAAAAGACGACCATCATGCCTTGGCCAACCGATGCCGGGAGATTGGGCATGCAGCGCACAACCGGCGTGCGCTTACCGAGAATGCTTTCAAAAGTTTCAATGGCGGTTCCGGCGGCAATGCTTAGGAAAGCCGTCGTCCCATCGCCAAAGCGAGAATAGGCGGCCGTGACATCCCGAATGACTTGCGGCTTGACCGCGATGACGATCAATTGCGGGACAACGCCATCTGCAATTTCGCTGATATCGGCAGCCACCTGACAACCAAGGGTGCCGGCGCGAGTGCGCAGATCGCCATTGGGTTCGATAACCATGACTTCTGCGGGTTCGATCTTGCCGGATTTGAGCCAGCCCGCCAGCATCGCGTAACCCATATTGCCGCAACCGGCGAGAACCAATTTGATCGTCATTTCATGCCTCCGAGAAAGGTCTTCCATAGCCGCTCGTCCCGCATCGGGAAAGACCTGTCAGCGCGATTTCCGGCTTATCTGGGTCCAGACCCCAGTGGTCGCCGCGCGGCTTGCCTGAGCCCGAAAACGCCCAGAAGGAAGAAAAGCCAAACCGGATCGGCACGATGAAAGAAGAAGCTTTCAAGGAACGCATTGAGGGCCGTAAACAGGAGGACCATCATAAAGAAGTCAGCGAGATAGATGTTTTCCTTGCGCAATGGAGTGCGCATATAATCGCGTAATGGCGCAATGAGAAACGTATAGACCGCGACACAAAGCGTGGGGATTCCCATCAACACCGCAATATCGAGATAGCCATTATGGCCATGCACGATGGTGCGTATATCCCATGCCCGATCGAAAGGCTGGTCCTGATTCAAAAGCAGCGGCGTGCCCCAGAAACTCTCATAGCCATAGCCGGTCCACGGATGCTTTGCCAGCATTTCGCCGGCAAACTGCCACAAGGTCGTGCGCCCCGTATAGGTGAGGGTGGGAAAATACAGCGCCGCCAGTTCCTTCATTGGCTCCAGGAAAACAATACCGAGCGTGCCAAGTGCGGTTGCACTCACGGCAAATATGAAGAAGAGCGGCGTTCCCAAGCGCATTCCAAACAGACTTGGCACGACGACAATCAGAATGGAAAACGGAACCAGACCGGCGGTCGTCTTGGACCCCGTGTGCAGCATGAAGTTCATGGCTGCGATGAAAATGATGGCACCCCAGACACGCCTTCCACGCCGAAATAAGTAAAGGCCGGCGAAACTGAAGCAGGCCATGACCGGACCGGCGATGTTCTTGTGGGTAAACACGCCTCGCCACAGGCCCGCATGTTCAGGTTCCTGCGAAGCGGCGGTGTGCAGCGCCTCGTTGGGAAACACGTAGAGGCCAACATAGGATACCGCCATGACTGTGACGGTAGTGAAGATGAGAATCGTCGAAAAAGCATCGGCATCCCGCGCCAACGCAAGAATGGTTGCCACGCTCATCATGCCGATCAGCGTAAAGAACGCCGTGCGCATGGCAGAACCCGGGTCGGTCGCCATCATGACCGAGGCCATGAACAGGCCGAGCAACACGATCCACGAAGGACTGAGAAGCGAACGAACAACGCGTGGATCGGCAAGCGTCACCAATGAAAACAGCGACACGGCACCGAGTACCCCAAAGCCCAACTGGTTGACGATATCGCCGCCATCGCCACCACCTGCTGCCCCGCCGGGCTGAAAAGGGCGGAAGGAGATAAGAAGGACCGTAAACAACAGCGCCGCCACGGTCGTCGCCACACCTTCGCACGTAAAGGCCGCGCCAAGTGGGGCGCGCTCAGTTTTTCTCAGGCTGGCGATACTGCTCATTGGCGTATCCGAATTCAGCGAGCACGCGCCCGAGAGCGACGTGAACGGGATAGATGGCAATTGCCAGGGAACCGGTTTTCATCAATCGCGACAGGCCACGAAATGGCGAGGCTCCAAGCAGGGCAAGACTTTTCAAAAAACCCTGGGACCGGCGAATGGCGTTGCGGCGCGCTTCTTCTTTTCCACCCATGTCGAGATAACGCCGTTGCGCAATGAGCGTGCACGAACCCAGCCCGCTTCGGCGCGCCGGGCAGGCACCGTTTCGCGCACTTGTGCCTCGCTGCACCAACCCAGAACGAACCCTTTTTGCGCCGCCCGGCTGAGGAAATCGGAATCACCACCGCCCATGAAGTTGAATTTCAAATCGAGATAGGGCGACCCCATCGCGGCAAGTACGGAGCGGCTGACCAGAAGATTGCCGGAGGAATAAAGGGCTGCGACCTTCCCCGTTTCGCGGTATGGCGGCGCAAAGACTGGATGAGTGCCCCATTTCGCATGGGAGGGGTCGCTGAACACCGGGATTTGCGGGCCACCAACAATATCGGCTGGTAAGGTTTCGGCAGCGCTACATGACTGCTCAAGCCATTGCGGATCGGCAATCTCGTCATCGTCGATGACCAACAGGAATTTGAAATCTGGAAAGTTCACAACCGCTGTCTGCCAACCGGCATTATAGGCGCTGCAATTGCCGCGCTCATGAGCAATGATGACCAGACCATCCATCGCGCCGTTTTCAAACAATGGTGCAGCGGCGATGGCACCCTCACGCGCATCAGCCTCGTTTTCCATGACGATAACAGCGAAATGGCGCTTGGTTTGTTGGGCCTTGAGCGATGCAAGGGTCGCAAGGAGCTGTTGCGGGCGCTTGAAGGTCGGCAGCGTCACCACAATTTCAATGGCCCCCGCATCCAGTGTGGGAGATCGCGCCGCTATCGAAATGGAACCGTCCAGGGGCATGGGGTGCATCGCACTGATCTGCAAGAGAATTATGCTGCAGTCGATAGCATCGCGATGATAACGCTTCGTTAATCACCTTCGACGGCAATGACGCCGATCCTGCCAAATTCCGGCATTGTAGCCTCCTGTTTAATCAAGGCTTCACCCGACCTTTGCTAGATGCCAAGGTAACATGAACCTGCTATTCGTCACATCAATCGTGCCAGACGGCGCCCTTGCCTCAGGATACGAAATCGCCAATGCGGCAATCATTGCCGCGTTGCGGCGAGCGGGTGCGAACGTCACGGTGATCGGTTTTACCTGGCCCGGCAAGCCCGCCATCGACCCGGATAACACCATCGTCCTGGGCAGCGTCGATGTGCGCACCGAAAGTGCGTCAAGCGTTCAAAAACTTGCGTGGATCGCCAATGCCATTCTCTCAGGGCTTACATTCACGTCAGTGAAACTGCGGGTGATCGCCGATGAGGACGTCAAATCAACCATTCAACGCGCCGGTCCTTTCGACGCCTACGTGCTGAATTCGGTCCAGTTCGCCGGTGCGTTCGAAGGGCTTTTCAATGACAAGCCGACAATCTTTGTCGCGCACAATGTCGAGCATCGCTCCGCGCTCGAAAATGCGGCTTCTACCCGAAACCCATTGCTGCGCATGGTGTATCGGCGCGAAGCACGGCTTGTGAAGCGCGTTGAAGAGCGCCTGTGCGCCAAGGCCAATTTCGTCTTTACGCTGGCTCAGGAAGACAGCGTGGCACTCGGCGTCGCCTCCAATCAGAAATCGCACGTCTTGCCGTTGGTGACGACATCGACTGTGCCCAGAAAAACGCCACGCCATGTCGATTGCGATGCCGCGCTGATCGGCACATGGACCTGGCAACCCAACCGCATTGGGCTTGACTGGTTCCTCAACAATGTCGTTGCGCATCTACCGGCAAGTTTTCGGCTAAAAATTGCGGGTCGTGCGCCTGCCGGGCTCTCATCATCACATCCCGGCGTCGAATTTGTCGGCCGAGTGCCTGATGCCCGAGAATTCGTGCGCAGCGCTCGCGTCATTCCGCTCATCAGCACCGCCGGCAGCGGCGTGCAGTTGAAAACCATCGAGACATTCGAACTTGGCCTGCCCTCGGTCGCGACCAGCCGTTCGTTGCGCGGCATCGACTACCGACCGGAAAATTGCGTGGTTACTGATGATCCTGTCGCCTTTGCAAATGCCTTGATTGCGGCTTCATCAGGCGCGGTTGGTGACGTTGACGGCACCGCCTTTCACATGCGCCAGCTCAAGGCGCTGGACGACGCGATAATTGACGGCCTGCGAACGATCAGTTGCTCAAGGCAGGAGGTGTTCGCATGAATGTGCATGCAGCACGCGCGGCGTTCGGCCTCAATGCCTGGAAATCGATCCTTGGCATTCCCGTCGTCAGTGTCGGTTGGCATCAGGCAATTTCGCTTTTGACGCGGATGCTGGACGACCGGCGCTTTACAAAAGTGAGTTTTCTGAACGCCCACAACGCCAATATCGCCTACACCGATGCAACATTCGCCAATGCTCTTGACGATTTTCTCATCCTGCCTGACGGCATCGGCGTCGATATTGCAGCCAAAATGCTCTATGGCGCACCCTTCCCCGCCAATCTCAATGGGACCGATTTTGTGCCCGCTTTCCTGCAAGCCTCGATCCGTCCCTTGACGATCGGCTTGCTTGGCACGACCAGGGCCAATGCGGAGGCCGCGTCAGACAAGCTGCACGCATTGTCGCCCCAGCATAGTTTCGCTGTCATTCACGACGGCTTTTTCTCGGCCAATGAAGAGCCGGAAATCATCAACCGGATTGCCACCTTGCGCCCGGATATCCTGCTGGTCGCCATGGGCGTGCCACGTCAGGAATTATGGATTGCGCGCAATATCGATGAACGCCATTGCACGCTGCCAATCGCTGTGGGTGCGCTGCTTGATTTCATGAGCGGATCAGTACCGCGTGCGCCGCTGTGGATGCGCCGCCTTCGCCTCGAATGGGTTTTCAGACTGTTGTTGGAGCCGGGCCGCATGTGGCGACGCTATATTGTCGGCAATCCGCTGTTTTTATGGCGCGTCGCGCGCCAGAAGCTTTCGCGGCGGCCGGAGCCGGTTGGAGAGCCGCGGTGAACAACCGGTTCGATCCGAAGGAAGCCACTAAACTGGCTCCGCTTTTGCCCGCGCCAACATTTGCTTTTGTAACGGCGAGCTACGCACCCGACTTCGAGCGGTGCCGCCTGCTATGTGAAACACTTGACCGCTACGTGACCGGTGTTGGCCAACATTATATTCTCGTTGAACATCGAGACGTGGCCTTGTTTCGCCAGTTGGAGGGGCCACGTCGGACTGTCGTCGATGAACGGGATCTGCTGCCGCGCTGGCTACACGCGCTGGACGACCCGGCCAGCCTGTTTCGCCGCCGCATCTGGCTGAGTTTCAAGACAAAGCCTTTGCGTGGCTGGCATGTGCAGCAACTTCGGCGCATCGCCATTGCTCACCATGCGCGCGAGGACGTCCTGATTTACTGCGATTCCGATGTCACATTTTTGAAAGCCTTCGACAGCAGCGTTTTCTGGCGGGACGGAAAGGTTCGCCTTTTTCGACGCGACGACGCATTGGCCACCGGACCGCAAGGCGATCATCACGTCTGGTCACGCAATGCCGGTAAAGTGCTTGGCATTGCCACGCCGTCATTGTCGCCACACGACTATATCTCGACACTGATCGCGTGGCGCACAGATACCGTATTGGCAATGTGTGCCCGCATCGAGGAGACACATGGCCATGGCTGGGTCGAAACGATCGGGAAAAATCGAAAATTCTCGGAATGCATGATCTATGGCCGGTTTGTGGATGAAGTGCTGAACGACCAGGGGCATTTCCATGATGGGGAGGAGTTCTGTCGTGTCCATTGGACCGGCGAGGCGCTCTCGGACGACGCATTTCGCGCTTTCATCAATGCCATGACGCCGCAACAGGTGGCGATCGGCATGCAATCCTTCATCGGAACCGATGTCGGCCGCATTCGCCGCCTGCTCGACTCAAAAATCTGAAATTTATACGCTGGAGAGGATTGCGGATCAGACCGGCTTGGGTGGTTGGCGCATCGCTGAATAGGTGAGGAGCGCCGAGGCCAGATAAAGCAGGAGGAAGACGATATTCAGCGACACGACAAGATCAGGTGTTGCGCTGAACCATATCAGGATGGTGCACAGCAAAACCGCTTTCAAGCCGGCGAGCAAGGCGAGATTGAGCGCCCTGACCAAGGTCTGGCCGCGCGCGAACAAGAGTTCTGCCTGATATTCGACCAAATTGCGCAAGCCCGGTACGCAAAGCGCCAGAAGGACCAATGGCGCGGCTTGCGCGACATTTTTGCCAAGCGCATTGGGAAAGAAATGCAGGACACCGCCCAGCCCGACCAGAGCTAGTGTTGATACCGCAAAAATGCCGCCTTCTATGCCAATTCTGACAATCATGCGCGACAGCATCTGCGGTGCGCGCATCATTCGTTGCACCAGCATCATGGAAAATGTGCGTATCGGGATCGCCGTCAGGTCGACGAGGCGCATGACGATGGCGTAAATGCCAGCAAGATGCGCGCCGCCAATCGCCAACACCAGCAATTTGTCGAACTCCATCTGTAGATAGAACAGAACCTCAGCACCGGCGACATAGACGGAATCGGCGATGCGACGCCGGTAGAGCGCCCATCTCATGCGCAGCCTCTGTCTGGGATAGAAAAAGACGCCTGCGACAAGCAGCGACGCTCCATTTGCCCCGATGTAGAACCATGCCCACGCCTGCAACGAATGCGCCGCCGACAGCATGAACAAAACCGCACCAAGTGCTCTCAAGGCTGTTGCCAAAATAGCCAATAGTGCTGCGCGGCCGAATTTTCCAAGCCCGTTGTTGACGATCATCACGACCTCGACAGGACGCCACAACAAGGCTTCGGCGGTGACAATCATGGCGAAAACCGGAAGTGCTACGATGCCCATGAAGAAGGCCAGATACACTGCAAAGGCAACGGCGGCTAAAAGTGGCAGCGACAGGAAACCGAGAAGGCCAAAGCCGACGGTGAATGTCCCGATCAGGTTCGGACGGATCGTGGCTGTCCGATAAAGCGCGGAAATGAAGCCGAATGCGAGGATGCGCGACAACATGACGCCTGCGGCCGACGCGGTGGCAAACATGCCAAATTCTGCAATCGAAAGCGTGTTGGCTAAAACGACGAAATAGACAAGCGAGAAGACCAACCGGCCGCCAGCGCCGCTGATTGCCGAAAGATAGTCGCGAACGACCCCCCGGCGATCGGCAATGAACATGCCAAGCCGGACAAGCGTTCCCCGTCGGGATATATCGCTGGTCTGCGTCATTATCGTCCAAGGCTAAACATCAATGTTTAATGTGCCGTTCTGGATGGGGCGACAAGGTCGAATAAATTTCATCAAACGGCGAGCCAGGAGGTGCAAAACCAGACAAAATTAACGTTTTGTTTTCCATGCCTGTTTAGGGTCTGTTGAGCATCAGCACACCCGGCTTCGTATGTTGATGCTCAACAGACTCTAGCCTGACTTAACGAACGTTGGCAGCCGTTCGCCGGCGACCAAAGGTGATACCCAAAGCAATGGACGACAGATCGGATCGCGAAGACAGGAATCGTGAGCGTTCGCTGCTGGCACTGGGGCGCGCCATGCGCGGCGATGATCCGAACGCACCCGCCGTTTCTTTGCTTTCCATTGCCCCGCGCTCCACTTCGGCGACGCGTGAGCGAGCCATTCTCCGGCAAGAAGCCAATTCCAACCATCCGTCGGCAGCATCGGTCGGTGAGGCAGACGCTGAACATGAAAAACCCGACACCGAAGAGTTCCAGCAGTCTGGCGAACATGAGGATAGCGGCAAGCAGGCCTTATTTGCCGGACTGGTGCCGAAATGGGCACGGCTGAAACGGGCGCGGGATGTGTCGGCCAAACCCAACAAATTGGAAACGCCGGAAACCGGGCAGGTTGAGAGGTTAGAAGCCGCACCATCGGCCCAATTACCGCTCGAGCCGTCATCTTCGCGTATTCGAACTGCCCAGACCGATGCCGGTTTTGAGCATCATTCGGCTGATGCGCCGCAGGACCAATGGAAACCGCTTATCGACCCTATGCTGGTGATTGGCGGCATTGGGCGCTCAAAAATGCTGATCGTGGCCATGACCATATTGGGGGCGGTAATCGGTGTGTCGATAGCCCTGTCGACGCCGAAGAAATATGAGGCCTCAACCGAACTGATTGTCGATCCGCGCGACCTCAAATTGACGGAGCGTGACCTTACCCAATCCGTCATCGCCTCGGATGCGACGCTTGCACTTGTCGAAAACCAGATGCGTGTGCTCACTTCGGGGACCGTGTTGAACAAGGTTGTCGACAAGCTCAACCTCGTCAACGATCCCGAATTCAATGGCGAAGGGGGCAGTCCCGGCACGCTATCTCTGATCCGCTCGCTGTTGTCGGGCAATGACGGCCCCGCCAGCGTCGACAAGGTTCGGCGTCGAGCACTTGCCGTCAGCAATCTGGCAGAGCGCGTCAGCGTTGACCGCAGCGGTAAAACTTTCGTCATCACGGTCAGTGCGATCACCGAAAATGGCGAGAAGTCGGCGCTCATCGCCAATACGATGACCGATGTGTTCCTGCAGACCTACGGCCAGATCCAGTCCAATACGGCCGGGCGCGCAACCGACGAATTGACGGCCCGCCTTGATGAACTGCGCAGCAATGTCGAGGCCGCCGAACGCAAGGTGGAAAACTTCCGGGCTTCACACGACTTGATCGACGCGCAGGGGCGTTTGATTTCCGACGACGAACTCCTGAAACTCAACGAGCAGCTTTCTATCGCGCGCGCCCGGACACTGGAATTGAATGCCCGCGCAGCTTCGGCGCGCAACGTCAGCGTCGATTCGGTGCTGGGCGGCACTTTGCCAGAGGAAGTCAATTCCAACGCCATGTCCGACTTGCGTTCGCAATATGCAACGCTCAAGCAGGAGGCCGACCGCGCTGCCGTACGGCTAGGTCCGCGCCACCCTGAACGCCGTGCGCTCGACGCCCAGTTGGCCGGGGCGCGGGACCGGATAGCTGGAGAACTGCGCCGCATCGCGTCCTCGTTGCAGGTCGATCTCAAGCGCGCTGTTCAGCTCGAACAGGAACTCTCGGCGCGCCTTGCACAGTTGAAAGTGCGAAGCGGCAACGTCAACAACGATCTGGTTACGCTGAGAGAATTCGAGCGTGAAGCCAGCGCCAAGCGCTCCGTCTATGAAGCCTATCTTCTGCGTTCCAAGGAAACCGGCGAGCAACGCGATATCAACACCGCCAATGTCAACGTCATTTCCAAGGCATTCGCACCGCTTGAACCCAACGGCCCATCGCGGGCAATCGTGGCGCTTGCCGGATTGTTGCTGGGATTTGCAGCGGGCGTTGGCCTGGGCGCCATGCGCGGGGCTTATGAAAGCCTGCGCAACACCGCTGGAATGCGCGAGCGCAAACGTAAGCCGCAACCCGATGACCGGCCAATTCGCAGGAAAGACGCCGACGATCGCTCGCCATATATGGCATCCCCGAGCGCGCATCATGCGCTGGACAGTGGCGATCATGGGCGGCAGGTGGAAGCAAAAACGTGGCAATCGCAGATAGATGATGGTGAGCGCGACCGGCCTTTCGTGGATCAACAAGCCTCGATCGACGAAATACGCGCCAGTCTGCGTGAATTTCGTGATGAGGTGCGCGAATTGAGCGCAAGCCGCACCCGCCGCCGCTATTTTTAAGACAAAACCGCCGACCTTTGGAGTTTACGGCATAAGACGGCGCATTGTCGGGATTGCGCCGACGATCATTCATGCATATGCCACACCAAGCAGCATGTTTTTGGGAGTGAGACGTGGCGGAAGTTATTGATGGCAAGAAAGTGGCTGGCGATGTCGTCGCCAAGGTCACGACGCTGACCGCAGAACTTACGGAATCGGGCAAGAAACAGCCCGGTCTTGCCGTGGTTATCGTTGGAGAAGACCCTGCAAGCCAGGTCTATGTTGCCTCGAAATCACGGACAGCCAAGGCGTGCGGCTTTCTTTCCGTCCAGCACACCCTGCCAGCCGACACGGTTGAGCCTGCGCTGCTGGGGTTGATTGACGACCTCAATAACGACCCCAACATTCATGGAATTCTGGTGCAGTTGCCGCTCCCAGCCCACATAGATGCCGGTAAGGTCATCCAATCCATTGCCCCGGACAAGGATGTCGATGGATTTCATTTCATCAATGTCGGCAAGCTTGGCACTGGTGAAACCGAAACGGCCTTCGTGCCCTGTACGCCCGCCGGTTCGATGCTGTTGATCGAGCGGGTGCGTGGCAAGGATCTTTCCGGCCTTAGCGCGGTGGTGCTTGGCCGCTCCAACATCGTTGGAAAGCCGATGGCCAATCTTCTCCTGGCAGCCAATTGCACCGTTACCATCGCACATAGCCGCACACGCGACCTGCCCGCACTTGCCCGCACCGCCGATATTCTCGTTGCCGCAGTCGGGCGGCCTGAAATGGTCAAGGGCGACTGGGTAAAGCCAGGCGCAACGATCATCGACGTGGGAATCAACCGCATCCCGGCACCAGAAAAAGGCGAAGGCAAAACACGCCTTGTCGGCGATGTCGCCTATGAGGAAGCCGCTGCGGTTGCGGGGGCGATTACGCCTGTTCCGGGAGGCGTTGGCCCGATGACCATTGCCATGCTAATGGCAAATACCGTCGTTTCGGCCTATCTTGCAGCCGGACTGAAACGGCCATCCTTCTGAATTTCTCCAACCGCAGAAAGCATATCTCTTGCCGACGACGCCAATTCCTGTTGAACCAATGGCGAGCGAAGACCTCGTTCAAACTGGCCGTCAGTTCGCGTTTTTGCTCGTTGACAAATTTTCGATGTTCTCGCTCGCGGCAGCGATAGATACGTTTCGATCGGCAAACCGTATCGCCGGGCATGACTTTTACGGCTGGACGACAGTTTCGGCGGACGGTGATCCGGTCATTGCCTCGAACGGCCTGCCAATCAAGATCGACTACAGCGTGGCCGACATGCCGCCGGTCGATATCGTCTTCGTTGCTGTCGGGCTGAACACGGAATTTCCCGGCAAGAGCAAGGTTTTGGGCGCATTACGCAGTTGGGGCCGGCGCGGCGGCGCGCTCGGGGCGCTGTCGGTTGGCTCTTATCTTCTTGCCGAGGCAGGCCAGCTTGACGGTTATCGTTGCACGATCCACTGGGAAAACCGCGCCGGTTTCGTTGAACGCTTCCCTGACATCGATTGCACAGGCAATGTTTTCGAGATCGACCGCAAGCGCTACACATGTGCAGGCGGCACGACCTCCATCGACCTGATGCTCGAAATCGTGCGTACCGACTTCGGTGCGAATGTCGCCAATGGCGTGGCCAACCAGTTCCAGCATGAGCGCATTCGTTCCGCCGTGGACCGCCAGCGCGTCGGGCCCGAGCGCGATCTCACCGGCAAATCAGAGAAGCTGCGCCGCATCGTCGAACTGATGGCCGACCATCTCGACGAACCGTTGTCAGCCGTGCAATTGGCGAAATCGGTGGGAATATCGGTTCGCCAGGTCGAACGTCTTTTCCTGCGTCATCTCAGCGTCACTCCAGGCCGCTATTACATGCGCCTGAGGCTGGAACGGGCGCGCGAACTGCTGCGCCAGACCAATTTGCCCATCCTTGATGTGGCCATCGTCACAGGGTTCACTTCACACTCATATTTCGCGCAGAGTTACCGCCTCCTGTTTGGCCGCCCGCCTTCCGAGGAGCGCCGAACAACCTATTAGAGCATCGGGTGCGCTGATTTCTCACTACCGGGGTGGCTTGTCAGCCATCAGCGGCTTCGCTAGTGTCGCGAATCTGAAATTCACTTCATTGTTCGAGGGGCGCTGTACGGATCTCGGATTCGACAAGGACACTGGTAAACTCATGATTCCAGTGTGGTTTTTGGATTCAAAATTCGCATCAATGACCTCGAAATAAAATGTAGAGAACTTCAAATCCACCACTAGAGCGTTTCGGTTTTGATGGAACCGTCGAGATGCTCCAAGTATCTGTTATACGCAATTCCAGACGGAAAACCGCACGACACTTTTCCTGGAATTGCTCTAGCTTGCCACCTCAACGCACCGAAAAAGGGTAACTGGCGATGGCGCTTCTACGCAACATGCTTGGCCTTCTCATGCTTCTGGCAACTGCCATGCCGTCTGTGGCGGCGCAGCGCACCATCATCATTCTGGATGCGTCCGGCTCCATGTGGGGCCAGATCGACGGCAAGCCAAAACAGGAGATTGCCCGCACATCGCTGAAGGCCGTGCTTCAAACGATTCCTGCCAGCCAGGAGATCGGCTTCATGGCCTATGGTCATCGCGAGAAGGGCAGTTGCGAAGACATCGAGTTGATCGTGCCGCCGCAATCCGGTTCTGCCGATGCCATTTCAACGGCTACCGAGAACCTGAAATTCCTGGGCAAGACGCCATTGACCGCCGCCGTCCGCCAGGCCGCCGAGGCACTGAAATACACGCAAGACAAAGCGAAAGTCATTCTCATCACCGACGGGCTTGAAACCTGCGAGGCCGATCCGTGCGCGCTTGGCAAGGAACTTGCGGCGAAAGGCATCGACTTTACGGTGGATGTGGTCGGTTTCGGACTGACTGCGGATGAAGGCAAACAAGTCGCTTGTCTGGCTGAAAATACCGGCGGAAAATATATTCAGGCATCGGACGAGAATGCCTTGAAGAACGCATTGACCGAGACGGTGGTTGCCGCCCCTGAGCCTGAACCCGCGCCCGCCCCTGAACCGGAACCCGTGCCTGCACCGCAACCCGCCAAACCGGAGTTCAATTTCACGCCGAGCCTTGCGCTGACAACCGGTGGCGATCTCGTCAAAGAGGGAAATAGCTGGGAGATTTACAAGGCCGATGCGGATGGCTCACGCGGCGAACGGCTGGACACGCATTACGATGATTACAAGGGTTCGCTCGAACCGGGTTCCTATGTCGTCGTTGCACGCCTTGGCGAAGCTCAGGCCGAACAGAAACTCGTGATCGAGGACGGTCAAACCTATGATCCGGCTTTCGTTCTCAATGCTGGCACGGTGATCATTCATCCACGCCCGAGTGCGGACGGCGATATCGATGCCGGTGCACGGGTCGACCTTGCCTATCCCGGCGGGAACGCAACCAACTATGGCAACGTCAAACTGGTTGTGCCGGCAGGCGAACAGAAGATCACGGTCAGCATTGGCACGGGAAGCGCAAGCGAAACCGTTCAACTGAATGCTGGCCAGACGATCGAGAAAGACATGGTTGTCGGCGTCGGCCATGTTGTCGTCAACGCACTCTACGCCGAAGACGGAGAACGCGTGGAAGCTTCGGGCATCAGCTTCCGCATCCTCAAGGCAAAGAAGAAGATTGACGGCTCGCGCGACGATGTCGAGCGCGCCTATGGTCCCGACAGCAAATTCGATCTTCCGCCCGGAGACTATGTTGCCGTGGCTGAACTGGATCAGGCGATTGTGGAACAACCCTTCACGGTGAAAGCCGGTGAGACCGGCAATGTCACGGCAATCCTCAATGGCGGCGTTCTGGCAATGAACGCACCCGGTGCCCACAGCATCGAACTGTTCTCAGCCAAGAAAGATGTTCAGGGCAAGAGGCAAGCCTTCGGCCTCAATTACGGCGATAGCTGGCAGCAAACGATGCCCGCCGGCGACTATGTGGTCGTAAAGAACCTGCCAGACGATGGCGGCACAACTGAGGCAACCGCAACCGTTACGGCTGGTGAACGGACAGAGGTTACCGTTCCCTGATCAAAAGCCGCATCATTGATGGCAAGAAGGGGCGGTTTGAGCCGCCCTTTTTCATTGAAGCAAGTTTCGTTGAAACGCTGGCGATCACGCAGTTCCAAAAGCGCTGGCACCGTGGTCGGCATGCGCGACGAGTTGCCTGAAGCCGACGAACAGTTCGCGGCCAAAGCCGAATTCGTTAGCCGAGAGATCGACTTCGGCGAGCGGCCTCAGTGCCAGATCACCGGCAGGCACCAGAATTTCCAGCGTTCCCGCCGCCGCGTCCAGACGAATAATGTCTCCGTCGACGATCTTGCCAATCGGCCCGCCTTCCAATGCTTCGGGGGTCACATGGATGGCGGCAGGCACCTTGCCGGACGCGCCCGACATGCGCCCATCTGTTACCAATGCCACATGCTGGCCGCGATCCTGCAACACGCCAAGCACAGTGGTCAGCTTGTGTAATTCAGGCATGCCATTGGCTTTCGGCCCCTGAAAACGGATGACGGCAATGAAATCGCCTTCAAGCCGGCCTGCCTGAAACGCCTCGTTCAACTCATGCTGGCTATCGAAAACCCTGGCTGGAGCCTCGATCACCCGCCGCTCCTCCTTGACCGCCGATGTCTTGATGATGGCATGGCCGATATTTCCCGAAAGCACTCTCAAGCCGCCTGTCGGCTGAAACGCCTTGGAAAATGGCGCGAGCACATTCTCATTTCCGCTTTCGCGCGGTGATGGCTCTCGCACCACGGAACCATCGCTACCCAGACGAGCCTCGACGGTGAAGCGCCGCAAGCCATCGCCCCACACGGTCTGCACGTCTTCATGTAATAAACCGGCATCGAGCAATTCGCGAATGAGAAAGCCTATGCCGCCTGCCGCATTGAAATGGTTCACATCTGCGAGGCCATTGGGATAAACGCGCGCCAGCAGCGGGACGTGATCGGAAAGATCGGAAATGTCCTGCCATGTAATGCTTATTCCCGCTGCCGCGGCCATGGCGATGAGATGAATGGTGTGATTGGTGGAGCCACCGGTAGCAAGCAGGCCGACGATGCCGTTGACGATGGCGCGCTCGTCGATCATGCGGCCAACCGGCGTGTAGGCATTGCCAAGCGCCGTAATCGCCAATGCACGCTTGGCTGCTTCTCTGGTCAACGCGTCGCGCAACGGTGTGCCGGGATTGACGAAGGAAGCGCCGGGCGTATGCAGACCCATGACCTCCATCAACATCTGGTTGGAGTTTGCCGTACCGTAAAAGGTGCAGGTGCCCGGCCCGTGATAGGATTTCGATTCCGCCTCAAGCAGCTCAGGGCGTCCCACCTTGCCCTCGGCATAGAGTTGACGCACCTTCGCCTTTTCGTCATTGGGCATACCGCTGGCCATTGGCCCGGCGGGAATGAATATAGCCGGCAAATGACCGAAGCTTAGCGCGGCAATCACCAGACCCGGCACGATCTTGTCGCACACGCCGAGAAAGACCGCCGCATCGAACATATTGTGCGACAGACCGACCGCCGCCGCCATGGCAATCACGTCGCGCGAGAACAGCGACAATTCCATGCCCGGCTGGCCTTGCGTGACACCGTCGCACATGGCCGGCACTCCACCGGCCACCTGGGCAATGCCGCCAACTTCTGTTGCCGCCTGCTTTATCAGCGCGGGGAATGTCTCGAATGGCTGGTGGGCCGACAGCATGTCGTTATAGGCGGTGATGATGCCGAGATTGGGCACCCGGTCGCCGCCAAGCGCGATCTTTTCCGAAGGGCTGCAAACGGCAAAACCATGCGCAAGATTGCCACAGGAAAGCACACCGCGATTGGCGCCCCGGCTTGCCGCTTCAGTGATCCGGCCAAGATAAGTCTCACGTCCGGTTTTCGAGCGCTCGCAAATGCGGTCAGTTATAGCTTGAATATCTCGTCTGGCTGTCATCTTCGTCATTCCTTCTAGCCATATTCGAAGTCCCAAAACCGCTCTACACTTTTGGGCGACATGCGTCTTGCTTCATGCATGCCGGTGTCCCAAAACCGCTGCACACTTTTGGGCGACATGCATTAATCCGCCCAGAATACCTCGACGGGCTTTGGCAAGGCTTCGATCACGGCACGCACAGGCTTGGACGCGCCTGCTGCCATGACCTGCTCGAAAGCCGCACGTTTGTTCTCGCCCTCGATATGCAGCGCCACAAAACGCGCCTCGGCAATGCGCGCTGCCGCCAGCGTCAACCTTGGTTCGCCCGCACTTGGCGCATTTACAGGCAGCACGATCTTGGTCGATGCGGGATCGAGCAAAGTGTCGAGATTATCCGCGTCGGGAAAGAACGACGCCGTGTGGCCGTCGGTTCCCATGCCGAGGATGACAACATCAAGCGGCCATGACAGCGAGCGCAATTGCGCATCATCGCAGATGGCGGCATCTGCGACGCTTTCCGCTTTTTGGTAAAGCGGCACAAAGTGAGCAGTTGCAGCCTCGTTTTGCAGAAGCCTGGCCTTGATAAGCCCGGCATTCGAACGCGGCGATGAAGCTGGCACGAAACGCTCATCGACAAGCGTGACAATCACCTTGTCCCACGCCATTTTCTTTCGCGAAAGTGCGGCGAGAAATTCAGCCGGTGTGGTACCGCCCGATACAGCCAGAAAGGCCGTTCCACGCTTCTCAATCGCAGCCGCCAACAGGTCGGAAACCTTCGTGGCCAAGGCTTGCGCCAATTCGGCGCGGCTGGAAAACGCATTCCAATGGTAGTTTGCGCCCATACCTAATTGCTCTCGTGCCAGGTGCGCCCGTCACGCTCGATCAAGGCAATCGAAGCCGAAGGGCCCCATGTTCCTGCCGTATAGCCTTGCGCTTCCTGACGGGCATTTTCCCAGGCGTTCTGGATCGGGTCTATCCAGTTCCACGCTGCCTCAACCTCGTCGCGGCGCATGAACAATGTCTGGTTGCCACGCACCACATCCATGATCAACCGCTCATAGGCATCGGGTGCGCGCCCGTCGAACGATTGCGCAAAGCTCATGTCGAGCGGGATCTGGCGAAGCCGCATCCCTCCCGGCCCCGGGTCCTTGATCATGATATATTGTTTGACGCCCTCATCGGGTTGCAGGCGGATAACCAGTTGGTTGGCGAAAATCGGACCGGCGCCGTCACCAAAAATCGAGTGCGGTATAGGCTTGAACTCGATGACGATTTCCGAAACGCGCGATGCCAGTCGCTTGCCGGTCCTCAGATAGAAAGGCACCCCAGCCCAGCGCCAATTGGCGATTTCCGCCTTGATGGCGACGAAGGTTTCGGTGCCGCTTTCCTTGCCGAGTTCGTCGACATAGCCTTTGACAGCGCCATTGGCGGAGGCACCGGCGCGGTACTGGCCGCGCACTGTCTGTTTGGGCGCTTCGTTGCCGTTGACGCGTTTGAGCGCATGCAGCACCTTGAGTTTTTCGTCACGCACCGCATCGGCATCCATTGAAGACGGCGCTTCCATGGCAACCAGGCAGAGAAGTTGCAGCATGTGGTTTTGCACCATATCGCGCAGCGCACCGGCCTTGTCGTAATAGGTAACGCGGTCTTCCAGCCCCACGGTTTCGGCAACCGTGATCTGGACATGGTCGATATGCGCCGAATTCCACAATGGCTCATAGAGCGCATTGGCAAAACGCAACGCCATCAGGTTTTGCACCGTTTCCTTGCCGAGATAATGGTCGATGCGGAAAATCTGGCTTTCGTTAAAGTCGTCCCCGACGAGATCATTCAATGCGCGCGCCGATGCAAGATCGCGGCCAATCGGCTTTTCCAGCACGATGCGCGAGGTGGGCGTGATGAGCTTGTGCTCTTTCAGCTTGTGCGAAATGTCGCCGAACAGAGCAGGCGCAACCGCCAGATAAAAGGCGCGGATGCTGTCGCTGTTGCCGATGGCCTTTTTCAACTTGTCAAAACCGGTCCCGCTTGTCGCATCGGCTGAAACGTAGGACAGGCGTGACAGAAAGGTTTTCAGTTCCTTGTCATCGATATCGGACGCCGCGACATGGTCGGTGATCGCCTGCTTGGCGAAGTTCTGAAATTCCTTATCGGTCATCTTCGACCGCGAAGTGCCGATGATACGGGTCGGTTCGGAAAACTGGTGGTCACATTGGCGATAATAGAGCGATGGCAGAAGCTTGCGCTCCGACAAATCGCCGGTGCCACCAAAGATGATGAAGTCGAATGGATCGACGGGGATGATCTGACTGGTCATGGTTCGTCCGTATTGCAACCGCTTTGCGTGACACGCCCGATATAATCTAATCGATTTAATTTTACCAGTGCCATCGTGTCACACATCAGGCATTGTTACTGGGCCAAGCCACCATGATGGCGACAGGCGATAGTTGCGAGAGACCTCGCAGTTGCACCATAGTGACGGTGTAGTGACAACGCCAAAGGAGATATTTGCGATGAATGAAGCTTTGGCGAAGACGACTGCCGGGGAGCAAAGCTTTCGGCAAATCATCGACGGCGAAGCGGTCGATGCCATTTCAGGCAAACGGATCGACGTGATTTGCCCATCGGATGGTGCGGTATTCGCCTCCATTCCAGCCTCGCAGGCCGTGGATGTCGATCAGGCGGTTCGTGCGGCGCGCAGCGCATTCGACGATGGCCCATGGGCAAGAATGAGCGCGGTTGAACGGGGGCGCCTGCTGACCAGACTTTCGGGGATCATCGAGGAAAATGGTGCTGAACTGGCCGCCCTCGAAGCCCGCGACACAGGAAAGCCGATCAGGCAGGGCCATGCCGATGTTGCTGCAACCGTGCGCTATTTTGAATTCTATGGCGGCGCGGGCGACAAGATTCACGGCGACACCATCCCCTTTCTCGATGGTTACACGGCGTTGACCTTGCGCGAACCGCATGGCGTGGTCGCCGGCATTATTCCGTGGAACTACCCGCTGCAAATTCTGGCGCGCGTTGCCGGGGCAGCCCTTGCCATGGGCAATACGCTGGTCGTCAAGCCTGCCGAAGACGCCTCGCTGACAGCCATCCGCATGGCGCAATTGGCGCTTGATGCGGGTTTTCCCAAGGGTGTTTTCAACGTCATCACCGGCTATGGCAACGAAGCGGGAGCAGCACTCTCGGCGCATGAAGGCGTCGACTACGTCACCTTCACCGGATCGCCGGCAACGGGCACGGCGATCCAGCAAGCGGCTGCGCGCAACAATCGCGGCGTTACCATGGAACTCGGCGGCAAGTCGCCGCAGATCGTCTTTTGCGATGCCGACCTCGACAAGGCGGTGCCAGTGCTGGTCAACGCGATCATTCAAAATGGCGGGCAGACCTGCTCCGCGGGAAGCCGTGTGCTGCTTGAACGGCCGATCTACAATGAAATCGCCGCAGCCCTTGCCCAACGCTTTTCCGCGCTGGTTGCCGGCCCGCACAATGCCGACCTCGACCTTGGCGCACTGATAAACCCGAAACAATTGCAGCGGGTTTCTTCGATGGTTGCGCAGGCTGAAGATGCCGGCGTAGCTGTACTGGCACATGGCACCATCCACCCCGACGCCCCGGCCAGCGGCTACTATTTCGCACCGGTCCTGTTTGGTCCGGTCGATGCAAATGCCGTGATCGCGCGTGAGGAGGTTTTGGGCCTGTTCTTGCGCTGTTTGCTTTCGACGACGAGGAAGAGGCTATTCGCCTGGCCAATGGCACGGATTTCGGGCTTGTCGCGAGCGTGTGGACAAGGGACGGCGCACGCCAGCATCGTGTGGCAAAGCGCGTTCGATCCGGTCAAGTCTACGTCAATGGCTATGGTGCGGGCGGCGGGATCGAGCTTCCATTTGGCGGCTTCAAGAGATCGGGGCATGGCCGTGAAAAAGGCTTCGATGCGCTCTACGACATGTCAGCCACGAAAACCATCGTGTTCAATCATGGATGAGATACGAAATTGAAATTACTGGATCAAGGGCAGGAAAGAGAATGAGACTGAAAGACAAGGTTGCCGTCATAACCGGAGCAGCATCCGGGTTTGGCCAAGGAATGGCCAAACGCTTTGCCGAGGAAGGCGCCAGCGTCGTGGTCGCCGATCTCAATGCGAAAAAGGCCGAACAGGTCGCCGCTGAAATCGGCAAGCGCGCGCTAGCCGTCACAACCGATGTTTCGCAACGCTCCGACGTCGAAGCGATGATCGATGCGGCCAAGAGCGCCTTCGGGCGTATCGATATCATGGTCAACAATGCCGGATACACGCACCGCAATGGCGATATGCTCGATGTCGATGAGAGCACGTTCGATCTCATCACCTCCGTCAATATGAAGGCGATCTATCACGCGGCACTTGCCGTTGTGCCAAGCATGCAACGCCAGGGTGGCGGCATCATCCTCAATACCGCCTCGACCGCGGGCTTGAGGCCCCGGCCCGGCCTTACCTGGTACAATGCCTCAAAGGGTTGGGCGATCACCGCGACCAAGTCGATGGCGGTGGAGCTTGCGCCTCACAATATACGCGTCAACTGCCTGTGCCCGGTTGCCGGTGAAACCGGGATGCTTGAAAAATTCATGGGAGCCGACACGCCCGAAATTCGCGAAAATTTTCGTGCATCCATCCCGCTTGGCCGCTTGTCTACACCGCTCGACATAGCCAATGCTGCGCTTTGGCTCTCCTCGGACGAGGCCGCGTTCATTACCGGTGTGGCATTGGAGGTGGATGGCGGCCGCTGCATTTGAGCGGTTACAGGTGCGCGGGGTTACAGGTGAGCGATCTCAGGGCTATCAGCCGCCGCGCTGCAAAAAGCTCTTATAGATGAAACCGCGCTTGTCTTTGTAGATAATCTGGCACCACTTGCTGCACGAAATCACCTGCACGGATGTCTTGGCGGGCACTGTGCCGATTGCCGATGCACTCTTCTTCGGGCCGGTGCGCATTGTTACCGCACGCAAGATGCGCCCCGTTTCTTGTCCGCTTTCTTCTTGTGCGCTGGCTATCGGTTGTTGCGACCGCTCTGGCCGCGTCGTGGGAATGGCGGCTGTTTTCGCGGGGTCCTGGGAAGCCCCTGCACTGCTCGTTGCAGACTTCACCGCCGGTACTGCAATCGCAGCCGCAGCCTCCGGGTCCATCTTCGGCACAACAGGCGTCTGGGGTTGGCCGTCGATTTCCGCTGTTGCTGATTGGGGCATGACCGCCACCGTCGAGGCGGGCGGCGTGGCAGACTCCGCTTGCACCGGCTTTTCGCTTCCGGCAAAAGCCGGTTGCTCCCCGGGCGGCATCGCCAGCCAAAATGCCATGGCGGCAACACCAATAAGCGACACGGTACCAATCCCGGCGATCACCAGATGAGCATGCATCTTCACTTCATGCCACATGGAACGGCGCGCGCTATATCCATACTGCATGGAAAAGCGTTGCTGTTTCGGTTTGCCGAAACCCGGGAACCCTCTCAACTTGTCACCTCCAAACGAGCCAACTTTCTATCGACCAAGGCCGGAATAACCCAACCTGATCCGCGTCGGTCTCGGCACTCTCAACTGGCAGTTTGGCAAATTTTTTCCGTACGCGCCATCTGCAACCCCTATTGTAGGACGAATTGTGGCATCACTGCGCCATTTTTGGAAAGGAAAATCGAGCGCGGCGCGCATCGAGGAATTCCTGCAACGCACTTCAGAGCATCGGGCGGCTTCGTGCTTTACGAGGAAACTTGTGATCTCGCCGATTTCGTACGACAAGACGTCTGAAATGAGAGGATGAGGAATGCGGTTCGTGCCATTGCGGAACCTGATCGCCTTGTCGGTCGTGCTGGCCGGCTTGTTGATGAGCGGCGTCAATTTGAACGCGGCGCAACCACAGGTGCCGATCTTCTGGGACGCAAAGGAGCGTTTGGCAAAGCCTGACCTTTCCGCATTGCCGCGCCTGAGGTTCTTGACCACCACCGACTTTGCGCCATTCAACTTTATCGATAACCGCGGCCGGCTTTCCGGCTTTCACATCGATCTTGCGCGCGCCATTTGCGCGGAACTCGGTATTTCGGACAAATGCCAGATTCAGGCGATGCCTTGGGCCGAACTTGGCGACGCGCTGGAAAAACGCGAGGGCGAAGCCATCATTGCGGGCATGGCGGTGTCGCAAGAATCAAGAAAGAAATTCGCATTTTCAAGACCTTATTTGCAATTTCCTGCACGCTTCGTCATGCCAAAGGCAAAAGCCCTGAAGGAGCCGATCTACGACAAATTGCGTGGCAAGCGCATCGGCGTTGTGGCTGGCTCTGCCCATGAACGGATGTTGCGCGACTATTTCAATTCAGTAAGCATCATCCCGTTTTCAACACCCGATAAGCTCTACGCGGAGCTGAAGTCCGGAAAGATCGATGCGGCGTTCGGCGACGGCATGCGCCTTTCCTTCTGGCTGGCAGGCGCGGATGCGGATGGTTGCTGCCGCTTTGCGGGCGGTCCCTACATTGCGCCCGAATATCTCGGGACCGGCATGACGGTGGCGACGAAAATCAGCGATCCCGATCTCGTCGCGGCGATCAATTACGCACTTCAGGAAATCTCGGCCAAGGGAACCTTCGCAGAGCTTTATCTGCGCTATTTTCCCGTCAGTTTCTACTGAATCGCTCCTATAATTGAGACCGACGACGGTCTGTCTGATGCCCCGCAATTGGTTTAGTGATTATCGCGGGGCGTGCCTCTGGTATGCGCCACATCCTGATATTTAGCCGCCGGTTTCAGCACCATCCCGGCGGAGAACTGGTCGACGATGCCGCGCTGAATTTCCTGCCAGGGCGTTTGATGCGCCGGGTAATCATAACCCCCAGCATTTTGCAATTCGGCGCGGCGGCGGGTGATTTCAGCATCGGTCACAAGAAGATCAACCGTGCCCTTGCGCAGATCGACACGCAAACGGTCGCCATTTTTCAGGAACGCCAAGCCGCCACCGACCGCCGCTTCCGGGGACGCGTTGAGGATGGAGGGTGTGCCGGACGTGCCCGACTGTCGGCCATCGCCAATGCAGGGCAAGGAATGAATGCCGCGTTTGATGAGATAAGCGGGCGGCTGCATGTTCACCACCTCGGCCCCGCCGGGATAGCCGACCGGACCGGCGCCGCGCATCACCAGGATCGTATATTCGTCAATATTTTCAGATGGATCGTCGATGCGGGCGTGATAATCTTCGGGGCCGTCGAAAACAACCGACTTGCCTTCAAAAGCCTCGGGATCGCGCGGGTTCGACAAATAACGGTCGCGAAATTCCCCGGAGATGACGCTGGTTTTCATGATCGCACTGTCGAACAGGTTGCCGCTGAGGTTGATAAAGCCTGCGTCCTGCAAAAGCGGCTCGCCCGCCTTGCAAATAACCTTGGTATCGAAATTTTGTGAGCCCGCGCAATTTTCACGCATCGTCTTGCCGTTGACTGTGATGGCGTCGGGATACGGGAGTAACTCTGCGTGCATAAGTTCGGCGATAACAGCCGGGACGCCGCCAGCATGGTGGTAGTCTTCACCGAGATACTCCCCGGCTGGCTGCAAATTGACCAGCAAAGGCACATGATGACCGATCTTTTGCCAGTCGTCATTGTCTAGCGGAACGCCAAGATGACGGGCGATGGCGTTCAGATGGATGGGCGCATTGGTTGAGCCGCCGATGGCGGAATTGACGACAATTGCGTTCTCGAACGCTTCGCGCGTCATGACATCGGACGGTTTCAAATCCTCATGAACCATCTCGACGATGCGTTTGCCGGTTTCATATGAAATCTGCCCGCGTTCGCGATAAGGCGCGGGAATTGCCGCCGAACCGGGCAGTTGCATTCCCAGAGCCTCGGCAAGGCTGTTCATGGTGGTCGCGGTTCCCATGGTGTTGCAATAGCCGACCGATGGTGCCGACGATGCAACAATATCCATGAATTCCTCATAGTCGATTTCACCAGCCGACAGGCGCTGGCGCGATTCCCACACTATGGTGCCCGAACCGGTGCGTTTACCCTTGTGCCAACCATTGAGCATCGGGCCGACCGAGAGCGCGATTGCGGGAATGTTGACCGTGGCAGCCGCCATCAGCAGTGCTGGCGTTGTCTTGTCGCACCCAATCGTCAGGACCACACCGTCAATCGGATACCCGTAGAGCACTTCGACCAAGGAGAGATAAGCGAGGTTGCGGTCAAGCGAGGCGGTCGGGCGTTTGCCTGTTTCCTGGATGGGATGGCACGGAAATTCGAATGGAATGCCACCTTTCGCGACAATCCCTTCGCGCACGCGTTTTGCCAGTTCGATATGATGACGATTGCAAGGCGACAAATCAGAACCGGTCTGGGCAATCCCGATCAAGGGTTTGCCGGACTGCAACTCCGCACGGGTCAAACCATAGTTGAGATAACGCTCCAGATAGAGCGCCGTCATACCCGGATTGTCTGGATTGTTGAACCACTCTTGCGAGCGGAATTTCTTGCCGGTGGGCGCGCCTGACATCATCCTCTCCGTATTTGTACGACAAATGGATATGGCAATGTTGACAGATGGGCAAGTGGCGACGGTTCACGATGTCCGATTTTCATGCGATAGACATTTCCCTAGGTGCAGGCTAGGGCATTGGGCGAGATCAAGATGGAGACGTAAATGGCATTGGCAATTGAAGGCGAAGAACGCATATCGGCTCCAATCGAGACGGTCTGGGCGGCTTTGAACGATCCGGAGATATTGAAGGCGAGCATTCCCGGCTGCCAGAGCCTCGAAAAGAAATCAGACAGGGAACTGGCTGCGACCGTTGTTCTGAAAATCGGTCCGATCAAGGCCACGTTCAATGGCGAGGTGACGTTGAAGAACCTCAAGCCGCCGCACTCCTACACAATTCAAGGCGAGGGCAAGGGCGGTATTGCGGGTTTCGCCAAAGGAGGCGCGGACGTTACGCTTACCCCGGATGGCGATGATGCAACCATCCTGAAATACGAAGCCAAAGCAGATGTGGGCGGCAAGATTGCTCAGCTTGGAAGCCGTTTGATCGCGTCGACATCCAAGAAGCTCGCAGGTCAGTTCTTCACGACTTTCAGCGAGAAAGTGGGAGGGTAAAAACCCCTCCCGTATTTTTCCTGGGATTGCTCTCTGCTTTACGCAATCCCGGACGGAAAACCGCAACACACTTTTCCTGGGATTGCTTATTCAAAAACAATTGCCGGCGTTGATGCCGCAGCCACGCCTTTTTCTTCCTGAAGGCGTTCCCACACTCTGGCGGCGATGTCGCGATAGATCATGGCTTCAGGTCCGTCGGGCTTGACGGCGACCACCGGGCGCCCCTCGTCGGAGCTTTCGCGGATACCCATTTCCAGCGGCACTTCACCGAGGAATGTAACGCCGAGACGCTCGGCCTCCTTTTTCGCCCCGCCATGACCGAAAATATCGTAGCGATTTCCGGTGTCGGGTGCGACGAAATAGCTCATGTTTTCAACGATGCCAAGAAGCGGCACATCGACTTTCTGGAACATGGCGAGCCCTTTGCGGGCGTCAATCAATGCCAGATCCTGCGGCGTCGAGACGATAATGGCACCGGCAAGCGGCACCTGTTGAGCCATGGTAAGCTGAGCGTCACCCGTGCCCGGAGGCATATCGACGACAAGCACATCCAATGGGCCCCACTCAACCTCACGCAACATTTGCGTCAAAGCTGATATCACCATTGGGCCGCGCCAGATCATCGGCGTATCCTCGTCGACGAGGAATCCCATCGACATGGCTTTCAAGCCGTAGTTTTCCATGGGTTTGAGAACCTTGCCGTCAACCGTTTGCGGGCGTCCCTTGATGCCGAGAAGCCTGGGCATGGAGGGGCCGTAAATGTCGGCATCAAGTATGGCGACCTTCAACCCGTTGGCTGCCAGACCGAGCGCAATATTGACCGCCGTTGTCGACTTTCCGACCCCGCCTTTGCCGGAAGCAACGGCAATGATCGCTTCGATACCCGGCACGCCACGTTTTCCCGAGGTGCGCGAAGCCGGTGCATGTGCGGCAGGCCGGGCGGCAGGAGGTGGCGCGGGTTTCGAGGTCGGACGGGGTTGCACGGGCGCTTCCATGCCACCACCTTTTTTTCAGCGGTCAATGCCACGACAGCACCCGCAACGTCGGGTATCTCCTTGACGGCACGTTCTGCGGCGGCTCGCAGTGGCTCCATTTGATCGGCGCGGGCGGCGGGCACTGTTATCGAGAAAAACACCTTGCCGCTGGCGATAAAAATTTCGGAAACCATCCCCAAATCGACAATGTTGCCGGAGAAATCCGGCCCACTCACCGTTTTCAGACGTTCAAGAACGATTTCGTTGGTAACAGACATAGTTCATTCCTCATTCCCTGGCCGTGTGATCGGCCAAGATTGAGATAGTGCAGATTTGCCTGCAGACCAAGCGCCAAGACCTCGTGTCAATGGGTCCTGACCCTAGATCAATGGCCACGCCATCATGAAGAGACTGCCAACCCCCGCAAACCAGACGAGTGACCGCAGCATGGGAATGCCGCTTATACCAAGGGTCATGACGTTTGACCGACATGAGCCCAACTACGCATTCCGATTGAAGTGATGGACTTCGGCTGGGCGAGGAGTTTTTGCCAAGCCTCGCACGCTGCATCGATGATGTCTTCATAGGTGTCGAAGACGCGATTGGAGAGCCAGTTAGCGCGCAGATATTGCCAGATGTTTTCGACCGGGTTCAATTCCGGTGCGCGCGAGGGCAGGAAGATCGGCGTGATATTCCTGGGCACGTTGAGCTTTGCTGTGGTGTGCCATCCGGCGCGATCCATGAGCAGCACCGCATGCGCACCTCTGGCGACGTGACGGCTGATCTCATCGATGTGCAACTGCATGGCGTCGGTGTCGGCAAACGGGAGGGCAAGGGCAGCGCCCTTGCCCCGTGCCGGGCAGATGGCGCCGAATAAATAGGCGTTCTTGTAGCGCTGGTCGGCGGGCTGGCGCGGCCTGGTGCCGCGTCTTGCCCATTGCCTAACGATGCCGTTTTTCTGGCCGATGCGGGCTTCGTCTTGCCACCAGATTTCGACGGGTTTGCCTTTGGGCAAGTCGGCCAGGTGCGCCTTCAGCGTGCGCGGGAAATTTTTTATAAGCCTCGATGATCTCGGCATCCTGTGCGGGATGACGTGGTCGAGCACTCATGTGGGAGAAGCCGAGTTCCTTCAAGAGCTTGCCGACATAGCGTTCGTGATAATCGACGCCGAAACGCCCCTTGATGACTTTCTGCAGGTCGATCCGACGCCAACGCACCACGCCGTCAATGGCACGGTCCGGGCCCTTCTCCACGAGAGCCGCCAGTTCCACCTTCTGCTCGGGCGACAGCCGCGATGACGGCCCCGGCGACCAGCGGTTGAGAAGTCCATCGGGCCCCGCTGTGTTGAACCGATGCACCCAGTCGCGCAGCGTCTGGCGGTCCATGCCTCCGACCCGCGCCGCATCGGATCGGCTCATCCCCTCAAGCAAAGCCGCAAGCGACAGAAGTCGCCGGCTTTGATTGGTGTTCTTCGAACTCTTCGCAAGCTGCCGAAGCTCAGCCGCAGAGTAGTCCGTTCGTATCGTTACCGCCGATCCCATCGCCAAATCTCCTTCGACAACATGGAATCATGGTTCCGCGACCCTCCAAAATCACGAAAGAGTCAGCACCCAAAACCGTTGGTATTACATAGGCAGGGACATATATAATGCGTGCGACGAGGAAGACCGATGCCGCACGGGCCACACCGCTCGTGTCACCACCTTTGACCAACGCCAGCAGCACGAGGGCAAAGAATACCGGGAGAGCCTCCAGCATGTTGTTCTTGGCGCGGTCCAGGCGGGCAGCGACAACAGACATTTGGGGCGGGTTGTCGCGGTTATCGCAACTCTGCGACGAAGGTCAGGACTTTCGCCTTGCACACCAGAATGTCCCGTTGGCGCTTTGCAGGTCAGCCTTTGGCAGCCTTTTCCAGCGCGGCAATATCGATCTTGACCATCTGCATCATCGCCTGCATGGCCCTGCTTGCCTTGGCCTTATCCGGGTCACGCAGAAGTTTCGGTAGCATATCGGGCACGACCTGCCATGACAGGCCAAACTTATCCTTGAGCCAGCCGCATGCGACCGGCTTGCCGCCACCTTCGAGCAATTTGCTCCAGTAATGATCGACTTCTTGTTGCGATTTGCAATCGATCGACAGTGAGATCGCTTCGTTGAACTTGAAATCCGGCCCGCCATTGAGAATCTGAAACGCGACTCCATCGAGTTCGAAATCCGCGACCAGAACGCAGCCTTCTGGGCCGGGTCCATCCTTGCCGTTGCGCAGCACGTTACTCATTTTCGCGTTCTTGAAAATGCCTGAATAAAATTCGATGGCGTCCTCACCATTGCCGTCGAACCACAGGCATGGGGTGATCTTCTGCATCATACGCTCCCTTGTGTTTGCGAGGTGTCGTGTCCGCCACCTTTCCAAGAACGATCCAGCCGGTCCGGTTCCGACAAACGGGAAAAATTCTCGGGGTGCGAGAATATAACCGCACCGAACAAAGCTGGCTCAGTGCAAAAATATGGCCAGAGGCAAACAGGACGTATATAAAGCCAAAGACCCATATTTTGACGATGCACCGTGCCTGCGGGCCGGTGCCGGAAGCAAGGACAGTTTCATGCCACCCTATCGCTCGCGAACAACGACCCACGGCCGCAACATGGCAGGCGCACGCGGCCTGTGGCGCGCCACGGGCATGAAGGACTCGGACTTTGGCAAACCGATCATTGCCGTGGTCAACTCCTTCACCCAGTTCGTGCCTGGCCATGTGCATCTGAAAGATCTCGGCCAACTCGTTGCCCGTGAGATCGAAAAGGCCGGAGGTGTGGCCAAGGAATTCAATACCATCGCTGTCGACGATGGCATCGCCATGGGCCATGACGGTATGCTTTATTCGCTGCCATCGCGCGAAATCATTGCCGATTCAGTCGAATATATGGTCAATGCGCATTGCGCCGACGCCATGGTCTGCATCTCCAATTGCGACAAGATCACGCCCGGCATGTTGTTGGCATCGCTGCGCCTCAACATCCCCACCGTGTTCGTGTCCGGCGGCCCCATGGAAGCCGGTAAAGTGGTGATTGAGGGCAAGGAGCATGCGCTCGACCTGGTGGACGCCATGGTGGCAGCCGCCGACGACAAGATGAGCGACGAAGACGTAAACGCCATTGAGCGCTCGGCCTGCCCGACCTGCGGCTCGTGCTCGGGCATGTTTACCGCCAATTCGATGAACTGTCTGACGGAAGCGCTTGGTCTTTCGTTGCCGGGCAATGGCTCAACCCTTGCCACGCACGCTGATCGCAAGCGCCTGTTTGTCGAAGCCGGTCACCTGATTGTCGATCTTGCGCAACGCTACTATCAGCAGGACGATGAAAGCGCCCTGCCGCGTAACATCGCCTCCAAGGGCGCGTTCGAAAATGCCATGACACTCGACATCGCCATGGGCGGCTCGACCAATACCGTGTTGCATATTCTGGCGGCGGCGCATGAAGGTGAAATCGACTTCACCATGGACGATATCGACAAGCTGTCGCGTCGCGTTCCCTGCCTTTGCAAGGTCGCGCCAGCCAAGGCCGACGTTCATATGGAAGACGTCCACCGTGCAGGTGGCATCATGGCCATTCTCGGTCAATTGGACCGGGCCGGCCTCATCAATCGCGACCTGCCCACCACGCATACCGCCACACTTGGACAGGCCATCGAGCATTGGGACATTTCCAGCACCAACAGCCAGAAAGTGCGCGATTTCTTCCTCGCAGCACCGGGCGGCGTGCCCACGCAAACTGCCTTCAGCCAGGAGCGGCGGTGGGCTGAACTCGATCTCGACCGCGAAAATGGCGTGATCCGCGACGCTGAACATCCGTTTTCCAAGGATGGCGGCCTTGCCGTGCTCAAGGGCAATGTCGCGCTCGACGGCTGCATCGTGAAAACAGCAGGCGTCGATGAAAAAATCCTGAAATTCACCGGCCCTGCCAAGGTTTTCGAAAGTCAGGACGCTGCGGTCAAAGGCATTCTTTCCAACGAGGTGAAGGAAGGCGACGTCGTGGTCATCCGCTATGAAGGCCCGCGTGGCGGCCCCGGTATGCAGGAAATGCTCTATCCGACCAGCTATCTGAAATCGAAGGGATTGGGCGCGGCTTGTGCGCTCATCACCGATGGTCGGTTTTCCGGTGGCACGTCGGGCTTGTCAATCGGCCACGTCTCGCCCGAAGCGGCGGAAGGCGGCTTGATCGGACTGGTGCGCGAGGGCGATAGCATCGAGATCGACATCCCCAACCGGACCATCCACCTCGCCGTGGACGATGGCGAACTTGCCAGCCGTCGCAGCGCGCAGGATGCGGCTGGATGGAAACCGGTGGAAAAGCGCAAGCGCAAGATCACCACGGCGCTGCGCGCCTATGCATCTATGGCGACCAGTGCGGCCAAGGGTGCAGTGCGTCACGTTCCCGACTAGAGCGGGATGAGGAAAAGTGGATACCGGTTTTGCGCCCGCATCCCGCTCAAACTTATTGGAATCGATCACGTTCATGATTTTGGATCGATTCGATCCTGAATCATCGTGATCTGGGGGCTGTGGCATAATGGCTTTCGATGTCATCATATGCGGCGGCACGTTGCCTGACGGCAGGGTCGCCGATATCGGCATCGAAGGCGAAACGATTGCTGCAATCGAGCCGAGGATCGAGGCAGAGGCGAAAACCGTCATCAATGCTTCCGGCAACCTCGTCTCGCCGCCCTTTGTCGATCCGCATTTCCACATGGATGCAACGCTTTCCTACGGGATACCGCGCATCAATGCGTCGGGAACGCTGCTTGAAGGCATCGCGCTTTGGGGAGAACTGAAACCGCTCCTGACCTTTGAAGCGGTGTGTGAACGGGCGCTCACCTATTGCGACTGGGCGGTGTCGATGGGATTGCTCGCCATTCGTTCCCATGTCGATGTCTGCGATGACCGATTACTGGCCGTCGATGCCCTGCTCGACGTCAAAAAGCAGGTCGCACCCTATATCGACCTGCAATTGGTCGCCTTTCCGCAAGACGGGTTCTACCGTTCGCCCCATGCGCGCGAGAACACTATCCGCGCCCTCGGCAAGGGTGTCGAGATTGTCGGTGGCATTCCCCATTTTGAGCGCACCATGATCGAAGGCACGCGCTCCGTCACCGAACTGTGCGAGATCGCTGCGGCACGCGGTCTGATGGTCGATATGCATTGCGACGAAAGCGACGATCCGAATTCGCGTCACATCGAACAACTGGCCTACGAGACGCAACGCCTGAACCTGCATGGCAGGGTCGCGGGCTCGCACCTCACATCCATGCATTCGATGGATAATTACTACGTATCCAAATTGTTGCCGCTGATTGGCGAAGCGCAGATCAGTGTCATTCCAAACCCCCTCATCAACATCATGCTGCAAGGGCGTCACGACACGTACCCCAAGCGCCGGGGCCTGACGCGGGTTCCCGAGATGCTGGCGCATGGCATTCGTGTTGGCTGGGGGCAGGATTGTGTGCTCGACCCCTGGTATTCACTAGGGACCGCAGACATGCTCGACGTGGCTTTCATGGGGTTGCATGTGGCCCAGATGTCGAGCCCTGCGGATGTGGCGCGCTGCTTCGACATGGTCACAAATGTCAACGCCGCCATTATGGGCCTTGACCATCTTGGGCTTGCAGTCGGCAAGCGGGCAAGCCTCGTCGTGCTCGACGCTGGCAACCCGGTCGAAGCCATTCGCCTTCGCGCTGAACGGCTTTGCGTGATTGCGCGTGGCAAAGTGGTTGCCGAGCGCGATCAACGCGAAACCAGGCTGTCCATCGCCAACCGTCCTGCTTCGGTAAATCGCCGACACGAAGCCGGTTAGCACGACAGTTGCGAATTCAATTCGCGGCCACTACCACCTATATTGACCTCCCTCTGTCCTGCCGGACATCTCCCCCTCAGGTGGGGAGATCAGCCTTCATTATTGTCTTTCATCAATCACCATCAGTGCGCAACAAGTGCGATCAATGGCGACTGGCCAATCTCTCCCCTCGAGGGGGAGAAGGAAGCAAACCAATATGCAACTGTAAACTTAGCGGTTCAATTTTTGATGGGTTCGCTGAATTGCTCTCAGGCAGGATTGAATCAGTCAGTGACCGACTTGCGACTGCGAGCCGTCTCTTCCTCAACCAGACGCACAAACTCCCGCTCTGCCGCCGTCACATGATGCTGGCTGTGACGCAGCATGAAAAACTGGCGACGTGGCACGATATAATCTACCGCTACGAGATTGCCGGTTCGCAATGCGTTTGCAGCGACGAGTTTCGACATGACCGTTGCGCCGGCACCTGATTCGACAGCAGCGCGAACCGCTTCGTTGGTCGGCAAAATAAGGCCGATATCAATGTCGGCAAAACGCAGACCGCGTTCGCGCAGCAATGTTTCGAGAATGGAACGCGTGCCAGAGCCCGGTTCACGCAAAACCCAGCGCGTCGATGTCAAATCAATGCTTGCCCCTGACCCTGCCCCTGAGCTTGCCCTTGGGCGAGGCTTCGTCCACGCATGGCCGGTGGGCACGATCAGCGTCAGCTCGTCGTCTGCAACTGCGGTAGATTGGAGCGCCGGCTCCGTCACACTTCCTTCCACGAAGCCGAGATTGGCGGCACCGTCGCGCACCAGTGCGGCAACCGTTTCGGTATTGCCCATGGTGAGCGTGACCGACAGGCCGGGATAGGTCGAGCGGAAGATATGGATCAGCTTTGGAAGCCAGTAATTTCCAACGGTCTGGCTGGCAGCAAGCGTCAGCGACCCGACCTTGAGCCCTGCCAGATCCGCCAGGACGAGTTCGGCTGTGGCGGCGCGCGCCAGAACCGCCTTTGCCTCGACCAGAAAGATACGTCCGGCATCGGTCAGCGCAATACGCCTGCCGACCCTGTCGAACAATTTCGTCGCGTAGCGGGCTTCGAGTGCAGCGACCGCGGCGCTTGTCGCCGACTGCGTGAGGTTGAGGTCAGCCGAGGCGCGGGTAACATGTTCGCGCTCGGCTACCGCAACAAATATCCGCAACTGCTCAAGCGTCATCCGGCCTCTTTCAACCCACCAGCTTTACAAGCAACAGGCTGAAGCAAGCGATAAACACAAACGCGGAAAGTGCAAGAAGCAGCGGGCGAAAGCCGCGTGAGCGGATTTCGGAAATATCGGTCTGCAACCCCATTGCCGCCAATCCCATCGACAACAGAACGGTCGTGACGAGCGACACCGTCGAGCGTGTTTCATCCGGGATGCTGACGACGCTGTTCAACGCCACCACGGCAATGAATGCAACAACGAACCAGGGCATTGGTGGCCGCGCCGATGACTCACCACCACTACGGCGGTGGGCAAAAACCCGAGCCCTATCACCACCGGCGCCAGCATCGCCACCCGTGAAAGCTTGGCAACGGTGCCGATCTCACCTGCCTGCGGTCCATTTTGGAAAGCCGCACCAATGACTTGCGCCACCTCATGGATGGACGAGCCGGCCCAAAGCCCGAAATGGGACTGATCAAGCCCCAGCAATGGCGCAAACAGCGGGTAGGCCAGCATGGCTATCGTGCCAAACAAGGTTATCGACGCGACCGCATAGGCAACATCTTCGTCGCGCGCCGCCGTAACCGCATTTGTGGCGACGATTGCCGATGCACCGCATATCGAAGTGCCCGCCGCAATCAGTTCGGCAAGTTTGCGTTCAACGCCGATGACACGCCCCAAGGCTACGGTGAAGACGAATGTCGCAACAAGGGTGAGCGCGACAATACCAAAGCCGGACCCGCCGATCGAAAGCACCTGGGTTGCCGTCAGCTGGAAGCCAAGAATAATGATGGCAAATCTCAGCAGGCGCTTTTGGCTGAATGCTATACCGCTCTTGGTATTTGCGGAAACACCAACGACATTGGCAAAGATCATGCCGATAATGACAGCCAAGATCATTGGACTGAAGATCGCAAGACCAGGCAATTCGCGTAGCGAAAAGGCCGCGCCAGCGACGATTGCAGTCAGGATGATCCCAGGCCACACACCCGACGATGGCGCACGTTCCTTTATCCCGCTAGCCAGCGTGTGCGCGGCGTTGGGTGAATATCCGTCCAAATTCGCGGATGTCGACGAGAGCGATGACATGCAATTCTCCAATATTTACTGCTCAGGGAATTGCATTCTTCTATTCACCATTCCAACGCATTATTCGTGTCGGATCGTTCGATTTTCGCGAACGATCACAAGACAGGCACATTATGCGGCCCGCTGGCAGGGATGACATGCTCGATCTGGCGTGCCGGTAGCGGCTCGTGTTATGGGAGCGGATTACTCGTATACGTGACGATGAAGTCAAACGAACCCATTCACCGCGAAGTGTCTTCCGCCCCGGCACATAGCTTGAGCGGCAGCCATTGCTTTGTCGGTGTTTGGGATGTGCGGCGAATTCTGGTCGATCACCTGACCCGGACCAAGCACCATTTTGTCGGCCTGGCTACCATAGATGAGGGCTCGTTTAGGGAACGGGGCGAGTTGTTTATTGGCCCGACAGCCAGCGAAGCGGTCAGGCGCTACAAGCTACGCATGAGCGAAGGCGGGGCCGCGATCATGTTTCCAGGTGGCGCTGAATTTATCCACCTTGATTTGAACGCCCAACAAAATGTGCGTCACCTGTGCGGTGATGATTTTTATGCCGGGCGGTTCTTTTTTCAAAATGCAGATGCGTGGGCAGAATATTGGCGCGTTCGCGGCCCGCGCAAGCGTTATGCGAGCCTGACACGCTATTCGCGGCGTCAACAAGCGTAACTAGCCAGGGCTTGTGAGGATAGCCGACGCTTGCCGGATGATGTCAGGCGGCTTCGGAATAGAGAATTCGAGTGCTGGCGGCCCTTCCGGCCTCAGTCGTTGAAGTGCTTTCCTGCCTTGACCTCGGCCACATAGCCAGCGCGGATTGCGAAATCGCCAAAGTGCTCACTTGGCTGGCGCTCGTTGGCAAAACGCTCCACCACCTCGCCAAGCAATTCGAGAATGGCTGCTTCTCCGACATTTTCCAGCACCATCTTGTTGAGGCGCTGGCCATGAAAACCGCCACCAAGGTAGAGATTGTATTTTCCCGGCGCGCGGCCCGTCAGCGCGATTTCTGCAATATAGGGTCGTGAACAGCCATTGGGGCATCCGGTCATGCGGATGGTGATCGGCTCCTCGCTCAAACCGTGACGGGCGAGAATGGCGTCTATCTTGCTAACGAGGTCAGGCAAATAGCGTTCGCTCTCGGCCATCGCCAACCCGCATGTCGGCAAGGCAACACACGCCATCGAATTAAGGCGCAACCCGCTTCCGGCGTTCAGCCCATCGAGTTTGAATTCTTTCAGTACCGCTTCGATAGCCGGACGGTCTTGAGGAGCAATATCGGCAATGATCAAATTCTGATTGGGGGTTACACGAAACATACCCTTGTGGATTTGCGCGACAGCACGCAAGCCATCGAGCAACGGCTTGTTTGGGAAATTGCTGACGCGTCCATTTTCGATGAACAGCGTGCAATGTTCGCGTCCGTCCTGTCCACGTGTCCAGCCGATCGGGTCGCCATTCGATGTAAATGCGTATGGCTGTGCAGGTGCCAGCCTAAAACCAAGCCGTTCTTCAATCTGGGCCTTGATCCAATCCAGGCCCTTGTCGTCGATCGTATATTTGAAACGCGCCCGGCCACGGTCAAGCCGGTCGCCATAATCGCGCTGTACCGCCATCACCGCATCGCACGTTTCCAACGCCTTGTCGGCGTCGATATAGCCGATCACGTCAGCCAATCGTGGATAGGTATGCGGGGCCTGATCGGTGCGCCCCATGCCGCCGCCGATTGCAATGTTGAAACCCTTTAGTTCACCGTTTTCCGCGATGGCGATGAAACCGAGGTCCTGCGCATAAACGTCGATATCGTTGATCGGCGGGATGACAAAACCGATCTTGAATTTGCGCGGCATATAGGTGCGCCCATAGAGCGGTTCCTCAGGCCCCGAAGTCGCTGTTCGTTCCTCGCCATACCAGATTTCGCGATAGGCACCCGTCTTGGGAATGGCGTGATCGCTGGCCTTTTGGGCGAGAGCGTGGATTTCGGCATGGAGCTTTGAAAGCTGCGGATTGATGGATGCCATGACGCCACGCGAATCGTCACCACAGGCAGCTTTGGTATCGAGCAGCACCTCGCGCAACCCCTGAATGACGGACCGCAAACTGCTTTTATGCAAGTGATGCAACTGGAAGGTCTGGCGTGTCGTCAAACGCAAGGATTCGCCGCCATGAGCACGCCCCAGTTCATCCAGTTTCAGCCATTGGCTCGGGCTGAGCACACCGCCGGGCAGGCGCACACGCGCCATGAAGCGAAAAGCCGGTTCGAGTTTCTGCCGACGCCGTTCATCGCGGATGTCGCGGTTGTCCTGCTGGTAAAGGCCGTGAAACTTCATCAGCTTGATGTCATCGCCGGGAACAGCGGCGGTCAGTTCAGCATCCAGCCCCGCAGCAATCGTGCCGCGCAACTGGTCGCTCCCATCCTTCAGCGTTTCATCGGGACCAAGCTTTTCGAGTTTTTGCGAAACGTCACGGCTGCGGTCTGTCTGCTTGTCGAGCAAAGTCATCATGCAACCTCAATAGACATCGATTTGATAACGGTGGGCGCTCTTCATGGCGTCGAGATATTCACCAGCGGCAGGCTTACTGTGGCCACCCTCCTTGCGGATAATTTCAGTGAGCGTGGCATGAACATCCGGCGCAAGACGGGCACCATCACCGCAGATGTAGATGTGTGCGCCTTGTTCGAGCCAAGCATAGACATCGCGCGCCTCTTCCAACAACCGGTGCTGGACATAGGTCTTGGTTTGGCTGTCGCGCGAAAAGGCGACATTCATGCGGGTCAGGGTCCCTTCTTTCAGGTGATCCTGCCATTCGGTCTGATAAAGAAAATCGCTATCGAAATTGCGCTCGCCGAAGAACAGCCATGATTTGCCCGCCGCTTCCGTTGCCTCGCGCTCCTGCAAGAATGCGCGGTAAGGAGCGACACCGGTGCCAGCCCCGATCATGATGATCGGCGCGTCATTCTTGGGCAGGCGAAAATGCGGATTTGCCTGAACATAGACAGGCAATGCGGTGTCCGGTTGCGCACGGTTGGAAAATTGCCCCGAAGCCACGCCAGACCTTGGCTCGCCGTTCAAATCATAACGCACCGTGCTGACGGTCACATGTACTTCGTCGGGAGCCAGCGAAAGGCTGGATGCTATGGAATAAAGTCTGGGCTGCAAGGGCCGCAAGCCGGCCGCGAACACCGAGGCATCGATGCCGCCAACAGGAAACCGCCTTACAATATCGATCACGTGATTGGCTCGAAGGAAGGCGGCGCGGGCCTCGAATGCGTTGTCTCCACGTAAATCCTGAAGCTCTTTTGCACCACTCAACTCGGCCCAATTGTCAATGAAGCGCGGTGTTGCCGCGGTGATCTCCAGCGTTTCGGACAGCGCCTTGCCAAGCGTCTTCTGCTCACCTTTAAGCGTTAACGGCGCATCGCTTGTAAGTGACAATTCGCCCAACAAGGATTCGACCAAGGCAGGCTCGTTGCACGGCACGACGCCCAGCGCATCACCCGGCTCAAAACTCAAGCCCGATCCCGCCAACGACAATTCGATATGGCGTGTCTCCTTGCTCGAGCCGCGCCCGGTCAGCGCCACATTGTCGATGACAGTAGCGGTAAAAGGAGCGCGCTTGTCATATGCGGGCGCTTCACTTGCACCCGATGTCGCGACAGATGCTGCGGTCTTTGCCTGCCCGGTCAATTCCGAAACGGAAGCTACCGCCTTGGCAATCCAGCTTGACGCCGGCTCATCATAATCGACGTCGCAATCCACGCGCTCGTGAAGACGGCTCGCCCCAAGCTCGGCCAGCCTTTGGTCGAGCCTCTTTCCGGCGCCGCAAAAATGCTCGTATGTGGAATCGCCAAGCGCCAGCACGGTGTAGCGCAAACCTTCGAGCCGGGGGCCTTGCGGCCCTCGACGAATTCGAAGAACCCAAGTGCCGACAAAGGCGGCTCACCTTCACCATGCGTGCTGGTGACGATCATAAGATCCTGCTCGTCCTTCAGCTTGCGAGGCTTGTAGTCGGCCATATCGACCAGAGTTGCCTTGGCTCCGCTCTTGCCCAGCGCCTCGTTCAACAATTTGGCGACGTCTGTGCTGTTGCCGGTTTCGCTGCCATAAAGGATGGTGATTGCGCGCACGTCTCCGCCACGCGCAGCTTGAGGCGGCAATCGGGGCTGGGGAAGGGTAAAACCGGCAGTATCGCCAAGCGCGCGGGCGCTGTGTTCAATGCCGGCAAAATAGCCGCTAAGCCAAAGAGCCTGACCCGGCTTCAGCGATACCGCCAAAGTGTTCAATCGCTCCCATTGTTCGGCCGAAAGGCCCGGTCCGGGAAACTCGTGTACGGTCATGGATTGCTCCCTGGGCAAACAAAAGCGGTGCACCCGCGCGCTCAAGAAAAGGCGTTCGGCGACGGCGGAAGCCACTGTAATCAAGGCATTTTTCAAGACTGCCAAGGTCACATTTGCCGTGCCATTCGCGTCGGCACAAATGAATGATATTGCTGATAAGCCACAAGAAAATTGCTGGAAACTTTTCTTGGAATGCGCATCCTAACAGGCGACCCGGTGGCAAATCGTTCCTTCTAGGCGGACGCGGATTCGTGGTTCAAACGTGCAAATAATTCTGCAAACTTTTTTCGCGCGCTCATGAAAAATCGGTGAATTCTCTCGCACACAGCGCGGTAACAGGACACAAACCTGCATATCGCGGCAACAGGGCGCTAGGATTATTCGTCATTGTTGCCGGAAAACCGCTACACACTTTTCCTGGAATTGAATGCTTTCTCTTACGCAATTCCGGGCGGAAAACCGCTACACACTTTTCCTGGAATTGCTTTAAAGGCGGCGAGGAGGTGCACCGTGAAGGGGGTACGGCGCACCTGTGGGAAACCAACCTGCGGCGGCTTTCGAAGATTTCCCATCGCCTGCCCCGCGTCGCAATGGACGCGTGGCTCTTTCAAGCTGTCTGCACCGGGTCAACGGCCGGTTTACAGCCAGCAGGTACTGACGGCCGTTAGCAAACAGGCGTAACGGCGAACCCGATCTCGTTAGTCGGATACGGTAATGCGTCCCTTCATGTTTGGATGAAAGCGGCAGTAATAATCGATAGTTCCGGCTTCCTTGACGACGTAACTGCCCGATTTCTTGGGTGGCAGCATCACTTCCCAAGCGCCTTTGACGGTGGCGGTATGGGCAAAAACATCATTGTTGACCCACTCAATCGTATCGCCAACCTTTGCCTGAATGTCCAACGGTGAAAAGACGAGTTTGTTGATCGTAACCTTGATGGTTTCGGCGTTTACCGCCGTGCTTGAGATGAGCAGCGCCAAGGCTGCAATCATGAGCGAGGATTGTTTCAGCATCGTATTTCCTGTCCTTGTCTAAAGCGCATGCGTCCAACTGAACGCACAAAGGCCGCTCCATCACTTTGATCGAGCATCTGGGCATTATGAAAACCGGCAACCACTTTTCGGTCCGATGCTTCAGACGGATGCAATGCTGCTGCGTGATTGACCCGTCTGCTATTTGATACGCGAGATGCCGATATGTTCCCGAATAATTGCCGATGCGCTGCAATCGGGCGGGCAATATCTCACTTCAGGCCAAGCCGGTTCATCACGGCGACGGTCAGGCGTTCGCAGCGCTTTCCTGCAAACGGAAACGCGTCCATGAGGACAGGCCCGATTTGCGCATCCAATTCCTTGCGCACCATAGTTCGGGCGCGATGCAGCCGCGTCTTGACGGTTTCGGGGCGCACGTCCAGCAATTCGGAAGTTTCCTCTATACTCAAACCTTCAATCACGCGCGCAATGAATACCGTGCGGTAAATGTCGGGGAGATTGTCGGTCGCTTTTTCAACAAGGTCGAGTATCTGCCTTTGTGCCATGGTCCGCTCTGGATCTTCATTGCTTGCACTGGCAGGGAACTGAATGACGTTGGCCTGCACCCGCTCATTGCTTGCTTCAGGAATTTCCATGGTCCGATGTTTCTTGCGCAGGCGCCCGAGAGCTTCATTGATGACAATACGCGACAGCCAGGTCGCCAGAGACGAATCGCCACGAAATTTTTCGAGATTTGTGAAGGCGCGAACATAACCTTCCTGGACAACATCTTCCGCTTCGCTGTCATTGCGGACAATGCCTCTGGCCAGACGATAAAGGCGTTGATTGTATGTTTTGATGATCAGGCGGAAAGCATCACCGTCGCGCGCAATTGACCGGCGCACCAACTCGGTATCGTCGGGCGACTTCGTCGCCTGGATCATACTCTTTACGACCGGCGTCATTTCAACACTCCTCGTTTTGAGTATTAGATGGAACCCGCGCGAAAAGGTTCCCACCTTTTTCAACTCCCCGTCAAATGCCGTTCAATCGACCGTTTCGGGGCACAATCGTGCGTAGACTTCACCATCTGCTCGCGCTGCGGACGGACACGCTGCATCAACTCGCGACGCGGGGCCTGCCGGTTGCCGTTGCAACAACGAAGGCTTCAACAAAACTGCGCTCTCCCTCGACCGTCGCAACCTTGATATCGCGTTCGATCTCGATGCGGGCCTGATCGGTTCCGGCGCGCTCCGCCAAAAGGCCCGCCAACTCGCGAATGTGGATTTCCGCCGCGCGCATTGCTTCTTCCTCGGTGTCGAAATCGTCGAGCCTGTCCCCGGCATTGACGCGGAAAAGACCAATCTCGGGCTGGCTGACACGCGCTTCAGCCGACATCCGCACCTGACCAACCACCGCACCGAGCGCATTGGCAACATCGGCATCTTCGGCAATCCGGCATTCATTGCCGATCAACGGCGGCAAGCCAGCATAATGTAGATAAGCCGAAGCACCCAGTCCGATAACGGGCCGGTCAAGCGCAATTGTCAGCCGCACCATTCCATCTCGCCGGTTGATTGCGCGTTGCACCAACTCATTGTTGATCGACACATCTGCCGCCAGGCCGTCCTCGGCAAAAACCGTCTCAATCATGGTCTCAGCCGAGCGCCGGGTGACTGCCGCAAGCACCATTTCGCAAAATGCATCGGCGTCGGGCGCGATGGTCTGTCCCTGTCCGTTGCGGCGGCGCGCGAACAGTTCAGCCCCTTGCCGTGCGGCGGATGCGTTCCAATTGTTTTGCCGACCAAGCGCGTGGGCCGCGTCAGACGGGGTGAAGCCGATTATATGAGCAAGGCCGCGCCGAACGAGCCGGTTGAGGGTCGCTATCTGCGATGTCGAGACAAGCAGCCGGTCAAGTGCGGCGGGAACCGAAGTCAGATCGTTGTAGAGGCGCGTTTCTGTTACAGACAAACCCGATGCCAATCGTTCAGGGACACCGGTTCGCATGGCGAAACGACCATCCAGCCGGCTGGTGGTCGTGCTGAGCAATTGCCGGTTCAAGGCCTTGTCAATAACGTCTCCATGCTCGACCGCTGCCAGCGACAATGGCACCAGCCGCCGCGGCCCGAGAACAATGGCCGAGGTGAGCGAATGGTCTTTCAGCGCGACTTCCGAATCGCCGCCAAGGCCGAACGTGCGCATGGCGACGGCTTCAACCATTGTGCGCATGCCGCCAACGGTTGCGCCGTCCGGATCGAGCCGCAGGCGGCCATTGTCGAGCACGGCAATATCGGTAGTCGTACCACCGATATCCGACACCACAGCATTGTCCAGCCCGGTCATGTGGCGCGCACCAACAAGGCTGGCAGCAGGGCCCGACAATATGGTTTCGATGGGGCGGGCGCGGGCAAATTCCGCCGTTATCAGCGCCCCGTCACCACGCACCACCATCAGGGGTGCGGATATCCCCCGTTTTTCCAGGAAGCCGGCTGTGGCATCGACAAGCCTGTCGATCATTGAAATCAGGCGTGCGTTCAGCAGCGTGGTCAATGCCCTGCGCGGCCCCCAAGCTTGGAGGTCAGTTCGTGCGAACAGGTAACGGGCAGGCGTGTGCGCTGCCGGATAAGATGACGCGCCGCGATTTCGTGTTCGGGATTGCGAACCGCGAAATAGCCGGCCACAGCCACCCCTGATACGGTTTCGTCCAATTGAGGCAAGGCGGCTTCCAGCGCCTCAAGCGACAAATCAGTTGCATTGCCATGGACATCATGTCCGCCCGTGCAAAAGATCACCGGATCGGTGCCGAGTGCGCCAGCAAGGCCGTTGCGGGCGAGATCGTCTTGCCCGAACCCGATCATCACCAGCGCCACGCGCCCCCTTGGCCTTCTACCAATGCGTTGGTAGCAAGCGTGGTCGACATCGAGACCAATTTGATGACGCTTGGCTGAACACCTGCCTGTGCAAGAACGGCATCGACGGCACCGGCAATGCCTTTTGCGAGATCATAGCGCGTCGTGAGCGACTTTGCCTTGGCAACGATCCCGGTATTTTCCGACCAAAGCACGGCATCGGTATACGTGCCGCCCGTGTCGATACCGAGGTAGAGCGCGCAAGCCTGTTTCGCAGATGTCGTCATATCCACCCTACCCTCAATGCCCGCCGGTCCTCAACATTCCGCACATTGTTCAAAACGGCAATGAAGCCGCGACACCGTTTATCGGATTTCACCATAGTCGGCGGCGCGGTCTGTCTACTTTTCTGCACCTCGTAGCGGACGGGTTCATGCTACGAGAGTGAACCTGTTGGCGTGACCAATTGCTTGCGTATAAAAATAAAGCAAGCGAAATTTATTGCCCCTTTGATGCAAGATTCTTGCGCTCAAAAATCGCCATATCACGTCGCATAAGGAGCATCCGAGCGCCCGGTTTTGTGACTTTCTAGAGTATCGGGCCGAAAAGTGGTTGCCGGTTTTCGGAATGTCCCGATGCCTTATCAAGGTGAACGAGCGATTTGGGCTACTCGGTCGCGTAGTCTATAGACTGGGGTCTCATGAATATCGGCAGAAAGCTAAGATGAACTGGAACGACCTGACAAAAGACGAGCAAACGGCACTCAAGCGTATGAATCGCGGCCCCTATCCCGAACTGGAGAAGGATCTGGCGGAGCGCCTGATTTCGCTTGGCCTGGCAGACGACAGGCCGCGCGGCGTCGGCATTAACAGAGCCGGGCGGGACCTCGTCATAACGACGTTGCTCGCCGCGCGTGAAAGCGTCGGGGATGGCCGATAGGCTTGGGCCAAGCAACGCTGCGCTCTCTCCAGCATCTATTTGCCTGACTCATCCACCACATGTTTCAGACCGACCAGGGCGTCTTGAACGTCCGGGCGCGATTCGCTTGCCTCCGGATAGATGGCATAGGCCGGATAGGTGAACTCAGGCGCTCCGTCGACCACCTCCAGTTTGCCAGCTTCGATATAGGGCGCGACCACGCCTTTTCGGAAATAACCCGTTCCACCCGCCCGTAAAATGTAGCTCAAACCCAGTGGCCCAAGACCGACAAGCAGGTCCGGTTCACCGAATGTCGCGGAGCCGGGGCCATGCTGGGCTGCAAAAATTGGTCCCCAATCAACATAGACATAATCGCTGGAAGCGACCTCACCGCTGTCCTTTGTGCGCACCAGCACCAGTTGTTCTTCTTGCACCAGTTCAACCTTGAAGCCGGGCAGCAGTTTCGGCGCATATAATACGGCAATGTCGATAGCGCCGGTTCGCAATTGCTCGACCAATTGATCTGGAACACCGACATGGGCATGGATGGCGATTTCGGGCTTGGCTTTTTTCATCCAGACCAGCCAGTCGAGCAGAAGCGGGTTCCACAGATTTAGCTCGCCGCCAATCGCCACAAGGCTTGTGCGTCCGGTCGGGATGGCAAGTTGATGGCGCGCGCGCTCCCATATCTGCACAAATGACTGGGCAAATCGCTCGAATTCCCTGCCCGCCGGCGTCAGATGCGCACCGTTGCGGTTGCGAATGAACAGTTGGCGTCCCAACTCTTCTTCCAGCGTGCGGATGCGCGCGCTGACAGTGGTTTGCGTCACATGGAGCCGATCCGCTGCACGCAGGAAACTGCCGGAATGGACGATCTCCAGAAAGGTTCGTGCGCGGTCAATATCCAAGATGCCTCCCATTAGTGCAATTTATTTGCATCAATACAGCATTTAATTCCGTTTGTATTCCGTTTTCAAGCAGGAGACGATGCGCAGAGTGGAGCCGCGCAAAACTTTTGAAGGCGCAAGTGAGATGTCTGCAGAGGAAAAACCAAAACGGCCAGCAGGAAGACCAGCGGGAAGAATTGCATCTCCCGAGCATGCCGGCCACGATTTGAAGCCTAAAGGCGGCGAAGAGCAGTGCGGCATGGACCAATGGGCAAACATCGCCCAATGGCGCGCGACGGAGCGCAAACGCCTGATAGATGAACGGCTTGCGCTCAGCTCACAGGACCGGCAAGCCAGCGCCGAACGAATCGCTGCCAGGCTTGACCGGATCATCAGCAGGATCAGTGGACGTATCGTCAGCAGCTATTGGCCGGTTCGGGGTGAACCCGATCTGCGCAACTGGTCGATCCGGGTGATCGAACGTGGCGGACGCATTGCGCTTCCCGTTGCCATTCGCAAAGGCTGGCCGCTCGAATTTCGCTTGTGGTCGCCGGGCGACCCGCTGGAACGCAGCATTGGCGATATTCTCGTGCCGTCGCGTGGCCCACCGGTTCGGCCCGATATCGTGATTGCGCCCGTCGTCGGCTTCGATGCAAGCAACTACAGGCTTGGCTATGGCGGCGGCTTTTTCGACAGAACACTTGCAGCAATGCGGCAATCCGTATTCGCCATCGGTGTCGGCTACGGCACCAGCAGGATCGAGACGATCCGCCCCCAGCCCCACGACGTGGCGTTGGATGCCATCGTCACGGACGAGTGAGCGCCAAACAGCCATTCCCGTCAGGTATTGCTTCCCAAAGCTGCGGATATGACTGAATGATTCCAAACTCATCTACTTGCAATTCAGCCTGATAGTCATGCGAAGGTGACGCGTAGCCAAGCAGAGTTTTTGAAAGGCGCTGGTAGCTCTGCACCAATGGTTTGAACGTCCAGTCGTCTACATCAAGCCAAACCGCCGTCATTTCGACCGACACACCGATCTCAAGCCCCAGTCGGTTTATGGCATTCGTATTGGTGGAAGGTGTGAAGCCGAGGTCTATGTCCACAAGACCATCGACACCCTCAATATGCTTCCCATTCACAGCCCAAGAGCCATCTGAAGATCGTAAAAGATCAAGCGATTTGACCTCGGTTCCAACCCAACCTCGTAATCTGGCTGAGTGGCTGCACCACTCGGCATCGCAAATCACTTGATACTCCATTTTCACGGGGCAATTATTGGCGAGGTAGATTGCCGTGCCCGAGATAGCGTAGCCGTCATCGTTCCGATCGATACGGCATGCATCCATACCGACCAGATCAATTCGCCGCCAAATCACGGTGCGAAAATTTGCGTTGTTTTGAAGCGGCAACATAGGGAAATTTTAACAGCCAACGACCCGCGAGAATACCCTCTAAACACAGGATAGCAGCGTCCGCGCCGCAAGGGATCACAGCTAAAGCTGCGTCGCGTTTAAAGAGATTCATGTTGCGCGCTTCAAGTCCCAGCATGAATCCCTTTAGACGCGATATGCATCAGTGCCCCAAACGGGAGTTGGCTCGGCCGCGATGGTAGGTCAGTGCCGCACGCAGGCACAGCGACAGAAGGTCTTTCGGCAACGGGCCTGTGGCGGGCAGCACAAGCGCTCGGTTGCCCTCGAATGTGAAATCATTGGAAAAGTGGCTGCGGAATGTTTCAACAAGCGTCGTCTTGCAGTTGAAGAATAGCGCGCATTGGTCAGGTGCCGATCTTGGCACTCCCAGCCTTATAGTTGTGCCGGATTTACTCGCTTCGGTGAGATAGGCCGGTTCGCCCCATTTGAGCGTTTCGGTGAGCAGGCCAACGCCATCGGTCTCAGCGGCCACTGCAAAAATCAGCTTGCGAATTTCCAGGAGCCGCGCCCGTACAGATGCAGGGTAGCGCGCAAATACTTCGGCGACAGATTCAGGGATTGATGGGTACGTCATTGTGCACTCTTCAGTGGCCAGCGTCATCGCGATCCCTCTCATATCGTCTTTCAAGCGGAAACGCCGGCAACCATGACTCGCGGCGAACGATCCAGCTTTCATAGGTTGGCATTAGTCGATCAGGAGCATCCAGCGATCCCAGATGCACTTCAATTTCGCCGCCGGTGCGTGCGAAAACGGACGAACCGCAGCGAGGGCAGAAAAACCGACCGGCGTAGTCGCGCGTCTCGCCTTTGATCGCCACCGCATCGTCGGGAAATATCGCGGCAGCATAAAAAAGAGCCCCATGATGCTTGCGGCAGTCGAGGCAGTGACAAATGCCGACCCTGTTTGGGGAGCCTGAAGCTTCAATTCGTACGCCGCCGCAAAGGCAACCGCCCCGGTATCCATCCATACTGCGTATCCTCTCAAACTCGCACTGAACATAGTCGACGGATGAAGAATAGCTACACCAACATATTGGTGTCAGTCCGGCTTCATGCCCCGTTTATCAATCGCTTGGTCCAGCCCTTCCCTTCCGCCAAATGAAACGGCATAATCTCGACATTGCAACCAAGACTGGTGATTGATGCCGCCCGCCAAAAAGGACGTCCGCCCCAAGCGAACCCGTATTCCAGCATTCGTCAAAAACCGACGCGGTGTGAAAAGTTGGAAGGAAGCTGCCAGTTGGCTTGAATGGCGCGGCATTGAAGACATCGAATGCATTACGCCCGATCAGGCGGGGGTGGCGCGCGGCAAGATGATGCCGTCCAGCAAATTCACCTCCAACACGTCGCTGGCGCTGCCTTCTGCCGTATTCATGGCAACGATTTCCGGCGGCTACCCGGAAAATGGCAATGGTTTCGTCTATCCTGAAGACGATGGCGACCTCAAGCTGATGCCGGACCTGTCGACGCTGACCGTCGTGCCGTGGGAAGACGACCCGACCGCCGCCGTCATCTGCGACCTCGTGCATCAAGATGGCCGTTCGGTCGAGTTCACGCCGCGCAACGTGCTCAAACGTGTTGTCGCCGCCTATGACAAGCGCGGGCTAAAGCCCGTGGTGGCACCCGAGATAGAGTTCTACCTCGTCCACAAGAACCCCGACCCGGATTATCCGCTGACGCCGCCCGTCGGGCGCTCCGGCCGTGCCATCGGCGGCGGGGCCGGCTATTCGATTGCCGGCGTCAACGAATTCGACGAACTGATCGACGACATCTATCATTTTTCCGAAAATCAGGGTTTGGAGATCGACACGCTGATCCATGAGGAGGGTGCTGGCCAACTCGAGATCAATCTGCGTCACGGCGATCCTGTCGAACTGGCCGATCAGGTGTTCATGTTCAAGCGCACGATCCGCGAGGCGGCGCTTAAACACGACATTTACGCCACCTTCATGGCCAAGCCAATTCAGGGTCAACCGGGGTCGGCGATGCATATCCATCAGTCGATCATCAACAAGAAAACCGGCAAGAACATTTTTTCGAACGAAGACGGCACGGAGACAGACGCGTTCTTCCATTTTATCGGCGGCATGCAAAAACATGTGCCGAATGCGCTGGCGATTTTCGCGCCTTACGTCAATTCCTACCGCCGTTTGACACAAGCCGCCTCGGCTCCCGTCAACAACAAATGGGGCTATGACAATCGCACAACGGCGTTTCGCGTTCCCCGCTCGGACCCCGGTGCGCGACGCGTCGAAAACCGCATTCCATCGTCGGATGCAAATCCTTATCTGGCGCTGGCTGCCTCGCTGGCCTGCGGCCTGGTCGGCCTGAACAGCAAGGTCAAGGCTGAATCGCCGATGCGCACCACGGCCAACGAGGATGAGATCGACCTGCCACGCGGGTTGCTCGAAGCCGTCGATCTGTTCGAGGGCGACGCGGCATTAAGCGAAATGCTCGGCAAGACCTTCACTTCGACCTATGCTGCCATCAAGCGGGCAGAGTTTGAAACCTTCATGGAGGTCATCAGCCCTTGGGAGCGGGAATACCTGCTCTTGAACGTCTGACATCATGAGCTACCAATCGCCCGTTTCTCCCGGCCGCTCGTGGTATGAAGACAGTTCGGGGCCTCGTCCCGATTACCCGGTGCTTGACGGTGACCGCCAGGCTGATGTTGTCATCATTGGCGGGGGCTTCACCGGCTTGTCGGCTGCCGCCCATCTCGCCAAGGCGGGGGTAAATGTCGTCTTGATCGAGGCACATCGCTTTGGCGACGGAGCGTCGGGCCGCAATGGCGGCCAACTCGGTACCGGCCAGCGTGCCTGGGCGGAAGAGATGGAAGGCGAATACGGCCTGACACGCGCCAAGGCGCTGTTCGATCTGGCCGAAGATGCCAAGGCCCAGCTTCTGGAGTTTGCCAACGCCAACAAGATCGACATCGACTTCGTGCCCGGCCAAATGTCGGTTGCGCACAAGAAGCGCTTCGTTGACGACTACAAGGCGCACGCCGAGATCATGGCCAGCCGCTTCGCCTACCCGCATATTTCCTTCATGGACGCCAAAGAGACGGCTGAACGGCTTGGCTCAACCCGCTATTTCGGCGGTACGCGCGATACGGCCACCGGCCATATCCATCCGCTCAAGCTGGTGATCGGCACGGCACGCGTTGCCGCTGAAGCCGGAGCCCAACTGTTCGAGAATACGCCATCCACCCGCATCGAGTCGGTCAGCGGCAAGGTTCGCGTGACGACGCCAAAGGGTGTGATCACGGCTGAAAAATGCCTCGTTGCGGTTAACGCCTATGGCGCAACGCTGGAGCCGGTCAGCGCGGCTCATATCATGCCGATCGGCTCATTCATCGGCGCGACGGTTCCGCTCGATGCGGAGCTGAATGTTCTACCGGGCGGTGAATCGGTCGACGATTCGCGCTTTGTGGTGCGCTATTTCCGCAAGACGAAAGACGGACGCCTTTTGTTTGGCGGGCGCGAAATTTACGGCGTCAACGATCCAAAAGACATTCATATCCATATCCGCAAGCAGATCGCAGAGCTTTATCCGGCGCTGAAGGATGTCGAGATCACGCATGGCTGGGGCGGCTATGTCGGCATTACCCTGCCGCGCAAGCCATTCGTTCGCGAGGTCATGCCAAATGTGATTTCAGCCGGTGGCTATTCCGGACACGGCGTCATGCTGTCGAATTTCGTCGGCAAACTTTATGCCGAAACGGTGGCCGGCAACCGCGACCGGCTGAAACTGATCGAAGACCTGAAAATACCGTCATTTCCCGGCGGCAGGCGTTTACGCACGCCGTTATTGTTTCTGGCACTCAATTGGTACGCGCTGCGCGACAGGTTCTGAGGCAGGAAAACTTCAACGCCGAGGCAGCCGAAACGGGCTTCATTTGACCGGATCAATCCAGCCGCTCGGTGGTCCAAAACCTGACATCGCATCGGTCGGCCCCCAGCTACCGGGTTTATAAGTGTGTGGCTGGGCCGTATTGTCGAGCACCGGGCCGACAATGCGCCATGCAATTTCGCTGGCGTCCTGACGGGTGAAAAGGCGCACGTCGCCATTCATGGCATCGCCGATCAGCCTCTCGTATGGTTCCATAGTGTCGGAATCGTCATCGACGGCGGCGAGTTCCACCTGCTCGCCGACCATCTCATCGCCAGCAGACTTGCGCCGCGCGCCGATCCCTATCGACACTTCAGGGGTGATGCGGAAGCGCACATAATTGGCGTCGTTATCGCTGATTTCATCGAAAACATTCAACGGGGGACGCTTGAGACGCACCACGACCTCGGTTGCGTGGGCGGGCAGGTTCTTGCCCGCGCGAATGAAAAACGGAACGCCCTGCCAGCGCCATGTATCGACATAAAACCGCACCGCAGCAAAGGTCTCGCGCGTCGAGTTCGAGGCAACCCCCGGCTCCTTCAGATAGCCGGCAAACTGACCACGCACCACATCATCGGTGGTCAGCGTGCGGATCGCCTTCAACACCTGCACCTTCTCATCAATCAGTTCATCAGCCGATTTTCCGGCGGGCGGTTCCATGGCCAGAAGCAACAGGATGTTGAGCAGGTGATTCTGGATCACATCGCGAATGCAACCGACCTCGTCATAGAACTTGCCGCGCCCCGCGACGCCGAAATCCTCGGCCATGGTGATCTGCACGCTCTCGATGAAATTGCGGTTCCAGATCGGCTCCAGAAACGAGTTGGCAAAGCGGAAATAAAGCAGGTTTTGGATTGCTTCCTTGCCGAGATAATGGTCGATGCGGAAAATCGCCTGTTCGTCGAAGACGATATGCAAGACGCGGTTCAGCCACCGGGCAGACTGAAGATCACGTCCGAACGGCTTTTCCACCATCAAGCGAGCGGTGCCAGCGCCGCCGGATTGCTCCAGACCTTGCACGACCGGCTCGAACATCGAGGGCGGCACGGCCAGATAATAAAGCGGGTGACGGTAATCTTCGAGCGCCTCTTTCAACGCATCGAATGTCGCCTGGTCGCGGTAATCGCCACTGACATAGCGCAGCAATCCGGCCAGTTTCCTGAAAACCGCCTCATCGACCTTGCCCAAGGCTTGTTCGATGCCGTCGCGCGCCCGCTCTGCGAGTTTGGCAGCGTCCCACTTTTCCAACGCAACGCCGATGACCGGTTCGCTCAGCGAGCCGCGCGCAACCATTGCGTAAAGGGCCGGGAAAATCTTCTTGTGTGCGAGATCGCCAGTCGCCCCGAACAGCACCAAAACGTCTGATCGATCCTGCGTCATCATTTTTCCCCCGGAAGCATTCAAGAATCCGATTTCGGCTTCTCGATATGACCGCCAAAGGCATAGCGCATGGCCGAAAGCAGTTTGTCGGCAAATTCCGACTCGCCTTGCGAAGAAAAACGATCAAACAGCGCCGACGACAAGACGGGCGCGGGCACGCCAGTCTCAATCGCCGCCTTCAGGGTCCAGCGTCCTTCGCCGGAATCAGATACCCGTCCGCCAAATTTCGCCAAATCCGGATCGGACTTCAATGCACCAGCAGTCAGGTCGAGCAGCCATGAACCAATGACGCTGCCATGACGCCACACTTCCGTAACCTGCGGCAGGTCGATGTCGAACTGGTAATATTGCGGGTCCGAAAGCGGGCTGGTCTCGGCGTCAGCCGAACGTTCGCGCGTCCCCGCATTCGCGGCTTTCAGAATATTGATGCCTTCCGCATAGGCCGCCATAACGCCGTATTCGATGCCGTTATGCACCATTTTGACAAAATGCCCGGCCCCGCTTTGCCCGCAATGCAGATAACCCTGTGGCGCAGTGCTCGTTGTTTTCTCAGCAGCAGCGGCATCCGAATTGCCGCTAGGTGCCAATGTCGCGAAAATCGTATCGAGATGGCGCACTGCCTCGTCCGGTCCGCCGATCATCAGGCAATAGCCTCTATCGAGCCCCCAGACCCCGCCGCTTGTGCCGACATCCACATAATTCAACCCTTTGGGCGCGAGCTTTACCGCCTGATCGACCGCATCGCGGTAGTTGGAATTGCCGCCATCAATGATGATGTCACCCGCTTCCATCAGTTCTGCAACCTGATCGGCGATCTTGACCGTAATGGCGGCTGGCAGCATGAGCCACGCACATCGTGGTTTGGCCAGCTTGCCGACGAATTCCTGCATCGAGGCCGCGCCGATGGCCCCCTCCTTCACCAGTGCAGAGACGGCTTCGGGATTAATGTCATAGACGACGCATTCATGGCCACCCTGCAACAGGCGTCGAACCATGTTGGCGCCCATCCGGCCCAGTCCCATCATTCCGATTTGCATCTTCATTTCCTGTGCGTTGTCGATTGAACTGGAATGCTACTCATAGTGGAGCACCAATTCCTACCCCTTCTTCGATATGCTTCAAGCAATTCCAGGAAAATTGTGCAGCGACTTTGTGTTCGTCAGGCTCTCTCAAGTTGCCGTCATTTGCGCTTGAACGCTTCGGCGAGTGCCGCACCAAAAGCGCCTTGTCCCTTGTCCGGCTCGCCATTGCCTCGCTGTGGCGGCCGGGGTGTCGGGCTGCGCTGCGGTTTTGCATCGCGCGGCGGCTTTGCTTGCACGGCGCCGCCACCATCCTTGCGCATGGTCAGGCCGATGCGCTTGCGCTTTATGTCCACATCAACGACCCGTACTTTGACAACGTCGCCAGCTTTCACAATTTCGTGAGGGTCTTTGACGAAGCGGTCGGCAAGCTGCGAAACGTGCACCAAGCCATCCTGATGCACGCCGATATCGACAAATGCGCCGAAGGCCGCGACATTGGTGACTGTGCCTTCCAGAAGCATACCTGGCTTCAAATCCTTCATGTCATCAACGCCATCGGCAAAGGTCGCGGTCTTGAAACCCGGACGCGGATCGCGCCCCGGCTTTTCCAGTTCCGCAATAATGTCGCGCACCGTCGGCAAGCCGAAACGCTCATCGACAAATACACGCGGGTCCAATCCCTTCAATGCTGCGCTATCGCTCATCAGCGAACGCACGTCGCGCCCGCAAGCGGCGACGATTTTCTTGGCCACGTCATAGGCTTCAGGGTGCACTGCCGAGGCATCAAGCGGTTCCCTGCCATCGCGAATGCGCAGGAACCCGGCACACTGCTCAAAGGCGCGCGGGCCAAGGCGTGCCACCTTCAGGAGATCGCGGCGCGCCGAAAACGGGCCGTTGGCGTCGCGGTGGACAATGATCGCTTCGGCCAATGAGCCGCCAAGGCCCGACACGCGCGCGAGAAGCGAAGCCGACGCGGTGTTGAGATCGACACCGACAGCATTGACGGCGTCCTCGACAACCGTCTCCAAGGCGCGCCCCAACCGATGCTGATCAACGTCATGCTGATACTGGCCAACGCCAATGGCCTTTGGCTCGATCTTGACGAGTTCCGCCAGAGGATCTTGCAAGCGGCGCGCAATCGACACGGCACCTCGCAATGATACATCGAGATCGGGAAATTCCGCCGCACCTGCTTGCGACGCCGAATAGACCGAAGCGCCGGCCTCGCTCACGATGACCTTCAGCGGCTTTGGCGCGGCTTTGTCCGATGCCAACCCTGACAGCATTTCGGCCACCAGTTTCTCGGTTTCGCGGCTGCCGGTGCCGTTGCCGATGGCAATCAGTTCGACGGCGTGCCTGCGCACAAGACCTGTCAACTCCAATAGTGTGCCACGCACATCGTTCTTCGGGGGAACGGATAGACCGTTGCTGCCTCGACGAGCTTGCCAGTGCCATCCACTACTGCGACCTTGACGCCGGTGCGAATGCCCGGATCGAGACCCATTGTCGAGCGCGACCCGGCCGGTGCGGCCAGCAACAGGTCTTTCAAATTGCGTCCGAAAACCTGTATTGCGCCTTCTTCGGCGCGCTCGCGCAAATCTCGCATCAGATCGAGCGTCAGATGCAGCGACAGCTTGACCCGCCACGTCCAACCGACCACCGTCATCAACCATTGATCGCCGGGTAATTGCCGGCCAATTTCGTAGGTGTCGGCAATCATGCGCTCAACCGGCTTGACCGGCGATGCGTCATCGGTATCGATCTCGATTTCGAGCGACAAGACATCCTCGTTGCGCCCTCGCAGCATGGCCAGCGCCCGGTGGCTCGGCGCGCCTGCCCAGCGTTCGACATGGTCGAAATAATCGGCAAATTTCGCGCCTGCTTCCTGCTTTCCATCGACCACGCGGGCGCGCAAAAAGGCGCGTTCCTTCATGTAATTTCGCAATTTCCCAACCAGACCGGCGTTTTCGGCAAACTGCTCGGCCAGAATATCGCGCGCCCCTTCAAGGGCGGCCTTTGCATCGACGATTTCCTCGTTCAGATAGCCAAGCGCCATGTCTGCTGGCACCGACGAGCGCTCGGCAAGTATCGCCTCGGCCAAGGGCCCGAGCCCGCGCTCGCGGGCAATTTCGGCCTTGGTGCGCCGCTTTACCTTGTAAGGCAGATAGATATCTTCCAGTTCCGCCTTGGTCGCCACATTGGCAATCCGGGCCTCAAGATCGGCGGTTAACTTGCCCTGTTCACGTATGGAGCCGAGGATGGTGTCGCGTCTTGCATCAAGTTCGCGCAAGTATGAAAGGCGCTCAGCCAGCGAGCGAAGCTGCGTGTCGTCCAGCCCACCCGTTGCTTCCTTGCGATAACGGGCGACAAACGGCACGGTTGCGCCTTCGTCCAGCAATGTGATCGCAGCGGTGGCCTGTTCGGGCCGAGCGTCAATTTCTGACGAAATAAGTGCCGCAATGCGCTTGATGTCAGTCGTCATGCCGGTTCCAGTCTGATGGGAAGGGTGGCGAACATAGGAACAATCGCAACGTTCGGCCAGCGCTGGTTTTCCACAGAAATGCAGAGATGCGTTCTTTAGACCATTCGCCGCAGAGCGCAAAAATAGAAGCCATCGGTTCCACTGCGGGCAGGCGACAGCGAAATCCCTGCCGCATCGCCAAAGCGCACTACTGCCTCATGGCCTGGAAAGTGAGCATTCCACAGTTCACGATGATCCATCGGCATGAAATCGGGGTTTCTGCCGCAAAATGCTGCAATCTGCTCACTGTTTTCCTCATCAAAAACAGAGCATGTGATGTAGGTCAGCAAGCCGCCCGGTTTCGTGAACCTTTTGGCCGTGTCGAGAATTGCCGCTTGCTCCGCCTTGCGCGCATCGAGTTGGTGGCGTGTCAGCCGCCATTTGGCGTCGGGTCTGCGCCGCCACGTTCCGCTGCCGGTGCACGGGGCATCTACCAGCGCAATGTCCATCTGTCCTTCGAGCGGGGCAAGATCGCCAGAGCGTGCGACAACCTGAATATTGCGGTTTTCAGCACGGCGTATGCGATCGAATATCGGTGCAAGCCGCGCCTTTTCAGCGTCATAGGCAAAAATCTGACCGTGATTTTCCATGGCCGCCGACAAAGCGAGCGTTTTACCGCCAGCACCGGCGCAAAATCGAGAACCTGCATGCCGGTTCGTGCGCCGGCGAGTTCCGAGACGATCTGTGAGCCTTCGTCCTGAACTTCAAACCAGCCCTTCTGGAAAGCAGGCTCTACCTGCACATTGGGATGCCTGCCATTGCCTTCGATGGGTGCTATTCGAATGCCCTGCTTGGCAAGGGTGGCCGTGTGTGCGCCAGTCTCGGCCAGTTCTTCCAGCACCTTGCTGCGACCTGCCTTCAAGGTGTTGGCTCTCATGTCGAGTGGTGGGCGAGCCGCGAGTGCTGCGGCCTCCTCGACCCAGCTTTCACCGAAAGCCGCCTCAATCAGCGGCGCGCACCAATCGGGACAATCTGCCCGTACAATCGATGGGGCGTTGGCGAGCTGCCTTCCAGAAATTGTCTTCAGTTCCGAAATGTCCAGAGGCGCGGGCGCGAACTTGTCGCCGTCAAGCGCCGCATTCAGCGATTCGGCACTCTGGTTGCCTTCCAGCAACACAGCGCCGAAGCCAATGGCACGCGGCGTATCGCCATCCAGAAGCCACCCGGCAGAGCGTTTACGGCGCAAGGCGTCATAGACGATATTGCCAATCGCGGCACGATCGCCACCACCGGCAAAACGGTGCGACAAACCCCAGTCCTTCAGCGCAGCAGCCACCGGCCGATGACGCCGGTGAATATCTTCCAGCACTTCGATGGCCGCAGCCAGTCGTCCACCCAGTCGCATCGGTCCTACCATTCATTGATCGTGGCCCTGCTCTAAAGTGCCAGGCGGATATGCACAAGCACAGCCGCCGCGACAAACGTTACAGCTTTTCAATGTCATGGCTTGTGAATATTCTCCGCCGGTGATTCGCGGCGCAATTGCGGCGAGACGTTCATTTTTGAGGGGATGAGCAATGAAGACTTTCATGGCCGAGGTACTCGGCACGTTTCTTCTGGTGTTTATCGGCACAGCCACAATTGTGACCGGCGGCTTCGGTGATGCATTGCCACTTGGGCAACTCGGCATCGGCCTGGCATTCGGCATCGGCCTGATTGCGGCAGCCTATGCGATTGGACCGATATCGGGGGCACATCTCAACCCAGCGGTGACGCTTGGCGTATTTCTGGCAGGGCGCATGCCGGCCAAGGACGTGATCCCCTACTGGATCGCGCAAATCATTGGCGCGATCATTGCATCGCTGGCATTGATGGTCATCGTTGCCGGTCAGGTTGGCGGCCATAACACCGGTTTTGGGCCGAACGGCTGGGACCCCGCAATCTATGGGGCATCGTCGGCGTTCCTGACCGAGGTCATCGCGACCTTCACCTTTGTCATCGTCATCCTTGGTGTGACAAGCGCCAAGCATACGACGGCCTTTGCCGGACTGGTGATCGGCCTGACACTGGCGGCGCTGCATTTCGCCTTCATCCCGGTTTCGGGAAACTCGCTCAATCCGGCGCGTTCCATCGCGCCGGCCCTGTTTTCAGGCAGTCTCGCCATGAGCCAGCTTTGGGTTTACATCGTCGCGCCGATGATCGGCGGGGCGATTGCCGGACTAGTCGCCAAGACCAATATTTTCGAGAAAGACTGAGTTTTTCTCGTCTTTTTCTGCAAATTTCCAGCAAAAAGGGCCCTTCCGGGCCCTTTTTTCCGCCAAAATGAATGATTTTCAGGCCGTTTTTGCCGTTGCCAGCCCCAATTCCTCAATCATGGCGTTGCGCATGATGAACTTCTGCGGCTTGCCGGTCACCGTCATTGGCAGGCTATCGTGGAAGCGGACATAACGCGGCACCTTGTAGTGTGCGATCTGGCCCATGCAAAACGCCATGACATCTTCGGCGCTCAAGATCTGATCCGGATAGGTCACAATCCAGGCCGCAAGTTCCTCGCCATATTTCGGATCGGGGACGCCGAAGACCTGAACTTCCTTGATCTTCGGGTGCTTGTATAAAAACTCCTCGACTTCGCGTGGATAGACGTTTTCGCCACCCCGGATGATCATGTCCTTCACCCGCCCGACGATGTTGCAATAGCCCTCGGCGTCGATTGTCGCGAGATCGCCAGTGTGCATCCAGCCCTCGGGGTCGATGGCCTCGCTGGTTTTTTCCTTGTCCTGCCAATAGCCTTTCATCACCGAATAGCCGCGCGTACAAAGTTCACCACTTTCATCAATGGCGGCTGTCTGGCCATTGGCATCGATGATCTTGACCTCAACATGCGGCTGGATGCGCCCGACCGTCGAGACACGTCTTTCCAGCGGATCGCTGACGCTGCTCTGGAACGAGACGGGGCTGGTTTCGGTCATGCCGTAAGCGATGGTCACTTCGGACATGTGCATCAGCGAAACAACCTTCTTCATGACCTCTATCGGGCATGGCGAACCAGCCATGATGCCGGTGCGCAGCGAGGAAAGATCGAAGGAGGTAAAATCCGGATGATCGAGCATGGCAACAAACATGGTGGGCACACCATAAAGGCCGGTGCAACGCTCGCTGGCAAGCGCGCCAAGCGTTGCGCCTGCATCGAACCCTTCACCGGGGAAGATCATGGTCGCGCCTTTGGTAACGCAGCCCATCGTGCCCATCGACATGCCGAAGCAATGATAAAGCGGCACCGGGATGCACAGACGATCCTCAGCGCTCAAGCTGATTGCAGCGGTGACGAAATTGCCATTATTGACGATGTTGTTGTGGGTGAGCGTCGCACCTTTTGGCGCGCCGGTTGTGCCTGAGGTGAACTGGATGTTGATGGCATCATCCGGCTTGAGGCTCTCGGAAATGGCATCGAGACGATCATGCTCATTGCGCCCGCCCATAGCCATGACATCGGCAAAATTATACATGCCGGGCGACGTCCCCTCACCCATGCGGATAACGGATTTCAATGAGGGAAATTTCGCGGCCTGCAATTTTCCCGGTTCTGCAGTTTCCAGTTCCGGGGCAAGTGTCTGCAACATGGCCAGATAGTCGGAAGTCTTGAACTGCGTGGCGGTAACGAGTGCCGCACAGCCGACCTTGTTGAGCGCATATTCCAGTTCCGAAAGGCGGTAGGCAGGGTTGATGTTGACGAGGATGAGGCCAATGCGGGCAGTGGCGAATTGCGTAACCAGCCATTCCCAGCGATTGGGCGACCAGATGCCGATGCGTTCCCCCTTCTCCAGCCCCAGCGACAACAGACCGGCGGCGAAAGCATCGATGGTCTCAGCCAGTTCCTCCCAGGAAAACCGCTTGTCCTGTCCAACGAAGATCGCTGCTTCATCGGAGCCGTAAAGGCGCGCGGTTTCTGCAAAAAGGGCCGGAATGGTCTTGTCCAGAAGCGCCATGCCGCGCTCACCCGAGACATGCGCCTTGCCGTCAGTGGGAGCGATGAACACGCCTTTGGCTTCACGCAGATAGGTCGCGTTCTTCAATTCATCGAGATTGATTGGCATGGTCGTCTCCTGCGCAATTCCATAAAGAGCCAGCCAGTTCCGCAGTTCTCGGCCAACCCCACACTGACAACACTATCAGCGTGCCAGCGCAGCGCCTACCCTTTTGGCGATGTCTTGCATTAATGCTTGATCGGTGGCGGTGCGTTCTTTTCGCGAAGCCACAAGGCAAGCCTGCGAGCGCAGGATGATGCCGTCGCCAAGTATCTTGAGGCGGTTGGCGCGCAGCGTCGAGCCGGTCGATGTGATGTCGACGATCATATCAGCCAGTCCAGCCGCCGGGGCACCTTCCGTCGCGCCAAGGCTTTCGACAATGCGGTAAACCTGAATGCCATGCTTGCCGGAGAAGAATTGTTGCGTGAGCCGCCAATATTTGGTGGCAATGCGCATACGCCTGCCGTGGCGATGGCGGAAATCGGCGGCGACATCGTCAAGATCGGCCATGGCATCGACATCGAGCCAGATATCGGGAACCGCCACCACCACATCGGCGTGGCCGAAACCGAGGCGCGCGACGATCTCGGCGCGCTGTTCCCACTCGGCAAGGTTTTCGCAGAACCAGATCCTCGCCCGTGACGCCAAGATCGACCGACCCTTGACCGATTTCACCGGAAATTTCGGAGGCTGACAAAAACGCCACTTCGATATCGTCACGGCCATCAACGCGGGCGCGATATTGGCGACTATCGTCGGGCAAGCTCACGGCAAGGCCAGCCGCCGCCATCACCTCAAGCGTCTGCTCTTTCAAACGGCCTTTTGAGGGAATTGCCAGTGTGACGCTCATTGTCCCACCCCACGCAGGGCTTCGACGCGATCCAGCCAGACCGAAAAGCCGACACCGGGAATTGGTGTCTTTGCTCCAAGCAAAGTCAACAGCCGGTCATAGCGGCCCCCGCCGACAAGCACCGGTGTGTCCGCCTGCGCGGCGATCTCGAAGACAAGCCCGGTATAGTAATCGAGCGGCCGCCCAAAGGCTGCGTCGTAGCGGATGGCATCGACATCGAGTCCATGTTCGGTAATTGCCGCAACACGAGCGGTAAAATTGTCCAGCGCATCGCCCAGCAACAGGTTAGCCGTGCTGGCAAATTGCTCCAATGCGGGTGCGGCTTCCAGCAACGGAACGTCGATGGCAAGAAAGGCTTTCAACGCGCCAAACGCCTCGTTCGACAAGCGCACGCTGCGCAGTTGCGTCTTCTCGATCAAACGGCGGGCAATATCTGAAGCCGAGCGGCCAGATGAAGCGGAAAGGCCAGCCTCCTCCATGCCTTCGGCAATCTTTTTTGCAAGGCCATCGGCATCGCCATCTGCCGCCAGCATAGCGACAGGAGCGGTGAGTTGGCCATTGCGCGGTGGATTGGCGAGATCGGCAAGGGCTGCTTCCAGCTTTGCCTGCGAGCCAAAGGCGCGGGCCAGACGCATGCGCCAACCGCGTGGCAGGCCGAGCGCCGCCAGCACTGCCTCGAACACCGCCTGATCGCCAAGCGTTATACGAAGCGTTTGATCTGGCAAAGCCAGTGCAAGCAGGGCATGGGCGTCGGCAATGCTGCGCGCATCTGCGCGTGCCAGATCACTATTGCCCAAATCCTCGATACCGGCTTGGAAAAACTCGTTGGCGCCTTCGCGCCGCTGACGGAAAACCTCGCCAAGATAGGCATAGCGGCGCGGCGTTCCGGCCTGCGAGGCAATGTGATCGAGACAGACGGGAATGGTAAATTCCGGGCGCAGGCACAAAGTGACGCCGGTTTCGCTTTCTGTGAGGAAAATGCGGCGGCGCAAATCCTCGCCCGCCATATCGAGAAATGGATCAGCCGGTTGCAGCACCGAGACATCGACCGGCGTTGCGCCACGCTCGGCGAACAGGTTTGCAATATCGAAGGCGATGGCAGGACGCGATGTCATGTGGCCGCCTTCAGAGACAGACCCCGCTTTTGCCTGCTGGCGCTCTCACCCACAAGGGTGGCGCTCAAGCTATCACCCCTCATCCGACCTCGCTGCGCTCGGCCACCTTCTCCCACAAGGAGCGAAGGGAAACGCGATGTCGTGCCGGTCATTGTGAACGATCCGCTGCTTGCGCATCGAGAATTTTGCGGACCTCAGCAACGAGATCGCTTTCCGCAACCGTGACCTGTGCGGGACGCGCGGCGCGCCATTCGGCATTGTCGGTGATTTCGGCTGACAGCCTGGCGCCCTCGATCAAATCCTTGATCTGGACCTCGCCCTTTTCGCGCTCGTCGCCGCCCTGAATGACGACGCAAGGGCTGCCGCGCCTGTCGGCATATTTCATCTGCGCCTTCATGCCGGAGCCGCCGAGATACATTTCGGCGCGAATTTTTTCCGCACGAAGGTCGGCCACCATTTTCTGGTAGCGACCGAGGCTTTCAGTATCGCGATCCATAACCAGCACGACGACTGGCGCAACGATATCGGAGGTATCCAGCTTGCCGAGGTTTTTCAGCGCCGTCATCAAGCGCGAGACGCCGATGGAAAAGCCGGTGGCCGGGACAGGCTCGCCACGAAAGCGCGACACCAACCCGTCATAGCGCCCGCCGCCGCCAACAGAGCCGAAGCGGACGATTTTTCCCTCATCATTGGGAATTTCGACCAGCAATTCGGCCTCGTAAACCGGGCCGGTGTAATATTCGAGGCCACGCACGACGGAGGCATCGACCATCACCCTATCAACGTCATAGCCCGCTGCCTGACATAGTGCAGAAAACTCCTCCAGTTCGGCAACACCTTCCTCCCCGCGTACTGAACCAGACACTGCTTGGTGCCAGAAATCGAAAGACATTTGGCCAGAACGAAAGGTTTCTTCCCCTGGAAAATTGGGAATGGGGGAAGTTGCGCCCGCTTCCTCCAAATCCACTCGGTTTTCCCTGAATGCAGTTCCCAAATAGCTACTGACTCGACTAATTTGGTTGTCCGTAAGCTCGGCACCCTTTGTAAAATCTCCGCTGTCGTCGAGACGCCCTTTTCCCAACAAACCCTGAACGCCATCAAGTCCAAGTTTATCCAGCTTGTCGATAGCGCGCAGGACCGTCAGGCGGCGTCCCGCATTTTCGTCACCACCAAGGCCGATTGCTTCCAGCACGCCATCCAGAACCTTGCGGTTGTTGACGCGGATGACGTAATCGCCGCGCTCGATGCCAAGTGCTTCCATGACATCGGCCATCATCATCGCCATTTCGGCGTCGGCGGCGACGCCCGGTGTGCCGACCGTATCGGCATCGAACTGCATGAACTGGCGAAAACGCCCCGGCCCCGGCTTTTCGTTGCGAAACACCCAGCCGGAGCGATAGCTGCGGAACGGCTTTGGCAGGCGATCATAATTTTCAGCAACGTAGCGCGCCATTGGCGCGGTCAGATCATAGCGCAGCGACAGCCATTGCTCGTCATCGTCCAGAAACGAAAACACGCCTTCGTTCGGCCGATCCTGATCCGGCAGGAACTTGCCCAGCGCGTCGGTATATTCAATCAATGGCTGGTCGGCGGGCTCGAAGCCATACAGCTCATAGACCTCGCGGATTGTCGCCACCATTTTCTCGACAGCACGAATGTCTTGCGCGCTGCGGTCAACGAGGCCGCGCGGCAACCGCGCTTTCATCTTTTCCGATTTGTCGGCCATGGATTGGGTACTCGGTGGTTGGTGACATTGCGCGCGCAGAAAAAGCCCCGCTGCGCAAGATGGGCGTTTCCTAACCGATGCCGCCCGGAGCGGCAAGGCTTTGGGCGCTGTTCGTTGCAGCAAATGCTGGTGCGGCATGTTGCGCGCACCTGCAACAATTCCGCCATTATGGAAGCATTGTGGCGACACAATCACTGGCAATACATGGCGTTCAAACGTAACGGTTGGCCAGAATCATGACCCGCGAGCAAGATTGCACCCTCACATCACGCAGCACCGAAAAGCAGCATCCAACGCTTGTTTCGCAGACTGGCCTGACGCGGAGCGAGCTTCCTGTCACCATTGAGGGATCAACAAGCCCGGCCAGCGTTGCCACTCAGCCCGAAATCAACGGGATGCGCGATACGCTGATCACTGGAATGCTGGTGATTTATCCGGTCGTCGCAACCGCTCTGGCAATCGCTGCCGGGTTGTTTCTGATCGGGCGCGGCGCTTGAGGTAAGCAGTGTCAGATGGGAGCACTAACTCTACAGTTGCGTTTTCAGTTCTGCGGTCATCACTGTGTATATTACCCCCCTCTGTCCTGCCGGACATCTCCCCCTCAAGGGGAGAGATTGGCCAATCCCGCCATTGATGGCACTTGTTGAGGAACGCTGGTGATTGGCGAAAGACAATAATGAAAGCTGTTCTCCCCACCTGAGGGGGAGATGTCCGGTAGGACAGAGGGGGCGGGGAACGCAAACCAATACGCAACTGTAAACTTAGGCGGGCCGTTTGAACGCCTTGCGCTGTGCCTCCACCTTTTCGCGGCAGATGCAACCTTCGATATGGTCGTTGACCAGACCCATTGCCTGCATGAATGCGTAGACGGTGGTGGGGCCAACGAAGCTCCAGCCGCGCTTCTTCAGTTCCTTTGAGACGCGCACGGAAACCGCCGTGGTCGGGTTGGCGCGCAAATGGGCGAGATCGACAATATTCGGGCGTTCGTCTGGACCCGGTTCAAACGCCCAGAACCAAGCGGCCAAAGATCCTGCCTCATTGATCATCTCGCGTGCACATTTGGCATTGTTGATGGTCGAAACGATCTTGCCGCGGTGGCGCACGATGCCCGCATCGCCAAGCAGCCGCTCTATATCGGTGTCGGTAAAGGCGGCCACACTATCAATGTCAAAGCCCGCAAAAGCATTGCGAAAATTCTCGCGCTTTCTCAAAATGGTCAACCAGGACAGGCCCGACTGGAAGCCTTCGAGGCAAATCTTTTCGAAAAGCCGCGTGTCGTCGGTGACCGGAAATCCCCATTCGTGATCGTGGTAATGGAGGTAATCAGGCAGGTTGCCATGCCAGAAACATCGTGTCGCGCCATCCGGCCCCGCGATCAGGCCCGTGTTCTCGTCCATGCAAATTCCGTTCGTTAATCGTTTCGAGCCGCGCTTTACCAGTGCTTTACCAGATTTCTCAACAGGCCGGTAACCACACCGGAAGGTTTACTGACAAACACGCATTTTATGCATTCCGATTCACGTTTCGGTTGCCGCTTGTCGCCAAGATTGACCTCGAAGCCGGATATTTTCATGATGTGTCCGGTAGGCCAAGACGATCCAGTCGAGAGTACGTCCTGATGAAAAGACTTTTCCTATCCTTCCTCGGTGTAGCGGCAGCTCTTGCCTTTGCTGCAACACCCTCCACTGCTGGCGAGCGCTATATCGAGCGCCCACCGGTCATGGTCAGCCCCGATCTTTCCGCGCCGTGGCTGTTGCAACTGGGCCAGGCGCCCGACGTGGTGCGAAATGATAGCCGCCGAGTTGTGAGGCGCCAGAAGCAGCGCGTTCGCCTTGTGGAACAGCCCGCACGCGTGCAGGTGCAGCCGGACCGGACACGCACGGCAGCCGTTGCACGGCCTGCCAAACGCACCAAGGCGCGGGCGATGAATCCGATCTACCTGCCGCAGGAAGTGGATTTTGATGGCAAGCAGAAGCCGGGCACCATCTTGATCGATACCACCCAGAATTTTCTTTATCTCGTCGAGAAGAACGGCAAGGCGCGGCGCTATGGTGTTGGCACCGGTAAACCGGGCTTCGAATGGGCCGGTACCCACAAGATCAGCCAAAAACGCGAATGGCCGGACTGGCGGCCACCATCCGAGATGATCCAGCGCGAGAAGGCCAAGGGCCGGTATCTGCCGACTTTCGTTGCCGGTGGCATAGAAAATCCGCTCGGGGCGCGCGCGCTTTACCTTGGTTCGACGCTCTATCGCATTCATGGCACCAACCAGCCCTGGACCATTGGCGGTTCGGTTTCGTCAGGTTGCATTCGTATGCGCAACCAGGATGTCGTCGATCTTTATGAACGGGTTCGCGTTGGCACCACTGTTGAGGTGATGTAAGTCTCGAAAAGCTACGGGGGACGGGCTGCTCAAACGAATGGCCGGTCGCAAAAGGGCAGCCGACAGTGTCGCGCTGCCCTTTTTGTTGCCAGTTTTCCGGTTTGTGCGCGAGAAAATGCGCCATTCTAGGCACAACGTCGCTCAAATATCGACTTTGTTCGCTTTCGCATTGCCGTTTGCGTGCTGGTCTTGCTATGTCGGCTGAAATTCGCCATTTCCGTGCAAAGGACCATCGATGACACTCTCCAATGACATGCGCTATCTGAAGGGTGGGCCGGTCGCCCAGCGCATTATCGCTTCCGTGCGCGAAGCCGCGAAAGTGGCAACCTCAGAAGGATTTCCGCCGAAACTGGTTTCAATTACTGTCGGCGACGTTGCTGCGGTCGGCGTTTATGTGCGCAACCAGCGCGCCAAGGCCGAACTGGCGGGAATAGACTTCGAAGAAAAGCGCTTTCCGGCAGACCTGACGGCAGCGGAACTTGAGGCGGCGATCCACGGCATGAATGCCGATCCGCGCATAACCGGCATCATCATCCAGCGTCCGGTGCCAGCGCATATCCCGATCAAGGCGCTACAGGCGGCAGTGCATCCGCTCAAGGATGTGGAAGGCATGCATCCGGCCTCTATCGGCAATATCGTCTATAACGAGCTTGACCTTGCACCTTGCACGGCAGCGGCGTCGGTCGAACTGTTGAAGGAAACCGGCCTCGACCTCAAGGGACTGGAAGTGGTGGTGGTCGGCCATTCCGAGATTGTCGGCAAACCGATTGCCTTCCTGCTGATGAGCGAAGGCGCAACGGTGACGGTGTGTCATCACATGACGCGTTCGGTCGCTGCCCATGCGCGCCGCGCCGATGCATTGTTCGTTGCAGTTGGAAAACCGCGGATGATCAAAGCCGACATGGTGAAACCGGGCGCTGCCGTCATCGACATCGGCATCAATGCGGAAATAGGGCCGGACGGCAAAAGCCGTATTGTCGGAGACGTGGACACAGAAAGCGTCAAGGATGTGGCCTCATGGATCACGCCGGTTCCGGGTGGCGTGGGGCCGATCACCGTTGCGATTTTATTGCGCAATACGATGGTGGCGCTTAGCCGCCAGCGCGCGCTCTATAAGGAAAGTTACGCGTCATCAAACAGGCTTGCAGCGGAATAGGCACGCGAGGATGCGCAATTAGAGCATCGGGCGACTAAATGCCTTCGGGCTTTGGGCCCCCATAGGCCCAGTCGAGCAGCTTGACGGTATGTACCACGGGCAGGTTTGCCGCCGAGGCGATCTGGGTGATGCAGCCGATATTGCCTGTGGCAACGACTTGCGCCCCTGTCGCTTCGATGTTCTTGACCTTGCGATCACGTAGCTGCGCCGAGATTTCGGGCTGCATGATGTTGTAGGTGCCGGCTGAACCGCAGCACAAATGCCCCTCACGCGGCTCCTTGATGACAAAGCCTGCCCTGGTCAGCAAATCCTTCGGCTGGCGCGTGATTTGTTGACCATGCTGCATGGAACATGCCGAATGGTAAGCGACGACAATTGCGGGTTTGTATATCGGCTCGGGCAGATCAAGCGTCACAAGATATTCTGTAATGTCCTTGGCCAAGGCCGACACCCGCGCAGCCTTTTGCGCGTAGGCCGGGTCAAGGCGCAGCATGAAGCCATAGTCCTTGATGGTCGTGCCGCAACCGGATGCGGTGATGACAATGGCGTCAAGTCCACCCTTGTCGATCTCGCGGGCCCATGCGTCAACATTGCGCCGTGCCTGATCGAGCGCGGTTTTCTCACGGCCCATGTGATGCACCAACGCGCCGCAACAGCCCTCGCCTTGAGACATCACCACTTCAATTCCAAGCCGCGTCAGCAGCGAGATCGTTGCTGCGTTGATACCGGGATCGAGAACCGGCTGGGCGCAGCCGGTCAATATGGCGACACGGCCCTTGCTTGCACCGTTTCCGGCAGGATGAACGCTGGGGCTGGTTGCGGGCGACGGCACCGAAGCCGGTGCCAGTTTCAACATGGCCGCAAGCGGTTTCAACGCCGGGACAGCATCAAACAGACTGATGAACGGCTTGCCAAGTTTTGCCAGTTTCAGTGCCGCACGAAAGCGGTTTGGATAGGGCAGCACAAATGCCAGCATTGCCCGGATTGCCCGATCTGCCAAAGGGCGACGATAGGTCTGTTCAATGTGAGAGCGGGCATGGTCGACGAGATGCATGTAATTGACGCCCGACGGACAGGTCGTCATGCAGGCGAGGCAAGACAGGCAGCGGTCGATATGGGTGACGATTTCCTTATCTGCGGGCCGGTCGTTCTCCAGCATGTCCTTGATGAGGTAAATGCGCCCGCGCGGGCTATCCAGTTCATTGCCAAGTGTCACATAGGTCGGGCAGGTGGCCGTGCAGAAGCCGCAATGCACGCATTTTCGCAAGATTGCCTCGGAGTCCGCGACATGAGGATCAGCGAGTTGCGCGAGTGTGAAATTGGTCTGCACGGCAGCTCCTGGATCGCTCTGATATCAGGTTCCGAGGAACCAGCTTTGCGGGTTTTTGATCGGTTCGTTGCGCTGCAACGCCTGAAGGCCAATGATGCAACGGGCAATGATCCAGACGGCGACTGCCAGCATCAAAACAAAGCCGATGACGACGAACATCAGCACGGCTGAAATCAGTGCATAGAGAAAGCCAATCCAGAATGTGCGGATCAGCCATGTGTAGTGATTGTCAATGACGCCACCGGCCTTGCCGCGATTGATATAGGCGAAAACGATGCCGATTATTCCGGTGATGCCAACGACGAAGCTGGCGAGATAAAGAATATAGATGACCTGCACATTGGTGGGGCCAGCCTCCATCCAGCGATCGGTCTGGCGCGGCGTGGGCGGTGTCGGGTTCGTGTCGCTCATGTCGGTCTCCCTTCTGCAAAAGAAACAGTATTAGCAGATGGTTTGCTCGCGGCCATACGCCCCGGATTGAGAATGGCTTTCGGATCGAATTCGGATTTCAAGCGTTGCGACAGTGCCGCATGGGCTGGCGATTGCGGCTCGAAAACAGGCAAGGCCAGGCGATCAGCGCGTGAAGCGCGCACCAGCGTCGCATGGCCACCACCGAATTTCGCGATGAGTGCGCGCAGTTGGTCCGCTTCAGGCTCTCCATTCGGCATGGCCAGCCAGATCAAACCGCCCTGCCAGTCATAAAATGCCTCAACGGCGGCTTGCATGCGCAGCGCCATGACCATTTGATGCCCTTGCGACGGGGCCATGGACACGCGCCACACCGGTTTTTGGCTGCCATCGGCAAACGGCTGGCAATCGCGAATGTCACGCCAAACCGCGCGCGACGCATCACCGGCAATTTCTTCGAGCGGACCGGCATCCTTCAACAGATTTCTCAGACTGCCGATACGATAGGCGACCGAGGGGCCAAAACCCTCGACCCGCAACAATGTTGCCGCCTCATTGCCGAGGCTGGCACCGGCCACGCGCGCGACAGCGGGATAAGGCAGATGCGCGGCGCTCGAAACCTCCGCGCTGGAACCGAGCGCCAGCGCCATAGCGGCTACCGCATTGTCATCGAGCAAACCACGCACAATGAGCGTGGTTTCCATTTCGGCTGCCGGCAGAACCTTGAAGGTGACGTCGGTGAGGACGGCCAGCGTGCCCCAGCTATTGGCCATGACCTTGGACAAATCATAGCCGGTGACGTTCTTGACGACACGACCACCCGATTTGAAGGCTTCACCACGCCCCGAGACAGCATGGATGCCCAGAATATGATCGCGCGCGGAACCGGCTTTCAGACGCCGCGGCCCGTTGAGATTGGCCGCCAATGCACCACCGATTGTACCCGCACCCGCATTGCCGCCCAGCAAAGGGCTGTAATCCATCGGCTCGAAGGCGAATTGCTGGCCGTTTTGGGCGAGTAGTTTTTCAATTTCGGCAAGTGGCGTTCCGGCTTTGGCCGACAGTACAAGTTCAGCCGGCTCGTAAAGCGTGACGCCCGACAATTTCGATGTGTCGAGTGTGTGTTCGGTCTGTAAAGGGCGACCGATGGCGCGCTTTGTGGCGTGACCGACAATTTCGAGCGGCATGTCCTCACCAGCCGCCCATTGGACGATAGACAGCACATCTTCAGCGGTGATGGGGGTAAAAATGGTCATGGGCGTAGGGATAACCGTGCAGAGACGTCGCGTTTTGTCGCGCCCCCTCTGTCCTGCCGGACATCTTCCCCTCGCGGGGGGAGATTTGCGAATGGGGCCGCCGTTGTTGGTCTCCTGCGACGAGGGGGGCAACATAAAAAGCCGTCATTGCAAGACTGGTCCACTTGCCATCATCAAAACCTCGGAATGTCGGGGAACGGCAATTTGCCGCCCGAAATATGCATACGGCCAAGCTCGGCGCAGCGGCGCAATTGCGGAAATACCTTGCCCGGATTGAGCAAATGGTTTGGATCGAAGGCGCATTTCACGCGCATCTGCTGGTCGAGATCGACTTCGTTGAACATTTCGGGCATCAGGTCGCGCTTTTCGACGCCGACACCATGCTCGCCTGTCAGCACACCGCCGACCTTGACGCAAAGCCTCAATATGTCGGCCCCAAACGCTTCTGCCTTATCCAATTCTCCCGGCACATTGGCGTCGTAGAGAATCAGCGGGTGCAAATTGCCATCGCCAGCATGGAAAACATTGGCCACGCCAAGCCCATAGTGTTCGGAAAGCTCACGCATGCCATGCAGCACTTTCGGCAGTTGCTGGCGTGGAATGGTTCCGTCCATGCAATAATAATCGGGTGAGATACGACCGACCGCCGGGAAAGCCGCCTTGCGGCCCGCCCAAAAGTCAACCGCTCGTCTTCGTTTTGGGAGACGCGGCAGGTGGTGGAACCATTGCGAATGGCAATGTCTTCCACGAGGCCGATCAGGTGGTCCACCTCCACACCCGGACCGTCGAGTTCGACGATCAGCAGCGCCTCGACATCGAGCGGATAGTCGGCGTGAACAAAATCCTCCGCCGCATGAATTGCGGGGCGGTCCATCATCTCCATGCCGCCGGGAATGATCCCCGCGCCAATGATGTCGGCGACACACTGGCCACCCTGTTCACTGGTGGGAAAGCCGATGAGCAAGGCGCGCGCCGTTTCGGGCTTTTTCAAAATGCGCACGGTGACTTCGGTGACAACGCCGAGCAACCCTTCCGAGCCGGTCATGACGCCCAACAGATCATAGCCTTCGCTATCCAGATGCTTGCCGCCGAGGCGGATCACCTCGCCATTCATCAGCACCATCTCGATGCCGAGGACGTTGTTTGTCGTCAGCCCGTATTTCAGGCAATGAACGCCGCCTGAATTCTCCGCAACATTGCCGCCGATCGAACAGGCGATCTGGGAGGATGGATCGGGGGCATAGTAAAATCCCTCCTGCTCGACGGCGGTGGTGATGCCGAGATTGGTGACGCCGGGTTGGGCCACGACGGCGCGGTTGGGAAAATCAATTTCGAGGATACGGTTGAAGCGGCTCATCACCAGAAGGACGGCATCTTCCAGTGGCAATGCGCCGCCCGACAACGACGTTCCCGAACCGCGTGGAACAACACGAATGTTGCGCTCGTTACAATATTTCAGAATGCGCGAGACCTGCGCCACGGTTTGCGGCAACACGACCACCAACGGCATCTGGCGATAAGCGGTCAGCCCGTCGCTCTCGAAAACACGCATCTCGTTGAGCGTGTCGACAACGCCTTCACCGGGAACGATAATGCGCATATCGGCGACAATTTCAGCGCGCCGACCGAGCGTCGCTGCATCTGGTTTGGGCATAACGAGGCCGGACATCGGCATCACCTTCGATACACTGGTAAAAAGCTTTTACCAGTTACGCAGGCTGCATGCAAATTGTGCTTTGGGCGAATGGGTTATTGGCATTGCACTGGACTTTACGCAGCGTCAATCTGACGCTGCGCCGCTATGAGCGCGGGCGCTGCGCGACAAGATCACTCCCCTGCGATCTTGCCGGTTTCGGCGTGCTGTCGCCTTATGCGGCGCACCGCCCACCAGACCAGAAGCACAACGATGGGAACGGCTGCGGCGGTGGCGACCTCCGGTGCGAAAACATGATCGAAGGTGGACGCGCCCTTGAAGAGATGGCCAACCAGACCAACGACATAATAAGAAACGGCGGCCACGGACAGGCCTTCCACGGTTTGCTGCAGGCGCAGTTGCAGGCGGGCGCGGTTGTTCATCGAGGCCAGCAAATCGCGATTCTGCTTTTCAACCTCGACATCTACCCAAGTGCGCAACAGCGTGGTGGCGCGGGTAAGTTTGCGCGACAGATTGGCTTGCCGCTCTTCAACGGAACGGCATGTACGCATGGCCGGTGCGACCCGGCGCTGCAGGAAGCCTGCCCAGGTGTCGTAGCCGGGAACGACCTCTTCATCGAGTGCGTCCAGCCGTTCACGCACGATACCATCATAGGCTCGACTGGCACCAAAGCGATAAAGGCTTGACGCCGCATCCGCCTCCAGTTCGGCGGCAAGTTCGGTCAGATCGGCCAACAAGGTCTGACTGTCGCGCGTTTCGGCAACCTTCATCTCGCGGGTGATGATGGCCAGCCGGTCCTCGATGCGGCGAACCCGCCCCGACAGCGACAGGGCAAGCGGCAAGCCCAGCATGGCCAGAGTGCGGTAGGTTTCAATGTCGATAAGGCGCTGTGACAGCGCGCCGGTCCGCGCCGGAGTGAGACCGCGATCCAGCACCAACATGCGGGTCAAACCGTCACCATCCTGACGAAAATCGGTGATAATGGCGGCATTACCGCGTTCCACCAGTGAGTAGCAAAGGCTGGTCGGGTCAAAACTCGCAATCAGTTTTTCGTTCGCCACTGTCCATTTGCGAATTTCGAGCCTGATCCCTGAAATCACCGTGCCGGGCGGGGAAAACCCGTTGCCAAAGGGCGAATCTTCATTGGCCCTGCCATTTCCGGTGAGCGGCCCCTCCCAGAGATAGGTCGAAAACTCCGTGTGGCGCTCCCATTGCAGCGACCCCTTGCCCCATTTCATTGCATGGTGGCGGGCCTGACGGTCGGGAGCGGCAATGCCGAGGCGCCGCGACAGTTCGGAAAGAACGGCCTGATCGACGCTGGAGCCACCTTCGGTCATGAAAGAAAGCTGAACCAGAACACGCGGCTTCTCGACCAGCGGATGGGGTCTGGAATGGACTTCGCCCAATGCGCCGGGGCGTCCCTCATGAGCTGGAAAGCCCATGACGCTGCCCGTCGCGCGTGGCTTGAATTCGAGATTGGATGGTTCGTCCGACACGTCTGGTCCCCGCAAGTCCTGCGTGCAACGCGTTCCTCTAGAGCCAAAAGGCTAAGGACGCAAACGGGATGTACAAGGTCAATCGGCACCTCGGCATGGCGACGCAATCGACACGCCGCTTCAGATTGGATAAATAATTTGACCAGTTGGTGTCGCTGCCTTTATTCTAGGCTGCAAAATTCACCATGGCTGGCATCTCGTTGAACGACATTTTTTCCAAGATCGAGCATTCACGCACGGCCGACGAGGTTGTGCAGCAGATCGAGAGCCTTATTCTCGAAGGTGTGCTGCGCACCGGCGACCGCCTGCCCGGGGAGCGCGAACTGGCGCGCCAGTTCGAGGTTTCACGACCGATCCTGCGCGATGCGCTCAAGGTTCTGGAGTCTCGCGGGCTGATTGCCACCCGGCCGGGCGGTGGCACCTATGTTGCCGATGTGATCGGCCAGGTTTTCTCAAAGTCGGTCGTGGACCTCATTTCAACGCACCGCAAGGCTGCGGGCGACTATCTCGAATATCGCCGCGAGATCGAGGGCATAGCTGCCGAATATGCGGCGAAACGCGCGACCGCAGACGACCTTGCCCTGATCGCACAGATTATGACGCGCATGGAAGAAGCGTATCGAAGCGGCGACTTTGTCAATGAAGCGGAAACCGACGTCGAGTTTCACCATGCGATTTGCGAATGTGCGCACAATATCATCCTTCTGCATACCATGCGCTCGTGCTACCGGCTTCTCTCCGAGGATGTGTTCCAGAACCGGCTGATGGTGTTTTCGATGCCTGGCGCACGCGAGGCCCTGCTTGCGCAGCATCGGGCCATCCACGATGCTGTGAAGGCGGGCGATCCTGAAGGTGCACGCAAAGCCGCGATGGATCACATCACCTATATCGAGCATTCAACGGCGCAAGCCGAACGCACCGGGGACTGGCAACGCGTGTCCCGGCTAAGACTACGGCAGCGGCGGGACCCTGATGAGGCAGAGGCGGCACGGTCGCGTTCCTGACCTCACTTCATCAACATCAATTTTGATCATCACCGAACGGAAAACCCATGAGCGAAATTTTTACCATCGACGACCTCAAGAAACTCGCGCGACGACGCGTGCCGAAGATGTTCTTCGACTATGCCGATTCCGGCTCATGGACCGAAAGCACCTATCGCGCCAATGAGGAGGATTTCGCCAAGATCAAGCTGCGCCAGCGTGTTCTGGTGGACATGACCGACCGGACGCTGGAAACGACAATGCTGGGTGAAAAAGTGTCGATGCCGGTTGCATTGGCACCGACTGGCATGACAGGCATGCAGCATGCGGACGGCGAGATAAAGGCAGCGCAGGCGGCTGAGCAATTTGGCGTGCCATTCACGCTTTCGACCATGAGCATATGCTCGATCGAGGACGTCGCGGAGGCAACGACAAAACCGTTCTGGTTTCAGCTCTACGTCATGCGCGACAAGGACTTCGTTCGCAGGTTGATCGAACGGGCGAAAGCCGCCAAATGTTCGGCACTGATGCTGACGCTCGATCTTCAAATCCTGGGACAACGGCACAAGGACCTTCGCAACGGTCTTTCCGCGCCCCCGAAATTCACGCCGAAACATATGTGGCAGATAGGGACACGGCCGAAATGGTGCCTGGAGATGATGGGCACGAAACGCCACACATTCCGAAACATTGTCGGGCATGTGAAGGGTGTCGAAAACCTGACCTCCATTTCCGAATGGACGCATGCGCAATTCGATCCGAGCCTATCGTGGGACGATGTCGCATGGATCAAGGAAATATGGGGTGGCAAGCTGATCCTGAAAGGGATACTCGACAAGGAAGACGCCGTCATGGCCGTTAAAACCGGCGCCGATGCGATCATCGTATCCAATCATGGCGGGCGGCAACTCGACGGCGCACCATCCTCGATTTCGATGCTGGAAGAAATTACAGAGGCGGTTGGCGACAAAATCGAAGTGTTCATGGACAGCGGCATTCGCTCGGGTCAGGACGTGCTGAAAGCCATGTGTCTTGGCGCAAAGGGCACATTTATCGGGCGGCCGTTCCTCTATGGGTTGGGCGCACAAGGCAAACGGGGCGTCACCAAGTCACTGGAGATCATCCAGAAAGAGATGGACATGACGCTGGCCTTGTGCGGAAAACGTGACATCAAGGATGTCAGCAAGGATCTCCTTCACCGGTAGCTAAAACTCGGAGTTGAAAAACCAGTGACGACGCCAGGTATCCATTTTCTCGACGCCAGCGGGCCACAAAATATGCGTATCTATGCCATCGGGGATGTGCATGGGCGGCTCGACCTGCTTGAAGCGATGCACAAGGCAATTGCTTTGGAACTGGAGCGCGAACAACCGGCAGATTGGCGTATCGTTCACCTGGGCGACTATGTCGATCGCGGGCCGGCTTCGAAGGGCGTTCTCGATTTCCTGATCGAAGCGCGCCAGCGCGACGCGCGTAACGTGATGCTTGCGGGCAATCACGATTTTGGGTTTACCGAATTTCTCGATCAACCCAAGCCGGGTGGGCTTTTCATGCTCTATGGCGGCGTTGAAACGGCGCAGTCCTATGGCATAAATCTAGGTCGGAAAGGGTTGCTGGCGAAGGCGCAGCAAGCGTTACTGGAAAACCATGCAGCCTTAGCCGCCGTCGTGCCACCGGCGCATACCGGATTCCTGCGGGAGCTACTTCTGTCGGTCACTTTCGGCGATTTCTTCTTTTGTCATGCCGGGATACGGCCGGGGGTCGCGCTTGAAGAACAAGTGCGCGAAGACCTGATCTGGATACGTGGTGAATTCCATGCCTGCCCCGATCTTTACCCGAAAGTCATCGTGCACGGTCATACGCCGGTTTTCGATGCCGAGGTGATGGGAAACCGCGTCAATGTTGACACGGGTGCTTATCAGTCCGGGCGCCTTACCGCGCTTGCAATTGATGGCTCAAGCAAACGAATTCTGTCGATGACAATTGACAAGGGTTTTAGCGAAACGCCGTTGTGACGCCATAGCCGTCGACGGCATTGTGCTCGTTCGCGGCGTCTGCGGAATAGATGCCGAGGCCGCCAAGCACGATGGCTGAGAGCATGGCAAAGGACAGAAGTGCTGCTTTCACGGGCGTCATCTCTTGTTGGGCTTTCTGATATTGCAGCACAGATACGATTACCAATGCGTTGAAATCGGCATTTTTAGATAAATTTTAGGAACCAATGGAAATCGGATGTCCCGATTGGCTGTATGTCGCCCGGAAATCGCGAGAATTCATTGCGATTTACGAGCCAAGCAGCGCGGTTTCTAGCGAGCGGACCTGACACAAGCCAAGCGCAAAATGACGAGCCACGGCGGTTTAACTGCTACGTGCCATTTTTGCCACGCGACCGGCGTGCCGTCAGATCACCGCAACCCAGGCACGCGCGATCGCCAATCCGGCTGCATCAGCCGAGGGGGCATTGCGCGCGGTTTCATCATCCAGCCGATCTGCCCAGTCCGGATGTTTTTGGGCAATCAGCGCGGCGAAAATTCCGCTCCAATCCCGGACGACCACCCGATCTGCCTCGAAATGAAACTGAAAGCCATAGACGGCGCGACCGATGCGAAATGCCTGGTTCTCAGTGACATTATTGGTTGCAAGCCGCACCGCATCAGGGGGTAGCGAGAACGTATCATCATGCCATTCAAAGGTGGAAAACCGATCAGGCAGAGAACCCAGCACGGCATCGGTGCGCCCTTGCTGCGTCCGAGAGACATGGTGCCAGCCAAACTCGGTGGTGGTACCAATGGTGTTGGTGGCACCGAAGGCACGCGCGATCAATTGACCGCCAAGGCAAATACCAAGGACTGCGCGATCTTTTCTGGCAAAATCCCTTATCAATTCGAGCAATTCCGGGAAATACGGGTATTGGTCATCAGCGAGGGCATTCTGGCCGCCACCGAGCAGGATCATGGCGTCATGCGCATCCGCGTTGGGAGGAAGCGCCTCGCCAAGATAGGGGAGGTTCATGTCAATCTCACCGCCGACTTCGGCCAGGGCAGGACCAAGTTGACCAATTGCCGTATTTTCGTAGTTCAGGACAACCAAAACACGCATTGGACCCTCTGAGATATTCCGTTGCCTATGACAAAACTGGCTCAAGCGATATCATGAGGGCCGTATACGGGCCTAGAACCGAATACGCCGATACGTTATGCCAAATTCAACCCCGGTGGAGCGCCATTGATGCCATTGCAGAACCGGGTCGATCCGTTTGGTGCCATTCACGCTGTGCCGGAACGCGGTCTTTTTACCGGCAATCGCGGTATTCTCCATGACCCCGATACAAAAACACTGCTGAAACGGCGATGGACGCTGAAAGCCTGGATCATCTGCGTGTGCGAGTTTCGCGGCGTGCGCCGGGTGCCGATGGGACGCAACCGGCAAGGTAACGGCCAATCTCAAGCCAGGGCCGGGTGGACAGAATTGTTCTTCCTCGACGAGGTCACTGCACTGGCGGCTGGCCATCGGCCCTGTTTCTTCTGCCAGCGCGAAAGGGCCAAGGACTTTCTTGGACGATTTGGCGCTGCGTTCGCTGTTTGCGATCCGCGCGCACCGCAGATGGATGCCCGCCTGCATGGCGAAAGGCTGGCATCGGGTGGACGATTGACCGCCATCCCGGCCAATGACCTCTCCAATTTGCCAGACGGGGCGATGGTCGCCGATAGCGGCAAAGCCTATGCCATTTGCAACGGCAAAGCGTTACCCTGGTCGTTCAAAGGCTATGGGCGGGGCATCAATTTCAGCGAATTTTCAGGCCGCTCCCTCCACTTGCTGACACCGGCAACAACACTTGGTGTGCTGGAGCACGGTTACGCGCCCACATGGCACTCAACCGTGGAGGCTTGACGCAACAACGAGCCTGCCGCATTCCTCGAGGATGCGCGCAAACTACAAACTGCAACGAATTTTCGTTCCCGATGACCTGACCAACGGCCATGAATGTGAAACGAACCAGCAGCAAAGCCACTACCTCCTCCATGTCTTGAGACTTGGCGAGGGCGCAAAAGTGCTCCTGTTCAACGGGCGCGACGGCGAATGGTCGGCAACGATCACTTCCAAGACCAGAAAAGCGGCTCGCCTCGAAGTCGGTGAATTGCAGCGTCCGCAGCCGGTGTTGCCCGACCTCATCTATTGCTTCGCGCCATTGAAACAGGGCCGGCTCGATTATCTCGTTCAAAAGGCGGTCGAAATGGGTGCTGGCGTGCTGCAACCGGTCATCACCCAGCATAGCCAAGTGGCGAAACCGGGCATTGAGCGTATTGCAGCCAATGTCATCGAGGCCGCGGAACAATGCGGCGTTCTGGCGGTTCCGCAGGTACGCGATGGCGTAAAACTTGAGAAATTGCTGGCCGACTGGGACCGCAGCCGACGGCTAATCTTTTGTGATGAAGATGCGGACGGCGACAATCCGTTGGCGGCCCTCAAACAGGTCAAGGAGCGCAAGCTCGCCTTGCTGATTGGCCCGGAGGGCGGTTTTTCCGACAATGAGCGCAAGATGCTGCGGGGGCTGCCATTTGTCAGCGCAATTCCGCTCGGCCCGCGCATTTTGCGCGCCGACACGGCGGCGGTTGCGGCACTGGCCTTGATGCAGGCAACCATAGGCGATTGGTGACATGATGCGCGCGCCTAAAAACCCTCAAACACATGGATCGGAAGGTCGAAAATATTCGTCAGGATACGAAATCAATTTCTATTGACACGTATGTCAGGATTTTTCGCTTGATCGGCTTATAGCATATCGTCCAAGTAGCCCGGCGGTTTTACGGGCCGCTATTCAGAGGTACTCATGGCGCGCGACACGACTGATTTCCACCCGATCGAAAGCATCGACGAGCTTGTCGCCTATCTGGCTGTCGGCAACAAACCGCGCGAGATGTGGCGTATTGGCACGGAGCACGAGAAATTTCCGTTCTATATCGACGGCAATGCGCCCGTACCCTACGGCGGCAAGCAAGGCATTCGCGCCATTTTGGAAAGCATGCAGGAAAAACTCGGCTGGGACCCCATCCTTGATGCGGGGCGCATTATCGGCCTTGTCGAGCCGACCGGCCAGGGCGCAATTTCACTGGAGCCGGGTGGCCAATTCGAGCTTTCAGGCGCACCACTGGAGACGCTTCATCAGACCTGCCGCGAGGGCAATGCCCATCTGGCGCAGGTGCGCGAGATTGCAGAGCCGCTTGGCATACGCTTTCTTGGCCTTGGCGGCAGCCCGAAATGGACGCTTTCCGAAACGCCGAAGATGCCGAAATCACGCTATGAAATCATGACGAATTACATGCCCAAGGTCGGGACCAAGGGCCTCGACATGATGTATCGCACCTGTACCATTCAGGTGAATCTCGATTTCGAGAGTGAAGCGGATATGCGCCGCAAGATGCAGGTCTCGCTAAAGCTGCAACCACTGTCGACGGCGCTGTTTGCCAATTCACCCTTCACCAATGGCAAGCCAAATGGTCTGCAAAGCTGGCGCGGCGATATATGGCGCGACACCGACAATCAGCGATCGGGGCTGCTCGATTTCTGTTTTTCGCCTGATTTCGGCTTTGCCGATTATGTCGAATGGGCGCTGGACATACCGATGTATTTCGCGATCCGTGACGGTCACTATCATGACATGACGCATGTGACCTTCCGCCAGTTCATGGCGGGTGCTGCCCGCAACGACATACCCGACGGCATGGCGACGATGGGCGACTGGGCAAATCACCTCTCGACGCTGTTTCCCGATGTGCGGCTCAAGCGGTTTCTTGAAATGCGGGGGCTGACGGTGGACCGTGGCGGCGCATTTGTGCGTTGCCGGCGCTGTGGGTCGGGCTTTTATACGATGAAGAGGCGCTGGCGGCGGCCGAAAGCCTGACAGCAGGCTGGACCTATGAGGACGTTGGGGCAATGCGCGATGCCGTGCCCGAACTTGGCATATCGGCACAGTTTCGAAATGCCTCGTTGCGTGACCTTGCCCGCGAAGTTCTGACCATCTCGCGGCTTGGGCTGACGAACCGTGCCAAACTCAATCATGACGGCTACGACGAAGCGTCATTCCTGCACACGCTGGACGAGGTGGTTAGCCGCGGCACGACCAGCGCGGAGGAAATGCTTTCCGCCTATCACACGCGCTGGGGTGGTTCGATCGAACCGGCTTTTACGGAATATGCCTATTGAGCTTTCATGAGGGGAATATTCTGAAAACCGGATTCCACTTTTCGGTCCGATGCCCGAATACGTTGACTGAGCATCGGAATATTCCGAAAACCGGATTCCACTTTTCGGTCCGATGCTCTAGGCTTGCCATTGAGGAACCGCGCCCGAGGAGAAAAACATGCTTCCCTTGTTCGACATGCTCACCCAGGCCCAGAACGGCCAAGGCATGAACATTCTGGCCAAGCAATTCAACCTGTCGCAGCAGCAAGCGCAGCTTGCGGTGGAGTCGCTATTGCCGGCGTTTTCGCAAGGTCTCAAACGCAATACGGCTGACGCTGGCGGGCTTGGCGGATTTTTGAACGCGATGGCCAGCGGCCAGCACGCGAAATATTTCGAAGATGCGCAAAAAGCGTTCTCGCCGCAGGGGGTCGATGAAGGCAACGGTATTCTGGGCCATTTGTTCGGCTCGAAGGATTTGTCGCGCGCAGTCGCATCACAGGCCGCGCAAGCCACCGGCATTGGCCAGCAAGTGCTGCAACAAATGCTGCCAGCGGTTGCCTCGATGATCATGGGCGGGCTTTTCAAGCAATCAACGAACCAGATGCAGGCTGCCGGCGGATTTGGCGGAGGTAACAATCCCCTTGGCCAGATCATCGAACAGATGATGAAACAGGGCGGTGCCATGATGGGCGGTCAGGCAGCGCCGCAACAAATGCCTGAACCGCAAAACCAGGCAAACAACCCGTTTGGCAACAACCCTCTTGGCGATTCGCCATTCGGCAAGGTTTTGCAGGACATGTTCGGCGGCGCGCAGGCCGCACCTCAAGGTGGCACGCAGCCAACGCAAAATCCACTTGGCGACAACCCGTTTGGCAAGGTGTTGCAGGATATGTTTGGCGGTGGCCAGCAGGCGCCTACTCCAGAGCCGCAACCGCAACGTCAGAACAATCCGGGCGGGCAGCCGAAAAACCCTTATGATGATATTTTCGGCAAGATGTTTGAAACCGGACGCCAGCAGCGCGACGACTACCAGAAAAATGTCGAATCGGTGTTCGATCAGTTTTTAAGCGGCATGGACCGCAACCGATAGAGCAATCTTGAGCGCGGCTATCTATTCATAAAAAAAGCCCGGTCCACCAGGAACCGGGCAATTTTGCAGGCGGCCGGAAGGGTGCCGGCGAGCGTGGGGAGCCTGCAGTATTTCTTTGCCGGATTGAGGGCTTAAGCCGCGCGGCCGGTCAGATTCCCGTTTTCTGAAATCATGCAGAAAATTCAACCTATCGCCGTGCCATTTCCTCAATGTTTTCAGCCCGTTCTGCTACGATGTCACGCAGGAATTCAGTCGGATCGTTTCTGATCGACCTGGAATCTGCAACCGCCAGATCGGCGCGGACAAGGCCGATATCGGCAAGTTCAGCATCGGACATTTCGTCAAGCTGGTAAAAGGCGCGGCGATTTCTAAAGGCGCGAGTGAAATTGACAATGGAATTGGCCACACGCGTCACACCAACCGGACGCGGGGAAATGCGCGATGTTTCGGCAGCGCAATCATACGCAGTCATGTCATTCTCCTTCAGGTTCTCGAGCGCAAACCGTCCGGGCGATGCTGCTCGCCGGACATTGGCTCATTTCACATGGTGTCATGTGGACGATGACAATTTGCAGCGAAACGATTGATAAATCCAACGAATGTTTCTAATGTTTATCATCAATCATGATGATGGATTACCTCATGAAACCGCCACTCGATCTCGACCAATTGAAAACATTTATCTCGATTGCCGACAGCGGCAGCTTTACGCGCGCCGCAGAAGAAGTGCACCGCACGCAGTCCGCCGTGTCGATGCAGATGCGTCGGCTGGAAGAGCGCGTCGGCAAGCCGCTATTTGCCAAGGACGGGCGCACGAACAGGCTGACCGAAGACGGAGAGCGGCTGTTGGCTTATGCGAGACGGCTGATGCAGCTCAACCGCGAAACCCTTGCCGCGTTCGACGACAACCGGCTTGAAGGCACGATCCGCATCGGTACGCCGGACGATTATGCCGACCGCTTCCTGCCGGAAATCATGGCCCGCTTTGCCCGATCCAATCCGCATGTCGAGTTGACCGTCATCTGCGAGCCGACACCCGGTCTGGTCGATCATATCAAACGCGGTAATCTCGATATTGCTCTGGTGACGCACAATGATGCCCGTGGCCAATCCGAGGTGGTGCGTCGCGAACCGCTGTTGTGGGTGAGTTCAATCAACCATCCGACCCATGAGCAGGCGGTGCTGCCGATGGCCTTCGGCAGGCCCAATTGCATCTGGCGGCGCGCCGCTTGCGAGGTCCTCGACGCTGTGGGCAAGGACTATCGTATCCTGTTTTCAAGTTTCTCGGCCACGGTCGTTGCGGCTGCCGTTCTTTCAGGTCTTGCCATCTCGGTGCTGCCGGAATGCGCGCTGCGTCCCGGAATGCGGGTATTGGGCGAAGCCGATGGATTTGGGACACTACCGGATTGCCATATCGGCATTGTGCGTGGTCAAACATCCAAGCACGAGATCGTTGATGCGCTGGCTCGCCACATCTCGGAAAGCCTGGATAACATCTCCGTGCCGGCAAGCGAAGAAGGCGGAAGTTTCGACTTCGCCTCACTTGCCTTCACCAAGATGAAACGAACCAGACCAAACCAGATCCTGCCGGGTTGGTGAGGCGATAATGGAACGATACGGCTCTTGACCGGAGGAGGCAAAAGCTTCCCTATCGAGGCATGAGCGATCCAGTGTCCGAATCACGAACCAATGCCACCGAATATACGGTGAGCGAAATCTCCGGCGCGTTGAAACGCACGGTCGAGGATACTTTCGGCAATGTGCGCGTGCGCGGCGAGATTTCCGGCTACCGCGGGCCACATTCTTCGGGCCATGCCTATTTTGCCCTGAAAGACGAGCGCGCCAAACTGGATGCCGTCGTCTGGAAAGGCACTATGGGACGCCTGAAATTCCGCCCCGAAGAGGGAATGGAGGTGATCGCCACCGGCAAGCTGACTACCTATCCCGGCAGGTCAAATTACCAGATCGTCATCGATAATCTGGAACCGGCGGGTGCCGGTGCGCTGATGGCATTGCTGGAAGAGCGCAAGCGAAAATTGCAGGCGGAAGGTCTGTTCGATCCCGCCCGCAAGCAGCTCTTGCCATTCATGCCGCGCGTGATTGGCGTTGTCACTTCGCCGACGGGTGCGGTTATTCGTGACATTCTCCATCGTATCAAGGATCGCTTCCCGCTGCATGTGATCGTCTGGCCGGTGCGCGTGCAAGGCGAGACGGCGGGTGCAGAGGTCGCTGCCGCTGTTGAAGGCTTTAACGCTTTGGTCCTGGACGGGCCGATCCAGCGACCCGATCTGCTGATCGTGGCGCGTGGGGGCGGCAGTCTTGAAGACCTCTGGGGTTTTAACGACGAGGCACTGGCGCGCGCTGTGGCGGATTCCAACCTGCCGGTGATTTCCGCAGTCGGGCATGAAACGGACTGGACGCTGATCGATCTGGCGGCCGACGTGCGCGCGCCGACGCCGACGGGGGCTGCCGAAATCGCGGTGCCGGTCAAAGCCGATCTCGAAGCAACATTGTCGGCTCTTGTATCGCGGCTACGCGCCTCGATTTCGCGCCGGTTGGAGCGTGAGCGAAATGCCGTGCGGGCAACCGCGCGGGCCTTGCCCTCCGCCGATCAATTGCTGGCGCAGCCGCGCCGACGCTTCGACGAGGCTGAAAGCCGTCTTGGACGGGCGTTGAAAGTTGGCGTTGAACGAAAGCGGGCGCGGTTGACGGCCCAACGGCTGACCACGGCAACTCTGGCGCGACGCATGAATGAAGCGCGGACGCTGATCGGACGCGACCTTGCCCGCGCACAGGCCGCATTTTTTGCCATTGCCCGCGAAAAACGAGCGCGTTTTGCCCGTACCGCCGCCAGATTGACGCCGACGCCGATCATACGGCAGCACAAACTGCACGCCGATGCGCTCACCGCGCTTTCGCATCGCGCAGATATGGTGATGACGGTGAGGCTTGAGCGGGCGCGAGGGCGGCTGACGCAGGCGAACAGGTTGTTGTCGACGTTGAAACTATCCGAACAGGCAATCCTTGAACGCGGTTACGCGCTGGTGCTCGACACATCAGGCAATCTCTTGAAACGGGCGGCTGAAGTGAAGCCTTCGCAAGCGCTGGAATTGCGGTTTGCCGATGGCGTGACGCATGCCGTGGCAAGCGGGGGCACGCCGCCAACCAGTGCGCCAAAGGCTTCAACCAAGCCCGCTGCCAAGCAAAAAGACCCCGGGCGACAAGGATCTCTGTTTTAAGGATCTCTGTTTTAGAGTGTGAATGCGATGACAATTGCCGCAACTTACCGCGCCACGCCGTCAGGTAAACCGAGGTCTCGCGGCTATGGCATCGAGTTCGACGGCAGGCCCGGTCCATTCAACGCCATTACCGATGTTCCCGGCGTAACGGTCGGCTATACGACCCTGATTGAGGGTCAAGGCCCCCTGGTCGTGGGAAAGGGGCCGGTTCGCACCGGCGTGACGGCAATTCTGCCTCGACCTAAATCCGATCTTGCCGTCCCGGTCTTTGCCGGGCTTTTCAGCCAGAATGGCAATGGCGAAATGACAGGGTCGCACATTATCGAAGAAACCGGCGCTTTCGATTTTCCCATCACCATTACCAATACCCATTCTTGCGGAGTTACGCGCGATGCCACACTTGCCTGGATGCAGCGTGAATTTCCCGAAGCGCTGGAAAGCGGGTGGGGGTTGCCGGTGGCCGCAGAAACCTATGATGGTTTCCTGAACGACATTAACGGCCACCATATCGTTGCCGATCACGTTTTTTCGGCCCTCGACAATGCAGCGGGCGTGTCAATCGAAGAAGGCAGTATTGGCGGTGGAACCGGCATGATTGCCTTCGGGTTCAAGGCTGGATCGGGCACGGCTTCGCGCGTTGTCGAATGGCAGGGCGAACATTTTACGGTAGGTGCCTTCGTTCAGGCGAATTTCGGACGGAGGACCAATTTCATGCTGCGCGGCCTGCGTGCCGGTCGCGAATTGACGGAGCCGGCGATTCGCGAAGCTACGCCGCGCGCCGAAAAGGGTTCAATTATTGCGGTGGTGGGCACCGATGCGCCCTTGCTGCCACACCAGATGAAGCGGCTGGCAAGACGCGTTCCGCTTGGCGTCGCCATGACCGGGGGTTATGGCTACCACAGTTCCGGCGACATATTTCTGGCTTTTACCACGGCCAATGGGCAAGCGGCGCTAGGCCGTTCGGGTCAACTTGCCAGCGCAAACTTCATTCCCGACACGGATATCGACCGCTTTTTCGATGCCGTGGTGCAGGGTGTGGAAGAAGCAATACTCAACGCCATTATCGCCAATGAGGATATGACCGGGCGCGATGGAAATTTCGTTCCTTGCCTGCCAAAATCCTGGCTTGAGAAAAAATTTGGCAGATCGTGAAATTTGCCGCGCATTGAACAGCGGCCAAGGCCGCATGCGCTCTATCAGCCGTTAGACTGGTTCTTGGTATCCAACGGGTCTTCCTCAACCTCGACAGCATCTTCAAGACGCGAGGCGATGAGATCCTGGATGTCGCCAACTTCCTCCTGGATGTCTTCAAGCGGAATACCGGCGGCCGCCGCCCTGGCAGCGCATTCACGCGCCAGCGTTTCGGCGTGCTGGTCGATTTTCATGGGCAGAGTGGGTGATTGGCATTTCTCGCCGATCCACTCTTGAAGAAACTTGATCGCATGGTCGCTCATTCGGATGCCTTGTCCTACCTAAGCTGGTTTCGGTGTCGTTAAACGTGCAACATCTCAAAAAGATGCCGTATGCTTTTCAAACTGCGTTCCCATCGATCACGCCTATCATGCCTTGCGTATATGGTGCGATGGAGTTCAAGATTTCAACAGCTTCGTTGTTGGAAAATGGTACCGTTGGCTGGGCTCGAACCAGCGACCTCCGGATCCACAATCCGGCGCTCTAACCAACTGAGCTACAACGGCGCATTGCCCTAGCAAGATCGGTAAAATTCCCATTCTTTGCAAAAAGCTGCGTTGTTCGGCGATGCGTCCTTACGGGTTAATGGAATCTAATTCAAGGCTTTTGGGAGGGCAAAAGGTCGCCTTGTGAGATGCGTGGCCGTGATAAAGCCTTGCGCGTGCTTGTGCTGGCTGCGCTATAGAAAAAGGCCGACGAAAAAACGTCGACCTTTTCAATGCGATATTGGCGGGTCAATAGTGCCTGCCAGTTATTCCCAGTCACCGGAAAAATCAGGCGACCCTGTTCAAATCAAGCAACTTTGAGTTCCTTGAACGCCTTTTCAAAGACGCTCTTGACAGGCTGGGACATTTCTTCGGCAGCTTTCGAAGTAGCGGCCTGGAATTCCTTCGACTGCTCAACGGTCTGCTCGACGCGCTGGCGCAAGAAAGCGGTCTGCAATTCGAAGACTTCCGAAAGCGACTTGGCGCCTACGAGAGCTTCCATGTGCGAGAAATTGGCTTCGGCGGTGGAGCGCAAGGCTGCGATGGTCTTGAGAGAAAGATCGCCGGAAGCGGTCTTGGCTGTCTCGAAGCTTGACTCGAGAGCTTTTTGGGCGTCTTCCGTGCCGGTCTTCATCTTGGCATAAGCCTCTTTCGACTGCTCAACGCCCTTCTCGGCGAAAGCGCGGATCTGGTCGGTGGCCTTGGTAGCGTCAAAGCTTGGGAATTCGACATTACCAATGGTGTCTGTGGTTCTGGATTTGGTCATTTTCCGTCCTTTTTTAGCGTGGCGGCTTTGACAAGAAAGCCATCTTGTTCATGTATGGAGCTCTATATAGAGCATCCTCTTGTGCAATGCAACATAATTGTTGCAACGCAGCATATCAACAGTTGCGCCTGTTAACCACGCGCTCAGAATTCGGGTTCGATTTGCTATGAGATATGGACCTTCGCGTCTTCGGCTTTTATTAACAAAGTGTTAACTGCAACGGTCCGAATTGCGAGGGTCCGCCATACATATGCCGTCCGACAGCTACTCGTTCCTTGACGTCGCCGTTCTCGACGAAATCCGTCAGCGCTTCGCTGCGGGTGATGCGCTGGCTATCGTCTCCGCAAATCTGGAGCAGGTTTTGTGGGCGAACGGGCCGGGCGCTGCACTATTCGGCTATGACGACATAGAGGCTATCATCGGTGCTTCGGCCCGCTTGCCATTGATTGCGCGCCGCCAGGTCATGGCGACCAGTGGCTTCCCGGATATCGGCACCAACCGGGCGCTCTTGATACGCCTGGCCACCGGGCTGTCCAGCCACGCCGTAGCCTTCCATGCCAGCGCAATCACCATGCCCGATGGCGAAAAGGCCGTTCTTCTGGCTGTCCCGGCTGCGCCGGCAGAACCGCTCAAATCAGGCGAGCTTCTCGCACGGGCGATTGGCGGCTTTACCGAAGAAGGCCATTTCCTTGCCTTCGTTGATGGAAACGGTGCAGTTGAAGCCGCATCTGATGGCTTTGCCAGGCTTGCCATTTCACAGCAAACACTTGCCGCGCTTGTTGCCGACGTGGCGAACGAGCGCGATCGCATTGTCAAACGCCTCGTTCCGGCCGGTACTCGCTCCTATCCCGCAGGTCTGGCCCGGTTGACAGATGAGCCGGCGCGCCATCTGCTGGTCGTGATAGACGAGGGACAGTTCAGCAATTTTGCACCTGATGTAATCGCGAGTCGGGAAAATTCCCCTGTTTCCGGCAGCCCGATAGTCGATCCGGCAGCATCGCCCGAGCCGAACGAGCCCTTGTCACGTACCGCAGCCGCCGAGGAACACGGCGAAACCGGCCAGTCCAACATCTACGAAGCGCCTCGGTCTCAGCGTCTTTGGTATGTCGAGGCCGGTATAGATGAAGATGCGCGCAAAGCCCGCTCGAAAGAGAAAGAGCCTGCGCAAGAACCGGACAATGCCTCTGGCGCGCAGAATGCTGGCGCGACGGGCGACAAAGGGGCCGGTTCGACGCAAAGCGAGGCTGATCCTGCCAGCAAACGCAACCTGTCACCGGTCCGTTTCGTGTGGCGCATTGATGAACAAGGTCAATTCAGCGCCATGTCACCAGAATTCGGCGCGGCTGTCGGCCAGCCGGCTGCCGATGTCGTTGGCCGTCGGTTCCATGATGTGGCCACGACATTTGGCCTCGACCCGACAGGCGAGATCGAAGGCCTTCTCGACCGTCGTGACACGTGGTCAGGCCGTTCGGTGCTGTGGCCAATCGCCGGTACGGAATTAAAGGTGCCTGTGGACCTGGCGGCGTTGCCTGTTTACAGCCGCGACCGCGAATTTGAGGGGTTCCGAGGCTTTGGCGTCGCGCGCATGGCCGATGCGGCGGCCGATCCGGAAAAGATCGGCATGGCGCTTGTCCCCAACGGGCATGGACCTGCTGCTCGTGTGGAAACGGTCGAAGAACCGGCCGGGGATGACGTGCCCGACCCCTTCCAGGGGGAGGTTCCGGTGCTGACCATCACGGCGCAACCCGAACGACGCTTCACCGACAAGGTGATTCGGCTTGCCGAGCATCGGCCTGCGACCAGCGACAAGGGACTGTCGACGCTGGAACGCAGCGCCTTTCGCGAAATAGGTGAACGCCTGAAGAAAGAAAATACACCTGCTGCCGAACCGCCTTCCGGCGACGACAGCGCAGCACTTTCCGATATTGGCGATGACGTGGGTGCAAGCGATCCCGTTCAACTCAAGAGTGAACCTTTGCCTGCGCCAGACATTGAGGCTGCGGCCGACCACGACGAGGCTCGCGGCGATGGAGACATTGCTGAAGCGGTCGAGGAGAAGCGCACCGACGGCGCGGACCCGTCGGAAGTCGCGCCCGCGCTACCCGAAGACGAAGAAGCCACTGAAAGAGCAATAGCCGCGCCATCCGTGCAGACGCCAAGGCCGCCACTTCAAACCTCGGATTTCCTGCCTTCGGCTTTTGCGGTCGGCAATATAATCGACGCGCCGGACACGTCGATCCTCAGCAAGCTTCCTGTTCCCTTGCTGATCCATTCCGGCGACGTCCTCCATTACGCCAATGACGAATTCCTGGACCTGGCGGGTTACGAAACACTCGATGAGTTGGAAGAAGCTGGTGGGCTCGACGCGCTTTTTGCGGACCCCTATGACGATGACAGTTCCGATGAGGTGGATCGCAGCCTGCATTTGAAGACGCGAGACGGCCTGGAATTCCCCATCGAGGCGCTGCTTCGCTCGGTACCCTGGCAAAGCGGCAAAGCACTGATGCTGGTCATTCGACGCACTGGCGAAGAACTACCGGAGGATGAGCAGGCTGCTGGCAGCCCCGATCAGGCCAGCGTCCCGTCGCAGCCCGAAATCTCGGAACTCAAGTCACGCATAGCCGAGATGCGAACCATCATCGACACCGCCACCGACGGTGTCGTGCTGATTGCGCGTGATGGGACGATCCGCTCAATCAGCCGACCGGCCGAGGCGCTATTTTCATTTGAAAGCGATGAAGTGGCAGGCAAGCCGTTCGCCTCATTGTTTGCCATAGAAAGCCAGCGCGCGGCGCACGACTATCTCAACGGCTTGTCGGAACATGGCGTGGCAAGCGTGCTCAATGATGGCCGCGAAGTCATTGGGCGCGAAGCGCAGGGGCGCTTTATTCCGCTGTTCATGACAATCGGCAGGCTCCCCAACGAGAGCGGCTTCTGTGCGGTAGTACGCGACATTACGCAATGGAAACGGGCCGAAGAAGACCTGACGCAAGCACGCACGGTGGCAGAGCGTGCATCGTCGCAAAAAACCGACTTCCTTGCCCGTATCAGTCACGAAATTCGCACGCCCCTGAACGCGATCATCGGATTTTCCGAGTTGATGGTCGATGAGAAATTCGGCCCGGTGGCCAATGACCGGTATCGCGACTATCTGCGCGACATCAATCGTTCGGGCAATCACGTGCTCGATCTGGTCAATGACCTGCTCGATATTTCCAAGATCGAGGCCGGCCAGCAGGAAATGGACTATGAAGCGGTGTCGCTCAACGACACGCTGGCTGAAACCGTGGCGCTGATGCAGCCGCAAGCCAATCGCGAGCGCGTCATCATCCGCTCAAGCTTTGCCTCGCGGCTTCCCGAAGTGGTGGCCGATCTTCGTAGCGTTCGCCAGATCGCGCTCAATATCCTGTCCAATGCCATCCGCTACACACAGGCGGGCGGGCAGGTGATTGTCTCGACAGCCTATGAACCAGCGGGCGATGTCGTGCTTCGCGTGCGCGACACCGGGATCGGCATGAGCCAGGCAGAAATCGAACAGGCGCTCAAGCCATTCAAGCAGATCAACGCCTTGAAACGCGGGCGTGGCGATGGAACCGGGCTTGGTCTGCCGCTGACCAAGGCGATGGTGGAAGCCAACCGCGCCCGTTTCACCATCAACTCGACGCCCGGCGAGGGAACGATGGTAGAAGTCGCTTTCCCCTCAACCCGGGTTCTTGCGGAATAGCCTAGAGCAATTCCAGGAAAAGTGTGCAGCGGTTTTCTGTCCAGGATTGCGTATAAACAAAACCTTAGAGCAGTTCAGTGATTCTATCAAAAGCTGAACCGCTCTAGCAAAAAAAGGCGCCCAAAAGGGCGCCTTGAATCAATGGAATCTCGTCACAACAGGCTTGAGCGAATTCTTTTCCTCGCGGGGGAAGGAGGAACGGGATTTCTCCCTCAAGTTACCCGTGACTATCGGGGCGAGGGCCTTAACAAATCCTTAACGTGGCGGCGGAAATTTTACGAATCTGTACCAAAGCTGAAGTTTAGGTAAATTTTTAGGTTAAGCTTTTGTAAACCATAACCATTCCTGTTTTTCCATCAGCGGCGTGCGCAGCCATCCTAATCTGCCAATGCCGCAAGGTCGCGGAAAAGTTCGAGCGCCTCAGGATTTGCCAGCGCTTCCTTGTTCTTCACAGTGCGCCCATGAACCATGTCGCGTACCGCAAGTTCAGTGATCTTGCCGGATTTGGTGCGCGGAATATCCGTGACTGCAACAATTCTGGCCGGGACGTGGCGAGGGCTGGCACCGGTGCGGATTTTCATTTTGATGCGCTTTTCCAGATCGGCGTCGAGATCGACACCGGCAGCGAGGCGAACGAAGAGGACAACGCGCACATCATTGTCAAAGTCCTGACCGATGCAAATCGCTTCCAGAACTTCCGGCATCTGCTCGACCTGATTGTAAATCTCTGCCGTACCAATGCGCACGCCGCCGGGATTGAGGGTCGCATCGGAGCGGCCATGAATGATGATGCCACCATGGTCCGTCCATTCGGCGAAATCACCGTGGCACCACACATTGTCGAAACGCTCGAAATAGGCGCCATGATATTTCTTGCCCTCGGAATCGTTCCAGAAGCCGATGGGCATGGCCGGAAATGGTCTTGTGCAAACGAGTTCACCCTTTTCCTGCCGGATCGGGTGGCCATCGTCATCCCATATGTCGACCGCCATGCCGAGGCCCGCACCCTGAATTTCGCCAACCCATACCGGTTCCGTCGGCACGCCAAGCACGAAACACGAGACAATGTCGGTGCCACCGGAAATCGAAGCCAGATGGACGTCACGCTTGATCCCGTCATAGGCAAAGCGGAAATCTTCCGGCGAGAGCGGCGAGCCGGTTGAGGAAATGGTGCGGACGCTGGATAAATCATGGCTTTCGATTGGACGCAGGCCAGCTTTGCGCACAGAGTCGATGAATTTGGCCGACGTGCCGAAATAGGTCATCTTCTCTGCATCAGCATAGTCGAACAGCACATTTCCATCCGGGTAGAAGGGTGAACCGTCATAAAGCAGCAGCGTGACACCTGAAGCGAGGCCGGAAACCAGCCAGTTCCACATCATCCAGCCGCATGTGGTGAAATAGAAGAAACGGTCTCCTTCCTTCAGGCCAGCATGCAGGCGATGCTCCTTGACGTGCTGGATCAGCGTTCCGCCGCCTGAGTGAACGATGCATTTGGGAACACCGGTCGTGCCGGACGAAAACAGGATGAAAAGCGGGTGGGAAAACGGCAGCCGCTCGAATGTCACATCCTTGATCGCGAACGGCTCCAAGGCTTCAGATAGCGCACTCGCCTTATCGACGGCTTCAGCAACGTCAATCGACGTGCCGAGATAATCGACGATGAGCACTTTTCGGATGCTGGAGAGTTTTTTGGCGACCGTCGCGACCTTGTCGGCCACCTCGATAGCCTTGCCATTGTACCAATAACCATCAGGCGCGATGAAGACGACCGGTTCGATCTGGCCAAACCGATCGAGGACGCCTTGTTCACCGAAATCGGGAGAGCAGGACGACCAGACGGCACCGATTGACGCGGTTGCCAGCATTGCAGCAAGCGCCTCCGGCATATTGGGCATCATTGCAGCAACGCGGTCACCTTGCTTGACACCCAGCGAGACAAACAATTGCTGAAGGCGTGACACAAGCGCGTGCAGTTCGTTCCATGACAGGTGGCGTTCAACCTTGTCCTCGCCGCGAAAGACCACTGCGGCATCGGCACCATTCCTGCTCAAGAGATTTTCCGCGTAGTTCAGGCTGGCATTCGGGTAAAACTGTGCGCCCGGCATTTTTCCGGCATTTGCCAGAATTTGCCCGTCGCCGTCGGTACCCTTGTCGCCAATCACGCCACAGAAATCCCAGATGAGATCCCAGAACGTCTCGGCCTCTTCAACAGACCAGCGATGAAGTTCTTCATAGGAAGAAAACGTCCTGCCCGCTTTCGTTGAAGCCGCCTGCATGAACGCGGTCAATGGCGACGACGCTATCTGGTCTTCAGTGGGCGTCCAAAGCGGCGCGTCAGCATTCATCTTCATGTCTCCATACCGGTATTTTTCAGACAGCCCCCACAGGCGAGAACTTCCTTAAGAAGCCTTAAGCATAAAGCGCCGTGGCAGGGCAAGAATCTCTTCTGCCAGATGCAAGCGTGCATGTTGTGGCCATGATGAGGTCATAAGGGCTTGAAAAGCGCCAAGCACTGATTACACCTTGCGTCTGCGTGGTGGAATGCAAAAAGGGGCGAAATGCCATCAATATGGAAACGACGCAGTTTATGGGCGGGTGGCATCGTTGCCATTTTCGCGGTGCTGGCGTTTGCCATTCTTCCATATGTCGCTTCAACCCAGATTGTTCGCGATAGAATAGCTTGGGAGATGAGCGTCTGGAGCGGGTTTCGCGTTGCCATTGCCGGGCCACCGAAAATAGAGGTGTGGCCGCAGTTTCGTGCGATCCTGACCGACGTGACGCTTTCCAAGTGGGCAGACGCCGACCAGCCGCCGGTCGTGGAAGCCGAACGTGTCGAGGTCGGCCTATCGGCACTTGCGGCGCTGCGCGGCAATGTCGTGTTCTCGTCCGCCCGGTTGATACGCCCGACGATAAGAGTGGAGCGCACGCCAGGCGGCCTCTATTTGCCAGCCGTACCGGCGGGCGGGCGGATAACGCGCCCGATCGAATCCACGCGCGCCCTCGTCAATGCCGACCCGACGAACGCCGATACCATTCCGCTGCCCAACGATTCGCTTGGAACGCTGGAATTCAGCGACGGAAGGGTGCTGACAGCGGTCAACGGCAAGGAAAGCGAAGTCGTCACCGGTCTGACCGGCAAGGCCACATGGGCAGCCTTGAACAGCGAAGCTTCGTTTTCCGCAAAAGGCATATGGCGCGGCGAAAACGTTAATGTGGAGTTGGCATCGCAAAAACCGCTTCTGCTTCTATCGGGTGCCACCGCGCCGCTTTCGATATCGTTCAAGGCACCACTTGCCAGCTTTAGCTTCACCGGTAGCGCGAACCTGTCCGACAACGCCTATATGGACGGGCAAGCCAAATTTACCGCGCCTTCGATGCGCCGCATGCTCGAGTGGTCGGGTGCAACAGCGGTGCAGGGTACGACAATCGGTTCCGTCAGCATATCGAGCAAGGTCTCGGGAAGTCTCGGACGGGTAAAACTCGAAAATGCGGAAATCGTTCTCGACAAAAATCCGGGTATGGGCGCGCTGGATTTCTCTTCGGCCAATGGCCGCCCGGTGGTTTCCGGAACGCTTGCTTTCGACACGCTCGACCTTGGGTCTTTCCTGTCGGCGTTCACACCGCTTACTTCTCCTGATGGGACGGTTTCCGGCGAGATCGACACCAGCTTCGCCGATCAGCTCAATCTCGATCTTCGCTTGTCGGCAGCGCACGTCATGGCAGGCAAGATTCCACTTGCCGACGTTGCTGCGACGGCTCAGGTCAAGGATGGGCTTGCTGTCTTTGACGTGTCCGATGCCTCGGCCTTCGGCGGCCACATCCAGACCAGCCTGCGTTTCGATCGAAACCCCGGAGGCACGCAGGTCGAATTGCGCCTGCTCGCCTCCGATATCAACGGTGGCGCATTCGGGGCAGCGGTAGGAATGCCGCACTTGATGCCAACGGGCGTGGGAACCGTCTCAGTCATCCTGAAGGGACCGGGCAAAGGATGGGATACGATCTTCGAAAATGCGGATGGGTCTATTTCGGCGACGTTCGGACCGGGAACGCTTACCGGGCTCAATCTGCCTGCCTTCTTGAAACGCAATGCAGATGGCGGATTTTTCCCGCTCGACGATGTGATCGATGGAACCGTGGCGATAGAAGGGGCCGAACTCAAGGCAAACATTTCCAAGGGGGTCGTGCGCATCGAAAAGGCAACAGCCAATTCAGCCAACTCCAAAATATGGCTGACCGGCATCATGCCCTATGCCGGACGTGGTCTGGCGCTTTCTGGCGGAATCACGCAACCGGCTGACGCTTCTGCAGCAACGGAAAATCAGGCAGCCGACACTGGTGGCAATCAGGCATTGTTCTTCGTCGGCGGTAGCTGGAGTAAACCTTTTGTCTCACCGATAAGTCGCGTTCATCCGGCAAATTAAGGCACAAGCGGAGCCTGCATTTACATTCTTTGAGCCGCCTGTTCGTCGCGTTGGCGTTGCACCTCGCGGCGCTTGTTTATCAGTGACGCCACGATGACCCCGACCGTAACGATGGCGATCAAGATCGTACAGACGGCATTGATTTCCGGCGTCACGCCGAGCCGAACCTGACTGTAAATCTTCATGGGCAGCGTTGTAGCTCCCGGGCCTGAGGCGAAGCTGGCAATGACCAGATCATCAAGCGAAAGCGTTAAGGCCAGCATCCAGCCGGAAACGATGGCTGGCGTGATGACCGGCAGAGTTATCTGGAAGAAGGTTTTCACCGGTGACGCGCCGAGATCCATGGCAGCCTCCTCCAGCGAGCGATCAAAAGAGATAAGCCTCGATTGAACGACCACCGCCACAAAACACATCGAAAAAGTTATGTGGGCCAAAGTCACGGTCATAAAACCGCGGTCCAGACCAATGGCGACAAACAGAAGCAATAATGACAGGCCGGTTATGACGTCGGGCATGACAAGCGGGGCGAAAATCATGCCGGAAAAAAGTATCCTGCCCCTGAAACGTGTGTAGCGCGTCAAGGTCAGCGCGCCCATCGTGCCGAGAACGGTCGCCACGGTTGCGGAGATAAGACCCACGCGAATGGTGACCCATGCAGCGTCGATCAAGCCCTGATTGTGGAAGAGCGAAACGTACCATTTCGTCGAGAACCCGCCCCAGACTGTAACCAGTTTCGACGCATTGAAGGAGAAGATGACCAATAAGACGATCGGCAGGTACAGGAAGGCAAAGCCCAGAACGATCGAGCTTATGTTGAAGCGTGTCCAGGATGTGTTCATCTCAGCGATCCTGTTCCTGGGCGCGGGCCTGTGATTGCTGGAAAAGCACGATGGGTACGATCAGCAATAGAAGAAGGATGACCGCAACGGCAGATGAAACCGGCCAGTCACGATTGTTAAAGAACTCGGTCCAAAGTGTCTTGCCAATCATCAATGTTTGCGAACCGCCGAGCAGGTCGGGAATGACGAATTCGCCAACAGCCGGGATGAAAACCAGAAAACACCCGGCGATGACGCCCGGCAGCGAGAGTGGAAAGGTAATTTTCCAGAATGCGCTGGTCGGCGGACAGCCAAGATCCGTGGCGGCCTCGATGAGCGTATGGTCCATCTTCTCCAGGCTCGAATAGAGCGGCAGAACCATGAAAGGCAGATAGGAATATACGATGCCTATGAAAATCGCCGTATAGGTGTTGAGAATGATCAGCGGTTCATTGATGACGCCTGCGGCAAGGAGAACCTGGTTCAACAACCCCTCCGGCTTCAATATCCCTATCCATGCATAAACCCGGATCAGGAACGACGTCCAGAATGGCAGGATCACCAGCATCAGCAATGTCGGTCGCAGCGATGCGGGAGCACGGGCCATTCCATATGCGAGCGGATAACCGACAAGCAGTGTGAGGACTGTCGAGATAGCAGCGATCACAACGCTGGTGACATAAGCATTGAAATAGAGCGCATCCTGCGTCAGCCATAGGTAGTTGTCGAAGCTGAACCCGCTGAACTGGCCGAAAAAGCCCGAAATCCCATCTTTGAAATTGAATGCCGGGATATAGGGCGGGATGGCGATCGCGGTCTGCGACAGTGAAATCTTGAGGACGATGATGAAAGGGATAAGGAAGAAAAACAGCAGCCAGAGATATGGAACAATAATGACGAGGCGCGAGAAAATGCCAGCCAGCAGGCGGGCAATACCGGATTTGGGGATTTTTGCAGCATCCGAGGCAGCAACAGCGGCGGCATTCGACATGGGCGGCCTCCTATCGCGTCAGAACGACGCCGGCATCCGGACTGAAGGACACCCAGGCACGATCATTCCATGTCAGCGGATCGTCAGCTATTCGCGACGTGTTGAAGATACTCGCCCGCACGACCTGACCGTCGCCAAGCTTGACATGATAGACAGTCATATCTCCAAGATAGGCTATGTCGTAAACTTCACCTTCGAGCGAATTGGCCACATTGGCGGGCTTTTTCGAAGACACCCTGATCTTTTCAGGGCGAATGGCAAAAGCAACGCTCTCGCCAGCGGTGACGTCGCCGATATTGTCGACGGTGATTTCGGCTCCACTGACACCGGTTATACGCGCGATGGTAGCATCGCGAGCGGAGACCTTGCCCTCGAACATATTCACATTGCCGACGAAACCGGCCACGAACCGGGAACCCGGAGCCTCGTAGACTTCGGCAGGCGTCGCCACCTGCATGACCTCCCCCTTGTCGAGGATGGCGATGCGGTCAGCCATCGTCATTGCCTCTTCCTGATCATGGGTAACGACAACGAAAGTGAGGCCGAGATTTTGTTGAAGGTCCATCAACTCGAACTGCGTTTCCTCGCGCAATTTCTTGTCGAGAGCACCGAGCGGTTCGTCGAGCAACAGAACCTTGGGGCGCTTGGCAACCGAACGCGCCAAGGCGACACGCTGGCGCTGGCCACCAGAAAGCTGATGCGGTTTGCGTTTGGCGAATTGCTCAAGCTTCACCAGTTTGAGCATCTCCGCGACACGCGCCTCGATATCGGATTTGGCCATTCCATCCTGCTTGAGGCCGAAGGCAATATTGCTTTCAACCGTCATATGCGGAAACAACGCATATGACTGGAACATCATATTGACAGGGCGCCTGTAGGGCGGGATGCCGCGCAAATCCTGTCCGTCGAGCAGGATACGCCCGGCAGTCGGTTCCTCGAAGCCGGCCAGCATCCTGAGCAGGGTTGATTTGCCGCATCCTGATGCGCCGAGAAGTGCAAAAAATTCCTGCTCGTAAACAGTCAACGACAGATTGTTCACGGCGGTAAATTCACCGAACTTCTTGGTGACATTTTCGAACGTGATATAGGGTTTGGCGTCTGGATTTTCCCAAGGCGCGAAATCGCTACGAATGCTGCCCAGTGATTTCATACCCACTCCGTTCCCTGGCCCGGTAAGAAACAACCCCGGCAGACATTCTGCCGGGGCATGGTGATCCGCGCCTATTGGCCGGTTACGATTTTCGTCCAGGTACGTGTGAAAACCCGCTGCGTTTTCGGATCGAGTGGTGAGGTCGTGTAGAGCTTGTCCATGGTTGTCTGATCAGGATAGACAGCCGGGTCGTCAACGACATCCTTGTCAAGCAGCGGCTGTGAAGCCTTGTTGCCATTGGCATAAAAGACGTAGTTCGAAGATTTCGCGATGACTTCGGGCCTCATCATGTAATTGAGGAAAATATGCGCTTCCTCGACATGCTGCGCATCGGCGGGAATCGCCATCATGTCGAACCACATCTGGGCGCCTTCCTTGGGAATCGAATAAGCAAGGTTCACCCCCTGATCTGCTTCGGCAGCGCGGTCGCGTGCCTGAAAGACATCACCCGACCAGCCAACCGCCAGACAAATATCACCGTTGGCCAGCGCATTTATGTATTCAGAAGAATGGAATTTACGAATATAGGGCCGGATTTTCAGAAAAAGCTCCTCGGCCTTTGCGATATCGGCGGGATCATGGCTATCCGGGTCGATGCCCAGATAGTTCATTGCCGCAGGAATCATCTCGGTCGGCGCGTCAAGGGCATAGACGCCGCAATCGGCCAGCTTGGCCATTTTGGCCGGATCAAAGAAAACATCCCATGAATCGATCTTGTCCGTGCCCAACGCCGCCTTGACCTTGTCGACATTGTAACCAATTCCGGTTGTGCCCCACATGTAGTTGATCGCATAGTCGTTACCGGGATCGTATTTCTCGGTACGCTTTTTGATAACGTCCCACATGTTGGAGAGATTGGGCAGTTTCGACTTGTCCAGCTTCTGGAACACGCCAGCCTGTATCTGCCGGGCCAGGAAAGTGGCGGACGGCACCACAACATCGTAGCCACTACCACCCGCGAGCAGTTTTGTTTCCAGTATTTCATTGGAATCAAAGACGTCATAAACAACTTTGATTCCTGTTTCCTTGGTGAAATCGTCAATGATCGAACTGTCGATATAATCTGACCAGTTGTAAACATTGACGACACGGTCCTGAGCATGGGCACCGAAGGTGAAGGACGTCACCAGCGCAGATGCTGCAACAAACCAGGTTGCTTTGTGGGTCATGCAATACTCCTTTGATAATCTCTTTTGCCTGGGCGACCTTGCGCCAACACTGTTTGCAACAGCGTGTTCAGATTATTGAGGCTTTTGGAACGCGACAAGCTCGATTTACACTTGACATGACAACCAGCAATTTGTCGCAAAGCAGAGGCTGCGCCGAAGGTCCATGCCATGGCGATGTTCGTTTGACACCATCTATGCTCGTCCAAAAGCCGAACCGCAGGGACAATTGGCAAGATAAGCCTATTTCGTTGTTGCCGTTTTTCCAGCCTGCCCACCAGCCTGCGGACTTGTCAATGACAAAGCGCTGCATGAGCATTCCACATTGCCGGTAAAAAGCGGCTGCGGCCTATTTTGGGGATGGCAGGCCGGTGATGCCGGGACGGACCGGCTTTAGCTGACGCTTATATTCAAAGGCGAGATGAACGAGCAGCGCGACGAATACTACGGTGCCGCCGATGATGGTGCGGCCCGATGGCACCTCGGAGTGAATAAGCCAGACCCAAACGGGACCCAGCAATGTTTCAAACGTGCCAAGCAGGGCAGCCATTGCCGCGGGAACCAGACGCGCGCCTGTCGCAAAAAATGCCAGACCCAGCCCCAGATTGACGACACCGAAGGTGAACAGGAAGGCCATATCGCGCCCAGACACATCGATCGTCGAGGCTTGAGCCAAGGCAAATGTGGCGGCAAGCACTGTGCCGAGGCATGTGGCCGGGGTCATGCGGACATGGGAGAAACGGCGCGTTATCACCGTTGCGGTGGCGAAAGCCACTGCGATCAACACCGCAAGTCCGTCACCTACCGGCGAAACGCTGCCGCCCAGAGAGTCCGACACCATGATGCCAACGCCGCCAATGACGGCGATAATCGCCATCCAGGTCGTGCCGGAAACCCGTTCGCGGAAAATCACCCAGGCAAACAACGCCGCCAGCAGCGGCACGCCCGCCTGCATCAGCAGAATATTTGCCACCGTCGTATAGGCCAGCGCGACGACGAAACTGGTGGACGCCGTTGCAAAGCAAAGCGCCACAACGCATCCAGGAAGCCCCATATTGCGGAAAAGCTGCCCGGTGCCGCGCCAACCATCCCTCCAGATCATAAAGCAAAACAGGAATGCTGCCGCCCACACTGAGCGCCAGAAAATGACTGTCCAGCTATCGCTTGCATCAATGTAGCGGGCAATTGCTCCACCAAAACTCCACGTCAACGCAGACAAGAACACCAGAACGGCACCAAATCGTTCGGTTCGCGGCGAAAGAGCGGGCAGCAGGGACGGAGATGGGGTTGAAACAATGTCAGTCATGGTGGCCATTCAATGACAAGGGGCTGACGCGATCTGTCGTCTCCAATCGCCATAACGCAAACCGAGCGACAGAGCCTGATCCACTCCGTAATCGTGGTTGTGACAGAACCCGGTTGCACCGCCTTGTTTAAATATGGGAGAGGTGGTTGCCCGGTGCGAAAGGCTGATTAAGCATTGCCAAATGCGGCAATGCTTCGAGGAGAAGAACGAATGAAGACCTATAAGGCGCAGGTGAGCCCGCGGGAGATCAAGGAGCTTTGCGCCTTGCAGTCGTGGCGGTCCCTTGCGGCAATTGCCTTCGACTGGGGCGTGATTGTCGCCAGCATTGCAGCAAGCATCTATTCCGGCAGCGTGTGGGTTTATCTGATTGCCGCCTTGCTGATTGCAGGGCGCATGCACGCGCTGGGCGTGATGATGCATGACGGCGCGCATTATCGCATCTTCAGGAATAAAAAGCTGAACGACTGGACCACCGATCTGTTGGTCGCATGGCCGATATTGTCGACCGCGCAGTCATATCGCAACAATCACCTGACGCATCATCAGCATCTGAATACCGACCGGGACCCCGACTGGATTACCAAAATTTGCGATGAAGCCTTCATGTTTCCGCAAACGGTGCTGCGCTTGACTGTCAAATTTCTTGGCTACCTGTTGGCTTTCAATACGTTGCGCGATCTCAAGCAGGCACTTCCCCGGCTCAACAAGAATGATCGCTCAACGCGAACCTACAAGGCAGCACGGTTCGGATTCTATGGCGTGATTTTGGCGAGCTGCATCTATTTCGGGGTGTTTTTTGAGTTCGTCATCTATTGGATCGTGCCCTATTTCACGGTGCTTTTCGCCATGCTCTATGTGCGCAATATTTCCGAGCATTTCGGCGGCATGAATTATGATGAGGAACTTGGCAGCACCCGCACGGTCGTCCCGCATCTTTGGGAGCGGCTGTTCTTTGCTCCGCACAATGTCAACTATCACATCGAGCACCATCTCTATCCGGGCGTGCCGTTCTATAATCTTCCCAAGCTGCACAAGGCGCTGATGCAGGATGATATCTATCGCAACGAGGCGCATTTGACGCGCGGCTACTCGACCGGCCTGCTCAAGGAATGCCTGACCGCGTCAGCGTGAGACGTGATATTTTTCGCCTACTGGAAATCGAAGGCGCTCAGCCCCGTCACCATCTCGTCCAGCCCAAGCGGGCGGGTGACAGGCGGTGCGGCGCGCGCTAGGCAACCGGGGCGTTCGCAAAGCCGGCATGCTGCGCCGACCGGTGTTTTGACGACAGTTGCAGTGCCTGCTTTTCCAATGACTGTTGCAAGTGCGTCGCCATAAACAACCTCATCCTTGAAGGCGATGTCGCAGGCAACAAGCAGCGCGGTGCGGCGTGGCCGCTCGTTGAATGCGCCTTGCGGCCCTTCAAGAGTGCGCGCAATGCAAAGGAATTCCGCGCCATCGGGCATTTCGACCGCCTCGACGAAAATCTGCCCCGGTTGGGCAAAGGCCGCATGGACAGGCAATTTGGGACAACCGCCACCAAACCGGCTGTGGGGGAAGCCGTGGCTGCCCGCTTTGCGAAACGGATGACCGGCATTATCGACTTCCAGCATAAAGAACGGCACGGACGTGGAGCCGGAGCGCTGGAGCATGGTCAACCGATTTGCCGCCTGCTCAAAAGATACGCCAAAGCGCGAACGCAGCACGTCGACGTCGTAGCGTGCCCTATGGGCGGCAGCCTGAAATGCCTGATATGGCATCATCAAGGCATGGGCGGCATAACGCCCGAGTTCAAAACGGGCGAGACGGCGGGCCTCATCGGTGGAAAGCTTCAGCGTCTGAATTTCACCGGCAACCGCCACCGTCATGCGCACCAGGCAAGCTTCCATTGCCACCTCGCGCAACTGGTCGAAAGGCGACAAACGTTCAGACAGGAACAAGCGTTGCGAATGCCGGTCATAGCGGCGGCGCCAATTGGGCATGGTAGCCGTCTGCAAGACCTTCACCACGATGCCATATTCACGCTTCAACCACGCCTTCAGAGCGCCGAACAGGTCTTCGCCGGGATCGAGGAGGTTCGCAAACGATTCCGCTTCTTCTTCGATATTGGCAAAGTGGTTTGCGCGACGCTCGAAAACCTCGTGCATTTCATCAATCGGCAAGCGCGCCCCCGAGAGCGCCGTGCCGCGCCCCTCCCGCGCCAGCAGTTCGTTCAAGTCGGAAAGTCGCTCCGCCTGCTCGCGATAGGCACGGTAAAGCTTGATCATGGCCGCAGCCGCGTTGGGTGCCGCCTCGGCGATCTCGACAAGTTCCTGATCGCCCGGCAATTCACTAGCCAGGAGCGGGTCGGTGAACACCTCTTTCAAGGCGGTGATCGAACCCCGCGCTTCGCCCTGCAATTCGTCGGGCTCGACCTTGTAGACGGCGGCCAGTTTCAGGATGATCTGGACCGTTAGCGGACGCTGGTTGCGCTCTATCAGGTTGAGATATGAGGGCGAGATGCCCAAGCCTTCGGCCATCGCCGTTTGCGTCAGGCCCTTGGCGTTGCGGATGCGGCGGATGCGCGGACCGGCGAAAATTTTCTGTTCAGCCATGATTGGTCTTTTACACTGATTTACAACATATGCTGCACTTGAATGGCGAAGCTGATTTTACAAGATTTACAAATTTACATCGCGCCTATGTAAAAGACAATACAAGTTTTCCCTTATTTTCTGGCATAAATTGCGCTTTCTCTCGATCTTTTCGCATTGCAATGTAAATGGTGTCACACCAAGACGCGCCGATATCTGAATTGGTGCGGTGTGTTTGTGACGAATGAAAAGCTACTGGAGCAAGACATGACTGATTTTTACAACCTCGTCCCCTCCGCCCCGGAAGGTCGCTTCGATGGCGTCGAGCGTCCCTATACGCCAGAAGATGTAAAGCGGTTGCGCGGGTCCATGCAGATCAGGCATTCACTTGCCGAAAATGGTGCCAACCGCCTGTGGGAACTCATTCACGAGGAAGATTTCGTCAACGCGCTGGGCGCTGTGACCGGCAACCAGGCCATGCAGCAAGTGCGGGCGGGCCTCAAGGCGATCTATCTGTCCGGCTGGCAGGTTGCGGCGGATGCCAATACCGCCTCGGCCATGTATCCCGACCAGTCGCTTTATCCGGCAAACGCCGCGCCGGAACTGGTCAAGCGCATCAACAAGACGCTCCAGCGCGCCGACCAGATCGAGGTGTCCGAAGGCAACGGTCTGTCGGTCGACACATGGTTTGCGCCAATCGTTGCCGATGCCGAGGCTGGTTTTGGTGGCTCGCTCAACGCCTTTGAAATCATGAAAGCCTTCATCGAAGCCGGGGCGGCAGGCGTTCACTATGAGGACCAGCTTGCATCGGAAAAGAAGTGCGGCCATCTCGGTGGCAAGGTGCTGATCCCGACAGCGGCGCATATTCGCAATCTTGATGCAGCACGGTTGGCCGCGGACGTGATGGGAACACCGACATTGGTTGTTGCACGCACCGATGCAGAGGCGGCAAAGCTATTGACGTCGGACATCGACGAGCGCGACCAGCCTTTTGTCGACTATGAGGCAGGCCGCACGGTCGAGGGTTTCTACAATATTCGCAACGGCATTGAATCATGCATTGCCCGCGCGGTGGCTTATGCGCCTCATGCGGACCTGATCTGGTGCGAAACCTCCAAGCCCGATCTGGAGCAGGCCAGGAAATTCGCCGAGGGTGTGCGCAAGCATCACCCAGACCAGTTACTCGCCTATAATTGCTCGCCCTCGTTCAACTGGAAGAAAAACCTTGACGATGCCACCATCGCCAAGTTCCAGCGCGAACTCGGCGCCATGGGTTACAAATTCCAGTTCATCACGCTTGCTGGCTTCCATCAGCTCAACTTCGGCATGTTTGAATTGGCCCGCGGGTACAAGTCGCGCCAGATGGCAGCCTATTCGGAATTACAGGAAGCCGAATTCGCAGCCGAAGCCAATGGCTACACGGCGACCAAGCACCAGCGCGAAGTTGGCACCGGTTATTTCGACGCCGTCTCGATGGCAATTACCGGCGGCCAGTCTTCGACAACCGCCATGCATGAATCGACAGAGCAGGCCCAATTCAAACCTGCAGCCGAATAGAATTTCGATAACGCCCATCGGGCAGGCAATAGCTAAGGAGAACCACAATGGCTTCGATCAGTCGCGTCAAGGAACGAGCCGAGGAACAGTCGTCGGCCATGAGTTCGGATCAGCAGGCGACCATCCGCATGCTGGCAAACGATTTGCACCGTCTCAATCAATCCGTGATGAAAGCGGTCGAGGCTGGAGTGTCTGTCGAGCTTGTGCGTTCGGCTCGCCATCACGGCGGCGACGGCAACTGGGGCGACCTGCTCATTCCAGTTATCGTCACGCAACAACATCACGGTTGAGCGCATCCCGCCAGCATTGTTGAACATGAAATTTCCCGTGCATAAAATGTGCGGGGAATTTTCTTTTTCTCACAATCAATTTCCTATTTCGGCGGCATGATTGTCCCGATCGTGATTTCTGCCTTACTCCTGCCACCGACACTTGACAGAAAATTTCATCTCGCTAGAAAACGCTACCCGTTTCAACTCTGCATTGAATATTGTGGCGTTAGGGTTTTATGTCGATCATTGATTCGTGCAAAGATTCGGGGGTTCAGGATTTACCATTTCTAGGACAAACGGAATAACGGGTACGGACTTCTCAAAGGTGATGGTGATCGCCACCTCCCGTATCAATTGCGTGGTCGTATCCAAGATCGTCGAAGCGGGTGGATTGAAGTCGATTTCTGAAACGCCGGACACAGCCATTATAGCGCTGAACAAGGATGTTCCAGGTGTGATTGTTCTTGACGGGGGCATGAACAATGGCGACTGCGATGGCTTGATGCCTACGATATCGGCACTACGCAACACCATCGGCCGGTCAACGCCATCCGTGATCTTTCTTTCAACAAAGGCGTGCACGCCCGAAGATACGGCGTTTGCGAGAATAATCGACATCGTGGTTGCCAAGCCAATCACGCCTGAAAGACTGCAACCAACAATAGAGAAGCTGATTGCACAACGAACCATGTCACGATGATCTGGTGAGTTGTGCGCCAAACCGGGGCACAATGGGGGCGCTCGTCAAAGCGGCCAGGCGCTGAACGCGTGTCGTGTTTGAAGGGATATTACTTCCAAATCTTCCGATCAGGCTTTCAATGTGTTACCGCGCAGGCCACAGAAGGAAGCTCCCTAAATGACGATCGACGACCTTTTCGACACTGCTTTGCCTGCCGGTGGAAAGTCCGAACCGTCAATTACAATCCGCAGGCCGGATGACTGGCACATTCATCTGCGCGACGGGGCGATGCTGCGCGCCGTGATGCCGTTTACAGAAGCGCAATTCGCACGCGGCATCATCATGCCCAACCTTGTGCCACCAGTGACGAGCGTGGCGGACGCACTAGATTACCGGGAGCGCATTCTGGCAGCGCGCTCCGTGAATTGCGATTTTCAACCGATGATGACCTGTTATCTGACCGACGCGACACGGCCTGACGAAATTGAAAAGGGATTTACCGAGGGTGCCTGGATCGCCGCCAAGCTTTATCCGGCGGGGGCGACGACAAATGCCCATAATGGCGTTTCCGATATTGCCGGGCTCGCACCGGTGTTCGAGTGCATGGAGAAGATCGGCATGCCTGTCCTTCTTCATGGTGAATCGACCGACCCGACCGTCGATATATTCGACCGTGAAGACGTCTTCATGGAAACCACCCTTTTGCCTCTTCTCAAACGGCATCAGGGGCTCAAGGTCGTGATCGAACATGTAACAACTTCGGCTACGCTCGACATTGTGCAGGCGCATGCGCCGCGGGTGGCAGGAACGATCACCCCGCATCACCTCGTCATCAACCGGACTTCACTATTCCAGGGTGGATTAAGACCGCATCTCTACTGCTTGCCGGTCGCCAAGCGCGAAAGCCATCGGCTCGCACTCAGAAAGGCTGTCACATCAGGTGCGTCCTGCTTCTTCATCGGATCGGATACTGCCCCTCATACACGCGGCGCAAAACAGGCCGAATGCTGTTCGGCCGGCGTTTTCGCAGGTGCCACCGCATTGCAAACCTATGTGCAGGTGTTCGACGAGGAAGGCGCGCTCGATCACTTTGAAGCGTTCGCCTCCCTGAACGGCGCGCAATTCCACGGATTGAAGCCCAATGAGGGGACCATCACGCTGATCAAGCGCCCGTCCAGCATTTTGGCGGCAGTTGCCATTGATGAAGAAGAGATTGCCGTTTTCCGGGGCGGCGAGGTGTTGCCCTGGTCAATCGGTGAAACGCGCCGCCAGTGATGCGGACAAGATAGCAGGCAGCGCCCAAAGGACGCGCTGATGCCTTCCTGGAATTGCTTGTTCGTTTTACGCAATTCCGGACGGAAAACCGCTGCACACTTTTCCTGGAATTGCTTCTCGTTTTACGCAATTCCGGACGGAAAACCGCTGCACACTTTTCCTGGAATTGCTTACCAGCCCATGCCGCTTCTCGGCATTTTGATGAGATCGCCATGTTTGGCGCGCAATTCATCGTCGATCACGCGCGAAATATGGCGGGGGAACCGCTCGCTCAGAATACGCTTCTTCTCGGCGATGGCGCGCATGAGAATATCGGGGCGCCCTTTCTCGTTCCATTCCTTCGGTGAAAAGCGATCACCGACGGCTGGATAGAAGTATTCGGTCTGCATCAGTTTCAGTGTCTGTTCATTGCCGAGGTAATGGCCCGGTCCCTGCATGCAGACGTCGGTTATGGTATTTATCGACAATGCCTCGTCGGTCACCTCGATACCGCGCACGCATCTCAGGCAATGGCCCAGCATGTCATTGTCGATGATCAGGCTTTCGAGACAGAAGCCAAGTAGCGACGCGTGCATTCCAGCAGATTCGTAGACGAGATTCAGGCCAGACAAGCCAGCCATGACATTGGTGATGCCTTTTTCATAACCTGCCTGAATGTCCGGCAATTTTGAATCCGACATGCCAGAGGCCGAGCCGCCCGGCAGGTCATAATACTGCGCCATCTGGGCACAAGCGGCTGTGAGTACGGCCTGCTCGGCAGAACCGCCCGACATGGCACCGGTGCGAAGATCGGAAACGAAGGGCCAGGTGCCAAAAATTGCCGGATGACCAGGCTTGATCGCGTTCACATAGATCAGGCCGACAAGAACCTCTGACACGGCCTGAACGACAGCGCCGGCAATCGCCGCCGGTGCGGTCGCACCCGCCTGCCCTGCAGAAAGGAGAAGGATCGGGATGCCACCTTCGACACATGCTTCAAGAACGCCGCAGGCGTCCTCGGCAAACTTCATCGGCGGCACGACGAAGCAGTTGGAATTAGAGACAAAGGGACGGGCCCGGAAATTCTCCTCGCCACCAGCGATGGCATAAAGCATCTCCAGCGCCGGTTTCACGTTTTCGCGCACGGTGAACGATGTGCCGACATGCTTGGTGGTGCCCATAAGGCTGGCATAGAGCGTATTGAAGTCCATCTCCAAGGGGTCGGGGATATCACGCGGCACCATTGGGCGCTGGAAAAAATGAATATTATCAAGTCCTTCAACGATGCGGGCGGCATCGTATATGTCCTGCAACAATGATTCACGATATTCGCGTTTCTCGACATCGACCAGATGCACCGCCGCGCCCGCCGTGCCGTAATGCACGCGCGTGCCCTTGATCGTCATATCGTGTTTCGGATCCTGGCCATGCAGCGTAAAATGGCGCGCGGCGCGCTTGATCGTGTCGAGGACGAGATTGCGCGGGAAGCGGATGCGCCCATCCTCTCCGAGCGTCGCGCCAACTCTTGTCAGGGCTTCAATGCATGATGGGACGGCATTGGCGAAACCGACCGTTTCCAAAAGGGTCAACACCGCCTCGTGGACACGGTCGAGATCATTTGGATCAAGTGCCTTGTATCTACCCCCTCAAGGCCCGGCCTGACCGGCCTTACATTATCGGCCAATGGGGCCGCGCGCATTGCGCGCCGCGCCTCGCGGCCTCCGGCGCGCCGGGAGCGCGCTTCCGATGCTTCTTCCTGCTCAGCTAGCGCAACCACGGTCATTGCCCACTCCTCCAGCGTTCAATGAAGCGCAAGCGTGGATGGTGCTCCACCATCCGTCATTCCCATCGCTTCTGACGCATGACTATGGCGCGGCTATTGGGCCAGACTATCCGCCAGTTGGTCCCACCGAATGGGCCAGAGCAGCGAAGGTCTTTTCCGGCAAGCTGACAGGTTGCTCCAGTCAGGCAGCCGCTGGTCTGCGGCCGGCGGCTGTTGCAAGTTCGCGGATGCCCGGTTCGATATGCTGGAGGGCAATGGACGAGATGCCAAGGCGCATGAAACGCGTTGGTTTTGCGTGATCGAAGAAGCGATCTCCCGGTTCTATGATGACGCTGCGGGTGGCCGCGGCGATTGCCAGATCACTTGAATCGACGCCTCTTGGCGCTTCGAGCCACAGAGACGTGCCGCCGGCAGAATTTGTCGCCTGCCAGTCTGGCAGAAAAGCTGACAATGCGTGGACCAATCGCTTGCGCCGCTCTTCGAAAGCCGTCGACAACCGACGCACCAGTGCTTCATGGTGGCCAAGCGACAGGAACAACGCCACGGCACGCTGATTATTGGCCGGAGGATGGCGCAACATGAAACGACGCAAGGCGCGAAGTTCTGCGATCAGGTCCGCCGATGCGACGATGTAGCCAAGCCGCAAACCGGGGGCGAGCGTCTTCGACATGGAGCCGACGTAAACGACACGTCCGGACCGGTCGACGCTCTTCAACGCCTGCTGTGGCGACTCGTCGAGAAGCTGGCTGTCATATCCGTCTTCAATGATGATCTGGTTATGCCGGTTGGCACGCTCCAGCAAATCCTGCCGCCGATCGTTTGAAAGCGGTACCATGGTCGGGCAATGATGGCTTGGTGTGACAAAGACGAAACCCGCATCGGAAGGTATGGCCGAGGTGATGATGCCGGACTCATCGACTGGAACTGGGACCGTTTCGGCACCCGTCAGCTTGAAGATGGAACGCGCATCCGGATAGCCCGGATCTTCCATTGCGACCTTCGACTTCTTGTTCATGAGCAATGTTGCCAGCATGTAGAGGGCATGTTGCGCGCCAAGCGTCACGATGATCTCATCGGGATTGGCAAAGATGCCGCGCCGGGGCAGCAGGCGCGCCTGGATTTGCTCAATCAACAGCGGATCGTCGCGATCTACCATGTCCGAGGCCCAGTTGCGGATTTCGAGCACAGCCAGTGCCATGCGGTTGCATTCGCGCCACTCGGCGGTCGGAAACAATGTCGGGTCGAACTGGCCATAGACGAAGGGGTATGACGATTTGATCCAGTTCTCATGCTTGGCGGGTGGCGGCATGTCGCTCGCCGCGATCTGGCGGCGTGCTTTCCAGTCAATCTCGTTCGCCTGATCGGGTGCCTTCTGCGGCCGCGACGGCGTTGCCAGCACTTCGGGATTGACGAAATGACCCCGCCGCTCCTTTGCCACCAGAAATCCCTGATCGACAAGCTGCTGAAAGGCCAGAACGACGGTTCCGCGCGCCACGCCAAGTTTCTCGGCTAAAATCCGGCATGAGGGCAAGGGCATGGAAGCAGCAATCTGCCTATCGAGAATCGCTGCGACTATCGCTTGTCTGATTTGCGCCTGCAAAGTCTGCCCGGATTCCGCAGAAATCCGGAACAGGCCGGACCAGATCGCCGTGTCGTTTCGATGTGGCATGATAGTTACCTCAGGTGGTCAGTCTTTTTTGCTTTGTGGACCAGAGGAATGTAGCTGTGGCATAAGCCATTGCGCCAATCAATTTTTCTGATTGCTGGGATTTATGCCAGTGATCTGTCATGAGCGCGATCCTTCCCGCCGCGCTCGTGAAACAGACCCGATTCCATTTAGTCGTCCGATGCTCTAGATAAGTCTTGGCCGACATTCCTTTCGGCGCATCCTGGCCTGACCGGCTGACAATCGCACCTCATGATCGGAGATCATCTTGAACCTTTCTCCCTTTCAAGAACTTCTTGCTGCATTGCGTACCCGTCACGCTGCCACCACGGTGAGTGTCCGCGACAGCTTCGCGGCCGATCCGCAGCGGTTTGCGCGGTTTTCTCAAACGGATGGCGATCTGTTGTTCGACTGGTCGAAATGCGCGGTAGATCAAGAGACGATGGACTTGCTGGAAAAGCTGGCAGAAGCAGCCGATGTGAAAGGGCGCCGGGCTGCGATGTTTTCAGGCAAGCACATCAACCTGACCGAGGACCGAGCCGTCTTGCATACGGCACTGCGCAATCTTTCGGGCAAGGGTGTCGTTGTTGACGGCCAGAATGTGCAAGCGGACGTGCTTGCGGTTCTCGATGCCATGCAAAGCTTTGCCGATGCCATTCGCTCCGGCGACGCATTCGGTGCCACGGGCAAGAAAATCACGGACATCGTCAATATCGGCATTGGCGGCTCCGATCTCGGCCCGGCGATGGCGGCACTGGCCCTGGCACCCTATCATGACGGGCCGCGCACGCATTTCGTTTCCAACATTGATGGCGCGCATATCCACGACACGCTGAAGGGGCTGTCGGCTGAAACCACATTGTTCATCATAGCCTCCAAGACGTTTACCACAGTCGAGACCATGACCAATGCCGAGACGGCGCGCAAATGGGTGGCCGAGGCGCTTGGACCCGAGGCCGTCGGCAAGCATTTTGCCGCAGTTTCAACCGCGCTCGATCTGGTGGCGAAGTTTGGCATAGCCGATGACCGGGTGTTCGGCTTCTGGGATTGGGTGGGGGGTCGTTACTCGATCTGGGGTGCGATTGGCCTGCCAGTCATGATTGCGGTCGGGCCGCGAAATTTCCGGGCATTCCTTGCCGGCGCGCACGAAATGGATGAACATTTCCAAACCGCGCCACTGATGAAAAACCTGCCAATGCTGCTCGGCCTGGTTGGCTGGTGGCACCGGGTGATCTGCAAATATCCGGCGCGCGCGGTGATCCCCTATGACCAGCGCCTGTCGCGCCTGCCAGCCTATCTGCAACAACTGGATATGGAATCCAACGGCAAGAGTGTAACCATCGAAGGTGGACCGGTTCCCACCCCTACCGGCCCGCTGGTATGGGGCGAACCCGGCACCAATGGCCAACACGCTTTCTTCCAGCTCCTGCACCAAGGCACCGATGTCATTCCCGTCGAGTTTCTGGCGGCGGCGGTCGGCCACGAACCCGACTTGAAACACCATCACGACCTGTTGCTTGCCAACTGCCTGGCCCAGTCGGAGGCGCTGATGAAGGGGCGCAGCCTCGATGAAGCGCGCGCGCAGATGTTATCCAAGGGCATGAAACCCGCTGATGTCGACAAGATTGCACCGCACCGGGTCTTTTCCGGCAATTGCCCTTCGATAACCCTTGTCTACAAGAAACTCGATCCGCGTACTTTCGGCCGGTTGATTGCGCTTTACGAACATCGTGTTTTCGTTGAAGGCGTACTCTACGACATCAATTCCTTCGACCAATGGGGGTGGAACTGGGCAAGGAACTTGCGACCCAATTGCTGCCTGTCGTGGAAGGTCGGGAAAATGCCGCCACGAGAGATGCCTCGACGGCTGGTCTGGTGGGACATATTCATTCTCTCAGGGACGTGGGGTAACGAGCTTGGCAAACATCAAGGGCATTTTGTTCGACAAGGACGGTACCCTTGTCGATTTTGGCGCGACGTGGTCAAGCGTTGCCGATTTCATGGCTCTTGATGCAGCCGGAGGCAACAGGCCGAAAGCCGATCGCTTACTCCATGCTGCCGGTCTCGACCCTGCCACGAAGCGGTTCAAGGCCGACTCGATCTTTGCCGCAGGAACAAACCTCGATATTGTGCAACTCTGGTTCCCGCAGCTATCCAAAACCGAGCAATTCAGCACAGTCGAACGTTTCAACAAAATCACCACGGACATGGGTGCCGAGCTTGCCGTGCCGCTGGAGGGCGTTCTGGTTGCACTCGCTGCCTTGCACGCAAAGCCTTATCGGCTTGGCGTTGCCACCAATGATTCGACACTGGGCTGCGAAAGAACACTTGCAACATTGCGCATCGCGCAATTGTTCGATGCAGCCTATGGCTATGACGCGGTAGCCAACGCAAAACCCGCCCCCGATACGGTGATCGCCTTTTGCGATCTGACCGGCTTCAAACCGAGCGAGATCGCCATGGTTGGCGACAATCGCCATGATCTGGAAATGGCGCGTGCCGGAGGATGCGGGCTGGCAATCGGTGTTTTGTCCGGTACCGGCACCCGGAACAGTCTTGCTCCGATTGCCGATGTCATCCTGGATTCGGTTGCCGATCTTCCGGCATTCCTCGAGGCTTAAAGCGGTTCAGCTTCTTATAGAGCCTAGGGCCGCTTGGCTGATCCAACCGAGACGATCTCGGTTTGTTTTTACTCGGCGATCGACACCCGAATCTCGTAGATGTCCACCGATTTGCCTTTTTTGTCGAAATCGGAATTGATGGCGATAGTGCCGGCGGCTCCCGCATTCTTGTCTGGAAACTGAACGTCGAAAAGATACTCGTTGCGTTCGTGGCCGACTGCATAACGCTTGCGCCCACAATCACCCAATTCGCCAAAATTGCAATCAATGGAGAGTTGCGTTTCCTCGCCTTCTTCGGCACGGGCGATGACATCGAATACGGCGTGCTTGCCCGAAACCTGTTCAAGGATACCCTGCCCGACATCAAAGCTGACCGCTGAACCCGAACTGCCGGAGCGCACACGCAGGAAGGAACCGGTATCATCCTGCATGACCTCGGCCCTGGCATCGGAAGGAGCATTCACCAGTGTGGGATTGGCTGGTGTGAAAACAGTGATCCACTGGCGAGACTGGTCTGGCAGACCTGACTTTTGCGGCGCGGCGGTCTCTTCAGTTGGTGTGTAGTCTTCATCTTCCAGCGTGGTTGGCTGGGAAGGCAGATTGCCGAGTTCCTCCGGCGTCTTGAATGCCCCCGTCTGGATAGCCCACCACAGGCCAATGCCAGTCGCTGCGAACAATGTGATGCCAAGGAAAATCGCCGTAAGTGGCATTCGCCGTCGGCGCGACCGGCGCACATCGCGATCCGGCATGACCTCGTCGTCTTTTCTGCTCCCTTTCGGCTCCCCCGCAGGCTGCGGCGAACCGGCCAGGGTCGGTTCCGGCATGATGTCGGGCACGACGGGCAAAACGTGAGAATGATCCGTCTCGTCGATCACCGGTGCCGATTCGGCATCCGGTTCCTGCGCTGCCTGTGCCGAAATTGCCTCGACAGCGGGGGCGTCAGGTTGGGAAACGGCTTCGGCTGGCGCATTGACGGATGCGACCTCGTCCGCATTCGCCATGGGCTCCACATCGGGAACAGCCGGCAGAAATTCGGATTCAATCTCGGCGATTTTCACCTGCATTGCCTTGCGGCGATTGATCGCCGTTTCGACAGTTACACCGGGGTTGGCCTGGAGGGCACGGTCGAGCGCCGCAAATGCGGAGCGATAGACCTTCTCGCGGAACGATCGATCCTCGGCATTGCCTTTTGCCAAGGCATTCCGAATGGCTGTTTCGATCGCGTCCAAGCGGGCGTCCTTTTGACAACGGTCACATTTTCATGATCGTTAACCGCTGAATGGCGATCAGGCAACGTCTTATGACGTGCCTTTTTTCGCCAAACCCCTCTATAAAGCCTTTTTTGGCCCATTTGACAGGCTCGACCTGCGTGAAACGAAATGGCGAGACGCATCTTGAATTTACGCTTGCTTGCGGCTATCACCCCCCTGCTTGAGAGTTTGAAGCTCATCATGCCGCTTTAGCTCAGTTGGTAGAGCATCGCATTCGTAATGCGGGGGTCGCAGGTTCGAATCCTGCAAGCGGCACCAGCCAACTATCTGATAAGCCACTTAGATATGAATCCAGCAGTAGCCGGCACAAAACTCCGTTAAGGCTATTAGAGGGTCGTTTGGAATACCCGCGCCAAAGCGAGATGCATTCATATCTCACGCCTGCGAGGATAAGGTATCGTTTGTTCGTCCTTTTGCGCCAACGCTTGCAAGTCTTGACGCAAATATCCGGTATGATGAATTTGCACCAAACCTCGGCCACGACGAGAGCCAGGGTCAGCATTTGGCGGAATCACTGAACCGCTCCAGTATTCGTGTTTACGCAATCCCGAATGGGAAACCACTGCACAGTTTTGAGGGGATTGCTCTAACGTGAGCAGACTTTAAATGTCCGCTGCAAACCGGCCCTGTTGAGCGCGTCTCAATGCGCCCTCAGCCTCAGCCTGGCGTGATTGCTCGTCAATCTGCGCCCCGAGTTCTTCCAATCTTAGTCCGGGAGCGGCCAATACGGGATTTCCGGCAGCGGCAAGGCCAGCAAACCGCGACGACAAGGCATGTTTCTTGCGGAGTTGGTGGGGCTGAAAGTCATCGAATTGGCGTGGGGTTATTTCGTCGCCCAGCACGAGATCGCCAGCTTTGAGCGCTGCTGCAACGAGTTCCGTGCCGGCTTTCGATCGAACGATAATGCCGTTGAAGCCTGCATCCTCGCCGATCGGACTGGCTTGCGGCCAGACATCGGCAGCCGCGAGGTCCGCGGCTTCGCCCAGTGCGTCCGGGCAAATTTTACACCGGGTCTCCAACTTCCAACCCGCTTCATTCTCCCACAATTCCAGATAGCTCTTTTCGAATGCCTGCCCTTTGCTGGTTTCGACGCGAGTTCGACCCGGATTGCCATAACCTCGATACCGAAAAAGGGTAACATCATCCTCCGCGACACCATGCTCCTCCAAAAAGTCCTGCGACTTCTCGAGACGCGATTGCCCGCCGCAAACCAGCGTCAGCCGCAGCTTGCAAAGTCGATCAACACGCTCATCTGTGCGGGCAAGCCGGTGAACCGCACTCAAATCACAGGGTTTGGCAATGATGGCGAAAGTCTCGTTACGCTCCAGTGCCTGCATAAGGCCAGCCAAAGGAGCCACAGGCCCGTATCTCGAACCGGAACTGGCGATAACATCGTGCGGTGTTTCACTCAAAACCCAACGGCTTCGCATGGGGTGCTCGGGGTCGGCCCCAACATGCAGAATAAAATGCACAGCGCCCGTTTTCAGCAGATGGACGCCAAGCGCACTCAGTACGCCACCTGTTGCCGCGCGAAAGCGAAGTTCAGGATCACCCGCCCACGCATAACACATGCTTGAAAAAGCGCCCCATACAAGGTCATTTTCCGGTGTCTGGGTAAATCTCGATTCCACAGCCACGCCGGGGCAAGCAGACAGGAGTGTTGCCTCTTCGGCTTGCGTGAAAGCGTCCACTTGACTGGGACGGAGGCTGCCCTTTGCGGTCATCACCATCTTGATACGGCTATCAGTCACCGCCTCGCACAAACCACAGCCGATACAAAGACCATTGCTCACGACGTCCGATATTCGTGTCGCTGTCTGGGTCTTTTTCAGTTCAGACATCGGTGGCAGTCCGGCATCAACCATGCATTCCACTTTCCAGTCGTTCGAGTGATTCCTACCGTATCTGCTCAGTTGCGTAGATTAAGCGGATTCCAGAACCCTTCCTCTGGCAATAAAAGGACCGTTTCTGTAGTCAGGCTTGCCATAGATGAAGGGCATTCCGTCGGGTCGTCTGACGTCGCCGCCCGCTGCTGTCAAAATTGCATGTCCGGCCGCCGTGTCCCATTCCATCGTCGTACCAAAGCGGGGGTAGACGTCGGCCTCGCCGCACGCCACCAGACAAAACTTCAGGGACGATCCGGTGGAGATCGTACCGGCTACCTTGTTTTTTTCGAGCCACCGTTGGGTATGCTCATCAAGATGGGACCGGCTGGCGACGGCTATCGCGCCCTGATCGGGTACGTGGCGAACCGCTATCGACCGGCGTTCACCGGCGTTCCACTCCATGGCGCCGGAGCACTTTTCGCCTACGAACATGCGGTCCTGCGCCGGTGCATAGACAATTCCCAAGATCGGTTCATTGTGCTCAACGAGCGCGATATTTACTGTAAAGGCGCTGTTTTCGCCGCTCCGCAGAAATTCCTTTGTTCCATCCAGAGGATCGACAAGAAAGAACCGATCGGGCGCAGACAATGTGTGGCTTTCGGCATTTTCCTCCGAAATGACAGGAATGCCAGGCGCTATATTCTTGAGCGCGGCGAGGATGATTTCTTCGGCTGCCTGATCGGCGAGCGTGACCGGAGAGCCATCCCCTTTGACGGTAAAGGATGCACCCTGTTCGCGGATTTCCATGATCCGAGCGCCCGCCAGACGGGCCGCATGTTGCAAAGGCTGAAGGAGCGAAACAACCGACATCCGTTAAATCCTGCCCGAGTTGCGAAGGTATGCGGCAATGCTGTCCACCAGCGTATCAACGTCGGCTTCGCTATTGTTCAGGGTGATTTCGGGATTGAGCGGAAGCTCGTAGTCGGAATCAATACCGGTGAAGTTCTTCAATTCTCCGGCTCGGGCTTTCTTGTACAGCCCCTTGGGGTCGCGCGCCTCGCATACTTCCAGAGGTGCGTTGACAAAGACCTCGACGAACTCGCCATCCTCCATCAATGTTCGCGCCATCTGGCGTTCGGAACGAAACGGCGAAATGAACGAAACGAGCACGATCATCCCGGCATCGGCCATCAGTTTCGCGACTTCGGCGACGCGCCGGACATTTTCCACGCGGTCCTGATCTGTAAAGCCAAGATCCTTGTTCAGGCCATGGCGGACATTGTCGCCATCGAGCAGATATGTGCGCTTTCCAGATGCATTCAGCTTTTGTTCCAGCCGGTCAGCAATCGTCGACTTGCCCGCGCCTGACAAACCTGTGAACCACAGCACACATGAATTGTGCCCGTTCATCCGCATACGTGCCGCCTTGTCGACCTTCATCTCGTGCCAGCCGAGATTGCTGGAGCGGCGAAGCGCAAAGTCAATCACGCCAGCGCCAACGGTTGCGTTGGTGTAGGTGTCGATCATGACAAATGAACCGGTTTGCGGCGCGCGGTTATAGGCATCGAAGGGAATGGCCCTGTCCAATGCGAATTTGCAGTAGCCGACCTCGTTGAGGTCCAGCGTCTTGGCGGCCAGATGTTCGAGCGTGTTGACGTCGATGCGATAGCTGAGGTCGGTGACCTGCGCTGTCGCGGTCGCTGTTGCAAAGCGAACGAGATACCGGCGCTCCGGCAGCATCGCCTCAGCATCCATCCACACCAGATGCGCCGCAAACTGATCGGCAACTTGCGGCGGCGCATCGATAGACGCAATCAGGTCTCCGCGGCTGACATCGATCTCATCGGCAAGCACGAGCGTCACCGCTTGTCCGGTACCGGCTGAAGCAAGATCTCCGTCTGGGCCGACGATCCTTACCACCTTGCTGGATTTGCCGGACGGATAGGCCGCCACCTGCATTCCGCAAGCGATGTGGCCTGACGATACGGTTCCGCTAAAACCGCGAAAGTCGGCGTTTGGCCGATTGACCCACTGCACCGGCATCCGGAAGGCGCCAGTCGCAGCTTGGCGCTGAACATCGATCGTCTCCATGATCTCGATCAGTGCAGCCCCTTGATACCAGGCCATCGTTTCGGCCTTGGTAAAAACGTTCTCGCCGGTCAGCGCGGAAAGCGGGACGGCGTGGACGTCGTCAAGGCCAAGCTGCTGTGCGAGTTGCATGTATTCTTCTGTTATCTGATCGAAAACGGATTGATCGTAGCCAACGATATCCATCTTGTTCACCGCCAGGATCACGTGACGAATGCCGAGCAAAGACACCAGAAAGCTATGGCGTCGTGTCTGGGTGAGAATGCCCTTCCTTGCATCGACAAGAATGATCGCAAGTTCGGCTGTCGAGGCACCTGTGACCATGTTGCGCGTGTACTGCTCGTGCCCGGGCGTATCTGCAGCAATTAACTTGCGCTTGTCGGTCTCGAAATACCTGTACGCAACGTCGATGGTGATCCCCTGCTCACGTTCTGCCTGCAAGCCATCAACCAACAAGGCGAGGTCGATATTCTCGCCCTGCGTACCGAATTTGCGGCTTTCGGCTTCCGTCGAGGAGAGTTGATCTTCAAAGACACTCTTCGAATCGTAGAGCAAGCGTCCCAACAAAGTCGACTTGCCGTCATCGACCGATCCGCATGTCAGGAAACGAAGCTGACTTTTGTGCTCCTGATCGTTGATGTAGGAATCCATATCGAAATCGCGGAGGCTAAATTCTGGCTGGACCGACATCAGAAATACCCTTCCTGCTTTTTCTTCTCCATCGAGCCAATCTGATCCTGGTCGATCAGCCGCCCTTGCCGTTCCGACTGCCTGCTTTGCAGGAGTTCGACGATAATGTCGGAAACGGACACGGCATTTGAGTCAACCGCGCCGGTCAGCGGATAGCAGCCGAGCGTGCGGAAGCGAACGCGGCGCATCTGCGGTGTTTCACCGGGTTTGAGCGGCAGGCGCTCGTCATCGACCATCACCATGATCCCGTCGCGCATGACGATGGGACGCTCAGTGGCGAAATACAGTGGAACCAGCGGGATATTTTCCCGACGGATATATTGCCAGATATCAAGCTCCGTCCAATTGGACAGCGGGAACACGCGCACGCTCTCCCCTTTCGCTATTCGCGTATTGTAGAGGTTCCACAGTTCCGGTCGCTGGTTCTTCGGGTCCCACCGGTGGGACGCACTGCGAAACGAAAATATTCTCTCTTTCGCGCGGGATTTCTCTTCATCGCGGCGGGCACCGCCGAAAGCCGCATCGAAACCATACTTGTCCAGAGCCTGCTTCAACCCTTCCGTCTTCATGACATCTGTATGTGTCTTGGAACCATGACTGATCGGGCCGATGCCGCGCGCAACGCCGGCCTCATTGATGTGCACGATCAGGTCAAGCCCCAGGCGGGCGGCTGTTTCGTCGCGAAACGATATCATCTCCCGGAACTTCCACGTCGTGTCGACATGCAGCAGGGAAAACGGCAGTTTTCCAGGCATGAATGCCTTTTGAGCAAGATGCAGCATCACCGCAGAGTCCTTGCCGATCGAATAGAGCATCACAGGATTGCGAAACTCCGCTGCCACCTCGCGGATGATGTGGATGCTTTCTGATTCGAGGCGGTCCAGATGCGTGAGCGCAGCAGAAGCTTCCCCACGTTGACAGAGTGGCGGGTGTTTTGACTGCACGGGCCCTGTATCCAGAATATTCATGCGGATTCCAATCTGTGGAGCAGTGTCGGAGCGTTACGAACCAGTCCGTCGAGAACCGGAGGTAAAACGCTCAGATCAGGCTGACTTGGCTGCACGGGCTGCGTCGCTGGCGGCCAGCCGATGCCCATGCATGTGCTGGTAGTGGGGCAATGCTTCTTCATAGATAGCCTTCACCGCATCCGGGATGTCTTCAATTGCGATATATTTCCGCTTTTGCGGCTTCAAGCCGTTTGAATCTCGAAGGTTCGCGTGGAATGAACCGCCGTCCCACCAACTCACTTCGTCACGCGCGCCGGGCTCCCAGCTAAGTGCCGCTGGCAAAAAGGGAATACTAACGGCCTCGCACCAGACTTCGACCATGGCATGCGGATCGTGCAGAAGATCGTCGCTGTCCAAGACCGGAGGTGCCTTGCCGAACTTGTCGCAAAGCCGGTCGAACAGGGCACGCTGTTCGGAAAAACCAACTTCCTTTGGGTGAAAGTTCGGCCATTTGTCGTACATTGAAGTGATCGTCTTGGCAGGATCACGGATCAGGAAACTATGATTGAAAAGATCGAGCAGATCGTCAGTCCACATGTGATCGACATAGTGTGGGAAATCCTTGGTAAAGACCGGACCTTGCGCGACCGCCTGCTGTAGTTTTGCCAATACGGTTTCAAGGGTGAGCCCCGGTGTGCGCTTGCTGTCAGCGGTTGCGCGCGGCCAAAGGGGGCTTTCACCTTGATACCAGGCTTCGCCAAACGGTTCATGAAAACAGGTCAGGTCGCCGCGCTGGCGCATCATCCATTCGAATGCGGTCGAGGTAGAGCGGGGCACGGCCCAGAGGGCAAGAATCTTTGTCATGGTTAAAACCTCAGACAAGCGTTGAAAGGAGTTGGCCGCGGCGAGCGGTGGGAGCAATGCCCAGCGTCTTGAAAATCCGCCAATAAAGTGCGGAGTCAGACGAAACGATCGGCTTGCCGACCTGCGCCTCAAGTTCAACCTCGCGCGACACCATGCGTTCAGGTAAACTGTCCGGCCGGCGGAAATTGCACATGCCATTGACCACATAGGCATCGACATTCGGGGCCAGTTCCGCCAGACGCTGCATGGAGCGGTTGGCGGCGTCACCGGGAATATCCACGTCTTTTCGTTCACTTCATCCTGTGTGTCGTACAAACCCAGATCGACAAAGTTTCCGAAATAGACAAGGTCGAACCCCGCCTGTTTGAGAAAGCGCGCAATGCCGTCGCGCCAGTCCGGCCAGTAATAGACGGAATTCAGCGCGATCTTTTCAGCGCCAAGCTCGCGCAAGCCCTCGACAAGACACATTCCGGCCATGTGAAAAGGTGTCTCGTAGGTATCGCTGATCCGGTCGCATATCTGACGAATATCATCGGGTGTCTTGCCCGCAGCGTGGACCCAGTTGGTGCCGACCTGCCCGCAAACATCTGCCCCGTTATTGGCCATGCATTCGACGAATTCTTCCAGCAAATGAAAATTCTTCGTGCGCTGGGTAAGCTGATGTTCGTAATTCGGCACATGCAGCATGCGCCCGTGAACGCCTACGCTTTCTGGTGCAATCCTTAGAAAGTCACTCGGTGCGGCATCGAAATCATGCGGCGGCGCAGTAAAGCCAACCTGATAGGTAAAGAGCTTGTTCCTGGGTGCTGCCCACCGTTCCGGTTTCTTGTATGCGCTCGCCATAGCCACCCCCGTTTCGAACAAATTGGACACGTCAACTGTTCGAAATCTGGGCTATGAACGGCTTGATGTACATTGCCGATTAGGCAATGTTATGATACCATAATTGATATGATATCTCGGCGTTTCAGGATACCATCGACCAGCGCTTTGATTGCATTCGAAAGCGCTGCGAGACATTGCAATTTCAGCCATGCAGCTGAAGAATTGAATACGTCTCAGTCAGCCATCAGCCGACACATTTCTGATATGGAAGCACGCCTCGGCGTCATGTTGTTTCTGCGCGAGAAGAAGCGACTGAGGCTGACCGAAGCGGGAGAGTATTTTTATCGCGCTGTGGTTTCCGGGTTGGAGAATATACAGGCTGCCGGCAAATCAATCAGCAGTTGGTTCGTTGACGGGATAGTTACCGTCGCCTGTACTCACGAAATTTCTCATCTCTTTTTAATGCCGCGTTTCGAGGCGATGCAGGCTGTGGTTGGAGACACGGTTCAAATTCGGCTCATGACGTACGAATATGACGCGCTGGCCGCGTCGCTTGATCCACGCATTGACCTGATGTTTGCCTACCACATGCCGTCCACGGCACCAGAAGGGTGGGTGGCGGTTTTTCGCGAGGCGGTCAGGCCACTTTGCTCCCCGGCATTCGCCGATGCAAACAGAGCAACATTGTCGAAAGATGTCTGCGAATGGGGAGCGTTGCCGTTTCTTCAACTTACCAAGCAGAACAAGGGATGGGCGACTTGGAATGAATGGTTTGCCCTGTCAGGTGCCCCCGACCTGACGCCAAAATTCCTGCGGTTCGACAATTATGTCTATCTTCTTGAGGCCTGCGTCGCAGGGCGAGGCGTCGCTCTGGGTTGGAAACATCTTGCGGACCAGTATGTCGAGCGCGGCGCCCTGGTGGCTCTCGACAGGGAATTCGTGCAATTCGATCGTCAGCTTTTTGCGTTCCTGACACCGCATGGTGTCAATCGCGCCGATGCCCTGAAATGCCTTAATTTTCTCAGATCGCCAGATCTGGATTGATACGGTATGCCAAATTTGAAACAGGCGCGGGGCGCGGCGGCTCATTCACTCAGCAGATGTTCACAGGCGTGTGCAATCGCGTCCTGCGTCCATGACAAGTCCTGATCGGTCAGCGCCAGCGAGGAATAAATCTTGCCGGCCGATTTGAAGATGCCTTGTTGCCGAAGCAATGCATTGAAACGACCTGTCAGCACAGGGTTACCGTTTTTGACGTCGCGATAATTGCGCACAGGTGCCTGGGTAAACACGACATCGAACAAGACCGGGTCGCCAACGATCCGGTATGCGACACCCAACCGATCGAGATTTTCACGCATCATTGCCATGATTGCCTCACCGTTTTGACGAAGACGATCATAGCTACCGGGACGGCGAAGGATTTCCAGCGTTTTCAGCCCCGCAACCGATGCGATCGGATTGCCGCTGAGCGTGCCGATCTGAAGCGTAAAGCCATCCTTACCAACCTTGGCCTTGTCGAAATGCGCCATGATCTCGGCCTTGCCTGCGACTGCGGCCAATGGGAAGCCGCCGCCGACAATCTTTCCAAGCGTACACAAATCCGGCACGACGCCGTATTTTTCCTGCGCGCCGCCATATGCAAGACGAAAACCCGTCACGACTTCATCGAAGATGAGCACGATGCCGTGCTTTTGCGTTTCTTCGCGCAATGCCTCCAGAAAACCCGGCTCAGGCGGGATCAAGCGTTGCAGCGGTTCGACGATCACGGCGGCGATTTCGTCGCGATATTCCTCGATCAGACGCCGCGCGAAGTCGATGTCGTTGAATGGCGCAACGAGCATGTTGTCGCGAACATGTTCACTGATGCCAGCGGAATCGGGCACGCCTTGAGGGAAATTCTCGACCCGTTCAGGATAGAGGCTGATCAGTGCCTCGGCTGACATGCCGTGATAACCGCCTTCGAATTTCATGATCTTCTGGCGACCGGTATGGGCGCGCGCCAGCCGCATCGCATACATGTCTGCCTCGCCACCGGTTGATACGTAGCGCAGCTGATCGGCGCACGGGACGGCCGCGCAAATGACCTCGGCCAGCTCAATGCCGTGCGCATTGCTGGCGAAGAAGGTCATGCCCTTTGCCATCTGCTCACGGGCGGCTTCGACCACTTCGGGATGGCCGTGACCAAGGATCATCGGCCCCGAACCGATCAGGTAATCGACATACTCCTTGCCGTTCTCATCCCATATGCGCGCACCACGCCCCTCGCGGATCACCACTGAGGGGTCGAAATTGCCAAACCCTCCTCCCGGCAGTACGGCAGCGGCGCGTCGTACCCAGTTCTCCTGGCAAAGAGTAGATTCCCTGAGAGAGACTTCAAGCATCGACCCGCGCCTTTTCGGGCTGCTCGACCGGCGTAGTATCGGTGCGGGGGAGCAGATTTTGAGGATCGTATGCGGGATCGCCGAGCACGCGCGCCTTGCGCAGTTCGTTCATGATCATAACCTCAAGCTCGGTTCCCGGCGCTGCGGCCTCCGGCTTGACGTAGGCAAAGGCAAGATCCGAACCGACAGCCGGCCCATAGGCAATGGACGTGACCGAGCCGACTTTCTTGCCATTCAACAGAACCGCTTCACCGCCCTGACCGTCCGCCTTGCCATCGGCTTCGACCTCAAGATAGGCGCAGGTCCAGCGGCGCGTACCGGCCAAGCTTGTTTCGGTCGCCGACTTGCCAGTGAAATCGGGTTTGTCCAGCTTGACGAAGCGCATTACGTCCGCTTCCGGCAAGGTGACTTCGTTGGTAAGTTCGCCCGCTCCCTTGAACATTTTTTCCAAACGCATGGCGTTCATTGCAAACGAGCCGTAATCGGTAATTCCGTGAGGCTCGCCAGCCGCTGACAACGCATCATAGAGTGCAGGCAGGCTGCCTCTCGGGCCATGGAACTCCCAGCCCAGTTCGCCAGCATAGGACATGCGGAAGGCCCACATGGTTTTGCCAGCGACCTCGATCTGCTGTGCGCTCAACCAGGGAAAGCTTGAATTGGTGAGCGAGGCCGGTGTGCATGCACTCAATATGTCGCGCGAGCGCGGCCCATTAAGGGCAAGCGCACCCCAATCGTCGGAAAGATCCGTGATGGTTGCCTGTTCGCCGGGCAGTTTGCAAAATGTCAGATAATCGACCAGACGCTGTTCGAAGAAGGCAGCGCAGGTAAAATAGAAACGGTCGTCGGCAAGGCGCACGATCGTGGTTTCCAGTTCGATACGGCCATTGTCTTGAAGCAGATGTGTAAGGGCTATACGACCCTGCTTCGATGGCAGACGGTTGGGAATGATCCGGTCGATGAATGCGGCAGCGTCGGGGCCGCTGACTTCGATCTTGGAAAAGGCCGAAATGTCGATAATGCCAGCGCCCTCGCGAACCGCCCTGACCTCTTGCGCAACCATCTCATGCCACGGTGCGCGACCGAAAGAATAATAGTCGCGTTGCTCCAGATCGCCGCGCGCGAACCAGCGCGGGCGTTCCCAGCCGAACACCTCCTCGAACACCGCTCCCCTGGCCTTCAGCGTCTCATAGAGAGCGCTCGGCTTAACCGGCCTGGCCGCAAGGCGATTGAGATGCGGGAAAGGCGTCTCATGGCGCAGGAGATAATCCTCCTTGGCCTTCGTCACCTGATAGGCGCGGTCTGCGAATTTCCCGTAACGGCGCGGATCGAAATCGCGCATGTTAATGTCGGCGGCGCCATGAACCATCCAGCGGGCCAACTCCCGCGTCAATCCGGGTCCCCAGCCAATACCGATCTGACACCCGCAATTCATCCAGTAATTGTGCAAGCCGGGTGCCGGACCGACCAGCGGGTTGCCGTCCGGCGGATGTGAAATTGCGCCGTGAACCGCACGCTTGATCCCGAGTTGAGACAGGACGGGCATACGGTCCATGGCATTTTCAAGCCACGGCATGATGCGGTCATAATCAGGCTCGAACAGTTCGTGTTCAGCTTCCCACGGGCACTCATCCAGCCAGACCGCGTTCGGGTTTGCCTTTTCATAGATGCCGATCAGGCCCGATTTCTGCTCCATGCGGATATAGCCGGAAACCAGGCGGTCGTCGCGCACCACCGGCAGTTCTCGTTCCAACTGCTGGAACTCGGGCACGGTGTCGGTGATCAGATAGTGATGGGTCATCGAAGTCGTTGGAATATCGAGGCCGGACCACAGCCCGATCTGGCGGGCATAGGTGCCGCCGGCATTGACGACATGCTCGCACACGATCTCGCCCTGCTCGGTGATAACACGCCACTCGCCATTCGGCTCTGCCCGGACATCGATGGCCCGGCATTGGCGAATGATTTTTGCGCCAAGCTGGCGCGCGCCCTGCGCCAGCGCAAAGGTTGCGCCGGAAGGATCGACGTGACCGTCATCAGGCGTATAGAGTGCGCCGATAACGCCATCGAGATTGTAGAATGGATGCAATTCGGCGATACGATCCGGCTTCACCATTTCCATCGGAAAGTCGAGCGACTTTCCCACGCTCATGGTATGCAAGAGCCAATCGACTTCGTCTTGCGTGTAGGCGAGGCGGAACGACCCGCAGCCATGCCACGTCACCGACTGACCCGTCTCCTTCTCCAGCACGTTCGAATAGAGATCGATGTTGTAGCCGACGCATGTACCCAGAGAAAAACTCGAGGTGGAATGCGTTATCTGACCAGCGGCATGCCACGTCGAGCCCGAGGTCAGTTCGGCCTTTTCCAACAGCACAACATCACTCCATCCCTCATGCGCAAGGTGATAGGCGAGGCCGCAACCCATGACGCCGCCGCCGATGATTACCACCCGCGCATGCGATATATTCATTGCGAAAGACTCCTGTGAAAAGGCTATGGACATGGCTATCGAACAAATGTACTGTTGTCAACAATGAAGAACATAACTGTACCATCTTCTGTCCTTCTCACCGCTGGCGAGGTTCTCAGTGAACTCACCAGCCAACTCCCGATTTTCACGCCCGAATTGCACAAAGCAGCCACGCATGTGCTGGAGAACCCGACGCTGATCAGCGTCAGTTCGATCAGAAAGATGGCACAGGGCGCGGAGGTAAAGCCCAACACGCTCGTGCGCATGGCGCGGGCGCTGGGCTTCGACGGTTATGATGACTTTCGCAAGCCCTTCCGCGAGGAAGTGATTCAGGGCCGTGACAATTTTCCGGATCGCGCCCGCTGGCTGCAATCGCTGTCGAAAGGCGGAAAGCTGTCGGGTCTGTATGGCGAGATGGCGGCGGCTTCCATCGAGAACATCGAAAACCTGTTTTCGGCGACTGGCACCACATCACTCAAAGCAGCGGCAGACGAGATCGTCGGGGCGCGCGAAACATATGTACTAGGCGTCGGCATCGCCAATGCCGTTGCCCGCAATTTCGCCTACCTCGCCAGCATGGCGGTGGATTCGGTGAACGCCATTCCGCGTGACGGCTCGCTACCGGTTGACGGGTTGGTCCGTGCCCAGAAGGGTGACGTGCTGATTGCGATGACCTTCAAGCCCTATCGGCGCGAGGTGGTCGAGGCGGTGGAACTGGCGCTGGCCCACGAACTGACGATCATCGGCGTTTCGGACAGCCCCGCTTCCCCGATCTTGACGCGGGCGAAGCACCGTTTCGTAGTGCCGATGGATACACCGCAATTTTTCACTTCGACGGTTGCGCTGTCCGCCCTGTTTGAGACGCTGATGGCATTCGTAATCGCCGAGGCCGACCCAGAAATCATCAACAATATCGAACGCTTCCATCGGCGGCGCCATGAACTTGGAATCTACTGGAGCGAAGAAGGCAGACGGTCATGAACGTTTCCAATACGCCACCTGTCGTGCCGCTGCGGTCGCTGGAGGCGCGTTACTATACCGACCCGACTATTCACGCGCAGGAAATGTCTGGGCTTCTGGCCAAAACGTGGCAGTTCGCCGGGCATGTATCGTTGCTGGACAAGCCGGGCGACTATTTCACTTTCGAGATCGCCGGCCAGGCACTGTTCTGCATCAGGGACAAGGACGGCGAAGTCCGTGCCTTCTACAATGTGTGCCAGCACAGGGCGCATGAACTGGTCACCGGCACCGGCAATGCAAAGCTTCTGGTCTGCCCGTACCACGCCTGGACCTATGAGTTGACCGGCCAGTTGCGCAGTGGCCCCAATGTCCGATCCGTGCCGGGTTTTGAGCGCAAGGACATATGTCTGAGTTCCGTAAGCGCGGAGATTTTCTGCGGCTTCGTATTCGTCAATCTCGATCCGGATGCGCGGCCGATGGACGAGTGGTTCCCCAAGGTGCGCGAAGAACTTTCAGCGTTCGTGCCGCAGATCGAGCGGCTGAAGCCGCTTGAATGGGTCGAAATTCCGGAAAACTGCAACTGGAAGGTATCGGTCGAAAACTATTCCGAATGCTATCATTGCACGCTCAATCACAACACCTTCGCGACCGGAATAGTCAAGCCGGAAACCTACGACATCCAGCCGCAAGGTTATTGCCTGCGCCACACCACCGAGTGCCAGAACCTCGACAAGATGAGCTATCCCATCGACCTCGATGCCAATGCCTATGCCGGCGAATACTCTTCCTGGTTTTTGTGGCCGACATTCTCGTTCCAGGTTTATCCCGGTAACGTTCTCAACACCTATCATTGGCACGTCAAAAGCGTTGACGAGGTCGTCGTCTGGCGGGGTTGGTACAGCGTCGACGGCGCGGATTCCGAAGTTGTACGCAGGCTTGCCATTCAGGATCGTGCGACGACCGTGGCGGAAGATATCCATCTCGTCGAATCCGTACAGCGCGGTTTGAAAAGCCGCGGCTACAAACCTGGTCCCCTCGTTATCGATCCCAATTGCGGGGTCAATTCCGAGCATTCCGTGCGCGTGCTCCATCAGTGGATGCGTGAGGCTGTCGATGCCTGACATAAAACCCTACTGGCAAAACTACATTGCGGGTGAGTGGGTGGACGGTGGCGGCGGACGCCTTGCTGTCGAGAACCCCGCGACCGGTGAAACGCTTGCCGAACAAGCCATTGCCGATGTTGCCGACGTCGAGCGCGCGGTGAACGCCGCCAAGACCTGCCATGCCTCGGGCACGCTCTCAGCCATGCGGCCTGTCCAGCGCGGGCGCATGGTGCGGGCCATGGGCGACTATCTCCTCGCCAATATCGAGCGCATTGCGCCACTGCTTTCGCTCGAGGCCGGCAAGCCGCTGTGGGAAGCCCGCATCGAGGTGGAAGGTGCTGCGCGTTACTTTGAATATTACGGTAACCAGGCTGAAACCCTTGAAGGTCGTTCCATTCCGCTGGGTGCCGGCTATTACGATTTCACCACCTACGAACCTATCGGGGTCTCGGCTCAAATCATTCCATGGAACTATCCGCTGGAAATGGCTGCGCGCTCACTCTCCGCCGCACTGAGCGCAGGATGCGCATGCGTCGTCAAGACACCGGAACTCGACCCGTTGACCAGCGCCTTCATTGCCGAAGCGGCTGAACATGCCGGGTTCGCGCCCGGTGCAGTTAACGTACTTTGCGGGCTTGGCAGCGAAGCCGGTGCCGCGCTCGCCGGACACAGCGAGGTCAACCAGATTGTCTTTACCGGTTCGGTCGCCACGGGCATTTCCATTGCCACCGCTGCCGCCAGAAACGTGGTGCCATGCGTGCTTGAACTGGGTGGCAAATCCGCGGCAATCGTCTTTCCCGATGCAGATCTTGAAAATCTCGTGGCTTCGGTGCGCTGGGGCATATTCTTCAACGCCGGACAGGTCTGTTCAGCCATGTCACGGCTGATCGTACATGAAGATGTGCATGATGAAGTCGTCAAACGGGTCGCCGATCTTGCTCGCTCGATTTCGACGGGGCCGGGCATCGAACGCGACGCATTCGGACCGAATATGGGTGCGATGATTTCCGCCAGGCAGCGAGACCGCGCCGAGGCCATGTGCCGTGAAGCGGAGCGTCAGGGGGCGCGCGCGGTTGCTGGCGGGCGCAAGCTCAACCGGCCGGGTTTTTTCTCGAACCCACGATCTTCGACAACGTGACGCCTGACATGACGATTGCACGTGAAGAAGTGTTCGGACCGGTGCTGTCGGTGCTCAAGTTCAAAAGCGAAAATGAAGCCATTGAGGTCGCCAACGGCACCGAATACGGGCTCGTCGCGGGTATTTTCGGACAGGATCTCGACCGGGCGATGCGCAGCGCGTCGCGGCTGCGCGCGGGTCAGGTTTTCATCAACGAATGGTATGCGGGCGGCGTCGAGACCCCGTTCGGCGGTTATGGCAAATCCGGCTATGGCCGCGAAAAGGGGCGAGAAGCCCTGTGGAACTATCTGCAGACCAAGAATGTGGCAATCGCCATAAAGCAATAGAAAGGCAAGGGCATGGACGACGGGCTGTTCGAAAAGGGGCTTGCCAAGCGCAAGGCCACCCTCGGGGGCGAGTATGTGGAAAAGAACCTTGCCGCTGCGGACGATTTTACCCGGCCGTTTCAGGAGGCAATGACCGCATGGTGCTGGGGATTCGGATGGGGTGACGATGCCATCGACGCAAGGACGCGTTCCTTGATGAACCTCGCCATGATCGGCGCGCTGGGCAAGATGCATGAATGGGAGACGCATTGCCGCGGTGCTCTCACCAATGGCGTGACCAAGGACGAAATCCGTGCCGCCATCCATGTTGTCGGCATCTATTGCGGCGTTCCCCAGGCGCTCGAATGTTTCAGGGTGGCCCGCAAGGTTCTGGAAGAACAAGGGAAGCTCTAGAGCTTTTAACTCAGGCAGATTTCTGCTCGTTGCCGGCCACAGGCCAGCACTATCGTATGACGCCGCGTGGAGGGAACGGCCTTCGCACACCGGCAATGATCGCAGGGGACGAGTCGGTGAAAATTACGCGTATTTCGGTCTGGCAACTCAATCTGCCGCTTTCGAAACCCTACTGGTTATCGGGCGGGAGGCTGAAATTCGAGAAACTCGACAGCACCTTTGTTCGGCTCGATACCGATGAGGGCATCTCAGGCTGGGGAGAAGGCTGCCCCTGGGGCAACACATATCTGCCAGCACATGGTCCCGGCATCCGTGCGGGCATCGAGACGCTTGCCCCTTCATTGCTGGGCCGCGATCCGCGCTCCCTGGACGCCATCAATCGAATAATGGATGTTGCGCTGCCGGGCCATCTCTACGTCAAGTCCGCGCTGGACATGGCCTGCTGGGACATTCTCGGACAGTTTTCAAACTTGCCGATGTGGCAAATGATGGGCGGCGAGGAGGCGGACCCGGTAGCGGTCAATTCCTCGATTTCCACAGGCACCCACGAGGAGATGATCGGACTGATCCGCGATGCGTATTCCCAAGGATATCGCACGCATTCGGCCAAGATTGGCGGAACCGACCCGGCAGCCGACATCGCCAGGATCGAGGCGATCGAGGCCGCGCTACGCCCGGATGAATCGGTCACTTACGACGTGAACCGCGCATGGTTGCCAGCGGTCGCAGTGCAGACGCTAAACAATGTCGCGTTGCGCGGCTGGGTCGAGCAACCCTGCGAAACACTTTCACAATGCGCGCATGTGGCCAGCCGGGTCACCCAGCCGCTCATGCTGGACGAGTGCCTGCACAGTTTCGACGACCATCTCGAAGCCTGGAGGCTTGGCGCATGCGAGGGCGTGAAGGTCAAGCCGAACCGTGTCGGGGGTCTCACTAAGGCGCGCCGGATTCGCGATTTCGGCGTTTCCGTAGGTTGGCAGATGCATGTGGAGGACCTTGGTGGATCGGCACTGGCCGATACCGCCGCGATCCATCTCGCATCCTCGACACCACGGGAAAACCGCCTCGCGAGCTGGCTTTGCCATCATCATCTTGGCGTTGATCCTGTGCCCGGGCAAGGGGCGCGGAATATCGACGGCTTTGCTACCCCATCACAGGCTCCGGGGTTGGGAGTGGTGCCCGAGTTGGGGAAACTTGGTGATCCGCAATCGGTATACGCCTGAGCAAAGGATAAAACAGTGACTCTTCCCAAGGGTATGCGCGCCGTTGTCCTTACCGGTCACGGCGGCCTGGACAAACTGGAATACCGTGAGGATTGGCCGACGCCATGGCCTGGACCCGGCGAAGTGGTGATAAAGGTTGGTGCCTGCGGGCTGAACAATACCGACATCAACACCCGCACCGCATGGTATTCTTCTTCCGTGACCGAGGGAGTTTCGGAAGCGGGAGGCCGCGGCGGTTTCACCGGCGCGGACGCCAATTCGGGCAGCTGGGGCAGCGCCGCGCTGTCTTTTCCGCGCATTCAGGGCGCCGATGTGGCGGGAACTGTTGCGGCGATTGGCGACGGTGTCGATGCGTCCCGGATCGGTGAACGCGTGTTGATCGACCCATGGCTGCTCAACACCGGCGACTGGCTGGATGCAGGCCGGTCCGGCTATTTCGGATCAGAATGCGACGGTGGCTTCGCCGAATACACCAAGGTTCGCTCCGAAAATGCCGTTGCCGTTACCACTGCACTTTCGGATGCCGAACTCGCAACCTTTCCCTGCGCCTACACCACGGCAGAAAACCTGATCGCGCGCACCGGGCTGCGGCCGGGCGAGACCGTGGTGATTGCCGGCGCGTCCGGCGGAGTCGGCTCCGCCGCCGTCCAGCTTGCCCGCCTTCGCGGCGCTCGTGTGATTGCCATTGCAGGAAAGACCAAAGCCGACCTCTTGATATCTCTGGGTGCTCATGCCGTCATCGACCGCAACGAGCCGGAGCTTTCCACGGCGATCATGGCCGCTGCCGAAGGCCCGCTCGATGTCGCTCTCGACGTGGTTGGCGGGCGCATATTCATGCAACTGATCCTGTCGTTGCGCCAAGGCGGGCGGTATTCTGCCTCAGGCGCCATTTCGGGTCCGATGGTCGAATTCGACTTGCGTCAACTCATCTACAAGGATCTGCAACTTACCGGCGCAACCATCGTGCCGCCAGGCACCATGAAACGCGTGGTCGGCCTGATCGAACAGGGCCTTCTTTCGCCATTGCTGGCCGCAGAATTCCCGCTTCGCGAACTTGCGAGGGCGCAGGAAACCTTTCTGGAGAAAAAGCACGTGGGCAACATCGTTGTTAGCGTTGAACATCAAGACTGACCCCGGAAAATGACGAGGCGTTCCCGAATTTCGCGCAGAAGATGGGCGTGTTCAGCCGGTTTGCGCAGCCGTCTCAATACCGGGCCCCCGTGCGGCAGCGATAGCTTACGCGCTTTCACCGACGATCACTGTGTCCACCGCCGAGAACAACCATGACACTGCCCGATGAGATGCTTATCAACGATAGCTGGAGTGATCTGAGAAAATACCGTGACATGCCGGAAATCGACATGGACCGGCTTTACGCTTACCGCCTCGAAAGGCTTCGCGCGGCCTTGCGCAAGTCAGGCGCGGCGATGTGTGTGCTGGTCAGCCCGATCAGCCTGCGCTACGCGATCGACTATCGCAACTACGGCCTTTTCCAGTCGCATGTGCCGACGACCTACCTGTTCGTGCCAGTCGAGGGCCCGATCGTTATTCATGGCGTCTACGGCCAACCGCCATTGGCCGATGCGGCAAAGCGGGCAAGACCTCTGTCTTTCTTCGATGGCGGTTATGAACTGGCCGACGCGGCGCGTCTGTTTGCCGATGACATCGTCGAATACCTCGCTGAAATCGGAACCGACAATCGACGGGTGGCGGTCGAATATGTCAATCCCAGCATAACGCAGGCGCTGTTGCAGCGCGGCCTGGAGGTCATGGACGGGGTCATCGTTTCCGAGGAAGCGCGGGTGATCAAGTCGCACGACGAAATCGCCTGCATGCGTTGGGCGCTCGGCGTCGCCGAACTCGGCATCGCAAAAATGCAGCAGGCGCTACGCCCCGGCGTGAGCGAACTGCAACTGTGGGGTCTGCTCAACTACACCAATCTGGCCAATAATGGCGACTGGCACGACGGGCGCATGCTGGCTTCGGGACCGCGCATCAATCCCTGGCTGCAAGAAGCCTCGCCGCGACAGGTGGAGTCAGGCGATCTCGTCGGTTTCGATACCGATATGGTCGGTCCCTTCGGTTATTTTGCCGACATTTCCCGTACCTTCCATTGCGGACCGGACCGCCCGACGAAAAGGCAGAAACAGATTTATCAACTCGCTTTGGGCGAGATCGAGCACAATCTGAAGCTGGTGCGATCGGGAATATCGCTAAGAGACTTTCAAGCTCAAGCACTCGTGCTACCAGAAGAATATCACGCCAATGCCTACACCTGCCTCATCCACGGTGTCGGCATGTCGGACGAATATCCGCGCGTCAATCCGGTCTTCGGCGCGCCCAGTCACTATGACGGCGTGCTGCAGACCGGCATGGTGATCTGCGTTGAAAGTTATGTCGGTGCAGTCGGCGAGCGCGACGGTGTCAAACTGGAACAGCAGGTCCTGATAACCGATGACGGCTACGAAATGCTCTCAACCTATCCGCTAGAAGAGCGCCTCCTGGAATGAAGTACAATATGTCCAAGCAGCAAACGCATATGGGGTCGCATCACATCCATCGCTATGCAAGAGTGTTGACCATATCAGTCAATCATTGTGGCCACTGACATAATTCGATGACAGTCCAGCCAAATATTTCTGATAGACATGGCCGTGATACATTTGTAGTATTATCGGCAAAAGAGAGAACAAATGTTCTAGACACCAAAGTTCTATCGCATCCGCTTCAAGTGAATCGCGAGGACAGGGCGGCTAGAATGCATAGTGGAACCATAAACGCAACAAGGGAGCTTCAAACGTGAATAAACTTCTCATAAGTGCCGCCGCGATGGCGATTTCGACAATAGTAGGCGGATCGGCCGCGCAGGCTTGCGGCGACGTCTCGATCACCGAGATGAACTGGGCCTCGGCAGGGGTCGTCACGGCCACTTCGAAGTTCCTGATGGAACAGGGCTATGGCTGCAAGGTGAAGGTCGTGCCATCCTCGACGGTGCCTTCGGTCGCCTCGGTCGCAGAAACCGGCAAGCCGGACATTCTGACAGAACTTTGGGTCAACACCGCCCCGCAATATACCGAGCTTGAAAAAGAGGGCAAACTGATCGGCTTGACCAAGGTGCTATCCGATGGCGGTGTAGAAGGCTGGTGGATCCCTGAATATCTGGCCAAGGAACATCCCGAACTGAAGACTATTGACGGCGTGCTGGCGCATCCCGACTGGGTCGGCGACATGTTCAACAATTGCCCCGAAGGTTGGGGCTGCCGCATTGTCAACGACAATCTCGCCAAGGTTTTCAAACCTGAAGACCACGGAATCAAGGTTTTCAATCACGGTTCGGGTGAGACGCTGGCCGCCTCAATCGCCTCGGCCTACACTGATAAGAAGCCTTGGTTCGGCTACTATTGGTCACCAACAGCGATCCTCGGCCGCTATCCGATGGTGATGGTCGACATTGGCCCCTATGTGGCGAAAGACAACTGCAATGCCAGCACTGACTGCGCCAAACCGATCAAATCTGCCTATCAGCCTTCCGATGTTTGGACTGCGGTGACCCCTTCGCTCAAGGAGCGCGAGCCAGAGGTGACGGAGTTGATGTCGCATGTTAGCTTCACCAACGAGCAGATGAACGAGGTTCTGGCCTGGCAGGAGGACAACAAGGCGACTGCAGAAGAGGCTGCCGTGCATTTCCTGACCACCTACAAGGATGTCTGGAGTGACTGGTTGAGCGACGATGCGAAAGCCAAATTGGCGGCCGTGCTGAAGTAATCTGACCGGTTAGACGCGCGGCGGCGGCTTATGGTCGCCGCCGCGTGATACGTCAGAGCCGGAAGCACCGGTCTTCAAGGGGAGTGTCGCGTGGCGACTTATGACTGGATTTTCAACAGCCTTGCCTTGCGCGATTGGTGCGATGGCGGTGTCGTACCCAAGACCATGTCGATGGCCGAACTTCTGGCAAAATCGGGAGTGAAAACTGACGACGGTTCATGGTGGAACCTGCCATTTCCGTCGCTCGACACACTCAACTCCGCGTGCAGCGCCATGCCCCGAACCCGCGACATGACCGCGGGCGTTGCCAATGCCTTCCTTGCGGCCAAAGATTCCATGCGGCTGGTCCTCGATCCCATCACGCAACCGCTAAGCTGGGCGCTCAACGACTCGCTCTGGTTGTTTCCGTCGATTCCCTGGTTCATCCTGATTCCCGGCCTCGTGATACTGGCGCATGTGGTCGGACGGTCGCGAGGCGTGACGGTTTTCGTGGCGCTGACGCTGCTGTTCCTGGCGGGGATCGACCATTTTTCCTATGCAGTCCAGACGCTGTCGATCATCTTTGTCTGTACGACGATCTGCATCGTTCTGGGCATTCCGGTCGGGATTCTGATGTCACGCAATAACAGGCTACGACAATTCACCATCCCGATCCTCGACATGCTGCAAACCCTGCCGACATTCGTCTATCTCATTCCACTGATTTTCCTGTTCAGCGTCACTGAATCGAGGCTCTATGGTATCGCCATTATCCTCTACGCGATCGTGCCCGTAATCCGGCTGACCGATCTGGGCATCCGGCTGGTAGACAAGGACGTGACCGAGGCGGCCGATGCCTTCGGTATGACGCGATGGCAAAAGCTGATGCGCGTAGAGATCCCCCTGGCATTGCCGAACATCATGGCTGGCGTAAACCAGACCATCATGATGGCGCTGGCGATGGTGGTGATCGCCTCACTGGTCTCGGCACCGGGGCTGGGGGTATTGGTGCTGCGTGGAATCAACAATCTGGAACTGGGCGTTGGGCTTGTCGCAGGGCTGGGCATTGTCTTGCTGGCGATCCTGCTTGACCGGGTCAGCAAGGCCGCGCTTGCGCGCATCCAGCGGGTGCAATCGTCATGACGGGAGAGCCTCAGGACGCAAGCGGCACAATGATCGACGACAAGCCGATCAAGCTGTCCGTGCGCAAGCTTTACAAGATTTTCGGAGCGAACCCGGAGCCAATGGTTGATCTCGTGCAGAGCGGCACGGACAAAGCTACGCTCTTAGAAGAATACCATCATGTGCTGGGCCTTCACGATATCAATGTCGATATGCGCGAAGGTGAAGTTACGGTCATCATGGGGTTGTCCGGCTCGGGCAAATCCACCCTGATCCGGCATCTGAACCGGCTGATCGAGCCGACTGCCGGGCAAGTCTTGCTGGACGGTGCGGATATCACCCATCTATCGGAAAAAGATCTGCGACAACTCCGGCGCAAGCGCATGTCGATGGTGTTCCAGAAATTCGCGCTGCTGCCGCACCGCACGGTTTTGGAAAACGCCAACACCGTGCCTTCGGTGCGTGGCGATGATCCGACAACGTCGAAGGCGCGCGCCGCCGAATGGCTGGATCGCGTCGGCCTGGCCGGCTACGAAGGGCACTATCCCAGCCAGCTTTCGGGTGGCATGCAGCAGCGTGTCGGCATCGCCCGCGCGCTAGCTTCGGAAGCCGAAGTGATGCTGATGGACGAAGCTTTTTCGGCGCTCGATCCGATCATCCGAACCGATATGCAGGGGCTTTTGATCGAGCTTCAGCGCGAACTGCATAAAACCATTGTGTTCATCACCCACGACCTTGATGAGGCGCTGCGTCTGGCCGACCATCTGGTCGTGCTGAAGGATGGCAGCATTGTCCAGCAGGGAGAGCCACAAAACATCGTACTGAACCCCGCCGACGACTATATCGAAAACTTCGTGCGCGACATCAATCGTGCCCGTGTCTTGCGGGTGCGTTCGGTAATGGTACCGGGCACCGGCGGCGGGCCTTCGATCGATTCGCAGGCGACGCTGGAAGATGCGCTGGCAACGTCGCAGGGCGATGCCAGCGTGGTGTTCAGTGTCACCGAAGGCGGACGCCCGGTTGGCCAATTGAAAATGACCGATCTATTCCGGGCGCTGGTGCCGCGCCATGCCGAAGCCAAGACTTGACCGGTACATCACGCAAGTCCTTGGTCGAACCCATCTTCCCCGTCATCCAGCTCATCGTGCACTGATCGACGCGCGCACCTTGTTGTGAACGACCAGCTTGCCGGTAGGCTTCCATTGTCGTGGCAGCGACATATTCCGGTTGTGAACCTTGCGCCCAAGACTGCCCCCGTATCAGCCTCGCGCTTCCCTGATCGAAGCCTCAAGCTTGTCGAGAGCCTCAGTCATGATGTCGTCTTGAATGGTAATGGGTGCGAGGAAGCGCACGACATTGCCATAGACACCGCAGGTGAGCAGGATCAAACCCTTGTCGAGAGCCTTCAAGCGGACCTTGTTGGCAAATTCAGCCGAAGGCGTCTTTTGCCTGATATCGTTGAATTCAATGGCGTTCATGAAGCCCGGTCCACGAATATCGACGATCTCAGGAACGTCATCACGCAACGATTCCAGGCGTTGTTTCAACCGCGCACCAAGGCTATCGGCGCGGTCGCACAATTTTTCGTCCTCGATCACATCTAGAACGGCATGCGCGGCGGCTATGCCCAAAGGGTTGCCGCCATAGGTGCCGCCAAGCCCTCCCGGAGCGGGCGCATCCATCAGTTCCGCCCGTCCCGTCACAGCCGAAAGAGGAAAGCCGCCAGCAAGGCTCTTGGCCATGGTTGTGATATCGGCTGCGACCTCATGATGGTCCATGGCAAACATCTTGCCGGTTCGGGCAAACCCGGTTTGTACCTCATCTGCGATCAACAGGATTCCGTGCTGATCGCAAACCTTGCGCAATGCGCTCATGAATTCGCGCGGGGCTTCATAAAAGCCGCCCTCGCCCTGCACCGGTTCGACGATGATCGCCGCAACGCGTGCAGGATCGACGTCGGTCTTGAACAAACGATCAAGTGCTGCAAGCGAGTCGGCAACCGAAACGCCATGCAGTTCAACCGGAAATGGCGCGTGAAAAACATCGCCCGGCATGGCGCCGAAGCCGACCTTGTAAGGTACCACCTTGCCGGTCAGCGCCATGCCCATGAATGTGCGGCCATGAAACCCTCCGGCGAAGGCAATGACAGCCTGACGCCCAGTTGCGTTGCAGGGCGATCTTGATGGCGTTTTCCACCGCTTCGGCACCGGTGGTGACAAAGATGGTCTTCTTGTCGAACTTGCCGGGCAACAAGCCGTTGAGCCGTTCGGCCAGATGGACATAGTTTTCGTAAGGAACGACCTGATGGCAGGTATGGGTGAAACGGTCGAGTTGCGCCTTGACAGCTTCGATAACGCGCGGATGACGATGACCGGTGTTGAGAACAGCAATGCCGGACGAAAAATCAATGTAGCGACGACCTTCGACATCCCAGATTTCCGAGTTCTCGGCACGATCCGCAAAAATCTGCGTCGTCATGCCGACACCACGCGAAATGGACGCGTTCTTGCGATCGGATATGGCCGAATTATTCATGGCAATGCCTCCAGACACAGAAACCGGCTGTTGTTCTGGCGTTATCTCATATTTTCCACAAGCTTGCAGCAGGCCCTATTCATTGGGCCTGATTTAAGCGAGGGGGCCTGATTTAAGCGAGGTCGGTTTAGCCACGGCCAAACAATCTGGCGAAGAAACGCTTGATGCGAGCCTTGAAAATGGAAGACATCAGCGAACCCGCGTCCATTTCCGTGACGACCGCAGGTGCATCGGACGTTGCGCCGCCGCCAGCTTGATGAGCAAGCTTCGCCTCAAGATTCTGGACAAATACCGCGATCAAACGACCAGCCACATCCTGCACCAATCCTGACCGGCTGAACTGAGCCAAAACACCGGTCAGCGTAAAGCCGATATTGACGTTGACTCGCGTTTCGTCGGGCTTGTCTGCCGGCTTGACCTCGTAGCCGATCAGGCCGCGCGTTGCAGAATTGCTCCGTTTATCCTTGCCGCTGCCGTCAATAGTCCCGGTCCGTGTCGCCTCATTGCGAGTCACGTCAGCAACACCTTGAAATTCCGCCGAAATCGGGCCGACCTTAACCTTGATCTGCCCTTCGACATGACCATCCACCGGTTCACCGGCAAGCGAAGCGCCGGGAAGACAGGAGGCGACCTCACCGACATTTCCGAAGAAATTCCACACAACATCGACCGGATGCGCAACCGTGAAGCTTTCTTCAAAGGTTGTTTGCGGTTTCCAGTTTTTGTCCCGGCTTTTGGCAGGAGCCGCCGACGCAATCGCAGAAACCGATGCGTTTGACGACTGTGCGGCGCGAGATTGCGATGCGGCATCAACAGAAGCCGAAGTGGAGAGAGCGTGCCCCGAACCGGACGGTCCAAGAGCTGTTCGGGCGCTTTCGGGAATGGCTGCGACACCACGCGCGCGCCGGTCCTTGATCACGCTCTGTATGGCGCGCACGATGCCGACATAACCGGTGCAGCGGCATAGATTTCCGCTCATCATTACGCGAATGCCATGCTCCGAGGGAGCATCCATGCGAAGCACGACATCTCGGGCGGAGACAATCATGCCGGGCGTGCAATATCCGCATTGCAGGCCATGTTCGCGGGTAAAGGCGGCGCGCAATTCGGTGGCGATTTCGTCGTCATCCAAGCCTTCGATGGTTGTCACTTCGGCTTTTTCACAGGCAACGGCGTAAGTGATGCAGGAGCGTGTTGGCACGCCATCCACCAAAAGCGTGCAAGCGCCGCATACGCCATGTTCGCAACCCAGATGCGTGCCGGTCAGGTTTTGGGTTTCGCGCAGGAAATCAGCCAGGTGGGTACGCGGTTCTGCAGAAGCGGCTACCGGCTTTCCGTTGACGGTGAGATTGACAGTATTCATGCTGAATTTGCTCGTTCGATAGCGCGCCGTAGTGCAACGACATGGGTTTGCCGGTCGATCTGGTCGGCCATTCCCGCCGCCTCGATCAGTTCGTTTGCAGCACCAGCGTCAAATATCTGGTCGGGATGTTGCGCACGTCCGTCCCCGATGATGCTGCTTGCCTCGGTGACAACAATCGGCCGGGATTCGGTTGCGCCGAAAACCGCGCGGCTGACACCGCGATCGGGATCGGTGAGAAATGCGCCAATGGAGTGGGCGAATTCGCCGGTCTTACGGCAACTCTTGTAGTAGCCCCAGCGCGCAGACCGGCTCAACTTCGGCACCGACAATGACACCATCATCTCGCCGGGTTGCAGATCGGCTTCCAACGCACCAAGCATATAGGCCTCAACCGGAATTGTTCTGCTGCCCGAAGGCCCGCGCAAGGTGACCCTGGCACCAAGGGCTGACAGGATCGAGTGCCAGTCGGCAGAAGGATCGGCGTGCGTAAGACTACCGCCGAGTGTACCGCGATTGCGTACCGCCCGGTAGGCGATGCCGTTGGCAACGGTCGGCATCGCTCCATTCGTCACATCGGGCACACGCCGATCTTCGACATCGGCATGCGTGATGCAAGCTCCGAGAATGAGTTCATCGGACTGCTCTTCCACCTGCCGAAGTTCCTCGATACCGGTGATGTCGACCAGCAAATCCGGCTGCACCAACCGCATATTGAGCATCGGACCAAGTGACTGGCTTCCGGCGACAACCTTGACCGTCAAGCTGCCGTCGGCAATCAGCTTGATGGTCGCGCCGACATCGGCGGGGCGGGCATAATCGAAATTGACCGGTTTCACGCGGGTGTTCCTTCCGCCACTTTCTGTTCGCTCTGAGCCCGCGCCGCCGCAATGGCTTCAAGGACGCGGCGTGGTGTCATCGGCGAATGCAGGAGTTCGACACCAAGCGACTTGAGCGCATCATTGACGGCATTGCCGATCGCCGCCGGAGGTGCAATAGCGCCACCCTCGCCCAAGCCCTTCACGCCAAATTCAGTGTAGGGAGATAACGTTTCCATGTGATCAAGTTTAGGTGCGATGACTTCCGTTGGCCCCGGCAGGAGATAGTCGGCGAAGGTTGATGCCAAGGGCTGGCCGGACGCATCGAAGTTCATTTCTTCATAAAGTGCGGTACCGATGCCCTGTGCCAGCCCTCCGTAAATCTGACCATCGACGACCATAGGATTGATCAGTTTTCCGCCGTCCTCGACGATCAGGTAATCAAGGATTTCGATGTCGCCGATTTCGGGATCGACGGCGACCGTCACCAGATGGGCGGCATAGCTGAACGTGCCGCTGTCGCGAATCGGCTTGAACCCGACGGTCGATTCCAGACCACGAGGATCAACCTTGAAGGGCAGATCCTGCGGACGTCTATACCAGACATGGGCGATTTCCTGCATGGTGACGCTGCCTGCTGGACCAACGACAGCGCCGTCAACAAGCGATACGTGATCGGGGTCGGTTTGCAGCAAATGCGCGCCGATACCCTTGGCAAGACCGGCAATTTCGCGGCACGCCGTTGCGACAGCACCGCCTGCCATGACTGCCGAGCGTGAACCCCACGTTCCGGTGGAATAGGGCGTGTATTCAGTGTCGCCATGGACGAGCTTGATATTGGCGATGTCGATGCCGAGAATTTCGTTGGCGACCTGCGGCAAGGTGGTTTCCATGCTTTGGCCATGCGAATGGACGCCAACGCGCAATTCGAGGCCGCCATCGGGCGTCATGCGAGCGGTTGCCTGTTCAAAGCCGGGAACCATGGGAATGCCCCAGCCGGCGTAAACCGACGTTCCGTGTGCACCTTGCTCACAATAGATGGACAGGCCAACGCCGATCAGCCGGCCATCGGGTTCGCCTTGCTTCTGACGCTCCCGGATTGCGGGAATATCGAACGCGGCAAGTCCGCGCCTGAGCGCCTCGGGATAGTCACCGCTATCGAAGTGCTTTTTGGTGATGTTATCGAACGGCATCTGCTCGGGCTGAACCAGGTTCTTGAAACGCACCTCATGCGGTTCCAGACCTGCCTCGCGCGCTACCGCGTCCAACATCAGTTCCATCGCGTAGCATACGCCGGTTCGCGCCACGCCTCGATAAGGCAGGATCGGGCATTTGTTCGTCGCTACCGACCATGTGCGGCAGCGATAGGATGGAAAGTCGTAAGGTCCGGGCAGGATACTGGCGACCTGCGAACCCTCAAGGCACGCGGAAAACGGATAGGACGAATAGGCCCCTGAATCGACCGTCGCCTCACATTCAACACCGCGCAATTTGCCATCCAGATCGGCATAAGCGGTGATCTTGTAATGATGCTCACGGCAATTGGCGCCGGCGGTCAGATGCTCGCGCCGATCTTCAAGCCAGCGAACCGGATGGTCGAGTTGCATGGCAAGCCAGCCAAGGCAAATATCCTCAGGCAGCAGGATGCCCTTATAGCCAAAGCCGCCACCGACATCGGGCGAAATAATTCGCACCTGGATCTCGTCGAGCCCCAGACATTCAGCAAGCCCGGTACGCATGATGTGCGGAATCTGTGTGCCGGTATAAAGAACAAGCTGCTCCAGCCGCTTATCCCAATAGGCGACTGTACCGCGACCTTCCATTGGGGCCATGCACTGGCGCGCGGTAGAAATTTCGCGGGTTATCTTGATGGGAGCGTCGTAGGCTGCTTCCATATTGACGTCGACAAACGTCTCCAGAAAAACATTGTCACCCCAATGCTCATGCAACAATGCAGAGTCAGGCAGGCGCGCCGCCAGCATGTCATGGACGGCGGGCAATTCCTCCAGATCAACCTCGACAGCCGCAGCAATATCCTCGGCCTTGGCGCGTGAGTCAGCGACGCACACAGCGATCAGTTCGCCGACCTGGCGTACCTTGTCAACAGCCAGCACGGGCTGTTCCGACACCTTGAACCCCGCCAAGGCGGTCACTGCGACGATCGGCTTCACGTCCTTGATGTCGGCAGCGGTGAATACTTTGCCGTTATAGGCCTCGGGAATGCGAATTTCACCAATATTGGCGTGAGCGAGCGGGGAGCGAACGAAGGCTACGTCCTTCATGCCAGCGAGGCGAATGTCGGCCACATACTGGCCGCGACCACGGAGAAAGCGGTCATCTTCCTTTCGCGGCATAGAGGCACCAACGCCCTGCTTAGTCATGTCCGTTCTCCTCTTGCCTCACGGAAAGGTTTTTGCCAGCACCAGCAATGAAGTGATTAGCTGTCGCGATCTATATCATCCTATTTCTAGGATGATAACAAGATTTTTCTATCCGACGCTCCCTTTGTGTCGGATAAATATGACATCACTGTAGCCCGCACTGGAATTAAAAGCTTGCCAGTGCGGGCTGATGCCGGAGGGAAGCCTGAGCAACTTCCCCATTGGACAAGATCGGGAACGATGAAGCCCTCGATCTAAAGCGCTGTGTCTAAAGGGATTCATGCAGAGTACTTTAAGCCTTTGTTTTTGTGCATGTCGTTGTCTGAAAAACCGCTGCACACTTTTGGGCAACATGCACTAAGCCAACTTTACCTCCGCACCCAGTTTCATCAGCGACTGCTTGGCATCGCCGAACAGCATGGAGGTTTTGGGAGCAACAAAGAGATCGTTCTCGACACCCGAGAAGCCCGCGCCTTTGCCCCGTTTCAGGACAATGACACTTTTGGAATCCGAAACATTAAGGATCGGCATGCCATAAATCGGTGAGGCTTTGTTGGTGCGCGCAGCCGGGTTGACCACGTCATTTGCGCCAATGACAAGTGCGACATCCGCATCACCAAAACGCTCGTTGATATCTTCCAGATCGACGAGCTTGTCGTAAGAGATACCGGCTTCTGCCAGGAGTACGTTCATGTGACCGGGCATGCGCCCGGCAACGGGATGAATGGCGAAACGAACATCCACGCCTCGCTTTTCCAGAAGATCCGTGAGTTCGCGTGCCTGATGCTGCGCTTGCGCGACTGCAAGCCCGTAACCGGGTACGACGATGACGCGCCGGGAAAATGCCAGACGCAATGCTGCGTCATCGCTCTCAATCGGCACCATCTCGCCGCCGACACTGGATTCGGCTGCTTCAATGCTCCCGGCAGAACCGAATGCGCCGAAAAGGACATTGGAAAAGGAGCGATTCATCGCCTTGCTCATGGCAATCGACAGGATGAAGCCACTAGCACCATCGAGCGCACCGACCACGATCAAGATGTTGTTGTCGATGGCAAATCCGGTCGCGACAGCAGCCAAGCCGGCATAGGAATTGAGCAGGGAAACGACAACAGGCATGTCGGCTCCGCCTATCGGCATCACCATGAGGATGCCGACGATGGCGCCGATGAGCGCAATCGCGATGAACAGCTCCATTCTGTATGGTGCAAAGACCAGCCAAGCGAGGCTGACAACACCGATCGCGAATAGCGACAGATTGAAGACATTCTGCCCTTTGTAAGTCACAGGATGGCCCGGGAGTATGCCTTGCAGCTTACCGAAAGCCATCAAACTGCCGGTGACGGTCAGCGAGCCAAAGAATACCTCGAAGCCCAGCGCCAAAGTATGCCCGCCGGTAAGATCCAGTATTTTGTAACTGTGTAGATACTCACCTATGCCGACAAGCGTGGCTGCAATCGCGCCAAAAGCATGGCTAAAGGCAATGCGCTGCGGCATGGCCGTCATCGGCACCCACATACCAAGCGGGTAGCCTATCACCGCGCCGACAAAAGCACCCACGGCCAGCCATTCATACGTGACGATGCGTTGATGCAGAAGTGTTGCAGCGATGGCAATCAACATGCCCAGAGCGGCCATGCGCATGCCTCGTCGTGCCGTATCGGGATGACAAAGAGAACGTAGCGCCAGAATGAAAAAGGTCGCCGCCAGCAAATAGGCCAGTTGGATGAAAATCTCGGTCATTGCTGGTCAGCGCCATTGCGCGCTCCCTTGTTTTGACCAAACATCGCCAGCATGCGGTCAGTTATGAGGAAACCGCCGACGACGTTGGCCATCGCGCAGGCGACAGCGACAGTTCCGAGCACGGTGTTGAGCACGCCTTGCTGGGAACCCGCCAGAACGAGAGACGCGACGAGTGAAATACCGGAAATCGCGTTTGTCGCGGCCATTAGCGGCGTATGTAAAAGGGGAGGAATGCGGCTTATGGTCTGGAAGCCGACAAAGCCGGCGAGCAGAAAAACAAAAAGCTGAATCACAGCTGTGGAAGTCATGACGACCCTTTATAAGATTATGACACTTCAAGCGGCACGAAAATGCTGTGCCGACGCGAATATGCGCAGGAAGTGAAGGTTGAATTTGTGGTGCTGTCACCGCAACAACGGCAACGTTCGTTTGCAGTGCCTGGCCCGTTGTCAGTGCCGGTCAGTTCTGTTTCGACCCGAGAAATGCCGGATGGACGATGGCACCGTTGCGGGTGAGATTGGTGCTTTTGACCAATTCATCTTCCCAGTCGACGGCCAGACCAGGCGTTGCCTGATCGACCATCGTCGTGACGAAGCTGTAAAGATTGCGCGCGTAGAGATTTGAAGCGGTCGCGGCGACCCGTGAAATGGTAGAATTGCCGATAATCTTGACGCCTCGTGATGTGACTACGATCTCGCCGGGCTTTGAGCCCTCAACATTGCCACCCTGCTCGACAGCCAGATCGACCAGCACTGAGCCAGCGCGCATGGAATCAATCATCGCGCGGGTGACCAGTTGCGGTGCCTTGCGTCCCGGGATGAGAGCCGTGGTGATAATGATATCTTGTCGACGCATGTGCGTGGCGACCAGTTCGGCCTGCTTGGCCTGATATTCACGCGACATCTCCTTGGCGTAACCGCCCGATGTCTCCGCCGCCTTGAATTCTTCGTCATCGACGGCAATGAATTTTGCGCCTAGCGATTCGACCTGTTCCCTGACGATGGGGCGAACATCGGTTGCGGAAACAACCGCGCCCAGACGGCGGGCAGTCGCGATGGCCTGAAGTCCGGCAACTCCGGCACCCATCACGAAAACTTGGGCGGCGGGGATGGTTCCGGCAGCCGTCATCATCATCGGCAATGAACGGGTATATTCGGCCGAAGCATCAATGACAGCGCGGTAGCCGGACAGATTTGCCTGGCTGGACAAAACGTCCATGCTTTGCGCACGGGTAATGCGTGGCATCAGTTCCATGGCAAAGGCGGAAATTCCCGAACTCGCCATGACGTCCAATGCTGCCTCGGGCCGATGCGGGTCCATCGTGGCAATGACGATCGCCCCCGGCTTGCAGGCGCGAATTGCATCGCTGTTGGGGCGCTTTACTGACAATACGATGTCGGCATCTTTCACAAGTGCAGATGCATCGGAAACCAGATTGGCACCGGCGTCTTCGAAATCTCCATCGGATATGCCGGCTCCACCGCCCGCACCCCCTGGACAGATACCTTGCCACCCAGCGCTTCATATTTCTTGACCGTCTCTGGTGTAACTGCAACCCGCGCGTCGGTCACCGCGTCGGACAAAACCGCAATATGCATGACCATATTCTCCTGAAATTGGCAGGACGACAGACCCGGTGCATGCCACCAGTTGACCTTACGTCCACTCGCACAATGCGGCGGCGCTTCAATCAAGTCAACCTATTTATAGTAAGATAGAATCATTTGACATTTCCACGAAATCGATTCTCTTCCCTACAGGCCGTGGAATTGCTATGGTGCTTCCTCTGCGTCAGGACTTCTCCAAGTGATATTTTCAGGGACAACCCGTGCACAGCACAGACCGGCAACTTTCCGGTGATGGCGTGAGATGCGACTGGTCAAGTCACTCTATTTGCCATAAGATGGTATGATGAACAAACTTGCATCGATCTATGACCGCAGCCGGGTTCCCCTGTATGTTCAGGTGGCGTCCGTCATGCGACAGCGTATCGACACGGGATTTTGGCTCGAAGGTGACAAGATTTCGACGCTGGAGGAGCTTGAACAAGAATTCGCAGTGGCGCGCGTTACCATTCGCCAAGCGATCGAACTGCTAAGGGAAGAGGGGCTTCTGGACGCCCAGCAGGGCCGAGGCACCTTCGTTTCAGGAAAGCCCAAGCACAACCGCTGGCTCAATCTTGCCACCGATTTCGATTCTGATGATCGCTTCGATCAAGGAAAACGTTCTCAAGCGCGTACACATTGAAGAAAACGCACCGATACCGGAATTGGCGGACGGCGAAGGCCAGCCAGCGGACGGGTACACTTTCCTGAGAAGCGTTCAATACAACAATGGCGAACCGTTTTCCGTCGTCAATCTCTATCTTGCCCAGCATATTTTCGCGAAGAGCCGCAAACTGTTCACGCATGTTGCTGCGCTGCCCAACATTGCCGAGATGGACGATGTTACGGTTACGCATGCCCACCAGACGGTGACGATAGGCGTAGCCGACCCTGAAACCGCAGATTTACTCAAGATCGGCCTTGGCGAACCAACTGCCGATTGCCGCCTGATATTGGTGGATGAAAATGGCATAGCCATTTATGTGGCCAACATTCACTACCACAAGAGCTGCTTCGCCCTTCGCATCGACCTGCTTGAGAATGGCGGGAAGCGCCGTTCCAGGAAGTCCTAAAGCACATCGCGTCCAAAGGGATTCATGCAGCGGCAAGGATGGATGCAGCTGGCGCCCCGACGATGGCCTGATATCGCCCTTCATCAGTAGCGCCTTCAGTGTTGATGACAAATATGCGAGCGGTTGCATCAAGACCAAGCTGGCTGCGCAGTTCCTCGTCGGCTGCCACGCGCTGCAACCCAGCGATACCCGCGCCACCGCTCTCGCCAGCAACAATGGCCGGATCACTATCCAGCGGGCGAGCCAAACGGCGCATCGCTTCGGCAGCATCATCCTCGCCAATAGTCATGAAGGCATCGGCGGCACGGCTAAGCACGCGCCATGCCACGAGGGAGGGTTCATAGCACTCCAGCATGGCCATGATCGTTTCCTCGCCATGCGCGACCTTGACTGGCTCACCAGCCAGCGCACTCGCATATATGCAGGCAGCACGATCGGGCTCGACGACGATCACACGGGGACGCTTCTTGCCATAGGTAACCTTGAAGTAGCCAGCCACCGCTGCAGCCAGACCGCCAACACCAGCCTGAATGAAAATATGGGTGGGCGGTTGCGGCAGTTCGCGCATGGCTTCGTTCAGCATTGCCATATAGCCCTGCATGACCATGGCGGGGATGCGCTCGTAACCCGGCCATGAGGTATCGGATACGACGAGCCAGCCATTTTCGCGGCAAATGCGTTCAGCCTCTGCAACAGAGTCATCATAGGTGCCTTCAATGCGGATCATTTCCGCGCCAAAGCGTGCAATCGCCGCCACCCTTTCGTCGGAAACACCCGAGTGGACGAAGATCGCAGCCTTTGCGCCAACAAGTTGCGCGCCAGCGGCTACAGAACGCCCGTGATTGCCGTCAGTGGCACAGCCAACCGTCATGGAGCGAGCTACTTCCTGAACCTGCGGCGATTTCAGTTCACCTATATCGACTTGCCGCCCCAGCCTCTTGCTTGCTTCTTCAAGCACCAGCCGGATTACCGCATGAGAACCGCCAAGCGCCTTGAAACTACCAAGGCCATGGCGAAAACCTTCGTCCTTGACATGAACAGCGCCCACACCAAGTTGGCGCGCCAACCCACCAAGCGAATGAAGTGGTGTTGGTTTATGATTTTCGCGATAGCTCATGAAACGTTCGACCTCGCGAGCCGCCTCAACGCTCAGAGTTTCGGCATCGACCGGATCGAGCGGATAATTGTGATCGGCGTTGGTGTTCAAGACAAACATAGCGGTATTCCTGTTGCGTTGAGAGAATAATATTGCATCTCAACCGTGATTTGTGCTCTATTTGAGAGAGTTTTATGAAACATTTTTGCGCGGAGAGTGCTTTTGCAAAGAAATCACACCGTTACGCCTTCCAGTCTTGATGCCTTCGATCTGGCAATTCTGGAAATCCTACAACGCGACAACGCCACGCCACAGAGGTTGATCGGCGAAGCGGTCAACCTTTCCGCTGCCGCGGTTCATCGCCGTATCCGACGCCTTGAGGCGGACGGGGTCATCACCGCCAATGTTGCCTGTGTGGACCCGGCACGGGTTGGCCGTCCGATCACCATCGTCGTGGAAGTTGGAATCGAGAGCGAACGGCTTGATCTGCTCGATGCAACCAAGCAGAGCTTTTCAAATACGCCTGAGGTACAGCAATGTTACTATGTGACAGGCGAAGCTGACTTTATCCTCATTCTGACCGTGGCTTCGATGAGCGAGTATGAAGCGCTGACCCGCAAACTGTTCTTCGAGAACGACAATGTGAAGCGCTTCCGCACCCTGGTTGTCATGGACAGGATCAGGGCAGGTATGGCCGTTCCAGTGCAGTCAGCCATGAAGTAATATTAAGTGCCATTTTTGCGAACTGGCTTTGGCACCACATGGCGGCCGTTGAGTGTGTAAAAATGGAGCCGGAACAAGTCCGACTCCATTTTCAATCATCTAACATGGTGGTGAATTTAGATCACCCCCATCTCAATCCGGTTTAACGGACAGGCTGCGAATTGCACCAGTCATAGATGCAGAGTGCCATAACCTTGATCGAAGAAATATAATCATCGATCGAGACATACTCGTCATCGGAGTGCATCACCGCGGTGGAACCGGGCCCGAAGATGACAGTGGGCGTGTCGGCATACTGGTTGAGGAAGCGTGTGTCGGCAGCACCTTGACGACCGCTGATCACCGGCTGTTTGCCTGTCAGTTCGGTAAAGTTCTTCGAGACGAGATCGACGATGGGATGATCACGCGGAATCTCGGAAGCTTGCGCATCATAGCCAACGAAACGTACGACCGGCGGATGATCACGCATCCATTCGTCTTCGGCTGCAAGCTTGGCAATCTTGTCGACAAGGCTTTGCTTGACGCCTTCATGGTCTTCACCGGGCACCGTGCCAATGCTGCCTTTGAGCACCGCGCTTGCCGGGAAAGCACTGGGATAGTTGCCAGCCTGGAAACTGCCGATGATGCATGGAAGTGAATCGATCGCGCTCGGGTAGAGCGGGTGTGAGACGGTTGCAACACGATGGTCTTCGAGTTCCTGAACTGCCTTGACGACCTTGTTGCCCAACTCGATGGCGCTGATACCCATGTAACGCTGCTGGATGCCCGCAGGCTTGCCCTGAACGTCGATCTGGAACCAGATGCGGCCAATACAGGCAGGCTGGACCGCAAGATCGCTGGTTTCGCCGGAGATGCCCGCGTCCGCCTTATAGCCCCGGATAACAGTATCGAGTGTGCCGTGGCCACTGACCTCCTCGTCGATGACGACATTGATCAGGACGTCGCCTTTCGGTGTCAGGCCAAGTTCCTTGAGATACTGGACGGCGAGAATGTGGCTGGCCACACCACTCTTCATGTCGCAGGAGCCACGCCCGTAAATACGTCCGTTTTCAATCTTGGCCGACCAGGGATTGTCGCTCCAGCCTTCGCCATTTCCCACGGGAATAACGTCAGTGTGTCCATTGAGGAGCAGTGAGCGACCGCCGCCGGTGCCCTTCAATGTCGCGACAATGTTGGGGCGGTTTTCATAGCCGCGATCCACCGGTCGGTATCCCGGATGTTTCTTCAAGGCTTCCCAATCCGTTTCCCACATGTCGACATCGAGGCCGATCTTTTCCATGTAGCCGGAAACGAATTTCTGAATAGCGGCTTCATCGCCGGTAACGCTTGGAATGGCGACCATCTCCTGAAGAAAGGAGATCGCCTGATCCCGATGTTCATCGATCTTGTCGAGTATCTTCTGGCGGTTGGCATCACTCATTAGGGGCCTCCGAATTCTTTGTGATGGTCTGGCGTGCCCACGCTAGCGCGGACACTCGACGTAATGGCTTATGGTTCTAGAGCGCCTTGAGGCGAGGAATGATCTCGCGGGCGATCGTTTCTACCTGGTCCATCTGATATTTGTAGGGAACGAAAATGATTTTCTGGACGCCGGCATCAATGTGCGCGCGCAACTGTTCCACGCATTCATCGACAGATCCCATGATTGCGCTTTCGCGGGTGCAATCGCTGTGCTCGGGAAAATCCCATTCCTTGTTGAGCCAATCAAGCATATCATCCTGCACGGCCGCCTTGGACGGGCCAATCATGATGGGCAACTGCGATGCGTTGAGCAACGTATCAGGGTCTTTTCCCGCTTCGGTGGCGAAGTTGCGGATTTTCGCCCAGGATTTCTTGAAGTCCTCTGCGCGATAGAAATAAGTCAGCCAGCCATCGCCTTCAGTTGCAGCGCGTTTCAACACGCGATCGACATAACCGCCGATCAGGATCGGGATCTGCTTCTGCGCAGGCTTGGGATACATCACCGCCTTGGAAATCTTGTGGTTCATGTATTCGCCTGTCACCAGGTCTTCGGTCCAAAGGCGGCGCATGATCTCGAGGTTTTCGTCCATGATCTTGCCGCGCTTTTCGAATGGAACGCCGACAGCATCAAACTCGCGCCTGTACCAGCCGGACGCCATGCCCATGACCATGCGTCCATCCGACAATTGGTCGATGCTCGACAATTGCTTGGCCAACGCCACCGGATTGCGAAGGGGAAGCACGAGAATGCCTGTGCCCATCTTGATGCGGGTGGTGCGCGCGGCAATGCCGGTCAAAACCGTCAGCGAATCGATGATCGGAAAATTCGGGTCGACGCCGAGCAACATATGGTCCCACACCCATACGGAATCGTAGCCGAGTTCCTCGACCCGAACGCCGTAATCAACCAGCTTCCTGGCACTCGGCATTTCAGGATACGCGGTAAAATTGCGCGCGGCGATGCCAAAAGTATTGCTTAATTTCGTCATGTAATTCTCTCCAGATGAATCAGATCAAGCTGTGAAAAGCCGTTCGGGATCGAGAGCCCTCAACAGCGTAAGCTCGAGATCGGTGGGTGGTTCGGTGGTAGCCAGCTTCTCATCAAAGATGAGATCGAAGCCGGTATTGTCCTGAACCTGTTCGCGGGTGACGCCGGGATTGAGGGCAAGAACTTTCATGTGACGTGTCTCATCATCGAAACCGAACACCGCAAGTTCGGTAATCACACGATACATACCGCCCATTGGCAGACCGCTTTCGGCGCGACTATCGCCACCCCGGATAAAGCCGGGACTGGTGATGAAATCCACATTCTTCACAAACCGCCGCTTCTCGTGCTTCATGGCAACGATCATGTTGGTAAGGCTGGAAATGTCATTGCCGCCACCCGTGCCGGGAAGCCGGGTCTTGGGGGTGGCCGGATCACCGATATATGACGAGTTCAAATTGCCCCATTGATCGATCTGGGCTCCACCCATGAAGCCGATGTCGACATAGCCGCGTTGCAACAGCAACAAGACTTCTGCGCTGCCCAACACCATATTGGCGCGCTTCGTGCAGCGCTGATCGTTGGTGGAAGGCGGCAGTTTGCCCGGCTCGACGAATGCGCCAACGACGCCTCCCTCGAACAGGATGGTAAGGCCGGGACAATCCAACTGTTGAGCAAGCGTAGCTGCCAGCAAGGGCGTGCCGACGCCCGCGAATACGACCTGACCGTCGCGCAACTGGCGCGCGCTCAGAATCGCCAGAATTTCGGCGGAGGTATAGCGCGGCTTATCAGTCATTGTAGATGCTCCGACCTTTCTGGCTTGCTTCGAGAAGTTCATCCATGCCGATCAGGGAAAGATATTCGTTCCACGATTTCGGGGCATAGAAGTAGCGTTCGAGATATTCGCGCATGCCCTCGACCGGGTCCGCGTTGACCTGCTTCACATAGGCTTCCATGTGCTTCATCATCGGCTCATAAAGGCCGTAGCACTCATGCGGAGCTGAGCCGTAAGGCACTTCCACCACAGCATCGACACAGAAGAACGCAATCTTCGTCTGATCCGGTGCACGGCGTATCTGGTCATTGGAAACGATACGCTCGGTGGTCAGGATCACCTTGTTGGCGGCCAGCGCCAGATCGATATCCATGAACTGTAACCCGTCGATCTGGGCATTGCCATAAGCATCGCAGCGCTGAACATGAATGATCGCAACATCGGGATTGAGAGCAGGAACCAGAAGAAGTTGCTCGCCCGTGAACGGACACTCGATCTGCTTGGCCTCTGGGCGCTGCTTCAAGACATCGGAGCCGAGCATCGGACGCATCGGCATGAACGGCACCCCCATACCGCCAGCACGGAACCGCATGCCGACGCCCATATGGCTCCATTCGTCATAACGCTTGCCCTGCGTCTCGACGTGGTGACGCATCACTTTGGAAAGGCCCCAGAGGATGCCTTGGGCGAACCAGCTGGTAATGATGTGATCAGACACACCGGACCCGAACAGGAGATCGCCATCGGTAGAAACAATGCAACGCGAGCAGGAAAGGTTCTTGCGGCGTTGCCGGATCAATTCCCAGATCATGGCCATAGGCGTGCGCGACATGGTCGAGCCACCAATGCCGACCTGCATGCCATCCTGGACAAGTGAGGCAGCCTCTTCCAGCGACATTACCTTTTCGCGCAGGCTTCTGTCGCGCTGGGAAAGTTCGTTCCTCAGCTGCTTGTAAGGTTTTACCTCAGCTTCGAGCACACATGTCTCCTTTCATAACAATAAGTCGCGCTCGGTCAGTTGAGGCCGACTTCAGCGTTGAATTCGTTGATTAATTTATCCCAAGCGGGAATGGATGCAGCGATACCGTCCCAGAATGACTGGTTCTTGCGGCTGTCGAAATCTTCCAGCGCAATATCTTGCTGTTCGACCCAGCTATAGTAGCCGAGATTAAAAATACGCCGGCGGTCAGGCTGGCCGAGTTCCAAGACATGCTCGTCCGACAACTCTTCAAGGCAGGATGAGAAGACCATTCTCGCATCCGTCGCCGAAAAGCCATTGGCATAGAATTTCGATTCTGTAGCCTGCATCTCCGTCGTGTAGAGACGTGCGCTGTCGGTGGCGATCGTCATGACGACGTCGTCGGGTCCGTAATCCATGTAACGTGCGAGTTTTATCGACGCGACGATATTGGCGAGACCGGAAATGCCGACCTCACCGAAAGCCTCTATAAGATCGGATGCTATATCCGGGCGCTCTGCCAGATAGGCTTTCCCCGTCGGCGAGTTGAACAGCAGATTGAGCTTGTCGCTGAAACGATCAGAGACGGCTATCACATAGTCCGTGTTCATGACGTTATGGATCAGCGGAATATGCTTATCGCCAATGCCCTGAATGTTGTGTTCGCCATAGCCATTCTCAAGCATCGTCGGGCATTCCAGCGCCTCGACAGCCGCTATGCGGGTTCCGAACGTTGCTTTCAGATGATCTCCGGCGGCGATGGTTCCTGCCGACCCGGTGGCAGACACGAAGGCCGCGAGCCGGTTCGCACCGCCTGCGTCGCGCAGATGCGTGAAAACCCGATCGCATGCGCCGCCGGTGCAGGCATGATGGGCCATGTAATTGGAGAAGGCGGAGAATTGGTTGAGGATGACATTTTCCTCATTTTCCGCCAGTTCATGACACTTGTCGTAGATTTCCTTGACGTTGCTTTCCGTGCCTACGGTACGCACGATATGAGAGGGATCCGCGATCCAGCTTTCGAGCCACTCATAGCGTTCGCGGCTCATGCCCTCTGGCAAAACGGCGACGCCGTCGCAGCCGAGAATACGTGAAATCGCCACGCCGCCACGGCAGTAATTTCCGGTCGACGGCCAAATGGCGCGATGGTGATCAGGGTCAAACTGCCCGGTTACCAGGCGCGTTACCAGACCCGCATAGGCAGGCAGAACCTTGTGAGCACCAATCATGGGAAAACGCGAGCCAAGCAACACGACAATGGGCGCCCGCACTCCAGTCAGGGCTGGCGGCAACACGATATGAGCAGGAACATCAACGCGCCCGCGCCGGTCAGGACTGTTATACCAGTGAACGCGCCACAGGTTTTCGGCGCTCGGCGCATCCGGGTCCACACCTTCGAGACGCCGTTCAATGTCGGCGGGCATCGAGGCACGACCCGCAAGCTGGGCAAATGTAGGCAGAGCGATGCCGCGCGCGCAGGCGCGCTTGACGGCCGCGCTTCGTGTCTGCGCATCCGTCACTTCCGGCATGGTCACAAAATCTGGCGCTGCCATTTTCAACCTCTGTCAGTTGTTCGCCACTTCATGCAGCGCTCTAAAAATCTTATCATACTGATGTTAGTAACACTAGCCTGAGATACGAAGATTCCCACACACGGATTCAACGTGCGGTTATCGCGTAGATTCAGCTGGCTTGCGCGCTTTGGAGAACCTCCGGCATCGCAATCTGGTCCTGGAGATGCGCGTGTCCGTGTTCTCCGCCATGAGTTGATGGGTTGCCGTAGATGGTGTTGCGCTGACGCGGCAGACGCCCCGACGTGCGAATGATTTCCTCCATTGCAGGCGGTGTCATTTCCTGTCCATAGCTGGCACCGGCCGATCGCGAAATGCTTTCATCCATCAGCGTTCCACCAAGATCGTTGACGCCTGCATTCAGGCAATGGCGTACGCCGTCCGGACCGAGCTTGACCCAGGAGGCCTGAATGTTGGTGATATGCGGATGCAAGGCGAGGCGCGCCACCGCATGCATCAGGATGGATTCCCGGAATGTCGGTCCCGGACGCGACTTGCCCTTGAGATAAATGGGCGCTTCCATGTGGACGAATGGCAAGGGCACAAATTCCGTAAACCCTCCGGTTTCCATCTGGAGATCGCGTACGCGGATCAAATGACGGGCCCAATGTTCATAGCGATCGATGTGACCGAACATGATGGTCGCGGTGGTACGATAGCCAAGGCCATGGGCGGCGCGCATCACGTCAAGCCATTCATCGGTCTTGATCTTGTCAGCGCACAACAGCGCGCGCACTTCATCATCGAGAATTTCAGCAGCCGTTCCCGGCAATGTATCAAGGCCGGCTTCCTTCAACTGGCGCAGGAATTCGACAACGGGAATGCCGAGCGTTTTGGCACCCTGCCAGACTTCGAGCGGCGAGAAAGCATGCATGTGCATGGCCGGTACGCTGCCTTTCACCGCTGCACAGATTTCCAGATATTTCTTGCCGGTATAGGATGGGTGGATGCCGCCTTGCATGCAGACTTCTGTCGCACCGCGCTCCCACGCTTCGCGTACCCGTTCGGCCACTTCTGTCATTTCCAGATCATAAGGCCGGCCACGCAGATTCTCGCTGAGTTTGCCCTTGGAGAAAGCACAGAACTGACATTTGAAATAACAGATGTTGGTGTAGTTGATGTTGCGCGTGACAACGTAGCTGACAACATCGCCGTTGACCTTGCGTCGCAGATCATCCGCCGCGCGGCAAACAGCGGAAAAATCGGCCCCGCGGGCACGAAACAGCCGCACGATGTCGGCCTCGACTAGTGGCTTGGCGCTCGCCGCCTTGACGAGGATCGACGCGATGTCGCTCGACACTGGCGCGCCGGCGGGAGCCTTGAGCAATGCAATATCGGCCAGCGGCAGCGCATCGGCGCGCCCGGGGCACCAACCATCCGTGCGCGGGCGCCCATCGGCATCAACGAAATTATAGAATGGCGCCCGCATTTTCGGATCGACCCAACGCAGCGCGTCACGAGCGAAGGCTGGATAGATTGCGAGCCGTTCGACGAGGGTTTTACCGGCGGTCTTAGTGGCTGTTTCAAGTTCGCGTAGATGCGGCCATGGCGCTTCCGGATTGACATGATCCGGGGTCACCGGCGACACACCGCCCCAGTCGTTGATACCGGCACAGACCAGTTGGGTAAGCACGCCCGGACTCAGGTTGGGGGAGCCTGGATATTCATTTCCGGCTCGAACAGCAACCTTGCCACGGCAATGGTCCACAAATGGTCCTCGAGCGAAGGTGCTTCAACATTGGCCATGCGGGTGCCAAGTTTTGGCCGGAAATTCTGAACGATGATTTCCTGAATATGCCCGTGCTGGTCATTGATGTCGCGCAAGGCCAGCAACGCGTCGATGCGCTCGGCACGCGTTTCACCAATGCCGATCAAAATGCCAGTGGTGAACGGAACGGCCTGCTTGCCCGCTTCGTTGATTGTTTCAAGGCGTGCCGCAGGCACCTTGTCGGGCGAGCCGTAATGGGCACCACCCTTGGCGCAAAGACGCTGCGATGTGCTTTCAAGCATGATGCCTTGCGAAATCGACACACGGCGAAGCGAAGCAACATCCTCGCTCGTCAGCAATCCCGGATTGACGTGGGGTAGAAGGCCCGTCTCACGCAATACCATTTCGGCCATCTCAGCGAGATAGGATAGCGTTGTCGCATGACCCAATTCCGCGAGTTCCTCACGAGCCTGCCTGTAGCGAAGTTCAGGCTTGTCGCCCAAGGTAAAGAGCGCCTCTTTACAACCGGCTTTCTTGCCAGCCTCGGCGATTGCGAGAACTTCTTCGCGGGTCATGAAGGCGCGCTCACCCTTGCGGGGCGGATGCGCGAAGGTGCAGTAGTGACAAACGTCGCGACAAAGCTGCGTCAGCGGAATGAAGACCTTTCGCGAATAGGATACATCATTGCCATGGGCAGCGTCGCGGCGGGCCGCTGCAGCCGACATCAGCGACGACAAATCCTCGATATCCACGAGTGAAAGCGCTTCTTCACGAGTCAGGCGGCGATCCTGCGCGAACTTGGTAAATTGCAACTGGCCGCTCATAGCACCGATACCTCCTTTGCTGATCCGGCCAAGGCCGGAAAGTACGTGGGCGCCGCGCGCGCCAGGCAAGCGCGCGTATGGCTCGCCGGATTGTTAGTGTGCGTAAAGACGAGGTCCGCAGCGACATCTATGTCGTGGCCAGCGCCTTCAAGGTTCATCGTTATGGGTTCAATCCCGGCAGCGCGCGCCGCTGCAACGTGACGGGCAAAACTGTTCGTTCCGAACATGGGTTGCAGACTTGATGGAGGTGATACGGCCAATATGTTGGTCCCACCGTCGCGAATTGCAGGTGCAATGACCACAGGGCTGAAACGCATGGCAGCAAGCACCGCGTTGAGTTCCGGCAATGTAAGGAAAGGAATATCTGCCGGAACAACCACGACGCCATCCTTATGCGCCGCATCAAGCCAGCGCATTCCATGCGCGATGGCCGCATTGAGCCCGATCTCGTCAGGGTCGGGAATAACGGCGGCCCCGAAAGAATCGGCGACCAGCGCGATTTCCGCGTCGTTGGTTACGACGAGGATGCCCGAAAGGCCGCTAGCGCAGGCCAGCGTTCTCAACACATCACGAAACATCGCCCGTGCGAGCGTTTTACGCATCTGTGAATCGAGCACGTCGGACAGGCGCGATTTGGCCTGATCCAATTGCTTGGCCGGCACCAGCGCCCATATGCCTGCCGGCTTGTGGGTGCTTGCCGTCATTGGCTTGCCCTCGCTGCAAGTTCTTGACCGCAATGGAGTTGATCGGCGAACGCGAGCACTTCATGGGCCAGCCTTTCGCGCTCATCGTCATTGGTCATCAAGGTGGGGGCAACATGAACACGCACACCAATAGTGTCGCGATCGGCTGCATCTGCCTCGTCGATGATGAGGCCATGCAGCAGACCACCATAGTGCTGCGATATGGCGTGCGATGTGGCCGGTATGCCAAGTTCGGCCATGATCTTGACCGTCGGTCCCTTGACCGCCGCTCCGCCAATTATCGGCGATACAGCGACGACCGGCACTTTCGCCTGCTCCAGTGCCGCGCGAATTCCTGGTGCCGCAAGAATAGGATCAATACTCAGAAATGGATTGGATGGGCAAATGATGATGGCGCGCAAATCCGGTGCGCGTAGCGCTTCCAGTACAGCGGCGGACGGCCGGGCTTTGTCGACGCCTTCGAAAACGATGCCATTGAGCTGTGGCGTGCAACGGCGTTCAACGAAATAGCGCTGGAAAGGAAGATACCCCTCGGATGTCGCCACCATGGTGCGTATCGGGTCATCGCACATCGGCAGGATTCGCGCAGGAATACCGTGACGCTCGCCTGCCTCGCTCATGAAATCGGTCAGCGTACGCCCCAAGCTTAGCTGATGGGTGCGCTGAACATGCAAGGCCAGGTCGCGGTCGCCAAGACGGAACCATGTTTCGCCGCCGAGATGATCGAGCGCTTCCATGAAATTCCAGCTTTCATCGCCACGGCCCCAGCCCAATTCCTTGTTGGCGATGCCGCTGAGCGTATAAAGAACCGTATCGAGATCGGGCGAAACCAGCAGCCCGAGATGCTCGAAATCGTCTCCCGTATTGACGATGACCGTGAGATCCGAGCCGAGCGCGCGGGTCAAGCCGAATGCCAGCTTGGCACCGCCAACGCCTCCGCAAAGCGCCACGACACGCCCGTCGGTTTTCGTCGTGATTGCTTGTTTTGCGCCCACCACACTCATCGAAACATGTCTCTTTCCCGGTTCCTGATCAGCGACGATGCCGGCCGACCTGGAGCCGAAGTGCGCACGCCGCGGATATGGACTACGGGAAGCCCTTCATCAGCCTGCCCCATCAAAAGTGACGCTGCCGATGCCAGTTCATCGCCGAAGCCGATCTCGGTTACCTTTAACTCGCGCCCGAACAGATCCTTGCTGCCAACACGATCTACCACCGATGGAATGCCGGCGGCACCTAAGGCCACACCGACAATGCCGTTGCGCCATGGACGCCCGAAACTGTCATTGATGACAATGCCGATATCGACACCAAATTCCACATCCAGACGCCGCTTCAACTCAGCCGCCGAACCGTCAGGGTCGCGCGGCAACAGAAGAACCCGGCTACCGCTATCGCCATGACTGATATTGGATTCATCTATCCCGGCATTGGCCATGACGAAACCAAGCTTATGCGCGGCGATGATGACATTCTCGCCGACCTTCACGATATCCTCGGATTCGGTCAGTACCACCTCCACATGGCGCGGATCTTTTCGAAGCCTGGTTGCGAGTTCACGCGCCCTCTCGGAAGGCTTTACGTCGCTGAGATCGACATAACATCCTTCCGCCTTCGACACGATTTTCTGGGCAAGAACCAGAATATCGCCATCAACAAGCCCGAGACCGCTTTTTTGAGCGCACCGATAACGATCCCGGCGAGATCGTCACCTGGTTCGACCAGCGGGATACCCGGCAAGGCAGTCAATGAAACGGGCGCGACAGGCATTCTTTACGTCATTCCCCGAAGTTGTTTTCGAGACCGGTAATGCTGATTCCAGCACCTGGCACCTTGTAGTGCCGGTTTATCCAGATCAGCACGGAGGTCAGGGCTTCGGCTGCAGCCGAATTGGCAAGCACGCCACCGCCGACGCCGCGCGTTGCGACGGCACCGGCAATCTCAATGACCGCATTGCGCGCGTCTTTGTCATCACTGAAAACGAGCACATCGCAATTGGCACGACCACCGGTGTGAAGTTTTGCAGCGCCGACATTATGGAAGGCCGAAACAACCCTCACCCCTTCGCCAAGCAGTTTTTGTGCGATTTGCGCCGCAGAACCCGCACTCGGAAGCTGGACAGTTGAGACCTTCGGCGGCACCAGCGGAACAGCGGCATCGACAACGATCTTGCCCTGTACCGCATGTTTGATTTCTTCAATAGTCGCATCGTGGCTGGCAAAGGGAACGGCCAGAACAACGATTTCCGCAGCGCTTGCCGCGCCAACATTGTCATCGCCGGATACGCTTGCGCCCAGGCTGGGCGCAAGTGTGGCAGCCTTTTCGCGCGAGCGCGAACCGATCACCACCTTGTAGCCCGCAGCAGCCCAGCCTTTTGCCAAACCTGAACCGAGGTCGCCAGTCCCTCCGATTATGCCGATGACCGGCTTGGAAATATTGGACATTTTTTCAAACCTCATGATTGCATTGTGACGCTATCTTCGCGAAAGCCGCGACGCATTACGGAACTGATCGCCATGCGCTGGAGCTTTGCCATTCACAATACATACTATTAATAGAATGATGATACAAGTTTGATTTACCCGGATAATGCGAATTGCGTGACAGGGGTCTGTCACGCAAGGATTTCATTTCCACGAACCACATCGACACCCGTTCGAGGCGCAATGGTCGATCTTTTCCGGCGAACACATGGCAGTGGTGCACATTGCTCAATCAGGCGTGGGTGAGGCCAACGCCGAGATAGGCTTCGCGCACATGCGGGTCGCTGATCAACTTTTCACCGGGCCCTTCAAGCACCATCGCGCCGACCTCCAGCAGATAAGCGTAATTGCACATGTCGAGTGCTGCGTAAGCATTTTGCTCAACCATGAGGACGGTGGTTCCAGATTCGCGAATGCCACGGATGATCTCGAAAGTCTGCTCGACGATATTGGGTGCCAAGCCCAGCGAAGGCTCATCGAACATGATAAGCTTTGGCCGCGACATCAACGCCCGCCCGATAGCCAGCATCTGCTGCTCGCCTCCCGACAGCGTGCCCGCAACCTGCTTGCGGCGTTCGGCCAACCTCGGGAACAGCCCGAAAATGCGCTCGAGGTCAGAAGCAATCTCCTTGCTGTCCTTGCGCAGATAGCTGCCCATTTCCAGATTTTCGATCACCGACATGTCACCGAAAACCCGCCGACCTTCCGGACAGTGCGCGATGCCAAGAGCCAGAATGCGACCAGCGGACAACCCTGTTATCGGCTTTCCGCAAAAAAGGATTTCTCCCTCTGCTGCCGGAACAAGGCCGGAAATCGCGCGCAAGGTTGTGCTCTTTCCGGCACCATTGGCACCAACCAGAACCACAAGCTGCTTTTCCGGCACCGTCAGCGTGATGCCCTTGAGGGCCGTGACCTTGCCATAGCGGCAAACCAGATTGCGGATCTCAAGCATGCTTAACTCCCTGTCCCAGATAAGCCTGAATGACCTCGGGATCATTCTGGATCTCCGATGGAGTGCCATTGGCAATGATGCGCCCATAATTGAGAACGACGATACGGTCGGAAACGTCCATCACCATCGGCATATCATGCTCGACCAGAAGAATGGTCTTGCCTCTTGCACGCAGCTTGTTCAGCAGATTTATGAAGCGGGAAGTCTCGGAGGCATTCATCCCTGAAACCGGTTCGTCGAGAAGCAGGGCCGATGGATTGGCGGCAAGCGCCAGCGCCACGCCAAGCAACCGTTGATCGCCATAAGGAAGGCTGCCGCCCAATTCGTCGGCCTGATGATCAATGCCGACCGTCTTCAGAACCTCCCACGCCTCTTCCCGCAACGCTTCTTCAGCCCTGCGCTCCCTTGGGAGTGACAGGATCGTGCCAAACAAGCTTGCGGCGGTACGACGGTGCAGGCCGATCAGAACATTTTCAAACACCGAGATGTTCTCAAACACGCTGGTTCGCTGGAAAGTTCGCACCAACCCAAGCCCCGTTACTTCGTGAGGCTTGAGACCTGTAAGTGGCGTGCCTTGAAAAAGAACCCTGCCTTTGGTCGGCTTGAGAAAGCCCGTAATGACGTTGAACGCTGTCGTCTTACCGGCACCGTTTGGCCCGATGAGGCTGACCAGTTCGCCTTCATTGACATGGAAATCAAGATCGGAGATGGCGACAAGCCCACCGAAATGAACAGCCACATGCTCAATGGTGAGGATTGGCCGTGGGGAAACTGCCTGTTCGCTCATCAGCTTTGTCCCTTGCTTGTCTCGAGGGCCAGGGAGCCCGCGCCTCCATCAGCAGCATCTTTCGATGAACCGCCGAACCAGCGCTCTATCGCCGGAACGATACCCTGGGGCAGAACGAATACGATCACGATCATCAAAAGCCCATACAGTATCCATTGGAATTCCGGGCCGACATAGGAGCGGAGAATGACCGGGGTTACGCCAAAGATTACGCCTCCGACGAGCGGCCCTGCCAGCGTTCCCTTGCCACCGGTAATAACCATGATGACCATCGTTACCGTGTTCAGGAACATGAATATCATCGGATCGATGATCTGGATGTAATGCGCATATAGACTGCCTGCCGTCCCCGCCATAGCGCCGGAAACAATGGTTGCCAGAACGAGGTATTTGGTAACGCTGACACCGACCGACATGGCCAGGGTCTCATTCTCGCGCAATGCGATCATGGCGCGACCGAAGGGCGAATAGACCAATCGCTTGATGATCAGATAGGCAATGACGATTGCCGCCAATACGACGTAGTAGTTCGCCGTTTTGCCCCACAATGTCATATAGCCGGTCCAGTCAAAACCTAGCGTAAGCGGCGGAATGCCTGGCAAAGCCAGTGGCCCATTGGTGAGCTCGACCCAGTTCAGTGCGACGAGGCGAACCACTTCCGCAAAGCTGATCGTGACAATAACGAAATAGGCACCGCGGACACGGAAAGACAGCTTGCCGATGAGATAGCCGCACAAGCCGGCAACAATGGTTCCCAAAATCACGCCGATGAATGCAGGCCAAGGCTCATGCGTAATCTGAATGCCGAACAAGGATATGCTGAATCCAACTGATGTCAGCGCGCTCGTATAGGCACCAATCCCGAAGAACGCGACATGGCCGAGGCTGAGCTGCCCGGTATAGCCTAGCAGGAGGTTCAGGCTCATGGCAGCGAGGATGAAAATGCCGGTGACGACCAACGTATGTAGGAAATACTGATCCTGCAGCCACAGCGGCACGCTCGCGAAGAACAGAAAACAAATGTAAGGTATCAGACGTTTCATCCGACGCGCTCCGATCGGGCAAACAGCCCTGTAGGCTTAACGAGAAGAACAACGATGATGATGATGAAGCCCATCGCATCGCGGTATCCGGATGAAATGTAGCCGGCACCGATTTCCTCGGCGAAAGCCAGTATGAAGCCGCCGATCGCCGCTCCGGTAACGCTTCCAAGACCGCCTAGAATAACGATCGCAAAGGCTTTGAGCGATGCCAGATCGCCCATGGTAGGAGCAACCACGAAGACGGGTCCAAGCAGCGCACCGGCAGCCGCAGCCAGTGCGGAGCCGAGCGCGAATGTCATGGTGTAGATCGCGTTGATGTTGACGCCCATGAGAGCGGCAGTGCCGGTGTCCTGGAACGTCGCACGCATCGCTTTGCCAAGCTTGGTGCGATTGATGACCAGATAGGTGGCCCCGATAAGCAGGAGTGCGATGATGAGAACCATGACGCGCAGCCAGGAAATCGAGATCGGACCGATGACCAGCGGCTCCACCGGCAATGGCGAGGCGATGGATTTGGCAACACCGCCCCAAATCAAATGCTCAGTGTTCTGCATCACGATCCAGGCACCGATCATGATCAGCATGGTCGTGTCTATGTCGGCACCGCGTTTTGAGCGCAGCAATGTGAACTCGATTGCAGCGCCCAGCACCATGCCCGCTACAACGGCAAAGGCAATCGAGATGAAGAAATCCATCCCGAGGATAACGGCGAAAAAGTACATCATATAGGCACCGAAGGCGTAAAGTTCGCCATGGGTGAAGTTGACGATCTTCATGATGCCGAAGATCAGTGTAAGGCCGATCCCCAACAGGGCGTAAGTGCCACCCATGATGAGCGCATTGACGAGATGCTGAAGTAGCTGATCCAATGACTGTTCCTATCCCGTTACCCGAACTAACGTCGATTTCTCAGTGGCCGAGGCATATGATTGATATGGACTTCTGCCCGCTCCAGATCGACAGTCACAAGGCCATATTATTTCTCGGAAAGGCGCGCGACTTTGCGCGATCACGCAACCGCATTGGGCCGCGAATATGGCACTATTCAATGTCCGGCATCATCTGTTCCTCCCTGCGCAGGTTCCGATGATGCGAACCTTTGCATTGCCACCGACACCTGATTTGCCGCCCTCTTTGCGACAACGCTACATCACCCACTCATGCACAATGAAATACACAGGGAGCGGGCGGCAATTTTCTGTGTCATACTATCATTAGTATCATGATAAGATAAATATAGGCCTCGTTCAAGCTGTTTTTCTCGAATTCCCAACGCAATTGCCACGTCCTGCCGGGTTTGCGCTGCGACAAAAAGAACCCTCTTGAAAGCATCGCGGCGGGAGCCGCAATTTCCAACCCCTGAAACGAAAAAAGACCCCGGCAGCAAAGCCACCGGGGTTTTTCTGGAACCGCTGGATGATCAGGAGTCCGGCAGTACGATTTTGCCGTCGACGATCGTGATCAAGGTGCCATTTGCCATATACTGGCCGCTTTCCTTGCCTTCTGGACCATCTTTCACGAAGGTCACCGTGCCATTCAGCGTCGGAACTTCGATCTGCCAGAACGCATCCCTGATCGCCTTCGGCTCAGCGACGCCTGCCTTCTCGATGGCTGCCTTGATGACGCGAATGCCATCATAGCCACGATAGCTCTCCGTCAAACCTGCCTTATCGTGACCGGACTTGGCCCAAGCTTCGATGAAAGCCTTCGCCTGATCTGGATGAGGTGTCTTGTCCGGATCCCATGGCGCGAAAAACACCATGTGCTTCGTGTTATTGGCAGCCGACCCAGCCTGATCAATCAACTGATCCGGGTTCTGCGACCCGCCCGTGGTAATGATCTGCTTGGTGATGCCGAGCGCGGCAGCCTGCTTGAGAACCAGCGTCAGTTGCTCCACAGCGGTCGTCACGATGATCGTATCCGAATCGGACGCCTTGATCTTGGAAAGCTGTGCGCTCATGTCCTGAGCAGACTGGTCCATGATCTCGGATAGACCGACCTCAATACCTTCACCCTCCAACATCGTGGTGAAGTCCTTCATGGTGCCGAGGCCCCAATCATTATTGATGCCAAGAAAATCCACTTTCTTGACGGTCAGTTTGGGCAAGAGTGTCTTGAACAGCGCCGCCTCAACCCATGATGGCGGCGAAATACGGAAAATATAAGGATTTCCCTGCTTGGTGATCTTGCTGGAAGACGATGTCTCCACCAGCATTGGCACTTCGTACTGCATCAACTTCGGCATCGCCGCAAGCGTCAGGCTGGAACCCCAGGCACCCATCATCACCGGTACTTTGTCGCTCTCGATAAGCTTTTCAGCAACGGCAGCAGCTTCGGTCGGGTTGCTCTTGTTGTCTTCGATAACCAGTTCAACCTGGTTGCCGAGAATTCCGCCATTGGCATTGATCTCTTCAGCGGCGATTTTCGCCCCGTCGACAATGTAGGTGCCAGATGCGGCGAAAGGACCAGTCAGCGGCTGGTTCACGCCGATCTTGATTGTATCGGCACTTGCTAGGCCAGCCGTACCCATGAACAGCGACAGTGCCATGGATGTTATAATATGCGTGCGTTTCTTCATGAATTCTCCTCCGGGTGAAATTGGCTCAGGACGTGCCACTTACGAATTCACGGCAGTATCGCGGTTTTCGAATACGCCATCCTGCCTTCTTGGTCGTTCGCGGTTTCCTATCGAGAAGGCAGGTGAAATCGGGTGCCCTATGCACTAACGTTCCTATCATCCTATTTTTAGAATGTTAATGCAAATACATTTTTCTTGTTGAAGCTCACCCGTTCGGATGAGTCCGCACTCACGCCATAAAAAGTGGCCGAAGCCGGTCCAGATTGCGATCAATCAACTTGACGGGCGGGCCGCAGCGATCCAGTCAGGCGTCGGTCACCCGCGGCGAGAAAACGCGAAGGCGATTTGCGGCGGCCGCAGCCATCGCATCGGCCAGATCCATGTTCCATTGCGTTTTGCAATAATCCCGGAAATCGAAACATGGCAAACCGGGGCAAACCTCGAACTCGATGAGATGTATGGTGTCGTCAGCCTCCACACGCAGATCAATCGAGAAAACATCGCGCAAGCCAAGTGCGTCGACGAGGCGCGCGGCAATCTTGCGAATCCGTCTGTCCGCCTCCGGTTGCGTCTTGCGAACGGCAGCGAGCACAGGCTCGGCATAGTGTCCGCGCGCCTTCGCCGCCTCGCCTGTTTCTCCATACAAGGCCATACTGTCGGCCATTGTCTGAAAATCCGCCTGGGAATCGACAAAGGAAACACCAAGAGCTTCGACACCGCTATCAGACTGCAGGCCAAGAAAGCTTGCCCTGACATTGCGCCCGCCGACATAGGGCTGCACAAGCGCATCATCGTGATAAGCGTTATATATGCGGCGGCTGATTTCGAGCGCATGAGTGAGATCGTCGCAATGCGAATCCGGCCAGATTCCCACCTTGGCACCCAGGCGGTTCGGCTTGACAAACCATCCGTGGCTGGAGCGGCACGGCTCTACCAGCCACTCACCATTTCGAGCGAGGCCCGCGGCGGGAACAGGCAGGCCAAGCGCACCCAACACCGCGCCTGAGCGAAACTTGTTCTGGCAAAGAGCAAACAGGGAATCGTCGGAGCCTATCGTGAGGAGCCCATTTAGCCGCGCAAGAGCGGGTGACGCACTTCCACGAAAATAGGCAACGCCGTCGGTCAATGTCCAGACCAGCGTCGTCGCCGGGTTTTGGCGGGCGAGATGGCTCGCCGCCTCATCCAGTTCAATGGGTTCGAATGCCACGCCCTGCGCCCTGCAAGCTGCAACCAATGTGTCGAACTCCAACGCAAGGTCGCTCGATTGTGCCAAATATGAAGAAATTTCGGCAGCGGCAGCGCGATCATAGCCGCTGGTGACAAGCCTATCGCGGCAAACGTTCTCCGGCTCGTGGACCAGGATGAGCTTAGGGACCTGCATGGAAATAAACCCGGCAATGTCGATCAATCACAAGCGTAGTTTGACGCTGCTAATTATGTTCGCTTGCTGAAAATCGACATGGCGTCGACGCCGGTTTGACAGAAGTCAGATCAGGACGCGAGGTTCAAAGCGACCGCGTACTGGAATGTCTATCAAAAAGGTCTTTCCAGCCAATGGATCGGCGGCGCGTTGGTTTTTGTCCATCTCAGACCAGGCGGACGTCACAATCAAACGGTCGGCATTCTTGCCAACAAATGCAGGACATGTCGGCTGGGCCGCCGGCAACGCGATCGAGCGCACGAGTTCGCCATTCGCAGCATATGCGGTGATCCGGCCTTCACCCCAGCGCGCATTCCAAAGCGTCCCATCGAGATCAACGACAGACCCATCGTGATTGCCCGTTCCCCCTCCCTGTCGGCAAAAGGTTTAGCTTCACCTTCGGGTAAGCCGGTCTCTGCATTGCATTTCGTTCTCATGAGAACACCCGTTGCCGAATCGGTGAAATAAGCAATCGTTCCATCTGATGAGAACGCGATCGAATTGGGAATGGAAATGCCGGAATAAAGCGTGCGCAATTCGCCTTTAAAAAACCAGTAGATTGCGCCCGCGTGTTCTTCTGTATTCTTGCCCATCGTCCCGACCCAGAATGCACCACTGGGGTGGACCCGTGCATCATTGGAGCGCGTCTTTGGATTGTTGGCTTCAATCGCGGTGTGCAAGCTCAGCTTACCCGTCGCGACATCGCGCACATGCAGGCCGGTTTCCGTGGCGATCAATTGGCGCTTCCCGTCGATGATGGCCAGCGCACTGGCCATCTCGCCAATGTCGTGGCTTGTCGCATCAACACCGGGTGCGCTTTGCTCGATCAATTTTCCATTGGCAATATCGAACCAGAACAAGCTGCCCGTGGTCGGGTCGAATGTCGGACCTTCACCGAGTTCGCAGACATGGTCCGAGAAAATGGAAACTGTTTCAGTGGCCATTAGTTTGCCTTCACCGCTGTATCCCAGCCGGCTACGGCAGCCTGCGCCCGTCGCCGAACCTCTTCCAGGCTCATATCAGGCTTGAACAAGCTGGAACCAAGCCCGAATACAGATACGCCGACAGCCAGATAGGCTGCAAAATCCTTCTCCGATACGCCCCCCACGGCTCCCACCTTCACCTCGGCAGGCAATACGGCGCGCATCGCAGCAATGCCGTTGGCACCGAGCACACTTGCGGGGAAAAACTTCAACGCCGATGCGCCACAACGTATCGCCTGAAATGCTTCGGAGGGTGTAAACACACCTGGCATGGTGACCATGCCATAATGCGCGGCCTGGCGCATCACGTCTGCGTCTATGTTCGGGCTGACCAGCAAGCGACCACCAGCTTTGGCGAGGCTGTCGACATTTGCAGGTGTCAGCACTGTTCCAGCCCCCACGAGTGCCGTCGCAGGCAGCGCCGCAACCAGAGTTGCAATTGACGAAAAGGGATCGGGAGAGTTCAACGGAACCTCGATAGCTTCAATCCCGGCTTCGAATATCGCATGCCCAACTTCGACCGCCTGTTCCGGTTTGAGCCCGCGCAAAATAGCGACAAGGCCTCGCTTCAAATTTGGAAAGACGGTGGGCTGTGTCATATCGCGGCCCCGATCTCGGTCATCATGTGGTTTTGCCGTGCGGCCTCCAGCAGGCCGGAACGTACCGCATCGTCCGCATCAACTCGTCTGACCGTCAATCCGGCAAGGCCGAGGGCCGCGGCGTAGAGTTGACTGAGCCCGCCTGAGGCGACCAAGACAACAGACCCATTTGCCGGATTGTAGCGACGCCGGGCAGACGCAACTTCTCCGCCAATCAGGAGACCCGAAAGGGAAGCCGCAGCATCGTCCGATTTCAAGCCCTGAAGCAGGCTGGCCGCGCGGATCGAAAACAATCTGGGAGTGATATCGCCACCGTCCTTCAGGGCCGCACGACACCAGCGTTGGAAATTAGCATTGTCCGCACCAATTTCTGCGAAGTTGTCACCAAGCGAATGGCGCAAGATCGAATGTGCCGCCAGCACTGAAAACAACTCGCCGGTAGGCCACGTACCAAAGCCTGCGACAGAACCGTCCTCAACCGCTACCCACTTCGAATGCGTGCCCGGCATGCAGACGAGGTGATTACCAGTTGGAGGCAATCCCGCACCGGCAAGTTGCGTCTCCTCACCGCGCATCACATCAGGGCTATTCGAGGATCGTTGTGCAAGACCGGGAATGATACGTACATCGCGGTGCTCGCTCTCAACACGCATCGCGCCCTTCAGGATAGAGCGGATTGACGTTGGCGTATCGACGTAGGGCGCTTCAATCCAACCCTGCCGCGAACCTGCCATGCCACAGATAATTGCCGGAAGTTTTTCTCCTGCGGACAAGGCCGCGAGATGGCCCTGCAGCACAGTTGAAAACCCGATTTCCTGTGCGGCAATCAATCCATCATCACCGCGCCTCTCGGCCAATACGGCTCCGGTCTCATCGAGCAGCCAGACGCGAATACGCGTTGTACCCCAATCAACAGCGGCGATTGCTGGCGTCCCGTTCAAAGCATGCCGCCATCGACTATCAATGTTTGCGCCGTCAGCATTGACGACGCATCGGAGGCAAGAAACAGACAAGGCCCGACCATGTCGTCGGCCTGCATGATCCTGGGGATCGCCTGGCGTTCAACGTGACTATCCAGCTTGTCTTTTGTGACCCACAAATCGCGCTGGCGTTGAGTTATCACCCAGCCGGGTGCAATCGCATTGACCCTTATATTGTCCTTGCCGTAGCGGCCGGCCAGCCCCTTGGTCAGCCCGATAATGCCAGCCTTGGCAGCGGTGTAGGCAGGCATGTCGCCGATATTGAGCATGAATGAGGTCGAGGTAAAGTTGATGATCGAGCCGTGGCCAGCCTCCTGCATCCCGGCGATGACGGCTTGTGCGGTGAAAAAATGCGGCCGGAGGTTGATTGTCTGATTGTCATCCCATTCTTGCGGCGTGACATCTTCTGCCGCATGACGCACGTCATTGGCTGCGTTGTTAATCAGAACCGTGACCGGTCCATGCGCTTTCGCGGCTTGTTGTGTAACGTCGCGCAAGGCTGCAACATCGCGCAGATCTGCTTTTAGATAAAGCGGTCGGCAGCCAGCCAATTTTTCGAGTTCATCACAGAGCGCCCGGCTCGGTTGTTCGGCAATATCTATGAATGCAACCTTGGCACCTTGGCGAACAAAGCCTTCGGTGAGTTTGGCACCTATTCCAGAACCACCGCCGGTAATCAGCACCGATGCGCCTTCAAGGTCGGAAAATCGGGCCGATGGCATCATGAATGTGTTCTCCGATCTGAACCACAGTCAACCGCCGCACACCCTATCCGCAAGAGGCACGCCAGCAAACACGAATTTGCAGATACTATGGTATTTGTCCTACAAAATGTGAAGTGCACTTGCAAGATGCGATAGCGAACCGACCAGCATCAGCGTCAACTTGCGCGTGCGTGTGCTCCAGCACGAAACGTATCGCGCAAGTATCCAAGTGTGGCATCGGCATCGATCGGTTTGCCGAACAGATAGCCCTGCCCGCCGCTGCAACCGAATTGAACAAGCCTATCGGCTTGCGCTTCTTCTTCGATGCCTTCTGCAACAACATCCATGCCGAGGCCCTCACACATTGCAAGGATGGCCCGAATGATGTGCTCGGATGGTCTGTCATCGAGGATGGAGGACACGAATGCGCGATCAATCTTGAGTTTGTCGAAGTGAAATTCGCGCAAGCGACCAAGCGATGATTGTCCGGTGCCAAAATCATCCAGGGAGACCCTGATGCCGACACGGCGCAAGTCTTCGACAATTTTCTCGGCGGACGCCGGATCGTTCATCAAGCCGGTTTCGGTGATCTCTATTTCCAACCTGTGTGGATCGAAGCCGGTGCGATCCAGAATGGAAAGGATGTGGAGCCCGGTGTTTTGATCGACAAGTTGCGATGGCGACAAATTGAAAGACAGGAACAGATCTTTCGGCCAATTTCGAGCAGCCTCGGTCGCCTTCCTCAAAACCAACTGGGACAAAGGGCCAATTATCCCGCGTTCTTCAGCGATGGGAATGAATACGACAGGCGAGACAGGGCCAAGGTCCCGGTCCGTCCAGCGTGCCAATGTCTCAAAGCCGACCGTGCGACGACTGGTGAGATCGACAATCGGCTGGAAATGCGGCTCAACCTCTCCGGCAGAGACGGCACGACGCAGCGCCTGTTCAATACGGGTCACACGCTTGGCCGCTTCTTCCATTTCACGGGTATAGACAACAACCTGACCGCGCCCGCAGCGCTTGGCGTGATATAGCGCTGTTTCGGCTTTGTTGACGAGAATTTCGGTGGTCTCGTCGCCTGAATAAAAAGCGAACATCCTGTGGATGCCGACAGTCTGGCTGTTCGTTCGCCCACATCATAAGGTGCGGAGAGGATTTCGGTCAGCATCCGGGCTCGCTCGCTCGCGGCTTCTTCGCTGAACACCATCGGATACAGAAACGCGAATTCATCCGCGCCAATGCGGCAAACGGTCGAATAGCTGTCCATGGAGGCGCGCAGACGCATCGCCACCTGAATCAATATGTCGTCCCCGGCTTTTTGTCCGAACAAGTCATTGATTGGTTTGAAACCATCGAGATCGAGAATTCCGACGGCAAACGGTGCCGGGTCATCCGACCTGTCGCTAATCAGACGGTCCACCTTGTCGAAAAAGCGCCGATGATTGCCAAGCCCGGTCAATGCATCGGTGAAAGCCAGGTCCGTCCCGTCCCGGTTTATTTGCCCGGTGCTAAACGGCGTCTGCATCGGCTTTCCTGTTCTTGAAGCGTATTTCGGTGCAACATGGCAGCAAACTCTTTAGGAAACGTATCTTCAGCAGAGGAAAATGCACAAAGATAAATGATCGAATTGCGTGTCCCATTCCCGGTTCCAAAACAGTCAAAGCGTTTTACGAACGCGGTAAAGTTCGAGCGGCTCTCCAATCGTTTTGGCAACAGGCTGAAGCCATTCCGGGATTTCGCCTTGCATGAGTTGAGAAAGAAAACCACCGGGCGCAGCGTCAACGATTATGCTGGTGTCGGGATTGTTTCGACATATCGCGACAACGCCGACGTGATGGCGCGTTATGCTCACCCGCGCGGCATCGGCTGAACCCATGAATGTGTCGAGCTCGATCAAATTGCCCTCTACATTGCGATGATAGGGGCCTGCGAGCACCCTGTGCGTGGTGAATACGAGAATCGGTGACCCCATATTGGAAGTCGCAAGCACCGTCGTTTCTGATAACGCAGCCAAAGCCGCAAGGTCCGCTTGAGTGTCGCACAGTTCCGTCAACGGGGGTGCCTTGCTTGATCCAGCCTGGTTTTCAAATGCTGTGGCCGCGGCTGCCGCAACGCCGATCCAAACGACGTTAAGAGATACAAGCCAAGCCGCTACCAGTTTCAAGGAAAAGCCGAGCGATGAATTGGTGCTGGCCCGCATTCGCCAATCGGCTACCCAGACTGAGAGCGGAATGACAGCGAAAGCCACGGCAAAGGTCGATCCACGCACCTGCCATATACTGACCGCGAATGCAGCAAGCAGGATTGCCGCCACGACGCTATCGTGCCTGCGCCACGGTCCGCGGCGGAAGTGAAGCGCCATCAGGAATAGAGCAAGGAGCGGCGTTACGTAGCGCCCCACCACAGAAGCCGGATCTTCGGCGCTCAGCGCGAATACGGAGCGTGCTTCCGAAATATGATCGAGCCATAACTCGCGAAGACGTGGGTCAAGGCTTGCATAGGGCGCGGCAAGGCATTCGGGAAATTTCAGTTTTACTACCGCCGCGATTATCCCACCAAGCACAAAGAGCGACGCCAGGCAGCGCCCTCTTGTGCGGTTTGCTGGCGGCAATGATGCAATCAGGGCAAGACCGAAGCCGGCGACAACAGCCACAACAAACTGCACAGCCGAGAATGCGTCGCAATGCGCCTCACCCCAGGCCGCCGGCCGCACCGTAGATATGAAGACGATTGCTGCTGCGCCCGCAAAACCGAGACCGAACCCCTTGGCAATTGGCCGCTCCGCCGCCGAACCAAAGGCAAGGAACCCCGCCACACTCAATCCGATCGCGGCAACGTAAGGCGCGGTTTCCATGCCCACAGCCAATGTCAGAGCAGCACAAATCCCCGAAACATAGGCGGCAATGCTGTTTTTCGGTGCACCGAGAAGAAATGCCACGCTGGCCATGGTCAGCGCCAGCTGGATATTGTGGTGGTCTAAGGCGCCGGGATCAAATATCCCGATGAAATACAAAGCCGAAGCACCTATGATGACTGCCGGTAGAACGGCACTTTCCCCGCCGACTGTGCGACTTGAACGAACAAGAAAGAAGAGTGTCGCTCCAAAACAGGCTGCGGGCCACAAAACCTTTGCGGCGGCCTCGGCTATTGCCATACTACCCGTCAGTGTGGATACGATCAGGATGATTGCCGCGATTGGCGCGTCGACCAGACGCGACCAATGCATCAGAAACCCGCCTTCAGGCCCCATTCTGTATTGATTGAGGTCAAACCAGTTTTGGCCAGCGAGCAGGTCACGCACTTCGACCAGCCTGAGCAGACTGTCATTGTCGCCACCATTGTCAATCAATGTTGGAAAGCCCGCAACTGCATTGACGGCGAAGGTGACCAGCACTGCCAGGAACACCAAGCATAGATCGCGCTTCCATGCGGAATTCGTGTTCTCGGCAGTGTTCATGGGTGGACCTGTAGAATTGTCGGCAGACTTAAACCTAGCCTTAACGGCTTCAATAAATAGTAAAGTCAATAGAACGCCGCGTTCAGCCCGGCGATCGCAGCATAGCGAGAGGCAGACATGCCAAGTGAAGTTACGGATCATCCGGCCATTGCCGTTCTTTTGCCCTGCTACAATGAAGAGCAGACCATCGCCGAGGTGGTGCAACGATTTCGTGCGGCTTTGCCGGTGGCGGCGATCTATGTCTACGACAACAATTCCAGCGATCTGACCGCCCTGAAGGCGCGCGCCGCAGGTGCCATAGTTATTCGCGAGCCACGCCAGGGCAAAGGCAATGTCGTGCGCCGCATGTTCGCGGATGTCGAGGCAGATATTTACCTGATGGCTGATGGCGATGGCACCTATGCGCCAGAGGACGCACCGCAACTCGTCAACACGCTATTGACGGAACGCGCCGACATGGTTGTGGGAACGCGGCGAGGCGTAACCGACGACGCCGGGCGCACCGGCCACGCATTCGGCAACCGAATTTTCAACAGTCTTTACAAAAATCTGTTCGGACGAGACTTCACAGACATTTTTTCGGGTTACCGTGTTTTCACACGCCGTTTCGTCAAGAGCTTTCCGGCGGTATCGAGTGGATTCGAGATCGAAACAGAAATGTCGGTTCACGCTTCCCAGCTCAAGCTACCGGTGACGGAACTCGCGCTGGATTATGGCCGCCGTCCCGAAGGCTCGTCTTCGAAACTCTCCACCTATCGTGACGGAGCGAAAATCCTTTGGATGTTTGCCATGCTGTTGAAGGAAACGCAGCCGCTGCGTTTCTTTGGCGCATTTGCCACTTTCTTTATGATTTCCGGCCTCGGACTTATGACGCCGGTGCTGTTCGAGTATTTCGAAACTGGATTGGTGCCCCGATTGCCGACATGGGTTTTGTCGATGGTCTTTATCATGCTCTCCCTGCTGATGATGGTTGCCGGACTGATCCTCGATTCAGTGTCGCGGGGTCGAGCGGAGCAGAAACGCATTTTCTATCTTAGCATGCCGTCAAACCGCAGTGAGCGACATGCAGGCACAGAACAGGCTGTTACACCGCAGCTGCCACTGCCGGGCAAACCACGGCGAGCTGCCTGAACACGCCCATGAAACGTCTGGCCCGATTTGTCCTTGCCGGCGGCGTCGGATTCGTTGTCGATGCCGGTGTTCTTGCCTTGCTTCTTTCATTTACGTCGCTTGGCCCCCTGACCGCACGGATCGGGTCGATTGGGATGGCTCTCATCTCCACATGGCTGTTCAACCGTCATCTGACATTCGGGCCAAGTAGCCGCAATATGGTCGTAGAGGGTGCTCGTTACGGTGGCGTCGGCATCGCCACAGCAGCCGTGAATTATCTTGTCTATGCGATAATTCTCTTTGCCTTTCCCGCCACCCCGCCACTTGGCGCGCTTGTCGGCGCATCGCTGGTTGCCATGGCATTCTCGTTTCTTGGTTATTCGCGTCTCGTTTTCGACCGCTAGAGCGGCGTGCATCCAGTTATATCCACAAATTGTGCATTTCCATAAGAACGTAAATTGAGCAGGTCTGGCCCTTATGCCCGCACTGAAAGCACTGTTAAATCAGTTGGTTGGTAATCTGCACTCTGGGGATGGGGTTCTGTGAAATTCACAAACAGGCACGAGCGCGCGAACCCAACCAACTGCCGAAATATCTGTTTTGGTCGCCAAGATGCCCAGTTGAGCTGCAGTCACAACGTTGGTCGAAACACCCAGCTTATATAAAGAGTTGAGAGATATTTGGCGCAGCGACGTCTATAATTGGCTATTATAAATAGCCAATTGATTGCAGGTCCATATACGGCTTTGGTTGCGATCCTAGAAGTTCAACCAATCTATCAAGCCCGGATGCGATATCCGGCAGCGAATGCGCCGCTCCAAGGCACAACCTGATGGCATGTGGTGCGTGGTCTCGTTTTACGGAGAACGCGTCGGCCGTTATCACACGAACGCCATCGCGCAATGCAGACGCAGAGAAAGAATCCATGCGCCACGGCTCCGGTAATTGCAGCCACAGATGATAACAGGCAATTGAGGTGCGGTGGGTATAAGAGCCAAGTATCTGATACGCTAAATCCTGACGCTCGCGCGCCTGTTGGCGATGCCAGGAGATCATCTTGTCGGCATAGCCGTTAACGATCCAATTGGTTACGATCGCAGCCATGAAGGGTGCCGACATCCAATTGCTCATCGTCACAATTTCCTGAACCGAGCGACATAATTTCGGTGGCACGGCCAAGAAACCTATGCGTAGGCCAGGTGCCATACTCTTCGAAGCGCTGGTGAGATAGATCGTCCGCTCTGGAATTATTGCGGCAAAAGGTGCGGGCCTTTCTTCGGCCAAAAACCCATAGACGTCGTCTTCGATGATGTAGAGCCCGTAATGATCGGCTATTTGTGCAATCTCGTGCATCCTGGCTTCAGACATCGTAATCGTTGTCGGATTTTGTAGTACAGGCATGCAATACAGCGCTTTAGGCTTCCTTGTTTCGCATAACTCGCGCAGCGCAGCGGGGTCGATCCCCTCCTTATCCATTGGCAGAGCGCAAAGGTTGATGCCCAGTTGGTGCGCGATTGCTCTCACCCCCGGATAAGTAAGCCCTTCAGTGGCAATCGACTCGCCATGACTGGCGAGCGCCATTATTGCCAGCATCAGTCCGTGCTGGCCACCATTGCAGATTATGACATTGTCGGGATGAGTGCATACGCCGATGCGGCCAAGCCATTGGGCCGCGATTGCACGGTGCGAGAACATGCCGGCACTTGGCTGGTAGGTCAGCAGTGAATCCAATGAGTTTGAACGCGCCAAATCCTTGAGAGTCGATTTGAGAATTTCCTCGGCCTCGCCGATCGCTGACAGATTGAGTCCGAGGTCAATTACTTCCGGCTGCGGCTTTTCCGATACAGTGAGACGGGTTATTTTATCGCGATCATTACCGAAATCATTGACAAACGTCCCGCGTCCAACCTCGCCGACGACAAGGCCGCGCTCGGCCGCTTCGGTGTAAGCCCGTGCAATCGTACCAACCGTTACAGCGAGCCTAAAGGCGAGGTCGCGATGCGGCGGCAGCCTTTCGCTAGGGAGCAGCCGCCCTTCGGCAATGTCACTGGCCATCGCATCGCAAATGGCAAGGTAAATTGGCCCCGCGCCCTTCTTCAGTTCCGGCGTCCACATCTCTGCTCTCGTTTCTTTGACACAATGTCAATAATCGAATTGACACTATTGACCCCAAATCCTACCTTCAACAGCCGTTGAGCACAAGAGGCGTGGGTAACTTGAATTTATTTGATTGAAGTGATTAGGGTAAAATAAGATAGGTATTATACTGATATACGCACTAAACGTAATAGTATTTCCTTCGCTTTGGAGAGAGTATACTTTGACGTGGAATTTGCGTTGATCGAAGCCAATCATTGTTTAGCTGATTTCTGAGAGGCCAAGCCTCACCTGTTCTGGCTTGGAATCCGGCGAGAGCAAGTCGTATATGACATCTCAGCACTTTGGCGCGAATTTCCGGATTGTGACTTTCACAACCAATTCAGCGGTGCATCGGGATGGGCAAGAGTACGACCGCTGACGAATTCGAGGGCACGCACCTCAGACATCATAATCATTGTTGGGTTGTGGGAAACCAGAATGCAATAGAGCACGCTGGGTTTCTTCAATTTACAAAGTTCATGCAACGCTTCTAATATAAGAACCTTGTGGTCCGTGGGCAGGAGACCAAGGTCTTATACCGAGTTGAGGGGCAACGGCTTTGGTGCCCCGATAATTCAGTATTTCTCTAGCCACAACGTCGCTGGACTTAGACGGAGCCATCATTCTCAGAAGAATTCCGTGCTGGCTGCTGTTGCCGCGGTGTCGGAGTCTATGCGAACGGCAACCGTCCTATTTTGACACCGTGTCAATGATATCATTGACTAGAAGACATCATCGCTTCAGTCTGAATATTGCCCGATATTGACCCGCAATCAAGAAGGCAATCAAGAAAAATGACACCGTCATACCGGGTAACCAATTCAGTCCAGTAAGCGACAGGATAAAAATCAGGGAGGATTATCATGATGTTTTATTCCGCAACTCGAAGAAAAATCCTAACGAGCATCGTCTCCGGCCTCGCCGCAACGACGATGTTTATCGGCACTGCGGCAGCCCAAAACGAAACACTCGAACTTGGCGCGCTAGGCGTGATGAGCGGGCCGTTTGCAGGATGGGGCGGCGTCATGTGCCAAACCTTCAAAACGCGTGCCCGTATGTGGAATGAAGCCGGCGGAGTTAAGATCGGTGAGAAGACCTATGATATCAATGTTGTGTGCGTCGACGATCGTGCGGACCCCAAAAGCGCCCAGACAGGGGCGGAAAAGCTGATCGCGCAGGGTATCAAGTACATTCAAGGGCCCAACACGGATACAACCGCCGAATCGGCCAAAGTGGTAATGGAAGCCAATGGCACCATCAATATGCCATATGCCTTTTCGCGCGCGCTCTACACGCCTCCAGCATCGCAATCTATCCTGGGTATGGTTGCATCCTATCAAGTTGGGCCTGTCATTTATAAATGGCTGATGGACAACAAAGGCGTCAAAAATATCGCATTTGTCGCCGAAAATAATTCGGACCCTATTAACCAGCGCGACCAGGGCGTCATTGGCGCGAAGGCGCTCGGATTGAACGTGGTTTCGGGTTCCGAAACCTATGAGTCGGGAACGACCGACTTCTTCCCGGTTCTGACAAAGGTGTTGTCATCCAACCCTGACCACATCGTTTTGTCGGGAGTGTCACCTTCCGATGTTGGTCCGTTGATCAAGGCGGCGCGCGAGCTTGGATTTGCCGGCACGATGAGCACCGAAACCGGGCAGGACCCGGCGGCGATCGCTCAGGTCGCTGGAGCAGCATCAAACGGATTTATCGCTGCTGGCGGGGCCAGCACGGAAGAAATTCGAAGCGAATTCATGGAGCAATTCATAGCGGAATATTCCAAAGACTGGGGTGAGTGGAACGACGTCGCCGGTCTTTATGTCTATGGCCCTGAAATTATGGTCCAAACGCTTCAGGCAGCCGGCCCGGATGCGCTTTCCGACACCGAGGTGTTCAAGTCGGTGCTGGACAAATTTGAAGGCAGCAATCCGTTCCTGAAAGATGGCGGTGTCTTGCATTATGTCGGCAATGCTGACTTCGGTCAGGCTCGTCAGGTTTCCGTACCGATCGTTGTGCAGGAAATTCAGGACGGCGCTTACCAGCCGCTCTTTGTCGGATCGCTCCCTGACTGACCAAGCGGCTTAGCCGGGCGTCATTGTGGCGCTCGGCGCACCTATTCACCATTCCTTGGAAGGCGAGCTTGAAGGCATTCGGAAATCGAGTGGCCAATCAGGCGGCCGGAATTCTGGAGAACGGATCGTATGGAGCAGGTAATCGTCAACGGCTTCGTCGTCGGTACGACTTACGCCCTGATCGCGCTAGGCATTACGATTATTTTCAGCATCATGAATGTTGTCAATTTCGCGCATGGTCAGCTCTATATGATCGGCGGATTCGTTGTCTACTACTCCACTGTAGTGTTTGGGCTGCCCTTCTGGGTCGGTTTGATTTTCTCGTTTGTGATCGTGGGTGCAATCGGGGTGCTCATGGAACTCCTTCTTTTGCGCCGGTAATGCGAAAGGTAAAGCGCGATGAAGTCACCATGCTGCTGGCGATGGGGACTGCGGTTTTCCTGGAAAGTGTCGCGCTGATCATCTTCGGTGAAAAGCAGCGCGGAATTCCCTCGATTGCCACCGGGGTTCAAAGGATAGGCGAAGCCTATCTGCCCAATTCGCGCATTATCGTGATGATCATTGCAGCAATGCTGATCGCCGGACTGATGCTCTTTATTTCCAAGACCCGCCCCGGGCGCGCCCTTCGTGCATTGGCCCAGGACCGCGAAGCAACCGCTTTGCAAGGCGTGAATCTGAAATGGATATCGGCGCTTGGTTTTGGCTTGGGAACTGGTCTTGCGGGATTGTCTGGCGGATTGTTGGTAGCACTCTTTGCCATACATTCCGGCGCAGGCACGGCAATCTCGATCAAGGCATTTATCATGATCATGATCGGCGGCGCAGGGGTGTTGTCTGGAGCTATCCTCGGCGGATTTGTGCTGGGTTTCATGGAGGCAATTGCCTTCGCGCTCCTGCCGGGCTCGGTCACGTTCCTCGTTATTTTCGCCCTCGTGATTCTTTTCCTGATCCTTCGCCCGCATGGCATCATGGGCAAACCTTGGGGCTAAATCACAATGTCGTTTCAGAAAAATCCCACTGACGAAAATCAGCTCATGACAGTTCACGCCAATGCGGCAGTGAAGCACCGGAATTTTGGAATAGCTGTAGCGTGCATCGTGGCCATCTATTTCTTTATTGCGCCCTTTGTGATCGTAGACATGGGCTATGTCACGAACGTGTTGACGACAATGGCCGCCATGAGTTTCATCAGCATGGGGGTTTGGCTGACCTTTGTAATCGGTCGCATCAATCTTGCGCAGGCCGGCTTTGCCTTGATCGGTTCCTACACGACCGGAATCTTGATGTCCAAAATGGGCCTGTCTTTCTGGCTCTGCCTGCCTTTGTCGGGCCTTGTTGCAGCCGGCTTCGGATTTATCATCGGTTGGCCTGTGTTGCGGCTCAAAGGCGTCTATTTCGCGATGATTACACTGAGCCTGACTGAGGCTGCTCGCCTGACCGCGCTCAGCTTTCCGGCACTGACCAATGGGCCGCGCGGCATCGTCGACCTGCCACTCCCGGGAGATTTGGCCATTTTTGGCGTAACGCTCATCTCTGGATTTGAGGTGGGAGATCGCATGTCGTTTTATTATCTGAGCGGTGTGCTCATGACACTCGGCCTCGTGCTTCTGTGGCTCGTTGACACCAGCCGCGTCGGCACCGTCTTTCATTCCTTACGCCAAAACGAGGACCTTGCCGCAAGTCTTGGCATCAATGTCGCAAAGTACCGGGTCGTGGCTTTCATGATCGCCTGTTTCTATGGCGGTGTAGGAGGGTCATTCTTCACTGCATTGCAGAGGAATGTATATCCGCAATCATTTCAGGTAATAGATAGCGTTTACTTTATGATATATTGTTTTGTCGGCGGCCTGGAATTTGTGGTCGGCCCCTTGATTGGCACAATTGTTCTATCGACGATGTTTGAAATATTTGGGGAATTTCAGCGTTACCAGACGGTTCTATTTTCAGGAATCATGATTCTGGGAATTCTTTTCATGCCCAACGGTATCGTCAGTGTGGTTGCCCGGGCTTTTACCAGACCCGATCGTGAGATTAAGGGAACGTGATGCTCAAGGTCTCTCATCTCACAAAAAAGTTTGGCGGCCTGACGGCAGTGAACGACCTTTCCTTCGATCTGGCTGAAGGAGAAATCCTGTCAATCATCGGGCCAAATGGCGCTGGCAAGAGCACTTGTTTCAAGCTGATTTCGTCTTTCCTGAAACCCACCTCGGGGAAAGTCGAGTTCATGGGGCGCGATATCACTGGGATTGGCGTACACAATGTTGTCGCCCAAAACATCGTGCGTACTTTTCAGGAAACCACGATCTTCAAAGATATGACGGTGCGAGATGCAGTTGTTCTGGGGCATCAGAAAGATTGCAAATCGTCGATACTGGGTATGATTTTTCGCTTTCCGACTGCCTTGCGCGACAACGGTGAGGCGCACGAACATGCCATGGAAGTTCTTGACCTGCTGGGCATGAGCCATGTTGCCGATACGAAGGCTGCTGGTCTGCCACAGGGCATGCTGCGTAACCTGGGAATCGCAATCGCTCTAGCGGCGAAACCCAAGTTGATCCTGCTTGATGAACCTTTTGCCGGCCTCAATTCCGACGAAACCAAAGCCGGAGTTCGGTTGGTTCGCAAGATACGTGACAATGGCATCACACCGATCCTGGTGGAGCACGACATGTCCGCGGTCATGTCGGTCAGCGACCGAATCGTCGTGGTGAATTTTGGCGGCAAGATCGCCGAAGGCACGCCAGCCGAAATCCAGCAAAATGAAAAGGTGATTGAAGCCTATCTGGGCTCCGAAGATGAGGAGTTGGGGCTTTGAGCTATTTTTCTGTGACCGATCTCGTCGTGAAATATGGCCAGGTGAACGCGGTAAGCGGCATCAGCATCAATGCCGAAAAGGGTCAGATCATCTCATTGATCGGGGCCAATGGTGCCGGCAAGTCATCAACGTTGCGGGCCATTACGGGGCTGGAACGCCCGCTTGGCGGAAGCGTGGTTTTCGACGGCGAGGACATTACGGGATTGGGGACGGATCGTGTCGTGGCACGCGGTGTGTCCATGGTTCCCGAAGGTCGACGCATTTTCCCGTATATGTCAGTGCGCGACAATCTTCTCATGGGTGCCTATCGACACCGGAACCGGCGAGACGTTGCACGCGATCTCGAAAGTGTGTTGGACAGATTTCCACGGTTGCGCGAACGTTCCAGCCAATCCGGTGGCAGCCTGTCTGGTGGAGAGCAGCAAATGGTCGCCATCGGTCGCGCCCTGATGAACCGCCCGCGACTGCTTTTGCTGGACGAACCCTCGTTAGGGATCGCCCCCATTATTGTGCGCGACATCGCCAAGTTCATTGCCACGGTGAACCGTGAAGAGGGTGTCAGCATCATTCTCGTCGAACAAAACTCGCGCATGGCACTCAAATTGTCGAGCTATGCCTATGTCCTTGAAAACGGGCACATCGCTCTGGAAGGCGTGTCAGACGAACTGGCGAGCAATGATGATGTGCGCAAGGCCTATCTGGGAGGATAATGTATCGTGAAGATCAATATTATTAATCCGACCACAACGCAGGCTTTCGCCAAGGAGAATTTGCAGACTGCCCAGCGTTTTGCCGCTCCGGGGACTACCATTATTTCCACGACAGTAGCCAGCGGCCCGACGTCGATCGAAAGCCATTATGACGAGGCATCTGCAACGATCGGCATCCTCGAGGAGATAGCAAAGGGCGAAAAGGCAGGCCACGACGCCTATGTAATCGCCTGCTTCGGTGACCCCGGATATCTGGCCGCGCGTGAAGTTGCGAAAGGTCCGGTCATTGGCATTGCGGAAGCCTCATTTCACATTGCGAGCATGATTTCGACCAGATTTTCCGTCGTCACCACATTGGCTCGAACCAAGATCATTGCGCAGCACCTCCTTCAGATCCACGGGTTCGAACATCAATGCGCGCGGGTGCGCGCAACTGATCTCGAAGTATTGGAACTTGAAGGGTCTGGGCCTGAAATCTTTTCAAGCATTGTCGATGAATGCCGCCGTGCAATTGCCGAGGACGAGGCTTCCGCCATCGTATTGGGGTGCGCTGGCATGGCAAATCTGGCGGATCACATTCAGCAGGCAATCGGCATTCCCGTCATCGAAGGCGTGACCGCAGGCGTGAAATTGGCCGAGGCCATTGTCGGGATGGGATTGGGCACCAGCAAGCTGGGAGATCTGGCTTACCCGTTAGCCAAAAAGCATTCTGGCACGGTCGCGCATTTGACTGTGACGAAAGACTGAAATCAGCACCTGAAGGACCAATTCTTGGGAGACCGCATATGAGTTACGCCAGAGACATGATCGGGTATGCCAACAATCCGCCGCAAGCCGATTGGCCAAAAGGTGCCAAGCTCGCATTACAGATTATTGTTGCCTACGAAGAAGGATCTGAAAATTGCATCCTGCACGGGGACGTCGGGTCCGAGAATTTCATATCGGACATCATCGGCGTGCCCTCTCTTCCCGGTGTTCGCAACATGAACATGGAATCTCTGTACGAATACGGCACCCGCGTTGGGTTCTGGCGTATTTTCAATGAATTCAAGGCCCGTGGAATCTACACGACTGTTCTGGCGAACGGCTTGGCATTGGAAAACAATCCGGGCTACGGCCGGATCATGCATGAACTGGGTCATGAAATCGCCAGCCACGGCTGGAAGTGGATCGATCACCAGTACATGGGTAAGGAAACCGAACGCGCGCATCTGCAATTGGCCATCAAGGCCATAGAAGATGAGACGGGGGTGCGCCCGGTCGGTTGGTACACCGGACGAAACAGCCCCAATACACTTGATCTGGTCGTGGAAGAAGGAGGCTTCCTCTATGACTCGGATACCTATGCCGACGATCTACCATATTGGGTCGAGGTCAATGGCAAAAGCCATTTGCGCATACCTTACACTCTCGAAGCCAATGATATGCGCTTCGTGGCTGCTGCGGGTTTCAACAGCGGCGATCAGTATTTCACCTATCTCAAGGACACTTTCGACGTTCTGTATCGCGAGAGTGATCAAACACCACGGATGATGTCGACGGGGTTGCATCTTCGGATAGGCGGCCGTCCCGGACGATGGGCGGCGTTCCTGCGGTTTCTCGATTATGTCCAGAGCCACGAGGCCGTCTGGATATGCCGACGCGATGAAATCGCCCGTCACTGGCACCAAAAGCACCCTGTTTGAGATGGAAAATGGCGGAGCCAAAGTCATGGGGAAATATGCATGAGCTATCTCGATGAACCGCAGGCAGGGCAGCGCATCTACAACCGATGTGAAGAATGGGCGCGGATCAGCGCGCCAGGACCAGGCGTTACCCGGCTTTATCTATCTACAGAGCATCGGCAAGCGGCCGAGGTTCTGATGGGTTGGATGACAGAATCGGGAATGGAAGCGCGGATAGACGAAGTCGGCAATGTCGTCGGGCGTTATCATGCCGATACTGGCGCCGGTCCTTATCTCATCATGGGTTCGCATCAGGATAGCGTGATCACCGGCGGAAAATACGACGGGCCGCTCGGCCTCCTGACCGCTCTTGACTGCGTGGCTGTATTGAACGGCGAAGGCAAGCGCCTGCCTTTTGGCATAGAGGTTGTGGCTTTTGGTGACGAGGAAGGGTCGCGATTTCGCACAACACTGGCTGGCAGCAGGGGAATTATCGGTGATTTCGGACCTGACCTGTTGAAAGCCAGTGACCCCGAGGGGGTATTTCTTTCCGACGCGCTTATTGAATTTGGCCTTGATCCTGCATTGGTCGGAAATGCCGCTCATCCAGCGGACGATGTTCTGGGATATGTCGAAGTTCATATCGAACAGGGTCCCGTACTCGAGGCTGAAAACCTTTCCGTGGGAGTCGTGACGGGTATAAGTGCGCAGCGGCGGGCCTGGCTCAATTTTCACAGCGAACCGAACCACGCCGGAACTGTCCCGATGCAGTTGCGCCATGATGCCATGGTTTGCGCGGCGGAAGCGATCCTGATTATCGAAGAAGCGGCAATGAGCCATTCGGACACGGTGGCAACAGTCGGCTCGGTCGAGACCAAGCCCGGCTTGGCCAATGTAATATGCGGTCAGGTAACGGTTTCGCTCGACCTGCGTTCGCATTCAGTTGAAGTCTTGAACCGGGTTTACGAGACCCTCAAGAGCAAGATCAATGAAGTGGCGCACCGACGGGGTGTGCAGGTGAAATATGATGTCCTGCTCGACCTCGCCGCCTGTCCATGTTCGGAGGCATTCGTGCGTCAGTTAGAAGACGCTGTCATCGCCACCGGATCACGCGCAATCAGAATGCCTAGCGGGGCTGGGCATGATGGTATGGCAATGAGCAAACTCACCGACATCGGCATGTTGTTTGTGCGCTGCAAAGACGGTGTGAGCCATAATCCAGCCGAAAGCGTCGAGGTGGTGGATGTAGATGCGGGGGCGGCGGTCCTGCTTCAGTTCGTTCGAAATTTCCGTCCAGTTTCCCAAAGGTAAGACAAATGAAACAGCATCTGGGTGAATCCCGCTCCTCATTCAAATCGAACTATGCATTCGTTAGCCCCGACAGCCACGAGGCAACAACCTTGCCTAACTGGCAAAAAAGTACACTTGCTGTGGTCATTGCGCCGCAGGTAGGATCCAAGTTTACCGAGTTTTTCGCCCAGATGGATGATGGAGCGGTCGCAACCGAATCTCCTATTGGTCTCCAACGTTTTTTTATGGTCCTCGAGGGTGAAGTCACCCTGTCTGCCAATGGCACAACCCATGAAATGGGCGTCGAAGGCTATGCGATCATACCCGCTGGCATGGCCCACAGAATCGAGGCGCGCGGCCCTGCGCGGCTGATAGTGCTTGAGCGCCCGTATCTGCCACTGAAAGGATATGAACGTCCTGGCGTCCATGTGTCCAATGTGTCCGACCACAAACAGATCATCATGAAAGGTGACGATCGGCTTTTGTTGCAGAAGCTGGCACCGGAAACACCAAGTTATGATTTTGAAATCAATGTAATGGAATACAAACCAGGCATGGGGCTCCCGTTCGTCGAAACGCATTATATGGAACACGGCATTCTTTTGATGAATGGTGGGGGGATATTCAGGCTAGGCGATAACTGGCACCCTTCCGAGCAAGGTGACGTGATCTGGATGGGACCTTACTGCCCGCAATGGTTCGGCGCGATCGGCCGCGATAATGTTCGTTATCTGATCTACAAGGATTACAATCGCGACCCGCTTTCACCCGGTACGTATTAAAAGAGGATCTCGCTAAGATGACAGTGCGCGTTTGAATATTACCGCAGTTCGCGATCAGGGATCGCAGTTGCAATGCCTTCCGGCACGTCTAGCGTTTTGTCGGTTTCGCCGCTTGCATCACGAAACCATGAAGTGTCCGGATTTTCGTCGCGGCCTGCAACATAGTCACCTGTAAAGATCATGGGACGAACCATGGCGCATTGCGCAAAATATTAACCCTGCGCGAACAGGCTCTATCATGTTGATTTTACGGTATAAATTTCGCCGCTTCAAAATGGCGAAATTTGTGCCGGTCATAACCTCATTTCAGCATCTGAAAGTGAGAGGAATCAATTGGTTGGCATTCCACCGCTGGACTCATGTTTCAGCGAAATTTCACAGCCCGCCAGCGCATGTGTCTGGCGATGACGTTCCAGATGAGCTTGCCAGTTGTCTTAAAGTCAACGACAAAGGGGCCCAGTGAATGGCGCGATGCAATAATTTTGGTTCAGGATATGAAGTGGGATTTTCGTGAAGGCAGTAATTTTGGCAGGGGGCTTGGGAACCCGGCTTTCTGAGGAAACCGAAATAAAGCCGAAGCCGCTTGTCGAGATTGGCGGGAAGCCAATCCTCTGGCATGTGATGAAAATCTATGCTGCTGCGGGATTTTCAGATTTTGTGATCTGCTGCGGTTACAAGAGCCATTTGATCAAGTCCTATTTCGTCAATTACTTCACTGAAAACTACGATATCACTGTCCATCTCGGTGAGAACAAGATCGATTTCCACGGCGATGCAAGCGAACGCTGGAGTGTAACGCTGATCGATACCGGCCTTCATACGATGACCGGCGGGCGCATCAAACGCATTGCCGAATTCGTGCATGGCGAAACATTTTGCGTCACCTATGGCGATGGCGTCACCGATCTGGACGTCCGCAAGGTCGTGGAACATCATCGCAGGAGCGGACGCAAGGCGACTGTGACGGCAGTACCCTCGCCGGGACGCTTTGGCATTCTGGACATCGATCAAGGGAATATGGTTACCCGCTTTCATGAGAAGCCCGACAACGAAATGGGTTGGATCAACGGGGGCTTTTTCGTTCTCGAGCCTTCCGCGCTCGATTACATTGAGGGGGATGAGACCATATGGGAACGAGCGCCGCTGGAACGGCTCGCAGCAGACGGCGAACTCGCGGCTTTCCGTCATGGCGGTTTCTGGCGTCCGATGGATACGCTGCGCGACCAGAGGAACTCGAAACGATGTGGAATGCGGGAAAAGCACCCTGGAAGACATGGTAGCAGCATGAGGCGAATTCAAAGCTACACAAGCCAGACCGCCCGGGACTTCCTGACGATGCACGGATTCGGACGTCTTGCGCGCTTCGGGTTCGCCGGCATTCTGGCGACAATGTTATATCTGGTGCTCGTCTACGCGATCGTTACAGGCCTTGAAACCGACCCCATTACAGCCTCCGTCTTTGCCTATCTTTTGTCGTTGATCTTCTCTTATCTCATGCAGAGCCGCTTCACTTTCGGCGTGCGTGAAGACACGTTCGGGCAAGGATTGCGTTTCGTCATTACCTCGCTCGTCGGTCTAGCCATCTCTTACGTAGCGATGTCGTTTTCCGTGGAAGTGCTGAAGCTTCCTTATACCGTGGGTGCGGTTGGGGTCTGCATCCTGATCCCGCTTACCAACTATATCGTGTTCCAGCGTTGGGTGTTCGCGAACGCTCTACCTGCAGGAGAGGAAACGACAGGTTCCAAGGGAGCCGGAACCAAACCATGAAATCCGAACCACACACCGGCAAGGACAACATCACCCAAGAGCAGGTGGCAGAAGATTTCGACCGTCTGACGCAAACTTACGAAAGCGACATCAATGAGGCCATAGCCTTCGCCGGGATGGAACACTCATTCTTTATCGATGTGAAGCGTGCGCATCTTGTGAGGCTCGCGGCGAAGCAATTTGGCAATGTAGGCCAGCTTGACACGCTCGATCTTGGATGCGGCATCGGGGCCTATCATGCCGGCCTCGAGAACGTCTTCCACGAGTTGCACGGGATCGATGTTTCGGCTGCAAGCGTTGAAATGGCCGCACTTAAGCACCCGTTTGTGAACTATGAAAGTTTCGATGGCGCACGCTTGCCCTATGTTGACAACAGGTTTGACGTAATTTTCACGATCTGCGTAATGCATCATGTTCCGCCAGAGCAATGGGAAGGTTTCGTCGCAGAGATGAAGCGCGTTCTCAAGCCTTCCGGGCTTGCCCTCGTCTTCGAGCACAACCCCTACAATCCGGCGACGCAATATATCGTAAAGTCCTGTCCTATCGACAAAGACGCCGTCTTGCTGAATCCGGGAAGGTTGCGCAGGCTTTTGGTAACGCCGGCTTCAACGATGTCCGCACCCGCAGCATTCTTTCGGTGCCGCCAAAGGGCGCTTTCCTCACCGGGCTCGATTCTATTCTGGGAGCGCTTCCGTTCGGCGCGCAATATTATCTCAGTGCGACGAAGAGCTGAGACTATTGAAAGCCGCAACGCAATTCGAAGCAGTCGATTTCGATGGGTTTTGGCAGGCGGCTGCCCTGCCGATACCGGTCATGATCGTTGGTTGCGGGCGCTGGGGTCGCGTATGGGCCACGGTCCTGTCGGCAGCCAGAGGCGATGCCAGCGGCATAACCATGGTAGCGCGCCATAACTACACCGAAAGCCACGAATGGGCGCAAACGATCGGGCTATCAAAAATTACGGTTGTAGGCAGCATCGAAGCGGCGCTGGCACTCGAACCACGCTTTGAGGTGGCAATCATCGCGAGTCGGCCTCGTGATCATGCCCGCGATGCGCTTCAGGTGCTTACCGCAGGTCTTCACGTTCTTGTCGAAAAACCGATCGCCAGCAGCGCGTCTGATGCGGCATTGATCATGGAACAGGCCGTCCATGCCGACCGCCTTTTCGGTGTTTGCACGGAATTTGCCTTCTTGCCGGCCTTTCATCAGATTGCTTCCTTGATGAATGGGCAAGGATCTGCCGATTTCTCTGCCGTGCTCGAATGGACCGATCCCAACAATGAGGTCCGCCATGGGCTGAAGAAGGCGATACATGACGAAATCAGTGTCCTCGAAGACCTGCTACCGCACGCACTTTCGGTCTTCCGTATCTTGCAGCCGCACGCCCGTTTCACCTTGTCGGATCGATGGCTCTCGCAGGATGGCCGGCGACGTGGCGGCTTCGAATTGCGAGATCAGCAGGGGCGGACATATGGCCTGTCCTGCGACAGCGAAAGCGATTGCCGGCGCAGGCTTCTGCGAATCGAGGTGAACGGCGTGTGTGGGAGTGTGGATTTCTCGAGCCACCCGCCGAAATTGGTTGTCGCCAGCCAAATGATTGAACCCTTGCCGGACACGCTTGCGATGACCTCAACGCTAAGGCTCGCATTCGGGGCTTTCGCTGCGGAATTGAAGGGGTTGATTTCGGCAAGCCCGTTAACAACTGGATTGGACGAACTTATCGCGATACATGCAGGGCTGGAGAATCCAGCCGAATGAGGCGCTATATGCTCTTGTCGCGCATGACAGGTCTTTTATTTGGGAGCGTTGGCGCCACGGCGGCCACCGAGGAATAGGATGAACATGCAACAGGACGATACGATCCGCATCACCAGATGCGAGGTTTGCGGGAATTCGGATCTCACGGACGTTCTCGATTTGGGAAAACATCCGCTTTGCGACGACCTCGTCCCGGTAGGCGACAGCCGGGTCACAGTTGAATATCCGATTTCCATCGCCTATTGCGCAACTTGCAAGACCGCTCATCAAAGATACCAGGTTCCAAAGCGGACATTATTCCCTGAAACCTATCATTATCGCGCCCGCCACACTGCGGATGTGCTGAACGGGATGCGCCAGCTCGTAGAAGCATGCCAACGCCAATGCGGTGATCTTGAGGGACTGAAAGTCCTCGATATCGGATGCAACGACGGCAGTTTGTTGTCTATCTTTGCCGAAAAGGGCGCACATACGTTCGGTATAGAGCCAACCGGTGCAGCTGCGGATGCAAAGGCTGCCGGTCATGTGACCTATCAGGATTATCTCAACCCTGTACTGGCCGAACAGTTTGTTCAGGAGCACGGACAGCCCGACATCATCACCTTCACAAATGTGTTCGCACATATCGAAGATTTGTCAGCCGTACTCGGATCAGTCGGGACGATGATGTCCCCCAAGACGCTTCTGGTGATTGAGAACCATTATCTGGGTGCAGTATTGGAGCGACACCAGTTCGATACGTTTTATCATGAGCACCCGCGCACCTACAGCCTGACTTCCTTTAAATTTATTGCGGATTCGCTGGGTGCCAACGTCGTCCTATGCGAATTTCCAGCTCGCTATGGTGGGAATATCCGCGTGATGATGCAAGCTGGATCGAGTTCGGTTTCCCCGGACCTGAGCCAGTATCTGGCACGGGAGGAGGATTTTGGCCAAGGCCTGATCGACTTGGCCCGCCGCATCCCGTTATGGCAGGAAGCCAAGCGCAATGAACTGGAAAAACTCGTCGCCGAATATGGTCCATTACCCGGCAAGGCATTCCCGGGGCGCGCCGCGATTCTTGTCAAACTTCTCGATCTCGACGAGAAAATGGTTTCGGCGGTTTACGAGAAACCCGGCTCCATGAAAATCGGCCACTATATTCCTGGCACGCGTATACAAATTCGATCGGACAACGAGTTCGTTGATCGACCAGACAAAGAGGCTCCTCTTCTCAATCTGGCTTGGCATATCTCGACAGAAATCCAAAACTACATGAGAAAAAGCGGATTCGACGGCCTTATCGTCGATATTTTAACTCAAGAAGAGATAGATCGTCTGGAATGAGTCCGCACGTTCACCCAGTTGCGCGGCAAAGCTCTGCCACCCGATGCGGACCTGCTGCGCGTGCCAATTGTTTGACCCGACCTTGATGAGATGGCGATGAAAACACTCATTTCGATCATCATTCCGGTATTCAACGAAGAAGACAATGTTCAGAAAACCTACGAGGCATTGAAGCAAGTTACGACTGAACTGGACGAATATGAATTCGAGTTCATCTTCACCGATAACCGTTCGACAGATTCCACATTTGGAAAACTTTGCGATATCGCACAGGTGGATTCGTCAGTCCGGGTGGTTCGCTTTGTCCGCAATTTCGGTTTTCAGAAATCCTTGTTGACCGGCTATCGATTGGCCAGGGAGCCGCCGCGATCCAGATCGACGCCGATCTTCAGGATCCACCCGCATTATTCGGCGCGTTCTTGCAACAATGGCGTGAAGGCTACGATGTAGTCGTCGGCGTACGTCGGCAGCGGCGTGAGAACCGGTTGCTGCACCAGGCTCGAAAAACCTACTATCGGCTCATAGCCAGGCTTGACGGCCCCCACCTCATACCCGACGCGGGCGACTTCCGCCTGATTGATCGATCGGTGATCGAAAAGCTGCGGCGTATTCACGAGCCGCATATCTATTTGCGTGGGCTGATCTCGTCGCTGGCGAGACGCCAGATCGGAATTCCCTTTGATCGTGCTGAACGGCTGCACAATGAAAGCAAGTTCCGTTTCAGTGCCCTCGTGCGTCTGGCTATGCAAGGCATTCTCGCACATTCGAGCCTTCCATTGCGGATCGCTTTCTATGTCGGCGTAGCGATCGCCTTCGCTGCAATGGCTCTCGCGGCCTTCTACATCGGATACCAGTTCCTGCATCCTGGCGCGATCCCAAAGGGCTTCACCACCACACAGATCCTTATCCTGTTCGGGATTGGCCTCAATAGCCTTTTCCTGGGTATAATCGGCATCTATGTCGGACGGATTTATGACCAGATACGTACCCGCCCGCTGACAATTATTTCGGACGCAATCAATTTCGACAGGCCGATTGAGAAGATCGAGGGAGATCTCACTATGCCTCGGCGCCTGGATTGACCGGAATTGAGCCCCCTAATCATGTAAGTTCGGCAAGTCACCAAGGTTCTTATATCGATGTCTTATCGCGGTGTTCGCACATTCGTTACCGGTCATACAGGCTTCAAGGGCAGTTGGTTATGCGCTTGGCTGAAAAGAAAAGGCGCCCTTGTCAGTGGGCTTGCGCTACCTCCAGAGACGTCTCCCAATCTATTTGACAGCGCCAATATTGCCGATGGGATGGAATCGGAATTTGGCGATATCCGTGACTTCGACACAGTCCGAAAACATCTGCAAGCAGCATCTCCGGAGATCGTTTTTCACCTAGCCGCCCAGCCGCTGGTTCGCCGGTCCTACCGCGACCCGGTTGGAACATTTGCATCGAACGTGATGGGAACAGCCCACGTGCTGGAAGCAATCCGCCAGTGCCCTTCGGTGCGCGCGGTGGTGGTCGTGACGACGGACAAGGTTTACCGAAACAAAGAGTGGGCATGGGGCTATAGAGAGACGGACCGGCTTGGCGGAAAAGACCCGTACAGTGCCAGCAAGGCTTGTGCTGAGTTGATAGCCGACTGCTATGCCCAAACCATGCTGCCAATGTCCGGCTCGCTAAAAATGGCCACCGTTCGCGGGGGCAACGTCATAGGCGGGGGGACTGGTCAGAAGATCGTCTGGTTCCCGATATCATTCGCACTGGCGATGCCGGTCAGGTTGTTGTGTTGAGGAACCCGAACTCCATCCGCCCCTGGCAGCACGTTCTGGAATTGGTGCACGCATATCTGCATATCGGGGAGCGGTTGCTCGCCGGCGATGACGTTGCTGTCGGCGCATGGAACGTAGGGCCGGAACCGGGCAACGAAGTCACTGTCGAAACTTTGGTGCGCGCCCTCCTCACGGACCTGAACAAATCCGACAACTCGATCGAAGTGCAATCCTCCGAACTTAAAGAGGCGAATTTCCTACGCCTCGATATTTCCAGGATACGCCAGCTGCTACATTGGAATCCGGTACTGGATTTTTCAACCACTGTGGCGTGGACCGCCGACTGGTATCGTCGCCGTGGCGCGGGGGAAGACGCAGCCGATCTCGTGGAGGAACAGATCGCCAGCTACGCCGCGCGGCGCGGCAAGGAAACTTAGCGCCGTTTCATGTAGATCAGGCGACCGCCAGGCGCTGCTTCATTGATTGAACCACAAATAGCCTTCTACTTTTGCAGATACACACTGGCACTCGCACCATTAACTGTCGCATGCGAAGCAGGTGTGGTTTCAAAAACTCGCTGTTGATCGGAGCCTTCGTTGTGGAAATGAAGGCATAGCGACGACCCGCATATCTTCCGGATGAGTGCATTCTGTACGCCTCATAGGCAGTGGCAATTTCCGGCAAGTGTGCGGCGATCGCCTTGCTTTGCACGGAGCGATCATCCGTGCACGGATACCAATAGTCGCAGATATTGAAGAAGAATGCGGAAAAATAGCCGTTGCGCGCTTGGGCCTCTTTTTTCAGGATGTCTGCGACCTTCTCCTTGGACAATCCGCGCAGCCGCCAATATTCAAACAACGCTTCCCCATGCCGTGTCAGCTGAAATCCCGCATTCGCCAAGCTGGGAATCCAATCGAGAACGACATCGGTATAATCGATAAGGAAATCACGCCCGCCATCCAGACGCACAGCCAAAGCTGGCGCCAGTCCCGGTTCGTCGAGCACCAATGTCCATCCGTCGAGTTTGTTGGGGGCAGCGTCAATTGCCCTGGCCATGGCAAGTGTATCCATATTGAGCGGAAACCAGAGTGAGGTCGCCCGCTGCAAGCTTGCAAAGGCAACCAGTAAGAGCAGGATCACCGGGACGAAAGCCCACCGCAGATAACGTTCCAACGTTGCCCCGTTGGCAGCCGGTGCCAACCTCGACACCATTATCCCTAGGCCCATCATCAACGCCGGATGGTTGACATATCGCTCCCAATCGCGCGTGCTGATCATCATCCCCGTCAACAATTGCTGATTCATGAGCGCGATCGGGAGACCAGCGAAGCCCATCGCGAGCCAGAGCATACGATCCGCGCCTCTCCGTTTCCACAAGAGCGCGCCAATGATGCAAACGAGAACGAGCCCGCCAAAGACCGCAACCGATATGCTCGGAAGACGGCTGGCGAAAACCCTCGAACCTTCAGCGTCGAGGCCGATATAGGCGGTCACTATGGTACCAAGCGACAGCCCGCAAAAAACCACTAGCAAAGCGGCTGTTCTAAATGAGCGGCAGACCAGCAGCACAAGTGCCGCGAAAATTTCGACCATCAGAAGGGGCAGGCTTACCAGGGAATATGAAAGCGTCAGCAGGACCTGCATGACGGCGAAAGCCAGCCAGGTCGCCAACTTCGTTTCCCGCTGGCTGCGGCGCACAATGTCCACAAGCAGTCCGGCGAATAAAAACGCCACCACATATACGACCTGCGGCTCAGGCGAGCGAAGAATAGCGGGATAGGACGTTTCGATCGGCGGCACCAGGTTGGGCCCAAGCAAACCGATGATCGTCTTGAAATGCTCCAGGGAGATCAACTTGCTGAGATAGGAGGCGCTGTTGCCCAGGCTGAACAAATCGGTCGAGAACATCAAAAGCAGCGACAAAAGCACACGAAAGGCAGAACTGGCAAAGAGACGCGAGGCAAAGAAATAGCCTGAAAGGAAGATAAGCGGCGGGAAGACGAGATCGAAACCGACAAGGGTCGCCGACGGAGAACCGCCGGTGATGAATAGCAGCGACCGGGCGATGTCATCGGAAAGTGTGCGATCGAGACGCGCCGCGCTCAATCCATTGGAAAGCAGGATATAGGTGTCTTCATCGTAGGCATTCTTGAACCAGGCAGGCTCTCCGACGGAGAAGGAGAACAAAAGGTGCTGCCAGGCTCCAAAAACGAGCATCAAAAGAGCGACGAAGATGACGGGAAAAAGCTTTCGATGCTTTTCGTTCATTCGCGCCGTCCCCAAGCCCCATATCGTCGGATGATTTCTCCGGCGTCTCGGACATCCGTTCCCAGGTGACGCGATTTGATCCAGGTCACGATAACGCCGAGCATTGCAAATGCTTCTCTAACACGCGTTGTTTATTTCGGCGAGTGAATTTGAATGGAGGCGATCTGCGTCGCGCCATGCCCCCACACACAGCCCTGCTGCTATGACATTTATATCGATCCCTTCCACGCTCCACCCGAAAAGCGGAGGGAATTATCTCTGCTTAAATCAACCAAACAAGATGCGGCCAACACTCTTCTGATATTCGCATATGTCTGTCTCAAATGTTCTGATGATGGACAGCGTCTGACGACAGTACCTGCGGGACAGATTTGAGGATGTGCTTCCATCAGGGATTTTTGCACTTCACCGACTGTTCCATATTCTTGGCTTTCAGGTACCGGTCGACAATTTTCACTCATCCACCGCTTCCTCCCTCGCGACTCGGGCTTCTTGCCAGTCGTGATAATTCTGCTTGGAACCTCTTACCTTCCACTCTGTCCGTCCGTTGCTATTTCGGTCAAGCACGGTAGCGGCGGCCGCCGAAGGACTGGAGAAGGGATAGGGCTTAACAAAGGTCATCATGTCGTCGCTAAGAGGGCCAAGGATACCCTCGGTGATCAGCTTTTGCTTCAATGCCGCATAGTTTTGCTGGACAAAGCCCGTGTTGATTAAGGCCTGAGAGCCTTCGAGCACGATAAATTCACCGTCCTCCTCGACTGCTTCGGCTTGCACACCCGTCTTGTGGCGCATCTCGAAATGCACGTCATCAGACGTTCGTTGCTCAATAGGCGTACGGGTCTGGCTCGCTGCGCGGGGCTGAGGCTTGAGCATCTCAAGCCCAATGACGGGGAGGATAATTTTCAAATTGACTAGGAACTGCTCCATATTGGCGCGGTCCGCTTCAGGTAGACGACGGCGCAGGCTGGCAGGATTTGTACTGTTATCGAGCGCTGCGCGGCCTGCTTCGTCGGCCATCTCAATCAGCCGTGCTTCGAGATATTCGGCATGGCCTTTGGATAAGTCATCGTCGCTGGTGGTGACCGTTATAGCCGTCTCCCAGAATTCGCGCTGGACAGCGCTTTGCTTGATCCGCTCACGCACGGAATTGGCCGAACCAATATATACACGCGTTGTGCCCTGCCGTTCGGGGTCTGGGCCTGCAAGAATGTAGACGCCGGTTCGATCTACTTCGGCCCGCGTCGCAAGAGACGCAAATGTCGAGTCTGTTGCTACGAAGATCAAGCCGGTCCAGCCATGGATCGTAGCTTTGCGCAAACCGGTGGGTGTGCCATCGACAAGAAAAAGTTGGATCGTCCGACCGAAGACTTCAGGCGTCATCATTCATCAACTCCGACAATTTCTGAGGATTCACCAGTGGCCGCCTCGATCCGCACACTGCAGAGCGTAATTGATCAAGGATCGCAGTTGCAACGTATTCCGGCACGTTTAGCGTTTCGCCGGTTTCGCTGCTTTCATCACGAAACCATGAAGCGTCCGGATATTCGTCGCGCCCTGCGACAGGGTCACGTGTAATGATCATGGAACGAAACAAGGCGCATGGCACAAAATATTGACCAGATGCCAACACGATGGGAAAGTTGAGTGATGTATGGATGCTCGTGCGTGGTCAGCACGATTGCGAGATTTTCACTGTTTGCACAGAACGCCAAAAACCCGTTCATTCCTATGGACGGCTCGAGAGTTGGCAACAAAAGGAAAACGTGGGGAAAGAAATAGGCTTCACGAAAATATTAAGCTATTTCAGTTAGTTAAATGACTAAATGGTGGAGCCAATCGGAATCGAACCGACGACCTCTTGAATGCCATTCAAGCGCTCTCCCAACTGAGCTATGGCCCCACATCCGGCAGTCGACCGGCACCGTTTCCGGCGAAGAGATCAAGCACGGATTGCCCCGAGCCCGTTAGTATTGGCGGCTTCTACCCCCGCCTTCAATCAATATCAAGCCTTCGTCATCCGCTTTTATCGCCCGGCTACGCAAAACTGTACCCGGTGGCGATATTTGAAAGATCAACTGTCGTCGTCGTCGTCACCAACAGCGATCATATCGGACACGTCATCATCGTCCTCTTCGTCATCGGCTAGGAACGTATCATCGTCGTCGTCATCACCGAGATCGACATCATCATCGTCGTCAGTGTCTGGTTTATCCTTGCCTTTGGCCTCCTCGTCGGCGTCTTCAAGAGATACGACTTCGACTTCCTCCTCCGCTTCTTTTTCGACGACTTCTTCCTCGTCATCGTCAAGCGAAAGCTTACCGCTTTCGAAATAGGAACGCGGATATGTCTTGCCTGTATACGGCGAGACAACAGGGTCCTTGTTCAGGTCGTAAAATTTCTGACCCGTTTCCGGGTCGATGCGTTTTGTGCCAAGTTCGGATTTCGCCACGGCAAACCTCTTTTGGAAAAGTTTGGTCCCCTTAACCGCAGTTTGCGGCAGTGTCAAAGCTAAAAACGGGTGTTTCCACGCTATGTATTTGTATTGCCCGGGTCTAGGGATGACCATTGCAGCCTGGCATGATACGAGACCGCCGCCACATGGCAAAAAGCCGATCCTGCGGCTTTTTATGCACGAGGATTATTATGTCACAAGCAGTCGCCCCTAAGCCGGCCATAGCCACCAGATCAGGTGCACTGTCAGGAACCGCGCATGTACCAGGCGATAAATCGATTTCGCACAGGGCCTTCATGTTTGGTGGTCTGGCGTCGGGCGAGACGCGCATTACAGGCTTGTTGGAAGGTGAAGACGTCTTGCGCACGGGGCAAGCCATGAAAGCAATGGGCGCGCATATTGAAAAACGCGCCGACGAATGGGTGATCCGCGGCACCGGCAATGGTGCTTTGCTAGAGCCGCAATCGCCGCTCGATTTTGGCAATGCAGGCACCGGCTCGCGACTCACCATGGGTCTCGTCGGTACCTATGACATGGAAACAACTTTTATTGGGGATGCCTCGCTATCGGGCCGACCCATGGGTCGCGTGCTTGATCCACTCAGGCAGATGGGAGTGCAGGTGCTGAAGGCAAGCCCCGGTGATCGTATGCCGATCACGCTGCGGGGGCCCAAGCATGCAGCCCCCATCAGCTACCGCGTGCCGATGGCCTCTGCTCAGGTGAAATCCGCGGTACTGCTTGCGGGATTGAACATTGCAGGTGTCACGACGGTCATCGAACCGGTGATGACCAGAGATCACACCGAAAAAATGCTGGTTGGCTTTGGTGCCCAACTACAGGTCGAAGTCGATGAGCGTGGCGTACGCCATATCTTTATCGAAGGGCAAGGCAAACTGACCGGCCAGACAATTGCCGTGCCGGGCGACCCCTCTTCGGCCAGCTTTCCGCTGGTGGCCGCACTTATCGTGCCGGGGTCGGATATCATCATTGAAAATGTGCTGATGAACCCGACCCGTACCGGCTTGCTGCTCACCTTGCAGGAAATGGGCGGCCAGATCGAAATCCTGGCTCCCCGCAATGCCGGGGGAGAAGACGTCGCAGATTTGCGTGTCCGCTACTCGGAACTCAAGGGTGTGGTGGTTCCGCCCGAACGCGCACCGTCGATGATTGATGAGTATCCAGTGCTGGCCGTTGCCGCATCTTTTGCCGAGGGCGAAACATTGATGCAGGGGCTGGAGGAATTGCGCGTCAAGGAATCTGACCGGCTGGCAGCGGTCGCAAATGGACTGATCCTCAATGGGGTCGATTGCAACGAGACCGAAACCACTCTGTCGGTGCGCGGCGTACCTGGCGGCAAAGGGCTTGGCGCGCGCTCCAGAGGCGTTGTGGTGGAAACCCATCTCGATCATCGTATTGCCATGAGCTTCCTTGTCATGGGCCTGGCGAGCGAAAAGCCGGTGACCATCGACGACAGCACCATGATCTCTACAAGCTTTCCCGAATTCATGGGATTGATGGCAGGGCTTGGCGCGGAGATCGAGACGGTGGAACCGAGTTGATTGCACTTATCATCGCCATTGACGGCCCGGCAGGCGCGGGCAAGGGCACGCTGGCCAGGCGGCTGGCAGATTATTTCCACCTGCCGCATCTGGATACCGGCCTGACCTATCGTGCTGTCGCGCATGTGCTTTTGACCAAAGGCTGGCCGTTGGGCGACGAACTGCACGCCATTGAGGCTGCTCAGCGTGTTGAGCTTGGCGGGCTGGACAAGGCAACGCTGTCCGCTCATGCGGTGGGCGAGGCGGCGTCGCGGATCGCGGTCATTCCTCGGGTGCGGGCCATTCTCGTCGACAAACAGCGCGCCTTCGCCCGGCAGGCATCAGGTGCCGTCCTCGATGGTCGTGACATCGGCACGGTGGTCTGTCCGAATGCGAACGTAAAACTCTATGTAACGGCGAGCGCTGCGGTGCGGGCGGGGCGGCGTCTGGCCGAAATCGAAGCGAATGGGGGTAGCGGCGATTTCGCGACGATTCTTGCCGACATTGCACGCCGCGATGAGCGCGATATGGGCAGGGCGGACTCGCCGCTAAGGCCGGCACCAGATGCGCACTTGCTAGATACGAGTGAAATGGATATAGAAACCGCGTTTCTTGCGGCCAAGGCGATAGTAGATCGCGCCCTTGCCAAGAGAGACGAAGCCTAGGCTTGATAAACAGCGTTCGCGTCGAATTGTCGGCAGCAACGCAAAATGTCATACTGGGTTTTAAAACCGCCTGCCTGCATTCATCATGCGTCGGAATTGCCGCCAGAAGCGGCCAAGGCTTTAGAGCCTGGAGTGCCGGCAGGGAAACGCAACTCTAACCTACGGCGCTTGCCTCGATGAGGCACTCCAGGAGAAAATATGTCAGCTGCAAACCCCTCTCGCGACGATTTCGCGAGTCTGCTCGAAGAATCATTTTCCACCGGTCACTCCGGCGAAGGCCAGGTCGTCAAAGGTACGGTCACGGCAATCGAAAAAGACATGGCCATCATCGATGTCGGCCTCAAGGTCGAAGGCCGTGTGCCACTGAAGGAATTCGGTGCCAAGGGCAAGGATGCGATCCTTGCGGTCGGCGATACCGTCGAGGTCTATGTCGAGCGCATCGAAAACGCCCTTGGCGAAGCTATGCTTTCGCGCGACAAGGCGCGGCGTGAAGAAAGCTGGGTCCGCCTCGAAGAGAAATTCACCAATGGCGAGCGCGTCGAGGGTGTCATCTTCAATCAGGTCAAAGGCGGCTTCACCGTCGATCTGGATGGCGCGGTGGCCTTCTTGCCACGCTCGCAGGTCGATATCCGCCCGATCCGCGATGTCACGCCTCTCATGCACAATCCGCAGCCCTTCGAAATTCTCAAGATGGATCGCCGTCGTGGCAACATCGTCGTTTCGCGGCGCACCGTGCTTGAAGAAAGCCGTGCCGAACAGCGTTCGGAAATCGTGCAGAACCTCGAAGAGGGTCAGGTCGTCGAGGGTGTCGTCAAGAACATCACCGATTATGGCGCTTTCGTCGATCTCGGCGGCATAGACGGCCTGCTGCATGTCACCGACATGGCATGGCGGCGCGTCAACCATCCGACCGAAATCCTCAATATCGGCCAGACGGTGAAGGTGCAGATCATCCGCATCAATCAGGAAACGCACCGCATCTCGCTCGGCATGAAACAGCTCGAAAGCGATCCGTGGTCTGATATCGGCACCAAGTTCCCTATCGGCAAGAAGATCAGCGGCACAGTTACCAACATCACCGACTACGGTGCGTTTGTTGAACTGGAGCCAGGCATCGAAGGTCTTATCCACGTTTCGGAAATGTCGTGGACGAAGAAGAACGTGCATCCAGGCAAGATCCTTTCAACCACGCAGCAGGTCGACGTTGTCGTGCTCGAGGTCGATCCGGCCAAACGCCGTATTTCGCTCGGCCTCAAGCAGACACTGGACAATCCGTGGGAAGCCTTTGCGCGTGATCATCCCGTGGGCAGCCAGGTTGAAGGCGAGGTCAAGAACAAGACCGAGTTTGGTCTCTTCATCGGCCTTGAGGGCGATGTGGACGGCATGGTCCATCTCTCCGATCTCGACTGGAATCGTCCAGGCGAACAAGTGATCGAGGAGTACAATCGCGGCGATATGGTCAAGGCGCAGGTGCTTGATGTCGATATCGAGAAGGAGCGTATTTCGCTCGGCGTCAAGCAGATGCAAAACGATGCAGCTGGCGATGCAGCCGCAAGTGGAGAACTGCGCAAGAATGCCGTGGTTACCTGTGAAGTCATCGGCGTCAAGGATGGTGGTCTTGATGTGCGGCTTGTCGAAAGCGGCATTGAAACCTTCATCAAGCGTTCGGACCTTTCCCGCGATCGTGACGAACAGCGTCCCGAGCGTTTCACGGTTGGCCAGAAGCTCGATGCGCGCATCATCGCCTTCGACAAGAAGACCCGCAAGCTGCAGGTCTCCATCAAGGCGCTGGAAATCGCAGAAGAGAAGCAGGCGGTCGCTCAGTACGGTTCGACCGATTCGGGCGCTTCCCTTGGCGATATTCTGGGCGCAGCCTTGAAGAAGCAGGGCAGCTAAAGTCCAAGCTTCACGCTTTTAGAGCATCGGACCGAAATTGGTCGTCGGTCCGCGGCTCAATTAATGTGATAAAACGCCGTGCATCCATCTGGACGCACGGCGTTTTAGCGACCGGTTCAGTACTTCCTTATCGATAGCAAAGCAGACGGTGTCGATCCCGTTCTCATGCCCCCATTGGACACGGCGGCGCGCCACGTCCGGGCGACCCTGTTCGGCGGCGATCAAGGCCCTTTTGTGCGACGGTTCTTCGGCGTGCACGAACTTTCAGCCTGATCGCGGTTCGGGAGCATGAGGAGTCGATCAGCGAAATCGCTATGCGCTGTAGCATTCATCCAGGGATGCTGAAGTGCAGCTTGTGTTGCAACGTTTTGATTACTTATCCTAAGACAATACCTCGCGACGATTTTCGGAGAAGTGAATGTTCGAGGGCAGCCCGTTCGAGCAGTCGGTGATCCTGTTGTGTGTACGCCGGTATCTGGTCCACGGTCTGAGCCTGTGGGATCTGGAAGAGATGTTGGCCGAGCCGGGGATTGCCACTGACCATACGACCATTCACCGGCTTTGAGCTTGGCCCGCAGCCCCGAAATTCCGTCGACCGCACGTTGGGCATGATAACCGCCAAGTCGTCAATGGTTGTCCGGTCTGCTCGTTACATTCGTATTGCTCCTTCGGACGGAGGTGCAGTTCTTTGAGCAACCTCGGCTTGGGCAGAACAGTTACTTTGTCGCGACCAATTATGTGGCCGCGAGTCTGCGCACCTTGCTGATTGGAAATCGTGATGTTGTCGGTCGCAGTATTTATATCTGTGCATTCATCCTATCGGTCAGCGTTCACTGCTGCGCTAGGGCACAGGTTCCCGTAATCGTTTTTTTCGTGTCGTTTTGAACCGGATTTGCTACGGCTGACTTCGGTTACAGCAAATGCATGAACAGGATGGAGATTTTGAGCGGACGCATTATAACAGGTCGATGAGATTGTGATTATCAAGGGGATAAGATGCGCTACGAGCGTCCGTATTCAATGGAAGAAGCTGTTGGCCTGTTGACCGGGTCAACTGGCCCGACCGCCATTCTCGCTGGAGGCAGCGACCTCTTGGTGAGGATGAAGGGCGGCTTCGTCGAGCCCGACCTGATCGTCGACATCAAGACGATAAACGGACTGGACGAAATCAGGCAGACGGCGGAAGGCTTCAGTATAGGTGCGGCAGTGCCTTGCGCCATATTGGGAGAGAGCGCAGCCTTGCAGAAGGAATGGCCCGGCGTCGTTGAAGCGGCGAAGCTGATCGGCTCGAAGCAGGTGCAGGGACGCTGCACCATCGTCGGCAATCTCTGCAACGCCTCACCGGCGGCCGACAGTGTGCCGGCGCTGGTCGCGGCCGGTGCCAGAGCATTGGTTGCCGGACCGGGAGGCAGACGCACGATTGCAGTGGAGGCTGTGCCGACCGGGCCAGGCAAGACGTCGCTCGCCAAAGGCGAGATCATCGAGGCGATCTTGCTCGACAAGCGCCCGCCGCGTTCGGGTGACGCTTATCTTCGTTTCATTCCTCGTACGGAGATGGATATCGCAGTGGTCAGTGCGGGCGTGAGCTTGACGATCGATGAGGAAGGTGTCGTCAAATCGGCCCGCGTGACGCTGGGAGCCGCGGCACCGACGGTACTTCTGGTAGATGAGGCCACTCAGATTCTTATTGGTACAAAGACGGATGCAGCCACACTCGAGAAGCTCGCAGAGGCTTGTTCGGTGGCCTGCCGTCCCATTGACGACAAGCGCGGCACCGTCGCGTTCAGGAGGAAAGTTGCCGGCGTGATGGCCAAACGAGCCGCCGCGACCGCTTATGAGCGTGCAGGAGGCAAATAATGGCTGGAATCGCAGTCTCAACCACGATTAACGACGATAATTATGAATTCCTGTGCCAGCCGGACGAAACGTTGCTCGATGTGCTGCGTGATCGCTTAGGGCTCACGGGAGCCAAGGAAGGCTGCGGTACGGGCGACTGCGGTGCGTGCAGTATCATCCTCGATGACAGGCTGGTGTGCTCGTGCCTGGTGCTCGGCGCGGAGGCGCAAGGCCGGCGGGTCGAGACCGTCGAGGGCATGGCCTACGGCGACAAACTGCATCCGCTCCAGCAGAAGTTCCTCGAACACGCGGCGCTGCAATGCGGCATCTGCACGCCAGGTTTCCTGGTAGCGGCGAAAGATCTTCTGGCTAAAAACCCTGATCCGACCGAGGAAGAAATCCGCTTCGGCCTGGCCGGAAACCTCTGCCGCTGCACTGGCTATGACAAGATCGTGCGCGCCGTTCAGGACGCTGCGAGCGTGATGAAGGGAGTATGACCATGGGTTTCGATCCGCGCTACCTGGAACGCAATTTCACATCCGTCGGCACGCGTCCCATCCGCCCCGACGGCGTCGACAAGGTGACGGGCCGCGCACGTTACGGCGCGGACTTCAACATGGCCGGCCAACTCGTTGGCCGCATTCTCAGAAGCCCGCACGCTCACGCCAAGATCAGGAAGATCGACACATCGAAGGCGGAGAAACTGGCCGGTGTGAAGGCGGTTATCACTGCGGCCGACCTGCCCGACCTGACCGACGGCGATTCCGCTATGTACGACATCCTCGATAATTGCATGGCGCGCAAGAAGGCGCTCTATGACGGCCATGCGGTGGCGGCGGTTGCTGCGATCGACGAGCGCACGGCCAAGCAGGCGCTGAAGCTCATCGAGGTCGACTACGAGGTGCTGGCGCATGTAACCGATGTTGACGAGGCAATGAAGCCCACGGCGCCGGTGCTGCACGAGACCGTATTTTCCGAGGGCGTCGAACCCAAGCCTGGCAAAGCGTCCAACATCGCCAAGCACAGCCAGTACGGTCATGGCGACATCGAGGAGGGCTTCAAGCAAGCCGAATTCATCGTCGAACGCTCCTTCAAGACCGAGCAGACGCATCAAGGATATATCGAGCCGCATGCCTGCGTGGCAAACGCCAGTTCCGATGGAACCGCCGACCTTTGGGTCTGCACGCAAGGCCATTTCGTCTATCGCCAGCACTGCGCCCAACTGCTTGGAATGGATGTCTCCAAGCTGCGCGTCACCTCGTCAGAGATCGGCGGTGGTTTCGGCGGCAAGACCCATGTCTGGTCAGAACCGGTCGCGCTGGCGCTATCGCGCAAAGCCGGCCGGCCGGTAAAGCTCGTCATGACGCGCGATGAGGTGTTCCGCGCCTCGGGGCCAACCAGCGCAACATCGATCGATGTCAAGATTGGAGCGCGCAAGGACGGCACGATCACGGCGGCATCGGCGACATTGCGCTATTCCTGCGGCCCCTATTACGGCATGTGGGCAGAACTCGGCGCCATGACCGCGTTTGCCTGCTACAACCTCGATAACGTCAAGACAGTCGGCTATGAAGTGCTGGTTAATCGGCCCAAGACCACGGCCTATCGCGCGCCGTCGGCACCGATGGCGGCCTTCGCGGTGGAAAGCGCAGTCGACGAATTGGCCAAGAAGATCGGAATGAAGCCCGTCGACTTCCGGATCAAAAACGCCGCCCAGGAGGGCACGAGATCGTCCTACGGTCCGGTATATGGCCCGATCGGCATCGGCCCGACGCTTGAGGCGGCGAAAAACCATCCTCATATGAAGGCTCCTCTGGGCAAGAATCAGGGGCGCGGTATGGCTTGCGGCTTCTGGTTCAACTTTGGTGGCCAGACCTGCACTGATATTAACATCGGCATCGACGGCACGGTCTCGCTTGCGGTTGGAACCATGGACGTGGGCGGTTCGCGTGCCTCGCTGTCGCTGGTAGCGGCGGAGGAGCTCGGCGTTGCCTATGAGCAGGTGAAAGCGGTGGTCGCCGACACTTCCACCCTCGGCTACAATGACATGACAGATGGAAGCCGCGGCACGTTCTCTTCGTCCCTGGCGACGATCTCGGCTGCTCGCAATGTCATCCGTGTCCTGCAGGAACGCGCTGCACAGGTGTGGGACATTCCGGTCGGCGATATTGTCTGGGAAAATGGCCACGCCATTGCCAAAGGCGCGAAGTACGACAATCTTCAACCACTGTCGCTCAAGGAGATTGCGGCCACGGCGGGCAATACGGGCGGACCGATAGCCGGCCACAGCGAACTCGTCGCCGACGGTGCCGGTGTGTCCTTTGCCACTCACATCTGCGATATCGAAGTCGACCCGGAAACTGGTGCCACAAGGGTTCTGCGCTACACCGTCGTTCAGGACGCCGGAAAAGCAGTACACCCGACCTATGTGGAGGGGCAGTATCAGGGCGGCGCCGCGCAAGGCATCGGCTGGGCGCTCAACGAGGAATATATCTACGGCAAGGATGGGCGACTTCAGAATCCCGGCTTTCTCGACTATCGTATCCCGGTCTGCTCGGACCTGCCGATGATCGACACGCAGATTCTCGAAATCCCCAATCCCAACCATCCTTATGGGGTGCGCGGCGTGGGAGAGACGTCGATCGTGCCACCGCTTGCGGCGATCGCCAATGCGGTATCGAACGCAGCGGGCGTGCGGATGACGCATATACCCATGTCACCGCCGCGCATCCTGGCAGCAATCGAGGTGGAACAGGCAGGCTGATGGTCGAAGTGACGCTCTGGGGGTCGCTTGGCACGGCAGCCGGAGGCAAGAACAAGCTCGACATCGAGGCGAAGGATATCCGTGAGCTGTTCAGAAAGCTGTCGGAACAGTATCCCGGTCTTGAACCTCACATCGAACGTGGCATCGCCGTCGCAATCGACGGCGTGATCTATCGCGATACCTGGTCGAAGGAATTGCCACAAGATGCCGAAATCTTCCTGCTGCCGCGTCTTGCCGGAGGATGATCGGACAACCGTTCACGCCATCGACGACCAAGACCTTGGCCTTGTCACGGGGACAAGAAAGGGTCACCTGTTGGCTGCGGCACGGTTAGGTGCGGCAGTGTCTTCAGTTGTGAAGTGGTCGCTCATCTTGACGATGTCACGCAACCGGTCGTGAGATCGTCCAGACAAGCGACCAGAAATTTGCTGCGTTTCCTTCAGTTTTGACCGACGCGGATCACACGCTTGCCGAAATTTTCGCCATTGAGAAGGCCGATGAAGGCAGCCGGGGCGTTTTCCAGACCTTCTATGATTTCCTCACGATATTTGATCTTGCCACTCTTGACCCAGCCGCCCATTTCCTTGGCGAACTCCGGGTAGAGATGCCCGAAACTGTCAAAGATGATAAAACCTTGCATCCTGATTTTCTTGCGCAGGATCTGACCCATCAGCCAGTTCATCCGGTCCGGCCCTGCGGGTAATTCGGTTGCGTTGTATTGCGACACCAATCCGCACACAGGTACGCGTGCATGTGCATTCAGAAGCGGAATGACCGCGTCCAGCACCTTGCCGCCGACATTCTCGAAGTAGATATCGATGCCGTTGGGGCTGGCCTTGGCAAGCTGTTCCGCAAAATCGGGGGCCTTGTGATCTATGCAAGCATCAAAACCCAGTTCGTCAACCGCATAGGTGCATTTGTCGGACCCGCCGGCAATGCCAACCACACGACAATCCAGCAGCTTACCAATCTGCCCAACAGTCGCACCGACCGGTCCGGTCGCCGCGGCCACGACGATTGTCTCGCCGGCTTTGGGCGCACCTATCTGCTTCAGGCCTGCCCAGGCCGTGAAACCGGGCATACCCATTATGCCTAGCGCCCACGAGGGATGTTCTGGCGACTGACCAAGATTGGTCACTCCCTTGCCATCTGAAAGAACATAGTCCTGCCAGCCGTTAAAACTCAGGACGCAGTCCCCCGGCGCAAAGCCTTTGACATTCGAGGTGACGACCCGTGCGACGCTGCCACCTACCATCACGCCTCCGATTTCGACGGGGGCGGCGTAAGACGGCGCATCGCTCATCCGGCCTCGCATATAGGGATCAAGCGATAGATATTCAGTGCGCAGCAGCATCTGTCCTGCGGCGGGCACGGGAATGGGGCTTTCGATCAATCGCAGTGTGCCCGCATTGGGTGCCCCCTTCGGTCGTTCAGCCAATATCAGTTGGCGATTTGTGTTGTCTGTTTGTGCCATGGATTTTTGCTTTCAATGCGCGGTTTGACGAACGGGCGTTTATTGGGAGAAGTGTCGCGTTCTTCGCTTCGCAAATCATCTTCCTCTATTTGCTGATGCCCCCAAGGATGTCGCGCCCAAACACCTACATGTCCATGAGAGCAAGAAGCCTGCAAGGGTCAGGATGGCCGCTGCGCCTTGGATGTTGATCCCCCCGGCGGTTTGGGTTTTACACGTATGCGCATCGTTCCACCTTCGGGATGGTCAATATCGAACGCGTTCGTGTTGCGCACAAGATCGCTCAATTTGCGGAAGCCGAAGGTGCGCGGGTCGAAGTCGGAGGCCAGATTGGCAAGCTGGTTGCCTACCATACCAAGCCGTACCCAGCCATCTTCACTTTCCATCTGAGCAATGACCCGTTTGATGATTGCCGCAGCGGCATTTGGTGGCTGGAGAGGCGTGGTGGTGGGTTGAGCAAGGTCACTGGCGTTTGCCGAGGCGGTCGGCTCCAGGTTTTCCGTATAGACGAAACGACGACAGGCCTGCCGGAAACTCTCGGGGGTTTTTCGCTCGCCGAAGCCATAGACATCGACGCCCTGTTCGCGAATACGCGCGGCCAGACGCGTGAAGTCACTATCGGATGATACGAGACAGAACCCATCAAAGCGTCCACTGTGCAGAAGGTCCATTGCATCGATAACCAGCGTGATATCGGAGGCGTTCTTGCCTGTCGTATAGGCAAATTGCTGTTGTGGGATGATGGCGTATTTCGACAAAATACCTGCCCAACCCTTGGAGCGGTCATTGGAGAAATCGCCATAGATGCGGCGAACGCTCGCTTCACCGATCTTGGCAATCTCCTCGAACAGCCCATCGGCGATCTTTGCCGAAGCATTGTCGGCGTCGATCAGGACTGCCAGGCGTAAGGAACGTGGTTCAGTTGGCATGAGGAACTTCCATTCAAGCGGTCTGCAAGGAATGCCACCACGACATGACCGCAGCGTCATCGGCAGGCAGAAAAGTGGCATCGGGCGCAAACGCATGCCACGCATCGCGATGCTTGGCCGACACCGTGGTCAGAACGGGTTTGCCAGCGCCGAATGCGGCTTTGAATGCTGGAACTAATCCTTCTCCCATAGCTTCCAGCTTGCCAAATTTGCTGAGCACGACGACATCACACGCCGCCACCTGATCGAGAAGATGTGAACAGGCGTTTTGGACACCTGTTGCATCAAGATGGCACGATGTGCCGCTCGGCGCGGCATCAAGGAAAATGGGATGCGGATTTCCGGAAACGATATCGCGTAAAACACCGGCACTACAGGTTCGGTCAGGTAGACCATGAGCCTCACTGATGACGCCAATAGCCCTGATGCCCGTTGCATGCCATTTGCCTGCGACGTGTCTGAACAATTCCTGGATGGCTGCACCATCGTCTCCCACGATGGTGGCGACTTTCGCCGTTTTCCGCTTCATCGATTAACCTCGCATACGGCTGGAGACAGTCATTATCGGCCTCATGTCTTCTGCTGTGATAATGACTGCTTCGTTTTTTCGATGCTTATGCTGTTTGAACAAATGACATAGATTGCACCGCAACATACCGGGACAATAGCTGCTGATCTATGCCCGCGACAATGGCTGGATTACGCTGACCAAATCCGGCGGATCTTCTGGTCAGGTTCATCAATAACTTCAAGAACTTGACGGCCATCGGAATTTGCAGCCAGGAACCTGCTTGTTATAGCGTTTCATATGGATTTTGTGCCCGCTTGCCGCCAGGCAACCGGTTCATGCCATTGCGTCCGAGACCTCGAACCCATGATAGCATCCAGATACCAGACAATACGGATCGGACCGAGGTGGGCACGCATCTTCAAATCGTGATTGTCCTAACGGGTTCCGATGCGCATCCCCAGAAGTCCCGGCAGGCGGGCTATCAACTCAGCTATTGCCGGTGACTTCTCCTGCAATTCCTCGGCCTCTTCGCAAGCGATGATCGCGCGGCGGATCGCTGCAGCTCCAATATATCGGAACGGTTCTGGTGGAAGACGCGGCACGTCGCGTGTGCATAGTGGCAAAGCTGACCACATATCCTTGGTACCAAGCACAAGTGAAGCAAGGCATTGTCCTCCGATATATGTAGGGTTCACCCCGTGTCCGGAATATCCACATCCGAAATGGATTCGCGTTCCCGGAATAGTCTTGAAGAAGGGCAACCTGTCGGACGACACGTCGATAGCGCCTCCCCATGCTTTGGCTAAAGATATCTTTGAGAGAGCTGGCAGGAGCCGCCTCAGGCCGCGCTCGGCGCGCGCAGCACTTGTACGGTCTTCCCGCAACTTGCGCGCAGCAGCGTTGCCATTGTGGCTTATTGGGCCAGAGCCGCTCCCCATTAGCACGCGACCATCCCGCGTTTTGCGAAAATAGTGAACAAACATGCGGAAATCTGCGATTCCTTCGCCGCCAAGCCATCCCATTTCGGCAATCTCCGCCGGGGCGGGTTCGCTCATGACAGCATAACTTGAAAATACGCTGATATGAGGCTTCACCTCAATTGCCGACGCCATGTCCACATTGGTGGCGAGGACAACGTCGCGGGCAAGCAACTCGCCTCGCGGCGTGCGAACGCGGTTTATGTTGCCCCTGTCCAGACCGATCATTGGGGTGTTCTCAAAGACCAAGACGCCGTTTTCAATCGCAGCAATTCGAAGTGCACGCACCAGGCGGGCGGGGTGCACATTGGCACCTTCGGGAAGGAACACCCCACCACGGAATACTGGTGATCTGCACCTCATGGCCACTTCCGCGGGGCTAAGCACATGCACGGTGTCAGCAACACCAAGGCGCAGCGCTTCTTGCGCGAGGTTCTGGATTTTGATGTCTTGGGCCGGGGCCGTCGAAACACGCATATTACCGTCTTCGCGCCACCACACATCGTGCTCCGAGTTTGTCACGAAATCGCGTATGGCATCCTGCGCAATCGTCCCTGCTCGGGCTACAGCGAGTGCGCCATCGTCGCCAATCGTATTTGCCATTGCCGGTAGTGCTGCCCAGTAGCCGTGAACCTTGCCACCATTCTTGCCACTAGCCCCGGAGCCGCAAAGATTAGCCTCGATGATTGCAACTGAAAGCGAGGGGCTTCGTTGCTTCAGCGCGAGCGCGGTCCACAGACCAGTATAGCCGCCACCAACAATGGCGACGTCAACCGAATGGGTTCCTGTGAATGGAAAATAAGGCGTCGGCCAACTTTCCTGCGCCAAAGCATCGGAAAACCACCAGGAGGGGTCGGCGGGATCAACACTTGTTGTCCTTGAAGGACCGTCAACTCCACTCATTGCGTTCAACTTCCATCAATTGCGAGTATGCGAAGATATCGGCGCTCCAGAACCAATGACGGTATTGAAACGTTTTATGGAAAAATCCTGTATTGGAAGGCTCGTCGCCCCAGTCGTTACCAGATCCGCGACGATGGAGCCCACTATGGGGCCAAGCTGAAACCCATGGGCGGAAAATCCGAAGGCATGGAAAAGCCCCTCTTCGGTCGAGCTTTGGCCGATTACAGGCAAACCATCACGTGTCCGCCCTTCAATGCCCGCCCATGCCCGCACGATATGCACATCGCGCATCACCGGAAACAGATCGAAAACGGTGCGCGCATTTAGCGCCAGTTTCCTGAAATCAAGGTCTGCACGGTTACTTTCCGGTTCGGCTTGGCCCTCATAGCCACCCCCGATCAATACCGTACCGTTGGCAAATTGCTTGAATGAGAGCGGTGCAGATACGGCGCTGACGACCTGCGAGATAAAGGGGGCCACGGGCTCGCTAATCATCAACATCGGCGCGACTGCGTTCATATCTGCGCGCTCACCGACCTGAGTTGCGAGCGCTGCTCCCCAGGCTCCCGCTGCGTTCACCAGTGACGGCGCTGTGACAGCCCGGCCGTCAGCGATATGTGCGGTCCAGACATTGCTGCTGCGGTTAATAGACGTCACCAGAGCATGTTCTTCAACATTGACCCCGAGGCGGATCAACTGGCGATGAAATGCATGGACAGTGTGAAAGGGAAGTGCTGCACCGTCGCGGCGAGAAATCAGCCCGCCCACGCAATGTTGCGCCAGCATGGGAACGAGATTTCTCAAGGTTGCCTCGTCTATCAGTTCCTCATGGTCGAAACCAGACGCTGCAACTTCGTCGCGGCGCGCCTTGAGAAAGGCAAATTCACTCTCATTCTCGGCGACAAACACATGACCATGCGCCACGAACCCGCAATCGCCATCAAGAATCTCGTCGATGCGCTCCCATAGATCCATCGCCGCAACGCTCAGCGGAATTTCAGCCATGGCCCGGAAAATTTGGCGCACTCCCCCTGCATTCACACCTGAAGCATGACGACCAAGGGTGTCCTTCTCTAATAACAATACGGATGCGCCGCGTTGAGCCAAATGGAATGCCGCGGAGCAACCGTGAATACCGCCACCAACAACAATCACATCAAAAGAAGACATTCTTCACTCACGAACGACAGCCCTGACATCTTCTTCTTCGTGCGGAAGCGAAGCGAGTTCCCTCACGGTGATTGGCTTGATCGGAAATCTCAAACGATAATAGCCAACGTTTGCGGGTGACACGCGACGCTGCGCGGCAATCATTTCGGTTACGGTAAGTCCGCATTGACGTCCCTGGCATGGCCCCATCCCGCATCGGAGATAGGACTTCAACTGGTTCGGCCCGATGTCATTAAAGTCGGCAATCGCGTCGGATATCTGCCGGCCAGTAACTTCCTCGCATCGGCAAACAATCGTGTCCGGCGCAGCTAGGCGAAAGTTCTCAGCCGGTTGAAACATGGCGTCGAGGAACTGCCGGCCTCTGGCAAAGGGCGCGAGGGTTTTGTGAACGGGAGAAGCCGCATGGTTGCGCTCGGCTTCGGTGATTGTTTTCAGGAGAAAGGCGGCATCCAGGCCGCAGAGCCGGCCAAGACACGCAGCAGCTTCAGCACCGTTGATCCCGGCACCATCCCCGGCAACTGACAAGCCTTCGACTGAGGTGCGGCCCCAGGAATCGGTTGCCGGTTTCCAGCAAAGCTGAACGTCATCCCACGCCATCTCGCATCCAGCGGCATTCGTCATGTTGACGTTTGGCACAACACCTTGATGAAGAAATAGCGTATCAACTTCGACGCTCTTGAATTGGTTGTCGCCTTGACGGTAGGCGACACTTTCAATCTTGCCGCGTCCGGTCGCTTTCAACTCCGTAATGCCACTTATGACCGGAACGTGGCGACGCACCTGTCGTGTCAGTTCCCATCCTTTCCTGAAATAAGGCGAGCAAAGAAAAGACGGGAGCGCTCTTGCGACCGAGAACCTGCGCGGTGACAGGGAAGTGTCGAGAAGAATGGTCGGCGGCGCTTCGGCCGTTATGAGTTGCTGGGCCAGCAGCCAAAGCAGCGGACCAGTGCCGGCAAGTGCGAAGCGACCATGCGGTACCAGGCCCGAGCTTTTGAGCAAGCCCTGCGCGGCACCCACACTCATTACACCCGGCAGTGTCCAGCCAGAGATCGGAAACGGCCGTTCCAGCGCGCCGGTCGCCAGCAAAATATGACGAGCTTCGATAATTCGGCTTTGGCCCCCTTTCGAAATACCGAGTTCGAGGGTGCGTGAAGCCATCCATACCGTCGCGCCGGGCATATAGGTGGTGGCACTGTTGTGGAAATCACGGAGAAGTTCGTTTCCTCGCCCGTAATCTTTCCCGAGGATTTCGCAGCGGCTTGACGGAGCCGTGCCAAGGCCACGGTAGATCTGTCCGCCGGGTTCGGGGTTCTCGTCTACCAGTAAAACCTGAAGCCCTCTGGAGCCTGCAACGGTTGCCGCAGCAAGGCCCGCAGGACCGGCTCCAACCACGACAAGATCGAATGTGGATGGCAAATCGTCGATGGTATCCAGACGGATCATTGCATGACCTTCCGCTTCCCAGCGCCGGTTTGTATCCGCATGCCGCTTTGAATTGGAATGAGGCACGCTTGCTGATTTGCCACTCCGTCAATTTCCACAAGACATTCGAAACAAACGCCCATCATGCAATAGGGGCCGCGAGCCTCACCTGACACGGCGCTCTTTCTGAACGCGATATATCCCGTCGCCAGCAGGATTGCTGCCACAGTATCGCCCGGTCGGCCTCTGAATGGTTGACCGTCGACCATAAGCTCGATCGATAGCTTCTCTGGTTCAGGCAGTCTTCGAAACATGAAACCTCCGGGCGCTGAATGCTTTGACTTCCGTCGGCAATTCACCGAGCGCGATGGATGGCGCGAGTATCTGGGCATGGGCTGCGGCAAGCGTCACGCCACTGTGGCACGTTGCCAGAAAGGCACCGGGCCACCTCTCGGACTGGTCGTAAATCGGGAATCCGTCGCGACTCAGCACACGAAGGCAGGTCCACATGCGCACGACGTTCAGATCAGCGATTGCAGGAAACATACGCACTGCGCGGTCTGCCATCACGCCAACGATGCCGCTATTCAATTCCTCGGAGAAGCCGGCTTCTTCTTGGGAATCGCCAATCATGACAGTGCCTTCGTCCGTCTGTCGAACGGTCTGGAGCGGTTGCTTCAGAAAAGGAGCGGTCCTCTCCGTGACGATAATGTTGCCGAGTTGTGGTCTGACCGGCGCTTCCATGCCGACCATCGGTGCCAATCTGGCATTGTCGAGGCCGGCAGCAAGAACGACATGCTCAGCAGTTATTGCTGTAGCATTGCCGTCGAAAACAAGCCGAAATCCATCCGAGGGCTCTATGCGTTCAACCCTGTTTCCCGGGCGATAGTCAACGCCCGCGTTCAGCATCGCCTTGTGGGTCGCGTGGAAAAGGCGAAGAGCGTTCAGGTGTCCGTCCATCTGCGAAAAGGTTCCACCAACGATTTGTGAGCCCGCACCTGGCAGCCGCCGGCGGATCTCGTCGCCGTCGAGTACGCTGTAAGGATACGGCACCACTCCGGGCTGGGCGTTTATGCGTTCGCCAAGCGCAACCAGGCGTTCCATCTCGCCATCGGAAAGCGCGATATGAAAACCGCCCTCCTGCTGCAAAGAGATGTCGATGCCTGACTCAGCCTCAAGTTCCGTTGCATAGTCCGCCCATAACCGGACGGATCGCTGCGTCCAATTTGCATAGGCGGGCATGTTCAGGCCCTTGCTTTGGAGCCAGATCAAAGCAAAATTGCCGCGCGACGCGCGATAGGCGATGTCGCTTTCATCCAGCACTGCAACCTTGCGATTCTGTCGCGCAAGGGCGCGCGCGATCGATGCGCCGACAAGGCCGCCTCCGATTATCGCAAAGTCGTAAGCCGTATCTTTCATGGGGTATTGGATTTCATAAGGCGGTCGACCCGCACGATCCTCACGAGCACTATCAAGACCACTAGCGTGACGATCACCAAACCCGAAGAAATGGCCGTCAGCAGCGGATCAAGCGGCGACCATTCCAGCGCGGTATAGATGGCGACCGGTAGCGTTACGGTCTTCGGCGTATTGAGAAAAAGCGAAACCTCAAGACTACCGAACGACATCATGAACGAAAAACCCCAACCAGCCGCCATGCTCCAGGCGATTAATGGTAGAGTTATCAGCCGCCTGGCTTGCCAGGGCGATGCGCCGAGGCTTCGCGCCGCCCGCTCGAGAACGGGATTGACGCTACTGACGCCAACCAGGATCAGCGAGACGGCGAACGGCGTTGCAACCACGACATGCGCGGCGAACAGGCCAAATGCCGTGCCACCAAAGCCCATGCGTGTATAGGAAATGAGAAATGCCAGGCCGATGAAGATGGAGGGAAGCATGACCGGAGTCAGCACGAAAGCCTGCAGCAGCACATTGAGACGCGTCGGGTAGCGATACAATGCGAGCGCCACGACCACCCCCAACATCATTGCCACGGTCGCGGAAAGTGCTGCGATCACGAGGCTGAGAAGAAGGGCACGGAGATAGAGCGGTTGCGAGAAGATTGCCGCATACCACTTGAAGCTGATGCCTTCAGGCGGAAACGACACATATGAACTGGCGGTAAGGGAACCTAGAGTGATCGCCACGACCGGCGCCAGCAGAAATGCTGCCAGTAGAACGACATAAACAGCCAGCGCACCCCGTGCAATTTTTCCTTCGGTCTTTCACCGCCACTGGCGGGTATCCGGGCGCTCATCGTACCGCCTTTGTCAATGTCGCAGCGCGTTGCAGTGCTGCTTGCTTTCTGATGCTCCCATAGAGCCTGGAAAGCCCGACGATGCCCAAGGTGGCGGCAAGCAGAATGACCGCCATGGCCGCTGCAAAGGGCCAGTTAAGCAAAGCCGAACTCTGCTGGTAGATCAGATAGGACAGAACCTTCCTGCGCGGACCACCGATAAGCACGGGCGTAGCATAGGCGCTCATGCTCAAGGAAAACACCATCAGGCAGCCAGCCCGCAGGCCGGGAAAGGTAAGGGGAAAAACGATCTTGCGAAAGGTTGTCCATATGCCAGCCCCCAGGCTGCGCGCCGCCTTGCTCAGATTCGGGTCAATTCCTTGCATCGACGCCGCGATCGAAAGCGTCATGAACACTAAAAGCACATGTGTCAGCCCGATGACGATGCCGGTATCGGTATACATTAGCTGCAACGGACTGGATGACAGGTTGAGACCAGTAACAATCTGGTTCACCAGCCCTTTCTGGCCGAGCAAGATGAGCCAACCATAGGATACGACGATGCTGCTGGTCACGAGCGGCAGCACCAGGACGATGATGAGACCGGTCTGGCGCCAGCCCCTGGCCTGAAGAAGATAGAACGCCAGTGGATAGGCCAGCAGTGCCGTTGCAACAGTGGTGGCCAGGCTGATGATCAATGTCCGACCAAGGATGCCAAGATAATAGCTGTCAGTAAGGAACGCGACGAAATAGCCCGGATTGACATCGGGGATCACCCCGACCGTCGGATCGAAGCGGCTGAGGCTCAACCACAGAAGCTGCAATACCGGCATCACATAGAAGATGGCGAAAAGAACCAGCGGCAATGCCGCAAGGGCTAACCAGTTTCCAAGAGGAGAAGTTCTGTGTCCCATTGCTCAACTCTCGGCTGGGAATACGAGTGTGTCCTTGACGGTCCAGCTAAGCGTCGCCGGAGTATCGGTTTGGACGGGCATCTGAGGGTCTTGGCTCCAGGCGACAATGGTGCCCCCGCCTGCGGTCTTGGCATGGAACTCGACGCGGTGGCCGAGAAACAGGGCCCGTTCGATCCTGGCAGGAATCTTGTTGGCAGCCTTGTCGTGCGCGCTATCGAGGGCAAGTGAAACGCGTTGCGGCCGCACCAGGACTTGGGCGCTTGAGCCGATCGCAAGGCCATGTCCTCGCCCCCTCAGGCGGCCGAGCCCTGCAATTTCGACCTCAACAGCCTCAGCGTCTACAGCAGTTACCTTGCCGCGAAAGACATTGCTGTCACCGATGAAACGCGCCGAAAACAGGCTCGTCGGATTTTCATAAATCTCGTCCGGCTTGCCGATCTGCTGAATTTCGCCCGCGCGCATGACCACGATACGGTCGGCAATTGCCATTGCCTCTTCCTGGTCGTGGGTAACCATGATGGTAGCGATGGTCAGATCGCTCAGAAGCTCAAGAAGCTCGGCACGCATTTCCTGACGGAGGCGCGCATCGAGGTTGCTGAAGGGCTCGTCCAGTAAAAGAAGTTTAGGTTTGATGACCACCGCGCGAGCAAAGGCAATGCGTTGCTGCTCTCCACCGGAGAGCATGGCGGGCATTTTTTCCGCTGAATGCAACAGATGCACACGCTCCAGCGCGGCTGAGACTTGCGATCTGATATCCGCCGCCGCCAGGTTCCGCATTCTGAGCCCGAATGCGACGTTGTCGTAGACGGTCATGTGCGGGAATAGCGCGTAATTTTGAAACATGATGCCGATATTGCGCTTTTCTGGGGCTTCGCTGAGAATGCTCCGCCCCGCCAGCAAAACCTGCCCACTTTCCGGGCCAACAAAGCCGGCGAGGACCTGCAGTGTCGTTGTCTTCCCGCACCCGGAGGGACCGAGAAGACAGATTCTCTCGCGCTCCTGAACCTCGAATGAGATGCCCTTGAGCGCTTGAAAGTCGCCATAGCGGACCTTGAGATCCTGAATCTTGATATAGCTCATGTGGATCCAAATTCGTTGGGCAGTTGCCGCCGGCGCGCTCGATCAGCACGCCGGCACAAGTCATGTCTTACAATTTCGGCAGCAAGCCAATCAGCGCTCGATCTCGCGATTCCAACGGTCTGTCCACTCAGGACGCTTGGCATTGATGGCAGCCCAATCAAGTTGCACAAGGCTGCTTGCCGCATCGGCACCATAGGTCACGTTCGCGGCCTTTTCGGGTGGAAGGACAACCTGGTCGTTAACTGGACCGAAGCCAATGCTCTCGCCCACAACCTGCTGTGCTTCTTTGCCAACAAGATAGTTGAGGAAAGCATCCGCCAAATCGGCATTCGGAGCGCCTTTGACGACGTTGGCCGTGGCAAACAGCGCCGGCGCGCCTTCGGTGGGATAAACGAACTTCATCGGGAAGCCGGTCTTGGCGCGGTAACCGTTGGCCTCGCCATTGGTCCAAACACCAACCCATGCCTCACCCTGCTGAAAAAACGAGCTGAGATCAGCCGTGGTGTCGAAGGTCGGAACATTGATCGCCACTTCCTTCATTTTGGCAAAGCCGGGTTCGATGTTCTCGGTGCCTCCGCCATTTGCCTTGGCGAGCATGATCAGAAGATCGAGACCATAGGTCGAGGTGATCGTGTCGGCGATGACATGGCCCTTGAGTTCGGGAAGGGCGAGATCGTTCCATGATTTTGGCGGGGTAAGCCCGGCCTCGGTGTAAGCATCAGGGTTGTAAACAATTCCCACGCCGAACATTGCCCAGCCGACACCGATATTGTCCGGCATCTTGGCCACATCATAGACATTGGCGAGGTTTGGCATTTTTGACGGGTCGGTCGGCTGCAACAGTCCCATTGCCTTGGCTTGCTCGCGCGGGCCATCATCCAGACATGCAATATCGATCTGCGGGCTGTCCTTCTGCGCCTGAAGTTTGGAGATCGTGGCGAGTGAAACACCAGGAAGATAGCTTATCTCAACATTGTGCTGCTTCTTGAAATCAGGAAGGATATTTTTTTCCATATATTCCTGAATACCTGCGGCGTAACACGCAATGGTCAACTGCCCCGGAGCATCCTGAGCGCGCGCGCTGGCGCCTGAAAAACCCATTGCGGCCAGTGCAAGGGCCGTCATGGTCAGGGATTGAGTTGTTGTATTCATTGTATCTTTCCCTCTTTATCAATGTTTGGTCTAGTCGATGGATGGAAGGTATTGCTTGGCGATGGACATGCGCACCGTCATCAGCGGATCAACCACCTGGCAAACCCGCAGATTTCCAACCAAACTGCTCAGCATGTAGGCCTCCTCCCAGGAATGCCCGTGGACACGGGAAATCGCAGCGATCAGATCTTCATTTGCCAGGCTGCAGGCGGCTTCGAGCGTCTCGGCGCTGGCCACGAACTGCCATTCCGCCGCAGTCTCGATCACGGGACGCGGCAAACGCTTGCCTTTGACGATTTCGAAGTGCGCAAAGATGTTGATCGGGACGCCGACGCCGGTTCCGCAGACCTCGCCATCACCCATCACCGCTTTCGCATCGCCCATCGCAACGAGCCCGCCCGGCTGATTCACCGGGAGATGCAACCGGGAACCTGCCCTTATGGCGGTGGTGTCCATATTGCCGCCGTGATCAAAGGGAATGACTGTGTTGTATCGGCCTTCCGCAGGCGCTACCCCAATTGTGCCAATGCAAGGGTCTAGAGGGATACGAAGGTCGTCGAAGTGGACGTAGCCGTCGCGGATGGCGACGATTTTGGTCTTGGCTTCGCTGATTCTGGCTTGAAGAAGCCCGAACTTCGGAATGAGAAGAACATAGCCCCAGTCCTGCGGGATCTGGATGTCCGCAATGTCGAAAACCAGACGGTCACCCGGCTCTGAGCCCTCCACATGAATCGGGCCAACGGCGTCGTTGACATGGTCGTAGTCGACAGCCTGATACCGATCAGTTTCGCAACGGATCTGGCCATGGACCCCATCGGGACATTGTATTTCCAGCCGTTCGCCGGGCGTCACACGCCACTTTGGTTCCATAGCGGCATCAAAGTGGTAGATGACATGCTCTGAGGTGATGACTGTGGTTGCGCGATCCATGGTCTCATCCGGCAAGTAAATCGGCTTGGCGACATTGTTCCGGAGAGGAAATAGGTTTACCCCATTACCGTCAAATTCATTATTCGATCAACTTCATAACTGATCGTTATGTATCTTATTGGACTTGGTATGAAGCCACGGCAGATCGAAGCATTCCGAGCCGTAATTGAAGCTGGCGGCGTAACGGCAGCGGCCAATAGGCTGAGGATCACGCAACCGGCTGTCAGCAAGCTGATTTCGGAACTGGAGCGCAAAACTCGGTTGGTTCTGTTTGTTCGCAACAAACAGCGATTGGTGCCAACGCCAGAGGCACGCCTGCTTTACGAAGAAGTGGATCGCGTTTTTCTAAGTCTCGACCGCATCGAGCGTTTTGCGCAAGATTTGCGAGAAAACAGAACCGGCACGCTCAGTATTGGCTGCCTGCCAAGTCTGGGGCTTAGTATCGTTCCAGAAGTGGTTGCACAGTTCGCCGCCGACAGGCCTGATGTTCGTTTGTCTTTTCATGTGCGCATGTCAACGAAGATCGCCGATTGGGTTTTGGGGCAGCAGATCGATCTGGGCATTTCGCTGCTGCGCATTGACCACCCGTCAATTGACGTTGAACTCCTCACGAATGCGCATGCCGTATGTATCTTGCCGGTCGGACATGCCTTGGCTGAAAAGGACGTTATCACACCAGACGATCTGAAAGACGTGCCATTCATCGGTTTGGGCCGTGAGGATCAAGCAGAGCAGATGATCAGCCGAGCGTTCGACCGCGACATCATTCCGCGTCGCGTGCAGCTTGAAACCAACCTGTCCGCCGTTGCCTGCCGTCTCGTTTCGGCAGGCGTGGGCGTTTCAATTGTGGACCCCCTAACCGCAGCGGAATTTTCCGGATCATACCTATTGATCAAGCCGTTCCGTCCTGAAATCAGTTTCGATATGTGGCTGCTTTTCCCTGCCCATCGGCCGAGATCGCAATTGATAGACATATTCGTCAAAGCCTTGCGGGAAACTATCACGCAGAAGAATATCAGGTTCGTTGGCTAACTCGGAAACAGGAATAGTGGGCACCGCTTTTCCGTGCGCGTCTTGCTCCAATCCATTGGATTAGATTCCGCGCCTTGTCCCATGCGGGATGCTGCGATGGAAAACGATGCTGGTACATTTTTTATAATGTGACAACGCGAGCGTCGCGAACGTCGACAATCAATAGGCACGCTCCCAGGATTTTGCGCATGTCGTCGAAAATGACGGGCCGTTCGCCGTGCCAGCGGGAGAAATGGCGATGTACCGGAGTACAAGCGGACCCTTCGAGTGCTCCCAATGTTTCCTCGGTCTCTTGTATCATGCGCGTGATCCGGCGGCGCGCATTGGCAAGATAGGTTTCGCGGTGGCGCGCTTCCATCCGTAGGTGGAATAGTGAGGAGCGGGTGCGCGGCTTCACCACCATATGGTCGACATCTCCAGCCGCTGCTTGCCAGAGCAGCCGCGCGTGTGAAAATCGGCGTTTGGCTTTTGCATCATTTTTGCCCGCGACAATTCCGAGATTGATCAGGCTGGTAGCAATGCGCCGGTCGCTCCGGTCGAAGGCAAACCGCGCCTGCCAATAAGCGATGTGGAAAAGACACGCCGCGCGAAGCCGCCCACCCGTCTGCAAGGAGCCGATCGCGGCTTCGCTCAGGCGTTCCCAGCGAAGGTCGGCACGGCTCCAGCCGCCGGACTGCGCCTGCCGCCATTCCGTATCGTTGCGGTCATACGCCGAGATACGCCGCACGGACATGTTCATTGTCATGTAACTCATCGGCTGGCCCTCCAAAGCGAGATTTCCGGTTTCAAGGACATAGGCGTGATTGGCGAGATCGAGAGCCAGTTCGGCATTCTGCTCCACCAGCACGACCGGCACGCCCTCGGCGTTGATTTCTTCTATGATATTCGCGATTTCCTCGACGATGACCGGTGCCAGCCCCATCGACGGCTCGTCCATCAGGAGAAGGCGAGGCCGTACCATCAATGCCCGGCCGATCGCCAGCATCTGCTGTTCGCCGCCCGACATGGTTTGCGCACGCTGGGTGCGGCGTTCCAGAAGGCGCGGGAAGCGGTGATAGACTTTTTCCAGGTCGCTTTCGATTCCGGCACTGTCGCGGCGCAGGAAGGCACCGGTCCGCAGGTTCTCTTCTACGGTCATGTCGGGAAAGATGCGTCGTCCTTCGGGGACATGGGCGATGCCACGTCCGACAATCTGGTCGGCAGGCAACGTGTCGATCCGGTCGCCGTCCAGCCAGATCTCTCCACTGGCGAGTTTCGCAAGGCCTGAAATTGCCCGCAATGTTGTGGTTTTACCCGCTCCGTTGCCGCCAATGATCGTTACGATACCGCCCTCCGGCACCGAAAGCGACAGCCGGCGAAGCGCCGAGACCTGACCGTAATTCACCGATATGTCGCGCAACTCAAGCAACATGGCGCGCACCTCCAAGATAGGCTTCGATGACCGACGGATGGTGGCGGATCTGGTCGGGGTTGCCCTCGGCCAGCAGCTTTCCGAAGCTCATGCAGGTGATGCGGTCGCAAAGTCCCATGATCGCCTGCATGTCGTGCTCGACAATCAGGATTGTGATGCCGTCTTGCCGCAGTTTGCGCATGAGATCCATCATCTGCCGCGTTTCTTCCGGGTTCATACCGGTGAAGGGTTCATCGAGGAGGATCACATCGGGATGCGGGGCATAGGCTACTGCCATCCCAAGTGCGCGCTGGTGACCGTGCGACAGATCGCCCGCTCGCGTATCGGCCAGATGACCCAACCCGAAGAAGTCCAGCGCCTCGCGGGCTCTTGTTTCCGCCCCGTGCCGGCCATCGCGGTTGTATCCGATGATAGCGGCAAAGATGTTCGGGCGGAACGGCATATGGGTGCCGACAAGCGCATTCTCCAGTACGGTCAACTCGCCAAACAGCGTCGAGTGCTGGAAGGTGCGGACAACACCGCGCCGGGCCACTTCGTGCATCTTGAGACCCGAGATGGTTTCACCCCGTAATCTGACCTCGCCTGATGTCGGATTGTAAAAGCCCGAGATGGCGTTGAACGTGGTGGTCTTTCCAGCGCCGTTCGGGCCGATAAGTCCGTGGATCGTGCCTTGATCGACCTTGAAGCTCAGCGCGTCGATGGCGGTCAGCCCACCGAACTTCATCGTCAGGTTATCGACTTCCAGAAGTTTGCTCATTCGGCGGTCCTTTCGACGGGGATCGCCGCCTTGCGGCGTTGCGAGAATTTCTGGACCAGGCTTTCGAGCCCTTTCGGCATGAACAGTATCGACAGGATCAGGATCAGGCCATAGATCATCGGCCGCATCTGCTCGAAGCCAAGTTCGCGCAAGACGACTTCATTCAGCACCGTCAGCACGACGCAGCCGAGTATCGGACCATAGAATGTGCCGGTCCCTCCGACAATGGCCCAGGTCAGCACAAAGACCATCACTTCGACGTCAAAGCCATTGGGGTTGATGGTGCCGACATAGTGCGCCATCAGGGCACCGCTGATGCCCGCGAAACCACTGGCGATGGTGAAGGCCAATGTCCGGTAGGCGCGCACATTGACACCGGCTGCCTGGGCAAGCTTGTCCTGCCAATGGATCGCATGGAAGGTCAGACCGACCGGCGATTTTTCGATACGCCATAAAATCCAGAGACACACGGCCACGACGGCCACAGCGAAGTAGAAATAGCTGATCGGCTCGAAGAAATCGAAATGATAGAAGCCAAGTGAGAAGTCGGGCATCGGGTCGATGCCCTTTATGCCCTTCGGACCACCGAAGGGTTCACGAAACCGCTTCCAAAGGAGGCGAATGACCTCACCCGCGGCAAAACTGCCGATCAGGAAATAAAAGCCTTTCATCCGGAAAAGGGGCATGCTCAGCACTAAGGCGATCAAGCTGGAGCAGACCCCGCCGAGCAGGATCGATATCGGAACCGGTACACCGAATGACTTCGACACAAGCGCTGATGCGTAGGCACCGACCCCCATGATGACCACATGCGCGAGCGACCATTCGCCGGTTAGCGTCATGAGACGGTAAGACGTTACCAACAAGACATTGATCGTGAGGTAGACAAGTATCTCCTGCTGCGAAAAGCTGAGGAGGTACGGCGCAAAGATGATACCGACGAGCAGCGCCAGCCAAACTAACAGTTTAGGCACGATCAGCACTCCCCATTAGACCGGTGGGCCTGACGACGAGTACCAGCAGCATGAGGGTCAAACCCACAATATCGGCCAGAACGCCGTCCCAGAATGTCGTGACGACAGTGTTGATGATGGCGTAGGCCACCGAGGCGATGATCGCGCCCTCCAATGATCCCACGCCGCCAACGATGATCACAATGAACGCGGTCACGATGACCGAATGCCCCATGAACGGGTTCACTGATACCAGCGGTGCGGTTAGTGCACCGGCGACGCCTGCAAGGCCTGCGCCGATGAACATGGCAATTCGCGCCGTCTGGTTGATTGAGATGCCCTGTAGGGAAGCCGCCTCCGGGTCTTGCGCCGACGCCCGCAACGCCCAGCCAAATCGTGTCCGCTTGAGGAAGAACCAGAGCGCGGAAAGCAGAACCACCGCAGCGACGATGACGTAAAGCCGCGCCACCGGCAGGTGGACCTTATCGGCAAAGGATATGACCTCCTGCGTCACCGGCGGGATGTGCGCCATTCGTACACCGAAACCCATGATCGCCGACGATTGCAGGATCATCAGGAAGCCGATCGACGCGACCAGCCCACCCAAGGGATTGTCACGCAAGGGGCGAAACAGCGCGCGCTCCATCAGCAGGCCAAGTGCCCCGACGAAGGCAAGTCCGATAGCGACTGCCATAATGAACGGCATATGCAGGTCGGCATATGTGGCGACAACCACATATGCGCCTGCCATGAACAATTCGCCATGGGCGAAATTCACGACCCCCATGACGCCGAAAATCAGGACCAGCCCCACCGCGACAAGCGATATATAGCTGGCCGCGTAGAGGGCATTGAACCCAGTCTGTGCCAGGATTTCCAGCATCAGTTCCTCCCAGTCGGATGAATTGGACGGCACGAAAGCGGATTTCGTGCCGCGCCGGGCACGTGGGTCAGGTGCGCTGATTCCACATCTGGCCGTAATCGGTCATATGCTTCCTCAGCAACTCGCCGTGCTTGTCATACCAGGCGGGGATCGACCGGAATTCCTTGATGACGGCCTTGCCATTCTCGATTGCAACGACAGGCCAGTTACCAACCAATGCGTTGGAAATGCCGAACAGCTCCTCACCCCACCATTCGGCCTCGCCGAAGGCATGCTTGCCCTTGCCGCCGTCCTTCATCGCGGCGAGAACTGCTTCAGGTTCCGCCGAGCCCGCCTTTTCGGCCCCTGCCTTCCATAAATCCATGATTGAGGCATATTCCCAGCTGACCGCTCCCCATTCGCCAGGATGACGCTTGTTGTACTCCGCGTAAAAGCCGTTCGGATCTTCAAAGTTGACGTTGTCGGCGTTCATGGCCGGATCGTCGAAATCCGGGAACTGGAAGATGAACCCCTCCACAAATTCTTTGGATGTCCTGGCGATTATCTGATCATAGAAATCCGCAGTGCATGAGATGATCTGCCCTTTAAAGGCCTGCTGGAACAGTTGCTCCGCAATGGGGTGGACATAGTCCGAATAGCATGTGTCGAGGCAGACGATCTGCGGGTTCTTGGCCAGAAGACGCGTGACAACCGGCGCAAAATCGGTAGTGGCCGGGTCGAAAAGCAGCGGCTCATCCAGCATTTCGATGCCTGCCGCTTCGAATGCGGCAAGGTAGGTCGCGATAGATGGCAGGCCGAGTGCATCGTCTTGCGCGCACATCACGGCGGTCTTCAAGTCTGGGCGATTTTCGGCCAGCCATTCGACACCAGTGACATTATAGATCGGATGAACTTCGGCGGGCGCAATCAAGGTCGTGGTGTCGGGCGAGAGATCGGACGGCAGAAGCGTTGAAAACAGCATTCCGGTCTTTTCGGCCACGGGCTGTACGCCGGGCCATGTATCGCCGCCCAACATCATGATGAAGCTGACCTTATCCTCACGGATCAGTTTGGTGGCACCAGTGCGTGCCTTGCCCGGGTCGTATTCATTGTCATAGGAAACGAACTCTATGTTGAAGCTTTCGTCTCCAAGCTTGACACCTCCTGCGGCATTCGTCCGCTCGGCCCAGATTTGACAGCCTTCGAGACCAGGCTTGCCCCAGGCCGCGACAGATCCGGTCAATGGCGCGAGGAACCCGATTTTGATCGTGCCGCCGGCTGCGGTCGCGACACGCGGAAAGCCCGCGGCAAGTGTCCCGAGCGCGGTGGCCTTGAGAAAGAAACGGCGGCTGAAGCCGGAACGGTGAAAATTCGTGATCATCTGCTTCTCCCATTATGGAACCCGCTCACGGAAGTGTCGCGGCGGGCCTGTCCTCTCGGATGCGATTTTCAATCCAATTTCCGGTTTCTACTGGACCAGTTCATGTAAATTGGATCGACTACGCAACCAAATGCTAGCATATGGTCTTTTTCCTAACAAGAAATTCTGTTCCATACGGGTAAAATTTTTTGGTACTCGGCAATCTCCCAAGCGGTGCATGTCATCAAGCTATTGAAGATAATTGAGAAATCCCGATATTCCTGAATTCGATTACTTCGACCCAATATCCAACCGGATCTATACCGAAACGAGCCAGTTGCGCGAACTGGTTCCCTGCCCTGTGCTATATTGTGGTGAATTCGCTTATCTGGTTAACTTTGCAGCACCAAATTGGGATTCCGTCCATGAACACGCATCTGACCGCCTCAAAGGCATTGGACAACTCTGACAGCACAATCGGTGCGACGGTGCAGTCCGTCATCGACGCGATCTTCTCGCGCATCGAATCGGAAGATTACGTGATCGACGAGAGATTGCCATCGGAACGCACGCTGGCCGCCGAACTGGGTGTCGCACGCAATACGGTGCGCGAGGCGCTCGACGTGCTCGAAAGTCGGCGGGTGATTCGCCGTCGCGCTGGCAGCGGCAGTTTCGTGACGTATCGATCCGAGCCGCAGAGCAACACGGCACCGTCGGCGCTCGCCTCGAATATCAGTCCGCTCAATCATCTCGTGGTGCGCGGCATTCTTGAACCCGAGATGGTCCGGCTGGCAATCATCAACATGACACCACGCCATATCGAAGCTCTTGGCGAGACATTGTCGCGGATGGAGGCGGTGCGTACCGATGTGACCGCCTTTGTCCGGCAGGAAGAAGAACTCTATCGCCAGATCGCCGAAGGCACCGGCAACCCGCTCTTGGCGGCGTGCTACGAACTGGCAATCGACGCCTGTCGCCAAAATTTCCGTGCCGCGCTGCTGCGCCGGTATCTGACGCCGAAACGCATCGGCGACTATCAGCAACGCTACAATACGCTGTTCAACGCGATCGCCTCGCGCGACATCGAGGCTGCGGTGGAGTTCATCAAGTTGCACCTGATCGAGGAACAAAAGCTGCTGTTGCAGGACGTGTGAGTCTATAGGCTACGCCGCGCCAGAGCCGTTTTGCCGCCGGCGCGGGTCTGGCGCTGATCCCACATCTGGCCAAGCTCGATCATCTGCCCCTTGAGCAGTGCACCGTTTTTCTCCAACCAATCCGGGATCGACCCGAATTCGAGGATTCGGGCCTTGCCGCCCCGGATTTCCACGACGGGCCAGTCGCCAACCAGCGCATTGTTGATACCGAAGATTTCCGCACCCCACCACTTTGCCGGGCCGAAGGCATGCATGACCTTGCCGGATTGCTTCATCGCGGCGAGGACCGAGATAGGCGTGACGCTGCCTGCCCGCTCGGCGGCCGAATGCCAAATATCGAGAATCGCGACATATTCCCACGACACCGCACTCCAGCTGCCCGGAAAGAGACGCTGGTATTCGTCATAGAAGTCCTTGGGGCGGTTGAAGAAGAAGGCCTTTTCGGCAAGTGCGGGGTCGTCGAAATCGGGGAACTGGAAGACGAAGCCGTCCATGAAGGTGCGCGACGTGCGCTTGACCAGGCGTGGATAGGAATCGAGCGTGCAGGACAGAAGCTGCCCCTTGAAGCCCGCCGCAAAAGCCGCCTCGGTCAAGGCATGAACCATAGGCGTGTAGCTGGTGCACCAGCACAGGATATCCGGGTTCTCAGCCATCATCGCGCCGACCATATCGACCGGATCAGAGGTCTGGGGATCGTAGCGGATCTCCTTGACCACGTCGATATCAGCAGCAGCGAATGCCGCCCGATAGGTGGCCAGCGAAGGCAGACCGAGCGCGTCGGTCTGGCTGCAAAGGGCAGCACGACGCAAGCCGGGCCTGTTTCGCGCCAGCCAGTCGACGCCGGTGACGTTATAGATCGGATGCAATTCGCTCGGCGCGATCAGATAGGGCGTATCGGGTGACAGATCACTTGGGAGAAGGGTCGCCGTCAAAACCTTGCGGTCGGTCAGATAATCCATCACCGGAGATAATGTGTCGCCACCCAGTGCAAGCAACAGCTTGACGTCATGCTCCTGCACCAGCTTGCGAACCCCCTCCATAGCCAGCTTTGCGTCATACTCGCAATCAAAGGGAATGAGTTTGATATTGTGTCGGCTCCCACCCAGATGCAGGCCGCCCTTCCGGTTGATGCTGTCCGCCCAGATTTGACAGCCGTTCAGTCCGGGAAGTCCCCATGATTGGACTGGACCGGTCAAGGGGGCCATGAAACCAATGTTGATTGTGTCGGCGAATCCGGCGGTTAACCGGGGAAGCGCCCCTTTTACGGCCAACCTATGCGCGAAACTTGCAGAAGTCATGTGCGCGAGATTACTTGGTTTTTTTCATTTGTGGAGCAAATTCGTAAAAAATATCACTGTCAGGCAGAAGATTTTATTGACAGATGGCCAACCAATTCGTCAAACTGGTCCAAACCAAAAGAACCAGATATGCGAATTGGTCTATATGAGGAGGAGCGGAAATGAAGAAACGCGTGGCGATCATTGGTGCCGGTCCGTCCGGCTTGGCGCAGTTGCGGGCTTTTCAGTCGGCTGCTCACAACGGCGAGGCCATACCGGACATAGTCTGCTTCGAAAAGCAGTCCAACTGGGGTGGGCTGTGGAATTACACCTGGCGTACTGGCCTTGATGAATACGGAGAGCCGGTGCACGGGTCGATGTATCGCTACCTCTGGTCGAACGGCCCCAAAGAAGGGCTGGAGTTCGCCGACTATTCCTTCGAGGAGCACTTTGGCCGCCAGATCGCATCCTACCCGCCGCGTGCAGTGCTTTTCGACTATATCGAGGGCCGGGTTAAAAAGGCAGGCGTGCGCGACAAAATCCGGTTCTCGACCGCAGTCCGCAATGTCAGCCACGACAAGGCCACAGGCAAGTTTACAGTCACCGCGCATGATCTTCCCAAGGACCGCCTCTATGATGAGGAATTCGATCACGTCATCGTGGCATCGGGCCATTTCTCGACGCCGAACGTGCCGCAGTTCACTGGATTTGAGACATTCAACGGCCGCGTTCTTCATGCGCACGATTTTCGCGATGCACGCGAATTCGCCGGCAAGGACCTCTTGGTGATCGGCACCAGCTATTCAGCCGAGGATATCGGCTCGCAATGCTGGAAATACGGCTGCAAATCCGTAACGGTCAGCTACCGCACGGCACCCATGGGCTTCAAATGGCCAGCCAACTGGAAAGAGGTGCCGTTACTCCAGAAGGTCGAGGGCAATATCGCGACCTTCAAGGACGGATCGACCACCAAGGTCGATGCGGTCATCCTTTGCACCGGATACAAGCACCATTTCTCGTTCCTGCCCGACGATCTACGTCTGCGCACTGCCAATCGGCTGGCGACGGCGGACCTTTATAAGGGTGTCGCCTATGTGCATAACCCTGATCTTTTCTATCTCGGGATGCAGGACCAGTGGTTCACCTTCAACATGTTCGACGCGCAGGCCTGGTGGGTGCGCGATGCGATCATGGGCAAGATCAAGATTCCGACCGACAAAGCGGCATTGATGAAGGATATCGAGACGCGCGTTGCTGAAGAGGACGCCGGTGAAGATGCGCACGACGCGATCCAGTATCAGGGTGATTACGTCAAGGAACTGATTGCGGAGACCGATTATCCAAGCTTCGATGTCGACGGCGCCTGCGACGCATTCTTCAAGTGGAAGGACCACAAGAAACAGGACATTATGGGTTTTCGCAACAACTGTTACCGCTCGGTCATCACCGGTACAATGGCACCACTGCATCATACGCCGTGGAAAGACGCGCTGGACGATTCTCTGGAGGCCTATCTTAAGATCGAGCCCGAAGCGGATATTGCCAAATCGGCGTGATCCAGGGGCTGCGGCCGCTACAATCAGCCGCGCTTGCTACCTTCGCCGGTCTGGCTCGCAACATCGTGCATAGCCCGCTCTCGTCGGAGGGGACCAGCAAATTGGAGGCACTGTCGTGAATGTTCAATCCGTCTTCGAGACGCCGTTCGAACGTGCCGGCGTTTTAGTTCCCGGCCTGCCGGTGCTGCCAGCCGGGGTTGAGCGCCACCCGGTGCCCGGCGGAGGCAGCCGTGCGGTCGCGATCCAGAAAGGCGACGAAATCACCATTCAGGATCGCGAGGGCCTGCAACCGGTCGAGATGGTGTTCTTTGCGCCGGACGGGCGTTCGGATGCCGCGATGATCGGGGCTCGAGGCGGGCGCGACCCGGCCGGACTGAAGGCGGCCTTGCTGCGCGATCCTTCGGGCAAGAACGTGGTTCGGGCGCTCGAAAAATCAGGCTTCGATCTTGGTAACGCCGACGGCACTTTGGTCTTTGAGGAAGGCTCGCGCGCTGGCGACATGGCGACCTTTACCGCCTCGCAGGATGGGCTTTTGATCGTCTGCGCCGCAGGCGGGCCGATGGAACCACACGAGCAATGGGCACCGACCGAGGTGGTGCTCTATGTGCGCCGCGCGGTGCTGCCAAATGCCAAGGGCGGGTTTTTGCCGCCCGACCCTTTGGCCGACCCGCTTCTCGACGCCAATATCCGTCCGGGCGAAGCCAAGCCTTATGAAGTCAAGGCGGGGCAATATATCCAGATCCTCGACGTGCAGGGGCGGGAATGTTCGGATTTTCAGGCTTTCTCGCGGCGCGCGCTCGACAATGGGCTGGAGCGCGAGATCGACCCGACGACGACGCGCTCATTGATGGGTTCACTCTATCCGATGCCGGGGCTGCATGCGAAATACTTCTCCGTCGACCATGAACCTCTGGTGGAGATCGTGCAGGACACGGTGGGGCGCCATGACACGTTCGGGCTGGCTTGCACCGCGCGCTATTACGAAGATCTCGGCTATCCCGGCCATGTCAACTGCTCGGACAATATCAACCGGGAACTGGCAGCGTTCGGCATGCGTCCGCGCGGTGGCTGGCCAGCGATCAATTTCTTCTTCAACACGCTTTTGGACGATACTCATGCGATCGGCATGGACGATCCATGGTCGCGACCGGGCGACTACGTCCTCTTGCGCGCACTGACCGATCTTGTGTGCGTCTCGACCGCCTGTCCGTGCGACGTCGATCCCGCGAATGGCTGGAACCCCACCGACATCCAGCTGCGTGTGTATGACAAGACCGAAGACTTCAAGCGCTCGATTGGATGGCGCAAAACACCGGGGGCTGACTTGGAAGAAACGAAGAAAACCGGGTTCCACGACTGCTTCGCACGCCACACGCGCAACTTTGTCGAATATGCCGGCTACTGGCTGCCGCAGAACATGACCAATCACGGGGCGGTCGCCGAATACTGGGCGGCACGGGAAAAGGCCGTGGTGATGGACCTCAGCCCGCTGCGCAAATACGAAGTGACCGGCCCAGATGCCGAGGCGCTGATGCAGCTTTGCGTGACCCGCGATATAAAGAAGCTGCCGGTTGGAGGCATCGTCTACACCGCGATGTGCTACGATCATGGCGGCATGATCGACGACGGCACGGTCTTCCGGCTGGGTGAGACAAATTTCCGCTGGATCGGCGGCAACGACCAGTCGGGCTTGTGGCTCAGGAAGCAGGCCGAGGAGCGGGGACTGAATGCCTGGGTCCGTGTCTCGACCGATCACCATTGCAACATCGCGGTCCAGGGGCCGCTGTCGCGCGAGATCCTGAAGCAAATGATCTGGACACCGCCGGCGCAGCCAACGGTTGAAGAACTGGGTTGGTTCCGGTTGACGATCGGGCGGCTTGGCGATTTTCACGGCCCCGCAGTCGTGGTCAGCCGCACCGGCTATTCGGGTGAGCTTGGCTACGAGGTCTTTTGCCATCCAAAGGATGCGGAGGCGGTTTTCGATGCGGTCTGGGCAGCAGGCGAACCAAAGGGGATGATCCCACTGGGGCTCGAGGCGTTGAACATGCTGAGGATCGAGTCCGGGCTGATCTTCGCCGGTTCCGAGTTCGACGACCAGACCGACCCGATGGAGGCCGGGATCGGTTTTGCCGTGCCACTGAAATCCAAGACCGACGATTTCATCGGCCGTGCTGCGCTGGAACAGCGCAAGGCACATCCACAGAAGAAACTGGTCGGGCTCGATCTCGAGGGCGGCGTGGTGCCAACGCCGGGCGATTGCGTTCATGTCGGCAAGCCGCAGATCGGTATCGTCACTTCGGCAGTAAAATCACCAATTCTCGGCAAGGTTATCGCGCTGGCGCGCCTTGATGTAACCCATGCGGAGATAGGCAAGAGTGTTGAGATCGGTCGCCTCGATGGTGATCAGAAACGCCTGAAGGCGACCGTCGTTGCCTTCCCGCATTTCGATCCGACCAAAGAACGCGTGAAGGGGAATTACTGACGCCAGAGTTCGTCAATTGTTAGAGTTGCCGGAACTTGATGGCGTATCGCCACAACCAGCCTCGTACACAAAATTCCAGACTGCCTAACGGGAAGAGGTGGTTCTTGTCGCTGATGGCAAAATCTGACATCCTCACTCTTACTGGCAATCCGTAACGTGAAACAACGTGACAGCACCCATGGCCACTACCGACGCCGCTATCCCAATGCTCACCGAATTGCTTGTTCCCAGACACCAGACTTTCCTCGGAATACAGGCGGCAGCAGCACCAACCGCTGGATCAGCCGCAATCTTTGGGGCTGTTCATGGCACGCCCTACACGCCTTTCGTCCCTGATGATGGTGCCGAGACAGGACCGGACGCTGTAAGGCGGGCGATCACGGCGGCATCGCTCGACATAGATCATTGGGATTTTGATTTTGACGGGCCGTTGTTGAACGAAGGGGCGTTGCAAGCCTTCGATCTTGGCGATGTTGCGACTTCGCATGACGATGCCGAAACGAACCGGCGCAACATCGAAACCGTAACGCGCGCCGTTCGTGCTACCGGTGCCGTTCCACTGCTGATAGGAGGCGATGATTCTGTTGCCATCCCCTTCATGCATGGTCTCGACGGCGGCGAACCGCTTCACATTTTGCAGATCGATGCACATATCGATTGGCGCCAGGACGTTGGTAGCGAGAGGTTCGGTTATTCCAGCACCATGCGACGCGCGTCGGAACTGGCATCCGTCGCTTCCATGACCCAGGTCGGCATTCGTGCGGTCGGCAGCGCGCGTCGCGCTGAAGTCGAGGCGGCGACGGCCTGGGGTTCGCATTTGGTTACCGTGAGCGAAGCCCGCCGCCTTGGCATGGCTGCGGTAGCCGATATGATTCCGCGAGGCGGAACACTGCTCATTCACATTGATTGCGATGCAATGGATCCTGGAACTTGCCCAAGCGTCAACGCCTTGTCTCCCGGCGGTTTCACTTTCGACGAAATGACCGGATTGATTCAAGCCGCGATAAGCGGCAGGAAGCTGGCCGGTTTCTCGATTGTGGAATTCCAGCCGAACGCCGATATCAACGACATGTCGGCGACAGTCGTTGGCAGGTTGGTCAGCCATGTGCTTGGCCATTTGGCGCGTGCAGGCTGAAGCCGTCACCCCAACCCGTCCGTGAGACCGGATTGACGTTGCCAGTAGGATTGATCGCTCATCTGTCTGAATCTTCCGGCGTCGACGACATCATTGGGTCCCTCAAAGCGCTTCGGAATAATACACAACCGACGCTACGACGCAGGAGGCCTTTTCATGACCACAGCTCAACGATAGAAGAGCTATTCCTTGAAGAGGACAGTCGAATATGACGGAAGCATTTATTTGCGAAGGCACGCGAACGGCAATCGGCCGATTTGGGGGTGCTTTGGCTCCCGTCAGACCGGATGACATGTTGGCGCATGTGATAAAAGCCGCCGTCGCGGCCGCTCTCCAACTGGATCTGGAGGCTATTGACGACATCATTGCCGGTTGCGCCAATCAGGCAGGAGAAGACAATCGTAATGTCGGGCGCTTTGGCGGCCTCCTTGCTGGCCTGCCTGACACTGTTCCAGCTACCACACTGAACAGATTATGCGGCTCAGGTCTCGATGCCATTGGCACGGCGGCTCGGGCGATCAAATCGGGCGAGGCTGATATCATCATTGCCTGTGGCGTGGAGAGCATGAGCCGCGCCCCATTCGTCTTGCCAAAGGCGGAAACGGGATTTTCGCGCAACGCTGAAATTTATGACACCACGATTGGCTGGCGATTTGTGAACAAGGCATTCAAATCGCAATATGGCACGGACTCAATGCCGGAAACCGCAGAAAACGTAGCCCACGACTTCGACATCAGCCGCGAAGATCAAGACGCGTTCGCTCTGCGTAGTCAGGAACGAGCTGACAAGGCCATCAAGAACGGTCGGCTGGCCAAAGAAATCTCCCCGATAATCATTCCTCAAAAACGTGGTGAAGATATCGTCTTCGATACGGACGAACATCCGCGCCTGTCATCTCTCGAGAAGCTCGCTGCCCTTCCCACGCCATTTCGGCAGAATGGTTCTGTAACGGCTGGCAATGCGTCCGGGGTCAATGATGGGGCCGGTGCCCTTATCATTGCTTCTGAAGCGGCCGTTGCCAAATACAGCCTGAAAGCCCGCGCGCGCATTGTCGGTATGGCAACCACTGGCGTCACTCCGAGAATAATGGGTATAGGACCAGCACCTGCTTCAAAGAAACTGTTGAGCCGATTGGGGTACTCGATCACGGATATCGATATCATCGAACTCAACGAAGCGTTTGCGGCGCAAGGGCTTGCTGTTCTGCGCATCCTCGGCGTGGCCGATGATGCACCCTATGTGAACCCCAACGGTGGCGCGATTGCGCTCGGCCACCCGCTTGGAATGTCCGAATTCGGCTTGCACTAACTGCAGCTCTGGAATTGCAAGAGACAAAGCTCCAACGCGCCCTATGCACGATGTGCATTGGGGTCGGGCAAGGTATCGCCCTTGTACTGGAGCGGGTTTAGAGACCGCCCCCGATTTATCCAGCAACAAACGATAGAATGGGTGAGTTGAAATCGCCAAAAAAATCACGACTGCTGGCGACACGCAAAAGCGCTGCACCTTTACCCATGCCGAGGTGCAAGCGTTCATTCTGGCAAACATGCCTGCCATAGCTGCGCCTTCTGTTCCCGAGATCTGTCTCCATCTGGCACATTCGACCAGCAACCTTTGGCGTCTCGATGGTCCTGATGCCAGCGAAACGCCTTACTGGGCCTATGTCTGGGCAGGTGGCGCGGCACTTGCCCGCCACTTTATCGACCAACCACAGGCGGTTCGGGGGCGTCGTGTACTCGATCTCGGTGCCGGGTCCGGTATTGTGGCCATAGCGGCTGCGATGGCGGGAGCCGCCTCAGTAACCGCTGCCGAGATTAATCATCATGCCCTGGTAGCACTGGAACTCAATGCGGCGCAGAATATCACGACTATCACAACCATAGGTGCCGACATTACCCTCGCCGATCCGCCACCGGTTGATATTGTGGCAGTCGGTGACCTCTTCTATGGGCAGGAACTTGCACGGCAGGTCACAGGGTTTCTCGATCGTTGCCTGGCTGCCAATTGCACCGTGTTGGTTGGAGACCCCGGCAGGGCTTACTTACCTACCGAGCGGCTTCGCCTGATCGCAAAGTATGCGGTTACGGATTTCGGTTGCGCTAAAGATGCCGCGATGCTGAAAAAAAGCGGTGTGTTTGCCTTTGAGGCGCATCGGTAGGAGACGCACGACAAGGTGGATCAATAAGATCTCGCGCCGATCATGGCCGCAAAGCTGGCACGGTCGGTGTGGCTTCACGTTCTGTCGTCACCCCATCTATTCGCGCAATTCGCGCCGCAGAATCTTTCCGACTGGTGTTTTGGGTAATTCAGCCCGAAACTCAATGTGCTTGGGGCGCTTATAGCCGGTCAGGTTTTCTCGGCAGTAAGCCATAAGCATTTCATCCGTGAGGTCAGGGTCTTTCTTCACCACGAAGAGTTTAGGAACCTCTCCCGAATGCGCGTCCGCAACACCGATCGCGGCGACTTCAAGAACGCCGGGATGGTGTGCCACCACTTCTTCCAATTCGTTCGGGTAGACGTTGAAACCGGAGACAAGGATCATATCCTTTTTGCGATCAACGATCTTGGTGAAGCCAGATTCATCCATGAACCCCATGTCGCCCGACTTGAAGAAGCCGTCACTGGTCATCACTTTGGCAGTCTCGCCTGGCCGGTTCCAGTAACCGTCCATAACCTGCGGGCCCTTGATACATATTTCACCGACTTCGCCGAGCGCCAGATTGATATCGTCATCGTCGCGGATGGCGATTTCAGTCGATGGCAATGGCAATCCAATCGTGCCGGTGAAGTCTGGCGAGCTGCATTTATTGGCGGTCGCAACAGGCGAGGTTTCGGACAGGCCGTACCCTTCGGTTATATGATTTCCGGTCAACCCCTTCCAACTGTCGGCCACACTCTTTTGCACGGCCATTCCTCCACCAAGGCTGAGGATCAACGGGCTGAAGTCGAGCTTGCGAAAATCTTCATTGTTCATGAGCGCATTGAACAGGGTATTGAGCCCCGGAAAGATGTTGATCTGGTATTTTCGCAGTTCTTTCACAAAGCCTGGAATGTCGCGCGGGTTGGGAATCAGGATGTTGTGGGCACCTTGCTGCATGCCCATCAACGCATTCACCGTCAGCGCGAAAATATGATAAAGTGGCAACGCGCATAAATATGTAAGGTGAGCAGGCTTCGGCTTGACGATATAGGCGTCCTCGATCCACAGCGCGAGTTGGGCAACATTGGCCAAAACATTGCGATGAAGAAGCGTTGCACCTTTGGAAACGCCCGTCGTGCCGCCGGTATATTGAAGGAATGCGACGTCTTCGGGCGTAACGTTGACCGGCTTGAAAGCAAGGCCGGCCCCGGCCTTCAACGCGGCATTGAACCCGATATGCCCGGGCAATGACCATGCCGGAACCATGTTTTTGACGCGCCGCACCACGAAGTTGACGATGGTGCCCTTGACGGTGCCGAGCATGTCACCCATCGACGCAACAATGACGTGTTTGACGGATGTCTGGCCAATCACGGCCTGCAAGGTGCCGGCGAAATTCTCGAGGATAATGATAGCTTCGGCCCCCGAGTCCTTCAATTGGTGTGCAAGTTCTCGCGGCGTATAGAGCGGGTTGACGTTGACCACGACAAACCCGGCGCGCAACACCGCCATCATCGCGATGGGGTACTGGAGGACGTTCGGCATCATGAGCGCAACGCGCGCGCCCTTCTGCAGTCCTTTCGATTGCAGGTAAGCCGCAAGTTCCGATGAAGCGCGCTCGACTTCGGCGAAGTTCAATGTCTTGTCCATGCAGGTAAAAGCAGGCTGGCCTGCGAACCGCTTGCACGCACCACTCAACAATTCTCCAATCGAACTGGACGGCAGAGCGCCGATTTCCGTCGGCATGTCTTTCGGATAGCTCGCTAACCACGGTTTGTTCCGTGCCGCTGATTCAGGAGCAGCACCGGGGCTGGAAGCAGGCTTCGATGCCCGAACCTTGCCTGTGCTCGCAGGCGTCTTTGCGGGGCTTGTCTTTGTAGAGCTTGTCTTGGTTGTGGCCTTCTTGTTTGAGCCGGCCGGTTTCTTGCCTGTTCCCTTGGGTGCAGGATTGGCAGCCGTTGCTCGCGCTTTCGAGGTGGCAACGGTTGAGCCGCCAGCTTTGGCCGACTTGCTCGGCGCGCTTTTTGAACCGGCTTTGCTTGTGACTGCCTCTGGTGCGTTGCTCGCTTTGGGCTTCGCCTTTTGCGGTGTCTTGATTGTCTTGGCCAATGCTGCCTCCCATGGCTGCGCGGTTTCAAACCCTCGACTATTTGCCTGCCAAATCCTCGTAACCGGGTTTGACCTGGCCGGAACCGCCTTTGGCACCGGTCGCGGAGTATCTGGATCTCCCAGCTATATGGTATCTATGGCGACAATTCTCGACCATGCAAGTCTTGCCCTTGCGGCATGGCCACGGGTTTTTTCGGATCGCCCACATTTGTTGCATGAAACGAGGCAGGCGCAATGCCAATCCGTGCGACTGTTCTTTCCAATATTCGGTCTCGACGATTTCGAGATTTTTTCTGCTTCCCTTAGGGTAGGCAAACGAGGAGTTCCAAAGCTGGAGAAACGGTGCTTATATGCGCGCTTCGCAAGCCTGACAGAAGGCTTGAAAAACATCAGGGAGTGATCAATGAAAAAGAAACTGACTTTTGCGGCTGCATTGCTTGCCGCGACCGTCCTGAGCGGCGCGGTTAGCGCCAAGACGCTGGTCTATTGCTCGGAAGGGTCGCCGGAAGGTTTTGATCCTGCTCTTTATACAGCGGGCACTACTTTCGACGCTGCATCGCGCACGGTCTACAATCGTCTGGTCGAATTCAAGCACGGCAGCACCGAAGTGGAGGCGGGTCTCGCCGAGAGCTGGAACGTATCGGACGACGGTCTGGAGTACACGTTCAAGCTTCGTCCCGGCGTCAAATTCCAGACGACCGATTTCTTCACTCCAACCCGCGACATGAACGCTGACGATGTCATTTTCTCGTTCGAGCGTCAGTTGAAAAGCGACAATCCGTGGAACCAGTACATCAATGGCGCAAGCTGGGAATATGCGGCCGGCATGGGCTTTCCTGATCTGATCAAGTCGATCGAGAAGGTCGATGATATGACCGTCAAGTTTGTACTCAACCGCCCCGAAGCGCCGTTCGTTGCCGATCTGGCGATGGATTTCGCATCGATCCTGTCGAAAGAATACGCCGACAAGCTCGACGCCGACGGCAAGAAGGACCAGATGAACCAGATGCCGCTTGGCACAGGTCCATTCCAGTTTGTTGCCTATCAGCAGGACGCTGTCATCCGCTACAAAGCCAATCCGGACTATTGGGCAGGCAAGGAAAAGATCGACGATCTGGTCTTTGCAATTACCACCGATGCAGCTGTGCGCCTTCAAAAGCTCAAGGCTGGTGAATGCCAAATCATGCCGTATCCGAATGCGGCTGATGTCGAAGGCATCAAGGCTGACCCGAATTTGAAGGTGGTCGAACAAGAAGGCCTGAACGTGGCCTATCTGGCTTACAACACCACGCAGGCTCCGTTTGACAAGCCGGAAGTCCGCAAGGCGCTCAACAAGGCGATCAACAAGCAGGCGATCATCGACTCGGTGTTCCAGGGTGCTGCCAAGATCGCCAAGAATCCGATCCCGCCGACAATGTGGTCCTATGACGACAGCATCAAGGATGACACCTACGATCCCGAAGCGGCGAAAAAGATGCTGGAAGACGCTGGCGTCAAAGACTTGTCGATGAAGGTCTGGGCGATGCCGGTTGCACGGCCTTATATGCTCAATGCGCGGCGTGCAGCAGAGCTTATCCAGTCCGATTTCGCCAAGGTTGGCGTCAAGGTTGAGATCGTTACCTATGAATGGGCCGAGTATCTGAAGCTTTCCAAGGCCAAGGATCGTGACGGCGCTGTCATGCTCGGCTGGACCGGCGACAATGGCGACCCGGACAATTTCCTTGATACACTCCTCGGCTGCGATGCTGTTGGCGGCAATAACCGCGCGCAGTGGTGTAACAAGGAGTTCGACGACCTCGTGACCAAGGCCAAGGAAACTTCCGACCAGGCCGAGCGCACCAAGCTCTACAAGGAAGCGCAGGTGGTGTTCAAGAAAGACGCGCCCTGGGCGACGCTTGACCATTCGCTGGTCTTCATGCCTATGTCGAACAAGGTGACTGGCTACGTGCAGGATCCGCTCGGTTATCATCGTTTCGATGGCGTTGATATTGCCGAATAAGCGCTCCTGACCCTGTTGCATGGGGGCGTTCGCAAAACGGGCGCCCCCATTGCATTCAAGGTAAGCTCTGCGCGTCGAAACACCGAGCGTAAAGGTTACATATGTTCCGGTATCTCCTGGGGCGGCTCGCCGTCCTGATCCCGACTTTCATCGGGGTCTCGATTATCGCATTCTCGTTCATCCGCCTGTTGCCGGGCGATCCGGTCATGCTCATGTCGGGCGAACGTGTCATGTCGGACGCGCGCCATGCCTTGATCTCTCATCAGCTTGGCCTCGACCGGCCGCTGGTCATTCAATATCTGGATTATCTCTGGGGTGTTGTGCACGGCGATTTCGGCAACTCGATCGTCACCAAACAACCGATCATCGAGCAGTTTCTGGCGCTCTTTCCAGCGACGCTGGAACTCTCTTTTGTGCAATTATTTTTGCTGTCGTCCTGGGTATTCCTGCCGGTATCTTCGCCGCCATCAAACGTGGTTCGTTTTACGATCAGACGATCATGGGAACAGCACTTGTCGGCTACTCCATGCCGATTTTTTGGTGGGGCCTGCTGCTCATCATCCTTTTCTCCGGCGTTTTACAATGGACCCCGGTGTCTGGTCGCATTTCACTCATGTATTTTTTCCCGGCCACTACCGGTTTCATGTTGATCGATTCGCTCCTCTCAGGTCAGGCGGGTGCATTCAAGTCGGCGGTAAGCCATCTCATCTTGCCGACCATCGTGCTTGGCACCATTCCGCTGGCCGTCATCGCCCGCCAGACACGTTCGGCAATGCTGGAAGTGCTCGGCGAGGACTATGTTCGCACCGCTCGCGCCAAGGGGCTTTCACCGTTTCGCGTTATCGGCGTGCATGCGTTGCGCAACGCCATGATCCCGGTGATCACGACCATCGGATTGCAGGTCGGGGTGCTGATGGCAGGGGCGATACTAACCGAGACGATTTTCTCGTGGCCGGGCATCGGCAAATGGATGGTCGATTCCGTATTCCGGCGTGACTATCCCGTCATCCAGAGCGGTCTCCTGATCATTGCCGGCATCATCATGCTGGTAAATCTTGCTGTCGATTTGCTCTACGGCCTGATCAATCCGCGCATCCGGCATTGAGGGGACGGCCATGACCGAAACGACGACCATTCCCGCAACACCGGAACCTGCCCGCGTCGGGCGGCTCACCGAATTCTGGTTTTATTTTTCCGAAAGCCGCGGTGCAGTTATTGGCTTGGCAGTATTCGTATTGCTGGTGTTCGTTGCAATCTTTGCGCCATTGATCGCACCTTATTCGCCTATCGCGCAAAACCGTGAGGCCATACTGATCCCGCCGTTCTGGGACATCGGCGGCAATTACAACTATTTGCTCGGAACCGATGCAGTTGGCCGCGATATGCTCTCGCGCCTGCTCTATGGCGCGCGCTATTCCCTGTTCATCGGCGTCATTGTCACAACCGTTGCCTTGCTATTTGGCATCACCATTGGCGTTATCGCGGGCTATTTCCGGGGTTGGATCGACACCACCATCATGCGGGTCATGGACATTATCCTGGCCTTCCCATCGCTGCTTCTGGCACTTGTTCTCGTCGCCGTTCTCGGGCCGGGGCTGTTAAACGCAATGATTGCGATTGCGCTCGTCTATCAACCGCATTTCGTTCGGTTGACCCGCGCAGCCGTGATGGCCGAGAAGGGCAAGGAATATGTCGTCGCTGCGCGCGTGGCCGGTGCGCGCCCATTGCGCCTGATGTTTATTACCATCCTGCCCAATTGCCTTGCGCCGCTGATCGTTCAGGCGACATTGTCATTCTCCAATGCGATCCTCGATGCAGCCGCCCTTGGCTTCCTCGGTATGGGCGCACAACCGCCAACTCCCGAATGGGGTACCATGCTGGCCGAATCGCGTGAATTCATCTTGCGCGCATGGTGGGTGGTGACCTTCCCCGGCATTGCCATTCTGGTCACCGTTTTGGCCATCAATCTGGTTGGCGACGGCATGCGCGATGCGCTCGACCCCAAGCTGAAGAGGTCGTAAGCATGTCTCTTCTCGAGATTGAAAACCTTGTCGTTGAATTCGCCACCGCCACCGGGCCGTTCCGTGCGGTTGATAGTGTTTCCCTTGCCGTGGACGAGCGCGAGGTGCTGGCAATCGTTGGTGAATCCGGCTCCGGCAAATCGGTGTCGATGCTTGCCGTCATGGGATTGTTGCCGTGGACGGCGAACGTGACCGCCGATCGGATGGCGTTCAATGGCCGCGACCTGCTTTCGCTGAATATCGCTGAGCGGCGCAAACTGGTCGGCAAGGATATGGCGATGATCTTCCAGGAACCGATGGCCAGCCTTAATCCATGCTTCACTGTCGGTTTCCAGATTGAGGAAGTCTTGCGTTTCCACATGAATATGGGGCGCGCGCAGCGCCGTGCACGGGCCATCGAATTGTTCGAACAGGTCGGCATTCCCGAACCTGCGGAACGCCTTGGACACTATCCTCACCAGATGTCCGGCGGGCAATGCCAACGCGTGATGATCGCCATTGCCATCGCCTGCAATCCCAAACTTCTGATCGCCGATGAACCGACGACAGCGCTTGATGTCACCATCCAGAAACAGATTCTCGATCTGCTGGTCGGGCTTCAGGCCCAGCATGGCATGGGGTTGATCATGATCACTCACAATATGGGTGTCGTCGCCGAAACCGCCGACCGGGTCATCGTGCAGTATCAGGGACGCAAGATGGAGGAAGCCGACGTGCTCTCGCTCTTTGAAAACCCGAAGAACAGCTACACCAAGGCTCTTCTTTCGGCGCTGCCCGACAATGCTACGGGAGACAGGCTGCCAACGATTTCCGACTACTTTACCGATGAAACGCTCGCTGGCGGTGCTGCGTCATGACGAGTGCTGTTGTTGAAGGAAAAAATCTGGTCCGCGACTACCGCGTACGCGCTGGCATGTTTTCCGCAGAAAGAACCGTCCATGCGGTCAAGGGCGTCAATTTTTCCGTTGAAACGGGCAAGACTTTGGCGATTGTCGGTGAAAGCGGTTGCGGCAAATCCACGCTCGCCCGCATCATCACGATGATCGATGCGCCAACATCTGGCGAACTCTTCATAGACGGAAAGCAGGTTGATATTGCCAAGGGTAACCTGTCGAAAGAGATGCGCCGCAAAGTGCAGATCATCTTTCAAAATCCTTACGGGTCGCTCAATCCGCGCCAGAAGATCGGTGACATATTGGGCGAACCCTTGCTCATCAATACTGGGAAGCCGGTCGAGGAGCGGCGCGAACTTGCCATGGCGATGCTGCTAAAGGTTGGACTTGGCCCTGAACACTATAACCGCTATCCGCACATGTTTTCCGGTGGGCAGCGTCAGCGTATCGCCATTGCTCGCGCGTTGATGCTTAACCCCAGACTGCTTGTGCTGGATGAACCGGTTTCCGCACTCGATCTTTCCGTACAGGCGCAAGTTCTCAACCTCCTGGCCGACTTGCAGGACGAATTCCAGTTGACTTACATTTTCATCAGCCATGACCTGTCGGTGGTGCGCTACATTGCCGACGATGTGATGGTGATGTATTTTGGCGAGGCTGTCGAATACGGGTCTCGCAACGCAGTATTTTCCGATCCGCAGCACAGTTATACCAAGACACTATTTGCCGCGACACCGCGTGCCGATGTGGCCAGCATCAAGGCGCGACTGGCACGCAAGAATGCGGCCTGAGATATTCATCTCAGGCCTGCGGGCGAAATTTTATGCCGAGACGAAGCCGCCGAGATGTCTGCGAAATTGGTCTTGGTTGTCGTAATGACAGCGTTCGACGGTGGACCGAATTGGCGAGATCAAAGCTTTTTGGCGTTTTGAAACAGCCACAAGGCTCGCGGTTCGAACATTGGCGACAAGATCCGGCTTGGAGGGAACATGGCGCAAAATCATGATGGGTGTTGCGTGCCACGCGGCTTTGCCGTATAGCACCGCGGTTCCAGAAAAACCGCCCGGCAGGGCATGCCGTGGCGGTTTGATTTGCTTTTCGGGCTTTGGTCGGCCCGAAGCACCAGACAAGCGCAATTGTGCGCACCAGTAAAGGATAAGCAAAATGCCCAAGATGAAGACCAAATCCGCTGCCAAGAAGCGGTTCAAGATCACTGCGACCGGCAAGGTCCTTTCGGCTGCGGCCGGCAAGCGCCACGGCATGATCAAGCGCTCCAACAAGTTCATTCGCGATGCTCGCGGCACGATGGTTCTGGCTGAACCGGACGCCAAGAAGATCATCAAGAATTTTCTGCCGAACGGCCTTTGAGCCTCGGTCTGGACAGCGTTTTAAGGAGATCATGACATGGCACGCGTAAAAAGAGGCGTCACCTCGCACGCCAAGCACAAAAAAGTCCTGAAAGCCGCCAAAGGCTTCTATGGCCGCCGCAAGAACACCATTCGTATTGCCAAGCAGGCGGTTGAAAAGTCGCTGCAATACGCCTACCGCGACCGCAAGAATCGCAAGCGCTCGTTCCGTGCGCTGTGGATTCAGCGTATCAACGCTGCGGCGCATGAGCACGGCCTGACCTATGGCCGCTTCATCGACGGCCTCAACAAGGCCGGCATTGAAATCGACCGCAAGGTTTTGTCGGACATGGCCATCCATGAGCCGCAGGCATTCGCAGCACTTGTCGCCAAGGCGAAGGTCGCGCTCGAATATCTGAAAGATACAACGCCGAACGCTTTTGAAAGCGCTGTAGCCTGAAGCTCCGCGCGTCCGGATGGGCGCGTGAAAAGCTTGAGGAATCGTGAGAAGCATGATCTCACCTGAAAGGGCTGCAACCTTTCGGGATCATGTTTCGAGCCAGCGTTTTCCCGTAGTATCGGCAAATCGATTTGGGAAACCCGCGCTGGCAGGGCTGGCGCGGGTTTTTCGTGTGGAACACATGGGCAACGAAGCAGACAAGAATAACCAGATGCTCTCCGCCGATGGCCTTGCGGCACTTGTGCAGTTGGTCGCCACCGAAACGCACACACGCATTTCCCGCGCCGACATTGACGGTCGCACCGTCTGGCTCAAGCGCTACAATGTTGACGCGCGACCGCTGCCAAAGACCCTTCATGCGTGGATATCGCCAATTCTGCCGGTTTTTCTGCGATCCTCCCCGCTGGTCGGGGTGTCGGGTGCGATAGAGCGTGAAACGCGCAAGATGGGATCGTTCCGCGCCGCCGGCTTTCCGATAGCCGAGATCGTGTTTCGCAACGCGCAGGTGTTGGTTTTGTCGGACATGGGGGAAGTCGCCCAAAAGGCACTTGACCGATTGAGGGTCAGCGACATGTCAACTCATGATGCGATTCTCGTTGATCTCGCAAAACACTGGGTGAAGTTCACGCTGCCGGACTTTGCCACGGCAGGCCGCATCCTCGCGATATGATCTCCAGCGACGGCCGCTGGGGCTTCATTGACTTCGAAGAAGAACCGGAGGCCGTCATGCCGCTCGCCATGGCACAGGCACGGGATGTGTGGCTCATGTTCCTGCAAATTTCCAGCCGCGCTGAGGGCCGCGAAATCGAAGCGCGGGCGTTTTCGGCTTACTGCCGGGTTGCGCCTGCAAATGTATTTACGCCATTGCGAAAAATCGTCGGTTCCATGGCCTCCATCATCGCGCCCCTCGGCCTTGTACCGACTAGCCTTGTAGGCAAGGATGGGCAACGCATGATGAAAGCCACGACATTCCTGAAACGTGCCCTGACCGACGCGGCATCCGATATATCCATGGCAGGCACCAGCACTCCCATGGCTGACCGAGAAAGACCAAGAGGACGATCATGACAGAAATCGATCAGCTCGAGCGGTCGCTCACTGACGCTGCTGCCAATGCGATGGACGAGGCCGCAATCGAGGCGCTGCGGGTGGCGGCGCTTGGCAAGAAGGGTTCGATCTCCGAAATGCTGAAAACGCTCGGGGCGATGAGCCCCGAGGAGCGTCAGGTCAAGGGGCCGGCCATCAACGGACTCAAGGCTCGGGTCACCGAGGCTTTGGCCGTTCGCAAGGCGGTGCTGAAGGATGTGGCCATTGCAGCGCGTCTTGCCGCCGAGACCATTGACGTCACGCTGCCGGTTCGCCAATCGCCAGCCGAACGTGGCCGCATTCATCCTATCAGTCAGGTCATTGACGAGATCGCAGCGATCTTCGGTGATCTCGGGTTCGCCATTGCCGAAGGCCCGGACATCGAGACCGATCATTACAATTTCACAGCGCTGAATTTCCCTGACGGCCATCCGGCTCGCGAAATGCATGACACGTTTTTCTTCCAGCCGGACAGTGAAGGCGCGCGCAAGGTGCTGCGTACCCACACCTCGCCAGTGCAAATCCGCACTATGGAAGTCCAACAACCACCGATCCGCATCGTCATTCCGGGCAAGACCTACCGGCAAGACAGCGACGCCACCCACTCGCCGATGTTCCATCAGCTTGAAGGGCTGGTGATCGACAAATCCGCCAATGTCGCCAACATGAAATGGGTGCTGGAAGAATTCTGCAAGGCATTTTTCGAGGTCGCATCGGTCAAGATGCGCTTTCGTCCATCCTATTTCCCGTTCACCGAACCCAGCCTCGAGGTCGACATTCAATGCGACCGCTCGCGATCTGGTGAAGTGCGCTTCGGAGAAGGCTCCGACTGGATGGAAATTCTGGGCTGCGGCATGGTGCATCCCAATGTGCTGCGCCATGGCGGCCTTGATCCGAACATCTATCAGGGCTTTGCGTGGGGTATCGGCATCGACCGCATCGCCATGTTGAAATATGGCATGCCGGACCTGCGTGCCTTCTTCGATGCGGATGTGCGCTGGCTTTCACATTACGGGTTCCGACCACTCGATATGCCGACTCTGTTCGGTGGGTTGAGCGGCCAGTCTTGAGGAGAAAATCATGAAATTCACTCTCTCCTGGCTCAAGGAACACCTTGAAACCGATGCCTCGCTCGATGAAATCGTCGAGCGGCTGACCGCGATTGGCCTTGAGGTCGAACACGTTGACGACAAGGCGGCGCTAAAGCCTTTCGTCATCGCCAAAGTGCTCACCGCCGTACAGCATCCAGATGCCGACCGGCTGCGCGTGCTGAGCGTCGATACCGGCGACGGCAAAGAGCCGGTGCAGGTGGTATGCGGCGCACCCAATGCACGCGCTGGTCTGGTTGGTGCTTTTGCCGCGCCCGGTGCCTATGTTCCCGGCATCGATGTGACACTCTCAATTGGCAAGATCCGAGGTGTCGAGAGCCACGGGATGATGTGCTCGGAGCGTGAGCTTGAACTTTCCAACGAACATGACGGCATTATCGATCTTCCAACTGACGCGCCCGTCGGCACCAGTTTCGCCACTTACGCCCATCTTGACGACCCGGTAATCGACATCAACCTGACGCCAAATCGCCCCGACGCGACTGGGGTGCACGGCATCGCGCGCGATCTCGCCGCAGCGGGCCTTGGCACTTTGAAGGCCATGAAGGTGGAGCCTGTTGCGGGCAAGGGCGAATGCCCGGTTAAGGTGAGCATAGAAGCGCCAGAACTTTGCCCCGGTTTCGCGCTTCGTCTCGTGCGCGGCCTGACAAATGGCGCTTCGCCGAAGTGGATGCAGCAACGCTTGATTGCTATCGGCCTTCGTCCGATCAATGCACTGGTCGATATCACCAATTACATGACCTTCGATCTTGGCAGGCCGCTGCATGTGTTCGACGCCAACAAGGTGTTGGGCAACCTTGTCGTGCGCCGCGCTAAAGATGATGAAAAGGTGCTGGCGCTCGACGGGCGCGAATATCAGCTCACACCCGAAATATGCATCATCGCGGACCAGAACGGTGTTGAATCCATTGCCGGTGTTATGGGTGGCGAACATTCCGGTTGCGATGAAAACACGACCGACGTGCTGATCGAATCGGCCCTTTGGGAACCGCTCAATATTGCCCGTACCGGGCGCGCGCTTGGCATCATTACTGATGCTCGCTACCGCTTCGAGCGCGGGGTCGATCCTGAATTCATGGTGCCGGGGCTTGAACTGGCAACCAAGCTTGTTGTCGATCTTTGCGGCGGCGAACCGACCGCGAGCGAAGTGGTCGGCTATGGTGACCACACACCAAAAATCGTGTCGTTCCCGCTATCGGAAGTGAAGCGGCTGACGGGCCTCGAGGTCAACGATGCAGAGAGCCTCGACATTCTGACGCGCCTTGGTTTCTCGCCCACCGGAGCGGGTGAGACTATCGATGTCGGCGTGCCGTCATGGCGGCCCGATGTTGATGGCAAGGCAGATCTGGTCGAAGAAGTTATGCGCATCCACGGCGTTGATGAAATCGTGTCGCAGCCACTCACCAGTCATGACGCTGTCAACGGCAAGATCCTCACCGCGCTGCAATTGCGTACCCGCGCAGCACGGCGCGCGCTTGCCGTGCGTGGCATGATGGAGGCTGTCAACTGGTCGTTCATTCCAGCCAAACATGCCGAACTTTTCGGTGGCGGCCAGCCGGCCTTAAAACTCGCCAATCCGATTGCCGCTGACATGTCCGATATGCGACCTTCGCTTTTGCCCGGTCTTCTTGTCGCGGCACAGCGCAATGCCGACAAAGGTATCGGCGATGTTGCGCTATTTGAAGTTTCCGGCACTTATGAAGGCGACAAGCCCGAACAGCAGCGCCGTGTTGCAGCAGGAGTACGGCGCGGGAGCGCCAAGCTGGACGGCTCCGGCCGCCATTGGGCGGGGAATGCCGGACCAGTCGGTGTGTTCGATGCCAAGGCAGATGCGCTTGCCGCGCTGGAAGCCTGTGGAGCGCCGGTTGACCGCGTGCAGATCGAAGCGGGTGGGCCGGACTGGTATCACCCCGGTCGCTCGGGCACGCTCAAGCTTGGCCCGAAAGTTGTGCTCGGCACATTCGGCGAATTTCATCCAAAAACGCTCGAAGAGCTCGATGTTTCAGGGCCGCTTGCCGGATTCGAGGTGTTCATTGACGCTGTTCCGCAGGTAAAGACCAAGCCGACACGTACCAAACCGAGGCTTGACCTTTCCGCTTTCCAAGCCGTGAAACGCGATTTTGCCTTCGTCGTCGAGAAATCCGTGGAAGCGGCAACGCTGACGCGTGCAGCACTTGCCGCCGACAAGAAACTGATCACCGGTGTCAACGTTTTTGACGTATTCGAGGGTGATGCACTTGGCGCGGACAAGAAATCAATTGCCATCGAAGTTTCGATCCAACCGGTCGAAAAGACGCTGACCGACGAAGATTTCGAGGCGTTGGCCAAACGCATCGTCGAAAATGTCGCCAAGCAAACGGGCGGGGTTTTGCGCGGCTAAGCTTGCAGTTGTAGCAGTCCGGCTATAGCGGCTCAGCTTTTGATAGAACCGCCAACCCGCTCTGAGCATTTGTTTTACGCAATTCTGTAAGGAAAACCGCTGAACACTTTTCCTGGAATTGCTCTAGCATACTGGTTCGAGCATGTCCGATCGGCTCGGCTGTCGGAGATTGTAATCCAACGGGAGAATGCGCATGTTTCGCTGGGGAGTTCTGTCGACCGCAAAGATCGGCCGCGAGCATCTTTTGCCGGCCATTGTCGAAGCCGACAATGGTGTTCTGTCGGCGATAGCCAGCCGCGACGCGGCGAAAGCCCGGGCGCTGGCCGACCGCTTTGGCGCGCCCCATGCCTTTGGCTCCTATGAAGCACTGCTGGCTTCCGATGAAGTCGATGGCGTCTACATCCCTTTACCGACCTCGCAGCATGTCGAGTGGACGGCGAAAGCCATCGAGGCGGGCAAGCATGTGCTGGTTGAAAAGCCGCTTGCGCTTGATGCCGAGGCAATCGCCGCGCTGATCGCATTGCGTGACAAGCACAAGGTTCTGGTCTGCGAAGCCTTCATGGTCACCTATCATCCGCAATGGATCAAAGTGCGCGACTTGATAGCGGCGGGCGCGATAGGGCAGCTCAAACATGTGCAAGGCGCTTTTTCCTACTACAATGTCGATCCCGGCAATATGCGCAACAGGCTTGAGCTTGGTGGCGGTGCGTTGCCCGACATCGGTGTCTACCCGACGGTTGCGACGCGCTTTTCCACCAGCAAGGAACCGCTTCGCGTGCAAGCAACAATCGAGCGTGACAAGACATTCGGTACCGATACCTACTCCTCGATCCGCGCCGCTTTCGACGATTTCGAATTGTCCTTCTATCTGTCGACGCAAATGGCCGCGCGTCAGGTGATGGTGTTCCACGGTGACAAAGGCTTCATAGAAGTTGCATCCCCCTTCAATGCGGGGCTCTACGACCATCACCGAATTGAACTGCACAATCAGGCCCATAGCGAGGCGCAAGTCTTCCGCTTTGCCGGTGCGCAGCAATACCTTCTGCAAGTTGAAGCCTTTGCTCGCGCAGCCGCAGGCGGCAAGGATCGCATGTTCACGCTTGAGGACTCGGTGCTCAATCAAAAGGTCATCGACGCCATATATCGTGCGGGCGAAAAGGACGGCTGGGAGGCCGTCTGATCAATTGTCCCGCATCGCGTTACCGGAGCTACCGGTCACTACCATTCTGCCCGAGCTTGGCGCGACGCTCGTCAGGGGCAACAGCGCAGTTCTTGTCGCGCCACCCGGTGCCGGCAAGACAACGCTTGTACCATTATCGCTGCTCGATGCGCCTTGGTTGGATGATGGCAAGATCGTCCTGCTGGAGCCACGCCGGTTGGCTGCGCGTTCTGCGGCGCGGCGCATGGCCTCACTGCTTGGCGAGGAGATAGGAGACAGCGTCGGTTACGCCATGCGTATGGACAACCGGACCTCGGAACAAACGCGCATCCTTGTCGTTACCGAAGGCGTTCTGGCACGCATGATTCTCGATGACCCGGAACTCACAGGCGTCTCGGCGCTGATCTTCGACGAGTTTCACGAACGCTCACTTGACGGCGATTTTGCACTGGCTCTGGCACTTGATGTGCAAGGTGCATTGCGACCCGATTTGCGCCTTCTGATGATGTCAGCGACCCTCGATGGCGCGCGTGTTGCCGATCTTCTGCACAGTGCACCGGTGATCGAGAGCGAGGGCCGCGCCTTCCCTGTTGACATCCGCTACCAGGAGCGGCCTGCCGGTACCACCATTGAAGATGCAATGGCAGTAGCCATTCGTGCAGCCCTTGCCAGCGAGAGCGGCAGCCTGCTTGCCTTCCTGCCGGGCCAGCGCGAGATTGAACGCACCGCCGAGCGGCTGGAAGGGCGCGTGGGTTCGCATACCGATATCGTGCGCCTCTACGGCCTGATGGACGCCAAGGCGCAGGATGCGGCCATCAATCCATCTCCCGAGGGGCGACGTAAAATTGTACTGGCTACATCCATTGCGGAAACCTCAATCACCATTGACGGCGTGCGCGTGGTCATCGACAGCGGCTTGTCGCGCTTGCCGCGCTATGAGCCAGCAAGCGGGTTGACGCGGCTGGAAACCGTACGCGTTTCGCGTGCCTCGGCCAACCAGAGAGCGGGGCGCGCCGGGCGCACGCAGCCCGGCATTGCCATCAGGCTCTGGCGTGCCGAACAGACGGCATCGTTGCCTGCCTTTACACCGCCAGAAATTCTCGAGGCCGATCTATCAAGACTGGTGCTCGACTGTGCCGCCTTCGGTGTCGCAGATCCCGCAAGCCTTGCCTTTCTCGATCCCCCGCCGGAACCAGCCATGAAAGAGGCGCAGACGCTGCTTCTGGGACTGGACGCCATTGATCAATCCGGCCGCCTGACCGAATCGGGCGAGGCCATGCGTAAACTGGCGCTGCCGGTTCGACTGGCTCATATGGTGGCCGAAGCGGCGAAGCAGGGTTCGGCGGAAAAAGCTGCACAACTTGCCGTTCTTATGACCGAGCGCGGTCTTTGCGGCGACAGCGTCGATCTTGAGCGGCGCTTGGTGCGGTTCCAGACAGAACGGACGCCGCGCGCAACCACTGCAAGGCAACTTGTACAACGGCTGGTTCGCGCAACGCCCATTGCTGGCGAAACCACCGATGACAATACATCTCCCGGTGCACTCCTTATACATGCCTGGCCGGACAGGGTTGCCAAGGCGCGCGGCGGACGCGGCCGGTTCGTGCTTGCCAATGGCTCAGGTGCCGTACTCGTCCCTACCGATCCGCTGGCAGGCGAGCCGTTTCTCGTCGTTGCCGATCTGCAAGGCAAGGCACAGAATGCGCGTATAACCGCTGCCGCCTCTGTCACCGAGGTTGATATCCGCGCGACACTTGCACACCACATCGAGACGCGCCGTGACACGACTTTCGATGTCGCCAAACTGGCTGTGCGTGTGCGCGAGCAAAGCCGGCTCGGTTCCATCGGCCTTTCCCAACACATGCTGCCGGCTCCGACCGGTGCGGAGGCGGACCTTGCGGTTATCGACGCCGTGCGCCAGCATGGATTGGCGCTGCTGCCATGGAGCAAGGATGGCGAGACGCTGCGCCAGCGTTTGTCATGGTTGCATCGCGGTCTTGGTGCTCCGTGGCCAGACGTTTCCGACGCATATTTGACGGCTCAACTCGAAGACTGGCTGCTGCCCTTCCTTCCAGGTGTGGCGTCATTTTCGGCCATCGAAGCTGGCGTACTTTCAGCCGGTTTGCTATCGCTCGTACCATACGATCTGCAACATCAGGCTGACGCCCTTGCGCCGACACATTTCGAGGCGCCGTCAGGTAGCCGCGTGCCAATCCGTTACGAAGGCGAAGAGCCGGTTTTGGCCATCCGAGTCCAAGAATTGTTTGGCCTTGAGCGCCATCCCTCAATCGCAAAAGGTACAGTGGCGCTGACGCTTGAGCTTCTGTCGCCCGCGCATCGCCCGATCCAGACGACGCGTGACCTGCCCGGCTTCTGGCGCGGTTCGTGGGCCGATGTCCGTGCCGACATGCGTGGCCGCTATCCGAAACATGTGTGGCCGGAAAATCCGCTCTTGGCCACAGCTACGAGCCGCGCCAAGCCACGCGGCTCATGAGAGCAAAGCAGATCGCATCGGCAGGCCGCCGTCCCTGTGGAATTGCCCTGACAGGGCGTTGGTTGTAAAGGCTCGGCGATGATTAGCGACTTGCACTCCCCTGACCTGCAACAGAGCCACAAGCTGCGCCTCAATACGTTGATTCGCCTGCGCTGGCTGGCCATTGTTGGGCAAAGCATTGCCGTGATCGTCGTGGCCTATTGGCTGGAGTTCCCGATGCCGGTGAGCCTGTGCTTTGCACTGATTGCCGGTTCGGGTTGGCTGAACCTGATCCTTACTTTCCGCTTCCCGGCTGCCCACCGGCTGCAGCCATTGGCAGCGATGGGCATTCTCATCTTCGACAGTCTGCAACTTGCCGGTCTGCTCTACATGACGGGCGGTCTTACCAATCCGTTTTCGCTTCTGATGACGGTTCCCGTCGTTATCTCCGCAACATCGCTGCCATTGCGGCTAACTGCTTTTCTGGGCGCATTGGTGATGATTGCCGCAACATTGCTGGCGTTCTTCCACTTGCCGCTGCCGTGGGAACAAGGCACGGGCCTCGAAATGCCGTTCATCTATGTCGCGGGCGTGTGGATGGCAGTCCTGTCATCCATTGCCTTCACGGGTATTTATGCCTTTCGTGTCGCCGAGGAAGCGCGGCTTCTTGCCAATGCACTGGCGGCGACCGAACTGGTGCTCCAGCGCGAACAACACCTGTCGGCGCTCGACGGTCTGGCGGCTGCGGCAGCACATGAACTTGGCACACCGCTTGCCACCATTACTTTGGTGGTCAAGGAAATGGAAAGGGCGCTGGGAAACGACCCCAAATTTCATGATGACGTCACACTCCTGCGCTCGCAGAGCGAACGCTGCCGCGAGATCCTCAAGCGGCTGACCAGTCTGTCATCGGAAGGCGAGCCGCTGCTTGCCCAACTGCCCTTGACCTCACTGGTTGAGGAAGTCATCGCGCCGCATCGTGATTTTGGTATCTCGATCAAACTCTTGCCCGGCGAACGCATCGGCCCGGAACCTGTCGGTCAACGCAATCCCGGTGTTATCTACGGCCTTGGGAATCTGATCGAAAATGCCGTCGATTTCGCACAATCAAACGTTAGAGTAAGCTGGAGCTGGAACGACGATACCGTTGTCTTCTCGATCACCGACGACGGGCCGGGCTTTCCGGCGGAAACCATCGACCGAATTGGCGAGCCCTACATGTCAACGAGACAGGGTTCCGAACCGGGTGGAGGGCTGGGGCTTGGCCTGTTTATCGCCAAGACACTCCTAGAACGATCGGGAGCCACGCTCGAATTCTACAATGCGAGCGAGCCGGGTGAGGGTGCTGTGGCGCGAATTCAGTGGCCGCGAAGCTCTTTTGTCCACACGTTTGGGGCAACGTCTGCCCTGCTTGACAGGGTGTAAAATTGGACAGAGACATTCAACATCTATATCTGCATGAAAACTCATATGGATATGAAAATAGCGGGCTAAGGACTTACAGATCATGACCGGCGAAGATGCCACTGGCAGCATGGTAACAGGTGACGACACAACCCTCCTCATCGTGGAAGACGACAGACCGTTTCTGACCCGTCTGGCTCGCGCGATGGAAACGCGTGGATTTGTCGTGGAAACAGCTGAGAGCGTCGAGGAAGCTATTGGCAAGGCGCGCGCCAATCCGCCCGCCTATGCGGTGGTCGATATGCGGCTGGGGGATGGCAACGGCCTCGATGTGGTCGCCGCGATCCGGGAAAAGCGTGAAGATGCGCGCGCCGTTATCCTCACCGGCTATGGCAATATTGCGACTGCCGTGACAGCCGTGAAGCTTGGCGCCATCGACTATCTGTCAAAGCCGGCCGATGCCGACGATGTTTTTGCCGCGCTGACCAGTGCCAGCGGAGAACGTGCAGCACCTCCCGAAAATCCAATGTCGGCTGATCGTGTACGATGGGAACATATTCAGCGCGTCTACGAGATGTGCGAACGCAATGTTTCGGAGACTGCGCGCAGGCTCAATATGCATCGACGGACCTTGCAACGCATTCTGGCAAAACGCGCACCGCGCTGAGCATTCCCCGCACGTACTTGCGGTACTGGCTGCGACTGCATATCTGACAAGCTTCGTTATATTCCTTGCAAGGAGTTCGCATGCAGCCAGCAAGACGGCGACCGATCTCGATCTTCCGCGAATTTCTCGACAGCGAGGCGTCGGGCGGGATCGTCCTCATGGTGGCGGCCGCGCTAGCGTTGATCATTGCAAACTCACCATTGGCGGATGACTATTTTTCCGCACTCCATGCCTATCTGGGGCCACTCAGCGTCTCGCACTGGATCAATGACGGACTGATGGCCGTTTTCTTCCTGTTGGTTGGGTTGGAAATCAAACGTGAAGTGCTTGATGGGCAACTTTCCACCTGGCCGCGCCGTGTGTTGCCCGGTGTTGCCGCATTGGGTGGCATGGTTGTTCCCGCGCTGGTTTACGTCGTGATCAATCGTGATAATTCAGCCGCATTGTCCGGCTGGGCAATCCCGACCGCGACCGACATCGCCTTTGCACTCGGCGTGCTTTCTCTACTCGGCAACCGCGTTCCTGCCGCGCTGAAGGTCTTTCTCACCGCGCTCGCCATCATCGACGATCTGGGTGCCGTCATCATCATCGCCATCTTCTACACCAGCGATCTGTCACTCGCCTATCTCGGCGCGGCTTTCGCGGTCATTGCCCTCCTTGTCATTCTCAACCGCATGGGTGTTCTGTCGCTTACGCCTTATGTCGTACTTGGTGCGGTTTTGTGGTTTCTGGTGTTGAAGTCGGGGGTCCATGCCACGCTTGCTGGGGTGGCGCTTGCGCTCACGATACCGCTGCGCATCACTCCGGGTATTGCGCATGATCTCGACCATTCGCCCCTTCACCAACTCGAACACGCATTGCACAAGGTGGTGGCGTTCGTGATCATTCCGATCTTCGGCTTTGCCAATGCTGGTGTCGCCTTGACCGGGCTGACGCCGGCCGCGCTGGTCGAGCCTTTGACGCTTGGTGTCACGGCGGGGTTGGTCGTTGGCAAACTCGCCGGCGTGTTCGGCACATCGGCGCTGGCCATCAAGCTCAACCTTGCAGATATGCCGGCCAACGCAAACTGGGCGCACATGGTCGGTATCTCGCTTCTGTGCGGCATCGGCTTTACCATGAGCCTGTTCATTGGCCTGCTCGCCTTTGGCAACGATCAATCGCTGCAGGATGCGGTCAAGGTCGGTATTCTCGCGGGCTCCTTCATCGCGGCCATTCTTGGAGCAGCGGTACTCATGATGGCACCCCTGCCGGGCCACGCCACGAATGATGATTGCGAAGACTAAGGACGAGGTCTATTCGCTCTCGCCATCTATTGCCGGCACCGCCACGCCAGCCAGATCGGCTGCCATGAGGCGGGACGCTCCAGTGCGCGCGATCCTCAGCATCAAGGCTTTGCGGGTTGCGGCAGCCATTCGGTGTTCTGGTGCCTCACGCATGATCTCGCCGTCATAGCCGTCGGACAGAATGAAGCCGCACTCATTTGGAAAAATGTCGGAAGGAACACCGGGATGCGTCGCGAAGAAGAAGCGGTCGCAGTGCAGACGATAGTCCGGCCATTTGCGGTCGATTTTGAAATCCTCGATCGAGGATTTGATTTCGATAATCCAGATGTCACCCCGCCTGGTCAACGCAACCAGATCGGCGCGACGGCCTGTGGCCAGCGAAAGCTCGGGCAGAACATGGATGTTCATCTTCGCCATTAGCCGCTGCACACCGCGGCGCACCAACAAGGCTCGCTCTGACTGGCGACCATCAATCAAGGGATTGGAAGGAATCGGTGAGACAATAGGCATACCCCATCATGCCAGTTTTAATTCACAGAATGAACGGGGTTGGCTATTTCCAAAACAGAATTGACGAGCTTCTCGGCTCGCCAGTCCCCAAATCCAACGGGTCTGAGATTACTTCAGGCCGATACTAGAAAGGCTTAATTTGCACCGCCGTACCGGTTCCCTATCTGAATTTATGTGAAATCACGGAAATCAAGTGAAACTGTCCAGGTGCGTTCTCCCGCGTTTATCTGGCAGAGCCCAAACGCAACAAAGTGGAACGATCACGCTCCGAAGCCTGAAGTTTCGAGCGGACACGCATCAGGTCCTTCCATCCGATATAGCCAACCAGCTTTGAATCGTCGCGCGATATGACGGGCAGATGGGAGACGTTGGCGGCAAGCAGTTTGTCTGACAGGGATTCGAGATATTCGTCTGGGTAGGCGACCATGATCCTGGTTCCATCCAGCAAGACACCCAGAGTGGTGGTGCGATGCTTGCCTGCCCTGCGCCAGCGAAGAATCGTCGGCGGATCAATGAGGCCGAGCACATGTCCATTGCCGTCAACGACGGGAAAACTCGGGTGGCGTGTCTGGGGCGAGGTCAGGAAAGCAGCCGTTTGATGCAGCGTCATCGTATCCGGCACCGTCTCCACTTCCCGTGTCATGACCTCGCTCACCCGCGCCAAAGCGAACGGATCGACTTGGTATTCGCGCACGATATGGTGGCCGCGCCTGGCAATCTTTTCGGTCAGGACCGATCGTTTCATCAAGAGTACTGTTATCGCATATGCTGCTGCGCAGGCTGCGATCAACGGCAGCAGAACATGCGTGTCGCCGGTCAGTTCCACCGCGAAGAAGGTGGCGGTAAGCGGCGCACGCATCGTGCCGCCCATTGTCGCTGCCATCGCCAGAAGTGCCCACAGGCCGGGATCGGCGGCGGGCAGAATACCAGACAACATCGCCCCCATGGCACCGCCCATGATGAGGAGAGGTGCCAGCACGCCTCCAGAAGTGCCCGAACCAAGCGCGATCGACCAGATCACGGCCTTGACCGCAAGCAGAATCAGAGCTGCCGTGGCAAGCGTATGACCTTCGAGCAGGCGGGAGATGTTGTCGTAGCCAACCCCCAATGCATCGGGTTCGATCAGGCCGCCAATGCCAACGATCAGCCCCCGATCATTGGCCACCACATCCAGTGGATCGGCAGTTTTTCAAAAGCATCCTCACAGGCATAGACCAGTTGTGTCAGCAGCGCCGCCAGCAGGCCAGCAGCGATACCGATGCAAACCCATCCGCCAAGAGCGGAAAGCGTGACGTTCATGCTCCCCTGAAATGGAAAGAGAGGAGCTGACATATGCAGGAGTGTACGTTCCACCTCGGCAACTATTGCCGCTACCGTAATCGGGATGAAGCTACGTGGCGTCCATTCGAAGAGCAGCAACTCGACCGCCAGCATGATCGAGGCAATCGGTGTTCCGAACACGGTTGTCATCCCCGCGACCGCACCGGCAACAAGCAGAGTTTTACGCTCATTGTCGCTGACCGGCAGCATTTGCGCGATGAGCGAACCGATGGCGCCGCCCGTCATGATGATCGGTCCTTCCGCACCGAACGGCCCGCCTGTGCCAATCGAGATGGCCGACGAGAGCGGCTTCAGCACCGCGACTTTGGCATCAATCCGAGAGCGCCCGAGCAAAATCGCCTCGATGGCTTCAGGGATGCCGTGGCCGCGGATTTTTTCACTGCCGAAACGGGCCATGAGACCGATGATCAGCGCCCCGATAGCTGGAACGAATATGACGAAATAGCCGAAAGGACTATCACCAGGCTTCAGTGAAACTGTGCTGAATTGACCGAAATATGCTATGTTTGTTGCAAGCTGGATCAGTTTCAGAAGGCCGATGCCGGCCAGAAGTGCCGCAGTTGCAACCACGACTGCTATCGCACAAATGACAAGTACGCGGGAATCTGTGGTAAAATCGCCGAGACGGCGATGCTTGGCATCGCTGGATTTCATATTTAAGTCTGCTCACTGCTGGAAAGATGCAATCGAGGTCGATAAGCGCCTCGAATTGGCTATGTATCGTATAACGATATAAATACTCAAGAGCCTTCTTGACGAAATGGGAATGAGCAGATGACGGATAAACGGCAACGAACAGCGAGGTCGGAAGAAGCCTTGGGCAAGATTCGGCTATCCGACTATCAAAAGCTTTCCGAGTTCCGCTATCTTATCCGGTGTTTCCTTGACTTCAGTAAGGAGAAAGCGCGCGCGGCGGGTCTTACCCCGCGCCAGCATCAGGCGATACTGGCCATCAAGGGATTTACGCAAGACAGACCGGTCGCCGTCAGTGATCTCGCCGAGCGACTGTGCATTCGCCATCATAGTGCTGTCGAACTGGTTGATCGGCTTTGCGAGTCCGGGCTGGTGAAGAGAGATCAGGATATTGACGATCATCGACGGGTTTTTCTTCGGCTGACCGACAAAGCGGAAGAACATTTGGAAGGATTGTCGGCCGCCCATCTGGATGAGATTGCCCGCATTGAGCCGATGTTGAAGCAACTACTCGACCGCGAGCACCAGGGTTGAGATGCGGCGCGATCATTGTGCCCGTTGAATCATGCCAAAAAGATCGCGTGGGTCATCAGGATCGGCGATCATATCCAGTTCCACAAAGTGGCCTGTATGTTGCAACTGGTCGCGGACATAACGAAGGGCCGAGAAATCTTCGGTCGCAAATCCGACACTGTCAAAAAGCGTGATCTGGCTGGTGCTTTTGCGCCCCGGGTTTTCCCCTGCAATGACGCGCCAAAGTTCGGTGACGGGAAAATCTTCGTCCAGTTGCTGTATCTCGCCCTCAATGCGCGTTTGTGGCGGATACTCAACGAAAATATCCGAGCGAAGCAGAATGTCTTTATGCAGTTCCGTCTTTCCGGGGCAATCACCACCGATTGCGTTGATGTGAATACCTGCGCCGATCATATTATCGGTCAATATGGTCGCATATTGCTTGTCGGCCGTGCAGGTGGTGATGATGTGAGCTCCGTTCACAGCGTCCTGCGATGAATTGCAGGAAATGATTTCCAATCCGCTGTCAGCAAGGTTTCTTGCGGCCTTTTGCGTAGCATCACTGTCGATATCATAGAGGCGAACAGTTTTGATGCCGACCAATTCCTGGAAAGCCAAAGCCTGAAATTCGCATTGCGCGCCATTTCCGATCATCGCCATCACGCTTGCGTCTTTCGGTGCCAGATATTTGGCGGCAACCGCAGAAGTGGCGGCTGTACGCAAAGCCGTTAAAATGGTCATTTCCGAAAACAGGACGGGATAACCATTGTCGACACGGGCGAGAACGCCAAAGGCAGTTACGGTCTGAAAGCCTCTGGCCATATTTGCCGGATGACCATTGACATATTTGAACCCGTATGTGTCGCCATCACTGGTGGGCATGAGTTCTATCACACCCTCTTTCGAGTGGGCGGCAACACGAGGGGTTTTGTCAAAAAGTTCCCACCGCAAGAAGTCAGACTCAATATAGGTGCCAATCTCCGCGATCATTTTCGCCGCACCTATCGTATTGACGATTTTCATCATGTTCTCGACGCTGACAAAGGGAACCAGAGCGAGACGCGAGGGCGCAGGATTTTTAATCATTGCTTTTCCAGTTTACGGGTTCGACGCTTAAAGCGCATCGCGTCTAAAGGGATTTATGCAGGGTGCTTTAAGCCATTGTTTTTGTGGATGTCGTTGCTCCAAAGGAACTATCCCAAGGGCTGGCATCCTGACCATCAGTAACTCCGTGTTGGCCGGTCGAGCACTTTGCGGCCCAGAAGGCTGGCGCACAGATCGACCATCAACATCGCAGTGCGTCCACGCTCATCCAGAAATGGATTGAGTTCCACAAGATCAAGTGACGTCACCAATCTGCTTTCGCACAACATCTCCATGATAAGATGGGCTTCGCGGAATGTTGCACCGCCGGGAACCATTGTGCCTACACCCGGCGCGATCGCGGGTTCGAGAAAATCGACATCAAGGCTTACATGCAACGCGCCATTGGCTGCTTTCACCCGACTCAGGAAAGTCCGAAGCGGTGCCACTACACCGTGTTCATCCAGATAGCGCATATCATGTACGCAGATGCCGTTTCTTGCCAGTGCATGGTTTTCCGCGGCATCGACCGAACGTATGCCAAGCATGCAGACGTTTTCCGGCTTAACGGCTGCCTTAAGAGGTGGGTAGGTGCCGGTGAAGCCATCCTGGCCGGTGAAATAAGCGACTGGTGTTCCATGCAGATTGCCACTGGACGTTGTGTCAAGGGTATGGATATCAGGATGCGCATCGAGCCACAGGACAAATTGCTCGCGCTTGTTCTCGCTCGAATATCTGGTAACGCCAGGCACAGTTCCAACGGACAGGCTATGATCGCCGCCCAGGAAGATCGGAAAATCAGAGTTTTTGGCGGCGTCGTAGGCGGCCTCTTCCAATGCCACAGCCCAACCAATTGTTTCACCGAGATCATGAATCGCCGTGTTTGAATGTTGAGCCGTCTCGACCGGCCTCGGCGCAACATTTCCCACATCCACGACCTGGTGCCCGAGTTGATGGATGGCCGCCGCCAATCCAGCGGTACGAAAGGCTTCGGGCCCCATGATACAGCCCGCCTGGCTGGCACCGGACTGCACCGGCGCACCAATCAACGTGCAATTCAATGTCATGCCTAACCTTTCCTGTGCGAAATGAGCTTCAACATGGCCAAAACCGGTCAAATCATATAGTCAGTAAATTGATCAATTTACTCAATACTTTGATCAAATTGACTGCCCAAGAACGCAATTTGATAAAGCGCGAGCCGATGCCGGAAATTTCTTCATTTGAGCGCAAATTGTTAAGTGCCCTGAAAAAGGATGGGCGTGCCACTGTCACGACCCTTGCAGGTCTGCTGGGCGTATCGCGCGCCACAGTTCAAAGCAGTATGGAGCGTCTGGTTGCCAATGGTGTGATAAAGCGATTCACAATCGATCTTGACGTTGCGGGAGAGCACGACCAAATTCGTGCAGTCACGATGATTGAGCTACAGGGCAATCTCGCACGCACGGTCATCGCGCTCCTCAACAAGATGCCCGCCATTGTCAGCCTCCATACAACCAATGGTGCCTGGGATCTGGTAGCCCAAATAGAGACTGCAAACCTGCGCGAATTTGACCGCGTTCTGGGAGATGTTCGGGCAATTGCGGGCGTGCTGAACAGCGAGACTTGCCTCCTTCTCAACAGGGCATAGTCGCCCAGCGTAGAACCTGCCGATAGCCATGACCTTATTAGAGGGACCGGTCGTTGAGAGGCAGTGAGACGCTTCGCACAAGCCCTGCCCGTGCTTTTAAGTGCTGCGCAGCATTGATAATCAAGCGCCGTGCCCAAGGTTCCAGTGTAACCGCGATAAGCCAGGCCACTGCGGCAAGTGCGCTGACCAGCACCAGAGCGACCAGCCAACGGTTCTCGCCAGTCGCAAAGCGTGTGAAAACGGCATAGCCAATGTGCTGATGCAAAAGATAGAGTGGATAGGTAAGTGCCCCCAAACCGAAAGCGAGGCGCGGTTTGATCGGCAATGCGGGCGCGAGAACGCAAAAGGAAACCGCAGCGAGCGCCAATGGTGCAACCAGGACAACACCGATGAGGTTTCTGTGAACCCCATATGTCTCGATCATCCGTGGCTCTACATGAAGGGTGGCTATGATTGCCCACCCTAGCGCCAGGATTAGAAGACAGGCGGCTCGCTTGTCGAAACAGCGTTGCGCATGGAACAGCACGAGGCCAAAGGCGAAAAACCCCGAATATTCGGTAATCAGGAGTTTGCGCACGGCATCGCTGCCGAGGACGAATTCATTGAGGGCCGACAGCGTGATCCATATCAGAACGGCAACGCGCCAACCTTGCCTGAACCAGCCGCAGAGAAGCAGCACGAAGACCCATCCATAGAAAATGATCTCATAAACGATGGTCCAATAGGCACCGTCCATGAATGGCTGTCCAAGCGCCCGCGAAACGATAACGAACTGCGCTGCCCATTGCATGAAACTTGGGCGCGGGATGCCCGGGACCGGCCAGACAAGCGTGACGAGAGCGGTAATGGTCGCACAGACGACAAATGTCGGCCACAGCCGTGCAAACCGGCCCACCGCAAAATCGAATGTTGAACGGTTATTTGCCGATAGCGCGATTACGTATCCGGAGATGGTGAAGAAAACGACCAACCCTATGTCACCCCACATGGCAACAGGTGCCAATTCCGGAAACCCGACATCTCCCCCTTCCCCGGAGATCGCCATTCTGAAACCGTAGTGAAAGCAAAGCACCATGAGGGCTGAGAAAAGCCGCAGCAGATCAAGATTGGAGAGCCGGGAGTTTGCAGAAGGCATGATCGGTAACAACCCTGCGGGACGATCTTCTGGTCGAGGCGCCAGGCACGCGAAGAACTGGGCGACCCAATTTCGACCGAGGCCCGCACTGGATCACGGTTCACTTAAGATTCCATGACCACGTCCGTTGCGACTGCCGATGCGGTGACGTTTTGCAGGCTCAGAAAAATTGCAGGAGAAGCGATCTCGCTTTTTGATCACGACAATTGAGGATCAAATCGATCCTCAATCATGAACGTGATCGAACCCAACAGTTCAGAACGGCATGCAGGCGCAACACCGCTGCACATTTTTGCTGGAATTGCTCTAGCTACCCTCGACCAGCACGATTTCACCGTCGGCCACCTGCTGGCGGATTGCCACCGCGCGCTGGTATTCCGGCGAATGATAGCACTCGCGAGCGGCCGCCAGCGACTCGAACTCGATGATGACGTTGCGGGCGCGCCCCGGCCCTTCGACGTTCTCATGCTCACCGCCGCGCGCCAGAAATTTTGCGCCAAAGCGTTCAAATGCGGGTTTTGCGGTCGCGACATAATCCTTGTAGCGCTCCGGATCGCGTATATCGACGCGGGCGATCCAGTATCCTTTAGGCATTTCGTATTCTCCATTTATGGATGCGCCTCAAGCTTGGCGCATATCTTCGACAATAGCCTGCGCAGCAGCCCGCCTGTCAACAGCACCGACGATCGGGCGACTGACAACGAGGTGGCTGGACCCATTGCGGATTGCATCGGCAGGTGTCACGACACGTTTCTGGTCGCCGTGATCCGCTCCCTTCGGACGGATGCCGGGCGTCACCACAGCCATATCTGGACCGACAATCTTGCGCACGGCAGCAGCCTCATGGGCAGAGCAGACAATTCCACCCATGCCGGCATGCAATGCCTGTTCGGCACGTCTGAGGACCAGCGTGTGCGGGTCATATTCATAGCCTGCGTCGATGACATCCTGCTCGTCCATGGAGGTCAGGACGGTTACGGCCAACAGGCAAAGATCACTGCCATGTGCTGCCTGAACCGCTGCCCGCATCGCTTTCGGGTAGGCGTGCAGCGTCAGCATTGCAACGCCCATCTTGACGATGTTTTCGACACCCTTGGCCACCGTGTTGTCGATATCGAGCAATTTCATGTCGAGGAAGACGCTGGTTCCGCCGCTGGCGAGTTCGCGGGCGAACTCCAGGCCGCCGGCAAAGGCAAGCTGATAGCCAATCTTGTAGAACGAAACGATGCCTTCAAGATCGCGCACCACCCGTTGCGCATCCCCAACGCTTGGCACGTCGAGGCCAACGATCAAGCGCTTGTTCAATGCGGGGAGTGCGCTCATGGCTCGTTCCTTTTCGACATCATGATCGCGCGCTCAATGAGCGCGCCGACCATAGTATTCATGGCTTGGCGCAACGATTCATCGTGCAATTCGCCATCCTCTGCAAAAGCCTCGCCACCGCGCGGCACCGAGCATTCCGGCACCACGACATCGACACGGCAACGCACCAATATGGAGCGCAGATGACCGATGGCGCGAATACCGGCAAATTGGCCTTGAGAGGATGAACACAGGCCAGCCACCTTGCCCTGAAGCGGCTTCAATGTCCGGTTCCCATCGCGGCGCACGCGGCTGACCCAGTCGATAACGTTTTTGAGCAGAGGAGGAACAGAACCATTGTATTCCGGCGTCGCTATCAGCAAACCGTCATGCATATCGATAAGACGTGCCAGCTTCATGGCGTTGTCGGGGATGCCTTGTTCATTTTCAAGGTTCTGATCCATGATCGGCAAAGGGTAGTCTGCCAACGATATGCGCGTTACCTCAGCCCCCTGCACCGCCAGTACCTTTTGGGCAACATCGGCTGTTTTGCCACTATAGGCGCCATTGCGGATCGAGCCGGCAAGAACGAGTATCCGGGATGTCACAGGCATTGCCTTGCCTCCTCAAGCTGCAGGCATAGGGGCGGCAGGTATAGGCAATGGCGCCTGCAAATCAATGCGCAACGCGTCGATAAATCCAGAGGCGCGTCGGTGGAATATTGCGGATGATGAAGTCGAAATGCTCAACAATGTAGTCACCATGCCCCGCAGGGATGGGTGACATAGGCCCGTATGTGAGTTGCACCACAGGCCGGCCGGCCGGCAGGCGGTCGAGCAGACCGTTGAGATAAGCGACACGCCGGGCAACCGGGAAATTCAATAGGGGCACGCCAGAAATGATCGCGTCAAATATAAGGTCGCGCTTGTCGCCCAGCGTCGTATCGAGATCGAACGCATCGCCTTCAATGACGTTCACACCTGGAAAATTGGCGCGAAGATGGCATGCAAAGTCCGATGAATATTCGATGGTATAGAGATTGTCCGGTTTCACACCGCGCGCCAGGATAGCCTTGGTGATGACCCCGGTTCCCGGCCCAAGTTCAAGCACCGGCAAACCGGAGCCGGTATCGATCACGGAAGCCATGCGCCGGGCGGTGACAGAACTGGTCGGCATGATCGCTCCGACAGCCTTGGGTTTGTCAATCCAGCCTCTGAAGAACTTCAGCTCGTCGTCAAATTTGTCGGCGAGGTGTTTGCGCAGTCCGGACCCTCTTGTCATGCAGATTCTCCCGAGGCTCCCCTGATGCTATCTATCACTAGCATGGCCCAAGACAAGGCTCATACTGGCATAATCTCTTATACACACGGGAAGACACCCTGTGCACAAGAATAATGGCTATCGCTCTTCGCTAAAGGATTCGAAGAAATCCTTCATGCGTGAAAAGAAACCACTGGATTGTGGTGAATTTTCTTTCGACGATAATTGTTCAAACTCTTCAAGAAGTTCGCGTTGGCGGCGCGTCAAGCTCTGCGGCGTCTCGACCGCAGTCTGGATATAGAGATCACCCATCTGCGGTTGGCGAAGAACCGGCATACCCTTGCCCTTCACCCGGAATTGACGGCCATTCTGGGTGCCTTCAGGCACTTTGACGCGCGTTTGCGTACCATCGAGCGTGGCCACCTCGAACGAGCCGCCAAGAGCTGCGGTCGTCATCGAGATTGGCACCTTGCAGTAAAGGTCTGAGCCGTCACGCTGGAAGAACTCATGCGGCTTGACGGAAAGAAAGATGTAAAGGTCGCCTGAGGGCCCGCCACGCAGACCTGCCTCGCCTTCATTGGAAAGCCTGATGCGGGTTCCGTCTTCAATACCGGCAGGAATGTTGACAGACAGCGAGCGTTCTTCAGTCACACGGCCTTGGCCAGCGCATTTCGGGCATGGGTCGTTGATGGTCTGGCCGCGCCCCTGGCATTGCGGACAGGTGCGCTCTATAGAGAAAAAGCCCTGACTGGCGCGCACTTTGCCGTGTCCGGCGCACATGGCACAGGTTGTCGGCTGTGTGCCCGGTTTGGCGCCGGACCCCGAACACTCGGTACATGAGATGGAAGCCGGAACATGGATTTGCGCGGTTTTACCGGCAAACGCCTCTTCGAGCGTGATCTCCATATTGTAGCGTAGATCTGCGCCTCGCTCGCGCCCGCCTGATGAACGCCGGCGTCCGCCACCGCCCATCATATCGCCGAAAATATCTTCAAAAATGTCTGCGAAACCGCCGGCCCCGAAACCTTGCGCCCCGCCATTCATGCCACCGTTTTCGAAGGCGGCATGACCGAAACGGTCGTAGGCGGCCCGCTTCTGCGGGTCCTTCAACGTTTCGTAGGCCTCGTTGATTTCCTTGAATTTATGCTCGCAGGCATCGTCACCGGGATTGCGATCCGGGTGGAATTGCATGGCAAGCTTGCGGAACGCGCTTTTCAGTTCCTTTTCATCGGCACCTTTGCCAACGCCAAGTGTCTCGTAGAAATCGGCCTTCATAGTGTCCCAATGCCCGGATGGTCGACTGGATGTTCAATGTCTTGATGCATTGTAATTTTGTCCAAGCCGGCAATTGAGTTTCGATTTAGGCGTCCATTGGCTCGGATGCCAGTGCCGAGTCGGGTTTCGCCCCATTATTTAATGACGGATGACACAAAAGCCCGGCTTTGCTGCCGGGCTTTTGCTAGAATCGTCAAACCCGGTCAGGCAGACTTCTTCTTGTCGTCGTCGTCGTTGATTTCCTCGAAGTCCGCATCGACCACATCGGCGTCCTTGGCCGCGTCGGCCTTGGCATCCGCTTCGGCCGTCTCTTTTTGCGACTCCTCATACATAGCCTGACCAAGCTTCATGGATGCTTCGGCAAGCACCTGCGTCTTGGCCTCGATCTCGGCGACATCATCACCTTCGGCTGCCGTCCTCAACCCGGCAATAGCCTCGGTTATCGCCGTGCGGTCGTCTTCGGAAACCTTGTCGCCATAATCTTTCAACGACTTTTCGGAGGAATGCGCCAGAGCTTCGGCCTGATTGCGGGCTTCAACCAGCGCACGCCGCGTCTTGTCTGCCTCGGCATTGGCTTCGGCGTCCTTGACCATCTTGTCGATATCGGCATCCGACAGGCCGCCAGAAGCCTGAATGCGAATCTGATGTTCCTTGCCGGTTCCCTTGTCCTTGGCCGAGACATTGACGATGCCGTTTGCATCGATGTCGAAAGTGACCTCGATCTGCGGCACGCCGCGCGGTGCAGGAGGAATGCCGACCAGATCGAACTGGCCAAGCGCCTTGTTATCGGTAGCCATTTCACGTTCGCCCTGGAATACGCGGATGGTCACAGCCGACTGCGAGTCTTCAGCAGTCGAGAAGGTCTGCGACTTCTTCGTCGGGATCGTCGTGTTGCGCTCGATGAGACGCGTGAATACGCCACCCAGCGTTTCGATACCAAGCGACAGCGGTGTCACGTCAAGCAAAAGCACGTCCTTGACGTCGCCTTGCAGAACGCCTGCCTGGATGGCAGCACCCAATGCTACCACTTCGTCGGGGTTAACACCCTTGTGCGGGTCCTTGCCGAAGAACTGTTTCACGATCTCCTGAATCTTGGGCATGCGGGTCATGCCGCCGACCAGAACCACCTCGTCGATGTCGCCAGCCTTCAGTCCGGCATCCTTGAGGGCAGCCTTACATGGCGCGATTGTGCGCTGAACCAGATCGTCGACGAGGCTCTCGAATTTGGCCCGGGTCAACTTCATGGTCAGATGCTTCGGTCCCGACTGATCAGCCGTGATGAAGGGCAGATTGATTTCGGTCTGCGCCGAAGAGGACAGTTCGATCTTGGCTTTTTCAGCAGCTTCCTTGAGACGCTGAAGCGCCAGCTTGTCATTCTTCAGATCAATACCCTGATCCTTCTTGAACTCAGCCGCCAGATATTCGACGAGGCGCATGTCGAAATCTTCACCACCAAGGAAGGTGTCGCCATTGGTTGACTTGACCTCGAATACACCGTCCCCGATTTCGAGCACGGAAATGTCGAAGGTGCCGCCACCAAGGTCATAAACGGCGATGGTCTTGCCTTCCTTCTTGTCGAGGCCATACGCAAGTGCGGCCGCTGTCGGCTCGTTGATAATGCGCAGAACCTCAAGACCCGCAATCTTGCCGGCATCCTTGGTTGCCTGGCGCTGGGCGTCGTTGAAATAGGCAGGAACGGTGATGACGGCCTTCTCGACCGTTTCACCGAGATAGGCTTCCGCCGTCTCTTTCATCTTTTGCAGAATCATGGCCGAGATTTGCGAAGGCGACTGCTTGTTGCCACCGCCTTCAACCCAGGCGTCGCCATTGTCTCCCTTGACGATCTTGTACGGAACGAGATCCTTGTCCTTGGCAGTGACCGGATCGTCGTAGCGACGACCGATAAGGCGCTTGACCGCAAAGATGGTGTTTTCAGGATTGGTAACAGCCTGACGCTTGGCCGGCTGGCCAACGAGGCGTTCTCCATCGCCGGTGAAAGCGACAATAGAAGGTGTGGTGCGCGCGCCTTCTGCATTTTCGATAACCTTCGCGTCTTTACCGTCCATGACGGCGACGCAGGAATTGGTCGTCCCGAGATCGATGCCGATTACTTTTGCCATTGTTTCAGTCTCTCCACTAAGCAGGCTTTCCAGGACCCTGTCAGGCGTTCCAATGAAAGCCCCTGTTCACAGAAATGCCGCACAGGCTCACGTTTATGGACGCGATCCACGCGGTCGTGCGGCGTATATAAGAACAGGCTGCGCAACGCGCAAGCGACCCGTTCAATGTTCTCTACCGGTTTATACAGCGCGGGCCGGGCTGTAAAAGAGTTGATTGGCACTTTTGTCGTCTTCTGCCGGCCTTGCCGGAGCGGTCATTCATGAGCGCAACCAGTGATATAGTGGCTGTCGAAGGCATCGACTTGTCCGAAAAGATCAACGAGCCAAGCCCCTCAGATCGAGAAACAGCCATGCATCCTGAGTTGCCTTGTTCCGGGTGATTCCGGCAGCACCGGGCACTGATTGCGCGCAGCCCGCGCGTCGAACGCCGTTGGCGAACCCGCACTTGCCATTTTGAACGCCTCGCCTCAATCGCCTCACATTTGAGCGGTCACTCAAATGTGAGTTGAGCAATCACTCAAAGTCGCTAAATGAGATATGAACCCGACGAAACCCCACTCAATCAAAGGAAATAGCAATGACCGATTTTGCCCTACACGACGAAACCACCGCTCCCGATGACAGCAAGCCGTTGCTGGCCAAATCAAAGGCAGCGTTTGGCAGGATACCAGGCATGCACGCCGTGATGGCCGAAGCCCCCGGCCTGTTGGAAGCATACCAGCGAGTGCACGAACTGTTCGTGAACTCCAGCTTTGACAAGGATGAGCTGACTGTTGTGTGGCAGACCGTGAACGTCGAGAACGCTTGCCACTATTGCGTGCCTGCCCATACCGGAATCGCCAAAAGCATGGGCGTGGACGACGCTATTACCAATGCGCTGCGCGACAGGACACCGCTGCCGAATACACGGCTGGAGGCGCTACGGGACTTTACCCTGAAGCTCGTCCGCGATCGCGGCAACCTTGACGAAGCATCGGTACAAGCCTTTCTGGATGCTGGTTTCACCAAGCGAAATATCCTCGAAGTGATCCTGGGTTATTCGCAAAAGGTGATGTCTAATTACACCAATCATCTGGCCAATACTCCTGTGGACAAACCGTTCCAGAAATTCGAATGGAAAAATGCCGCCTGATCGCCTCATTCAGAATTGAGCATATGCTCAAATTCCGGTGAGGTGGCGGAAGGCAAAGATGCGTTCTGCCGGCCAGGAGAAACCCAGTGATATGAAACGTGCAGCCCCCTACGAGCGAGATACCGCCCTGAACGCGGCCATGTCCCTGTTTTGGAACAAGGGGTATCACGCGACCTCACTCAAGGATATCGAGGCAACCCTGAACATGAAGCCGGGCAGTATCTATGCGGCGTTCAACAGCAAGGAGAACTTGTATCTGCTGGCTTTGGAACGTTATTTCGAAACCTCTCGCGCGCGGTTCAATGCTCAGATGACAAAGGCGGATTCGCCGCTCACGGGGTTGGCGGATCACATCCGGTCCTATGCGAAGCTTTCACCAAATGATGGCGCCCGGCAGGCCTGCATGCTGACGAAAACGCTCGTCGACACACGAACCACCGATCCGGCCGTCGCCGACAAGGCCCGCGCATATCTGGACGAGATGCGACAGGAATTCGCGGCAATTTTCGAGCAGGCCATAGGGGCCGGAGAATTGCCATCTGACGCGAATGCCGGCCGCCTTGCCCGCAGGTTTCAGGCGAATATTGCAGCCCTGCGGTTCGAACTGCATCTGGGAACAAGTCAGGAAGAAATTTCCGCACTCGCCGAGGATATGGCGAAGGAGATCACACACCTACGGAACTAGCCGGCTGATTTTCAGTCAAAAAGTAGTCACGCATATGCGAGACAGAGGGCGGATTCATTGCTTACCCGTTCCTGTCGTTTGTCCTAGTGCATGTCGCCCAAAAGTGTGCAGCGGTTTTGGGCGACATGCACAAAAACAAAAGCTTAAAGCGCCCTGCATGAATCCCTTTAGACGCGATGTGCTTTAAGTCCACCAGAAAACATGAAAGATAGAGATCAGGATAATGTCTGACACGAACAGCTACGTTCCTCCAAAAGTCTGGACCTGGGATGCCGAAAACGGCGGGGAGTGGGCCAAGATCAACCGCCCCATCGCCAGCCCCACGCATGAGGCCAGTTTGCCGCGCGGCAAACATCCGCTGCAACTGTATTCGCTGGGCACGCCCAACGGCCAGAAGGTCACAATCCTGCTGGAAGAGTTACTCGCCCTTGGCATTGCAGGCGCAGAATATGACGCACATCTCATCAAGATCGGTGACGGCGACCAGTTCTCGTCGGGCTTCGTCGACGTCAACCCAAATTCGAAAATTCCGGCGCTCTTGGACACTGAAACAGGCAGCCGGGTCTTCGAAAGCGGCGCGATCCTTCTGTATCTCGCCGGGAAGTTCGGACATTTCCTGCCCGAAAATGCGGCCGCGCGCACCGAAGTGCTGAATTGGCTTTTCTGGCTGCAAGGTTCGGCCCCGTATCTGGGTGGAGGATTTGGACATTTCTACGCCTATGCGCCTGAAAAATTCGAATATCCGATCAACCGATTTACCATGGAGGTGAAGCGCCAGATGGACGTGTTGGATCGCGAATTTGCCGAACATCGGTATCTCGGTGGAAACGAATACTCCATCGCCGATATCGCCACATGGCCATGGTATGGCAATCTGGTGTTGGGCGAGGCCTACAGCGCGGGCGAGTTCCTGCAAGTTGAAAGCTACAAGAACCTGCGCCGCTGGGCCGAAGATATCCTGACACGTCCCGCCGTCCACCGTGGCCGTAAGGTGAACCGCACATGGGGCCCGCTTTCGGACCAACTCCACGAACGTCATGACGCTTCGGATTTCGATCTGAAAACCCAAGACAAGCTGGCACCTGAAAGCGCCATGTAGCGATGCCGGGCTGGAGCTCAGAATGCTGAAATTTTACTTCATCCGCCCCCACCCTTTGAAGACTACCTTTTCCTCCAGGAAGTGGAGTTAGCGCTTAGAATGAATGCCTATACATTAGATTGATTTTGTTAGACTTTTCGTTTCTGAATTGTGGATTAAGAGACGAGGACTGGCGAAGCAATCATTGTTTTGATTGTCCGATGAGGCATGGACGGCACCGGAACCTCAATTTCCCCACGGAATACCCGGCAAGCCACGTGTCGGTGACCGCAGGTGTCTCGCTGAACCGACAGGTCCGACGGTTCTACCAGCTCCTCAGTTGTACCGATGACGTCAACCTGAATACCAAACTTGCTGAATGGGAGCGCTTCTACAATCTCGCCAGCCTCATAGTGTGCCCACAACGGGGAAACACCTTACAAGGCGCTCAGGGAAACGCTATGACCAAACAATCAGGTGTCTCACCAGATCGCCTGCATTACAATTAACTCGGAACCGGACGCTTGGTAAAAGTTTTGCTGGATCAGCTTGCATTTCCCGATTTCAGTCGCTAGTGAACACGCAATATCTTCGGGTCGGTTTCCAAGCTGGTTCGTTGCGCGCCCGTAGCTCAGCTGGATAGAGCACCAGACTACGAATCTGGGGGTCAGGAGTTCGAATCTCTTCGGGCGCGCCAATCTTTTCAGTTACTTAATGGCTTTGTCGACGCGCTGCGGCGCCTTGGTTTGCAAAATCTGTACTTGGTGCGTTCTCGGAACGGATGACGGCCTCGGTCGCAAGGACACGGATTCGCGCAAGATACCAATCAAGAATTGACGAAACGATCTTTAAGAATGTCCGGTGATCGCCGCGATCTGAGGAGTAGTGCAATCTGTTTCCGCCACAAAATCGTATCCCCGATTGTATGAATCCATTAAAAGGACTGCGAGAAAGAGGTTCTTAGAGATAGATATATGCTATTTCCTTATGAAATCGCCATGGCTGAAACGTGACGTGAATGTCTGGAAAAACGGATACTTGGTTCCTCCGCGTTCCAGTGCCGTATAATAGAGCTTTCCCCAATTGCGAAAGAACTCCGGCCCGGCACCTTCTCCGCTCTGCATTCCGTCATTTTCTCCTCAGTGATTTCGAGCGTGACGTCCTTCAGCGTGTAACCGGGGCCGAGCACGCCAGTGTCGACGCGCTGAACCGTCTTCGGGTCGTCGATGTCGGCAAAGGTGACGATGAGCGGGCGCTGGTTTGCGGAGATTGAGACCGTCTCGCCATAGTGATCGGCAACATCGCCCGCCATTTTCAGCAGTGTGAGCAGGCCATAATGCTTCGGCAGGGTAAAGAAGGTGCGAAGCGCCAGCACTCTTGATGAGCGCAAAGACGTAGCGCCCGTTGGGCAGCGCCACGACCGCAGCTTCGCCTTCGACGGAATTCGTTGCGCCGGGGAAATCCGGCAGCAGGCGCGGCTGGCCGGTCCAGCGCACGGCAACGACGCTGGAGCCGTCGGGCAGTTCGACCACCACCGTCACCTTCTGATGCCAGGCATAAGCCGGATAGGTGATCCTGTAGGTGACGATCACTGGCGCGCCGTCAAGCTACGACTTGCACAAGGCGCTCCACCGCCACATCTGGTTAATTTCTCTAGAGCACGTCGCGTCTAAAGGGATTCTTGCAGCATGCTTCAAGCCTTTTCTTTTTGTGCATGTCGTTGTCCCAAAACCGCTGCACATTTTTGGGCGACATGCACTAGATCCCTCGACAATCAATCCGTTTCGAAACCCCGGTCAAGGTGAGCGTCACCCGCTTTCATGTTCTGCCTCTCGCTGCACCTGTGCGGCGGCCGCAGCAAGATGGGCGATGCCCGGCCAGATTCGATCCTCCGGGATCGAAGAAAAGCTGAGGCGGAAATAGTTTCGGCCTTCGTCGGGATTGGTGAAATAGACATCGCCCGTTTCAATGACAACGCCGCGCTCCATGGCCCGGGCCGCAAGTTTGCGCGCATCAAGCGTATCAGGTCCCTTGACCCAAAAAGATGTGCCGCCAAACGAGGGTGCGCGCGCCCAACCGGGAAGATAAGCCTCGAGCGCCGCCGATAAGGTTTGCCAGCGAATTGTGTAGGCATGATGCAGTTTGGCAATAAGTGCATCATGATGGCCAAGAGAGAGAAACAACGCCGCCACCCGCTGATTATTGCTCGGCGGATGGCGCAGAATTAGCCGTCTAAGCGCACGCGCTTCCTTTATCAATTCGCGTGGGCCAACCATGAAGCCAATGCGCAAGCCGGGCATCAACGACTTGGACAAGCTGCTTGTATATAGCACGCGGTCGGTCGTATCGAGCGACTTCAGCGCCGGGATAGGACTGCCGTAGTAATTCGTTTCAAACTCGTAATCGTCTTCGATGATCAGAGCGTCGGTAGCATTTGCCCAGTCAAGCAAGGCGCGACGGCGATCCAGACTCATGGTCACGTTTGTCGGGAATTGATGGCTGGGCGTGACGAAAGCGATCTGCGCCGATTGCAAATCTTCGATGCGCAAACCTTCGCCATCCAGTCTCACAGGGCGCACATTGGACGCAAGCAACGAAAACATGTTGCGTACGTCGGCATAGCCAGGATCTTCCATTGCAACAACTATGCCCGGTCTGACCAGCAGGCTGGCAAGCAAGTAAAGCGAATTCTGGGAACCTAATGTGACAAGGATTTCGTCAGGCTTTGCCATGATGCCGCGCCGGGTAAGAACCCGTTGGCGGATTTGTTCGACCAGCATTGGATCGTCTTCCGTGTAGCGATCCTCGGTCCAGGCGTAGATCCATTTGCGGTTCATCGCCTGGCGGGTGCAGTCACGCCACACGCTGACCGGGAACAGGTTCGCATCAACCTGACCGTAGATAAACGGGTATGGATAGTCATACCAGTTTTTCGGTTTGGAAATATTCAACTGCCTGGCTGGGTGCAGGAAAAGTTTTGCGCGCCAGTCTATAGCTTTGCCTTTTTCTGCCCGATCAGGGTTCTCGGAAGCAGTCTGGTTTTCCGGCGGTTGGCGGCGCGCAATGTCAGATGCAACGTAATGGCCGGACCGGTCACGCGCGACGATATACCCGTCTTCAGTCAATGCCTGATAGGCGAGAAGGACGGTGTTGAGCGACACTTTAAGGTGTTTTGCCATAACCCGGCTGGATGGCAATTGTGAATTGGGCGGCAAGTGGCCGGCGAGGATAGCGCTTACCAATTTCTCACGTATCTGGGTTTGCAGCGTCAGCGCGCTGGAGCGTTCGATGTGAAACAGGCTGTCTCGCATTGCCACCTTTCTGCTGCAACCGCATAGGCGATCAAGACATCGGCATTGATACACCACGGCAAGCCATCGCCGAAGGCGGCCTGCGGGCAACTGTACCTATCTGTTTACATACACTGTTTCTATGAGCGGTTCCATGTTTCAAGGAAGCTACCGCCAACAGAGAAACGGGCATGCCGGTGGCGGGTTCGTCTTTATCTCCGGGATATGATCCAGATTAATGCCCTGAGATATGCTCTTGTGGAAAAGGCTTATGATGACATGAACGAAATTGTTAACTTGCCTTATGTTTCATCAATTGTGTCGGGAGAAGAGTTTCTCTCCGAGGAATATTCATCAGTATTTAATCCGGCGGATGGCGTTGTTACGGCACGTCTTATGGTTGCAGATACCGAAACTGTCGGCGCAGCCGTCAGTGCAGCTAACAAAGCTTTCACGAGCTGGCGTGAAGTAGCCCCTGCCCAGCGCGCGCGCTGCCTGATGCGTTTTCGTGAAATCGTCGAGCGCGACAAGACCATCCTCGCCGAAATGATTATGCGCGAACATGGCAAGCCGCTGGCTGACGCCTATGGCTCTATCCAGCGCGGGCTGGAAGTCGTCGAATTCGCCATGGGTGCACCGCAGCTTCTGAAAGGCGAAAACTCGGATCACGTCGCCACCGGCATCGCAACGCGTTCATCGCGGCGGCCACTCGGTGTTTGCGTCGGCATCACGCCGTTCAATTATCCAGCAATGATACCCATGTGGATGTTTCCCCTCGCCCTGGTCTGCGGCAACACATTTGTTCTCAAACCTTCGGAAAAAACGCCAAGCGCGGTCAATCACATTGCCGCAATGCTGGCGGAGGCCGGTTTGCCAGATGGTGTGTTCAATGTCGTTCACGGCGGTCGAGACGTGGCGGAGGCACTCATCAGCCATCCCGAAGTGTCTGCCGTTTCCTTCGTCGGCTCCAGCGCTGTTGCCCGTTCGGTTTATGAAACGGCGAGCCGTCATGGCAAGCGGGTGCAGGCTCTGGGTGGTGCCAAGAACCATGCCATCGTCATGCCGGATGCCGACTTGCCGACGACAGTCGATGCCCTGTTGAACGGCGCATTCAACTCGGCGGGGCAACGCTGCATGGCCATTTCGGTCGCGGTCATGGTGGCTGAGGCATATGACAAGGTGATGCCGTCGCTCATTGAAGCGGCCTCGCGTTTGAAAGTGTCAGCAGGCACAGAGCCTGACTGTTTCGTTCCGCCCGTCAATTCTTCCCAGCAGTACGATAGGATCTTGCGCCTTATCGAGGCAGGAGTTCAGGAAGGAGCGGAGTTGCGCCTGGATGGGCGTAGGCCTTCCGGAAAAGAAAAAGACGGGTTCCTCATCGGTCCAACTATCTTCGACAACGTCACATCCAGCATGACGGTTTACAAAGAAGAGATATTCGGACCGGTGCTCGCTGTCATGCGGGCTGAAACCTTGGACGGTGCCATAAAGCTGAGCAACGATCACATGCTTGGCAATGGTGCCGTCCTGTTTACAGCTTCCGGCAAGGCAGCCAACAAATTCGAGCGCGACATCCACTGTGGAATGCCTGGCGTCAACGTGCCTGTGCCTTCACCGGTTGCCTACTACTCCTTCGGGGGTAGCAAGAAGTCGATCTTTGGCGATCTTGCCGTTCACGGTCCCGATGGCATCAATTTCTATACACGCCGGCAAGTGCTGACATCGCGGTGGCTATGAGCGTTGGAATAGCTGTCGCCTAAAACAAACATGACTGGCGCAAGGGAAGCGCCTGAAATGAGCAGGGAGAATAAAAGCCCGGGAGCAGGCTCCCGATTTGGAGCGACCCTATAAAAATAAAATGCCTCAAAAGGCACAGCTTAGGTGGAACAAGTGACCATAGAACTCAAGAAAATAACCAAGATTTTTACGAGCAACAGTGCGCATGTTGTTCTGGATGATATAAATCTTGTCATTGCCGACAACGAGTTCTTTACATTGCTGGGGCCATCCGGCTGCGGGAAGACGACACTCCTTCGATTGATTGCGGGGTTCGAGCGCCCGACTTCCGGCTCCATTCTTCTGTTTGGCGAACCGGTCGAATCGACCGCGCCCAACGCCCGGCCGGTCAATACGGTGTTCCAGCACTATGCGTTGTTCCCCCATCAGACGGTTTCCCAGAATGTCGGCTTCGGATTGAGAATGTTGCGGCGGCCTCAAGCCGAAATCGTACCCGAGGTTGCGCGAATGCTTGAACTGGTTCGGCTCGATGGCTTTGGTCATCGCTTCCCGCACGAATTGTCGGGGGCCAGCAGCAGCGCGTGGCTCTGGCCCGCGCACTGGTGACGCGGCCACGCTGCCTTTTGCTGGATGAGCCGCTATCGGCGCTCGATTCCAAGCTGCGCGATGAAATGCGCGTAGAGTTGAAAGCGCTTCAGCGCGATACCGGCATTACCTTTGTGTTTGTCACCCATGATCAGGGTGAAGCACTTGCCATGAGCGACCGTATTGCCGTGTTGTCGGAAGGGCGCATCCAGCAAATCGGGACGCCGGACGACATTTATGAGCGGCCAAAAAGCCGTTTCGTTGCCCAATTTGTCGGCGAAACGAACGTTTTCGAAGGCAAATTGATCCAATTGCCGGGAAAATCGCCTGAATTCAGAACAAGTTCGGGCACAATATTGCCGCTTGGAGCCGTTCCTGCGCAAGACGACAATGCGGGTCTTGCTTTTGTGCGCCCCGAAAAGCTCCGGCTCGGCAATCCCGATGAACTGGCGCAAGATCCGCACGCACGGTTGCGCGGGGTGGTTTCCAACAAGCTCTATCTCGGCACCGATACCGTCTACTATGTTGATCTGGATGGCGGTGAGACCCTGCGCGCGCGCATCCAGAATGCCAATGCTGCCGAAAGCCGGTTCGATGTCGGTGCCCATGTCAGGGTGAGAGCCGAAGAAGGGGCGTTTCGAACAGTGGGGCGCTCAGCGTGAGTTACGTGCGCGCAAAACTGGAAGCGGCTCCTCCGCGGAACGTTGCGCCTGGCGTAAAGGCCAAACGCGAACGCACGCCGAAGTCACGCCTGTTGCTCCTGCCCGCAATTCTGGTCATCGGGTTTTTCCTGCTGGTACCGCTCGCCATTATCGTGACTTATTCGTTCCTGGTGCCAGCAACTTTCGGCGGTGTCGTCTGGAAATTCTCGACAGAGGCCTATACGCAATTTCTGTTCGAGCGCGATATTTTCGACGAAACGCTGGCCTTCAACGCGTCTTATCTGCAAATCTTCCTGCGCTCGGTCCTTCTGGCCGTGTCGGCCACGGTTATCAGTCTCATCATCGGTTTTCCCACCGCCTATTTCATAGCCACACGGCCCGACAGGCAAAAGAACATCCTGATTTTCCTGATAACATTGCCGTTCTGGACGAACCTCTTGATCCGTACCTTTTGCGTTCTTTTGATATTGCGCGATGACGGGCTGGTTAATTCCGTTGCCATGGGGCTTGGCATCTACGACAAGCCGGTGACCTATCTGTACAACAACTTCGCCATGGGCGCGGGGCTGGTCTACAGCTACCTGCCCTTCATGATCCTGCCCCTTTACGCCAATCTGGAGCGTATGGACCGACGGGTCGTGGAAGCCGCATACGACCTCTACGCAACGCCGCGCAGGGTATTTACCGATGTGATCCTGCCTCATGCACGCCCCGGCATCATGGCGGGAAGCCTGCTTGTGTTCGTTCCGAGTCTTGGGACGTTTCTTGTCCCCGACATGCTTGGCGGCGGCGGCAAATTGCTGATCGGCAACCTGATCCAGTTGCAATTCGGCAGCAGCCGCAACTGGCCGTTTGGCGCAGCACTTGCCGTCATATTGCTCAGCGCCATTCTCCTTGTCCTGTTGTTGAGTGCGAAGCGCAGTCGCGGCGCTAAAGCTGAGGGGGCAAGCTGACATGGCAATATTTACGCGCAAAGAACCAAGGTCACTGGTTTCGTTTCGCGGCTTTGGCCTGGTCGCAGGCTTGTGTCTGTTCATTCTCTACGTGCCAATGATGGTTCTCGTCTTCTTCTCCTTCAACGCCAACCGCGCGGTGACTGTCTGGGGTGGCTTCAGCCTGCAATGGTATGTCAAGGCCGCCTCCAACAGCGGCTTGCAAAATGCCGCATGGAATTCGCTGACCGTTGCAATCATCGCTACCGTTCTGGCAACATCGATCGCAACTGCGGCGGCGCTCGCCACGGGTCGCGGGCAGCGTTTTCGCGGCGCTCACGCGTTTTACATGCTGGTCAATTTGCCGTTGATGCTGCCCGAAATCATCATTGCGGTCGGCACATTGTCGTTCTTTGCACTGCTTGGAATGAAACTTTCGCTGACCACCATCATCATCGCACATACGGTGTTCTGCATTCCCTTCAGCTATCTGCCTATTCGCAGCAGGCTGGAAACAATGGATCGTCGTCTCGAGGAGGCCGCGGCCGATCTTTACGCGTCCTCGTGGGATGCGTTCCGCCATGTCACGATGCCGCTCTTGATGCCCGGTATCGTATCGGGCGCCATGCTTGCCTTCGTCGTGTCACTCGACGATTACATCATCACAGCCATGGTCGCCGGCGCTGGTGCCGGCACACTTCCCGTCTATGTCTATACGCAATTGAAACAAGGTGTGACGCCTGAAATCAATGCAATCTCGACGGTTCTACTGGGCGTTTCGATCGTTCTGGTCGCCGCCTCATACTACGTCGCCAAGGCCGGGTCCCGGCATGTTCAATCAACCGCAAAACAATCATAATTATCAATGGGAGGGTTAGATGAACCGCATTACCACAACAACGTCCTATCTCGTACTTGCCACATGCATGATGTACCCGGTATCGGCGCAAGCCGAAGGATCGCTCGCGATTTTCAATTGGGGGGACTACATCTCGGAGGAGATGGTCAAGAAATTCGAGGAAAAGCACGACATCAAAGTAACCGTCGATACGTATGATTCGAACGAAACGATGCTTGCCAAGCTGAAATCCGGCATTACCGGCTATGATCTGGCCGTACCCGGCGACTACATGGTGGAAATTCTCATCAAGGAAGACCTGATCGAAAAGGTCGAGCCCAACACCTTCGAGAATTACAAGAATCTCGAACCACAATGGGCAAATGTCTATTGGGACGAAGGGCGCCACTATTCGGTGCCATGGGTGTGGGGAACGACCTCATTCACAGTCAGCACCGAAGTGTACGATGGCGATGTCGACACGCTGGCAGTGATGTTCGACCCGCCGGATGAGTTGAAGGGACGCATCAATCTGCTGCGCGACGTCAATGACGTGATCAACGCCGCATTGCGCTATCTTGACATGCCACGCTGCAACGAAAACCCTGACGACCTGAGACAGGTTCAGGATCTTTTGACCAAGCTGAAGCCTTCGGTAAAAAGTTTCGCATATGAATCCAAGGAACTGGCTGAATCCGGCGAGGTTGATCTGGCCCAGATATGGAACGGCAAAGCCTACCTTGCCAGAAAAGGACGTCCGGACCTTCAATATTCCTATCCGAAAGAAGGCTTTACCGGCTGGATGGACAATCTGGTGGTGGTCAAGGACGCTCCCAATATCGAAAACGCCAAATTGTTCATGAATTTCCTCATGGACCCGGAAAACGCGGCAATGATGACGAATTTCACCGGCTATGCCAACGGCGTTACGGGAAGTGAAAAATTCGTCAATGCCGACCTGCGCGACGCGCATGAATACCGGCCACCGGCTGGTGCGCCGGAGCCGGAGTTCGTCAAGGTATGCAATGAGAAGGTCATCAAGCTCTATGATCGCTTGTGGACCAACTTCCTCAAATAAGGCAGGCAGCAAGGAGCCGCACATGGCAGTAGGGCGTCATCCGCAATGGAGTGAACTCGACATCTCCATGTTCTTGAATGATGCGGCGCTTCTCGTGATCGACCCCACCAACGGGGTCCTTCACAGGAGGGCGCCCAGTGCGGCGACGGCTTATGGCAACGGGCGGGCGCGCAAGAAGGGTCGCTGGAGAAGATACTTCAACTGGTTTCCTTTGCACGCACCCGCAACATTCCTATCGCCTGGCTACGCTATGAATATCTGCGCCAACATTATCCGGCGACGGTTCTCGACACCGCGCAATATGACTACTGGTATCAGAACCGGCGCTGGACCGATGATCAGAAGCATTGGGAAGGCGCTTTGATCGACGAGATTGCGGCAGCGCGGCAAGAAGGCGATCTGGACAGCGTCTACACGTCTTTCGGCAATGTCTTCCTTGGCTCGCCGCTTCTGGCAACGTTGAATGCGTGGCGCGTACGTTCGCTGATTGTATGTGGCTACCATCTCGATCATTGTGTCGAACAGGCGGCACGGACGTCACGCGATTTCGGCTTTATCCCGCTTGTCGTCGGCGATTGCAGCAGCGCCTCCGAACCTGCCGACGAAGAACCAACCCTGAAGCGGGTGGATGCAAACTGGGCTCCCGTCGTTTCTCTGGACGACATACTTGCCGCACGGGACTCGACCTGACGAGAAGGCTCTGCCGCACCGAATTGCCCCTGCCTTGAGGCGTCTGGCACGGAAAAATGCCTTGAAATGTTGACGCTACAGCGCGCCGCGCATAGAGCAGGCGCGCTGGCGATGATGTCGGCGCTTTATGCAGGACCATCGACATGGCCAGAACCAACCCGCTCGATCTCAACCCGGAACTTCTTGCTGCTGCGGCGGAGAGCAAAGCCTGGCCGTTCGAGGAAGCCAAAAAGATCGTCGAACGCTATGCCAAACAGGGCTATCCTGAGACCGTATTGTTCGAAACCGGCTATGGCCCTTCGGGCCTGCCTCATATCGGAACCTTTGGTGAGGTTGCGCGCACAACCATGGTGCGCCACGCATTTCGCGTCCTGAGCCAGGACAAGGTCAAAACGCGACTATTGTGCTTCTCCGACGACATGGACGGCCTGCGCAAGGTGCCAGATAACGTACCTAACAAGGAGATGCTGCAAAACTGCCTTGGCCAGCAACTGACAAAAATTCCCGATCCGTTTGGCGAGCATGAAAGTTTCGGCCATCATAACAACGCGATGTTGCGGCGGTTTCTGGACACGTTCGGGTTCGATTACGAGTTCGCGTCCTCCACCGAATATTATGCATCGGGGCGTTTTGATGCGATGCTGCTCAAAATGCTTGCCCGGTTCGACAAGGTGATGGAGATCATGCTGCCGTCGCTTCGTGAGGAACGCGCGCAAAGCTACTCGCCATTCCTTCCGATTCATCCCAAAACCGGCGTCGTCATGCAGGTGCCAATCGACGAGCGCAATGTCGAGGCAGGCACCATCACGTGGCGTGATCCCGAAACGGGTGAGCGCTATGAAACGCTGGTCACCGGTGGCCATACCAAGCTTCAGTGGAAGCCCGACTGGGCGATGCGTTGGGCAGCCCTTGGCGTCGATTACGAAATGTCGGGCAAAGACCTCATCGACTCCACCAAGCTTGCCGGCAAGATTTGCCGCGCCCTCGACGCGCCCGCGCCGGAAGGCTTCAACTACGAGCTTTTCCTCGATGAGAAGGGGCAGAAGATTTCGAAGTCGAAAGGCAACGGCCTGACAATCGACCAATGGCTGACCTATGCACCGAGCGAAAGCCTGGGGCTATATATGTACCAGAAGCCAAAGGTGGCGAAGAAACTTCATTTCGATGTCATTCCGCGTGCCGTCGACGAATATTATACTTTTCTCTCCGCCTATCAGCGGCAGGACTGGAAAAACCGGCTCGGCAACCCCGTCTGGCATATGCACAATGGCGAGCCACCGGCTATCAGTCTGGCGGTTCCATTCGCATTGCTACTCAATCTTGTCAGTGCCTCCAATGCGCAAAACAAGGATGTTTTGTGGGGCTTCATTTCGCGTTATGCGCCCGATGCATCACCTGAGAAGAACCCTGAGCTTGACCGGCTGACCGGCTACGCCATTCGCTACTTCGATGATTTTGTGAAGCCGGCCAAGGTCTATCGCGCACCCGACGATGTTGAGCGCGATGCGTTGGCAAAACTGGCGGAGACTATGGCTGCACTGCCCACCCAAGCCGATGGCGAGGCGATCCAGAATGCCGCGCTCAATGTTGCCCGCAAGATCGAGCGTTATCAGGATCATTCCAAGACAGCGCCCCAAGGCGGGCCGGGCGTTTCGGTAGCCTTTTTCCAGATGATCTATCAGGTATTGATTGGACAGGAGCGCGGGCCACGGTTCGGGTCGTTTGCCGCGCTTTATGGCGTCTCCGAGACGCGTGCGCTCATTGAACGGGCTCTGGCTGGTCAATTGGTGGCATAGCGTCCGTTCCTGACAGATCAATGATAGAGGCGGGGGCTTCAGGCACAGCCTGCGTCGAAGCGGGTATCGACGGCAGGCCCGACAGATCGGGCGCGAAACCGAAAATACCTTTTTGGCCTCGCGGGCCTTCTTACCCAATTCTTCGTAAGGGCCGCCCGCGGCAGCACGGCCCCATCCATTGCTGGCGAGCCAGGTGCCAATATCGACCTTGCCGACACGGCATTTCGCAACATTCGATGTTGGCTTGGCATCAGATGGCAAGGCGCACACGACGCCACGACCTCGCAGAAATGCGCGAAATGCCGTGCGTGCGCGGATGCCGCATTTCCAGCTTGTCTCACCATCAAGGCACGTTTCGGCGGGTTTCACCGGATCAATACCGGCAATGGCGACGGAATGGCCTTTCGCTTCAATGATTCCTGCAGCGGGAGCAATGGGTCGAAATAGCGTCGTGCCGTCCCAGTCGCCGGGTATTTGCGGCGCTGGCGGCCCGGCTAGTGCGAGATCGCTCAAGGGCGCACGCGGTGCGATACGTTGAAGTTCATGTGGGGCGACAGGTGGCGGGGCGACGATTTCCGGATCAATCGCACGCGAAGGTGTTGCAACTTGTTCGGGTTTTGTCGGCTGATGATTGGCCAGAGGCACCGCAGCGGCAGAAGGCTGACCATTTTTTGCCGTCACCTGATCGGTGTTGGCTTGTCTGGAAGTGGGCAGGACGGTCTGGCCACCAGCAATCACCACCGCACTCATGATCAAAACCATAAGAGCCGCGAATATGGCGTGTTGCAGCCGCATCTGAGCGACTATTGGCTCGCCCAGACGATCCGTGCGACCCACTCGATCTCGGTGGTCGCGATATCGCGATTGGGATGTTCGGGATTCAACGAATGCAAGGCAATGGATCTGGACGTCTGGCGATTAAGGATTTTAGCCATGACTTCACCTTCTCTCGTCTTGACGACGACACGATCACCCTTGCGCACATTGGCTCCGGGTTCAACGATCAGTACATCGCCATTGCGATAGAGCGGCAGCATGGAATCGCCCTGAACCTTGAGGGCGTAGGAAGTCGCTGTCGATTGGGTGGGAAGTTCGATCAGGTCCCAACCCTGGCCTGCGGGAAAGCCCGCATCATCGAAAAAACCACCGGCACCGGCTTGCGCGAAACCAACCAGTGGAACGGTGGGCCGTTGCACAGGCAACGCGTCATTGTCGTTCGCGCCTTCGATCAAATTCATGAATTCATCGAGCGACGAACCCGTAGCTTCGATAATCTTGGCCAGCGATTCAGTCGAGGGCCAGCGAGGGCGGCCATCTGCCGAAAGCCGCTTCGACTTGTTGAAGGCCGTGGAATCCAGGCCGGCGCGGCGGGCCAGGCCCGAGGCTGATAGTGAATAGCGTTCGGCCAGCGCGTCTATGGCTGCCCATACACGATCATGCGAGAGCATGTTTAGCTCCCCTTATAACAGGAAAAAATACCTTTTCTTTTTGTACCCGCCGATGCCCCGCATGTCCACCACGGATGCCGCCCTGATCTCACCTTGACCAGAAACACAATCTCTGTCCGTGATTTGAGAGCAACCTCAATACTGGTCGATCAACCGAACTTGCTCTCTTGGCCCAAAGCACATGCTTATCATTGCATCGATTCACGATAGATATAACGATCTAAATCATTTATCTATCAGGCATTGCACGGTGGAAGATCGGTTCAGGTCTATTGCGGCAAGCATGCAATTTGCTGCAAACGTTGGACGATCCGCCCAAAACTGGAAGGCTCGGGTCATTATTTGACAGATACAACCGTCTATCGCGCAAGAACCAGTGATCTGCATGGCGAGTATAGAGACGTTATCAAGCAAACTTGCGCCCGGTTTGGGCTCTGGGGCGGTTTGCGAGGTGAAATAGTGCATTGGGGGGAAGTATGCGGTCGTCAAACATCGACGGGCGAACAGATGTAGCAGTTGCAGAGGGAACGATCCATCATCGAAAACAAAAGATAACAAGTAGAAATGATCGCGGCTTTCATAGTGGCGACGATCTCTTAACCGAGCTGACGGAGTGGAAATCCATCCTGTCGCGCTTATCCATCCCTTGGGAGACTGCGGTTGAAATTTACGCCCGCTCCCGCAGGGCCAATCAAGATTTCCAAACAGCGCTGCTGGCTTCAGGGGCAGTCAATCGAGCTGAACTCATCAGGTCAATTGCCGACGAACTCGGCTTAAACGTCATCGAAACAATTGACCCCAGCAAGCTCATTATCAGCGATGACAACATCTCGACACTGCTTCGCAGCCACAGTGGCCACGTACCGGTCAAGCTGGTGGAAAACGACGGATCATTGGCATTTGTGATAACGTCGGAGCGCATCCGTCTTGCATATTTGCGCGCACGAATTCGCTCAAGCCCATCTCTTGCAACCCGCTTGAGGCTGGCGGATGCACAAGACCTTCGCGCCGCCATTGTCGAGCGGGCGCGGCCAGTTCTTGTTCGGACTGCGGTCAGTGGGCTTTTTGAGCGCTTTCCTCAAATGTCGGCGCGCGTCGTTGCCAATGCCTGGCAGGGGTCCGTAGTCGGTATTGCGGCAACCGCGTTGCCGGTTGGCATTGTCCTCGCCCCGCAACTCGCGCTGGCGACCTTGCATGGGCTTGCGACTTTTTTCTTTTTCGCCTGTGTCGCGCTCCGGTTTGCCGCGGTCGCGTCTATTCGTCCGCCCAGCGCAAAGCCGGAAATCTCGCCGCCCTCCGGGCAGGTTCCCATCTACTCGGTGCTTGTAGCACTCTACAAGGAAGCCGGGATCGTACCCGACTTACTCACCGCTTTGGACCGTATCGTCTGGCCTCGTGACCGCATCGAGATCAAACTTGTGTGCGAAGCTGACGACAGTGCCACACTGGCAGCACTAAGGCTTCATGCGCTCCCGCCGCATATCGAAGTGATCGAAGTTCCCTCCGCGGGGCCAAGAACAAAGCCCAAAGCGCTGGCCTATGCGCTGGCCATGACGAGCGGCGAACTCGTTGCACTATATGATGCGGAAGACTGGCCCGATCCAATGCAACTGTCCCAAGCTTGGCAGCGCTTTCATGAAGAGGGGCCGGATCTGGCTGTCCTGCAAGCCCCGCTTGAAGTGTCGAACCGCTCTGAGGGTATCATGGCGCGGATGTTTGCCTTTGAATATAGCGGGCTCTTTCGTGGATTGTTGCCCTGGCTGTCACATAACGGCCTGTTGTTGCCACTTGGCGGAACTTCCAACCATTTCCGTCGTTCCGCGCTGGAAGCGGTAGGTGGCTGGGATCCTTTCAATGTCACGGAAGATGCAGATTTGGGCACTCGCCTCGCACGTTTTGGCTACCGCGCCGAAACAATTTCATGTCCGACCTATGAGCAAGCCCCGACCAGCTTTGATGTATGGCTCCCGCAGCGCACGCGCTGGTTCAAGGGTTGGTCGCAAACCTGGCTGGTCCATATGCGCAATCCCCTGCGCCTTGCATCCGACCTTGGGCCCCGATCATTTCTGATTGCCCAGGTGCTTTTTGCCGGGATGCTGGCATCTGCCATTTTGCATCCGCTGCTTTTAACGACGCTGGCTTTCGCTCTTATCGAAACGATGCTGAGGCCGCATAGTAGCGGGTTCCACTCGATCTTGCTCGCTGTTGATGTCGCAAACATCACCTGTGGGTATCTGTCATTTCTTCTGCTCGGATGGCAGACAATGACAAAACCAGAACGCAGGGGTTTTGGAAGATCGTGGCCTTCACGCCAATCTATTGGGTCATGCTGTCCTATGCCGGTTGGCGCGCTATGTGGCAACTGGTGCGCGAACCGCATAGGTGGGAAAAGACGCCTCACAAGAGTGCTCGGCCCGCAGTCAAGCCAGCCATATTGGCAGCCTTTTTGCCGTCATCAGGCGCTACGGCATTTTCGCACTCTAATCCCGAAGCAGGGACATCCCTTCGCCAATGATCTTCGGGTTTTCCTTGCCGATAATGTCAAGGTCGCGGCCATCATATGGAAGCGACAGCAACACGCGACGAATGACAGCCAATCGCGCCCGGCGCTTGTCGTTGGCCCGCACGACCGTCCACGGTGCGTCCGGTGTGTGCGTCTTTTCGATCATGGAATCGCGCGCCTTGGTATAGGCGTTCCATTTGGCGATGCCTGCAATATCTATCGGTGAAAACTTCCAGCTCTTCAAAGGGCTGTGGCGCCGGTCATGGAAACGCTCGAGCTGCGTTTCCTGCCCGATATTCAGCCAGAACTTGAAAAAGATGATGCCATCATCACGGAGCATGCGTTCAAACTGCGGCGCTTCATGGAGGAAATGCTCATGTTGCTCCGGCGTACAGAAACCCATTACGGGTTCTACGCCACCGCGGTTATACCAGGAACGATCAAAGGTAACGAATTCGCCCGCTGTCGGGAAATGCGTGATGTAGCGTTGAAAATACCATTGCCCGCGCTCGGTTTCAGTCGGCTTGGTCAGCGCCACATTTCGCGCCGTTCGAGGGTTCATATACTGGCGCAGCACGAAGATGGTGCCGCCTTTTCCAGCAGCGTCACGGCCTTCAAACAACGCAAGCACCCGCTTGCCTGTCGCCTGCAGCCAAGCCTGCGCCTTCACCAACTGGATTTGCAACGATTCCAGTTCGTCTTCATATTCGCCGCGTTTCATCCTCTTGTCGTAGGGATAGTCACCGGTCGTCAATTTGTGATCCTTGACCCAATCAGGAAGATCCGGATCGTCAATATCAAATTTCCGCTCCTTGCCGGCGACCCGAAGTTTCAAGGGGCCAGATGTCGGCGTCATACGATTGTCATCGGAGCTTTTCATGTAGGCTGACCTTTCCAGTTCCAAAGTTCATGCTATTGGGAGCCTTGGTGCCGGTCCAGAGCAAAGTTGACGAGATGCCACGAAGTCACGATGAGGCGCAAATAACAGAAAAATCGGGTCATGGGCGCGAGGGCATGCAGGCCATTGCCCGCAGCGTGTGGGCTGTTCGACGATTGCTTGCCACAGCGGTCGTCGCGGTACTGGCAGTCTATTTTTTTGCCAATACATACCCATTGGTGCTGCCTACCGTGTTGATAGCGTTGCTTGTCGTTGCGGCGAGCAGCCCTGGCAAAACCAACAACAGGCCTTCGCACAGCGCTAGTGAGTTGGAAGCAAACGGGCTTGAGAGCCTGTCGGCGGAGTACCTGGCGGCGGCAGTCTCTGACCCGTTAATCGTGTTTGATCACAACGGCACCATCGTTCACGCCAATGCCGCATCCATTACCGTGTTTGGCACCATCACTTCGGGCATGTCCTTGCCGTTGAAGTTTCGCGCACCGGAAATGCAGGAATTGATGGATGCCGTATTGTCCGGCAGAGCCATTTCGCAAACGCTCGATTATAATGAGCGGCTGCCGGTCGAGCGCGTGTACAGGGTTGTTGCATCTTCGATTGGCCACGGCACCGGCCTCTATGTTCTGGTCTTCAAGGATCAAAGCGAAGCGCGCAGAATAGATCGGATGCGGGCAGATTTTATCGCTAATGCCAGCCACGAGATGCGCACACCTCTCGCCTCGATCTCTGGTTTCATCGAAACCTTGCGCGGCCCGGCGCGCAACGATCCGGCGGCGCAGGACCAATTCTTGCAAATCATGCAGAGCCAGACGGGGCGCATGGCGCGATTGATCGACGATCTGTTGTCGCTGTCACGACTGGAGATGAAACCATATCTGAAACCGGGCTCGCGCGTTGATGTGAGGCAGGTGGCCGATAGCGTCATCGCTTCGCTGGCGCCTCTGGCCAAGGACAATGGCGTGACTGTCGAGCGTGATTTCGCAGACCATCTGCCGGACATCCCAGGTGACCGGGACGAACTGTTTCAGGTATTCGAAAATCTGCTGGAAAACGCCTGCAAATACGGGCAATCGGGCGAGCGTGTGGTGGTTTCGATTGCACATGGGGATGATCGCGCAGAACCGGGAATTGACGTAACGATCCGCGATTTTGGACCAGGTATTCCTGAAGAACACATTCCACGCGTCACCGAGCGTTTCTATCGGGTAGACGTCGAGACAAGCCGCACCCACAAGGGCACGGGCCTTGGGCTATCTATCGTCAAGCATATCCTTACCCGTCACCACGCCCGGTTGACCATAATATCCGAAATCGGTAAAGGCGCGGCCTTCACGGTTCATTTGCCAACGAAATAAGTCAGCACTCTGGAATTGGCTGAAGGAACGCGATATTCTCACGCAACCATTCGTGTAACTGTCATGCAGCCAGCGTATTGGCTGAGATTCATTAGGCCGAATCGTAGGTGCCAGGAGACTTTTCACTCATGCAGTCCGTGCACATTGTCAGCGCATATGACGAAGAACTGAAATATCTGTCGCGGCGCATAGCGGCGATGGGCGGGCATGCCGAGCGCATGATCGATCAAGCCATCATCGCGCTCGTCACTGCGGACTCCGGCCTCGCACAAAAAGTCATCGGTGACGATGCTGTTCTCGACGAGGGGCAGCGTGAGATCGACGACAAAGCAATCGTGATCATTGCCAAACGCCAGCCTATGGCCACAGATTTACGGGAAATTGTCGGAGCTATCCGCATCAGCGCCGACCTTGAGCGGGTTGGCGATCTGGCCAAGAATGTTGCCAAGCGCGTTATGTCGGTTAGCGGAGCCCATCAGCCAACCAGTCTTTTTCGCGGAATTGAAGCCTTGTCAAATCTTGCGCTGACACAATTGAAGGAAGTTCTCGACGTTTACGCTTCCCGTCAGATCGACAAAATCGGCTTCGTGCGCGATCGCGATGACCAGATCGACGCCATGTATACGTCGCTGTTTCGCGAACTTCTGACCTATATGATGGAAGATCCTCGCAATATTACACCGTGCACGCATCTTCTGTTTTGCGCCAAAAATATCGAACGCATCGGCGACCATGCGACCAATATTGCGGAAACGATTTTCTACATCGTGACAGGCGACCAGATGCCTGCCGACCGGCCCAAGGGCGACAAGACCGACAGTGTCGTGCTGCCGGCCGCGCAGGTGTCGAGATAGGCATTTACCGCATCGGAGCGAGTGTCGCGCAGCGGGAGGCGCAGCGCACTTCCATCTCGTTGTTTTTGAAGCCGATGCCAACATTCGGGTCCGGTACCCCAGTGTCCGCTCCCCACGATGATTGGTATTACCTTCGGAGATCGTGATGGAATATGTTCAAGAATTCACCCCAACGTCGCCATCATCGGCAATTGTCGCTTCAAGCGTCTACACGTCCGGCGTTCGTGTTGCCGACATATCCATAGAGCAGGCAGGTGAATGGGCAAAGAAAGACGGCCATGTCGTGTGGATTGGTCTTCTTGAACCCGACCGCAATCTCCTGTTGCGGGTTCAGGCCCAGTTCCAGTTGCATGACCTGGCAATCGAAGATGCAGAGCATCCCCATCAACGCCCCAAGGTCGAGCAATATGGCGATGCCTTGTTCATCGTCGCTCGTACCGCGCAACTGGTGGAGGGGCGCGTAACCTTTGGCGAGACGCATATATTTGTAGGGAAGGGCTATATTGTCAGCGTACGACATGGCCCCTCGACGTCCTACAATGTGGTTCGTCAGCATTGGGAAAGCTGCCCGCATTCATTGGCAAAGGGCGAGGATTTCGTTCTCTATGCCATCCTCGACTTTATCGTCGATAATTACATGCCGGTGCTTGAACAGATCGAGGACGAAGTTGAGGCGATTGAGGATAAAGTTCTCCTCAAGCCGATGAACGCAACCGACATTGAGCGCCTGTATCTGTTGCGCCGCGACCTGTTGCGGCTGCGCAATGCAGCGTTACCCCTGGTTGAAGTTTGCCGCAGGCTAACCAGTCCCGACCTTCCACAGATTCATGAAAGCATGCATACATTATTTCGGGATGTTACTGATCATATCCGAACGGTGCAGGAAAAAATCGACAGCCTGCGTGAGGTGCTGGCATTTGCCTTCGAGACCAGTCTTCTGGTCGGGCAAAGCCAGGAAACAGCGGTATCGAAGAAGCTTGCATCCTGGGCAGCCATATTGGCGGTGCCGACGGCTTTCGCAGGAATCTATGGCATGAATTTCAAGGACATGCCTGAACTGAAAATGGAATATGGTTATCCTGTCGCGCTGACCACAATCGCCTTCATCTGCATATTTCTATACTGGCGATTCCGCAAGAACGGATGGCTTTGAAGCCGAACCCCTGAATTCCGGGTTCTTTTTCCTGCAATTGAGCAAGTCTTTACCGGATCAACGGCTGCGGCGACGTTCCGAGGCCGGCTGGAACGCCAACTTTGAATGATAGGCGCAATACGGGCCATTCTCGGCAGAGTCATTGCCGCAGAAGTGAAAGTCCTCCGACAACGGGTCGCCGTTCGGCCATTTGCAGGTCCGCTCGGTCAGTTCGATCAAATGCAAATGGCGCGAGATCGGAACAACCACATCCTCGACCGGGCGAAGATATTGGCGAGCCACCGGTTCCACGTCGAACTGCGTTTGTAATGCGGTTGCGCCGACCGACGCGGTGACATGGCGCGGCGTACTTGCAGAGCGAGACACGGACTTCATGGCACCTGCGCCTTGCGTGGCTTTCTTCTGTCGCGCAGGCCCCGCGGTTGAGCGACCCCTGCCCGACAATTTCAAGCGATGCACCTTGCCGATCACGGCATTGCGGCTGACGCCACCAAGCTGTGCCGCGATCTGGCTGGCGCTCAGACCCTCCGCCCACAATTTCTTTAAAAGCTCGACGCGTTCGTCAGTCCAATTCATGAGACTGCACTCCTTTGGAACGTGCTGTCCGTGAATCCTCACCCGTCCCGGCTCACGCCGAGTGGGCACCATATATGCCTGGGTGATTAGATCCGCCGCACGAAATCTAGATATTTCTTGGCTATAGTTACCCCACAGCTTGACTCCATGACAAGAGTCTCGGGCACAACTCGAATCGGTTTTACAGGTTTTCCCCAACTTGCCGGATAACTGATGCGCATGCCGCATTGGCGCACATCATATCCTGCACCAAAAACCACGTTTCCGTTGACACTATGGCCAAAAAACATGATAAGCCGCTGGAGCCGCCGCTTGGGCGGCTTTTTGATTTTCCGGTTCCGGAGACGCATATAATGAGCGGTTCGGCGCTTTACGAGACTTTCACGCGCGCACCCTGGCCTTCGATCATGGGGAGGGCACATGGCTGGTTACCGACAAGGGCGAGCGATATCTGGATTTCGCGGCGGGCATCGCTGTGAATTCGCTTGGTCACGGACATCCGCATCTCGTCGCGGCATTGACCGAACAGGCGTCAAAGCTTTGGCATGTATCCAATCTTTACGAGATTCCCGGCCAACGCCGTCTCGGTCAAAGACTGGTCGATGCGACGTTCGCCGACAAGGTTTTCTTCACCAATTCCGGCGCCGAAGCACTCGAATGCGCCATCAAGACGGCGCGGCGCTATCACTATGTCACCGGCCATCCTGAGCGGTATCGCACCATCACCTTTGAAGGCGCTTTCCATGGCCGAACACTGGCAACCATTGCAGCCGGCGGCCAGGAGAAATATCTGGAAGGTTACGGCCCCAAGGTCGAAGGCTTCGATCAGGTTGCTTTCGACGATATGGATGCGGCTGAAAAGGCGATTACCGCAGAAACCGCCGCCATTCTGATCGAACCGGTGCAGGGCGAAGGCGGCATCCGCACCGTTTCCGCGCAGTCTTTGAAACGCCTGCGCCAACTTTGCGACAAGCACGGCCTGCTCTTGATATTTGACGAGGTACAATGCGGTATTGGCCGGACCGGCAAGCTCTTTGCGCATGAATGGTCTGGCATTACTCCCGATCTCATGGCGATCGCCAAGGGCATAGGCGGTGGTTTCCCGATGGGTGCGTGTCTTGCAACTGATGAGGCCGCACGCGGCATGACCGCAGGTGTTCACGGCACCACATTTGGTGGCAACCCGCTGGCTATGGCGGTTGGCAACGCTGTTCTCGATGTGGTGATGGCCGATGGTTTTCTGGAGGGTGTGCAGCACAAGGCACTTTTGATGAAGCAGGGGCTTGCCGCAATTGCCGACGAATTTCCCGAGGTGATCGAAAATATAAGAGGAATGGGCCTCATGCTCGGCCTGAAATGCGTTGCGTCAAATTCTGCCGTCAACGCGGCGTTGCGCGATCAGAAATTCCTGGCCGTGCCTGCCGGAGAAAACGTCATTCGCCTGTTGCCGCCATTAACCGTTTCCGATGCAGATATCCATGAAGCACTTGCGCGCATACACGCCGCCGCGAAAAGTCTTTCCTCGACCGTCGTCGCGGCAAAATAATCGGGAAACTATTGATGAGCCTTCGTCACTTCACTGATCTTTCCGCCATTTCCGCCGGCGATTTGCGGACCATGATAGGTGATGCAGCGGCGCGCAAGGAACGCCTGAAAGCCGGCGTGCGTTCCAAGCCTCTGGAAGGCAAGGTTCTGGCGATGATATTCGACAAACCGTCGACGCGTACGCGCGTGTCTTTCGATGTCGGCATGCGCCAACTTGGCGGTGAAACGGTCATGCTGACGGGCACCGAGATGCAACTTGGCCGGTCGGAAACCATCGCCGACACCGCAAAGGTCCTGTCGCGCTATGTCGATGCGATCATGATCCGTACGACCTCGCATGACCGGCTGCTTGAATTGACGCAAAGCGCCACCATTCCAGTTATCAACGGTCTTACGGACGACACGCACCCCTGCCAGATCATGGCCGACATCCTGACGTTTGAAGAACATCGCGGCCCGGTCACCGGCAAGACCATTGCGTGGAGCGGTGACGGCAACAATGTCTTGCATTCGCTGATGGAAGCGGCGGCGCGTTTTCAGTTCAACCTCAATGTTGCTGTACCAAAGGGAAGTGAACCCGCACAGAATTTCGTCGACTGGTCGCGCAACAATGGCGGCAATATTACCTTTGCAGCAACGGCGGAAGAGGCCGTGACGGGCGCCGATTGCGTGGTCACCGACAGTTGGGTGTCGATGGGGCAGGAACACCGCGCGCGCGGCCACAATATTTTCTCACCCTATCAGGTAAATGCCGCATTGATGGCGAAAGCCAATCCCGATGCATTGTTCATGCACTGTCTTCCCGCGCATCGTGGCGAAGAAGTAACAGATGATGTGATTGACGGATCACACTCGGTCGTCTTTGACGAAGCCGAAAACCGGCTGCATGCGCAAAAGGCCGTACTCGCCTGGTGCTTGGGGACCTGACGCTCGAAATCCGCTGGCTTGAATGCGGTGCCCGAAGCCGCACGCTTGAAGCCTGGAAAGGTCGCACCTATCTCTGCCACATCACCAAGAGACGTAGCGTAGCCTGCCATGCCCAATCAAAGGTCTGGCCTGCGGTTGGAGAAGTGTCATGTTGGAACCGATGCAGATGACTGACAGCGAACCCAAGCTCGGCGAATTTGGGCATGCCGGAGACGATTGTGTCGTACCGTTCGAGGTCGGTGCGCTCGATGTGCGTGGGCGCGCGGTACAGCTTGGGCCGATGCTCGATGCGATCCTGGCTCGCCATGCCTATCCCGAGCCGGTAGCGCGCTTGTTGGCTGAAGCATGTGTGTTGACTGTGCTACTCGGCACGTCATTGAAATTTGAAGGCAAGTTCATCTTTCAAACCCGTACCGACGGGCCGGTGGAAATGCTGATTGCGGATTTTTCAACGCCGCATTCATTGCGTGCCTATGCCCGCTATGACGCAGACCGGTTGGAGGCGCTGACAGCCGTTGGCGAGTGCTCTTCCGAAATCTTGCTCGGCTCCGGGGTGCTTGCCCTGACCATTGATCAGGGCGAATATACCCAGCGATATCAGGGTATTGTCCAGCTAGATGATATATCGCTGGAAGAGGCGGCACGTGTCTATTTTCGCCAGTCGGAGCAGATTCCGACTGATTTGCGTCTGTCTGTGGCCAAGCTGGTTGTGCCCGGCAGTGGCGAGCAGTGGCGCGCCGGGGGTCTGTTGGCGCAGTTCTTGCCGGAATCTCCTGAACGCATGCGTTTGCCGGATATTCCCGGCGGCGATGGAGACGTGAACGAAACCAACCCCGGCATGGTCGACAATGCATGGCAGGAAGTGTTGGCGCTTCTGGCAACTGTCGAAACAACGGAATTGGTCGATCCGACCGTGGGCTCCGAACGCTTGCTTTATCGACTATTTCACGAACATGGCGTGCGGGTATTTGGCAATGTCGAGGTCGCTGACAGATGTTCGTGTTCGGTAGAAAAAATCCGAGGTATCCTCAGCGGTTTTTCCGCCGAAGAGATCAAGGATAGTACGCAAGACGGCAAGATTAGCGTTGCCTGCGAATTCTGCTCGAAGGCTTACAGCTTCGATCCCGCGGAGTTTTGCCCGGATAGCTGATGTGTGAAGCACGCCCGCCACAGGCGCGCTTCATGCATATCTGAAATAACTTTTCCATGCCGGGCAGGCGCCATCAGTTCACGGTGCGCTTAACTCCGGGCAGATCGAGCGAAAATGCCGGGATGCCGATGTCGAAAGTCTCGTTTTGCGCGGTACGCATCGTATAGGTGCCGACCATGATGCCTGACGGGGTCGAGAGTGGACAACCGGATGTGTACTGGTAGCTGTCGCCAGGATTGAGCTCGGGCTGGTCGCCAACGACACCATCGCCTCGCACTTCTTCAATGCGACCCGTGCCGTCGGTAATATGCCAGTAACGAGACAAAAGCTGGACAACCTCTTCCGACTGGTTGTCGATAGTCACCTGATAACCCCAGACATAATGGTTTTCCAACGGATCGGACTGGTCCTCCAGATAAAATGGCCTGACCCGCACCTCGATATTGCGTGTGATGGCGCTATACATATCGTGCTCCTCAGTTCGAGGATTAGAGCATCGGTTGGTCAACCGTCTTGTGGCTTTCGCCGCCGCTATTCATCGGTCGCGAATGTTTCACCGTAAACTTGTCTAGAGCAAGATGAGGATGAAGGTAAACAGCCTCTGCCATTCAATCCGGCCGCATCAGCTGGTTTTTGCACGCGCCAGCGCATGTTCGATATCTCCCATGAGATCGTCGACATGTTCCAGCCCGATTGAAAGGCGCAATGTTCCCGGCCCGATGCCGAGTTCGGCGCGGGCTTCTTCGCTCAGGTTTTTATGAGTTGTCGTTCCAGGATGGGTAATCAGGCTCTTGGCGTCACCGAGATTGTTCGAAATGAGTACGATCTCCAGCGCATTTTGAAAGGCAAAAGCAGCCTCCTTGCCTCCCTTGACGTCGAGGCAAATCAGTGTCGAACCCCCGCTCATCTGTTTTTTGATGATCTCGGCCTGCGGGTGGTCGTCGCGACCGGGATAGACCAGGCGATCAATCTCAGGACGCTCAGCAAGAAAATCGGCAATGCGGCTCGCCGATCGCATCTGTTGCGCAACGCGGATCGGCAACGTTTCCAACCCCTTCAGAAGTGTCCATGCGTTGAATGGCGAAAGGCTCGGACCGGTATGGCGAAAATAGTCATGCAAATTTTCGTCGATCCATGCCTTGTCGGACAAGACGATACCGCCCAGACACCGCCCCTGCCCATCAATGTGCTTGGTGGCGGAATAGACCACCACATGCGCGCCAAGCTCCAATGGCCTCTGTTGCAATGGCGTGGCGAATACATTGTCGACGACGACGCGCGCTCCGATCGAGTTTGCGAGTGCCGCCACAGCCGCAATATCGATGACTTCCAAGGTCGGGTTGGTCGGGCTTTCAAGGAAAAAGAGTCTGGTGTCGGGGCGCACCGCCTGTTCCCAATTCCTGATGTCGGTGCCATCGACCAATGTCGCTTGTATGCCGTAGCGGGGCGCCAGCGTATCGATGATCCAACGGCAGGAACCGAACAGGGCGCGCGCCGCGACAATATGATCGCCTGCTTTCAGGCTGCAAAGAATAGCCGCTGCGACAGCCGCCATGCCTGACGCGGTGGCACGCGCATCTTCGGCACCTTCAAGCGCACACATGCGCTTTTCGAACATGTCGACGGTAGGGTTGGCGTAACGGGAATAGATGAAGCCGGGTTCCTCACCTTTGAACCGGGCTTCGGCCGCTTCGGCGCTCTTGTAGACGTAACCCTGAGTGAGAAACAGAGCTTCGGACATCTCGCCGAATTGCGATCGCTGTGTTCCGGCATGGATAAGCGCGGTCTCCGGCTTCCAATTGCGTTTGTTACCTGTTGTCATCGCTCAGTCCTCAATACAAAAAACCGGCCGCGAAATCGCAACCGGTCCAAAAGGCTTGTAGCCAGACGGCCCTTTAGCGACTTGTTTAACGTGGCTGCAAGCCGACCGGCCAAATCACCACGGGATAAAGTTCCTTTAGACCTCGCTTCGGCTTGCGTCAATTGCCCGGCCTATTAAGAGATTGATGCAGGGCATTGGAGCCGACTTTTGCGCCATACAGGAATTCTTCCAGATCAGGACATCGCCGCGCTGTTCCAATCCGGTGCGCTCAAGTCGTCGCGCGCACTGGATGACGATCAAATCCAGCCGGCAAGCCTCGATCTTAGATTGGGTGACAAGGCCTGGCGCGTGCGTGCAAGTTTCCTGCCGGGGCCACACCACACTGTTGCAGACAAGCTTGAACGGCTCCAGCTGCATGAAATAGACCTCAGTGCCGGGGCGGTGCTGGAGACAGGGTGCGTTTACATCGTTCCGCTCCTGGAAAGCCTCGCGCTGCCGGATGCCATTTCGGCTTCCGCCAATCCCAAGAGCTCAACCGGGCGGCTCGATATTTTCACGCGCGTCATGACCGATCATGGCCATGAGTTCGACAAGATCGCGGCAGGCTACAAAGGCCCGCTTTTCCTCGAAGTCAGCCCACGCACGTTCCCGATTATTGCGCGCACCGGATCGCGCCTGTCGCAGATCAGGTTTCGTACCGGCAAGGCGGTGTTGTCGGAAAGCGAACTGCATGAACTACATCGAAATGAAATGCTGGTCGCAACCGAGCCCCCCAATATTTCGGGCAATGGCATCGCACTTTCAATCGACCTGATCGGTGATGAAACCGGACTCATCGGTTATCGTGGCAAACACCATACCGGCCTCGTCGATGTCGATAAGCGTGCAGCGCAGGACGTCCTGGATTTCTGGGAGCCGCTTTACAGGCGCGGTGCCGGCGAACTCGTTCTCGATCCAGATGAATTTTACATTCTAGCAAGTCAGGAAGCCGTGCATGTGCCACCACTGCATGCTGCCGAAATGACACCATTCGATCCTCTGGTCGGCGAATTTCGTGTTCACTATGCTGGTTTCTTCGATCCCGGCTTTGGCCATTCGGCAGCGGGCGGCACTGGTAGCCGGGCGGTTCTGGAAGTCCGCAGCCACGAAGTGCCGTTCATCCTCGACCATGGTCAGATCGTCGGACGCCTCATCTATGAACATATGTTGAAACGCCCGAAGGCGCTTTACGGCACAGATCTGGGTTCCAATTATCAGGCTCAGGGCCTGAAGCTTTCCAAACATTTTCGCGCCGCGCGTTGAAGGTGCGCACTCGCATGGAAGCCCTTTGATGACGAATTATGTGCAAGGTGCGGGTTAAAGCGCCTTGACGATTACTTTCGTCGGCGTGGCTATTTCCAGCCGATTGCGCAGAGGTAGCCCGAACTCACTTGCTTCGATCTCAAACACATCGCCTGCTTGCGTGCCAATGCCATCCGCGAATGAAAGCGTCGCTGTTCCAAACATATGGACGTGCACGTCACCTGGCTGGCGAAACGCTGAATATTTGAAATGATGATGCTCAAGGTTGGCGATGCTGTGCGACATGTTCACTTCGCCAGACAGAAATGGCTTTTCCCATAGCGTTTTGTCCGCACGGATGATGCGTGACATGCCATGGATATCGGCAGGCAAATCTCCGATGAGGATTTCAGGGCCGAACGATGCGTTTCGCAACTTGGAGTGGGCAAGCCATAGGTAATTTGCACGCTCGGTGACATGATCTGAAAACTCATTCGACAGGGCAAACCCCACACGAAAAGGCACTCCATCGTCGCCTATCACGTAAATGCCTGCGATCTCTGGTTCCTCGCCTGCATCCTCGGCAAACTCCGGTGACACAAGGGCGGAGCCAGGTGCCACAACCATTGTGCCATTACCCTTGTAGAACCATTCTGGCTGTACCCCGGATTGACCCGCAACCGGCTTGCCGCCTTTCAGCCCCATGCGAAACATTTTCATGGAATCGGTGAGTTGATCCTCGCCAGCAGCGTCTATGGTTTTATGCATGGCATCGCGTGTGGCTGCGGAACCGAGATGGGTAAGCCCCGTGCCTGTCAGATGAAGGTGTGCCGGGTCTGGATGGTTGATCGGAGACAGGATGCGATCTTTCTTGATCGCAGCCTCCAGATCGATGGCTTCGCCAAAACCCTTGCGCTCGATCAGTGTTTCCAAGCCCGTACCGGTTCGTGCCGATTCCATGGCAAGCGAGTAGACACTGCGCGCATTGTTGATGACACGCACCTTGCCATTGGTACGGGCGACAACCTTGATGATGTCGGCATCGTCAAGAACTTGGGAAATCAGCATGTTTCCTACCTTTTCATGTCTCCCCGAAAGAGACCTGAACTGTTGCCATCGCGGCGTGGGACGGCCTGCACAACTGGGTCAAAATCCCAATCGTTCTGCCTGCAGGGCTTACCTGGTGTCCTTATCGAATCTGAAATTCGCACAGCGCCACTCGAAGCCGCTCTCTAGCTTTTGTTCTTGTTGTAGACGTCGAAAACGACGGCTCCCAGTAGCACCAGTCCTTTAATGACCTGCTGCCAATCAATATTGACGCCCATGATCGACATGCCGTTGTTCATAACACCCATGATGAACGCACCGATCACCGCGCCAGCTACCTGCCCGGCACCTCCGGCCATCGATGCGCCACCAATGAACACGGCTGCAATGACATCCAGTTCGAAACCCAACCCAGCCTTGGGTGTCGCGGTGTTCAGGCGTGCTGCAAAGATCAGCCCGGCCAGAGCCGCCAGCATGCCCATGATGATGAACACATAAAATGTCAGCCGCTCGGTCTTGATGCCCGACAAAGATGCAGCCTTTGCATTGCCGCCCACGGCGTAGATGCGCCGCCCGAATGTCATCCGCTTGGTGACGAAGACGAACAGTGCAATCAGGACACCCATAACGATCAGCACGTTGGGCAAACCCTTGTAGGATGCCATCATGTAGATCAGGAAAAGCACGATTGCCGATATGAGAGCATTCTTGACAACGAACAGTGCAAACGGTTCTGCCTCGTAGCCGTGGCTTTCACGATTGCGCCGGCTTGTCAGGCTGAAATAAAGCATGGCTGCGACGATCAGAATACCTATGGCCAAAGTCGTTGAATGCAGCGTTGTTCCAGCAATTGTCATCGGCCCGATGATGTCGGGTATGAAGCCAGCGCTCAGCAATTGGAACTCACGAGGGAACGGTCCAACGGACATGCCTCCGAGCAACCAGAGCGCCAGACCCTTGAACACAAGCATTCCTGCCAGCGTAACGATGAATGAGGGAATTTTGAGATAGGCGATCCAGTACCCCTGAGACGCCCCGATAATACCGCCGGCAATCAGGCAAAGCAGACCTGCCAGGAAGGGGTGCATATGATATTGCACCATCAACACAGCGGCGATAGCGCCGATGAAACCGGATACAGAGCCGACCGACAGGTCGATATGACCGGACACGATGACCAATAACATGCCCAAGGCCATGATGATGATATAGCTGTTTTGCAGGACGATATTTGTCAGATTGACCGGCTTGAACAGCACGCCATTGGTGAAATACTGAAAGAAGAGCATGATCAAAATCAACGCTATCACGAGCCCGTAATCGCGCAGGTTTTCCTTGAGCGCCGTGGCAGCCGAAGCACGGGCATTGCGCTTGGCGTTTGTCATCGTTTCCGTGCTCATGATGCTGCCTTCCCTCCGCGTGGACGATTGCCCGCATGATCTTTTCCTGCGAGGCTTCATGACCGGCCAACTCGCCGACAATGCGTCCCTCGTTCATGACGTATATGCGATCACAGATGCCAAGAAGCTCTGGCATTTCCGACGAGATGACGAGAATGCCTTTTCCTTCGTCAGCAAGTTGATTGATGATCGTATAGATTTCATACTTTGCACCCACGTCGATGCCGCGTGTCGGTTCATCGAGAATGAGCACATCGGGCCCGGCGAACAGCCATTTGGACAAGACGACTTTCTGCTGATTGCCGCCGGAGAGATTGCCGGTGATCTGATACACGCTGGATGAGCGAATATTGGTCTTCTTGCGATATTCGTTTGCGATGTTGAGTTCGCGCATATCGTCAAGAACGCCGACTGACGACACGTTGCCAAGATTGGCAATGGTGATGTTATGCTTGATGTGATCGATGAGGTTTAACCCATAGGTCTTGCGATCCTCGGTCGCGTAAGCAATGCCGTGCGCGACGGCTGCGTCAACGCTGGATGTGTCGATCTTCCTGCCGTCAAGGTAGACCTCCCCGCTGATGCGCTGGCCGTAGCTTTTACCGAAAACGCTCATGGCGAACTCGGTGCGTCCTGCCCCCATCAGACCGGCGATACCGACGACTTCTCCCTTTTTCACGGCAATGTTGACATCCTTGATGATCTGGCGCTCGGCATGAAGCGGGTGGTAAACCACCCAATTCCTGACCTCAAAGAGGGTGTCGCCGATTTTCGGTGTCCGCGTCGGGAAGCGATCTTCGAGCGAGCGCCCTACCATCGAGGTGATGATGCGATCTTCACTGATGTCATGGGTGTCGAGCGTTTCGATGGTACGCCCGTCACGCAGGATCGTGATACGGTCGGCGATCTTGCTGATCTCGTTGAGCTTGTGCGAGATCAGGATCGAAGAAATGCCCCTTTCCTTGAAATCGGCAAGAAGCGAAAGAAGTGCGTCGCTGTCCTTCTCACTCAATGAGGCTGTTGGTTCGTCAAGGATCAATAATTTGACTTCCTTGGAAAGCGCTTTGGCGATCTCGACCAGTTGCTGCTTTCCTACGCCGATATTGGTGATCAGTGTATCCGGGTCTTCACTCAGCCCGACACGCGCAAGAAGCGCGGCCGCGCGTTTGCGCACAAGGTTCCAGTCGATTACGCCTAATTTTGCCTGCTCATTGCCAAGGAAGATATTTTCGGCGATCGACAAGAGCGGAACAAGGGCCAATTCCTGATGAATGATGACAATGCCAACGCGTTCGCTGTCATGGATGCCGCTGAAATGACATTGCTTGCCAAGAAAGTGGATATCGCCTGAGTAACTACCATGCGCATAGACGCCGGAAAGAACCTTCATCAACGTCGATTTGCCGGCACCATTTTCACCTACGACCGCATGGATCTCGGCTTCGCGGACATCAAGGTTTACATCCTGAAGCGCCTTGACGCCCGGAAATGTCTTGGTGATGCTTCGCATCTCCAGAATAGTTGTTTCCATCGTTGAACCCCAGTTCGGCGAGAACGACACCTGCGGGTGCTTCAGGATGCTATGCTACAGAATGGCGAACGCATTCAATAGCGGCCCCGCGCAAGCAAAGCGCGGAGCCTGCAAGTCAGTAGCCTATTGAAGGTCTTCCGCCTTGATGTAGCCGGAGTCGACCACCTTTTCCTTGTAGTTCGACTTGTCGACCTCATAGGGGGTCAAGAGGATCGACGGGACAACCTTGACGCCATTGTTGTAGGTTTTGGTGTCGTTGATCTGCGTGGGCTCCTTGCCCTGCATCACTTCATCCACCAGATTGGCTGCCACCTTGGCCAGTTCGCGCGTGTCCTTGTAGACCGTTGAATACTGTTCGCCAGCGATGATCGCTTTGACCGAGGGAACCTCTGCATCCTGCCCGGAAATGATAGGCCACGGCTGGTCGGCAGTACCGTAACCCACACCACGCAGCGAAGAAATGATACCGCGCGACAATCCGTCGTAAGGCGACAGGACCGCATCGACACGTCCACCATCAGAATAATTGGCCGAGAGCAAATTATCCATTCTGGCCTGTGCAACCGCACCGTCCCAGCGCAGTGTTCCAACCTTGTCCATTCCCATTTGGCCAGATTTCACGACAAAATCACCCTTGTCGATCAAAGGTTGAAATACCGACATGGCGCCGTCGTAGAAAAAGAAGGCATTGTTGTCGTCAGGCGAACCGCCAAACAGTTCAAGATTGAACGGGCCTTTCTTTTCAGGGTAGCCGAGGCCCTTCAAGATCGAGTTGGCTTGCAGTACGCCCACCTGAAAATTGTCGAATGTCGTATAGTAGTCGACATTCGGGCTGTCACGGATAAGACGGTCATATGCGATGACCTTGACGCCATTGTCTGCAGCCTGCTGCAACACAGCAGAAAGCGTGGTGCCGTCGATCGACGCGATGATCAGAGCTTTGGCATCCTTGGTCACCATGTTCTCGATTTGGGCGAGCTGGTTGGGGATATCGTCTTCCGCGAACTGGAGATCGGTCTTGTACCCCTTGGCTTCGAGCGCCTTGACGAGCTCGTTGCCGTCGCTGATCCAGCGCAGCGATGACTTGGTCGGCATTGCGATGCCAATAAGACCCTTGTCCTGCGCTTGCGCCGAATAGGTAGTGGCAGCAAGGCCGACCGACATAACGGCCAGGAGTGTTTTGAGTATTTTCACGTCTGTTCCTCCATGATTAATAGTATCGGCCCGCAAGCCTTGCGGGCTAAGCGATTAAGGCACGAGCGCGAGCGCGCCGTTGCCGCAATAATATCTGCTATCCTCCCATACGCCCCGACGCCTGCTTCAATCGACACGATCATTGATCGGCGAACCTCCCAAAGCGTCAGGCACGTAGAGGTTGTGACTCTTCGCCATAACTGTCAAATGCCAACTGCGACGGTTGATATATCGAAACTGGTATGCCTATTTCTATCCCGCATCATGCCATCGGATTGCCAATATTATCGATCCTCGAAGTGAACTGACGGACGAGCGGAGGCTGAGAAATGAGTGACAGCGGTGCCATTCCAAGAGATTTGACAGACCGGTCAGGCAAAGGCGACCACCTGCTGCGCAGTGGGCTCAGCCTGAGGCATATGCGCATGATGGCGGCACTTGACGAGCATGGCCGTGTCAGCGCTGCCGCGCAGGTGATGAACATTTCCCAGCCGGCAGCTTCACGCATGATTGCCGAGATGGAGGCCATCCTCGACATTTCGCTTTGTGAACGCCTGCCACGAGGCATCTCGCTTACCCCCTATGGCAAGGCACTGGCGAGGCGCGCCCACAGCATCCTGCTTGAAATGCGCGAAGCCGACCGCGAAATTGCGGAGCTGAAAGCGGGCAAGGGTGGCGCGGTTTTTCTCGGCGCCGTCACCGCACCCGCGATCGAACTTGCGGTGCCCGCGATTCGTGAAATCCGCCGGCTTTATCCCCGCATCGAAATTACCATGCAGGTGGAAACCAGCAATGTGCTTGCGCGTGAACTCGTCGCCACGCGCCATGATTTCATCATTGCGCGCATACCCGACGATCTCAATCCGCGCCTGTTTGAAAGCCGCGTGATCGGCATAGAGAAAGCCTGCCTGATCGTGCGCCGTGGCCACCCGTTGCTGCGAGGAAAAACCGTGGCCCTGGAGGAAACGGCGGGCTACGACTGGGTTTTCCAATCGGGAGGTTCACCTCTTAGGCAGGCGATGGAAGCCAATTTCCTCAACCGCAACATTGCGTTGCCGGATCGCATCCTGAACACGAGTTCGCTGCTGCTGACGCTGGTCATGGTCGCGCAATCCGATGCAATCGCACCTGTATCGATTCAGGTCGCGCGATTTATCCAGAGTCCGGAAGGCATGTCGGGTGCCATCGACATTATCCCAACCGAATTCGACATTGAGGTCAGGCCCTACAGCCTCATAACAATCAAGAATCGTGTTTTATCGCCAGCAGCCAAAATGTTGCATGACTTCATCCTGCGTGAAGTCGGCTAAATTTATTTCAGGCGCTGTGAAGTTGGAGCCGGTGTCCGCCCGATGCTTTAAGCGATGCGCAGAATATGGTTGTCCCATACATAGTCAGGTTCCGATAAGGTTTTTCCGCCGGGGCTAACTATATTGCCTGCCCCCGTTGTCGAGACGAACCCCGGCCCATCAGGTGCGATACCGCATACTTCTACAAGCGACTTTGTCGAAACAATATTGCCGCTGCCGGCATCGATCACGGCAAGAGAATTTCCCTGCGGAGACGAAACTGCCACAGTACCCGCAAAAGGATTGGCAGCGACAGAACCGATATAATTGCGAAAACCGGACAACACCTTTTGCGGCATGTCCAACAGTGCCAGATCCTCACCGCGCGCGGCGCGCCCAACCAGCAATGGCTGATCGATCCCCGGCCCTTTGTACTGGCAACCGAACCAGATAGTGCCTGAGGCATCGGCATCCATATGCCGGATCGAAAGTTGATGAAGGCTGGACGGCAACTCATGTTTTTCGATCAGATCGCCATTTGTGCGGTCGATCAGAACATAGGATGGTTTCATGGTCGCAAGGTTGAGTTCTGCGCGGCCATAGTCCGGATGGGTTTCAATACCACCATTGGCCACCGCAATCGTCTTTCCATCGCCCAGCAACAAGAGCTCATGCGGCCCCATGCCATAAGTCGGGAATTCTCCGACCCGTTCGAAATCGGCGCGGGCATCATATATTCCGACCATACCAGCGGCATTGTCGAAGTCGTTCTCGGTGGCATATAGCAGCGTGCCGTCCGGCGAAAACACGCCGTGGCCGAAGAAATGGCGGCCGGGAATGCTGGCAATGGTGTGCGGCACTTTGTGGCCTGTATGGTCGAACACGACCGCAAATGTACCGGGCTGTCGGGCGAAGACGACGGAGCGGCGTGATACCGGATCAAACGTCACGTCATGGCCACGATCAGGCAAGCTGATCGTATGCAATATCTTTCCCGCTTCGGAGAGAACGGCTGCTCCATAGCTTCCATCATGTTTGACGAATGCCGTGGCAAAGACAGCATCTGATGCAAGTGTGCCGGCCCATGCCGCCGGGGTCATGGCTGCAATAAAAGCGGCTCCTGCCGATCGCAAAAAGTCACGTCGGTCGATAAGCGGCGTGCGCATCTCAATCTCCGTCCAGCGAGGAAAAGCCTGCGGTAAGACCGAATTCGGCGCTCAAGCGGTTACCAAACAGATTGGAAAGACTGCTGGTAACCAAAGAAATATAGTCCAGCTTCTTACGCTGTACCGGATCGGCAAGAGCCTTGTTGATTGGTCCGGTCACATTTTTTGCCGCTGCCGCACCGTTGACAAGCTGAATATGAATCGACTCCGCCATCCATCGGGCTTCGGGCGATAAGGCATCGCCGAGCCGGGAGCTTTCAAACAAACGGTCCATGCCCTCGAAATTGGCGGCAAGCGACATGCCCGTGTTTCCCGAGCGCCAATAGAGTGCGCGCTTTGGCTTGTCCCTGGCTGGGTCGCCGGCAAGAAACGCTCGCAAGCGCACGTCGCGCATCATCTCAAGTCCATTGATAAAGACGCCCATCAATTCGGTCACTGCTTCCGATCCATCTCGATAGAGCGGATTGTCAGGACCTGGTTCAGACCAGAGCGCGGCAAAGCCGTCGGGCTTTTTCCATGCAACGTCGACGTCTTTCGCCATGGTTTCGATATTTGCCGCAACCGCCGCGCCGAACGCGCATCTATACGGGTCGCCCTGTCCTGCGAGCGCTTCGGCACCTGTGCCATACAGCGCATATTCCAATGCGCCGAAACCTTGCATGGCAACACTCTTCGCAGCCAGTTGCAACGGATCACTCGCTGTTGGGTCTCCCTCGGAAAGGGCCGCTTGCACCTGCTTCAAGCCAATGCTTTTACGATCCGGCCAGAACAACATGCGTTCAAAACGATTACCTTCCCTGATGGGGCCGAATGTAATGATTTCCACATTGGACCAGGCCTCGGCAGCCTTTACAAATGCGGTGTGGGCGGCTTCAAGATTAGCCGTTGATGGCGTGGCGCAAAGTGCCTTCATGGAGCCATTCAGCGCCGATGCCTGATCGCTCAGATGCGCATAAGCGGGGCGGACAAAGCCTTCGATTGCCTGTTCGATCACACTTGACGCCTTGACTGCGGCGAATGCCGGCGAGGCAAGACCAAAGGCCAGTGGCAGTATCAGAGCCAGCGCATAGCGCTTCGACATCACAAGGACTCCAGGAATTTTATCAAGGCTTCACGGTCGGCTGCATCAGCGGCGGCAAAGCGGTCACGGGCCGCTTGGGCTTCACCTCCATGCCAAAGAATAGCTTCGCTGAAATTGCGCGCTCGACCATCATGCAGGAAGAAGGTGTGACCATTGACCTTTTTGGTCAGCCCAATGCCCCATAGCGGTGGCGTGCGCCACTCATTGCCTGTGGCATCGCCAACTTTCTGGCCATCTGCCAGACCCTCACCCATGTCATGCAAAAGGAAATCCGAATACGGCCAGATCAGCTGAAATTTCTGTGCCTTGTTGGGCGCATCGCGGCGCGTAACAAATTTCGGCGTATGGCACGACGTGCAGCCCATTTCGTAAAATGCCTTCTTGCCCGAAAGCACCTTAGGGTCGGCAAGCGTGCGCCGCGCTGGCACGGCCAAATTCTGCGAATAGAAGGTAATGAGGTCCATAACCGGCGACGGTGCCTCGGTATCGCCGAGACGCTTTTGAACCCCGGTCGGCATGGCGAGGCAGCCGGTTTGCGCCTTGGTACAGTCACCCCAATTGCGCGGTGCCTCTGGTGAGGAAACGCCGATATCGCCCGCAAGGGCATCAGCCGATTGCTGGCGTATGGAGGTTGCCTGCGCCTTCCAGCCGAAACGGCCAAGCGTCAATTCACCAGTGGCACTGTCGCGCACGAACGCGGCTTTGCCCGAAATTCCATCCCCATCCTCATCATCGGGGTCTGCTTGAGCCAGAATATCCGCAGGATGGATCTGTTCGACCAAGCCAAGTCCGATCATTGGCGGCGATATGCGTGGCGACAAAGTGGTTCGCGCATCCATCGGTCCATAAGCAAGATCTTCGACCGCATAGCTTGGCCGGCGAAGCGGCACGACGCTTCCATCACCGAGGGTAACCGGCTCTTCGCGGTAGGTAATGTGCATGCGGCCTTCGCTCGAAAGACCGGGTACCGCAAGATCCTGAAATTGCGTGCCGTATACGGGGTCGGGGAAATTCAATGCCCGGTGATCCCTTACTGCTTCTCTTTCTTCAGCCGTGTCGGCCTCGCGGGCGAGACGCAGAAACATCGACGTGGCGTCAAGACTGTGTTCAGGCGGATGACCCCGGCCATCTTTCAGATGGCAACTTTGACAGGCCCGTGCATTGAACAGCGGGCCGAGCCCGTCGGATGCCTGAGTTGAAGAAGGCGACGACACCCAGTTTTTGCGAAACAATGCATTGCCGAGCTTGAACGTGCCTTCTTCTTCGAATGTAATATTTGCCGACGAATGGGAGAAAGAATCGGCATTGACCCGCTTTCTCGATGTGCCGGCACCGCCTTGCATTAGCTCGAATTTCTCGGGCTTTGAAAAGTCTGTAGTCGGCTTGGTTATTGCCTCGACGCGCGCTCGATCCTTCGGCGTCAGATCGGTGCGCCCCGATGCGCCAGGTTCATTGGCGTAAGCGACGGCAGGCAGTAGAGTGAGTAAGCCCAGCGCCATGAACATGTGCGTTGACCAGCGCGACGCATGGCGCGCACCGATGTTTTGCAAGAGCCTATACCTGCGCAGCCCGATCAATGCAGGGCTGGCAGGAAAGCATCGCACGCGGCGCAAGAATTCTAGTTGGCGCCGCATCCCGGCATATCCTTATTCCGCCTCGTTCGCTGAATCAGCGTTGAGCAGGCCATATTTTTCATCGCCGATCGACGAGAGCAGTTCGAGTTGCGTTTCGAGAAAGTCGATGTGACCTTCTTCATCCGCGAGCAGTTCCTCAAACAGCTTCATGCTCACATAGTCGCCCAGTTCGTTACAAATCTCGCGCGACTTCTTGTAGGCATTGCGCGCCTCGTGTTCCCCGGCAAGATCCGATTCCAGTACTTCTTTCACATTTTGCCCGATGCGCAGCGGCGCAACGGTTTGCAAATTCGGGTGGCCTTCAAGGAAGATAATGCGCGCCACGAGCCGATCAGCATGATGCATCTCCTCAATTGATTCAGCGCGTTCTTTCCGGGCCAGCTTGGTGTATCCCCAATCTTCAAGCAGACGGAAATGCACCCAATATTGATTGACGGCACCAAGCTCCAGAAACAGAGCCTCGTTAAGCCGCTCGATGACCTGCGTTTCGCCTTTCATGGCCTATGCTCCCAAATTGGACGCGCAGTGTCCTGACGCGCTCTATGTGTGAAACGACATCCACACCGTCCACATCTGAACGGGCATGGTATTCCTCCGTTACCCGAATGATCGTTTCGACCACATTTGGAAAACAGCCGCAACAGCGGCCACGCTTATTCATCGAATGATAGACTTTTGCCGGGACAATCATCTGCCATGCATCCTGATCAAGCAGGGCGATAATGGCCTGCTCGACTTCCTTTTGAGTTATGACGTTGCACTGACAGATCAGCATTTCGAACTCTCATCTGGCTCATGGCGCGCGCATTGCGCGCCATATTGCTTGACAATGTTACCTACTGGAAAACCGCGTCCGGAGAATCAAGGCTATCGGAGCCTTCAAAGGCGACAGCATCAATCTTGAGTGATGCAACCGCACGTTCAATCGACTTGGTCTGGTCAACCAAGGCGTCGATGGCCGCCTGCACTGTAGCGTTACCTTCCACATTTCCCTCGGCAATCTGCTGGTCATAGGCTTCACCCGCCAATACGCGAGCTTTTATGGCCTCCATTTTGGCAATGGTCACGTCCAGCTTGCCCGAAAGTTCGGCATCGATGGCCGGATCGGCCGCCTTGACCAAGTCGGCAACAGATGGCCCTTTTACGACTGTGCCGTCGAGACGCACATAGCTGCCATGATAAACATTGCGAATGCCGACTGCATCATAAAGATGGGAGATATGCGTGTTGTCCGAGAAGCAATCATGCTCCTCTTCCGGATCGTGCAGCAGAAGGCCGAGTTTCATGCGCTCGCCGGCAAGTTCGCCATAAGACAATGAGCCCATGCCTGTGAAGATGGTTGAAATGGCAGCCTTCTCGTCTTTGCTATCAAGTGCTGCGCGTGCGGCACCGCCTTCCTTCCAGTCGCCCACCATTTCCTCGATATCCTGTACGAGCAAATCACTTGCGGATTTGAGATATTGTGCACGCCGGTCGCAATTTCCGCCGGTGCAGTTGGCAATGTCATAGTCCGTAAAGGGACGATTGCCGGCACCAGGCCCCGTGCCGTTCAGATCTTGGCCCCAAAGCATGAATTCGATGGCATGGTAACCCGTTGCCACATTTGCTTCGATATCGCCTGCTTCCTGCAATGTTCCAGACAGGAATTCAGGCGTCAGGTCGGTTGCGTCGATCTCCTTGCCGTCGATCTCTATCTTCGGATTGGCAATGATGTTTGCCCTGTAAAGTGAATTTTCATCAGACTCCGTGCCATATGACTGGTCAACATAGTCGATCAGGCCTTCATCCAGCGGCCAGGCATTGACGCGGCCTTCCCACTCGTCAACGATGGGGTTTCCGAAACGGTAAACCTCGGTCTGCTGATAGGGAATACGCGATGCTTTCCAGGCGTCGCGAGCGGCAGTGAGGGCCTCTTCGGAAGGCTTGGCAAGCAGCGCATCAACTGCCGTATCGAGTGCCTTCGCTGTTGTCAGCGAATCTTCGTATTTGGCAAGCGCAATATCGGCGTAGGTCTTGATAACGGCCTTGGTCTCTACATCGGCTTTTGCCGGCAATACAAAAACCGCCGCAGTCAGAACCGCTGTTGCACCGATCGCGGCAATCCGACTACCGGATCGCAAATTTATAGCGCTTCTTCTTGTCATTCTCGTCTCCTCAGGAATTCATTTTACAATCGACAGCGACACAGCCGATGCGGTTTTAAGGGGAATTTGCGGAGAACCCTGGCGGCTTCGACGCGGAAGCCAAGCGTCTGAATTATCGACGCGGCGCATGAACGCCATACACAGGAAACCGCAATAATGCGGCTAGCAGAAATAAGACACGAATGCCTCCAATCGAAAGGGTTAAAGGCCCAAACATCAAAGGAATCGCTGATGGCGCCACGAACTCCATAAATCGAAGAATGGCTTGCGAGTCAACTGTGTTTTCAAAAATTACCTATTTGAAACAATAGTTTAGAACTATTCTAAACTATTACAGTCAAGTTTAATGTGTTCTGCATCCAGATTTACCCGAGAGACATCGCAATGTTTGCCTGTGAGCCTGAAAGTGCGGGGCTGGCAGCATGGTTGGCGGATATTGCCGGGGAAGGCGCTCCGCTTCGCCTGGCACATCTGGCTTGGCGCAGCAAACAGCAGTTTGTTAACGCAGGTGGGCTACGCTGACCGCAATGATTTCAATCGGCCAGCCATGGCGCACCTTACATTCATTAGGCGTCGATTGCCGGAACCGATAGATGCTTGTCCAACCTCAGCAAAGCCTGCATTCCGTGACCCAGCCGAAGGGCGTGGTCATCCTTGGCGGCGCACATGGAACGCTGGCCCTCGCGCGCGGGCTTGGCCAACAGAACATCCCGGTCTTTCTGGTCAGCAACGATACGCCGCTGCCCGGTTGGTCGCGTTACATCACCGCGAAATTCGATTGGCCGGGGGCAAATGATGAAGGCGCGCTTGCGTTCCTGCTTCAACTGACTTCGGTGCATGGCTTGACTGGATGCCTGTTGATCGCAGGTGGTGACAGCGAAGTGCGCCTGGTGTCGCAATCTGTCGACATACTCTCAAGCGTCTACAAAGTTGCGCTGACGCCATGGGAAAAGCTTCGATGGGTCTGTGAAAAACCTCAGCTTTATCGACGCGCGCGTGAACTGGATCTGGCCATACCGGAGACGTATGAACTAACGTCCGTAAAACAGGCGATGGGGGCAGATATAAACTTTCCGGTCGTGCTCAAGCCGAATATGGGCGGTGGGCAAAATCAGCTTTCGCGGGCCAAGGTCGTGCGTGCCGACGACAAGCTTTCATTTGTTGGTGCCTTCAAAGACGCTGCCGACCATATTGGCGCTGAAAATGTCGTTGCGCAGCAATTGATACCCGGCGGCGGGGAAAGCCAATTTTCCTACGCTGCACTGTGGAGTGAAGGCCGACCCGTCGCTGAATTCACGGCACGGCGCACGCGCCAATATCCCGTTGAGTTTGGTTATACGAGTACGTTTGTCGAGATTGTCGATGCCCCCGAGGTCTTGATCGCAGCACACCGCCTGCTTGCGTCAATCGAGTATAACGGGCTTGTAGAGGTCGAGTTCAAACGTGATGTGCGCGACGGTTTGTTGAAACTGCTTGATGTCAACCCGCGGCCATGGTCGTGGTTCGGATTGGCCGCCGCCGCAGGTGTCGACCTTGGCGCGATGTTGTGGGCAATCGCAAACGGTCGCGAAGTCGATGCGGGGCAAGCGCGTCTGGGCACCGCGTGGATGTATCTGGTGCGCGATCTGGTGGCAGGCTCCATTCTTGCCATGCGCGGCAGCCTTCCGGTCAGCGCCTACGTGCGTTCATTTGCTTCGGTACGGGCATGGGCAACGTTTTCGGCCAATGACCCGCTGCCAGGCCTGGTTGACCTGCCCTTGACAGCATGGCGCGTTCTGACGCGGCGTATTCTTCGATAGAACTAATAAATTGATCGGCGTGACTTATTACAATGTCCTTGAAGTCCAATCTAAAACGAGCATTGAAACAGGCGGCAATCCGCACGGGCCTGGAAGGCGTTGCAGCTAGCCGGGCCGGGTCATTTTGGCCTAGCGCCGGCGGGCGTGGCGTTATCTTTACACTTCATCATGTCAGGCCAGATTGCCCGCTGCCGTTCCGACCCAATGCCTTGCTATCGGTTACGCCTGAGTTTCTCGAAGTGGCGATAAAAACCAGCGTCCAATGCGGCCTCACGCCCGTACCATTGGAAGAGTTGCCGCGCCTGCTTGCCGACCGAAATGACACGCGGCGCTTCGTCTCATTTACCCTTGATGACGGCTATCGCAACAATGCAGAACATGCGGCTCCGGTCTTTCGCAAGCATGGCATTCCCTACACGATTTTTATCACCAAGGGATTTGTCGAGCGAACACGGTCATTGTGGTGGGAAACTGCCGAGGCACTCGCTCGAGCAAAAGACGCAATCGAATTCGACTTCGGACATGGCGTCGAGACCGTTCAGATGGCGACTGCCGCCCAAAAACGGGAGGCGTTCGGCCGTATCGACAGTTTCGTCCGATCTATCGAGGAGGACGAAGCAATTGCGCGGCTCGACATGACGGCAAGGGCGCATGGGATCGACCCTTTGGCGATTACCGACGAACTTGTCATGGATGCAAAGGAACTGCAGGCGCTTTCACGCGATCCGCTGGTCCGCTTTGGTGCGCATACCCTTACTCATGTCAACCTCAGGCGCGTGGATGCAACAAGGCTGCGCGACGAGATCACCGGATCGGCGGATGCCGTTGAAGCCTATGTCGAGCGTCGGCCTACGAGCCTTGCCTATCCTTACGGTTACGCCGCAGCGGTCGGAAATCGCGAGTTTGTTGCCGCAACCGATGCCGGCTTCACGATTGCGGTGACGACGCAACCGGGTGTTTTGCGTGCTTCAGATATTGCCCACCCGACTGCGTTTAATCGTGTTTCCTTGAACGGTCTCTACCAGAAGAAGCGTTATGTCGAGGCGCTGATCTCCGGCATCCCGCTAAGGTTCACCTAATGCATGCCGCCCAAAAGTGTGTAGCGGTTTTGGGGTAATGACATGCATGAAAACAGGATGCATGCCGCCCAAAAGTGTGCAGCGGTTTTCCATCTGCCCTAAAGAATGAACCGCGACAGGTCCGTATTGCGCGACAAGTCGCCAACATGCTTTTCCACATAGCTGGCATCTATGGTCACGGACGTGCCGTTTCTGTCAGGCGCGTCGTAGGAAATGTCGTCGAGCACACGCTCCATGACCGTTTGCAAACGCCGTGCGCCGATGTTCTCGACGCTGGAATTCAGATCGACGGCAATGCCGGCCAGTGAATCTATCGCATCTTCAGTGAAGTCGAGCGTGACACCTTCCGTTCCCATCAACGCGATATATTGCTTGATGAGACTGGCTTCCGTCTCGGTGAGGATACGCACGAAATCATCCTTTTCCAGCGCCCGCAATTCGACACGAATCGGCAGTCGACCCTGAAGCTCGGGTAAGAGGTCGGATGGTTTCGAGACGTGAAATGCACCGGATGCAATGAACAATATATGATCGGTTTTCAGCGGCCCATATTTGGTTGCCACTGTCGTGCCCTCAACCAGCGGCAAGAGGTCGCGCTGCACACCTTCACGTGAAGGGCCTCCGGAAATATCGCTACGCGCGGCGATCTTGTCGATCTCGTCGAGGAAGACAATGCCGTCATTTTCAGCCGATTCAAGCGCGCGGCGCACGACCTCATCCTGATCGAGCAATTTGTCGGATTCATCCGAAATCAGGAGTTTGTAAGACTCCTTGACCGTTGTCTTGCGTGTTTTGGTGCGCGTGCCACCCATCGCCTTCGACAGCATATCGTTGATGTTCATGACACCTATATTGGCGCCAGGCATACCGGGGATCTCAAAGCCAGGCATGCCACCGGTGCCGCTATCGGCCACCTCGACCTCGATTTCCTTATCGTCGAGGTCACCTTCGCGTAGTTTCTTGCGGAATGAATCACGCGTCGCGGGGCTCGCTGTCTTGCCCACAAGCGCTTCAAGCACGCGCTCTTCCGCATTGATATGGGCGCGGGCCTTGACATCCTCGCGCATCTTTTCGCGCACAATACCGATTGCAGCTTCGACAAGATCGCGGATGATTTGTTCGACATCGCGACCGACATAGCCAACCTCGGTAAACTTGGTGGCCTCGACCTTGATGAAAGGTGCGCCAGCCAACCTTGCCAGGCGGCGCGAGATCTCGGTCTTGCCGACGCCGGTCGGGCCGATCATCAAGATGTTCTTCGGCATCACCTCTTCGCGCATCTGGCCTTCGAGTTGCTGGCGCCGCCAGCGGTTTCTGAGCGCGATAGCTACGGCCCGTTTGGCATCCTTCTGACCGATGATGAAACGATCGAGTTCCGATACGATTTCTCGGGGGAAAATGTACTCATTATCTACAATCCACTTTGCCACTGCTTGATGAACTCGAACGGATGCAGCAGCATGATCACGTTGAGCGTCAGATTGTCGCGAATGATGTAGGCAGTACCGATCTCGAAAACGAGGGCTATCGTCACGACAACCCATATAGGAAGTTTTCGGGCCAGAACAAAACCGGCGATCATCGCCAGTGTGTCCGATACTGAATTGATGATCGAATCACCGAAATAGTCGAGCGATATGGTAGCCGCACGATAGCGCTCTATAATCATCGGGCTGTTCTCAAGGATTTCCCATCCGCCTTCGATCAGCATTGCAAAACCAAGCCGCAGCCAGATCGAACTGCGCGGAAACAGAAACCATGTCAGCGCATAAAACAGAAACCCGTGGATGATATGTGAAGGCGTGTACCAGTCTGATATATGCTGCGAGTTCTCCGAACTCACCACCACGCCATGCCACAGCTTGACGTAACCGCATTCACAGATTGGAATTCGGCCCATTGCGTAAAGGATCAGCGCCTGGGTTGCGAGAAGCCCGATTACGATCACGACGCCCGCTGGCCACGACAGGCTCTGCCGCCACGATGCCTTGCCCTGGATGGACTGGGTCACGCCTGCACATCTCCATCTTCGCCGTCGCGTGCCATCAATACCGCAGGACCATATTTCGACTGCCGTTGCTCGACCAGCCTGAAGCCTGCTTTTTCATATGCGCGTATGGCCCGGGCATTAGCCGGATGAGGATCGGTGATTACGCGTATTGCGCCCTCCTCGAGCAACTCGTCGCAAAATTGACGGATCAGGCGCGTTCCGTGGCCGAGACCAAGCAACTGTGGCGGGCCGATGAACTGGTCGATGCCAACTGTGCCAAATGGTTGATCGCGATAAGGATGATCGTCTTCCAGATGTGGATCGTAGCTTTGCAGATAGCCGATTGCCTTGCCGTCAAGTTCGACGATCAGCGGTTCAACCGAGATGCTGTCCAAGTGCTCGCGGATGGCGGCAAGCTCCACCTCCGGTGTCTCCCACCATTGGATGACATGTGGCTCGGCCAGCCATGCTGCAAGCTGCGGCATGTCTTTCATTGTAACCGGCCGGAAATCGTAGGTGGGGCCGTCGTCAGGCGGCATCGATCACTTCGACAATGAAGCTGTTGTTGGTGTAGACGCAGATTTCTGAAGCGATCTGCATCGCCTTGCGGGCTATTTCCTCCGCATCCTTGTCGGTATCCATCAAGGCGCTGGCCGCCGCCAGTGCGTAATTGCCGCCGGAACCGATCGCCATGACACCATGCTCCGGTTCCAGCACATCGCCATTGCCTGTCAGCGCCAGCGAAACCGACTTGTCGGCAACCAGCATCATTGCCTCAAGACGGCGCAGATAGCGATCCGTGCGCCAGTCCTTGGCGAGTTCGACGCAAGCGCGTGTCAGCTGATTCGGATATTGCTCAAGCTTGGCTTCGAGTCGTTCCAGAAGAGTGAAAGCGTCGGCAGTCGCACCGGCAAAACCGGCAATAACATTATCATCCTTGCCAATGCGGCGAACCTTGCGGGCGTTGCCTTTCATGATGGTCTGGCCAAGGCTCACCTGGCCGTCACCGGCAATCACCACCTTGCCGCCTTTGCGCACGCTGACGATCGTTGTCGCATGCATGGTTAGATCATTAGCCATATGTTGCTCCGAGTTCGCGCCATCCCTATCAGGCGATTTGCGCGTTACGAGTGTCGTTGTCGCATATGTATGCCCTTGGGGTGCGATTGCAAACAGGTTGAATTCACCCGCGCCTGTTCACTATGCCAACTGGTCATTGCCCGATCATGCTGCTAGAAGGCTCTCGCTTTTTAAAACGCAGGATTTCTGTCATTCCACGTGAATTCAGGGACAAGGATCAGGTCATGTCACCCCGTTCCGCAAAAGTGAGCCGCAAGACGAACGAAACCGATATCGCGGTTTCGCTTCATGTCAATGGAACGGGTGCCCGCGACATCGCGACCGGCATCGGTTTCTTCGATCATATGCTGGACCAGCTTTCGCGCCATTCGCTGATCGATATGACCGTCAAAGCCAAGGGCGACCTTCATATCGACGATCATCACGCGGTCGAAGACACCGGCATTGCGCTCGGTCAGGCCCTGTCGAAAGCGCTTGGCGAGCGGCGCGGCATCATGCGCTACGCCTCTCTGGATCTGGCAATGGACGAGACATTGACACGCGCTGCCATCGACGTGTCGGGGCGTCCGTTCCTCGTCTGGGACGTCAACTTCTCGTCGCCGAAAATTGGGACCTTTGACACGGAACTGGTGCGCGAGTTCTTTCAGGCGCTTTCCCAGCATGCGGGCATTACACTGCATGTCACCAATCACTACGGCGCCAACAACCATCATATCGCAGAGACCTGCTTCAAGGCGGTGGCACGCGTCTTGCGTGCTGCGCTCGAACCCGATCCGCGCCAGCCGGATGCCGTTCCTTCCACCAAAGGATCGCTGAAGGGATAGAAATGGCCACCTATGTCGTTATGGAGCCGCCCGGCGGTGGTCACGAATCCACCGCACAACAATCGGTGTTCATCCGTGACGGATTTACCTGGCTTGGTTTCCTGCTGCCGCCATTGTGGCTTTTATGGCATCGCCTGTGGATCGAAGCAGCATTGGCCTTTCTGGTGGCAGTTCTGTTGTCCGGGCTTGGAGAAGTGGCGGGCTTTGGCCTTTCCAGTTCGCTGCTCGGTCTTCTCGTTTCACTATATGTCGGCTTGGAAGGGCAGGCATTGCGGATCGGTGCATTGCGACGCCGCGGTTGGCGCGAATGGGGTGTGGTCGAAGCCGACAGTCAAGATGATGCGGATATCCGCTATGCATTGGAGGCCGTTGAGGAGCCGCCCGAAATGGATGCTCCGGTCAGGATCGTGCCAGGCATGACCAATGGACGGTCCACACAAGCACAACCGTCGCTTGGACTTGTGCCTTTTTCCGGTGGGCCCTGAACATGCATATTGCCATCGTCGACTATGGCTCAGGCAATCTGCGTTCCGTCACAAAAGCTTTCGAACGCGCGGCACATGAAGCGGGTATTCGCGCTGAGATCGAACTGACTGCAGATGCTGAACGCGTAGGTGGAGCTGACCGCATCGTGTTGCCGGGCGTCGGCGCCTATGCCGATTGCGCTACCGGGCTGCACGGTGTTGACGGCATGTGGGATGCGCTCAAAGAAACGGTTATCGCCAAGGCAAGACCGTTTCTCGGCATTTGCGTGGGAATGCAGCTCATGTCGGAGCGCGGGTTGGAAAAAACAACCACCACCGGCTTTGGCTGGATTGCTGGCGACGTGAAGGAAATCACGCCGGCCGACGTGTCGCTGAAAATCCCGCAAATCGGCTGGAATACGATCAACTTGACGCATGAGCATCCGCTTTTTACAGGCATTCCCACCGGGTCAGATGGTCTTCATGCCTATTTCGTCCATTCCTATCAGCTTGACGCCAGCAAGCCGCACGAGGTTTTGGCGACTACTGACTATGGCGGCCAGATTACGGCAGCAGTAGTGCGTGACAACCTTGCCGGCACGCAGTTTCATCCGGAAAAGAGCCAGACACTGGGTTTGGCTCTGATCGCCAACTTCCTGAAATGGAGCCCATGAAATGGAAACCGCGGTCAAAAAAGGATACTGGATGGCGATGGTTGATGTTCGCGATCCCGAAATCTATCGCAAATATATCGAAGCCAACGCCGCCGCCTTCAGTAAATATGGCGCGAAATTCGTTGTGCGTTCGGGGCAATATTCAAACCCCGAAGGTCCAACCGGGAACCGTCATGTGATGATCGAGTTTGAATCCTACCAGACCGCACTCGCTTGTTATGCTTCACCGGAATACCAGAACGCCTTGCAATACCGGCTTGCGGCATCAAGCGGGCAAGTTGTCATTGTCGAGGGCGCATAATTCATGATCCTGTTCCCTGCCATTGACCTCAAGGATGGAAGCTGTGTGCGGCTCAAGCACGGCGACATGGCAACCGCGACGATCTACAATGACGACCCGGCAGCACAGGCAAAAGCCTTCGAGGAACAAGGGTTTACATGGCTGCACGTTGTGGACCTCAACGGCGCCTTCAAGGGTGAAAGCGTCAACGCCGCCGCAGTCGGTGCCATTCTCAAGGCGACGCATAATCCCGTTCAACTCGGCGGCGGCATCCGCACCACGGCGCAAATCGAGGATTGGCTTGATCGCGGCCTTGCCCGCGTCATTCTCGGTACCGTCGCGGTGCGCGATCCCGATCTCGTCAAAGCCGCCTGCAAAGCCTTTCCCGGCAAAATTGCCGTTGGCATCGACGCCAAGGGAGGGAAAGTGGCGGTCGAAGGATGGGCCAAAGCCTCCAGTCTCGGCGTCATCGAACTGGCGAAGAAGTTCGAGGGAGCCGGAGTTGCGGCTATCATCTATACGGATATCGACCGTGACGGCGTTTTGACCGGTATCAACTGGAACGCCACCATAGATTTGGCGCAAGCCGTGTCGATCCCGGTGATAGCATCGGGCGGGCTTGCCTCGTTGGCCGACATCGTGCGCATGACCATGCCGGACGCCACAAGACTGGAAGGCGCTATTTCCGGACGCGCCATATATGATGGGCGCATTGATCCCGACGAAGCCCTCACAATATTGCGCGATGCGAGGGCCAGAGGAGGCGCACAATGAAAATCGCGATCATCCTCGCGTCCTATGACAGTGGAAATTACCACGAGGGGTTTGGACAGGGGCCGGACGCGCTTATCGCAGGTGGGTTGGTTGAAGCGCTGACCCTGAACGACCACGATGTCACCGTCGAGGATATCGGACAGGTGGGCGAGGCGCAGGAGCGTGAAATAGCAACCGGTTTTGCCGTGTGCAAAGCGGTGGCGACAAAGATCTCGTATTGCCCGTGACGATGATCGTTTTCCGATCGTCCTGTGCGGTAACTGCCTGACCGCGGCTGGTGCTATTGCAGGTGAGATTGCAGATTCTGATTATCTGGTTCGATCAGCATGGCGACATCAACACGCCGGAAACTTCAACCTTCGGCTTTCTCGATGGCATGGCACTGGCCACTACATTGGGCTTATGCTGGCGCCCGATGGCAAATGCCATTCCCGGTTTCAAGCCCATCGATCCGGCGCATTGCATGCTTGTCGGCGCTCGCGACCTCGACGAAAGCGAGAAAGAACTTATGGAAACCTTACCGCTCATTCGCGCAACATGCGCTGAAGCACCAGACAAAGTCGAAAAGCTGAAAGCCACGGGCGTGAAACGGACCCATTTGCACCTCGATCTTGATGTGCATGATCCTGATGCGCTGCAGGTCAATCGCTATACTACACCCGGTGGCCCCGACCCCGCCCAATTGCGTGAAACTGTCAATGGCGTTTCACGTTCGGTGACCATCTCCGGCGTCACCGTTTCCGCCTACAATCCGGCTTTCGATCCACAAGCCGATGTGCCGCCCGTCGTTGGTCGTCTCCTAGCTGACCTCCTCTCCGCGGTTGAGCGTCGCTGATGCGTAAATCTGCTTCAATTCCAGCCGCGCGAAGCGAAGGCGCAAAGAGGTGCAAACAGCAAGAAAGGCCGTCGCTTGACCCTTAAAGCCCGTGTCATTCCATGTCTTGACGTGAAAGACGGCCGCGTCGTCAAAGGCGTCAATTTCGTCGATCTGGTCGATGCTGGCGACCCGGTCGAAGCAGCAAAAGCCTATGATGCGGCGGGCGCTGACGAACTTTGCTTCCTCGACATCACCGCCTCGTCGGATAATCGCGAGACAATTTTCGATGTCATCGCGCGCACGGCCGACCAGTGCTTCATGCCCTTGACCGTGGGCGGCGGGGTGCGCCAGGTCAGTGATATCCGCAGGTTGCTCCTGGCTGGCGCGGACAAGGTGTCGATCAATACTGCCGTGGTCAAAAATCCCGATTTTGTTGCCGAGGCTGCGGACAAATTTGGCAATCAATGCATTGTCGTCGCCATCGACGCCAAGAAGGTGAGCGTTGCTGACGACGCGGATCGCTGGGAAATCTTCACCCATGGCGGGCGTCAGGCCACAGGCATCGACGTCATTGAATTTGCGCAACGGGTCGTCGCACTCGGTGCCGGCGAAATCCTGCTGACTTCGATGGATCGCGACGGCACCAAGGCCGGCTATGATATCGCTTTGACACGGGCGGTTGCGGATGCTGTGCGCGCCCCGGTCATCGCTTCAGGCGGCGTTGGCACGCTTGATCATATGGTTGATGGTATTCGCGATGGCCATGCTACGGCAGTGCTGGCTGCTTCAATTTTCCATTTCGGCACCTATTCCATCACACAGGCCAAAGCTCATATGGCAGCCGCCGGGCTGCCGGTTCGACTCGACACAAGCGGCAAACAATTTTAAACGGCGCCATGACCGAGTTTTCACTTTCAGATCTGGAAACGACAATCCGCGAGCGTGCGCATTCAGGCGATGCGGGGTCATGGACTGCCAAACTCTTTGCCGGGGGCATGGACATGGCAGCCCAGAAGCTTGGCGAAGAAGCCGTCGAAACCGTTATTGCAGCGGTTAAGGGTGAGACCAATTCCGTTGTCTCGGAGAGCGCGGACCTCCTCTATCATTGGCTGGTCGTGCTTGCGATTGCGGGCGTATCGCTCGATGATGTCCTTGCAGAACTTGAGCGGCGCACGCGGCAGTCAGGTATCGCCGAGAAGGCCGGACGCAAGCAGTCGGGTTGACGAAGGCGGACAGAATAGGGCCGGGCAGAACAGGGAACGCGATGGATCAGCTTGCTCCGAGTGCGAAATATTCGCCCTATCTGTTCTTCTCGGCACAAGACTGGGCAAAATTCCGTGCCGATACGCCACTGACGCTGACCGAAGCGGAAATCCAGCGCCTGCGTTCGCTAAACGACCCGGTCGATCTGGATGAGGTGCGCCGCATCTATCTTTCCATGTCACGAATTCTGTCGGCTCATGTCGAAGCCAGCCAATTATTGTTTACTCAGCGACGCGCCTTCTTCAATGTGAAGGGCACGACAAAGACGCCCTTTATCATCGGCATTGCCGGGTCGGTTGCGGTGGGCAAATCCACCACCGCGCGCGTTTTGAAAGAGCTGCTGGCTCGCTGGCCATCCAGCCCGAAAGTCGACCTCATCACCACTGACGGTTTTCTGCTATCCAACGAGACCCTGCGTCGATCAAACCTCATGGAACGAAAAGGGTTCCCCGAAAGTTATGACGTCGGAGGACTTCTGAGGTTTCTGTCAAGCATCAAATCCGGTGAGCACGACGTGCGTGCGCCGGTCTATTCGCATCTCACCTATGACGTCGTTCCCGACGAATTCACCATCATTGATCGCCCCGATATTTTGATTTTCGAAGGTATCAATGTGTTGCAACCGGGCAAACTTCCAAAGGATGGCAAGATCGTGCCGTTCCTGTCGGATTTTTTCGACTTCGCAATTTATATCGACGCCGATGAAAACCAGATCCACGACTGGTATATTGCGCGTTTCATGCGCCTGCGGGAAACCGCATTCCGCAATCCGGAATCGTTCTTCCATCGCTATTCGCAACTCTCGGAAGATGCCGCTCGCGCCATCGCGGAAGGCTTGTGGGCCAATATCAATCTCAAGAACCTGCGCGAAAACATTATCCCGACTCGCGCGCGCGCCGACCTCATCTTGCGTAAAGGTGCCAACCATTTGGTCGAGGAGGTGGCGCTCCGCAAGCTTTGACTTGTCGGATCAAGAAACGATCTATCAGTTTTTCTTTGCTAAGGGTGACTGTCGCGAATTATCGGAGCTGAATAAAAATTCATGCAGTCGTTCGAGTCATTGCCCAAATCCTTCAAGCTGGTTTTTTCTCTTACCATTGTCATGGGGATTATCGTTGCATGTACAACGATTTTGTCGCTTGTCACTCCCGGCATACGCCCGAGTTTTGCTGACAAGGATTTTGCGAATTACTGGATTGCTGCACACATGCTCTTTGACGGGAATGCCAAAGATCTTTTTGGACCCCAGTCAATTTATTTCGGGTATCTGCATGAAGCATTCGGCGATGCGATTCCGTGGCATAATTGGAGTTATCCTCCGCATTTCCTGCTCCTGATCTGGCCGCTCGGCTTTTTTGGGTACAAGGTTGCGATGCTGCTTTTTCTCGCAACAACTGGCCTCTTTTTCTTCTGGGCATATCGTGATTTCGTGGGGCGACACAATCTCGTGGCCCAGATTGCAGCCGGTCCCTTCATCGTTCACAATTTCTGGGTAGCTCAAAATGGCTATCTTAGCGCCTCTTTCGCGCTTGGTGCGCTCGCCCTGCGAGAGCGAAGGCCGATTGTAGCCGGTATACTTCTTGGGTTTCTAACGATAAAGCCGCAACTGGGCTTTCTGTTTCCGGTATTGCTCCTTGCGGAGCGACGATGGAGTGTGATCATCAGCGCCATCGTAACCACCGTGGTGCTCGTGACGGCGTCGGCGGCTGTCTTCGGTTTGCAAGCCTGGCATTGCTATATCTACGAGGTGCTCCCTTATCAGGCTCTGGTGATGAGAGAACTTGGCGGCACGTTTCTGGCCATGTTGCCGTCGCTCTATGGTGCTTTGCGCAACTGGGGCGTTGGACCGGATTTGGCTCTGGCTGTGCACCTATCGTTCGCCATACCAATAGCGCTAATTTCGATCATCCTGCTTTTCCGCGCACCTACCGATACGCTTCGCAGTATCATTTTGCTGGTAGCGACTTTCCTGATCACACCCTACGCTTTGACCTATGATCTCGGTATGTTCGTTGCTGCTTTGGCGTTGCTTGGAACGGGCGTCAGTCGGCCAAATCACGGCAGCGGCCTGCAATCAGCCATTCTGGCGGTGGCCATGGCGCTTCCAGTCGTCATGATGCCTTTCGGCGATTTAAAATTATCTATCGCGCCGCTGGTCATGCTTGCCGTTTTTATCATGACGCTTCGACAAGTTGGCTCCGCACGAGCGGCGAACCGGAAACTCGTGGAGATCAAGACAGAATAGAACTGGCACAAACAGCATTGTGCGCTCCATCATAGGTCAACCCGAAAATCTGCCGAGGAGAGTTGAGGGCGAACCGTGAACGGTTGAGACGTCAGCATCGTTGGCATTATTTTTCCAAATTCGCCACAGCAACCACGCAGACGTGCTCAAAAGAATTCCCCGCCCAAAGGAATACGTTCATTATTGAATAGGTGGATAAAATAAGGGGCAATCCAGATAATTGCCAATAAGAGTATCGGCGGTTTCGCTATTGTTTGGAAAAGCAACACGACGACGATCGCAAGTGCGATAGCGTCATATGTGTACCTGTATGGCGTAGCAACGATCGCAAGGAGCGCAGTTGCAACGACTCGATCTCGATGGTCGATTTTTCGACAAGGAAGCCACAGCCATATCGCTGAAGTAATCGCGGCGACTGTCGTGATACCCTGTAACAGATAGGCAATTGAGACATCCATTCCAACGATACGAGCCATGAAAAACACCGTCATGGCGTTGGAATGGTAGGGCTGAGGAAATGGCGCTTCGAGGATTGCTGTCATGAGTGGTCGCGTTTGTGTCCAGAAAGATATCCAGGTATCGAACCCGAATATCAGTCCGGTGGCCGCAAACAGCGCTACGGAAGTGATAGCAGCCGTGGCAAAGGCCCGCCAGTTTCGGCTAGCAATGAGACAAAATGGTACGAGCAAACCAAGATGAGGTTTGAGTGTAAGTAGACCAAACAGCAAGCCGGCAATCACCGGTCGGCGCGGAGCCGCAGCAAGTCCGCCGATGAGGAGCGCCGAGGTGAGGGCGCCATTTTGGCCAAACAAAACATTCATGAATATGGCGGGCGACAAAATCAGCGCAGCTTGCGCAGCGGGTGTGAACCCCAATGGTCGCATAGCCAGCCAGAGAAACAGGATCGTTCCTAGAGTCCAGATCACATAGGCATGGAAAATTGGCAATACAGATAGGGGCGCGCCTAATAGGAGCATACTAGGTGGGTAGCTCCATTCCTGAGCAGGAAGTTGCGGGGAAAACATCGCGCGTAGTGAAGCACGATAGAGATCGACGTCAGGCAGGATGGCGACCTGGCCATCAAGTGCCATTCTCCCCCCGCCCACAAATTGGTGAAATCCCAATATGGTAAACGCCGCGAAACAAGGGAAAAACCGTCGGGACCAATGGTCCAGAGGTTTTGCATATACATGATGCCGATGAACACACCGAGCATGAGTCCGACTAGGACAAAAATTGACCTCAGATGGGAATACATTGGAGCGTGTGGCTTCTTGGTCGAGGTGAAGCATCAAGTGTCACACACGTTACTCAAGCGCGGTTAAGATGACGTTATGCGCTTTGCAGCTAACTGGGCACCGTCACACGCCGTAACGTCAGGTTGATCCGTCCGCCATTCTTCAACAGCGTGGATGTTCCCGGGTAGATGCGGTCGACGCCATGAAATGCAAGCCGAGCCTCGCCACCCAGCACGACTACATCGCCACTTTGTAACCTGAACGAGACGGTCTTGCCGCTGCGTTCAGGTGGACCCACACGAAACAGGCATTCGTCACCCAGCGAAACGGACACGACCGGAGCTGTAAAGTCGGCCTCGTCGCGATCCTGATGAAGCCCCATTCTGGCATCCGGCGAATAGAAATTGACGAGGCAAGCCTGTGGTGGATGCGGATAGGCCGCCACGTCCCGCCATAGATCCAGTAGTGTTTCCGGCAAAGCTGGCCAGGGCTTGCCAGTCACAGGGTGTGTTGGCTGATAACGATAGCCGTGCTGCTTGTCTGTAACCCAGCCAAGCGAACCGCAATTGGTCATGCGCACACTCATTTCCTTGCCTGTGCGCGGCATGGTTGGGACAAACAGCGGGGCGTCTTCAACAACAGCTCTGATGTCCTCTACCAATGCCTTCTGGGCTTCCTTCGTCAGAAAGCCCAGCATGTGGCGAACACCTTCGGGTAGAACAAACATCAGCCGCTTCCACCTCGCCGGAAAAAGATCAGTGACCACACATTGCCACCTGACAACAAAAACGGCGACCCGAAAGCCGCCATTCGATATTCCAGATCATGAAGGTGATCGGTTCCAATCGTCTAGGAAAGAAAACCGGCCATCATTTTTTCTCACCCCGATCCAGCAAGAAATGCGCCTCAGGCTGTGCCTATGTCGGGAATGCGCAAAACCTGACCCGGATAGATTTTGTCCGGATGGGACAGCATCGGCTTGTTGGCTTCGAAGATGACGGGGTATTTTGACGCCTTGCCATATTGGGCCTGCGCAATTTTTGACAGATTGTCACCTTTCTTGACGGTATAGAAAACTGGCTGCTTTGCTGGCGTTGCAGCTTTGACCAGGGCAGTCATGTCGACATTTTGATCCAGCTTCAGGCCCGATTCGGGTGCGACGATCTTCAATTCACCTGCTTCGACTTTTGAAATGCCAAGTGTATTTCCCACTGCAATCACTGCTTTTTCAAAGATTGACTGATCTTCGACGACCCCGTCAGTACCGCCGTATCGCCCTTGACGACGATATCCACCTTATCGGTGCCGAGCTTATGCGACTCCAGTTCCTTTTTGAGCGAGTCCGCCGCTGGAGCGGCCTCTTCGTCGCCGAAACCCAGTTTCTTGCCGACGTTCTTGACGAAATCGAATACACCCATGCTTGGCCTCCTTGCGGTCGCTGCCGACCAAATTCTGTCATATGCAGCCATAAACTGGAGGAAGCTGCAGTCAGCTTCAATCGTTTTCTATCTTGCCGCGCAATTTCTTCACGTTTGAGCGGCCAGCCTTGGCTTTGAGCCGCCGTTCGACCGAACCTTTTGATGGACGGGTCTTGCGCCGTACAGGCGGCGGCGGTTCGGCCGCCCTGGCAACAAGTTCGGCAAGCCGCGTGCGGGCATCTGCGCGGTTCTGCTCCTGTGTTCGGAAGCGCCCGGCCTCGATGACAACGACGCCTTCCTTGGTCGCGCGTTGGCCGGCAAATTTCAAGGTCCGCTCGCGCACACGCTGCGAGAGCCCTGCCGCGTTTGCTGCGTCGAAGCGCAATTGCACAGCAGTTGCGACCTTGTTGACATTCTGGCCTCCCGGACCTGAGGAACGGATAAAGGTCTCCGTCAGGTCATCGGAATGGATAATCGCATCGGCAGCGATTACGATCTTGTCGTCGGCACTCATGATTCAGTCATGCCGTTTTGGCGACAAAAGAAAAGACCCGATCCAAATCGGGCCTTCAAAACGTTCCGGGACTGCGGTGGCCGCTTATTCTGCGGCGTCTTGCATGCGCGGCGCGGCGCCCAGAACGATCGCGTCGACATGGCTTTCGAACTTGCCAAAATTATCGATAAACATGGTGACCAGCTTGGCGGCCTGGCGGTCATAAGCATGTTTATCGACCCAGGTCGCGCGCGGGTCCAATATGGCTGGATCGAGAATGGCAGCACCAACGCCGGGGACGCCCACAGGCACCTCAAAGCCGAAATTGACGTCGGTACGGAATTCAGCTTTTTTCAAAGAGCCATCCAATGCAGCGGCAAGCAGGGCCCGTGTTGCCTTGATCGGCATGCGTTTTCCAGTGCCGTAAGCACCACCCGTCCAGCCGGTATTTACCAACCAGCAATCGACATTGTGGCGGGCAATCAATTCACGCAGCAGATTGCCATATTCCGAGGGATGACGCGGCATGAACGGTGCCCCGAAGCATGTCGAGAATGTCGCCTCTGGTTCGATCACGCCTTTTTCTGTACCCGCCACCTTGGCTGTGTAGCCAGAGAGGAAGTGATACATCGCCTGCGCTGGCGTCATCCGGGCAATCGGCGGCATCACGCCGAAAGCATCGGCGGTCAGCATGATGATGTTCTTCGGGTGGCTTGCGCTTCCGCTGCTGCTCGCGTTTGGAATGAAATCCAGCGGATAGGCGCAACGTGTGTTTTCGGTCAGCCGCCCATCGTCGAAATCGGGGATACGGTTGTCGTCGAGAATGACATTTTCCAGCACTGTGCCAAAGCGCTGCGTGGTGGCAAATATCTCGGGCTCGGCTTCAGCAGAAAGCCTTATCGTCTTGGCGTAGCACCCACCTTCAAAGTTGAAAATTCCTTGCGGCCCCCAGCCATGCTCATCATCGCCGATCAAGGTACGAGCCGGATTGGCCGAAAGTGTCGTCTTGCCGGTTCCCGAAAGGCCGAAGAAAACCGCTGCGTCGCCGCTTGCACCCTCATTGGCCGAGCAATGCATCGGCATGACGCCTTTTTGGGGCAGAAGATAGTTCAGCGCGGTGAACACCGATTTCTTCATCTCGCCGGCATAGGAGGTGCCACCGATCAGGACAATCATGCGTGTCAGGTCAAGCGCAACCACCGTCTCCGTGCGCGTACCGTGGCGTGCGGGGTCGGCACGAAACGACGGCAGGTCGATGATGGTCATCCCGGCAACGAAAGCATCAAGGCTGTCGGCGTCGGGACGAATCAGCAGATTGCGGATGAACATCGAATGCCAGGCAAATTCGGTGATAACCCGGGTGGGCAAATTGAGATCGCGGTCCGCACCGCCTATCAAATCTTGTACATACAGGTCCTTGTCGGCGGCATGGGCAAGGAAATCGGCAAGCAACATGCCAAATTGAGCAGGTGAGATTGCCTTGTTATTGTCCCACCACACATGCGGTTCGGTATTGGCGTCTCGCACAACGAACTTGTCCTTGGCCGAACGACCGGTGTGCTGGCCGGTTTCGGCAACCAAAGCACCGTGAGCGCTCAAGCGTGCCTCGCCGCGACGGATCGCTTCTTCGGTCAGGCAAACCGCAGTGAAATTGTAGCGCACCATCCCCGACGTACCGATCCCGACCGCATCAATTCCGAATGCGGGGTTACGTCTGCCCAGTTCCGACATGCGAATCCTTTCACATCGTACATTCGCGATCGCTCTTGCAGCGTCGCATTTTTCGTGACCTGAAATCGTCAGAAACAGAAAAACCAAGCAATATCAAATCATTAATCGATTTAAAAATTTTGAAAGTTGTTTAAATCGTTTATATGTGCAAAAACTTTCACGTCTGCCCAAAGGATTGGTACATTTAAGACGCCTGAGTCATTGTGAAGGTGCGATGTGGCTGTTCGCATATGGTATTGAGCAGTGCCACATTTTGTACCTAATTTGTCCTGCACAAGCCCCTTCTGTTAGCATCGAAGGGACACCGGTCTATGAGGGAGCCGCTAGAAATGGCAACAATCGCGCTTGTCGATGACGACCGCAATATTCTGACCTCGGTATCGATTGCGCTGGAATCCGAAGGCTATCGTGTCGAGACCTATACCGACGGGGCATCGGCGCTGGAAGGTCTTTCGGCTCGCCCGCCGAACCTTGCCATACTCGACATCAAGATGCCGCGTATGGATGGCATGGAGCTTTTGCGCCGAATGCGACAAAAGACCGACCTGCCTGTGATTTTCCTGACCTCGAAAGATGACGAGATTGACGAATTGTTCGGCCTCAAGATGGGGGCTGACGATTTCATCAGGAAGCCATTTTCCCAGCGTTTGCTGGTCGAGCGCGTGCGGGCAGTTCTGCGCCGCGCCGGCGCGCGCGAAGCTGCCGCCAAGACACCAAATCAGCAGACCCGTTCGCTGGAGCGCGGCCAGTTGGTGATGGATCAGGAACGTCACACCTGTACATGGAAAGGTGAGCCGGTCACGCTTACCGTTACCGAATTTCTGATCCTGCATTCTCTTGCGCAGCGCCCAGGCGTGGTCAAAAGTCGTGACGCGCTGATGGATTCGGCCTATGATGAACAGGTCTATGTCGATGATCGGACCATTGATAGCCACATCAAGCGGCTGCGCAAGAAATTCAAGACTGTCGACGATGATTTCGAGATGATCGAAACGCTTTACGGAGTCGGCTACCGGTTCCGCGAAAATTAGGGTCCATGACGGCGGGTGCGGACATGAAAAAGACGGGGAGTGGGGCAAAGAGCCCATCCCGGCTCATGGCGCTGCCGCTTTCAAGGATAACGGTGCCGATGCGCCGTTTCCTTGGCCACCACATCTTTTCCAGCCTCACCCGGCGCATCCTGTTCCTCAATCTCGCGGGACTGGCTGTTCTCGTTAGCGGGATACTTTATCTCAACACGTTCCGGGATGGCCTTATCGACGCGCGCGTTGAAAGCCTGATGACGCAAGGCGAGATCATCGCCGGCGCCATTGCCGCGTCGGCGACGGTCGAAACGGATTCGATCAGCATCGACCCGGAAAAGCTTCTGGAATTGCAGGCAGGCGAAAGTCTTGCCCCGGGCAGTGACCAGTTGGACAATCTCGATTTCCCGATCAACCCGGAACGCGTCGCGCCTGTGTTGCGTCGATTGATTTCACCGACACGCACGCGCGCGCGCATTTATGACCGTGACGCCAACCTGCTTCTCGATTCACGCCACCTCTATTCTCGGGGCCAGATCCTTCGTTACGACCTGCCCTCGGTTGACGAAGAAACGCCGAATTTGCTGGAGCGTTTGCAAAACTTCATCTTTGGTCTTTTCCGCAACACCGAATTGCCGGTCTACCATGAGCAGCCGGGTGGCAACGGTGCTGCTTTTCCCGAAGTCGTCAAGGCGTTGACCGGCAGCCCTTCGACCATCGTTCGCATAAGCGAGCAGGGCGAGCAAATCGTGTCCGTTGCCGTCCCGATCCAGCGCTTTCGGGCCGTTTTGGGTGTTTTGATGCTGTCCACCGAAGGCGGTGACATCGACAAGATCGTCACTGCCGAACGCAAGGCAATTCTGCGTGTCTTTGGCGTTGCCGCCCTTGTGACCGCGCTGCTATCGCTCTTGCTTGCCTCGACCATTGCCAATCCGCTGCGCCGCCTGTCGGCGGCGGCGGTGCGGGTGCGCCGCGGCGTCAAGAATCGCGAGGAGATCCCCGATTTCTCCGACCGGCAAGACGAGATTGGCAACCTGTCGGTTGCGGTGCGCGATATGACCAATGCGCTCTATGCCCGCATCGAGGCCATCGAGAGTTTTGCCGCCGATGTCAGCCATGAACTGAAAAACCCGCTGACATCATTGCGCAGCGCAGTAGAAACGCTGCCGCTGGCACGCAATGAGGACTCGCAAAAGCGGTTGATGGACGTCATTCAGCATGATGTGCGGCGGTTGGACCGCCTGATTTCCGATATTTCCGACGCATCGCGTCTGGATGCAGAATTGGCCCGCGAGGATGCGGGCAAGGTCGATTTGAAAGCCTTCGTTACCGATCTCGTCGCCGTTTCCCGCGAAGTGTCACGCCACAAGAAGTCCGCCGACATCGAGTTGAATGTGGCAAAACTACCGCAGGGAGCCAAGGGGTATCTGGTTGCCGGTCACGATTTGCGCCTTGGTCAAGTCATTACCAACCTGATCGAAAATGCCCGTTCGTTCCTTCCCGAGGAACACGGTCGCATTACGATCTCGTTGATGCGCGCAGGCAAGTTCAATCTGATCACGGTTGACGACAATGGGCCGGGCATCCGGCCCGATACGATCCACCGCATTTTCGAGCGTTTCTATACAGACCGTCCCGCGGGCGAGGCCTTCGGTCAGAATTCGGGTCTTGGTCTGTCGATCAGCCGCCAGATTGTTGAAGCTCATGGTGGCACGCTGACGGCCGAGAACATTCCCGGCGCCAAGCCCGGGGACATCAGGGGCGCGCGCTTCGTCATCACGTTGCCGGCCGAAGATTGAACGACGAACAGGACAGGCGATGGCGTATCAGCAAGAAGAGAATGCCCGCTCAGGGGTTAATCCTCGCAACCTCCATGCCACCGCTATCCTGCTCGCGGATCGTGGCGTTCTCATCATGGGGCCATCCGGCTCGGGAAAGACGACGCTGGGGCTTGCCCTCATCGACTGTTTTCATAGACAAGGCCGGTTTTCCCGGATTGTCTCGGACGATCAGGTGCTGGTCGAAACTTACGCCGGCAGACTGATCTGCCAGGCACCTGCCTCGATTGCCGGACTTGTCGAGGTTGCGGGTATCGGCCCGCAGCCAATCATTCATGAGCCTCGTGCGGCTGTAGATTTATGTCTATCTCTGGTTGAGGGAAGTGTTGAACGCTTTCAGGAAGAGGCATCTGAGACGATTGCGGGGTGCCGGGTGCCCTTGCTTCGACTGGCTGCACGCAATGTAGCCGCAGCGGTGCCAATGGTGATTGCCACGCAAAAGTTCGGGATTTTCGCCTGATTTTCGCTCAATTTCTCTCGCAATGCGTCAAAATGGCTTGTGAAGCAATTTTGGGCTTGTCAACGCGCTGTGCGTCGACAAGATAGCGCTCCCGCCGTCCCGAGAGGTTGGCGACCATAAATTGCGCTTGTGAAGGGGCCATGACGAAAGTCTGCGAAGAATGATCGGACTCGTGCTTGTCACGCACGGTCAGTTGGCCAGTGAGTTCCGCCATGCCGTCGAGCATGTCGTGGGACCGCAGGAAAACTTTGAAACCGTAGCGATCGGTGCTGACGATGATATGGAGCAGCGTCGCCGCGACATCGTTGACGCTGTTGCGCGTGTCGATACCGGCGCGGGCGTCATTGTGCTGACGGATATGTTCGGCGGAACCCCCTCCAATCTTGCTATTTCCGTTATGGAATCGGGTCGCACCGAAGTCATTGCCGGCATGAACCTGCCGATGCTGATCAAGCTGTCCAGCGTGCGCAAAAACGATGACATGCTTGCAGCGATCGAGGAAGCGCAGGCGGCAGGCCGCAAATATATCAATGTCGCCAGCCAATTGCTTTCCAGCAAATGACCGCCGCGTCCACTAAGTCAGATGAACTGGTAAGAGACGTGCAAATCGTCAATCAACGTGGTTTGCATGCGCGCGCCTCGGCAAAGTTCGTTCAGATTGCCAGCGGTTTCGATGCCGCAATCAATGTGGAAAAAGATGGCGTCAAAGTCGGTGGCACCTCGATCATGGGCTTGATGATGTTGGCGGCAAGTCCTGGCTGTTCGGTCAGGGTCTTTGCCAGCGGGCCGGATGCCGCAGCGGCCATGGAAGCCCTCGAGCAACTCATCGCTTCCCGGTTCGGCGAAGAGATGTGATGCATACTCCCAATATGCACGAATAAAGATTTCTTTATATCCCGTTGTCGTATCCGTTCCGATCTGCTACGCAGGCGGCCAAATCGCGCCCATCACCGCGCTACTGCATGGGGGGACGCTTGCCAACATATTGCATTGGAGCTCTGCCATGACAGGAAGCAAGGACTACGTCGTCGCCGATATTTCGCTGGCTGACTGGGGTCGCAAGGAAATTGAAATTGCCGAAACGGAAATGCCGGGCCTGATGGCCTGCCGGGATGAATTTGGCTCCCAGAAGCCGCTCAAGGGCGCGCGCATCACTGGTTCGTTGCACATGACCATTCAAACGGCGGTGTTGATTGAAACACTGAAGGTGCTCGGAGCCGATATCCGCTGGGCCTCATGCAACATCTTCTCGACGCAGGATCAGGCAGCCGCGGCAATTGCCGATTCAGGCGTACCAGTGTTTGCCGTCAAAGGTGAGTCGCTGGAGGAATACTGGACCTATACCGACCGTATTTTCCAGTGGTCCGACGGTGGCGTTTCCAACATGATCCTCGACGATGGCGGCGATGCCACCATGTACATATTGATCGGCGCGCGCGCGGAAGCCGGCGAGGATGTACTGTCCAATCCCGAAAGCGAGGAGGAAGAAATCCTGTTTGCCCAGATCAAGAAGCGCATGGCGGCAACACCGGGCTTCTTTACCAAGCAAAAAGACGCAATCCGCGGCGTGACGGAAGAGACGACAACCGGCGTTAATCGTCTCTATCAATTGCAGAAAAAGGGCCTGCTGCCCTTCCCTGCAATCAACGTCAATGACTCGGTGACGAAGTCGAAATTCGACAATAAATATGGCTGCAAGGAATCGCTGGTTGATGGCATTCGTCGCGGCACAGACGTGATGATGGCTGGCAAGGTCGCCGTTATTTGCGGCTATGGCGACGTCGGCAAAGGATCTGCCGCATCGCTCAATGGCGCCGGTGCGCGCGTCAAAGTCACCGAGGTCGACCCGATCTGCGCGCTACAGGCGGCAATGGACGGCTTCGAGGTTGTCACGTTGGAAGATGCTGCGCCGAACGCCGACATCATTATCACCACAACCGGCAACAAGGATGTCATCACACTCGATCATATGCGCGCCATGAAAGACATGGTGATCGTCGGCAATATCGGGCATTTCGACAATGAAATTCAGGTGGCGTCGCTGCGCAACCTGAAGTGGACCAACGTCAAACCACAGGTCGACATGATCACCTTCGCCGATGGCAAGCGCATGATTTTGCTGTCGGAAGGCCGCTTGCTCAATCTCGGCAATGCCACCGGCCATCCGAGCTTTGTCATGTCGGCATCCTTCACCAATCAGGTCCTCGCCCAGATCGAGTTGTTCACCAAGCCCGACGCATATGAAAATCAGGTCTATGTGCTGCCCAAACATCTCGATGAAAAGGTTGCGCGCCTCCATCTCGACAAGCTCGGCGCAAAACTGACGGAACTCTCAGGTGAACAGGCTGCCTATATCGGGGTAACTCCGCAGGGGCCGTTCAAGTCGGAACACTACCGCTATTAACCACAAAGAATAATGCCACAATATGTAGAGCCGGGCGATTGACATTTCGCCCGGCTTTATTTTTGCGCACCAAGCGCCTTCACGGCGATTCGGTGAAACGGTATGGTGGGGTGATTCGCGATGCTTTGGGCCGGGCGCGAGGTGCGAGGCTCGCGCCAAGGTGGTCTTGAAAGTCGGGCAGCGGAGAGGACCAGACCATGCCGGGGGAAAACCCGCTTATCGCGGGACAGGCCGTTTCCGGCGGCCATAGCGATTCGATAGACAAGCGACCCGCCAATCTGGTGGGGAGCGCGGTGCGTTTTTGCCGCCTGAAAACGCTTTTGAGAGGCTCGGCGTTTTCTTTGCCATTTGCGCCGCTCTCGACACAGGCCCAGGAAAGGGCTGTTGCAGCAGGAACGTCCCTCGGCACTGCTGAAGTTATCCAACTGGCCGTTTCGGTCGGTGTCATGGGTGCGGCTTTGCTATCGGCCATATTCCTTATCAGAGAGCGCGCACGAACGGCTGCGGAAAACCTCAAACTGCGCGATCGTGTCGCTGACATCAATGCAGCGTTGCAACGCTCGGAAGCACTGCTGAACCTGCGTGACCAGCGTATCATCGTGTGGGGTTTGGACAACAAGAAGCCTGAACTCATCGGAACCCTGCCGACGCAAAGCGGCGCACCTGACGATCGAGCGGCTTTTCTTGCCTTTGGACGCTGGCTGATGCCGCGATCAGCGGCAGCACTGGAACATGGGGTGACGGCCTTGCGAGAGAAGGGCGAACTCTTCGACCTCGTTGCAGAATCGTTAGCGGGTGCGCCGATGGAAATCCACGGTCGTAAGACGGCTGCCCATACAATCGTCAGGTTCATGTCCTTGTCCGAGACACAGCGCATGCAGGCTCGGCTGATGTTGGAGAACCAGCGACTTGAAGCAGAACATGATACCATTGTCGGCCTGCTGAACGCTCTGCGCATGCCGGTCTGGATGCGCTCCGGTGACGGTCGATTGAAATGGGCAAACCATGCCTATGCCACGGCAGTCGAGGTTGCGAATACGGATGCGGCCATCCGCGATGGCAAGGAATTCCTGGGTAGCCAGTCACGCCAGACGATAAGCGAAACGCACAAAGCCCACCCGGTCTTCGACCAGATGCTTTCGACTGTAATCGAAGGTGACCGGCGCAAATTTGCAGTAACCGATTTTGCAGGCCCGGAAGGTTCGGCGGGCATCGCATGTGACATGAGTGCAATCGAGACCATCCGCGAGGAATATGAACGCACGGTGCGCAGCCACGCCGACACACTCGATCAACTCAACACAGCGGTCGCGACTTTCGACACGGACGAGAAGTTGCGATTCTTCAATCAGGCGTTCCAGAAGCTGTGGGGCCTCGATAGTGCTTTCCTTCATAGCGCGCCCGAAAATGCGCTACTCCTCGACCGACTGCGCAGCGAGGGTAAAATTGCCGAGCAACCGGAATGGCGGCGCTGGAAGGAAACGCTGCTCGGCGCCTACAGAGCTGTCGAACCGCAAGAACACTGGTGGCATCTGCCCGATGGCAAGACCATCCGCGTCGTGGCAAATCCGCAACCCAAGGGCGGCGTTACATGGGTGTTCGAAAACCTGACGGAAAAGATCGATCTGGAAAGCCGCTACCAGACGGCTGTGCGGGTTCAGGGAGAAACGCTCGACAACCTTGCCGAAGGTGTCGTGGTGTTCGGACCGGACGGACGTCTGCGCCTCTCGAATCCGGCATTTGCAGCATTGTGGAACGTATCCCCCGACATCGCCACGCAAAACATCCATGTTTCAGCCATTCGTGATGTCTGTGACAGACTTGCCAAGGACAGCCCCTGGAATGATTTCGTCGCGGCGATCACCGGCTTCGACGAGGAACGCCGCGACAGGCACGGCCAGACGGAACTGAAAGAGGGCAGCGTGTTGCGCTACGCGGTCATTCACTTGCCCAACGGGCAGGTCATGATCACCTTTGTCGATATATCCGACAGCGTTAATGTCGAGCGGGCGCTGAAAGACAAGAACGAGGCGCTGCTGAAATCCGACCAGTTGAAGAACGAGTTCGTACAGCATGTTTCCTACGAATTGCGCTCGCCGCTCACCAATATCATCGGCTTCACCGAATTGCTGTCGCTGCCGGCCACCGGACCGCTTTCGACGCGTCAACGCGAATATGTCGAGCATATCGGCTCTTCGTCCTCGGTCTTGTTGACCATCGTCAATGACATTCTCGATCTGGCGACCGTCGATGCAGGCATCATGGAGCTAGAAATCGCTGAAGTGCATGTCGAGCGTGCCATTCATGCCGCTGCCGATCTGGTGAGTGAGCGACTGGCAGAACATGAGATCAAGCTTGAGATCGACGCCGACAGCGCGCCAAAAAGCTTTCATGGCGACGAGACGCGTATCCGTCAGATTCTCTATAATTTGCTGGTCAATGCCGCCAATTATGCGCCGGAAGCGAGCACCATCATGCTTAGTTGCCGGCAGTCGCCAGATGGAATCGAATTCCTCGTTCATGATGACGGCCCAGGAATGCCTCCCGAGGTGCTGGACCTTGTGTTTCACCGCTTTGAATCGCGGGTCAATGGTGGGCGTCGGCGCGGTGCCGGGCTTGGCCTTTCCATCGTCAAAAGCTTTGTCGAATTGCACGGCGGGAAGGTTCGCATTGAAACCGGCGATGACAAGGGCACCACCGTTATCTGCGTGTTCCCGCAAGTGCCGTCGGGTATCCGTGCGGCAGCCGAGTAGCCTGGCGCATGTCGGGGTCTGTTCTGGAGCTTTTTCTCGCGAATGACGCGGCAACCGCCCAGCTTGGCGAAGATTTGGCCATGGCGCTGCGCCCCGGTGATGTACTCGCGCTCTCGGGCGATCTCGGAACTGGCAAGTCGACACTGGCGCGGGCTCTTATCAGGACGTTGGCTGACGATGATGCGCTCGATGTTCCAAGCCCGACCTTCACGCTCGTACAAAGCTACGATGCACGCATCCCGGTTCATCACTTTGATCTCTATCGTATCGCATCGCATGAGGAACTCGACGAGTTGGGCCTCAACGATGTGTTGAGCGATGGTGCTGCACTTATCGAATGGCCGGAACGGGCGGAAGGTCATTTGCCTCCAGTAGCAGTGTTGGTCGAACTTTCTCACAAGGAGGATGGGCGTGCGGTCCATCTATCTGGGCAAGGTGATGGTTTTACGCGGATGGCACGGTCGCTGGCCATGCGTGCATTTCTTGGCACGTGCGAGTGGGGTCGCGCCCGGCGCCGGCTGTTCACTGGCGATGCTTCTGCGCGCTCCTATGAGATAGTGACGCTGGAGGGTCAGGCGCCACGAATACTGATGAATTCGCCCCGTCTGGTGATGGGGCCGGTTGTGCGCGATGGAAAGCCATATGCCGAAATCGCCCATACGGCGCAATCCGTTTCGGCTTTTGTCACCATCGCCCATTCGCTGAAGAAAAATGGTGTCAGCGCGCCTGAAATTTACGCAAAAGACCTCGATCAGGGCTTTGTTCTGCTTGAAAACCTGGGTTCGCAAGGCATCGTCGATGCGCAGGGCAAGCCCATTGCCGAACGCTATATTGCGGCGGCGCAATTGCTGGCGATGATGCATGGAAAATCATGGCCGGTATATTCAGGAGCCGTATCAGGCGCAAGCCATACAGTGCCGCCATTCGACCGCGACGCACTATTGATCGAAGCGGATCTCCTCGTTGACTGGTATGTTCCAGCCGTTACCGGCGAACTAACCAGCGATGCGATGCGCGCGGATTATCGGCGTCGCTGGAACGTTGCCCTCGACCGGCTTTCCCGGCGAGACGACACGCTGATGCTGCGCGATTTCCATTCCCCAAACATCATATGGCGCGCAGACCTCTCAGGTCACGACCGGCTTGGCATTATCGATTTCCAGGACGCGTTGATCGGACCACCGGCCTATGATTTGGCCTCGCTCGCAATGGATGCCCGCGTCACCATTGCACCGGAGATCGAGAAAGCGACGCTTGACGCCTATATCGCCGCGCGTCATGCATCGGGAAATTTCGATGAAACGGCTTTTCGTGAAGCCTATGCGTTGATGGCTGCTCAGCGCAATTCAAAGATCCTCGGCATTTTCGTGCGGCTGGATCGACGCGACGGCAAGCCGTCATATCTGAAACATCTGCCACGCATTCGCGCCTATCTCCGCCGCGCGCTGGCCCACCCGGCCCTTGCTGATCTTCGCACTTTCTATGCCGATCATGGCCTGCTTGAGGAGCGCCCATTGTGACTTACAGGCCAGATACTGCGATGGTGCTCGCGGCGGGCCTCGGCAAGCGCATGCGGCCAATCACCGACACGATACCGAAGCCGCTGGTCAAGGTCGCGGGCAAGACGCTGCTTGACTGGGGGCTGGATAGTTTGGCTGCTGCCGGGGTGGGCAAGGCGGTGGTCAATGTCCATTATCTGCCGGAGCAGATCGTCGCCCACACAGCCACGCGTAAAGCCCCGCAAATCACCATTTCCGATGAAAGCGAGCGCCTTCTTGATTCCGCCGGGGGTATCGTCAAGGTATTGCCGCAACTTGGTGACGACGCATTCTATGTCATCAACGCCGACACGTTCTGGATCGACAAGGGGCCGCCCAATCTGGCGCGTCTTGCGCTGGCATGGAATGCCGATGCGATGGACATTTTGCTGATGCTCGTGGACGCTGCTTCAGCTACCGGTCACAGCGGGGGTGGCGACTTCCTTATGCAGCCGGATGGCAGTTTGCGTCGCGCACATGACGATCCGGCGGGTTTGATTTATGCGGGCGCGGCTATCGTTCATTCCCGCATTTTCAATAATGCGCCAGAAGGCCCCCATTCGCTCAATGTCTATTTCGACCGCGCCATCACTGCTGGCCGCTTGTTCGGCATGGCCATGCACGGGTGCTGGATCACGGTCGGCACGCCGGATGCGATCGCACTTGCTGAAGCTGCGGTGGCTAAGGCACAGGCTCAAGCACAGGCCGACACGCCATGAACAAGGCTGCCAATGTCTACTCGATCCCCTCGGGAGCGCGTTTCTTGCCAACGCTGGTCGACGCGCTGCTTTCAGGCAATCTCGTTCCGGGTTTTCGCTTCGATGGCGATGCCCTGACGCTCGCCGGTGCGACCATCTACGTGCCGACACGGCGCGCCGCGCGTGCTTTGCGTGCCACGTTCGTTGAAAAAATAGGTCACGGTTCGGCAATCCTGCCGATCATTCGCCCACTTGGCGAATTCGACGAAGACGAGGCATTGTTTGAGGTCGATCCACCTCAGACCACCACAGCTCTGGAGCTTGCGCCACCCATCGCGGCAAGCGAGCGCCTGTTATTTCTCGGCACTCTGGTGCGGGCGTGGAAGCAGCGCCTGCCCGCCGAAGTCGCGGAACGTTTCAACGAAGAGGTTTTCGTCCCGGCTTCCGCCACCGACGCCATTTGGCTGGCCCGCGATCTTGCAGGCCTGATGGACGAAGTCGAGACTGAAGGCTCCGACTGGGCGAAACTCGCTGATCTTGTTACCGGCAATCTGGCCGGGTGGTGGCAGGTAACACTCGATTTTCTCGGCATCGCCACCGAGAATTGGCCAATGGTCCTTGCCGAGCAGGATCGCTCCAACCCCGCTGCACATCGCAGCGCGTTATTGCGTCAGGAAGCTGCCCGGCTGCAACGCAATCCGCCACCGGGGCCAGTCATTGCCGCAGGGTCAACGGGCTCCATTCCTGCAACGGCAGAATTGTTGAAAGTCATTGCCGCTCTGCCGCTTGGTGCCGTTGTCCTGCCGGGCCTCGATCGAACGCTCGATGATGGTGCATTTGCTGCTATTGCGGCACATAACGCCCCCCTGCGCTGCTTGGGCATCCACAATACGGACTGGCAAAGCTGATCGGCAAAATCGGTGCATTGCGCCACGATGTCAGAGAAATCGGAAATCTCGATGCAGCACTTGGCTTGCGCGCCCAAATTGTCAGCGAAGCGCTTCGTCCGGCCGAAACCACCGAATTATGGATAGAAACGCGCAAACGCTTCGGCGCTGACCAATTCACCGCAGCGCTGGCTGATGTCACAGTTCTGGAAGCCGCCAATGAGCGTGACGAAGCGGTCGCCATCGCCATTGCGCTGCGCTGCGCCGTCGGTAATCCGGGCGAACGCGCAGCACTTGTCACCGGCGACCGGGCACTGGCGCGCCGTGTTGCAGCAGAACTGTTACGTTTCGGAGTGGTGGCTGACGATTCGGGCGGCACGCCGCTTGTCAACACGCCACCTGCGATTCTGCTCAAGCTGATGGTCCAGGCCGTGTTCCGAGCGGGAGAGCCGGTTACACTTCTGGCACTTATCAAGCATCCATTGTTGAAGCTTGGCCTTGAACGCAGCATCGTTCGCCATGCTGCCGAGTTGATCGAACTTGTCGCACTGCGCGGCGGCACCGGTCGACCTGATATCGCAACGATCACCGCGTTGTTCAACGAGCGGCTTGTGAATCGGGATACTGGGAAAAGGGAACCATTCTGGTTCAAACGATACCCGGTTCACCGATTTGAACAGGCAATCGACCTGCTCCAACGCCTCGAAGCAGCATTGGCGCCATTGGTGGCATTGCGCGGCCAGCGCGATCTCAGCGTCGCCGGTCTGACATCGGTTAGCGTGCTGGCCTTTGAGGCTCTTGGCCGGAATTTGGGCGGCTCTTTGAACGATCTCTATGACGAAGATGCCGGCACCAAGCTTGCGCAGGTGCTGCGCGATCTGGTTTCGGCTAAAGCTCCGTTCCATTTTGCGGCTCATGAGTGGCCGGACGTGCTGGAGGCGTTGTTGATGCCGGAGACGGTCAAGCCCGCCCGCGGCACCGACAAGGCCATCGCCATCTGGGGTGCATTGGAAGCGCGTTTACAGCACGTCGATACGCTGGTTATTGGCGGGCTGAATGAAGGCGTGTGGCCGCGCCAGCCGCAAAGCGATCGGTTCATGTCGAGGTTGATGAAAACGGGTATCGACCTTGAACCGCCCGAGAGACGTATCGGTCTAGCGGCACACGATTTCCAGATGGCAATGGGTGCGAAGAAAGTGGTGCTGTCGCGCGCACTTCGTTCGGGCGACGCACCTGCCGTCCCGTCACGCTGGTTACAGCGAATCTTGACTTTCGTCGGCAAGGATCATGCTGGCATTTTGCGTCGCCGCGGCGACCAGTTGCTGGCATGGGCGCGAATGCTGGATACTGGCAAACAGGTCGGCTTCGCACCACGTCCAAACCCCAAACCGCCACTTGCCGCGCGGCCTGCCAAGTTCTCTGTCACCGAAATCGAGACGTTGCGTCGCGACCCTTACGCCATCTACGCCCGGCGCATTCTAGCCCTCATCGCGCTCGATCCTGTCATCCGCGATCCGGGGGCTGCCGAACGCGGCACATTGTTTCATGCCATTTTGCATCACTTCACCAAGGCAAATGCCGATCCGTGCCAACCGGGGGCATTGGATGCACTCCTTGCCTCGGGCCGCACCTGCTTTGCCAACGCAGCGCTTCCCGAAGATGTCGAGGCTGTATGGTGGCCGCGTTTTGAAAAACTTGCCCCGGAACTGATCGACTGGGAACGCCAGCGGGCAGATAGCGTGATACAACGCTTCCCTGAGGAACGCGCCGACAAAACGGCCATTGGCCAAACCGGTGTTACCTTGTCAGGCTATGCCGACCGTGTCGATTTGCTGGCCGGAGGCATGGCCGATATTCTCGACTACAAGACCGGCTCATCACCCTCCAAAGCTCAGGCGCATACATTGCTTGCACCGCAACTGGCGCTCGAAGGTGCACTATTGCGACGCGGTGCATTCAAGGGATTGGGTGCCCGTGAACCATCGCAACTGGCCTATGTGCGCCTGAAGCCCAATGGCAAAGTTTTCGAGGAATCGATTCTCGAAATCAGGAACAGTCTGAGCTCTGCCGCTGATCTGGGGGAAGACGCATGGGCGCGCCTGGAAAAACTGGTACTCCATTATGCGAATGTCGATGCCGGTTATCTCTCCCGTGCACTACCGTTTCGCGAAGGTGAAACCGACGGCGACTACGACCATCTTGCGCGCGTTCTCGAATGGTCGGCAGGTGGCGACGGTGCAAATGAGGCAGCGGAGGGATGACGAAAATTCTCTACATCCCCACCGAGACGGCGACCAATCAGGCAAGTGCTGCCGATCCGCTGAATTCAGCCTGGGTGTCAGCCAATGCCGGCTCCGGCAAGACCCATGTTCTGGCGCAGCGCGTCATCCGGTTGCTTCTGCGTGGCACCGATCCTTCCAAAATCCTGTGCCTGACCTATACGCGCGCTGCCGCCGCCAATATGTCGAACCGCGTTTTTTCCACATTGTCGGAGTGGACGGCACTACCGGAACAAGAGTTGGCAGAGCGCATAGAGCAATTGGAAGGCAAAAGGCCAAATGCCGATATCATGCGCCGGGCACGCCGCCTGTTTGCCGAAGCCCTGGAAACGCCGGGCGGCCTGAAAATCCAGACCATCCACGCATTTTGTGAATCCGTACTGCACCAGTTCCCCCTAGAGGCCAATATCGCAGCACATTTCGAACTGCTCGATCCGCAAATGGAACAGGCGCTGTTTGCTGCTGCCAAGCGTGACATGATTGGTGCAACCGGGGCCAACCCGGAACTTTCACAAGCCTTTGCGTCGGTTCTCGAACGGGCCGGTGAAACGGGGCTGGATGCTCTGCTTGGCGAAATAATGCGCAAACGTGACAGCCTGCGCGATTTTATCACCCAAATCGGCGGCGATGGAACGGGTTTTCGCCCGTTGTTCGAGGAATTCGGCTTCCAGGCCGATGAGACAGTGCAAAGCATCGCTGCATCCGTCTGGCCGCTTCCCGATCTATCTCCCGCCTATCTCGCCCAGCTTGGCGATACATGCAGCAGAGTCGGTGCCAATCGTGCATTGGACATGATAGCGAAAACAACCGCCGCATTCGCCGAACAAGATCCATCGGCCCGGCTTGTCCTGCTGTCCGAGGCACTGTTGAGCACCAAGGGTGAGGCATACAAACCGGGCTGGCTGTTTGGCAAGGCATTGCTCAACCAGATGCCCGATTTGCCGGAGCGCTATCTGGCGACCACCGAGACGATCATTGCGGCGGGAAACCGGCTGGCGCTTCTCGAAATGCTTGAAGCGACGAGTGCCGCGCTGACCATCGCTGACTGGCTCATTGTGCGCTATGAGCAAGCAAAGCGCGGGCGTGGATTTCTTGATTTCAACGACCTGATCGTTCGCACCGTCAATCTCCTGAAGCGACCCGATGCGGGGGCTTGGGTGCAATACAAGCTCGATCAGGGTATCGACCACATATTGCTTGATGAAGCGCAAGACACCAGCCCGGATCAATGGGATGTGGTCAAGAGACTTGCCGAGGAGTTTTTTGCCGGACAAGGTGCGCGTGACAATGTTCTGCGCACGATATTTGCAGTCGGCGACGAGAAGCAGTCGATCTACTCATTCCAGGGTGCCGCGCCCGATTCGTTTGCCGACAGCAAACAGGAATTCGCCGCGAAAGTGCGCAACGCCAATCGCCCCTTTGCCGATCTCGAGCTTAAATGGTCGTTTCGTTCGACGGACGACGTTCTGGCCGCTGTCGACCGGGTCTTTGCCGACCCGGAGGTGCGGCGCGGCATCAGCCACGAACCCGCCGCTTTGGAGCACAAGGCGATCCGCAGCAATGCACCCGGCTATGTCGAACTATGGCCGTCACTTGGAGCCGATGAGGTGCAGGAGGAAGACGACTGGACCAAACCAGTCGATCACACCCAGGCACCGGCGGTAAAAATCGCCGAGCAGGTAGCCGCGACCATTGAAAGCTGGATTGCAACTGGTGAAATTATCGAAGGCACGGGTCGCAAGCTTAAAGCTGGAGACATTCTTGTTCTGGTAAGAAAGCGCGACCGTTTCGTCCATGCTTTGTCGCGCAGTCTGAAAAACCGGCACATCCCTGTCGCCGGCGCAGACCGGTTAAGCCTGCCGGGCCACATTGCCGTGAAAGACCTTGCAGCACTTGGCCGCTTTATCGTCCAGCCGCAAGACGATCTGTCACTGGCGGCGGTTCTGCGCTCTCCCATTTTCGATGTCAGCGAAGACAAATTGTTTGATCTGGCCGGGAATCGAGACCCCAGCCTGTCGCTGATCGCAGCGCTGCGCCTTCACGGCAAATCCGATGCGGCGCTGGCGAAAATCGCCACGAAGCTTGATAAATGGTCGGACGAGGCGGCCTACAAGCCGGTTTTCGAGTTTTATGCCGGGCTTTTGGCACGTGACGGCGTGCGCAAGGCGATGATTGCACGGCTCGGTCCCGAAGCGGGTGATATTCTCGACGAATTCCTGAATTTCAGCCTCGCCGAGGAGCGTACCGGTTTGCCCGGCCTCGATTCCTTTCTGTCGACGCTTGAAAATGCGGGCCCGGAAATCAAGCGCGAGATGGATCAGACCCGCAATGAGGTCCGCATCATGACGGTGCATGCGGCCAAGGGCCTGGAAGCTCCGGTGGTATTTCTGGTCGATGGTGGGTCACGCCCCTTCAGCGACCAGCATCTGCCGCGCCTGATGCCATTCGATGCTTCCGGTGATAACTGGAACGGCAAGGGTTATCTCTGGCGTTCGGGCAGCGACGTTGCCAACAGTATTTCAAAAACCGCTGCCGAGCACGCCCGCGAATTGGCAGAAAATGAATACCGCCGGCTCCTCTATGTGGGAATGACGCGAGCAGAAGACCGTCTCATCGTCTGCGGTTATCACGGCAAGCGGGCACCCAACGATGGCACCTGGCACTCGATTGTCAGTCGCGCACTTGCCAACGCGCCGGAGAGTGAGGAGCGTCCGCATCCTGTTAGTGGCGAAGCCGTGTATCGTTTCAAAATCACGGACCTGCCGCCAGTTGTCGCGGAGGTGGCAGATGAAGAGCAACAAGATGATAATCACATCTCATCGCTGCCCGATGGCCTTTTCGAGGAATTGCCGATATTCGAGGAATTGCCAAGACCGCTGTCGCCATCCGGAGCGTCGGCGCTCATCGAGGAAGCAAGCGAAATCGGTATCGACACGGGGTCACCTGTTCTGGATGAAGAGGCCGAACCGGGCTTCGCGATCTTGCGGGGGCTGGCCTTGCACAGATTGCTCCAGATGTTACCCGGAACCCCGGAAGGCGAACGCCACGCGGTAGCTTCGCGCTATCTTGCGCGCGCCGGTGCATCATGGACACAAGCCCAGAAGGACACAGCACTCGCATCCGTTGAGCTTATCTTGAACGATATGCAATTTGCGCCGCTTTTTGCTGAAGGTTCGTGTGCTGAAGTCGCAATCATGGGCAGCCTCGACGTCAAGGGAAAGGAACGCTCCGTTTCCGGCAAGATCGACCGGTTGGCGGTGACCTCGGACAAGGTACTGATTGTCGACTACAAAACCAATCGCACCATGCCCGCAACGTTTGAAACCATTCAACCCGCCTATGTGCTTCAGTTGGCGCTTTATCGCGCCCTGCTGCAACCACTCTATCCGGGGCGGGAGGTGACAGCCGCACTTTTGTTTACCGAAGCGCCCCGGTTGATCGAACTACCAGCCGCCGCAATGGATGATGCTCTTGCCCGACTCACTTCATCGTGACACAAGACCTGCTTGAATTTGCTTGAGGTCCCCACCACATTTGGTGCGGCAAATCGAACCTGAAAGGAACTCCGCATGGCCACCGTCAAGGTCGACAATAACAATTTCAAGGCAGATGTACTCGATGCCAAGGAACCCGTCGTGGTTGATTTCTGGGCAGAGTGGTGCGGCCCCTGCAAGATGATCGGCCCATCGTTGGAAGAAATCGCCACCGAACTCGGCGGCAAGGTCAAGATCGCCAAGCTCAATATCGACGAGAACCCTGAACTTGCTGCTCAATTTGGCGTCCGCTCGATCCCGACTTTGATGATCTTCAAGGCCGGCGAAGTCGCGGATACGAAAGTTGGCGCATCACCCAAGACCGTACTTTCGCAATGGATCAACGGCGCAGTCGCCTGATCTCGCAATGATCTTGATAAAAGCCCGGCCTTTTGCGCCGGGCTTTTTTCTGGCACCACGGGCCGCCGTAACTGGCGCTCGTTGATTTTGCATTCCATATTCTTTCCGTTGCCAAACAGGAGGAATGCATGACCGGAACCGCAAAGGCCACCGTCTTTATCGACAATGAACGCGTGATCGTTACCGAATACCGTTTCGGGCCTGGTGCCAGTACGGGGTGGCATCGTCACGAGCACGATTATGTCGTGGTGCCGCTCATGGATGGCAAAGTGAAATTGCAAACGAAGGACGGGGAAAGCGTCGCCGAGATGAAAAAGGGCGTTCCCTATTTTCGCAATGAAGGCGTGGAGCACGATGTCATCAATGCCAATGAAGGTGACTATGCCTTCATCGAAATAGAACTGAAATAAGTCACGCTGGCGAAACAGGCGAACGGCGCTGGTCGGTCGCGGATTTACGGGAGATTCAGGTCGGCGGCGTGCCGTTTTCGGCCAACACGGCTCCCGCCAGGTAGAGCGAGCCGCCAATCAGAATGCGAGGCGGTGTCTCAGCCTCGTTCCAGGTGTCGCGCAACAGCATGAGGGCACTGGCAACCGAACTTACCGGCTCAGCCGACAGACCCGCCTCTGCTGCCCGAATGGCGAGTTCATCATTGGGAACACCCGATTCACTGAAATTGACCGGTACGGTATAAACATGGCGAACCAGACCCTTGAAGGCCTCGAAATAGCCGCTCTGGTCCTTGGTGTTGATCATCCCGGCAATTAGAAAAAGCGGGCGTGCACTCTTTTCTTCCTGTTCGACCATTGCCTCGGCGACAACCAAACCAGCGCCGGGATTATGCCCGCCATCCAGCCAAATGTCAGTGCCCGCCGGTGCCAATTCGGTGAGTTTGCCTTGCGCCAACTTCTGCATGCGACCCGGCCAGACGACACTTGTCATGGCATGCGCGGCAGCCGGCTCATCAATCTCGAACCCGGCCGCCTTGACGGCGGCGATAGCTGCAGCGGCATTGGCAAATTGATGACGACCGGGCAGGCACGGCGACGGCAAGTCCATCAAGCCGTCATCGTCTTGATAGACCATGCGGCCATTCTCCTCGAATGCGAGGAAATCCTGACCGTAAATCGATAGTGGGCACGAAAGCCGATTTGCGGTTTCGACGAGTACCTCAAGGGCCGCTCCATGCTCTTGCGCGCTAATGACGACAGGACGGCCGCGCTTGATAATCCCGGCCTTTTCGGCAGCTATCAGTTCGATGCGGTCGCCAAGATAGGCTTCGTGGTCGAGTGACACAGGCATGATGACCGACACAGCCGGTCTGGCGATGACATTGGTGGCATCGAAGCGCCCGCCAAGACCGACTTCAAGAATCGCGACGTCGGCGGGGTGTTCGGCAAACAGCACAAAGCTGACAGCCGTCAGGATCTCGAAAACGGTTATCATCTGCCCGTCATTGGCCTTGGCCACGCGCGCAATCGCGTCGGCGAGAACCGCGTCGTCCACCAATTTTCCACCGCCATCGGCAGCAAGCCGGTAGCGTTCATGCCAATTCACCAGATGTGGCGAGGTGTGCGTGTGGACGCGATAGCCTGCCGCCTCCAGCAAGGCGCGCGCAAACGCAGCGCAGGAACCCTTGCCATTGGTGCCAGCAATATGAATGACCGGCGCTATCCGGTCCTGCGGATTGCCCAGCCGCTCAAGCAGCCGCGACACACGCTCAAGAGAAAGATCGAAACCCTTCGGATGCAGCGCCATCAAGCGCTCAATTTCCCGATCTGCGGTCAAAACTGTCATCTATTGGTATCCCTGCCTCAGCGCTATCAGCTTCCAATTGGCTCCCTATAACGAAGCGATTGGAGGGCATCCTTGCCTCCACCGGCGAGCGGCTTGGCTGGTTTGACGCTGGGCTAAAGTATTTATTCTACATAGATTTGCGGTTTAGGTGCCTGCCTGAGATTCTGCCGCTTTCTGCGAGGGTTTTTCAACCTGCAATTCTTCGGTCGCCGGGATATCCGGCATCTTCAGCAATATCTTGAGCAGATTGGCCACCGTTTTCTTCATTTCCAGCCGCGACACGACCATATCGACCATGCCATGTTCCATCAGATATTCAGCGCGCTGAAAGCCTTCAGGAAGTTTTTCGCGGATTGTCTGCTCGATGACGCGAGGGCCGGCAAAACCGATCAGCGCGCCGGGCTCGGCTATATGAACGTCTCCCAGCATGGCATAAGATGCTGTAACGCCGCCTGTGGTCGGGTTGGTCAGCACCACGATATAGGGCAGTCCCGCCTCCTTCAGCCGATCGACCGCAACAGTGGTGCGCGGCAATTGCATCAGTGACAGGATACCTTCCTGCATGCGTGCGCCACCGGAGGCGGCAAACAGGATCATTGGCCGTTTGCGTTGCAACGCCGTATTGAATGCATTGATGATCGCCTCGCCGGCAGCCATGCCCAGCGACCCACCCATAAAGGCGAAATCCTGCACTGTCGCCACAATGGGCAGGCCGTCTATAGCGCCCAATCCACTGACGATAGCATCCTCCAGCCCGGTCTTTGCCTTGGCATCCTTCAACCGGTCCGTATAGCGTTTCTCGTCGCGGAATTTTAGCGGATCCAGAACAACCTTCGGATTCTCAAGAACATCATATTGACCGTCGTCGAAGAAAAACTTCAGCCGCTCCTTGGCTGAAATTTTCATGTGATAGCCGGAAGCGGGAATAACGAACTGGTTGCCTTCGAGATCCTTATGAAACACCATTTCGCCGGTCTCGGGATCCTTGATCCAGAGGTTCTCAGGCATTTCGCGCCGGCCAAGCATCGAATTGATTCTCGGGCGGACGTAGTTGGTGATCCAGTTCATTGCTCGGTTCCTAAACTCTCGAAGAGGTAGAGATTTTATTCGGCGGCAGCAAGGCGCGCGGCCTGCACACCCGATGCGAGCCCTCTGACAAGGGTGGCAACGGCCTCAGCAGGGTCCACGGTCCGTTCCCCGTCGGCTCCCAGCACATCGGCAACCGCGTTGACGATGGCTGTTCCCACCACCACACCATCGGCCGAAGCGCCGATGGTGCGCGCCTGCTCCGCCGTCTTGACGCCAAAGCCCACACAAACGGGCAAATCCGTGTGTCCCTTGATGCGCTTTACCGCCTCTGCAACCTTGCCGGTGTCAGCCAGAGCCGAACCTGTAATCCCGGTCATCGACACATAGTAGACGAAGCCCGATGTGTTCTGCAAAACTTTGGGCAGGCGCTTGTCGTCCGTGGTCGGCGTGGCAAGACGAATGAAATTGATTCCAGCTTTCAGTGCAGGAATGCACAATTCCTCATCCATTTCCGGGGGAGATCGACAACGATCAAGCCATCGATTCCCGAGGCCTTTGCATCAGTCAGGAAGCGATCAACGCCGTAAATATAGATCGGGTTGTAGTAACCCATCAGCACGATTGGCGTATCATTGTCGGTCTTGCGGAAATCGGCGGCCATTTCCAATGTTTTTGCGAGTGTCTGCCCCCCTTCAAGGCGCGCAGGCCAGCCGCCTGGATTGCCGGGCCATCGGCCATCGGATCGGAAAACGGCATGCCAAGCTCGATGACATCGGCGCCTGATCGCGCCAAAGCCCTCATGATCGACAGCGAGGTGTCATAGTCGGGGTCACCACCCATGAAATAGGTAACGAGCCCGGGGCGGCCATCTGCTTTCAGTTTCGCCATACGGCGGTCGATGCGGGTGACGGTCATCTCAAATCTCCATACCCATCATCGAGGCGACGGTGTGGACGTCCTTGTCTCCACGACCTGACAGATTGACAATGACGATCTGGTCCTTGGCCATGCCCGGTACGATCTTGATCGCATGGGCAATGGCATGCGCCGATTCCAGCGCCGGGATGATGCCTTCTACCCGTGTCGTCAGCTGGAAGGCTTCCAGTGCCTCGTCATCGAGGATCGGCACATATTCGACGCGCCCGCTGTCGCGCAGCCATGAATGCTCGGGACCGACACCTGGGTAGTCAAGGCCCGCAGAGATCGAGTGGCCATCGAGAATCTGGCCGTCGTCGTTTTGCAACAAATAAGTCCGGTTGCCGTGCAAAACGCCCGGCTTGCCAGCGCTCATCGAAGCACAATGCTCGACGCCTTCAAGGCCACGCCCCCCGCTTCGATACCGATGATGCGCACCTGCCCATCGTCAAGGAATGGATGGAACATGCCGATAGCGTTGGAACCACCGCCTACGGCGGCGATGATGGTATCGGGCAACCTGCCTTCCTGTTCAAGGATCTGGGCGCGCGCCTCGCTACCGATGACCGATTGGAAGTCGCGCACCAGTTCGGGATAAGGATGCGGTCCGGCAGCCGTGCCTATCAGATAATAGGTATCTTCGACATTGGTGACCCAATCGCGAAGCGCTTCATTCATTGCGTCCTTCAACGTTCCGTGCCCCGCCGATACCGGGCGCACCTCCGCGCCGAGCAGTTTCATGCGAAAGACATTGGGGCTTTGGCGGGCAACGTCGGTGGCCCCCATATAAACGACGCATGGAAAGCCGAAGCGGGCCGCAACTGTTGCCGAAGCGACGCCGTGCTGGCCAGCGCCGGTCTCGGCAATGATGCGTTTCTTGCCCATGCGTTTGGCAAGCAGGATCTGGCCAAGGCAGTTGTTGATCTTATGCGACCCGGTGTGATTGAGGTCTTCGCGTTTGAAGTAGACCTTGGCACCTCCGAGATGGCGGGTAAGACCTTCCGCGAAATAAAGCTTGGATGGCCGCCCGGCATAGTGCGTGGACAGATTTTGCAATTCGGCCTTGAACTCTGGATCGTCCTTGACCTCGTTCCAGTTTTTTTCGAGTTCAAGAATGAGCGGCATCAACGTTTCGGCAACGAAACGGCCACCGAAAATGCCGAACATCCCCTGTTCATCAGGGCCGGTTCGGAAGGAATTTGGCATCGCCGGCGTGTTCATTGCCGATCTCCTGTCTTTCCATCTGACGCATGTTCCGGGCCGGAAAACCGATTTCCGCATTGCCTGAACATGCCATTGACTGATCCGTCAGGCGGCACGATTTTCACGGGCTGCTGCAACGGCTGCAAAGAATTCGCCGATCAATGCGGCATCCTTGACGCCTGGCGCGCTTTCCACACCTGACGATATGTCGATGCCGGGTGGATTCGCAAGCTTCAAGGCGTCACGGATATTGGCCGCATTGAGCCCGCCCGAAAGCATGTAATCGAGGTCAGCGTCAAGTCCGGCAAGGATCGTCCAGTCGAAAGATACGCCGTTGCCTCCGGGAAGTTCGGAATCTTTCGGTGGCTTGGCATCGAATAAGAAGCGGTCGGCAATGCCGCGATAAGGCGCAACAGCATCAATATCCCCGCTATCGTGCACGGAAAATGCCTTGATTGCGGGCAGCCCGTAGCGAGCTTTCAGTTCCGCAACCCTGGCCGGGCTTTCCTGGCCGTGAAGTTGCAGCATGTCAGGGGCCATCGCAGTAACGATCTGGTCAATAAAATCGTCGTCTGCATCGACGGTAACGGCAACAGCCTTTGCTCGACCATTGGCCGCCTGCCGTAGCTGCCCAGCCTGCGCCGGTTCGACGTTGCGCGGGCTTTTGGAAAAAAGATGAAGCCCACATGGCTGGCACCGCCGGCCAGTGCGCCGGCCAGTGCGTCGTCGGTCTTCAACCCACAAATCTTGATGTCGAGTGCCATGACGGGGGATTGCCATGAAAAAGCGGCGAAGTCGAGGAAAAGCGCTTGTTGCCCTGGCAGGCAAGCCGCTACGTTTCACTGACAATGAAGATGGAGCTACGCATGGAAGCTGAAACGGTTGCCCAGTACAAGGAAAAGATGGCGCAGGCGCACGCCGTCATTGCTCATATCATGGAAAAGGCGAACCTTAGCGGCACCGAGGCGCAGCGCGCGCTGGCTTATTTTGCCGGCGGTACTTTCGATGCGGATTTCCTGCCATGGCCGCGCCACCCGGATGAAGGGTTGCGCCCGGAAGAGCTCAATGCCGCCAATGACGACTGAATTGCATTTTGGCGCGCTGCGTTCGCGCGTCAAAATGCAATCGTTCTATTCGAACCTGATTGCCTGAAGCGCGCTGCCATTTTTTTCAGCCACGCCTTGCAACGCTCGGTGTCCGGGCACAGCTCCTCGCATAACTTCCAGAATTTGGGGCCATGATTCATCTCTTTCAGATGCGCCACCTCATGCGCAACGAGATAATTGATGACTGGACGCGGTGCCATCATGATGCGCCAGGAAAAAGAAAGATTGCCTTGTGACGTACAAGAGCCCCATCGGCTCGATGTATCGCGAAAACGGATCGCCTTCGCCTGTTTTCCAAGATTTGCCGTGTGTGTTGCTACCAGCGCTCCGATCTCACGCTTGGCCTCGCGTTTCAGAAAGTCAGCGACACGGCGTGGCAAATGCACCCGTTCACCGTGGACGACAAGCGTCGGGCCATTTTCGTCGGTGCTGATCGAAACGGTGCCACGCCGACCCGGCTCATGCACGATCAGATGCGCCACGCCACGCAGAGGAAGTTTTATGCCGGGGCGCACCTGCGGGCGATCCGGCACCTTGGCAAGACGCTGTTCCAACCAACCCTGATGACGGTCGAGAAACTTTTCAACCTCACCCCGGCGCAATCCCGGTGGCACGGTGATACGCAGACCCTGCCCGCCAGCGTCGATTCTCAGCGTCAGGCGACGTGTCCGGTCGTTTTCAACAATGCGCAAAGGCAATGTGCGCCCGGCGACCGAATGCTCTCGCACCGTAACAGGGGGCACGGTTGATTTTGTAACGTTGCGCAGAAAGCCGAAAGACATGCTCGAACGATACGCGATTCGCCGTTTATCGGAAGGTCAATAAAGCAACGGCGCCGCTTTTGCGACGCCGTTGGAATTTCAGCTCAATACCCGATCGGGCTTTGAATCTTGATGCTCAATCGTCAAGCAAATTGTCCGTTGACTTTCCCGGACGCGATTTCGAGCCGGTTTTCGTCGGAGCCGTCGCCTTGTTGCGATTTGCCATGAAGCGATCGAACTCGTCCTGATCCTTGGCGCGGCGCAATTCACGCGCATAATCGTCAAATTCGGTCAGCATCTCATCGAGTTTCCTGCGCTCTTCGGCAAGGCGCTCAAGTTCCTTTTCGCGCCAGTCGTCGAAGGCGACATTGCCAGTACGAGCGGCACTATGGCCCCAGCGCGCTGCCCTGTCGGAACCACGGCGGCAGCCAGCGAAAATGCCGTCTGTTGCACGGTTCATGTCACGCTTGAAACCGTCGAGCCGGTCGCCCCAGATGATATAGGCGAGCATGGCAAGGCCGAGTGGCCAGAATACCATGAAGCCGATAACCATCATTGCGATGGTCGCCGGTGTCCAGGCCGGGCGGATCAATGCAGAAGTGTTCATTGTCTCCTGTTCCTTCCGTTGGTGGCAGCCAAACGTGCTGCGTCACTTCGAAATGGGAACAGAAAAACGGCGATTCAAGACAAGCCCGCCCGAAACCGGACAAACTTTTGTAATAGCTATGTTTTTTTGAAGCGATCCAAAGCGAGAACAAGTAGACCGCCGATCAGGCCCCAGAATGCAGAACCTATTCCGAACACGGTAAGCGCCGAAGCGGTCACGGCAAATGTAACTGTCGCAGCCATCCGCTCCGCCTCGTCTTTCAGCGCAATGGTCAGCGCATTGGCCAGCGGTCCCATCAATGCCAACCCGGCAACCAGTACAATGAGGCTTTGTGGCAATACGGCAAAAATTGCCACCAAAGACGCGCCGAATATCGCGAAAATGAGATAGGCCAGCGCATAAAACGGCCCGGTTTTCCAACGCTCAGTTGGATCTGGATGAACGTCGGCCCCGGTACAGATGGCCGCCGATATTGCTGCCAAATTAGTCGTAGAAGCACCGAATGGCGCGCTCAGTACAGAAAAAGGCCGGTCACACCGATCAATGGGGCCGGTTCTGGCTCGTAACCGGAAGCGCGCAACACAGCCAGACCGGAAAGGTTTTGCGAAGCCATGGTGACGAGGTAAAGCGGCACCGCAAGACCGGCAATGGCGCTCAGTGTGAATTCGGGCGTGATCAGGGTAAGGGTCGAAAGCTCGGGCGCGGGCAAACCGCCGACCCGCCCGGTCGCAAATGCGGCAATACCGCCGCCGATAAGCACGGCAAGAACCGACATGGCCGGATTGACCAGCCGCAACACGAAAAATGCCGCGATCAGCGGCACGATCAGCCACGGATCGATGGGAATAGTCTTCACCGCGCCGATGGCAAACGTCACGACAATGCCAGCCAGCATTCCCGAAGCGACAGAGGCCGGTATTCTGGCGATAAGACGCATTAGCGGCTTGAAAAGCGCGGTGGCAACCAATAGCAGACCGGTGACAAGAAACGCACCCACTGCTTCATTCATCGAGAAGCCGGAACTGGCCGCGATTAAAGCGGCGCCGGGTGTCGACCACGCCGTAATTACCGGCATTTTCGTGCGCCAGGAGAGCCATCCTGTCTCAACTGCCATGGCCAGGCAAATGGCTGTAACCCAGCTTGCCGTCTGCAACTGCGTGGCGCCGACCGCAGCGGCTGCCGCGATGATAATGGCGAGCGTGCCGCCGAAGCCGACGATTGCGGCAACGAAAGCGGAAATGGGGATCGAGAGGCGCATATTCACTCTACCGTGCCCGTTCAGTCATGGTAGCGACGGCATGCAGCATCAGATCGAGGTCTTGCGGCCGCGATAGACGGTGATCGCCATCTGGAATAAGCGACAATGTCACGTCATCGACGCTCAAGAAATTCGCAAGTTTCAAGGCATGGCTTACCGGTACGTCCTCATCCGAGCGGCCTTGCAGGATATGCACAGGGCAGTGCGTCGTCAGGGCTTTCGTCATCACCAGATTGCGACGGCCATCCTCGATCAGCGCGCGCGTATAGATGTAAGGTTCATCGGAATAGTCGGATGGTTCCTCAAAAAATCCGCGTTGTTCAAGCGATTGCTTTTGCGCATTGGTCAGTTCCGGCTCAATGAGTTCGGCTGTGAAATCAGGGGCCGGTGCCAGCAATACGAGCCCGGCGACGCGCCCGGCATTCGCCCTGTTCAATTCCTGCGCCATGCGCAGTGCAATCCAAGCGCCCATGGACGAGCCGACAAGGATCTGCCGGCCTTGCGTGAAATTTTCGAAAACGGCGAGGCTCTGGCTCAACCATGACGAGATGGTGCCGTCGGCAAAATCACCGCCCGATTCACCGTGACCGGAGTAGTCATGGCGCAGGAAGGCATGCTGTTGCCCGTTCGCCCACGCCGCCAATGTCTCGGCCTTGGTGCCAAGCATATCGGATTTGTAACCGCCCAGCCACATGACCCCCGGCGTTGCACCTGTTGTGGCACGGTAAGCTATCGAAACCCCATCGACATCAAGGAAATCTGGCTTTGCGATGCTCATGATTGGGTTCCCACAGACCTGATTTCTTGCGAAGTGCGTCTTGTCGCATAAGCGTGACAGGTCGAACAGTCCCGCAATCAACCTTCAATTGGCTCAGCGCAAAGAGTGTTGATTGGCTTGGCGTGGCGGTCTTGAAGTTCGCTTCATTTGATTTCGACGACACTGATACGAACTTCAAACCCCAAAACCACATTGGAATCATAGATTTGCCAGTGTGGTTTTGGAATTTGAAAGTCGTACAGCGTCCCTCGAACAATGAGGCGATTTTCGGATTCCGGTCACTAGTGGTTCAATTCCGACATTTGCATCCGCCTCGTGGACACGCCCGAGCAAATGTCTGAATCAAAGAAACCACTAGCAACTTATTGACTCTCGTGGAACTTTTGAATTTGGCATTTGAACGAGAGGCTGATGGAAGTAGGGCGCAAATGTCAAATTCGTTCCACTAGGGTGATTTTCTGCATGTGCTATGCTATTGACTCGCGTCGCGCCTTCCCCACATTGCGCGCCACGTAGATGAACCCACAACCCTGTCTATCAATAGATCGAGGAGATCACGACCATTCGCAGACCATTCAAAGCGACCGCCCCCGTCAAGGAAGGCCCACGCGCAAACACTGACATTCGTGTCCCACGAGTCCAGCTCATTGATGCCGAAGGCGAAAACCGCGGCGAAGTTTCCATTAACGACGCATTGCTGCTCGCCGAAGAGGCAGGGCTCGATCTCGTTGAGATTTCTCCGAACGCTAACCCGCCTGTCGCAAAAATTCTTGATCTCGGCAAATTGAAATATGCCAGCCAGAAAAAGGCTGCCGAGGCACGCAAAAACCAGAAAGTCGTTGAGATCAAAGAGATCAAGATGCGGCCGAATATCGACAGCCATGACTATGAAGTCAAAATGCGCGCCGTGCACCGCTTCTTTGAAGAGGGCGACAAGGTGAAGCTGACGCTTCGGTTCCGTGGCCGTGAAATGGCGCATATGGAGCTGGGTATGAAGCTCCTTAACAAAGTGCGCGAGGAAGTGGCTCTGATCGCCAAGGTAGAGGCCGAACCTAAACTCGAAGGCCGGCAGATGATGATGGTGCTGGCTCCCCGCTAGCGCCATCCGGACCAGTCAGTCAAAACCGATCAGATGTTCCTCCTTCTGGTAGGGTACTTTGGTGTGGATAAACGTGATGTTCGATCGACGCCAAAGTGAGATATTGCGCGATGATAGAGGTTATTCATGGATGTTGAGACCGTGACCCAGCAGGCTAAGCCCAATTTGAGCAACTACCAGCACATGCGCCGCATGATGTTGGCAGCACTCATCATCGTGATGTTTGCTTTGCTTCTGTTCGGGCAATCGACATTCGCGCCGACATCGATGGTTCATGAGACCATCGAGATGGTGGGCATACTGATGATATTTCTGGGTATCATCGGGCGCTTGTGGTCAACGCTCTATATTGGCGGACGAAAATCGGAAGAAATTGTCACCGGCGGCCCTTATTCGATCACGCGAAACCCGCTTTATGTATTCTCGACGCTGGCGGCTGCCGGCGTCGGCGCGCAAATGGGGTCTTTCACTGCCACAATTGGCTTCGCCCTGTTGTGCGCGCTTGCATTTCATATCGTCATTTTGCGCGAAGAGCGGTTCCTCAACGAAATACTCGGCCCCCTTTCAGGGCCTATGCCGCGCGCGTCCCGCGCTTCATCCCAAAACTTTCGCTTTATGCGGAGGGCGATACCGGTAGCTTCCGGCCGCGCCTCTTGCTCAACACCTTGCTCGACGGCTTGGTTTTTCTCGTCGCTCTTCCTGTATTCGAATTGATCGACGGGGCGCAGACATCAGGCATATTGCCTGTGTTGTTCAGATTGCCGTAACGCACCTGCGCACACACGACCTTTGGTCCCTCGCGCCAAGCAGAAAATCCTGAGCGTTTACGCGATTTGTTAAGTCGAGAGGCTCTACATATTCGCTGGATACCAGTATTTTGCATCATCGGCACTGCGGCCGATGATGACAAAATTGTTGGCGAAAACCCGATAGGGCGCGCTCCAGTCTCCATCCGGCCATTTTACCCGAATTTCGGCACGCTCGGCCGTGCCGACGCCGACATGAATGAAACCGGAGTGGCCCGATGCCTGTCCGCCGCCGACCTGGACGCTGCGAACATAGGTCTTGGTTCCCGACTTCACATAGATCAGCGCACCGACGGCATTTGGGTTCGCGCCTTTCTGTTGAAGTTCTATCTCGACAAAATTCCCCATTGGCCGGGGTCGGCTATCCGTAACCTGTCCATTGGCCATCGCACCCAGATTGCGAAACAGACTTGCCTTCTGGCTTCGGTTGATGACCAGAAGATCAAGCATCCCGTCCATGTTGAAATCCTCGACGATTGCGCCGCGCCCCTTGGTCGGCAAGGCGATGCCCGCAACGTCGCCGCCCTCGGCAAAAGTTCCGTCCCACTGGCCAAGCAGCAGATTGTCGGGGTCGTTAGACGCGAAATCGGGCATTTGCTCTACATTTCCTTTGGCGATGTAAAGGTCGAGCAATCCGTCATTGTTGAAGTCGGCAAACTCTGAATGCCAACCGGTCGAAGGTTTTAGATCTCCGCCCGTATAGGGTCGATAGGCCGTAGCACCCTTGTCATAGGCGATATCTGAGTAAACGGGCCGGTCCTCGCCTTCTTCGTTGTCGAGTTTCTGAAGTTTGGTATCGCCCATCGACGTTAGCGCATATTCGGGGATGCCGTCACCGTCGATGTCGCCTTCGGCAATGCCCATTCCCCATATCGACAGATGTTGCCAACCATCTGCTTTGCCGTAGATCTTTGCCGGCTTACCGGGGTCTATCTTCCATAATTGCTCTTCGCCGCCGCGATAATATTGCCGGTCATTGGTAATTCTGAGCGATGGTGTTCCAGAGCGGTTCCAGTCCGTGAACAGCATCGATAGTGCGCAATAGCCGGGCTTCAACGCCGAAGGGTTGGTGTAGTCGGGTTTGTCGTCAGATTGCGGGCGGGCAAGCACATTGTCCTCACATGTACCCCAAGGCGAACCGGGGCCGCGCGGTCAACGTAATTGCCGAAGGCCAGCGTCGGAAATGTGTTGCCCTGTTCCCACGTCGCGGCGAATGACGTTGTCCATGCGCGCCCGCCATCCAGCGTGAAGAGCTTGTTTGCCTTGGAGAACTTGCAATCCGGCGCGCCGCGCAAGATGATATTCTCGCCAAGGCGCAACAGCACCAGATCGCGGTGGCCGTCATTGTCTATATCGAGTGCATAGGCGCCAAGAACATTTGTCAGGTCTTTCTCGCTGATGTCGATAGCTGTCTGGACGAAGTGCAATTTACCGCCTGGGCGGCTTTCATTGACATAGAGCGTCGAAGCGCCTTTGCCGCCCGCAAGGAACACATCCGGCAACCGGTCGCCATTGCAGTCAAGCGAGGCACCGCCACCACCGACAAAGAACTCCCAGGGACCGGTATAGGAGTGGTCAATACCGGCGGCGAGCGCCTCCTCATGCATTTTGGGAATATCGTTGATCGGCTTTTTCGGCACCGCCTCGTTGGCACTGGCGTTCGCAACGGCAAATGCTCCAAGGCAGGTAAGCCAGATAGCCGTAATAAATGAAACCCGGCTCATTGCGTCACCTTATCGGGGTTGATGACCAGTGTTTTCAAAAATGCGATGATGTTGCTGCGTTCCTCGTCGGGCAAGGCGATATAGGCGTCGCGTGCCGCGCGACCCTCACCGCCGTGAGCGCGAATAACGGCGTCAAGCGAGGTCAGGTCGTTACGATGCCCGTAGGGGCCGGTGGAGCCCACGCCCCATAGACGGGCAGTCAGGAAAACATTGCGTTCGACAAAGCGTTGCGCCAGCAACTCGTTACCAAGCGTCGCCACCTGCTGGTCGGCAATCGTGTGGCGTTTGAGATCGCCGAACAGCGGAACCATGACCTCCCCCTTGTCATTTCGGGGCAAGGCTTTTGCCCAATCATAAAGCCCAATATCGTATATGGCCGGTTCCGCCACATCATCGTCACGCAATGTGCCGGCCATATCCGATGGTCCGGGGTCTTCAAACTTCAGCGACTTCAATGGCAATGACGGCTTGTGGCAGGCCTCACAACCGATGGCGGCAAAGCTGTGGCTGCCCTTGTCTGCCGCCACCTGCCATGCGCGGTCGGCGGGCTTCATCACGGTTGGAACCGGCAGCGTCGCCTGCCAGGCAACCAAAGCAGACACGTCGCCCTCAAGAATCTCGTCTTCATGACCATCACCGTCATGATCGCGGGTGCCGGTCCAGCGGACGCCAAAGCGCTCTTCCGGTTGCATGCCGTGATGCTGGTTCAGTGCGTTGATGGTGAATTGACGCAATGATGTCATCACACCTTTCTGGCTGAATGGGCGAACGACCAGATCGTCATCGACGCCTTGCACGCCATCGAGATCAACGACCCCGTCGGCTGCAGCGGTAATCTTGCCATAATCGATCCCCTTGCTGATCAATGGCGCGGTCACCGGCTTTCCCGTCAGATGTGCCGTGGCGATCGCCTGCTTGCGGATAGCCTTAAGATCGGCGGTCATCTCTCGCGCCAGAAGTTCAATAAGACCGGCACCGAAAATGTGATTGGTGCCGCGCTCGTTGGAAAATTGCGGATCGAGACTGTCGAACTCGGCGCTTTCAAAGCCTTCGGACACAAACACATTGGTGACGAAATCTCCCGCCCCGCCAGCTACGGGTTCATTGTGGCATGCAAAACAGGAATTTGCCTCCATACCATGCGTGCGGCTAAAGGGGTTTTCCGGCGGATGCTTGCGCTTGGTCGGAATGATCGCCTGGGTGGCGAAGGGCCGGCCGACACCATCTGCCTCGGTAAATTGTCCGGTAAACAGATGCTCGCCCTGCTGGCGCAACGCGTTCAACTCGGTCAGATCAAGCACGCCCTTGATTTGCGCCTGATCTACATGCTTGTCGATGACGCGCTCCGACCAGGGATTGGCCTGCCCTTCACCCACCTGGCTGATGCTGATACACGCCGCAACAAGTGCGAAACGCAGAAATATCCCTGTATTGTTGCGCATCAGATACGGCTCCCGCAGTGGTGGGCGTTTGTCGTCCAGACTTGTGCCTCGACGAATTTGTGCAGCTTTTGGGATATTTGTGCAAAACACAATGCGGTTTGAAAATGGAAGCGGCAAACGACCGATTATTCCCCGGTCTGGCCTGTCTCCTCGACGCTTCTACCCGCGCCGTGCTTTATACTATCATCGTGATTTAAGCGCTTCCATAGAGCGGTACCAATGTACCGCTGACCGCTTGATTTGCTGGAGAAACGAGGTAGGCGACAGCTTCGGCAGCGGCCTCCAGGCTCACCCATCTGGTGAAATCGGCCTTCGGCATGCTGGTTCGATTCGCCGGTGTGTCGAGTGTTGAAGGGGCAATAGCATTGACCAGAATGCCCTTGCCTTTCAGTTCTTCGGCAAGCGCCACAGTCATTGCCGCAACGGCGGCCTTGCTGGCCGTATAGGCAACCTTGCCGGCCCCGTATCGCGGGTCGAGGCCGGGTCGAGCCGAGACATTGACGATACGTCCCGCCGTTTCCGATGTCAGCATCGAGCGAACAGCAGCGCGGCAGCAAAGAAAGGCTGTGTGGACATTGGTGTCCATCATTTCGGCAAATGCAGCTGCTTCCGTTTTTTCGACAGGCGCCATGCCAAAGCCGCCGGCAAGATGGATTGACGCCCAGAGATCAGGGATGGTTGCATAGTAAGCGTCAACGGTGTCCGCATCGGCGAGATAGACATTATTCGTAAGCAGGACGCGACTGTCTTGCGCGAACGGAAAGTGTGGCGGGGCAGCGGCATGGCTGTTTGGAACGTGGCAAATCGCACCGGCATCGAGTAATTTGGCAACCACTGCGCTGCCGAGCGCGCCGGTTCCGCCGGTCACGACTATCTGCTTTCCGGTAAGTGTACCTGTCATCGTCAATGAATCTCGCTGTTGAGGTCAAGCTTAAATAGTTGCTGGCAAAGCGTCGCGCCTTTCGCGCGCTCACTCAACCAAAATCTCGATCAGGTAAGGTTGTTTCGTATTTCGCGCGCATTTAAGCGCCTCGGCAAGAGCGCCGATATCGTCGATTGTCTCCGAGGCTAACCCATAGGCATCGGCCAATTTGCCAAAATCTGGCGGTGCCGGCGACACGCCGACAGGCTCGACGCCGACGTCAAGCATCGAGGTTTCAATCTCGCGATATCCTCGATTGTTCCAGATGACAAAGATGACTGCAGCACCAATATCAATTGCGGCTGCGATCTCTGGCAGCGTGAACTGAAAGCCGCCGTCGCCCGTCAGGCACACAACAGGCGTATCAGGTTCAGCCAGTGCGGCACCGATTGCGGCGGGCGGGCCGTATCCCAATGCCCCGAATCCCGTGGCAGCATTTAGCCAGCCGCCTGCCCGGTCGTGATCATAGTAGAGATTGGCTGCATAGATGGGCTGTGTAGAATCTCCAACGATAATTGAGCCGGGCAAAGTGTCGCGGATCGTTTCCACGACATTTATCTGTGCCTGCATCGCAGGTCCGATTTCGGCCAAAGCAGCTTGTCTTGCCGCGCCAGCGCGCGCCACACCATCTGCTCCACGGCAATCGCCAAGCTCGCGCACCAGCGATTCGAGCGCAGTTGCGCAATCAGCGCGTATGGAAATCGTCGCAGCACGCCGCTCAAGCTGGGCGGCATCAATATCGATGCGAATGAGGTTATGCGGCATCGCAAACCCACCGTTTCCATACATGTCGAAATCAGTCGGCCCAAATTCCGTGCCGGCGGCAACAACCAGGTCTGAAACGGCAATCAGTTCACGCACTGCATTCAGGCTGGGGCTCGCCGGCACGCCCAACTCATGGCCGTGCATGAGGCCGCGCGCATTGGTGGTTTGGACAACGGGGGCGGAGATAAGTTCGGCAAGCCGTGCGAGCGGACGGGCAGCAGCTTTCGCGCCACCGCCGACAAGAATGAGCGGACGCCGCGCTTCAGTGATAAGCATCGCCGCTTTCGTGATCGCAGTCACGTCGGGTGTCGGCGCACTTTTGGTTGCGGGTGATGGTGCCATACTCCCGGCCGGCTTGACCATGACATCGGTTGGAATTTCGATATGGACCGGGCCGCGCCGCGATGAAGAGAACAATGAGAATGCGCGAGCGAGGACGCGCGGCAACTGCTCGGCTTGCGTGATGCGCTCTGAAAACAGCGCCACAGTTTCCATCATGGCGTGTTGATCGGGAAGCTCGTGAAGATATCCAAGGCCGCGCCCCAGCGTCGGCATGGCATTGACGCCCGAGATCACCAGCATCGGCACTGAATCGGCGCGCGCCTGTGCCATTGCCGTTATCGTGTTGGTCAGGCCTGGCCCGGTGATGACAAAAGCCACGCCGGGTTTCCCGCTGATACGCGCATAGCCATCGGCCATAAAACCCGCACCTTGCTCGTGGCGCGGGGTTACATGGCGAATTTTTGAGCGCGCCAAACCCCGGTAGAGTTCAACCGTATGCACGCCCGGTATGCCGAAAACGGTGTCGACATGATGCGCCTCGAGCAGGCCGATCAAAGCCTCGCCAATTGTGGTCATGCAAACCTACCTTTTGTTCAAAAGCAGGAGTCTCGGGGTCGGCGACACGCCGTCAACCCCGCAACACCGGTCGTGTCAGGCAAGTCGGCCCGCCTTCGCAAGCGACGCAAAGTGCGTCCGCCTCGAATGCCGAGACCGTACAGCCCGCGGCTTCCATCGCCGCAATGGTCTTGGGAAAGCCGGAAATGGCGATGACCTGGCGCGGCGAAGTTGGCAAGACATTGAGATTGAGGCCGTTCGATGCGGCGAACTCGCCAGCATCACCTTCGACCAGCCTGATGCCCCGCGCTTTCAACATCTGATAAAACGGTGCAGGCAGCAGTGGTGCATGAACCAGCGCCAGATCATCAGCGAGAGGGCTGATGACGGACATCAGATGCAGGCAGGCATCTTCACCGTGCCAAAGTGGCAGGTCGAAGCCGTGAACCGAAATTCCCTTCGGCGACAGCATGTTAGTAAGCTGTTCAATGCCTTGTTGATTGGTGCGCACACCACGCCCAACGGCAAGAGTATCGGCATCAACCCACACACAATCACCACCTTCCACCGTTCCCGGTGCCTCGATACGTCCCAATATCGGGACACCCATGCGCTCATAAGCAATTTCATGCAGCTTCGGTTCGGGTTCGCGCAACGCCTTGCCCATTGAAAGCAGAATTGCGCCATGGTCGCTCACCAGCGAGGGGTCGTGAGTAAAGACCGAATCGGCAAGGCCGTCGTCAGCATCGGTCAGCCATTCGATCTGCGCGCCTGACGCAGAGATGAGCGCGGCAAGAGCGTCATGCTGGGTTGCGGCTTTGCCCGCATCGAAGCCAGGTCCGTAGTGCCATTGTTGAGCTTGCGCGTGGCGCATGGCACTGGAGGCCGAGCGCATCAGCACCAGTTTAAGCGGCGCGGCCATGGATTGCGAACCGTATGATCTGCTCAAATTTCTCTCCCGGGAGATTTTGTTTCGTCCAATAACCACCGGATCAAGCCGAGATCAATGGCTCACAATCACGCGGGTTGACGGCGGTGGCAAGAACGGTCCATCTTGAGTAAGGGATAGTCGCACAGTGATGGGTAATGGGTAGTATTCTCCGACACCTACAAGATCAGTTGCCTTGCGGGGTAGCAAGGCAATGAATACTGAAAACGTTTCATTGGCAAACGACAAGACGACACAAGATGGTGCCGCCGAAGCCATTCATGTCGAGAACCTTCACAAGAAATTTGGTGAATTGCATGTGCTGAAAGGCGTATCGCTGTCGGCGCGGGACGGCGATGTCATTGCCATAATTGGCGGCAGTGGTTCCGGCAAATCGACATTGTTGCGCTGTATCAACTGCCTGGAGAACCCAACCAGCGGCATCATCCGTGTCAATGGCGAGGAGATTCGTCTCAAATCGGACAACCACGGCAATACCCATCCCGCTGACCGCAGGCAGATTGAACGCATTCGTTCGCGACTTGGTATGGTGTTCCAGAGTTTCAATCTTTGGAGCCACATGACGCTGATCGAGAATGTCATAGAGGTTCCAATCCATGTGCTTGGCATCAAGCGCGCAGATGCGATTGTCGAGGCCGAGCGATTGCTGGCGCGCGTCGGCCTGGCGGAGAAACGCGACGTCTACCCAGCCTTTCTGTCCGGCGGGCAACAGCAGCGCGCAGCCATAGCGCGCGCACTGGCGATCCAGCCACAAGTCATGCTGTTTGACGAACCGACGTCTGCGCTCGATCCCGAACTGGTCGGCGAAGTCCTCAAGGTGATTGGCGATCTGGCTCAGGAAGGGCGCACCATGGTGCTGGTTACCCACGAGATGAAGTTTGCTCGTGAGGTCGCCTCCCATGTTGTCTATCTTTACAACGGCCTCGTTGAGGAGGAAGGCCCGCCATCCGAACTGTTTGGTGCACCCAAATCCGACCGCTTGAAGCAGTTTCTGCAAAATGTAGGGTGATCCGGGCGAACAGGAAAACAGTCTACATGTAACGAAAAACATCAGGGAGAAGCGAACATGAGAACATTTTTCAAGGCGGCCGTCGCCGCAGCAGTCATATCGATGGCGGGCGCATATTCTGCGAGCGCCGAGCAGATCAAGGTCGGCTTTTCACCAGAAGCTTATCCGCCTTTTTACACTCAGGATGCATCCGGCAAGTGGGCTGGCTGGGAAGTCGAAATTTCCCAGGCTATCTGCGATGCGGCCAAGCTTGAATGCGAGCTGACGCCGATCCCTTGGGATGGCCTGATCCCGGCGCTGAAAACCAAGAAGATCGACGCCATCATGAATTCCATGTCGATTACGGCGGAGCGCAAGAAGGAAATTGACTTCTCCGACAAATACTACAACACGCCAACCGCCGTGATCGGAGCCAAGGGCGAGACATTCGATGCGACGCCGGAAGGCCTCAAGGGCAAAATTCTCGGCGTTCAGGTCTCCACGGTTCATGCCGCCTACGCCAAGAAGCACTTTGCGGATAGCGTAGCCGAGATCAAGGAATACCAGACGCAGGACGAAGCCAATCAGGATCTCGTCGCGGGCCGTATCGATGCCACGCAAGCCGACTCGATTGCACTGGACGCTTTTCTGAAATCGGATCAGGGTAAGGCTTGCTGTGATCTCAAGGGCTATGTCGCTCCTGATCTGGAAGTGCTTGGCCCAGGTGTCGGCGCTGGCGTTCGCCAGGGTGACACGGAGTTGAAGGACAAGCTCAACGCGGCCATCAAGGAAATCCGCGACGATGGCAAATATGCCGAAATCACCAAGAAGTATTTCGACTTCGACATTTTCGGTGACGACTCGCAGTCAAACTGAGCCAGATAAATATGCGCAAACCATACGCGGTGTCCGTTGCGACACCGCGCATGGTTGACGACGAACCGGCGGCCATTTCCTTCAAGAGCCAACACCGCCGTAAGATCGGGGTTAAGCTGATAGACGCACTCATTCCAGCCGCAGCAAGCGGTGTGGTAGAATTGCTGTCCTACAATCCCCCAGGCTGGGGCGGCAATCTGCTGCGGGGCTTGGTGAGTTCGGTGGAGATTGCGCTTGGAGCATTCGGCCTTGGCTTGCTGATCGGCATTGGCGGAGCCTATGGCAAGCTTTACGGTGGCCCGGTGGTGCGCGACCTGTTTGGTATTTATACTACGGTGGTGCGCGCCGTTCCTGAACTCGTCCTCATTTTGATGCTCTATTTTGCCGGCACGGATCTAATCAATCGCTTGCTGGTCGTCTTTGGCCATTCGCCCATTGATATCAACGGATTGATCGCAGGTATCGGCGTTCTCGGCGTCGTGCAGGGTGCCTATTCAACCGAGGTTCTACGCGGTGCAATCCTTGCAATTCCGCAAGGTCAGATCGAAGCGGCGCGGGCCTACGGCATGTCGCCGCGTTTGCTGATGCGGCGCATCACTTTGCCGGCTATGCTCCCCTTTGCCATACCGGGTCTGGCTAATCTGTGGTTGATCGCCACCAAGGATACGGCCCTTCTGGCCATTGTCGGCTTCAACGAGCTGACCCAGACAACGCGGTTGGCGGCAGGAGCTACCAAGGCGTATTTCACATTTTTCCTGGCTGCCGGCGTGCTCTATCTGATGTTGACGCTCTTTTCCAACGCCATCATTTCACGGGTCGAACGCTGGGCGCGCCGCGGCATGCCGCCTCTGAAAGAGGTGCGCTGATGGCAGATATTGGCGTGAATGCGAGTGTCGTTCCAAAACCGAGAGGCTGGCTCCAACCACATCGCATCGTGATGATCTTGATCGCGCTGGCTGGCGTGCTGGCCGCCATCTTCTTCATGCGTTGGGACTGGTTGCCAGCCTATATGCCTCTTGCCATTCAGGGCATCTGGCGCACAATCTGGCTCCTGGTGGTTACGTCAATTCTTGGCATCGCGCTTGCCATTCCACTGGGGCTTGCCCAGGCGGCGGGCCCTGCGGTTCTTGCGGTTCCGGCAAGAGCATTCTGCACCGTCATACGCGGTACTCCGCTTTTGTTGCAGCTTTGGCTGCTCTACTTTGGGTTAGGCTCGCTATTTCCTCAGATTCCGTGGATTCGCGATTCGGTTCTGTGGCCATATCTTCGGCAGGCATGGCCCTATGGCGTTCTTTCCCTGACGCTCTCTTTTGCCGGCTATGAGGGCGAGGTGATGCGTGGTGCGTTTGCCGGAGTGCCACGTGGCCAGCTTGAAACCGCACGAGCCTTCGGCATGCGCAGATGGACAGCGTTCAGGCGTATCTGGTTGCCGCAGGCCTTGCAGCGCGCCTTGCCGACGCTGGCTGGGGAAACTGTCTTGCAGCTGAAGGCAACCCCGCTGGTTGCGACAATCACGATGGTCGATATCTACGCCGTTGCCTCGCGTGTGCGGCAGGATACTTTCATTACGTATGAACCCCTGCTCCTGCTTGCCGCGGTTTATATGGCGGTCACCGGCATCATCGTGCTTGCTTTTCGATGGTTCGAGGTGAGGATTCCCAACAAGATCGGTTAGGATTGTTGAATATCGGGCTTGGGATGGTCCGAAGGTATCGGTCGAACAATTGCGTCTTGCGTTGCCCGTCGGCGCATTAGGGCCCGTTCGGTGATACTCAACAGGCCCTACACCAGCTGAAGTGGCAAAGCGTCGCGCTATTTGTCATTTGAACGCTGGCCGCTTCCACCTAGGGTCAGGACCCATTAATCTGGTTGGACTGGTATGAGCAAATTTGTTCGGATACGAGGAGAAAGCCCGCAGGAAACCACCCGGTTTTCAAGGGCTTGCGACGCTGTAGGCGGGCAAATTTGCCATATCCTTGCGGACGGCGAAACGGCTGCGACCTGCGTCGTCGAACCGCTCGACCGGGGGTAGACCCCGCTCTTCGCGCTTCTCCTTGCATCTCATTGCCGTTTCAGCCGCCATTTCAATCACATTAATGAGTCCTGACCCTAGTTTAACCGCAAGATGCAATACTGAAGGTAATCTCATGCAACTCAGTCTCGAACAGGCGACAGGTCTTTGTCGGATGGCCGCACTTGGGGTCGGTGCCAGCGAAGAAGTTGCCCGCTCATTGTCCGAAGCTTCTGTTGCTGCTGAAGCCGAGGGCTATGCGTCCGTCGGTCTGTCGCATTTCATCGACTATCTGGAAGCCATGGATAGCGGACGCATGGACGGCACGGCCGAACCTGTCATTACCAGACCGGCGCTTGCAGTCTATCTGTCTGACGCGCGCGGCGGTGCGGCACATACCGGTTTCGACCGGACAATCAATGACCTTGCCAAGGCTGCACGGCTGTTCGGCGTGGCGATTTTTTCCCAGAACAATGCCTTCACATGCGGGTCGCTTGGGTATTTTACCGGCAGGCTGGCAGCACAGGGCCTTGTTGCCATTGCTGCGGCAAATGGCCCGGCGCTGCTCGCTGGCTCAGGCTCGGTCAAGCCCGTCTACTGCACCAATCCACTGTCATTTGCGGCCCCCTCGGCGAATGGGCATTCGCTGGTCATCGATCAGGCTTCCAGCGCGACAGCTTTCGTCAATATCCGCAAGGCTGCCGAAGCAGGCGAGACAATCCCAACTGGGTGGGCCATTGACACCACGGGAAACGCCACGACTGATCCGTCTGCAGCAATGAAGGGTGCGCTGCTGGCATTCGGAGGACAAAGAGGCGCCAATATTGCTTTGATGGTAGAAGTGTTGTCAGCGGGCCTTTCCGGCGCCAACTGGTCGCTTGATGCTCCCTCCTTTTTAGAAGGGACACGAAGCCCGGGAGCTGGGTTGTTTATCGCCGCTATCGCACCGAATCTGCTCGCCCCTGATTTTGAGAAACGTCTGCGCAAACAACTCGAGCGGTTGCGTCGACATTATGGCGTGCATATCCCCGGTTACGCACGAGCGGAAGCGGCTGAACGGGCGACAGCGCGCGGCCTCAGCGTTTCAAAGATAATTATCGAACGTATCTCCGAATTTGCGTCTCGCTACTCTGCGTGATGGCAAAAGACGGCATGGTCGGATATTTCCCATGTGAAGGCCGCCAGCGACCACCGATCGCACTTTGCCTTCTGCGCGAAACCTATTATGAAGCGGTCACAGTCAAATCCCGGATAAGCCGCTTGAGCGCATAGTCGGAGCCAGTCATGACAGAAATCCTGCAGACGCCAAAACTCGTCGTCATTTTCGGCGGCTCAGGTTTTATTGGCCGCCATGTGGTCAGGGCGCTAGCCAAACGAGGTTACCGCATACGCGTTGCCTGTCGGCGTCCCGACCTCGCCGGTCATTTGCAACCGCTAGGCAATGTCGGCCAGATCCAGCCGGTGCAAGCCAATTTACGCGTACGCTGGTCCGTGGACCAGGCCGTGCAGGGTGCCGATCACGTTATCAATCTGGTTGGCATACTGCATGAAAGCGGTCGCCAGAAGTTCGCCGCGGTTCATGAGTTCGGAGCTCGCGCGGTCGCCGAGGCTGCCCGCGCTGTGGGCGCTGGATTGACCCATGTTTCGGCATTGGGCGCGGATTTGAATTCCGCTTCGAATTACGCCCGCACCAAGGCACTTGGTGAAAAAGCGGTTCTCGATACGGTGAAGGATGCCGTAATTTTTCGCCCGTCAGTGATATTTGGGCCGGAAGACGAGTTCTTCAATCGGTTCGCCAGCATGGCTCGTTATTCACCGATGTTGCCGCTGATTGGCGGCGGAGCAACAAAGTTCCAGCCGGTATATGTCGGCGACGTTGCCCAAGCTGTGGCGCGTTCGGTGGATGGCACCGTAGAACGCGGCAACATCTACGAGTTGGGTGGCCCGAATGTTCTCACCTTCAAGCAATGCATGCAGGAACTTCTTGCGGTCATTGATCGAAAACGCCTGCTCATGCCGGTGCCGTGGTGGCTTGCCGATATTCAGGCGTCGATCCTTGGATTGTTGCCCAACCCTCTTCTCACCCGCGATCAAGTGACGCAACTGCGCTCGGATAATGTAGTGTCAGACGAAGCGATCCAGTCGGAGCGCACTTTTGCCGGGCTTGGCATATTGCCGCAATCGACAGGAACAATCCTGCCAAGCTATCTCTGGCGTTTTCGCGCGGCGGGCCAATTTCAGCGCAAACCTGCGGCCTGATGGGTTCGCCGGTTCATTTTATATGACCTGCCTGAAGTGCTGAAGTCGGGCTCATCCGACGACGAATAGAGCGGCGAGCCCGATGATGCCGACAATCAGCCGCCACCAGCCAAATAGCGCGTAACCGTGGCGTGAAACATAGGCCAACAGGCCGCGCACGACGATCACGGCCATGATGAAGGCGGCGACAAAGCCAATCGCAATGATCGGAAAATCGGCAGCAGAAAGGACGTGCCGGTTCTTGTAGAGGTCAAGCGTGAAGGCACCCATCATGGTAGGAATGGCGAGAAAGAACGAGAATTCAGCGGCCGCGCGCTTGTCCGCACCCAGCAGCAATGCACCGACGATGGTCGCGCCGGAACGCGAGGTTCCAGGGATCATTGCCAGGCATTGAAACAGCCCGACCTTGAGACACAGCGACAGCGAGAATTCGGAAGCGGTGTTATATTTTGGCTTGAGATCGAGCCGGTCGATCCAAAGCAGGACAATGCCGCCGAGAATCAACATTATGCAGATGAGTTTGGGTGTCTCGAACAGTACGGATTTGATGAAATCATGCGCCAGCGCGCCAATGAACGCCGCTGGCAGAAAAGCAATGAAAACACCGACCATAAGCCGCACTGCCGGCTCATTTGGCAATTCCGGTGGCAAAAACAGATTAGGCCGCCGCCGCCGCAGCGTCGAAATTACCAATTCATATGCGCAACCGCCAATCCAGACGATCGAGGCGAGCACGCCAATAATGGCATCACCAACCAGCTTGAACATGTCGGGGCGCGTGAGAAAAGCCCAGAACCGTCCGGCATAGACGCTGAGAATTGCGAGAATGGCGCCAAGCTGAATCAGCACTTCGAATGCCTTGCCTGTCGATTCAAAACCCAGAAAATGACCGGCAAGAAGAATGTGGCCGGTCGATGAGACCGGGATAAATTCTGTCATGCCTTCGAGAAGGCCAAGCAGGAGTGCTTCGATAATCGTTTGGCTGTCCATGAATTTGTCGACCTCAGCATTGCTTGTCACGAAGCCGGACTCACCCTATAGGTCGCAGCACGTTGACTGCCCGTTTGATCGGGCTACCAAGCCTTACCGACGTGGCGGACGATTCGCCAGTATGCTTTTGTAAACATGAGACCATGCTAACGCTTTTTCATCATCCAATGTTCGCTTCCTGCCGGTTTGTACGCCTCGCATTCGGCGAGTATGGCGAAGAACTGGCACTTGTCGAAGAAACGCCCTGGACACGGCGCAAGGAATTTCTTGCGCTAAATCCTGCCGGAACCCTGCCGATCCTGCTGGCGGAAGGCGACGTTCCGATAATCGGCGCTTCGGTAATAGGCGAATATCTGGACGAGACCCGTGGCATCCTCAAGCGGGAAAAACGCCTGCTTGCCGAAGACCCGATGGAGCGCGCCGAAATTCGCCGCTTGACCGACTGGTATCTCAACAAGATGGAGAATGACGTCACAAAACATCTGGTACGTGAAAGGGTTTTGAAACCGCTCATGTCAGATGCGGCCGGCGGTGGCTCTCCCGATTCGACTGCAATTCGTACAGCGCGAGCCAATATTCGCCAGCATATGAAATACACGAACTGGCTGGCGGGTACCCATCACTGGCTGGCTGGCACGCGTCTCACCTACGCTGACCTTGGTGCCGCAGCCACACTTTCCGTACTCGATTACCTCGGGGAGATCGAGTGGCGTGACTATGGCGCGGCACGCGAGTGGTACACGCGGGTAAAATCACGGCCATCTTTCCGTCCTCTGCTGTCTGACAGGGTCCGCAGCCTCTCGCCGGTATCGCATTATGCGGACCTCGACTTCTGACGCCCAAAAGCTGCGCGCCCTGATAGATCGCGAGGCGGCGCGTGCGGGCTTTGATGTGGTTGCTGTAGCAGCACCTGATTCAATTCCACTGGCGTCATCACGTCTCGCCGAGTTCGTGACAGACGGCTTCCACGGTTCGATGGGCTGGATGGAAGAAACGCTCGAACGGCGCAGCGAGCCGAAAACGCTGTGGCCTGAGGTCCGCTCTGTCATCATGCTTGCCATGAATTATGGGCCAGACCATGATCCCCGCGCGATCCTGTCGCAACGCGACCGCGGCGCGATATCGGTCTATGCACAAAACCGCGATTATCATGATGTCATGAAAGGTCGCCTCAAGGAGATTGCCGGAAAAATCGTCGCCAGGGCAGGGGGCGACGTGAAAATCTTTGTCGATACGGCGCCCGTCATGGAAAAACCGTTGGCCGAAGCGGCCGGCATAGGATGGCAGGGCAAGCACACCAATCTGGTGAGCCTTACGCATGGGTCATGGCTCTTCCTCGGCAGTATCTTCACGACTGCCGACCTTGTTGCAGATGAACCCGCGGCGGACCATTGCGGATCGTGCCGCGCTTGCCTCGATGCTTGTCCGACCGATGCTTTTCCTGCGCCATATCGGCTCGATGCGCGTCGTTGCATCTCCTATCTCACCATAGAAAACAAAGGTCCGATCCCGCACGAGTTCCGAGAAGTGATAGGCAATCATATTTATGGTTGCGACGACTGCCTCGCGGCCTGCCCGTGGAACAAATTCGCCCAAACCGCATCTGAGGCCAAACTTTCGGCGCGTGAGGATTTGCGTGACCCATCACTTGCAACATTGTTGACGCTTGATGATGCGGCATTCCGTGCGTTCTTTTCAGGATCGCCGGTGAAGCGCATAGGCCGCGATCGATTCATACGCAATGTGCTGATTGCCGCCGGGAACTCCGGCGAGACAAGCTTCACCGGGCAAATAACCAAGTTGCTCGACGATCTGTCGCCTTTGGTGCGAGGTGCTGCGGTTTGGGCGCTCTCGCGGCTCGTCCCCACCACTGCTTTTCTCATCCAGGCCAGGGACGCGCTCGAAACAGAAAGTGACGATGCTGTCCGTGCCGAATGGGCGCAGGCGATAGAAGAACTCACTGACAGGGAAAGAGCGCGTGACTGTTGAGAAGGTCTTTATTTTTGGAGCGGGTTATTCCGGCAAGGCCTTTGCCAAGGCAAGATCGGGCTCCACCTTTATTGCCGGAACGACAAGAGCGCCCGAAAAATTTGAAGCTTTGCAGCAGGTGAGCGTTCAACCGCTTCTATTCGATGCCACCTTGTCACCCGAAGTCATCGTCGCACTCGAAAGCACCACGCATCTTGTCGTTTCGGTAGCGCCTGATGAAGCCGGCGATCCGGTGCTGAATGCTGCCCGCGCAACCATTGTAGAACAAATGCCGGCCCTGCGGTGGATCGGTTATTTGTCGACTGTTGGTGTTTATGGCGATCATACCGGGGCATGGGTCGATGAGACGACACAATGCAAGCCGGTCTCGCGCCGCTCGGTGAAGCGCGTAGCGGCGGAACAAGAGTGGTTGGCGCTCGGGCAGCAAACCGGATGTCCCGTTGCCGTGCTGCGTCTTGCCGGTATTTATGGGCCGGGGCGCAATGCCTTGGTCAATCTTGCCAATGGCAACGCCAGACGTCTGGTCAAGCAAGGTCAGGTTTTCAACCGCATCCATGTCGATGATATTGCCGGTGCACTTTGGTATCTGGCCGGGGAAGAGCGCGGCGGGGTCTTCAATGTGACTGACGACCTTCCCGCACCGCCGCAGGATGTTGTTACCTATGCAGCCGGTCTGATGGCGGTCGAACTACCGCCCGAGATCCCGTTCGAGACCGCAGAACTGTCGCCAATGGCACGCTCCTTCTATGGCGAGAACAAGCGCGTCTCCAACGCGGCGTTGAAGGCGGCCGGCTACAGGCTGCGCCATACTGACTATCGCGCCGCGCTTGACCACATGTGGTCAACGGATAGCTGGAGTGGAGGAACACCGCGCAGCCCGATCAAAGAGGGATAATCGCGACCTGATGATCGCCATGATATGATTCGCGCTCAGTTCTGGCGATTCGAGGTCCGCGGAGGTCCAATTCGATGATGACAACAGTTAGATCAATTCTCGGCAAGAGCGCACGTTTGCTAGCGTACATTGCAGTCATATCTGCCCTGTCGGGGCTCTATGTTTCGTCTGCTGGAGCTGCCGAATTGGCTAAGAACCTTTTCGGTGGCGAGAAATTACCGGCAGCAACTCCCCCTCAATCTATCGGGTTTTATTCCAAGGGTTGCTTGGCGGGCGGTGTGGCGATTGCCACCGATGGTCCCACCTGGCAGGCAATGCGGCTGTCGCGCAATCGTCGCTGGGGTCATCCAAAATTGATTGCCTTGATAGAGAAGCTTTCGCGGGATGCGGTCGCCGACGGTTGGCCCGGACTTCTTCTTGGCGATTTTTCGCAGCCGCGTGGTGGACCGATGCTAACCGGACATGCGTCCCATCAAATCGGGCTTGACGCCGATATCTGGTTCACACCGATGCCGGCGCGCCGACTATCAGCAAATGAGCGCGAGACGATGAGTGCGACCATAATGGTCGATCCGAAAACCCATCTTGTGAAGGACAGGCTCTGGACACCAGCCCATACCCGCTTGCTGAAGCGCGCGGCGAGTTATTCCGAGGTCGAACGTATCCTGGTCAATCCGGGAATAAAAAAGAAACTGTGCGATACCGTCACGGGCGACCGCACATGGTTGCGCAAGATCAGGCCGTTCTGGGGTCACGATGCCCATTTTCATCTTCGCATCGGATGTCAGAAAGGATCGCCGGGATGCAAGCGGCAGGCGGCAACGGCAAAGGGAGACGGCTGTGACAAATCCCTTGCCTGGTGGTTCACTGAGGAGCCTTGGCGGCCCAGCAAAAATCCAGGTGCACCCAAGGCGCGCGATATCATGACAATGGCGAACCTTCCCAAGGCCTGCCGCGCTGTACTTGGGGCACCAGACCCTGTTTCCATCGCTGCTGTGACCTATCCGGTTGATGATGGCGCGCCTGCTCTCGCGGCGGCAACGGATGGTCTTCCGTCAGGTCTCAACGCGTTTGCACCCACACCCACAACCGGAGCACCGCTACCGGGCGCACGGCCAGGTGGCTGATGGCATGCTGAATTCCGGTGCGCACCGGCAAATATGTTTGAGAAGCAATTTCCCTTTCGTGGATACTGGTTTAGGACCAATCGGCCAGATGACGGTCGAGGCGAACGGTAGCGGGACGAGGGACATCAATGGCGCATGCAGGCGTTGACAAGGTCACACTCAGGTTTCCAATTCTGATTGGCGACATTGGCGGCACCAATGCCCGGTTTTCTGTTATTCTGGACGCCGAGGCAGAGGCTTCTGAACCGCAAATCGTCAAGACGGCTGACTTCGTCACGATCGACGATGCCATCAAGGCTGCTGTCCTGGATCGTTTTCCTGAGCGACCAAATTCAGCCGTCCTGGCAGTTGCAGGGCCTGTTGACAGCGATGAAATTCCACTCACGAACTGCCCCTGGATTGTCAAACCAAGACAGATGTTCACCTCGCTGGGCCTCAGTGACATTGTGGTGCTCAATGATTTCGAGGCGCAGGCGCTCGCGGTGGTCGCTCTCGGTGACGAGCATATGGAAAAAATTGGTGGTGGCGAGCCGGAACGTCAGGCCGGACGTGTCGTTCTGGGGCCGGGCACCGGGCTTGGTGTTGCCGGGTTGATCCATGCGTTCGGTGGATGGATACCGGTTCCGGGTGAAGGTGGTCATATGGACATCGGCCCTCGCACGCCGCGCGACTATAACATTTTTCCGAATATCGAGACGATTGAAGGGCGGGTATCGGGGAGCAGATTTTGTGCGGACGCGGGCTTGTCAATGTTTACAGGGCTATTGCCAGGACTGACAATAAGCCATCGCCATTGAACGCGCCTGAAGATGTGTCGGCGGCGGCGCTGGGAGGTAACGACGAAATCGCGCAAGAAGCGCTGTCGCTATTCGCCACATGTCTTGGTCGGACGGCTGGAGATCTTGCATTGGTATTCATGAGCCGTGGCGGCGTTTATCTGACCGGAGGAATAGCGCAGAAGATCATCCCGGCGCTCAATGCTACCAATTTTCGCCAGGCGTTTGAAGACAAAGCGCCGCACAGCGAATTGCTTTCAACCATTCCCATTTACGTCGTTACACATCCGTTGGCGGCTCTGGCCGGACTTGGCGCTTACGCCCGCGCCCCGTCGAAATTCGGTGTCGAAGTGTCGGATCGTCGCTGGCAGGCCGTCTGACCTCCTGGCTCAGGTGGAAAAGTTTCGCTGTTCAGACCATAGGCAAGCAGCCGCCATGACGTTAATAGACCGAGTGGAACCCTCACCGGCGGGTCACCGAATTCGCGACAGACCCTTACTCGCTATCGCTTATTCACTATATTGGAAGGCTGGCAACAAAGCGCGTGAGAACGAGACATTGCCTTGAATGACGGAATGGCAGACTTGAACCAAACACCTGGAGACAATACCGGCGCGGCTTCGTCCGAGATCGTTGCAGTTATTCGGCGCATCATCGCCGAGAACGGCCGTGATTATCTCTGGTCTTACGCATTCGCCATCTTCTGCCTCGTATTGGTGGCGGCAACGACGGCATTTACCGCATGGATCATGCGCGATGTCATTGATCAGATTTTCTATCGTCAACGCGGTGATCTGATCACATTGATCTGCGTGTCTATTCTGGCGGCCTTCGTGATACGTGGCCTTGCCAGCTATGGTCAGGCCGTAACATTGGCCAGGATCGGTAACAATCTGGTGGCGCGCTACCAGCGCCGCATCTTCGATCACCTGATGAAACTGGGTGTCGGGTTTTTCAATGAAACACGCTCCGGCAGGCTCGCCGCCCAGATCAACGAAAACGTCAACGGTATTCGTGATCTGCTGAGCATGACTTTGACCTCCATCGCCCGTGATGCGGTCTCGCTTGTCGGCCTGGTCGCTGTCATGATCATGCAAGATCCCGTGCTTTCGGCGCTCTCATTATTGATCGGGCCACCCTTGATCTATGCGGTGGCCTATCTGATGCGCCGCTTGAGGCGGGCGACGCGTGATGCAGTGCAGATCAATTCCCGATTGATCGGTGCCATGCAGGAGGCAACACAGGGCATAGCCATCGTCAAGGCGTTCACCATGGAGCAGGAACTCGCGCAACGTATCAGCGGACTTGTCACCTCAGCCGAGGAGAGAGCCAATCGCATTGCCCGCGTGTCGGAACGGCTGACCCCAATTTCGGAAATGCTTGCTGGCGTTGCGGTTGCCGGCGTGATCGCCTATGCAGGCTACCGTGCCACCGTAAGCGGCCAGCCGCCCGGATCGGTGTTCTCGTTCATCGCCGCCCTGTTGCTTGCCTATGATCCCGCGCGCCGTCTGGCGCGGGTGCAGGTGGGCATGGAGCGCTCGTTGGTCAACGCACGCATGATCTACGAGTTGCTCGATCTCGAGCCGCAGCAAAGCGATGCGCCCAGTGCTGCGCGAGCACTGGTGAAGGACGGTGAAGTTCACTTCAAGAATGTCACCTTCGGTTACGGGGCAGGTGTTCCTGTTCTCAACGGTGTGAGTTTTACAGCCGCTGCCGGTAAGACGACCGCCATCATTGGCGCGTCTGGTGCTGGTAAAACCACGCTGGTTGCTTTGCTGCAACGCTTCTACGATCTTGATGGTGGCGCCATCGAAATAGACGGGCAGGATATTTCCAAGCTTACCAAAAAATCCCTGCGCCAATCCATCGCCTATGTATCGCAGCAACCCTATCTGTTTGAGGGTACTATTCGCGACAATATCCGCTATGGCCGGATGGAGGCGTCCGATAATGAAATCGAGCTTGCCGCCAGCCAGGCGGAAGCAGACGGATTTATCCGCCAGCAGCCGCAAGGCTACGACACACCGGTTGGTGAAAATGGTGCGACACTATCGGGCGGTCAGCGCCAGCGCGTGTCTATTGCCCGCGCCATAGTAAGAAATGCGCCAATCCTGCTTTTGGACGAAGCGACATCAGCGCTCGACAATGAATCGGAAGCACGGGTCCAGCAGGCTCTGACGGAAATCATGCATGGGCGAACCACGATCGTCATCGCCCACCGCCTGTCCACGGTCGTCAACGCCGACCACATCATCGTTCTCGAAGAGGGTCAGTTGGTCGAGGAGGGAAATCATGCCTCGCTCATGGCCAATCCACACAGCGTCTACGCCCGGTTCCACCGGTTGCAGGGCAATAAGGGGTTGGGTCTGGTGGATGACAGCAAGGGCAAAGGCGCGCCTGCAAAGCGCAGCCGAGCGAAGAAAACGGCCGGGGGAAGTGCATGAGTGATATGGGGCTTGTCGTGGTGGGTGCCGCTGGCCGAATGGGTCGGGAATTGATCCGCGCCATCAACGCGATCTCTGGCGCGCGCGTTTCAGGTGCCATCGAACAGGCCCATTCGATAAATCTGGGCAAGGATGCCGGCGAGTTGGCCGGGATAGGATCTATCGGAGTGACAATCGGCAGCGATCCACTCTCGGCTTTTGCCAAGGCGGATGGCATCCTCGATTTCAGCACGCCAGCGGCAAGTGTCGAATTCGCGGGCTATGCCGCCCAGGCGCGTATTGTTCATGTCATCGGCACCACGGGCTGTTCTCCTGAAGACGAAGAAAAGATTGCGGCCGCTGCGCGCCACGCCACCATTGTGAAGTCCGGCAATATGAGCCTCGGCGTCAATCTTCTGGCCATATTGGTCGAGCAGGCGGCGCGCGCGCTTGAGGGCGACGACTTTGATGTAGAGGTCCTCGAAATGCATCACCGTCACAAAGTCGATGCACCATCAGGAACGGCATTGCTGCTTGGTGAGGCGGCAGCGGCAGGACGTGGCATTCCCCTTGCCGGTAACGATGTGCGCGTGCGCGATGGGCACACGGGAGCCCGCAAATCAGGATCCATCGGCTTTGCCACATTGCGAGGCGGCTCGGTAGTTGGCGACCACTCCGTTGTGCTCGCCGGAACGGGAGAAACTATTACACTTGCACACCATGCGCAGGATCGTGCCATCTTTGCTCGTGGAGCAGTCAAGGCGGCCTTGTGGGCCCACAGCCGGAAGCCTGGCCTCTATTCGATGCGCGATGTGCTGGGCCTGAATTGACGAAGATTGGCCCAAACACTTGAAGGAGCAAATATGTCGAGAACTCTCGTACTCGTTCGCCACGGCCAGAGCGAATGGAATCTGAAGAACCTGTTCACCGGATGGCGCGACGTTGACCTGACCGAGCAAGGGCACACGGAAGCCAGAGCTGCGGGCCAAAAGCTGAAGGCACGCGGCATGAAATTCGACATCGCTTTCACGTCGGTGCTGAAGCGTGCTGAAATAACCTGCCAGCATATTCTTGAAGCGGTTGGACAAAGCGACCTAGAGACGATTCGTGATCAGGCATTGAACGAGCGTGACTATGGCGATCTCTCTGGTTTGAACAAGGATGACGCGCGCAAGAAATGGGGTGAGGAGCAGGTGCACATCTGGCGCCGCTCCTACGATGTTCCACCGCCCGGTGGCGAAAGCCTGAAAGATACAGGTGCGCGTGTATGGCCTTACTATTTGCATGACCTTCAACCCCACGTGTTGCGTGGTGGCACGGTTCTGGTTGCCGCTCACGGGAATTCGCTGCGCGCACTAATCATGGCGCTGGATGGTATTTCAGGCGAAGAGATCGTCAATCTGGAACTCGGCACCGGTGTTCCGATTATCTATAAATTGAACGCAGATTCGACAGCCGCCTCCAAGGAAATACTCAAGAGCTGAGCGCACGACGCAAGGTTTTATCTTGGCAAAAGTGGCCGCGCGGTTTTGTCTGACTGGAATCGTGAGATGCCGTTGTGCTGCGTCCACTTCTGGCCATGCCAATTTCTGTTCGCAAATTCAGCTACATGCCGGTTCTGATTGGGTGGCAATTGGAAAAAGCGCGTTGACACCGCCAACTGGCCCGCTTACATGAGCGCGCACCAGCCCAGATGGCGGAATTGGTAGACGCGCACGGTTCAGGTCCGTGTGCCGCAAGGCGTGGAGGTTCGAGTCCTCTTCTGGGCACCAAATCCCGACTGCCAACGGGATCAATAAGTTAATCCTTTTCAGACGGTTGCACTCACCCAACTGTGTTACGATCATGCTTTTCAGTCCGGTGAAACGCAAAGGCACAATCAATCATCAATTTGCACAGCGCATTCCCGCTGACCTGAAATCCCATGCGTTAGCATGAGGCTGCATATCCCAGTGAGCAATGACATTTTGCCAATCACCGTATCCCCAAAGGCAAAAGCCATACGGTTTTCGTTGAGGGCCTCAGAGTCGACAGAGGTGAAGGCAGGACAGGCGCAAGCTATCGCCTATCTGGAGACAGTATGGCAGGCTCTTCGTGCTGATAAAGCCCTGCCAGTTAGTCTCAGGCAATCGGTTACTTTAGCGGGAGTGGCGTTTCGTTTATGTCAGCCCCAGCGCGCGGGCGCGCATCGCCCCTTAATTTCACTCGTCTTCTAACTTTCTCATAGATGAAGTATGCGAAAGTTAGAAAATCTTGACAAATGACACTCCATATCTAACTTTCTCGTAGGCTATATACGTGAAAGTTAGAATTATGATTTATCTCGTTGGCGAAAATCTCGATAAAACCCGCGCTCACTATCAGGCCGAAACCGGCAAGATCGTGCAGCTCATGCGCGGGATCTACGCCGATATCGGCGACGATATCGACGAAACCGTCCTGCGTCATGCTGTCCGCATTGCCCATTATCTTTATCCAAAGGCCTATCTGTCTGCTGCCAGCGCCGTTTTGCTCGCGCCAACGCGCGATGGTCGTCTGTATATCAGCGGACCGCGCTCGCAGCGCACCCGCATCAGGACTCTCGAAATTGTCCAGAATGCCGCTCCCTATCATCCTTCGACAGCTTCAGCTCTCATTGAAGACGGACTCGGAGAGTTCAGAATCGATGTTTCTTCGATGCGCCAGCGCTTTCTTGAAGCCTTTCGTATCCGCAGCGAACATGCCGCTTCACTGTATGAAACCAGCCGTGCTGAAATCGCACAGCGCCTGATCGAAGAATATGGCGATCCGAAAGGCGCTGCCGATGCCCTCTGGACGCTGGCCCGTGAAAATGAATGGTATCGCGAGGGCGAACAAGCTGAGCGCTATCTCCTGAAATCACCGGTAACATTCGAAGTGCGCAATGAAGCCGCGCTGGATTTTGTCGTCGCCTGGCACGGCCAGCCGATCAGTCAGTTGCGCCATGATGGGTTTGAATGGCGCTGGAAGGCTGAAAAGGGATTCGACTTGCCGCTGGTACAACAACGGATTCCCGGTAAGCTGCCGCCTTTTATCCTCTCGCTCTTGCCCGAAGGTTGGCTAGAGCGTGTCCTGAAGCAAAGCGACGAACGAGCGCTCCTGCGCTCGGGCAAACGCTACATCTCCAATATTACAATCAGCGCGCAGGCTGCAGACCTAAGCGCATTGCCTGCCGATATTCTTGCCAGCCGACTAAGCGACTTTAGCCAAGGCGGCATTTTTACCGGGACTTATGCAGGACCGGAACGCAGCACAATTGAGCAAAGTTTTGCAGAGAATCTGGCGCGGGTGTATGCCAATCCGGATACGCCCCGTCTGTCCGGTGTCCAGATCAAAGCGCCGATGTTTTTAGGTGAGGACGGCAAGCTTGTTGCCAGCACCGGACTGCCATTCACGCATATTCTCAAACCAGCAGGGACGAGCGGCTTTCAGGCATTGCCGATTATTGAATATCTCGCCATGACGCTTGGCCGCGCTGTCGGGTTTGAAGCGCCGTCGATAGCCTTGAGCGCGATGCCGGACGGCATGCCGCCCGCATTGATCGTTGAACGATTTGATATTCGCATTGCAAAGGATGATCAGCGGCGTCTTGCGCTCGAAGATTTATGTTCTGTTCTCGGCCTTCCCCCGGCGGCAAAATATGACGGCACGATAGAGCGCATTGCGCGGGGGGTGCGTCCCCTCTCCACATCACCGGAAGATGATCTTCTGCTTATCTTGAAGCGGGCGCTGTTTGCGTGGCTGATTGCCGATGGCGATATGCATCTCAAGAACCTCGCATTGCTCAAGATTGCTGCGCCGGATGCGCACAGCTTTGAAACCGTAAGGCTTGCACCGCTCTATGATGCCGTAACCACGCAAGTCTTCCCCGGTCTCGAACATGACCGGATGGCGCTCAAGCTTAATGGTAAGGACAACCGGCTTCGCCGTGCTGACTTCGTTAAAACGGCTGTCACAGCGGGATTATCCGCGACCGCCGGCAATGCAGCGATTGACGATATGCTGGCCCGCTTTGCGGAGGCTCTGGACAAGACGATCTTGCCGGACATTTTCGGGCTTGATGAACCATTGATAGCCAGTGCGAACAAGATGCGCGCTATCTGCATAGAACGGCTTTCGGGTTTTTCCTGAGTTTTTGGAACCAGTGATTAGCGTTCGTCGCGAACCCGGCCGTTAAAGCTCTCCACGAATCCGTTTTGCATCGGCTCGACCGGCCAAAACCAACCGTTCTGCCGCTTACACAATAGGGCGATTCCGGCAATTTCCTATGGTGCTGAAATTCGGCAGGGACTTCATAGAACAGGTCAAGACTACTTTGCACAGTATCATGAAGTGGGAGATGCGTCTTTTCTCTGCTGATACGATTGTGAAATTGCGCCGAACCGTGACCCTTGGCTGTGGAACATCATCCAACCGTTTTCGCTAAGTTTTCGGTCGCTGGCAGAGGGTGCGGCCAATGCAGTTTTCGTTCTTACGAAAATGTCAATTTATGGTGCTAAATCAGCACGATAAACTCAATTTAATGCCAGATTCCCGGTTGAATGAAAATTCACAGCCTACAGCAGTGTTCGTCTAAAAATCTGGATTTCTCAGTGCACTGATGATCAGCTCTCAGCTAGCACGAAACGCGCGGGCGTGTTCGGGCGCAAAGTTCAGCCCGAAAACGTCGTCTGTCGCAGTTTCAATCTGTCCTGCGGGATGACGAGCGGTGATCGTCTCTCCAGCTTCTGTTCTAAACAATAGCGATGCGTGCGCGCCGTGGTAAATTGCATCCTGCCTACGCACGGTGATGTCGCCATCCTCTATACGGGGATTTACTCGCATACGCTCCGGTCGCACCGACACCAGCGTCCTGTCCCCGACGGACAAATTATTCGTATTGGCAGCCAGCACCTGAACACCGCTTTCGAGTGTCACCAGAGCTTGCTCATTCTCGGTTCGAATGACCCGCCCTTTCATCATATTGGTATCGCCGAGAAACGACGCGACAAAAGCGTTTGCAGGCTCCTCATAGAGTACCAGCGGGTCCGCAATCTGTTCGATACGACCCTCATTGTAGACAGCGATCCGATCTGACATTGTCAACGCTTCGTCTTGGTCATGGGTAACGAAGACGAACGTCACGCCCAGATTTTGATGTAAATGCTTCAATTCAATCTGCATCTCCTCTCGCAGCTTCTTGTCGAGCGCACCGAGTGGTTCATCCATCAGAACGATGGACGGTTCGAATACCAGAGCGCGCGCCAAGGCGACCCGCTGCTGCTGGCCGCCTGAAAGCTGCGACGGGCGTCGTTTGGCAAATCTGGCCAACTGGACCAGTTCGAGCGCGGCAAGTGTGTGCTTTGAAGCTTCTTCGTTGTGAATTTTCCGCATCTTCAGCGGAAAGGCGACGTTCTCAAGGACACTCATATGCGGAAACAGCGCATCGTTCTGGAAGACCATCCCGAAATTACGCTTATGTGCCGGGATGGACGTAAGTTCGCGGCCGTCATGCAGGATCTGCCCGGCTGTAAGTTGCTCAAACCCGGCAAGCATCATCAGTGTCGTGCTTTTTCCAGAACCCGATGGGCCAAGCAGTGTGATGAACTCCCCTCGGCGAATGGTGAGATTCATGCCGCTGACCGCCAGAACCTTGCCATCATAAGTCTTATCGATGTTGCGGAATTCAACGAACGCGTCGGTATCGGCGCTCATATGCTGCTCCTCTTGTTGATGATCTGCCCGAGCCGTTTAGTCAATGACTTCTCGCGTCGCTCCTAAAGCCCGTCCAAATCGTACAATCATGAGATCGAACTCCTCGTCGGTCATAATGTAGGGTGGACATAAGGCGATCGTGTCCCCCATGTTGCGAACGATCAGCCCTTCCAACAGTGCATTCTGTTCAAAGATCCGCCCGACTTGCCGATCACTCGGGAATGGTTGTCGCCGAGGCTTGTCAGCAATAAGTTCAATGCCCGCCAGGAAGCCTTTGCAGCGGATGTCGCCGATCATTGGATCGTACCGGAATCGCGCGAGTGCGTTTTCGAGCTGCTTTCCACGACGCGCCGCAACGGAGGGTGCATCCATCTCATGATAGACCTCCAGCGCCGCGAGTCCGACGGCTGCGGCGGTGGGATGGCCGGAATAAGTGTAGCCGTGGCCGAAAACGCCAAGCCGGTCGGTCTGAGTGGCAATCGCCTCGTAAACGTGGCCGGATAGGGCCACTGCCCCCATCGGGATGTAACCGGCTGTCAAACCTTTCGCCATCGATATCAGATCAGGAGTAGCGCCGTAACTCTGCGCCCCAAACCAGTGGCCGGTTCGTCCGAACCCGCAGATCACCTCATCCATCAGAAGCAGAATGCCATGGTCGCGCAGGAGTTCGGCGAGACGCGGGAAATATCCAGCCGGAGGTGTCAGAACACCACCCGCGCCAACAACCGGCTCGGCGATCATCGCTGCGATACTCCCCGGTCTTTCGCGCTCGATGATGTCTGCGACCTCCGCGATGAGGCGATCACAATATTCCATTTCGTTCTCACCATCTTCTGCATGCCTGTAAAAACTTGGACAGGACACATGCAAAACATGGTCAGTGAATGGAAGACCGAAGCCCTCCTTCATGTGCTGCAGTCCTCCGACCGCCGCTCCGAAAATGGATGACCCATGAAAGGCACCATTTCTCGAAATGATCTTGTTGCGGGCAGTCTCGTCACGGGCCGCATGATAGTACCACGCAATCTTCACCATGGTATCGATCGCCTCGGAGCCCGAGTTGACGAAAAAGACGCGAGCATCCTCCATCGGCGCGATTGCCGAAAGCTCCTGTGCAAGGCGCGCGCAGGCGTCGTTGCTGCGGTGATTGAACGTATGGTAGACGGGCAGGCATGCGAGTTGCTCCTGCGCAGCAGCTGCCAATTTCTCGTTGGAAAAGCCCAGATTGGCGTACCAAAGACCTGACATTGCTTCCAGATAGTCGCGGCCATCCACATCCGAAACAAAAACGCCCTGCCCTTTGGTAATCATCAGGGGCGCACGTTCGAGATGAGCAACAGCATTTGTCTGCGAATGAAGGTGGTACTTCTGATCGAGTGCACCGAGGTGTGCGGCATAGTTGGTCACGACATTCGGCCTCTTGTTCCCCATCGCGTCAAATCTCGAGGTGGGTCTTCATTGATTGACAATATAATATATTATACATTATAATCGTCAACACAATTCTGGAGGCAATTTTTAATGACCGATACCGATCACGCGCACCGTCCATCAGGTACCGGTCCAATTTCCGTTGGGAAAATCAGACAACTTAAGGAGCGTGCATTATTCTGCAGGTTGGAGACGGTTCGGCTGATCTCGATTGCGAAAGTGGGCCACTACTCTTCCGTTTTTTCGTGCGCGGAAATATTTGCAGCCCTTTACTACGACACGATGCGGCTGAAGCCAGGTTCACCCGACTGACGGGGACGGGACCGCTTCACCATGGGAAAGGGCCACGCAGCAGTTGGCCTCTATCCGCTACTCGCTGATCTCGGCTTCTTCGATAAGTCGCTTCTGGACGGATACACCAAACTCGGCAATCCGCTAGGTGATCATCCCGATATGCGAAAAGTCCCAGGCGGCGATTTCAGTTCCGGCTCTATTGGCCATGCTGTCTCGGGTGCGCTCGGAATGGTTTTGGCCGGACGCGCTCTGGGAGAGGATTTTCACGCCTTCGCACTCGTTGGCGATGGTGAGATGCAGGAGGGGCAGGTCTGGGAAGCTGCATTGAGCGCCGCACACCACAAGGCATCCAATCTTACGGTGATCATCGATCGCAACGGCTATCAACTCGATGGCGACGTGGATGATGTGATGGGGATCGAGGATTTGGCCGCAAAATGGTCTGCCTTCGGATGGGAGGTTCATCGCGTCGATGGTCATGACGTTGAGGTGCTTGCAACATTGCTGCGCCAGGTTCGCAACGACAAGCAGCGCTCGCGCCCCTGCTGCATCATAGCCAAAACTGTGAAGGGCAAGGGGATCAAGTATATGGAAACCGAGCCCGGATGGCATCTGGGCTATCTGGCCCCCGAAGACGAAGCTCTCGCCACGGCGGAACTGAAAGAAGGAGCGGCCCTGTGAGCGGACCTATCAGCAAGGATAGCTGGCAGTATCGCCAGCTCAATGCATTGAACCCTGGGCTCCAAACTCTTTCGGACGGGCTGGAAGGATTGGTTAAAGCCGAACATCCGGTGATCGCCTGTACGGCAGACCTGCAATATTCGAACGGCCTTTCGAAATTCGCCAAGAGTCATCCAGAACGCTTTATCCAGTTTGGTATCTCGGAGCAGAACATGGTCTCCGCTGCTGCTGGTATGGCCGCCGCAGGAGCAATGCCGTTCGTAGCAACCTTCGCTTCATTCCTGGGGCTATTGTGCTGCGAACAGATCCGCACCGACATCGCCTATTCCGCTCTGCCTGTGAGGTTGGTCGGACACCACAGCGGTATTTCCCTCGGTTTCTACGGCACGTCCCACCACGCTACGGAAGATCTTGCAATCATGCGTACCATTGCAGATCTTACAGTGGTTGCCCCGGCCGACAACGCACAGCTGCTTGCTGCAATCGCGGCATCTGCATACTATCCGCAACCCATCTACTTTCGGATCGGGCGCGGACGCGATCCCGATGTCTATAAGACGCAAGACGCATTTTCTTTCGGCCAAGCCATCGAGCATTATGCGGGCGACGATCTGATGATCATCGCCACCGGCTCGATGGTTCACCCGTCGCTGGAGGCCGTTCGCACACTACGCACAGAGGGTCGATCGGTGGGCTTCATCGACATGCACACGATCAAACCGATTGATCGAAAGGCCATTCTTGCTGCAGCCAACGATAGCAGCCGTATCATGACGGTCGAGGAGCACAATGTTCTCGGTGGCTTGGGCGGTGCAGTGGCAGAAGTGCTTGCAGAAGAAGGAACTGGTTGTCGCTTGATACGCCACGGAATCGATGACGAATACAGCTTGATCGCTCCGCCAACACATCTTTACGCGCATTATCGCCTGGACGGAAAAGGCATCGCCGACCGCGCACGGGAAGTGCTCGTCTGAGACAATAGCAGTCCATACTTTTCACGCCCGGCTGCTTTACGCGGTTGTCAATCACGTTTAGTATATAATACTTTATGAGGCGCACCGAACGAACCGCAGAAGAATAACTTATGGCCCGACTCAGCCCTTCCAAGACCGAGAAGCTTTCCACACGGATTCATAAGGAGTTTCAGGACTTGTTGATTGCCGGTGCTTTCAAGCCGGGCGAGAAATTGCGCGTGGCGGAACTCGTCGAACAGACCGGCACGAGCGTAACCCCGGTTCGCGAAGCACTGATACGCCTGGTGAGCGAGAATGCAGTGGAAATGTATTCGCCCCGGGCATTTGCGATACCCACCCTTTCACTAGAGCGCTACAGGGATATTCGCGCCATGCGCATTGCTCTGGAAGGCACCGCCACGGAGACGGCCACTCAACACCTGACACCCCGCGAAATCGACCGCCTCGAAGAAATACACGACGCCTTTGTGCGATCGGAGCAAGCACACGACGACAGGTCTTCTCTACGCAACAACCGGGAATTCCACTTCCGAATCTACAAGGCGGCGCGGATGCCACTTCTACTCGACACGATAGAAACGCTTTGGGCGATGATGGGACCGATACTCAATGTATTCTACGAGAAGATGGATTCTGGCTATGCTGGCGCCGAAGAACATCTCAACATAATTGCAGCCCTGCGCGCTGGCGACGCGAAAGCCGCCGGCAAGGCAATGCAGGCGGATCTTAGATGTGGCGGTGCCAGCATCGAGCCATATATCGCGGAGTTCGAGGCTACGAGCATGGCTGCGACAAAATAGCGTCAAACGCTCACCAAAAGACATCAGCCTGCATACCGCACCGGAGTTGTGAATTCCGGATCATCATGAAGCGCCCAATAGGCTTCGCGCAGCCGTCGTGTAAGTTGTCCCTCTCCCCCAACTCCAACCAATTGGTCGTCCAGCATGTGAATTCCGAGCACTCCGCCAGAGGTGGATGTGATGAATATTTCGGCGGCGGCCCGGGGGCCGCTTCGGTGCCTGCGGCGCTCCCGGTGTCGGCGTCACCTTTTTCCCATCGATCACGACATGACGCTGGTCTATGCCGCTGACGGCACGGATTTCCCACCGCGTGGGGTTCTGGGCGGTGGCGATGCGCCGCCCTGCGTAAGCGCAAAGAGACTGGCGAACGGAGCGCTTCATGAGCTGCCCGCGTTTCATGAAGAGGTCTGTCGCGCGGGTGAGGAAATCGAGTTCGTCGCCTGCGGAGGTGGGGGCTACGGCAACCCACCCGAACGCGATCCGGAAAGGGTCTTGGACACGATTAACCGCGGATGGCTCAGTCCAGAAAGAGCGCACGAAGCTTACAGCGTTGTCGTCCGTATGGATCAGGCAACGGGCGAGTACACACTTGATGAGGAAGAGACACGGAAAATGAGGGCGAGCTGAAGGCCAGCCCTGACCTTCTGGACTTTTGCAGAAGCGGCCCAATCAGCCCAAAATACCCGCCGTCTCGCCGCCATCGATGGGAATGATCGCACCATTGATGAAACTGGCGGCAGGCGAAAGCAGCCAAGTTACCACCTCTGCCACTTCCTCAGGCAACCCTAAACGCGCTGCAGGGATCGTTCCAGTGACGGCTTCCAGACGCTCCGGGTCGTCTAAGATCCTTTGCATCATACGGGTTCTGATCTGCCCGGGGCAAATTGCGTTAAACCGGACCTCATTGCCATATTCCAGAGCAAGTGCCTGGGTAAGCCCAATCAGGGCCGCTTTCGATGCCGTGTAGAGCGAGAGATCTTTTTGCCCCACCATTCCTGCCACTGATGACGTTGTCACCACGCTGCCGCGGCCCGCGCGCAATCCAGGCAAAGCTAGGTGCGTCATCACAAACACACTACGGCTGTTGACTGCGAAAATGCGATCCCAGTCAGCCGTGCTTGCATCTTCAAACGCCTTACGCATCGACATGCCGGCATTGTTCATCAATCCGTAGAGCTTTCCTTCACCGATCTCATGTGCCCTCGAAACAACTGTCTTGCAATCCGCTTCCACACTGACATCACAGCGAATGAATTCCGCTCCGGATGTGTTGTTTGAAATTTCAATCCCCGCAGCTTCGTCGCGCCCTGTGAAAACGACTGTCTGCCCCCTTTGAGCTAGCATTTCCACGCACGCGCGGCCAATGCCATGCGTGCCTCCAGTCACGATCACGACTTTTGTCGATTTCATACCCGCTGTTTCCCCCGGGCAAGTCGAGCGGAGACCAAATCCAGTTTCTCGAGCGTTTCCGTTGTTTCCGCGGAACCGTGCATTGTGCTGATCATCATATTGCGCGGCCGAATATCCAAATGCCTTCATCCAGCAAAGCACGATGCAGCAGCTCTAGCAAAGCTGCGTCGTGGCTGAAGGTATCGCGGTACCGCTGCGGTGGTTGATTTGCAGCAAAGATCGACAGGACGGAACCGTGACCGTCCGCGCAAAGCGGAAGACCGCGCCCGCCTGGCCAAGTTTCCGTATCCCACATGTCGGCCCAGCTCGCAGGTGCCTTCTTCAGCTTGTCGCCATCGTAGCTCAGTACCATTGACCACACGAAAAAACCGACCCCGCAGTCACTCGACTTGGCATGCGTCATGAGAGCATTTGCTATTCCAAGCGCTTCGACGGAGATATTTTCCAGAAGTCCCTCGTCGCAGGCGAGAACCATTTCGTTTTCGTCCATCTGGACCACGTCCCAAGTGACACTGCCCGTCTCAACCATCGATTTGATTTTCGAGATGCCACCATCGTAGGTGTCTTCCTGAAGATCGATACCCGTTTCCTTCTCGAAAGGCTCAAAATACGACGCGCGCTGCGCTTCCTGCAGTGCGCCGCCGAATGCCGTCACCGTGAGAGTTTCTGCCTGTACGGCGGTAACGGCGATCAATGTCCCAAAGACCGCACCAATGATTGATTTCATAAGGAATCTCCGATTGTTTCACCTATAAAATATCATATATTATAATTCTGTCAAGCATTGTGAAATATCGAAGCCTGGGAGACCAACCAAGCCTCAAACTACCTACCTTTGAAATCATCCTTCGGCTGGCGCTTCAGCTTTCGGCAATTGCACTGAAAACCACGGCACAGAACCCCAACAAATTGGAGCCCGGTTTTAATATTCACATCTCGGATCCACGTTAACGGAAAAGTTTGCGCAGCGCCGCGTAGGAGCCCCCACACTTCCCGGCCCCCACTTAATCCAGCTGCATAACTTGTGCCCGCGTCGATTCATGGCGCTTTGAGCGCCTCACGGATCGCGGTGACAGCGTCGTGGAGCTTGTTGACATTGTCGTTGGGTTGGCTGTTGGTTTGGACCGTGACGAGGATGCCGTCATCCTCGAACCAGACGTAGAGCGTGCGGTAGCCAAGCGTCATACCCTGGTAGAACCAGAACGGCCCGTCGGGCGTCAGCTTCTTGACGAGACCGAGCGCGTAGCCCTCCGGATCTTCGGGCGTCAGCTTGTCGATGGGTTCGCCGGTCTTGACGGAGATCAACGACAGCCATTCGGCCTGCTGCTTCGGCGGAACCACCCGACCTTCGAAGACCGCGCGCATCCATCGGCTCACGTCGCGGGCATTAGAGATGGCACCGCCGGCGGCCTGGGCCCAGGAGGTACTATCCTCACGCACGTCGCGACCGATCAGGGGCTGGTTCCATGTCTCCTTGCAATCGGGCGGCTGGTACTCGGCGCAGGCGGTGTTCTCGAAATAGCCATGCGCCAGACGGGCGATTACCGCGGGCGGATAGGTCCCGGGCGAATAGAACGTTGAATGCAAGCCCTGCGGCTCGAGGATCAACTCGCGCAACAGGTCGGGATAGGTCGTGCCCGCCGCCTTGGCCGCAATCATCCCAGCCAGGATGAAGTTGGTGTTGGAGTAGTAATAGCCCGTGGTTGCGGGCAGGTCATTGGTGGCGGAGGGATAGGCGGCCTTGACGAGTTCCTCAGCCGTCAGATTGCGCTTCGGCTCCTCGACCCAGGTATGCGAGATAAATTCGGTCTCTGAATAGCTCGGGATGCCACTGGTCATGTTCAGGAGGCGCCTGATGCTGACATCGCCCCATGCGGGATACTGTGGCAGCCATTTTCCGACCGTGTCGTCGATTGACAGAAGCCCTTTGGCTTCTAGCAGTAGGATCACCGCAGCGGCGAAAGATTTAGAGGTGCTGCCCATGGCAAAAAGTGTGTTCTGGTCAACCGCCGGATCCTCGGGCGCGTGGCCAGTCGTGCCGGCGAAGGCCTCGATGTTCGGCCCAGGGGTGCCTAGGCTGACATAGGCCGAGATGCCGGTCACGCCCTCGATCGGTGCACGTTTTGCCAACCAGCCGTTCAGCGCCGCCTGGACGCGCTCGGACTGCGTCGTCGCAGCGTCGGCCAGCGCGCCGCCCGCAAACAACATGGCCGCGCCAACGGCGGCGCACATAACTAATTTCATGATTTTTTCTCCACTGGACCTCTACACCCGTCGTCGCGACCTGGGAAGGATTTTCGTTCTGCTGTGCGGCCAGCCCGGTCTGCCATCGACTCTGGGGGAAAGAAAGTGGTACGGCACATTATGACTATGGTCTATATCTGATCGACTTGTATGAGTCGCATGCCATAGGGCCTAATGGATCGACGTCCTGAGGACGAAAACTACGTTCGCAATGAAGAGGGTCCTGTGCAGTCGCTGATCCACCAGGCGCACCAACTGATCGAGCATTACGGTCTCGCCGCACTATTCATCTCGTTGACCCTTGAAGCGTTCGGGCTTCCTGCACCGGGCGAAAGTGCAATGATCCTGGCGAGCGCTCTTGCGGTCGAGGGGCAGTTCAGTGTTTTGGGTGTCTTCGTCAGCGCGTGGCTCGGTGCAGTGCTCGGCAACACCATAGGCTACGTGATCGGACGGCACTTTGGTGCACCGGCCATGCTTGCCCATGGTGCCCGTCTCGGCCTGACAATCGAGCGCTTCGAGATGCTGAAGGGTGCCCTGCACCGTCACGGAATAGCAGTTCTGGTCGTGGCTCGATTCTTGCCGGTGGCACGTCAGACTAGCGGGATGATAGCCGGCGTTGCCGGCGTGCCCTGGCTGCTCTTCGTCCTGGCCGACTGCGCCAGCGCCGCGATCTGGGTCGGGTTCTGGACCTACCTGGCCTACAGCCTCGGCTCCGATACGGCGGTGATGCCCTATCTTTTTCACCATGTTCGCTGGGTGATCGCCATAGTGGTTCTGCCGGTGCTGATCACCTTCGTCATTCTTGGGTTCCGCCAGCGACGGGTCAACGTCTCCCCGACCAAGAGGAACCTGTAGCCGCCCAGCGAGCCCTCGCCCCACCCTCGAGCTTCTCGCGGACTGGACCGTCGCTAATTGCTCATTGCCCTCTTGAACGGCTCCCTGATGTATACAAGACTTGCCTCTTAACAGAGGGATGGCATCGTCAATGACAAAGACGACGAGTAGTGAATCAACCGGAGGTACCGATGCGTATACCGGGTTCAATCTTGACATGACTTCGGGAAGTGGCGTCTCGGCGCACCTTGATCGCCGTGTCTCGCAGATCCTGGGCGACGTCTACCGGTCCGAGGTCTGGAAGACGATCATCTCGCCGGACACCCCGCCCTCCACCGTTCGAGATATCATGTCCGAAGTTCACCTGGGGGTTCTGTCCTTCCAAAAGGATGTTCTGGAAGCTTCGCTGGCGGCGATAGGTCAACTTCCGCACGACCTTCCCGTCGACATGGTCAAGCAACTGGTCAATCATCAGATCGACGCGTTCGACCACCGCGAAATTGTTCTGAGTGACTATGGCGACTTGGGCCGCGACGAACATGCTACCACTTCGCAAATGAGGTCACCGACATCTTTCGCGATTGCAGCGGTTTGGCGGATGATCGTTCACGAGAGGAATCCATTCCTGTATCTGGGGGCGCATTATTTAATCGATGCCGTTTCCTTTGCCGTTTCGAAGCGTGTCGTCGGTCATCTGGAAGACCGCGCGGACCTCTCGTTCACGGTCGACTACCTGAACCATCACGCGGACGAGGGCGAGCGGCATGACGAGCATATGCGCGAGATCATCGCTCTGGTCGTCGATCGTCGCCCCGAAACGGCAGCATCGATTACGTGCGGCTTTGAATACCTGGCAGAGGTTTACCCGCTCCGGCATTGGAGCGCGGCCATGCAGTACGCAGCCATTAGACCAAGCGGGGCGTAGCATTTGATCAGATTCGAGGTCGTCCTCGCGGATACGGACACCCTGCGGCGGCAAGCGTTTCGGTTCCGATATGGTGTATATATGAGCATGCCGGGAGAGGTGCAGCCTTACGCCGACCACGAGACCTGCACGCTCACGGAGCCTATGGACCGATACGCGCTGATTTATTTGGCCCTTCTTGACAGTGAGATCATCGGAACGATTCGCGCCAACAGGGCCTCCGATCCAGAGGCGAGCTATCTTAGAAAGGTCTACCGGATCGACGATTTCGGCTTCGCGGATTTGAGCCGGGTCCAATTCACGTCGAAGCATGTCTTTGCTCAACGTTATTGGTCATCGATCTATCCCTCGCGCCTCATGGTCCGCTACGGCGAGCTCAGCTTCGAACGCGGCGTGGAGGTCGATTTTATTGACGTCAACAAGCCCCTGATCGGCATGTTTAGCCGGATGGGCTACTTCTCCTACCAAGGCTATATATTTCACCGTTATTACGGAAGCGTGCAGCCCATGTTCCTTGCGCTCGACACGATCGACTACCTGAAGTCCATCGGCAGTATCCTGCACCGCCCGGCCAGCCGTACGCTGACGGATAACTGCTACGGGGGATACGAACTTATCCGGCGTCATGCCACGAGCCCGTTCGCCCAACGCCCTCGCAAGGCATACGAGGAGTTGATGACGCCATCATCGTGACGTTGAGGTCGCGCGGTTGACCGCACATTGGTTCATGAGCCATGACGATACGCGGGAAGCCGAATGCACGCTGGTGTTGACGGTGCCAAACTACAACTCAGCGATGGCCTCGCCATCTCTACGCACGGCAAACGTCACACCCTTCAGCTGCCCGTCAGCAGCCGAACCTTCGATCATGCAGTTTTGAGCCTTGCGCCGTCGGGGACCAAGCCCTGCTCCAGAAACCTCCACAGCGCGATGGCCAGTTTCCGAGCGAGAGCAACGACACCGACCTTGCGGGACCGCCCGGCCTTCTCAGAGAAGCAGCGCCGGTACCACCTCGCGAGTTCGCTTTGTGGTTGATAGCGCAGCCAGCACCAGGCAAGCTCCACCATCATTACACGCGCGGGCTTGTTGCCAGCCTTGCTGATGCCCTGATCACGTGAGACCTCACCACTGGCATAGTGCGCCGGAGCCAGGCCAAGGTACGATGCAAGATTCTTTCGGTTTTTGAATGACCGGTGGAAGACTTCCGTAACGAGTGTAGTCGCACCTCCTTCACCTACGCCGCACAACCGTGTGAGCATCGTGATTTTTCCGGCGTTCACCATTGGCTGTTCCCGAGCGACAGCTGCCGAGCGCTCGGCTTCGAGCGCTTTGATTTGAGATGTCAGCACTTCCAGTCGTTCGAACTGCCTGGTGAGTTCGCGTAGGAGGAAGGGGCCGAGAGAGCGGCCATCGCCTGTCTTCACCTGGATCAGCCACTGACGCCATCTGCCTCCCCACAATCCGCGCACGTTGCGGATGCCCTGCAGGTTCAATAGTCCGCGAATGCGGTTGACGTTGCGAGTCCGTTCCTTCAGCAGCTGAGTCCGCTCGCGCGTAAGCCGTTTTGCATCTTCTTCCTCCGGCGTTGGGATCCGTACCGGTCGGCAGACGGATTTGTCGCCGAGCAGGAATGCCTTCAGCACGAACGCCATGGATTCGACATCGACCCTATCGGTCTTCACACGTCTTCCTCGACGTGAGACGAGAAAGCTCGACGCATCGAGCACAATCGTATCGATGCCACGATCGATCAGGAACCGTGCCAGCCAGAAACCATCTTATCCTGCTTCAAAACACACGCGCAGTTGCACGTTCACGTGGCCTGCGCCGATTGTCTTTTCCACGATCTTGTTCAAGGCGCCCAAGAGCCCGTCAGTGTCGCCGCCACTAACTGGGATCGTTACGATCTTCTCGCTTCCAGGAAGAAGCGCACCCACCAGCCATTTGCCGCGGCTGAGTTCCAGCGCCACGTAGCACGTGGCAGTTTCCATGTTAATCTGCTGACTGTTCATGATGATCCTCCTTGCAAATATCCTCTTGGAAGATCGAACAATCGGCCTTCGCGGAGAACCTGCACAGGATCTACAACGAAGTCCGACCACACAGTGCCATCGGAAACCAATCGTTGATATCACTGTTAAACTGTTTCGGCGTCACTCCGGCGGCCTGAGCATTGACCCCGGAAAATGTCCCAGCCGGGTGGTCCAAATTCGGGGAGCACTTCAAAGGGGCTCAGGTCTGATGCCAAAAATGGTGCCCAGAGGCGGATTCGAACCACCGACACGCGGATTTTCAGTCCGCTGCTCTACCAACTGAGCTATCTGGGCTTCCGTCCACAGGATGGCAGAATTTCCATCTGTTGAGGATGTCGCAGGATACCAAGGCACCCTCCGAAAGCGGATGGGTTATAACACGAGAATCCGCCCTGTCCAGCGCCAGCCTGGCGATTTCGTCTCGGTTGTTCCAACAAGGAGAAAACACCATCCAGCATACGTCAAGACGATGCGTCAAACAGGTGCACTAAGTGCAATGACCAGCTTGGATAACGAAAGACCCAAAAACTATTCCGTAGGGTTGAAGGGGTCGGCAGTTGTGTCTTCTTCGTCATCACGAATCGGAATGGCGTATGCGCCTTTTAACCAGCGATTTAGATCGACATCCTTGCAGCGCGCTGAACAAAACGGAAATGTCTGGCGTGCCGATGGTTTGCCGCATTCGGGGCAAGGGCGCTTTGGCCGCAATGGCGTAACAGATGCAGATTTTGCGGCACTCATGACAGGTCACCGGCCGGCCAATCGGCGTGTGTCTTGAAGCCTTCGCCACCAAGAAGCGCCACAGTTTCGTAGAGCGGCAGACCGACCACATTGGTATAGGAGCCGACGAGCTTAACGACAAACGAACCGGCTATGCCCTGCACGCCATAGCCACCGGCTTTGCCGCGCCATTCACCTGAGGCCAGGTATTTTGCTATTTCCTCGCGCGACAGCCGCTTGAAACGAACTCTCGTCTCGACGAGGCGCTGGCGAATCTTGCCGCTGGGTGTGATCAGGCAGACCCCCGAATAAACGCGATGAGATCGACCCGACAGCAGTTGCAGACAGTTGGAGGCCTCCTCGAAGGTCTCGGCTTTCGGCAAGATACGGCGACCAACTGCAACCACCGTGTCGGCGGCAATCAGAAAAGACGACGTTGACCCAGATTCTGCCATGAGAGACGCAAACGCTTTTTCCGCCTTCAGCTTGGACAGTCGCCTGGCCAACGAGCGCGGATGTTCTGCGCGCAACGGCGTTTCGTCGACATTGGCTGGACATACGCGGTCCGGCTCAATACCTGCCTGTTGCAACAGTTCAATCCTGCGCGGTGAAGCCGATGCAAGCACAAGCTTCTGCAATTTGCTCTCAGCCATTCAGCCGGGCCCTGATCGATAATTATTTGAAACGATAAGTGATACGGCCCTTGGTCAGGTCATAGGGCGTCATCTCGACCAGCACCTTGTCGCCGGTCAAGACGCGGATGCGGTTCTTGCGCATACGACCAGCAGTGTGGGCGATGATCTCATGTTCGTTTTCGAGTTTAACCCTGAACATGGCATTCGGCAGCAATTCCGATACCACGCCCGGAAACTCGAGGACTTCTTCCTTCGGCATTCGTTACCTTTTCTTGGATGACACTTTCAGCGCATTCGTCTGAAATCGCGCGGAACCTATATGATAAACGCGTCTTTGTGAACACGCTTAATCTGCCTTAGTTTTTACGTCTATTGGCGCGAAACGGCAAATGATTCGTGCCTTCAGGCGTTCGCGAACATCTCGGTAGGCTGCCAGAATCTGTTCACGCGGCCCCGTTATAGTCGTGGGATCGGCCGTTGGCCAATATTCTACATCAACCGCCATCGACCTGGTAAACTCAAGTGCGGTATGGTGTGCTTCCGGTGCCAAGGTGACGATGAGGTCGAAATAGGCATCCTCCAGGTCCGCCATGGTGCGCGGATGCCAGTCCCCCAGCGAAAGGCCATCTTCGGACAGAACGGCATCCACAAATGGATCGCGATCACCGCTGCGAACGCCCGCAGACGCCAAAAATACGTCTGGAGCTACCAATTGGCGAGCCAGCGCTTCGGCCATCGGCGAACGCACCGCGTTCATGCCGCACATGAAAAGGATGGAACTGACCAAGAAGGTTCAACCTCGCCAGTGAAGAACGCAAACCAGCGTAAACAGCCGCCGGGCGGTGTCGAAGTCGATTTCTATCTTGCCCGAAAGCCGATCCAGAAGCGTCTGTGAGCCTTCATTGTGCAGCCCACGCCGCCCCATGTCTATCGCCTCAATGTGGCTGGGCGTGGCCGAGCGAATGGCATCGTAATAGCTCTCACAGATCATGTAATAGTCTTTGACGATCCGTCGAAACGGCGTCAGCGACAGAATATGGGTCACGACGGCCCCGCCATCTTCACGGTTGACCTCGAAGACGAGGCGGCTTTCGGCTAATGAAAGCCTCAGCCTGTAAGGCCCGCTTTGTTCATCGTTTGCCGGGTGGAAGCTGTTTTCCTCGATGAGATCAAAGATCGCTACCGCACGCTCATGCTCGATATCAGGCGTCGAACGGCCGATCGATTCGTCGAGAACGACGTCGATCAGTTTATTGCAGTTCTGATCCGAACTCGACATCTATGCCTACATGTTCAGCCGGATGGAGACGGATCTGGCGTGGGCATCGAGCCCCTCCGCTCCAGCGAGTTTGATGGCGGCAGGTGCCAAAGCACTTAGCTGCTCGGGACCAAGCTTGAGAATAGAGGTGCGCTTGACAAAATCGAGCACTGAAAGGCCCGAAGAGAACCGGGCCGAGCGCGCTGTCGGCAAAACATGGTTGGAGCCGCCCACATAGTCGCCAATAACTTCCGGCGTATGGCGACCCAGAAATACGGCCCCGGCGTTGCGCATGCGTGCAAGAAACGCTTCGGGGTCGTCGATTGCCAATTCGACATGTTCCGCCGCAATGCGGTCAGCCAATGGCAGCGCGTCATCGATTGTCGCAACCTCGATGATTGCGCCAAAATCGCGCCAGCTTGCTGCGGCCATTTTAGCTCGTGACAATGCCGGCAATTGTCGTTCGACCGCCTCTTCAACCGCTCTGCCAAAAGCGGCACTGTCGGTAATCAGAATCGACTGCGCCGATGCGTCGTGCTCGGCCTGAGCCAGCAGATCGGCTGCGATCCAGTCGGGATCGTTGTCGGCGTCAGCGACGATCAGCACTTCGGAAGGTCCGGCGATCATGTCTATGCCGACCGTGCCGAATACCTGCCGCTTGGCTGCCGCCACGTAAGCATTGCCGGGTCCTACGATCTTGGCTACCGCTTTGATGGTATCCGTTCCGTAAGCCAGAGCGGCAATCGCCTGCGCTCCGCCAACGCGATAAATTTCGGACACCTGGGCAATATCGGCGGCTACGAGAACCAATGGGCTGATTTGACCGCCGGGTGCCGGCACAACCATGACGATGCGCTCAACGCCGGCCACCAGAGCCGGGACCGCATTCATGAGAACCGAACTTGGATAGCTTGCAGTGCCCCCGGAACGTAGAGGCCAACTGCTTCCAATGCTGTCCAGCGTGAGCCGAGTTCCACGCCGATTTCATCTGAATAGCGGTCATCTTTCGGTATCTGTCTTGCGTGATGCGACCTGATACGGTCGCGCGCAAATTTCAGAGCCTCCACAGTTGCAGGCTCAACAGCATCATAGGCGGCGGTGATTTCGGCCTTTGACACAGCAATGCCGAGATCGTTCAGGTCAGCCCGGTCGAATTTCTTCGTGTAGTCGATCAGCGCAGCGTCACCCTCAGCACGCACACGAGCAATTATATCGCGCACAATGGTGTCTACGTCAGCCGATGCCTCGCGCTTGGATGCCAGAAAAGTGACAAAGCGCTGCTCGAAATCAGAATCTGACCGGCAAAGCGTAATGGCCATCGGTATCTATACCTTATGGACAGGGCGGGATGCGGCCTGCCATGCGCCGCCAATATCGGCGAGGCGTGCTTCGATGCATTCGACATCAAGCATCACCGTACCTCCTCCCGAAAAAACGAGTTCCACAATGCCTGCGGGAGGGGTCAATGGAACAAAGCTGATGGCTAGTAAGGACAGCACATCATCGGGTTTATTGCGCGAAATACCGCTTGTCTTGGCGCCAAGCACGCGGTCGAAATGAAGAACGCTTTGCCGACGTTCGTGATTTCGCTTGAATAAGCCGGTCTTCTTTTCCCAGGCGAACCGCTTTATCACCAGCACAAAGCGTTTGTTGGCGGGCAGGAATTCAAGGTCGCTGACTTTCATCACGGCGTCTTGAACGTGAGCCGAGATGACGTTCAGGTCCTGTTCGTCCAGCGCGACGAGCTTGAGAGCGTCCATTTCGATTTCGCACCTGCGAAGGTTTGTGTTTGACCTTTTGTTAGGCGGTCTTTTGAGCCTGCGCAACCGCGATAAGAAATCGCAGCGCGATCAGCCGGTGATCCGTTCGATCACCGCTCCGCAGCCCGATAGCTTTTCTTCCAGACGCTCGAAGCCGCGATCCAGATGATAAACACGGTTGACGATGGTTTCACCCTCGGCCGCGAGACCGGCTATGACGAGGGAGACGGAAGCGCGCAGATCTGTCGCCATCACCGGTGCTCCCTTCAATTTCGAAACGCCGTCGATAATGGCGGTCTGCCCCGAAAGCGTGATATGTGCGCCAAGCCGGGCCAATTCCTGCACATGCATGAAGCGGTTTTCAAATATCGTTTCAGTTATGTACGATCGGCCTTTGGCCATGGTCATCAACCCCATGAACTGCGCCTGCAGATCGGTTGGGAAGCCGGGAAAGGGCTGGGTCGTTACATCAACCGGGGCAATGCCCGCGCCATTGCGTCTGACACGGATGCCGGAATTTGTCGTGCTGATCTCGGCACCGGTCTGACCGATAATGTCGAGCGCGGATTGCAAAAGATCAGGCTGTGCGCCGTCAAGAAGAACGTCGCCACCGGTCATGGCGACCGCCATGGCATAGGTCCCGGTCTCGATCCTGTCGGGAACGACACGCACGCTTGCGCTGGAAAGCTGATCGACGCCATCAATCGTAATTGTCGATGTCCCTGCGCCGGAAATCTTTGCGCCCATCGCGTTGAGGCATTCCGCAAGATTGACGACCTCAGGCTCACGCGCGGCATTTTCCAACAGGGTTTCGCCGCGCGCCAGCGAAGCCGCCATCAACATGACATGAGTGGCACCAACAGAAACTTTCGGAAAAACGAAACGATTGCCTCTAAGGCGATTTTTGGCCTTTGCATTGACGTAACCATTGTCAACATCGATATCGGCACCGAGCGATTGCAAACCTTCGATGAAAAGATCGACAGGACGCGTGCCGATTGCGCACCCGCCGGGCAAAGAGACCTTGGCTTGTCCCATGCGCGCCAGCAGCGGCCCAATCACCCAAAACGAGGCACGCATCTTGGACACCAACTCATATGGAGCAGTAGTATCGACGATATCGCGCGCCGTGAAATTGACCGTACGGGAATAGCCCTGGCTCTGCTTTTCGCGGCGACCATTGACGGAATAGTCGACGCCATGATTGCCGAGTATGCGGATAAGCTGTTCCACATCCGCCAGATGCGGCACGTTTTCCAACGTCAATGTACCCTCGGTCAGCAGCGAGGCAATCATCAGGGGCAGGGCTGCATTTTTCGCGCCTGAAATCGGAATGGTTCCGGTGAGCTCGTTACCACCGACTATTCTTATGCGGTCCATTGATGGGTTTTCCTACAGCCGGTGTAGCCAGCGTTCAATCGATTGAGTCCGGCCCATCTAAACCATTGGTCGGCTGCGTTCAAGAAATTGCGTCGGCTCTTGCGTCTGAGCAACGAAATCCAATCACCTCGTCGGCTTTTCTGTAGCCGCGCCAAGCCCATCAGGGCGCGCATCAGCCTCGCCTGTGCGGCGGGACCGCGACTGCGCTTTTCGCTTCTGCAAATTGGCGCGCAAGGCATTCGCCAGACGTTCGGCGCGCTCGTCACCGCTTTTCTTTTGTGGCTGCTTCTGTTCCGGCATTGGCACATCCAGTTTCAGGAATATAGGAAGCTGCTATTATGGCAGGTACGTGTCGGCAAAGTCGACATTAGAGCATCGGGTGGCTAAATGGGAACATTCTGCCGCCCGATGCTCTAACAACAAGCCATAGATACCTTGCACTTGCGCATGCGTTGTGGCAGAAGTCCGCCGCATCTGTGTTGCTGCCGTAGCTCAGCTGTAGAGGACCCTCTTGGCAAGGGGAAGTTCCAGGGCTAAGGCGGTTGAAACTAAAGGGTTCTTCCAGAGCCCGGCTGACTTGGGGTAACGCTCGAGGTAGTTATCTGGATAAAGATCGGCTGTGGTAGCTCAGTGGTAGAGCACTCCCTTGGTAAGGGAGAGGTCGAGAGTTCAATCCTCTCTCACAGCACCATTTTGATTAATAATATCAAGCCCAAAAATGGCACCAAGCCCGACCATATTCAGGGATGGTGGCGTTTCAGCCGTGCTCAGGTAACCTTCGACGAACCGCCTGATCGCAGAATTTCGTCAGCATTCGATTATTCTTGCGGCATCATCAAAACTCTTTGATGCACTCTGCCGTGCGCGCCACCCCTTCTTCGATCCGATCGACAGGGATCGAGGAATAGGCCATCCGAAAGAACCTGCAGGGCTGGTCTGACTGCGAAAAAAATGGTGAACCTGATTCGATGAGCACACCATCAGCACGCAGCCGCTGTGCCAGTATATCGGCGTCAGTGTTCGCCGTCCCCTCGATCCAGAACGACGTGCCGCCGAAATTGGCAACGCCCGCTATCTTCAATCCCACGCGCTTCAGCGTGGCTTCCATGATTTCATGTCGGCGAGAATATTGATCGCGCATTCGCCGTATCACAGCATCGTAATGTCCCAGTGCCAGAAAATAGGCAGCCGTGCGCTGCAAATGGCCGGATGGATGGCGCAGCATCAGTGCGCGCAAGGCGCGCGCTTCGCGTATGACCGGTGCCGGGGCGACCAGATAGCCGAGCCGCAGGCCAGGGAAAAGCGACTTGGAAAAGCTGCCCACATACAAAACCCGCCCGCGCCGGTCGAGAGATTTGAGCGCCGGCGAGGGTGGTGCCAGAAAGCTCATCTCAAATTCATAGTCGTCCTCGACGATTATGAAGTCTTTCTGGTCGGCGGCATCCAGCAATTGTTGACGCCGCTCCATGGGCATCCGCGCTGCCGTCGGTGCCTGGTGGCTGGGGGTAACGAAGACCGCATCTACCCGTTCAGGAAGTAGCTCTGGTGACAGGCCGTCCTTATCGACGTCGATCATCGTGACTTTGGCACCGCTTAGCCGCAACGAAGCATATATTTCAGGATGGCCGGGATTTTCATAGACGGCGTGCATCCCTCGTTTGAGAAGAAGCTGAATGGAAATCCACAAAGCGTTCTGCGCGCCAACAGTAACCAATACCTCATCGGCCTGTGCCTTGATGCCACGGCGCGGAAGCGTGCGCGAACAGATGTAGTTCACCAACTGAATGTCGTCAGCCGCCGCAAAGTCACCGGCCATCAGTTCGAAATCGCCGCGCCCAAGTGCACGCCGCGTACAATCGCGCCATGCGGCGAGATCAAACAGCGACATGTCCATCTGTCCATATATGAACGGAAAAGGGTAGCGGCGCCAATCGAGTGGCTTGACGATCGGTTTGGCTATCGAGAACCGCGATTTGAGCCTCGCGTCCCAGTTGACGTTCTCGTTCAGTGCAGCGGGTTCTTCTAACCCGATCCGCGCTACAGGGGCGCTTAGCGACACCCGGTAGCTGCGGCGCACAGACTCTATGTAGCCCTGCGCTGCCAATTCCTGATAGGCAAGTGTCACAGTGATGCGCGAAACCTGCAGATATTCAGCCAGCTTACGCGTTGAGGGCAGGCGCGCTCCCGGTAAGAGCCGACCAGAAAGAACACCGGAAACAAGCGTTTCACGTATTTGCGCTTGAAGATTTCCGCGAATGGTCTTGTCGAGAAAGAAAACGGCCTCTGAGATGCGCGGTGCGGGAGCCTTCACTGTTTTTGTCACCATTTGGACTCATCTAACTTTCCATTTGGATATATCGTGGTTCCGCAATTCTATCTACGGTTTTCGTGTTGATTCAATGCATCCAAAACCAAGAAACAATGGCATGAATCGCTGTCGGTTTTTAATTGGCACAAGCACAAGTTGCTCTCCGTACATCACGGCACCGCCACATCGATGGCGCGTCTCTGCGTGGGGGTATGGCTTGAGCGCGATGGAACTTTGATGCTGGTAGCGACCTGCTCGACCATCGCTGGGGCGATGGTGTCATGTATTCTGCCCTGGCAGAACGTCGAATGGTCCAGTTGGTGGCTGGTAAAGGGCAAGCGCTCGACCTGCTGATCTTCTCCTCACCGCTCCAAGGCCACGGCGTTTTGACCCCGTTCCGCCGGCTCGGCCAGCGTGCCATGTATCACTGGTACTACCTCAAAGATGAAAAGCTTTAGCAACGGCACGTTCGACGCATAAGCGACCTGCAAAGAAAGGAATGCTCCAATGAAAATGACGACAGAAGAGGCTTTCATCAAAGTCCTGCAGATGCACGGTATCGAGCATGCGTTTGGAATTATCGGTTCGGCCATGATGCCGGTGTCCGATCTGTTCCCCAAGGCCAGGATCAGTTTCTGGGATTGCGCGCATGAAACCAATGCTGGCCTCATCTGCGACGGCTATAGCCGCTCTACCGGCAAGATGGCGATGGCTATTGCGCAGAACGGTCCTGGCGTCACCGGTTTCGTCACCGCGGTCAAGACGGCCTATTGGAACCATACGCCGATGCTGCTGGTGACCCCTCAAGCGGCCAACAAGACCATAGGCCAGGGCGGGTTCCAGGAAGTCGCTCAGATGGCTCTGTTCGAGGACATGGTGTGCTATCAGGAAGAAGTGCGCGACCCTTCACGCGTCGCCGAAGTCTTGAACCGTGTGATCAGCAAGGCGTGGCGCGGATGCGCGCCAGCCCAGATCAACGTCCCTCGCGATTTCTGGACGCAGGTCATCGATATAGACCTGCCGCAAATTGTTCGCCTGGAACGGCCATCGGGCGGAAAGGTGGCGATCGCAGAAGCCGCGAGGCTTTTGTCCGAAGCCAGGTTTCCGGTCATCCTCAATGGAGCCGGCGTCGTGATCGGCGAGGCTATTGCCGAATCAGTCAAACTTGCCGAGCGTCTCGACGCGCCTGTTTGCTCCGGCTATCAGCACAATGACGCATTTCCCGGCAGCCACCGCCTGTCGGTTGGGCCATTGGGCTATAATGGTTCGAAGGCCGCGATGGAATTGATCGCCAAGGCCGATGTGGTCTTGGCGCTGGGCACTCGCCTCAATCCGTTCTCGACGCTACCCGGATATGGCATCGATTATTGGCCGAAGCAGGCGAAGATCATTCAGGTCGATATAAACTCCGACCGCATCGGTCTTACCAAGAAGGTGAGCGTTGGTATTTGCGGCGATGCAAAGCAGGTCACGCAACAGATATTTGAGCAGCTTGGCGCAACGGCAGGCGACGCCGGCCGCGAGGAACGCAAGGCGCTGATCCACCAAAGCAAATCCGCATGGCTGCAACAGCTTTCCTCGATGGATCACGAGGATGATGATCCAGGTACCAGATGGAACCACGAAGCTCGTAGCCGTGAAAGCGATCTGATGTCACCGCGTCAGGCGTGGCGGGCTATTCAGGTTGCGCTTCCCAAGGAAGCCATCGTTTCCACCGACATCGGCAACAATTGCGCCATCGGCAATGCTTATCCGACTTTCGAGAATGGACGGAAATATCTTGCACCCGGTCTGTTCGGCCCCTGCGGTTACGGATTTCCGGCAATCATTGGTGCCAAGATCGGTTGCCCGGACGTCCCGGTCGTTGGCTTCGCAGGCGACGGTGCCTTTGGTATTTCGATGAATGAAATGACTTCGATCGGGCGCAAGGAGTGGCCCGCCATTACCATGGTTGTGTTCCGCAACTTCCAGTGGGGGGCGGAAAAGCGCAACACCACGATCTGGTACGACAACAATTTTGTCGGCACCGAACTGAACCGTGACTACAGCTACGCCGACGTGGCCAAGGCTTGCGGATTCGAAGGTGTTTCCGCCAGAACGCAGGAAGAAGTATCAAACGCCTTGCGCAAGGCCTGTGAAGATCAGGCGAAGGGCAAAACGACACTGATCGAAGTGATACTCAACCAGGAACTTGGTGAGCCTTTCCGCCGGGACGCCATGAAAAAGCCCGTCATGGTGGCTGGCATTGATCCGACTGACATGCAGCCACAATCTGGCGCGTAACAAACATTCACAAGCGGAGGCCGCGAATGCCGCCTCCGTTCACCGCCAGAAACGATGACATGAATGACGAAACAAGAGACATCGGGAGAGACTTCGACCTCACCACCTGAGACATTCACGCGCGCAAGCAGCATACAGAGATGAACGGGGTCAAGAAATGTCAGCGGGATAGACAAGGTGATTTCGAACGGCGACTATCATGCCAGCCAGTTCATCAGCAGTTCAGTCTTTTCTAAAGATAATTCGCCCCAGCCAACCGGTTACCATGGCCAGGCTCACCGAAAGCAGACCGTAGAATAGGCCGTGATTGTGCGCGAGACGGAAAACCGCCTGCTCGAAGCCGGACTTGCGGATTTCAAGTTGTGCCGAACTTTCCTTCACAAACAGTCCGCTCTTGAACAGAAATGCGCGCGCCTTATGCGTGCCCACCTGCACGTCGGGCGCTAACCGAACGGTTGCGCGAAACAGATTTTGCGACAGGAACTGTACGCCGCCGACATTTTCACTATACAGGCCGGCCGCGGATTTGCGTTCGCGTAAAGCGGCCGTAAATTCGTTTATTGTTACCGGACTTTGATTTGGATCGGCCGGCTGCATGTAAATGTTGTTCGCGCCAAGCGACAATTGCTTGTAGCTGACCGGATCCGTAATGTCTTGCATCGGGCGCGTTGTTGCGACGGCATAGGAGGCCGGGACATTTTCGAACGTCTCGGATTCAAGGTTCATCCAGACGCCGAGAACACGATCTTTGCGACGCACCACGATAGGGCGCGCCGGTCCCTCAAGCACGACGATCACGTCGTAGCGCCCCTGGCGCGCAACTTGCGGATCGGCGTCTTCGAGAGAGCCGAAGATGGTCAGGTCGGCCCCGGAAAAGCCCGCGGTAATCGACACATTGTTGGTGGAAAGGCCAATCTGGATGTTCTCCTGATGTGGGGATTGCGCACTTGCAGAAACATGCGCTGCGATCAGCAGGGCAATGGACAGAGCCGTCGATGCCTTGAACCCGGCCATATCAGGTTAGCCCGCTATTGCTGAGCGAATAGAGATTGGGGGTGTCACAAATAGGTCGATGGCCAGGCGGATCGCCACAGCGAGAACCAGAAGCGCCAGCAGGGCACGAAGCTGTTCGCCGCGCAGCCTCTGCCCGGCTTTCGCGCCATATTGAGCGCCTGCTACGCCGCCGACCATTAACAGGAAGGCCAGCATGATATCGACGGTATAGTTGGTGGATGCATGGACAAGCGTGGTGTAGGCCGATGTGAAGATGATCTGGAACAGGGAAGTTCCGATGACGACATTGGTCGGGACGCGCAACAGGTAGATCAAGGCTGGAACCATGATGAAGCCACCGCCGACGCCCATGATCGACGACAGGAAGCCGATGATCGCACCGATGGCGATAACGGGTATGACGCTGACGAAGAGTTTGGAAGCACGAAAGCGCATCTTCAGCGGTAGTCGGTGAATCCAGTTGTGCTGCCCGGGTTTCCTCTGTGTCCCACTTGCACCGCCTCGCGTGGCACGTAGTGCATTGACACTCTCGACCAGCATCAATCCGCCGACACTGCCTAGAAGAATGACATAAAGAAGCGATATGAAGAGGTCGAGTTGGCCCATACTGCGTAATATGGAAAAGACATAGACGCCACCGGTTGAGCCGACTATGCCGCCCGCTAGAAGCACCCCGCCGAGCTTGAAATCGAGCGTACCCCGCTTCATGTGCGACAACGCCCCGGAAAACGAAGAGGCGATCACCTGATTTGCGCCGGTGGCAACGGCGATGGCCGGGGGAATGTTGTAAAAAATCAGCAGCGGCGTGATCAGGAAGCCGCCGCCGACCCCAAAGAGGCCCGACAGGAAACCCACTGCCGCGCCCATGGCCAGCAATACGAAGATATTGACGGAAATTTCCGCAATCGGGAGATAGATGCCCACCCGTCTGTCTCGATTAATTCTGCGCTTTGGCGAATACAGTCCCTGAGCCTGTATAACACCAAAAAGCTAACCTGTTATTGCACCAGCACGAAAAGACTGCGCGATGCGGCCGAAATAAAAGCCATCTCAAGCAGTTAACAGGTAATTTCGCAGAAAAAGCAATCGCGCAAGCGCCAACCTTTTCTCTATTTGCGCGCGAGCAGTGCTTTTACGAGCGATTCATCCACATTGCCGGTTGGCTTCATGTCGTGGTCAGTCTGGAATGCAATGATCGCGTCTTTCGTTCTTGCGCCCATCACGCCATCTGCGGTGCCAGCCGCATAGCCATTTTTGTTGAGAATGAGCTGGATGTTTTTGACCGCCTTCTTCATGTCGATGCTGGCGGTCGTGGTAGGGGCGTCCTGCCATTCCGCGGGCACCTCGAATGAATTGGCAGCCGGATCGAGCGGTTTTGCTTTCCATAGTTCGGTTGCCGCACGTGCACGCTTCAATTGCTCTGGCCGAAGTGCATTCGCAATTTCGTCACGCTTGGCGGCGGCATCCTTGTCCCCACTCTTGGCGACGAGGGCAAACCATTTATATGATTCTTCGAGGTTCTGCGGCAAGCCAACGCCCTTGGCTGTCAGGATGCCAAGATTGAACTGGCTGTCCTTGACGCCGAGTTCGGCTGCCGCCTGGAACCAGCGTGCTGCCGCTTCATTGTCCGCCGCACCATCCGTGGCCATCGCAAAAAGAACGGCCAGGTTATGCATGGCGCTGGCGTTGCCTTGCTCCGCTGCCATTTGATACCAGGTCTTCGCCTTCTGGATATCGCGTTTGACGCCGAGACCTTTCTCATAGAAATTTCCGATGCGGTATTCTGCCGGAGCAAAACCGATATTTGCTGCCTTCTCATACCAGTTCGCGGCTTTCGCCATGTCTTCCTTGACACCACGTGCCTCTGCATAGCGTGAGCCGATCTCGAAAAGCGCCTTGGCATCGCCACTGGCTGCGGCGTCACGCAAAGCCGTCGAACCGACTTCGCTGGGAATGTCGATCCTGGCAACAGTCGGCTTCGCCGGGGAAGCCATCGTGTCAACCGGCTTGGGCATATCGGGTGCCGCATTTGCAACGTCCGTCGATGCGGAATCTGTCGTGTTGGGCTGCATCGTATTTGGATTGCTGGCCAGATCGGAAACATTCGGCCCCTTTACGGCAGCGTCGGAAGCATCGGTGGCGGCAGCAATGTCGTCTTTTGTTTCATCGCCGATCGGTTGCACCTGTTGCGCGGTGCGGGCGGCTGGAGCTTCCATAGGTTTTACGGTCGCCATATCCGCCTTCGGCCCATCTGCAATATCTGCTTGTACGACCTCCTGGGTCAGTTTTGGCGCTTCGTCATTACCTGCCACCTGAACCGGATCAGACAGGAAAGCTTTGCCAAGTTGCAACCCGGCCAATGCTAACATGATCGCGCCTGCTGCCATAAGGATCGGCTTGCGGCGCGCCTTCAAGAGATCACCAATGCGCAGCGCTTTGACCGGGCCGCTGATCGTCGATTGACGCTTCAGCGTTTCGGCCTCGGCTGCGGCGGCCTGGGCAGCACGGCGCGCGGCGGCGATAAAATCTGACTTGGCCGCAGCCGTATCATTGGGTCGAGCCGTCTGGCCGCGTTCATCACGCACCCGCTTCATAATGGCATTCAGATCTGGTGCGCCGGAACCAGGTTCCAGCGGGCGATTGATCTGTGCTGGCTCAAGCGCTTCGTCGAGTTCGACGGCAGGCGCCTCGATACTGGCCGTGGAGCCCGCCAAAACCGCTGCTTCGGCGTCCTTGTTGCCTTTGAATGCGCGCGACAGGCCGCTGAATATGGATTTCTTGCTCTCCGGCTCCTCTTTGCTTTCCGACCGACCAGCTTGAAGCGCAGCCGTGGCGGCCTCCGAGGCTGCTTGCGTCGGTGTCCGCTCGCCGACTTCGCCTTGAATCGTCGCTGCGACCAACTCCTCGCCCTCGCCACTGTCTTGTGGCATCGGCAGGGGTTCGTCCATATCCAATTTGGGTGCGTGTTCCACGGCTATCTTTGCTGGGTGCAGGGCCGGGCGCGAAGCATCACTGTCATCGGAGCTTTCTGCCGCACCGGTTTCAAGAGTTCCAAGGCGATCGACGATCTTCAATAGCGTGTCGTGAATAGCCTCGAATGTCCGTGAATTGCGGTCATCCGAGCGTCGTGTCAGCGTCTCAAGCGTCTTCAAATCATCTGCCAAACCGGTGACCGCCGCCGTGTTGGCGTTGGAACCGGCCATCGATTTCACTGCCGATTCAGCGGCCTCGCGGGCAGCTTCCAATATGGTCTCGCGTGTGCCGGAAATCGAGGATTCGATCTGGCTGAGGCGCGGTCCAATATCCTCGAAGGCCGGTAATGGCACACCGGGTTGTGAAAGATGAGCCGACAGGCCGGAAACCTGTGCCTCCAGGCTGCGGATGAGATCGGGGTCGATGCCCGCGAATTGGGTGGCCGACATGTCCAGCCGGTTCGAGATGTCATCAAGGCGCGATTCAAGGCTGTGGATCGCTGCCTTGCCTTCGCTATTATCAGTGCGCGTTTCCAGTCGTGCCGCAAGCGCCGTGAAGCGGGCATCCATGGCATCCATGATCCCGGTGGTGTCAACGGTATCGTGCGACATGTTCTTGTCGAGACGATCAACGACCTCGTCAAGGCGTTGTTCGAGATCGCGGAACAGCATATTGCCCTGCTCAATCGCATCGCCTTGCCGGCGTTCCATCATGCCCGACAGGACGTCAAAGCGTTGGTCCAACCCCTGAAAGATGTAATCTGCGTCCGGCATTGTCGGCGCATGGTCAATCTTGTCGGCAATCAGTGCGATCTGGCCGGCAAGGCGTTCCATCGCCTGTTCAGGCAATTGACCGCGCGTGGCCAGTTCGTCGACCCGACTCGACAAGGTGTTGAGTCGCTCGATCACCTCACCGGACGGACGGTCTTCGGCAACTTCCTCGATCTGCTGGGCAAGGGAAGCAATACGCTTTTCTATCCGCTCGAATGTTTCTGGATCGAAAGCGTTGGCCTGGGCGGCGACAGTCGATGCAACGATAGCGCGCGAAATTTCGTCCAGCCGCTCGTCGATCACACCAAATGTTTCGCTGCCGCGATTGGTCTGCTGACTGGCAAAATGATCGACGGCACCGGCAAGCGTTCGTACCTTTTCTTCAAGTGAGCGAAGCGACAGCGATTCGGGAAGATTGTTGACGGCATTGCCGATCTGCTCGAGGCGCTCGGTTAGCTTGGTGATGCCGACATCGTCGGTTGGTCTGCCTTCATTGGCTCCGATCCGATCTTCCAGCGCAGTCCAGCGTCGGTCAAAATCATCCCATCTGCGGTCAACGGCCTGAACGCTTTCGTTACTTGCCAGCGTGTCGATAGCTGCTTTGACCTGCTCCAGTTCCAGCCGAAGCATGTTGACGCCTCTGTCGTCATTCTTTTCGGCCAGTGTCTTGATGGAATCGGAAAGCCGTTCAAACTCGGTGCCAAGTTCGGCACCGCCCTTGGCCGGAGATGATGACGTGTATGCCTTCTCAACATCCTTGCGAAGTGCTTCGAATTCACGTTGCAGGCCCGCTGCCAGTTGATTCTGCATTTCGGCTCGCAGACCGCGCAGTTCGCCGGCGATCTTGCCAACCATGGCGACACCATCTTCACGGCCACGCAAGTGATCTATGTCGCGCGCAATGGTTTGATAGTTCCGGTCCAGAGGCGGTGCCGGTTGTGGATTGCGAATCGGATCGTAGCTATGCGCTGGTGCCGCCGTTCGGGGCATCTCCAACGGCTTATCGCCATAGGGGCGCGCGCCGGGATAGTGCGGGGCGGCAGTTTTTGAACTGGTGGCGTTATGAGTAGCTGTTTCCTCGCGGCTCTGCTCCAGCCGTTCCTCGAGTGCCGAGAGCGAATGGTTAAGCTGTTCCAGCGTGGTGTGCGGTCGGCGCTGCCGGCCAGCATTGAGTGAATTGTGATAAGACCGTTTACTGCTCATCGCGACGCCCGCTTTCCGGAAGTGACTGGCCGTGGCCAGAATTTCCTCAAATTTTCAATCGGGATCGAAGGCGACCTGGCGCATGTGCCAGAACGGAAGACTGATTTCCGGGGTTTTCACCCACCTCCGAAAAACCGTGAACAATTCGATACAGGATAAACACGGATGACCGACATGCGCACATTTCCCCTAACGTGGTAAACAAGTTGTTAACCAACCTTAAGAACCTTCAATCTTTGTTCAGAAATGAACGAGAAAACGTCTGCGAGACCTTTTTACGCTGGCTCTTGAATTTTTCAACGGGCTGCTATATCTCTTACGTAAACGTAAGGAACATCACAATTTGTCCCTTGCAAACGAAACCAGTTCGGGAACTGCGTAATCGCTTCCCTTGCGTGACATAACTTTATGCTGCCACGCCTCCATCAGGAAATGTCCATGACCTTGAAATCAATCGTGGCCGCCAAAGCGGCGGCCAATACCAACGTTGTTGTTGACGAAACCGCCACCGAATTTACGCGAATTGGTGAAATGGCCAAAAATTTCGGCGTCACCTTGCGCACTCTGCGCTTCTATGAAGACAAAGGGCTTTTGAAGCCAATGCGTGATGGCGCGATGCGCCTTTACACACGCCGCGACAAGGCGCGTCTGAAATTGATCCTGCTTGGCCGCAAGGTTGGCTTCTCATTGCGCGACGTCAAGCAGATAATGGATCTTTATGACCCATCCGGCACCAATACCAAGCAGCTCAAGGTGACGCTCGGCAAATCCGAAAAGCAGCTTGCACGTCTGCAAAAGCAGCGCGAATTGATTGATGAAGCCATTGATGATCTAGGCACATTAATGACCAATGTTCGTGAGGCATTGACCGAGCCAGTCGCCAAGTTCAGCGCTGCCAACTGACGCCGTTTGCGCGGCGCATTGGCTTGAAGTTCACTGCATGAACCCCTTTAGACGCGATGTGTTTTGGAGCATCGCGTCATTGCGGTTGCAGAGAAAAATTGCCGGTTTAAAAAATTGACGTTTACGCAAACGTCAATTTTTGTTACTCGACTTTCCCAATGATGCCGTGTGCAATCTCGAATGAAACGCGGTGGGCGAAATGTGCAGGTGGAGGAAATATCAATGCCGATCTATACCGCGCCGATCCAGGACACGCTGTTCGTATTGAATGATCTCCTGGGCTATGAGCGCTATTCCAACCTGCCGGGCTTTGCCGACGCCTCGCCTGATGTTCTCGAGGCTATCCTTGCTGAAGGTGCCAAGCTGGCCGAAAATGTCATGCTGCCGCTAAATCGGGTGGGTGATATTGAAGGCTGCAAGCGCGGTGATGATGGATCGGTAACAACGCCTAAAGGCTTCAAGGAAGCGATTGGGCAATACCGCGAAGGCGGTTGGATGGGGTTGGCGGCACCCGCGGAATTCGGCGGTCAGGGCTTGCCCTATGTGCTCCACACCGCCATCGGCGAATATCTGTCCTCAGCCAATATGGCATTGATGATGTATCCTGGCCTCACTCAAGGCGCTATCGCTGCTATTGTGGCGCATGGCTCCGATGAGCAGAAGGCCACGTGGCTGCCAAAGATGATCGAGGGGGTATGGAACGGCACCATGAACCTCACCGAACCGCACTGCGGCACCGACCTTGGCCTGTTGCGGACCAAGGCTATCGCGAACGGTGATGGCACCTATAAGATTTCCGGCCAGAAAATTTTCATTTCGGCCGGCGAACACGACCTTGCCGATAATATCGTGCATCTGGTGCTGGCCCGCATTGAGGGCGCGCCAGAAGGTGTCAAAGGCATCTCCTTGTTCATCGTGCCGAAATTCGATTTGGACAGTGACGGCAATACCGGCAAACGCAATAATGTTTCCTGCGGCTCTCTCGAAGAGAAAATGGGCATTCATGGCAATGCCACCTGCGTCATGAATTATGACGAGGCCACAGGCACCCTGCTTGGTGAAGAAAACGGTGGTCTGAAGGCGATGTTCGTGATGATGAACGAAGCACGCCTCGCCGTTGGACTTCAAGGTCTTTCAATCGCCGAGGCCGCCTATCAGAATGCCGCAGCCTATGCGCGTGAGCGGCTTCAGGGGCGCTCACTTTCCGGGCCGAAAAACAAGGATGGCAAGGCCGATCCGATCATCGTCCATCCCGACATCCGTCGAAACCTGATGACCATGCGCGCATTCAATGAGGCAAGCCGGGCATTGCTATTATGGACGGCGCTGAAGTCCGATATCGCTCATCGCTCCAGTGATGAAAAAGAGCGGGGGGCGGCCGATGACTATCTTGGTTTGATGACACCGGTCATCAAGGGTGTGTTGACCGACAAGGGCTTTGATCATGCCGTGATGGCGCAGCAGGTCTATGGCGGCCACGGTTATATTGAAGAACACGGTATGAGCCAGTTCGTCCGCGATGCCCGTATCGCCATGATCTATGAGGGAGCCAACGGCATTCAGGCGCTTGATCTGGTTGGCCGTAAACTGGCTTTGAATGGTGGTCGTGCCGTACAGGTCTTTTTCAAGGAGGTGGACGAGTTCTGCGAAACGAACCGGGCAACCGAAGCAATGGCACCCTTCACCAAGGTGTTGAAAAAAGGCCTCAATGATCTGCAAACGGCAACCATGTGGCTTATGCAGAATGCCGTAAAGAAGCCTGATAATGCCGGTGCAGCTTCAACCGACTATTTGCATTTGTTCGGCTTGGTTGCGCTTGGCTATATGTGGGCGCAGATGGTGAAAGTATCGCAAGAAAAGCTGGATGAGGGGCTGGAAATGAACCATCCTTCTACGAAAACAAGATTGTCACGGGCCGTTATTTCATGGAACGTGTGATGCCGGAAACGGCCGCACACCTCGCCCGTATTTCTTCGGGAGCGGATACGATGATGGCGCTGCCGGCCGAGGCGTTCTGAGGAGGCTACCGGGCGCTGTTGCAGAGAAGGAATACGGCAAATGACTGCCTCTCCGTCAGATATCTTGTCCCTGCCCAAGCCTGCCTGGGCAAGTGAAGATGTGGCCATGTTGTATGACATGGCGCACCGGTTTATGGCCGACGAAATCGCGCCGCACTACGACGCCTATGAGAAGAACGAGATGGTCGATCGTGCGGCATGGGAAAAGGCCGGGCAAGCTGGGCTGTTGTGTGCCTCAATGCCGGAAGAATATGGCGGTTCGGGCGGTAGTTTTGCTCATGAGAGCGTCATTATTGAAGCGATTGCCCATGTTGGTGTGGACGGATTCGGCATCGGCCTGCACAACTCCATCGTCGCGCCCTACATTCTTCACTATGGCTCGAATGAGCAAAAGAAGAGATGGCTGCCGCGTCTGGCCAGTGGCGAACTGATCGGGGCTATCGCGATGACCGAACCCGGCGCGGGATCAGACCTTCAAGGGATAAGGACGCGCGCTAAAAAAGACGGCAATCACTATCTTATCAACGGATCCAAGACCTTTATCACCAATGGCCAGCTTGCCAATTTCGTCATCGTGGTGGCAAAGACCGATCCTGAAAAAGGTGCCAAGGGCACGTCGTTGATCGTGATTGAAACCGATGAGGTCGAAGGCTTCGAGCGCGGCCGTAACCTCGACAAGATCGGGCTGAAAGCCAACGATACCTCCGAACTGTTTTTCAACGACGTACGCGTGCCGACCGAAAACCTGCTCGGCCACGAAGAAGGCCAGGGCTTCGTCCACCTCATGCAACAATTGCCGCAAGAGCGCCTGCAAATCGGCACAACGGCAATCGCCGTGGCAGAGCGGGCACTGGCGCTCACCATAGATTACGTCAAACAGCGCAAGGCTTTTGGCAAAGCTATCATCGATTTTCAAAACACCCAGTTCAAACTGGCGGAACTGAAAACTGAAATCACCATTGGCCGTGTATTCTACAATGACTGCGTTTCGCGCCACATCGCTGGCGGTCTCGATCCGGTCACGGCGTCGATGGCAAAATACTGGCTTTCAGACCTGCAAGGAAAAGTCGTCGACGAATGCCTTCAATTGCATGGTGGCTATGGTTACATGAATGAGTATCCGATCGCCCGCATGTGGCGCGATGCCCGCGTCCAGCGCATCTATGGCGGTACCAACGAGATCATGAAGTTGCTGATCGGGCGCTCCTTGTGAGCAATCGATCACGAAAGCAAAGGAGTTAAAGATGGCTGACGCTTATGTCTATGACGCGGTGCGCACACCGCGTGGCAAGGGCAAGAAGGATGGGTCGCTGCACGAGGTGCCGGCGGTCAGGCTTGCGGCCAGAACACTTGAAGCAATCCGCGACCGCAACGGTTTGGATACCGGCAAGGTTGACGACATCATTTTCGGTTGCGTCGACCCGGTTGGCGAGGCAGGCGCTGTCATACCGCGTTCGGCAGCCTTCGAGGCCGGTTACGACGACAAGGCGCCGGGAATGCAGATCTCGCGGTTTTGCGCCTCGGGTCTCGATGCTGTCAATTTCGGCGCGGCCAAGATTGCGCAGGGTGCTGATGACATTGTCGTTGCAGGCGGCGTGGAATCCATGTCGCGGGTCGGCATGGGTGCTTCGGGTGGCGCCTGGTACATGGATCCATCTGTCGGCTTGCCGGGCTGGTTTGTCCCGCAAGGCATTTCGGCCGATCTGATCGCGACGAAGTACGGCTTTTCGCGGGACGATGTCGACGCTTATGCGGTAGAAAGCCAGAAGCGCGCCGCGCACGCCTGGGAAAAGGGGTATTTCAAGAACTCGGTCATTCCGATCAAGGACCAGAATGGGCTGACCATTCTCGACCATGACGAGCACATGCGACCCACCACCGACATGCAGTCGCTGGCGGCGCTCAATCCATCCTTCGTCATGCCGGGCGAGATGGGCGGGTTCGACGCGGTTGCCGTGCAAAAGCACCCCGAAGTGGAGGCGGTCAATCACGTTCACCATGCGGGTAATTCATCCGGCATTGTCGATGGTGCCGCGGCCATCCTCCTTGGCTCCAAGAAAGCCGGCAAGACACTTGGCATGAAACCACGCGCACGTATCAGAACATTTGCAAACATCGGCTCGGAACCGGTGCTGATGTTGACAGGCCCAGTCGACGTCACTGAGAAACTATTGAAGCGCGCCAAGATGAAACTGTCGGATATCGACCTGTTCGAACTGAACGAAGCATTCGCTTCCGTGGTGCTGCGCTATATGCAGGCGTTCGATATTCCTCACGACAAGATCAACGTCAATGGCGGAGCCATCGCCATGGGCCATCCACTTGGTGCAACCGGCGCAATGATTTTCGGCACCGTGCTGGACGAGTTGGAACGGCGAGACCTCAACACGGCATTGGTCACCTTGTGCATCGGCGCAGGCATGGGCACCGCCACCATTATCGAACGCGTCTGATCGGGAGGGCATGACAATGACCTACAAGAACTTCACGTTTGAGACCGACACCGATGGCATTGCGCTCATCACATGGGACATGCCGGACAGGTCGATGAATGTATTCACCGAAGAGGTGATGCGCGAGTTGGACAGCATCGTCGACAGGATCACCGGCGAAGCCGCGATCAAAGGCGCGGTCATAACGTCCGGCAAGGACACTTTTTCGGGAGGCGCCGACATTACGATGCTTCAGAAAACGCTGAAAGCCTTTGCCAAGGACAAGGTCGATAACGTCGAGAAAGCGACGCAAGCATTGTTCGAAACGGCAGGCTACATGACGGGTCTGTTTCGCAAGTTGGAGACATGCGGCAAGCCTTGGGTATCGGCAATAAATGGCACATGTATGGGCGGTGCATTCGAACTTTCGCTTGCGTGTCACGGCCGTGTAGCGGTCGACAATGGCAAGGTCAAAATGGCGCTGCCGGAGGTCAAGATCGGCATCTTCCCCGGTGCGGGAGGTACCCAGCGCGTGCCACGGTTGACTGATCAGCAGCAGGCTTTGCAAATGCTGACATCCGGCCAGATGCTCACCCCGCAAAAAGCCAAGGGCATGGGCCTGATCCATGAGATTGCCGAACCGGACAAGCTGGTTGAAACTGCAAAAGCCATGATCCGCAATGGCTTGAGCGCCGTTGCTCCGTGGGATCAAAAAGGCTTCAAGCTGCCTGGTGGACCGGTCTATTCAATGGCTGGTGCCAATCTGTGGCCAGCCGCAATCGCTATTTTGCGCCGCGAAACGCATGGCAATTATCCGGCAGCGAGCGCCATCCTCAAATGCGTCTATGAAGGTTTACTGGTGCCGTTCGATACCGCATTGCGCATTGAGCAACGCTATTTCACTGAAATCATGCAGACGAAAGAGGCGGCGGCGATGATCCGCTCGCTGTTCGTTTCGCTACAGGAACTGAACAAGGGTGCGCGTCGTCCCGAAGGCGTGCCGGAAACCAAGTTCAAAAAGATAGGTGTGCTCGGTGCAGGCTTCATGGGCGCAGGCATTGCCTATGTCACTGCCAAGGCTGGTATCCCGGTCGTGCTGCTTGATCGCGACATGGCGTCGGCCGAGAAAGGCAAGGCGCATTCTGCGGGCTTGATGGACACGCTTGTCAAGAAGGGCCGCGCCAAGGCAGACGACAAGGACAAGTTGCTGTCACTGATTACGCCAACAGCCGATTATGCGGAACTTACAGGCTGCGACCTCGTGGTCGAGGCCGTGTTTGAGGATTCAGGCGTCAAGAAAAGCGCCACCGAACAGGCTGAAGCCGTTTTGAAATCGTCGGCAATCTTTGCGTCGAACACATCGACAATTCCCATCACCGCCCTGGCCAAAAACTCGGCCCGCCCGAAGAATTTTATCGGTATCCATTTCTTCTCGCCGGTCGACAAGATGATGCTGGTGGAGATCATTCTCGGCAAGAAGACCGGCGACAAGGCGCTTGCCACCGCAATCGATTTCGTGCGCGCCATCAAGAAAACGCCAATCGTCGTCAACGACACGCGTGGCTTCTATGTCAACCGTTGCGTGCTGCGCTACATGTCGGAAGCCTACAAAATGCTGATCGAAGGTGTGCCGGCAGTGATGGTCGAGAACGCGGCCAAAGCTGCTGGAATGCCGGTTGGTCCACTGGCGCTCACCGATGAGACTGCGGTGGACCTTGCCCAGAAAATCATGAAGCAGACGATCCGCGATCTCGGCGAAAAGGCTGTCGATCCGAACCAGATGGCACTCATCGACACGCTGGTCGATACCCATCAGCGCTTCGGGCGCAAGAACGGCAAGGGCTTTTATGACTATCCGGCAAAACCGGCAAAAGAAGCTCTGGCCCGGCCTGAAAGACCTCTATCCGCAAAAGGCTGCCGATACCATCGACTTCGAAGAGCTGAAGCAACGCCTTCTGGTAACGATTGCCCTTGAAGCGGCGCGGGTAATGGAAGAACGAATTGTGACCGATCCGCGCGAGGCCGATGTCGGCTCGATCCTTGCATTCGGGTTTGCCCCTTATACGGGCGGTGCACTGTCATACATCGACGGCATCGGTGTCGCTGAGTTTGTTCAGCTATCCAAGCGTCTGCAGAAGAAATACGGAGCCGAGTTCAAGGTGCCGAAACTGCTGGTCGATATGGCTGCGAAAGGTGAAACCTTCTATCAGCGGTTCGATCCATATGGGGCAAAGCAAGCCATGAAAGCAGCCTGACCCGGTAAGATCAGACAATCGTCAAACCGGTGCAAAATTGTCCGTGGTGTCAAGCCTTGGATGGCGAGGCAGGGCGGATGACGTAGCATCGCCGTCAGGCAAGGATGGAAATTCGTGGAAAAGTGCGCTGCGGATTCTCGTCCGGGATCAAGTAAAACAAACACTTAATGCACGTCGCGTCTAAAGGGATTCATGCAGCGTGCTTTAAGCCATTGTTTTGTGCATGTCGTTGTCTGAAAAACCGCTGCACACTTTTGGGCGACATGCACTAGGCCTGAATATGCCATCGTCATGCTGCGCGTGCCAAACGCTCCGAACTCATGCGATAAGATATGGCTTCGGCAAGATGAATGCGCCCTACCGCCTCACTTGCGTCGAGATCGGCTAACGTCCTCGCCACCTTGAGGACTCGGTGGTAGGCGCGCGCCGAGAAATTCAACTTTTCACTGGCATCCCTGAGCAGGGCCAAACCAGCAGCGTCGGGTTTGGCTATTTCCTCGACGAGCGCCGGTGAACAATGCGCATTGGTCGTGGTGCCGGCAACTCCAAGCCACACGAACCGATCACGCTGAAGATTGCGCGCACGGGCCACGCGAATGGCAACGTCGGCGCTGGTCTCGGCCTTGTTCGGTTGAATCAGATCGCTTGCGGAAACGGCCGGAACCTCGACGCGAAGATCGATGCGATCTAGCAGTGGCCCTGAGATGCGCGCTTGATAGTCGCTTCTACAACGCTCACCACGCGCACAGCGATAGCCCGGCTCCCCCGCCATGCCACACCGACACGGGTTCATTGCAGCAACCAGTTGTATCCGGGCCGGATAGGTAACACGATGGTTCACGCGTGCGATCATGCATTCGCCCGTCTCAAGAGGCTGGCGTAACGCATCCAGTGTCTGCGGTGTGAATTCGGGAAACTCATCGAGAAACAAAACGCCATGATGGGCGAGGGAGACTTCACCCGGTCTGGCGCGTATCCCGCCGCCGACCATTGCCGCCATCGAAGCCGAATGATGAGGCTGGCGAAAAGGCCGGCGATCCGTCAGCTTTCCCTCGGCCAGTTCGCCAGCCACCGAGGCAATCATCGATACTTCCAAAAGCTCTTTCGGGTCCAGCGGTGGCAAGATCGAGGGCAGACGTTGTGCAAGCATCGATTTGCCTGAACCGGGAGGGCCGACCATCAGCAGATTGTGACCGCCAGCCGCAGCCACTTCCAATGCCCGCTTGGCACTTTCCTGTCCTTTGATGTCTGCGAGGTCAGGCAGATTGTTAGCATTTTCGCGGATGCCGGCCTCAGGTCGCGACAGGACTTGCGTGCCACGAAAATGATTGGCCACAGCGATAAGGCTGCGTGGTGCAAGAATGTCAATCTCGCTACCTGCCCAGGCGGCTTCCGGTCCGCAGCCGTGGGGGCAGATCAACCCCCTGCCGTCGGCATTTGCGCCAATGGCCGCCGGCAATGCACCGGCAACGGGTGCGATAGTTCCATCAAGTGACAATTCACCCAGTACGACATAGGACGCCAGCATATCGCCTGGAATGGCACCCAGCGCCGCCATCAAGCCAAGCGCTATTGGTAGATCGTAGTGGCTGCCCTCTTTTGGGAGGTCCGCCGGGGCTAGATTGATGGTGACTTTTTTGGCGGGCATCGAAAGCCCCGATGCGTGAAGTGCCGCCTGCACACGTTCACGGCTCTCGGCAACGGCCTTGTCAGGCAAACCGACGATCGACATACCGACCTTACCAGGTGCAACCATGATCTGGACATCAACAGGAATCGCCTCGATTCCTTGAAATGCCACCGTACGTACACGCGAAATCATTGTGCCCCATGCCCCCGGACGCAGGTGCCACCATCACCCGCTTGTTCATGTCAGTTTTACTGACAGGAAGAACACAACCACACATTGTCGATCAAATCAAGAACAATACAGGAACGAAATAAACGCAGTGGCTGTAATCCGGTTGTAGGTGGTTGTACGCACGGAACGCCAATCGAAATTTTGTCAGATAGACAGCACGAAACCTAGCTTCGTTTGCTTTCCACCGCATCCCAGAACAGCGCGGCAATATCGGCACCGCCGAAGCGGCTCACTTCCCGAATGCCCGTCGGAGAGGTGACATTAATCTCGGTCATGTAGTCACCGATAACGTCAATGCCGACGAGGGTGAAGCCACGTTCCTTCAATGAGGGGCCGATGGCACGACAAATTTCATGTTCACGTTTCGTCAGGTCCGATTTTTCGGCGCGGCCCCCGACATGCATGTTGGAACGCGACTCCGATGCCGCAGGAATACGGTTGATCGCGCCCACCGGTTCGCCATCGATCAGGATGATGCGTTTGTCGCCAGCGCGCACCTCTTTCAGATAGCGCTGCACGATAAAGGGCTCGCGAAACATCTGGGAAAACATTTCTAGCAATGAGGTCAGATTGCGATCCGCCTCGTGCAAATGGAAGATGCCTGCGCCGCCATTGCCGTAGAGCGGCTTGACAATAATGTCCCCAAACTCCTTGCGGAATGATGCGACTTCGAGAGGATCCTTCGTGATCAGTGTTTCCGGCATCAAATCCGCAAACTCGGTGACGAATATCTTTTCAGGACTGTTGCGTACCCACACCGGGTCGTTGACCACGAGTGTTTTAGGGTGGATGCGCTCAAGGATATGGGTTGTGGTGATATAATTCATGTCAAAGGGCGGATCCTGGCGCAGCAAGATGACGTCCATCTCGGCAAGATCGGTTCGCACGGGTTCCCCGAGAGAATAATGATTTCCCACCTCGTCGCGCAGGGTCATTTCTTCAATACACGCATAGACTTTCCCGTCCCGAAGTGAGAGGCGGTCAGGCGTATAGTGGAAGAGAGTGTGGCCGCGCCGTTGTGCTTCCAGAGAAAGCGCAAATGACGTGTCGCCGGCAATCGATACCGTAGAAACATGGTCCATCTGGACGGCAATTTTCATGGACATGGAAGTTCTCTTTCTTCGGCAAACGTCAACTTCTACCCAGATGACGTAGCCGTGTTACCCCTGTCAAGCTGGACTCAACAGACCCTGGCGGTCCCTGCAACAAAGATGCTTCAATTGGCGATTTAGAGTAGACCTGCCTGTTCGGCCTCGCGACGCAAATTCTGGCGCGGGCGCGGCCCCACTTGCTGAATCACCAGCCCCGCCGTCAGCGAGCCGAGATCGCCACAAGCCTTCAACTCCATGCCCTGCGTGTAGCCGTAGAGGAAGCCTGCCGCATAAAGGTCGCCTGCGCCGGTTGTATCGATCAGATCGCCGATCTCCGTTGCATCGATCACCACAGTCTCGTCACCACGCACGATAACCGAGCCTTTCTCGGAACGGGTGACCGCGGCAATGCGGCAATCCTTGCGGATTGCCTCGAGGGCGGCATCGAACGAAGCGGTTTGATAAAGTGCCTTGATTTCATGGCTGTTGGCAAAAACGATGTCGGCAGTGCCCGAACGCATCAGATCAAGAAACTCGTCACGATAGCGATCGACGCAAAAGGAATCCGACAGCGTCATAGAGACCTCGCGACCAGAGGCGTGAGCCAACCGGGCCGTTTGGCGGATTGCCTCCTTGGCACGTGGCGGGTCCCACAGATACCCCTCGAAATAGGTGACCTTGGCGCGGCTGGCCTTGTCGGCTTCGACATCTTCGGGTCCAAGTTCGACGCACGCTCCGAGATGGGTGTTCATCGAGCGTTCGCCGTCGGGGGTGACGAAGATCATCGACCGCGCGGTCGGCGGCTCTTTGTCAAGCGGCCTTGTATCGAAGGCAACACCTTGAGCGCGAATGTCGTGGGCATAGATGCGGCCCAACGGATCGTTCGCCACCTTGCCGAAGAAGGCCGCGCGACCGCCAAGACTGGCGATGCCGGCTGCGGTGTTGCCCGCACTGCCGCCGGAAGCTTCGATGGCCGGACCCATGCGGGAGTAAAGCAGTTCGGCGCGCTCGGCATCTATCAGGTTCATCGCCCCCTTGATGATGCCGTTGTCTTCCAAAAATGCTTCGTCGCATTGAGCAATGATATCGACAATGGCATTGCCAATGCACAGCACGTCATAGTCCGGCATTCATCTCTCCGCCTGTATTCCGGCGTCGTGGCATGCCGGTCCCAGATTGGGTCTAGTGTGGTGAATTTGAAGTTCGTTTCACTTGATTTTGAAACCCGCCTCGCAAACAGCGTGGCACTGGCTTCTGTTGAGAATTTCAGCGCAGCAGGAATCCCCGCCCCAACTCGTCGCCCGCTTCAAGCAGATATTCAGCCTTGCCGCAATAGAAGGCGCGGCCACCAACCCGCGCTATAACGGCGTCATGTGTGCCTGCCTTGCTCTGACGCGCAACAGCGCCAGCAAAATGGGAACCCGCAATACTCTCGAAACTGCGTGTCTGGCCAATGCCGATCTGGCCTTTGGCGTGCATTGCCGCCAACCGGGCGGTAACACCCGATCCCGTAGGTGAACGGTCAACTTCCGCATCGGCGAAGACGCAGATATTTCTTGTCGTTTCAGCCTCGAACGCATCCTTGCCGTCCGTCAAAATGGTTCCATAAAGAAAAGCCAGATCGTCATGATCGGGATGCGCCAAAGGCACTTCCGCTTTGAGCTTGTCGGTTAGTGCGGTTGCGGCATCGACAAAATCGCGTACCCGGCTCTTGCCGAATTCAAGCCCGAACTGATGACAGTCAGACAAAGCATAGAAGGCTCCACCGTAAGCGATGTCATAGGTCACGCTACCGAAATCCGGCAGGTCGACTGTATGATCATGGGTAAAAAGAAAAGCCGGAACGCTTTCAAAGGAAACAGCGCCCGCCTTGCCGTTCGTCACCTCGACAGAGGCTTTGACGAGGCCGCATGGCGCTTCGATGTTGACGATCGTCACCGGCTCCATTGCTGGAACCAGCCCTTCGTCCACCGCATAGCGGCCAAGCGCAATGACGGCATGGCCGCACATGGTCGAATAGCCTTCATTGTGCATGAACAGAACTGCGAGGTCCGCTCCGGGCAAATCAGGTTCAACCAACAGAGCGCCATACATGTCGTAATGGCCGCGCGGCTCGAAAATCAGCATCTTGCGCAAATGATCGAGATGATCGCGAACATAGGCGCGTTTCTCAAGAATAGTGCCCTTGGGTATCGGCGGGTAGCCGCCGGTAACGATGCGCACCGGTTCGCCGCCCGTATGCATGTCGGTGACGGTCAGCGCTTGCAAGGTCATTGCGGCGTCGAGAACATCTTTTGCAACCGGTCAAACGCCATCGCGTCATTACTGAAGCTGAAACTGCCGCCCTGCAGGATTTCATGCGACGCCCGTTCGAGCATGCCAAATGTGTAGTTCGTCAGCTTTGAGCCAAGCGAAATGCGTTTTGCGCCCGCTTCGGTCAGCTGCGAAACGGTGAAAGCAGGGGTTGCGAGAATGTTGACCGGCTTGCTAACCGAGTTACAGACGGTGCGCACAGTCTCGATATCGGCGAGACCCGGCGCATAGAGCACATCTGCACCAGCCTTTTCGAAAGCTTGAAGTCGCTTGATCGTGTCATCGAGATCGGGACGACCATGCAGGAAATTCTCAGCGCGCGCGGTGAAAACGAAATCGCGCTTCAGCGAACGTGTTGCTTCAACTGCGGCCGCCACGCGTTCGACCGCGTGCGAAAAGTCATAAATCGGCCGCTCGTCGTCTCCGGAAAAATCTTCGATGGAGCATCCGGCGAGACCTGCGGCTTCCGCCGCAAAAATTGTTTCGGCGGCACGCTCGGCACTGTCGCCCTTGCCCTTCTCAAGATCGGCGGCAACCGGCAGATCGGTTGCGGCGGCCATCTCCTTGCAATGAGCGATCATCGCTTCAAACGTCACGCCACCATCCGGCAGTCCGCGCGAAAAAGCGAAACCGGCGCTCGTCGTTGCCAATGCCTTGAAGCCAAATGAAGCCAACAGCTTCGCGGTGCCAATGTCCCAAGGATTCGGGATGACAAAAGTCGAAGCATGAAGATCACGAAAAACCTTGCCCGTATCCATCGCAGCCATCCTCTATGCGAAAATCACCGGAATGATCCTAGCCTTGTCACGAATAGCGGGCAAATGAATGCCATTGGGTCAGGCGCGGCTTTTTGCCTTACCAGAAACTTTCAGACTATGGGTGCCAACTTCGGCGGCTTCTCAGGCGGTGCCGGTAGAACCGAACCCGCCAGACCCGCGCGTCGTGTCACCGGCCAAGGCGCGCTCTTCGATCACCATTTGCGTGACTGGAGCAAAGACGATCTGAGCAATGCGCATACCACGACTTATCGAGAAATCCTCGTCGCCAAGATTGATCAGGAGAACATTGATCTCGCCGCGATAATCGCTGTCGATGGTTCCCGGCGTATTGAGGCAGGTGATGCCGTGTTTCAGCGCAAGACCGGAGCGCGGACGGACCTGGCCTTCCATACCTTCCGGAATTTCCATGACCAACCCGGTAGGCACCAACGCCCGCTTGCCCGGTAAAATGAGAAGCGCCCGGTCTTCGGGTATCGCTGCGCGCAAATCCATGCCTGCCGAACCGGCACTCTCATAGGCTGGCAACGGCAGATCGTGACTGTGGGGCAATCGAACGATGCCGACGGCCGGACCGATGACAGATGATTGGTGCTTTGTTGCTGGCATGAGTTGATCCTATCGACGTCGCAGTTGTGACCGTCAACCGCCACACCATTCTATCAACGGCTTTCTTTTGAGCGCAGCCTGCATCAACGCACCTCAACGGGAACAATCGTCGTTTCCTTTATTTCCTCCATGACGAAAGAAGCTGCGACATCCGAAAGCGCGACCTTGGCGATAAGCCGCTGATAGAGGCGGTCATACGCTTTCACATCGGCCACCCGGGCGCGTAGAACATAGTCGAGGTCACCCGACATGCGATAAACACCGGTGATCTCCGGAAGGCCGGATACTGCCGCGCGAAACTTTGCCAGCCAGTCCGGATCATGGTTGGAAGTGCGAACCAGAATGAATACGGAAAGACCGAGGCCAAGCTTGTCTGCGTCAACCAAGGCGACGCGCCCGAGGATGACGCCATCGTCTTCCAAGCGCTTGATGCGGCGCCAGCAGGCATTGCGTGAAAGCGCCACCCGAGCCGAGAGCTGATCGACTGAAAGCGTGCCGTCGCGTTGCAATTCAGCCAGGATTCTTCGATCTATTTCGTCTATTTCATTCATACAATGGGATATTTGTCCCAATAATAATGGATTTCAAGGGAATTTTGGGATCATCCACCCAATAGATCATGTCATTTTCCCGATTGGAGATCAGAATAACAGGGAGAACGGCTATGGCATCGCGCATGACGAGGATTTTCACCGAACATCCTGAAACGGTAGGCGAGACCTATCTTGGGCACATGGCGTTCGCGGGTTGGTTTTCTTCAAGGCTGTTCGCGGCCGCCTTCGCTGCCATCGTTCACGCATTCTTGCCTTTTATGTTTGAAACTACGGCAAGCAGAATAATCAAACAGCTTTACGAGCGGACACACAATCGAGGTCAACACGCATCCCTGCCCGATAAATCCGCTATCGTGACGGATCGCGCCTAGTGGTTCGATTCCGACATTTACATCCGCCTCGTGGACACGCCCGGGCAAATATCGGAATCAAAGAAACCACTAGCAACTTATTGACTCTCGTGGAACTTTTGAATTTGACATTTGAACGAGAGGCTGACGGAAGTGGGACTCAAATGTCATATTCGTTCCACTAGAAAAGCGAAACTCAATGTGCCGTTGGGCAGCCTATATTGGTGACACTGTTTTCCTTGAAGACATCGTGTCAGCGCCTTGCCACTCGCTTATTGCGCAAAGCCAATGCGCACATGAGGCCAAGACTGCAACCAATGCCGACGGTTTTGGTCTGGCCTGGTACGGGGAACGACCCGAACCGGGTTGCTATCGCGATATATTGCCCGCCTGGTCGGACCCCAATCTCAAGAGCTTGTGCCGGCAAATCAGGTCCGGTCTTTTCCTGGCCCATGTGCGCGCTTCGACCGGCGGCGCTACCAGCCGGGCAAACTGCCATCCCTTTGTCAATGGGCGCTGGTCATTCATGCATAATGGCCAGATTGGCGGCTTTGAGAAAGTTCGCCGCGCACTGGAAAGGGGGCTCTCCGACCCACTATACGACAGGCTTGAAGGTACGACAGATTCCGAACTCCTGTTCCTGCTGATGATCGAGAAGGGTCTTGCAGAAAACCCGCACGAAGCCGTCTCGCGTGCTATCACCCATGTTTTGCAAACGCAGCGTGAGGCAGGGATTTCACCAAATCTGAAGCTGACCGCCGCCTTTGCCGACGGCGAAGCGCTCCATGCGGTTCGTTACACCACCCACGACCACGCACCGACGCTCTACACGCGCGCATTCGGCTCCGGTCACTGTGTAGTTTCTGAACCGTTTGATGAAGAAAGTGAAGGCTGGCAGGCAATACCGCCTTCGAATTTCGTCTGCGTCACTCGAAATGACATTGTCATCAGACCACTTGCGACCAAGACGGATGAAATTGCGCTGGTCTGTTAGGCACAACCCGACATCAAGAGCGCCATTTCCATTCGACAGCTTTGCCTGCTGCTGCTAGTGGTTCGATTCTGACATTTGAACGAGAGGCTGACGGAAGTGGGACTCAAATGTCATATTCGTTCCACTAGAAGCCCGCGCACCACACAGGATTTCTGACATTGGCCGAGACAATCGAACATGCGGTGGCGCGACGCCGCACTTTCGCGATCATCGCGCATCCGGACGCGGGCAAGACGACGCTGACCGAAAAGTTGCTGCTTTTCGGCGGAGCCATACAACTTGCCGGTGAGGTAAAGGCCAAGAAAGATCGCATCCAGACCCGTTCGGACTGGATGAAGATCGAGCGCGAACGCGGTATTTCCGTTGTCACCTCGGTGATGACCTTCGAGTATGGCGACAATGTCTTCAATCTCCTCGATACGCCCGGCCATGAAGACTTTGCCGACGACACCTATCGGACCTTGTCGGCGGTCGATGCCGCCGTCATGGTCATTGATGCTGCCAAGGGCATCGAGCCGCGCACATTGAAATTGTTCGAGGTCTGCCGCCTGCGCGACATACCAATCGTGACTTTCATCAACAAAATGGACCGCGAGAGCCGCGACCCGTTCGAGATTCTCGATGAGATCGAACAGAAGCTGGCACTCGACACCGCTCCGATTACCTGGCCGATCGGGCGCGGCAAGACATTTTGCGGCACCTACAATCTGGCGCTGAACGCTGTGCGCAAGGGCGACGACGAGAAAGAACGGACGCCTGTCAACGGTCCCGATTCAAACCGTGTCGCCGGTCTGCTGCCCGAGAACGAACGCGAAGCATTTATCGAGGAACTGGAACTTGCCCGTGGAGCCTGCCGCCCATTCGACAAGGATGCGTTTCGCGAGGGTCATCTGACGCCGGTATATTTCGGTTCGGCGCTGCGTAATTTTGGCGTTCGCGACCTGATCGAGGCTCTGGGGGCCTTTGGACCTTCGCCGCGGGCGCAAGAAGCCGATACACGCACGGTCGAGGCGACGGAAAACAAGATGACGTCTTTCGTTTTCAAGATTCAGGCCAATATGGACCCCAATCATCGTGACCGCATCGCTTTTGTGCGGGTTTGTTCCGGCAAGCTGGAACGCGGCATGAAAGCCAAGCTGGTGCGAACCGGAAAACTCATGAGCCTGTCGGCACCGCAGTTTTTCTTCGCGCGCTCACGTATCACGGCTGATGAGGCGTTTGCCGGAGATGTCGTAGGGATTCCCAATCACGGGACGTTGCGCATTGGCGACACATTGACCGAAGGTGAGGAAGTCCTGTTTCGGGGCGTGCCGAATTTCGCACCGGAAATTCTGCGCCGCGTGCGCCTTGGAGACGCCATGAAGGCGAAAAAGCTGAAAGAAGCCCTGCAGCAAATGGCGGAAGAGGGCGTTGTGCAACTGTTCTCGCCGGAGGACGGCTCGCCGGCTATCGTCGGTGTGGTTGGCGCACTACAACTCGACGTTTTGAAGGAGCGGCTTAACGTCGAATATACGCTCCCCGTAGACTTTGAAATGGCGCGCTTTTCCATCTGTCGCTGGATCGCGGCGGACGACCGCGCAGAACTGGCGCGGTTTGTCGAGGCGCATCGCGGTGACATCGCCCGCGATCTCGACAATGATCCGGTTTTTCTTGCCCAAAACGAATTTTCCCTCAACTACGAAGCTGAGCGGTGGAAGGCGATCCGCTTTACCGCGCTGAAGGACTATCAGGTGCGCGCAGCCGCCTGAGCAGGTTAACTTGCGTTACGCTTCGCCTTTTGACGAATTTCACGAACCAGAGCGGTAATGCGGCGGATTCCATCCTCATCCAGCTTGTCGATGTTTTCGGCCAGAAGGTTCGCCAGTTCCGTGGCTGCTGGCGATAAACCCGATGTGTCCAGCTTGACCCGCGGTCTGGATGTTTCGGCAAGTTGTTGAAACTCTTCAGCCTCATCCCAGATGATGTTGAAGTAGCCGATGATTTTTTGAATGAGCGTCCAGGTCGGCACGCCGCGCCGACCATGCTCAAGGGCCGATAGATAGGCCGCACTGACGCCTATGGCCTCGGCCATGTCCTTTTGGTTCACGCCACGCTCTCGCCGGAGCGCGCGGATTTTTTCTCCAAGAGGGGTCATGACCAATTTCTCATTGGCGTACCCGGCGCAGCCGGATGTAAAGCGCGCCCGAACCACCGTGATGGCGGGCGGCGTGGTCATGGCTTGAAACGAGATGGCGGAAAGCTGGTGTCGACAGCCAGGCTGGAACCGAACGGCGCAGAATGCCATCCCCACCCGATGACGAACCCTTGCCAGTGATGACAAGAACATAGCGGACGCCGCCCGCATGGGCGCGATGAAGGAACGAGTAGAGCAGCGAATAGGCTTCATCCTGCCGCAAACCGTGCAGATCGACACGGCCTTCGATCGGCAGACGACCCTTCGACAACCGGTCCAGCGTCGGCCCGTCAAGAACTTGGGTTACATGCTGCGTTTTTGATTTTGGGGCTGCATGGCTTATCGCGGCTTGGGTGTTCATCCGTAGCGGCTCGTTTGCCACTTCGACGGTCGGAATTTCCACCGCCACCGTTCCTTTCAACGGTGTGGCGCTGCGCGCAACAAGGCTCCACAGTACGCGATCCTCATCGCTCAGCTTTTTTCAGGCATCCGGCTCATCGATTCACACCCGAAACGAGTTTACGCGGAACCAGAGCATAGAAGTCTGCTTCGTGACGAACGACCCCTGCGATCTCACCTGCTGTCGCGCCAGACCCGGCAAATAAATCGCCGCGCGCCGCTCCGGTTATCGCCGAGCCGGTGTCTTGCGCGATCATCAATCGATGGAATGATTCATTATCGAATGCCGTCAATTTCGGCGCGGTGACGTAAAACGGCGTGCCGAATGTGTGAAGCAAACGATCAACGGCGATGGATCGACCCGGTGTCAGCGGCACTTTTGCCGCGGCAATCGGGCCAAGTTGGGGATTGTCGACGGATGCTTCGCGAAAGAAGATATAGGAACGATTTTGCCAAAGAATTTCATCCACGCGCTGCGGATGATCTTTGAACCATGCGCGGATCGTCTGCATGGTCACGTCCTGTAGCGGTATCTCGCCGAGATCGGCCAGCAGTTTTCCAGGCCCGGTGAAACGCTGGCCGGATTTCGCCGCATAGGTGAGGCGAACGGTGTTGCGACCTTCCATCATGAGGCGCGCAGCACCCTGGACGTGGACAAAGAAGGCGTCGACCTTGTCCGCCAGCCAGGCGATTTCAAGGCCTTGTCCGTCCAACGCACCGCGCTCGATCTCACCACGGTCGAAATATTCGACGAGACCTGCCGCCGTTTCACGCGCGAAAGCAAGATAAGGGTCCATACCAGCGGGGCGGTTGTTGCCATCAATACCTACAAGGTCAGGCGGCTGGGACAGGAGCGGTACCGAAAACCGCTCTGTTCGTACCGGCGAAACTTCGACCTCCGGCTCATAAAAGCCGGTAACAAGACCCGCGCTACCTTGCTCGCCTGGAATATGGACAGGCGTAAAATGCCGCTCGAAAAACACCCGTGCCAGTGCTCGATTCGTTTCCGTAACGGATCTTGCCTCATCGTAGGCATCGGTAAAGGCAGCGAAATCTATTCCCAATGTGCCTGTGCGATAGGGTTTTGTCAGAACATGGAAAGCTGAGCGCCGAAAGGCTGCGAAAGCTGCCGCATGGTCGTCATCCTGCCAGCCGGGCAGGGCCGCGAAGTCACATTCGTTCGGTTGAAATGAAAGCGGCACGATCTCACGCGGCGTTCAGATTCAATCTTCTTCTTCGGTGGCAACCAGCTTCCAGTTCGGATCGCGTGATCGAGTGTCGCGCGCAAAAGTCCAGACATCCTTGACTTCGGCAACCGTCTCGGGATCACCATCGATGACAGTGCCAGCCATGTCGCGTGTCGCCGAAATCAACTCGCTGATGATGCGTAGGGTAAGATGAGCCTCGCCGTCTTTCATCTCCGCAGAGATAATGTCGGCCTTGTCGATGCCGACGAAGGACGACTGAATTTTCTCCGACCTCGCCTCCCTGTCGGCAATTGCGGCGACGAAACCGTCGTAAACTTCACGTGACAGAAGGTTCTTCAAGGTTTTCCGATCACCATCGGCATAGGCCATGACGATCATCTCGTAAGCCATCTTGGCACCGTCGGCGAAGGTCTTGGGATCGAAGGACGCATCGCTATCCTTGATCGAACGAAGCCCCTTGTTCAGATCGGTGTCGGGCTTCGCGTAGGCGTCGATGTCGGCGTAAATATCCGGTGGCGCCTCGCCGGGCGAACGCTTGCGGGGCAGTGAAACAACATTGTCGGGTGCATCGCCAGCATCCTTTTCGCTCGTGCGCTGGGCCGAGTAGGGGTCGACTGGCGGACGCTCGTTACCGGTGCGCCGGCCAAGCACATTGCGCAGCTGGAAGAAGATCACCACCGCCGCGACCAGGAAGAAAATCGTACCGAGGTCGAAAAATTCCATGTCTTGCGCCAACCAATCCCTGTCCTGGAACCGTTCCCTTTATCTTTGGACACGGTTCAACCTAATCTCTTTGCCCGCGGGTAACTCCGGTTGGAAATTCGATCTCCAAATTTCCTGGAATTACTTTACCGCCAGCCTTGCGGTCGCGCCATTTTCTGGCGCACCTTTATCAAAGCATATAGAACCCAAGATACAATCATTCAAATTAAAGGCACGCATACCTATCTGAAAGGCCTAGTGCCAGCGGCAAATGCGTGTCGAGGGCGAAACATCAAGCAAATGGTCCTGTTTTGCGTATTTCTTTCCTTCCTTTGTTGATTCTTGCACTTCCGCTTATGGAAATCGCAGGCTTTGTGGTCGTCGGGCAACAAATCGGCGCTCTTGCGACGATCGGGCTCGTTTTAGCGTCCGTCATTGCCGGAAGCCTCCTGTTACGGCACCAGGGTTTTGGCGTCATGGCCCGGGTGCGCAATGAATTGGATGCCGGGCGTGACCCAAGCAGGCAGCTTGCGCATGGGGTCATGATCCTGCTTGCTTCCATTTTACTCATCGCCCCCGGCTTCATCACCTCGTTTGTGGGGCTCTTGTTGTTCATACCGCCCGTGCGCGACCTGGCATGGCGATTTGTTAAAAATCGTGTCGGCGTCGTTTCCAGCTTCAGCATGGGCGGCTATCAACGCCGAGACCAAGGAACAACCATCGACCTCGACAGTGAAGACTACACCAAGAGCGATGACAATCCTCGAGGCGATAACAACAATTCGCCCTGGACGCGGTTGCCAAAAGAGTGAAACGCCGCAAACCTTGTCTTGTCATGCCTGCCATGATAGCGAACGCACGGATTTAATCGGGGCCATGTGGCCCGAATAAGGGAACAGGGCTCATGGCCGAGAAGAACGAGGCGCCAAGCGGCGCGGCAACGAACGGAACCGATGAGCATCCAACGCTCAACGTGCTTGCGCAATATGTGAAGGATCTTTCGTTTGAAAGTCCGGGCGCGCCTAACTCGCTGAAAGGCCGCGATCAGGCTCCAGGCATTGCCATTAATGTCAATGTCAACGCCAATCCGCTTTCGGACAACCAATATGACGTCAATCTGACGTTGAACGCGAAGGCCACTTTCGACAAGGAAGTTCTTTTCAACGTAGAACTCGTTTACGGCGGCGTTTTTAATATTAGCGGCTTTCCGCAGGAGCATATGCTTCCGGTGCTGTTTATCGAATGCCCCCGTCTGCTGTTCCCATTCGCGCGCCAGATTATTGCCGAAGCGACACGCAATGGCGGTTTCCCACCGCTTATGCTCGATCCCATCGATTTTGCGCAGATGTTCCAGCAAAAGATCGCGGAAGATCAGGCTGCATCCAAAGTTCAGGCGAGCTGAGGCTTTCTGAGCCGATTGCACTTTTTCAAAGATGCCATCCAGAGAAAACCCGGTTTGGACCGGGTTTTTTATTTGGCGAGAACGCTCAGCCAAATAGCCTTTTCGCCCAATGTCTCGACAAGGGCTGCATGTGCCTCGGTTTCGGTGACGCTCAGCCGTGGCGGCAATGGCGTCGGCCGCGCTCCTAGTGCCGGTTCAACTTGATCTGACCGCGTCGCTTTCACCGTTGCCGGAGCGCTGTCGAGAACAAGAGCAGATTGTTTGCCGCCAATAAGTTCAATATAGACCTCTGCCAGCAACTCCGAATCAAGCAATGCGCCATGCATGGTGCGGTGGCTGTTATCAATGCCGTAGCGGCGACATAAGGCATCAAGCGAATTGGGGCCCATCGGGTGCTTTCGCCGGGCAAGTGCCAATGTGTCGACAACACGATCCGGGTTGATGGCCGGTCGATCCAGCCGCGCGAATTCGGCATTAAGAAAACCGATATCGAATCCGGCATTGTGCGCCACCAGTTTTGCGTCATCGCTGAAGGCAAGAAATTCCTCGATGATGCCCGCAAAACCCGGCTTTTCAGCAAGATCGGCAGCACTGATACCATGAACGGCCTGCGCGTCGGGATGGATTTGGCGCCCTTGCGGATTGATATAGAAATGGAAGGTTCGCCCGGTCGCGAAGCGATTCACCAATTCGACGCCAGCAAGCTCGATGATGCGATCTTCGCGCGAATCAAGGCCAGTGGTTTCGGTGTCGAATATGATCTCACGCATCGATTCGCTCCATTTGGCGAACATGACAATGAGCAGCGAGGACAGCAAGTTTAGATGGGGCTGATGGCAGCTTTATCCCCCACGAGCTTGAAAATTATTTCGCTGACGGCGCGGCGCGCTTCATCCATGCCAAGGCCGGTATCAATTACAAAGTCGGCTGCCTGGCGTTTTTGCACATCCGCGACCTGCCTGGCCAAAATCGCTTCAAATTTTTCTTCTGTCATGCCGGGGCGGGCCAGCACACGGGCACGTTGAATCTCGCCAGAGGCGGTTACGACAACGATCTTGTCTACACGGTCACGTCCGCCGGTTTCAAACAGCAAAGGAATATCAAGAACGACAAGCGGTGTTTGTTCGGCCTTATGACGCGCCACAAAAGCATCGGCGTCGGCGCGCACCAGCGGGTGAATGATCGATTCCAGCTTCTTCAAGGCCGAAGGGTCGGCCAGAACATGTTTGCCCAAACGAGCGCGGTTGACCCCGCCTACAGATGTGGTGCCGGGGAAAGCGGCTTCGACCAGCGGCGCGGCCTTTCCCGCATAGAGGCGATGAACCGTTTCATCCGAATCGTGCACCGGTACGCCTGCGTCTGCAAACATGCGCGCCGTCGTCGATTTACCCATACCGATCGAGCCCGTCAGGCCAAGGACAATCATGTCCCGCTATCCAGATCAGCGACGACACGCGCGCGAAGATCGGGCGTAATTTTTGGCCGCACGCCAAACCAATGCTCGAAACCGGGCGCGGCCTGATTGAGCAACATGCCAAGCCCATCCACCGTTTTCAAACCACGTTGATGGGCCGCGGCCAGCAGGGGCGTTTGCAGCGGAACATATACAATGTCCGTAACAATGGCGCTATCTGGAAGCAGATTCGGATTAGCCGGCAAGCGCCCATTGCCATGCATACCAAGGGCGGTTGTGTTGATGAGCAGACCCGCATCGGCAAGCAACTCGTTTGTCGCCTCAAAGGGATGGGCCGAAACGCCTGTGCCAAAACGATCGCGAAGTTCCTTAGCCCGCGATAGTGTTCGATTGACCACGCGAATATCGCGAAGGCCCCGTTGTTTCAGCGCATGGATGACAGCGCGGCCCGCACCGCCCGCACCGAGCACCACAGCGGGAGCATTTTGTGCCCATCCCGGCGCATATTCATCCAGATTGGCGGCAAACCCGTAGGCATCGGTGTTTCCTCCGCACAGCACTCCGTCTTCAAACCAGAGTGTGTTGACCGCGCCTATCTCCTCGGCAGCCGCGTCACGCCGATTGATAAGCTTCGACACGGTTTCCTTATGCGGAATGGTGACATTGCCGCCGCACAGACCATTGCTTTCAAGGCAACCCAAGAAGCTGGAAAGCTCTTCCGATGCAACGTCGATGGCTTCGTAGCTGCCGGCAATGCCATAGATTTCCAGCCAAAAGCCGTGGATCATTGGTGAACGGGAATGGGTGATCGGGTGACCAATGACAAAAGCCTTCTTTTGAACCTCAACCATCAATCGCTCCAAGGCGGCGGAGTTCGCCAAGCACAGCCAGCAGCGGCAGGCCGACGATGGTGAAATAATCGCCATCAATCTTTTCGAATAGCTGGATGCCTTCCCCTTCGATCTGATACGCGCCGACGCTTGAAAGGGCTTTTTCACCGACACGGGCAAGGTGGTGTCCGATAAAGGCCGGTTCCAGCCTGCGCATTGTCAGATTGGCGATCCCGACATGACGCCAAAGAACCTTGTCGTCGCGGACAAGGACGGCAGCACTATTCAACTGGTGTGTTTTGCCTGACAGGGCAAGAAGGTGGCGACGTGCGCCTTCCATGTCAGCAGGCTTGTGAAAGACTTCATCGCCAAGTGACAAGGTCTGGTCGCAACCTAGCACCAGCAATCCCGATTGCTGCCCGCTGACATCCATGGCCTTTGCTTCGGCCAGAACCAGGGCAACATCTTCCGGTGAGACACCGCTGTCGTGGAGAGGAGCTTCAAGTGCCCGTTCATCAACCCTGGCAGGAACAGCATCGACATCAATTCCGGCATTGACGAGCATTGCCTTACGAAAAGGGCTGCCAGAGGCAAGCACGAGCTTTTCGGTCATCCACTTAAACTCCGTAGGATATTTAGGCACTTAGATCACGATGATTCAGGATCGAATCGATCCTAAATCATGAGCGTGATCGATTCCAATAAGTTAGAGCGGGATGCGGGCGGAAAATCCGGCCATTCTTCTGAATTTTCTCTATCTTGTCTTGCTTCTCAGGGCAACGATTGCTGCCGCTGTCTCTTCAATCGAGCGGCGGCTGACATCAATCATCGGCCACCCGTAGCGCGTACAGATCTGGCGGGCATAGGTGAGTTCCTCGGTTATCGAGGAGCGGTCGATATAGTCGTTTCCCTCATAACCGGCTGTGTTGCCAAGTATCCTGTTTTGCCGGACATGCGATATTCGCTCGGCTGTCGCGATCAACCCGACAACCAACGGTGTTTGTGCTTTGATCAGACTGTCGGGCATAGGCACACCGAGAACGACGGGAATGTTCGCCGTCTTGATGCCGCGGTTAGCAAGGTAAATGCTCGTCGGTGTCTTGGAAGTGCGTGAGATGCCAATCAGCACGATATCGGCATCTTCAATGTCGATGGGCAATTGGCCGTCGTCATGTTCCATCGTGAAATTGAGCGCATCAATGCGTCTGAAATATTCGGCGTCCAGCACATGTTGCGCGCCGACGCGGCGACCCGCAGGAGTACCCAGATAGGATTGGAATACAGTCAGCACAGGTTCCAGCACGGAGACACATGGCAAACCCATTGCCGTGCACCGGTTGTCAATCATGATGGCCAAGTTTTGATCAACAATGGTGTAGAGAACAATACCCGGCTCGGCGTCAATATCGTCGAACACTTTCAGCAACTGCTTTTCAGTGCGGATCAACGGGTAAATGTGTTCGATAGCGCGTGCGTCCTTGTACTGCGCGGAGGCTGCGCGACCGGCTGCCAGCAGCGTTTCACCGGTGGCATCGGAAATCAGGTGTAGATGAAAGAAGCTTTGGGGTTTGTTCACAGAGTTCGCCGCTTCATGTGGGATAATGTGGATAAGGTTGGACAAAGAGCGATGGTGCTGGCGGGGACTGTATCAGATGCTGACTTGTCCACAATTCGCCCTGATGTGAAGTCGGGAATCTGGCTGGGGACAAAAATGGGGATGGACAAATCAACTCATGAGTTTCTAGCAACGCAATTTCTATCAGTGTGTCGGGAAATAACTGAATCTATTCGTAATTTTATAGCTATCCCCATTATTCTCCCAATCACGAAACTCAACACGCGACAAATTGCTGGCTGGCTTTTTTTGCTGATGGGCGGGAGAGGTAGCAATCACCGATTCCCACAGACTCATAGAATCAAAAGATTCTTTTCAATAAGATATTTAATTATAGATAGACGTTTGAAAGTGAGTGCAGATGGCTGAAAACCGCACTGTGTTGAAGGCCTTGAAGGGAGAGACAGTCTTTCCGCCTCCCCTATGGATGATGCGCCAGGCTGGGCGATATCTGCCCGAATACCGGGAAACGAGAAAACGGGCAGGCTCTTTCCTCGACCTTTGCTACAATCCTGATCGGGCAGTCGAGGTAACGTTACAGCCCATTGAACGTTTTGGCTTTGATGCTTCGATCTTGTTTTCGGATATTCTGGTTGTTCCCCATGCGCTGGGGCGAGATCTTCGCTTCGAGGAGGGTCGCGGGCCTGTCTTGATGCCGATTACAGCTTCCGAGATTGCGGCGCTGGACACTGAATTGTTTCACGTGAATCTGGCACCGGTCTATGAAACTGTTCGTCAGTTGCGTGCCAAATTGCCGAGCGAGACGACACTTATCGGGTTTTGCGGAGCACCCTGGACGGTCGCAACCTATATGATCGCAGGTCATGGAACCCCGGATCAGGCGCCTGCGCGTTTGTTCGCCTATCGCGAGCCGAAGGCATTTGGTCAGCTTCTGAAAATTCTGGCGGATCAGTCTGCGGCTTATCTGATCAAGCAGATCGAGGCTGGTGCCGATGTGGTGCAGATATTTGATTCATGGTCCGGTGTTCTCGACGATGCTTCGTTCGAAGCGTTTTGTGTGGACCCTGTTGCCGAGATCGTCAGGCAGGTCAGGCGGGTTTATCCTGATGTTCCCATCATTGGGTTCCCGAAGGGTGCTGGCATGCGCTACGGGGCATACAGGGGAGCTACGGGCGTGACAGGACTTGGTCTGGACTGGACTGTGCCATTGATCGAGGCAAAAGCCCTGCAACACAGTGGTGCGGTGCAGGGCAATCTTGACCCGTTACGTTTGGCAGCAGGAGGAACCGCCTTGTTGGAGGGGGTGGATGCGATACTGAGCGCATTGAAGGATGGACCGTTTATCTTCAACCTCGGCCATGGAATTATTCCAGAAACACCGGTGGAGCATGTGAGTGCGATGATCAAGCAGGTTCGGAGCGCTGCTAGCTGATGTTTGGGTCAAGCAATGAACATAGTGGCCGCCATGCGTTGAAGCGGGCCGTTGTCTCGATCGTCGTTCTTATCGGTCTGGTTATTTGCGTGTTTTTGTTTGGGACTGAGGAATTCTACCCTTGGGCAAAAGCCATCCATGTGATCGCGGTCATCTCGTGGATGGCAGGCATGCTTTATCTGCCACGCCTGTTTGTCTATCACGTCGATGCTGAAAAAGGCTCGGTTCAGTCGGAGACCTTCAAGGTGATGGAGCGTCGTTTGCTGCGGGCGATCATCAATCCGGCGATGCTTGTCACATGGGCATTTGGCTTGTGGCTTGCCTGGAAAGGTTTCGGTTTTTCGGGTGGCTGGCTGCATGCAAAGATTGCGGCTGTGATTTTACTTTCCGGGGTGCATGGCTATCTGTCGGCAGGGGTTCGGAAATTCGCGGAAGACCGAAACGAGCGTTCGGCCCGTCATTGGCGTATGATCAATGAAGTTCCGACCGTGCTGATGGTTGTGATTGTCATACTGGTCATTGTGAAGCCGTTTTAATGGACCTGCGGGCGTAAAAGGCGTCTTGCTCTTTCTGTTGGCTGACGATAAAAGACAAGTCTTCCCTATCGCCATGCGTCGTCCACTTATGCTCGACCGCGCCAGGCAATCAGCAAATATGCCGATATATTCCCCCGCAAGCACAATCAGAGTCCGTTCATGCAGGAAATGAAACTCACAGAGTTCAAAAACAAGAAACCACCAGAGCTCATCGCTTATGCCGAAACGCTGGAGGTCGAAAACGCCAGTGTGATGCGCAAGCAGGAACTGATGTTCGCTATCCTGAAGAAGCTCGCGGCGCAGGATATCGAGATCATTGGTGATGGCGTGGTTGAAGTGTTGCAGGACGGATTTGGATTTCTGCGTTCCGCCAATGCAAATTATCTGCCCGGTCCGGATGATATCTACATTTCTCCGTCGCAGATCCGGCGATTCTCGTTGAAAACGGGCGATACGGTCGAAGGCCCAATCCGCAGCCCGAAAGAGGGAGAGCGGTATTTCGCATTGCTCAAGGTCAATACGATCAATTTCGATGATCCCGAGAAAATCCGACACAAGATTCATTTTGACAATCTGACGCCGCTTTATCCGACGTCGCGATTGAATATGGAAATGGAGGTTCCGACCTCCAAGGATATTTCACCGCGGGTGATCGACCTTGTGGCACCGCTTGGCAAGGGTCAACGCGCGTTGATCGTGGCGCAACCGCGCACCGGTAAAACAGTTCTTCTACAAAACATTGCGCATTCGATCACGACCAACCACCCCGAATGCTACCTGATCGTGCTGCTGATCGACGAACGTCCTGAAGAAGTCACGGACATGCAGCGCTCGGTCAAAGGCGAAGTTGTATCTTCGACATTCGATGAACCGGCTGTTCGACATGTGCAGGTTGCCGAGATGGTGATCGAGAAGGCCAAGCGCCTGGTTGAACATGGCCGTGATGTGGTCATCCTGCTCGATTCGATAACGCGCCTTGGCCGTGCCTACAACACGGTTGTCCCTTCATCGGGCAAGGTGCTTACTGGTGGCGTTGATGCCAATGCGCTGCAAAGGCCGAAGCGCTTCTTTGGCGCTGCGCGCAATATCGAGGAAGGCGGTTCGCTGACAATTATCGCGACGGCCCTGATCGACACCGGTAGCCGCATGGATGAAGTCATTTTTGAAGAGTTCAAGGGAACCGGTAATTCGGAAATCGTGCTGGACCGCAAGGTTGCCGACAAACGTATTTATCCTGCGATGGATATTCTGAAATCAGGTACGCGCAAGGAAGATCTTCTGGTGGCTAAAGCCGATCTTCAGAAGATCTTCGTGCTGCGCCGCATCCTCGCGCCCATGGGTACGACAGATGCGATTGAGTTCCTTATCGACAAACTCAAGCAGACCAAGACCAACGCAGACTTTTTCGATTCGATGAATACCTGATCGATGACGTTTATGTACGGCGCAGCATCCGCTCGAGTTCATCGGGATCGGTAACGCGCGGCCTGCAGGTCATGCCTGAACAATAATAGGCCCCAATCTGGTCCGTGGGGGTATTGTTCCATCGGGCAAAGCGGTCAACTTGCTCGGTTTCCCAAAGTCGATGACATGATCGACCCGGCGCGGGTCCGGTATTCGATTCGCCACCGGAACGAGACTCGGGTTTTCGAGATCATCGACAATTATCAGCTTTTGAGATTCGTTGACCAAGGCACATGCGTTGACGATTCCAGCTTGGCCATAAGCCTGCTGAGCGGCCCGGCCCGCAGCATGTTCGGCAACTGATATTGACGTTTCATGTAGAGTAATGCTTCCGGTAATCGCTGCCAGACGCGCAAAAGCTTCAATAATCTGGCTGGTTGCCGAAGGTATGGCTTCATCAACGTCCCCCCGGATACGGATCGGAATGTCGGTACTGTCGGATGCGGTGAGGTAGTAACCGGTGGCGACCGCATCGCAATGCCAGATATTTAATTGTTCAAGGAATTCTTCCGCATGGGCGATGTAGTTTGCATCTCTTGTGGCTTCATAGAGTGAGATCGCGGCGTTGATCATGGCCGCGTAGTCATTGGACAGTGCAGGGAACAGGCTTTTTTCGCCAAGCATTGAATGGGGCAATCTGCCGTCACGGCGCGATCTCAAAATATGGTCGAACGCATCGACAGCTGCGGTGACCCATTCAGGGTTGTCGAAGGCTCTCCCGCATTCAGCGAGGGCTGCAATAACAAGTCCATTCCAGTCGGTGAGAACCTTGTCATCACGGGCAGGCGCAATACGTGTGTCGCGCGCCATGCGTAGTCGATGCCGGATTGGAGTCAGGAGGTCATGGGCAATCGATGCTTGAGTAGATTGGGTGGCGGTTTGATGGACAATGGGGTTGCCTTCCCAGCTTGTTGGCTTGGTGAGCGTGAAATATTGGAAAAAGAGATCGCTATCGGCTTGAAGCGTTTCGTTTACCTGCTCGGCAGTCCAGGTATAGAAACTGCCCTCTTCACCGTTGCTGTCTGCATCCAGGCTTGAAGCGAAGGCACCTGACTTCGTGCGCATTTCTTTTAACAGCCACGCGACCGTCTCTTCGATTCGTATGCGAAACAATTCATTGTGGCTTTCAGCATGAGCCCAATTGCAGAGTCGCAAGAGCTGGGCATTGTCGTAGAGCATTTTTTCGAAGTGCGGCACTAGCCAGTCACTGTCAGTGGAATAGCGGCTGAGACCTCCACCGATATGATCGTAAATACCGCCTGACAGCATGCGTTCGAGGCTGGTGAGAACGTCCTGGCGATGATTTTCATTGCCGTCTCGTAGCCATGACAGCCAAAGGGTGTGCATGAACGGGGCATTCGGAAATTTTGGCGCTCCGCGAAGACCGCCAGTTTCCTTATCGACCATGTCATGAATGGCGCCGGCAAGCTTGGCCAATGCCGTGATATCCAACTGTCCGCTGGCATGAGCCCCGGCAAGGCGACTATGGACATGCGATGTAAGGGCGTCTGAACTTTGCATGAGGTCCTGTCTCTTCTCGCTCCATGCCTTGCCGACGGCTTCGAGAACCTGAACAAATCCCGGGCGGCCATATCTGGGGGTTGGCGGAAAGTAGGTTCCGCCCCAGAATGGCTTTGCATCTGGTGTCAGGAACATGGTCAACGGCCAGCCGCCCTGCTCTCCCATCGCCGACAATGCCGCCATGTAGATTTGGTCAATGTCTGGTCGCTCCTCCCGATCGACCTTGATATTGACGAAGAGACGGTTCATGACCGCAGCAATGGCTTCGTTTTCGAAACTTTCGTGCGCCATGACGTGGCACCAGTGGCATGCTGCGTAGCCAACTGATAGGAGGATCGGTCGATCCAGAGACTGAGCTTCCTCTAATGTCTGGGCCGACCAACCGCGCCAGTGGACCGGGTTCGTGCAATGCTGGCGAAGATAAGGGCTTGTTTCGTCGGCTAATAGATTTCGATTTGGCAAGATCATGTCGTGGCCTAAACTTGTGCGGCAGAATATGAGTTGAAGCTAAGGTGGTTCGCTCGATGGGGCAAACAATATTCCAGGATTCTGTGGTGGCGCTTTCCAGTGGCCGCTTGCCTACCGGTGTTGCGGTCGTGCGCATCTCGGGGCCGCATAGTCGTTACGTTCTTGAAATACTCACCGGCAGCGTGCCTCCAGAACGACGCGCCTGTTATCGAAAACTCACTGACCGGTCTGGTGATATACTCGACCGTGCGGTGGTGATTTTTTTGCCGGGCCAAACAGTTTTACAGGGGAGGATGTAGCGGAATTCCATCTGCACGGTGGCGTGGCGGTGGTGGCGGCTGTGTTGTCGGTACTGACGGGCGTTGATGGCGTGCGTCACGCAGAGGCTGGCGAGTTTACGCGACGAGCTTTCATTAATGGCAAGCTCGACCTCGTCGAGACAGAGGCGCTGTCCGATTTGATAAATGCGGAGACGGAGGGGCAGCGGCGGTTCGCGGTGATGAATGCCGGTGGTGCGCAAAGTGCGCTCTATATGCACTGGCGTGATCGGCTGACATATATTCGCGCCATGGTTGAGGCGCGGATTGACTTTGCTGATGAAGGCGATGTCCTGGAGACGATAGACGATAGTTTCGTCAACGGGATTAAAGATCTCGTTGAGGAGATCGGCTCTCATATAGGCGGATTTGGCGCGGCCGAGATTATCCGTGAGGGTTTTGAGATCGTTATCCTGGGGGCGCCAAATGCCGGTAAGTCCAGCCTGTTCAATGCTTTGGCACGCAGGGACGTTGCAATAGTAAATGAAGAGGCTGGGACTACGCGTGACCTCCTTCAGGTCAATCTGGATGTGAATGGCATAAAGATCAACATTACGGATACCGCTGGCATCCGTCATGGTGCCGGTGCTGTTGAGGCAATCGGAATAGCGAAAGCGAAGGATCGGGCCAAGGAGGCCGATCTTGTCCTTGTGTTGAAAGACCTTATAGATCCGGGAAGTGTTGAAATTGACTGGATATCTGCGCCAATTCTGATGATCGGGACAAAAAGTGATCTGGTCTCATCGTCTTCTACCCGAGACAGTGCATTGGAAAGCTATGACATCTGTGTCTCTGCGAAGAGCGGTGCGGGTCTGGCCCTGCTGATCGAAGAGATGGGGCGGCGAGCGGACACAAGCATCAAGTGTGTTGGCTCGGTTTTGCCGTTCCGGATGAGGCATGTTGAGTTTCTTGAGGACGCGAGAATGCATTTGATTGGAGCGGCCGATCTCGAAGGTAGCTCCGAGCCGGAATTGGTCGCAGAGGAACTTCGTCTCGCGGGTGACCGGTTGGGGCGGATTGTTGGGGCAGTTGATGTCGAGGATTTGCTCGATGTGGTCTTCTCGGAATTTTGCATCGGCAAATGATTCACGTGAAACGTCTGGAAGCGACCTGATATGATTCACGTGAAACGCCTACCACGGTTGGTCTTGACAGACGTATCATTGCGGCACATGTGTGCGGTTCCCAGCTATAGGAATGAAAATGAGTGATGGCTTTGATGTCATTGTTGTTGGTGGTGGCCATGCAGGCTGCGAGGCTGCCAGTGCGGCGGCTCGTTCGGGTGCTCGTACAGCTCTCGTAACAATTTCGGCGACCACAATCGGTGTGATGTCATGTAACCCGGCTATAGGTGGGTTAGGCAAAGGTCATCTCGTGCGTGAAATAGACGCGATGGATGGCTTGATGGGTCGTGTGGCTGACGCGTCCGGTATTCAATTTCGTATGTTGAACAGGCGCAAAGGTCCTGCAGTGCGCGGACCGCGTACACAGAGCGATCGTGCGCTGTATCGGCGTGCCATGCAGGATGCACTACGTGTCCAGTCCGATTTGACAATCGTTGAGGGTGAGGTCGCTGACTTTGGGCTTGTTGATGGCCGCTTGGCACACGTGGCGTTGACGGACGGACGACAGCTTGGTTGCGGCTCTGTGGTTTTGACAACCGGAACTTTCCTCAGGGGTCTTATCCACATTGGGGGGAAGACGATTGTCGCCGGGCGCATGAATGAACGCGCATCGCTGGAGCTCTCAAAGACTATAGCGCGGATCGGGTTTCAATTGGGACGATTGAAAACGGGGACGCCGCCGCGTTTGGATGGACGCACGATTGATTGGCAGTCTGTAGATAAGCAGGTTGCCGACGAACAACTGGTCCCGTTTTCATTAATGACCGATGAAATCAGCATACCCCAGGTCGCCTGTGGGATCACACGTACGACAGATGCGACACATCGTATTGTGCGCGAAAACCTTGGCCGTTCGGCGATGTATTCTGGTGCAATTGAAGGCGTGGGGCCAAGATATTGCCCATCAATTGAGGACAAGATCGTTAAATTTGGCGATCGAGACGGGCATCAAATTTTTTAGAGCCGGAAGGCTTGGACGACCATTCGGTTTACCCGAATGGTATTTCGACGTCCCTGCCGGAAGAGGTTCAACGTTCCATTCTTAAGACGATTCCAGGTTTGAGTGCTGCGGTGATGCTTCAGCCGGGCTATGCTATTGAGTATGATCACATTGATCCTCGGGAACTTGAACCAACATTGGAAACGAGGAAGGTGAAGGGGCTGTTTTTCGCCGGGCAAATTAACGGAACTACTGGCTATGAAGAAGCAGCAGCACAGGGTCTGCTTGCGGGTATCAATGCCGCGCGGCGGTCTTCGGGTGCTGACCAAATCACAGTCAGCCGAACAGAAGCGTATATTGGTGTGCTGATTGATGATCTCATTCATCGCGGTGTAACCGAGCCTTATAGAATGTTTACGTCGCGGGCGGAATTTCGCCTTTCCCTACGAGCAGACAATGCAGATGAACGACTTACGCCAAGAGCGATTGCATTGGGCATCGCCTCGACTGTACGGGCTGTTCGGTTTGGAAAATTCACGGCATCGGTCAAGACAGCGAGAACCCTGGCACATGAAATTTCGCTGACACCGAACGAAGTGGCCCGGGAAGGCGTCGCAATCAATCTCGACGGTGTTCGCAGGTCCGCATATGAGTTACTTTCCTATCCCGAGATTGATGTGAATTGGCTGAGGAGAGTTGATTCGCGTTTCGCGATGATTGACAAAAAGGCAGCGGAAGCATTGGAGATTGAAGCGAAATATGCGGTGTATCTTGATCGGCAACAGGCTGATGTGGCACGGCTTCGACTTGAAGAGACGCGACTTATCCCTGCAAATCTCGACTTTTCTGACGTGCCTGGTCTATCAAATGAACTCAAGCAAAAGATGCGCCAACGAAAGCCACGGTCAATCGCAGATGCGCACAAGCTTGACGGTATGACGCCAGCGGCCTTGGCTCTGATTGTTGCGTTTATTCGAAATAGCGAAAGTGCGGTGCGGCGAGGCGCTGCTTGACTATGCCGCTTTTTAGTCAGATTGGGGACGTGGCGGGGCCCGTTTCACGTGAAACATTTGACGCGTTGAGGTCGTTTGAACAATTGTTCCGCAAGTGGAATCAACGGATCAATCTTGTCGCAGCATCAACCGTTGATGATATTTGGCAACGTCACATATTAGATAGTGCACAATTGGCAAAGATTGAGCCAAAAGCGTTGCACTGGCTCGATCTGGGTTCCGGTGGAGGTTTTCCGGGATTGGTGATGGCATTCCTGCTCAAAGAGAGAGGCGGAATGATCGAGATGGTCGAAAGCAATCGAAAGAAAGCATCGTTTTTACAAACGGTTATAGGAGAGTTTGAGTTACCAGCACACGTCGTGGCGCGACGCATCGACGACTCTTATGCCCATGTTTTCAAGCCGGAAGTCGTCACAGCGCGGGCCCTCGCCTCTCTTCCTCATTTATTGGACCTTGCTGCGCCTTGGCTGACCACAGGTGCACGCGGTCTTTTCCACAAAGGGCGGGATTACCGCGTTGAAGTGGAAGAAAGCACTCACTACTGGCAATTTGATCTGTTAGAACACCAAAGTGCAGCCGACCCTCATGGCGTGGTTCTCGAAGTGCGCGATCTACGCCCGATTTAGATGAACATACTTGGCTATTGGAATGAATTTCTGGCAGAAAAGCATGACCAAGACTAGTCTCCGCATCATAACAGTCGCCAATCAGAAGGGTGGAGTGGGCAAGACCACGACGGCCATCAATCTGGCGACCGCCTTGGCGGCGATTGGTGAGCGCGTTTTGATCATCGATCTTGACCCGCAGGGAAATGCAAGCACTGGGCTTGGCATAGAGCGCCGTGACCGTACGGTTTCTTCCTATGACGTGTTGACGGGGAAGCTTACACTCGAGGAAGCGGCATTGCCGACTGCGGTGCCGGGCCTTTGGGTTGTGCCGTCGACACTTGATTTGCTCGGAGTCGAGATGGAAATCGCATCCGCACCGGACCGGGCATTGCGATTGAGAAATGCACTGGAAGCCTCCACAGAGCGCGCAGGGTTATACACCTACGTCCTTATCGATTGTCCGCCTTCATTGAACTTGTTGACGCTGAATTCGATGGCTGCGGCTGATTCCGTCCTTGTCCCTCTGCAGTGTGAATTTTTTGCACTTGAGGGGCTTAGCCAGTTGTTGGAGACGGTCGAGCAAGTGCGTTTGTCAATCAACCCGGAATTGGAGATTCAGGGTATTGTGCTAACGATGTTTGATGGTCGGAACAATCTGGCGAACCAGGTCGTGCATGATGTTCGGACCCATATGGGCGATAAGGTCTATGAGACTGTAATTCCAAGGAATGTGCGCATTTCCGAAGCGCCCTCTTATGGAAAGCCGGCTATTCTCTATGATCTGAAATGCTCAGGCAGCCAAGCCTACCTGCAGCTTGCTTCGGAAGTGATCCGGCGCGAGCGCAGGCTCCATGCAGCGTAAATTCGATTCGATAACGAAACAATCGGACTTAACCATGAACGAAGATCTTTCGAGAAAACGATTGGGCCGCGGATTGGCGGCGTTGATTGGCGAAATGGATCGCCCTGTCGTGGCGGAGAAAGAAACGGCAAGGCCAGATGGCGCGGTGCCCATTGAGTTTGTCACTCCCAATCCGAAAAATCCGCGGCGTCACTTCGGCGAATCCGACCTTACCGATCTTGCTCAGTCGATCCGCGAGCATGGCGTTGTTCAACCCGTTGTCGTGCGTCCATCGCCTTCTCAACAAGATCGCTATGAAATCATCGCAGGCGAGCGGCGCTGGCGCGCAGCGCAACGTGCCGGACTTGCGGAAATTCCGGTCATTGTCCGCGATGTAAATGACCGCACAGCGCTCGAATTGGCAATCATTGAAAATGTGCAGCGTGCCGATTTAAATCCGGTCGAGGAAGCACTTGGCTATCAGCAACTGATTGACGACCATAGCTATAGTCAGGCCGATCTCGGTCAGGTCATCGGCAAAAGCCGGAGCCATGTAGCTAACACATTGAGATTGCTCAAACTTCCGGACGTTATCAGGGATATGTTGGTCGATGGTGCGTTATCGGCAGGCCATGCGCGAACCCTTATTACAGCACAAGATCCCGCGCGCCTGGCGATGCGAATTGTTGAAGATGGACTTTCGGTCCGGCAGGCCGAGGCGCTCGCACAGGCCCCTAGTGTCTCCCCGCGTGAGGGTAAGGCCGCAAAGAAGATAGTCGAGAAGGATGCTGACACTGCGGCGTTGGAAAAACTGTTATCAGATGTCATCGGCATGAATGTCGCAATTGCGCATAAGAACCTCGGAGGCGAGGTGCGTATCAGCTATCGAACACTGGAGCAGCTTGACGATTTGTGCCGCCGCCTCAAAGGTGTCTAGTGCATGTTGCCCAAAAGTGCGCAGCGGTTTTGGGCGATATGCACAAAAATAAGGCTTTAAAGCACCCTCATGAATCCATTTAGACGCGATGTGCTTTAATGCCGCCACTCAACGATGAATGGCAACAGCGCGAGCTGGAAAGCCGGAGCCGCCTTTCGCTTTCGGCCACGACGCCATGATCAACGCGCCCACCTCAGGCACCTTGTTCAGATTGCACATGAGTTCGACCTGCCATCGATCGAGCGACAATAAATAGCGCTCGAGCCCATAGTCGCCGGCCGATGTGGATATGCCCGGATCAGTGTCGATCTGCTCATGCCCGACAGCGATGACCCCGCGTTCTTCCAGCAGGCACGCCAACACGTCTCTCGACCAGCCCGGAGTATGCGCGACACCGTCTGCGGACCGGTTGAACATGCTTTCGGCATCGGGCCAGCGCTTGGACCAGTCGGTGCGGAGTGCAACGAATGCGCCATCGGGAATTTTCCCGTTGCGCTTTTCCCATGCTTCGATGTCGTCGAGTCCGGGTACGGAATCCGGGCTCGACGCGACCTTGGAGGTCATGTCGATGACCACGAGCGGCAGCAGCATCTGGGAAACCGGGATATTGTCGAGCGTCCGTCCACCTTCGATGAAATGGACAGGCGGATCGACATGCGTACCCCATTGCCCGACGAAGCCATAGTGATGCACCTGAAAGGGATCACCATTCGGATAGTCGAACACCATTCGCCGTTCTTCGTTCGGGAAAGCCAGAAAGTGCGGCTGTCCAGGATAGAAGGCATGCGTCAGGTCGGTGAAGGTCGCTCCAGCCAAGCTGGATCGATAAAGCTCCCAAAGACTGCTGCCGGTCATGTTTATGGCTCCGCCACGAAGCTCGGAGCGGCCTCTTCAGCCAAGAAGAGCTTGCTATCCTTGACCCCAATGACCGACACGGACTTGTCGGGCACCGATACGCCGGGACGATACGTGATGGTTCCCGTGACGCCTTGCAGCCCGGAAGTCGCCGCTAGCGCGTCGCGGATCTTTGCCGGATCGGGTTCTCCGGCACGCTTGATCGCGTCGGCCATCAATTTCACTGCGTCGTAACCAAGCGGGGCGAAAGCGTTCTCCGGCTCGTTGCCGGTTGCCTTCTTGTAGGCATCGCCAAAGGCTTTGACCTTCGGAGAAGCCCCTCGCCGACGAAGGCATGGGTCGTGAAGTAGGTGTTGTTGGCCGCTTCGCCGCCGACCTCGATGAGAAGAGGTGAATCGTACCCATCACCACCTACCACCGGCAGGTCAATGCCGGCCTGGCGCAACTGCTTGAGGATGAGACCGACTTCCTCGGCAAGGGAAGATGAAAAGATGAAGTCTGGCTTCTGTGGCATCGCTTTCAATTTGGCAATTTGGGCAGTGAAGGTCTTGTCACCTGTTTTGTAGGTGTCGCGTTCGAGTATCTTGCCGCCGCCATGCTCGAAGGCAGTAACGAAATAGTCGGACAAAAGCGTCGTGTATTCCGCGCCGATGTCGGTCAGGAGGTAGCAGGTTTTCGCATTTAGCTTGTTCAGCGCGAATTCGGCCGCGACAGCAGCCTGTACATTGTCGCCAAAGGCCGCGAGGAATATCTCGTCGCCGATCTGGCTCGGTAGCTTGGGCGATGTCGCGCCCGGTGTGATGAACGGGATCTTTGCCGTCTGCACCTGTGGGCCGATGGCCAACACGGAATCGGAGTCAGCGAAGCCGATGATGCCGTCCACCTTATCGCTGTCGATCATCTGGCTGGCGACCGTGGAAATGGTCGTCGCGTCGCTCTTGGTGTCGTAGATGACGAGTTCGATCGGCCGTCCGAGAACGCCGCCAGCCTCGTTTATTTCGCTGGCTGCAAGTTTTGCGCCGTTGAGCATCGGTCCGTCGAGGGATGCCTGGATGCCGGTTACGTTAGCGGCATAGCCGATTTTTATAGGGTCTGCGGCCCATAGGGTGCGGGTCGTGGCAAGCGCGGCGGCTGCCGCGCCCAGGCCGAGACCGAGGGTGCTGCGTCTTGTGAGCGTGATCATGCGTTTTGTTCCTCTCGCTGCTGTTTCGCCTTTGCCGATTTTGTGGTGAACCCGAATGTCAATTCGCGGTCCCCCATGATCCCCTTCGGCCGGAAGATCATGATCAGGATGAAGATGAAGCCGAGAACGATCTGGCTGGCGCCAAACAAAGCCGGCACTGTAATGGCACCAATTGTGAAACCGCGTTCAACCGAGCGCAGAACCTCGGACATGATGGTCACGCAAACGACACCCACTATCGCGCCAGTCAGTGATTCCATGCCGCCCAACACCAACATGGTGATGAGATTGATCATCATGGCGAAGTAGAAGGTGTTGGGCGAGAATGAGCCCAGATAATGCGCGTAGAGTGAACCTCCGACACCGGAAAAGAACGCGCCGACCACGAAGGCAATGAGTCGCGTGCGCAGCATGCCAATGCCGATGGAGCTTGTGGCGATGGTGTCGTCGCGCACTGCTTTCATGGAGCGTCCGAAGGGCGAATAGACAAGCCGGACCAGCACGAACAGCGTCACGCCCAGCCAGGCAAATACCCAGGGTAAAGTCGTTTCCAGTGGAACGCCGGTGAATGTGCGGGCACCACGGGTAAAGTCGGAAGCGTTGATGAGCACGACGTTGACAATGATCAGGAAGCCCAACGTCGCCACCGAGACAAAGTAGCCGGATAGCCGCATCAGGGGGTAACCCACGATCACGGCGAGCACCGCCGTGAACAGGCCGGCCACGAGAGTGGCGGGCAGGAAAGGCAGGCTGAACCAGTTGAGGAAGGAAGGGAGATGCGGAAGCAGCGCCATCTTCTGCTGCACAGGGACGGACAGGATGCCCGAGACATAGGCCCCAACGCCAATGAAGCCAACATGGCCGAGTGAGAAGACCCCGGTAAAACCGTTACTGAGCGAAAGTGACAGGACGAGGATACTGTTGAGCGCGATCAGGAGGATAATGCGCACGAAATAGTCGCTCAGCATATACGGCGCGCCGTAGGCGACCGCCGCTGCGGCGACGCAGGCCACCAGCAGGACCAGGGGTATGCGCTTGTCGCCGCTCACAGTTTGATCTCCCTGTTTGGCTGAAGCAGCCCGCCGGGCCGCACCAGCAGAAACGCGATCAAAATGGTGAAGACGATGGCGTCTCGATAGGAGGATACGCTGCTCGGCAAGAACGCCACGATGAAGATTTCCAGCGCGCCGAGTACATAACCACCAAGCAGGGCCCCCGCTATCGAGCCAAAGCCGCCGATAATGGCCGCGACGAAAGCCTTGAGCAGCGGTGTGAAGCCCATCTGTGGTTGCACCACGCCGGCCTGCGCGGCCCAAAGCACCCCTGCTATACCCGCATAGGCCGACGCAACGAGGAAGGCCACGATTATCAGCCGGTTGACATCCAGCCCGACCAATTGGGCAGCTGACATGTCTTCGGCGGCTGCACGCATGCCGAGGCCCGTCGTGGTGCGGGTGATGAACCAGCCGAGCACGAGCAGCGAGATGAAGGTCATCGCGATGGTGAGCAGGTTGATGTTGGTGAAAGTGATGGCTCCCCCGACAATTGCCAGGAGTTGTTGAGCATCTCCGGCAGCGGGAAATTTCGAGGGAGGAAGTAAAGAGCAAAATGCCGAGATTTTCCAGGATGTAGGTCACGGCCAGGCTGGTGAGCAGCCGCGTCACATCCGGTGCATCGCGGACCGGTCGGTAGGCGATGCGCTCGATCAGGAAACCAGCTAGTGCCGCGCCAATCACGCCGGCCACCATTGCCGGCACAAAGGGCAGGCCGACTGCGTTGAGGAGCACGGTCGTAAAGGCGCCCACCATCATGACGTCGCCATGGGCAAAATTGGTCAAGCGCAGCACGCCGAAGACGATCGACAGGCCCACCGCAACCAGCGCGTAGAGGCTGCCAAGGCTAACTGCGTTGACGATCTGCTGGATGATGTATTCGTAGCCGCTCATTCGGCAGCTCCCAGATAAGCCTGGGCAACACGGTCGCTGTCGCGCAGTTCTGCGGAGGGGCCCGATAGCGCAACGCTTCCGGTGCGAAGGACGTAAGCGCGGTCGGCCAATTCCAGCGCGAGTTTGAGGTTTTGCTCGACCAGCAACATTGTCATTCCCTGCTGCTTGAGTTCAGCCAGTGCATCAAAAATGCCGCGTACCAGAAGAGGCGCGACACCCAGGGAAGGCTCGTCCAGCAATAGAAGCCGTGGTTTGGCCATCAGCGCCCTTGCAAGCGCCAGTTGCTGCTGCTCTCCGCCCGACAACGTTCCTGCAAGCTGACGCCAGCGCTGCTTCAAGATTGGAAAGAGGCCGCACATGCGCTCCATATCGGCAGCCACTCCGGCCCCATCGTCACGAGTACAGGCGCCGAGGCGCAGGTTCTCTGCCACTGTCAGGCCTCCAAACAGGCGCCGACCCTCCGGGCAATGGGCGATGCCGAGCTTGACGATCTGTGGCGGCTGGCGTCCCGCGATCGATTTGCCGGAGAAATCGATTTTGCCTGAGCGCGGCCGCGAGAGGCCCGATATTGTGCGCAAAGTTGTGCTTTTGCCCGCACCATTGGCACCAACAAGAGCGACAACTTCGCCCTCATGGACTTCTATGGACACGCCTTTCAGCGCCTTGACGGCCCCGAACCTGACTTCGAGTTGATCTATGTAGAGCAGTGGCATTGTGGGTTCAGGCATGGCCAAGATACGCCTCCCTCACACGCGGATTGTTACGCACCTGCTCGGGCGTGCCGATGCTGATCACCTCGCCGGTCGCAAGCACCTGAATGCGCTCGCACACGGCCATGATCAGGTCCATATCATGCTCCACTACCACCACAGTCACGCCGAACAAATCGCGTATTCTCTGGATCAACTCGACAAGCGCCCTCGTCTCGTTGGCATCCAGACCTGCCGCCGGCTCGTCCAGCAGGAGCAGAGCCGGTTCGGTGGCCAACGCGCGAGCAATCTCCAGTCGCCGCTGGTCGCCATAGGGAAGTTCGGAAGCCCGCCGATCGGCCTGAGACGTCAGTCCCATCAAGTCGAGAAGACGTTCGGCAATCGCCTCGGCCTTGTCGACGCGTGTCCGGTAGCGCGCCATGCGCAGCACTGAGTCGAGCGGGCCAATCGGGTGGCGCAGTTGTGCCGCCGCCAGAACATTCTCTTCCACCGTGAGGGAGGCAAACAGACGCGAGCCCTGAAAAGTACGCGCGATGCCAAGCGAGACGATCCGCTCCGTTGCCATGCCGATAATGGATCGACCCCTGAACTCGATCTGACCGGCATTTGGTCTGGAAAATCCGGTAATGAGGTTGAAGAACGTGCTTTTGCCCGAGCCATTGGGGCCGATTACCCCCATGATTTCCCGCTCGCGTAGTTCAATGGTGTGATCCTTGAGGGCGACGAGACCGCGGAACGCTTTGGTCAGACCGGACGTGCGCAAAATGAGTGGTGGCGGCGTCGCTTCAACTTGTAATGTCACCGCTTCGCCAGCCATCAATGCCTCCCGTCGATTGCGGCTTGCAATTCCGCGACCAGTTCAGCGGTAGTTGCCTGCCGGCAATACCCCTTGAATGCGGAGAGCGCCCGATCATGACGCTCCTGGCTATCGGTTGCGCAAGCGTCACCCGGACAGATCATGCGAAATCCCCGGTCGGCACCGTCACGGATAGTATGGTCGATGCATTGGTCGGTAAGGAAGCCGGTCACGACGACCGTGTCGAGACCGATATTGCGCAGGAGATATTCGAAAATCGTGGAGTTGAAGAGGCTGGACGAGGTCTTGGGCAATATGATGTCGTCCTCGCCGGGGCGCAGCTCCTCGATGACGTGGGTCTGCTGGCTGCCGGGCGCGAAATGAAAATCGGTTTGCTTGTAGTCGAGGCTGCGGTCACGGCCGTCGCGCGTCAGGCTTTCGATCACCGTGTAGACGACCTCGGTTCCGGCCACCCTTCCGGCGGCGATCAGGCGCGCCATGTTGGGAATGGCGATGTCTCGCGCCTGTTGAAAGAAGAACGGGCGGGTGCCTTCGGCCTCGGGATGGAAAATGCCGGCCTGCGTGTCGATCAAAAGGATGGCGGTTTTGGCTGGATCAATCGGCGTAGCGCGGTCGAGAGGATGGTTTCGGCTCATGGCGCACCTACCGCATAGGTTGCATAGGCCGCGTTCAGAACCCGGGCGATGCGCCCCGCCCATTCCGCCTGCTCGTTGATGCAGGTGATCAAATCTTGACGGATCTCGAACTCCACATAAGGCAGGCCTCGTTCCTCGCCATGAACCGGAACGGAATAGTCCACCATCATGTTTACGCCGTAGGGCTCGTTGCGACCGACGCTCAGACCAGGCTCCATGTCGAGCGCATCCAGCACAGGCATGGTGAAGCGCCGGTCGGCACCGTAGCAAAGGCCGACATGCCACGGGCGCGGTGACGGGTTTGCCAGCAGCGAAGGCGTGAACGAATGCATCGAGATCAGAATGGTTGGTCGGCCAGTCGCTTTTCTTTCATCGAGGCGCGAAACAATCTCATTGTGATAGGGCTCGGAAATTTCGCTTGCGCGGCGGGCGCGATCCTCGTCTGAAATACCGGCATTTTCCGGAATCCGGGTGCCATCGGAGACGGTGGCGACGAAATCAGGGGCGTTCGGCCGTCGGTTGCATTCCACGACCAGGCGTGAATAGCGCTGAAATACCAACGGCGCGCCAAGAATATCCGAAAGGCGCTCCGACACGCCGAGTATACCAATATCGATGCCGATGTGCCGATCAAGCTCTGCTCGTTCCAATCCGAGCTCATGGAGAGCGTCGGGAACAGCGTTACCGGCATGATCGCAGATGAGAAAAAACGGCGAATTCCTCTCGGAATTGCGCAAACCGACCGGCGCTGGATCAGTTTGGCCCAGAAGCGTCGGCGATCGTGCAAGCCTATTGGTCATCGTCAGTAGGCCTTGGCGTAAGTGCGACACAGCTCGTCGATGTCGGTGTCGGCCACCATCGCGATCTCACCACGCTTGTGCATGAGATAGGCTTTCGAAAGCGTCGGCCCGAGCCACTCCATGGCATCCGCATCCGCCTCCAATGCGTCAAGTGCTTCGCCAAGGTCGTGTGGCAAATCCTGAATCCCGAGCCGTGTACGTTCGCCATCCGAAAGCATGCCGGGATCGCCGCTCGAAATGTAGGGAGCGGGTAAGCCATCGCGAATACCGGCGAGCCCGGCAAACACCATCATTGCAAGTTGCAGATAGGGGCTCGCGGTGGCATCCGCCCCTCGATATTCGAGGTTGTAGCGCTTGGCGACATCGACGCCAGCCAATTCCGGATATGGGCAGATGCGCAGCAATGCTTCGCGGTCGCGATCCGCAAGATTGGCGTAGTAGGCCGACCAGGAATGCGGTTTCAGCCGCTCGTAAGAGATGACGCTGGGTGCTGTCACCGCGCAAAGGGCGCGGGCGTTGCGCAGGATACCGGCGGCGAAAGAGGCACCGACCACACTAAGGCCACCAGGCTTTCCGGCTTCATAGGCAACGGGGTTACCCTCGGCATCGACCAGACTGAAATGGATATGAACGCCATTGCCGACGATGCCGCGCGTCACAACTGGAGAAAAGCTGAGGTGGTAGCCGTGGCGGCGCGCGACAGAGCGGCCGATTTCACGCAACTTCACCGCTTGATCAGCGGCCAGAAGCCCTTCGGCTGGATCGACGGTGATCTCGTATTGACGCGGGCCGAATTCCGGCAGGAAGGTGTCGGGCGGGATGTCGTTGGCGCGCAGTGCGCCGACAAAATCGCCGATGAAGGGCTCCAGGCCTCGCAATGTGCTGGCAGCGTAGGAATCGCCGGACCGCTCCTCACCGCCATCGATCCAGAATTCATGCTCGAAGCTGGCAAGCAGCCCAAGGCCCGTCTCTTCCTTCAGTGTTGCGAGCGCGCGCTTGAGCAGGCCGCGCAAACAGCACTCCCACGGCTCACCGGACATGGTCAGGATATCGCCGAGTACGATATGCTCCACCGGTCCCCCATCGCCATAATCCAGTGTGATATCGCCGTCAGGAGAGGGTACAAGCATCAAGTCCCCTTCAGCGCCGAACGGCGTGGCGGGTATGCGGCCGAAGCAGTTGATCATGATGTTGGTGGGAGTCCAGCCAACGCCGAATCGGCGACGGTTTTCCATGTCCCTTTCCGGGAATCCCTTCCCGCGGACCTGGCCGGCGATGTCACTGCAGCAGACGGTAATGATCGTCTCGCGCTTGATTGTCATCTACCTCCCCCTCACAGAACCCCAGTCGCCTTGAAGCTAACATGATAGATTAAAATATTACAAGACGGCAAAGAACGTCAAATTATGTAATATTTAGCAACATATCGACATGCAGGCGTTTTCGCCAATACCTGGCGGTGTTCGGTGCTGCATTGTCGAATGTGAGCCTGCACAGCTTGAAGATGGCTGCTAGTGCGTGATGATCAGGAGTGGAAGCGACTTTCCGCCTCTAACCATCGTGATCTGGTGTGGTGGGCTTGGTGTTCGTTACATTTGATTTTGAGGTCTCCGATACGAACTTTAAATCCTAAAGCACATCGCATCTCAAAGGGATTCACGCAGGGTGCTTCAAGCCTTTGTTCTTGTGCATGTCGTTATCTGAAAAACCGCTGCACACTTTTGGGTGACATGCACTAGAACCGCGCTAGAATCATAAGTTTTCTAGTGTCCCTATCGAATCCGAAATTCGTACAGCATCCCTCGAACAATGATGCGAATTTTAGATACGTGATACTAGCGCAGCAGTTTTGCGCGCACGCTTTCGATCGTCTCGTAGCGGGCTTGGGCGACAGGCCACTTTCGGGCATCGACCGATAGTGCAACCAGCTCGACGATGCCGATCAACCCGATGAGGCTATCCCATGGCGAGGGTACATCCACGCGGGCACGCAGGACGATATCGGCCACCTGGGCGACGTCCGACATCCATTGGTCCGTGAATAGCACCACAACTGCACCAAGCTCCTTGGCCACCTCGGCAGTACGGGTGGTATCGGGCTGGTAGCGACGGATATCGAATAGAATTACAACGTCGCGCCGGCGAAGCTCGGCCAGTTCGTCGGCGCGGTGCGGCAGGCCTTGTGAAAACAGGCGAACGCGGCCACGCATCTTGCGCAGATGGAATTCCAGATGCCGGGCAGCGGGTTCGGTAAAATCTCCGCCAAACAGGAAAACCTGCCGCCGCTCGTCGATGAGCATGTCGGTCAGCCGCTCGACATCAGTTTCAATTGCCATGGCCAGAGAGTTTTCGACGACCTCAACAAGCCCGCGTGCAAGGGCACCGAATGCAGCCGGCTGATTTGCGTCGAACGGGCCGACCGCCTGACGCCTGGTTAGCGGATATTCGGTCTGCGCCTCCATTTCAACACGCAGGGCACGGCGAAAATCCGGATAGCCGGAGAAGCCAAGTTTTGCCACGAACCTCAGGATCGTCGGCGCGCTTACCTTGGCGCGCTCGGCAAACAATGCCACCGTTTCCATGCCGGTCGTCGGATAACGTGCCAGAAGGGCACGTGCGGCGCGGCGTTCGGCCGTGCTGAGCGAAGGCAGGCTTGCCACAACGCGGTCGGCCAGTGTGGCTCTTTCGACAGGGGCGTCGGGGCGACTCCCGCTCTTCTTTTCAGACTTGGTCATACCGCCCTCACTTCCTTCTGCGAAGGATAATTCAGAAACATCATCATGGTATCTTCCAACATTCGTAATTCCTATTACAATCCAATACCATATTCTTCTCTGACGAAGGAGCTTGCCTTGCCTGCCCTACCAGACATATTCGCACCGAACGGTGCTTATCGCGAGCGCGGTTTCGTTGCGACCCGTACGGCGGTTTTGAACATCGATATGCAAAATGGCGAGTTCAATGCCGATATTCTGGCTTCTGCACGCACACCGGGATCGATCCACGCCGACAAACGCGACTTTTATGAGCGCATCGCCGATGTCGTCATCCCCAATCAGGCGCGTCTGCAAGCAGCAGCCCGGCAAGCAGGTATCGAAATCATCTTTACGGTGATTGAAAGCCTCACTCGCGACGGGCGCGACCGCAGCCTGGACCACAAAATTTCCGGTCTGAACGTTCCCAAAGGCTCATGGGAAGCGAAGGTAATTGATGAGGTTGGCCCCCGCGGCGACGAAATCGTCATCCCGAAAACGGCGTCGGGTATCTTCAACTGCACCAACATTGAATATGTGTTACGCAATCTAGGCATCGAGTACCTGGTCGTCTATGGCGTCGTAACCGACCAATGCGTGGAATCCGCCATTCGTGATGCCGCCGATCGCGGTTTCCTGGTGACGCAGGTTGAGGACTGCTGCGCCGCCGAGACGGTCGAGAACCACGAGACCTCAATCGAATCCATGCGAGGCCATTATTGCCGCACCCGGTCCGCAGACGAGCTTATTAGCGAGATATTTGGCAAATGACGGCATCAAAAAGCACGGTCGAATTGCCGATGATGTGACCAAGTGGAGCATTTTCGTCACAAAATTGCCGCTACAAGGCCCCAATAAAGTGGCTGGTGGGAGCTTCGGGTCTCTTGCAGTAAGGAATTTTCAAGGTTAACGGGCATAGAGTCCGCCAACCCCAATTGTGGTATGCGCCGGTTATTGAAACGCGTCGCGAGAGCAAAAAGACGATATCTGGTCCATGTTAGCTTCGTTTGCCCGTGCAGGACTTCTGATTGCCGCCCTCGGCGTGGCCGGCTGTACCGAATCGTCAGTCGGTAATTTCGCGCCCCATCACGCCAACAAGCAATTGCCTGCCAGGATTCTGGCGCAAATGAAAAGCAAGGGCATGTCGCGGACATCGCCAGTGATGGCGCGTATCTTCAAGGAAGAAGGCAAGCTGGAGATATGGAAGGCCAAGAGCAATGGCCGCTACGACATCATCGCCAATTACGACATTTGCAAATGGTCAGGCCAGTTGGGGCCGAAATTCACCGAAGGCGACCGTCAGGCCCCAGAGGGGTTCTACACTGTCAGGCCTTCGCAGATGAACCCCAACTCCAGCTACCATCTTGCGTTCAATATGGGCTATCCCAACGCTTATGATCGGGCCAATGGGCGCACCGGCTCTAACCTGATGGTGCACGGTGCCTGCTCTTCGGCGGGCTGCTACTCCATGACCGATCCGCAGATTGAGGAAATCTATGCTTTCGGGCGCGATGCCTTCAAAGGCGGGCAGACCGAGTTCCAGATTCAGGCATTTCCGTTTCGCATGACTGCGGCCAATATGGCGCGATACCGCAACGACCCGAACTATCCCTTCTGGAAGATGTTGAAAGTCGGCTACGACAATTTCGAGGTCACAAAGGTGCCACCGAAAGTGGACGTCTGCGAGAAGCGCTATGTTTTCAACCAGATTGCAGCAGATGGCGCGACATTCAATCCAACCGGTACATGCCCGTCCTCAGTGCAACCGGAATCTCTGAAGACGGCGTATAGTGCTTACCAGAAACGCTATGATGCGGCCTTCAACAGTGCGATCAATATGTCGAGCCCGGCACTCAAGCCAACTATCGCGGGAATGAAGGAAGCCAGTATCGTTTCCGAATGGACCAGAAAGCGGGGGCGCGGCGAGCGCGTACCTGTGGAGCCTCCATCACTCGATGGGGCTGGCAAGATGACGGAAACGACGCGTATGGGCCGAATCGATTCGCCCGCGGGCCGCAAGATGGCGGAGCTGGACGCCGAAAAAGCCGCCAAGAAAAAGGCCGAGGAAGAAAAAGCTGCGGCGATTGTCGCGGCCAAGGCCGAAAAAGCGGCCGCCAAGGCACTGGCAGCGGCTGAAAAGGAAGCGGCCAAACAGGCGGTGGCCGAGAATGGTTCTGCAAATCCGTTGACGACAGCGACGGTTCCGGCTCCGGCGGGTGCTGAACCGCAGACGGCAGAGCCGAATGGCACGGTCTCAAAGCTGAAAAACCGCCTTCTCGGCATGTTTGGCGGCTGAATTGACCCGTGACTGACAGCGTTGCCATTTATGATCTCAAAGGGCTCAATTGTCCGCTGCCTGTGCTCAAAGCGCGCAAGCGCCTCGACGCGATGGCACCTGGTAGTCGGCTTTGGCTCGAAACCACAGATCCGCTTGCCACAATCGACGTGCCGATGTTCTGCACTGAAAAGGGCCATCGTCTGATCGAGACAATTGTGGTCGATGGCGGCCATCGGTTTCTGGTCGAACGCGGAGCGTAATCGCTCTATCGCCCGGCGATCGCCAAAGGGTTATCGCTCAAGGCGGCACGGTCTGGTGTGTCAATCGAAGGCTGGTTGGTAAGCGCCGAAAATAGCCGGCTAATATAATCTTCCGGCATGTCTATTGTGATCAGCACCAGTCGTGTGCCACGCCGCTCGTCAGGCCATGCCATGAGTCTTGCCGGGGGATGCAGAGTTTTTTGAACACCGTGAATAACAAGTGGTCGTGACGGGTCTTCGGCAAGTTCGATGATGCCCTTCATGCGAAGCAGGCTGTCTCCATGTGTGGAGCGCAACAGATCGAGAAACATCTCGATAGCAGAAAACGGAACCGGTCCATCGTGAATGAGCGAATGTGTGCGCACACGCGTGTCATGATGGTGATCATGATCGTGGCCATCGTGGTGGTGGTGATGCTCATGATCGTGCGCGCCGTTGTCTGCCTCACCTAGCCAGCGACGAACGTCAGCGGATTTGGTGGCGGGATTGTAAAGCCCGCAGTCAAAAAGCTCGGCCACGCCAGCTTGCGCAACATCGTGCATTGTTGCGCCTTCATTGAGATGACGCAACCGCGCACGCAGGCTGTCAATCTCGCCTCGATCGGTAACAAGATCGGACTTGGTAATAACAATGCGGTCCGCAACTGCTGCTTGCTTCACCGCTTCGATATGGGCATTGAGCGTTGCTTCACCGTTGACGGCATCCACCATGGCGACAACTCCATCCAGACGCAACGCTTGTGCCAAAGCAGGATGGGCCATGATCGATTGAAGAACCGGGATCGGATCGGCAAGGCCTGTGGTTTCGATGATAATGCGCGCCAATCGCGCGATGCGGCCGGTTTGAACCCTGTCGACCAGTTCCGCCAACGTGTCGACCAATTCACCACGCACGGTACAGCACAGACACCCATCCGACAGTTGGATAATCCCGTCCGACGCCTGTTCGACCAGAAGATGATCGATCGCCACATCGCCGAACTCATTGATGATAACAGCGGTGTCAGAAAGCAGAGGCTCCTTGAGCAGCCGGTTAAGCAATGTCGTCTTGCCGGACCCAAGGAAGCCCGTAATCACCGAGACAGGAATGGGGAATGCTGCTTCCATTGCCGTCAAAAATCCTTTGCCGTTTCGTCACCTTCGGCGGTTGCCTCACTAATCGATGGTGGCGGCAGATCGGGTCGCCAGTCGGGAATCGGCACATCCGCATATTCTACTCGCCCGATCATGGCTTTAGGCAACGGGCCGCTGGCATCACCAACTCCCACAGCAACCAGCTTTGGTGCTTTAAGTCTTACCCGGTAGATAGATTTTGGTTCACCCTTCTTGGCTGCTGCTGCCGCCTCGGATTGCTTTGATGCCGGTTTTTTCGTGCAGATTTCCGCCCGCAAATTGTTGACGGAAAGCCTGTCGCCATATGGCTGGAGTGATGAAATCGTAGTTGACCCGCCAGCCGGCGCGGCAAATCCTCGATCGAGCAGAGCTGCGGCTGCTTCGGCACGGCTGATCGCCGAGCGTTCGCCAAGCACGACAGCAACCAGCGTTCGCCCATTGCGAGTGGCCGAGCCAATCATGTTGAAGCCCGATTCGCAGACAAAACCGGTTTTCATTCCATCCGCGCCGGGATAGCGCCCGACGAGCAGATTATAGTTCGGAATTTTGCGTTTGCCGATAGCAAGCCCTTCGATTGAAAACCACGAAGTGTATTGCGGGAAATCCCGGCGAAGTGCGGTGACGAGCAAGGCAAGGTCGCGTGCGGTCGTGTAATTTTCGGGCGCAAACAATCCGTTGGGATTGACGAAATGCGTTCCCGTCATACCAAGGCGATGCGCTTCGGCATTCATGCGTTCGGCAAATTCCGCCTGTGACCCGCCGATATTCTCACCAATGGACATGGCGACATCGTTGGCCGATTTGACCAACATCATCTCGACTGCATTGTCGAGCCGCATGACCACACCCGCCTTGAACCCCATCTTGCTCGGTGGCTGGCTGGCAGCGTGTCGCGTCATCTTGATTGGCGAATCGAGAGCCGCTTCACCGGCGGCAACCGCGCGAAACGTAACATAAGCAGTCATCAGTTTGGTCAACGAAGCTGGATACCAGCGCTTGAATGCCTCCTGATGCTGAATAACATCACCGCTCTTGAGATCGAACAGAATTGTGGGATTGGCAAACGCAGGCACTATATTTGCCGCCAGCGCGATCACGCCCGAAAGAATCAGTTTCAGAAAATGCCTGCTTGTCATCATGAAATCCGAAATCGCCTCTTGCCGTATTCGCCTTCGGCTCCGTAATATCCCATAGTCGAGTTGCCGAAGTCTTGAGCCCACATATGGTTGCCGGTGCTATTTAGCCTATGTGACGCCAACATGGCAAAGTGAACGCCTATCACGATTGCGGAGAATTGTGCCGCACCCAATGCGAGTTTGATAAGAACATGCCAATCCTCAACCGCGCCGCTGAAATGCAGGCCGAAATTACGGCCTGGCGACAACACTTGCACCAAAACCCCGAGCTTGATTTTGATGTGCTGGAAACGGCCGCCTTCGTTACCGGGAAGCTGAAAGAATTCGGCTGTGACGATGTTGTCACCGGATTGGGCAGGACAGGTGTGGTCGGCGTCATTCGCGGGCGGACGGGGAATGGCCCGACGATCGGCCTGCGCGCCGATATGGATGCCCTGCCGATCAATGAGATCACCGGAAAGCCCTACGCATCGGTCAATGCAGGCAAAATGCATGCCTGCGGTCATGACGGTCATACGGCAATGCTGCTCGGCGCAGCCAAATACCTCACCGAAACACGTAACTTTGCGGGCGACGTCGCGGTGATTTTCCAGCCAGCTGAAGAGGGCAGCGGCGGCGGTAACGAGATGGTCAAGGACGGCCTGATGGAACGTTTCGGTATCGAAAAAGTATTTGGAATGCATAATCTACCGGGTCTGCCGATTGGCCAGTTCGCCATCCGTCCAGGTCCGATCATGGCGGCGACTGCCGAATTCACGATACGTGTCAAGGGTCGAGGCGGTCATGCAGCCATGCCGCAAGCCACGATCGACCCGATTGTTATCACCAGCCATCTGGTGGTGGCCTTGCAGACCATCGCTTCACGCAATGTCGATCCGGTCGAGTCTGTGGTTGTTTCAGTGACCAAATTCCATGCGGGCGATGCTTATAATGTCATTCCGGGGGCTGCCGAAATCGCCGGCACTGTTCGTACGTTGAGAAAGGAGGTCGCCAGACACGCCGAGGTGCGTCTGCGTGGCATCTGCGCCGGTATCGCCGCGACCTTCGATGCAATCATCGAGGTCGATTTCGACGCCAATTATCCCGTCACCTTCAACCATCCCGAGGAGACCGCTTTTGCCAGTGACATTGCAGCAGACGTTGCCGGCGAGGCGCATGTTCACCGCGCTATGCCTCCGGTGATGGGCGGTGAGGATTTTTCCTACATGCTCGAGGCTCGACCTGGCGCTTTTATATTTATCGGCAATGGCAGTAGTGCCGGTCTCCACAATGCCGAATACGACTTCGATGATGAAGCGATTGCCCATGGCGTGAGCTACTGGGTCAAGCTGGCTGAAACCGCGCTCTCCAGTTAAGGTTGCCGTATCGCGTTATTTTCGATTATAAGTTGCGGCCAGCATTTTGCTGAAATTTGGAGATGACGCCTGCCTTGAAGCTTGGTACAAGCCGCTCAAGTCCACGTAGCTCAGTCGGATAGAGCACAGGATTCCTAAAGGAAATTGGGCACCGCGTCAGGAAACGATGCGGTGAATCCGCTCAAAGTCGGGGAACGCTCAAGCTGCGCATGCGGCCAGCCAATCCCGAGCCAAGCCCGGTTGCCGGGAAGGTGTAGAGACTGGACGGGTGGCGCCTAATGGCCATTGGCCTATGGTGAAGGGACAGTCCAGACCACAAACGCCTCCATCTGGAAGGCGGCGGCGGAAGCCGAAGTGGTATGAATCCTGGGGTCGCAGGTTCGAATCCTGCCGTGGACACCAATTTGCTCGTACGAGCAGTCGGTATTGCTTTGGCCAAACGTGGCCGGTATCGGAATTTCTGAAAACTTGCATTGCTTCGGAGACGCAACATGGTCATTGCAGAACTCACCAAAGCGGAATGTACTGCAATCCTGTCATCTGCACGATTGGGTCATCTGGCCTGTAGCAGGGATGGCCAACCCTATGTCGTACCAATCCATTTCGCCCTGGAAGGCGTTTATCTCTACGGCTTTTCCCTTATCGGCCAGAAAATCGACTGGATGCGCACCAACCCGCTCGTCTGTGTCCAGGTGCATGAATCTGGCGTACAGCGCGAATGGAGCAGCGTCGTCGTAAATGGCCGCTATGAAGAATTACCTGATAGAATCGGCTGGAAACGCGAGCGTGATCACGCTTGGTCACTATTGAGCAAACATGCGAATTGGTGGGAGCCGGGTGGTATGAAGCCGATTACAGAAGGTCCTACACCGCATCTTTTTTACCGAATCCTTATTGAACAGATGACCGGCAGACGTGCCAAATCCGAATAACAACACGTCTCTCTTTGCTGCGCATCGGCGGTGCGCAGGATGAGGAAGATGGTTGAAGGTTCGTTAACGAAGCGACCCCTAATGTCGATACCGAATGTTTGACAGCCAGAATTCGAATTTGGGCGTTTGGTTGGTCCGCTGCGGCACGGCAGCGGCTGCGCTTGCCTTGTGCCTTGGGGCTGCGGTCGCGCAATCCCCCCTCAACGACGATACACCTGATCCTGACCGCAGCAGGGCCGAATATGAACGGGTTTCGAATGAAATCACGCTTTCTTCGGAACGGCTATCGAAACTTGCCGCAGACATTGCTTCTGTCAGGAAGGATTATGCGAGCATCACCTCAGCCCTGATCCAGTCGGCCAAAACCGAGCAGAAGCTCAGTCAGGACATTGGCGATATTGGCGACAAGCTTGAAAGACTGAAAGATCAGGAAAAGAAGATCCGGGTTCTTCTCGCTTCCCGGCGCGATGTGCTGGCTGAAGTTCTTGGCGCGCTGCAACGCATGGGCATAAACCCGCCGCCCGCAATTCTGGTAACGCCGGAAGATGCCTTGTCTTCGGTGCGCAGCGCCATCCTGCTTGGTGCTGTGGTCCCCGAACTGAGAGAGCAGGCGGATATATTGGTGGGTGATCTAAAAGAGCATGCGCGTGTCACCGCCTCCATTGAGACGGAGCGGGTAAGGCTTACCGAAGCGGTCACCGATCAGGTCGAAGAAAAAAAGCGCCTCACGATGTTGTTGGAGGCCAAGAAACGATTCCAGGCCGATACACAGTCTGCGCTTGCCGCTGAACAGGCCCATGCGCAGGAACTAGCCGCAAAAGCCCAAAGCTTGAAAGACCTGATCGCATCGCTGGAACAGAACGCACAAAGGCAGCGCGAATCAGCTGAGCAGGCCGGCAAGCCCGAAGCTCCGATACCCAAAGCCAATCAACTTGTCCAACAAGCGCCGTTTTCTACGCTTATCGGTCAGGTTGCTCTGCCCGTCTTCGGCAAGATAAAGCGCCAATTCGGTGCCGATGACGGTAACGGAGCAGTGATGCTCGGTGACATGGTTGCGACACAATCAGGCGCAATCGTCACCGCGCCAGCGGATGGGAAAGTACTTTATGCGGGACCATTTCGCTCTTATGGTCAACTCTTGATCCTCGACGCCGGCGACGGTTATCATGTCGTGTTGGCGGGAATGGGTAAATTGACCGTCGCGTCCAGCCAAGCTGTGCTCGCGGGAGAGCCAATTGGAACTATGGGTGAGGCTAGGGTGGCAAGCACCTCTGCAGCACAGAATGTGAATCTCACGCCGGAGCTCTATGTCGAGTTTCGCAAAGATGGAAAACCCGTCGATCCGACCCCGTGGTGGGCGGATCGATACTCTGGAAGGACGTGAAATAATGCGGAAAATCTCGCTACTATTTGCCGGTGTGCTGATGGGCGCATCAGCAATGAGCCTGGTTTATGGCACTTCTGGCTCGGCAGCGAATGCAGCGAGCTCGCAAACCTACAAGCAATTGGCGATCTTCGGTGACATTTTCGAACGCGTGCGGGCGCAATATGTGACCCCGCCCGACGACAAGGCACTGGTTGAGAACGCGATCAACGGCATGTTGACTTCGCTCGATCCTCATTCATCCTACATGAACGCCGAACAAGCTCAGGATATGCGTGTCCAGACCAAGGGCGAATTCGGCGGTCTTGGCATCGAAGTGACCATGGAAAATGATCTCGTCAAGGTCATTACGCCGATTGACGACACGCCGGCAGCCAAGGCTGGTGTGCTCGCGGGCGACTATATCGCCAAGATCGATGGCGAAGAGGTGCGCGGGCTTACACTCAATGATGCCGTCCAGAAGATGCGCGGGCCAGTCGATTCGCCAATCAAGCTGACCATCCTGCGCGAAGGTGCGGACAAGCCGATCGAAGTGAGCGTTGTGCGCGCCATCATCAAGGTCAAGGCGGTCAAGTACCGTGTCGAAAATGACATCGGTTACATGAAGATCACGTCCTTTACCGAGAAGACCTATGACGATCTCGAAACGGCAATCGAGACGATCAACAAGCAGATCCCAAAAGACAAGCTGAAGGGCTATGTTCTTGACCTGCGCCTTAATCCCGGTGGCCTGCTCGATCAGGCCGTAAGCGTTTCGGATGCGTTCCTGGACCGCGGCGAGATTGTTTCGACGCGTGGACGCGATCCCAAGGACGTGACCCGGTTTGACGCCAAGGCTGGTGACGACATCAACGGTAAGCCGCTGGTGGTGCTGATCAATGGTGGCTCGGCCAGCGCTTCGGAAATCGTTGCCGGTGCATTGCAGGATCTGCGCCGCGCGACGATTGTCGGCACACAGTCGTTCGGCAAGGGGTCTGTGCAAACCATTATCCCGCTCGGCGAAAATGGCGCGTTGCGCCTGACAACGGCACTTTATTACACGCCGTCGGGAAAATCGATTCAGGGCAAGGGTATCACGCCTGACATCAAGGTGGACCAGCCATTGCCAGCCGAGTTGCAGGGGCGTGACCTTACCCGCGGCGAGTCGGATCTCAAGGGCCACATCAAGGGTGCAGATGAAAGCTCGACCGGTTCCGGTTCGGCAGCTTATGTGCCACCCGAACCGAAAGACGATCTGCAATTGATCTACGCCGAACAGCTTCTTCGCGGTGAAAAGACAGACCCCGCTTTTCCGCCAAATCCAGACAAGGCGGTGCTGAACCAGTAAGCGGATCGAATTGTGTAGCTGTCTGATTGAAGCAATGCGATGCTGCCGGGGTCTTAAGATCCCGGCAGTTTGATTCGGGAACCAAGACATTTGGCGGAGATGCGGCTTGCCTGATGCCCAAAATGAGATCGAACGCCCGCTTGGGCAAGGGAAGCGTCCGTCTAGCGATCCTGGCCGCAGGTTTGGTTTTGGCGCAGGCTCGATTGTCGTAAGCGTGATAGTGCTGGCCGTGCTTGGCGCATCTGGTGCGATAGCCTTGCGCGAAAGGCCGTTTCGCAAACCCGAGATTGTTGCCGTTTCGACGCCAAAAATCGTTGCCACGGCGCAGCCAGCCGGGACTTCTGCCGCAACCGCACCGACGACGCCCAACGCCACAACCGCGCCAAAGCGGGACGGACCGAAGATCATTCAGGTTCAACCCGGCGCGGCAGATACGTCCGAAAGCGGTGGCATCGTGATTCACGATCCTTCCACGGTTGGCCAGAATTTGCGCATTGCCCATCTTCCCGACAAGGCGCTGATCGAAAATAGCCAGACGGGGTCTTTACCCATCCGAGCTGCCGATGGCCGGCGGCCGTTCGATGTTTATGCGCGGCCCTGGTCTGGCGGGCGCGGCGCACGGGTAGCAATCGTCATTGGTGGCCTCGCCGTATCGCAAACCGGAACACAGGCAGCCATTGCCAAACTACCACCCGAAGTGACGCTCGCTTTTGCCTCGCAGGGCAACAGCATTGGCCGCTGGATGGAAGCGGCGCGGCGCCAAGGCCATGAAATCGTCATGCAGATGCCGCTTGAACCGTTCGATTATCCGAACGTCAATCCCGGGCGCAATACGCTGACAGTCGCAGCTACGGCCGAGGAAAACCTCAAGAATTTACGCTGGGTTCTGTCACGCACGACGAATTATACAGCCGTCATGAATTATATGGGCGCGCGTTTTTCTGCCGATGCGGAGGCTATGGGTCCTGTCATGGCTGAACTTGGCAAGCGCGGGCTCGGCTACCTCGATGATGGTTCGTCGGCTCGCAGCCTGGCACCTGAACTGGCTTTGAAGGATGGAGTGCCGCTTGCGGTTGCCGATACCCAGATCGATGCCGTTGCAGACCGCGGTGCCATCTTGAAAAAGCTCGACGAGCTGGAGGCAACCGCGCGCGCCAAGGGCTTTGCTATCGGTACCGGGTCAGCGTTCGCACTCACTGTCGATGCAGTTACATCATGGGTCAGTGAAGCCAAGAAGCGCGGTATCGAGATCGTGCCTATCTCGGCTGTTTCGAGCGACCCGGAGAAGCGGTGAGGAATGCCCAAAAACAAACCGGCCGATCCTGAAATTTTGCCCTACCGGCCATGTGTCGGCATTGTGGTGTTGAACCACGCCGGACTTGTCTGGACCGGGCATCGCATTGCCGAGGCCGATAGCGAATTTGCCAACACTGACAAGCTTTGGCAAATGCCGCAAGGAGGTATCGACAAGGGTGAAGACCCAATGCCGGCGGCACGGCGTGAGATCTTTGAAGAAACCGGCATGGAAAAGCTGACATTGGTCGCCGAGGCGCCGGACTGGATCAATTACGATCTGCCGTCTGACCTCGTTGGCATCGCTTTGAAAGGAAAATATCGCGGCCAGACACAGAAATGGTTCGCCTTTCGCTTTGACGGCGACGAAAGTGAGATCAGGATCAACCCACCGCCCAACGGCCATACGGCAGAGTTCGATCAATGGGAGTGGCGACCAATGCACGATCTCCCGGAACTGGTGGTGCCGTTCAAACGCAAGGTATATGATCAGGTAGTGGCTGCTTTTGGGCATTTGGCGGCGTGATCAGCCGATACCTTTTACCGCATTGCAGTCATTGCCAGAAATCGTCCCAATAACGCGACGTTATCGGAGCTAGACCAACCGAATTGAATACGAACGCGGCAACCCTCTCTATTGAAACGACGCCCGACGCTGCCGAGGCTGGTGCTGTCCTCACGATAGATCTCGCAGCGATCCGCATGAACTATCAGCGTCTTTGCAAAGAACTGGGCAGCACACGCTGCGCCGGTGTGGTCAAGGCCGATGGCTATGGGCTTGGTGTGGCGCAAGTAGCTCTGGCCTTGCAGGCAGAGGGTTGCGCTACGTTCTTCGTTGCACATATCGGCGAGGGAATCAGGCTGCGCGCAGTTCTTGGCCCGTCCGCAGCAATTTACATCTTGAACGGAATACCGTCCGGCGCGGAAGACGATGCCATTGCCGCCGACCTTGTAGCTGTCGTCAATAGTACGCAACAACTGACAGCGTGGTGCGTGGCGGCGGGCCGCATCAACCGACGCTTGCCAGCGGCGATTCAAGTTGACAGCGGCATGGCACGGCTGGGGCTGTCCTCCGTTGAGGTTGAGACAATCGCCGCAGATCCCCAGGCATTCGATGGCATCGAAGTGGCGATGGTTATGAGCCATCTGGCGTGTGCCGATGAACCGGGCCACCCTGCCAACGAAGCGCAGCGGCTTGAATTCGAACGCTTGCGCAAACTGCTCCCCGATGCGCCAGCCTCGCTTGCGAATTCATCCGGTATCCATCTGGGCCCGGCTTATCATTACGATATCGCCCGACCGGGGGCGGCGCTCTATGGGATCAATCCGGTTCCCGGAAAGACAAATCCGATGCTGCCGGTGCTGCGTCTGGAAGCCAAGGTTATCCAAACCCGCTTGGTTGGCAGTGGTTCGGGAGTGGGTTACGGCCATACGATGGTCACGCGCGCGCCACTGACCACCGCAACCATCGCCCTCGGATATGCCGATGGCTGGCATCGACGCGCCTCGGCGGCCGCCTATTTTGACGGCGTACGACTACCCTTTGTCGGGCGGGTGTCTATGGACACCATTATTCTCGACATTTCTGCATTGCCCCTAATCGCCTGAAAGCCGGCGATCTTGTCCAACTCATTGGACCATCGCAAACACTCGACGACGTGGCGGGTATCACCGGCACGATAGGCTATGAGGTATTGACCAGCCTTGGTCGCCGGTTCCACCGTGTTTATGCGAATCAATGAGTGTTTTGGCCACGCTTGACAAGCAATGCCTTGTCAGCGAGGCTTGGCTCATGAGAAACCTTGCTCAAATCCAGGCCTGCTTCAGGGTGTGCCCAATCGCGGGATCTTAGCCCCGGTTCGACCGCTGAATGCGATCGGGCGGTGCGGGGCATTTCTTCAAACATATTGAACGCCAGAGTGGCTTCGCATCATGTGAAGCGCTCTTTTAGCGCGTCGCCATCACTCAAGCTTCCAGCAAGCCGCCCATAAGGTTTTTCCCATGCGAATGAACCCGGCAGGCTGAGGTTGAATGATGATGAGGCGCGCATCACACACTAAAATTGGAAGAGGTTCACGCACATGAGTGCAGCAACCAAGCATCGCTCGCAATTCGAAATTCTTATAAGTGCCGTTGATCATGACAGGCTTACAGGACTGGCGCATACGGCATTGGAACGCCAACCGGGCCCCGCCGAAGATCTGCTGTCGGAACTGGATAGGGCAACAATTGCCACGGCTAAAGCCATGCCATCTCATGTTGTGCGCATGGGATCGACGGTTGCGTTTCGCGATGGCGAAGGCGACAAGAAACGCATTACGCTGGTCTATCCCGGACAGGCCGATATCACCGAGAACAGGATCTCTATCCTGACGCCTCTTGGTACGGCACTGATCGGGTTGGCGCAGGGTCAAACGGCAGTCTGGACAACCCGCGACGGAAAGGAACGTCTGCTGGAAATCGCGTCTGTCGAACCCCCTGTTTCAGAGGTGCAATCATGACGTCGCGACTGGAAACTGATGAGCCGACATGCCAACTGACGACAAAAGACTTCGCGATTCTGGAGGTCATGCACCAGCGTCGGGTGGCGTCTGGCGACCCGATCCTGCCATTGCTTGAACGTAAAATTGCAGCCGCCACGGTGATTTCGGCCGATGCCATCGAGCCCAATGTGGCAACGCTGAACAGCAGGGTCGTTTTTCGCGTTAACGGGGGATCGGCCGAGACCCGTACACTTCTTCAAAATGAGGTGCGCGGCTTTGTCGGTTTCGGTTTACCCATCACCAACATGCGCGGCCTTGCCATGCTTGGTCTGAGCGAAGGGCAAACGATTTCAACCGAACGTCAGACAGGTCAGACCGACCTGATTTTGCTCGAGAAAATTCTCTATCAGCCAGAAGCGACAAGGCGTGAGTACGCTCCGCAAAAGGTAGAGCCAAAGACCCCGACACGACGTCCAGCCTTGAAGCTGGTCCACAGCGTTGCAGATCTTGCCCCAGCCCTTGGCGAAAAGCAGGAAATGCGGCAGAGAAGACCATACGATGACGACCCCGGGCCATCTGCGGCCTGACGGGCGATGGAGACCATCCGATGAAAATACTGGTTCTGGGTAGCGGCGTCATTGGCGTGACAACGGCCTATTTTCTGACCGAAGCAGGTCATGAGGTGACGGTTATCGATCGCCAGGAAGGCCCGGCGCTGGAAACCAGTTTTGCCAATGCTGGCGAGGTGTCACCGGGCTATTCCTCGCCCTGGGCCGGGCCCGGCGTTCCGGCAAAGGCGGTCAAATGGCTCTTGATGAAGTATGGTCCGCTGGTCGTGCGACCGGCATTTGATCCGCATATGTGGAGCTGGTTGGTTCGCATGCTTCGCAACTGCACGGCAGAGCGCTATGCGATCAACAAGTCGCGTATGGTGCCGATTGCCGAATATAGTCGTGATACGCTAAAGGCGCTGCGCTCATCGACCAACATCGCTTATGATGAGCGCGCCAAGGGCACGCTGCAGCTTTTTCGTACCCAGAAGCAACTGGACGGTATCGGCGGTGACGTCGAGATATTGAAGCAGTATGACGTGCCTCATGAGGTGCTCGACGCTGAAGGGTGCGTCGCAGCCGAACCGGGGCTTGGTGCCACGCGTGAAAAAATTGTCGGTGGCTTGAGGCTTCCGGGCGATGAAACTGGCGATTGCCGGTTGTTTACGCAGCGATTGTCCGAGATTGCCACTGCCAACGGCGTCAAATTCGAATTCGGCGTAACGATAAATAGCATTAATGTTGAAGGTGGCCGGATCGCGGGCGTCTCCACCAGTGCGGGCAATAAGGTTGCCAATGCCTATGTGATGGCGATGGGCAGCTATTCGTCCATCTGGATGCGCAAGATTGGCCAGTCCATTCCTGTTTATCCGGTCAAGGGCTACTCGATCACAGTGCCAATCGCAAATGCTGACGCGGCACCGGTATCGACCGTGATGGATGAGACCCACAAGGTCGCGATCACGCGCCTTGGCGAGCGAATCCGCGTTGGCGGCACGGCGGAGATTTCCGGCTACGACCTCGCATTGCATGAAAGACGGCGCAGGACATTGGAGCATTCGGTCAGTGATCTCTTTCCGGGAAGCGGCGATATTAAGGCGGCGACTTTCTGGACCGGGTTGAGGCCGATGACGCCGGACGGGCCACCGATTATCGGCTCGTCAAAATACCCGAACCTCTATCTCAACACCGGGCATGGCACACTTGGCTGGACCATGGCCTGCGGCTCCGCCAAAGTGCTCACCGACATCGTTTCAGGCCGCAAACCGGAGATCGATGCCAGCGAACTCGGGCCGAATCGCTATGTCTGAAGACGATTAGAGTATTTCCAGCAAAAGTGTGAAACGGTTTTGCGTCCGGAAATGCGGCTAAAACAATGAGATAGAGCGGTTCTGCCGATTCATTAAAAACCAGAAACGCTCTCGGACAGGAGCAAACCATCCAATGTGACACTTTCTCTTCTAAAGCGCGTTGCGTCTAAAAGGATTCATGCAGCGCTCTTTAAGCCTTTGTTTTTGTGCATGTCGTTGTCCCAAAACCGCTGCACACTTTTGGGCGACATGCACTGGCTGCGGGAAAGTTTTCGCCTTTTGCGATCATCGGGAAATCAAGTGTTGATAGCGGCTGCCTTTGCCAGAAGTTTCCGGGCTTGAACCAGATGCAATCGTTCAACCATCTTGCCATTCAGGGCGATGACGCCCTTTGCGCTATTTTCAGGCAAAGCAAACGCATTGGCGATCGCCCTGGCTTCCGCCAACTCTCGCTGTGACGGTGAAAACGTGGCATTGGCAGTGTCGATCTGTACCGGATGAATGATGGTTTTGCCGTCAAAACCCATCGCCGCTGCCTCGCTACATTGATGCGCAAATCCGGCAGCATCGAGGAAATCGTTGAAAACGCCATCGATCAGGTCGATGCCACCAGCGCGTGCCGCCAGCACCATCTGCATCAGCCATGGAATCAGATAACGCCGGTCAGGCGTTGCAAGAACCCTGGTTTCCTTTACCAAATCATTCGTTCCGGCTACGAAACAAGCTAGGCGAGATGCCGGGTCGCGGCCCAGTTCTGCGATAGCGCCAACATTCATCAGAGCCTTGGGCGTCTCGATCATACTCCACAATTTTACCGTGTCTGGAACAAACGAGGCATCAAGCGCATCACCAGCCTCGAGAATATCGCGGGCGGTGTTCACCTTGGGCAACAGGATGGCGTCGGGTTGGCAAATCGCGGCGGCGGCGAGATCGTCGCTTCCCCATTGACCAGACAGGGCATTGATGCGCACCACGATTTCGCAACGCCTGGTGGGCCGATTGGCGAAAATTTCCGAAAGCTTTGCCCGAGCGGCAGCCTTGGCTTCAGGTAGAACGGCGTCTTCCAGATCGATTATCACTGCATCGCAGGCCAATGACGCAAATTTTGCCAGCGCCTTGTCATTCGAGGCGGGAACATAGAGCACGGAACGGCGGGGCCGATACGAAATTTCAGTCATCTGGTCTTCATGCCCGGCAATGCTGGCCCTTGCAAGAGTGTGCGATAAAATGGCCGAAGCTGTTTTCTACGACCTGTACTCAATCCGGAAAGAGTGGCATGGCACATTACGACATCGTGATCATCGGCGGAGCAATCGTAGGATCGTCTGTTGCCTACTATCTGCGGGAAGAAGGTTTTGGGGGGTCGATTGCCCTCATCGAACGCGATCCGCAATTCACATTTGCGGCAACCACATTGTCGTGCGCCTCGATCCGCCAGCAATTCTCGATACGCGAAAACATTCGCCTATCGCAGTTTACACTGGATCTTTTCCGCCGTCTCAAGGACGAGTTCGGTGCGAATGCCGACATCGGCTTCAATGAAGGCGGCTATCTGATCCTTGCAGGCGAGCAGGGGTTGCCGATTTTACAAGCCAATCATGGCGTCCAAGTCGCAGAGGGTGCGGACATCATACTTGAAGACGCAACGGCACTGGCGCGGCGCTTTGCCTGGCTGTCAAGCGAAGGCATCAGCGCCGGAACCTATGGGCGCACTGGCGAAGGATGGTTCGATGCTCATGCTATGCTGGCGCTGTTCAGGAAAGCGCTGCGTGGCAAAAATGTGGATTTTATAACCGGCACCGTTGTGTCGATGGTGCGCGAGAATAATCGCGTCACAGCGATTGAACTCGACAATGGCGAGAGACTTGACACAGGACTTGTCGTCAATGCCGCCGGATCAAATGCCGGGAAAGTGGCGGCATTGGCTGGTCTGGACCTGCCGGTCGAGCCAAGAAAACGTAATGTCTTCGTATTCGAAGCTCGTGAGAAATATACGGACATGCCGTTGCTGGTCGACCCGAGCGGCATCTATGTCAGGCCGGAGGGTTCGGTTTACATAACGGGAGGTGCCGAAGACGAGGAAAGCGAGCGCCCGGCTGATCCCGGCGATTTCGAACCAGACTGGAATCTATTCGAAGAGGTCATCTGGCCGACGCTGGCAACCCGCATTCCTGCCTTCGAAGCAATCAAGATGACGCGCGCCTGGGTTGGCCATTATGATTACAACACGCTCGACCAGAATGCAGTGATAGGCCCGCATCCGGACGTGCGGAACTTCATTTTCGCCAATGGTTTTTCAGGTCACGGGCTGCAACAGGCCCCTGCGGTCGGCAAGGCTTTGTCTGAACTCATCGTTCACGGCAATTATCGCACGCTGGATTGCGCTGTCTTCGATTACAGTCGGGTGGCTGAAGGACGCGCGTTTCGCGAATTGAACGTGATCTGAAGCCCAAAGGGTTTGGGACAATTCCAGGCAGCTATCCCCAGAAAGCGGGAACGGTTTCCTCCAGACGCGGCCCACGCCGAAATGGTGCGATCTTCTCGGCAAGACCGGTCCGGTCGGAAATCTCGACACCCACGCCGCATAAAGTCGCTGGCCCGCGCGCCGCCTCGAACCGGCCTTTCGGCACTTTCGAAAGAAAGCGGCTGAGCGGTTCTTCCTTGTCGATGCCCAGCGATGAATCATAATCGCCACACATGCCAGCATCGGATATATAGGCAGTCCCGCCATTGAGAATTTGATGGTCAGCGGTTGGCTGGTGGGTATGGGTGCCGACAACCAGGCTGGCGCGCCCGTCAACGAAATGCGCAAAGCACATCTTTTCGCTTGTTGCTTCGGCGTGGAAATCAATCACCACCGCATCCACCTGTTCGCCGAGTGCGCAAGCCGTCAGTTCCCGCTCGCCGGCCTGAAACGGATCGTCCAGCTCAGGATGCATGAACACACGGCCCATTATATTGGCCACCATGATACGGGCACCACCTCGACTCATATAGACGCCTGATCCATTGCCGGGGGTCCCTTTCGGGAAGTTTGCCGGACGCAGGAAACGTTCTTCACGTGGCGCAAAGCCCAGCGCCTCGCGCTGATCCCAGACGTGGTTGCCAGTGGTGATGACATCGGCGCCAGCGGCAATCGTGTCGTGAAAGATCGCTTCGGTAATGCCAAAGCCGCCAGCCGCGTTCTCGCCATTGACGATGACGAAGTCGAGTTTGAAATCGGAAATCAGGCCAGGCAATTGCTGCTGCACGGCAGTGCGCCCCGTTTTGCCGACCATATCGCCAAGGAAAAGCAGTCTCACGAAATCACGCCTTTGAAAAATGCATGATTTCTTGCAGGAGATCACGCGGTTGCACTGTTGTTATTGACCAGTTGCGGTGAAACGGCGCAAGCCGATTTCGGTCAGCATTTCGGGCAGAATGACGTCATGGGGCTCGTCGGGCACATGGCTGACCTGCTGGCACTCGAAGGCCACTCCAATCAGCCTTGGCGAAAGTTCACGCGCATGAAGCCGGGCGATGGCGCGGTCATAATGCCCGGCACCATATCCGAGGCGGTGCCCCCGAAGATCGAAGGCAGCAAGTGGTATCAGCATGATATCGGGGTCGAGAACCCTTGCATCCGGTCCCGGCCCCGATGTGCCAAAGCCGGTGTCGACCATTGCCACGCCACGCACCAGTTCGCGAAAGACAATCGTTTCCCTGTCCTGAACGACGGGCAGGCAAAGGCGCGCGCCCCGCTCGCCCAACGCGAACATGAGTGGCCGCAGATCAATTTCCGAGCGGATGGGCAGGAAACCGGAAATGACGGTCCCAGGCTCAAAATCCAACGCAGGAGCACCCGTCTCCGCTACGCGAAGCGATATTTCGATGCGCCACGCCGGGTCCAATGCATCACGGCGACCAAGCGCTTCGCGACGTACGATATTCTTCTGCTCTCTGGATTGGGACATGATTGGCTCTTTTACTGGGCCGGTTTATTGGGCCGGAGAAAAAACCAAACGCCACAGCGCGTCAAGGAAAACTCGTTTCAGCGCGGGTCAGATTACCTAAAACCCCTCGAAAAGTGACGATCCACACAACCGGTGGAGAAGTTGATCCCGGGAACCTACAAAGTAGGTGGGCGCCATATACCCGAGCCCACGAGCCCGGACAGGGACAGCTCCCTAGGGATAATTAAGGCCCCGGGGAATGTCTCTCCTGCCGGGAAGCGCAGAACGTCACGACTGATATAGGCGCATGGCGTCCCATTAGCCAGATGCCTGCATGGTTGGTATCGCACTATTTGCAACCCGTGCCTGCCACCACACAAGCAACGGCACAGCAAGCAATTCGATGCCAAGCCCGAGCATGTGACCGGTCGAAGGTACACCCGCAATCATCAATGAAGAAAGCCGTGCCAACCCGCCCGTGAAGGTACATGCACCGAGCAGTCGGAAACGCTCCGTCTTTTGCTCAATATCGAGAATGCATGAGTACCAACCGATACCGGCTGCCAGAAAGAACCCGGACAGAAAACGAAAATGGCTATCGAGATCGAGTGGCCACGGCTGCACCAGATGGAGAAATTCAGGTCCGGAAAGAACGCCCTGAAGGCCAACCAGAACTGGCGTTGCCGCCAGGACAGCCACACAGGTTTGAAGTGCTAATCTGCTCGTCATAAAATATCCGACCGATCCCAATGCATCGCTTGACGTAGACCCTTTCCGTGCAGGGCACGAGAAAGGTACGGAACCGGCCAAGCCAGAGTTTCATCATGCCTTTTGCGACGCACCATTCGCAGCAATCGAACCACTTGCGCCCTGACGGACCGGTCCTTAGGTTCAGGCCGCAATAAAGGAACATGAGATGCGTTTTGAAGGCACGGCGGCCTATGTCGCCGACAAGGATCTGATGGTGGCAGTCAATGCCGCTATTGCGTTGGAACGGCCATTGCTGGTCAAGGGGGAGCCCGGCACGGGAAAGACCGAACTGGCCAGACAGGTGGCGGCGGCTCTCGGGCTTGATCTGATCGAATGGCACGTCAAATCAACAACCCGCGCCCAGCAGGGCCTCTATGAGTATGATGCTGTCTCACGCCTGCGCGACAGCCAACTGGGCGATGAGCGTTTCAACGATATCGGAAATTACATCAAGCGCGGCAAGCTCTGGGAAGCCTTTGCGGCGGGCAAAAAGGTCGTGCTCCTGATCGACGAAATCGACAAGGCCGATATTGAATTCCCCAACGACCTGTTGCAGGAACTCGATAGGAACGAGTTCTTTGTCTACGAAACCGGCGAAACCATTCGCGCCACCGTTCGACCCATCGTCATCATCACTTCGAACAACGAAAAGGAATTGCCCGACGCATTCCTGCGCCGCTGCTTCTTCCACTATATCCGTTTCCCAGAAGTTGAAACGCTCCATAAAATCATCGATGTTCACTATCCTGGTATCAAGCAGGCGCTGGTGCGGGCTGCACTGACACAGTTTTACGAAATCCGTGATGTTCCGGGACTGAAGAAGAAACCGTCGACCTCCGAGGCGCTGGACTGGATACGCCTGCTGGTGACCGACGATATCGACCCTGCCGACCTGCGTGCCGATCCCAAGAATGCGCTGCCGAAACTGCATGGAGCCCTGTTGAAGAACGAACAGGACGTGCATCTGTTTGAGCGTCTTGCTTTCATGGCGCGAAGGCAAGGGTAAGGCAAACAGCATGGATGGCAGGCGGAGGCCTTTCACTGCCCCAATCGCAGCTATGAGAATAGAAGTTACACTTCGCATCACACGAAGCTTGAAACCTTATCGGAGGCTCCATGACTGACATCATTGTTCGCCCACTGGAAAAATCTGATCACGCAGACTGGCACCGCTTGTGGGGTGAATACCTCACCTTCTATGAGACCGCGCTGCCCGAAGATGTTTACGCGACCACATGGGAACGCCTTTTTACGCCCACTGAATTCGAGCCGAAGGGCTTCATCGCCCATCTTGATGGTAGGGCCGTTGGCTTGACCCACTTTCTCTACCACCGGTCCGGTTGGTCAAAGGTCAATAATTGCTATTTGCAAGACCTCTACACCGACCGGAATGTACGTGGCAAAGGCATTGGCGCGGCATTGATCGAGGCGGTGAGACAGGAGGCCGCCAGGATCGGCGTCAGCAATGTCTATTGGATGACACAGGAAACCAACACCACTGCGCGTCGGCTTTATGACCGTGTGGCGCACCGCACCGGCTTCATCGAATACGATCTCTTGTAAACGATATGTTCATTCCCTTTTTTCTCGAACTGAAGGCCGCCAAAATTCCCGTTTCGCTACGGGAATATCTTTCGCTGCTGGAGGGCTTGGAAGCGGGGCTGGTCGATTACGACATCGAAGGATTTTACTACCTTGCCCGCTCCGCTTTGGTGAAGGATGAACGCTACATAGATCGTTTCGATCAGGTATTCGCTCACGCATTCAAGGGAGTGGATGCACTAGCGGCCGACAGCGCGCTCAACAGTACCGAAATTCCGGAAGAATGGCTGCACAAGCTCGCTGAAAAGCATCTGAGTGACGATGAAAAGAAGCTGATCGAGGCGCTAGGTGGCTTCGACAAGCTAATGGAAACCCTCAGGCAAAGGCTGGAAGAACAAAAGGCCCGCCACCAGGGTGGTTCGAAATGGATCGGGACGGCCGGAACATCGCCATTCGGGGCCTATGGTTACAATCCCGAAGGCGTGCGCATCGGGCAGCACGAAAGTCGCAACAGACGCGCTGTCAAAGTCTGGGACAAGCGCGAATTTCGCAATTTCGACGACAGCGTTGAACTGGGTACACGCAACATCAAGATTGCACTCAAACGCTTGCGTCGTTGGGTTCGGGAAGGTGCGGAAGATGAACTCGATCTACCCGGCACCATTCAGGCGACGGCCGAACACGGCTATCTCGATGTCCAGACGCGACCAGAACGGCGCAACGCGGTCAAGCTTTTGATGTTCTTCGATGTCGGCGGTTCGATGGACGATCATATAAGATCGGTGGAGGAATTGTTTTCTGCTGCGCGGGCGGAATTTCGCCAACTCGAATATTTCTACTTCCATAATTGTATCTATGAAGGCGTCTGGAAAGACAATCACCGTCGGCGCTCGCAGACGGTTTCGGTCTTCGACCTGATCCACAAATATGGTCCCGACTATAAGGCGATATTTGTCGGAGACGCTTCGATGAGCCCTTATGAAATTACATATCCCGGTGGTTCGGTTGAACACTGGAACGAGGAGGCTGGATCTGTCTGGCTTGGCCGCGTGCTTCAACAATGGCCAAATGCCATCTGGCTCAATCCGACCAGCGAAAAACACTGGATGTATACCCATTCGATCGGCATGATTCGGGATCTGCTCGATGGCCGTATGTTTCCGTTGACGCTTGCCGGGCTGGAGGCCGCCACGCGACAATTGTCACGCAAGCATTAATTTCATGGAGCCCATACGTTGCTGGGAAAGCATGTAACGAACACCTATCTTCAAACGAACAGGGTTTGAAAAACAACAGCCGCAAAGGCAGGAGAATATCATGGATAGCCAGGCATACCCCGTAACCCGCACTGATGCCGAATGGCGTGATCGGCTGACGCCGGAGCAATATGCAGTGATGCGCAATCACGGCACTGAGCGGCCGGGAAGCTGTGCGTTATTGCATGAACACCGGGCGGGTGCTTTCACCTGCGCCGGCTGCGATAGCAAGCTCTTCGAAGCGACGTTGAAATTTGAAAGTGGAACGGGTTGGCCCAGTTTCAACGATCCGGTTGCGGGCTCCGTCGAAACCACAACCGACCGCACCCACGGTATGGTACGAACCGAAGTTCATTGCGCAACCTGCGGCAGCCATCTGGGCCACATTTTCGACGATGGCCCTCCGCCAACTGGCCTGCGTTACTGCGTCAACGGTGTGGCGCTGAACTTCCAACCGGCCTGATTTTCCGCCTCTTGGTTTCAAACTTTTGTTTTCAGACAACAATTGCTTGAGCATGGCATTCAAGACCATACGACTGTGGCCCAAGCGTCGTCTTCTAACGCCAAACGTTCGCGTCGAAGTTTGAACTCGGTGAGCGGCGGCTCGACGTGGCCGAATTTGTAACCGTCAGCAGAGCAACAGGCGCCGACCCTTACGCCACAATGCGCGCGGCAGAAACCGACAAGCGTTGAGCGCCGGAAGCAGACTCCGGCCCCGCGATAAGCGAACGTCAGATTCCGACCTCAAGTAAGCCGTCCCGGGCTTAGCGCGCCAAATCCAGAAGTAGTCATTCACAGACTAGGGGCCGCAACAGCAATGCCCCTCAAATCAGACAATGAGATCAGTTTTTTGTCGACTGAGAGCAGACACAGTTGGAGGTCACCGTTGCGCGTCATCGCTAACAACCCGCAAACACTGCGCGCGTGATACCCGCTCGTGCCGAATACGGATTCGAGAGGGTCCGCGCTATTATGAAGTTGGCAGGGATGGCCTCGCATCGATCAATTGACCAAGCTCTGCAGAAATTCGGTTCGCAGTTCCGTGAGGTTTGATTTGAGCGCCAGCGTATCGACTTTTGGATAGCGTATCTCGGCGAAGAATTCCCAAGCATCACGGTACTTGATCCATTCACGCTCGGCCAAGCGTATGCCGTCTCGTGTTACCCCTCCGGGCATGTCGGCGTATGGCATCGGTCTCGCCATGATGCGCTGGTAAACCTTGTTCAGTTCCTTGTCAGACAAGGCCAATCCTGCTTTCGAGCGAACTGCCTGGCCATTTTCCAAAGCCATCAAGAGCTTGCTCCAGGCAGAGCGGATCTCGTCCTTCCGCGCACTGACGAATACGCCGCGCATCGATCCGGTTTGGTCTACCTCGTTCGACGCGCTCATTTCAGCGTAATTATCCATGGCAGAACGGAGCCGGAAAAAAGCAGCCTGCTGCGCGCCGCTCATTTTTACCAGTATCTTGCCGATACGCCCATCCAGCGCTGCATTGGCGATGCGCTCCTCGTGGAAAGCGCAGCGCCCTGCCAAGTAGCCACTGGTGGCATCGTCACAAACCGAAAATGCATTGCCCCCGGTCTGTCCTGCACGGATATTCATCAGATGTTCAATTCGTCCCGCCATCTCGAAAGGCGCTCCCTCCATGTAACACGCGAAATGGATCGCCAGATCGAGGTCCTTTCTAGCGCCTGTTCCATTCGCATAGACCATTGACAGCAACCCCGCGCCGTCGAACGGATCAGTTCCGTCTCGAGGCTTCAGCATGGCACAGTCGCGTGCCTCTTCTTGCTGCGCGCGAACGCCGATCCCGAAATAGAGCTTCTCCGCGTCACACCCCTCAAGTGCCGCTCGGGTCTTGTTGTTCACATGATCAGAAGCTGGCGGAGACAAATCACGAACGCTCCGGCACTCCGACTTCGATGCCTGATATGCCGTGCCGCTTGTCAGTTCGTCTTTTCGATCTCCCCAATACTGCGTGTCTTGCGCCGAGGCTGGGGCTACAGGCACGATGAAAAGGAAAACACTGAATATCAAAGTTGACTTCATGGTGAATTACCTTCCGGTGATGAATTCAATAATATAACCTTATTCTTCAGCTCACCATACCGAATTTCCAGCCGAGAAAAATTAAGAACATATCTTTCTGGAATGGTAAGAATAACCACCAGATCATTCTGTGGTACTGTCCGATCAGGGGCTTCTGCTAAATGTCAGCTTGCTGTCCCATATTACCAAATCCGGACGGTCTGATATCGGCCCCAAAGTCGGCAATCGGAGGAACGTCTGCTTTCTCAAATGTCTTTCCAAAAGTAGCTGGGTAGGAATCCACCCACTTACAGCTATTGGGTACCGAGTTGAGGGCGTCCGTATTGTTGCGCACCCCTTCGACTTTGCGATTTCACGCTGCGTCGAATCCGCAAAGTGGTATGTCCTGACAACGTCCCCGCTGGCTGAAGCACGAAAGTCGAGTGACGGGACGCCCGCAACAAAAGGAAATATGTCATGACGCTGAAGGTCTATCTGTCCGGTGAGATTCATACCGATTGGCGCGACCGGATCATAGAAGGCGCAAAAGATATGGATGTCAGCTTCGACAGTCCGGTGACCAACCACGAAGCAAGTGACGATTGCGGTGTTGCGATCCTGGGCTCTGAGGACAGCAAGTTCTGGCATGATCGCAAGGGTGCTCAGATCAATGCGATCCGCACCCGGCGCGGCATCGCCCAAGCCGATGTCGTGGTCGTTCGCTTTGGCGAGAAGTACCGGCAATGGAATGCGGCCTTTGATGCAGGTGTTGCATCGGCATTGGGAAAGTCGCTGATCGTGCTGCACGGACCCGATCATCAGCATGCACTGAAAGAGGTCGATGCGGCAGCCCTTGCGGTTGCGGAACGTCCCGAACAGGTCGTCCAAATCTTGCGCTATGTTCTGACCGGCGCGCTGCCATGATATTGCTAACCCCTGCGCCACCCGGCTTTGTTTTTTCGAGAGGCGCGTCGGCGAACGGCCTTGAACCCCTTCGACATTGCGATTTCACGCTGCGTCGAATCCGCGCACTGGTAACCCAGCGGTAACCCTGGCCTCTTGCGCCGTTTTTGCGCACAGTGACTTCAACTTGCCTGAAACGCGAAAAAGCCGCGGAATTCCGCGGCTTTTCGTTGCTTGAATTATTGGAGCGGGTGAAGCGATTCGAACGCTCGACCCCAACCTTGGCAAGCAAGAAATTACGCCGTCTAACTAGTTCAGCAGAATCGCGAGCAATACGTTCCAGTATGCGAGAATGCGCGTTCTTCCGGTATTTGGTGAATTGGCGGCTTGTGGACTGACCAAGACTCGTTTGAAATACCGCGAACTACAGAGGAACACGGAACGCGTAACCACGCAGTGACCGGAGCCGTTAAGCCGCAGCCAAGTATTCGCGTTCTTTGACGAACTGGCGACCATCCAACCCCAGTCCTGCTAGTAAGCTACCTCAGAGCCAATCCTGAAGAGTGGTTGAGATTCTGGGTGCTTGCTGCCTCACAGTGTGCGGGAGCCTCGGATAAAGCGCGGCGAGCACTCTCCGATCCCGATTCGCACTAACTCACCAACGCCATTGACGCCGATTAGTTTGTCAGTTCATCATCCTAGGCTTGGGGAGCGTTAGATGTTCAGACTTCGGGTACTACTATGGGCCGTCGTATGCTTTTGCTTCATTGCATCGGATGCTTCTGCAGAAGTACCTAGCGGCCCCACTTCGCGTTGGGTGGTCTTAGCCAGCAGTAAAAGCATTGATGATGCAATCGGCATTGCTTCGTTATACCAATGGCGTTTCGATGACGTCCGGGTAGTCAGGTCATCAAATGGCTGGCTTGCCGTTGTTGCTGGTCCTGTCCCCGTGCCCAATGGGATAAAGGCCGCCAAGGAAGATCTGCTCGTTAAAGGAGGCCTGCCGAGGGACCTGTTCATGTCCAACGGCGCGGAATTTCAGACGACGCTTTGGAAACCAGAACGAACGGTTTTTCCTAAATGGCAGGCAGATTCTTCGGGCATGGCACGCTTCGACACTTCCGGCCTGCGGGTGACGATAGACACGGTTCCCGCAGACTCCGATATGTATTCACCACGGATAATAGGCACTAGGAACGGGGAGGTCGCCTTCTCCTCTGTCATGTCAACCGTCTCCACCAGCAACGGCCAGTCCTCTGCAATGGCCGTCCACCTTGATCCAGCGTCAAGCGAACCGGAGATTGTCTTTTCCGCCTTCTGGGGCGGAGCTCATTGTTGTACCGTAACCGAAATTTTCAGCCCGGTAGGCAACTATTGGGTCAGGACGGAAGCTTCCACACTTGATGGCGGGGGCTATGCATTCCATGACGCCGATGGTGATGGAAGCATGGAGTTAATCAGCTCCGACAACAGCTTTCTCTACGCATTCGCCCCCTACGCATATTCTTGGGCGCCGACGACTATCGAGCAGCTACGCGGTGGTGTGCTTTCGAATCAGAGCCACAATTCCAGATTCGCCACCTACTTCCGGCGGGAACTTGCGGGGATGGAGCATCTTGCTCGGAACGACACGGCATTGTGGAATTCGAATGGCTTCCTCGCGGCCTGGGTGGCTACTAAGACCCTTGTGGGGGAATTCGACGATGCCTGGCCTAAGATGTTGGCCTCATTCGACCGTGCGAGCGATTGGCAATTGCAGGTGTGCAGCCAACCCATCAAGTTCTCTGATTGTCCCGACAGCGCCAAGATCAACGCCACCTTTCCTGTAGCACTGAGAACCCATCTTCAGGAGCGGGGATATCTTCCGAGCGCTACGAAAGATGGCGTGGTCGCGGCCGCCAAAACGCCCGATTCGGAGACAGAAAACTCCCCGGAACGGCGGCAGAGCGATGATGGGTCACAAGCGGCATCGTCTGGAACTGGCTTCTTCGTAACCACCGACGGAGAAATCATTACAAACTTTCACGTCATCGACGGATGCCGAGCCCCACTCGTATTTCACGGCCGATCGCCATCGTTACCCGCCGCCATAGTAGCACGGGACAAAACAAACGACCTCGCGCTGCTAAAGGTCGAGAAGCGGGTTGATCAATTTGCGCACTTCAACGTGAAGGTGAGAATGGGTGAGCCAGTCGCTGCCTTTGGCTATCCGCTCTCCTCGATCCTTTCCAGCGGAGGGAATTTTACTTTAGGAAACGTCACCGCCTTAAGTGGGCTACGTGACGATTCCCGCTACCTACAGACCTCAGCGCCGGTTCAGCCGGGCAATAGCGGCGGCCCTTTGGTCGACTATTATGGGAACGTCACCGGCATCGTGACCGGGAAATTCAATGCGCTCGCCGCAATGGTGGCTATGGGCGACATTATACAAAACGTAAATTTCGCTATCCGCAGTTCTACGGCGGTGTCTTTTCTCCTTGCGAATGGTGTCGACGCGGCGATTGCGGATGGGGCTATCGCTCAAAATCGACTGGAACCGCCGGACTTGGCTGATTTTGTCACGAACATGTCCGTTGCCATACGGTGTGACTGAACCGCTTTCATATTCTGATAGTTTGGTTCGCCGGACTGGTTCGTCACCTCGTTTGCCGCACATATACCCTGTACCCGCCATGCCCATGCCGTTCCCCTATACGTCGCTTTTCCGCAGCGGCGCAGCTACGCGTGCGGGCAGCAATGAAAGCGACCACATTCCGTGAACGGTTCCGAAACAAAGCTGGGGTGGACGGTGCGCGCTGCGCAGCTATAATGATACCGCACCGATGAGAACGCTGACGCGCAGCTAGATAATGCCTCATGACGTAGTGCTTCAGACGTAACAACCGACGCCCAAACCGGTTAGTGGCCGTTTCGCAAGGTTGAAAAGTTCTGCAGAGCGCTGCCGGTTGCATTTAACCCCCAAAATAGAAACGGGGCGGAGATGCACGGCGCAGCGTTCTTCTGGTGTCCCCAAATCTCTGCTCCCAATGGAGAAAGAGATGATTCGGATTTTTAAACATCATGCGTCTCCTCTACAGAGGCTTTTAACAATCAAGCAGGCTGCCGCGGAACTCGGTTGTCACGTTTGGCAGCTTCAGCGCGCGGTGAAGCGCGGTGACATCCCTAGCTACAGGCCTTTCAATTCGCGAAAGCTGGTCAAGCTGTCCGAGGCGGTGGCGTACATCGTCGCCACCCGGCAAGGAGGCGTGCTGTGAAAAACAAGCGTCAACTGGAACCGAATTTAGACGATCCCGCCGAATACCTAGCTCCACCCACGTACCTTGAAGGAGTTATACGATACGTCGAACATAGCTCGTACCAGGAAGTAGTCGTTCACACCGAAATCAACACCACGATCAACATTGTGATTATTGGCCCGGACACCTCCGGCAAGGAGGGGGCATGATCAACCTCGATCTCAAATCGGATACCGCTTCAGCCATCGATTTTCAGAAACGGTTGTTCCCGGATCAACGATGGGATTTTGCCGCCGTCCCGCCCGACGGCGGGAAACCTGAGTTCCGCACTTTTTACCCGACGAACACGACCTGGCGTACGACTGGGTCGAAGACGGACAGGGAAAGACGGGCCTCTACTATCACGTGAACCTGCTGCAAGCAGACGCCCGCAACATCAAGGCGAAAAAGTCGGACATTGCGGCGGTACGGGCCCTTCATGTCGACGTCGATATCAACGATGACGCCACCCTGTTGGCGTTGCGAAGATTTGTTCCAACGCCCACGGTAATTGTCTTTTCCGGCGGTGGTTACCAAGCCCTTTGGCGGCTGACAGAACCGTCGACCGAGTTCGACCGGGCTGAACGGAGCAACATATGGATCGCACAACAGCTCGGCGGCGACAATTGCCACAACATCGACCGTCTGCTTCGTTTGCCGGGAACCATCAACCTTCCGAACGCGAAAAAGCGCGCTGCTGGCCGCGTTCCCGTAATGGCGAGGATAGTCGAATGAACTCGGATCTTTCGTATTCGCTTGACGACTTCTCTGTGGGCGACGGACTTAAACCTGCCGGACCGAAAGGCGCAATTACAAACGTCGGCGATTTGACGCCCCTGAACGTTGACGATCTGCCCGAAGGCGTGACCCACACAACGCTGCTGCGGCAACTCATCGTGTCCGGTGACGACCCAGAGCGACCGCGCTCGGAGCCAAACCCGCGCCACCCAAGCCGCAGCCATTCTGTCTTTGCCGCCGTCCACGCCTTGGCACGGGCGGGGTGTGACACGGCACAGATCGCCGGCATTCTGCTCAATCCCGAGTATGGTATCTCGACTTCGGTATTGGACAAACGTAACCCTCGGGCTTACGCGCTTCGGCAGGCGACACGGGCTCTGGAAGCCCTCGAAACAGGCTGGGCCGATGCGGATCGGTCAGGCAAACCTAGGCCAACGATGCCTAATACTTTGCTGGCTCTCGGACGTCTGGACCTCAGCTTTGCTTATGATCGTTTCCGCTACCGCAAGATGGTCAACGGAAACGTCCTTCAGGAATTCCAGGGCGAGTTGAGCGACGATGCCGTGACCATGATCCGGGCGTTGGTCCTTGAAACGTTCAAGTTCGACCCACGGGCGGAAAATGTTCGTGACGCGGTCAACCAGCTTTGTTTGGAGAATTCATTCCATCCGGTACGGGAAATGCTCGGCAGCCTAGTATGGGACGGCCAGCCTCGCCTCGACAAGTGGCTTGTTACCTACCTTGGCGCAGCCGACACAGACCTCAATCGCGTGATCGGAGCCATGGTGCTGATCGCCGCTGTCCGCCGCGTCAGGCGGCCGGGCATCAAGTTCGACCAGATCTTGATCTTGGAAGGGCCACAAGGTTCGGGGAAGTCGAGCGCGTTGCGCATTCTTGCTGGTGACGGCCTTCACTCCGATCAGGAAATCTTGACCCAAGATGCCCGTGCCCAGATGGAGCTCATGGAGGGCATATGGATTTACGAGTTAGGAGAAGTTGAGGGGTTTAGCCGTGCGGAGGTGAATAAGATAAAGGCCTTCGCTTCCCGCCAGGAAGACCGCTCGCGCATGGCTTACGGCCGCTTCGTCGAATCCCGGCCTCGACAGGCGATATTCATCGGCACAACCAACGAGACGACCTACCTTCGCGACCAGACCGGCAACCGTCGCTTCTGGCCTACGAAAACGAGCCGGATAGACTTGGAGACGCTGCAACGCGACCGGGACCAACTTTTCGCGGAGGCGGCGGTGCGTGAGGCGCGCGGCGAATCCATAGTACTGCCGCGAGAACTTTGGGAGGTCGCAGCCGACGAGCAGGCTGAGCGCCTAGAGGAGGACCCTTGGCTTGAGGTGTTGAGCAAGGTTCGCGGGTACGCGGCGGGCAACGTCGTGCGTGTCGAAACCCACGACCTACTACAGCGTGTGCTTGGCCTTGACCTCGAACGTCAACACCAAGGTCAGACCAAACGCGTCGCGACGCTCATGCGAAAACTTGGCTGGACGCCCACAAAATTCCGTGCGGGCAACGGAACTGTTCGCGGCTACGAGCGCCCCAAACCGGAGAACCACGACGACGACGACCCAAACCTTCCGCCTGGCTACAACAAGCCCAAATTTTAGCTGTGGCACTGTGGCACGTGTGGCAGGTGCCAGGGGCGGGGCCGGCAGCAGGCAGGCTTCGGGAGGGTGGGCAGCGCACAGGTGCCGCCGGCAGGCCAGCCGGCTGTGGCGTGCCACACACGCCACGCACACCACGTTTGCACCTCGCCCCGTGACGTGCAAACGCCGGAACCCACTGGGCTTCCTGTGTGGTGCAGCAGCGGGCCTGTAGCTGGTGCGTGGCGTGCCGGAACACCCACACAGTTAAGCGGCGATTGTGTGTTTCGGAGCGGCAGTATGGAAGTGGACCAAGTTCTGTAAGTCCCCAGATCAGCGTTGGGTGGTTTTGTTTGGGCGTCCTGTTTGGGTGTCGCGTTGCTGGCAGCCTGCACAAGGTGTCTGTACTGGCCGTTGACGCGGCCAAGCTGGGCCTGGAAGTTGCTCAGCACACCGCCTCCGGAACACTCGGGCGCTGCGCGGGCCACCGCTGCGGTGACCTGTGTGTGCTGGCCGGCACTGTCAGAACACCCGGCGCAGCCTTTTCGCGGGCCACTGCGTCCCCGTCGTCACTAGTGTTAGGACGGCTGGAACACTTGGTGGTTTGGGTTCCGTCACTTCGCGGAACGCTGCTGTGTCACCTCGGCTGTTTGTTGGGCCTGTGTTGGGCGTGCCGGACCTGTGTTTCTGGGGCCGGAAACGTTGCTCCGTCATTTTTGTGGGTGCTGCGTGCGTTGTCGCTTCAGCCAGTTGTACAGCTTGGCAGCGCCGTCGCCAGCGTTGCCGCCGTACCGTTCGTTGCTTTCGTCGTTCCCCTGTCAGGGTGTTCCCTGACTGCGATTTCAACCTCGGTGGGCGTGGAATCCAGAATATTCGAGACCGCGTCGCCGCGCGGCTTCGATATTCACCGACGCCCCGAGGTTACACGTCTGGTTACGATTTGGGCCGTTTCACGGGCCTTCTGGCCGCTCTGGCGATTACTTGTGCCGGTTACGCGCGCGTGTTTTCCTTCCGATTTTTCCTTTTTGACAGGTAAACGCCATGAATGATTTCACCGTTTCCATCACCACGACCACCCGCCGCCGCAAGCTGACGGGCGGCAAGGTTGCCCTCTATCCGCAATATTACTGTGAGTACCGGGAGCCGCTAACGCGAAAACGCCGCCGCCGTGCCTTCAACCGCAAGAAGGACGCCGAGGCGTTTCGGACAACGTTGTTGGTCAGGGTGGCTGAAGGTAGTTACGTCGACGAGCGCCAAGCTCCGAACGTGGCGCAGGCCCTTGAGCATTGGTTGGCGACCAAGGAAGGCAATGTGAAGCCTTCGACCCTGAAAGGCTACAAGGTGGTGGCAAACGGTGCCATTCGTGGGCCGCTGCTTATTGGGACGCGGCAGGAGCGGGCTGACTATACTGAGACGGGCATTCAGCCCAAGAACGCGCGCTTCATCAAGCTGCTCGGCCACGTCAAGCTGACCGACCTGACCACCGCCATGATCCGTGTCTGGCACCGGACTGTCACCGAGCAATGTGGGAGCTACACCGCCAACCGGGCGAAGTCGCACCTGAAGTCCATTCTGGCACTGGCCGAGGAAGATTTTGCTATTCGCGCCCCGTCAATGCCGACGGGCCTTTCAAGGGCGCGCCACAAGCCGAAGAAGACCATCCTGACCACCGAGCATATTGCCAAGCTTGTAGCAGCAGCCAAGGACGACGCCGAGCACGGCATCTACTATGCCTTCGCTTTCCTTGCTGGAACGCGCCCCTCCGAGCAGTTGGGGTTGCTCTGGTCCGAGGTGGACTTTGACAAGAACACCCTCCGTATCCGCCGCATTCAGGAACGCGATGGAACGCTGACCGAAATGACCAAGACCGAGGCTGGCACCCGCGACATTCCAATGAGCGCCGTGCTGCGCGAGTTGCTTTGGCGTGGCGGGTTCGCTGCCCGCGCAAGGGCAGGGAACTGCACCGCGTCTTTCCCGGCCCCGGAAGGCTGCAGGAGTGGCCAAAGCAGCGCATTGGCGGCGGCGGACCGTTGCTTTACCAAAACTTCCGCAAGCGCTATTGGGCACCGGCCTTCAAAGCGCTCGGGCTTCCCTACGTGACGCCGCACAGTGCCCGCCATTCCTTCATCTCGACCTTGCAGGCGCAGGGCATCGAGATCGGGCTTGTTGCCCAGATCGCCGGCCACGCCAACCCGACCGTTACACTCGGCCACTACACCCAAGCCGTGCGCGACGGCAGCGCTGCCATCGAGGCGCTCGACCGGGCTTACGGCGGGTAGCCGAACTTCACAGTGGCGGTGCAGGGCTGTGCGCCGGCCCCGCCGCGTCACGTGTACGCCGCGCCACCCTGGCCGTACGCCCGTGGCCGCTGACACCTTCCCCGGCCCACAGCACCGGCCAGCAGTAGCGCGTGCCCCGTGCACGGGCGGCGTCGGGAACACATGTGGCACGGCCGTACCCCGCGAAGCCGAGCTAACCAACGGAAAGTGTACGGATAATTGTGAGCCGATTCCCGCCGTGTTCCCCTGTCCTGTTGAACAGGAGACAACGCCATGCACATCATGGTCAGGGACAAGCGGACCGGAACTGAGGAATGGATCAGGATTGAGCAGGCAGCGGAATTGATGGATATGACTGCCGACGACATCGAATGGGCGCTGGCAGAGTTCGGCGAGTGCGACTCTGAGAACTACATCGCACTCGAACCAGAATAGCAGTCACCTTACAAGCGACCCGACCAGACAGAAAGCGAGCGCCCGCGCTGCTGTAGGTCGCCGCTTCCGGGCGGCTTGGCTCGACCCTCCCCCTTCAGCAGAAATACCCAGATTAGGCCTAAGGGACCCGCTCGGGCCTGGAATGGGTTGGGAGCAAATACGTCGTACGCGGCGTCAGGCCGTCTCAGTCAATCCGATATTCAACTGAAGTGGGCGAAACGCGTATGACCCGTAACCTCCTGCCGGACACCTTCACGTCTTGCCCCGCGCCTAGACTGAATTGGATTGGCCGGGACGTCGTAGCATACTGTGTGGAACCGCGTGGCGGGATGTATTGGTAGGAGGTCGAAGTGGCAGTCCCCGAAACGGGCGTACCGCCGACGCTTCCGCTCAGATAGGTGTTGGTAGTGTTGGGTAAGATGAGCGGCGTTTCCGTCATGGTGGTAGCGTCACTGTCCACCATAACGTCGTTTCGTTCAAATACAGCTTGTCCCCCGCGAGAACCGACATAGCGAACGGTTGTCCGTCCGGCATTTGTGGTGCGGCCGAACAGGTCTGCCTTGCCAAATGCATTGGGCAGCGAGCGGCGTGCCTTGAAGTCAAGAACAACATCACCGGGGCCAGCGGATAGGCTTGAACTGGAAGCGGGCGTTACCAGCGTGGTTTTCGTCTCGACCGGCGAACAGGCTGAAAGTGCCATCACGGAAAAGAGGAATGCGGTTTGTGTCCTCGTTGGCCTTGTCATGAGTTTACCCACCAAACATCCCGTTGAAAAACATCATTATTCGAAAAATCACGTGCGAAGTCCGTTGTCAATTTTTGACCTTGGTGCAACCGCTACCGAAATATTCGCCACGGACAAACGTTGGATCGAGTCGACCGCACGCCTCGAATGCAGATATTGCCAGCCGTGCCGTGCTTTCCGGGTGTACAAGCAAGAAGAACACCACATGGGCGGTGGTGAACGCCCAGATCGCACAGCCGGGCGCGACGGAATGAAGCTGCCCCGTCCGCTGAGCTAAGAAGACCGGCCGTTTGATATGAGGGAAGTGCTGGTAGATTAGCAGTGATTTACCGGCTTGGTAGAATGTCGCAACTTCGTCTAGGTAAAGATATTTGGACGAGTTCTTGCGACCTTTCGATAATGACACCTCCAGACCATTGTCGGGATCGAAGAACACCAGTTCGCAGTCACAGAACTCGGACGCGCAACGTTCCATGAAACTAGAACGCCCGGAAAGGTCATCGGGCAGCATATCCTTGTAATAGGTAGCGTCGGCAATCGCTCCGCTGTCCTCGATTGCCTGCAGCCGGCGACGATCCGGCTCGGCAGCAACGTGAGCTAGGGTGTCGTATAGTTCCGGGTCGAATTGACGACATCGTTCCGGTTGCTGAAGATAGGCAAGCTTATTTCCGTCCATGCTTCCATCCGAGGGCGTTAGCATCCAACACACGCCAACTCTGTTCGCGCCGCCTGCCGACAGCGCACGCAACAGTGCATATTTGCGATAATCGTTGATGTCCCCGACATATTGATGCTTCAAGTGCCCGCCCCGAATCTTAGTTCAGGGGAGCATGCCAGAATACCCCGATTTGGGGTACTCTAAATTCGGGTTCTATTGAAACGCTGGTCTTTGCACTGGCGCTTCCATTGTCCTCACTTCGTTCCGACCTTTACCAGCGAATAATCGAACTGCTTGTGCAGGCTCGGAAGGACGCGGGGCTAATTCAGGTTGAGTTGGGCAAGCGTCTCGGACAGCGGCAAACGTTCGTATCGAAGGTTGAACTAGACGAGCGTCGGCTCGATGTTTCTGAATTTATTGCAGTGGTGAGAGCGGTAGGTGCTGATCCGCACGCGATCATAGAAGCGGAGGAAGCTGACTAACGATAGGTGTTGGTTCCTCTGCAAACTGTCTGGGCCGGGAGCTCTCGTCGTTCACATTGCCGTAGTTGCCTTCCAGCAGACGGCACCGACGTTCTCTAATTTCCTTCTGGTTCTGTCTCGAATTGCTATTTGGCGTCTCGAAGCACAACTACACCAGCGATATTCGGTATGTCATCGGCTATGGGAAAGTCGCCACCATCAGCGCGTCGCTCCGCGAGACCCAGTGCGAACTCAACCATCGGATGGAGGCCCAACCGCAGGCCGAATTCGTTCAAATCACCCCCTTCATGCGATGACGCAATGCGGAGTCGCGCAAGTTGGGACGCGACTATCTCCGGCGTCCCGCTACTCCTGGGTCGCGTTTCGCTGCCTCTAGTACACAGCAGGCAATGAAGAGGTACCGAATGGTAGCGATGCACGTCGAACGTTTCGTCTGGGAGCGTTCGGGCAACAGTCGAGGCGTCCGCCAGACTGATACCGAAGCCGAACACCTGATCGGAGTCAGTGGGTTTTAGCGACCCACAATTCTGAGGGACACGGCTGACGTCAGTGACATGGTTATAGAATGCGTAGACGGCTGGTACATTTTGGCTTTGTGCGGTGGCGACCAGTTGGTCGATTTGACGAATTGGCGGGTTCCGTTTGCCGATATTACGATTTATGCCTTGATAAGATTTCTCGGCGTCTTCAAGCCGCTTGGCTTGGACGAGCATAGTTAGTGACTGGCTCACGTCAGCGTTTACGAACGACCATAGCCAGTCTGCGCCGGTCGTTGCCTCCTGCGCTTTGCTGAATGCGACGATCTGCACATGGCCTGGATAGGCAGTTTTTAAGTCGAGCAGAATCGTCTCGGTAATCGTCTCTTCATTGAACGGAAGGGCCGCAACCTTGGCCGCGCCGCGCCTTTTCCAGACCATGCGTGACAAGGTCAAGAGAAACTTCTGTTCTAGGGTGAGACCACTCATGCGAAGCTCCCGTAAAGTTGCCAATCTCTGTCAAATTTTCGCGAAAGTGGCCCAACTACGAGTCATTCTGCTCAGCGGCGAAGAGAACGCTCCACCGTTGTTGAATCTCTCCGATCCCAGCGTTGACGAGTGGTCCAAGAAAATTGGCAGAGTTGTTAACGATTCCCTCCGCAACCTGATCTGCGGCCTCGCCGATGACCTTTCTGCCTAGCGTTTTCAACGCCCCCTTGATAACCGCCTTCGCGCTATTATCGGGTGCGCCGGCATTGACCAGAGCGCCCTTGACCGCTTGGCGTTGACCCTCGGGGATGATGTCCAGGACCAAGTCTGTGATAGTATCCAGAGGTGCGCGGACTAGGGCCGAATTGAACGAAGTGTCGGAAAAATGCCCTATTTCCCGGATTCTATGTCGCATGTGCGCGAGTGTCAGCGGGTTCTCGATCTCCATGACGAAATAGTCGCCATCCTTCGCGAATTTAGTATTAATCAGCGCCTGTTTGATTAGTTCGTCGAGTCTACCCTGAGTATCTCCAGACCGACGTATTTCCAGATCGAAAATAAGTTGCGAGGCTTTTGTTCGAGTGACCTTAAGATCAGTCATAAGACTGTATATCGTCGCTTCCTTTTTTAGGATGCCCAGATTGCGCATAAGATCGAATATTCTCAATTCGCTCTCGCGTTTCGGAAGAGACCCAAATGCCGGTGTCATGAAGTCTTCGAGGAAGCTTGCAATTTCAGCCTTGAGTTCGACTTCCGTTACCTCGACAAGCGCTTGTGTGATGTTCATGTAGCTCCCTCTAAGCTTACCTTCTGCTACCAACTATCTGGTTTGAAAGACACCCAATAGTTAGTCCTGTTCATGAGGGGTAGCAACCCATATGAACAGGCGACAGGTTAAGCGTCCACCGCCGCGCACCCCTTCGACATTGCGATTTCACGCTGCGTCGAATCCGCGCACTGGTAACCCAGCGGTAACCCTGGCCTCTTGCGCCGTTTTTGCGCACAGTGACTTCAACTTGCCTGAAACGCGAAAAAGCCGCGGAATTCCGCGGCTTTTCGTTGCTTGAATTATTGGAGCGGGTGAAGCGATTCGAACGCTCGACCCCAACCTTGGCAAGGTTGTGCTCTACCCCTGAGCTACACCCGCTCGCACGGCCTTACGCCGCAAGCCGCGTTTATATGGCTGAAGAGTACGGCGAATGCAACAGGGAAATCACTGACATTCCAATGGAGGTAATCTAATTCGCCTGGGGCGGCGCTGCGGCAATGGAATTGGGCGCGTGGAGTGTCTTTCAGGCAAATGTCTTGTTTTTGCAGGGCATAGACCGTAAACGGCATGTACCCATTGCGATTCAGAAGGAAACAACATGCCGAAGACCGAAACCGACCTTCTTAATTTTCTTGCCGGTCTGGGCATCGCGGTTTCTACAAAGCGGCACCCTCCACTCCACACGGTTGCGGACTCGCAGGCCATGCGAGGCACTATTGTCGGCGGGCATACGAAAAACCTGTTCTTGAAGGACAAGAAGGATAATTTCTTTCTCGTTACAGTCGATGAAGATGCCGTTGTCGATCTCAAGCAAATCCATCATCTGATCGGTGCTGCCAGCCGGGTGTCGTTCGGCAAGCCTGAAATGCTCATGGCGCTGCTCGGCGTAATACCGGGGGCAGTTACTGTTTTTGGGCTCATCAATGACACCGCGCACAAGGTCAAGGTGGTGCTTGATGAGACTTTGATGCACAATGAGACCATCAACGCCCATCCGTTGACCAATGAGGCGACGACATCGATTGCCACGAGCGACCTCGTAACATTTATCAAAGCGACGGGCCACGAGCCGTTCGTCTTGAAAGTCGCGTCGTGAGCGCCACATTGGAATGTGGAGAGACGCGTATACCCGAACGAGGTTCGCTGAATTCCTGCGTTTGAATTGATTATGAGGGTGGCAATATGAGTGACAGCAATTCGTTTGGAGCGGGTAATCCCTATGCCACGACACTGAGCTATGGTGCCGCTGGCGCCGATGATGGGGCTTTGGTGGCGGGCGCTGTTCCAGCCGATGTGATCAAGGACACGACGACGGCTGATTTTACTGCCGATGTCATTCAGGAATCGCGCCAGCAGCCGGTTCTCGTGGACTTTTGGGCACCTTGGTGCGGACCTTGCAAGCAGCTCACACCGCTTCTTGAAGGCGCTGTCCGAGCCGCCGGCGGGCGGGTCAAGCTGGTCAAGATGAACATTGAAGACCACCCTTCAATTGCCGGGCAACTCGGCGTTCAGTCCATTCCGGCGGTCATTGCCTTCAAGGACGGCCAGCCGGTCGATGGGTTCATGGGCGCTGTGCCAGAGAGCCAGATTCGCGAGTTTATCGAGAAAGTCGGCGGCAAGGACGATGGAAAGTCGCAGATTGCCGAAGCTCTTTCTGCCGCGGAACAGGCGCGCAGCGGCGGTGGCGCGCAGCGGGCTGCAGATATTTACGAAGCAATTCTTCAGCAGGCACCGGAAACGCTGGAAGCCATTGCCGCTCTCGCCGACCTGATGTTCGAAGCGGGTGATAACGAAGGGGCAATCGCCACGCTGGCCCGTGCGCCGGATGACAAGCAGGATGTGCCTGAAATTGCGGCGGTGCGCGCGAAGCTCGCTCTGGCATCGCAGGCCGCCGCGCTTGGCGATCCCAAAGAACTCGAGCGACGCCTCGAACAGGAGCCGAAGGATCATCAGGCAAGGTTCGATCTGGCAATGATACAGAACGATCTGGGTGAGCGGATGGCGGCGGCAGAAAATCTGCTGGCGATTATCAAGGCTGACCGTACGTGGCAGGACGATGGCGCGCGCGCGCAGCTGTTACAATTCTTCGAGGCGTGGGGCATGACTGACGAGGCGACATTGGCGGCCCGCCGGAAATTGTCATCGCTGCTCTTTTCCTGAGTGGCTCGCCTGGCGATCTTGCGAACGCACGAGAATGCGCCAGTTTGCGGTTGCAGCAGCGGTCCTCGATGTTCAGGAGTTGAGTTGCAGGCGAGCGGAGAGTGAGGAATGCGGGCAGGAAATGCACATTACAACCGAGCATCGGATCTGCCGCATACGGTTGCGGTTTTTCCGCTGGAAGGTGCCTTGCTTCTGCCAGAGGGACGGTTGCCCCTCAATATTTTTGAACCCCGTTACCTTCAAATGATCGATCAGGTGTTTGCCGGTGGGCGGCTGATCGGATTGGTTCAACCCAGCCTGGACGGGGCGTTGCGTGACGATGGCGAGCCTGAATTGTGCAAGGTCGGCTGTTTTGGCCGGATCACTTCGCTTGCCGAGAGCGGCGACGGTCGCTATCTGATTGTCTTGCAAGGGGTTTGCCGGTTTCGTGTCGTTCACGAGCTTGCCGCGAAGACACCGTTTCGCCAATGCCGGGTCATGCCCTTTCTTGCAGATCTGGATGAAGTCCAATCCGCGACGGAGATAGACCGCCCTGCCTTACTCAAGGCGTTTCGGGCCTATTTGGAGGCCAATGATCTCGAAGCGGATTGGGAAAGCGTCAGCCGGGCCGACGATGCTATGCTGGTCAATGCGCTGTCGATGATGGCACCATATGGTCCCGCAGAAAAGCAGGCATTGCTGGAAGCGGCAGACCTGAAAACACGGGCTGAAACACTCATTGCCATTACTGAGATGGCTTTGGCGCGCAATAATGAGGATTTCGGGTCAAGTCTTCAATAGGCTGACGGCGCCGATGCGATCGAACCGGCAAAGATGTTGCAGCAGTTTCCACTTTTTGGGAGAGGCTCTAACGCCTGGATTCTGCGTGATATTTCCCGCTTGAACAGCCTCTTCTTCTTCTCAATATTGCATCGCAAATGTCGCAAGTTATTGCATTTGAATGCAAAATATGATTGTATTGAATGATTATTCAACAAAAATAGAGCCCAGCTATGAATTCGCACGCCCGTGATGTGACCGTTCCCGATGACTGGGATCGTCGAGGTTTGCCGGGATGGAGTTACCACAGCGACGCGCTTCTGGAGTTGGAAAAAGAGCACGTTTTTCGCAAGCACTGGCAGATCGTCGGTCATGTTTGCGACGTGCCGAACATTGGCGACTATCTGACAATGGATGTGGTTGGCGAGCGAGCGCTGATCGTGCGTGGCAAGGATGGAGTGGTTCGTGGATTCCACAATATCTGCCGTCATCGTGGCTCGCGTGTGGTGGCTGACAATCAGGGTTCGTGCAAGAATGCGCTTGTCTGTCCTTTTCATGGCTGGGTCTACAATCTCGACGGCACGTTGCGTGGGGCGGCGCGACCGGAATCTTTCCCGGACCTCGACAAAAATGATTTCGGACTGATGGCGCTCGATCTGGAAATCTGGATGGGGTTCATATTCATCCGGTTCCGCAAGGACGGACCGCAGCCGCCGGTGGCAAAATTGCTCGCGCCAATCGAAGCGGAATTTTCGCACTACAATGCTGGTGAGATGGTTCCGTCCTGGGGCATCTCGACCCAGAAAACGCCGGTCAACTGGAAGTCGGTGCGCGATGTCGATAATGAGGGCTATCACGTGGCGATGGCCCATCCGGCGTTACAGGATCTCTACGGATCGACCTATTATGACGAGCCGTTCGTCAGTGGCGTGTCGAGGTCTTACGCGACCTATAATCCGCATGCGGGCAGGCGCTGGAGCGTGCGCAACTATCTGAACATCTCGCCCACGCCGGAGCATTTGCCGGAGGAGTTGAAGAGAGCCTGGGTCTATTTTGGCATCTTCCCCAATGCCGTCTTGTCCGTGATGCCTGAATCCGTGCAGTTTTATCAGGAATTTCCGCTCTCGACAGGCGAAACCCTGTTGCGTGGTGCGGTATATCGCTACCGCAACGAAACGCGTGAACAGGCTGCGGCCCGATATCTCTCATATCGCATTGATCGCGATACGATGGCCGAGGATGTACAGTTGTCGGTGTGGTCGAACGAATCGATGTTGTCGGAGGCGTTTGGCGGTTTCTATCTTTCCGACCTCGAATATGGCGTGCGGACCCATCACGATCATCTGCGCGAAATACTACCGGTCCTGTCGATGGAGACTGCGCCGGATGAGAACAATATGGGGTTGGTGAACGATTCACTGAGGTCGCAAGGCTAGAGCATCGGGCCGAAAAATAATGGTGCCCGGTTTTCGGGATTAGCCGGCGTTCAATCAAAGTGATAGAGCGTCCTTTGTGCGGCTAACTGGACGCACGGCGCTCCAGGGCAATTCGATACCCGAGCGTTGCGAAATGTGAACGTGTCACTCCTCCGGGTTTGGATCGCCTTGAACCGTCGTTTCGTCCTCCGGCTTGTAGAGATAGAGGAACTGCCAGGCGGCATAGCAGGTGGCGGCAAGGGTTATGGTGCCCCAGAAGGGTTGGTTGTTCACCCATTCGATGACTGACCAGATGGCGCAAACGGCAACGATGGCAATTCGCAGCCAAAGTGGCCGATAAAACGGGTCCGAGCGGCTTTTCATTTCGTCGCCTCCATTCTGGCACCCGTGAACGGTTTGCATGAAAATCATGCGCTCACAAGCGTGTTGCCGCACGGAGAATACCACATCGCCGATGGTCTGGATGCGTAACTTCTTACGCGTCGCAAGCCATCTAGCCCGGCTACCCTTCCCACATCCCTTCGTTGCGCAGATCGTCCATCGTGCGCGATATGCCTTCGTGCAGAATTGACACCATATCGTCGATCTGGTCGCGGCTAATGGTGAGCGGTGGCGACATTACACACATATTGATGAGCGGGCGAACGAGTAGGCCGAGTTCATGACAATGCGCATCAATTCGGGTGCCGACATCCTTGTCCAGTTGTAGGCGGTCCTTGCTGTCACGATCGGCAACACATTCGACGCAAGCCATCATGCCCATGCCGCGTACTTCACCAACCAATGGTAACTCTTCGAGCGTCCTTAGCTGCGCCTGGAAATAGGGCATCACATCCTGAGTGTGGGCAAGCAGGCCGTCTTCGAGAATGTCGAGGTTTTTCAGGGCAACCACGCAGCCGATCGGGTGGCTGGTATATGTCAGGCCGTGACCAAATAGAGCATCGGGATGGTTGCAGCGGCGCAATTCCTCAAGCAATCTTTCCGAGATGACGACCCCGCCAAGTGGGAAGTAGCCAGAGGTGACACCCTTGGCAAAGGTAATCATGTCGGGTTCAATGTCGTATACCTCGCCGGAGGCGAAGACGTGACCGAGGCGGCCGAAAGCGGTCACAACCTCATCGGAGATATAAAGGATATCGTTGGCACGGCAGATTTCGCGGATGCGCTTGAGATAGCCGTCCGGTGGCACGATCACGCCGCCTGAAGCCTGAACGGGTTCGCCGACGAAAGCACCGATCTTGTCCGGTCCGATGCGCGTGACGGTATCTCGAAATTCCTCGACGAGAAAATCGCAGAATGCCTCAACGCTCATATCGTGTGGGCGGCGAAACGGATCGGGGCATGACAGCTTGACGACCAGTTCGTTCGCGCCATCCATCCAATCCCAATCGCGCGGGCGGCCATTAAGCGAAGCCGACAGATAGGTTGAGCCGTGATAGGCACCGCCCCTGCTGAGGATCAATTTCTTGTCGGGACGCCCACGCACATTGTTGAAGAACTGCATGAAACGGAGCGCCGTTTCCACTGCGGTGGAGCCGCCGGTAGTGAAAAACACATGGTTGAGATCCCCTGGCGCGTGAGCAGCGATCCGTTGCGCCAGTTCGGCGGATGGCGCGTTCATCGTGTACCAGGGCGTATTGTAGGAAAGCTGCATGGCCTGCTCGTACATGAGGCGTGCCAGTTCCTCGCGGCGATGGCCGACATTGATGCACCACATGCCGGCTGGACCGTCGATCAGTCGCTTGCCTGTGCTGTCGGTGATGTAGATCCCGTCACCCTTGCCGATCAGTGAGCGTGCTTCGGAGCCGACGGAACCGGCATAGGGCCAGGGCTGGATGAGGTGGCGCTTTGCCAGTTCCACGGCGTCGGCTTCGTGTGATCCATCTGTCTTCGATTTGACCAAGTCTCGTGCAGCCGCCATTGTCGCCTCGCCTTTGTAAATCATGATTTTTGCTACATGGTGCTGGTTTACCAAGCAACGGAAAAATCAAGCATCTTTGTCTTATATTGAATGTTCGTTCAATCAATATGACAGAGATTATGCTTGATTTCAATGCGAGAATGCGCTCATGATGGCGGAAAGCCGACAAGCCCGCGGGAACGGGTGGTGGCTCTCCAATGGGGCGGCGCAATGGCAGGACAGATCAAGCAGAGGACGGCATGGAAATCCGGAGCGCTGCAATGGTTGTGACTGCCGAAGGCTCGTCTCGTCGCAGAGACAGGCAAGCGCGAAGACACACGCTCTTCCAGTCCGAATCCTTTCAGGGATTGGCTTTGATCAGCCCGACATTTCTTTATGCGATGATCCTCTTGCTGATGCCGATCCTGGTCGTCATCGCACATTCGTTCTGGACCCAGCATTATCTCACCATAGATCACAGTCTGACGCTCGAAAACTACCGCATCGCGCTTACGGAACCGATCTACCGCGATCTTTTGGGACGCTCGCTCTACATCTCCTTGATGGTCAGCTTTCTGACTGTCCTCATGGCCTATCCGATTGCCTACTACATTTCCTTTTATGGAGGGCGCCACAAAGGGCTTTGGCTGTTCCTCATCACGATTCCGTTCTGGACCAGCTACCTGCTGCGCGTGATGGCCTGGAAGGTCATTCTTGGCTACAACGGTGTGCTGAATTCCGGCCTGCTGGGGCTGGGGATCGTAGATGAGCCCTCGACTGCGCTTCTCTACAATACCAATGCCGTTATCATCACGCTTACCCATGCCTGGGCGGCCTTTGCCATCCTGCCGATCTTCGTCTCGCTGGAAAAGGTGGACCGTACGCTCGTCGAGGCGGCAACGGACCTTGGCGATGGGCCGCTGCGTTCGTTTCTTCGCGTGACCTTGCCGCTTTCGGCTCCCGGCGTTATCTCGGCGCTGCTCATCGTGATGATACCGACCGTCGGGGACTATGTGACGCCCAAGCTCGTCGGCGGCAAGGATGGCGTGATGATTGCCAACGCCATTCAGGTGCAGTTCGGCAAGGCTGCCAACTGGCCGCTCGGCGCTGCTTTGTCGGTTACCACGATGCTGGTTGTCAGCCTGATGGCGCTGGCGGCGGTGTTTATCATTCGCTCTGCATCGAGGATGGCACGATGAGCACTATTCGAAGCAAGCTGCCGGGCGGAACGTGGCTTTCTGTATATGCGCTGATTTACATCGTCTTTCTTTATCTGCCGGTCATTTTCCTGCCAATCTTCTCAATCAATTCGGCCGCGACACCCAAGTTCCCGCTCAGCGGCTACACGCTGAAATGGTATGAGGGGTTGTTGCATACGCCAGCAATGCTCGATGCGGCGTGGAACAGTCTGGTGGTGGGCGTTTCGGCGTCGGTGCTGTCAACGGCGCTGGGCATTCTCGCGGCGCGGGCCATTACGCGTTATCGGTTTCCTGGGCGACGGCCCATTAACGGGCTCATCATGGCACCGCTGGTGCTTCCCGAGATCATCATCGCGATCTCCATGCTTCTGGTGATGCTGCAGCTTGGCCTTAGCCTGTCGCTGTTTACCGTCGTGCTGGGTCATGTGCTGATTTGCATACCCTATTCGATGACGGTCCTGACGTCGGGCTTTGAAGGCTTTGACCGAAGTCTTGAGGAAGCTTCTGCCGATCTTGGCGAGAGCGCTTTCGGCACGTTCCGGCGAGTGACATTGCCGATGGTTTCGCCGGCTATCATTTCCAGCTTGCTGGTTTCCTTTACGATCTCGCTTGACGAATTCATCATCGCTTTCTTCCTTACCGGGACCGATGCGACATTGCCGATCTACATCTGGGGTCAGTTGCGGTTTGCGGCAAAACTCCCCGGCGTTCTGGCGCTGGGCACGCTGCTTCTTGTCGGTTCTTTCTTCATGCTTTCGATTGCGGAAATCCTGCGGCGGCGCGCGGCGCGGCGTTCCAGCAATCAAGGAGGGGTCTATGCCTGATCAAACGATGCCCGAACGAGCCATGATCGATGTCAGAAACGTCACGCGCCGCTATGGGGCATTCAAAGCATTGGATGATGCGAGCCTGACAATCAGGGAGGGAGAATTCTTTTCGCTCCTGGGGCCTTCCGGCTGCGGCAAGACGACCCTTCTTCGTATGATCGCGGGCTTCGACAATCCGACAAGCGGCACCATCGTGGTGGATGGCCAGCCTATGGAGGGCATCCCGGCCAACCGGCGACCAACCAACATGGTCTTCCAAAGCTATGCGATTTTTCCGCACCTCAATGTCGAGCAGAATGTGGCGTATGGGTTAAAGCGCCTGAAACTCGATAATGGAGAAGAAAAGCGGCGGGTGGAAGAAGCACTGGATCAGGTGTCGCTGAGCGGCCTGGGCAAACGCGGTGCGGGAGAGCTTTCCGGCGGCCAGAGGCAGCGTGTGGCATTGGCCCGCGCGCTGGTTATGCGGCCAAAGGTGTTGCTGCTCGATGAGCCGCTTTCGGCACTCGACAAGAAGTTGCGAGAGCAGATGCAGGTGGAGCTGCGCCGTTTGCAACAGGCTGTGGGCATCACCTTCGTGCTTGTCACGCACGATCAATATGAGGCGCTGGCCATGTCGGATCGCATAGCCGTCATGTTCGGCGGCCGGATTGCCCAGATCGCATCACCCAAAGAAATCTACCAGCGTCCGGTCAACCGACAGGTCGCGGATTTCCTGGGTGGCATGAATTTCGTCAAGGCCGAGATCGTTGAAGAAAATGACGCGTCGCTGACTGTCGATACCTTAGGTTTCGGCAGGGTTACGACCGAGCGGCCAACTGCTTTCGCTGGCAGCGGAGAAGGCGCGACGCTGGGAATAAGACCCGAGCGGTTGCGCGTACTTTGGGATGACGACACCGCCGAATTCGAAGTGGCCGGCAAAGTGGTCGAGCGTCATTATTTTGGCGAAATCACCCATTTGATCGTTGAGATACCGGGGCTTGATAATCCGCTTTCCGTGACCGAGACGAATGATTTTGGTGCCGACGATATCCCTGTGGGCACGATGATCCGTCTCGCCTACGATCCTGAAGCACTCGTTGCCATGGCGGATTGAGGGCCGAACCGGCGGCACCTATCCAGAGCCTGATCCTAGTTCAAGCCGGGAGAACATGACCGCAGGAATCGAATCGCGCCTGGCCTTGAGGATCGCTTATCGGCGGTGTGATGAAATACGTGGTGATTCAGGGCGTGCGCCGTATTTCCGGGAACGTCTATGGCATGCTGACGCCGAGCGCCACTTCGCAGAATGTCTTGACCAGTCGAACATCGCGACGCTCGGCCAGAAAGGCGAGGTAATATTTCGTGCGGATATCTTCATCGATAATCTGGACAGTTCTCAGCCGGGGATGCGGCACGAACTCGAAATCGGCGACATAACCTATTCCCAGGCCCTGTTCGACCGCCTTCCAAACGCCTTCACGACTTCCGATCTCCAGCACCGGCTTGACGGTTACCTGCCGGAGTGACAAGGCGCGCTCCATAGCCATGCGTGTCGTTGAACCCTTCTCACGCAATATGACCGGTTGGCCCTCCAGTTCGTCAATCGTGATGCTGCTGCGTTCGAAAAACTTGTGGCCCTCGTGCACGAAAACGACGACCTTGTGCTGGCTATAGCCTGTGGTGGTTACACGCGGGTCGACGTTCACCTCGGCAATCAATCCGACATCTGCTTCATAAGCGACAAGCCGTTCGAAGCTTCTTTGCGAGTTTCCCAGTTGAACGGTGACATTGATGTTCGGATATCTCGCCTTGAACGCTGCAATCATGTCGGTCGCATGAAAGGGACCGACTGCGGCGATGCGCAATGTGCCGGTGTGCAGGCCCATGAACGAGTTCAGCAGCTCGTCAATCTCGGCTGCCTGTTGATGCAGCCTGGCGGTCAGCGAAAAGAGCTGCCTGCCCGCAATCGAAAGCTGCACGGTGCGCCCCGATCGATGGAACAATTCGACCTTGTAGCGCTCTTCAAGCTCTTTCACCTGCGTGGAAAGAGTTGGCTGGCTTACATTTTCGGCGCGCGCCGCTGCAGAAAAACCCTTGTGCAGCGCCACGGCATGGAAGGCGCGAAGTTGCGTTGTAATCATATACTCTGCCTATCGATATGATTGAGAATATATATTTGTTCAATATAATCCCGGGACCTACGGTGTCAACACGACAGCGAAAACTGTCAAGTCGACGCAAGGGAGCGTCCCATGTGGACATATGACAACCCGGTTCGAATTCGGTTCGGCGCACGCGCCCTGGACAGTCTCACCGACATGATCGGCAATCGGCGTTATGCACTCGTCACTTATCCTGATGCATATTTCCGCGAACTGGCCGGCACGCTTGCGCACAGTGCCGGTGCTCCCGCCATCGTTATAGATGACGTCGCGCCCAACCCGGATTTCCAACTCCTGGAAAAACAATGCGCCCGCTTCGCAACGCTTGCCGAGCAGCCGCAAGTCATTATCGCGCTCGGCGGCGGTTCCGTTATCGACTCGGCCAAGGTGTTTGCTGCTGCGGGCGGCGATTTCGCAAAGGTTCGGCGCTTTCTTGAAACCAAACAGGGAGAGGATGAACTTACGGCGACGCCCATCATCGCGGTCCCGACTACGGCTGGCACCGGCAGCGAGGTAACCTGCTGGGCGACAGTCTGGGATGTCGAACGCGCCAAGAAATTTTCACTGGCGAGCACCAGGCTCTATCCCGAGACGGCCATAGTCGATCCCGTTCTCATGCTCGGCAAACCGCTTGGCCTGACATTGCCAACCGCGCTGGACGCGCTCTCGCACGCACTGGAGAGTATTTGGAATGTCAACGCCAATCCGATCTCGGCGCGCCATGCTGTTGCTGCGGCTCGAATTATCCTCGACAAGCTTCCCAAGCTTGTCACGGATCTCGGTAATCTTGATCTGCGCACCGACATTGCGCAGGCATCGCTGCTGGCCGGACTTGCCTTTTCAAATACGAAAACAGCGATTGCCCATAATATATCCTATCCGATCACACTTGGATGGGGCGTGCAGCACGGCGTCGCCTGTTCGTTCACCTTGCCGATTGTCCTTCGTTCGGTCATCGGCATTGGCGGTTTCCGGGAAAGCTGCTTGCAGGAAATATTTGGTGCCGACCTGGAGCAGGGCGCAGAAGACCTCAAGGCTTTCCTTGTGGCTCTTGGCATCGGAACGCAATTCTCAGACCACGGAATACCGTCAAACCGTTGGCCTGGCATCATCGATGAGGCATTTGCCGGCGAGAGGGGCCGCAATTTCATCGGTAACAAGGACCGATTTCTGGCCGCAGCGAACAACTCTCGCTAGGCAATTACCAAGTAACAAGAAGAACGGTGGCACGACACACAAGCCGTCTCAATCCAATGGAGGAATAGCATGCTCAACTTGTTGAAGACATATAGTGTCGCCCTTATGGGGACCGCGGCATACGTACTCGCAGTGATCGGCTCTGCGCAGGCAGCCGAATGCAAGGATCCGGTCGCCTTGCGATTTTCGATGATCCCGACTGAAGAAACCACCCAGGAACTGGCGCTTTACAAGCCGATGGTCGACAAGCTCAAGGAAGCGACCGGCAAGAAAGTTGAGTTCTACCTTCCCACGTCCTATGCGTCGGTCATCGAAGCCATGCTGAGCGGCTGGGTCGATGTCGGCATGTTTGGACCCGAATCCTACGTGATCGCGCATGAGAAGGACCCGTCGATCGAGGTTTTCGCGACTTACTCGAAAAGCAAGGGCCATTTTCAGGAAGCAGGTCCCGGCTACAAGGCAGTGCTCGTTGCGCGTGCCGACTCCGGCTACAAGTCGATCGACGATCTCAAGGGAACTGTCCTCGGTCTGACGGACCCGGCGAGCACGTCCGGCAATCTGCTGCCAAGATCGCTGTTCACCAAGGAAATTGATGGCGCCAAACTTGAGGATTATTTTTCGCGTGTTGTCTATACGGGAGGACACGACCTGTCGGCTACGGCGGTGCTCAAGAAACAGGTTGATTCAGCCTTCGTAGCGACGCATCGGCTGGACAATGTAATTGATCGCGGGCTCGCCAAGGTGGAAGACTACACCGTCTTGTGGACCTCGCCGATGGTTCCGCTCGATCCGTTTGCCATGAGCTCCAAGCTCTGCCCGGATCTCAAGGAGAAAATCGCGAATGCTTTCCTGACGCTCGATAAGAGCGATGAGGGTCGTCAATATCTCAAGAACGTCAATGCTGACCGGTTCGTTGCGATGAAAGATTCCGACTATGACATCATACGGCAACTGAAGCCGGAATAAGTCGATCGAAAGCATGGCACACTGTGTCAGCTCACCGATACTTCCTGCGCCCGCTCCTGCTTCGGCAGGAGCGGGTAAACAAGGAGCCGAATAATGTCAGTGCTCTCCGTGGAGAACCTCCGGGTCCGCTATTCGGAAAAGCTGCCGGAAATTCTAAAGGGCGTCAGTTTCAAGGTCGAACGCGATGATTTTCTCGCGATTATCGGACCGAGCGGCGCAGGCAAGTCGACACTGATACGTTGTATCAACCGACTGGTAGAGCCCAGCCAGGGTTCGATCATGTTGTTTGGAAACGACGTTTGCACCCTGAAAAATCGGGACATGCGCGCATTGCGACGCAACGTCGGAATGATATTTCAGGAATTCAATCTCATCAACCGTATGTCGGTGATGGATAATGTGCTGTCAGGCCGGTTGGGATACACGGGAAACCTGCGCAGTTTCTTGCGCCAATTCCCGCGCAAGGATATCGAGCGGGCTCTTGAGCTTCTGGAGCGTGTCGGTCTCAGCGACCACGTGAACAAACGCGCCGACGAACTCAGTGGCGGCCAGCGTCAACGCGTCGGTATCGCTCGCGCGCTGATGCAGGAGCCAAAATTGCTCCTTCTGGACGAGCCAACCTCGGCTCTCGATCCGAAAATTTCGCGCGAGGTGATGGCCCTCATCAGGGAAATCGCCAAGGAACTGAACGTTCCCGCCCTGTGCAACATTCACGACGTCCAGCTGGCGAAGGAATTCTGCAACCGTATTGTCGGCTTGCAGGACGGCATCAAGAAATTCGACGGTGCGACGCATACGCTGTGCGACGAAAACCTCGAAGAAATCTACGCAATGGAGGTGCTTTGAGCCATGACCGCCTCCTTCATCGCCGCTGATCGCGCAACCCTTCAAATGGACATGGCTCGCAAGCGTCACTTGCGCATGGCCATCGCGGCTGCCGTATTTCTGGCCTTCACATTGTGGTGCCTGCACGGCACCATCATCGAGGACACCGACTGGTCGCGCATCGGTGGCGCTGACGGTGTTCTGGGTTCTGCTGCGCGCTACGCCAGCCTCGATCTTGGCCTTTTTCCAGAGCTGATAATTCCGACAATCGAGACCTTTATGGTCGCCTGCATCGGCACCTTGTTCGGGTGTCTGTTTTCGCTTCCCGTTGCCTGGTTCGGTGCGGCCAATGTTACGCCAAGCCGCTATTTTCTCTACCCGGTCGGTCGCTTTCTCATGGTGCTCAGCAGGTCGGTTCACGAAATCGTCTGGGCTCTCATCTTTGTCAGCGCCGTTGGTCTGGGCGCGCTTCCGGGCATTCTCGCAATCGCCATGCGCTCTGTCGGCTTTATTTCGAAGATCACCGCCGAAGCAATCGAGAATATCGATCGCAAGCCCGTCGATGCCATTCGAGCCGTCGGCGGCAATGATTTCCAGGTCATGTATTTCGGGATACTTCCGCAGATTTATCCTGTGGTGCTCGCCACTGTCATTTTCGAGTGGGACATCAACATACGCCGGTCGGCCGTCATGGGTCTCGTCGGTGCCGGCGGGCTGGGGCTGGCGTTCTTCCGGCAAATGAACAGCTTCAACTATGGTGGCGTCACGATGGTCATCCTGGCCATCCTGCTGTTGATCCTTATCGGCGAATTTGTGTCCCACTACCTGCGAAAAGCGGTGATCTGAGGAGGGGCAGATGGCAATGACAGATACAGAAAAATTACCAATAGCCCGCCCACAACGGACCTGGTCGCGCTACAATTCATCCGAAACGCTGATGCGTCAGGGAACGATACTTGTCGTCCTCACATTCATCGGTTACTCGCTCTACTTCCTGAACGTGGATCTGGGCAGGGTATTGGGTGCCTTTGGCGGCCTGTTCAGGGTCATATCTGACCGCTACTATCCGCCGGAACTCGATTACATTGCCGATCACGGATATCTTGCGTCAATTCTCGACACTCTGCAGATGTCATTTCTGGGCGCGACCATCGGTGTCGTCCTGGCACTTCCGCTCGCATGGTTTTCCGCACATAACGTCTCGCCCGACCGTCGTCTGCTTTTTCCGCTGGGGCGCCTGGGCGTCATCTCCTGCCGGGCGATCCACGAAACAATCTGGACAATTCTTTTTGTCTCGATCCTGGGATTTGGCATGCTCGCCGGTGTCAGTGCGCTGACGATGTTCTGCATCGGCTTCGCGGGGAAGCTGTTCGCCGACGAAATCGAAGCTGTTGATCCCGGCCCGATCGACGCCATGCGCGCGGCAGGTGCCAACAAGTTGCAGGTATTCTTGTGGGCGGTCATTCCGCAGGTGCGCGTCGCCTTCACGGGAATCGCCATCTACACCTGGGATGTCGCGTTTCGCGCGGCCACCGTTGTCGGCTTTTTTGGCGGGGGCGGCATGGGCCTGTATCTCAAAAAGAACATTCAGCAGCTCGAAACCACGAAGGTTTCGGCGATCATCCTGTCGATCATCGCCGTGGTTCTGGTTGCAGAATTCATTTCCGGCTGGCTCAGAGCGCGCGTCAGTCGCGCTGCCTAGCTGGCCTCACAGACCGGCTCATTCAATGCGGCCAACAACAGATCGCGTGCCGTCGGCTCTTCGCCGCACGCGTGAGAACAAGGGAAAATCGTTATGACCAAACAGACATCGAGCAGCGTCAACGCCAATGATCGCATCTATGCATGGCCGAAGGTGCCGGCGATTGCGATTTGCCTCGACGGGTGCGAACCGGCCTATCTTGACGTGGCCATTGCAGAAGGTTTGATGCCGACGTTGAAAAAGATGCGGGAAACCGGAACCGAACGTCGCGCTCATTCCGTCATTCCCTCGTTCACCAACCCGAACAATTTGTCGATCGCCACGGGCCGTCCGCCGATCGTCCACGGTATCTGCGGCAACTTTCTCTATGATCCGGACACCGGTCAGGAAGTCATGATGAACGACGTGCGCTTCCTACGTGCGCCAACGGTTTTCAAGCAGTTCTACGAGGCCGGTGCCAGGGTTGCCGTCGTCACGGCCAAGGACAAGCTGCGCGCACTCCTCGGAGCCGGGCTGTCCTTTGATGAAGATCGTGCAATCTGCTTTTCGGCTGAAAAATCCGATACCACGACTGTCGCGGAACACGGCGTCAACAACGCCTCCACATGGCTGGGGCGCGCTGTTCCCGAGGTCTATTCGGCCGAACTCAGCGAGTTCGTCTTCGCTGCCGGCGTAAAGCTTCTGAGGGAATGGAAGCCGGATGTCATGTACCTGACAACCACCGACTATGTGCAGCACAAATACGCGCCTGAAGACCCGCAAGCCAAAGCTTTCTACGCAATGTTCGACAAATATCTTGCCGAACTTGATGCGCTGGGCGCGGCCATCGTGGTGACGGCAGACCACGGAATGAAGCCGAAACACCTGGCTGATGGGTCGCCAGCGGTGATCTATGTTCAGGAACTGATGGATGAATGGCTGGGCAAAGGTGTTGCCCGCGTCATTTTGCCAATCACAGATCCCTATGTGGTGCACCACGGTGCCTTGGGCTCGTTTGCGACCGCATATCTGCCCGAAGGCGTCGACAAGTTACAAGTGATGGAGAAGCTGCGGGCAATCCCCGGAATCACCGACGTTCTGGACAAGCAGGACGCCATTCATCGTTTCGAACTTCCAGGCGACAGAATCGGCGATATCGTGATGCTCTCCAGCGCCGGACTGGCCATCGGCACCTCGGCGGATCGCCACGATCTGGCGGCGCTGAAAGAACCGTTGCGCAGCCACGGTGGCCTTGCCGAGCAGGAAGTTCCATTCATCGTGAACCGTGTGATCGATCTGCCTTCGGCACCGAAGTTGCGCAATTTCGACGCGTTTTTCTATGCCGTCAGCGCTGCTGCATCGTGAGGGCGTGACATGCTGACAAAATCGTCCCCGATCGAAATCAGACATGAGACCATGCGCATTGCTGGCCGCAAGGTTGACTGCAAGGCCCGTGTACCGGTCCACCATCCCTACACCGACGAGGTGATCGGTTCGGTCCCCGCAGGCACGAGCGAACATATATGCGAAGCTTTCGAAATCGCCGCAATCTACGTGCCGAAACTGACCAGGTATGAGCGTCAGAAAATCCTGCTGAATGTTGCGAAGATCATCGACGAACGAAAATCGTCACTGGCTCCGCTCATCACTGCGGAACTGGGGATCTCGCTCAAGGACAGCCTGTATGAGTGTGGGCGCGCTTTCGATGTGTTCACGCTGGCAGGCCAGATGTGCATCCATGACGATGGTGAGATTTTCTCCTGCGATCTGACCCCGCACGGCAAGGCGCGCAAGATATTCACGACACGCGAGCCGCTTCGTGCAATCTCTGCGATCACGCCCTTCAACCATCCCCTGAACATGGTCAGCCACAAGATCGCGCCGGCCATCGCGACCAACAATTGCATCGTCGTGAAACCGACGGAACTGACGCCGCTGACAGCATTGTGGCTGGCGGATGCGTTGTACGAGGCGGGGTTGCCGCCGGAAATGCTTTCGGTCGTGACCGGCTGGCCGCAGGACATTGGCGATGAAATGGTCACCAATTCGAATATCGACCTCGTAACCTTCACCGGTGGCGTTCCGGTCGGCAAAATGATTGCGGCCAAGGCGGTTTACAAGCGACAGGTTCTTGAGTTGGGCGGCAACGATCCGCTCATCATCTGCAATGATCTGTCGGACGATGATCTTGCCCGGGCCGCCGATCTGGCCGTGGCAGGCGCGACCAAGAATTCCGGCCAGCGCTGCACTGCGGTCAAACGCATATTGTGCCAGGAAAGCGTTGCTGACCGGTTCGTGCCGCTTGTCGAGGAGCGCGCCCGAAAGATCACTTTTGGAAACCCGTTCGACGCTGCCGTGGATTTGGGTACAGTGGTTCACGCACTAGCGGCTGAAACATTCGAAAATCGCGTTTACGCTGCGGAAAACATGGGCGCGAAGATCCTCTACAAGCCCGAACGGCAGGGCGCGCTGCTGCCACCGATTGTCGTGGATCATGTGCCGCATGAGAGCGAACTCGTGATGGAAGAGACATTTGGTCCCGTCATCCCGGTTATCAGAGTATCGGATGATGATGAAACTGTTCGACGCATCTCGAATTCGACGGCCTTCGGGCTCTCGGCCGGTGTCTGTACAAACGACTATAGCCGGATGCAGGCATATATCACCGGTCTCGATGTAGGCACCGTAAACATCTGGGAAGTGCCCGGCTACCGGATCGAGATGTCCCCGTTCGGCGGCATCAAGGACAGCGGTAACGGTTACAAGGAAGGCATCATCGAAGCGATGAAATCCTACACCAACATCAAGACTTTCTCGCTACCCTGGGGTTGAACGAAGGCCGCATCATGCTGGCGTAAAATCGAACCTCACCTGTCATTGTCTGAGAAACTGCTGCACACTTTTGGGCGACATGCACTAGGCGGCGGATTGTTCCAGATGCGCAATCGAACGCTGTAAAGCATCGAAGCATGCCGGATCAATTGCCGAGCCGACATCGCCAGCCATGATTTCAAGCGCTTTTGAAACCGGCATCGGACCTCGATATGGCCGCTCCGCTGTAAGCGCATCGAAAATATCTGCTGTTGTGACGATCCTGGTGTCGAGATCGATCGCGTCGCCTTGCAGGCCACGCGGATAACCTTTTCCGTCCAGTCTTTCGTGATGTGCGCCCGCAATGATCGAAAGCTCGCGAAATGCATCTATGCGCGAAAGGATGATCTCACCCAATGCGGGATGATGGCGTATGGCGGCCCATTCCGCATCATCCAGCTTGGCCGGCTTGTCGAGGATCTGGTTGGACACACCCATTTTCCCGATGTCATGAAGCAGTGCGGCGCGCTTGAGGCGCCTGCGTCGCTGGTCGTCCAACCCAAGCGCCTCGGCGATCATATCGGTGAACAGCGCGACCCGCTCGCTGTGGCCGTTGGTGAAAGGAGATTTTGCGTCCACTACCTTGGCGAAGGCGGCTGCGATATCGTCGAGATAATCGTCGTCTATCGCCAAACGGTCGTCGGATGGAGAAAGGTCCACCACCGCCAACCCCAGTTCGGGAGAGTCGAGCATGGTCCAGAAGTTCGGCGCTTTTGCCGCGCGCTCGCATGCCTCGACGAGACGTGGATCGAACCAGCTATCGGCGCGTTCGCGCAGCTCGCGAAGCGCACCGGCGCTGCCGCTATTTGCATAAAAGACATCGGCTATCTGGGCAATCAGCGCAATGCGCGCCAGAATGGATATGTCCTCTCCCTTAAGTCCGGCTGGATGGCCGGCACCGTTCCAGTGCTCATCAAGGTCCATTACACCCTGCGCCACCGGCTCGGGAAACCGCATCTGCCGCACTGATTTCTGCGCCTGTCTGGCAACGTGTCTGGAATAGTTCGTTGACGATGGTGCCGCCATTCATCGCGATGTTGAGCAGCGCCCTGAAGCGCTCAGCCAATTTCGCCTTCATCCCGGTTTGTGACAATACGAACCGCAATATCTGCGGCAGGCTGTCATTTACCAGATGAAAATCCTGTTTGAGTGCGATGTCGTCAGCGAGATAAAGACGGCAAATACGTGCAGCGTTGCTGCTGCACCCGACATCTTTCAAAAGAAGCGTGTAGTAGAGGTGCGATAACTGCTCTTCGGGAAGCCCGATCTCGCGGCCAATGTGGAAACCGATCCAGCAGGCGCGGACACAATGGCCGGTCGGATGTCCTTCGCTAATGTCGAGCGCATAACTCAGTGCACTGACGAGTTCGGAAAGCCCGATGCCTTCTTTTGGCGATATCTTGTTCGATATTCGCATATCATTGCCACCCTGACACCGTCGGATGAAGCACGTAACCACTTAATTTTCTGTTTCGGCCTCGAGAACAGGGATGTTCGCTCCCTCTCTGAAGGTTAGCGCAGAATCAATCGACAAAGTGGCAAAAAGGCCCAATTCCTATGAACCAACGGCATTGCGTGGCCGCTTGGTCGCGCCGCTGGCTGACAAAATCATGCTTGACGCAAACGGACTATTTTCGTCCGCGTCCGGAATTGACAGGCAGTACCGGGAATCTGTAGCGTCTTTCTCGGAACTGGTTCTGCCGAAAGGTGGATGAAAAGGGAACACGCGACTGCCGCGCAATCGGCACAAGCCGTGACTGCCCCCGCAACTGTAGCCGTTGAGCCTTCTTCCAAGATGCCACTGACCGCGCTTAGCGCGACCGGGAAGGCGGGAGAAAGCAACGACACGCAAGTCAGGAGACCTGCCAATTCCAGTCACCCATGCTTGGTCACGGGGTGTGATCAGGCGCGGTCGTCCGTCGCGGTGACACGGAAGATGTGTTGCCGCGCGCGGGGACGGCCGAGGGGTAGGTTGCATTTCCAGCTTCCTCTTTTCGCCCAATCAGCTTGCGGTCCATGATGAAACAAGGGCGATGGATTTCGCCCACAAAGCTATTGGGGGCAGATTGTGAAAAGAAATTTCATAGCGGCTGGAGCTTGTGTGCTGGCGATGACCGGCAGCACGATGGCACAGGAAAATGCAGCCGATCAGGACGGGGCAACGAAGCTTCCACGACTTGTTGTGTCTCCCAACCGGACACCTACTGAACAAAGTAAAATTGGGTCGAAGGTTGAGCAGGTCACGCAAGACGAAATAAAACAAAAGTCGCTGCCTTTGGTTTCGGACTATCTGAGGCTATTGCCTGGCGTGGCAACAAGCGCGACCGGAGGTGCTGGAGCGGAGAGCGGGCTTGCCATACGGGGGTTGCCGCGCCGCTACATCAAAACCCTTTATAACGGAATCGATATATCGGACCCTACCGCCACGCAGGTACAGACTTCATATCAATATCTTCTTACCGGGGGGTGGATAACATTGAGGTACTCAAAGGCTCGCAAGGTACACTCTATGGTTCCGATGCGATTGCTGGCGTTGTCAGCATATCGACTTTAGGTGGGCTCGATACTGGTGTTCATCACTCTTTGGAAGCCGAAGGTGGGTCCTTTGGCACCGTGCGCGGGCGCTATGGGCTGAAGGCCGCCAGCGAAGCCTCAAAGCTTGCCTTGAATGTAACGGGATTTCGTACCGATGGTATCTCGTCTGCCGATTCTCGTGCTGGAAATACCGAACGCGACGGATTCGAAGAAGCCATGTTCGATATCAATGGCGAACATCGTTTCAGCGATGCATTTTCGATTTTTGGCTCTGCCATCTATCTGAAGGGGAATGCGGAATATGATGATGACTTTCCATCGGTTCAGGACAATCCCTACAACCACAATCTAACCAAGCAACTTGCGGGTCGATTTGGGTTCAATCTGGACCTGATGGACGGCAGGTTGAAAAATACAGTATCCGTGCAAGGGTTTCAGGTGAATCGCGGCATTCGCTCGGTTTCGATGTTCGGTCCGTTTGACGCTGACTATCATGGCACGCGCACCAAGGTAGATTATCAAGGTTCATTCGAGGCCACAGATCGTGTTCTTCTTCAGTACGGCGTCGATCACGAACGGCAGAAGGCGCAAGTTACAGACAATTATGGCGCGAACAGCGATGATCATTTTTCGCTAACCGGAATCTGGGCGCAGGCAATCGTCGAACCAGTGGACGATCTCGTGCTTTCTGCAAGTGTGCGTCATGATGAACATTCGGAGTTCGGTGGTTATACAACGTATCGTGGATCCGCATCCTATCTGCTCGATGCAACAGGCACCCGGTTCCATTCCTCATTGGGAACCGGCTTTCGCGCCCCCAGTCTCTATGAGCTTTATGGGCCTTTTGTCGGAAATACCGGACTCCAACCTGAAACCAGCGTCAGTTTCGACGTTGGTGCTGAACAATCGTTTCTCGATGGTCGGCTTACAGCGGACTTCACTTATTTCCTGCTAAATGTTGACGACCTGATCGAGTTTCCCGGAGGTAGCTACAATCAAGTTCCAGGCACTTCCCATTCACGCGGAATAGAAGCGTCGCTTTCTTATGCTGTGACTGATTGGCTCGATGTCAGCAGCTCATATACGCTGACCGACTCCACAGATAAGGACAACAAACGCATTGCCCGGGTTCCACGTAATGCTTTTGTGCTTTCAGCAGTCGCCCGGCCTGCCGAAAAATGGACAGTATCAGGTGATGTAAAAATTGTTTCGGATGTGGTTGATGTGGTGAAGAAGGTAGAGGTCCCGTTGGATAACTATGTTCTCGTCAACGCGAAGGTCGCGTACCAGCTAACAGATTCGACGCAGGTCTACCTCAGAGGCGAGAATTTGTTGAACGAGCGGTATCAAACCGCTTCAGGCTTCGGTACCCCGGGTGTCTCTGTCTTTGCCGGTGTAAGGGCTCAGTTCTAGTGCTGGGTTGGCCACATATAATGGTTATGTGGAAACCGGACAGGAAGCACTATTGCGTTTGTGGGTGTCTCTACTGGAGTATTGTGGCATTGGCGTTGTCGGCCATGCCACTCATGCTAATGGTTCCATCTCACGTGGTTGCGGCGGAGATACCCAAGCGCGTGGTGTCGATGAATGTGTGTACCGATCAGATGGCGATGCTGATCGCGGGTGACGATCAACTCTATTCGGTATCGGACCTCGCTTTCGACCCGAAAGTTGCGGTGATGGCTTCGAAAGCAAACCGTTATGTGCTCAACCACGGTCTTGCCGAGGAAGTCTTCCTGATGCAGCCGGATCTGGTATTGGCAGGCACCTATACGACGCCGGCAGCGGTCTCCCTGTTGCGCCGGCTTGGCATTCGGGTCGAACAGTTTGCGCCGCAAAATTCCTTCGATGACATTCGTTCAGGAATGATGCGCATGGGTGAAGTGCTTGGGCGCCAACAGCGGGCCGGCGAACTGGTTGGCGAGTTCGACCGGGAACTCAAGCGCCTCAAGACTGGCACGCGCCAACATCTCACTGTCGCGGCATGGGAACCCAATAGCTATACGTCAGGCTCCGGAACCCTTGTCGATGCGATTATCGAAGCGTCCGGTCTCACCAATCTTGCCGCGCGCCTGGGCTTCTCCGGTATGGCGAAATTGCCGCTGGAACTGCTCATTATCTCGCAGCCGGACCTGATAGCTGGAGAAAACCCGAACTATGGGGTGCCATCGGTGGCGCAGGATAATCTCGTTCACCCAGCCTATCGCGTGTTGGCTAAACGCAGCCACACCGTTGCCTTGCATGCCAGATACACGATCTGTGGTGCTCCATTCGTCACCGAGGCATCGCGCCTTTTGCAAGCCGCGGCCCATGAGTTGGAGCAAGGTCAAGAAAAATGAGCGCTGATGTGAAATATCGCGCTCTGCTTTGCTTGCTTGGCCTGGCAACAGCTGCGCTGTTTATTCTGTCGCTGACGGTCGGGCCTGCGGCCATCGGTTTTTCCAACAGCATCGCGGCACTGTTTTCCGACAAGGCCGGGGCCATTGCCCTCATCATGCAGGAAGTTCGCCTGCCACGCGCCTTGCTTGGTTTGATGATCGGGGCAACGCTGGGCCTTTCAGGCGCGGTCTTGCAAGGCTATTTGCGCAACCCTCTGGCCGAACCCGGCCTGATCGGCGTCAGCGCGTCTGCTTCACTGGGAGCCGTCATCGCCATCTACAGCGGTGCTGCGGCGATCTTTCCACTCGCCTTGCCGCTATCGGCGCTGGCAGCCGCCCTTGCTGCTGTCATTGTCGTGCAGGCGCTTGCCGGACTGCACGGCACGTCCCTGACCATCATTCTGGCAGGTGTCGCGGTATCGAGCTTTGCCGGTGCGATGACCTCTCTGGTGCTCAACCTGTCACCGAATCCGTTTGCAGGCCTGGAAATCATGTTCTGGATGCTCGGCTCGCTGACCGACCGTTCCATGACACATTTCTGGCTGGCGGCACCGTTCATGGTCGTCGGTGGTGCAATGCTTGCCACGCTTGGCCGTTCGCTTGACGCATTGACACTCGGGGAAGAAACGGCAGCCAGCATGGGCATCAATATGCGCCGGGTCCAGTTCCTTGCGGTGTTTGGAACGGCCGCTTCGGTGGGGGCGGCAACGGCGGTTGCCGGTGCCATTGGTTTCGTCGGCCTTGTCGTGCCACACATCTTGCGCCCACTGGTGGGTGCGCGCCCGTCGCGCCTGTTGCCCGCAAGTGCGCTCGGCGGTTCCTGCGTCGTTCTTGCTGCCGATATTCTGGTGCGCATCATCGCACCGGAGAAAGATTTGAAGCTCGGGGTTTTGACGGCAATCGTTGGCGCGCCGTTCTTCCTGTGGCTTGTCTACCGCACCCGCTGGAGGATGGTGTGATGTTGTTGTCGGTGGATGATCTTGATGTTGCTCTTGGTGGCAAGCCGGTTCTGAAAGGCGTTTCACTAAGCATCGAGCCTGGCGAGTTCGTGGGGCTGATCGGCCCGAACGGCGCTGGCAAATCGACGCTTTGCGCTCCATCCTTGGCCTGATCCCGTCGCGTGGCTCGATCCTTCTGGATGGACTTCCAGCGCAATCACTGGATGCCAGAAGCCGTGCCGCAAAAATCGCCTATCTGGCACAGGATCGCGAGATCGCCTGGGCCGTTCCCGTCGAACTTGTCGTATCGCTGGGGCGGACACCGCACAGAAAGAGTTTGGCAGCTCTTTCAAAGGCTGACCGCAGCGCAGTCGAGCAAGCCATGCAGCGCATGGACATAGATCGTTTTCGAGACCGGATCGCGACCACCCTTTCTGGTGGCGAACGGGCGCGCGTGTTGATTGCACGCACACTTGCCCAAAATACACCGCTGCTTTTGGCCGACGAGCCGACGGGCGGTCTTGACCCGTCCCATCAGATCGGCCTCATGCAGCTGTTTGGTGAGTTGGCTAATGATGGCAAGAGCGTTGTTGCTTCGCTGCATGATCTTGGCCTTGCGGCGCGCTGGTGTTCGCGCCTGCTGCTTGTCGATCACGGCAGAATTGTTGCCGACGGACCGCCAGATGCTGTTCTGACACCTGAGCGATTGCGAGATGTCTATGGAATTGAAGCCTTCTTCGGTAATTTCAATGGCGGCCGCGTCGTTCACCCGCTTGATCTCGCATAGACCGGGCGGAATGTGCTTCTTGTGATTATCGGGAGTGACCGCCAGCGAGAGCGGAAGGCTTCTTGCGTTGTGCCAAAAACTCCTTGACCCGCCGGCCCATCTTCGGGCGGGGTATGAATTCGAGACCGTCGCCCAGTTCGCTGGTAATGTCGAGTGTCGGGCGTTGGCCGACAGCTTCGTAATTCTCATCAAGCCAATCACTGGCAGCGGTGCGGCCAAGATCACGCAGATATTCAAGAAACGCCCATTCTGCATTGACCTTCGATGAAGCCGACAAGTCCTTGAACGCCTCGTCGGCATCAATGCGATGCATGCGGATATCGCGGTATTCGCCCTGCGGCAGACGGCCAGCTTCGATCAATTCCTTGACGAAGGCAATCGCGCGAAACTCGCGCAACAGGCCAGAATTGAAGGTTATCTCATCAATGCGGTTCTGGATTTCGATGGCGCTCGTCGGTGTGCCTTCGCGGATCACCGGGTTGATCTGGATGAGAAGCACATCTTCGGTGGCGGTTGTCTTGAAAAACGGAAAAAGTGCTGGATTACCGCCATAGCCGCCATCCCAGTAGGGCACGCCCTCAATCTCGACTGCCCGAAAGAGTTGAGGCAGACAGGCCGACGCCATCACCGTATCGAGGCCAATTTCGCCGTCGGAGAAAACGCGCACCCTGCCTGTTTCAACATTGGTGGCCGAGATGAAAATCTGCATCGCCTTGCAGGCGCGCACCTTATCAAAGTCGATTTCCTCCTCCACCACATCCCTGAGCGGATTGAGATCGAGCGGGTTTGTGACATAGGGCGAAAAAACCCGTGACATCGTGTCGAACCAAAGATAGCCGGGCGTATTTTCAACCGACCAATTGCCCCATAAAACATCCCAAGGCGAGCGCTGCACAGGGCTGAAGCGGCCTTTTCGCGCAACCGCACGCCAGAAATCGGCCAGCTTTTCTCTGGCGCCTTCTGCTCCACCGCGCACGAAGCCGTCGGCCAGCGCCACGGCATTCATCGCACCGGCGCTGGTGCCCGAAACCGCCTCGATTTCGAGGCGGCCATCTTCCAGCAGGCGATCAAGTACACCCCAGGAAAAGGCACCGTGCGAGCCTCCACCTTGCAGCGCGACATTGATTTTCTTCATAGCATGTCCGCTTCCGTTGACTGTCATGGCACGACCTTCCTGTGACACAAATCCAGCTTCTGCCTCATATCGAAATCGGGCGCTGATTATTCCGCCGTCCAGCCGCCATCAACAGAGATGTGCGTGCCGTTGATTTCGGCTGCTGCGTCGGAGCATAAGAACAATGCGGTTGCCGCAATCTGTTCGACCGTGACGAACTCCTTGGTCGGCTGCTTGTCCAGCATGACCTCGCGGATGACTGTCTCGCGATCCATGTTGTGCGTCTTCATCTGGTCGGGAATCTGCGATTCCACCAGAGGCGTCAGCACGTAGCCGGGGCAGATGGCGTTGCAGGTGATCTTGTCGCGGGCAATTTCCAGTGCCACGGTCTTGGTCAGGCCCATGATGCCGTGCTTGGCCGAAACATAAGCCGATTTGAATGGCGAAGCGACGAGGCCGTGCGCGGATGCGATGTTGATGATGCGCCCGGCACCCTGTTTCTTCATCAAGGGAACGGCAGCCGCGATTGTGTGAAATGCCGATGACAAATTGATGGCGATGATTGCGTCCCATTTTGCGATGGGGAAATCCTCGATCGGCTCGACATGCTGGATACCGGCATTGTTGACGAGAATATCAACGGTGCCGAATTTCTGTGCGGCCTGCTCTATCAGGGCGCGGCACTGCTCACTCTTTGACATATCGGCTTGTATGTAGTGCGCCTTGACCTTGTGGGTTGTCGCGATTTCTTCGGCGATAGCATGATCTTGCGGTGTATCGGAAAAGGAATTGACGACGATATTGCAACCATCCGCCGCGAGCGCGTGGGCGATACCCAGTCCGATGCCAGAGGTAGATCCGGTGATGATTGCGGTTTTTCTGGTGGTCATGGCAAAAGTCCTTTCTGACAGTCTGCAAGAGTATTGCTGCAACGCAATATAAGTGTTGTGCACCGCGAAGCCACATTCGCGAAACCCCGCTTTCATGAAATTTTTGTCATGAAGCGGGATATTCGCCGCTATCGGTGGCAGATCGCGTAAAAGTGAACGCCACAAGCCAGTGTGATATATCACCCAATTTAATCTTGACTATTATAGTCATGTATGGCTACTGGCGGCCACATCGTTATGAGAAGCCCCAGTTTGAGGAAACATTCATGAGATCCGTTTTTACAGCTTTTGCCGGCACTGCCCTTATGGCCGCCATGCTGACCACCTCACCTGCCGCTGCGCAGGACAAGGAGATTGTGGTTTATAATGCCCAGCATGACAGCCTGACGGATGCATGGGCGGAAGGATTCACCAAGGAAACCGGGATCAAGGTTATCCTGCGCAACGGTGGAGATAGTGATTTCTCAAACCAGATCGTGGCGGAAGGTGCCGCCTCGCCAGCCGACGTATTTCTCACCGAAAATTCTCCGGCCATGACGCTGGTTGATTCAGCGGGTCTGTTTGCGCCTGTTGATGCAGAAACATTGGCGCTGGTGCCGGAAGCCTATCGGCCATCGGATGGCAAGTGGGTTGGCATTGCCGCACGCAGCACCGTGTTCGTTTACAACACCTCGAAGCTCACGGCTGACCAATTGCCCAAATCACTGCTCGACCTGGCCGATCCAAGCTGGAAGGGCCGCTGGGCCGCTTCACCTTCGGGCGCCGATTTCCAGGCAATCGTCAGCGCATTGTTGCAGCTCAAGGGTGAGGACGCGACAGCCAAATGGTTGAGCGCGATGAAGGAGAATGTCACGCCCTACAAGGGCAACAGCACGGTGATGAAAGCCGTCAACGCCGGTGAAATCGATGGCGGCGTAATTTATCACTATTACTATTATGGCGATCAAGCCAAGACTGGCGAAAACAGCAAGAATGTCGCCCTGCAATATTTCAAGAATGAGGACCCCGGTGCGTTTGTGTCGATCTCCGGCGGTGGCATCCTTGCATCGAGCAAGCATCCGAAGGAGGCGCAGGCTTTCCTGAAATGGATCGTTGGCAAGGGTGGTCAGGAAATCCTGAGAACCGGAACGTCCTTTGAGTATGCCGTCGGCAAGGGCGAGGACGCCAATCCCGCATTGGTGCCGCTGGCCGATCTACAAGCCCCTAAAGTGGACGCTGCCGGACTGAATTCGAAGAAGGTAACAGACATGATGACGGCGGCCGGCTTGCTTTAGCTGCTGTTCGTCCTAAAAGAGCAACGACAGCGCTCCCGCGGATTTTTCGCGGGAGCATTCCGTTTTCAAGGCGGCCTTAGCCATGACACCAAGCCGGGCCTTCGGCCTTTCGACGACACACAAAGCAATGCGGTTTCGCACCTGATGCAATCGTCGACCACCTACGCGCATGAGGCCGCGCCTGCCAGGCTCGGCGCACCCCGCTGGGTGCGTCGTTTTTCTTCGTCCTGGATCGTGGTCGCGGCCATCGTCGTGTCGATTTTTGCGCTGCTGCCGCTGGCCTTTATTATCTGGATTGCCTTTCAAACAGGTTGGACGACGGCTTCGGCCTTGATCTTCCGGCCGCGTGTAGGTGAGCTTTTGGTCAACACCATTCTGCTGGTGGTGTTCACGATCCCGATCTGCATCATTTTGTCGGTAACGCTGGCCTGGTTGACGGAGCGCAGCGATTTGCCGGGCGGCAGGTGGTGGGCCTGGCTTTCGGTTGCGCCACTCGCTGTACCCGCCTTCGTTCACAGCTATTCGTGGATAACATTGATACCCGGCCTGCACGGATTGCACGCCGGCGTGCTGATTTCGGTGATCGCCTATTTTCCCTTTCTTTATTTGCCGGTATCGGCGGCCTTGCGCCGGCTTGATCCCGCACTTGAGGATTCGGCTGCATCGCTGGGGTTAGGCCCGTGGCGCGTCTTCTTCCGTGTCGTGGTTCCACAACTCAGGCTTGCCATTTGCGGCGGCTCGCTGCTGGTGGGCCTTCATCTTCTGGCCGAATACGGGCTTTACGTATTTATTCGCTTCGACACCTTCACCACGGCGATTGTCGATCAGTTCCAGTCAACCTTCAACGGACCGGCAGCCAACATGCTGGCGGGCGTGTTGATTGCCTGCTGTTTTGCGCTGCTGGCGCTTGAAGTTCTGTTGCGCGGTGAAGAACGCTATGCGCGGGTGGGGTCCGGGGCTGCACGGCAATTGCAGCGTATAAAACTTGGCCGGGCAACCTGGCCCTGTTTTCTCATACCGCTGATCACGGCGCTGCTTTCGCTCGGCGTTCCGTTCGTCACGATTGGCCGGTGGCTCATTGCCGGCGGTGCGCAAGTGTGGCGGCTTGACGAGATTGGCCTGGCACTCGGCCAAACCGTTTTTCTTGCAACGGCTGGTGCGCTTCTTGCGACAGCGGCAGCCATTCCCATGGCGTGGCTGTCGATCCGGGCTCCCGGAAAATTTCAGCGGATACTGGAGGGATGCAACTATATGGTCGGGTCGCTTCCCGGCGTTGTCATTGCGCTGGCGCTGGTCACCATTACCGTGCGTGTCATGTTGCCGCTTTATCAAACTCTGGCGACAATCCTTTTTGCCTATGCGCTGATGTTTTTGCCAAGAGCAATCATCAGTTTGCGCGCCTCGATTGCCCAGGCGCCGATCGAACTTGAGCGCGCGGCTGGCAGTCTTGGCCGTTCTCCAATCAGAGCGATGTGGTCGACAACGATCAGACTTTCGGCACCGGGTGCTGCGGCCGGAATGGCGCTGGTGGCACTTGGCATCCTCAACGAGTTGACGGCCACGCAGATGCTTGCGCCCAATGGCACCCGCACACTGGCACTGGCGTTCTGGTCCTATAGCGGCGAGATCGACTATGCCGCTGCCGCGCCCTATGCGCTGATCATGGTGGTGGCCTCGCTGCCGCTTACATGGCTGCTTTACGTACAATCCAAGAAGATGGCGGGGCGATGAGCCTTCTCGAACTGCAATCCATTCACAAGAACTATGGTCCGGTGAAGGCCCTTGCCGGTATCGACCTCGCGGTCGCTTCGGGCAGTCGAACGGCTATTGTCGGCCCATCGGGTTGCGGCAAGACGACATTGCTGCGGCTGATAGCGGGATTTGAAGCGCCGGATCACGGTCGTATCCTGCTGGATAACGAACTCCTGGCTGCCGATGGAGCGTCGGTTCCCGCGCACAAGCGCGGCATCGGATTGGTGGCGCAGGACGGAGCTCTGTTCCCGCACCTGACGATTGCGGCGAATATCGGCTTCGGGATGGCGCGCAAGGCAGAGAGGCGCGAAGAACGCATTGCTGAACTCGCCTATATTGTCGGCCTCGACAAGGCGATCCTGAAACGGCGTCCGCATGAATTGTCAGGTGGCCAGCAACAGCGGGTGGCATTGGCAAGGGCAATGGCAAAAAAACCGCGTCTGATGCTGCTTGATGAACCATTCTCGGCGCTTGACACAGGCTTGCGCGCTTCCATGCGCAAGGCTGTTGCCGAATTGCTGGAGGAAGCGGGCATCACGACGATTCTGGTAACTCACGACCAGTCGGAAGCCTTGTCTTTCGCCAATCAGGTTGCGGTTATGCGCGATGGGAAATTCTCTCAAATCGGTACACCGCGCGAGCTTTATCTGCATCCAAAAGACCGGATGATCGCCGAATTTCTCGGCGATGCCGTTGTCTTGCCAGCCCAGATTGCCGATGGCTTTGCGCAATGCTCGCTTGGCCGTATTGCGGTAGACAGCCCCGAGCGCAACGACATCGTGCGCATCATGTTGCGCCCGGAACAAATTATCCTGTCAGCGGCTACGCGCAACGATCTTGTAGGTGCGGGCGTGCCCGGCGTGCTCTACGGAGAAGTCACGGACTGCGAGTTCGCCGGTTCGACCTGTTCGGTTTCAATTCTCTTGCTGAACAGCCCCGATCCGCCGGACGCCGCTGCAATTGGCAGCACACCACTGGTGTTGCGCAAGCCAGGCATGGATGCATTGGCGGTTGGCGAGGTCGCGCGGGTCAGCGTCGTCGGCACCGCGCATGTGCTTGCCTGACGTTTCCCCTGCAATGGCACTTGCTGCGCGGCGCGCTTTAAAAATCGAACCTGTTATGAGCGGGCGCGGGCTGCCAATGTTCTCAAGCGCAATGCATTCAGGCGGATAAAGCCTTCGGCATCCTTTTGATCATATGCGCCGCGATCGTCCTCGAAGGTAACGAGGTCGTCGCGGTAGAGCGATTTGCGCGATTTGCGACCGGTAACGATGACATTGCCCTTGTAGAGTTTCAGGCGCACGGTGCCTTCGACATCTTCCTGGCTCTTGTCTATCATGGCCTGCAACATGATGCGTTCCGGCGAGAACCAGAAGCCGTTGTAAATGAGTTCGGCATAGCGTGGCATCAACTCATCCTTGAGATGGGCAGCACCGCGATCCAGCGTGATCGATTCGATTCCGCGATGCGCGGCGATCAGGATGGTCCCGCCTGGCGTTTCATAAACACCACGCGATTTCATGCCAACGAAGCGGTTTTCCACGAGGTCGAGCCGACCGATGCCATTGTCGCGGCCAAGATCGTTGAGGGCTGCCAGCATTGCGGCGGGCGACAACTTCTTGCCGTCGAGGGCAACGGGGTCGCCCTTGAGGAATTCGATCTCGATTTCGGTAACCTTGTCGGGGGCATCCATCGGCGAAACCGTGCGCTGGTGGACGAATTCGGAGGCTCGCCCCACGGGTCTTCCAGCACTTTGCCTTCCGAGGATGAATGCAGGAGATTTGCATCGACCGAAAATGGCGCATCGCCCCTTTTGTCCTTCGGCACCGGTATCTGGTGCTTTTCGGCAAAGTCGAGCAGATCGGTCCGCGACTTGAACGACCAGTCACGCCAAGGCGCGATAATCTTGATATCCGGGTCCAGCGCATAGGCCGACAGTTCAAAGCGGACCTGATCGTTGCCTTTGCCGGTTGCGCCGTGCGCGATGGCATCTGCACCGGTCTCCTTTGCGATGTCCACCAGATGTTTGGAGATCAGCGGGCGGGCAATCGAGGTGCCAAGCAGATAGGTGCCTTCATAGAGGGCATTGGCGCGGAACATCGGAAAGACAAAGTCGGCAACGAATTCTTCGCGAACATCCATGACGCGAATGTCCTTGATGCCGAGCAGTTCAGCTTTCTGGCGCGCCGGTTCCAGTTCTCCGCCCTGTCCGAGGTCAGCGGTAAAGGTAACGACCTCCGCGCCCAGTTCGGTTTGCAGCCATTTGAGGATGATGGATGTGTCGAGGCCGCCTGAGTAAGCGAGCACGACTTTCTTGACATCTTTCAGTTTCGACATTGTAGGTCCATTTTTATGCGATCATGGCGCGATTGCGCCCTAAATTGTCGAGCGCACTCATAGCAGGAAAGCGCTGGCGAACAAGTATTGCGGCCCATTTAGCGTGCGCGCCCGCTGGCTTTTTGGCCCAAGCGATTGGCTGCTATGGTTCCAGTGTCATTTCGCCCGGATAATGACATTGTGCGCCGGACTTCGTGGCAACAGTTGCTCAACCGTGCTGGATGTCATGCGCAATATTCGTGCGAATGGAAACCTGATAAAATGATGGACCTTGTTCCCGATACTGTGACGCTTATCCAGTTCGCCATTGCCACGTTGATCCTTGCGATCACGCCGGGGCCTGACATGACCTTGTTTGTCAGCCGCACGCTCAATCAGGGGCGGCTTGCCGGCTTTGCATCAATGGCAGGTGCCATGTGTGGCACATTGATCCATACAACACTGGTTGTTGTCGGCATCTCGGCGCTTATCGTTGCATCGCCAGCGGCGTTCTTTGTGCTGAAGATTTTCGGTGCCGCCTATCTGGTATTCCTGGCTTTCCAGGCACTTACAAAAGGCTCGGCCTTTTCACCGGCACGCAAGACCGGACCGCGGCTTTCGTTGTTTCGCAGTTGGGCGGCGGGCCTGGGTGTCAATTTGCTCAACCCCAAGATCATCCTGTTCTTCATGACCTTCCTGCCGCAGTTCGTGTCGGCACATGACCCGCATGCACCCGGAAAGCTGCTTTTTCTCGGCTTGATGTTCGTCGCGCTTTCCATTCCGGTGACAGCGCCGATGGTGATCGCCGCCGAGCGGTTTTCTGAAGCGATGAAATCGAGCCCGAAGGCGACACGGGTCGTCGATTATCTGCTGGCCGGCGTATTTTCAGCCTTTGCACTCAAGATTCTGACGGCCCATGCGAAATAGGTAGATCTGGTCCTTCGTCCCCGCGCCAACTGCCGGACCAACGCCCGGCGACCAGCCAATAGGCCATCCCGCCTACCATGCCCGCGCCGATGACGCCGCCAATACTGGTGGGAGCGGTCAAGACGAAATCCGGATCGGCTGCCTGATGGGCGAAGCCGAGAAACACGACTGCAACGCCACCTCCCGACAGGGCATAAAACAGCCAATCGCGTCTGCCGAGAATTTCTGCGACGCAGATGATGACGGCTGACGGGAAAAATACGAAATAGGCAACGAATAGCGCTACAAATGGAACAGAGAAAAACAGGGAACCGGTCACGACCCACGGCGCATCTTGTGGCGGGAGGTTGGCCGATGCCAGAAAAATCAGATGGATAAAGGCGCTCGCCGCAAGCGAGGCGGCAATGTAACCGATAAGGATAACGGCAAAGCGCAGGAGATAGCCAAGAACGCGGCTCACGCTTCGCCGTGTCCCGCGATCATCATCGCTTCGAGTGCCAATCGATCGACCTTGCGCATACGTTCCGATTCCGACTTCAACTGCCCGCAGGCGGCAAGAATGTCACGGCCCCGTGGTGTGCGGATGGGCGAAGCGTAACCTGCCTGGTTGATATAATCCGCGAACTTCTCGATCGTCTCCCACTCCGAACATTGATAATTGGTGCCCGGCCAAGGGTTGAACGGGATGAGATTGATCTTGGCAGGAATGCCTTTCAGGAGTTTTATCAGTGCCTTGGCATCGTCAATCGAATCGTTGACATCTCTCAGCATGACATATTCGAAAGTGATGCGTCTGGCATTCGAGAGGTTGGGATAAGCGCGGCAAGCTTCGATCAGATCCTTTAAAGGGTACTTCTTGTTGATTGGAACAAGCAGGTCGCGCAAATCGTCATTGGTGGCGTGAAGCGAAATGGCGAGCATGACGCCGATTTCCTCACCGGTGCGATAAATTTCGGGAACAACGCCAGATGTCGAAAGCGTGATGCGCCGTTTTGAAAGCGCCAGCCCGTCGCCATCGGACGCGATCAGAAGTGCCTTCTTCACGGCTTCAAAATTGTAAAGCGGTTCGCCCATGCCCATCATGACGATGTTGGAAACCTTGCGGCCTTCGGCAGGCACGATGGCACCGGCAGGGGTATCACGGTCAGGGAAATCGCCAAGCCGGTCACGCGCGGTGAGCAACTGCGCAAGGATTTCCTCGGCCGTCAAATTACGCACCAGTTTTTGCGTGCCGGTGTGACAAAAGGTGCAGGTCAGTGTGCAACCGACCTGAGAAGAAATGCACAGCGTGCCCCGGCCTTCTTCGGGAATGTAGACCGTCTCGATCTCGACCGGGCGACCGGCCCCGCGCGGCGGAAAGCGAAACAGCCATTTGCGGGTGCCATCGGTCGAAATCTGTTCTTCGACGATTTCGGGACGCGCAACTGTGAAATGCTGATCGAGTGCGGCGCGAAGATCCTTGGAAATATTGAACATCTCGGCAAAGTCAGAGACGCCGCGCACATAGAGCCAATGCCAAAGCTGGCTTGCCCGCATATTGGCTTGACGCTCGGGCACAATGCCCGCCGCAACAAGCGTCTGCGCCAATTCCGGACGCGACAACCCGACCAGAGAAGGCTTTTCGGTGGGCGCGCTTGGGCGAAGGGCATTTCGAGCGCCTTCGGCGGTGAGATCGAGTGAAAGGGTCATGACCGTGCTTACATAGTTGGTTTTGGCCGCATTTGCGATCAGTGGGGCGCACATATCACGGCGCGGGCGCGCCGTCACCAACCGGCGAAATTATGGGCGATGTCCGGCGGATGGAAAATTTAACGCGGCTTGGATCGGGACCCGTCAAAACGATCTGCCGGATGCGCAGCGTGGGTAGTGGTTCCAGCTGGCGATTTCATGTGTTAGAGCATTCCCGGAAAAATCGGATATCGGTTTTTGTTCGCAATTTCGTGAAATCAATCTGGTAGAGCGCGGTTGCGATTTTACACGCGCGGATCTGTACGGGTGTCGCCGGGCAGCGGGGAACTGGAAATATTATGGCTGGTATGTCGAAACGGTACCCGATGCTGCGTCGTTCGCGCGTGCTGTGGGGGTCGCGCCGTGTGTGGCAACCGCGCCTCGTATTCTGGTCAGGAGCCATCGCGGTTGGCCTGATCAGCGTCTTGTTCGCGAAACTGTCCGATGTGGCGCAAGAGTGGTTCACATTCATTGCGGGCAGCCATACGGGGTGGCGCAGTTTTTTGCCGCTTTTCATTACACCCTTTGGCTTCGTGCTTTGTGCGTGGCTTGCACATGTCTACTTCCCCGGTTCGCAAGGCAGCGGCATTCCGCAGGCAATCGCGGCACGCCATCTGCGCGACGCCAAGGAGCGCGATCGTCTGCTGTCGTTGAAAATGATTGTTGGCAAGATCGGGCTCACGCTTGTCGGCCTGCTTTGCGGCGCTTCGATCAGCCGTGAGGGGCCAACCGTTCAGGTAGGCGCTTCGGTCATGCTGCGCGTCGCCCGTTGGGGCGGTATGGCACAAGCGCGCGGCCTTATCCTTGCGGGGTCGGCTGCCGGAGTGGCAGCCGCGTTCAACACACCGCTTGCCGGCATCGTCTTTGCCATCGAGGAAATGGGGCGAACCTATCAGGCGCGCACCAATGGGCTGGTTTTGACGGCGGTTATTTTCGCTGGCCTTGCATCGCTTGGCTTGCTCGGAAACTACACTTATTTCGGGGTTGCCAAAGGCACTGTATCATTTGTATCGGACGCACCGCTGATCGTTGCGTGCGGTGTCATCGGCGGGGCGTTCGGCGCCTTCTTTTCGGCCGTGACTGTGGCGGCGATGCGCCGGATCAGGCGTTGGAACAGCCTGCAACCACTCAACCGGACCCTGCTGGTTGCCGCCATTTGCGGGCTGGGCACGGCAATTATCGGCATCACGTCTGGCGGGCTGACCTTTGGTACGGGCTATGATCAGGCACGCAGCGCCATCGAGGGCACGCCGTTGCCCGTGTTGTTTTTTGCAGAGAAACTGGCTGCAGGCTTGTTCGCCACGATTTCAGGAATTCCTGGCGGTTTGTTTGCGCCGTCGCTGGCGGTGGGCGCGGGCGTCGGCTCGATGCTCGGAGCTATATTCGGCGGTAGTGCTGGAATAGCGGCGCTGCTTGGCATGGCTGGTTATTTCGCCGGCGTGGTACAAGCCCCAATGACAGCCTTCGTCATCATTCTCGAAATGACAGGCAATCATGATAACGTAATTGCTCTGATGTGTGCGTCAATGCTGGGTTATGGTACTGCGCGGGTCATATCGCACGAACCACTCTATCACGCACTGTCGCGTGTTTTCATCGCAGACGCTATTCGTCGACGCCGTTCCGAGCAAACCCCGGCGGCCCCGCAAAGTTGATTCTGGAATATCCGTTTTGATCAAGCTGCAAGGCCGGACATGCGGCCTTGCACAGCCGTAAACGCAGGCAAACGGTTTTATTTGCAGTTGGCGATCGAGGCGAGCGCCGCCGAAATGCCTTTCAGCGAGAAAACATAGCTGGTGGCGTTTCCCCGTCCCGATTTGGCGCTAACTTTCATGTCGGCACCAGCTTTCATGGCTGAGATGAGCACTGGCTCTTCGGCTGCATTCTCGACCCAGGCGGATTTGCCGCGCGTGAACATCGAGAAGGATTTGTCGCCTATGCTGACCGTGACCTTGGATTTGTCCTGAAAATTGTAACCGGCAATGAACTGCGGCTCGTAGGATATCTTCTGGCCGGGCCGCTGGCTGACAAAGAAGAACATGTCGCCATGATCGAGCGATGCGGGCTGTTTGTCGGTCGGCACCGTCAAAACATAACAGACCTTCCCGGTAGATGCCTGGTAGCTATATGTTCCCCAGGCGTCGTGCTGGTTGATCTTGGTTGCCTGCTGGGCGAACGCTGGCGTTGCCGCCGCGATCAGAACCAAACTTGAAATGGTGGCTATCAATCCGCGCATTGTAATTCCTGTATTGCAAATGGGTGTGGGCAGGCCGGAATATCGTCCCGTCCAGTCACTTCATTTTGATTTAATCTGGGTTACCAAAGCATGAAGTTCCGAAAGAAAAGAACTACCGCCATTGGAAACCGCCCCATATCCGTGCTGCCGCCGGATTGGCGAGCAACATGATGTCCCTATAGGCGAGTTGGAGATCATGAAAACGGCAAGAATTTGACTTCGATTGCCACAATTTGGTCGCAAATCAGCCAAGCCGGACCGACAAGCGATCAGCCCTTGTCCTCGATTGCCTCTTTGGCGGCGAGACGATGGGCTGGTGTAATGTGCGCGCGCACGGCAGCGATGGCGGCGGTCAAGACGGCAACGTCATCGGTGAAGCCGAAGCCAAGTATAATGTCGGGGATGGCGTCTACCGGTAGGACAAAATAGCCAAGTGCGGCAAGCAATATGCCTTTGGCGCGCAAGGGCGTGTCCTTGTCGAGCGCGCAAAAATAGGCGGCGACCAGGTCTTCCATGAATGGTATCTGGCGCGCGGCTTTCTTGGCTGTACGCCAGAATTTTTCCCGCACGTCGTCTTCGTCCAAAGAACTGCCGTTGGTGCCGGTGTTTTGCGTCATGTGCATCGCTCCTAGCAAACCGGCGCGTACTCCAAATGCGCGGTTTTCACTTGAGATGTGGTGAAATGTCGCCGTTAGTACAAGGTTTCAGCATATCAGATGCCGTAAATGCGGTTCATCTTTTTCGCCAGATCGACATCAAGAGAGGTCAGACCGCCGGCATCATGTGTATTCAATGTGACGTTGACGGTCTTGTAGACATTCGACCAGTCGGGGTGATGGTCCATTTTCTCCGCTGCAAGCGCCACGCGGGTCATGAAAGCAAATGCTTCGGAAAAATTGGCAAATGTGTAAATCCGATTGATCGCATTGCCGCCGGAGGCTAACGACCAGCCGGGCAGACTTGCCAGAGCTTCATCAATTGCGTCGCTGTTCAGTTTTTCTCTCGCCACATCACGCTCCTGTGTTATCGACACACCAGTCATTGAAGGATAGCGCGGTATTCATGGATGCGAAGCCCATAAAATCGATCCTGTTCGTTTGTCTCGGCAACATTTGCCGTTCTCCATTGGCGCAAGGCGTATTTGAGGCTGTATTGCTCCAACGCGGCCTTCAGGGGCGGCTGTTGCTGGATTCGGCGGGTACGGGTGCGTGGCATGCCGGGTCGGCTCCCGACCCGCGGTCCGTTGCCATTGCGGCCCGGCATGGCATCGACATCTCGGCTCAGCGAGCTCGCAAGACGACCGATCATGATTTTACGCGTTTTGACCTTGTTCTTGGCATGGACCGAACGAATATCGAACAATTGCGGGCGCAGGCACCAGCGGGTGCGCAGGACAGGGTTCATCTGTTCCTGGAATTGGCCAACGGGCAGGCGCATGATGTTCCAGACCCCTATTATGGCGGGCCGGAAGGTTTCGATACCGTCTACCGCATGCTGCGCGAAGCGTCGGAACTATTGGTGACAAGATTGGCTGCGCGCATTTCATTGCCCGATAGCGGCCACGCCTCTTCGACGACATAGGGGCCTCCGCCGACCGAATCGCGCGCCGACATCAGCACGAAACGCCCGACACGGAAGGGCGCTACGGAGAAATTTCCACGCGCGGAAAGATAGGCTGCCACTTCATTCGGGCTGGAGTTGCGCAAGCGGGCCAGCGTGATGTGGGGGTGAATTTACGCGGGTCGGCTGAGATGCCGAGACGCTTGCAAATGCGGTCGATCTCGCCTTGAAGTGCTGAAAGATCGGGAGATGCGGCAACACCCGCCCAAACTGAATGCGGTTTTTTTGGCCGAAAACGCCGACGCCTGAAAGCTTCAACGGGAAGGACGGGCGATGGACACGGTCGAGTGAGTTGACAATCTCGTCAGCGACGTGGCCTTCGACATCTCCGATGAAGCGCAACGTGATGTGATAGTTTTCAACGTCGACCCAGCGTGCACCGGGCAGGCCTCCCCTCAAAAGAGAGAGTGAGAGGGCAGCATCTCGTGGAATTTCGAGGGCTGTGAAAAGACGTGGCATGGAAAGCCTCCTGTCCTCGAATCGAACTCTCGATTGGCAGCGAATCATTGTTCCGATCCCGGATCAAGCGCTTTTTATCCCACTCATCGGGAGTCATGTGGAAGGTCGCGCCGCATTCCATCATGAAGCAGGCTGTTCAAGAGCCATGCTGTACGGCTTCCATAGCCTGCTCGACGGTTGGCAATATGCGTTCAACCATGCGCTCAATTCCGGCGGCATTTGGGTGCATGCCATCGTCAAGCTGGTACGCCCGTTCACCGGCGACGCCGTCCAGAAAGAAGGGGTAAAGCGGCACCCCATACTTTTGCGACAGCTCGGGATAGATGGCGTCGAATGCTTTCTGGTAGTCGCTGCCCAGATTTGGTGGCGCCAGCATGCCGACAAGAAGCACGGCAATTTTCCGATCCTTCAACCGGCTCAGCATGGCGTCGAGGTTTTTCTCGGTGATTTCAGGCGTGACGCCGCGCAACATGTCATTGGCACCGAGTTCAAGAATGACAAGTTGCGTTCCATCTGCAATCGACCAGTCGAGACGGGCAAGCCCACCGCTTGTGGTATCGCCCGATACGCCGGCATCTGCGACAACCACATCATGACCCTTGGCGCGAAGGGCTGCTTGCAGCTGGTCGGTAAATCCTTCGTCAGCGCCGAGCCGATAACCCGCCATAAGACTGTCGCCGAAGCCGACAATCTGCAAAGGTTCGGATAATGCTGCGCGCGCCGGCATCATGATGATGGCGCAAAGTGCAACTATCCCAAGAAAGGCGTGTTTGCCAAGAAAGGCGTGTTTGAATGTCATGCGACAAGACCCATATGACCAAGGCAATTTCATACCTCTCCTCTCCATATAGGATGTTTCCGTTTTGACAGAAGTCGTCATCGAACTACAGGACGTCTCGCTGACCCTGGGAGAAGGCGCGTCCTGCGTCCATGTGCTGAAAGAAGTAAGCTTTTGCGTGTCGGCAGGCGAGGCAACGGGCATTGTCGGGCCGTCCGGTTCAGGAAAGTCGACGCTTCTCATGGTTCTGGCTGGCCTGGAAAAGGTCGATGAAGGCAAGGTCCGCATTGCGGGCGAACTGCTGAATGGGAAAAGCGAGGATCAGACCGCGTCATTTCGTGGCCGTAATATCGGTATCGTTTTCCAGTCCTTTCATCTGATCCCGAACATGACAGCGCTGGAAAATGTCGCCGTTCCACTGGAACTGGCAGGCCACATTGACGCCTTTGGCGTGGCGGAGCGCGAGTTGGCATCGGTCGGTCTCAGCGAGCGCATCACCCACTATCCGGGCGAACTTTCCGGCGGCGAACAGCAGCGTGTGGCAATTGCCAGGGCGTTGGCACCTTCACCACGCATTCTGATTGCCGATGAACCAACCGGCAACCTCGATCAGACAACGGGAAAACAGGTCGCAGACCTTTTGTTCACCAAGGCCGCCGAACGCGGCATGACGCTGGTGCTGGTGACACATGATCCCGCACTCGCGGCGCGTTGTTCGCGACAGATTTCCATGCGCTCTGGCCGAATTGAGACCGCACCGCCGCTAAAGGCATCGGCCTGATGGCGTGGACGCAAACGCTGCGGCTTGCCATACGCTTTTCGCTGCGCGAGATGCGTGGCGGGCTGTCCGGCTTCGTCATTTTTCTGGCCTGCATTGCATTGGGCGTTGCAGCCATTGGCGGTGTCAATTCGGTGGCGCGCTCGATTTCCGACGGTGTTGCAAACCAGGGTCAAGTGCTGCTGGGCGGCGATATCAGGTTCCGGCTCAACCAACGTGCGGCGAGTGCCACTGAGCGCGATTTCATTTCGTCGCTCGGTCCGGTTTCCGAAAGCGCCAATATGCGCTCAATGGCGCGTCTGGAGGATGGTTCCGATCAGGCTCTTGTCGAAGCCAAGGCGGTCGATGACGCCTATCCGCTTTACGGCGCGCTGGAGACCGAACCGGCGCTTTCCAGAGAGGCGCTGTTTGGTGAAAAATCCGGCGTGTTCGGTGCGGTCGCGCCAGACCTCCTGTTCGAGCGATTGGGATTGAAACCTGGTGACCGGATCAGGCTTGGCAATGCCACACTGCAATTGCGCGCCATGCTGGTCACCGAACCGGACGCTGTATCGGAAGGGTTCGGCTTTGCGCCACGGTTGATGCTGTCGATGGACGGGCTGGCGGCCTCCGGCCTTGTCCAGCCGGGCAGTCTGGTGGAACATGCCTACAAGGTTAGGTTGCCCGCCGGAGCGAGCGATGCCCGCGTCAAGACAATCGAAGATGAAGCCCGCAGTTCGTTTCCTCAGGCCGGATGGTCGTTTCGTACCCGGTCCAATGCTGCGCCCTCATTGTCCTCCAACATCAAGCGTTTCTCGCAATTCCTGACATTGGTCGGGTTGACCGCTCTGGTGGTCGGCGGTGTTGGTGTGGCAAATGCCGTGCGTGCTTTTCTCGACAGCAAACGCGGCGTCATTGCCACATTCAAAAGCCTCGGGGCTTCCGGGCGCTTCGTTTTCACCGTCTATCTGGTGCAGGTGTTGTTGATTGCGACGCTTGGAATTGTCATCGGTCTTGCCGTTGGCGCGATGATGCCGTTTGCCGCCGGGGCGGCTCTTCGCTCCGTCATTCCCGTTCCTGCGACGGGTGGCTTTTATCCCGGTGCGCTTGGTCTGGCTGCCCTGTTTGGGGTGCTGGTCACGCTCGCCTTTGCCCTGTTGCCGCTTGGCCGCGCGCGCGACGTACCGGCAACCGCCCTGTTTCGCGAAATGGGATTTGAAGGCCGCGGGCTTCCACGACCCGTCTATATCGGGGCAGCTCTTGCCATTGCGCTGCTTCTCGCCGCGTTAGCGGTATTTTTCTCAGGCGACAGGCGCATTGCCGCAATTTTTGTCGGCGCGACGATTTTTTCGTTTCTGGTGCTGCGGGTCGTCGGCAATCTCGTGCAAGTGGTGGCAAGGAGATTTCCACGCGTGCGCTCGACAACGCTGCGCCTTGCGATCGGCAATATCCATAGACCCGGCGCTTTGACGCCCTCGGTGGTCTTGTCATTGGGCCTGGGCCTGACGCTTCTGGTAACGTTGGCGCTGATCGACAACAATCTGCGACGTCAGATTGCCGGAAACATCCCCGAACAGGCTCCGAATTTCTTTTTCGTCGATATTCAAGCGGCTGACGTGGATACATTTTCTACGCTGATTTCCAGGGAAGCGCCGGACGCAACTCTGGTCAAGGTTCCGATGCTGCGTGGCCGGATCATGGCTTTGAACGGTGTCGATCTTGCCAAGGTTAAGATCCCTTCAGAAGGCGCTTGGGTGTTGCGGGGCGATCGTGGCCTGACTTACGACGCCACGAAGCCTGCCAATGCGACACTCACCGAAGGAAGCTGGTGGGCAAAGGACTATTCAGGCGAACCGCTGGTTTCATTTTCTGCCGAGGAAGGCAAAGAGATAGGTCTCAAGCTTGGCGACACCATCACCGTCAATGTGCTTGGCCGCAACGTGACGGCGAAGATCGCCAATTTCCGTCAGGTTGAGTGGGAAACGATGGGCATAAATTTCGTCATGGTGTTCTCTCCCAACACATTTGCCGGGGCTCCACATAGCTGGCTTGCCACACTGGCCGACAAGAAGGCCACGGTGGCTGACGACGCACGGGTGCTGAACGCGGTTACACGCGCATTTCCGGCAGTAACGACAGTCAGGGTCAAGGATGCGCTCGATGTCGTCAACCGGCTGGTCGGCGAACTTGGCGCGGCGATCCGGGCTGCGGCCGGTGTCGCGCTGATAGCCTCCGTGCTTGTGCTGGCGGGAGCACTGGCTGCGGGAAATCGTGCGCGGGTCCATGATGCGGTGGTACTCAAGACACTTGGCGCGACCCGCAAGACGCTGATTGCGGCTTTTGCGCTGGAATACATGCTGATCGGCCTGGCAACCGCATTCTTCGCGCTTGCCGCCGGAGGCGTGGCCGCCTGGTTCGTTGTGGCAAAAATCATGACGCTGCCTTCGCATTTTTCGCCGGAGTTGGCGTTTGCGACGATAGCTTTCGCCCTGATCTTGACGGTCGGGATCGGATTGGCAGGCACCTGGAGGGTGCTGGGACACAAAGCCGCGCCTGTTTTGCGCAACCTCTAGAGCAGCGGACGTCTAAATGGAATCAATTCTGTTTCACGAGCGGGGCGGCGATCCACTAGGAGAGGCGCGAAGGGCGATGGGGTTCCAACGTTCGAGCGCCTCGACGCAGTGGGCGCCCGCCGCTCGGAAACCCGAAGGGCCGGGTGAATTTGCGTCAAATCCATCGAGTTCCGGTTCGGTGGTAGTCCCGCTACGACCGTCACCGGTCCCCTCGACCTTGCCACAAATTCCCTCCGGCAGAATGATCCCATTTAGCCGCCCGATGCTCTAGCCCCTTTCAAATCGCTTTTTTGGATCACGCGAGGTTAATTGTTGGTAATGTTTGCCACTCAACGCGTTTGAATGGGCTTTTTTGCCCTTTCACGATGCATTGCGGGTGGTTACGGGCCTTGTTCTTGACGAAAAGAATGATCATATTCAGCGCTAGGCATGCTGGAGCCCCGCCAGCGGCGCCTTGGTTCAGATGGACCTGACACCGGACGGGGCAGAAGCAATAGAGGAATTCCATGGCTGAACCCCTTCGCAACTACCAGACGCGCTCAGTGCCCGTCGGCCGTGCAGACGCCGATATCGACGAGGGCCTGCGCGCATATATGATCCGGGTCTATAATTTGATGGGCCTTGGCCTTTTGTTAACCGGGCTCGCCGCCATCGGCACGATCATGATGGCGACGACAAGTGATCCATCGGCAGCGGTCGCGACCCTGCCAAGCGGCCAGATGCTGACATCCTTCGGCTATGCGATCTTCGCATCACCGCTGAAATGGGTGGTCATCCTTGCGCCTCTCGGCGCGGTCATGTTCCTGTCGTTTCGTATTCAATCGATGAGCGTTTCGGCAGCCCAGACGACATTCTGGGTCTATGCCGGTCTCGTCGGTCTTTCGCTGTCGTCGATCTTCCTTCTCTACACGACGGCCAGCATAACGCAGACCTTCTTCGCGACTGCTGCCGCATTTGGTGCGCTTTCGCTTTATGGTTACACGACCAAGCGCGATCTTACGGCAATGGGCTCGTTCCTGATCATGGGCCTGTTCGGCGTGATCATTGCGATGGTGATCAACATCTTCCTGCAATCCTCGGCGCTCTCTTTTGCGGTGTCGGCCCTCGGCGTGCTGATCTTCGCGGGCCTCACCGCCTACGATACGCAGAAGATCAAGGAGATGTATTTTGAAGGTGACAGCACCGATACTGCCGGTCGCAAGTCCATCATGGGCGCGTTGAGACTTTATCTCGACTTCATCAACCTGTTCATGTTCCTGCTGCAGTTCATGGGCGATCGCCGCTGATCGGGCAGTCTGGACCAGTCATTCAGGAAGGGCGGCATAATTGCCGCCCTTTTCTTTTGCCGACAGGTCGCCATAACATCCCGGTGGAAGAGGGGTATGCGCCTGTTGAGTGATTTGTTGATACGTGACGCTGTTGCGGCCGACTTTGAGCATATTACCAGCATCTATGCCGATGCGGTTTTGAGCGGGACAGCGAGTTATGAACTGGACCCGCCGACGTTGAGCGAGATGCGGGAGCGTTTTGAAAACCTTATCTCAGGTGGATTTCCCTACATCGTTGCCGAGGGCGAGGGTGGTTTATTGCTTGGCTATGCCTATGCCGGGCAATTTCGAGCACGTCCCGCCTATCGGTTTATCGTCGAAGATTCCGTTTATGTCGCCGCGCAAGCCAAAGGACAGGGGGTTGGCCATGCATTGCTCAAACACCTCATCGAAGCGACGCGGGTGCTGGGTTTTCGGCAAATCATCGCGGTGATCGGGGATGGAACCTCGACCAGCGTATCGGTGCGCTTACATGAAAAGCTTGGCTTTCATCATTGCGGTCGTCTTGAAGGTTCCGGCTACAAGCATGGTCGCTGGCTTGATACGGTGTTCATGCAGCTTGAGCTGAATGGCGGCACGAGCCTGCCACCTGATGCACAATCCTTGCCCGAACGAAAATTTCGGGGCTAGCGTCCCGAATCTGAAATTCAAATCATTATTCGAGTGGCGCTGTACGAATTTCGGATCTCGATAAACACCCGGCAGGAATCCCTTTAGATGCGATGTGCTTTAAACGCACAATGGATGCTCTATGACGGTATCCTTGATTTTCTCAGGCGTTGACCAGTTTCAGCTTGTTGTCGAAAACCCCTAGAACGCGCGTAAGTTCGTGCCCGCGTTTCAGGATACGACCGCCAGCCGCAATCACTGCAAAGGCCCCCTGGCGGCGCGCCAGTTTCGGGTCCTTCACGATCTGGAACAAGGGAATTTCACTGGCGCGACGGAATACCGAAAAAACAGCACGGTCAGTGAGATGGTCTATCGCGTAGTCGCGCCACTCATTGGCGGCGACCATTTGCCCGTAAAGCCGGAGGAGTTGATCGAGTTCACGGCGCTCGAAAGCCACGGGGATATCCTGGCGTTCGCGTCGGGCTTCGTGCAGCGGTATCAATATTGCGGATCCGTCCCCATCCTCCGCCCCGCCGCTGCCATCGATCATGCCTTAACCTTTCGAATGAACGTCGCTAGCCCAAAGGTTCGCGCTTTCGATTGGCAAATGCAAGTGTTGAACCTCAATCCGCTCTTTGTGGGGCCGCGTCATACGCGGGCTCAAGGCAACGGTTGTGGAGATCGGGATTATCTGTGCGAAAACAAAAAGATGGGTCGAATTTCAAGCGTCATGCATATTTCTGCCGAATTCCCGCGCGGTCACGTTTTTGCACGCACTGTCGGAATTGGTGATGGCTTGCCACATTGCTGCCTTATTTTATCCGCGTTAGCGCCCCAATGTCGAACGACTTTACATGTGTTGCCTGAGACGGTTCGGTCCGGCACCGGCTCGTAACCCCCAAGCCCCCCGCCCACGGGTCTGAGTCGGATCGAACCAATTCCGGTTTCTTGACTGAAACCGATGCGGCAACTTCTCAACCAGCTTTCATCTATTTGCCGCGCTCCCTTGGAGCGGGCTTTTTGACGAAGGCGGCACCAAGTATCGGCCCCGGTATACCGTTCTTGTCAACGGACTGAAGGAGGACGGCGCAGCCTCCTTTTTTCGAGATTTCGCTTGCCGGAAGCTCATAGCTCTGGGCTTTGCCGTGCCACATTCCCGCAGTCTGTATGCTGTTAACAGCGTTCCAGTAGGTTAGTTTGCGTCCGCTGTTCTCGCCCCTGCCAATATCGACTGTCTGGGGGACGTCAAAATAAACGATGATGACGTGGGCGCTATCGAGTTTGCCGGAGCTATTGAGCTTGCCATCGCCGGCTTCGATCATCACACCGTCGCCGTGCTCACGGACCTTGATATCGACCCGCATGCCCTCGTCGGCCTGTTCAAGACTGGCGAGCTTGTTGTTGATGGCGCTTTTGTTGGCACCGTTGACATGCGTGCGGCCATTGATGACGGCTTGCGGCGTATAGACCGAACGGTTGGCAAAGGCGCGCATATAGCCATATTGGCGTTCGGTATTTTCCCTGCTACCGAGTGAATCGCGCCAGCCGAGGTAATCCCAGTAGTCAACGTGATATGCGAGAGCGACAATATTGTCCTTGCTGGCCAATTCGGTGAAAAGCGCATCCGCTGGCGGGCAGGAGCTACAGCCCTGACTGGTAAAGAGTTCGACCACGCCAAGCGGCGTGCCGGAATCTTTTGCAAAACTGGTTGCTGCATATGCCGACAAGCCAAGCGCGATTGCTGCCAGTCGTGCGATCTTTCCAGGTTTCATGGGCTTCCGATTTCTGCCGGTGTCTCCAGCTTGTTTTTCTGGTTCCCCAATTATCTGACAGATGCGGCGTTCAACGGGAAGTCACGTTGCGGTGAAATTCTTGTCACCGCCATTAAAAAAAGCCGCCGGAAATGTCCCGGCGGCTTGTATTGGTTCGTGCTCGAACTGAGTTATGCGGCCAGATCGCGCAACACATATTGCAAGATGCCGCCGTTCTTGAAGTAGTCGAGTTCGTCAATCGTATCGATGCGGCACAGGATCGGCACATCTTTTATGGTGCCATCGCCATAGGTGACTTTGGCAATCATCTTCTGGCGTGGGCGAATGCTGTCCAACCCATCGATTTCAACGAGTTCGTCACCCTTGAGGTTGAGCGAAGCCCAAGAAGCACCGTCTTCGAACACAAAGGGTATGACACCCATTCCAACCAGGTTCGAGCGGTGAATACGCTCAAAAGACTGGGCAATAACTGCGCGCACGCCAAGAAGATTGGTGCCCTTGGCTGCCCAGTCACGCGATGAGCCATTGCCGTATTCGACCCCTGCGAAGACGACCAGCGGCACGCCTTCCTTCTTGTATTCCATGGCCGCGTCATAGATCGAGAGTTCTTCCTTGGACGGGTAATGGATGGTGTATCCGCCTTCACGGCCGTTCTCGCCCAGCATGTGGTTTCGGATGCGGATATTGGCGAAAGTGCCGCGCATCATGACCTCATGATTGCCGCGCCGCGTGCCATACTGGTTGAAATTCACCGCATCGACGCCATGATCGACAAGGTACTTGCCTGCCGGTGAAGCCGCCTTGATCGAACCCGCCGGCGAAATGTGGTCGGTGGTGATCTTGTCGCCGAACAGACCAAGCACGCGCGCGCCCTTGATGTTCTCGATCTTGCCGATTCCGCTACCCATGCCGACGAAATAGGGCGGGTTTTGCACATAGGTCGAATTGTCGTCCCAGGCATAGGTCTGACCTTCGGGAACCTTGACGTTCTGCCAGTTCTCATCGCCCTTGAACACGTCGGCATATTTGCGGGCAAACAGTTCGCGCGTGACGTTCTTCTCGATAAAGTCTTGAATCTCGGCCGAGTCTGGCCAGATGTCCTTGAGGTATACCGGGTTGCCGTCGCGGTCATCGCCCAGCGGTTCCTTGGTCAGGTCGCTGGTAACGGTTCCCGCAAGTGCATGCGCCACAACGAGTGGCGGTGAAGCCAGATAATTTGCCTGCACATCGGGCGATACGCGGCCTTCGAAGTTGCGATTGCCTGAAAGCACAGCGGCTGCGATGAGGCCCTTGTCGTTGATCGTCTTCGAGATCGGGGCCGGAAGCGGGCCGGAATTGCCGATACAGGTCGTGCAACCGAAGCCGACAAGGTTGAAGCCAATCTGGTCCAGCTCCTTCTGGAGACCGGATTTTTCCAGATACTCGGCAACAACCTGCGATCCCGGCGCAAGCGAGGTTTTTACCCACGGCTTTTGCTTCAGGCCAAGACGGTTGGCATTGCGCGCCAACAGGCCCGCGGCAATCAGAACGCTCGGGTTCGAGGTGTTGGTGCAAGACGTGATCGCCGCGATGACGACATCGCCATGACCAAGGTCGTGCGATGTGCCTTCCACCGCATAGCGTTTGGAAATTTCCGCAGCCTTCTTGTATTCCGTGTCCATCGCCTTGGCGAAACCAGCGGGAATATCCTGCAATGCAAAGCGGCCTTCGGGACGCTTTGGACCGGCCATGGACGGCACGACATCGTCGAGCGAGAGTTCGAGGAGATCGGTAAATACCGGATCGGGTGAATCGTTCTCGCGCCACATGCCCTGAGCCTTGGCATAGGCTTCGACGAGTTCGATGCGATCTTCGGTGCGCCCTGACATGTTGAGATAACGCACCGTTTCGGCATCGACCGGGAAATAGCCGCAGGTGGCGCCATATTCGGGTGCCATATTGCCGATGGTGGCACGGTCAGCCAACGTCATGTTGGACAGGCCGGGACCAAAGAACTCCACGAACTTGCCGACCACACCCTTCTTGCGCAGCATCTGGGTGACGGTAAGCACGAGATCGGTGGCGGTGACACCTTCCTTTAGCTTGCCGGTGAGGCGAAATCCGATGACTTCGGGCAACAGCATGGATACCGGCTGGCCAAGCATGGCCGCTTCCGCCTCAATGCCGCCGACGCCCCAGCCAAGCACGCCAAGACCGTTGATCATGGTGGTGTGGGAATCGGTGCCAACGCAGGTGTCGGGATAGGCTGTCGCCTCGCCGTCATCGCTGTTGGTCCAGACGACCTGTCCGAGATATTCGAGGTTGACCTGATGGCAAATGCCGGTTCCAGGCGGCACAACGCGGAAATTGCGAAATGCTTGCTGGCCCCATTTCAGGAACTTGTAGCGTTCCTCGTTGCGCTCATATTCAAGCTCGACATTGCGAGCGAACGCCATTGGCGTACCGAATTCGTCAACGATGACCGAATGGTCGATCACCAGATCGACCGGCACCAGCGGGTTGATTTTCTGCGGATCACCGCCCAGCGAGGCCATGGCATCGCGCATTGCAGCCAGATCGACCACTGCCGGCACACCGGTAAAGTCCTGCATCAGCACGCGGGCCGGACGGTAGGCGATCTCGACGCCTGCGGTGCCCCTGTCAGTCAACCACGAAGCCACAGCCTCGATGCTTTCCTTGGTGACTGTGCGACCATCTTCATTGCGCAAGAGATTTTCCAGAAGAACTTTCATGGAATACGGCAATTGCGCAATGCCGGTCAGGCCGTTCTTCTCGGCCTCGATGAGGTCGTAATATACATAATCGGTACCGCCTGCATTCAGGGTGCGGCGGCAATTGAAACTGTCGAGTGATTTGGACACGTGCGATCCCATTCTGGTCTGTTCAGCCTAACTGGGAACGGACTCCGATGGCATGCAATCACGCGCAAAGGTGCGGGTACGGCCATTTCCGCTGTCCGTTTCCACGCGTTCGGGCCGTTCAAGGCGGCTGGCACGCTGGTTCGGCGCAAATTCGGTTCCCAAGCCGACCGCTGGCCCGGTTGCACCGCATATAGAGAATTTTCTGGAATAGTTCTAGATGCGGAATTGTCAATTCTGCTGCAACATGCGCATGCAGGACACAGACTTTCGACGAAGGAGGCATAATGCGGCTGATCGCCGACAATCTTTGTGGCGAACGGGGGGTGAACACGTTTTTGACGGCGTGAACTTTTCGATCGATCACGGACAAGCGCTTCTCGTGACCGGCCCGAACGGTTCGGGCAAGTCAACCTTGCTGCGCATTATCGCAGCCTTGCTGCCCGCCGCAAGCGGGCGCGTGTGGGTTGAGGGTACCGGGGAAGACCACCCGACGGTCGCATCTGCGTGTCATTATCTGGGTCACGCCAATGCAATGAAGACGGCACTCAGCGTTGTCGAGAACCTCGATTTCTGGCAGCGCTTTGGCGGCGATCATGGTCTTGGCATTGCCCAATCGCTGGAGGCTGTCGGCCTCGGTGAAATCGGCCATCTGCCATATGGCTATCTTTCGACCGGGCAAAAGCGCCGGATTTCGATTGCCCGGCTGCTGGTCAGCCGCCGCCCGATCTGGCTGCTTGACGAGCCGACGGCGGGCCTGGACAAAGCGTCGGAGGCGAGATTTGCGGGTTTGATGAAAATGCATCTTGACGATGGAGGGCTGATCGTTGCGGCCACGCATATGCCCCTGGGGCTAACAGATGCTAAGGAATTGAGGATGGGGAGCATCTCATAATGTTTGCCCTCTTCATCCGGGACCTGCGCCTTAGCGTTCGTGCCGGGGGTGGTGCGCTGACAGGCATCATCTTCTTTCTTGCCGTCATCGCCACGATCCCGTTCGGCGTTGGGCCTGATCTCAAGCTGCTTGCCCGCATTGGCCCGGCGATTTTGTGGATCGGTGCCTTGCTCGCCTCGCTTCTCGGTCTTGACCGGCTGTTTCAGCAAGACCGCGAAGACGGATCGCTCGACCTTCTGGTTGTCAATGACGATCGCCACATGCTGGCGCTGACGATATTGGTCAAATGCCTGGCTCACTGGACAGGAAGTGTGCTGCCGCTGGTGATTGCCGCGCCATTTCTTGGTCTTTTCATGAATATGGACCCACTATCCATTGGTGCATCGGCATTGACGCTTCTGGTAGGCACGCCGGCGATCACCTTCATCGGCGCGGTAGGTGCTGCAGTGGTGGTTGCGCTTCCACGCGGCGGTTTGCTGATCTCGGTTCTGGTGCTGCCGTTGACGATACCGGTGCTGATTTTTGGCGTATCGGCCAGCTATGGTGCTGTTGCAGAACCTGATCCATTCATGCAGCCTTTTCTCATCCTCATTGCACTTACCATGTTTTTCGCGGTGGTCGGACCGTTTGCCGCAGCGCTCGGCCTGCGCCATGGCACGGATTGAGGTGGTCATTTCTCATTCAATTGATGACAGCGTCGCGCGCAGCCAATTGCGCTGCAATGGCGGGGCGGTTAATGGATGCGTCATGTTACTGGCCAAAAGACATTCCATGCCGGGTTGCGCAATGGAGAAGCATTCCCAATGAGCGTGCACGATCTCTACGTAACCGCTGCTTATGCGATCACAGCCGTTGTTCTGGCTGGATTGATCGGCTGGATACTTCTTGACCAGCGGGCTCGCAGGAAAGAACTGGCCGAATTGGAAGCGTCCGGCGTGCGCCGCCGCTCCGATCAGGCAGGGTCTGGCAAACAATGAGCGTCGAACCGCAAAAGCCTGCACGCCGGCGCTTGATCGTACTTTTGCCGCTGGTGATTTTTCTCGGGCTCGCGGGCCTGTTTCTCGCGCAATTGATGTCGGGGCGCGATATCTCTGAAGTCCCGTCCGTTCTGATCGGCCAATCCGCGCCACAGACGCATCTGGCCGCGCTCGAAGGCAGCGGGCTTGCCGGACTGGATTCCAGTTCGTTCGCTGGCAAAGTAACGGTGGTCAATGTTTTTGCGTCATGGTGTTTGCCGTGCCGCGAGGAACACCCAGTCCTCCTGTCGCTATCAGGCGACAGCCGCTTCACTCTGGCGGCAATGAACTACAAGGACAAACCTCAGAACGCGCTGAAGTTCCTGAACGAGCTTGGCAACCCATATGCGGTCATCGGCGTCGATGCCGCTGGTCGCACAGCGATCGATTGGGGCGTCTATGGCGTGCCGGAAACATTCGTCATCGGCCGGGATGGCAAGATCGCTTACAAGCATATCGGGCCGCTGACGCCGCAATCCGTCGGCAATCTGCTCATGCCCGAAATCGAGAAGGCGTTGCAAAAACCTTCTCAGCCGTAAAATTCCTTATGAACGTGATGAAGCATATCGTCACGGTTGCCGCGCATGTCGACGAGGTCACGATCGCTGAGGCCATTGATTTCGTTGACGAGCTGGTTGTAGCGCTTGCGACGCGCCAGATTGGCGCGGGCACGGGAAATAAAGTCGTTGAAGATCATGGAACAATCCTTTTATGGGGCCGCATTTTCGCGGCGCGTTTGTTCCTCCCGATCAATTCAAAGCATGACATAGTTATTCTGTGATGCAAAAAGAATATGCTGCATCGCAGCATTGCGCGAGATGCATGGCTGGCTGTTGGCCTGAGTCGAGTTCATTTCAGGCGATGACTGGAGCGGTTCGGATCTCGCTCTAACTCTTCTTGGTCTCTTCATCGAGCGAGTGGCGCATGATCAGCGGCATTTGGCTGACTGTGAACAGAAGGGTGATGGGTATGTTTGCCCATACCTTGAAGGCCACCCAGAAGTCGGTCGAGAAATTTCGCCAGATGACCTCATTGACGACGGCCATTACCAGGAAGAACACGCCCCAGCGCAAAGTGAGCTTTCGCCAACCCTCGGCGTCAAGCCTGAAGGCTGAATCGAAGACATATCCAAGCAGCGATTTGCCAAAATAGAGGCCACCGAGCAGGATGCCACCGAATAGTGTGTTGAGGATGGTCGGCTTCATTTTGATGAAGACATCGTCTTGCAGATAGAGTGTCAGCGTGCCGAAGATGAGCACGACGATGCCCGACACCAACGGCACCATTGGCAGGGTGCGCGTCAGAAGCCACGACACGATGAGAGCAATCGCGGTTGCGGCCATGAACATGGCCGTGGCAATGAATATCGGGCCACCGAATTCGGCCAAAGCCGGAAATTTCTCCGCCAACCAGGCACCGCGCGTATTGGTGAAGAAAAACACCAGCAGCGGCCCGACCTCAAGCGTCAGCTTGAGCACGGGATTGATGGGTGCCTTCTTGGCTTTTTGAGGTTCGGATGGATCGCGTTCAAGGATCGGCATGTTCATCATGGCTCGCTATCGAAGGAAGGGATGGCTAGCAGGTCAAAAGACGGGACCAACGCCATATCGCCAGTTTCTATTCTACACCCGCAATGGCTCGGGCAAATTCGTTTGCGGAAAATGGCTCCAGATCGTCAACCTGCTCACCAACGCCAATGAAATAAACCGGAAGTTTATGCTTGGCGGCAATCGCCACGAGAATGCCGCCACGCGCGGTTCCGTCCAGTTTGGTCATCACCAGCCCGTTGACGCCAGCGATATTTCGGAAAATCTCGACTTGATTGAGGGCATTTTGACCAGTGGTCGCATCGACCGTTTGTAACACTGTATGGGGCGCATCAGGATCAAGCTTGCCCAGAACGCGCACGATCTTTTCAAGCTCGGCCATCAGTTCGGTCTTGTTTTGCAAACGACCGGCAGTGTCAATGATCAAAACATCGGAGCCGGCCTCCCTGGCTTGTTCGAAGGCGTCATATGACAGGCCGGCAGCATCAGCGCCCAATTTCGTGGCAATGACGGGTGAGTTGGTTCGCTCTCCCCATATCTTCAGTTGTTCGATAGCGGCTGCGCGGAAGGTGTCACCGGCGGCGAGCATGACCGAAAGCCCACCTTCGGTAAGTTTGGCGGCGAGCTTGCCGATGGTCGTGGTCTTGCCGGTGCCGTTGACGCCAACGACCAGAACGACATGCGGCTTATGCGACAGATCGAGTTCCAGGGGTTGAGCCACCGGGTCCAGAACCTTTTCCACTTCGGCTGCCATGATCGTGCGAACCTCGATGTCGGAGACATCCTTGCCGTAGCGGCTGGCGGCGAGCGCATCGGTAACGCGCAGCGCCGTTTCGACGCCGAGGTCTGCCCGAATCAGCACATCTTCGAGGTCCTGTAATGTGTCTTCATCAAGCTTGCGCTTGGTAAAAACACCAGTGATGTTGCCCGACAACTCTTTGAGGAGCGCGCCAGCCCATCCTTCATGCGCTGGAACCATGAGCGCTTCGGTTGAACCGGTTCCGGTGTCGGTTGCGGAGCCTTTTGCTCGACCTTCCTGGTGACGGTTACTTTGCCCGGCGCAGCTGTCTTGCCCGATACGGGGCTTTCCTCATTTTTCGCAGGAGGAGGCGGAGCGACCTCCTCGACAGGTGATGGTGCGGGTTCCACGGCCTCGACAGCAGGTGGCGTGGCCGATTCAGCCGAAACCGGCTCAACGGTGTCGAGGCGAACATCCTGTGGTGTCGGCTCAGTTATAGCGGCTTCTGTTTCGGAAGCGGGGGCCGCCGGTTCGTCGTCCTCGACCGACTCGCGAGTGGCTGGTTCGACCTCAGCCTCAGCCTCAGCCTCAGCCTCAGCCTCAGCTTCCGCTTCGCGTGGGTCCGGCTCGGGCTCTGATTCGGGTGCGACCGGCTTTGGTTCAGGCTTTTTCTCAGATATCGGCTCGGGCTTTATCTCGGGCGCAGGCTCAACGACAGGAAGCGTCTCTGCATCTGGCTCGTCTATAGCGGGTGGCTCGTCGGCAGGAGGCGTCTCGTCAGCCGGGGCAACTTGCGGCGCGGCGATTGGCGGTTCGGGGGTTGCTACCTCATCGGCAATGGCAGGTGCAGGCGCATCCGCCACGCGATCCGGCAATTCGGATGGCTTTTTGTCGGCGACCGGTTCGATTTGCTCAGGGACGGGGACATCTGCGGCAGGCTTCAAGGCATCGAGATTGAGCGGCGGCAAGGGCGCTGCCTCGTCGATCTTTTCCTCGACGACTTCCTTCTTGCCGAAGGAGAATATTTTCTTGATGAAACCGAAGGCCATGCGTTCTTTCTGCCTTACGCCGCACAGGCGGCAAGTGGGACGGCGTTCAAACGCTCGCTGTCATGGCCGGTTATGCGTGCTTCAACGATTTCGCCGGGCTTGCCAGTATCGATTGCCGCAAGCGTAAAGCCCTCGGTCCGGCCAAGGCCATCACGCTCGACAAGGATGGACTGGCTGGTGCCAGCGAGCGCATCGAGATGCTTGTGATAAGCACTTTCACCCGCAGCGCGCAGGCGTGCAGCGCGTTGCTTGACGACCTCGCGTTTCACCTGCGGCATGCGCGCAGCCGGTGTCCCCTCGCGGGGCGAAAACGGAAATACATGCAGATGCGTCAGGCCACATTCCTCGACAATTTTCAAAGAATTCGCGAACATTTCCTCCGTTTCGGTCGGAAAACCGGCAATTATGTCGGCGCCAAACACGATATCGGGGCGAATTTGGCGCATTTTTTCGCAAAAACGGATCGAATCGGCGCGCAAATGACGCCTTTTCATGCGTTTCAGGATCATGTCGTCGCCCGATTGCAGCGACAGATGCAGGTGCGGCATGAGCCGCGGTTCCGTCGCGATGGCCTCAAGAAGATCGTCGTCGACTTCGATGGAATCGATTGACGACAGCCGCAACCGTTTTACCTCGGGCACTTGCTGCAAGATGGTTTTCACGAGTTTGCCAAGTTTCGGACTGCCGGGCAGGTCGCCGCCATAGCTGGTCATATCGACGCCTGAAAGCACCACTTCCGCATAGCCGTTTTCGGCCAGGCGCCGGATTTGCTCGACCGCGGCACCCATCGGGACCGAGCGGGAATTGCCGCGCCCATAGGGGATGATGCAGAACGTGCAGCGATGGTCGCAGCCGTTTTGCACCTGCACGAAGGCGCGGGCGCGACCCTCGATCGCATCGACCATATGCGTGGCGGTTTCACGCACCGAGAATATATCGTTGACGCGGGCCTTTTCGGTATCGTTGACGCCAAAATCCGGCAGCGCCCGGTAAAAATTGGCGTGAAGTTTCTCTTCATTGCCGAGAACGAGATCGACCTCATTCATGGTGACGAAATCCTGCGGGCCGGTCTGGGCCGCGCATCCGGTGACGATTATGCGGGCTTGCGGATGTTCGCGCCGTGCCTTGCGAATTGATTGCCGGGCCTGGCGCACGGCCTCGCCGGTGACCGCGCATGTGTTGAAAATGATGGCACCGCCAACAAGCTCGCCGAGGCCAGCCTTTTCGGCTTCGCGGCGCATGACTTCCGATTCATAGGTGTTGAGGCGACAGCCGAAGGTGACGACATCAATGCCTTTGGTCGAGGCGCTCATCAGGCAACACTTTCCGCATCGCGTTGCCATGTTCCTGTAGCGGGATCGAATGTCCCGGAAAACTCCCATTCGGCGGCACCGGTCAGGACCACATGGTCGTCCTCGCGCCATTCGACATGAAGCTCGCCGCCCGGCGCATGAAGTGTGACGCTGCGACCGGTGCGCTTGGTGCGCGCAGCCGAAACGGCAGTTGCGCATGCAGCGGAACCGCATGCCTTGGTAAGCCCTGAACCGCGCTCCCAAGTGCGAATGGCCATGGTGTCGGGCGCGATCTTTTGCGCAATGGTGATGTTGGCGCGTTCAGGGAAAACCGGATGGTTTTCCAGCATCGGTCCGAAACGGTCGAGTTCATAGGACCAGACATCGTTATCGACCCAGAAAACCGCATGCGGATTTCCCATCGACACCACAGAAGGCGAATGCAGAACCGGCGCGTCAATCGGCCCGATCTGCAATTCGATCATGCGCGTATCGCGAAACTCCTCGGCAAGCGGGATGCTTTGCCAGGAAAAATGTGGCACGCCCATATCGACCGAGATCATGCCGTCGCCATGTTCCTCGGCATTCAAAATTCCGGCCGGTGTTTCAAAAGTAAATGTCTTTGTGCCAGTTTCGGCAGCAAGCGCCTGGACGACACAGCGCATGCCGTTTCCGCATGCCTGCGCAGAAGTGCCGTCGGAATTCAAGATATCGACAAAATAAGCTGTGCCAGCCGTTCGCGGATCGTGAACGGCCATGATCTGGTCGAATTTCGTCGCTGCATCCGCGTTGAGCGCAAGGGCGGCCGCCGCACTGACCTTGTCAGCACGTCCACGCATATCGGCAACGATGATCTCGTTGCCGATGCCATTCATTTTGGCAAAAGGGGCCGCGCCTGCCATGAAGCCAGTCTTTATCTGTATCCGTTGCGCGCTATATGGCTGAAACGGTCATGAATTACCAGTGTTGCGGCACGCACCGGCACTTACGTCACCACGAAAATTCCCAATACGACCAGCAGGAAGATGACAAGTACGACACCGATCAGGATCCGCGCGCCAGTGGCTGCGGCTCCAGCCAGTGAAGGCATGCCGAGCACGCTGGCGGCGGCGGCAACAATAAGAAGAATGATAATCCATTTGATCATCGTTTGACCCCAGTGCGGTTATTTTCCAGTGAGGAAACGCCGGTGAGGCCAATTGTGTTCCAAACACGATCTGGCGCGGTTTGAACTGCGACAAAATTACAACATATCATCGTACAAACTCAAATTTAACCATATCGGGTTGAAATTCTGCCACCTTCTCCATCTTGGTGGGGAACATATCTATTCGAACGGCGTCTATTATGGACCCGCGGAGGTTGGAATGACATTTTCGAGACCCGGCCTAATTGCCGTATCTTTGGCTGCGCTTCTGGTGAGCGGTTGCTCAAGTACGCGCTTTTCCTCGATGGATTCGGCCCAGCCGGCGCCGCTTCCGGCTGCGCCTTCCGGCACGATATCCTCCAGCCAGTTGCCGCCGCCAGCGATGCCAGCGCCAGCGGATTCCTCACAATTCCCGACGGCTCCGCAAGATCCCCAAATGGCTTCGCTGCCAAGCGATGGCGGTGCACCATCAGGTGCGGCCGACCTCACCCCGTCCAGCGTTGCAGGCGTTTGGAACGTCAATGTTGCGGGACAAAGCTGCAGGGTTGCGACGCCCCAGACAAAATTCGGTCAAGGCTACAGGGCTGGCCCGCTGCATTGCCCGCCGCCGATCGATAGCATCAAATCATGGAATGTAGGCGGCAAGCAGTTGACGCTTTACGACCAGGACGGCGGCACGCTGGCGCGCCTCTATTCGTCAGGGTCAGGCAAGTTTGATGGCCAGACTTCCAATGGTCAGCCCATATCGCTATCAAGGTAAGCTCTTAACGGATAAATTCCTCAGCGACATGACACATGCATCTGCGTGACGGCCTTCAAATCCATGCGACCGTCGAACAGCGTTACGACCATCTGATTGCAAATGGCATGGTCGAAGCAGATGACGCGCAGCAGCGCGTGGTGGCACGGCTTGACCGGTTGATTGATGATATCGCCACGAAAAGGGTCGCGCATAAATCCAGCGCGCTTGGCTGGCTTTTTGCGCGCAAGCGCGAAACGGGCGCGACCGTCAAGGGGCTTTATATTCATGGCGGCGTCGGGCGCGGCAAGACGATGCTCATGGATATTTTCTTTGACCTCGTGCCGGTCAAACGAAAGCGGCGCGTCCATTTCAATGACTTCATGGCGGATGTGCAGGATCGAATCCAGGGCCATCGCAAGGCTCGCAAGACGGGTCTTGTGAAGGAAGATGATCCGATTGCGCCGGTAGCACGCGCCCTTGCGCAAGAAGCATGGGTGTTGTGTTTCGACGAATTTTCAGTGACCGACATTGCCGATGCGATGATCCTGTCGCGCCTTTTTTCGGCATTGTTTTCCAATGGTGTCGTGTTGGTCGCCACTTCAAACGTTGCTCCCGACGATCTCTATCATAATGGCCTGAACCGTCAGCTTTTTGTCCCGTTCATCGGCGTTCTGGAGCGATATACCGAAGTCCTGATGCTCGAAACCGACAAGGACTACCGGCTGGACAAGTTGAACAGGCTGCCTGTCTATGTGATGCCTGCCGATAGCGAAGCCGATATGGTGCTCAATGAGTTGTGGTCAGCCATGACGCACGGTGCCTCGACAAGCAAGGTTGTGCTGACGGTCAAGGGGCGAAAGGTGCCGGTTCCTCGCGCGGCCAATGATGCCGCGCGCTTTTCATTTGCCGACCTATGCGAAAAACCGCTTGGCGCACGCGATTATCTGGCCATCGCGAAACGTTTTTCTACCGTTTTCATCGACCACGTCCCGATATTGGCGCAAGACAAGCGCAACGAAGCGAAACGCTTCATTCTGCTTGTCGATACGCTTTATGACCATCATGTGCGGCTGGTGCTGAGTGCCGACGCACCTGCCGGCGGGCTTTACGCGGGCAAGCGCGGGACCGAAGCGTTCGAATTCGACCGCACCGTGTCACGGCTGATCGAAATGCAGAGCCGCGATTGGCTGGATGACTGGGCAACAAGACATGAGGTTGAGCAAGGCAGACCGCAGGAAACGACGACAGGTGAGGTGCGGCCTCCTTCTCCTGCTGCCCAGAGTTGAAACGCGTGTTCGCATCAATATTGCGTCATTAGCCTGAAACAGCCTTCTGATTTTGGCGCATCGGTCGTATAAAGTTTGTGTCGCGCGTTAAAATTTTGACGTTTACGTAAGTCCATTTGCTTCTAACCGATTGAAATCACTGATGCTGAAATAACCGGTTGAATTTTACCTATGTTGGGGCTATTGGGTGCGGCGAAATTTTGCGGTTCTCCCGCACCCTACCGGCCTCATCCTCGACGCCGTCGTGGCGTCGTCACAGAAAAAGGGAAATGATCCTGACATGGCACGCAACAAGATAGCGCTCATCGGTTCCGGCATGATTGGCGGCACGCTCGCCCATATGATTGGTATGAAGGATCTTGGCGATGTGGTGTTGTTCGACATCGCCGAAGGCACGCCACAAGGCAAAGGCCTCGATATCGCGCAATCATCGCCCGTCGACGGGTTTGACAGCCGCTTGACCGGCGTCAACGACTATGCCGGCATCGAAGGCGCGGATGTGTGCATCGTGACGGCCGGCGTGCCGCGCAAGCCCGGCATGAGCCGCGACGATCTTTTAGGGATCAATTTGAAGGTGATGGAGCAGGTCGGGGCCGGTCTCAAGAAATATGCGCCCAAGGCTTTCGTCATCTGCATCACCAACCCGCTCGATGCCATGGTGTGGGCATTGCAGAAATTCTCCGGCCTTCCCAAGAGCCATGTAGTTGGCATGGCAGGCGTGCTCGATTCATCGCGCTTTCGCTATTTCCTCGCAGAAGAATTCAAGGTTTCGGTTGAAGACGTTACTGCTTTCGTGCTCGGCGGCCACGGCGATTCAATGGTGCCGATGATCCGCTATTCGACGGTAGCCGGTATTCCCCTGCCCGATCTCGTCAAGATGGGCTGGACCTCGAAAGATAAACTCGAAAAGATCGTGCAGCGTACACGCGACGGGGGTGCCGAGATCGTCGGCCTCCTGAAAACCGGTTCGGCCTATTATGCGCCCGCCGCTTCAGCGATTTCGATGGCGGAAGCCTATCTCAAGGACAAGAAGCGCGTTCTGCCATGCGCGGCCCATCTCAACGGTCAATACGGCATCAAGAACACCTATGTCGGTGTACCGGTGGTGATTGGCGCAGGCGGTGTGGAGCGTGTCATCGAGATCGACCTTAGCAAGAGCGAACAGAAGATGTTCGAAGCTTCGGTCGGCAAGGTGCAGGGCTTGATTGATGCCTGCACGGCCATCGCACCGCAACTCGTAAAGAAATGACCGGAGACGCTTGATATGAATATCCATGAATATCAGGGCAAGAAACTCCTGAAGAGTTTTGGTGCACCAGTGGCCGAGGGCGTGCCGGTGTTCAAGGCGGGTGAAGCCGAAGCGGCTGCCAAGGCGTTGCCTGGTCCGCTCTATGTAGTGAAAAGCCAGATCCACGCTGGCGGGCGCGGCAAGGGCAAGTTCAAGGAACTGGCGGCAGACGCCAAGGGCGGCGTGCGGCTGGCCAAGTCGGTGGCCGAAGTGGTTGCCAACGTCAACGAGATGCTCGGCTCGACGCTTGTGACCAAGCAGACCGGCCCTTCCGGCAAACAGGTCAACCGACTCTATATCGAGGACGGTGCCGATATCGATCGCGAATTGTATCTGTCGTTGCTGGTCGATCGCACGGTTGGCCGCGTTGCCTTCGTCGTTTCGACGGAAGGCGGCATGGATATTGAAGCCGTCGCCCATGATACGCCCGAAAAGATCATCACGGTGGCCATCGACCCGGAAAAGGGCGTGACGGCCAGCGATGTTGCAGCGCTCAATGGCGCTTTGAAGTTGACCGGCGATGCCGCGAAAGATGGCGAGACGCTGTTTCCCATTCTCTATAAGGCGTTTGTCGAAAAGGACATGAGCCTGCTCGAAGTCAATCCGCTGATCGTGATGGAGAACGGGCGTCTGCGCGTGCTGGACGCCAAGGTTTCGTTCGACAATAACGCGCTGTTCAGGCACGCCGATGTTGTCGAATTGCGCGATACCTCGGAAGAGGACGAGAAGGAGATCGAGGCGTCGAAATACGACCTCGCCTATGTCGCGCTCGATGGAAATATCGGCTGCATGGTCAATGGTGCCGGACTTGCCATGGCAACGATGGACATCATCAAGCTCTATGGTGCCGAGCCGGCCAATTTCCTCGACGTTGGCGGTGGCGCAACGAAGGAAAAGGTAACGGCGGCTTTCAAGATCATCACCAAGGATCCCGCAGTAAAGGGCATTCTGGTCAACATCTTCGGCGGCATCATGAAGTGCGATGTGATTGCTGAAGGCGTGGTTGCGGCAGTCAAGGAAGTCGGGCTTCAGGTTCCGCTGGTGGTGCGCCTCGAAGGCACCAATGTCGAGCTTGGCAAAAAGATCATTCGTGAAAGCGGCTTGAACGTGGTTTCGGCCGATGACCTCGACGATGCCGCGCAAAAGATTGTCAAAGCCGTGAAGGGAAACTGAACCGCGATGTCCATTCTCATCAACAAAGACACCAAGGTTCTCGTTCAGGGCCTGACCGGCAAGACCGGCTCGTTCCATACCGAACAGGCCCTGGCTTACCACGGCACTAAAATGGTTGGCGGCATTCACCCCAAGAAGGGTGGCGAAAAGTGGGATGGTTCCGTGCCGCTGCCGATCTTTTCCAGCGTTGCCGAAGGCAAGGCGCAGACCGGTGCGACGGCATCAGTCGTCTATGTTCCGCCAGCAGGTGCCGGGGCTGCGATCATCGAGGCGATCGACGCTGAAATTCCGCTGATCGTCTGCATCACGGAAGGCATTCCGGTGATGGACATGATCAAGGTCAAGGCGCGGCTGGATCGTTCGAAATCACGGCTGGTCGGTCCCAATTGCCCGGGCATCGTTACGCCGGACGAATGCAAGATCGGCATTATGCCCGGCAATATCTTCAAGAAAGGCTCCGTTGGCGTTGTTTCGCGCTCGGGAACGCTTACCTATGAAGCCGTATTCCAGACCACCAATGCCGGTCTTGGGCAGTCGACGGCGGTCGGCATTGGCGGCGATCCGGTCAAGGGCACGGAGTTTATCGACATGCTCGAAATGTTCCTCGCAGATGAGGAAACCAAGTCGATCATCATGATCGGCGAGATCGGTGGTTCCGCCGAAGAAGACGCCGCACAATTCATCATCGATGAGGCCAAGCGCGGCCGCAGAAAGCCGATGGCCGGGTTCATTGCCGGGCGCACGGCACCGGAGGGCCGCACCATGGGCCATGCTGGCGCTGTCATTTCCGGCGGTAAGGGCGGAGCGGAAGACAAGATTGCGGCAATGGAGGCGGCGGGTATCAAGGTTTCGCCCTCGCCGGCCAGACTGGGGACGACTTTGGTCGAAGCGATCAAAGGCTGATTTGCGCGCCGGGAGGAATGTTCACCCGGCGCGATTTGCAAGGAAGGGTGAACGTTCGAAACGCGGCGAGGCCGCAAACGCAAGGAGACGAGGCTCAGGCTTCGAGTGCGATATGGCGAGACAAGATCAGACCAACGACCAATTCTCCCTCACTTCTTTCCTCTATGGCGGCAATGCTGACTATATCGAAGCGCTTCATGCCGCCTATGAGGATGACCCTTCCTCCGTCGATGCGGAGTGGCAGGCGTTCTTTGCTTCGCTGAAGGACGATGCTGGCGACGTCAGAAAAAATGCCAAGGGCGCTTCATGGGCCAAGCCGTCATGGCCACTTGCCGCTAACGGGGAACTGATCTCGGCACTGGATGGCAATTGGGGCCTGGTCGAAAAGGTCATTGAAAAGAAGGTTCGTGACAAAGCGGTGGCCAATGGCGCTGCATTGACCGACGCCGACGTTCATCAGGCCACGCGCGATTCGGTGCGCGCCATCATGATGATCCGCGCCTACCGCATGCGCGGTCATTTGCACGCCAATCTTGATCCACTTGGTATTGCCAGCCAGTTGGAAGACTACAATGAATTGTCGCCGTTCAATTACGGCTTCAGTGATGCGGATATGGACCGTCCGATATTCCTCGATAATGTGCTGGGGCTGGAATTCGGCACCATCCGCCAGATGCTGGAAATTCTCACCCGCACCTATTGTTCGACGCTTGGCGTCGAGTTCATGCATATTTCCGACCCGGAAGAGAAAGGCTGGATTCAGGCGCGGATCGAAGGTGCCGACAAGGAGATAACCTTTACGGCGGAAGGCAAGAAAGCCATTTTGCAAAAGCTGGTCGAGGCTGAAGGTTTCGAACAGTTCATCGACGTCAAATACAAGGGCACCAAACGTTTTGGCCTCGATGGCGGTGAATCGCTGATCCCGGCGCTGGAGCAGATCATCAAGCGCGGCGGTCAACTCGGCATGGAGGAGATCGTATTGGGAATGGCCCATCGCGGCCGCCTCAATGTGCTAAGTCAGGTGATGGCGAAACCGCACAGGGCGATTTTCCATGAGTTCAAGGGCGGATCGGCTGCACCTGACGATGTCGAGGGGTCCGGTGATGTCAAATACCATCTGGGCGCTTCTTCCGATCGCGAATTCGATGGCAACAAGGTTCATCTGTCGCTGACGGCCAATCCTTCGCATCTGGAGATCGTCGATCCCGTGGTGATGGGCAAGGCGCGTGCGAAGCAGGATCAGGTGTTCGGGCGGAGCCGCGAAGAAATCGTACCGCTTGAAGAGCGCGCCCGGGTGTTGCCGCTGTTGTTGCATGGTGATGCTGCGTTTGCCGGACAGGGTGTCATTGCTGAAATCCTTGGCCTTTCTGGCTTGCGTGGCCACCGGGTTGCCGGAACGCTGCATTTCATCATCAACAACCAGATCGGTTTCACCACCAACCCGCGTTTCTCGCGCTCCTCGCCCTATCCCTCGGATGTCGCCAAGATGATCGAAGCGCCTATCTTTCACGTCAATGGCGACGACCCTGAAGCGGTGGTTCACGCAGCCAAGGTGGCGATCGAGTTTCGGATGAAGTTTCACAAGCCAGTGGTTGTGGATATGTTCTGCTATCGCCGGTTTGGTCACAATGAGGGCGACGAGCCGGCGTTCACGCAGCCGATCATGTATCGAACGATCCGCAAGCACAAGACAACCGGGGAGCTTTATGCGGAACGGCTGATTGGCGAAGATCAGGTGACGCAGGCCGAGTACGACAAGATGAAAGCCGATTGGCGCGCCCATCTGGAGGTAGAGTGGGAGACGGGCCAGTCCTACAAGCCAAACAAGGCGGATTGGCTGGACGGCGCCTGGTCGGGCCTCAGAACGGCTGACAATCAGGACGAGCAGCGGCGCGGCAAGACGGCAGTTCCGGTCAAGATCCTGAAGGAAATCGGCAAGAAGCTGACCGACGTGCCGAAAGATTTCGAGGCACACAAGACGATCGGGCGCTTCCTCGACAATCGCCGCAATGCGATCGAGTCGGGCGAGGGGATCGACTGGGCCACGGCTGAATCGCTGGCGTTCGGTGCGATCCTGCTCGATGGCAATCCCATTCGCCTGTCGGGTCAGGATTCGGAGCGTGGGACGTTTTCACAACGCCATTCCGTCCTCTACGATCAGCGCAACGAAAACCGCTATATCCCGCTCAACAATTTGTCTGCGGCCCAGGCAGGCTACGAGGTCATCAATTCGATGCTGTCGGAAGAGGCCGTGCTTGGCTTCGAATATGGCTATTCGCTGGCAGAACCAAAGGCATTGACCTTGTGGGAAGCCCAGTTCGGTGATTTCGCCAATGGCGCGCAAGTGGTGTTCGACCAGTTTATTTCGTCTGGCGAGCGCAAATGGCTCAGAATGTCGGGGCTCGTCTGCCTGCTGCCACATGGCTATGAGGGACAAGGCCCCGAACATTCATCGGCTCGACTGGAACGTTTCTTGCAGCTTTGTGCCGAAGACAATATGCAGGTCGTCTACTGCACCACGCCGGCAAATTATTTTCACAGCCTGCGACGCCAGTTGAAGCGCGACTTCCGCAAACCCTTGATCATGATGACGCCGAAATCGCTGCTTCGCCACAAGCGGGCGGTATCGACGATTGCGGAAATGTCAGGCGAAAGTGCCTTCCACAGACTGCTGTGGGACGATGCGCAGCTTTTGCCGAATCAGGCCATCAAACTGGTCAAGGATTCGAAAATTCGCCGCGTCGTATTGTGCGCGGGCAAAGTCTATTACGACCTGTATGAAGAACGCGAGAAGCGCGGCATCGACGACATTTACCTGCTGCGCGTCGAGCAGCTTTATCCATTCCCGGCCAAGGCCCTGATAACTGAACTGTCACGGTTTCGCAGTGCGCAGATGGTGTGGTGTCAGGAAGAGCCGAAAAACATGGGCGCATGGTCGTTCATCGACCCGTATCTGGAATGGGTGCTGGCGCATATCGACGCGAAATATCAGCGCGTGCGCTATACCGGTCGGCCTGCGGCGGCTTCACCCGCAACGGGCCTGATGTCCAAGCATCTTGCACAACTTGCCGCGCTGCTCGAAGACGCGCTCGGCGAATAATCATCGAAAGAGAAAGAACGGGCAGGCAAAATGGCAACTGAAATCCGTGTTCCCACTCTCGGCGAATCTGTATCTGAAGCAACGATCGGCAAGTGGTTCAAAAAGGCCGGCGATGCAATCGCTGTAGATGAACCCGTGCTTGAACTCGAAACCGACAAGGTTACGCTTGAAGTTCCGGCACCTGCTGGCGGCACGCTTGCCGAGATTACTGTCGAGGAAGGCGAAACCGTCGGTGTTGGCGCGCTGCTTGGAATGATCGAGGCGGGCGGCTCTGGGAAAGCGGAACCGGCAAAGCAGGAAACTGCTGTTGCGCAGGCCTCCGCACCAACTGCTGCCGAAACCACGGCCGAGGCATCGACTCAGCAAGCCAAGATTGCAGGTGACAGCCCGGTTGAGTCTCGCGATATGCCGCCGGCTCCTGCGGCTGCCAAACTGCTTGCGGAAAACAAACTTGCCACCGATGAGGTCAAAGGGTCCGGCAAACGCGGCCAGGTGTTGAAGGGCGATGTTCTTGATGCCATTGCCAAGGGCGCGCCATCGCAACCTGCGGAAGCGCCTGCTGGCGCGAATTCGGCTCCAGCGGCTGCACGCGCATCATCAACGGCCGGCGATGCACCGCGCGAGGAGCGCGTGCGCATGACGAAGTTGCGCCAGACCATCGCCCGACGCCTGAAAGAAGCGCAATCGGCAGCGGCCATGCTTACCACCTTCAACGAGGTGGACATGAAGGCGGTGATGGATTTGCGCTCCAAATACAAGGACATGTTTGAAAAGAAGCATGGCGTGAAGCTCGGCTTCATGGGTTTGTTCACGAAAGCGGTGACGCATGCGTTGAAAGAAATCCCGACGGTCAATGCGGAGATCGACGGCACCGATATCATCTACAAGAATTTCGCCCATGTCGGTGTAGCTGTTGGAACCGACAAGGGGCTTGTCGTGCCGGTGGTGCGCGATGCCGACACCATGTCGATTGCCGAGATCGAGAAAGAAATCGGCAGGCTTGGCCTTGCCGCCCGCGACGGGAAACTCTCCGTGGCGGATATGCAAGGCGGTACGTTCACGATCTCGAATGGCGGTGTCTACGGCTCGCTGATGTCAACGCCCATCCTCAATGCGCCGCAGTCGGGCATCCTGGGCATGCACAAGATTCAGGAGCGTCCGGTCGTCATTGGCGGCGAGATCGTCATACGCCCGATGATGTATCTGGCGCTCTCTTATGATCACCGTATCGTTGACGGCAAAGAGGCTGTAACCTTCCTTGTGCGGGTGAAGGAAAGCCTCGAGGATCCGGAACGACTGGTACTCGATCTTTAATGCCAGTTTTGTCCATGCGGGTTCTAATCTAGCTTTCCGAAGCCCTGTTCGGGCATCGAAAGGGATGGAGGCTCATATGGATATGGTTGCTGCATCGGTGGAAATCGAGATTCTGGGCTGGAGCGTTGTGCTTCTCCTCCTGCAAGTTGTTTTGCAGGCAGGAACTTCAGTGGATCTGGGTCTTGGCTATTTGTTTGGGGCGAGAGATGAACCGCGTGAGCCCCGAAGTATTTATTCGCGACGGTTCAGCCGCGCGCTACGCAACCTGCTTGAAACCTACCCGGCATTCGTTGCTCTGGTTTTGGCGCTTGTGTTGAGCGGTAAAACCGGTGGTCTTGGTGCAACGGGTGCGTGGCTCTATCTGGCCGCACGGGTGATTTATCTCGCTCTTTATGTTTCGGGCATACCCGTTGCCAGAACGCTTGTCTGGCTGGCTTCGATTGTCGGCCTTGTGCTGATGCTGGTGAGATTGATGTTTTGAAGCGGGTGGAGTTGTTAAAATTTCCGACATTCAATCGAGGTTGGCTGCGCGCCCTGGTGGCGACACTCATGGTTTATGCGACCGCGCCGGTGTTCGCAGCCTGCCCGATCGAACTGGCGGTTTATGGCGATGCCCGCAGCTCATCGGGTATCGATTTCAGGCCAACGACCGATTCGGCGACGGTGACGAACTCCTTCAAGATGAATCTCGACAATGGCGTTGTTCTCGATGGGTTAGTGATGTGGAGCGAAGAGGAAGCGCGCCCCTATGGTTCGCTGACGCACAAATGCCCGGAAGGTGATGTGACCGGCGCTGAAATTGCCGCCTGCACCTTGTGGGAGGGTGTAGTTTACACATCGGATGATAGTGGCAATATCAAACTCATTCCCATGGAAGGCACCGACGCACCGGAAAAACTGATCTTTCCCGATCTCGGCCCGGTACTGCGTTTGTCATCTTTCTTTGGCGGCGACGGTTTTACAAAAATCCCGTGGGATGTTTTTACATTGCAGGGGTGTCAGGAATAGTTGGCTTGGCGGTAGTGGATGGGCTGCGGGCTGTTTGGGTAAATGAAGGCCGGAAACCCGGCAAAAGCAGAGGTTTGAGAATATGGCTTACGATGTCATCGTGATCGGGTCTGGACCGGGCGGCTATGTCTGCGCCATCAAGGCGGCGCAGCTTGGCCTGAAGGTCGCAGTGGTTGAGAAGAACGAAACCTTCGGTGGTACCTGCCTCAATATTGGTTGTATTCCTTCCAAGGCATTGCTGCATGCTTCGGAAATGTTTGCCGAGGCCAGCCATTCTTTCGACGCGCTGGGTGTCGAGATCGCCGCGCCGAAGCTCAATCTAAAAAAGATGATGGCGCACAAGGACACGACGGTAGCAGCCAATGTGGCCGGCGTCGCCTTCCTGTTCAAGAAGAACAAGATCGACACCTTGCGCGGTACAGGCCGGATCGTGGGTGCGGGCAAGGTTTCGGTTGCCGGCGAGGATGGCAAGGAACAGGAGGTCGAGACCAAGAACATCGTTATTGCCACAGGCTCCGACATTTCCGGCATTCCCGGCGTCAAGGTCGATATCGACGAGAAAGTCATCGTCTCATCGACCGGCGCACTGGAGCTTGGAAAGGTGCCCGGCCACATGGTGGTGGTTGGCGGCGGTGTCATCGGGCTGGAACTTGGCTCGGTCTGGGCGCGCCTCGGGGCAAAGGTGACGGTGATCGAGTTCCTAGACACCATTCTCGGCGGCATGGACGGCGAAGTTTCCAAGCAGTTTCAGCGTATGCTTTCCAAGCAAGGGTTTTCATTCAAGCTCGGCGCCAAGGTAACGGGTGTCGCCAAAGCCAAAAAAGGCGCGTCCGTAACCTTCGAACCTGTAAAGGGCGGTGATGCCGAGACAGTCGAGGCGGATGCGGTTCTCATTGCCACAGGTCGGCGGGCTTATTCGGATGGTTTGGGCCTCAAGGAAGCCGGCGTCGAGACAGATGAACGCGGCCGGGTGCAAACGGATGCACATCTGATGACAAATGTACCCGGTATCTATGCGCTTGGCGATGTGGTGGCCGGTCCAATGCTGGCGCACAAGGCCGAGGATGAAGGTGTCGCGGTGGCCGAAATCATTGCCGGGCAGGCTGGCCATGTGAATTACGATGTCATTCCAGGTGTCGTTTACACCAGCCCTGAAGTGGCCTCGGTTGGCAAAACCGAAGAGGAACTGAAGAAGGCTGAGGTCGCCTATAAGGTTGGAAAATTCCCGTTTACCGCCAATGGGCGCGCGCGCGCCATGCAGCATACCGACGGTTTCGTGAAAATTCTGGCCGACAAGGAAAGCGATCGTGTTCTCGGCGTTCACATCGTCGGTTTCGGCGCAGGCGAAATGATCCACGAGGCGGCGGTGTTGATGGAGTTTGGCGGATCGTCAGAAGATCTTGCGCGAACCTGCCATGCGCATCCGACCATGTCGGAAGCTGTCAAGGAAGCAGCGCTTGCGACTTTCTTCAAGCCAATTCACATCTGACGAGATATGGAGCGGTTCAGCTTTTGATAGAATCGCGGAACCGCTCCAACCATTTGTTTATGCGCAGTCCCGGGTGGAAAACCGGGAACCGCTTTCCCTCATAGCGCTTTAAGCCTTTGTTTTTGTGCATGCCGTGGTCCCAAAACCGCTGCACACTTTTGGGCGGCATGCACTAATTTGCAGGTGCCGCGGGTGCCGCTTCATCCGGTGCGGGTTCTGCCGGAGCGGGTGTGGCAGGTGCGGGTGCTGGTTCAGCTGGAGCTGTCTCTGCCGGAACCGCAGGAGCCGGTTCTGTTGGGGCTGGTGCGGAATCTGTTGCCGCCGGGGTATCGATGGCGGGGGATATAACGGGATCGCTGCGGCCAAAGAAGTAGTAGGCACCTATGGCAAGGACGATGACAACCAGTGCAATCAGCATTCCGCCACCGCGACTGCGGGGCTGTGCCGGAGCACGATTATCGATATGAACATCGGCCGTGGAAAGCGGCGGAGTCGGGTTCAAGGGGTTGGCCTGCCTCGGGTCGCTCGGGTCTGGCACGTTTGGTTTGGCCATGCTGTCCTCCTGGATGATGTTGATCGGGCGATGGTAGACAACGCACGATCAACGGAAGGGTTTCATCACCGATCAGGTGGAAGCACGACAAAACTGTATCTTGCCTGATTCTGACGAGCCGATTTCGACCGTGAGAATCCGGGTTAAATCAGTAAATTGAGAGCTTGGCCCTTTACTCGGCCAGCGGCAGCGTAGGCGCTTTCGTCGGTGCGACCGATTTCGGCTGCGTGCTTTGTTCAACTGGCGTGGACATCAGCGCATCCGAGGTGTTGCTGACACTGGCAACGACAGTCTTGTCGACGCTCGACGTCTGTGCCGATCTCATGAAATTGCATGCATTGGCAGCAGACAGGGAAAGGCTCAACGAACCAATCAGGATAAGTGCTTTCATCATGCTCTTCTCCTTCACCTTCAATGGGGCTGGTGAAAGATTAGCAGATTTGCACGCAAAGGCCCAATCACGCTTTGCGCGACGCGAAAGGTCAGTTGACCGCGCTAACCGTGTAGCCATCCTTGCGAAAGTCTTCGACAAGACCTTGAGGCCCTGGCAGATGCAACGCACCGACGGCCATGAACACATTGCCCCTGGCAAGAATTGGCTCGGCATTGGTCGCCATCGTCTTGTTGCGACTGGTGACCATCGTCTCTTCAAATGCGGCGTAGCCTGCCGGATCGTCCGCCTGTTCGGGGAGAACGGTGCGAAACATTGGCCAGATCATGCCGATATCACCGCGTTGATAAAGCACAATCATGGTCTCGGAGAGATCATTGATCTTGTCACCAAGCTTCAGCGTATCGATAAGGCCCTTCATGTGAAGGTCGATCGGCAAGGACGCCATCGCGCGCAACTGGTCGGCGGCGGTCTCGACGCCTTTCAGGTCTTTTCCGGCGGCATTGGCGTTTTCGGCAAGTTTGACATCAAGGATCGGCGCACCCGAAGCCTTGCGCGCCAGTTCGCAGGCGGGAAGTGCGGCGATTGCCGAAAGCATCCAGGGCTTCATCTTGGCAACGCTTGCCGGGGGAATGCCACGCGCATCGAGCGCCTTGTCGAGGATTGCAGCATCCTGCGGCGAAAGCAGCGACGAGAGCGTGGTGGCGTCTGTGAACATCGTCAAGCCGGGCTCGCGCATCATCGCCGCCATCATCTTTTTCATCTAGCACGTCAGTCGTTTCGATGACAACGGTGTCGGCTCCATCAAAGGCAGTTTGGGCAGCCGCTGGCAGCGTCGTGACGCGCGGGTCCGTCATATGCATGGTGCCAAACAGATAGGAGGGTGCCTGACCGGCTTTCTCAAGCTTCCACAACAGGCCTTTGCCGTTCAACGTGGCGGCCGCTTCCGTTTCCAGTTTGCGAAAGGCTGCCGGATCGTCAGTCTGTAGCGCTGTGAGCAGGTTTTTGCCGGTGCATGTCGCTACTCCGGCACGCGCCTTGCCGCTTGCCAGCAGCGCGACAACCAAAAATGAAAGGAAGAACAGGGCATTGATCGCCACAAGCAGCTTCAGCGACAGAAGGGCTGTACGGTCGGCTATGGCGAGTGCGCGTTTCATCCCGCAAATCTATTCATAAAAGGCAGCCAAACAGTTAACCGGTCCAGCCAAATTTTCGTGACATGAGATGGAATTCAGGCGCGTGGATGCGCTGCTTCATAGATTTCCATCAAGCGGGCGGTATCGACGCCTGTATAGACCTGTGTGGTGGACAGGCTGGCATGACCAAGAAGCTCCTGAATGGTGCGCAGATCGCCGCCACGCCCCAACAGATGTGTTGCGAATGAATGGCGCAATGAATGCGGCGTTGCGTTCTCGGGCAGGTTCAAGGCCGCCCGCAGCTTGACCATTTCGCGTTGAATGATGGCGCTATTCAGTGGCCCGCCGCGCACACCGCGAAACAGAAATCCCGTTTCATCCAGATGATAGGGGCAAAGTCGCCGGTACTCGGTTATGGCGTTGATCGCCACAGGCAACACCGGAACGAGGCGTGTTTTCCCGCCCTTTCCCGTGATGCGAAGCACGGTTTCACCGGGTGAGGCCAAGTCGGCACCAGTTAGGCCAAGGGCTTCTGAAATGCGCAGGCCGCAGCCGTAAAGAAGCGTCAACACCGCGGCATTGCGGGCAGCGATCCATGGCTCTTGCGCTAATTGATCGCCAGTCGAGACCACACGAAGGGCGTCACTTGCCGTCAGTGGCTTGGGCAGTGATTTCGGCTGCCTGGGCGCACGCAAGGCCGAAGCGCCGGCTGCGTTGACGAGGCCGCGCTGCTCAAGAAAGCGCAATAGAGAGCGAATACCGGCAAGGCCGCGCCCCAATGTTCGGGCTCCGGCTCCATCACTGCGCCGCGCCGCCAGGAAGCCGCGCAAATCGGCGGGCCGCAGATTTGCGATGTCCGAAATAGCAACCGGGCCGCCGCAATGTCCGGTTAGAAATTGCAGGAATTGGCGTGTGTCGCGCTCATAAGCCTCAACAGTCTGGGCAGACAAACGGCGTTCCCCCGCCAGTGCCTTCAGCCAGGCCTCTCTGGCTGCCTGGAGGTCCGGCTTTGCCGAAATGAGAAATTGTTCCTGCATGATGCACTTTCGCGTTGGGCATTCATTCTGCGGCAACGAGGTTATGAAGGCGTGAAAATACAAAGGTTGACCGAAGACGAAATGACTGCGCCGTAATTTAGCGCGCGTTTTTTGCCTGATATCCAATTCCTGGGAGTTGAATATTGAGCATTCGGCGTATTTGCGTGCGCTTGGAGAGAGAACCGGTTCCATCCGATTTCATCTTGCACTAGGACCTGTTGAGTACCACCGTAGGGCTGCGTTGGCGCTGATACTCAACAAGCCTTAAAGTACATCGCGTCTAAAGGGGTTCATGCAGGGTGTTTCAAGCCTTTGTTTTTGTGCATGTCGTTGTCCCAAAACCGCTGCACACTTTTGGGCGACATGTACTGGATCAAGGCAAAGGACACATCGATGCCACCAAAATCTGTAAATCCAATCCAGATGGCCGTGATTGGTGCCGCGCACGGCATCAAGGGTGAACTGCGCGTCAAGACGTTCACCGGCGACCCTCTGGCGCTGGGAGACTATGGCCCCCTGCATTCAAAAGATGGCCGGTCTTTCGTAGTCAATGATATCAGACCTGCAGGTACAGTCGTCGTTGTGCGCTTCAAGGGAATTACCGATCGCAGCGCCGCCGAACCATTGACCGGCACTGAGCTTTTTATCGACCGTTCAATGTTGCCCGATACCGAAGATGAAGGCGAATTCTACCATACGGATCTCGTTGGCCTGACTGTGAAGGACGAGACAGGCGCTGAAATTGGTAAAGTTGCAGCCGTTCAGAATTTCGGCGGCGGCGACATCCTGGAATTGACACTTGGTCCACGCAAAGGTGTTTTGATCCCTTTCACGCAAGCTGCCGTACCGGACATCTCGGTTGCCGAGGGTTTTATTCGCATCGACACGATTGGCGCGGGCCTTATCGAAGATGAGGACGATCCAGAGGTCGAACAAGCATCCCAACCCGGCGGCCAGCGCGCCCCACGGGATCAACAACATAATGGGGGCAAGCGATGAGCTTGTCCGCTTCCGTGCTGACGCTCTATCCGGAAATGTTTCCGGGTGCACTTGGAATGTCTCTGGCCGGTCGCGCTCTGGAAGCGGGAGCATGGTCGCTGGAGACGGTCCAAATACGCGACTTCGCGAGCGACCGTCATCGCACAGTTGATGACACACCAGCCGGGGGTGGTGCCGGAATGGTGATGCGCGCCGATATTCTGGCCAAAGCCATCGATCACTCCTCGCCAGCGGGTGATCCACGTCCACGCCTCTTGATGAGCCCGCGCGGCAAGCCACTTACGCAGGCGCGTGTTCGCGAACTGGCGGGCGGCCCCGGTCTGGTTATCGTGTGTGGTCGCTTCGAAGGCATCGATCAAAGAGTGATCGATGGCCGCAACCTTGAAGAAGTATCGGTCGGGGATTTCATCCTTTCCGGTGGTGAACCGGCTGCGCTTGTGTTGCTCGATGCTGTGGTGCGCCTGTTGCCGGGTGTCATGGGTAATGAGCAGTCAGGCGAAGAGGAAAGTTTCGAGAACGGTCTTCTCGAACATCCCCATTATACGCGGCCACAGGAATTTGAAGGTGCATCCATTCCCTCGGTGCTGACGTCGGGAAATCACGCTAAAATTGCGGCTTGGCGGCGTGCTGAGTCCGAGCGGCTGACAAAACTGCGACGGCCTGATCTGCTGGAGCGGTCCGGCTCTTGATAGAATCATTGAGCCGTTCTGACCTTGGATTGTAGAAAAACCCGGCTGCAAGGCCGGGCTTTGTTCGTTAAATCAATGGATGAGCAGTTAGGCTGCTTCTTCCTGTTCGGACGACTCTTCATTGTCGGCCTTGGCACCACGCTTGGGGCCCTTATTGAGGTTGACCTCGATAAGATGGACCGCCTCTGTCTCCGACACCTGATTAACAGCAGCGATTTCGCGAGCCATACGATCAAGCGCGGCTTCATAAAGCTGACGCTCGGAATAGGACTGCTCGGGCTGATTGTCGGCGCGATAAAGGTCGCGAACCACTTCCGCAATGGAAATCAGATCGCCGGAATTGATCTTGGCGTCATATTCCTGTGCGCGGCGCGACCACATGGTGCGCTTGACGCGGGCGCGGCCCTGAACAACTCTTAGTGCGCGATCAACATAGTCCGTTTCGGAAAGCTTGCGCATGCCAATGGCAGTAGCTTTCGCAACAGGCACTTTAAGGCGCATCTTGTCTTTCTGAAAATCGATGACAAACAATTCCAGCTTATGACCTGCAACCTCCTGCTCGTCGATTGACACGATCTGGCCAACGCCATGCGCCGGATAAACGATGAACTCGCCGGTCTTGAAACCGTGACGCGCTGAATTGGATTTCTTTTGAGGTGTGCTGGTTGCCATTACGCCCTGGACTCCTTGTTATAGGCCGGCCAAAAAAGCCGACCGAACCCGTATCGCCGGATCAAACCGGCATTGCCGCGCGACTGGTGAACATTCCGGGAAAGCCAGGACCAGTAGACCGCGCAAATACGACCAAAGGTCCAGATTGCTCTGGTCCAGATTGTGAGATTCACCTTTCAGTGATTAGGGCGCATGCGCCATCAATCGACGTTGTGTCACTGGCATGTCAAAATTATATAGCACAAAAAGTCGGAAGAATCAACAATTTGCCGCATGCGCTAACAGCGGGCAAAGTTATGCCGGGTGCTTAGACAAAGGTATAATGAGCTTGCCAAGCTCAAAAAACAAGGTGCGCTCTGCTGCTAATCGCCTTCGCCCGGTTCGGGGGAGAAATACTTCTCGAACTTGCCGGGCTGACCGTCAAATTCCTTGGCGTCAGAGGGTGCGTCTTTCTTAGCGGAAATGTTTGGCCATTTGTCGGCATATTCAGTGTTGACCTGAAGCCATTTATCGAGCCCGGACTCCGTGTCGGGCTTGATGGCGTCAGCGGGGCATTCAGGTTCACATACGCCGCAATCGATACACTCGTCGGGATGGATGACGAGCATGTTCTCACCCTCATAGAAGCAGTCGACCGGACAAACCTCTACACAGTCCATGTACTTGCATTTAATACAGTTGTCGGTCACGAGATAGGTCATCGGGCGGCTCCAGGACATAACTTCTTCGCCCAATTCGCAGGCGAGTCCTAAGCGTTGAGGTAACGTCTTTGCCGGTCTCTGGCAAGGCCACGATTTACCCGGAAATTGGCCCAACACAGGATGAATTTTTGCGCAAAAGGGGTTGGCCCGGCACTGGTCAATCTTTGCCGAGCAGACGATCTGTCAGTCGGCGCTGCTTCTTGGTGGGGCGACCGCTGCCAGCATCACGCAACGGTTCAATGGCTGTGATGGCCGTGCTACCCTTTGGGACGGGCTGCGGCGACATGTCTTCATAAAGCACGCGCGCTTCATCGGATGGCCCACGCCGGTTGCCTATGGCGTTGATTTTCCAGACCAGAATACGCCGGTCAAGCGCGATGGTCAGAACGTCCCCCGGCTTCACCAGATCGGCAGCCTGCGCTGCTTTGTCGCGATTGATGCGAACATGGCCAGTTGTGACCAGTTTGGCGGCCAATGAGCGTGACTTCACGGCGCGTGAAAAGAACAGCCATTTGTCGATGCGCTGACGGCCTTCGGCAATCATTTAAGTCGCGGCGTGTCTGAAAGGGGTCATGGCGCGCGCTTCAAGCCTTTGTTTTCATGCATGTCGTTGCCCAAAACCGCTGCACACTTTTGGGCGACATGCATTAAAATCGACAGGCTCTATTTTTTCAACTGATCGCGCAGTGCAGCCAGCTTGGCAAATGGTGAATCCGGGTCGATACGGGCGGGGCGCTCATCTCGTGGCTTTGCCTGAAACGCTGGCTTGCCGCCTCCCTTGCCATCTGGCCTGCCGCCTTTCCAGTTCGCGCGCGGGCCGTTCCCTTTCGGCTTTCCTGCGCCGTCCTTGGTGCGGTTCTTGTCGAAACGCTTGCGCTGGTCTTTCCGGCCCTCGTGCTGATCAGCATTGCCTTCGCGTGCCTCGCCAGAACCGGCAGGCTGGCCGGTCGCCGCGGTCGCATTGCGTGAGCGATGATGTGGCCGCTGGCCGCGATGACGATCAAAACGGGCCTGACGCCAGAGCAGAACGGGCTTGGGTTCTTCAGGTTGCGCAACACGACTGTCGTCAGCCTCAACGGCGGTATCCGTCGTTGCCGCTTTCACTGCCGGATCTTCGCTCGTGGGCTGGGGAGTGGATTGGGGAGCCGCGGTGTTGATGTCATCGGCTACGGTTGGTGACTCAGGCGCTGCCTGGGCAATATCGCTATCGCTTGTTGTGTCAATTACCGCGTCGCTCTGCGGTTCATCACTTGCAGTCTCAAGAGCGGGAGTAACAGAAGTGGCGGCAGCTTCTGTCGCCGGGCTTGCTTCAGGCGAAGGCGTTGTTTCCTGCGAGGGCGCTTCGTCAATCGTTTGCGTTGGGGCGTCTTCAGCCTGTTTGCTGGCGGCCTCCGCTTCGGCTGCCTTGACTTGCGCTTCTTTGGCCTCGGCGGCTTGTCTGGCCGCTTCATCCTGTGCGTCCAATCTGGCCTTGACCTCTGCTGCCGGTTTTGGTTCGGCGCGGTAGCCAAGGCCCTTGAGGATTTCTTCCATGTCGTCGGCGGTGGCACCAAGGATCGACATCATAGGCGGGGTTACCATGAAGGCACCCCCTCATAAGCGCCATCGGGACGCGGGCCGAGGCCGGGTTTCCAGTTGGTCGCCGGGCGGATCAAATCGGCAAGGCGCTCCAGAATATCAACCCGCACGGCGCGCCTGCCAAGATTGCGATAGCCGGCAAGCCCGTAAAATGGTTTGTCGAACTCAGGATCGACCACTACCGAGGTGCGCCCTGTTGCAAGTGCGTTGACCACATCGCCAAATCCGGGCTTTTCCTTGCCATCATTCGCCAAGGCCCAAAGCAGGGTAATCAGGCCCGCCGGTGCCGGTTTGATGAGAGACGGGACGAATACGTGATAGGCACCAAAACGAACACCAAGCCGGCGAAGGGCCGCGCGCCCTTCCTGATCGAGCGAGCGCATCTCCTCGGCAATTTCACGGCGATTGATCATTCCAAGGCGTTCAACCAACTGGAAGGCGATGCCGCGGGCGATGCCGGAGATTTGCTCGGCATTCTTCATGTCGATCAACGGCTTCAGCAGCGTTTCAATCTGGAAATTGACGAAGCGCTCTGCCCTGGCCGCAACCTTGTCGCGTGCCGGACCGGTCAGTTGTTCGTCGGACAACAGAACAAGGCGCGGCTTCAGGATTTCATCGCCGGCCACCAGCGTGCCAACGGGCGCGCCTATCCAGCGCAACATCCCGTCGGACCCCAGGGCAATGTCGTTATTACCCGATGCAGAAAAACGCTCGGCCCTCGCTTCGAACTCGGCGGCAAGCGCTTTTTGCGCGGCAGTGCGAACCGCCTTGGCATCTTCGCCACCTGCGCTGGGATCGGCAGTGAAGCGAAAGCCCTGCAATTCTCCTACATGGTGCCCTTCGACAAGGACGGTTCCGGTAGAGCTGATTTCGGCTTCAGACATGGTATTTTCTCTAAGGCGGCGCATGAGGACGGAAGTCCTGCGGTCTACGAAGCGTTTCGTCAACCGCTCATGCAGCGCATCTGACAATCTGTCTTCGATTTCGCGTGTCTTTTCTTGCCAGTGTGCCTGATCGGCAAGCCAACCGGGGCGGTTTGCGACAAATGTCCAGGTTCGGATTTGTGTGATGCGATGCGAGAGCGTGTCGATGTCACCTTCGGTCGTGTCGGCCCGGCGGACCTGCTCGGCCATGTAATCTTCATCGACATGACCGCGTTTGGTCAGATCCATATAGATGGATGCGATGAGGTCACTGTGTTGGGCCGGCGCGATCCTGCGGTAGTCGGGCAGCGCACAGGCTTCCCACAAGAGTGCGACGCGCTCGCGCCCGACCGCTAGCGTGCGGATGTCCTCGTCGCGTGACAAATGCTCGAGTGCCTGTGCATCGACTGCCGGCAAGGCCCGCGTCAAACCTTCGACAGGCGCATTTGTCTCGATTGCATGCTTGAGCGCGTCAAGGCTGCCAAAGTCGAAATTGGCGGTGCGCCATTGCAACACCTTCACCGGCTCGAAATCATGACTTTCGATCTTCCGGACGAGTTCGTCATCAAGCGTATCGACCTGTCCTGTTATGCCAAAGGTGCCATCGCGCAGGTGGCGGCCGGCTCGGCCGGCAATCTGGCCAAGCTCGGCGGCGGTAAGGTGGCGATGCTGATAGCCGTCGAATTTGCGGTTCTGGGCAAAGGCGACATGATCGACATCGAGATTGAGCCCCATGCCGATTGCGTCGGTTGCAACCAGATAGTCGACATCGCCGGATTGATACAGCTCTACCTGCGCGTTGCGTGTGCGCGGTGACAATGCACCGAGCACCACGGCTGCACCTCCGCGCTGGCGGCGGATCAGTTCGGCAATGGCGTAGACCTCACTCGCTGAAAACGCGACGATGGCGGTTCGGCGCGGCTGGCGCGTCAGTTTCCTCGATCCCGCATAGGCAAGATGCGACAGGCGCGGCCGGGTCACGACAGATACGCCCCTGAGCAGGCGTTGCAAAATGCCGTGCATGGTGGCAGCGCCGAGCAGCAGGGTTTCTTGCCTGCCACGCAGGTGAAGGATGCGGTCGGTAAAAATATGGCCGCGCTCGAGATCGCCAGCAAGCTGCACCTCGTCGATGGCGACAAAAGCAGCATCGGTTTCGCGTGGCATGGCTTCGACTGTGCAGACCGAGTACTTGGCACCTGCTGGCTGTATTTTTCTTCGCCGGTGATCAGCGCAACTTTGTGGGCACCAACCTTTTCGCAGACACGGCCATAGACTTCTCGAGCAAGCAGGCGCAGCGGCAGACCGATGACGCCACTTTCGTGGGCAACCATGCGCTCGATAGCCAGATGAGTCTTGCCGGTGTTGGTGGGACCAAGCACGGCGGTCACATCACGTCCGGAAAGGATCAGCGGATCAGTCGTTTTGGGCTGAATATTCATCGGCTGGGAAACGGTCTTTCTGGCCACACTTGCCCGATGCACGCCAATTGTGACGCAAATGACAGGTTGACACATAGGCATTCGCGCGCGCCGTTGGAAGCAGGAATGTTTCGCAATTCGCCCAAGACGGCCAGAAAACGGACCCATCCCGGCAGAAATTAACATTTGGAACGAGACTGGAACGAATCGGCTACGAATCGCTTACCTGACCAGATTCAGGGTTTGTTCACGGCTAGATGTGGGGCGTTCAATTTGCACCTGTACCAGATGCTGAATCGTGAAAATGATGAGAACGGGTTTTGTAGCCTCGAAGGTTAACCTTTGCTGGCCGGTGCCTGCTTCAAGCTCGGCGTGGTCACGCAGCTTATGCATAACATTATGAGATCATTAGTCTTTCTTAATTCATGTTAATAGTTGCGTGGGTTGGCACGCGTTTGCGATTAACCTTTCGATCAAAGCCAGAACGAAACGGCTACGAATCAGCGATTCGAGAGAGTTCATGATTTGTTCACCGCAACATGTGGTGTTGTGAACATGTTTTCCACTGACTATCCACAGTTTGGCGCGCCATAATTATCGGCGAATATGATGACTGTTAAGCATTCTGGCCCGGATCGGGACATGTGATGAAAAGAAGCGATCCGGATTGCCGGACCGCTTCTCACAAATTAGCACCTTGTTAGGTCCTGGCTTGCTTCAGGCGAAGTATTGGCCGCCATTCGCCGTTATGGTTGATCCGGTGATGAAACCGGCATCTTCGGACGCGAGGAAGACAACACACCGCGCAATTTCCTCCGGCTCGCCCAGGCGACCTACTGGAATTTGTGGAATGATGCGTTCATTCAAAACCTTCTCGTCGATGGCCTTGACCATTTCGGTGGCGATATAGCCCGGGCAGATGACATTGACGGTAATGCCTGCGCGCGCGCCTTCCTGGGCAAGGGCTTTGGAAAAGCCGATGTCTCCGGCCTTTGAGGCAGAATAATTGACCTGGCCTGCCTGTCCTTTTTGGCCATTGATGGAAGAAATGGTGATGACACGCCCGAATTTTCGGTCGCGCATGCCGCCCCATACCGGGTGCGTCATGTTGAAGACGCCATTGAGGTTGGTGCCGATCACCTCGTTCCATTGCTGCGGCGTCATTTTGTGGAACATGGCGTCACGGGTGATGCCGGCATTGTTGATAAGGACAGATACCGGACCGAGATCGGTCTCCACCTGCTTGATCCCGGCGGCACAGGCTTCGTAGTCGGCCACCGACCATTTGTAGACAGGAATGCCCGTCTCGGCCTTGAATTTCTGGGCGGCTTCATCGTTGCCCGCGTAATTTGCGGCAACCTTGTAGCCTGCGTTTTTCAAGCCAAGCGAGATGGCCGCGCCTATGCCGCGCGTGCCACCCGTTACGATTGCGACCTTGCTCATTCAAACTCCTCCATTTTTTAATCGAGAGACGAACCGGGCGCGGCAATTGACCGGACGAGATTCCTCCCGTCAGCCTGTTTTCTTATTGTCTTTTCACCACGCTCCGCCTGCCGCACTTTCAGTTCATCGCTTCGACACACATGGCCACGCCCATGCCGCCGCCAATACACAAGGTAGCAAGGCCCTTCTTTGAACCCCGGCGCTTCATTTCGAAGACCAGCGTATTGAAGATGCGCGCGCCGGATGCGCCAACCGGGTGGCCGATGGCAATGGCACCGCCATTGACGTTTACGATTGACGGGTCCCAGCCCATATCCTTGTTGACCGCGCAGGCCTGCGCGGCGAACGCCTCATTGGCTTCGATGAGATCGAGATCGCCAACGGACCAGCCGGCTTTTTCCAATGCCTTGCGTGAAGCCGGGATAGGGCCGGTTCCCATGATTTGCGGATCGACACCGGCAGTTGCCCAGGAAACAATGCGCACCAGCGGCGTAAGCCCGCGACGCACCGCTTCTTCTTCCGTCATCAGCACCACGGCGGCCGCGCCGTCATTGATGCCCGATGCATTGCCAGCTGTCACCGTGCCTTCCTTGTCGAAGGCGGGCCTCAGCTTTGTCATGCTGTCAATGGTGGCACCGTGACGGATATATTCGTCCTGATCGACAATGGTGTCACCCTTGCGGCCCTTGACCGTGAAAGGAACGATTTCGTCCGTGAACTTGCCGGCCTTTTGTGCAGCTTCGGCCTTGTTTTGCGATGCGACCGCGAATTTGTCCTGATCTTCGCGGGTCAATTGCCACTGGCGGGCGACATTTTCGGCCGTGTTGCCCATGTGATAGCCATAAAATGCATCGGTCAGGCCATCCTTGATCATCGTGTCGATCAGCTTGAAATCTCCCATTTTGACGCCACCGCGCAAATGCTGGGCATGGGGTGCCATCGACATCGATTCCTGACCACCGGCAACAATGATCTTGGCGTCGCCCTGCGCGATCTGCTGCATGCCGATTGCAATTGTCCTGAGCCCGGAGCCACAAAGCTGGTTCAGACCCCAGGCGGTAGCCTCTTGCGGGATGCCGGCTGCCATGGCCGCCTGACGCGCCGGGTTCTGCCCCTGAGCAGCGGTCAGGATCTGGCCGAGAATGACTTCATCGACCTCGTTAGCCTCGACGCCTGCGCGGCTTAGTACTTCCTTGATTGCCGTTGCCCCAAGTTCATGAGCGGGCGTATTGGCAAATGCCCCGTTGAATGATCCGACGGCTGTGCGTGCGGCACTGGCGACGACGATGGTATTGGACATATTTTTCTCCAGACTTCGAGAGCGGGTTCTGAGATCGTTGATGACTTTTCTTGCCCTTTCCCGGTCTCGAGTCAAACCGGAAATGGATCGCCGCCTTTTCGTCGCGGTGTCGGTAAATTTATGCTGCGCAGCATTTTTGCAGCATGGAAACGACCGTGTTGGCTCCCGCACTGCACAAATCGCTTGGAATCATGACAGTTTTGCGCATATCCTTGGAAAACGATGCGCGAGCGTTGCCGGCTGGTTATCCAGCACGCCGGAATATGCGGGAGGATGCTTATGGCCGCAAAAGACAAGCCGGTGGTGATCAAGAAATACGCCAACCGACGGCTCTACAACACAGGTACGAGCACATATGTGACGCTCGAAGACCTCGCGGAGATGGTCAAGAGGGCGAAGAGTTCACCGTTCAGGATGCCAAATCCGGCGAGGATATCACCCATCCCGTCCTGACCCAGATCATTTTCGAACTGGAAAACAAGGATGGGCAAAATATGTTGCCCATATCATTCCTTCGCCAACTGATCGCGTTTTACGGCGACCAGATGCAGACGATCGTGCCAAGCTTTCTGGAGCAATCCATGGCTGCCTTTTCCAAGGAACAGGAACGGTTCAGGGAGCAGATGAAGGGTACGCTCGGTAAAACGCCGATGGATATGATGAAAATGCCACCGCCGATGAAGGCGCTGGAAGACCAGACCCGGCGCAATATGGAAATGTTCCAGAACGCCATGCGGTTGTTCACGCCGTTTCCGCAAGAAGGGCCAACATCCGCTGAGCAGCCCGCGGAGCAATCGGCTGCGGAGGCGCCTGACGATCTTCGCGAATTGAAGGACCAGATTGCTGCCATGCAGCAAAAACTCGACAAGATGTCCTGAGGCTGACCTTAAATTCAGTGAAACAGCATGACCGGCACCGGGCAACTGCGGATCATCTCGGCTGTCGTTGAGCCGATGACAAGATTGCGGATGTGCGAGTGCCCGTAAGCGCCCATGACCAACAGATTGATATGCTCGCTCTCGACGGTCTGGGCTATGACAGTGCTTGCCTGACCTGAGCGAATGTCGGCTTTGACGGACAAACCGCCAGCCGTGAGTATAGCTTCCGCCGCTTTAATGCGCTCCTGGGCGGCTGGCGTGTCCGATCCAACCATCAAGAGCTGGCAGGACAGGCCCTTGAATAGCTGATTTTGTGCGACGTGGTTGACCGCTTTCATGCTGCTTACGCCACCATCGAAGGCGATCAGAAAATTCTCGATCGGCTTCAGCGCGCGTGATGCGACGAAGATCGGCCTATGGCTCGAACGCGCTATGCGCTCCAGATTGGAGCCAAGATGGCCCTTGGCAAAGTCAGCGCCTTCACCGCGCTTGCCGATCACCACCAGATCGGCGTCAATGTCGATATCGGTAATCGTTTCGACAAGATCGCCATTTCGCAATTTGACAGTAACATCGGAAATGCCTGAACTCTCGATTGCCGCTTTCGCGTCTTCGAGAATTGCACGTCCGCGCTTTTGCGCAAGTTTGGCGCGCTGTTCATCAAGCGCGCTCAACTCGGCCAGAAGCGTGGTGCGTGCGCCAAGCGCTATGCTGCCGCTGAGATCGACCGGTGCACTGCTGCCGGTCTCGCGGCGTCCGAGCACGTGGTAAATCTCGACCGACAAGCCGGTTCGCCTGGCGATCCAGGCTGCGTGGTCGCAGACGCTGCGTGAATAAATGGAGCCGTCTACCAGCGCGATCAGTTTTGACATAGTCCTCCCCCTCTGGAAGCGGGTTCGATTTCAGTTCAGGCGGCCAAGCGCTACGGTCGATTAATGCCCGATCAGGCTTTCGAGTGCGCCGGGCTTGTCGTGAAGGGCCAGCCTGTCGACGATTGTTTCGCTCGCTTCGTTCAACCCTATGATATCTACAACTGCGCCTTCGCGGCGGAATTTGAGCACAATCATGTCGAGCGCGGCAACGCTGGAAATATCCCAGATATGCGCGCGACTGACATCAATCGTAACTGTTTCCAACGCTTCCTTGAAATCGAAGGCAGCGGTGAAATCGTCGGCAGAGGCGAAAAAGACTTGACCTTCGACAATGTAGGTTCGGCTTGTTCCATCGCCCGACAAGATTGAGGTAACACGGAATATCTGCGCGATTTTCCAGGCAAAGAAGATGCCGGACAGGAGAACGCCGGCGATAACGCCGATGGCCAGATTATGCGTGAGTACGACACTGACAACGGTTGCCAGCATGACGGCTGACGAACTGCGGGGTGGTGCCTGAGGTTCTTGATTGACGACCATGAGAATGTTCCGATCGACACCATGATCATGATGGCGACGAGCGCGGCCATGGGTATCTGTTTCACCCAATCGCCGAGAACGACGATCATGAACAGCAGGAAAACACCTGCGCAGAAAGTGGAGAGACGGCCCCTGCCGCCAGACTTCACATTGATCATCGACTGACCGATCATGGCGCAGCCTGCCATGCCACCAATGAAACCGGTCGCCGTATTGGCAATGCCCTGCCCGATGCACTCCTGGCTCTTGTCGCTTGGTGTGTCGGTCAGATCGTCGATGATTGACGCAGTCATCAGCGATTCAAGCAGCCCGACGGCTGCAACGGCTGCCGAATAGGGCAAAATGATCATGAAGGTTTCAAAAGTCAGCGGGATCTGAGGGATCAGGAAGATGGGCAGGGTCGAAGGTAGTTCGCCCATGTCGCCAACGGTTCTGACGTCGAAGCCGAAATATATCGCGGCGGATGTCAAAACGAGGATGCAAATGAGTGGCGAAGGAATGGCCTTCGTTGCCAATGGCAACAGGTAGATGATGGCAAGTCCGGCTGCGACCATGACATAGGTGAGCCACGGCACGCCGATGAGTTCGGGCAATTGAGCCATGAAGATGAGAATGGCCAGCGCATTGACGAAGCCGGTCATCACCGAGCGCGATACGAAGCGCATGACATAGCCCAGCCGAAGCAGGCCGGCACCGATCTGGATGAGGCCGGCAAGGACAGTTGCAGCCAGCAGATATTGAAGCCCGTGGTCCTTGACCAGCGTTACCATCAAGACAGCCGTGGCTGCGGTTGCCGCCGAAATCATGCCGGGCCGCCCACCGGTGATTGCCACAACCACGGCAATCGAAAAGGAGGCATAGAGGCCAATCTTGGGATCGACGCCCGCGATGATGGAAAACGCGATGGCTTCCGGGATCAGGGCAAGGGCGACGACCAAACCAGCGAGAACATCGCCACGAATGTTGCCGAACCACTGGGCGCGGTAGGCATTTAGTGAAAGCATGTAGAATCCGTTTGAAAAGCAATGGCCGCCTCTTTGGGCGGCCTCGTCAAGAATATCGTTGGCGGCTGCGAATGCCCGACGCCCGTGGAGACGATGCAATGCTCGCCGGGGTCGATCAAAGACACTCTATAGGGTGAGTTTATGGCGCATTGCAACAGAAGCCTTTGTTTCGCTGCCATTTCCTTGCGCCCAGCCATTTTCCGGGTGAGAGCCTTGCGGTTTAGGGCGTGCGGCGTGTCTAACCAGTGAAAACGTTCTTGTATTTTTCTCGCAGTGCCGCCTTTTGCACTTTGCCCATGGCATTGCGCGGCAGTTCGTCGATGACAAAGAGGCGGCGGGGTTGTTTGAACCGTGCAAGTCTTTCAGAGATCGCGCCAATCAGCTCGGCCTCATCGATTTTCGCGCCCGCAGCCGGAACGACGAGGCCGACGATGCCTTCACCAAGATCGGCATGCGGCACGCCGATGACGGCAGATTCAACAATGCCCGGCTGTTCGTCCAGTAGCAGTTCGACTTCCTTGGGATAGATGTTGTAGCCGCCGGAAATGATGAGATCCTTGGCGCGTCCGACAATGGAAATATATCCCTCGCCATCGACGGTAGCGAGATCGCCGGATATGAAATAGCCATCGGCGCGGAATTCCTGCGCTGTTTTTTCCGGCATTTTCCAATAGCCTTTGAAGACATTGCGGCCTTTGACCTCGATGACGCCAACCGTGCCTGGCGCTACCGGGGTTGCGGTATCGGGATCGCAAATGCGAATGCTTACCCCTTTCAGCGGTTGGCCGACCGTGCCGGCGCGGCGTTCTCCATCATAGGGGTTTGACGTGTTCATATTGGTTTCGGTCATACCATAGCGTTCGAGTATGCGGTGGCCGCAGCGTTCCTCGAAATCGCGATGTGTGTCGGCCAACAATGGTGCGCTGCCGGACACAAACAGACGCATATGCGCGGCCAGTGCGTGCTGAAAACGCGGATCGGCAAGCAGGCGGGTGTAGAAGGTCGGTACGCCCATCATGGTGGTGGCGCGGGGCATATTGGCAATGAGATCGTCGACATTGAAACCGGGCAGATAGATCATGGCAGCGCCGCAAAGAAGGATGGTGTTGGACGCTACGAACAAGCCATGCGTGTGAAAGATCGGCAGCGCATGCAAAAGCACGTCTGTTGCGGTGAAGCGCCAGGCTTCGACCAATGTCTCGGCGTTGGAAAGGAGATTGTCATGCGTGAGCATGGCCCCTTGGAGCGCCCTGTCGTACCGGACGTGTAGAGGAAGGCGGCAAGATCGTCGGGCGCGCGCTCGGCGGGCGCGGATATTTCCGGGTGGTTTGCCGCTCGGGCAGAAAGACTGCCTGAACCGTCGGCATTCAAGGTGAGCAGGCTGGTGCCGGTCTTCGCAGTAACGGACTCAAGTGCTGCTTTATTGGCGTCATCGCAGATCAGCAGCTTTGCTTCGGCATCGTTGATGAAGTATTCGACCTCGGCTGGCGTATAGGCGGTGTTGAGCGGCAGGAAGACCGCACCGGTTTTGACGCATGCGGTATAAACCGCCAGCGCTTCGACCGACTTTTTAGCCTGCAATGCAACACGGTCTCCAGCCGTTATGCCGCAACTCGAAAGAGCATTTGCGAAACGGGCTGCCATACGCAGGAAATCCTCATAGCTGACTTCGCTGCCATCCTTGAGAATGAGGAAAGGTCTTGCGCTGTGCTCATGGGGCAGGAAAAGCGCGTCGTAGAGGGTGTTCGGCATTGGCAGGTGCCCGGTATGCTGTTGCTGCTGGAATTGCGAATTGGGGTATTTTGCAGGAATAGGCACAAGCGTAAACATCGCTGCGCTGATTTATATGAACCTCTGCGGGAAAGCGGGGTTACGTTTGTGTGCTGGCGCGATAAACTTCGCCAGCGATTGTTACCAAGACATTCTTTGTGCGCTCAATCGGGCGTGACAAAGCTGCCGCATTTTAGAATGGTTTTTCATGGCATCACAGGCTCCACTCCCGATATTCGACGGCCACAATGACACGCTTCTCAAACTCTATCATTCTGGCGAGTTGGATAAGGAAAGCCTGTTTGTCGAAGGAGCCCCGCCAAACTGGCATATAGATTTGCCGCGCGCCAAACGCGGCGGCTTTGCCGGGGGAATGTTTGCCATCTTTCCGCCGCCGGTTGAAAGAAACAGGCAAAAGGCGTCGCCGTCGGCATTGGGCGATGAGGAGCCAAGATCGCCGGAACTTGGCCGGTCCGAGGCGCTCGCTTCGACCATCGGCATGGCGTCGATCCTGTTTCGGCTGGAGCGGGCCGGGGCGCTTGATATATGCCGCAGCGCCAATGATATACGTGGCGCGATGAAGCGCGATGTCCTTGCCGCCGTCTTTCATATCGAGGGTGCGGAAGCCATCGATCCAGACCTTGCGATGCTGGATGTTCTCCACGCCGCCGGTTTGCGTTCGCTTGGCATCGTCTGGAGCCGTCCCAATGCCTTCGGGCACGGCGTGCCGTTTTTATTCCCCTCCTCACCCGATACGGGCCCCGGCTTGAGCGATGCCGGCAAGGCATTGGTCAAAGCCTGCAACGAGCTGAAGATCATGATCGACCTGTCGCATCTCAATGAAAAAGGTTTTCGCGATGTTGCGGCACTCAGCGATGCGCCGCTGGTGGCGACACATTCCAATGCCCACTCCGTATGCCCGCATGCGCGCAATCTGACCGACTGGCAATTAGGGGCGATCCGCGAAACGGGCGGCATGGTTGGCCTGAATTTCGCGACGGGTTTCCTGCGCGAAGACGGAAGGATGAACGCCAATACCGGGCTTGATGTGATGGTTCGCCATGTTGATGAGCTGCTGGAGGCTCTCGGCGAGGATGGTGTCGGGTTGGGTTCGGATTTCGATGGTGCAATCGTTCCTTCGGTGATTGGCGATGTGGCTGGCCTGCCCCGACTGATCGAGGCATTTGACGCACATGGCTACGGGCGCGAATTGATAGAGAAGATTGCCTGGAAGAACTGGGTCTCGATGCTTGAACGAACGATCGGATAGAACGGATCACTCACGAAATGCCATGCGCTGTAGCCATTCCTCTCCGATACCACGGTCGCGGATGATCGGCAGCGGGTCGGCGGCGTCGAGCCTTGCGCATATGCGGTAGACTTCCAGCGTTTCGGCGTTCATCTCGCCGCGCTTGTGGAAATACATTGCCGCCGCATAGCGCGTTCGACCGGACCACGGTTCGCCAAGGGCCGTGTTGACCAGCGCCCATTGCTCCGCAATTTCCGGATCGCTTTCACCGGCCATTGTCAAAAGTCCGCTGGCGGGGTGGCGGTGCGCCGGTCCAATTTGATGAAGGGCCGCGCCACGACCTTGGCGCGTTTCATCAGTTTTTGATATTGCAGTTCGCGCAAGGCGTAAATCTCGACCCACAGATCATCAACAAGCGTATCGCCAAAGGGACGCGCCATTGATGCAATGGCGATGTTGCGCTTTGCCATTGGCGACCACATTGCCGCACTGACCAGCCCGACTTCACGGTGCTTCTTGTGGTAGACGATTGCGTGTTCGGCCGGGATATTGCCCTCGATTTCAAGCCCAACCAATATGTGACGCAAGGTTTTGCTTTCGCGCGCCTCAATGATGGCGCGCCGTCCATTGAAGTGAGGTTTTTCAGGATCGATCATGAAACCCAGCCCGATCTCGTCGGGCATACGCAAACGGTTGGCGCGCAGCGCATGTTCGGCGGCGATGAAATCCGCGTTGGCGACGATGAGACCGGCTTCCAGCCGCGCGCGGTCGAGCGCCGCATAGCCGATGGCGCGGATACCGCGCAATTGGCCTGCCGTTATCAATCGATCCCATAGGCTGAGCGCGTGCTTGCGCCCGACGAACAATTCGTAGCCGAGATCGCCGGTAAAGCCGGTGCGCGAGACGGTCACTTTGCCGCCTTCGTGTTCGAATTCAGCGAGATCGAATATCTTCAGCTTGTCGATACCGGCAAACCCGGCCTCGCGTAGTACGGCGCATGATGTCGGGCCTTGCAACGCCAGCGCCGCCACTTCTTCCGTTTCTTCCTCAACCATGACATCGAAGCCGATTGCGCTGTCGAGCAGCCAAGGCAGGTGGCGCTCCTGCGAACACAGCCGGAAGCGTGTGGCCGAGAGGCGAAACAGGGTGCCGTCGTCGAGTACAAACCCCTGATCGTCGCACCACGCGGTGTAGTGAACGCGCCCCGTGTTCAATTTTCTCACGTCGCGCAAGGTAACGCGGTTGAGGAATGCCTCGGCCTCTGGTCCCTCGATCCGGTATTTCGTCATCGGTGAAATGTCGAACAGGGCCGACTGGCTGCGAATGGCAAAATATTCCAGCTCTTCATCCCACAATGAATGCGGTGCCCGGTAACCAGCCCAGGAATACCAATCACTGGTTCTGGCTAATGCATCCAGGCGTGGTTGAAACGGTGTTTCCAGTCGCCATGTGCGAAAATGCGCTTGCGCCCCAATGCGAGCCGTGGCGGATGAGTTGTTGGCATTGTTGGGGCTCATCTCAGGACCTCATTGCCACTATCCGGCGTGCCGCATTCAACCCCGGCACACCCGAAACGCCGCCACCGGGATGCGAGCCCGCGCCGGCCAGAAAGAGCCTGTCGATTGGTGTGTCGTAGCCTGCGCAACCCGATATGGGGCGCGACATCAACATCTGGTCGGCTTGCAGTTCACCATGATGCCAATGACCGCCGGGCATTCGATAGCGCGCCTCGATGTCTGCGGGCGTCAAAAGCTCGGCATGGCGCATGCTCTTTCCAATGCCAGGCGCATAAGCTTCAAGTTGCGTCATGATTGCCTTGAGGAACGCCGGTTTGCCTTTGTCCCATCCTTGCTTCAACGCATAAGGAGCATATTGGATGATCGCTGACAGGACGCAGGCACCATCAGGTGCAAGCGTGGGGTCGGACAGTGAGGGCAGGGTTATTTCCATCACCGGTTCGGGAGAAAATGCGCCATATTTCGCAGGATTGAAGGCACGTTCCACATGATCCGGCGAAGGTGCGATGACGAGACGTCCTTTCAGACCAGCGGCATCGACACTGGTAAATTCGGGCGGTCTGTCAAGGGCGAGATGCAGTTTGGCGGCGTCGCCCTTCATGCGGATATTGGTCAGCTTGCGCACGAAACCGGTGTCGATTTCGCGTGCGCCGACGAGATCGAGGAAGGTTGTCGCCGGGTTGATTGCTGAGACGATCGTTCCCGCGCGAAATTCTTCGCCATTATCGAGAACAATTCCGGTGGCACGCCCGTTCTCGACCAGAATTTTGGTGACCGAGGTGGATGTGCGGATGACGACGCCAGCATTTTCCGCTGCCCTGCCGATGGCCGCAATGACCGCGCCCATGCCGCCTTGCGGCAATAGCTGTGCGCCGCATTCGCCTCCCGTTTCACCGGCAAGGCGATAATAAAGCCCGAGCAAGGAGGTCGGTGAACGCGGGCCGAGATGTGAACCTAGCACCGCATCGAACGCCAGCAGGCCTTTGAGCCTGTCGTCTTCCAATTGCTCATCCAAAAGGTCCGCGACATTCATCAGCAACACGCGCAGAAAATCGCGCATGTCTTCCTTGCCCAATCGCTTCAGTGCCAAAGCTGTTTTGCCCAGTGCCGCGGTTTCGCCAAGCGACATGCCACCGAGATCAGGCGGGCGGCGTGCGAGAAGCGGCTTCAATATGCCTGCGTAACGCAACAATTGAGCGCGCAGGTCGCGCCATGCTGCCTGTTCAGACGCGCTTGCACCAACAAGGGTGTCACCATAGGCACCGTTCAATACAAGCGGTTCGCCCTGCATCGAAAGCGCGACCGATGAGGCAAATGTGGCCAACGTCACATCCAGCCCATGCTTGTGAAGTTCAAGGCTTGCCACGACTTCGGGATGCAGGCGGTTCAGCACATGGGCGATGGATGAGACACGAAAACCCGGCGCGAATGTTTCTGTGCGGGCCGCACCGCCAATGGTATCGGCGGCTTCGAGAACGAGCACCTTTCGCCCGCTTTTGGCCAGCGTGGCGGCTGCGACAAGGCCATTGTGGCCAGCGCCTATGACTATTGTATCAAATGATGTCATGGGCCGGGCTCATATGCTGGTTCGGCTTTGCAAGATCTCGCAGGATTTCGGCTGCGGCATTGCGGCCGGGAGCGCCCATCACGCCGCCGCCCGGATGGGTTGAGGAGCCGCATATATAAAGCCCGCCGACCGGCGAGCGATATTGCGCGTAGCCGGGAACGGGGCGATTGAACAGAAGTTGGTCGAAGGTCAATTCGCCCTGGAAGATGTTGCCTTCGGTCAACCCCACTTCAGCCTCGATTTCGCGTGGCGTGCGAACCTCCATGTGGACGATGCGATCCCGAAATCCTGGTGAATAGTCCGCGATCTGCGAGACAACCGATTGCGCGAAACCGTCACGGTCAGCATCTGTCCATTCGCGCCCGGCAATCCTGGGCGGGGCATATTGCACAAAGCAACTCATGAAGTGCTTGCCGGGGGTGCCATCGTCGGGTCGGCCGTCGTCGGGATCATCATGTCGAGAAATGGATCGACGGACCAGTGGCCTGCCTTCCAGTCGTCATAGGCGCGTTCCATGCGCTCCATCGAGTCGGTGAAATGCAAATCGCCACGGTAGCATGGCGAATCCTTCGGCAGCGCGGGGAATTCGGGCAGTGAATCCAGCGCAATGTTGACTTTGCCGGATGAGCCGCGAATCTTGAAATTCTTCACCCGCCTGAGGAATATGTCGGGCAGTTCCTTTTCCTCGACCAGTTTCAGGAAAGTCCGCTTCACATCGGCATTGGAGATGACCAGCTTGCCCTGAATTTCGTCGCCGCCTGCAAGCACGACGCCTTTCGCCTTGCCATTCCGAATCAGGACGTGATCGACCTCTGCGCCGGTGCGGATCACACCGCCCGACGCTTGAAAGGAGGCGGCGAGCGCCTTGGTGACAGAGCCCATGCCGCCACGCGCATAGCCCCATGCACCGACCGACCCGTCAACTTCGCCCATATAATGATGGAGCAGAACATAGGCGGTGCCCGGCGACATGGGACCGAGCGCCGTACCGATGATGCCGGAAATGGCGAAGTTCGCCTTGATGACGTCGGTCTCGAAATATTCGTCGAGAAAATCGGAAATCGACATTGTCCAGAAACGCAGGGTCAGTGCCATTTCCTCAGACGTGAGGCCGCCAAACTTCTTTCCCAGATAAAGCAATTCACCAAGGTCGCGCGGGCGCAGACTGGTTGGGTCCGGGGCTGTTCGCATCAATAGCGGCTGGATGAAACGGCACTGGCGCGTCACGTCGCGCGCGTAGCGGTCATAGGCTTCGGCATCGCGTTTCGAAAAACGTGCGAATTCGCGCCGGTGCGCATCGTGATCGCGGTAATTTGCAAGATAGTCGCCGTCTCGCGTCAATACGGCACCTCCTTCATAGGAGATCACTTGCAGCCCGAAACGAGGCAATTCGAGATCGCGCATGATCTCGGGCCGGAACAGGGAGCAGACATAAGAACAATTGGAATAGAGGAAGCCGGGCGTCAGTTCGCGACTGGTGGCGGCGCCGCCGACCCAATCGTTCTTTTCGACGACCAGAACATCAAGGCCCGCCCGCTGCAAATAGCAGGCGTTGACCAGTCCGTTGTGGCCGCCGCCAATGACGATTGCATCCCATGTCTTCATCGTGGCCACGTCTTCATCATTTCTGTGGGACCCGCCTGCTGTCGGCGGGAATTTCGCATGACAAATATCTTTTTGTCCAGTCATTTTGAATGAATGTTCAACAAATGAAGTTGCGTTTTTCTGTTTATGCGCTAGGCTTTCCGCAAGTTTGGTTTTGGAAATTGATGATCCTATGGGCGACGCTGCCGAGGCAGAACCGGAATATGACGACACCGCAATTCGCTTCCTCGAAGCACTTTGGGGTGAAGGTTATCTGTCGCCCGGCGGCCCCGATGAGGTTGACCGGATCGTCGACGCCATTCCCCTAAAAGGGCTGTCCGTTCTCGATGTCGGGTGCGGCGTTGGCGGCATCTCCATGCATTTGCTGGAAAAGCACGGTGCGGCCCATGTGACGGGTTTCGATGTCGAGCGTCCGGTTATCGACGTGGCGCAAGAGCGTGCGAGGCGGCGCGGGCTGACTGAGCGTACGAAATTCGTTCAGGCATCACCCGGGCCATTGCCATTTGAAAACGGGTCTTTCGACGTTGTTTTTTCCAAGGATGCCTTGTTGCATGTGCCAGACAAGGACGCGCTGTTTGCGCAGATATTTCGCGTGTTGAAGCCGGGCGGTGTCTTTGCGGCATCGAACTGGATGATCTCGCATGATGGAGAGCCTTCGCCAGAGATGAAGGCCTATCTGGTCGCCGAAGGTCTTTCTTTCGCCATGGCCTCGCCCGCTCGCTATGTGGAGGCCATGCGCCGTGCCGGTTTTGTCGATGTGGCGGTCAATGATCGCAACCTTTGGTATCGGGAGGCTGCGCGTCATGAACTGGAGCGGTTGAAGGGTCCGCTCTATGACATCGCCGCAGCCGCCGTTGGCCAAGCCTATGTCGATAAAAACATCAGGACATGGGAAGCCATGCAGAGAGTGCTTGACAGCGGCGAGCACCGTCCCACTCATTTGTGCGGGTGGAAACCCGGCGCACCTGGATAGCCGGCAATGTTGGAGATGACCAAGCCAATGAAGACGGCAATGGCAAACGATCAGGCGGCTCAACCCGCCACGAAAGACGGCTTTGAAAAGCGTGGAGGGCGCAAGGCCTCAAAAGAAACGCGGCGGTTGCAACTTATAGAGGCGACCATCGATTCCCTGGCCAAGCGCGGTTATTCCGACACAACGATGGCCAATGTAGCCGATGGTGCGGGGTTGTCGCGCGGTATCGTCAACTTCCATTTCGAGAGCAAGGAAAAGCTGCTCGTCGCCACGTTGCAGCATATGTACGACGAATATGCCGCGCATTGGCGCGGCGCACTCGATAAGGCTGGAGACAATCCGGCGGCCCGGCTGCGCGCCTTGGTGGCAGCCGATTTCGACCGTTCGATATGTAACAAGCGCAAGCTTGCCGCCTGGTGCTCGTTCTGGGGAGAGGCGAAGTCGCGTCCAACTTATCAGGCGCTGAGCGGTGCCCGCGACAAGGCCTATCAGGGAACGATCGTCGAACTGTGCGCGCTTCTCAAGCGCGATGCTGGCTATGACTTCAACATTGATGCCACCGCACTTGCCCTGAGCGCGTTGCTGGAAGGGCTGTGGTTGCGCCTGATGATGGGCGCGCAAGACGTCAATCGCGAGGTTGCGCTCATCTCGGCCAATGATTTCCTGTCGTCGGTCTTCCCGGACCATTACCCGCGGGAGGCGGCCAGCCGGGAGACCTCATAAACAACTAAAAACAGAGGATGGAACGATGAAGACAATGACTCGACGTTTGACCCTGACCCTTGCCCTGGCAGGCACATTGATGACCTCTGCCGCTGCCCTGTCGATAGCTGCCGACAACGACCTGATCGTTTTCGACTGGGCAGGCTATGAAGATCCCAGCTTCCATCCGAAATATGTCGAACAGTATGGGGCATCACCGACATTCGCTTTCTTCGGTGACGAGGACGAAGCGTTCCAGAAAGTCCGCTCCGGTTTCAAGGCCGATATCGGCCACCCCTGTTCGCAAAGCGTGGAAAAGTGGCGCGAAGCCGGACTGCTTCAACCGCTCGATACGTCAAGGATCACGGGCTGGAAGGATCTCAATCCCGGCATTATGGCGATGAAGAATCTCGCCACCACCGAAGACGGCAAGGCATGGTTCATGCCCTGGGACTGGGGCGATACGCAGTTGACGTATAATTCCGAAAAGATTGACGCAAAAGATGTCCAGTCGCTGCAAGCCTTTGCCGATCCCAAATTCAAGGATCGTGTTTCAATAGGCGACAATGTCGATGATGCCTATGCGCTGGCGAGCCTTGCCATCGGCCTCAAAGACTGGACTCAGATGACGGATGAACAGTTCAAGCAGGCGTCGGACTTCTTGCGCAAGGTTCACAAGAATGTGCGCCTCTACTGGAGCGACACCACCGAAATTGTCCAAGCCTTGAGCGGTGGCGAAGTCGATCTGGCGTGGGCCTGGAACGATGCGGCTGTGCAATCGATGGCCGCAGGTGCCCCCATCGTTTCCAAGAAAGATACGGACGAAGGCATTTCGACCTGGGTGTGCGGCTATGTCTTGTACAAGGATGCGCCCGGCAATCTCGACAAAGCCTATGATTTCTTCAATGCGGTCAATGATCCGGAAGTGGCCAAGACACTTGTTGGCGATTGGGGCTATGGCCAGGCCAACGTGAAGGGGATGGCCGGCGTCGACCCGGCTGTCTTGAAAGATCAAGGCTATGACGACGTAGAGAAATTCATCGACAAGACGTTGTTTCAGTCGCCGGTTCCAACCGATCTGAAGCTCAAGATGATTGCCGAGTTCGAGAAGATCAAGGCTGGCTATTGAGCGACGCTGAATACAAGTCCGAATACAAGTCCGAATACAGGGATGTCGTCATCATAGGTGGCGGTTTTACGGGTCTGTCGGCAGCGCATGAACTGCAAAAGGCCGGTGTCGATTTCCTGCTGCTGGAGGCGCGTGAGCGCGTCGGCGGCAGGGTCGAACCGGGAACCAACGGCCTTGGTGAATCTATCGACAACGGCGGACAGTTCTTGTGCGACGACATGCCTGAAGTCCTTTCCCTCATACGCCGTCTTGGCAAGACAGTGAGCGAAGTCAGACTTGACGGGGCTGTCGTTGCACAGCCGCCTCTGCCGGAGCAGGAATCCGCGCGCACTTATGTCGAGGCGATGGCGTTACGTGAGCGGATGAAGGCAATTGAGCCGGGCGACCCGGCAATCGCTGGCTTGAGTGTCGGCATCTGGTTGAAGCGGCAGGATGAGACCGACACCGTCAAAGCGGTTTTCCGTTCGATGATCGAAGGGCTTTGGTGTCAGTCATTGGAGCGTGTGCCCTTGTGGTATCTGATCGACAATGATCGACGGATCAACAATCAAGTGACTGAACTGCAATATTTTGTCGAAGAAACCATGCACGCTGTTGCGCAGGATCTTGCGTCGGAAGTCATTGACAACATCAGGCTGCAATATCCGGTGTCACGCATTGAGCACAGCGCGCAAGGCGTACGCATAGGTAGCGGCGACTGCGCGATCGAAGCGCGATCCGTCATCATCGCCGTGCCACCAATGATGGCGGCAAGGCTCTCGTTTTCGCCAGCCTTGCCGGCGCCGCTGGCAAAAGCGCTTGGCACCTGGCGCAACGGCTCTGTCATCAAAGTGCAGCTACGATATGCTCATGCATTCTGGCGTGACAGAGACTTGAGTGGCACGGTGATGTGGCATGATCCGGCCGGTCTCTATGCGTTCGATGTCAGCAAGGATGCCGAACACGCAGCGCTTGGCTTTTTCATCGGCGGCCCTTTGGCCGAACTGTGGCGCGGTTTTGATGAAACAGAATTGAAGGATGAAGTGACAGCCCGGCTTGTCACAGCACTTGGCCCCGAAGCGGGTGCGGCCATCGATATCGCGATTCGCGACTGGACGAATGACGCATGGAGTGGTGGCGCCTATAGCGATCTGATCTTCGACATGGGTGCGATGGATGCCGAGCAGGTCTTGCTGGCAGGTGCGCCGCCAGTCTATTTCGCCTCATCAGAACTTTCCCCATCGTTTCCAGGTTATATTGAGGGTGCGCTTGTCGCCGGGCGCATTGGCGCGCGTAAGGTCATTGCCGACCTTCGCCTTGCCAAGCCGGGTATGGCTTCTGGAGATAGGGTCTGATCGGCGAGCCGCCGAAGCCCTTTCAGTCCGATACATGCCGGAGCGAAACCGAAGGTGGCGGACCATATATGACGGGCATCACACAAGTGTGACTGAACCATTGTAGCCACATTCGGTTAAGGTTGACGGCCTCAAGCGCACAATCAAGTGAGAGCTATCATTATTGATGGGAGAAATGCCTTGAAGACACTAATCATTGCGACGGCGATGTTGCTATCGATATCCGGGACGAGTTGGGCGAATGGTGATTGGATCGTCAAGAAAAGTCCTCACACGGCTTCGCAAACCGCAGACCTTCTGGTCGCTGCGGTTGAAAAAGCCGGTGCTAAGGTTTTCGCAAAAGTCGACCATGCCGCAGGTGCCAAGGCTGTGGGCGCGGAGCTTGAACCGACGATTCTGGTTATCTTCGGCAATCCCAAGATAGGAACCCCCATTATCGAGGCGGACCGGCGCGCGGCCCTTGATCTGCCAATCAGGGTTTTGATCTGGGAAGTGGATGGAGCAACATCGATCGGCTATGAAAAGCCCGAAGCACTGAAAGCACGATATTCGATTGATGGGGCGGATAAATCCTTTGCCACCATGACTGGCGCGCTGAACAAGCTGACAGACGCAGCCATTCAATAGACAATATGGGTGCCGCATCGATCTCTGCGCGTGCCAATTTCTGGCCGGTTTCTGGTAAGGGTATGATTGGGGGTTCTTTCGCCCCGATTCGGGTCGCGTCAGGTGTTGGCGCGATGGGAGATATTTGACGTTGAAGAAAGCCCTGATCGGTTTGGGAGCCATCGCTGCGATCATTGTCGTAGCGGTTGTCGGCATTGCAATTTTTTCGAGAGAAGTTGCAACCGTCGCGGTTGAAGAAGGCTATGGGCCGAACCCGAAACTCCCGCCACCCAACCCAACCTTGTTGCCGACGGTCAATATCGCCAGGGCCAGTCCGTGGCCTGATGGCGAAAAGCCGATTGCGGCGCAGGGGTTGATCGTCAATGAGTTCGCTGGCGGCCTTGATCATCCACGCTGGCTGCATGTGCTGCCAAACGGCGATGTTCTGGTCGCGCAGAGCAACAAGCCGGCAAATTCCGAACAAGGTTTCAGCTTGCGAAACTGGGCGACGGAATTGGTGATGGGCTTGGCGGGCGCTGGCGTGCCAAGCGCCAATCGCATCACGCTGCTGCGCGATAAGGATGGTGACGGCGTTGCCGAAACCCGTGAGACATTTCTGGAAAACCTCAACTCGCCATTCGGCATGACCACTGCAAATGGCAAGCTGTATGTTGCCAATACCGACGCAATTGTTGCGTTCCCCTATCATGAGGGCGAAACCCAAATCATAGCAGAGCCCGAAAAGATTGCCGATCTGCCGGCCGGTGCCATCAATCATCACTGGACGAAAGACGTCATCATTTCGCCTGATGGGACGAAGCTTTACGCCACCGTCGGTTCCAACAGCAATGTGGGTGAAAATGGCATGGATGCCGAAAAGAACCGCGCGGCGGTGCTGGAGATCGATCTGAAAAGCCGCGCCACGCGATTGTTCGCCTCAGGGCTGCGCAATCCCAACGGTCTGTCATGGAACCCGCAAACCGGTGATCTGTGGGTGGTCGTCAACGAGCGCGATGAAATCGGCAGCGACCTCGTGCCCGACTACATGACTACGGTGAAGGATGGCGGGTTTTATGGCTGGCCCTACAGCTATTACGGACAACATGTTGACGAACGCGTGAAACCGCAACGCCCCGATCTGGTCGAAAAAGCACGCGTGCCGGACTATGCGCTAGGTGCACACACGGGGTCTCTGGGGCTTACCTTCAATACGTCGGAACGGTTTGGGAGCGTCTTTCGCGATGGCGCATTCATTGGCCAGCACGGGTCGTGGAACCGCCGGCCGCGCAGCGGCTACAAGGTGATCTTCGTACCATTCACTGATGGTATGCCTTCGGGACCGCCGCAAGATATCCTGACCGGGTTCATCGGTGCCAATGACAAAGCATATGGTCGGCCAGTTGGCGTTGCCATTGACCGAAGCGGCGCGCTCCTGGTGGCCGACGATGTTGGTAACAAGATATGGCGCGTGGTTCCCGGCGCACCGATGTAGGCTGCATGTTATTCTTGCCCATGCGAACAGGGCTCGATCACGATGGGCGCGCTGGCGCTTGCTCCGAGCGTCAGACATGGCAGACCTTTGGCGCAGAGAGACCATCCCCCGACTGTCGCGCCTGAGGCAGCAAGATTGAGCCTTGGCAGTGGCGGCAGCTTCGGCCGGTAAATCCATTGGCCGTTTTCAAAAACACTGCCTTCGGGCGGGTCCATGCCTGCCCCCGAACCCTCAATGCGCGCCTCGGTGACGATCAATCCAGCCGGCGTCACCTTCCAGTGTTCTTCCCATCGGATTTTCTCGACAGAGTGGGTCCATGACAATGTGAAGGCTGCGGCGGCAAGCACTACAGTTTTACCAGCAGCAATGACGCAAATGCTCATGATCGAGCCGTCGCGTCCGGCGTTTTCGTGCGAAACCAGTGCAAACCGAAGAACACGACGGCCAGCGAAAAGCCGATCTCGTCAGTCACGGGAAGCGCTGCGATCAGCGACAAAGCCGCTGCTGTTGCAAGCAATCGCTCCCAGATGACGAGCCGCGCGCGAAGGAAGCCTATGACGGCCGCGCCCCACAAGGCTATCGCCAGCGCCGCCTTGAACACGACAAATGCAACGGCTGGCCAAAACCCGATAGCGGCGGCAAGTGGTCCGCCGTCCTGCATCATCAATGCGGGCGTATAGACCGCCATATAGGGGATGACGAAACCGGCGGCGGCGACCTTTATGGCCTCGAACGAAATCTTGAAACCTGTTTCCTTGGCAATCGGTGCTGCCGCAAAACAGGCCAGGGCGACTGGGGGGTGAGATCGGCGAGGATGCCGAAATAGAACACGAACATATGGGTGACCAGCAGTGGCACCTCAAGATGCAGGAGTGCCGGTCCGGCTATCGAAGACGTGATGATGTAGTTGGGGATGGTCGGGATGCCCATGCCGAGCACGATGCAGGTTATCATGGTGAGGACGAGTGACAGGAAAAGACTGGTGCTGCCGACCGAGACGATAAACTGGCCAAAGGTGGTGGCAATGCCGGTCAGCGTCATGGTGCCGATGATGATGCCAACGACCGCGCAGGCCACGCCAACGGGCAGTGCTGTTTTGGCACCTTCTGCGAGTGAATCGCGGCAAACGGCGAGTGTCTCCCGGCCTCCGTCGACAAAAATATTTGCGATGATGAGAACTGCGGCGGCAACCAGAATTGCGCCGATGCCGATCTTGAAAAAACTCGCCGCTACAAGCCCAAGGCCAATCCAGAAGATGACGCGCAGCACGGCATTGGGAAAGCCGAGCGCCACCGAACCGCCGAGAATGAGAAGGACGGTGAGCGCCAGCCCGATCGTGCCCGCATAAAGCGGCGTGTAGCCGCTGAACAGCAGGTATATCAGCACCGCCAGCGGCAAGATGAGATACCACCCCTTCCTGAAGGCGGCGAGCGGAGAGGGCAATTCGGATTTCGGCAACCCGTGCAAGGCGTATTTGCCCGCTTCCAGATGAACCATCCAGAAGGCGGAAGCAAAATAGAGAACGGCAGGAATGATCGCTGCTTTGACAACTTCGTAATATTCGATGCCGATTGTTTCGGCCATGATGAAGGCAACAGCACCCATGACCGGAGGCATCAGTTGGCCGCCCATGGAAGATGTCGATTCCACGCCACCGGCAAAAGCCGCGCGATAGCCGAAGCGCTTCATCAGGGGGATCGTGAATTGGCCGGTGGTAACGACGTTGGCAACGCCGGAGCCCGAAATCGTACCCATCATGCCTGATGCAATGACGGCGACCTTGGCCGCACCGCCGCGAGCGTGACCAACGAAACCGAGCGAGACATCGGTGAACAGCCGGATCATACCGGCGCGTTCGAGAAAGGAACCGAACAGGATGAAAAGGAAGATGTAGGTGGCCGAGACATAAATCGGAATGCCGTATATGCCTTCCGTGCCATAGGCCATCTGATCGATCACCTGCGAGAAGTCATAGCCGCGCGTGTCGAAGGGGGCGGGCAGATACTCGCCAAAGCATGCGTAGAGCAGGAAGCTGCCGGAAATGATCGGCAGCGCCGGGCCCATGATAATATAAGCGGCGATGAAGACCGTGATCAGTGCGACAATGCCAAACAGCAGGTCGAGCGTATTGGGCGTTCCCGCGCGGAAGATAAGCGGCTGATATTCGACATATTGGTAAAGCGCGACCGAGACGCCAGCCAGCGCCAACAACCAGGCAATCGTCTTGAAGGGGGCGATGCACCGCGCACGATGGCGACAAGGGGAAAGGCCAGCAGCATCAAGAAGCCGATATGGAATGCGCGCAGAATCTGGCTCGGCAGATTGATGATATGGGCGGCCGTTGCAATCTGAAACAGCGAGAAAACAACAGCGATCCAGAAAAGAAGACGCCCTTCGAATGTGACGGGAAATCCGTTGCCGGTGGGATCGTGCAGATCAGGCTTGAGCGCCTTACTGTCATCTGGGCCACCGGGCGTACTGTCAGCGCGGGGATCGTCAATTTTGGTCATGAAAACCTCGAAACTGCACGAACCAATACGGGTGGCGCAACATTAATGAGTCCTGACCCTTGAGCACCGTAAGGAAGAGCTGGCGCTGTCTTTGCGCCACGCCCTTCCCCTTCAGGAAAATCGCTGCATTCGATGGTATCGACGAACCGAAATGGAGCGGTTCAATCCGATACCATCGCAATTATCAGGCAAGGTTACAGCAAGCCCTGTTCCTTGTAGTAGCGCTCGGCACCGGGATGGAGCGGGATCGGCAGTCCCATGACCGCGTTCTTGGCGGAGATCGCCTTGGCGGCATTATGGGCGGCAACCATGTCGTCGAGATGCTCGAAAAGCTGTTTCGTCATCTGATAGGCTTCCTCGTCGGAAATGTCGGCGCGGGTGACGAGAATATTGGTGATGGCAAGCGTCGGCACATCTTCCGTCTGGCCCTCATAAGTGCCGGCGGGAATGGTTGCGGCCTGGAACGGCGCGCCGAGTTTTTCCGCGACTTCTGCCGGAACCGCAACGACGGTAATCGGCATTGATGCGGCCAGGTCCTTGATGGAGGCAACACCGAGACCCGCCGATTGCAAGGTGGCGTCAAGCTGGCGGTTCTTTATGAGTTCGACAGACTCGCCAAAGGGCAGATACTGCGCCTGGCCCAGATCGTCATAACTCATTGACTCGGCTTCAAAAATGCGGCGTGCATTGAGTTCGGTACCCGATTTGGGCGCACCAACGGAAAGGCTCTTGCCTTTCAGATCCGCGAATTTCGTGACGCCTGAATCCTTGGAAGCCACGATCTGGATGTAGTTGGGATAAATCGCGGCAATGGCACGTAGCTTGTCGAGTTTCTTGGGAAAGCCGGCTTCCTCGTCTCCGGCCCATGCGGATTTGACGGAGTCACCGAGTGCGAACGCTATTTCGCCCTTGCCTTGCTGAATCAGGTTGAGGTTATCGACCGATGCCTTTGTGGATTGCACCTGCGTGCGTACGCCTTCGATATTGTCAGCATAGATTTTCGACAGGGCAACGCCCAGCGGATAATACACGCCGGAAGTGCCGCCGGTGAGCACATTGATGAATTCGCCGGCACGGGCCGATGCAGCGGATAGTCCGGTTGTCAGCGCAATTGCGCCGGCAGCAACAAGATTGATGATCTTCATGGTCAGTAGAACCTCCCTGTTGAATCATGCAGGCCTGCAAAACCAGACCTCCGATGGGTACTAGATTAATATTATACGTCGTCGGACAAATTGAAACTTCTGGTTGCCAGAATTGGCGCAGACCCCGGTTCCTCCAAATTGGCATGTTAGGCTGCGTTTTTACGATGCCGCAAGCTATGTTGTTCGATAGTTTTATCCGCAGCCATACCAACCCGGCTTGCATGGCTGCGCGGCAATCGCGAAAATCCGCGAAATCACTCCCAGTTCGAGCAGTTTACTGCCCAGCGGCTTCTTTCGCGATCTCATCAAGTAGCGCGTTGACCTGATCGCGTCCGTCGCCGGGTGGCAGGCGGCGATAGCCGACGGTTACCGTGCCTTTCTGGGTTGCGGCCTCATAAACGAAAAGCCCGTACGGACAATAGGCGATGTTGCCGATGTCGGCCTCCATCGCCTTGCGTGACACCACGGCGGAGCAGAAAAGAAAGAGTTCCGCACCATTGTAAAGCGCCTTGTCTGCGCCGACATCGCCAGCGGTTCGCTTGAGCATATCGCCGACCATGCCGTGATAATCGACGACATAGCCGCGATTGATGATGGCGTCCGATAGATCGGCCGCGACATCGGCGAAACTTGAGTCTGTGGTGTAAGTGGTAACGTCATCTCCGGCGCGGCCTGGCGTCGAAAATGCCAATCCGGCAATGAGGCAAAAAGCGATTATACCAGCACTGCGCAGTTTCTCACAAAACAGTATCATCGAAACCTCGCTTTCTAAAGCGCGTCGCGTCTAAAGGAGTTCATGCAGGGTTCTTCAAGCCTTTGTGCTTGTGCATGTCGTTGTCTGAAAAACCGTTGCATATTTTTGGGCGACATGCAGCAGGCGTCGACCGATCACGGCCTCACATAGGCGTAGCCGTCTGCCTGAAGCTCCATCAGGCGCACAACGCCTGAAGGCACGCTCGTTGCCTCGCTCAACAGCGGCACGTCCTTGCCGGCTTTCTTGATCATGCCTTTATGCGTGTTCTCACAGGCGGCGAATGTGATCTCCGGGCTCTCCAGCGACATGGCCGATATGCGGTCCTTAACCGGGCTCTTGTCGGCAACATACATATTCAGACCGGGGCCATAGGCGACAATTTCGATGGCAACAGCCTCGCCCTTGGCCTCGTAGTATTTCTTGACGTTCTGGGCATTGTTGAGCGCCAGATTCATGACAGCCGGATCGTTCTCATCGACCTGAATAGCCAGTTTGTGAACCGCTTCGGCAGCCTGCGCGGCGACAACGGTGAGCGAAAGTGCAGCGGCAATCGCCGCTTGGCGCATCCAATGCATATTGATTCCTCCATAGCGACCTTCTTGGTGCGTTGACCCGGGTCGTCAAAGCAATAAAGATGCGAAAAATAGAATGTGTCAATGACGCTGCGTTCGCATTCGGTATTTTAAGATAGAGTTTGCTGGAGGGTCTGACGATGGCTTTTACGCGCCGAAGCATGATGGTGGGGTCTGCGACACTGGTTGCGGCGGGGACTATGGCACAGCCACTATGGGCGATTGGGCACCTTGCCGCCGGAGACGCAGAACTGACCATCGTCAGTGACGGTTACATGGAATTGCCGATCGGGTTTGCGATGCCTGATACTCCGGTGCCGGATCTGACACGCCTGCTCTCGGAAAATGGGATGCCGACCGACAGGCTGGTCAATGATTGCAATATCACGTTTCTGAAGCGCGCCGACCGCCTCGCCATCTTCGATGTCGGTGCAGGCAGCCGGTTCTTGCCGACGACGGGAAGGCTGAGCGACAATCTCAGCGAAGCGGGTATCGACGCGGAAGCGGTGACCGATGTCATTTTCACGCATGCCCATCCCGATCATATTTGGGGCGTCACCGACGATTTTGACGAGTTGATGTTTCCCAACGCCAGCTACAAGATCGCGCAGGCCGAGTGGGATTTCTGGTCGTCTCCAGACGCAATTGATTCAATGCCCGATGAGCGCAAGAATTTCGTGGCCGGAGCACGCAACCGTTTTGCGGCGATTGAAGACCGCGTCTCGTTCTTCATGCCCGGCGATGCGGTTTTCGATAATGTCGAGGCTGTTGCGACGCCCGGCCATACGCCGGGCCACACCTCATTCATGGTGCATGGTGGCAGCGACCCCGTGCTGATTGCGGGCGACGCTGTCACCAATGTCGTTGTGTCTCTTGGTCGGCCAGACTGGCCTTCCGGTGCCGATCAGGATCGCGACCTCGCCATCAAGACGCGACTGGCATTGCTCGACCGTGTGGCCGGAGACAAAAACCGCATCATTGGGTTTCATTTTCCGCATCCGGCAGGCGGCATGATCGAACGCAGCGGTTCTGCCTATCGATTCGTGCCTGCCTGACAGCTATTCGACTGGCTGGCGATCCACGTGGCGAAAAGCCGCGAGCGGCTTGCCTTCGATCAGATAGGAAAGCCCCATGCGCGCACCGAGCGCAATGGAGGCCATGACCAGTGGCGCGGAAACGGCCATTACCGAGACTGCGGAAATACCCTGGCCAATCGTGCAACCCAAGGCGAAGACACCACCGGTCCCCATCAGGAAGCCACCAGTGAGGTGGCGACCGAGTTCGCGTGCATCGTCACAAGCTTCCCAGCGTACATCCCTGCGATAGAGCGCGCAGGCACTGGCACCGATGACCACACCGACGACCAATCCGACACCATAGTCTGGTAGCAGGCCGGTGAAGGTGATGAACTGGAAAATCGTATCGGCGACTGGAACGACGAACGATGCGGCCTCGATCTGCACCGGCTCGAACGAGTGGCGCAACGCATATGTTGTTGCCACCCAACCCAGGGAAACAACTCCGCCAATCACAGCACCAGTTGCAAGCGAGCCATATTCGCGACGAAATCCGCGGTCACAAAAATCCACCACAGCAAGCCGGCGGCAGCGACGACAGCGGCGGCCAGGTGAAGATCGGTGCCGGTGAGCCACGAAAGGATCGCACCTATCGATTGATCACTTGCCGGTGACAGGTCGAAAGCCAGATTGTCGACGATGCGCACCCGTCCCATTGCGATGAGCCCGCGCTGCGCGGCAAGCGCCGACAGGCCGAGCACGACCAGAACGATGAGCGCGCGCAGGCTGCCGCCGCCGGTGCGCACCAGTGCGCCGAAACCACAGGTGCCGACCAGCGCCATGCCGAAACCGAAGGCGAGCCCGCCGATAATCGAGCCGGTCCATCCGAATTCCGGGTTGAGGTAGAAGCTTTTGCCGATATCGGCATAGCCGGCGCGGGCAAGCAATTGAGTGAGGATCAGCGCGATGGCGGCTGCCAGCACCCAGGTTCTCAGGCCGCGGCTGTCACCGGCATACCAGTGGCGCTCCAGCGCCGACATTGTGCAAAAATGCTGATGGCGCGCGACAAAGCCAAGGACTATGCCAGCGAGCAGGCCGACCAGCGGCAGGAACCACGGCGAGGTGGTCAAGTCCATCCTTTTCCTCCCGCAGGCCAATGGTGGCCTGCATGACGGCACGCAAAGTGCCGCAACTCCTGTCGCTCAGGTCGTATTGCGTACCGGTGCGCAGAAAAGCTCATAGAGCGTGCCAACGACCGACGAGACCTCTGCACTGGCGATCGAATAGTAAATGACACGGCCTGCGCGACGTGTGTTGACCAATCTGTCGAAGCGAAGTCTGGCGAGTTGTTGCGACACGGCGGCCTGCGGCATGTTCATGATGTCCTCAAGTTCGGACACAGACTTTTCCCCCTCCGCAAGCAGGCAAAGGATCAGAAGGCGGCTTTCATGCGACAATGCCTTGAGCAAGTCGCTCGCCTTGCGGGCCTGATCGAGCAAACGCTTGAAATCTTCCGGTGACTGGGTTTCGCTGGGTTTGGGCAGGCTCATTTCACGCGCCTCCACCTTGTTCGCTTGCGGGCGGCAGTTTTGCCAGCAATTCGTCGATGCGAAACCAGAAGAACTGGTCGCCGGGATAGCCACGCAATCTACCGATCTCCTTGCCCTTGTCCATAAGGATGAACGTCGGGGTGGCGCGCTCTTTTTGCACGTCCTCCAGATCAGCGGGCCACGGTTCGGTGATATCCACGCGCCGCAGCGGCGCACGCCGGCCCTCGTCGGTGTTTGGCCATGCCGGCGCGATCTCCGCGTTGAACCTGGCGCACCAGATACAGCCGGGTTGCTCCACCACCACGAGTTCGGCAGCAAATGTGGGAACAGCCATTGCGCAGAGCATGAATGCAAGGCCGAGCAGGAGCGGAACAGAAAATTTCATCGAGAGGTCCAAATTTGTCGTTTGCAACATATAGTATTTTTCGAATATCTTCCAGAACCAATAGTCGGGCTGCCATAGACGCCGCTCCAAAACCACAGGGGATGAAATGCTCGATGTCAGCCTAGGCGGTGCGTTTCTGGCAGGTCTGCTTTCTTTCGTGTCGCCTTGCGTGCTGCCGATCGTTCCACCCTATCTGGCATGGCTTGCCGGTGTCAGCTTTGAAGAACTCAAGGCGGAAGGCGAAAATGAGGCGCGCCGCAAACGGGTGTTTTTTGCCGCAGTCGCTTTCGTACTCGGCTTTACCACCGTCTTCGTCGCGCTCGGGGCAACAGCAAGTGTGCTGGGCAGAACCATCGCGCAATATTTCGACGTGCTGTCGGTCATCGCCGGCGCCATCATCATCGTGATGGGACTGCATTTCCTTGGCGTCTTCCGTATTGGTTTGCTCTACCGCGAGGCACGCGTTCAGGTGGCCAGAAAGCCTGCCGGTCTGGTTGGTGCCTATGTCATCGGCCTCGCCTTTGCCTTTGGCTGGACCCCTTGCGTCGGGCCGGTGCTGGCGGCCATCCTTTTCATTGCGGGGACTTCGGGTAGCGCGGGCCAAGGCGCATTGCTTCTCGCGGTCTATTCTCTCGGGATAGGTATACCCTTCCTTTTGGCGGCGTTGTTTGCCGGGCGGTTTCTTGGCTGGGCGGCGCGGTTTCGCCAGCACATGCACAAGATCGAAATGGCAATGGGTGGCCTCCTGGTGATTACCGGCGTGCTGTTCATCACCGGACAAATGTCAGTCATCTCCTATTGGTTGCTCGAAACATTCCCTATATTCCAGTTGATTGGATAGGATGTGCAAATGCTCAAGACCACACTCGCCTTCATTGCACTCATGTTTGTCGGGCTCACCCCGGCATTGGCCGATATCGGTGATGACGGATTGCACAAGGAAGCCTGGTTTACGATCACCTTCCGCGACATCGGCGAGGATATCCAGCAGGCCAAGGACGAAGGCAAGCGTCTGGCCATCGTGTTCGAGCAGCGCGGCTGCATCTATTGCGCAGCCATGCATGAAAAGCTCTTGAGCGACCCTGAAGTGCGCGACTACATCAAGGCCAACTTCATGGTCGTCCAGTACAACATGTTCGGCGACGAGGAAGTGACCGATCTCGACGGCGATGTGCTGACCGAAAAAAGGCTGCGCGCAAATGGGGGTATGTTTTCACGCCGACCATCGTCTTCCTGCCTGACGACGTTCCAAGCGGCAAGAGCGTGGCGGAGGCGGCCGTTGCCACCATGCCGGGCGCGTTCGGCAAATGGACTTTTCTGGACATGTTCCGGTGGGTTCGCGAAAAAGGTTATGAAAAGGACGAACATTTCCAGATCTACCATGCCCGCCATATAAAGGAATTGCGTGCGGCTGGCCGACTGGATGCGGAATAAATAACGGGGCGAGGCCAACATATTCAGAAAATCATATTTTTCGATTGATGACTTGGCAAAGTGTCGATAACCTACATTCAAGGAGACAGGAGCCAGCTCGATAGGTTCCGAAAAGTTGGGGGAGAGTGAGCGCATGAATTTTGCTCGAATCTTTATGGCGGCATCCGCCGGTTTGCTGCTGGGTGGCACGGCGTTCGCTGCTGATATCGCTCCTGCAAACGTGAAGTTCGTGGATAATGCGATTTCCGATTCACTGACCGGAGCGCCGGGCAATGCCGAAGAAGGTGCCAAGGTCTTCGCAAACCGCAAGCTTGGCAATTGTCTGGCGTGTCACGCCAACAAGGCCATGTCGGAGCAGCTTTTTCAGGGTGATGTCGCGCCGCCGCTCGATGGTGTGGCCGACCGCTGGAAAGCTGAAGAATTGCGCGCGATCGTTGTCGATTCCAAGCATGTGTTTGGCGAGGAGACTGTGATGCCCGGCTTTTATTCGCTGAATGTCGGCATCAATGTACGCAAGAATCTGGTCGGCAAGACGATATTGAGCGCCCAGCAGGTTGAAGACGTTGTCGCCTATCTGGCGACGCTCAAGGAATAGTCGCGCAAGCGCACGGAGACACCGATGAAGATGAACAGACGGCAGGCATTGCAGTTTTCGGTGGGCGCGGTCGCGCTCGCAGGGCTTGGCCTTCGCATAGATACTGCGAACGCCACGCCTGAGGAAACCAGCAAGGCAATCGCGGAATTTGCGGGTGGCAAGACACCCGGCGCAGGCAAGATAACATTGATAGCGCCGGAAATCGCGGAAAACGGCAACACAGTGCCGATTTCCGTCAGTGTCGATAGCGCCATGAGCGGCGACGACATGGTGCAGTCGGTGATGATCTTTGCCGAGAACAATCCCAATCCGGAAGTGGCGACGTTCAATTTTACCGCAATGAGCGGAGCTGCGGAAGCGACGACGCGCATGCGTCTGGCTAAGACGCAAAATGTCATTGCCGTTGCCAAGATGGCTGACGGCTCAGTGTTCATGGACAAGAAAGAAGTCAAGGTAACCATCGGCGGTTGCGGCGGCTGATGGTAACGAGCGTTTAGGAGCATCGAACATGGCGACACCCAAACCACGGGTCAAAGTGCCGAAAACCGCCAAGGCCGGCGAAGTTATCGTCATCAAGACACTGATCAGCCACGAAATGGAGTCCGGCCAGCGCAAAGACAAGCAGGGCAATGTCATTCCGCGCGAGATCATCAACAAGTTCAGTTGCGAGTTCAACGGCGAGCCGGTGTTCTCCTGCAATATCGAACCGGCGATCTCGGCCAATCCATATTTTGAATTCAGGGCGAAGGTGGCTGAGAGCGGTACGTTCAAGTTCACTTGGGTGGATGACAATGGTTCCACCTATACGGACGAACAGAAAATCGACGTGAACTGATCTGGCCAAACTGTCGGTTTGAGCGAACGGATGCGGCGATTTGTGGGGAGGGAAGGCAAGTTGAAAAAGATCTTACTGGTAATCGCGACCGCCGCGACAATGGTGCCTGGCCTTGCCATGCTTGCCCATTCGGACCCGGTCGACGACAAGCTCGTCGTCGATGATCAGGAGATGATCACGCGCGCTCCCGCACCCGAGGGCCATCCATTCGATGAAGTCTATTCCGGTTGGCTGTTTCGCGAGCCCGAGACACGCGCGCTGGAGGCCGATTCGCTTCAGAATCCCGGCATGCTTTATGTCGAGCGAGGCGAAGAAATATGGAATACGGTCGATGGCACGATGGGTAAATCCTGCGCATCCTGTCACGAAGATGCGGCAAAAAGCATGAAGGATGTTGGCGCGCACTATCCGAAATGGGACGCTGACGCCAAGCGCCCGATCAACATCGAATTGCAGATCGACAAGTGCCGCGTCAACAATATGGGGGCTGAAGCCTATAAATTCGACGCCGCCGACCAGAAGGCGCTGACGACCTATATCAAGTATCAGGCTCACGGCACTCCGGTCTCGGTCGATCTCACCGCCGGCGACATGCAGAGCTGGTGGGATCGGGGCAAGAAGGAATATTATACGCGCACCGGCCAGTTGAACCTGGCTTGCGCGTCCTGTCACGAAGCGAGCATGGGCAAGCATATCCGCGCCGACCATCTGAGCCAGGGACAGGCCAACGGGTTTCCGACCTATCGGTTGAAGCAAGCCAACATGGTGTCGCTGCACAATCGTTTCCGCGGCTGTATTCGCGACACGCGAGCCGAATTTCCAAAGCCGTTTTCCGACGAGTTGATGGCGCTTGAAGTCTATGTGACATGGCGCGGAACGGGTCTTTCGGTCGAAACTCCGGCTGTGCGCCAGTAAACAGGGCATCCCGTCAAGACGGGTCTTGCAAATAACAGCTTGAAAAGCACGTTGTGCGGCCTGGCCTCGCGCCCGGCTGGCTGCTGCGTGCCGAAAGGAACAATTCATGTTCTCACGTCGCGAATTCCTGATGGCGACCGCAGCGCTTTCCGCAATAGCCGGTCCGGGACTTGTCGGCGGCTGGTCGCGCGCAGCCGCCCAGCAGATGCTCAAGCAAGACGACCTTCTCGATTTCGATACATATGGCAATGTGACGCTGGTTCACATCACCGACATTCATGCGCAATTGATGCCGGTCTATTTTCGTGAGCCGTCAATCAATCTGGGCGTTGGCGAGGTTGCTGGCCTGCCACCGCATGTGACCGGTGCGGATTTCCTGAAGATCTACAACATCGAACCCGGTTCGCCGCATGCTTATGCGCTGACCTCGAACGATTTCGCGGCACTGGCCCAAACCTATGGCAAGATGGGTGGACTGGACCGCATCGCCACCATCGTCAAGCGTATCCGCGCTGAGCGCGCCGACAACATGCTGCTGCTCGATGGCGGCGATACGTGGCAGGGCAGCTATACGTCGCTGCAGACCAAAGGCCAGGATATGGTCGATGCGTTCAATGCGCTTCAACCGGACGCCATGACCGGCCATTGGGAATTCACCTACGGTACCGATCGGGTCAAGGAAATCGTCGATGGCCTGCCATTTGCCTTTCTGGGTGGCAATATTTTCGACGCGGAGTGGGACGAACCGGCTTTCGACGCCTACAAGATGTTTGAAAAAGGCGGCGTCAAGATTGCGGTTCTCGGACAGGCGTTCCCCTATACGCCGATTGCCAATCCGCGCTGGATGTTTCCGAACTGGTCATTCGGTATCCGCGAGGAAGAAGTCGCCAAGAACGTAACCGCGGCGCGTGCGGCTGGTGCCGATCTGGTGGTCTTCCTTTCGCACAATGGCTTTGACGTGGATCGCGCGCTGGCCGCCAGAATTGAGGGCATCGACATTATCCTGACCGCTCATACGCATGACGCATTGCCCGAACCGGTACTCGTGGGCAAGACACTGCTGATTGCATCAGGCTCACACGGAAAATTCGTGACCCGTCTCGACGTCGATGTGCAGAACGGGACCATGAAGGGGTTCCGCCACAGGCTGATACCGGTGTTTTCCGACGTGATCAAAGCTGACCCGGATATGACCGCGTTGGTCGCAGGGCTACGCGCACCTTACGAGGACGAACTCAAGCGCGAACTGGCCACGACGCAGTCGCTTCTCTACCGGCGCGGCAATTTCAATGGGACGTTCGACGATCTGATCTGCGATGCTTTGCTGGATGTGCGGGATGCCGATATTGCCTTGTCTCCGGGCTTTCGCTGGGGAACTTCTGTTTTGCCGGGACAGGCGATCACCGTTGAAGACCTTTATAACGCCTGCGGCATGACCTATCCCGCCGCCTATCGTTCCGCCATGACCGGTGCTGCGTTGAAGAACATCATGGAAGACGTGGCCGACAATCTGTTCAACAAGGACCCCTATTATCAACAAGGGGGTGATATGGTCCGGGTCGGCGGCATGGCGTACACAATCGATCCCGATGGCGCGATGGGCGGGCGTATCTCCAACATGACGCTCATCAAAACAGGGGAAGCGATTGACGCGACCAAGGAATATCAGGTGGCAGGATGGGCCTCTATTAACGAGGCGACGGAAGGCCCACCAATCTGGGATGTCGTCGAGGAGTATCTGACCCGCAACCCAATCGTTGAACTTAAGGAAAATCGCTCGGTGACAATCGCCGGGTAGTGTTTCGGCATCCCAAATGCATGCGGTCCAAAATATGCGGCGGATTCTCAGACAGAGACATGCATGAGAGTAAAAATTTCAAGCGCGCGGCGCGGTTTTTCAATGCGAGACACGCTTTGGAAGCAATAGACAAGATGCCTTCGGTTTGATACATAGAAATAACTATATGTTTCTATATTGCACGCCACGGGGAGACACCGATGAAGGAAAAAAGCCAATCGGATGAAGCGTCCTCGCGCCGCAATTTTCTGAAGGCAGGCCTTGCTGGTGGCGCAACGGTTGTCGGAGCACTGACCGCAGGGCGCGCAGCGGCTGCCGGCGATCCCGCAATCACCGAGATTCAGGACTGGAACCGCTATTCCGGCGATGGGGTTGATGCCAGCCCTTATGGAACGCCGTCGGCTTTTGAAAAAGACGTTATCCGGCGCAACGTGCCCTGGTTGACGGCGGACCCGGTCTCCTCGGTCAACTTCACGCCGCTGCATGCGCTGGACGGGATCATTACCCCGAACGGGCTCTGTTTCGAGCGCCACCATGCGGGCGTCGCCGTCGTTGATCCGCAAGAGCACCGCCTGATGATCAACGGTCTGGTCGACAAGCCGCTGGTTTTTACCATGGCCGATCTCAAACGCTTTCCGCGTGAAAACCGGATTTATTTTCTCGAATGTGCGGCGAATTCCGGCATGGAGTGGCGCGGTTCGCAGCTCAATGGCTGCCAGTTTACCCACGGCATGGTCCATTGCGTCATGTATACGGGTGTGCCGCTCAAACATATTCTGGCCGAAGCTGGTGTAAAGCCGAATGGCAAGTGGTTGCTGGCCGAGGGTGCGGATGCAGCCGCCATGACCCGCTCAATCCCGATGGAAAAAGTGCTGGACGATTGCATGGTGGCGTTTGCCATGAACGGCGAAGCGCTGCGCCCCGAACAGGGCTACCCGATCCGCCTCGTCGTGCCTGGCTGGGAAGGCAATATGTGGGTGAAATGGCTGCGCCGGCTGGAAGTCGGTGACGAGCCCTGGCAGCAGCGCGAGGAGACCTCGAAATATACGGACCTTCTGGCAAACGGCAAGGCGCGCCGCTTTACCTGGGCAATGGATGTCAAATCCGTCATAACCAGTCCAAGCCCGCAAGCACCGATTGTCCAGGGTAAAGGCCCCCTTGTCCTGTCGGGCCTCGCATGGTCGGGCAATGGCAGGATCAGCCGCGTTGACGTGACTGTCGATGGTGGCCGCAACTGGACGACGGCACGCATTGATGGGCCAAGCCTGCCTTTAGCGTTGCACCGCTTCTATCATGAGTTCGACTGGGACGGGTCGGAACTGTTCCTGCAGTCGCGTGCCATGGACGAGAAAGGCGTTGTACAGCCCACCAAGGACGAGCTGCGCGCTGTTCGCGGGTCGAATTCGATCTATCACAATAATGGCATCCAGACATGGCATGTCGGCACCGACGGAGCGGTCGAAAATGTCGAGATTTCCTGAAATATTGCTGGCCGCAAGCGTCGCGGTTCTGATGAGCGGCGGCACGGCTTTCTCGCAGGATGCTGGGCTGGGCGAAAGGCTGTTTTCCAGATGCAAGGCTTGCCATGCTGTCGGCGAAGGCGCGAAGAACCGCGCCGGGCCTGAGTTGAATGGCATTCTGGGTCGGGCAGCCGGTGCCGCTGACGGATACCACTATTCGCCGGCGATGGGAAAAGCTGGTGAGGGCGGGCTTGTCTGGAGCGTCGATACACTGAAGGAATTCCTGCTTAGTCCGCGCAGTATGATCAAGGGCACGAAGATGTCGTTCGGCGGCTTGAAGAAAGACGAGGACCGCGAGAACATCATTTCGTATCTGGCGACATTCGCGCTCGACGGCACCTCGTCCGCGACGTCCGAAACCGTGCCGGAAAAGAAAGCGGTAGCCAAACCCGACACGAAAATCGAGCCTGAAGCACCCAAGCCACAAACTGATGTTGCACATGGAGCGGGACTGGTTCTTGGCCTTGGTCGTCTGGCCACCACTGACGAGATCGCCGCGTGGGATATCGATGTGCGGCCCGATGGTCTCGGATTGCCCAAAGGCAGCGGTACCGTAGCTCAGGGCGAAAAGTTATACGACACCAATTGCGCTTCCTGCCACGGCGATTTCGGCGAGGCTATCGGGCGGTGGCCGGTACTTGCCGGAGGCCGTGACACGCTGATGGATGATCGACCGGTCAAGACCGTCGGATCCTATTGGCCTTATCTGTCGACGGTTTATGACTATATCCGCCGCGCCATGCCATTTGGCAATGCGCGTTCATTATCCGATGATGATGTCTACGCTTTGACGGCCTACATTATGTACCTGAACGACATCGTGACTGATGAGAATTTCGAACTTTCAGACAAGAATTTCACGTCGATCCATTTGCCGAACGAGAAGAATTTCATCGACGACAACCGGGCACAAGAGCCGGAATATGCAAAGGAGGGTGAGCCTTGCATGACCGATTGCCAGCCGGGCAAAGCCAAGATCAGCATGCATGCCGCCGTTCTGGATGTTACACCCGACGCCGCAACGGACGACAAGGCACCTGCGGCCGGAATCGAGTAAGACTATTAATCGAGTAGGCCTATTCGGCAGGAAGGGTCATGTGATTGCCACGAGACAGCGAAGTTGGCTCCCTCGCGCCGTCGATCACCCTGTCGGTGATAGCTGCGCCGGCAATCATCGAAACCAGGCCGAGCAATGATGAGACCGCCAGGACCGAGCCGCCGGTGAGCCCTGCCCCAATCGTGCAACCCACGGCCAGGATACCGCCGAAGCCCATGAACGCCGAGCCTATTGCGTAGCGCCAGATCGATGGCGTGCCGGGCTCGTTGAAGGTTGCAATGCGAAAATCGCGAAACAGCAGCGCGGCAATCAATGCGCCGACGATGGTGCCTATCAGCAATCCCTGATCCATACCGGCAATGGCATCGGCGTGCGTGGCTATTTCGCCGGTGGTCGCCAATGGCCGAATGAATGACAGGCTCTCGGCCTGAATGGGGTCGAAAACCTGAGTGGAAAGCTGATAGGTGAAATACCAGCCTGCGACGACCGTCGCGCCAACAGCGCCGCCTCCGCTGAGCCGCCAAAGCGAAACATTCGAGCGCAGCGCGACGACGAAAGCAGCAATGAGCAGCGCAACGCCAATGACGACACCCGCAGTCTGGCTGAACCCGGCATGGGCGAGAAGGTCGTTGCCGCCGATCTGGGCGGTGCTCCACAGGCCGCCGACGCTATCGCGCAGATGGGTCAGGACGCCGGTGTAGGTTGCGTAACCGGCAAGGGCGACAATGAAGATAGAAAAGATGGCGCGCAAATTGCCGGATGATCCGAGCACCAGAAGTCGCGAGACGCAACCACGCGCCATCACCATTCCGACACCAAAGACCAGTCCGCCAATGAGGGCACCTGAGAGGCTTTGGGCTGTCGAAAAGAAACGCGTTTCGCGCACATCGATCTGGCCGTAGGAAAGCAGCAGTTGAACCCCAAGAATGGCGACCGCGAAACCGGCAGCCCAGGTGGCAAGCGCCTTCAAATCGCGACCACGGGTCAGGTCGAGAACAGCGGATCGGGTGCAATAAGCACTGCGCTGGGCGAAAAAGCCGAAGACAAGTCCGAGCAACGCGCCACCGACTATGGCAGCGCCGGGCTCCCCGACCGCGTTAATGAGCGGAACCAGATCCATCGCAAATTACTCCTGAGCGGCAACGCCACAGTAAATAATGCTTGCGGTGGAAAAGCGTGATCTGGATTTATCCAAATCACTCGATTCCGGCAAAATCATTCCATGAAACGCAAAGTTCATAGAACGGCCATGTCGCCATGCCTTGCCAAAGAAACATGACTGAGAAAGCACGTGCGTTGGGTTGTTGGTGGTCGAGCATCAATTTAAGTACGCGATCTGGTGACATGGCTGGATTTTACCGGGGCCCTTTTCATCGCGACCAACGCTTTCCAACGGAGGCAATTGGAAGGGATGCTTCAACCATCCTTGCAGGGCAGTAGGAATTCGGCTACGTCGCCGCTTTGTTGCAAGGAGCATCGCCTTGAACGATCAACGCGCCGACGTCGCCATTATCATGGGTAGTCAATCCGATTGGGCTACCATGCACTTTGCTGCCGAAACACTGGAGGCCCTTGGCGTCTCGCATCGACGGCTGATCGTGTCCGCCCACCGCACGCCAGACCGGCTCTACGATTTCGCCAAGGGAGCCAAAGATGCGGGTTTCCGGGTAATCATCGCGGGGGCAGGAGGTGCGGCCCATTTGCCTGGCATGACGGCGGCGATGACACCGCTTCCGGTTTTTGGCGTGCCTGTCGAATCGAAGGCGTTGTCCGGTCAGGATTCCCTGTTGTCCATTGTACAGATGCCAGCTGGCATCCCAGTCGGTACGCTGGCCATCGGCAAGGCTGGTGCAATCAATGCCGCATTGCTCGCCGCCGCCGTACTGGCATTGAGCGATGCTGATCTCGCTGTCCGTCTCGATGCCTGGCGCACAGCACAAACAGACAAGGTTGCCATAGAACCTCAGGGTGCATCCTGATGCTTCCAGCCGGATCGACCATCGGCATTATTGGCGGCGGCCAGCTTGGCCGGATGCTGGCAATGGCAGCCGCACGGCTCGGCTACGCCACCACAGTGCTTGAGCCGCAGCCGGATTGCCCGGCTTCACAGGTCGCCAACCGTCAAATCATCGCCGCCTATGATGATGTCGCGGCACTCAGCGAACTTGCGGCTGAATGTGGCGTCGTAACCTATGAATTTGAAAACGTGCCCGTTACATCAGCGGACATTCTGGCTGCATCCGTGGCCGTTTCGCCGCCGGCTGGCGCGCTTCGTGTTGCCCAGGACAGGGTCGAGGAGAAGGAATTTCTCAACGGCATAGGCATTTCCACCGCAGATTTCCGAAAAGTCAACAATGATGCTGACCTGGCCGCGGCTTTGGAGGCATTTAGCGGCAGCGGGGTCTTGAAAACACGCCGCATGGGCTATGACGGCAAGGGCCAGCGCGTTTTCAAAAATGTGGAAGACGGCGGATTTTCCGGCACCTGCGAAGCCATGGGAAATGTCCCGCTCATTCTGGAATCGCTGGTGCGTTTCGAGCGCGAAATCTCCATAATCGCGGCGCGCGGCATGGATGGTGCGGTAACAAGCTTTGATCCGGCCGAGAACATCCACCGCGATGGCATCTTGCACATGTCGTGTGTCCCCGCCGCCATTTCCGAGACGACGGCTGGTGCAGCACGCAAAGCGGCTGCGAAAATCCTTGATGCGCTGGACTATGTGGGCGTCATCGGTGTTGAATTTTTCGTTCTGGCGGACGGCACATTGCTCGCCAATGAGATTGCGCCACGCGTACACAATTCAGGGCATTGGACTGAAGCCGCCTGCACGATCTCGCAATTCGAACAGCATATTCGAGCCGTGGCTGGCTTGCCGCTCGGCAGCACAAAGCGTCACAGCGATTGCATGATGCAAAACCTGATCGGCAACGATGTGGAGAATGTGGCTGAACTCCTGACCACTCCCGACGTCATGGTGCATCTTTATGGCAAGGCTGAGGCCCGTGCGGGGCGCAAAATGGGGCATTTCACCCGCATAAATCGCTGCAATCTCTGAACCCCAACAGACGGGTAATGGTTGACACGGGCGAGGCTCCTCGTTTATGAGCTTCTCACAAATTCGGCGCGCTCTTTAGGGCGCGCTATTCGGTTGAGCCCGTTGTGGGCAAGGATTACGGGCAGACCAATGAAAATCAAGAATTCACTCAAGGCACTTAAGGCGCGCCATCGTGACAACCAGCTGGTTCGTCGCAAGGGACGCATCTACATCCTCAACAAGACCGATCCGCGTTATAAAGCGCGTCAGGGTTGAGGTGCGGGCGAAACACTCCAGTTTCGCTTCATTGAGATCGAATGACGCCGACATTCAGGCGTCTTCACGCTAATTTCAGTTTGACGTTACGCTGGCAGAGGCTAGATTCCTGCCATGCGTATTGTTTTTGCCGTCTTCGCGGGCATGCTTGCTTTTGATGCCGCCACAGTTTCTGCCTGGGCCGACGCTCCAGCAGCGAAAGGCGTTGAAGCGGTTAAAATCACCTCCGAGGCGAAGGTTGAGCGTCTCAATCAATTGTTTTCCGACCTCAAGCGCGAGCGCAATGAAAAAGCGGCCTTGCGTATTTCCGTGCAGATTTGGGAGCAATGGTCGCAATCCGGCAGCGCTTCCATTGATCTGATGATGCAGTGGGCGCAAGAAGCTATCGAGAAGCGAAAATTCGATGTTGCGCTCGATTTTCTCGATCAGGTCACAACCTTGCGTCCCTTATACGCGGAGGGCTGGAACCGCCGCGCCACGGTTCATTTCATGATGAAGAATTACGCCAAGTCGATGGCCGATATCGACCACACATTGCAACTCGAACCCCGCCATTTCGGCGCGCTTTCGGGCCTTGCCCAGATCATGATGGATAGTGGCCACAAGGAAGCGGCGCTCAAGGCGTGGCAAAGCGTTCTCAAAATCTATCCGATGTTGCGCAATGCCCAGAACCAGGTCACAGCAATCTCCGAAGAACTGACTGGCGAGCGCATTTGAACTCGCCGGAGAGCCTGCATGCTGCGTTGAACAGGCTGAAGCGCGGGCCTGATAGATGAACTTGTTCTATGCCCTGATTTCGCTGATCATCGCGATCACATTCGCATTTGTTGCCATAACACGTACCGGATCGTGGCTGATCGAACGACGCAATCCGCCGGTCGGAGCCTTCATCGAAATTGACGGCGCGCGCATTCACTACGTTCACATTCGCGCGCCTGCCACGGCGGACTTGCCGCCGGTTATTTTTATCCACGGCGCCAGCGCCAACCTCAATGACCAGATGGTGCCATTGCGCCCACTGCTGGAGGGACGCGCCGAATTGCTCTTTTTCGACCGCCCCGGACACGGTTGGTCGGGGCGCGGTTCCGGCAACAATGAAGACCCATCAAAACAGGCGCAAACACTTGCGAAACTGATGGACCGTCTCGGCATCGATAAGGCGATCATTGTCGGTCATTCATTCGGCGGTGCGCTGGCAGCGGCCTTTGGACATGATTATCCGCAAAAGACGAGCGGTCTCGTCTTTCTTTCTGCCGCAACACATCCCTGGCCCGGCGGGGCGACCTCGTGGTATTATAATTTGGCAACCACACCTGTGCTCGGTTGGCTGTTTTCCGAAACCTTGACCTATCCAGCCGGTTCGATGCGCATGAACGCGGCCACGGAATGCGTCTTTGCCCCGAACGAAGTCCCGAATGGCTATCTCGCCAGCGCCGAAATCCCGCTTGTGCTGCGGCCCGCCGCTTTTCGCGCCAATGCAATAGATGTCGAGGGGCTCTATCGCTACGTGCTTAATGCGCAGCCCGGCTATCATGAGATCAAGGCGCCCACGGTGATCATCTCTGGAGACCGCGATACAGTCGTCTATGAGGAAATCCATTCAGTGGGTCTGGCCAACGATATCCCGGGTGCCGAACTTGTCTGGGTGAAAAACCTCGGGCACAAGCCCGACTGGATTGCGCCCGATCTTGTCGTGGGGGCGATCGAGAAGGTTTCGGGAAAACAACGTGATTTGCAAAGCATGGCAAAGACCGTCGAAGCACGGATCGCCAATGATGCTTTCGGCATCGAACATTGTTCCGATTTTCCAGCACCGAAGTGATGGGTGCGAGACGGCGGGCGCTTCGAGGCTCTAGAGAAGTTCAGCTTTTGATAGAATCATAGAGCCGCTCCAAGCATTTGTTTTTACGCAATTCCGGACGGAAAACCGCACAACACTTTTCCTGGAATTGCTTTAATGCCGGCTTCCACTGCCGTCTTCAGCGACATAGGCAATGCGCAGCATATTGGTAGAGCCCGAAGTCCTCAACGGCACGCCTGCGGTGACGATGATGCCGTCACCCGGCTGGCCAAAACCTTCCTCATGCGCAATGCGGCAGGCACGGTTGACCATGTCGTCAAGGTCAGTCGCGTCCGGCGATACAACGCAATGCGTTCCCCACACCAGCGAGAGCCGCCGCGCAGTGTTGAGGATCGGTGACAAAGCGATGATCGGTACCTGCGGGCGTTCGCGCGCGGCACGAAGCCCGGTCGCGCCCGAGGCCGTATAGGTGATGATCGCTGCAAGTTTCAGCGTTTCGGCGATCTCGCGCGCGGCAAGCGAGATAGCATCGGCCCCCGTTGCCTCCGGGGTGGAGCGCTGTGCATTGATAACGGAAGCATAGGTCGGATCGCGTTCCACTTGAGCCGCGATACGGTCCATCGTTGCGACCGCCTCGACCGGATAGTCACCGGCAGCAGATTCTGCCGACAGCATGATCGCATCGGCTCCCTCGAACACCGCTGTCGCGACGTCGGAAACCTCGGCGCGCGTCGGCACTGGCGCACTGATCATCGATTCAAGCATCTGGGTAGCAACCACAACGGGCTTGCCGGCCCGCCGCGCGGCGCGGGTAATCTGCTTCTGGATGCCGGGAACAGCCTCAAGCGGCATTTCGACACCGAGATCGCCACGCGCCACCATCAGCGCGTCGGACAAGGCCATGATCTCGGCCAGCCTCGAAACGGCCTGCGGTTTTTCGATCTTCGATAGTATCAGTGCCCGGCCATCTGCTATTTTGCGGGCCTCAACCAAATCTTCGGGGCGCTGGATGAATGACAGTGCGATCCAGTCAACGCCAGCTTCAAGCACCGCGTCGAGATCCTTGCGATCCTTTTCGGTGAGTGCGCCAACCGGCAGGTCGGTGTCGGGCAGGCTGACGCCCTTTCTGTCGGAAATGCCGGTTCCGGCTATGACGGTACAGGTGATTTTCTTGCCGTCGCTTTCCACCGCTTTCAGTTCCAGCTTGCCATCGTCGATCAATAGACGATGCCCCGCCTGCACCGAGTTCAAAATCTCTGGGTGCGGTAGATAAACACGCGTCGAATTGCCGGGTGCCGGATCGTCATCCAGGGTAAATGTCTGGCCGACTTCAAGCACTTCCTTGCCATCGGCGAACTGGCCGACACGCAGCTTGGGGCCTTGCAGATCGGCAAGGATACCGATTGGCCGGCCAACAGTCTCTTCAACCGCGCGAATGCGCCCGACAAGTGTGCGCATCAAGTCATGATCGGCATGGCTCATATTGATGCGAAATACGTCAGCTCCCGCCTCGAACAGTTTCGTCAGCATAGCCTCATCGGAAGAAGCCGGACCGATTGTGGCGAGAATCTTGACCTTGCGGCTGCGTCTCATTGATTATTGTTTCCCTGAACAGCGGTGCTGTCGGTTGTGGCTTGCTCGGTCAACTGGACCATCCAGCTTGCCTGCTCGCCAGTATCGTATTCCTGAAATCCGGCGCGCTGGAAGCCTCGGGCAACGCAGTCGGTTACGCCGGCAATCTTGAATTCCTTTTCAGCCACACACATGCTGACCGGTCCATCCCAACGGCCGCCCCGTTCGGCATCTTCGGCATAAAGATAATAAAACCTCGATGACAGCGAGCCTTCGATCAGTGTTTTGCAACTCGACGCTTCGATATGCCACCAGCCTTCCGTGATCCAGCCTGCCTTGGCCCGGTAGCCAATGCCGACCCCGACAAGATTTTGCGTCGCATTGCAGACCCGGAAATCAGCGCGGGCCAAATCGGTCGCCGTCAATATAAGCAGAGGCGCAACGAACAGCGGCAGCATTGCGACAACCACATTTCGCATGCGTCGCTTGCTGGCGGTTACAATTCCCGAGCGCCCAAAATCCGTCATTTCCATCTCTCGACGTTCCTTTTCGGAAAAGTACGAACGCATGTCAACGCGCACGAGCCATAAATCCAATCGATTTAAAACGCCGCTAATGCGACCCTTTGTCAGCCTCTGCCGGATTTTTGCGAAAACCTTGTCCAAACGACGGCTTTCGAGCAGGCAACAGCATTGCGCAGACATCATCTTCGTGGAATGACGCTACCATCCTCTCCCGGCAAAGAATGGGCGTTTTTTACAGGCCATGACCCGATCCACAGTTTTCGCTCCATTCGATATCGTCGAGGGCGATCGCAAGCAAGGCATTGTTATCATTGCCGACCATGCGCGACGCGACCTGCCCGAAGAGTATGGGACGCTCGGCCTGGAGCCAATCGAATTTGACCGTCACATTGCCTACGACATCGGTGTCGAGACGGTTACACGCGAACTCGCATCGATTCTTCGCGCGCCTGCTGTGCTGGCAAATTTCTCGCGCCTGCTGATCGATCCCAACCGTGGCGAGGATGACCCCACACTTGTTCGCCAGCTTTATGATGGCACGGTCATAGCGGAAAACTATCCCCTCACCGTGCAGGAGCGAGACAAGCGTCTCGATAAGTTCTATCGGCCCTATCACGACGCAATCAGCGCCATGACTGCTTCCGTCGCAGAGGCATCGGGCATGGCACCCTTCATCGTTTCAATTCATTCTTTTACACCGTTGATGCAAGGCATCGAACGGCCCTGGCATGTCGGCATCTTGTGGGATCAGGATGAGCGCGCACCACGCGCGCTTATCGACGCGCTTGAAGCCGATGAGAGCCTCATTGTCGGCGATAACGAACCCTATGACGGCGCGCTGCGCGGCGATACGATGTTCAAGCATGCAGTCATCAATGGTTTTGCCCATGTGTTGATCGAACTCAGGCAGGACCTGATCGCAGATCGGGAAAATGCCATCGATTGGGCGGGCCGGCTCGCCCCGATCATTGACGCGATCAACCGCCGTCCCGATATTCATGAGGTAAAGCAATTCGGCTCGCGTACCGGACCGCTATGAGGTTCACCGCATAAGGGAGACGTTTGACATGACTGGATTGACGCAAGATCAACAAAGAGAGTTTGAAGCTGCGGCTTTTCGCCGACTGGTTGAGCATTTGCGTACGCGGAGCGACGTGCAAAATATCGACTTGATGAACCTCGGCGGTTTCTGCCGCAATTGCCTGTCCAACTGGTATCGCGAAGCCGCCGATGGCGCAGGTGTCGAGCTTTCCAAGGAACAGGCCCGCGAAATCGTCTATGGCATGCCCTATGACGAATGGCGCGCCTTGAACCAGACCGAGGTTTCACAGGCCGAGAAAGAGGCTTTTGAAACAAACAGGCCAAAAGACAACTGATATAGATTGGGGTCTGGTCCGGTTTTTTTGCCTAGTGGGCCGAAAGCGGGCTTGCCATCGCAACGAACAGAGATAGAACCCAATCTGCCCCAGCCTGCTGTCAGGATTTGTCTTCGATGCATGGACCCAGTGCGACCAATAGTGCGATAGGCGGCCGCTGGGCCATCGCCGCAATGTTTTTCGCAAACGGATTCCTGACCGGCAGTTGGGCACCGCAAATCCCGGTGTTTCTGACCCGGCTGGACATCAGCAAGTTTACGCTTGGCTTGCTTATTTTTCTGTTCGGCATCGGAGCCGTAATTGCGATGGCCTGGTGCGGTCATCTGATTTCGCGACACGGTTCGCGCAACACGTTGCGCTGGTTTGGCATTGCTGCACCCTTTGGTCTCCTTTTCATTGCCCTGGCGCCGAATGTACCTCTGGCAGCGATTGCGATGATATTGTTTGGCGGATTGATTGGCGGCATGGATGTCGCGATGAACGCGAATGCCGTCGCAGTGGAGCGCAAACTTGGGCGTGCCATCATGTCCTCATCGCATGGCTTTTGGAGCCTCGGTGGTTTTGCTGGGGGAGGATTGGGGGGCATTGCGATCCAGCATTACGGCCACAGCGCCCACGCCGCAGTTGTGACCGTTCTCGCCTTCTCGGCAATCGCATTTGCCATGCGCCATCTCATAGTTGAAACCGCGCCTCCGGTCGAAACGCATCGAAAATTCGCTCTGCCCAGAAATCCATTGGTCTATTTGATCGGCCTGATGGCATTGTTATCAATGATACCCGAAGGTGCGGTGCTCGATTGGGCGGCACTTTACCTGCGCCAGGAACTTGGCACCGGTATCGCCACAGCCGGATTTGCCTTCGCCGCGTTCTCAGGCGCCATGGCGATCATGCGCTTTGCTGGAGACACGGTGCGCAACCGGTTCGGCGCGGTCAAGACAATGCGCCTGTCCAGTCTCATCGCAGCCGCTGGAATGCTTGTAGCCGGGCTCTCGCCATCACCCTGGTTGGCAATCGCGGCTTTCGCGTTGTGCGGGTTCGGCGTCGCCAATATGGTGCCTATCGCGTTCTCCGCCGGGGGCAATCAGGAGGGCATGTCGTCCGGTGCGGGCATCAGCGTGGTCACGACCATGGGTTATTGCGGAATTCTGGTAGCGCCTTCGGCAATCGGCTTCGTTGCCGAGCGAACAGGGTTTGGACCTATCTTCGTCTTTCTGTCAGGGCTGTTGATTATCGTATCCCTGATGGCCGGGCTTGCCCATCGCGCAGACTTCGACGTTGAGCCGCTCCCGGCCGAATAGGGGTCGATCAAATCCTGCCCATGAAAAGCAGCAGCAGCAGGATCACCAGGATGACGCCGACTATACCGGAAGGGCCATAACCCCAGCCTCGCGAATAAGGCCAACTCGGCACAGCGCCGATCAGGATCAGGATCAGCACGATTATAAGCAGTGTTGTGAGTGACATGGAAATACCCCTCTCTTCGAACTGTCAGAGCGCCGTGCGTCCGTTTAGACGCACAAAGGACGCTCTATTGCTTTGATTGAGCATCGGAGAATTCCGAAAACCGGTAACCACTTTTCGGTCCGATGCTCTCACTACATGACAATGCACAAGGCCGCCCGAGGGTTCCCGGGCGGCCTGTCAATTTCACATCGATGAGGGGTTGAGCCTTTATTCAGCGGCTTTCGGGAAAGCCACGTCTGCGTCCTTGACCGGAGCGTCGTCCGATGAGGCTTCTGTTGCCTTGTTGCGCCGGAACAATCGGCTCAGAACACTGCGGCGCTGCCCCGGGATCTGCTTGGCGCGCGTGAACACCATCAACATCGCCGGCGTGACAACCAGCGTCAGGACGGTCGCAAACGACAAGCCGAAGACAATGGCCGAGGACAGGGAAATCCACCATTGCGTCGAGGGTGCGTTGATCGTCGTTTCATGATGGAATATTTCGAGGCCCAAGCCGAAGGCAATCGGCAGCACGCCAAGAATGGCCGAAACTGCGGTCAAGACAACGGGGCGGGCACGTTCCCGGCAGGTTTGCAACACTGCCTCCATCTTGTCCCAGCCCTCTTCACGCAGCCGGTCATAGGTGTCGATCAGGACGATATTGTTGTTCACCACCACACCGGCCAGCGCGATAACCCCGATGCCGGACATGACGATGCCGAAGGTCTGCCCTGTCAGCATAAGACCGAGGAACACTCCGATCGTTGCCATAACGACGCAAGACAAGACCAGCCACACACTGGTGAACTTGTTGAATTGCGCCAGCAGTACAAGGAAGATCAGGAAGAGTGCAGCACCAAAAGCCTTGCTCAGGAAGGCGCTGGCTTCAGCACTATCCTCGTTGGAGCCTGCAAGCTTCCAGCGGATGCCATTGCCCAGTTCCATTTCGCCGACAATCTTTTCGACATTCGCCTGTACGACGGCTACTTGCTTGTCGGCGGCAACGTTTGCCTGAACAACGACTGTTCGCGCCCCGTCAATGCGGTTCAGGATGCCAACGCTTGGCTCCGGTTTGCGGATCACGAAGTTCGAGATCGGCACCGATCCCTCGCTGGTCTGCACCCGCAATTCATCAAGTGTCGAAAGTGTGCGCCGGTCTTCAGGAAGACGCAGACGTATATCAACAGCGTCATCGGCGCCAGCCGGCCGATATTCCGTAAGCTTCAGCCCGTTGGTCACGAGTTGAACCACTGTTCCCACGGCCGTCGGGCTGATGCCGTATTGCGCGGCCTTGGCCCGGTCAACTTCCAGCGCCCAGTCCACGCCGGGCGGCGGCAAGCCGTCTGAGACGTCGATGACGCCGGCAACCTTGGAGATCTTGGCCGCAACATTGCGCGCAATCTTGTCCAATCCGTCCGGGTTGGCCGCCGACAGCCGTATCTGGATCGGTTTGCCAGTTGGCGGGCCAGCCTCGGGAACACGGACTTCGATATCGACGCCGGGAATGCCAGCCATCACTTTACGCAGATCGTCGAGAATCTGGTTGGCGGGCTTGCGCTCTCGCCAATCGACAAATTCGTACTGGATCACGCCCACGACATCTTCGGGAATGTCGGCACCCCCGCCTTGCGTCTTGCCCACGCGGGTATAGACCGACTTCACACCGGGCCAGCCAAGCAGGCGATTTTCAGCCTCGTGGGTCGCTTCATCCATTTCGGCAAGGGAGAGGTTGCCGCGCGCATGTACGTATAGAAGGCCGTAATCTGGTTCGACGCTCGGGAAGAACTCAACGCCCGCGCCAAATTTCGAGTAAGACATCTGGATCCCGACCAGCAACACCACGGTCAGGAGCAATACCGTCTTGGGAAAACGCACGGCCTGGTGGACAATCGCCATGTACCAGCCATCCTTGTGGTCAGCTTCGTCATGGGGAGGTGCCTTGGCAAACTTGGCACCAAGTGTCGGCGTAAAGACCAGCGCATAAAGCATCGATGCCGACAGGGTGACGATCAAGGTAATCGGCATGTATTTCATGAAATCGCCGATAATGCCCGGCCAGAACAGGAGCGGCGAAAACGCGGCAATTCGGGTCATCGTTGCTGCAATAACCGGTCCCGCCATTCGTTTGGCGGCCAGTTCGAACGCCTCTTCGCGCGGCATGCCTTCCGTCATTCGCCGCTCAGCGAATTCGGTGACGATGATGGCGTCGTCGACCAACATGCCAACCGCCAGAATGAGGCTGAACAGCACGATCATGTTGATCGTGTAGCCCATCATGGTCAGAAGCAGGATACCCATCAGGAAGGAGGATGGAATAGCTAAGCCGATCAACAGCGAGGCACGCCCGGACAACGCATAGAGAATGACGATAAACACCAGAATGACGGCAATCATCACATGGTTCTGGAGGTCGCCGAGCAATTGTTTGACGAACACCGATTTGTCCTGCGTATAGGTGACCTGCATGCCCTCCGGCATGGACTTTACAAAGGTATCGGCGATCGTTTTCACCCGCGCGATCGTGTCGATCAAATTGGAACCGATGCGCTTTTTCACCTCGATGGCAATGGCGGGCTTGCCGTCAAGGCGCGTGATGGTCTCTGCATCCTTGAACGTCGAGCGGATCGTTGCGATGTCCTTTGCGCGGACGACGGCGTTGGGCGTGGTCACAACCGGAAGGTTGGCAACATCTTCCGGTGTCTCGATCAGGGAGGGGACCTTGACCGCATATTTGCCTTCAGACCCTTCGATATTGCCGGCGGCAACAAGGCTGTTGGACGCACCCACGCCTTGAATTACCTGATCGAGTTGCAGGCCATATGACGACAGCTTGACCGGATCGATGACGACTTCGACGAGGTCGTCGCGCGCGCCTTGAAGCGACCCTTCAAGCACGCCCGGAACTTCTTCGATGCGGTCGCGCAATTCACGCGCCGCCCTGGTCAGCATCCGTTCGGGAATATGGCCCGAAAGCGTCACGACAAGGACCGGAAACTCCGAAATATTGACCTCGTTGACCGTCGGCTCTTCGGCTGCCTGCGGCAGATCGGCCTTGGCGTCCTGAACCTTGCTGCGGGTATCTTGCAACGCGGAAGCCAGATCGGTGGACGGGTCGAATTCGACCAGTACATAGCCGCCGCCCTGAAATGCTGCCGAGCGCATTTCTTTCAAGCCTTTGAGGCTTTTCAAACGGGTTTCAACCGGACGCAGCAGCAGCCGTTCCGAATCCTCAGGCGAAATACCCTGATAGGCCAGACCGACATACATCATCGGAATCGGGACATCCGGCTCCGCTTCCTTGGGAACCGATTCGTAGGAAACGGCACCGGCAAGGATCAGGAACAGCAAGACCGAAATGGTCAGCCGCGCATTGTTGATGGCAAGCTTGACGATATCCATGGTTACTGCGTCCCACCGGTCACGTCACCAACCAGTTTCCTGATTTCTTCAGGGTCTGCTTCGACCGTCTTGACCTTGTCGCCTTCTGCCACCAATTGCTGCCCTGCAATGATAACGCGTGCACCTGCCGGAATGCCTGCGAGAACCAGGCCGCTCGGCTTATCATCAACAAGATCAATCGGATAGAAAACCACCACATCGTCTTTGTTGACCGCGCGTATGCCGAGATCCCCTTTGTCGCCCAGCGTGACAACCGAACGCGGCAGGACGATTGCTTCTGTCGATTGCGCGCTAAGCGATATCTCCGCCGTCATCCCCGCAGGAATGGTCCTGTCGGGGTTGTCGATGGCAATTTCCAGCCGGAAAGTACGGGTCGCGGAAGACGCATCGCGACTGATATAGCGCACGGTGCCCTCAACAATCTGGTCGTTGACGAGACGAACTTTCGCCTTGTCGCCAATCTTGATGTAGCCAACATCTCGCTCGCTGACTTCGCCGCGCGCGATGATCGGGTCGAGGCTGATGATGGTGGCAACTTCGCCGCCCTGCATGACGGCACTGCCGAGTTCCACATCTACACGATCGATAATGCCGTCGAATGGCGCTTTGACTTCGTTGCGCGCAAGCTCAGCTTCGGCAGCCTCAAGCTGAGATTTTGCCGCAGAAAGAGATGACCGCGCCGTATCGAGCTGCAATTTTGCCAGATTGCCTGATTTGGCAAGCCGTTCGGAGGCTTCAATCTCGGCCTGGCGCTGAACCAGAACCTGTTTGGCGTTGTCGACCGCTGCGACCTTTTCCTCGGCATCCAGCATCAGCACCATGTCGCCTGTTTTGACCCGTTCGCCCTGCTTGACGGGCAATTCGGCGATAACACCGCCGACCCGCGTCGCCAGAACCGCACGCTTGTCGGCTTCGGTGAGGCCGGAGATACGGATGGCGCGCGCATGATTTCCACGAGGCGGAACGATCACCTTGACGACCCGCAGCGGCGCTTCATCGATCTTCGCCTCGTCTGCCTTGGTCTGCGTCGCCTTGTCTTCGCCCGCGGCCCCGCCAACGGAGGAAAACGCGCCGGTCGCAACCCAGGCTGCGAAGCCAATAAGCACAATTATCGCGGCAAGCTTGTGAAACTTGAATTTCGGCATCGTTTTCTTTCCGGTGCGCAGCAAATGATCGTGACTGCAGTTTCGCTCGACGCGAGGTTCAATATGGGTATTGGCACCTCGTGTTCAATTCGCCGTGATCGGCAAGGCGGGCCTTCTACATCAACTTTCAAAGGCAAAACAGTCAGAAAAGTTGATGCGTTATTCGGTTAGTCGAAACTGTTCCTGGCGTTGCCGGCCCCAGACCCGCTCAAAACGGGCTACACGAGCCCGATTGGCAACAATTGTCAGCATAATGACAGATTGTGTGATCTTCGCCTAGTTGCGGTCAATCTGCGGTACACATTCGCGAAACATCCGAATACGGGCGACGACAAGACATGTGCATGTTCTCCTTTGTCGCTCAAGGACGTATGACGAATGCCAATTCCTACAAAACAAAGCCCGGGCGCGAGGCCCGGGTTGAAATTGTCATAACCAGTGTCGAGTGTTTCAGGCGCCGGCTTCGAGGGACGGCTTCCATGTGCCCAGCGCCGCCAGATGGTTCATACGCGCCCGATGCGTGAATGCAGCCTGAGCGGCACCAACGTTTTCCGCTTTGCCCGCCCACGCTTTTTGCGGTGCCGCCTGCAAGGCGCGCCCATATGAGAAGGTCAGCTTCCACGGATGCGGACCAATCGCATTGATGGCATTGAGGTTCGCGGTCGCCTCTTCGTCCGACTGACCGCCGGACAGGAAGGCGATACCGGGAACCGCCAGGGGAACCGTTTCACGAAACAGCTTGATGGTTCTTGCGGCAACTTCTTCCGGCTTGCCTGGCTTTCCTGATTTCTTGCCGGCGATGACCATGTTTGGCTTTAGCACCGTGCCTTCAAGCACGACACGCGCCGCATAGAGTTCGGAATAAAGGTTGAGCAAGGTCGCCTTGGTGATCTCGTAGCATGTGTCGATGTCGTGAGCGCCGTCCATCAGGACTTCCGGCTCAACGATCGGAACAATGCCAGCTTCCTGGCAAAGTGCCGCATAACGGGCAAGCGCATGAGCGTTGGCGGCAATTGAGGTCGAAGACGGTACGTTCTTGCTAACGTCAATGTCGATCACCCCACGCCATTTGGCAAAACGGGCACCGAGCTTGTAATATTCCGCCAACCGTTCGCGAAGACCGTCGAGGCCTTCCGTGATCGTATCGCCGGGGAAATTCACCAGAGGTTTGGCACCCGCATCGACCTTGATGCCGGGAATTGCCCCGGCGGCTTTGATGATATCGACCAGCGGCGTACCGTCGGCAGCCTTTTGCCGAATGGTTTCGTCGAAAAGAATAACGCCCGAGACATAACGGTTCATCGCCTCTTCGGTGCGGAACATCATTTCGCGATAATCGCGCCGGCTGTCGACCGTGGACTCGACGTTGATCGCGTCGAAGCGCTTCTTGATGGTTCCCGAACTTTCGTCGGCTGCCAACAAACCCTTGCCGCCCGCAACCATCGCAGCAGCAATGTCCTCAAGACGTTCGCTCATATTTCTCACTCCTCAACAAGAGCAATTCCAGAAGCGTAAAGCCAGCTTCATAAGGAATTGCGCAAAAACAAAGGGCCAGCGCAGTTCATCGCTTTAATGCCGGGCGAATAACAGAACCCGGCAGGCAAAGAAATGGCGGCTTCAGCCTCAAATCGATTGAAAGCACCTACTTCATTATATCCTTGCGGTCTTATGTAGCAAAAATACCAAGGGTGCCGAGCTATTCAGGACGGTTCTAGAGAGGACCGTCAAATGACGCGTTGGAAGCGGTTGTTGGTTTTAGCTCTAGCGGCGAGCCTATGTGGCAGTATTTCCGAAATCGCAAGGGCCAATTCTTTCCGTGGGTTGGCCGAAACGCCAGACGCGCAAACAGAAAGTTGTGGTCCACTCGCGGTTGAACACATCCTCGTAGGTCGCGTTGCCATAGATCCAAATCACGAATTCCTCTTTTTGGATCGCCGTGAGTTCCGCGGCATCCAAAATGTTATGGATGCTCTTGGATACAGAAGCATCAGGACCGGTTACTATAGGTTCTGTGGTCGAAATATCAGTAAAGCTTATCATCGTTGGCCCGATCGATTCGGGTTTGATAGTCACCTCTCGGCATCGGATTCGCACGTTATAGGCGGGCGTTTGGCCAAAGTTGGTGAATTTCAGTTTGGCGCTAAAGCCAACTTTATCTTCGGCATCTAAAATTTCAGCGTTGTGCAAGCACAGATAGGCGCGGAGTTCGCGCATGCTGGTCTGGCTTTGGAGATGAATCGAATCCTGAGCAGCGGCCACCCCGTCAGCGGCATTCTTGTTAGCTTCTTGGGTGGCAGTCAGCGTGTCTCGCAGCAGAATGACTGCGAAAATGCTGGCCCCGGTCGCGGCAATAGAAAAGAGTGCCATGATCCATTGCGCATAGGTGTCGTCCCACGGATCGAATTCGCGGATAGCGGCTACAAGCTGGGTGACATTGTCATATTGGGGCTTCTCCACCTCGGCGGTGTTTGTCTGAGCTATTGGGTTGTCAGAAGGTTGACTCAACCACGAGACAAGAACAATGGCAACAAGTGCCAGCCCTAACGCTATAAGCGAACCTCTGTCGCGTCGATTGCCGTCAGACATTGTAGGAAAAACGCTGCTGTGAATTTGCCTTGAGACAGCTTATTCCGCACTGTCACCTCCTTTTCGTCAACCCCTATCGCTGCCAATTTCTCGATTAGCTGCGCATAGGTCTACGCCCTAGGGTTTGACAGTGGGAAACTTGGTGCTTTTGCTACAAAGACCGTATCCTTGTCTTTTGCAGACAAGGAAAACAATTTACCGCTTCAAAACATCGACACCGGGCAGTGGTTTACCCTCCATCCATTCGAGAAAAGCGCCGCCGGCAGTCGAGACATAGGTGAAATCGCCAGCGACACCCGCATGGTTCAGCGCCGCCACCGTATCACCACCGCCAGCGACGGACACCAGCTTTCCGGCTTTGGTTCGCGCCGCCGCATGTTGGGCAGCCGCAACTGTGGCACGGTCGAACGGTTCGATTTCGAACGCGCCAAGCGGTCCGTTCCAGACCAGCGTTGCAGCGCGGTCGATCCATTGATTGACGGCATCGACAGTTTTTTGTCCAACGTCGAGGATCATGGCATCGCCGGGCACGGATTCGATTGCAACCGTTTCATTTGCTGCACCCGCCTTGAATTCTCTCGCCACAACACCATCCGAGGGCAGGATGATCGCGCAACCGGCTTCCGCCGCTTCAATCATGATCTGCTTGGCCGTTGGCGCGAGATCGTGCTCGGCAAGCGATTTGCCAACATTCGTGCCGCGCGCGGCCAGGAACGTGTTGGCCATGCCGCCTCCAATGACCAGCGCATCGACCTTTTTCACGAGGTTCATCAACAGGTCGATCTTGGTAGAAACCTTGGCACCACCGACGATTGCAATAACCGGCTTGGTGGGATTGCCAAGGCCTTTTTCGAGTGCATCCAGTTCTGCCTGCATGGTGCGCCCGGCAAAGGCGGGCAGAATATGGGCAAGCCCTTCGGTCGAGGCGTGTGCACGGTGTGCGGCGGAAAAAGCGTCGCTGACAAAAATCTCGCCATTCACAGCCAATTCCGCGGCAAATTCCGGTTCGTTGTTTTCCTCACCCTTATGGAAACGGGTATTTTCCAGAAGCAGCACATCGCCATTCTTCATCGCCGCAACTGCATTGGCGGCCTTCTCGCCAATGCAATCGACAGCAAAGCTGACCGGACGCCCCAGAACCTTAGCCGATGCCACCGCAATCGGTTCAAGCGAGAATTCCGGTGCATAGGTTCCTTTCGGGCGACCGAAATGCGCAAGCAGGACGACCTTGGCTCCATTTCTCGACAATTCGGTGATTGTTGGCGCGATGCGCTCGATACGTGTTGCATCGGTGACCTTGCCGTCCGACATAGGAACATTGAGATCGACACGCACCAGCACGCGCTTGCCATCCACGGCACCTATGTCATCAAGCGTCTTGAAGCTGGTCATCAATATCCCTTTCGTGAAAATCCGCCGGAACATAACCGGGGCGGCAAGCGATGCAAGGCCCGTTGCATAAACGGCGCTGAGAATATGCCAAGACTGTCCTCAGCCACCACCCGGAGGCTTTTCATCTCGCGCACTGGTATCTGTTGGATCAGGCGCGGGCGTCGTTTCTGGAGCCGCCTGCCCGGTGTCCGGCTCACTGTCCGGCTCGGGGTCTGTTTCAGCTTCCGGTTCTGCCCGCTTCCTTCGACGCTGGATGAATTCGACGATACGGTCGCGAATCTCGCCCGCACTGAGGAACACCGGAACGCGCGCCACCGGCGCAGTCGACTCAAATGACAGGCCAAGCCCCGTGATGCGTCCCTTGTCGTCAACATCACGCACGATGAGTTCGATCGGCCCCATCGGCACGCGATCGGCGTATTCGGCATGACCGCCAAGCCGTTCAACGACCAATTCACCGACCGTGAGCTTGCGTTCAGCTTCGGTCAATTCCGGTCCGTAGGCTGCTTGCAATTCTCCTGCTGGGCGCGCCGGATCGACGGCGAACGCGCCGAAGAAATCGACATCTTCAGGTTCCACGGCCGCCCTGCTGGCAAATAGTTTGTCGAGCAGGCGCGGGTAGCGATCGGGCACAAAAATATAGACATTGTCGCCAGCCGTCAGTCTGCCCATATCCTGAAATCGCATGGAACGCCCGTCGCGCACGATCAAGGATGGCCTTGCCCATCGGGGAATGCGCTCGCCACGCGCCACAGGACTTCCCGGAGCGACACGATATGCCAGCAATTCATGGCGGGCAGAGCCCGGCAGTTCCAGTTCAACCTTGTCGAGAGGACCAAGGCGGGCGGGCACGATCAGACCAAGGCGTCGCGCCAGTGGTCCGATAGTCCAACCCTGAACCAAGAGCGAAACCAGCACGACGATAAAAGCGATATTGAAGATCAGGCGACCATTTTCAAGCCCTCCCAACAAAGGGGTAATGGCCAACAGGATAGACACCGCACCGCGCAAGCCCACCCATGAAATGAACGCCACCTCCGGGCGTGGCAGGCGAAAGGGAAACAGGCAAAGCCAGACCGCAACGGGGCGCGCGACAAAGATGAGAAACAGGCCGAGCGCCACAGCCGGCACGAGGATCGCCGGAAACTGGGACGGCGTAGCAAACAGCCCGAGCACGAGAAACATGATGATCTGGGCCAGCCACGACATGCCGTCCTGAAACCGCTTCATCACCGTCACGGCGCGAATGTCGGAATTTCCAGCGACCATGCCCGCCAGATAAACGGCCAGAAAGCCTGATCCTCCAATCGATCCGGCTGCGGCAAATACCATCAGCGACAATGTCAGCACGAAGATGGGCAGCAATCCCAGATCGAGGTTCAACCGATCGACAAGGCGCACGATGGCCATGCCACCCAGAACACCGACGATGGCGCCAATCCCCATACTGATCAGGAAGCCGGTGACAAGGTCCATGGCCAGAACATTTGCTTCAGGGTGTGCACCCGCGGCAATGATTTCGACAAGCGTGATGGTGAGAAAAATGGCGATAGGATCGTTGCTTCCGGATTCCACCTCAAGCGTCGCTCTCACGCGTTCACGCAGGTTGATCTCGCCAGCGCGCAGCAGGTAGAAAACGGCGGCAGCATCCGTGGATGCAACGGCTGCGCCGAGCAGGAATGATTCGAGCCAGGTCAGATCGAGCAAATAATATGAAGCAACCCCGAACACGCCAGTCGTAATGAGAACGCCAATCGTGGCCAGGGACATGGCAGGCCCGGCCGCCTGTCGAAGCGCGTTCAGTGGCGTGCCGAAACCGGAATCGAACAGGATGACGGCCAGCGCCAGCGAGCCAATGAAATAGGCAACACCTGGATTGTCAAACTGGATACCGAGACCGTCTGCCCCTGTGACCAGACCAATTCCCAGAAACAGAAGAAGCAAAGGGGCGCCGAAGCGGAAGGCTATCAGGCTCGAGAACGCGGCGGCGATCACAAGCCCGGTGCCGACCAGCGTCACCAGATAGATCGCGTTCTCCATGCCCCCGTTTCCCCTCGAATAGCGTCCCCCTTTCGGGATCAGTTACATTTCTGAATAAAGCAGAGTGCGGCGAAGACATGGCAGCTTGCAAGGTTGTGGGCGCAAATATTCGCGCTAAGCGAATATTTTTGGCTTTTTCCAGATGAAAGCGCCCGGATATGGCCCCAGCTCTCAACCGAAATGCGGAATCCAGACGGTAGGCGTGCCGAAGCTGCTTGCTGTGCGGGTGGTTGCAAGCGTAATTTTTGGCGAGGAATATCTTCGTGAAGCATTCTGCGTACTCAATGCCCTTTTGGCGACGCTGCAAAATTTGATCGCGAAGCTGTCGCGTTAATCAGGGTTTTCGCGAGAAGCATGTGGCCGGAATCGACCCGTAACCTTCGCGTGGACAGGCAGTGACGAAAAAGTTGACGATTATGTCGGGCACGGAGACGTTCGTCCGTCCTTGCTGTGAACCATTAAACGGAGATGATGAATGGCCGACGTGATTCTGACGACTTTTGATTGGGTACCCGAAGCGCCACGGGGTTATGTGCGTGACATACGTGTGAGGTGGGCACTGGAAGAGGCTGGGTTGCCTTACCGCGTTGAGAGTGTGTCATCGCGTGATAAGAATGCCGAGCATTTCACGCACCAACCTTTCGGCCAGATACCGTGGTTGACCGACGGGGATATCTCGATCTTCGAGAGCGGCGCGATCCTTCTTCATCTGGGCGAGCGTAGCGATACGCTAATGCCTGTCGATCCGCGCGGGCGCTCCGAGGTGATCGAATGGCTGTTCGCAGCCCTCAACTCGGTCGAGATGTCGAGCGTGCCTTGGTCGCTGTTCAAGTTCGCCGGCGATGACGCTGATACGCCGGAACGGAAGCGTCTGGACGGGCTTCTCAACTCGCGGCTCCAGCACATGAATACCGTGCTAGCAGGGCGTGAGTGGTTGGCCGGAAACTTCTCCGTCGCCGACATAGCCATGTCGGACGTGCTGCGCCTTGTCGATCGGTTCGGCGGGCTGGCAGAATATCCAGCGTGTCGTAACTATGTCGCGCGTGCCACGGCTCGCCCGTCCTTCGTGAAGGCACACGCAGACCAGATGACGCATTTCGCTGCGGCAGGCTAAGTCGACCGTCGCGAAATCACTCTTCTGCGACCTTCTCTAGTCGCACAACTCCCAATATTCGCGACGATTTTCGGATCGCTGAAAGTTCAGCCGAGATTCTGTCGCAAAAGGTGGGTGCAAAATTCCGGCTTTTGCGACAGAAAGTATTCGACATTCAAGTTAAGGGTTGGGGACATGGCGCGGGCGCTCTGTCACCAACCAGCGAAACTGGTCAGGCGATTGTCTTGCCAAACGCAACTGCGGTGTCGGCCATGCGATTGGAGAAACCCCATTCATTGTCGTACCAGGACATGACACGCACGAGATTGCCTTCAACGACCTTGGTCTGATCGAGCGCGAACGTCGAAGACGCCGGGTTGTGGTTGAGGTCGATCGAGACCAGCGGCTCTTTCGTATAGGCAAGGATGTTCTTGAGCGGACCGTCGGCGGCTGCGACCAAGGCTTCGTTGACTTCATCGACGGTGACATTGCGCCTGGGGACGAATTTGAAGTCGATGACCGACACATTAGGGGTGGGAACGCGGATCGACACACCGTCGAGCTTGCCCTTCAACTCCGGCAATACCAGACCGACAGCCTTGGCCGCTCCGGTCGAGGTCGGGATCATCGACATCGCAGCAGCGCGGCCGCGATAAAGATCCTTGTGCATGGTATCGAGCGTTGGCTGGTCGCCCGTATAGGCGTGGACCGTGGTCATGAACCCCTTCTCAATGCCGAAAGCGTTGTTCAAAACCATGGCAACGGGTGCAAGGCAGTTGGTCGTGCATGACGCGTTCGAGATGACGACGTGATCTTTCGTCAGCTTGTCGTGATTGACGCCAAATACGACGGTGAGATCGGCACCGTCAGCCGGAGCCGATACGAGCACGCGTTTGGCACCTGCGGCAAGATGGGCAGCGGCCTTGTCTCGGGTCGCAAAAATACCGGTGCATTCCAGCGCGATATCGACGCCGAGTTCTTTCCACGGCAACTGTGTCGGATCCTTGATCGCGGTTACCTTGAACTTGTTGGAGCCGATAGCGATGTGATCGCCCTGCACGGAAACTTCATGGGGAAAGCGCCCGTGAACACTGTCGTAGCGCAGAAGATGCGCATTGGTTTCGACCGGGCCAAGATCATTGACGGCAACGACCTCGATATCCTTGCGGCCAGATTCATAAATCGCGCGCAAAATGTTGCGGCCGATGCGGCCAAAGCCATTAATGGCAACCTTGACAGTCATATTCTTCTCCTGAAGGCGGAAAATTTCCTACCTTTTCATATGGGCGAATGTCGGGGGAAACCACCACCCGCCACGTGCTAAAAATTGATCGGCCAGACATGATCGATCAATTTGTCAAATGCGCTCACAGGCGCGAACCCGCTACCCTCACTTCTGGTGCAACCGCGCCTCGGCGGCCTTGGCAGCAGCCTCAGCGGTGATGCCAAAATGCGGATAGAGCTGTTCGATGGTGCCGCTCGCGCCAAACCCGGTCATGCCGACAAAGATGCCGTCTGAACCGATGAGGCGATCCCAGCCTTGGCGAATACCGGCTTCGATGGCAATCTTGACCCCGGTCTTGCCGATTGTCTTTTTCTGGTAGTCCGCATCCTGTTTTTCAAACAGTTCGAAGCAGGGAACCGAAACGACACGTGTCGGGTGGCCGTGGCCTTGCAAAAGCGTGCGTGCGGCCAAGGCGATTTCAACCTCGGAACCGCTGGCGAAAATGGTGACGGCAGCATTGCCATCGGCACTGGCGAGTTCATACGCACCATGCGCGCACAGATTGTCCTTGACGAATTCGGTGCGCAATGCCGGCAAATTCTGGCGAGTGAGCGCCAGGGTCGAAGGTGTCTTTTCCGACTCCAGCGCCAATTGCCAGCATTCGGCGGTTTCGGTGGCGTCAGCAGGGCGAAACACATTGTGGTTCGGGATGGCGCGCAATGCAGCGAGGTGCTCGACGGGTTGATGCGTCGGGCCGTCTTCGCCAAGTCCGATGGAATCATGGGTCATGACGAAAATCGAGCGAATTCCCATCAATGAAGCAAGTCGCATCGCTGGCCGTGCGTAGTCGGAGAAACACATGAATGTGCCACCGTAGGGGATGATGCCGCCATGCAATGTCAGGCCGTTCATTGCCGCCGCCATGCCATGCTCGCGAATGCCATAGTGGACGTAGCGCTCGCCATAATTGTCAGGCGTGATATTTTTGGTCTGGCTGGTCTTGGTGTTGTTTGAGCCGGTCAAATCTGCCGACCCGCCAATGGTTTCGGGAACGGCACCATTGATGACCTCAAGCGCCATTTCCGAGGATTTGCGTGTGGCGACTTTCGGTTTGTCGGCAGCAAGTTTCTTCTTGTAGTCGCCGATAATGGCATCCAGTTCCACTGGCAGCTTGCCGCTGATGCGCCGCTCGAACTCGGATTTTATCTTGGCATCGGTTTTGGCAAAACGGCCTTCCCAGTCGGTGCGCGCCTTGACGCCCGCTTTGCCTGCTTGACGCCATGCGTCAAGAATGTCTGCCGGAATGTCGAACGGTTCTGAACTCCAGTCGAGGAACTTGCGGGCTCCAGCGATTTCTTCCGCACCAAGTGGTGACCCGTGAACCTTGTTGGTACCGGCCTTGGTCGGCGCGCCAAACCCGATCGTCGTCTTGGCGGCAATCAACGTCGGCTTGTCTGAATGACGAGCGGCCTCGATGGCATAGGCGATTGCTTCGGGGTCCATGCCGTCGATGTGCATGGCATTCCAGCCCGAAGCCTGGAACCGGGCAACCTGATCGGTGTTGTCCGACAGTGATACCGGCCCGTCGATCGAGATGTTGTTGTTGTCCCAGAACAAAATCAGCTTGTTGAGCTTGAGATGACCGGCAAGAGCAATAGCCTCTTGCGAAATGCCTTCCATCAGGCATCCGTCACCGGCCAGAACATAGGTGTAGTGATCGACGAGATCATTGCCAAAGGCTGCATTCATGATGCGCTCGCCAAGAGCGAAGCCGACAGAATTGGCGACGCCTTGACCAAGCGGCCCTGTCGTCGTCTCGATACCGGCAGCGTGGCCATATTCCGGGTGACCGGCAGTGCGCGATCCAAGCTGGCGGAAATTCTTGATCTGGTCGAGGTCGATGTCCTCATAGCCGGTCAGATACAGCAACGAATAAAGCAGCATGGAACCGTGGCCAGCCGACAAAATGAAACGGTCCCGATCCGGCCAGTGCGGATTTTTCGGATCAAATTTCAGGAAGCGCGTAAACAGCACGGTGGCAATATCGGCGCACCCCATTGGCAGGCCGGGATGACCGGATTTGGCTTTTTCCACGGCATCCATGGATAAAAAGCGGATCGCATTGGCCATCCGGTCATGTTCTTCACGCGAGGGCATGTTTCCTCCAGGGCAGGTTCGGGGCTTGGGAGAGCCTTCAAAAGGTGCGCGACACATAGCAGGCGCGCCGTTTTAGTCAATAAATCGGTGTGCATTTGCCGATTTTGCCGCGCTGGAGCCGGTATTAATCCGCGTTAACGGGGGACAGCGCGAGAGCATTGTTGACGCACGCTTCACACGGCGCCTAATCTTTCAGCGGTAACGCGTTCTGATTACGAACGATTCGGTGATGGGCACAACATAGGACGACGGCCATGACCGGTGAAACAACACTGAAGGAAGTCATCGCCCGGCTTGGCAAGGCAATCGACGGGCTCGAAAACGCTGTTGCTGCGCGGTTGGAACATGAGCGCGATTATTCTGAAGCCGAGGCTGAAGTGCAGCGCATGAACGCCGACCGTTCTCGACTGGCACAGGAACTCGACAATTCAGAAGCCCGGGCCGAGCGCCTGGAAGATGCCAACAAGGAAGTATCTCGCCGGCTGGTAGCCGCGATGGAAACCATTCGCGCGGTACTCGACAGGTAGAACGGCAGGTTGTGACATGGCCCAAGTGACGGTTTCAATCGACGGAAAACAGTACCGCATGGCCTGCGACGAGGGCCAGGAAGAACATTTGATCGATCTGGCTGAGCGGTTCGACCGCTATGTGTTGCATCTCAAGGAATCGTTTGGTGAAATAGGCGACCAGCGCCTGACGGTGATGGCCGGCATCATGGTGATGGACGAGTTTTCCGAATTGCAGAAGCGCATAAAGGGCATGGAAAGCGAGGTGCAAACCTTGCGCAAGACACGCGACGATGCGCTGACAAAGGCCGACAAGAACGATTCTGCCATCACGGGCGCGCTCAGCGCGCTGGCGCAACGTATGGAAGACATGGCTTCAACGCTGACGGTCCGAAAAGCCTGATTGAAGGCCACTATCCTTTAACCCCCTTGCTCGACCTTGAATTCGGCCTTGGTTTTTCGGTCTCTGGCGAGGGATCGTATTCGCGCCCTGGGATGATTTTCCCATTTCAACGCAATTTCAGGAAGAATTTTGCGCCGTGCAGGCTGACCGAAGGCTGCCGGCATTTTCTTCAACCCCACAACAGTGCTAGAAATACATGACCGAGCTACCAGCCCGGATCAAATTCAGCACATATATAAGATTGGACACGCCATGAGTCTTCGTATCAACGACACGGCCCCCGACTTCACAGCAGAAACCACACAGGGAACTATTCAATTCTACGATTGGATTGGAGAGGGATATGCCGTTCTCTTCTCGCACCCCAAGGATTTCACGCCGATCTGCACCACCGAACTCGGCACCATGGCAGGGTTGGAAGGTGAGTTCAAAAAGCGCAACGCCAAGATCATAGGTATCTCGGTCGATCCCGTGGAAAGCCACAACAAATGGAAAGATGACATCAAGGTTGCGACCGGTCATGCGGTCAATTACCCGATGATCGGCGACAAGGATCTCAAAGTTGCCAAACTCTACGACATGCTGCCTGCAGCGGCAGGCGACAGTTCAGAGGGACGTACCCCGGCCGACAACCAGACGGTTCGCTCGGTGTTCGTCATCGGGCCCGACAAGAAGATCAAGCTGATTTTGACCTATCCAATGTCGACAGGGCGCAATTTTGCGGAAATCCTGCGCGCAATCGATTCCATTCAGCTTACCGCCAAGCATCAGGTCTCGACCCCGGCCGACTGGCAGCCGGGTGACGATGTGGTCATCGGTGGCGCTGTGTCTGATGAAGATGCAATCAAGCGTTTCGGCGCATTTGAGACTGTCCTGCCATATCTGCGCAAGACCAAGCAGCCATCTGCTTGAACGCACGAAGCAGCCATCTGCTTGATCAAACTAAATGATGGCGGCCGCACGAGGCTGTGTCTTCGTGCGGTCCAAAATTGTGAAGATATTCCGAGAGTGCATTTCGATCGGCTGGTTTCACACTCGATAGCGGCGCGGTCCGCCTCGCGGGAAGCAAGCTCAGCCTGCTTCGCCTAAGCCGAACTTCACGAAAAGGCTGGCACGATGGCCGCGGCACAGCTCATACGCAAGCTGATCGCAAACCGACCCGCCAGATGCGGCGTCAGCGGCTACGTTCAATCCTGTACGGCAACAGTAATTAAAGCACATCGCGTCCACAGGGATCATGCGGAGTGCTTTAAGTTATTGTTTTTGTGCATGTCGTCGTCCCAAAACCGCTGCACACTTTTGGGCGGCATGCACAGGTGCGGCCCAGCTTTTGATAGAATAGCTGAGCCGCTCCAAGTAATTATTTTACGAAATTTTGGACGGAAAAGCGCACAGCGCTTTTCCTGGAATTGCTTTAAAGGCCGAAACCTTCGAAGCGCTTCTTGAACTTCGACAGACGGCCACCGCGGTCAAGCAATGTCTGCTGGCCGCCGGTCCAAGCCGGATGCGTGGAAGGGTCGATGTCGAGGTTCATCGTATCGCCTTCCGCGCCCCAGGTTGAGCGGGTCGCGTATTCGGTGCCGTCGGTCATGACGACTTTGATGGCGTGGTAATCGGGATGGATATCGGACTTCATCGCTCTGTTCCTGGCTCTCGCGGCGCGGCAATGCCAGATGGCCTGCGTCGATGCGCCCCTTTTTAAAACTCAAAGCCGCAGCTATTGATGAGCCACGGCTTCCAAAGAAGTTGGCGTGCCTATACATCAACCGAAATTGAATCACAAGGTCGCGCAGGGCCATATCGATGACCCGGATCGCAAGCGTGGCAGAGGATGCGGAATATGGCGCAAACAGAAAGCGCGGAGGAGCGCAGGCGCTCACTCACACCGCTACGGCGCCTTTTTCCCTATATAGGGCATTATCGCAAGCTGGTTGTCGGTGCGCTTGTGTCCCTGACCCTGGCGGCGGTGACGACGCTTGCCATTCCAGTGGCCGTGCGGCGGATGATCGATCACGGTTTTTCGACATCCGACTCGTCGCTGATTGCAAATTATTTTGCCATGCTGATGGTCATGGCAGCCTTGCTGGCGCTTGCATCAGCCGGGCGCTATTATTTTGTCATCACGCTGGGCGAGCGCGTGGTCTCGGATATTCGGCGCGATGTTTTCAGTCATGTAACGACGCTTTCGCCCAGCTTTTTCGATCGCTCGCAATCCGGCGAGATCATTTCCCGTCTGGCAGCCGACACCACGCAGGTCAAATCGGCAGTGGGGGCGACAGCTTCGGTCGCCTTGCGCAACGTCATTCTCGGGCTGGGTGCGTTGGCGATGATGGTGGTGACCAGTCCAAAGCTGTCAGGTCTGGTCATTGCTGCCATACCGCTGATCGTTGTGCCGCTGGTCGCATTCGGCCGGTCGGTCCGGCGCAAGTCGCGGCTGGCCCAGGACACTTTGGCCGATGCAACCGCCTATGCAAGCGAACAGATCGGTGCGGTCCGTACGCTTCAGGCTTTCACCAATGAAAAGATGGTCACTGGTCGTTTCTCCAGTGCGGTGGAAGCCGCTTTTGAGGCAGCAAGAGCGTCGATCTTTGCGCGCTCGTTCCTGACATTCTTTGCCATTTTCACGATTTTCGCATCGGTCGTGGCGGTGCTGTGGTTCGGATCACGCGATGTGCTTTCTGGTGCCTTGTCGCCGGGAACGCTAGGGCAATTCCTGCTCTATTCGGTGTTCGCCGCTGGCGCGATGGGTGCGCTTTCCGAAGTTTGGGGAGAGCTTTCCCAGGCGGCGGGTGCGGCTGAGCGGCTAACCGAGATATTGGCTGAGAAGCCGGATATTCAAATACCGGCCATTGCAAAACCACTGCCTGCAACAGGCAAGGGGGCGATCAAGTTCGATGACGTGTCGTTCTCCTACCCGGCGCGGCCGGATCGGGCAGCCATTGAGGAGTTGAGTTTTTCGGTCAAGCCGGGTGAGACAGTTGCCATTGTCGGTCCTTCGGGCGCCGGAAAAAGCACGATCATTTCGCTGATTCTGCGCTTCTATGATCCCGAAACAGGCCGGGTTCTTGTCGATAGCGTCAATGCGCGCGAGGTTGATCCAACGGCACTGCGTGAGCGCATTTCAATCGTGCCGCAAGACGTGACGATCTTTGCCGCCAGCGTGCGCGAGAATATCGCCTTTGGCCGTCCTGGCGCTACCGAAACGGAGATTGAAGCCGCAGCAAAGGCGGCATTGGTTGACGAGTTTATCGAGCGTTTAAGCGGTGGCTATGCGGCGCAAGTCGGCGAGCGCGGGGTCATGTTGTCGGGCGGCCAGCGTCAGCGGATAGCCATTGCCCGGGCAATCTTGCGCGATGCGCCGATCCTTCTGCTCGATGAAGCGACCTCGGCGCTGGATGCCCAAAGCGAAATGCTGGTGCAAAAGGCACTTGAACATCTGATGCAGGGGCGCACGACAATAGTCATTGCGCACCGTCTGGCGACGGTATTGAAAGCTGACCGCATTCTGGTGCTTGACGGCGGGCGCATCGTCGAGGAAGGAACGCACAAAAGCCTCGTTGCGCTGAACGGCATTTATTCGCAGCTGGCGAAATTGCAGTTCGAGACTGACCTGGATGCGTCGAAGACCGCAGCACAGTAGCATGGCAGGGCCGGTCTTTCGGCTATAGCCCGCGAAAACGGTTCTGCATTTGACAGGCTCACTGAGCCGCTCCAGATATTTGCTTTTATGCAAATTCGGGCGGAAAGCCGCCGCGTAGTTTTTCTGGAAATGTCTTACAGGAAGGTTGCGATCTCTGTAAGCGGTCGCTTTTCCATTGCATGTTCGGGGATCGTTGCTCCCTCTTTGGGATAACCGACGACCATAAGTATGTAAGGCTTGTCGTGTGGCTCGCGTCCGCAAATCTCGTTGAGAAAACCCATCGGATTGGGAGTGTGGGTCAACATGACGAGGCCAGCCCTGTGGAGCGCGGCGATAAGAAATCCCGTGGCGATGCTGACCGATTCCGGTACATAGTAGTTCTTGCGCATAACGCCGTCTGCCGAGCGGCTTCGGCGTTCCCCGAAAACGCAGATTAGCCACGGAGCTTCTTCCAGAAACGGTTTGCTTGCATCCGTGCCGAGCGGCGCCAGTGCTGCTAGCCATTCTTCCCCGCCGCGGCCGGAATAGAAGGCTTTTTCTTCGGTTTCGGCAGCGTCCCGGATTTGCTTCTTGATCGTGGGATCGCCGATTACGGCGAAATGCCACGGTTGATGATTGGCACCATTGGGCGCGGTTCCCGCCGCCAGAATGCAGGTTTCAATGATATCGCGCGGCACTGGCCTGGTCGAGAATTCGCGCACCGTATGGCGCGCCTTGAGTTCATCATAGAAGGCCTTGGCGTTTTCGCGCATCGTTTCCAGCGGAAGTTCGCGATAGTCGGGCAAGGGAACCGGATTATAGCGCTGGATAAGAGACATTGTCGGGCCTTCTGATGTGATTGAAGTGCTGTGATGTCAGGCTCTCATTGCCCATAGCGGTTCTTTAGATGCTTGATGAAATGAACGGCATTAAGGGGCTCGCCCGTGGCCCGTTCAAGCAACTCCGGGGTTGAGAATCGCGACCCGTGTGCCCAAATCTTGTCACGGCGCCAATCGTTGATCGCCTTGAAATCACCTTTTGCAATGTCGTCGTCTGCTGCCGGATGTTCAGATGTCAGCGCGGCCCATTGCTGCGCGGCCATCATGGCACCCAGCGTATAGGATGGAAAATAGCCGAAAGCGCCACTTGGCCAGTGAACATCCTGCATAGGCCCATCGGCCGGGTTATCGATGGTGGACAGGCAGAGATAGGCGCGCATCCTGGCGTCCCACGCTTCGGCAAGATCGCTCACATCCAGTTTGCCCGAGACGAGGTCTTGTTCCAGTTCAAAGCGCAAGATGACATGTAGCGGATAAGTCACTTCATCAGCATCGACCCGGATCATGCCATTTTCGACATGATGGACATGGCCCAATATGTCGTCTAGCGACCAGTTTTCACCAAGATGTTTTTCCACGACCGGCAGCGCCCAGCGCCAGAAGGCCGGGTTTCGACCAATCTGCTTCTCCACGAACAGACTTTGACTTTCATGAATAGCCATGCCGCGCGCCTTGCCAACAGGCCAATGGGCCCAGGCTTTGGGCAGGTTCTGTTCATAGAGGGCGTGGCCGGTCTCATGCAGGACGCCCATCAAGGCCGACAGGAAATCGGAGGTCTTGTAGCGGGTGGTTATGCGTACGTCGCTGGGCACGCCGCCACAAAATGGGTGGTGTGAAACCGCCAGGCTACCGTGGGTGAAGTCAAAGCCGACCGCAGCCATCATGGCAAGGCCAAGATCGCGCTGCTTATCAATCGGATAAACGCCGGAAAGCGGCTTCAGGGGTCGTTTCGACAACCGTTCTTCCTGAACGGCGAGCGCCTGCGGCACGAAATCTTTCAAAAAGGTCTTCAATTGCGCAAAAACCGGCGCGATATCGGCGCTACGATTGCCGGGATCATACTGTTCCATCAAGGCGTCATAAGGTTCAAGGCCAAGCGCATCGGCCCGAAGGGCTGCCTCTTCGCGGACAAGAACAACAATGTTTTCCAGTGCCGGCTGGAAGCCTGTCCAGTCATTCTTGGCACGCAGATCGCGCCATAATTGCTCGGAACGCATTCGTGCATTGGTTTGGCGTTCGACAAATTCAGCGGGAAGACAGGTCAAATTGATGTGCTGGCGCTTGAATTCGCGCAAGGCGGCGGTCTGCTCCTCGTTAAGCGCCTCATCTCCTGCGGTTGCGATCCAGTCGTCGATTTCCGGGGCAGTAGCCTGACGGTGATACATACCCGCAAGTGTGGCCATCGCATCGGCCCGGTTTTCGCCACCGCCCGGTGCCATGCAAGTCGCCTCGTCGACGCCGAGAATTGTCATCGCATGTTCAAGCGCATCAAGCTTGCGGCAAAGAGTGTCGAGTTTCTGGAAAGACATGGGGTTTCCCGGCTATGACTATGTTGACGAGGGGCAGCAAGCGGGCCGGACGGGCAACTGTGAGAGACGCCCGGGCTCGCGCGCCCTTGTTGTTAGGTTTAACGCTCGGTCAATTTCAACTCGATGCGGCGGTTTTTCGTGCGCGCCTCATCTGTGTCACTCTCATCAAGCGGCTGGAACTCGCCAAATCCGGCAGCAACCAGCCGATTGGCCGGAACGCCATTGGCGATAAGGAATTTCACCACCGAGGTCGAACGCGCCGTTGAAAGCTCCCAATTGTCGCGATAGCGGCCAGTGCCTGACAGGGGACGATTATCGGTGTGGCCGTCAACGCGCAAAACCCAGTTGATCTCTGGCGGTATTTCTTTCTGAAGTTCGATGATGGCGTCGGCAAGTTTTTTCATCTCGCCCTTGCCCGCATCATTGATCTGATCGGAGCCGGTTGGGAAAAGCACTTCCGACTGGAAAACGAAGCGGTCGCCGACAATGCGAATGTTATCTCGGTCGGCAAGGATTTCACGCAGGCGACCGAAAAAATCGGAACGGTAGCGGTTCAACTCCTGAACGCGCTGCGCAAGGGCGACATTGAGACGCCGGCCAAGATCGGCAATCTTGGTGTTCGATTCCCGATCGCGCGTTTCGGATACATCGAGCGCATCCTCCAGCGCGCCGATCTGCTTTCTCAAAGCTGCAATCTGCTGATTGAGCAGTTCGACCTGGCTAAGCGCGCGCTGGCTGATCTGGCGTTCGCTGTCAAGCTGCGTCGACAAGGTCAATGCGCGCGCGTTTGCAGCACTTCCTGCTCCCGCGCCTTGCTCCAGCAATTGTTGAAGCCGGCTTTTTCAGCCTCTGCCGCCGATAGCGACGCTTGCAGGTTTGCCAGTGCGTCCTGGGCATCTTGAGTGTTGCCCTTTTCAAGCGAGAGCAGTTGCGTCAACTCATTGATCTGGGAGTTGAGGCGATTGAGGACTTCATCCTTGCCCGTGATCTCGCGGCTGAGAAGGAACTGCGCCAGCACAAAGACCGACAACAGGAACATGATGGCAAGCAACAGGGTCGACAATGCATCGACGAAGCCCGGCCAGTAATCAATGTGGCGGTCGCTGCGGCGCGATCTTGCCAAGCCCACCTCAGTTCGTCCCCTGCTTCTTCAGCGCATCAGCGATCTTTTCAAGCGTATTTCGCATCGCCTTTTGCTCATCACTTTGCGCCTCGACCCAGTCGCGCATGATTTGCTGCTCGGAGCGCATGTTCTTGACCAGGCCGGATATGCCGTCGGCCAGATTGGCCATGGCCGTTGCAACACGTGGATTGGAACTGCCGCCTTCCTGCAATGTGCGCAGGCGCTCCGACAAGGCGCGGATTTCGTCGGTGGACTCGGCCTTGGTGGCGTCTGGAACGACAATATCGGAGGACAGGTCGGTCACTGATGACAGCCAGTTTTCAAGTTCCGTATAAAAGCGCGTCTGCGCACGTCCCGCCTGCAAATCGAGGAAGCCCAATACCAGGGAGCCCGAAAGACCGAACAGCGACGATGAAAACGCCGTGCCCATACCGGCAAGCGGTGCTGCAAGTCCTTGCTTCAAAGATTCAAGAACCGAAGCGGAGTCGCCGGTTCCAGGGTCCAACGACTGGATCGTGTCGCCAATCGAGCCAATCGTTTGCAGCAAGCCCCAGAAAGTACCGAGAAGACCGAGAAAAATCAAAAGGCCGACCAGGTAGCGCGACGTATCGCGGGTTTCGTCGAGACGCGTGCCGATCGAATCGAGCATCGTGCGCATAGAACTTGTCGAGAATGCCATGGAAGAGGAGCGGCTCAACATCGCCTTCATCGGGGCAAGAAGCACCGGTTCGGTGGTCTCGGAGCCAGCGCGGAAGGAATTGACCCACCGCACTTCCCGGAAAAGGCGAATGACCTGAGCAAATGCCAGAAGGATACCGACCAGAAGAACGCCGACGATCAGGCCGTTGAGGCCCGGATTGGTGGAGAATGCTGACGAAATCTGGCGGGTCAGGACAATGACGATGAAGCCGACCATTGCCAGAAAGATGGCCATTGTCAGCACAAATACCTGTGGGCTGGACAGCTTGTGCGGATCGTAATTCAGCACATCCGAGCCCTTGCCTATTCCGAACGATCTGAGAAATGTCATTCGTATCCCGTTTCCGAATCCGCCGATCATGTCGACGCGACTCTAAGACGAAATCTGGCGAAATTGAAAGGTGCTTGCCACTATGTTGGGTATTCAACCCCAATCAAACCCATTGTTGGGGAAAATGATCGGCGCAGGCGCCACCAAGCCGTACTTCACGAGATCGTCTGCAAAAAATGCCTTCAGCGCGGAGCTACCGGTTTCTTCACCGTCTTCAACAAGTTCCGGTGAATGGTTTCGTTGCCTGCGATCACCGATCCGCTATCCAGCATTTCCTGCGTGCCGTTCATATCGGAAATGAAACCACCTGCCTCGCGCACCATCAGGATGCCAGCGGCAATATCCCAGGCGGACAGGCCGGTTTCCCAATGTCCATCCAGTCGGCCTGAAGCAACATAGGCCAGATCGAGTGCGGCAGACCCCATACGCCGCACACCTGAAACCTCAGCCATTACGTTGCGCAGTTCAACCAGAAAATTGCCGTGATGGCTGCGCCCGAGATGCGGAATGCCGCAGCTGATCACCGTATCACTCAGCTTGGCTCTGCCCGCAACACGCAAGCGACGGTCGTTCATGAAAGCGCCGCCACCGCGCTCGGCCGTATAAAGTTCGTCCATTGCCGGATTGTAAATGACACCGGCGACCAGTTGGCCCTGCCGCTCCAATGCTATTGAAATCGAAAACAGCGGAATGCCGTGCAGGAAGTTCGTTGTCCCGTCCAAAGGGTCGACAATCCAGCGATGTTGGTCATCATCGCCCATGACGGCACCGCGTTCTTCCATGAGGAAAGAATAACCGGGCCTGCCTTTTGACAATTCCGCAAAGATGATTTCTTCAGCCTTGCGGTCAGCCTGGCTGACGTAGTCTCCCGGACCTTTCATGGAAACTTGCAGGTTCTGCACCTCGCCGAAGTCGCGCGACAGCGAGCGCCCCGCCTTCATAGCGGCCTGAACCATGACATTGAGGATCGCGGAGCGCGCCATTCAGAAAGTTCTCCAATTCGGTAAGTCGCACGCCATGTCATGCCTCAATTTCTTGCCAGACGTTTTCTGCGCAAGGAGGGTGTGGGTGGGCGCGCGCATTTGCCGGCTCTAGTCGGCGCGGCGAATGTAGGTGATTTCACTGGTGTCGACGATGATGCGCTCGCCTGAGGCAATGAAGGGCGGCACCAGAACGCGGATGCCGTTTTCAAGGACAGCGGGTTTGTAAGAAGATGCGGCGGTTTGACCTTTCACCACAGGGTCGGCTTCGGTGATGGTCAATGTGACCTGATCGGGCAGCGAAATGCCGATCGGGCGCTCCTCATAAAGCTCAACCGTCACCATCATGCCGTCTTGCAAGAATGCAGCGCGGTCGCCGACAAAGTCTTTCTGCAATTCAAGCTGTTCGTAGCTTTCAGTATCCATGAACACCAATGCTTCGCCCTGCTCGTAAAGGAATGAAAAATCCTTCTGCTCCAGCCGGACCTTTTCAACTGTTTCGGCTGAACGGAAGCGTTCATTGAGCTTGGTGCCGTTGATCAGGTTCTTCAATTCGACCTGATTATAGGCACCGCCCTTGCCGGGTTTGACCGCGTTAGTCTTGACTGCCACCCACAGGCCGCCATCATGTTCGATGACGTTGCCGGGACGGATTTCGTTGCCGTTGATCTTGGCCATAGTGTTTTGATCCGAAATGAGGTGTTCGCCGGGAGGCGATTTCGGGCCTCCAAGACCACAAATTGGCGAAAGAGGCAAGAGAGGCGGCCATCCTTGGCACAAGATGGGCGCATCCCGGATGCCCGTTCAGAGCAGTCGATTGGCCTTCTTGATAGCTTCTCTGGTTTCGTCTTCTGTCAGGCCTTGCAGGAAATCTTCCATTTGCGGATCAATGAGGCCGGCACGGCGGGCAACGATGTACCATGCCCCGGCGAGGATCGAATCGGGACCGACGCCGATGCCGCCCCTGTACATTTTCGCAAGGCGGTTCTGGGCCGCGACATTGCCGCCATGAGCTGCAACCGACATCCAGCCGAACGCGGATTTCAGATCGCGCTTGCCGCCACGTCCCTCGATCATCCACTGGCCAAGATCGAGTTGTGCAGTGTCATAGTTCTGCCTCGCCGCCTGCGTGAGCAATTGCCTCGCCAGGACATCGTCCTTCTTCTTGCCGCCGACGCCGTTGGCGTAGATCTGGGCCATCGCATATTGCGCATCCGGGACACCTGCACTCGCGGCGCGCTCATAATAGCGAACTGCCCGCGAAAGCCCCGCAGCACCCGGATCCTGGCTTACCAGCAATTGCGCGAAATTGAACTGCGCCAGCGAATTGCCGGCTTCGGCAGCCGCCTGCATCAGGGCGTATGCTTCCTTCTCGTCCTTCTTTACGAAATTGCCGTCGAGCAACATCAGGGCATATTGGAACTGCGCTTCGGGTACGCCCCGTTCGGCCGCTGCGGCATACCATTTTGCCGCGGCTTTGGCGTCGAGCGGGACACCGAGGCCGCGCGCCAGAAGTTCGGCCAGCAAGGTCTGCGCTGCGGGATCGCCATTTTGCGCGCGCGGCAGCGCCAGATTGTAAGCTGTCTTGTAAAGCCCTCGTTGATAGGCACCATAGGCGGCGTCGGCGGGCCTTGAACCAAAGCGGGCTGGATCGACCCCGTTGGCGGATGGCAAGGGGCCGGGCTTGTCGGTGGTGGACGGTTGGGGAAGCTGTGTGGCAATGGGCCTGTCAGTTCTCTTGGACATTTCGCCGGTTGTCTTTGACAGTGGTTGAGGCAAGGCATCCGACGCGCGCGCAAAAGAAACATTTGCACCGGCAAGAAACAGCGAAAGGAGCAACCGCGCCACCATTGGTCAATCCTCGAAGTGTGGCGCAGAATTGTCGAGCAAGGCGTTGGCACGAGCGATGGCATCATTCGGGTCGACGCCGTCAGCAAAGATTGCAGACGAGAGCGCCACAAATTCGGCACCTGTGCGCGCCACATCCTCGACTGAGGCGAGATCGGAACCGGCCATGACAATGCAGGGGATTTCGATCATCTCGGCCCACCATTGTCCCAATGCAAGATTGCGTGGATGAGGTTCGGGCTTGTTGTCGTAGCCGAAACGGCCAAAAAACATGTAGTCGGGACGCACTTCGCCAAGTTCCAACGCGGCGTCGCGGGTTTTTACACCGCCTGCGCCGACCATCATCTTGTCCTGCAGGCGATCTATGGCATCGGCAAGCCCGGCCTTGTCTGCCTCGATATGTATACCGTCCGCCTGCACTCTGCCGGCAGTGCGGGAATCCCCTGCGATGATGGTTGCGGCACCGGCTTGCCGGGCCAGCGGGATTACCTGCTCGGCGAAAGCCTGAAACGACGCATCGTCTGTATCGCCCTGCGGCAGGATCAGCGATGCAATGTCACCCCCACTCAATGCGTCTGCCAGACGTTTCATGTCTGTGGCAGGTGGTGCGATCAGGACGATGCGGCAGCGATTGGGGGGCGTTTGATCATTCATGCGCGTAGGTTCCGGCCTTCGCCTATGGCGGGTGAAGATGGTTGCATTGCGGCATAGAACAATGTGGCACGATTGAACAGGCATCCAGCCTATTGTAAATCGCCCGATGGAGCCTCGCCAGTTTTCGAATGCGTGGGTAGGGTCTATTGAGTGCCAGTACTGCCGCGCAATCTCGCATCCTGAAACTCAACCACTCCTTGAATGGAACGCCTGATTGACGCCTCTGCTTCTCGATCCTCTATTTTATGCCACTGCCATTCCGGCTGTCATTCTGGTTGGTCTGTCGAAGGGCGGGTTCGGCGGTGCGGTCGGTATTGTCGGCGTACCGTTGATGGCGCTGATCATGCCGCCGGTCCAGGCGGCTGCAATTTTGCTGCCGATCCTGTGCCTGATGGATATCGTGTCGGTCTGGACATGGTGGGGCGTATTTGATCGAAGGACACTGGTAGAGATGCTGCCTGGCGCCGTTGCCGGTGTTGGCCTCGGCTGGCTTACCGCAGCGCTGGTGACTGAGGAAATGGTGCGGCTGATCGTTGGGGGCGTGGCCATCGTTTTCGTCTTGCGCTGGGCCTATCTGCAACTTCGGCATGGCGCGGACCACACTGTGCAGCCGAACCGGATTGCCGCAGCTTTTTGGGGCGCGATTGCCGGGTATACAAGTTTCGTTGCCCATGTCGGTGGTCCGCCGTTTCAGGTTTATGCCCTGCCGATCAGGCTCGATCCGAAAGTCTTGTCGGGTACCGCAGCTCTGTTTTTCGCTGTCACCAATGCCTTGAAACTTGTCCCGTATTTTGCACTGGGACAGTTCGACGCCACCAATCTCAGCGCTTCGCTGGTGCTCACACCACTGGCCCCGCTGGCAACTCTTGCGGGAGCATGGCTGGTGCGGCGGATGCGGCCAGAGGTCTTTTACCCCTTCACATATACAACTGTCGGCCTGATTGCGTTGAAGCTGTTCTGGGATGGTCTGGTCGGTCTTTGGTAGGCATGGCGCGATTGTTCCAAAGCTATTAATAGATAGCGTGAAAACTGTTTGTTGGGGGATCGGATGGCTAGCAGTTACGAGATCGACCTGGAAAAGAACCCGGCCAACTACCAACCGCTGACGCCGATTACCTATCTTGAGCGGGCGGCCAAGGTGTTTCCCGCACATGTCGCGATTATTCATGGCAGCCAGCGCATTTGCTACCGTGAATTCTGGTCGCGTTCGCTGAAACTGGCTTCGGCACTGGCCAAACGCGGTATCGGCAAGAACGATACGGTGACGGTGATGCTGTCCAACACGCCGCCGATGCTGGAAGCGCATTTCGGCGTTCCGATGATCAGGGCTGTTTTGCATTGCCTGAACACGCGTCTCGACGCCGCAGTCATCGCCTTCCAACTCGACCATGCCGAAACCCGGGTGCTGATCGTCGATCGCGAATTTTCAGGCGTGATCAAAGAGGCGCTGACATTGGCAACGGTCAAGCCATTGGTCATCGACTATGACGATCCGGATTATGACGATGACGCGCCATATCCGAAAGGCGCGCCCATCGGCAGCATCGATTATGAAGCGTTCATGGCAAGCGGCGATGACGATTTTGCATGGTCAATGCCCGGTGACGAATGGGATTCGATTTCCCTGAACTATACGTCGGGTACCACCGGCAATCCCAAGGGTGTCGTCTATCATCATCGCGGTGCAGCCTTGATGGCTTACACCAACACCATCCATGCGGGCATGGGCAGACATTGCGTTTATCTTTGGACGCTGCCGATGTTTCATTGCAATGGCTGGTGTTTTCCATGGACGCTGGCGGTTCAGGCTGGCACCCACGTTTGCCTGCGCTGGGTGCGGCCAAAGGCGATATATGATGCCATCGCCGATCACGGAGTTACCCATCTTTGCGGCGCACCGGTCGTCATGTCGTTGCTGATCAATGCGCGAGACGAGGAAAAACGGACATTTTCGCAGATTGTTTCGTTCAATACAGCGGCAGCACCACCCCGGAGGCGGTTTTGTCGGGCATGGCAGATGCCGGTATTGCGGTAACGCATCTCTACGGTCTGACTGAAACTTATGGGCCAGCGGTGGTCAATGAATGGCAGAGTGAATGGGATGATCTCGACAAGGGTGCGCGTACCGAAAAAAGGCGCGGCAAGGGGTGCGATATGCAGCGCTTGAGGATTTGTCGGTCATCGATCCGGAAACCATGCAAAAGATACCCGCCGACGGCAAAACGATCGGCGAAGTGATGTTTCGCGGCAACATCGTCATGAAAGGCTATCTCAAGAACAAGACGGCGAGCCAGGAAGCATTTTCCGGTGGCTGGTTTCATTCGGGCGATCTCGGCGTCATGCACCCGGACGGCTACATCCAGATCAAGGATCGCTCAAAGGATATTATCATTTCAGGCGGTGAGAATATCTCCTCCATCGAGGTGGAAGATGTGCTCTACAAGCATCCCGCAGTCGCTTCCTGTGGTGTTGTAGCGCGCAACGACGAAAAATGGGGCGAGGTACCGGTGGCATATGTCGAACTGAAACCGGGGAAGCTTGCCACTGAGGCCGATATTATCGAACATTGCCGAACCCTGCTTGCCCGCTTCAAAGTACCCAAGGCCATTATCTTTGCGGAAATTCCCAAGACGTCGACCGGCAAAATCCAGAAATTCCGCTTGCGCGAAATGGCGAGAAGCTCCTGACAACGATATCCGGATACAGGGAGCCTGTTGCGCGAACAAGCATGTAGCTGGCTTATTAAATCACATTGCGGAAACGCCGAAATTTGCTACTATGCTGCGCTTGGGGGTGTTTTGCTGTTTCGTGTGGGGGCGCGGCTGACTAAGCGGTCACTGCACGATTCGACACCAATCCAATCTGTTCATCATCAAACCATTCCCGTGAGGGAAGAGGTCATCGGGAGCATTTGTCATGCAAGTGGTGGCACGTAATTTTTTCACATTGGCGATCATCTATGCCTTGTGCGGCATGGCGCTCGGCCTGAGCATGTCAATAAGTCAGGACCATACGGAAATGCCGACACACGCCCACATTATGGTGGCGGGATGGCTCATGTCGGCAGTCTTTGCGTTTTTCTATCACCTGTTTCCGGCCGCCGCCTCCAAAATGCTCGCCAAGGTGCATTTCTGGCTGACAGCGGTGAGCGGGATCACACTGCTTGTTGGCCTTTATTTGCTGCTGGGAGGCAATGAGGCAATCGAACCCGTGGTGGCCATCGGCTCGATGGGTTTTTACGCTGCCATGTTCTTGTTTGTCTTCATCGCGCTCCCTGTTGTGTGGCGGCGAAACTGACGTTCAAACTGAAGCACATCGCGTTTAAAGGGATACATGCAGGGTGCTTTAAGCCTTTGTTTTTGTGCATGTCGTTGTCTGAAAACCGCTGTACACTATTGGGCGACATGCACTCGAAATCGCATGATACTTCGTTGCCCGGCAGGCTGATGATCATTTAAAAAAATGCAAGTCTGTTAAGGCTCCATTAAGCTTTACGGCTGTTTACTATGTGCATCCAGTTTTCTGGATTCTTACGAGTGGTTGGAGCCACTTTGTTTGACGCCTCCCTGTTAAACTCCTGAGAGCCGCCTTACCCGCGGCTCTTTTTTTGTCCTTATTCGAGCAGTTGTTTGATGCTTGCCAACCCATGCATAGAGGCGAGGGCACAGAGCGCACTGCATGTGTCCATTCAGGCCCAACCTGCTTCACGGACACATGTCGCTATGCCGCGTTAACCCTTTGTTAAACATGTGCTTGCCTTGAACGAAGACGAGGCGCATTTTCTTGCCTCGATTGTATAGGTTGATAGGTGCGGCGAGCACCTGATTCGGCAAGCCGCATGGATGCAAGGGATGATAATGAACAAGCCTTCGAAGGAACGAGAGAAAACCGTGAAACTGGCCGAACGCCGGGTGTTTTCGCAGTCCTTCAAGCCTCTCTACAATGAGGGCATGGGCCTGGTCGAACATGCAGCTGAATATCTCGATGGCACAGGCCGGATCGAGGCGAAGAAGCTGTCGCGGCTGGCCGCGACCCTTTATGCGGCCGAATCGATGCGGCTGACGACACGTCTCATGCAGATTGCTTCATGGTTGCTTTTGCAACGCGCGGCCAATTCGGGCGAAATGACTCGCGATCAGGTGGAAAGCGAGAAGGTCAAAGTCCGGCTCGATACGGTTTCGGCTCATGAAGGCACTGACGGATGGAGTGAGTTGCCGGAAGAGTTTTTGGACCTTGTGCATCGCTCGCTCAGATTGCAGGCACTTGTGCGGCGCATGGATGAGGAGGTCTATGGCGGTAATTCGCAGGCTGAAGAAAATCCTGTTGGGCGCCGGGTAAATCCTGTCTCCGATCAGATCAGCTTGCTGAATACCGCATTCGCCAGGGGATGAGGCGCATTTTCGTTTCCGGTTTGTTCACATTTCGCTGGCAAGTCTGCCGGTGGCAGATAGAGTGGGCAAATGGCGGACGCGATTCGTATCATAGGCATTGATCCGGGGCTTCGGCGCACTGGTTGGGGCGTGGTGGAAAGCCTTGGCAATTCGCTGCGCTTCATCGATGCGGGAACTGTTCGCTCCAACGACAAGATGGCGCTTGCTTCGCGCCTGTGCCAGTTGCATGACGGCCTGGCCGATGTCTTGCACCGTGCCATGCCGCATGAGGCGGCGGTGGAGCAGACCTTCGTCAGCAAGGATGCGTCGGCGACGCTGAAGCTTGGGCAGGCACGCGGCATTGCCATGCTGGTGCCGGCGCGGGCCGGGTTGGTGGTAGCCGAATATGCACCGAACGCGATCAAGAAGGCGGTCATTGGCGTCGGGCATGGCGACAAGAAACAAATCCATATGATGGTCAGGGTTTTGATGCCGAAAGCTACATTCGACACGGATGACGCTGCCGACGCGCTGGCAATTGCGATTTGCCATGCGCATCACCGGCAAAGCGTTGCGTACCGGGTCGCCCAACTGGCATGAGGGATAGCGCGGTTGATCGGCAAGCTTAAAGGCATAATCGACGAAATCGATGAAGATCACTGCATCATCGACGTGCAGGGCGTCGGCTATGTGGTGTTCTGTTCGACCCGGGCACTTGCGACGCTGCCCGCTCCCGGTGAGGCCGTGGCGCTGTTTATCGAAACCTATGTGCGCGAGGACATGATCCGCCTTTATGGATTTCGCTCGACGCTGGAGCGAGAATGGTTTCGATTGTTGATGAACAATGTGCAAGGCGTTGGCGCAAAAGTGGCGCTGGCGATCCTGTCGACGCTGGCACCTGCGGACCTCGCCAATGCGATTGCCCTGCGTGACATCGCCATGGTGTCGCGGGCACCGGGCGTTGGCAAGAAAGTGGCCGAGCGTATTGTTACGGAGTTGAAGAACAAGGCACCAGCCTATGCCGGCGAGGCAAGCGGCACGATCGGCCTGAAACAGGAACTTGGTGAAGGCGTTGCCCCTGCGCCGATTGCCGATGCCGTTTCAGCCTTGGTCAATCTTGGCTATTCGCGAGATATGGCCGCCAATGCCGTTTCGGCGGCGCTGAAGGCTGCGGGCGAGGATGCGGATTCCGCCAGGCTGATCCGCTTCGGCCTGAAGGAACTTGCACGGTGATGCCTGACTTGCCTCGCCCTGTGATGCGTGGCAGGAGAGCGTAATGAGCCTGTCTCCACGCCTCATTACCCCGGAAAAGCGCGGCGAGGACGCCGAACAGACGCTGCGGCCGCAATCGCTTGAGGAGTTCGTAGGCCAGGCTGCGGCGCGCGCCAATCTCAAAGTGTTCATAGAAGCAGCCAAGGGACGCGGCGAGGCGCTGGATCATGTGCTGTTTGTCGGTCCGCCGGGACTTGGCAAGACGACGCTGGCTCAAATAATGGCGCGGGAACTGGGTGTCAATTTCCGTTCAACCTCCGGCCCGGTTATTGCCAAGGCTGGCGACCTGGCAGCACTTCTGACCAATCTTGAAGACCGCGATGTCTTGTTCATCGATGAGATCCACCGGCTCAATCCCGCTGTTGAGGAAATCCTCTATCCGGCGATGGAGGATTTTCAACTCGACCTCATTATCGGTGAGGGACCGGCAGCGCGCTCGGTCAAGATCGACCTGGCAAGGTTTACTCTTGTTGCAGCCACGACGCGGCTCGGATTGCTGACCAATCCGCTGCGTGATCGTTTCGGCATTCCCGTGCGGCTCAATTTCTATTCGGTTGAGGAACTGGAACAGATCGTGCGCCGTGGCGCACGCATTCTTTCCATGCCACTGGGTGACGATGGCGCGTTGGAGATTGCGCGCCGTGCCCGCGGGACGCCGCGCATTGCGGGCAGGTTGCTGCGCCGCGTGCGGGATTTTGCCAGCGTGGCGGGTGACGCCCATGTGTCGCGTAAAGTCGCCGACGAGGCGCTGTCGCGGCTCGAAGTCGATGCGCTTGGCCTTGATGCGCTCGACAGACGCTATCTTTCGATGATCGCAGGCAATTTCGGTGGCGGCCCGGTTGGGATAGAGACGATTGCGGCGGGTCTATCGGAACCGCGCGACGCTATCGAGGATATCATCGAGCCCTATCTCATCCAGCAGGGCTTCATCCAGCGTACGCCGCGTGGCCGCGTCTTGACCGCCAATGCCTGGCGTCACCTCGGGCTCGACGTGCCAAAGGATCTGGCACAGCAGCAGATCAATCTTTTTCAGGAAGAGTAGGTCGCCAGAAAATTAGAAATTCGACTGCAATTCGGGGGCTTATTTCAGCGCGCGGATCATGTCCAGCACGTCCGGTTCGGCCTTCTCGCCATCAAAGGCGTCTACAACACCAAAAGCGCCACCATAGTCCCACAATGACCATGAAAAGCCGTGAGATTCGGCTCGTGCAATCATGTCATGGACATAAACCGCGCGATATTTCGCCGGTATGACATGGGTGTTGCCATATTCCTGCCGGATCATCCCGAATTCGCCAAGCGTGATGTTTTGAGGTGCAATGTCATTTTCCATGGCCCAGTTTTCAACCTGTTTGAATGGCGTATCCATGATTTCAAACAGCTTTTCAGGGCTGTCCATCGAAGCGACCTGTTCGTCCAGATAGGCCAACAAACCGCTGCGTCGTGTCCATGGTGCCTCGGCCTTGATGCGCGCACGGATGGTATCCAGCACAGCATCAAGCTCAGCTCTTGGAATTGCGGTCAGCGGATATGGAAGGCCCGTCACATAGGGAATGAAATCACCGGCCCAGGTGGCCCCTTGATGAGTAAGAAGGAATGGATCGTAGGAATGAAAAGTCCAGATGATATTGTTGTCTGCGATAGCTTTTGGATCAATTCTTGTCAGGGACTCGGCACCGGAATAACAACCGCCGCCAAGAATGAGCGTTAGCCGGGTGGCGGATGAACGCGCCGCCGCGAACAGGCGCTGCAGGTGCGCTGGCCACAGGTCGGTCGCGTCGGTGTCGCAATTGAGAATGGGTTCGTTCATCGGCTCGAAAGCGACCTCGGCGGGGTCTTCATTTGCAAGCGTGTGCGCCATCTTCCGAACGACATCGACATAGGCGTCGAACAGTGCGGGGTCGGCCATGACTTCGGCCATACCAATTCTACGATTGCCACCGGCCGGGATGAGATGCATGTCGACAACAACCTTTAGCCCGGCGCGATTTATCATGCGCACCGAACTCAGCACGCTGGCATAAAGATCGTCGCGCAGAGCCTTCGTCTTCGCGGACAGGAACGGCGAGGGATCGACCGGCATGCGCAGGAAATCGAAGCCGCTATCTTTCAGCTTGCCGAGATCTGCGTCATTCAGGAATTTGCGCCATTCAGGATATGGCAGAATGGTTTGCGGGTTATCCCACTTGTCTTCGCCGGGCCATGTCGTCCATATATCGAGATTGAGGCCGCGTTTCATGACGAAACTGGCGCTTTGCGCCGGCAACATGGAAGCTGCCAGCAACACAAGCCCTGCGACGAGGGTTGTTATCATATTCATCGGTGATGCCATCGGGTCGCTTCACTCTTGAGTGGGCCAAATTCCTGCATGCCGGGAAGCAAAAGGAAAGCGCAATGGGCGATCATGGTGAATCATCAGACATGTTGCTGGCAGGTATTTCCGGGGCGCTGACACCGTTCGGGCATCGGCTTATGGCACGGGTCTACTATGCCGATACGGATTTCTCAGGCGTTGTCTATCACGCACGTTATCTTGAATTCTTCGAGCGCGGGCGCTCCGATTTTCTCAGAATGGCGGGGGTGCACCATACCGAACTGGCCGATGGGAAACATGGCGAGAAAATCGTCTGGGTGGTGCGGCGCATGGAGATCGATTTTCACAGACCGGCCCACATCGATGACATTCTCGCTGTCGATACCTCTGCGACAGAGGTTTCCGGCGCGCGTATTTTCATGGCGCAGCAATTGAAGCGCGATGACGATATTCTGGTCGAAGCGCGCGTCGAGGCCGCGATTATCGGTGAGAACGGGCGGCCACGACGGTTTCCGAAAGAGTGGATTGCGGCATTTCTGCGCAAGGCCGCCGATTAGCCACTTTCAATACCTCAACGGGATATGCGGGGCCGCACCTGTCATTACGGCCCGAAAAGGCGCGATCCGCATCTACTGCGGGCGCAATCTGTAGCTTGGCGCTACCTCATGCGTCATAACCCATCCTTAACCATAACAGTTCATGAAGAGAATAGTGACAATCGAAGGATTCCTTATGCCTTCGTTTCACCAACATTTGCCCTGAAAAGGCCGACAACAGCGCTGAATCGGGGCATTTCTGAAAGGTTCGCGGTAAACGAACCGAAAAGTGCACTGCGCCAAGGGCAAGCCGAGAGCCACGCCCGGAAAGTCTTTAAGGATCGTAGAATGGAAAATATCGCTCTCGCCGAACCTGGCGCGCACTTGTCAATCTGGGCGTTGTTCATGCAGGCCAACTGGGTGGTCAAGCTGGTCATAATCGGTTTGCTTGGTGCGTCCATCTGGACCTGGGCAATCGTCGTCGACAAGTTGATTGCCTATGGCAGAATGCGGCTTGCACTCAACCGTTTCGAGCAAATCTTCTGGTCCGGTCAGTCGCTGGAGGAGCTTTACCGGACACTGGCTGACCGCAAGACCACGGGCATGGGTGCCATCTTCGTTGCCGCCATGCGAGAGTGGAAAAAAGCTTCGAAAAAGGTGCGAAGTCGCCACTGGGCCTTCAGACACGCATCGACAAGGCCATGGATCTGGCACTGACGCGGGAAATGGAACGGCTGGAAGGGCGTCTGGGTTTTCTTGCAACCATTGGCTCGGCAGCACCATTTATCGGCCTGTTTGGCACGGTGGTTGGCATCATGACCTCGTTTCAGGCGATCGCCGGTTCGAAATCGACCAGCCTTGCCGTTGTCGCGCCGGGTATTGCCGAAGCGCTTCTGGCGACGGCCATCGGTCTTCTGGCGGCCATTCCGGCGGTCATCGCCTACAACAAACTGTCATCGGATGCAGGCAAGATCGCGGTCAGGATGGAAGGGTTCGCCGACGAATTCTCCGCCATACTCTCGCGTCAAATCGATGAAAAAGTAGCGAAAGTCGCGTGAGGTAGAAGTCATGGGAATGTCTGCAGGGACCGGTGGATATGGACGCGGCGGGCGAGGATACGGCCGCCGCGGCCGCCGTCAGGCACTGATCTCCGAGATCAATGTCACGCCTTTCGTCGATGTCATGCTGGTGCTGCTCATCATCTTCATGGTGGCGGCCCCGCTTTTGACCGTTGGCGTGCCAATCGAGCTCCCGGAAACCCAGGCCAAGGCGATGAATTCGGAAACACAGCCGATCACGGTATCGGTCAATGAAGGTGGACAGATCTATTTGCAGGAAACCGAAATCCCGCTGGAAGAAGTTGTGCCCAAGCTCGAGGCGATCTCGAAAACTGGCTATGACGAACGCATTTATGTGCGTGGCGACAAGACGGCCGACTACGGAACGGTCATGAAGGTCATGGCGCGCATCTCGGCAGCCGGTTACAAGAATCTCGGCCTCGTTACGCTGCAGGAACAGGATCAGTAATCTTGAAGGTCGGTCTCACCACATCGGTGATCATGCATGGAGCGTTGCTCGTATTCGGGCTTTTTCGCTCTCGGCACCGGCTGCTTTCGAAGTCGCGGATGTCGAGGCGCTGCCGGTCGACATCGTGCCGTTGTCGGAAGTCACGCAAATCCAGCAGGGTGACAAGAAGGCCCCGCTTCGCGAAAAGTCCGCTCCATTGCCAACGGATCGTCCCGACATCGTTGCCGACGCCAAGGATGTTGGCGAAAACAGCATCGATACCAACAAGCCGGTGACGCCGGAAGCAACTCCCAAGCCGGTTGATACCGCCACAGCCCTTCCGCCTGCGCCTCAGCCGGTTGAAAAACCGAAACCTGAAGACGTGCCAAAACCGAAGGATGAACCCAAACCCGTACCTGCCACGGAGTTGGCGCCGGTTCCAAAGCCGAAAGAGGCAGTCAAGCCTGATCCCGTCAAGCAGGCAGAGCCCAAGCCGCAGCCGGTGGCCGAGCCAAAGCCAGCGCCAGCGCCTGAAAAAACGTCTGTGGTGGAGCCTCAACCCGTTGTGAAGCCAGACGCCGTTGCCGAGACCATCGCTGCCGAGCAACCGGCTGAGTCTGCGCAATTGCCCGATATGGCACCTGCCCCGGAAGCGCGACCACAACCGAAGCCGGCGCAAGCCGAAACGGCAAAGGCTCCTGAACGCAAGAATGCGGACAAGCCTGTCAAAGAAGCCTCGTCGCGACCGAAATCGGAAGAGAAGGATTTCAACGCCGATGAAGTGGCTGCTCTTCTCAACAAGCAAAAGCCTTCGGGCGGCGGTGCCAAGCGCACCACCGAAGAGGCATCGCTTGGCGGTAAAAAGTCGACCGGCGGGAACAAGCTTTCGCAAAATGAAATGGACGCCTTACGCCAGAAGCTGGGTGGCTGCTGGAGTATTCCAGCCGGTGTTGACGATGCGGCGACGCTCAAGGTTTCCGTGCGCTTCAGGCTCGATCAATCGGGTGTTTTAGAAGGTCGCCCGGAGGTGATTGCCGGTGGTGCTTCATCGGGACCGGGTCGAACGGCTGCGGAATCTGCGGTTCGGGCTGTGCAAAAATGCGCACCTTTCAACCTTCCGGCCGACAAATATGACAGCTGGTCGGTGGTCGTGGTGAATTTCGATCCGACCGACATGTTCTGATGTTGGTTTCGGGCATAAAAGAGTGAGGTTGAATTTATGAAGAAACTCCTCAAGACGCTGATGGTGGTCGGAGCTGTTGCCTTCGCAGCAAATGGGCTCGCCACGTTGCCTGCAAAGGCGCTGGTGGAGATCGATGTCAACAAGGGGACAATCGAGCCGTTGCCGATTGCCGTAACCGATTTTCTGGCCGGTGACGCGCTTGGCGCAGAGATCTCGGAGATCGTTACGGCCGACCTCAAGCGGTCGGGGCTGTTCGCACCAATCGCCAAGGGCGCATTCATCGAGAAAATCTCCAACCCGGACGTTGCGCCGCGTTTCGACGACTGGAAGGTCATCAATGCGCAGGCGCTGGTTACGGGGCGTGTCAGCAAGGAAGCCGACGGACGTATTCGCGCGGAATACAGGCTGTGGGATACGTTTGCGGGCCAGCAACTGTCGGGTGAGCAATTTTTCGCCAACGATACCAATACAAGGCGCGTCGCCCATATCATTGCCGACGCCATCTATGAACGGTTGACCGGCGAGAAGGGTTATTTCGACACGCGCGTCGTCTACATCGACGAGGTGGGTGCCAAGAATGCGCGCCAGAAGCGACTGGCAATCATGGATCAGGATGGCGCCAATGTGCGCTATTTATCAAATGGAAAAGCGATTGTCCTGACGCCGCGCTTCTCACCGAACCGGCAGGAAATCACCTATATGTCCTATGAGAGTGGCCAGCCAAGGGTTTACCTCTTGCAGATCGAGACCGGACAGCGTGAACTGGTTGGCAATTTTCCCGGAATGACCTTTGCTCCGCGTTTTTCGCCCGATGGCCAAAAAGTCATCATGAGCCTGCTGCGCGACGATGGCAATTCCAACATCTTCGCCATGGACCTGAGAAGCCGCAACACCACGCGGCTGACCAATTCCACGGCAATCGATACCTCTCCGTCCTATTCGCCGGACGGCAGCAAGGTGGTGTTTACCTCGGATCGTGGTGGACGCGCGCAAATCTATGTGATGGGTGCAGATGGATCGGGACAAAAACGCATCTCCTTTGGCGATGGTGTCTATTCGACGCCGGTGTGGTCGCCGCGTGGCGATCTTATCGCCTTCACCAAGCAGTCGGGCGGTCAATTTCAGATCGGCGTGATGCGCGTCGATGGATCGGGAGAGCGGATACTTTCGTCCGGCTTCCAACAGGAAGGACCAACCTGGGCGCCGAATGGCCGCGTCTTGATGTTCTTTCGCGAAGCCGCGGGGTCGGGCGGTCCGAAACTCTATTCGGTCGACCTTACCGGGCGCAACGAACAGGTCATTCCGACGGCAAATTTCGCTTCCGATCCGGCATGGTCACCGCTGCTGGATTAGGGCCGGTTGGTGGTCACTGCAAAAGGGGGTGCCCTGTTGGTCTTTTTGCGCAGCCGTCGCGTTTTGGCCGTATTTCGGCCTAGAGCGGGGATGACATGAAAAATAAAGTGCATCGGTTGAGGATCGAAACGGTTTGTTAACCGTACTTCTTGAGTGCCTGTTTACCTAAACGTGGTTACTGGCAGGTCAATGAAATCACTCGAAACGCGAAGGAGAGGCGGCATGCGCCGTATCGCAAAATTTGCAGCAAATCCGGTCATGATCGCGTTCGTCGCCTCGTTGGCGCTTGCCGGTTGTGCCTCGAAAAAAACCCCAAACAGTGCGGCCGACCTTGGCCTTGGTAGTGCGGCTACGCCGGGTTCGACGCAGGACTTTACCGTCAATATCGGGGACCGGATCTTCTTCGATACCGATTCGTCATCGATCCGCGCGGATGCCCAGCAGACGCTTGCGCGTCAGGCACAATGGCTCAACAAATATCCTCAATATTCCATCGTCGTCGAAGGTCATGCCGATGAACGCGGCACGCGGGAATACAACCTTGCGCTTGGCGCACGCCGCGCTGCGGCTACCCGCGACTTTCTGGCTGCAAAGGGTGTCGCAACAGGCCGGGTAAAGACCATTTCCTATGGCAAGGAACGCCCGGTCGCCGTGTGTGACGACATTTCCTGCTGGTCGCAGAACCGTCGTGCTGTCACCACGCTTGGCGGTGCCGGTTCCTGATCGGCAAGAATACAACATCTTGTTGGCAAAGGCGGTCTTTTGGGCCGCCTTTTTCATAGAAAGTCGCGTTCAAACAAAATTTGGCCGAAGTCTCGCGCCCTGCTAGAACGGTGAGGATTTGTTTTGCCAAATGGCGGCAGCAAATCTCCAGAGGGTTATTCAGTCACGGCGAGAGGCATATGCATTTGAGATCCATCCTGAGCGGTACACTAATGGTGTTGCTCGCTTCGAGCGTCGCGGTTTCGGCAAGCGAGACCGTTCCTTCCAACCAATCCGATCGAGGCTTTTCATTTAAGCTGCCCGGCATCGAGCTTCCTACCCTGTTCGGGAAGAAGCGTACCGATGATGTTCAACTCGCCCAGTCCTCGAACAGTGTAGGTGTGACCGGGCTGGAAGAGCAAATCCGTTCCATGAACGGAAAGATCGAGGAACTGAACTTCCAGATCCTCCAGATGCAGGAACAGATTCGCAAGACCCAGGAAGATAACGAATTTCGCTTCCAGCAACTTGAGCAAGGTTCGGGTGGCACTCGAAGCGGCGCGCAAAAGTCCGATGCCGGAACAGACACTGGTTCGACGGTTGCCGAACAGGGCGGATCGACGGCTGGAGATGTGATCGTCGATTCGGGAGATGGCGAGCCGGGCCAAGTGATTCCGGGAACGTCGTCCAAGACATTCGGCACGATCACTGTCGACAAGAATGGAAACGTGATTGACGCTGGCGGCACTCAGTCGACGACACCGAATGATCAAACATCGGCCGGGGAAGCTCGGCAAATGATGTTGGCGGGAGCATCGTTGCCGCACTTCCGGAAACGAATAACCCGGACGAACTCTACAGCGACTCCTATCAGTTCATTCTTTCGGGAGACTACGGAACCGCCGAGCAGGGTTTCCGGGATCACATTTCCCGTTTTCCGAAGGACGCCAAATCAGCCGATGCGCATTATTGGTTGGGCGAAGCACTGCTTGGCCAGCAGAAATACCGCGATGCGGCTGAAATATTCCTGTCGGCCAGCAAAGATTATCCCAAGGCCAAAAAGGCACCCGACATGCTGTTGAAGCTTGGTGTTTCGCTGGCAGGCCTTCACCAGCGCGATGTTGCCTGTGCGACATTCGGCGAAATTGGCAAGCGTTACCCGGGCATTTCGGGCGCTTTGAAGAAACGCGTCAAGCAGGAACAGGCTCTGGCTGCGTGCTGACACCGACATTCGGGACGGACTTTGCTGACCGTCTGTTTTCCAATATAGATTTTTCACATGGTGTGATCGTCGCCATTTCCGGCGGTAGCGATTCAACCGCTCTCCTGATTCTTCTGAAAAATTATCTCGACAGGATTGCAACCGGCGCGAAACTCGTTGCCGTGACCATCGACCATGGGCTGCGCGCTGGCTCCGCCGCAGAGGCCGCAGAGGTAGGAAATCTTTGCAACCAATACGGCATTTCACACCGCATACTTGTCTGGTCGGGCGAGAAGCCGTCAACTGGCATTCCCGCAGCGGCGCGTGAGGCACGCTACCGGTTGTTGGCAAAAGCAGCTCAGGAAGAAAGCATTGGTGTGATCCTGACCGGCCATACCGTTGACGATCAGGTCGAGACCGTGATGATGCGCCAATCGCGAAGCCAAACCAACATTGAAGGAGATGGTCGCGGTCTGTCCGGGATGGCACCGGCGACACTCTATGACAGTGCGATCTGGATCGTGCGGCCGCTGCTGACCACCCGGCGGGAGGCTTTGCGCGCCATGCTGCGCGCCAATGCAACCCAGTGGATCGACGATCCGACAAACCTCGATACACGGTTCGAGCGGCCACGTATCCGGGCGACCGTGGGGGCTGGTGGCGATGCCCAATTTGATGAGATCGTGGCGCTGGCCGAGCGAGCAGGCGATCGGCGCCTGGAACTCGGCAGGGTTGGAGCTGGTCTGGTCGATGCATTTGCCGGCTGCCCGGTTGCTGGACTGGTTCGACTTGATCCGGCATTTGCAAATTGCCGTGATCGGGTGGGGGCGATTTACGTCTTGCGTGTTTTATTGGCGGCTGTGGGGGGCGTGTCGTTTCTTCCCGACCATGCGCGTGCAGAACAAGTATTCGACCAACTCGGCACCGGGCCGTCTCGCGCTACATTGTCGCGGGTTATCATTGATATTCGGAGCCGTGGTATTTTCCTTCATCGGGAGGCGCGTGGCTTGCCGTCAGCGGTCTCATTGGAAGTCAATCGCCCTGTCGAGGGTCACAGCTACTTGTGGGACGGTCGCAGGCAGATCACTTTCAGCAACAGAGAACCGGGTTTGGTGATCGCGCCAGTTGGGCTGGATAGTGCGGTAAAATTGGCTGAAAACCTGCATTCGGACGACCCGCCAAGCCTCATACGCTCGGCACTGGCCGCCGAACCAGCGCTGTGGCGTGGTAAACATTGCCTTGGTTTGCTTGCCGATGGGGCGACGGGACATGGCGTTGTCAGCGAACCGGCGGTGGCACCGTGGGTGCATTTCCTGCCATCTTTCGATCTTGCGCTTGCTGGCCGGGTCGCCGTCCTTCTCGGAGCCCCACCCGTTGCAGGGCTACCTTTTTGTGTCACTTCACGATAATTCAAGGCAAATGGCTTAACCGATCCGAGCGGTTGTGCTTGGCAAGGGGCAGTACGCTGCCTATGTTAGCTAGAAGTTCTTCTCAACGATGCAGACCAGTTAACGGTCGCCAACGGGATAATCAATGAATCCGAACTATCGCAACCTCGCGCTCTGGGCGATCATAGCGGTCCTGCTTATCGCACTCTTCAATCTGTTCCAGACGCCACAAACTCGAGGTGCGTCGCGTGACGTGGCCTATTCGGACTTCCTGCAGGATTTGACTGCCGGACGTGTCAAGACGGTGACAATCGCCGGCGACCGTATCAGTGGCACCTACAGCGACAACACAACTGGCTTCCAAACATATTCGCCGGGCGATCCGACTCTGGTTTCGCGGCTTGAGGCCAAGAATGTCACTATCAATGCACGCCCGGAAACGGACGGTTCCAACACGCTGTTCGGCTATCTGATCTCATGGCTGCCGATGATCCTGATCCTTGGTGTGTGGATTTTCTTCATGCGTCAGATGCAATCTGGCTCAGGCCGCGCAATGGGCTTTGGCAAGTCCAAGGCGAAGCTTTTGACGGAAGCGCATGGCCGGGTGACTTTTCAGGACGTTGCCGGTGTCGATGAGGCCAAGGAAGACCTCGAGGAAATCGTCGAATATCTGCGCGATCCGCAGAAATTCCAGCGCCTTGGCGGCAAGATACCGCGCGGCGTGCTGCTCGTTGGTCCTCCCGGTACGGGTAAGACGCTTCTGGCGCGCTCGGTGGCGGGCGAGGCCAATGTTCCCTTCTTCACAATATCCGGTTCGGATTTCGTTGAAATGTTCGTCGGCGTTGGTGCGTCGCGCGTGCGTGACATGTTCGAGCAGGCGAAGAAGAATTCGCCTTGCATCATCTTCATCGACGAAATCGACGCGGTCGGACGCCATCGCGGCGCTGGCCTCGGTGGCGGCAATGACGAGCGCGAGCAGACGCTGAACCAGCTTCTGGTCGAGATGGACGGATTTGAATCGAACGAAAGCATCATTCTGATTGCCGCGACCAACCGGCCCGATGTGCTTGATCCGGCGCTACTCAGGCCAGGCCGTTTCGATCGTCAGGTCGTGGTACCGAATCCCGACATCGTCGGACGCGAGAAAATCCTCAAGGTCCATGTACGCAACGTGCCGCTGGCACCGAATGTCGATCTCAAGGTGATTGCGCGTGGCACGCCCGGATTTTCGGGTGCCGATTTGATGAACCTCGTCAACGAATCCGCGTTGATGGCGGCGCGTCGCAACAAGCGGCTTGTTACTATGGCGGAGTTCGAGGACGCCAAAGACAAGATCATGATGGGTGCAGAGCGGCGCTCGTCGGCGATGACGCAGGCCGAGAAGGAACTTACGGCTTTTCATGAGGCTGGCCACGCCATATTGGCGCTCAACGTTCCGTCGGCCGATCCGCTACATAAGGCGACCATCATTCCACGTGGCCGCGCACTTGGCATGGTCATGCAATTGCCCGAGGGCGACCGCTACTCAATGAGCTACAAATATATGATTTCGCGGCTTGCTATCATGATGGGTGGGCGTGTCGCGGAAGAGTTCAAGTTCGGTAAGGAAAACATCACCTCCGGCGCGTCGTCCGACATCGAACAGGCAACAAAGCTGGCGCGAGCCATGGTGACCCGCTGGGGCTTTTCCGACAAACTCGGCCACGTTGCTTATGGTGAGAATCAAGAGGAAGTCTTCCTCGGACATTCTGTTGCGCGTACGCAAAATGTCTCGGAAGAAACCGCGCAGATCATCGACGCCGAGGTGCGCCGGCTGATTGATGAGGCCTATTCGACTGCCAAGTCCATTTTGACGAAGAAGAAGAAAAACTGGATTGCGTTGGCCGAAGGGTTGCTTGAGTACGAGACCCTTTCCGGCGATGAGATCAAGCAGTTGATTGCGGGCAAGAAGCCATCGCGCGATCTTGGCGATGACACACCGCCATCACGCGGCTCCGCCGTGCCGAAGGCTGGCGGAACTGCCAGTGGCAAAAGAAGGGTCCTGAGCCTGAAGGCGGAATGGAACCACAACCGCAAGGCTAGAGAATAATTCGGGAAGCGGCCAGAGCTTCCCGAATTTCCGCCAGAGCGGGATGAGGAAAAGCGGATACCGGTTTTCCTCCCGCATCCCGCTCCAACTTATTGGAATCGATCACGTTCATGATTTTGGATCGGTTCGATCCTAAATCATCGTGATCTAGGTGCGTTGCGCTTCGCAGGACAGCATGAAAATCATCATACACGCCGTGGGCCGCATGAAGGCCGGCCCGGAGAAAGAACTTGCGGACCGCTATTTCGAGCGATTTGCCAGAACCGCTCCTGCTGTTGGTCTGGAACTTACCGGCGTGACGGAAATTCCGGAAGGGCGTGGCCAAACTACCAGTGAACGGCGGCGCGAAGAAGGTCAGAAACTGCAAACACAACTGCAGCCGGGCGGCGCGTTGATCATTCTCGATGAGCGGGGCAAGAACCTGACTTCTGAAGAGTTGGCTGGACGCATCGGCCTTTTGCGTGATGACGGACGCAAGTCGCTGGTTGTCGCCATCGGCGGCCCGGACGGCCATGATCCCTCATTGCGTCACCAGTCAGATCTGGTGGTGTCGTTCGGCGCCTTGACGTGGCCACACCAATTGGCGCGGGTGATGCTTGGCGAACAACTTTACCGCGCGGCAACAATCCTCTCCGGGCATCCTTATCACCGGGCTTGAGGTGGCGCGGAGCAGTCCTCTCAAGCATCGAAACCGACAAGGTGATCAACGCCATCCCGTACTCCGATGAAGACAAAGCTGCCTAAGGCACATCGCGTCTAAATGGGTTCATGCAGGGTGCTTCAAGCTATCGTTTTTGTGCATGTCGTTGTCCCAAAACCGCTGCACACTTTTGGGCGACATGCATTAGAAGCTGTTGCGCTCGTGATAGGTCCGCAAGAAACCGTGGATGCGGGGGTCTTCCGGGTTGTGCAATATCCGGTTCGGCGCGTCTACCGCCACGAGTTCGCCTCTCTCCATGAACGCGACTTGATCGGCGACATGAGCGGCAAAGCCCATTTCGTGGGTGACAACGACCATAGTAATGCCTTCCGAGGCCAATGTTCTCATAACAGAAAGAACCTCGCCCACCAGTTCAGGATCGAGCGCCGAAGTCGGCTCGTCGAAAAGCAGCAGCCGGGGTTCCATTGCAATGGCGCGCGCAATGGCGACGCGCTGCTGCTGGCCACCCGACAGACGCGAGGGATGGTTGGCCATCTTGTCGCCGAGACCAACCTTTTCCAAGGCTTCGGAGGCTCGTTCCCTGGCCGTGGATTTCGACATGGCGCGCACGCGGATCAAACCCTCTGCCACGTTTTGAAGCGCGGTCATATGCGGCCAAAGATTGAACTGCTGGAACACCATGCCGATCGACCGGCGCATTTCACGAAGCTGGCGCCCCGGCATCTTGCGCCCGGCCGGCTTTTCGTAACCGATCATCTGGCCATCAATGCGAACCTCACCCGAATCGTATTCCTCGAGGAAGTTGATGCAGCGCAAAAGCGTGGATTTTCCTGAGCCGGAAGGGCCGATCAAACAGGTCACCTTGCCCGGCGGGATCGACAGGTCGATATCCTTGAGCGCCTGGAACTGGGCGTAAAATTTGTTGACCTTGCGAATTTCGACGGATGACGCGGCAAGCATCTTACGTCCTTTCGATAAGATGTCTGGTGATGTGGCTTTCCAGCCGTCGGCCGAAACGCGAGATGGTCTCGACCAGTGCCCAGAAAAACAATGCCAAAACAAAGTTCGCTTCGAGAAAGCGGAAGGTTTCGGTGGACAGGCGTTGAACCTGATACATCAGTTCGGGCACGGTGATGATCGACAGGATCACCGTCTCCTTGGTCAGGATGATCGAGAAATTGACCAGCGCTGGTAGCGCCGAGACAAGGCCAAGAGGCAGAAGAATGCGGCGCACGATGGTCAACTCGGACATGCCGATGGCCCGGGCAGCCTCGATCTGGCCGATCGGCACAGCGCTGAAGCCGGAGCGGAATATTTCTGCGAAATAGGGGCTGCCATAAATGGTCAGGCCGAGAAGCCCCGCCGGAAAGGCGTCGAGCCGCAGTCCGACAAGCGGGCCGCCATAATAGAGCAGGAAAAGCTGCACGAGGAAGGGCGTGCCGCGGATGATTTCGATATATGCCTGTATGACCCAGCCAAGCTGACGCGGACCGTATCGCCGCGCCAGTGCGATGATCAGACCGAGCACCATTCCGAAGATGGTTCCCAGCGCCCAGCACGCGATGGTGACGCCGAAGCCTCTGAGCAGCATCGGCCCATATTGTTGCAGGATGCTCCACTCCATCAGACGGCCATCCTGTGTTCAAGATAACGCCCAAGCCCGGCGAGACATAAATTTATAAGCAGGTAGATGCAGGCGGCTGCCAGATAGACTTCAAGTGGGCGGAAGGTCGTGGCTGCCTGCGCCTGACTGGCGCGTGTGAGTTCGAGGATACCGACGACGGAGACCAGCGACGACGCTTTGACCAACAGGATCAGCTCATTGACCAGGGCGGGTAGTGAAAGCGTGACCGCCTGCGGCAGCACCACCCGGGTCCAGATGTCGTGCGGCGCCATACCGATCGCATTGGCAGCCTCGGCCTGCCCCCTGGGCAGGGCAAGAATCGCACCGCGCCATATCTCGGAAATATAGGCGCTGGCGCAGATGCCGATGGTGACCACGGCGGCGACCAGTGCCGGAACATCAATGCCGATGACAGGCAGCAGATAATAAAACAGCAATAGCTGGACCAGCAGCGGAACGCCGCGCAGGAAGCTCACCCATAACGCCGCAAATCTGCGCAGCCAGACCATTCGAGACAGGGCAGCGGCGCATATGAGCGCGCCAATCACCAGCCCGAGCGCGATGCCCAGTATGGAGATCAGCAGCGTATAGCGCGCTGCCCAGAAGAGCGGCCCCATGCTGTCAATAAAGGTAGGAATCGAAAACATCGTCGCTCCGATAGTCCAAGGTACCGCAGGTGGGATCATCCCACCTGCGGCGTGGCATTACTTGGTCGGAACTTCGCGGGGCAGTTCGGTATAGGCACCGAGCCACTTCTCCTGGATAGCCTTGATGCGGCCATCGTCGGTCATTTTCAGCATCGCGTCGTTGATGGCATTTGCGAAGCTTTCAGTGTCGGCATCCTTGCGCAGAACCCAGCTGAAATAGGTCGGCTGGCCGAATGTTGCGTGGTCGACAAGCGCGAAGGTTTCGGGGCGGCTCTTGACCAGATAGGTGAGGTTGGGCAGCGAGCCGGCAACCGCGTCCAGACGACCGGCGGCGAGATCGGCATAGGCTTCATCGGTGGTGCCGTATTCCTTCACGGAGACGTCACCCAGTTCCTTGCCATAGGCTTCGAGCTGGCGAAACTGTGCCGTGCCCTGCTGGACGCCGACGGTTTTGCCCTTGATATCTTCCGGCTTCTTGAGTGCATCATTGTTGGCGGCGCGCACCAGTGCGACAGTGGCGTCGGCGATGGGCAGCGTGAAGGTGTAGCGGTCGAGACGCTCCGGCGTAATGGTCACGGGAGCGATGACGATGTCGAACTTCTTGACCTCAAGGCCCGGCAATTCGGCAGTCCAGGGAATGTCCTGATAGACTGGCTCTACGCCGATTTCCTTGGAGACCTGATCGAAGAGATCCTTCGTCATTCCTTCATAGGTGCCGTCGACCAGCATGTCGAAGGGCGCATAGTGCATATCCGTTGCCGTGACTATCTTGCCAGCCGCCTTGATATCGGCAAGCTGGTCGGCCATGGCCGGGACTGTAAGACCCAGTGCGACCATGCCGAAAATGGCGGATTTCAGAGTTCTGTTAACAATCATATCGTTCTCCTTGTTGTGCTGGTTTAGTTTTCACGTTTTCTTAGTTATTTAGCATTTCGTTGCGTACCGCTAGAGCAGATCAGCATTTGGCAAAGTCACTGAGCCACTCAAAATGCTTCCAGTTGCGCGATCCCTGACGGGAAACCGGCCTCCACTTTTCCTCATCCCGCTCTGTCAGGCCAGCATATTGCCGGAAATGATGGTGCGCTGGATTTCACTGGACCCTTCGTAGATACGCATGATGCGCAAATCCCGGTTGATCCGCTCAATGGGAAAGTCGCGGCAATAACCATAGCCGCCATGCAACTGCAGTGCGGTGTCCGCTATCCGACCAGCGGCCTCGGATGCGCTGAGCTTGGCCATCGACGAGGCCAGTGAGAAACGCCCACCGTGACGATGCGCCAGATCGCGCTGACGCGCAGCTTCCTGAGACAGGAGCAGCGCCGAGTGAAATGCGACGCCCATATCTGCGATCATCCAGCGAATGCCCTGTCGCTCGGACAGCGGCGCACCACCGATGACGCGATCCTTGGCATAGGCGATTGCCGCATTCATCGCAGCACCGGCAAGACCGAGACACTGGGCGGCAACCTCGATCCGCCCGTTGTCGAGAACCTGCATGGCGGTGCGGAAACCACGCCCCTCTTCGCCCAGAAGAGCCGTATCAGGGAGTTCGCAATCCAGATTAAGCGAAAATACATGGCCACCCTTCAGGCCCATGGTCTTTTCCGGCGGCCCGGCCTCAAGGCCGGGTGTGCCTTTGGCAGGATAAAGGCGGAGATACCGCGATGCGCCTTTTCCGGGTCGGTTACCGCATAGACCACGATGAAATCGGCAACTCCACCGTTGGAAATGAAGCATTTCGTACCCTTGATGTGCCAGCCGCTCTCTATGCGTCGCGCCCGGGTTTTCATATCTGCGGGATCGGAACCAGCGGTAGGTTCGGTCAAGGCGAAAGCTCCAAGTGCTTCGCCGGATGCTGCGCGGGGTAGCCATTCCTGCTTTTGCGCGTCGCTGCCGCCGATCAGGATCGAGTCGGTCGCCAGATAATGCGCTGTCAGCGCCGAGGCTGTCGAACCGCATGCCCCTGCAACTATGGAAACGCCGCGCAGCAGCGCGGGTGCCGAAACGCCACCGCCATATTCCTCCGGCAGGTTCGCGCCCATCATGCCTGCCTCACCGAGGATGCGAAGCTGTTCATGTACGAAGCGGGCGCTCTCGTCGGTTTCTGCCGCCAGCGGCGCTATCCGATCGGTGCAGAGTCGTTCCAGCACATCGCAGAACTGTCGTTCTTCTTGCGAGAGCATGAACCAGGGATCGTCAATCTGAATCATGCGGTCTCTCCAATCCAAACTGCTTCAATATCTCGTCGAGATCGCCGCCGAGGCGCGGTGCCGCCGTCACGGCGGCGGGTTTGGCGCCATCAAAACGAACCGGTTGGCTGACGACCGGTGCCATTCCAAGAACCGGATGCTCAAGGTTGTTCACCAGCCCGCGCGCTGCCGTGTGATCGTTTTCGGTCGCCTGGGCTATATTCCAGATCGGCGCGGTTGGCAGACCCTTAGCGGCCAATTCGGTAACGGCCTCTTCGGTTGTCAACGCACGCGACCAGCCTTCGATCATCGCTCGCAGTGCCGGCTCATGCCCGGTGCGGCTGCTGTCGGTCGCAAAACGCGGGTCGTCGACAATCTCCGGCTTGCCGATGAGGTCTGCCAGTCGTTTGAGTTGGGCACCATTCAGAACGGCGATAACCACCTGTCCGTCGCGGGTCGCGAAGCAACCGAACGGCGTCGAGAGAGGATGGCGGTTGCCTACCCGTCCAGGCAACACACCACCATAGAAATGCTGGGCATGACTGGTCGTCAACATGGAAAACAGCGTGTCGTACATGGCGACATCAAGCGTCGCACCCTGTCCCGTTGCATTACGGCTCACCAGTGCCGCCATGATGGACCAACTGGCAAACAGACCTGCTACCAGGTCGGCAATGCTTTCGCCGGTCTTCAGCGGAGCACCGCCCTCTTCGCCTGTCGCGGCCATCAGTCCCGACATGGCCTGCACCACCAGATCGTAAGCAGGCAGATCCTTGAAAGGCCCATCCTGCCCGAAGCCCGAAATCGAACAGTAAATCAGGCTTGGCTTGGTCTTGCGCAACGCGTCTGCTCCAAGACCAAGGCGCGCAGCAACACCGGGGCGGAAATTCTCGACCAGTACGTCGACGCGAGCGGCAAGTGCCTGCGCCAGTTTAAGATCATCCGGGTTTTTCAGGTCCAGTACGATACTCTTCTTGCCACGGTTATTCAGCGTGAAAAGCGCGCTCTCGCCGTCTTTGAAGGGTCCGATATGACGGTAGTCGTCACCAGCCGGTGGTTCCAGCTTGATGATCTCGGCTCCCAGATCGGCCAGCAGCGCAGTGCAATACGGCCCGGCGAGCACGCGCGACAAGTCCAGCACCTTGATGCCCGACAGCGGCCCGCTCACGACTTGTCACCCATTGCTGCGGTTTTGGTATTGTTGATAATCTGCATCCGGCACGCTTTCCGTCCTAACTCGCCATCTTAATAAGTATATACATAATTCCCCGAATATGTATATACTTATTTTGTGCAAAACGTTCTGTCCATGCTGCCCGGACTGCAGACGGGCACGTGATGCCAGCCTGATGGAAATGTACCGCCTCGGTGCCGTAACCGATCTTGATCCAGTCGTTCGCGCCAAGCAAGTCAGACAGCTCTGCCACGATCATGCAGACCGGCTTGTCCCGCGCCAACAACCAGCGCTTCCACTTTCTCGACTGACATTTCTGAGTCCGATATGTGCAATCTGGCGAGAATCTCGTAGATTGGCTTCGGGCAAATGCACACGGAAATTTGCTGCACATTTTCCTGGAATTGCTCTAATGGCAGCGCGAGGATTGAGAGATGACAAGCGAGCGCGGTGACAGGAAGGCGGGCGTGGACCCCAAACTGCTGGAGTTGTTGGCCTGTCCACTGACCAAGGGCCGACTAACCTGGGATCCTGCACGAAGTGAACTCGTATCCAAGGTTGCACGGCTCGCCTATCCGGTGCGTGACGGGATACCCATCATGCTTCCCTCGGAAGCGCGCAGCATTACCGACGATGAAAAGTGACGGGTTCTAGGTGTGACGGATCTGCTGCGCCGCGAGGTTTAGATATATTAGACCTTGGCTTTATTCGTGCGTGCTAACGAGGTTCTTTACGGCGTCGATTTGAGGACGCATCGGCGCAAGACTTGTTGTCAAAAGCGCCATTGACGATCACGGCCTTAGTCCCTACCTCTGCATGACCTTGTTGGTGGAGACAGTTTCAGCGAATGCCTTTTCTTGACGCGATTGCGCCGCATTTTGCCTTCGCCAGCGACCCAACCGCCTGGGTGGCGCTTTTCACATTGATCGTGCTGGAGATCGTTCTCGGCATCGACAATCTGATCTTCATCTCGATCCTCACCAATAAATTGCCGAAAGAGCAACAAATTCCAGCAAGGCGGCTCGGCATATCGGCAGCCCTTGTAATGCGGCTGGTTCTGCTCGCCACAATTTCCTTCATCGTGCAACTGACAGCACCTATCTTCACATTGTTCGAACACGGTTATTCGTGGCGGGACCTGATACTGATCGCGGGCGGCCTGTTTTTGCTATGGAAGGCAACGAAGGAGATTCATCATACGGTTGATCCGGCCGAACATAAGGATGCGACCGTTGGCGGCACGTTGCAGATGACGCTGACCGGCGCGATCGTCCAGATTCTGCTGCTCGATCTGGTGTTTTCCATCGATTCGATCATCACTGCGGTGGGCATGACGGATGAGATCGCCATCATGTATATCGCCGTCATTGTCGCCGTATCGGTGATGATGCTGGCGGCAACGCCGTTGGCCAATTTCATCGAGAAAAACCCGACCATCGTCATGCTGGCACTGGGCTTCCTGTTGATGATCGGCATGACACTGATTGCCGACGGCATGGGCTACCATGTGCCAAAGGGTTATATTTATGCGGCGATGGGGTTCTCGGCGCTGGTCGAAGGCTTGAACATGTTGGCGCGGCGCAGAAGGGCTGCGCAGAGCAAGGCTGACCCGCACTGATTTTCCCGTCCGACTTCTTGCTTTCCGGGGGCTGTCCGGGGCGGGAACGCTGGAATCGGCTTGATGCGCTGCCGATCAACTGCGTCCACGACCGGTGGATCGGCAAACATGCTGGATATGTCGTATCAATCTTCGATCGACTGAAGAGCTACCCGAAGGAAACGGCGTCAGTTGGAAGTTCGCTCACTGCTGGACGAATTGCGCTGATTTATCTATAAGCCCGGCAATCCAACCGCCGCAAAAAGACAATAGGGGTCCCATGGCCGGCCATTCACAATTCAAGAATATCATGCACCGCAAGGGCCGCCAGGATGCGGTTCGTTCAAAAATGTTCTCCAAGCTGGCGCGCGAAATTACCGTCGCTGCCAAGTCCGGGGCACCAGATCCTGCGATGAATCCACGCCTTCGCTTGGCTGTGCAAAATGCCAAGGCAGTGTCGATGCCGAAGGACAACATTCAGCGCGCCATCAACAAGGCCTCGATGGGAGACGCGGAAAACTACGAAGAAGTGCGCTACGAGGGCTATGGCCCCGGTGGCGTTGCGCTGATTGTCGAGGCGTTGACCGACAACCGCAATCGTTCCGCGTCAAATGTCCGTGCCGCCTTCACCAAAGCGGGCGGTGCGATGGGTGAAACCGGGTCGGTTTCGTTCATGTGGGACCGTGTTGGCGAGATTTACTATCCGGCAACGGCTGGCAGTGCAGAGAAATTGATGGATGCGGCGATCGAGGCAGGCGCCGATGACGTCGTGTCCGATGAGGATGGCCATACGATTTACTGCACCTTCGAGAGCCTTGGCGACGTGTCGAAGGTGTTGGAAAGCGCTTTGGGCGAAGCAGAGTCAGTCAAGGCAATCTGGCAGCCGCAAAATAATGTTCCCGTCGATGAAGACCGCGCGCAATCACTGATGAAGCTGGTGGCGACATTGGAAGACGACGACGATGTGCAAAACGTCTATGCCAATTTCGAGGTTGACGACGAGACGATGGCAAAACTAAGCGCTGCCTGAGGCAGATCGCTGGTCGGTAGAAGAATAGAGTAAGGCGGAATTTCTTAGCCGGCAATATTTTTTAGATCAACGCCGGTGCAAGCGTGAACTCTCGATCGCAATGCCCAGCAAGGATTGCCTTGCCAGCGAGGTTGAAAGCTCGGGTCTGCGCCTGGTCTGAAGGATGGCTGTGCTGAGGCGCAGCAGCACGCGTTCAATTGCACTCAGGCCCCATCGTTCAAGGGTTCTTTCCATAAGCTTGCGTCGGCCAAAGAATACCGGCGGCCGGTGGGCGGCAATGATAGCTGCTGGATTTCGACCGTTTTCCTCCATTGCGCCGCGCATCGCATGTATGGCTTGAAATTGACGCATGGCTGCAGCAAGCGCCAGGAAGGCATGACCACCGGCCTGGCATTGTTGTGTGAATGCATTGTCAAAATCCTCAACGCGGCCATCGAGGAGCGCATCGACAGCATCATCAAAGGACTGCCCGGAAACATCGCCCGTCATTGCCTTGACGTCATCAAGGGTAATCTCGCTGGCGCCTTGGGCATAAAGCGTCAGTTTTTGTATTTCACCGCGTGATGCAAGCCGGTCGCCGCCAAGATTTCTGCGCAATGCCTGGCGCGCCTCGATCGGCATCGTCATGCCTGCTTTTTGCAACTCCTCATCAATCACGCCATTAATGTCACGCTCCTCATCGCCGTAGCATGGAAGTGCCATTGCACAGTTCGCCGTTTCGACAGCGCTGCGCAAACCTGTACCTTTTTTCAGTTCCCCGGCTTCTATCAGGATAATGGCATCGCCGGGCGGGTCGGCCAGCAGGGCCTTGATATCATCCGCGAAGCCTTTCTGACCACTCGCATTGCGAACCCAGAGAAGGCGGCGAGTGGCAAACATCGGCACCGTGCGTGCCTCGTCAACAAGACGTCCGTCGCCGCGGTCGACCTCGCCTCCATCAAGCTTCACGACCGAGAATGGATCATCGAGTGGCAAGCCTGTTTTCTCGGCAAAACCACGGCCGCGCTCAGCCACGAGACCCCGATCCGGGCCATAAAGCAGGATGATCTGAAAGCGCGGGTCCGGACGGGCGAGCCAGGCATCGACTTCATTGGATTTTTCTGAGCCATGAGCTTCCTTAGCATGAGCGGCGCCGGTTGTGGTACTAACTCGTGATCGGATATGGAAGTCCACATCAGCACACTCTTGCTGCGTTCAAGAATATCTCGACAGCGAGAGGGTTCGTGGTGTCGAATGCCATCATGGGTGTGGCCTCCTCAATGTGCGTGCAGAAATGGCCGCGCGAAGTATTCGAATGCGGCTTATATCCAAGCGGTTCCATTTGTTGCCCGCCAGCACCGAGGAAAAATGGAAAATTACGTGGAAACTCGACCATAATGAGCGTGTAGCGTGTGTAGCGAAGACGGTTGGCACGCTGGCAGCTTGAAAATGGGACTGGCATACGCGCGCAAATATGCAAGAGTTCCGCGAGGCACCGTTGGAGGACGAGGCTATGGCCGAGGGTGAGATGTTACGTTTTCATGTTCCCGAACCTGAAGTAAGACCTGGCGGCACCCCAGATTTCTCGAATGTGGCAATTCCCAAGGCGGGTTCCGTACCGCGACCTGAGATCGACGTCGATCCGCGCACCATACGGGATCTGGCTTTTTCGATCATTCGCGTGCTGAACCGATCGGGGAAGCCGTCGGCCCGTGGAGTGGTTTGCTCTCCGACGAAGAATTGCTGCAAGGTTTGCGCCATATGATGACGCTTCGGGCTTTCGATGCCCGTATGCAAATGGCGCAACGTCAGGGCAAAACATCATTTTACATGCAGCATCTCGGTGAAGAGGCGGTGAGTTGCGCTTTCAGAAAGGCGCTTTTGCCCGGCGACATGAATTTCCCGACCTATCGTCAGGCCGGTCTGCTTATTGCGGATAACTATCCAATGGTCACCATGATGAACCAGATTTATTCCAATGAAGCCGACCCGCTGAAAGGCCGGCAATTGCCGATCATGTATTCATCGAAAGAGCACGGCTTCTTTTCGATCTCGGGCAACCTTGCAACCCAGTATATTCAGGCTGTGGGTTGGGCGATGGCCTCGGCAATCAGCGAAGATACGCGCATTGCGGCGGCCTGGATCGGCGACGGATCGACAGCGGAATCCGATTTCCATTCCGCACTGGTGTTTGCCTCCACCTACAAAGCGCCCGTCATTCTCAATGTCGTGAACAATCAGTGGGCCATCTCAACCTTCCAGGGCATTGCCCGAGGGGGCGTGGGTACGTTTGCGGCGCGCGGTCTCGGCTTTGGCATTCCCTCGCTGCGTGTCGATGGCAACGATTATCTGGCTGTGCATGCGGTGGCGAAATGGGCTGCAGAGCGGGCGCGCCAGAATCTCGGGCCAACGCTGGTTGAATATGTCACCTATCGAACCGGCGCTCATTCTTCATCTGATGATCCTTCCGCTTACAGGCCGAAAACGGAATCCGATGCATGGCCACTTGGCGACCCGGTGATGCGGCTTAAAAACCACCTTGTCTTACGCGGCATATGGTCGAATGAGCGCCATACACAGGCGGAAGCCGAGATTCTGGATACGGTTATCACCGCCCAGAAAGAAGCTGAACAGCACGGCACACTCCATGCGGGCGGCAAGCCTTCCACGCGGGACATGTTCGAGGGGGTGTTTGAACAGACACTGCCACATCTGAGGCGTCAGCGTCAGCAGGCGGGGGTCTGATCATGCCCAGACATACGATGATCGAAGCCATACGCGATGCCATGGATGTTTCCATGGGCAAGGACGAGCGCGTCGTGGTGTTCGGTGAAGATGTCGGCTTTTTGGAGGGGTGTTTCGCTGCACCCAAGGGCTTCAGACCAAATATGGCACGAGCCGGTGCTTTGATGCGCCGATCAACGAGTCGGGCATCGTCGGTGCCGCGATAGGCATGGCGGCCTATGGATTGCGCCCCTGCGTCGAGATTCAGTTTGCCGACTATATGTATCCCGCCTACGATCAATTGACTCAGGAAGCCGCACGTCTGCGTTACCGTTCCAATGGCGATTTCACCTGCCCGATTGTCGTTCGCATGCCGACCGGTGGTGGCATTTTCGGCGGCCAGACCCATAGCCAGAGCCCTGAGGCGCTGTTTACGCATGTTGCTGGCCTGAAGACGGTGGTGCCATCCAACCCACATGATGCAAAGGGCCTGTTGATTTCCGCAATCGAAGACCCCGATCCGGTTATATTCCTGGAGCCGAAGCGCCTCTATAACGGGCCGTTCGATGGTCATCATGAGCGTCCGGTAACGCCGTGGTCGAAGCATGATCTCGGCGAAGTTGCCGATGGGCATTATGCGATTCCACTGGGCAAGGCGGCGATACGGCGAGCGGGCGCTGCGGTTACGGTTCTCGCCTATGGCACCATGGTGTATGTGGCGCAGGCGGCTGCCGAAGAAACCGGAATAGACGCTGAAATCATTGATCTCAGAACTTTGCTCCCACTCGATCTTGATACGATCGTTGCCTCGGTGACCAAGACGGGACGTTGCGTTATTGTGCATGAAGCGACGCTGACGTCAGGATTTGGCGGCGAACTTTCTGCCTTGGTGCAGGAAAACTGCTTTTATCATCTCGAAGCACCGGTGGCGCGTGTCGCTGGTTGGGATACGCCCTACCCCCATGCCCAGGAATGGGATTACTTTCCCGGCCCGGAACGGGTCGGGCGCGCTCTCGTTGCAACGATGGAGGCCTGACATGGGAGAATTTGTCATCAAGCTTCCCGATGTAGGGGAAGGCGTAGCCGAGGCTGAACTGGTCGAGTGGCAGGTCAAGGTTGGCGATGTCGTTCGCGAGGACATGGTGCTTGCGGCCGTTATGACCGACAAGGCGACGGTTGAAATACCATCGCCGACCGATGGCGAAATCATGTGGTTGGGCGCCGAGATTGGCGACACGGTGGCGGTTGGTTCGCCAATCGTGCGCCTGAAAGTTTCCGGAGAGGGAAATGTCGCAGCCGGAGCCAAGGTCACCGCGAAGGCCGAACCGGTGGCCAGGGAGCCAACCAGGCGCGATGATCAAAAAACTGAAGCTGCCGTCGAGCGTTCGCAAACGGATGCCGGGTCAGCAAAGCTTGCGGCGGCAAGAAAGCCAATTGCTGCAGGACAGCCGGCTCATACAGGTGGCGCACCACGCGCTGAAGGTGAAAAACCAATTGCTTCGCCTGCCGTGCGCCTGCGCGCCAGAGAAGCGGGTATCGACCTTCGACAAGTTGCAGGCAGCGGACCCGCAGGTCGCATCAGCCATGAAGATCTCGATGCGTTCGCGTCAGGTGCCGTTCAACGGGGAACGAAGTCGGGGTTCGTTCGCAACGATGCGATCGACCAGATCAAGATCGTAGGTTTGCGCCGCAAGATTGCCGAAAAGATGCAACTGGCCAAATCGCGCATTCCCCACATTACGTATGTGGAGGAAATCGACGTAACAGCCCTGGAAGATCTGCGTGCGGCGCTGAACAAGCAAAAGAAGGCAGAACGGGCGAAGCTGACATTATTGCCATTCCTGATGCGCGCGATGGTTCGAGGTATTGCCGAGCAACCACAACTCAACGCGTTGTTCGACGATGAGGCGGGCATCGTTCATCAACATGGCGGCGTTCATATCGGCATTGCCGCGCAGACGCCAAACGGGCTGGTCGTGCCGGTGGTCAAGCACACTGAAGCCCGAGATCTGTGGGGGTGTGCCGCTGAGGTCAACCGTCTTGCCGAAGCTGCGAAGGCTGGAACCGCGACGCGCGATGAGCTTTCCGGTTCGACCATTACCATCACATCGCTTGGCGCGATGGGAGGCGTGGCGACGACCCCGGTTATCAACCATCCGGAGGTGGCGATCATCGGGGTTAACAAGATGATGGTGCGCCCTGTCTGGGATGGTACCCAATTCATCCCGCGCAAGATGATGAACCTGTCATCCAGTTTCGATCACCGTGTCATCGACGGTTGGGATGCCGCAGTCTTTATCCAGTGTATCAAGGCGCTGCTGGAAACACCGGCAATGATCTTTGTTGAAGACTGATGCCGTGAAGATGGAGCGCGACCTCGGGGTCAGATGGAAACTATTGTTACCATGAAAGAGCGACGCAGATGAAAGACATTTCCTGCAAACTTCTTGTCATTGGTGCCGGCCCCGGCGGCTATGTCTGCGCCATTCGTGCTGGCCAACTCGGTCTGGATACCGTGATAATCGAGGCAGGCAAACCGGGAGGAACCTGCCTCAATGTCGGATGCATACCTTCCAAAGCCATGATTCATGCAGCGGAGGAGTTCGAGAAGGCCGTACACATGACCGGCAGCACCAGTCCGCTCGGGATTTCAGTGCCATCAGCCTCGCTTGACCTGTCCAAAACTATTGACTGGAAGAACGGTATCGTAAGCCGGCTCAACACTGGCGTAGCCGGGCTACTCAAAAGAGCCGGCGTCAAATATGTTCATGGCAAAGCCAAATTCCGTGATGGCAAGACGGTCGAGGTTGCGACCGAGATCGGAACGCAGGTCATTCGTGCTGAATCGGTTGTCGTGGCGACGGGTTCTGCGCCCGTGGAACTTGCGTCATTGCCATTTGGCGAAAAAATCATCTCATCGACCGGTGCTCTGGCGCTAACCAGCGTTCCGGACCGCCTTGCCGTTGTTGGCGGCGGCTATATCGGACTGGAACTTGGCACGGCTTTTGCCAAAATGGGCGCAAAGGTTACGGTTGTCGAAGCCTTGCCCCGCATTCTTGCGCAATATGATCCGGAACTGACCCGTCCGGTCGTGAAGTGCCTCGCTGATCTCGGTGTCGAAGTGCTGACCGGTGTTCAGGCCAAGGGGCTGTCATCCAAGGGCGATGCGCTTCTAATCGAGACGGTGGATGGCGCAGCGCGGAAGATCGCATCCGATAAGGTTTTGGTCACCGTCGGACGCAAGCCGGTGACGGATGGATGGGGACTGGAAGAGATCGACCTCGACATGAACGGGCAGTTCATCAGGATCGACGATCAATGCCGCACGTCCATGCGCGGTATCTATGCCATTGGCGATGTCACTGGCGAGCCAATGCTAGCCCATCGCGCCACGGCGCAAGGCGAAATGGTTGCCGAAATCGTTGCCGGTCATCACCGCAGTTGGGATAAACGCGCGATTGCGGCGGTGTGCTTTACTGATCCCGAGCTTGTCACGGTTGGCTTATCGCCGGAACAGGCGAAAGAACTCCGTATCGAAATCAAGATCGGCACGTTTCCCTTCACCGCCAATGGGCGTGCCATGACCCGGCAGGGGGAGGATGGCTTTGTTCGCGTGGTGGCACGTACCGATAATCATCTGGTGCTTGGCATTCAGGCGGTTGGGCAAGGCGTGTCTGAATTGTCAGCCGCGTTCGGCCTGGCGCTGGAGATGGGTGCCAGGCTGGAAGACATTGCCGGAACGATCCATGCCCATCCAACGCAGGGCGAAGCCTTCCAGGAGGCTGCATTAAAGGCGCTCGGTCACGCATTGCATATTTAAAGGTGAAGCGTGACAGCCGCAGAGGTCAGAGGATCAACTGGCCAACCGGTTCGTCATTTCGTGTTGTGCATAGGCGCGGCCGAAACGGTTGGCGAGGAAAGCATCGAGCGCGATATCTTCCTGCCGCACGAAGCCTGTAGCAGGCAGGTTGCCATCCGCCAGCATGTCGAGTACGGCGCAAATACCGGAGGCGGTGGTAATCTGGATGGCGCTATGCACCGCGCTGCCGATGCGCTGGCTGTAGATCTTGTTGGCGTAGGTTTCCTGCAGCAACCGGCCATTCTTGCGGCCGCTGACCGTGACAAAGATGATGACGACGTCCTGCATCGTTGCGGGCAGCGCGCTTTCGAAAATATCTTTCAGAACATCACGGCGGTGACGCAGGCCGAGATCGTTCAGCAGGGCTTTCATGATGGCGGCATGTCCGGGATAGCGAATGGTGCGGTAGTTGAGCGTACGCACCTTACCTTTTAGCGTCTCGGCAAGTGTTCCAAGCCCCCCGACGTGTTGAAGGCTTCATATGTAACGCCGTCGAGCGAAAATTCTTCGCGCTCCTCAAGCGGCGGCACCTCGATCAATTCGCCCTCGACAATCGCTTCGCAAGGTTCGCAATACTCGTTGATGACGCCGTCGGTGCTCCATGTCAGATTATAGTTCAGCGCGTTGGACGGATATTGTGGCAGTGCGCCGACGCGCATGCGCACGCTTTCCAGAGCGTCGAAACGGCTGGCAAGATCATTGGCAACGATGGAAATGAAGCCCGGCGCCAAACCGCATTGGGGGATGAAGGCGCTACGGCCGGAAGCTGAAGCCAATTCCTTGACCCGTCTGGTGCTGACGACATCTTCCGTCAGGTCGAGATAATGGACCCCGGCGTTTGCCGCAGCCTCGGCAATACGGGTTGTGAGGTGAAATGGCGCGGCGCTGAGAACCGCGAACTTGTCGGCCAACATCGCTTCGAGGTCGCCTTCGATGGCGATATCGAGGGTTGCTGTCGTCACATGGGCAGGTATTTCCAACGCGGCCAGTTGCGCTTCTGATCGATCAACGATGGTGACATGGTAGTCGCCCGTTGATGCCAACATTTCGGCAATGGTCGAGCCAATCTTGCCTGCTCCAACAACGACAATTTGTTTCATGGCCGAAATTCCCCGCGAAATTGATGAACGTCGTGCCAGCATGAACTCTTCCTTGTCGAAAGAAAGCGTGCTTATGATCAGTTCAACGTACTCATTTGCGCATATCGCCGAGGAAAAACTTGGAAATGACGACAAACAACGACCAGGCTTTGATTTCCCTGTTGCGTGAGAATGCGCGTGCGCCGGTCGCCGAACTGGCGCGGCGGCTTGGCCTTTCGCGAACCACGGTGCAAAGCCGCATCGAGCGGCTTGAAACGAGTGGTGTGATTACCGGTTACGGGGTGCGCCTGTCGCCAGAATATGAACAGGGTCTGGTGCACGCGCATGTGCTTTTGACGGTGACGCCGAAACTGGCTGACAGGGTTGTGAGCAACTTACGTGCATTGGCGTCGGTGCGGACCCTGCATTCGGTCAGCGGCAGTTTCGACATGATTGTCATTGTCGAATCGGCCTCGATCAGCGCCCTTGATGGCCTGCTCGACCGGATCGGCGCCATGGAGGGGGTGGAGCGCACCCTGTCCTCGATCATCCTGTCGACACGGATAGATCGCTGAGTGCCTGGCAGCTGCGATTTCACGCTTGCACTTATGGAAATCCTATGGGCGGCTTTCGTATCTATGCCTGGCGAAGGAAGCGGATTTGCAACTCGTCCTGGACCGCCTCCTGAAGGGCGTAAATTTCCTGGCAGAATCTTTTCAGGCTCCAGACCGGCGGAACGAAGATCGCCGACGATTTCGGCAATGCGAAGCCGCCAGAACTCGCTCGCGGCAGGACCATGCACGCATTCCAGATCGTCCACCATCGAGCGGACAAGATGGGTGCGGGAACTCAGGGGAAAGGGAATCAAATCAGCCATGCGCGCATGGTTGGTCGATCGTGGTTTATAGACGGTAAACGGAGATAGCGATTATGCGTGCATGATGCTGATTTGCCGAGTTCATCGCAAACGCCTATATGCGCGGACAAAGGACAATGCATGGCCCGTATCTACAAGACCCGTACCTGGCATGGCGAGCTTTCGCCATCGATCGAGGAGATGGAATTTCTGGCACTTGAAACCTACGCGCATCTGCCTGAGGAATTTCGCAGACTAACGGGTGAGATTGTCATTCAGGTTGCCGAATTTCCGACCGATGAAATCATGGATGATCTGTCGCTGGAGACGCCATTTGATCTTCTGGGACTGTTCGAGGGGCGCGGGATTGCCGAACGCTGGAACCCGGCTACCGGTGAGGGGCCTAACCGGATCACGCTTTATCGACGCGCCATGCTCGACTACTGGACCGAGAATGAGGAGACGCTTGGCGACATTGTCACGCATGTCCTGATCCACGAGATCGGGCACCATTTCGGGCTTTCGGACGACGACATGGAAAAACTTGAGGAAGCCGCCGAATAGGCCACGCCTTTGCCCGCGCCGCTTACCAGTCGCTCAGCTTCGTTTCACCCGACACATATTCCTCACCGTCTATATCCTTCACCACGGCCTGGCCGCAACGCATGGTCTTGGCTTTCTTGTCATAGGCATAGGTAGGCGATCCATATAGATGCCAACCCTTGTTCAAGGCTGCCGTGACCTTGTGGCAGAAGCTGGAATCGTCAACGGCGGTGAGAAAACGATAGAGTCTCATGTCTGTTTCCGGTGCTGTCACGTTGTTTAAAATCGGATTGCGCAAGGATGGTATGCGCACAAACTTCCACCCGGCCACTTCACGCACCAACATCATAAATCGCCGACGCGTTCCATGTCATTACATATATTGATCGGCGTGCTGAAAGGGTGGCATTGTAACGGGAGAGATGGAACGACCGTCTGTTGTCTCTGGCGTCTATTTGGCAATTTCAAGCAGGGATGAGATGAGTTTCTGGCGTTCATCCCCGGAGAGAATGTCAGAATCAAAGAGGTTCATGCTGCGAAGCCCTTCTATGGCAAGATAGCAAACCAGCAGGGCATTCTTATCTTGAGTGACGTCCTTGAGGCGTTCGAAAAGTTTGCGCCTGAATGATTTTATTGGTGTGAGAAAGTCGGGGTCCTCGGCAATGGCCGAAAATATCCATGAAGCGGAAGACTGCGATTTGGCGCACTCACTCGCGGTAAGCCGGATGTAGATTGCAAGCAGGCTCTCGTTGCCGTCACTCTTTGAGCGGGCACTTTCCAATGCCTGCTCAAATTCGCGCAAATAACTTTCCACAAGTCCCTGCATCAACTTGGCTTTGGTCGGGAAATGATAGAGAAGCCCTCCCTTGGAAACGCCCGCGCGGTGAGCAACCGCATCAAGCGATAGCGTGCCCGGTCCGCATTCGCGGGCCAAATCTGCTGCCGCTTCGAGTATCTTTTCGCGCGCGTTGGTTCTTGGTACTTTCATTTCGGCCTCCGGAGTGGGGCGAACATAAACGCAATTGACATTACCGTCCAGACGGTACAGTAAAGAGAATGGATGCGGGGCTCGAAAGCGCCTCGCGAGTGATTTATCCGCACATTCGACCGCCGATACCGAGTGCGACCGAGGGGATTATCTTGATCAAACGTTTCATTATCGCCTTCATCCTGCTTGTGCTGGTCGTTGGCGGCATCATTGGCTTCAACATGTTTCGCGACAATGCGATCACGCAGTATTTTGCCACGATGAAGCCGCCTGCAGCGACGGTATCGACAGTTGTCGTCAAGCCTGTCGAATGGACGCCGGGCGTTGAGGCCATCGGCACTGTCAGCGCCGTGCGGGGCGTCGATCTGACTGTGGAAACAACGGGCATCGTCAAGGACGTTCGTTTCCATGCCAACCAGAAGGTCGAAACCGGGGCGGTTCTCGTCCAGCTTGATGACGAGGTGGAACGCGCCGACCTTGATTCAACAAAAGCGCAGGAGGTGCTGGACAAGACCTCGCTTACCCGTGCCATCGAGCTGCAGAGACGCGGTGTTGGTTCCGACGTAACCCTTGAGACGGCACGAGCCGCGGCTACGGCATCGATCTCACGGGTAGCAAAGTTGCAGGCCGTGCTTGACCAGAAGCAGGTGACGGCTCCTTTTGGCGGTACGGTGGGTATTCCTAAAATTGAGATTGGTCAGTATCTGGCACCGGGCACGGCGGTGGTGACCTTGCAGGACCTGGACACGATGCGGGTTGATTTTTCGATCCCCGAACAGCAGCTTCCGCTGCTCAAGATCGGCCAGACGGTGCGATTGGGCGTCGGTGGCAGCGAAATGCCATTTGCAGGCACCATTCGCGGCATCAACCCGAAGATCGATCCGGCAAGCCGTTTGGTAACGATCAGGGCGGAAGTCGACAACACCGATGGCAAGCTTACGCCCGGCCAGTTCGTGCAGGTTCGTGTGGAATTGCCTGTAGAGAAGAACGTCATGGCGCTGCCGCAGACGGCATTGACGAGCAGTCTCTATGGCGACTTCATCTTCGTCGTAACGCCGGCCAAGGCGGCCAAGGGCGAAACCGGGGATGCCGGAACCAAGCCAGATGAAAAGCCCGCCGAAGCGGAAGCGGCCAAGCCAGCGGCTGATGAGGCCAATTCGGGGTCGGCAACAGAAAAGCCGGAGCTTGTGTTGTCGCAGGTGTTCGTCAAGCTGGGTCGCCGCAATGGTCGTCTGGTCGAGATTCTGGATGGTGTCGCTGCCGGTGACGAAGTCGTGACAGCAGGCCAGAACCGGCTCTTCAATGGCATGTCGGTCACTGTGGACAACACGATTGACCTGACGAAACCCGCCAGTTCGCAGGCTGCCGCACAATGAGCTTTTCCGATATTTTCATCCGCCGCCCGGTCCTGTCGACAGTGCTTGCCTGCATGATCCTGCTTCTTGGGTTCCAGGGCATCTTCAACCTTTCGATCAGGCAGTATCCGAAGGTTGAGGAAACGGCGATCACGATCACGACGGTCTATCCCGGAGCCAGCGCCGATCTCATTCAGGGGTTCATTTCCGCGCCGATTGCGCGCGCCGTGGCTTCGACCGAAAACATCGACTATGTCACCTCGCAAAGCCGTCCCTCGTCGAGCACGGTCACCGTCCAGATGAAGCTCGGCTCTGATCCCGATGTCGCGCTGACCGAGGTGATGTCGAAGGTTCAAGGCGTTCGCGGCGTTCTGCCGAGCGAAGCGAAAGACCCGGTGATCGTCAAGGGTACCGGTCAGCAGTTCGCGATGATGTACCTTTCGATGCAGAACCCGAATATGACTCCCGAACAGTTGACGGAGTACATTGAACGGGTTGTGCGCCCGCGCATGTCAACCATCGAAGGTGTTGCCGATGTGCAGATCTTCGGTGCGGCTGATTATTCGATGCGCGTCTGGATCGATCCTATCAAACTGGCGGCTCGCGGCGTAACCGCATCGGATGTGCTGACCGCGATCAACAATTCCAATTTCCTTTCGGCTCCGGGCAAGACCGAAAATGAATATGTAGCCTTCTCGATTACAGTACGCTCGACGCTACAGACGCCCGAAGCTTTCGCCGAGTTGCCGCTACGTTCCAAAGACGGGGATGTTGTGAGGCTACGCGATGTCGCGCGGGTGGAACTCGCAGCGAAAAGCACCGATACCAGGGTCAATTTCAATGGCAAGCCAGGTACGTTCCTGGCCATTTTCCCGACGCCGGCCGCCAACCCGCTCAGCACTGCGTCGGCAATCCACAAGGTCGTGCCAACTATCCAGCAGACGCTGCCAAAGGGCATGACGATCGAGGTCGTCTATGATTCGACCGAGCAGATCGCTTCGTCGATTGACGAGGTCTTCAAGACCATCGCCGAGGCTGTCGCCATCGTCGTCGTGGTCATTCTTCTTTTTCTCGGGTCGTTCCGGTCCGTTTTGATGCCCATTGTCGCGATACCCCTATCGCTTATCGGCGTTTGTTTCATGCTGTATACGCTCGGGTATTCGATCAATTTGCTGTCGCTTCTGGCGATGGTCCTGGCCATCGGTCTGGTCGTCGATGACGCCATCGTGGTGGTTGAAAATATTCACCGACACATGGAAGAAGACCACATGGCGCCTATGCAGGCGGCATTCAACGGCATGCGTGAAATTTCCTCTGCCATCGTTGCCATGACAGTGACGCTGGCCGCCGTGTTCGCACCGCTCGCCTTCACCGGGGGGCTGACCGGCGCGCTGTTTCGCGAATTCGCAGTGACGCTTGCCGGTTCGGTGGTTATTTCCGGCCTTGTCGCAATTACCATCACTCCGATGATGTCGGCACGCCTCCTCAAGGCCGGGTCGCACAGCCGCTTCCAGAAGATTGTCGACAACACATTCGGGCGCGTCGAGCATGTCTACGAAAAGCTCGTCAGCGGCTCGTTGAAATATCGTCCGGTCACGTTGATGATCGTTGTCGCGCTGGTCGCTGTGACCGGGTTCATGTTCGTCAATACATCCAGCGAACTCGCCCCGGAAGAAGATCAGGGGTTCCTGCTTTCGCTGGTAACGGCACCACGCTATGCAACATCGGATTACACCGAACGATACGTCAATCAGATCCTCGATGAGGTCAAGGATATACCGGAAACGCGGGCATTGTTTGCCGCCGTCGCATTTGGCGGCCAGACCAATGGTGCCTTTGTCGGCTTTGCCTTCAAGGATTGGGCTGAGCGCGAGCGCTCACAAAAGGAGTTGCAGGCCGATATTCAGGCACGCCTGTCTCATGTTGCCGGTGTTGAGGCATTTGTTTTCGCGCCGCCGACATTACCCGGTTCTGGAGGCGGCCTGCCGATCTCGCTGGTGGTGCGTTCGACTGGGGATGCCTCGCAGGTATTCGAGGTAGCCGAAGACATCAAGAAGAAAGCGCAAGCTTCGGGCCGCTTCATTGTCGTGCAGAACTCGATGTCGTTTGATGCGCCGCAGGTGACGGTGACGATTGATCGTGATCGCGCCGCAGCACTCAATTTGCCGATTGCCGATATCGGCCGCACGCTAACCCTTCTTGTGGGCGGGGCGGAAGTCGCGCAATTCGATCGTGATTCCAACAGCTACGATATCATCACGCAGGTGCCTCAGGAATATCGCGACAATCCCGAGAAACTCGGGCAATTCTTCGTCCGCAGCGCGACGGGCGACATGGTGCCACTGGCGGCGGTGGTGAAAATCTCGACGAACGCATCGCCTGCCGCCATCGAGCAGTTCAACCAACTGAATTCCGCTACGATCTCCGCTTTGCCTTTGCCTGGAGTCAGTACTGGAGATGGTCTGAATACGCTTGAGGAAATTGCCCAACAGAATTTGCCAGACACTTTCTTCATCGATTATTCGGGCCAATCGCGGCAGGAAAAGGAGCAGGGCAATGCAATCCTGATTGCATTTGCTGCGGCCGTTCTTGTCATTTATCTCGTTCTGGCAGCGCAGTTTGAAAGTTTCCGTGACCCCCTGATCATCATGATGTCGGTGCCACTTTCGATCTTCGGCGCGGTCGTGCCGCTCAATCTCGGCCTGGGTACACTGAATATATATACGCAGGTCGGGCTTATCACACTGATCGGGTTAATCACCAAACACGGCATCCTGCTGGTCGAATTCGCCAACCAGCAACGTGAACTTCATGGCATGCGCCGGCGCGATGCCATTGTGGCCTCGGCCAAGGTTCGTTTGAGGCCGATTCTCATGACGACTGCGGCAATGGCGCTTGCCGTGGTGCCGCTCATCACGTCAAGCGGCGCTGGTGCGGCTGCCCGTTATTCGATGGGTCTGGTGATCTTCACAGGCATTCTGATCGGGACGATGTTCACGCTGTTCGTCGTGCCGATGTTCTATACCTTCATTGCCAGCAAGGATCTCCCGCATCATGCCGAAAAGCCGGACCCGAAGCTGATGCCTGAACCGATTGACTGAAGGTACTCAAGGCCATGTTGGCCTTGATGCCTCAATCAAAATTGAACGGTTCTCAACCTAAATGACCAGCCCGGAATTTCATGGCGCGGGCTACGCCGTTTTCATCACCAGTGTTTCACTCAACCAACTGCCGATTTTCGCGCCAAGCCGATCAGGCGAGATTGGCTTCGACAGATAGTCATCCATTCCGGCTTCGAGACATTTCTCGCGGTCGCCTTCCAGAGCGTGAGCGGTAACGCCAATGATGGGAACATGGGCATTCTTTCCTGCCTCAATCGTGCGAATGGCCTTTGTTGCTTCATAACCATTCATCTCGGGCATAGACACGTCCATGAGGAGCAGCTTCGGGTTTAAAACCCGATACATTTCCACGGCGGTCCGACCATTGCCGGCAATGCGATAGCTCAAACCAAGACCACTGAGAATCTGGCCGAACACCATCTGGTTGACCTCGTTGTCCTCCGCAATCAGCACATCGATCGGCCCGTTATTTGAACTCGATTGCTCCGCAACTGTCGCCGTTAGCGCATGAAGATGGTTTTGGGCGGCAGGCGTGGCTTGAACAGTTTGCCGATTTTCCAGTGTCTCGCGCACGAAATGCGCACTCCCTGCCTGACTGCGGGCTTTTTGTATGACCGCTATGACTGTGCCAAGCAAGTTGGCCGAGCGAGCAGGTTTGGTCAGATGTGCCGCTATGCCGAAGTCGATCACCAGCCTGCCAAAATCGATCTGATCGACTGAGGTCAAGAGAACGACGGGGATGCTTTTCATTCGACTATCGGCAGAAATTGCCTTGGCAACATCGGCCCCACTCATGCCGGGCATCTGATAGTCGAGGATAACGCAATCGACCGACGCGCCGAGCTGGAAGGCACGGTCGAGGAAAGCGAGGCCCACCGCACCGCTTTCAGCGGCAGCGCAATCAAAGCCCCAGCTCTTCAATTGCTCGAGCAAAATCTCACGATTGACGCCATTGTCATCGATGACAAGGACGCGCGCACCCGTGACATCGCTCGGTATGACCTGATCTTCCGGCTGGGCCTGATGGATGGACATTGGCACGGCAAACCAGAAAATCGACCCGCGCCCGATTTCGCTCTCAACGCCGATCTTGCCACCCATCATGTCGACAAGGCGTGCACCGATGGCCAGGCCGAGCCCCGTTCCTTCATGGCGTCGGGTAGATGACGAATCGACCTGGGCAAACTTCTCAAAGACGTTTTGCAGCTTATCGGCGGGGATACCGATGCCAGTATCTTCCACACTCACCTTGAGTTGAACGACGTTTCCGACGGTTTCGCCGCTGACATCGATCAGAACATGCCCTCTTTCGGTAAATTTCACTGCATTTCCGAGCAAATTCGTGATGATCTGGCGAAAACGCCCTGCATCGCCAATGACGAATGCCGGAAGCCGGGGATCAATCCGTACAATCAGTTCAAGGTTCTTTTCGGCAACGCGCGCCGATACCAGAGTGGCGACATCCTCGACGGCTTCTCCAAGCCGGAACGGTCCCGGATCAAGGGTAAGCTGTCCAGCGTTGATCTTTGAGAAGTCCAGCACATCATTGATGATGGTAAGCAGCGCATTTCCGGATTTCACGATCACATCGGTAAAGGTCTTCTGGCGCGCCGTCAGGTCGGTTTTTGCCAATAATTCGGCCATGCCAAGCACTCCATTCATCGGCGTGCGGATTTCATGACTCATGTTGGCGAGAAATTCGGACTTTGCCCGGTCTGCGGCTTCTGCCTTGTAGAGCGAGGTTGCCGATTCCAGAAATGCGAGGCGGATCGCCCTTTCCATCGGTCGAAAATTCCAGAACGCCACGGCCCCCATGACCGCGGCCAGCAGGAGGGCGCTCCAGAAAAGCAATCTGTCGCTGTGAGCTTCGGCAAGGCGGCGTTCATTGTCTACAGCTGTTCGCGCACGCACCAGCATTGGTTGGGCAAAAAGTTCGTTCTGATTGCGAATTTCGCGGTCGCTCCAGTCATCGACGTTTCTGGCTCCAGCCATGATATTAAGATTGCGCACCATGTCGCGCGCCGACCAAAGCAGGTAGCCATTGATCGAAGCCGATTTGAGTTCGTCGGCCGTCTGTTCGTGAAGCCTGGGCGTAATCGTTGCCACTTCGTTGGTAAGCGAAGTTATTCCCTGTAACAGCCGCTCGGCATGGCTGCGCGCCGCATTGGCAAGTTCATCGCGTGTTTCCGGCCGCCAGGCGGTGACAGCCGTTTCGGCGAAACTTGCCGCATTGTTCAAATCTCGCGAAAAATTCACAAAATGTGCGCTCAGCGCATCAACCTGCTGGCGATATGAATTGGCATGATTCAACGTAACGATCACGCCACCGACAGCGAGCGCAAGAATCAGCAAGCCAGACAGATATCTGATCCTGATGGACCGGATGAATGAAGAATATTCCGGCACGCTTAACCCCACGCATATGCACAAACTTAGTCGCGGGGATTACGCTCCATTAGCATTAAAATTTCGTTCCGCTGCCAGCGCCGGTTTTCGATCCGATAGCCTATCGGTTGCGGCTTGCAACAAACGCTGCCGCCAGCTTGAGTGGCGCTGCACGCTCGCCATAGGGGTCGAGTAACGCATGCGCCTGATCAACCAGGCCATGAAGCTGCCTTCGCGCCCACGCCGCACCATGCAGGGCTGCCAGCGTGGCTTTACCTGCCGCCGCGTCCTTTCCTGTTGCCTTGCCGATCTGGTCGACATCAGCCGTCATGTCGAGCAGGTCGTCGGCAAGCTGGAAGGCAAGTCCTATTGCCGAGCCGAACTCGGCCATTCGTTCGCGATCAGCGAGAGGCGCACCTGACAAAATCGCACCGGCTTCGCAAGCAAAGCGGATCAACGCCCCGGTCTTCATTGCCTGAAGGCGAATAATGCCAGCCTCGTCGGGCCGCATTTTTCTGCCTCCAGATCAAGCATCTGGCCGCCAGCCATGCCGCCAAGACCGGCAGCCCGCGCCAGGCCTGTCACAAGTTCGAGCCGCGTTTGCGCCGACATCTCCTCGCCAGGCGCTTCCATGAGAGGATCTGCGGCAAGAATATCGAAGGCAAGCGTCAACAGGCTATCGCCGGCGAGTATGGCCGTCGCTTCGTCGAATGCCTTGTGCACCGTCGGCTGGCCACGGCGCAGGGCATCATTGTCCATGGCTGGCAGATCGTCATGAATCAGCGAGTAGCAGTGAACGCATTCGAGCGCCGCCGCCACCTGAAGGGCTGCCCCCTCGCCAGCATTGGCATCAAACAAGGCGGCGCTCTCCATGACGAGATAGGGCCGCAACCTCTTGCCGCCATTCAAGACCCCATGGCGCATAGCCGCAATAAGCCGTTCAGGTCTCTTGATCTCGGCTGAGCGCGCGCGGCCATCGAGAAGCTGCGCAAGCAGATTTTCAACAGATGCCGCACGCTCGGCAAGCATCATTTCGAAGGAAATTTGCGCGTCTTTCATCATCTCCGCGAGCGGTAGCCGACACTCGAACATTGCGCAAGAAGCCAAGCACGATTATGCCGAGGCATGATGTGCAAAGATCAGGCCGCATGGCCAAACCGTTTCCAAACCGGTCATTGACCATGAAGGGTTGGCGAACGTGACCAAAGGACGGGCTATGACGGCGCGATCGAAAGGTCGCAAACATGTTGCCACCACGCGTTGGATGCGGCGCGTGATAAAGCTCGTGATTGCCCTGGCGCTGGTTCCCGTGATCCTGACGCTTGTGTATCTGTCGCCTTTCGTCCACCCGGTCTCGACGCTGATGGTGAAAGATCTCTGACTTTTACCACCTATGAGCGGCGATGGGTGCCGCTTGATAATGTAGCGCCGGTCCTGGCCAATTCCGTTATCATGTCGGAAGACGGGCAGTTCTGCTCTCATCACGGCATCGACCTGGGCGAAATGAAGAGCGTGATAGATGATGCATTGGCTGGGGAAGGCGCGCGCGGTGCCTCCACCATAACCATGCAGACAGTGAAGAACCTGTTCTTATGGTCCCGGCCGCTGGTCGCTGTCCGCAAGATCGTTGAATTGCCACTGGCCGTCTATTTCGACGCCGTGCTGTCGAAACGCCGCATCATGGAAATTTATCTCAACATTGCCGAATGGGGGCCGGGCATTTATGGCATCGAGGCGGCCGCCCAATACCATTTCGGCGTGTCTGCAAAGAAATTGTCGCGCCGGCAGGCAGCCCTTCTTGCCGTCACACTGCCTAATCCGTATGAACGCAATCCGGCAAAACCTGGACGGGGACTGAAACGGTTGGCAACCCTTATCGAACGTAGAGCTTCACGCTCTGGCGCTTATGTTGGCTGTTTGAACTGATCGAAAGTGCCATGCCGACAAAAAAACACCGCGTGGTGCTGGTCAAATCTTTCAAGGCCGTGTATAGGCACGCCACTTTCTTCTAGTATTCGGCCCTGAAAATGGCCCTTTCGCGAGGGCATGCGGGCTTTTGATCAATTGAGTGGAGCACATCCATGGCTGTACCGAAACGAAAAACCTCCCCTTCGAAGCGCGGCATGCGCCGTTCGGCCGATGCGCTCAAAGCACCGACCTATGTCGAAGACAAGAACTCCGGCGAAATGCGCCGTCCACATCACGTCGACCTGAAGACCGGCATGTATCGTGGGCGTCAGGTTCTTACACCTAAGGAAAGCTGAGAAAACATTGCTGTCATGCGATGTTTGTCGAGACCGGCCTCAGGCCGGTCTTTTTGCGTTTTGTTGTGGTGAAACGGCCAATATTTCTTGACCGGAACGCCGTGCGGATTTCTACAGGGTAAGTGCAACTTGGAGATATGACATGTTTGCCGCTGTTCCGTTGCTGATCATCCCATTCATCATCTATAATCTGGGCCTTGCCGGATTTCTTGGCGCAGGCGTTGGTGGCGACCCGTGGTCGACAGAAATTCTGTCAGTAGCGATGATGTCGGGTGGCCTTTTTACCATGACGCTTGGCGACCTGATGATCCTGATCGGTCTGGTATTCTTTTTCATCGAAATTTTGAAATCGACACGCACAACGAACGCTTCAGTGCTCGATCATCTGTTATCGACCTTCATTTTCGTAGCGTTTCTGGTCGAGTTCTTGCTGGTCAAAGGGGCGGCACATTCCGTGTTTTTCACCTTGATGGTAATCACGCTGATTGACGTTCTGGCTGGTTTTTCGGTCTCCATTCGCGCTGCCGGCCGTGACGTAAACTTCAACTGACGCCGACATCGCTGGCATATCGCTATCTGAGAAACCGCAGCCCACTTTTGGGCGACATGCATCAGGTTTCCCAGAACTGATCGACCCAGATGTTGAGTTTGAAAAAGCCGCTTGTCGCAATCGCATAGACGCGGCGCGTTCCTTGCGCATGCACGCTGACCAGCCCCGCATCCAGTAATATCTTGAGGTGTTGGGATACGGCAGGCCGCGAAACCGGCAAGCCCGAAGCCAGATCATTGACCGTTTTCGGACCGCGCCGAAGTTCTTCGAGAAGATGGCGCCGGTTGGGATCGGCAATGGCTATGAACGCATCGGCAAGCATCATCTCTTATTTGTGCGCCGAAGTTCGATAATTCTCAACCGTCGGTTTCATTTTTTGTGCGCGGGTCGAGTTGCAGCGATTGCGGCGTAATCGAGCGTTCCACAGGAAGCGTCTTGAATGCATCGCGATCTTCGATCGGCACAGGCGCACGACGGCCGACACGCAGCATCGTATAGGCTGCCAGACAGATATGTGCGAGCGCCGTGGCGAGGAATAGACTTTCCGGCCGGAGCCATCCCATCAGGGCTGCGGCCAATAACGGGCCCATCATCGTGCCAAATCCGTAGAGCAGGAGCAGGCCGCCTGACACTTTCACGAAATCCTCGGCGCGCGCATGGTCGTTGGCATGCGCCACCGCTATCGAATAAAGTGTGTAGGCAAATGCGCCATATGCGGCCGTAATAGCCAGCACAAAAACACCGGAACGAGGCTGGACCAGGAATATGAAAATCCCGAACAAGGCTGACCCGCAAGCCGCACCGGCGAGGACATAGCGCCGGTCCGTCTTGTCGGAAAGGCGTCCTGCCGGAAGCTGCATCGCAGCACCAGCGACAACAACCAGGCTCATCATCAGCGCGATCTCAGGCGTTGATATGCCTATGCGCGCGCCATAGACAGCGCCAAGTGTGCCCCAGGCACCATTGGCAATCCCGATCAACAAGCACGCAATGGCCGCGACCGGCGAATTGGCATAAAGCCCCTTCAGATCCAGCGAAACATCCTCAAGCGGTTGAGGCAGCGCGGCGGTGGAAACGGCTGTAGGAATAAGCGACAGGCAAAAGAAGATGCCGGTAATCATGAACAGCGAAGCCGAGCCAACATCCCCGGCAGCAACGATCAACTGCCCGCCCATGATGGAGGCATAGGTCACCATCATATAAAGACCGAATACCGTCCCGCGCGTCTGGTTGGTGGCTTTCTCGTTGAGCCAGCTTTCGATGATCATGAAAGCACCGGCCATGACGAAGCCGGTAAAGGCGCGCAGTACTATCCAGACATATTCATCGACGATAAGCCCCGTAAGTAGTGCGATGATGGCACCGGAGGCGGCTAACGTGCCGAAGGCGCGCACATGTCCGGCACGGCGCACAATACGCGGCGCAAAGTAGCAACCAGTGACGAAGCCCGCCGCCCAGGCCGTTCCCATAAGACCCAGCGACGCCGTCGAAAACCCTTCCATCTGGCCGCGCAGCGGCAGAAGCAATCCGTGCAGGCCCGACGCAGCCAACAGGAAGGCCGTGCCACGCAACAAGGAGAGGATCGGTCGGTAGGCTGCAAACATCAATGAGTCCTGACCCTAAACGAATCGACGGGACAAATATGCTGAGGACAGAGCGTTTCAGGCTTTTCGGCGGCAGGCGAGAACTTTTCTAGGTTTCATCGGCGAAATAATGCTTCCGCTACTGATTTCGTTGTATCTTTTTCGGTGATCTCGACCTCAAGCCGTGCGATTTCAGCCTGTAGCAAGGTGACGCGTTCCTTCAGTTCGCCAACGGAGAGCAATGACAAATCCTGCCCTATCTCGTGCGTTTGCGGCTTCTTTCTGGAGTCTTCGTCGAAAATCGCCATTGTTATCCCCGATTTTCTTGGCCCGATTTACCCGGCCCGATTTATTTGATTTGGGCAATTTGCCTATGCTGTATGCGAGCATACATAGGGCAAATACAAATATGCAATGGCCGCCCGATGCTCTAAACCGGCAATCACGGAGACGATGAATGGCGAACGCGCACAAAACCCCGGCAACGATGATGGCGGTAGCCATTTCAACGCCGGGCGGGCCAATGGTGCTCAAGCCGGAAAAGCGCGACGTGCCGCAACCCGGCCCCGGCGAGATACTCATCCGCGTCCACGCTGCCGGCGTCAATCGCCCCGACCTCATGCAACGCAAGGGGGCCTACCCCGCACCTCCCGGCGCGTCCGACCTGCCTGGCCTGGAAGTGGCAGGCGAGGTGGCCGCTCTTGGCGAAGGTGCAGCGCGCTGGTGTCTCGGCGATCAAGTCTGCGCCCTGACGCCGGGCGGCGGCTATGCAGAATACGCCGTCACCCATGCCAGCCATGCGTTACCCCTGCCCGCAGGCTTCACCTACACCGAGGCTGCCGCCCTGCCTGAAACCTATTTCACCGTATGGAGCAACGTGTTTGAACGCGGAGCCTTGAAAGCCGGCGAAACACTTCTGGTGCATGGCGGCTCTTCGGGGATTGGCACCACAGCCATTCAGCTTGCCTCTGCCTTTGGTGCCTATGTCATTGCCACAGCCGGGACCAGCGAGAAATGCGCGGCCTGTCTCAGGCTTGGCGCTGACCGGGCGGTCAACTACCGCGAAGAAGACTTCGTTCAAGCTGTAAAGGATGCAACCGACGGCAAGGGGGCGAACGTCATTCTCGACATGGTCGGTGGAGACTATGTCGGTCGCAATTATTCCGCCGCCGCGATTGAGGGGCGCATCGTCCAGATCGCAACGCAGGGCGGGGCAGTGGCAAGTGCTGATTTCTCCAAACTGATGTTGAAACGGCTCATTCACACCGGCTCGACACTTCGCCCGCGCAGTGTCGAATTCAAGGGAGCCGTCGCCGCAGCGCTCGAGGCGCAGGTCTGGCCACTCCTCGCCGTGCGCAAGGTCGCACCGGTCATGGACATGATTTTCCCCCTTAAAGAGGCATGGCGCGCGCACGAACGGATGGAAGAGGCAAATCTCATCGGCAAGATCGTCCTCGACGTCGGCTAAAAGCCTAAAAAATAAACACTTTCTTTATGCTGCATTGCAACAAACGCAATCCCGCTATGCAAAAGAGTCTGTTCAATTCTTGTGCAGAAATGCCTATCTAAGCATCATCGAATTCAAACAGACGATTTTTGGAGAAAAGAAATGAACCTGATCCGCAGCTACCAGAACTGGCGCCGTTACTCGCAGACCGTACGTGAACTGAGCCGGCTGAATTCCCGCGAACTGAATGACCTCGGCATCAACCGCGCCGACATCACCAGGGTCGCCCGCGCCGCTCTGTAAAGAAAAGCGGCCACCCAAGCAGAACCGCCGCTTGGCGCGACTACCGCGCCGCTGGTTCCGAGCCCGCTGGATACGTCCGGCGGGTTTCGTTTTTGTACTATCAGCATCAATCCTTCATCAAAGCGTCCCGGAATTTCTTGCTCCCGGCGGCGAACACGTTTATACAGACCCGGAATTTCCCATTTTGGTGGCTCTATAACCACCGCCCGCGCGGGAACGCGGGCGAGCGAGAAGGATTTTTGCGATGGCCAATACATTGCTCATGCCCAAGGCGACCGCCGTCTGGCTGGTCGATAGCACTGCGCTCTCATTCGAGCAGATTGCACAGTTTTGCGGATTGCACCCGCTGGAGGTCAAGGCGATTGCCGATGGTGAAGCTGCCCAAGGCATCAAGGGCATGGACCCGATCATGACCGGCCAGTTGACCCGCGAGGAAATCGCGTTGGGCGAAAAGGACAGCAATCACCGCCTCAAGCTTTCCGAGCCGAAAGTGCGGGTCCCCGAATCAAAGCGTAAGGGCCCACGCTACACGCCATTGTCAAAGCGGCAGGATCGGCCAAATGCCATTTTGTGGTTGGTTCGCAATCATCCCGAACTGAAAGACGCGCAAATTTCGCGCCTTGTCGGCACGACCAAATCGACAATCGAGCAAATCCGTGAACGCAAGCACTGGAACGCGGCCAACCTGGTGCCGATGGATCCGGTGATGTTGGGGCTTGCCTCGCAAATCGACCTCGACATGGAGGTCAACCGCGCCTCGCGTGGCCGCGAACAGGCGCAGCCGACCGGCGACACGTTGCTCCCCGCAGCTCTTACCGAGCGATTGGTGCCGGAAGCGCCAAAGCCGAAAGACGAAGACGCCGAACTCGATGCCAGTGCCGTGTTCGCCAAGCTTACGGCTCTGAAATCATCTGAGCCCGACGAAGAATAACCGGCCAGTCAGAGGGTTGAGCCGACTGTTTGCCCTGCTTCGAAAACGGATCGCTGAAAATGCGATCCGTTTCAGTTTACCTTGGACGTCGCACCGGCTGTAAACAGCGCACGCGCTGACCGTGCCAGGGCAATGCCACAAACCATCGAAATGACGAAGATGAGCGCGTTCGGCTCCATAAGGCCGAGCGCCGGAATGGACCCGCCGGGGCAAAACCCGGTGATGCCCCAACCTATGCCAAATACCGTTGAACCCGCGATGAGGGGCATGTCGAACTCGCGCCGCGTTGGCAGATGGAAGGTTCTGTCGAAAATCGGGGTGCTGCGTTTCAGGACAACACGGTAGCCGGCGAACGTCACAAGCAGGGCGCTTCCCATGACGAATGCGAGCGACGGATCCCATGTGCCGGCAAAGTCGAAGAAGTTTTGTACCTTTGCCGGATTGATCATCCCGGAAATGGCAATGCCAGTGCCGAAAACGGCACCGATCAAAAGACTTGTTATGAGGCGGGTCATGCAAGACCTCCCAGCATGTGGCGAACGACAAAGACGGTGATGGTGGTCGAAATCATGAAAACCACGGTTGCCATGATCGAGCGCCGGGAGATGCGCGCAATGCCGCAAACACCATGACCGGAGGTGCAGCCGGCTCCGAAATGAACACCGACGCCGACAATAAGCCCTCCGACAAAGAGCAATGACGCTGGCAGTGCGCTTTGAAATGCAATGGGCACGCCAAACAATCCAACGATAAGAGCCGGGGCGGCAATCGCTCCGATAAGAAAGGCAGCCCGCCAACTCCAATCCGCCGCAACCGGCGGCAGGACGCCCGACAAAATGCCTGTCATACCGGCAATGCGCCCATGTGTAGCCAACAGCAGAACGGCAGCGATACCGATCAAGGCTCCGCCCAGAGAGAAAGCAATGGTGTGAATTCGGTCATGTCGGTCGCCCTTTCGGCATCGCGTCTGAGCGGTCTGCGGCACAGAATAACTGGTGCATCGTCCCAATGAAAACCTCAACGCGCGGGTCACCCAAACGGTAGAAAACCTGCTTGCCGTCCTTGCGCGCGGTGATAAGGCCCGCCTCCCTGAGTTCGGCGAGCTGTTGCGACAGTCCCGGCTGGCGGATGCCAAGCAAATCTTCAAGTTCACGAACAGAGCGCTCGCCATCTGCAAGTGCACAGGCAATCAGCAGTCGATCCGGGTTGGACAGCTTCTTGAGGAAAGCAGAAGCTTCATCGACATTGGATTTCAGGTCTGCTGCCTCGTAAGAGAGCTTTTCAATCATCGCGTCAGCCCCACGACGGGTCTTGAAACAGATCGAGCGGTATTTTGAGATACCGCGCTCCATTTGCTTCAGGTTCAGGAAGACGCCCGCCATTGGTGTTGATCTGCAACGACTGAAGGATAAGCTTTGGCATGGCGAGTGTCTGATCGCGGGCCTTGCGCATCGAAACGAAAGCATCTTCCGTCTCGTATTTCGAGACATGGATGTTTTTGCCCGCTGCTCTGCGACAGTCGATTCCCAAAGCGGCTCACGCCCGTTTGGCTGGTAGTCGTGACCGGTAAACACGCGGGTCTCGCCTGGCAACGCCAGGATCGTTTGAATGGACGCCCACAGCGCCTTGGCATCGCCACCCGGAAAGTCGGCGCGTGCGGTGCCGCCATCGGGCATGAACAGCGTGTCATGGACAAAGGCGGCATCGCCAATGACATAGGTGATCGAAGCGAGCGTGTGCCCCGGAGAATGCATTACTTTCGCGTCGATATTTCCAATTTTGAACGTATCCCCATCAGCGAACAGGCGGTCCCATTGAGAGCCGTCGGCGGGAAAATCGGGCCAGTTGTAAAACCCCTTCCAGAGTTGCTGGACATCCGTGATCTTTTCCCCGATGGCTGTGGGCGCGCCGGTCTTTTTACTGAAATAGTGCGCTGCCGAAAAATGATCGGCGTGTGGGTGCGTATCGAGAACCCATTCGATCTCATAGCCATTTTTGGCGACAAATTCGAGAATGCTGTCAGCATTCTTCGACGCCGTCTGGCCAGACTTTTCCTCGAAATCATAGACCGGGTCGATCACCGCGCACTTTTTTGCCGCTTTATCGGCAACCACATATTGGACCGACCAGGTTTTTGGGTCGAAAAATGCGGTGACTTCAGGCTTGACTGCCATGATAAGAACCCCTCTGTTCGAACTCTTAGAATGCGCAAATGCGTGCGGATGTCTTTCACTGGCGTGGACATGGCCCCGGCGCTTTCGACCGTAGTCTCTTACCATGATTGCAATTAATTGCAATCATAATTGCGCAATTAACCAGGCGCACGACACCACCCAAGCCAAACCGATCTGGCTCGGGCTAACTCAATCCTGAATGAGAGCAGTATTGGGCTTCAGCACTCGCCAAGTAAGGTTTGCGTCAAGGGATGAGCAGGGTCCATCAGCCCATCGATAACGCTGTAATGATGCTTGTCCGGCTCGACAAATGTGGCCGTCGCCGCACCAAGTCCGGTCCAGATGTTTGCAAGAAGAGCGTTTTGGCGCACGAATTCCGCACGCTCACTGCCACCCACCCAGCAGGTAAGACGAGCATTATCGACAGGTCGAAGCAAGACCGGGCTTTCCGAGAGGGCTTCAGATTCGTCAATGTTGAGTTTCTCGTTCATGACTGTGCGCATCAACGGGCGCAAATCATGGACGCCGGAAATTGAAACGACGTGGCGAAGGCGCGCGCGCAAATCATTTCCTAGCGGCGAGGTCGTACACGCCATGCGACTGACCAGATGGCCACCAGCCGAATGCCCGGTCAGCATCAGCGGTCCTGCCACCAGTTCGGTTGCCGCAGTGATCGCCGCGCCGATCTCCGCAACAATACCGGAGATACGAATATCAGGGCATAGCGTGTAGGAAGGCATGGCAACAGCATATCCATGCGCGAGCGAGCCCGCCGCCAGATGTGACCAGTAGCTTTTGTCCAGTTGCAGCCAGTAACCGCCATGAATGAACACCACCAGCCCACGTGGCTTGTCTGAATGGGTACCATCCGGCAAGAACAGGTCGAAGCGGTTGCGCGGCCCTTTGCCATAAACGAGGTCAAGTTTTGCCCTGCCACGCGCTACCTGTTCATCGCGAAAGGTCTGTGCTGGCTCTACCCATGCCGCCGGCCAACGCTCTCCTCCCGCGATATGTGCGCTGTTGGTATACGCATCATCCCAATTCTCGATCCGACGAGCAAACATGACCATCTCCGTGAGCCTCAAGCCTTGTCAGCGCTCTATCAGTCCAGCCTTGCCTCGTGAAGTCACTTCAAGACGGCAAACACTTTAGGATTGAAATAATTTTCAGGTGGTGCGACGATGCTTTGGCACATTGGATGGCATTGTTCGAACCTTGCGCGGGTTAGCTGGAAGACGGGACATTCAGCCCCATCGCCGCAGGCAAACGCAGGAACAGAATTCTGTCCAGGTGACCGGGAGGAAAATACGATCATGCTTGGCCCCACTGTGCATTCCGACACGTTCACGCGCGATAATCTTCCGCCGCAAGATCAATGGCCGCAATTTCTGCTTGATGGTTTCGCGTATCCCGAATTCCTCAATGCTGCGGTCGAATTGACAGACCGCATGGTTGAGAAGGGACTTGGCGACCATACCGCGCTGATCGGTAATGGCCGTAGACGCACCTACAAGGAACTGTCGGACTGGACCAACCGGCTCGCACACGCTTTGGTCGAAGATTATGGCATCCAGCCCGGCAACCGTGTGCTGATCCGCTCAGCCAACAATCCTGCCATGGTGGCATGCTGGCTGGCCGCTACCAAAGCTGGTGCGGTTGTCGTCAACACCATGCCGATGCTACGCGCTGGAGAACTTGCCAAGATCGTCGATAAGGCTGAGATTGTACTTGCACTATGTGACACCCGCCTGATGGACGAGATGGTCACATGCGCAAAGGGCAACGCTTTCCTGAAACAGGTCATCGGCTTTGACGGCACCGCCAATCATGATGCCGAACTCGACCGTATTGCACTTGGCAAGTCAGTCCTGTTCGAAGCGGTGAAGACGGGTCGCGATGACGTGGCGCTTCTCGGCTTCACTTCCGGCACGACCGGCGTGCCAAAAGCAACGATGCACTTCCACCGTGATCTGCTGATCATCGCTGACAGCTATGCCAAGGAAGTGCTCGCGGTCACGCCAGATGACGTATTTGTCGGCTCACCGCCACTGGCCTTCACGTTTGGCCTCGGCGGTCTGGCGATTTTCCCGCTGCGTTTTGGCGCGACGGCTACGCTGCTTGAAAATGCCTCGCCTCCCAACATGATCGAGATTATCGAAACATATAAGGCAACGATCAGTTTTACAGCACCGACCGCTTACCGGGCGATGATGAAAGCCATGGACGACGGTGCCGATCTGTCTTCGTTGCGCGTTGCGGTTTCTGCCGGTGAAACCCTGCCGGCACCCGTGTTCGAAGAGTGGGTCCAGAAAACCGGCAAGCCGATCCTCGACGGCATCGGCGCAACCGAGATGCTGCACATCTTCATCTCGAACCGTTTCGACGACATGAAGCCAGCATCGACCGGCAAGCCGGTTGGGGGCTATGAAGCGCGCGTGGTCGATGACGACATGCAAGAGGTCGCCCGCGGAACCGTTGGAAAACTGGCCGTGCGCGGCCCAACCGGCTGCCGCTATATGGCCGATGAGCGGCAAACCAACTATGTTCGCGATGGCTGGAACCTGACCGGAGATTCCTTTGTGCAGGATGAAGACGGCTTCTTTCATTTTGCCGCCCGATCCGACGACATGATCGTAAGTTCCGGCTACAATATTGCCGGGCCGGAAGTCGAAGCGGCACTCCTTGCTCATGAGCACGTGGTCGAATGTGCGGTCATCGGTGCAAGCGATAGCGAGCGCGGCCAGATCGTCACGGCCTACGTCGTTCTGGTCAAGGACATCTCCGCCGACGAGGCGACGGCGAAGCGATTGCAGGATCATGTCAAGGCGACGATCGCACCATACAAATATCCGCGTTCGATCAGGTTTATCGACAGCCTGCCAAAGACGCAAACCGGCAAGATCCAGCGCTTTCGGTTGAGAACGGAACAGCCTCGATGAGCGAAGCCCTCGATCCGCGCAATGAAGGTGCGCAGATGTCGTTCGAAGGGCGCATGTCCTATAGCGACTATCTGCATCTGGAAAAGGTTCTCGACGCGCAGGCACCACTTTCCACCGCTCATGACGAGATGCTGTTCATCGTCCAGCATCAGGTCTCTGAACTTTGGATGAAGCTTGCTTTGCATGAACTCAACAGTGCCATCGACTGCGTGCGCAAGGACGACATTCAACCATGCTTCAAGATGTTGTCACGGGTCGCACGCATCTTCGAACAGCTCAACTATGCCTGGGACGTCCTCAGAACCATGACGCCCAGCGAATACACAGAGTTTCGCGGCTCACTTGGACAATCTTCCGGGTTTCAGTCATGGCAGTATCGCGCCATCGAATTTCTGGCGGGCAACCGCAACCTCGCAATGCTTGGGCCACATAGCCACCGGCCTGAGATTGGTGAAAAGCTGGAGGCTATCCTCGCCCGCCCTTCGCTCTATGATGAAGCAATCCTGCTGCTTGCGCGCAACAATTTCGATGTTGGAATTGATGCCACGCGGAGCGACTGGCGTGAAACGCGCACCGAGAGCATTGAGGTCATGGCTGCATGGGAAGCCATCTACCGGGAGCCGCACCGTTACTGGATGCTTTACGAACTGGCCGAGAAACTCGTCGATTTCGAAGATTATTTCCGGCGCTGGCGTTTCAACCATGTCACAACGGTTGAACGAATTATCGGCTTGAAGCCAGGAACCGGCGGAACAGGAGGCGTTTCCTATCTTAAAAAGATGCTTGAGGTTGAACTGTTTCCAGAACTCTGGAAAGTTCGCACAAAACTGTAAAGAAACCAAAAAGCCCTAAACGGGAACATTCGGGAAGGAGAACCATATGCGCGGTATTCTGGCGGCCAGCCTGCTTGGCCTATCAATGACAGTATCCGGCTTTGCACAAGCCGAGCCTGTAAAAATCGGTGTGATTACGACCCTTTCAGGCGGCGGTGCCGGTCTGGGTGTCGATATGCGTGATGCATTCACATTGGCAATGAAAGAATCGGGCAACAAGGACGTCGAACTGGTCGTTGAAGACGACGCCAGGAAACCGGAACTTGCCGTGCAGATTGCCGAAAAGATGATCCAGAGCGACAAGGTCGATCTGATGACAGGCATCATCTGGTCGAACCTTGCCATGGCTGTCGTGCCAAACGCCGTCGCTCAAGATGTAATTTACATCTCGCCAAACGCCGGGCCTTCGGCGCTGGCGGGCGCCAATTGCAACAAGAACTATTTCAACGTTGCCTACCAGAATGACAATTTCCATGAGGCGATGGGCCAATATGCCAACAAGGACTACAAGAAGACTTTCATCCTTGCCCCCAACTACCCGGCTGGCAAGGATTCGCTGACCGGCTTCAAGCGTTACTACAAGGGTGAACTGGCTGGCGAACTCTACACGCAGGTTGGCCAGACGGACTATGCAGCCGAAATCGCGCAAATCCGCGCATCGGGTGCCGACTCGGTATTTTTCTTCCTGCCCGGCGGCATGGGCATCGCCTTTATGAAACAATATGCCCAGTCCGGTATCGACATTCCGGTGCTTGGCCCGAGTTTCTCCTTCAGCCAGGATGTTTTGCCGGCTATCGGAGACGCTGCCCTTGGTGTCAAGAACTCGGCAAGCTGGTCGAAAGACCTCGACAACGACGCCAACAAGAAATTCGTCGAGGCCTTTACTACGGAATACAAGCGGCTTCCCTCCATTTATGCTGCACAGGCTTGGGATACGGCCAATTTGATCCTGTCGGCAATGTCCAAGGCAAGTGTCAAGGACAAGGACGCCTTCCGGGCCGCGCTCAAGGCTGCCGACTTCAAGTCGGTGCGCGGTGAATTTTCCTTCAACACCAACAACCATCCGATCCAGAACATCTATGTTCGCGAGGTGGTGAAGGAAGGCGACGTGCTGACCAACAAGATCATTGGCACCGCATTCGAACACCACAAGGATGCCTACGCCGATCAATGCAAGATGTAGGCTTGCATAGCTTCGTTGCGGCGGGCCGGTTCCACTAAACGCCGGCCCGCCGCGGCTTACCGACCCAAATCCGCAAACAAATCGGAACAATCCGCTTGTCCGCTGCCCTTCTGATCGAGCAATTGCTGAACGGGTTACAACTCGGCGTGATGCTGTTCCTCATCGCCGCTGGGCTGACGCTGATCTTCGGCGTCATGGGGCTCATCAACCTTGCCCACGGCTCCCTCTACATGATCGGCGCATTCGCCTGCGCGGCAGTCGCAGCAGCAACGGGGTCGTTCTGGGTCGGCCTTGCCGCAAGCCTTGCCGCTGCCGCTGCCGCAGGTGCCATCATGGAGATTGTCGTCATACGCCGTCTTTATGAACGCGATCATCTCGATCAGGTACTGGCAACGTTCGCGTTGATCCTCATCCTGTCCGAAGGCACACGTTGGCTGTTCGGGTCTTTTCCGCTTTATCTCGATATTCCGCCACTGCTACAAGGCGCGGTTGCTCTTCCGGGCGGAGGCCAATATCAGCTCTATCGGCTGGCGATCATCGGTGTCGGGATATTGGTAGCTATCGGCCTCTATTTGCTGATTTCGCGCACACGCCTTGGCATGCGCATTCGTGCGGGTGAATCGGACCGCGAAATGATTGCCGCACTCGGCGTCGACATTCGCACCCTCTACACCGTCGTCTTTGCACTTGGCGCGGCTCTTGCCGGTCTGGCCGGGGCAATGGTCGGCGCTCTTCAATCCGTACAGGTTGGCATGGGTGAACCCGCGCTTATTCTCGCTTTCGTCGTGATTGTCATAGGAGGTATCGGGTCGATCAAGGGTGCGCTTGTCGGTGCAGTTCTCGTTGGTGTAGTCGATACGATGGGCCGTTTCCTGTTACCCAAGCTATTGACACTCGTCCTGCCTGTTTCGCAGGCCAGCATGGTTGGTGCAGCTCTCGCCTCCATGCTGATCTACATCGTCATGGCATTGATCCTGGCTTTTCGCCCGCGCGGCCTGTTTTCGGCGCAGATTTGATGACACACACGATCCGCCAGAATAGCGCCAACGTGTTCGTCATCCTTCTATTGTTTGCGTTCCCGCTGGCGGCTTCTGCTGCTGGTGAGACCTTCTACATCACGCTGGCCACGCGAATTGTCATTCTTGCTTTGGCGGCTCTCGGCCTCAACATCGCCCTTGGCCTTGGCGGTCTGGTATCGTTTGGCCACGCCGCCTTTTTCGGCATTGGCGGCTATATCGCCGGTATTTTCGCAACCCATGCCTTTAACGCTGAACCGCTATTGTTTGGCATTTCGGCCACGACCTCCATGCCGGTGATCTGGATTGCCGCACTTGCCATTTGCGGGCTGGTTGCCTTGCCAATCGGCGCAATCAGCCTTCGCACCTCAGGTGTCTATTTCATCATGATCACGCTGGCGTTTGCCCAGATGATTTACTATTTCGCCATCTCGTGGCCCGCCTACGGTGGCGAAGACGGGCTGTCGATCTACGTTCGAAATGCCTTTCCTGGCGTGAACACGATGCAGCCGCTGCCGTATTTCCTGATCTGCTTCGCTGTCTTGATGCTTGCACTCCTGCTCTTCGGGGTGTTGCGCGCTTCACGATTTGGAACGGCGCTGGAAGCAGCGCGCCAGAACCCGAGCCGCCTTGCAGCGGTTGGCATTGTCCCTTTCAACATCCAACTGGTAGCTTTCGTGTTTTCAGCGATGCTGACCGGACTTGCCGGTGCACTGTTTGCCGATCTCAACCGGTTCGTCAGCCCCTCCATGCTTTCCTGGCAAATGTCGGGCGAGCTGATCGTTCTCATCATTATTGGTGGCAAGGGCCGCCTGTTCGGACCCGTCGCCGGTGCCGTGGTCTATGTCGTGTTCGAATACGCACTGGGCGGCATCACCGAACGGTGGCAGTTCTTCCTTGGCCTGATCCTGCTTGGTGTGGTGCTGTTTGCACGCGGTGGTCTGCTTGGACTTGTCGCTGGAAAGGCACGCCATGGCTGAACCGGTTCTCGAAATCAGCAATCTTGAAAAAAGCTTCGGCGCTTTGAAAGCAACGGACGGCGTCAACCTCGATCTGAGGGAGATGGAAATCCACGCCTTGATAGGTCCGAACGGCGCTGGCAAAAGCACCCTTATTCATCAAGTATCAGGGGCCATGACGCCCGACCGGGGGTCGATCCGGTTTCTTGGAAAGGACATTTCCGGGTTGAGCGTTGCGGCAAGGGTGCGCCACGGTCTTGGCCGCAGCTTCCAGATATCATCGCTCATTCCCGAATTTTCGGCCTTGCGCAACGTCATGCTGGCCGTTCAGGCGCAGCAAGGATCGAGCTTTCGCTTCTGGCGCGCGGTGACAGCCGACAAGTCCTTGACTGAGCCTGCACTGGCAATGCTGGAACGCGTCGGCCTTGCTTCAAGGGCACATATCGTGGCAGCCGAGCTTTCACATGGCGAACGCCGGCAACTGGAAATTGCCATTGCCTTGGCCCTTGGCCCCAAAGCGTTCTTGCTTGATGAACCCATGGCCGGCATGGGACCGGAAGGATCGAAGGACCTTACCCGCTTCCTCGACGGCTTGCGCCAGGAAGCGCCGATCCTACTGGTCGAACACGACATGGATGCGGTTTTCGCGCTTGCCGATCGCATTTCGGTGCTGGTTTATGGCCGCATCATTGCCACGGGAACCGTGGACGAAATTCGCGGCAATCTTGAAGTGCGCCGCGCCTATCTCGGAGAAGCAGCATGAGCCTGCTCTCGCTTCGCGGTGTCGAAACATTCTATGGGGCTTCCCAGGCATTGTTCGGCGTTGACCTTGCCATAGAGGACGGTGAAGTGGTTGCGCTGATGGGGCGCAACGGCATGGGCAAGACGACAACCATCAACTCCATTCTTGGCCTGGTTCATGCCCGCAATGGCACGATCAGCTTCACAGGGCGGGAGATTGCCGGAATGCAGTCACACCGCATCGCGCGGCTTGGCCTTGGCCTCGTGCCGGAAGGGCGCCGCTGTTTTCCCAACCTCACAGTCGAAGAAAATCTCCTCGTTGCGGCTCGCGGAAATGATTGGACACTTGAACGTGTCAACGATCTGTTCCCCGCCTTGGCGAAAGGCGTGGACAATATGCTAATACATTGTCAGGAGGTGAACAGCAGATGCTCGCGGTCGGGCGCGCGCTAATGACCAATCCACGTCTCCTGATCCTCGACGAAGCCACCGAAGGACTGGCTCCGGTCATCCGTCAGGACATATGGGCGGCCATCCGCAAATTGAAGGCGGCAGGCCAATCGATTCTCGTCGTCGACAAGACACTCTCGGAACTCTTGCCGGTCGCCGACCGCTGCTTTGTTCTTGAAAAGGGTGTGACCGTTTTCGAGGGAAAACCTGACGCCCTTACCCCCGAACTTCAGGATCGCTATCTAGGAATTTGAAGCATTCAGGTGACGGCTGAGCGCACAGCAAACCGTTCTTCTTTCCACAAGCCACTGCGCAGAATGTCTTCCATCACCGCAACGGCCTGCCAGACATCGCGATAACCAATATAGAGCGGGGTGAACCCGAAACGCAGGATAGATGGTGCCCGGAAATCGCCAATGACACCGCGCTCGATCAAAGCCTGCATAATCTCATAGGCATTGTCATGGGCGAACGAGACCTGACTGCCGCGCCTGGCACTGTCGCGGGTGGTTTCCAGCGTAACGCCATAGCGGCCACATTTTTCTTCAACCAGTTCGATGAACATGTCGGTCAGGGCAACGCTTTTTCGCCGCAACGCCTTCATGTCGATGTCCTCCCACATATCCAGCGCACCCTTCAAGGCGCGCAAGGAGAGCATCGGCTGCGTGCCGCATTGGAAGCGGCGAATGCCCTCGCCAACGGCAAAGCTGCGTTCCATGGCAAAGGGACGGGCGTGCGCCCACCAACCGCTGAGTGGCTGACTGATGCCCGCGTGATGGCGTTGGGCTGCATAAATGAAAGCAGGCGCGCCGGGCCCGCCATTGAGATATTTATAGGTGCAGCCAACGGCAAAATCAGCTTTAGCCCCGTCCAGATAAACCGGCATGGCACCGGCGCTGTGGCACAAATCCCAAATGACGAGCGCGCCCGCTTTGTGGATCAATGCGGTCAACGCGGCCATGTCACGCAGTTCGCCGGTCTTGTAATTCACATGATTGACCAGAACCACGGCGGTCTTGTCGTCGATCAGATTCTCGATTGCCGGTGCGTCCACACCTTCCAGGCGCAACGAAATATCCGGTCGTGTTGAAACAACGCCTTCGATCATGTAGAGGTCAGTTGGAAATGACCCCCTTCGGCGACAATGACATGGCGATCCGGGCGCAGCGCAAGTGCGGCATGCACCGTCTTGTAGATATTGATTGATGTGGTGTCGCAAACGACGGTTTGCCCGGCTCCGGCTCCGGTCAGCCTGCCGATACTGTCGCCAAGCTGGTAGGGCAGGTCGAACCATCCGGCGCTATTCCAACTGCGGATCAGCCCTTGTCCCCATTCCTCTGCTGCTGCCTTTTCCAGTTCGGCAAGAACGGTGCAGGAAGCAGCGCCAAGCGAATTTCCATCCAGATAGATAACGCCTTCCGGCAAAATGAACCGCTCGCGAAAGACGCGCAGCGGATCGGTGGTATCCATTGCCTCGGCAGCGGCGAGATCAGATGTATCAGGCATCGGCATGAGCCCCGCTTATTCGCGAAAGGTTTCTCTTGCGGCAGCCGGGCTGCGCCCAATCTTCAAGCTCGGCAACGCCAGCATGATCAAGACGAACATCCCGGTAGCCAGCTTGAGATCGGGTGGAGGCATGCCTGCCGCAAGACACAGTGAAACCAGCTGGTAGTAGACGACGGCACCAACAAAGGAGCCAGCAATTGCCGAAAGACGGTATTCTTGCCGGTGATCGCCTCGCCGATCATCAGCGCGGCAAGACCATTGATCAGAATTCCAAGGCCCATATTGACGTCGGCAAAGCCTTGCGACTGAACCATCAGCGCACCGCTTCCCGCCGAAAGTGCACCGGCCAGGCCAATACCGCCGATGGTGGCAGCCCAGACATTGATGCCTTGCGCTTCAGCCATATCCGGATTGGCACCGACCGCGCGCACAGCCGTTCCTTTTTCCGTTTTGAAGAATAGGTAGAGCAGGATGAGGACGGCAACGCCGATCGCTCCGGCGACGACGATTTTGCTTGCCGGGAAACCCGGCTGCAATAAAGGCACCCAGTCGAATACCGAGGTGGTACCGAATACCGAAAGGTTCGAGCGTCCCATGATCCGCAAATTGACGCTGTAAAGCATCGTCAGGATCAAAATGCCCGCAAGCAGGGTATGGATGCGAAATCGCAAATGGATGAAGGCGGTGCAACATCCCGCGGCAAAGCCCGCAAGCAGGGCGATGGCAATGGCCGAAACCGGCGACAGGCCAGCCGCCAGCGCAACGCCACATACGCACCCGCCGAGCGGAAACGCGCCTTCGCTGGTCAAGTCGGGAAAACTCAGCATGCGGAAGGGGATCATGATGCCGAGCACCACGAAACCCAGGATAAAGCTCTGGGCAAGCGTAACCGGTATCAGCGCGATGAAACTCGATGTCGTTTCTTCAATGAAACCCATCACATCAACTCGCCAGCAACATGCGGTCGGTCTTGACCGAGAAATGACCGATCAAGTCACTCACCGTAACATCACGCTTTTCCTCGCCACCGATTTCGAGACGCACGTGACCTGTATCCAGCATGATGACGCGCTGGCCAAACTCGACAGCGTGCTGCATGTTGTGGGTCACCATCAACGTCGTCAGCTTCAAGCTCTCGACGGTACGGATGGTGGCCTGCATGACGATGTCAGCCGTGCGTGGGTCCAATGCTGCCGTGTGTTCATCGAGCAGGAGAAGATCCGGCGAACCGCTGACTGCCATGATCAGTGAAAGCGATTGCCGCTGCCCGCCTGACAGAAGTTCAACCTTCGTATCCAGACGGCTCTCCAGGCCAAGACCAAGCACGGAAAGCCGCTCCTTATAGGTCTTGAGCCGGACAGCGTTCAGACCTCGGCGCAGGCCGCGTTTCGAGGCGCGCAAATCGGCGAGCAGCATGTTTTCGGCAATTGTCATCGAGGCGGCGGTGCCACGCATCGGATCTTGAAACACACGAGCCAGCCGCGTCGCGCGCTTGTGGACTGGCATATTCGTCACATCATCGCCGTTGATCAGAACCTGGCCCGCATCAAGAACGAGCGCGCCCGAGATGGCGTTGAGCATACTGCTCTTGCCCGCCCCGTTGGAGCCGATCACCACGCCAAATTCACCGGTGGCCAGCTTCAGGCTCAGATTGTCGAGGGCGACTTTTTCATCGGCCTGCCCCTTGTAAAACACTTTGTGAGCCGACCGGATTTCCAGCATCGACACTCTCCAGTTTCGGGTACTGGGTCAACGAGAAAATGGCGGCGCATGAAGCCGCCATTTCTCTGGATCAGACCAAAGGATCAGTCCGCAAAGCAGTTGCAGTCATCGAACGATGCCGGAATTTCAAACCCGAAATCCTTGGCAACCTTCTTTGAGATCAAAGGCGAATGGTCTTCATAGGCAGGCTTTACGGGCGCAATGGTCTTGGGATCGGCGCCTTTAAGGATTTCCGCAGCGATTTTGCCTGCATTTTCGCCAACCTGGTCGTAATTGACGGCGAAGCTCGCCGGAACGACGCCGTCGCGCACCGCGCCGTCATCCGAATTGACGATCGGGATTCCTGCCTGACGCGCCGCAGCCGAAACGGCCGCAATCGCTGGCTGAAGAAGGTTGGAGGCGGGCGTGTAGATGACATCAACCTTTCCAGCTAGTGAGGCGATGCGCTGCTGGATATCGTTGACGCTATCGACACCAACCGCAACGACTTCGAAACCTGCCGCAGGAGCCGCTTCTTTGATTTTATCAAGCACGGCAACATCATTTGCCTCGCCGGGGTTATAGGGAATGCCAATGCGCTTGGCATTCGGCAACAGCTTCTTCGTGAAGTTCATGACCGCCGCCACGTCCTGCAAATCGCTGGCGCCGGTGATGCCATCTCCACCGGAATCCCACGATGGAACCAGCTTTGCCGCTACCGGATCGGTAACTGCGGAGAATACAATGGGAATGCCGGAACCCGCGAGCGCCTTTTGCGCAATCTGCGAAACCGGTGTCGTCACCGTATACATCAGTTTCGGATCTTCCGCCTGAAGCTTGGCTATCATTTGCGGTACGAGCGACGCGTCGAAATTCGTGTGGCTTTCGCTATAGACAACGTCTTTTCCTTCTACGAAGCCGTTTTCGGAAAGCGCCTTCTTGAAACCGGCAATTGCGGCATCGAGTTGCGGGTGTTCACCAAAATTGGCGATGCCGATGCGGATAGGGTCGGCTGAAGCGACCGCAATACTTGCGATGAAAGCGCCAGCCAGAACAATTCCGGAAAGCCAACCGGATTTTGACCTGTTCATGTGTATCCTCCCAGATATCTTGGCGAAGAGCGTTCTCCCCCGCCATCTGGTGGAAGATCATAATCTCTTCGCCGGTCTTGTCAAACAACTATATATATATGGTGCAAATGCCGTCGATCATATATAATCCAGAGAATGAGCAGCGTCATAAATTGTGTGGAAAGTCGGCAGACCTGCCTTTTGGGGAGACGGGGGTGGCATGGCTAACCTCGACGCTTCAAGCAAGACGGAAACGGCTTACAAGCTGTTGCGGCGCGACATTCTATCGACGCGGTTGAAGCCCGGTTCTTCTCTGAAACTGGGTACTCTGCACGAAACTTATGGTGTTGGCTGGACGCCTTTGCGCGAAGCCCTGTCTCGACTTGAGGCTGAAAAACTGGTGACGGCCGCCAGCAATCGCGGCTTTGCCGTCGCACCGGTTTCACAAATGGAACTGGAGGATCTTGCTCGTGCGCGTATGGTCGTTGAACTGCCGCTACTGCAGGAATCGATCAACAATGGCGGACCTGAATGGGAATCTGCGGTGGTAACAAGCCACTACCGCCTGTCACGATGCAAGATTGCGCCCGACGATCCGTCCGATGCAGCCGTCGATGAATGGGACGAGAAACATGCTGCGTTTCATACCGCATTGCTGGGTGCCGCTGAATCACACTGGTTGATGCGGTTTCAGGCGACCATTTCGGATCAATTGCGTCGCCACCACCGTTTTCTAGGCTTGGCACCCACATTGCAGGCCGCAGCCGGACTTCAGGATGGTTATGAAAAGGCAATCTTGGCGCTACGTGAATCAATGGCCATCGAACACCATACGGCTCTGATGGAGGCCGCACTCGACCGCGATTGCGAGCGGGCAAGCGCCTTGATGCGCGAACATGTCGGTTACACCTTGTATGCCTACACACAATTCAACAATGTCGGCAAAGACGAGCATGTTGCTACATGATCAGGTCTGGCCTCCCGACGCTCGACGACATTGAAACAGCGCGACAGCGGCTGGCCAAATATATATCGCGCACGCCGCTGGTGCGCCTCGATCTCGATCTTCCAGACCGTCAGATTTTTCTGAAACTTGAAACCCTGTCCCCGATCGGGGCATTCAAGATAAGGCCCGCACTGAATGCCTTGCTGGCACGAGATCACAACACGCTGCGCCGCGGTGTGGCGACGATAAGTTCTGGAAACATGGCCTATGGAATGGCTTGGGCGGCGCGCGCGCTTGGCGTGCCAATGGCCGCATATATGTATAAGGATGCACCACAGACCAAGATCGACGGCGTCCGAAAGCTGGGCGGCGAGGTTCGTTTTATTTCTCACGAAACATGGTGGCAATACATCACAGGTGTTGAAAAACCGGACATTCCCGAATTGCTCATCAACCCCGTCACCGATCCAGCCGTCCTGGCGGGGAACGCCACGATGGGATTGGAGATTGTCGAAGATCTTCCCGAGGTCGATTGCATATTGACGCCCTATGGTGGTGGCAGCCTGACCACTGGTGTTGCCACGGGCGCAAAAACCCAGCGTCAATACACAAGAATATATGCAGTCGAAGACGAAAATGCCGCGCCCGTGACAGCGGCTCTTGCTGCCGGTCGCATTGTCGAGATCCAAACCCGACCGTCTTTCATCAAGAGCATAGGCGGCCCCTCATTGGTGCCGGGGTTGTGGCCGCTTGCGCAGCAGGTCATCGACGGCGCAATTCTGGTGAGCCTGCAACAGGTAACGCAAGCCATGCGGGTTCTGTTTGCCAAGGCAAAGGTTGTTTCTGAAGGTGCCGGTGCTGCATCACTGGCCGCCGCACTTCACAGTGAGCACGCAACCGGAAATGTCGTCTGCGTCATCTCAGGCGGCAACATCGACGCCGAAGCTTTCGCTCATGTCTTGAACGGCAAAATACCTCACGCCTGACTGGCAGGAGCGCAAGCGCATCGAAATTTACGGCTACCGCCAAATCCTCGGCCTGCTTGAACGCATCTGACGCACGGTTTAGTTTAAGCTTCGAGAATCGGTTAAGCAGCACTTGCGCTCAGGATGCGATCCTGAAGACGGCAGTTGCGGCCCCTGAACTGCGAGGTAGGGTCATTGGGTGTGGAACACGTGTCTTCTGATAGCTGGCTCGATGGCGAGACCAAGGTCAATGAAGCGCCAGCCGACCACGGCGACGAGACACGGCTTTGGTTGAGATTGCTAACCTGCACGACGCTTGTCGAGACCGAGATACGCAGACGGTTGCGCGAAGAGTTTGATTTCACGCTACCGCGCTTCGATCTGCTCGCCCAGCTTGAGCGCGCCGAAGAGGGTATGGTGCTGGGGGAAGTTTCCAAACGCATGATGGTATCTGCGGGAAATTTGACGGCTTTGGTCGAGCGTCTTGTGGAAGGCGGCTATGTCAGCCGAACCGCCTCGCCAAAAGACCGGCGGGTTCAAATCATCGCATTGACCCAGGCAGGGCGTAGCGCCTTTCGCAAGATGGCCGACCGTCACGGCGAATGGATTGGCGATCTGTTCAAGGACATGTCGAAACGCGACAACAGGGCATTGATTAAGGAGCTTGGCAAACTCAAGGGATCGATCCGGGCGGGGATGGCGCGCGATAGCTAGGGTCAGGACCCATTAATCTGGTTGGACTGGTATGAGCAAATTTGTTCGGATACGAGGAGAAAGCCCGCAGGAAACCACCCGGTTTTCAAGGGCTTGCGACGCTGTAGGCGGGCAAATTGGCCATATCCTTGCGAACAGTGAAACGGCTGCGACCTGCGTCGTCGAACCGCTCGACCGGGGGTGGACCCCGCTCTTCGCGCTTCTCCTTGCATCTCATTGCCGTTTCAGCCGCCATTTCAATCACATTAATGAGTCCTGACCCTAATGCATGTTGCCCAAAAATGTGAAGCGATTTTCGACCCATATCGACGAAAATAACTTTAAGCTTGAAGTTTTTTCGATTGAGCACATGCTGCAACTCGATCCGTGATCGTGTCTTGCATTTCGTCTGGATGCGAAGCGCCAAACAGGAGATGGGTAATGCGCATTGTCTGCATCGGAGGCGGGGCCGCAGGCCTGTATTTCGCGTTGCTGATGAAGTTGCAGCATCCCGCCCATGAGATCACTGTGGTTGAACGCAACCGGCCTTTCGACACCTTCGGTTGGGGTGTCGTATTCTCGGACGCAACCATGGAGTCCATGCAGCAATGGGACCCGCAGACGGCAACAGCCATCGAGGATGCGTTCAACCATTGGGACGACATCGAGCTGGTTTTCAAAGGTCGCAAGATCCGCACCACCGGGCACGGTTTCGTCGGTATCGGCCGCAAGAAGATGCTGAACATTCTGCAGGAACGCTGCATCGAACTTGGCGTTGAGCTGGTGTTTGAACATGAGGTTCAAAGTGACGAGGAATTTGCCGATGCAGACCTCATCATTGCGGCAGACGGTGTGAATTCAAGAATTCGGGCCAAATATGCTGACATCTTCAAGCCCGACATGCTGATGCGGCCCAACCGCTTTGTGTGGCTTGGCACGGACAAGCGCTTCGATGCCTTCACCTTCGATTTTCGCAAGACCGAGCATGGTTGGTTCCAGGCCCATATTTATCGTTTTGACGACAACACATCGACCTTCATCGTCGAAACCACCGAAGACGTCTACAAGGCCCACAAACTCGATGTCATGGATCAGGACCAGTCCATCGCTTTTTGCGAAAAGCTGTTTGCGGACACGCTCGATGGTCACAAACTCATGGGAAATTCGCGCCATATGCGCGGTTCGGCATGGCTGAATTTCGGTCGATTGGTCTGCGAGAAATGGAGCCATTTCAACGGTCGCAGCCATGTCGTCTTGATGGGCGATAGCGCTCATACCGCACATTTCGCCATCGGCTCCGGCACCAAACTCGCCCTCGACGATGCGATCGAGTTGACCAGACAGTTCGATATCGCCGGACATGATGCGGCCAACATTCCAGCAGTGCTTGAAGCTTACGTAGACATTCGTCGTGTCGATGTCGCCAGAATCCAGAATGCCGCACGCAACGCCATGGAATGGTTTGAGGTTGTCGGCACACGCTATGCCGATACGCTGGAGCCTGAACAGTTCATGTATTCTATGCTGACGCGCTCGCAGCGTATCAGCCATGAAAACCTGCGCTTGCGCGACAAGACCTGGCTGGAAGATTACGAGCGCTGGTTTGCTGCCCGCACTGGTGTTGCCCCGACGCCCGATGGCGCGGTGCCGCCACCCATGTTTACGCCGTTCACTGTGCGCAATCTGACGCTGCAAAACCGAATGGTCGTCTCGCCAATGGCCATGTATTCGGCAACGGACGGCATGCCCGACGACTTTCATCTGGTTCATCTTGGCGCGCGTGCCATGGGCGGTGCTGCATTGATCTTCCCCGAGATGACCTGCGTGACACCGGACGCCCGCATCACACCCGGTTGCCTCGGGCTGTGGAACGACGAGCAAGCCGCTGGGTTCAAACGGGTCGTCGATTTCGTGCATCACAAGACACCGGCAAAGATCGGCATCCAACTCGGCCATGCGGGGCGAAAAGGCTCTACGCGGGTTGCCTGGGAAGGAACCGATCAGCCATTGACTGAAGGCAATTGGCAGTTGATTTCAGCCTCCGCCATTCCATATCTGAAGAACTCCGACACACCGCGTGCCATGACGCGCGAGGACATGGACAGGGTCATCGCAGATTTCGTTTCGGCAACGCAACGAGCCGTAAAAATCGGCTTTGACATTCTCGAACTGCACGCCGCTCACGGCTATCTCCTGTCGAGTTTCCTGTCACCGTTGACCAATCTGCGCACCGACGAATATGGCGGCACGCATGAAAACAGAGCACGCTTTCCGCTTGAAGTCTTCCGGGCAGTCCGCGCCGTCTGGCCCGCAGAAAAGCCGATGTCGGTACGCCTGTCGACCAATGACTGGTTTGAAGGAGGCAACACGCCTGAAGACGCTGCGATCTTTTCACAAATGTTCAAGGACGCCGGCGCAGACATGATTGATTGCTCCTCCGGGCAAGTTGTGAAAGAGGAGCAGCCCGTCTATGGCCGACTTTTCCAGACACCGTTCGCCGACAAGATCCGCAACGAGGTCGATGTGCCAACCATAGCGGTCGGTGCGATCTCGGAAGCTGATCATGCCAATTCGGTGATTGCGGCAGGCCGGGCGGATCTTTGCGCTGTCGCGCGTCCGCATCTGGCCGATCCATCTTTTGTCATGCACGAGGCCGCAAAGATCGGCTATTCGGGGCTTGCCTGGCCAAAACAGTATTTTTCTGCGCGTGCCCAGTATGAAAACAATCTGGCGCGCGCCGCAGCGGCGGAAGCGGAAAAAGCACGATGAGTACGCCACGCCACGCCTTCATTACCGGTGCTGGTAGCGGCATAGGCCGCGCGATTGCCCTCGCGCTGGCTGCGAAGGGATATGTCGTCTCGCTCGCTGGACGTCGGGCCGATCCGCTCGAACGCGTCGCCAACGAAATCGCTTCCAACGGTGGTGCGGGCCTTGTCGTCAGCGGCTTCGATGTCACTGATCCGAAAACCATTGAGCGCGGCGCAACCGGCGCAATTGTCGAGAATGGCGATATCTCTGTCCTCGTCAATTGCGCCGGTCAGGCCCCGTCCGCGCCATTTGAAAAAACCGGCCTCGACATGTGGAACGAGGTTATCAGCATCAATCTGACCGGCGTGTTTCTGGTGATACAGGCACTGCTGCCATCGATCCGGCGCGCAGGCGATGGTGGGCGTATCATCAATGTCGCCAGCACGGCGGGGCTGACCGGTTATCCGTACGTCTCGGCCTATTGTGCGTCCAAGCATGGCGTTGTCGGCCTGACACGCGCGCTGGCGCTGGAACTGGCGCGAACCGGAATAACCGTGAATGCGGTCTGCCCGGGCTTTACCGATACGCCGCTTCTGGATGGGGCTGTCGAAACAATAATCGACAAGACTGGTCGCTCATCAGAAGAGGTGCGAAAAAACCTTGCGCGGTCCAACCCGCAAGGCAAACTTGTGACACCACAGGAAGTTGCCGATGCCGTGCTCTGGCTTGCCGGGGATGGGGCGACAGCGATCACCGGACAGGCTATTCCTGTCGCTGGCGGCGAAGTGATGGGAGGTTGAAACAATGACCAATGCCATGCAGGCCAAACGCCGCCCGTTCAAGGAACACAAGGCAGAGCACTTTCTTTTTGAAACGGATGATGACGGGCGTGTCGCCACGATCACGCTCAATCGGCCCGACAAGAAGAACCCGCTGACCTTCGAAAGCTATGAGGAACTGACCAATTTGTTCCGTTCGCTGGCGCGTGCCAGTGATGTGCGCGTGGTGGTAATGACGGGTGCTGACAACAATTTTTCATCTGGTGGCGATGTCTTCGACATCATCGAACCCTTGACCAAAATGCCGATGCCTGACCTGCTCGACTTCACCCGCATGACCGGCGATCTGGTCAGGCAAATTCGAACATGCCCGCAGCCTGTCATTGCAGCGGTTGACGGGATTTGCGCCGGTGCTGGCGCCATCATGGCAATGGCGGCGGATTACAGGCTTGCGACGCCGGAGACGAAAACCGCCTTTCTGTTTACTCGCGTCGGTCTGGCTGGGGCCGACATGGGCGCTTGCGGTATTCTTCCGCGCATCATCGGTCAGGGGCGTGCAGCCGAACTCCTGTTTACGGGCCGCACCATGTCCGCTTCCGAGGGGCACTCATGGGGTTTTTATAACGCCCTTCATGAGCGCGCGACCATTCTCGAAGAAGCGCGCAATTTTGCCCGCAATCTGACCAACGGCCCGTGGTTCGCCCATTCAATGACCAAGAAAATGCTCGATCAGGAATGGGCGATGGGCATCGACGAACTCATCGAATCCGAAGCGCAGGCGCAGGCAATCTGCATGGCAACGGGCGACTTCCGTCGCGCCTTTGAAGCGTTTGCCGCCAAGGCAAAGCCAGTGTTCAAGGGAAACTGAAGGATGGAAAGCAAGCACGTCGATGCGGCGCGCGGCCCGACCCGCGATCACCTTCAATGGCCGTTCTTCACTGATAAGCATCGCGTTCTGGCCGATGAACTGGACGCATTCATAGCCGGCAAAGGGCTGGGCAATATCGACCACCATGACGTCGACACCGCTTGCAAGGAATTGGTGAAACGGCTCGGTAATGCTGGATTTTTGCGCCATTGCATCCCGCAGGAATTCGGCGGCGCATCCGAAATTATCGACAGCCGTGCGCTCTGCGTCATGCGCGAGACACTCGCTTATGCCGACGGGTTGGCGGATTTTGCCTTCGCCATGCAAGGGCTTGGCACTGGCGCCATCAGCCTGTCCGGCTCGAACGAGATCAAACAGGCCGTTTTACCGAAAATCGGCAAAGGTGAACTGATTTCGGCTTTCGCCCTGACCGAAGCAGATGCAGGCTCCGACGTCGCGGGAATGAGCAGCACGGCGCGGCGCGACGGGGACGACTATGTCCTCAACGGCGAAAAAATCTTCATCTCAAATGGCGGCATTGCCGATGTTTACACGGTCTTTGCCCGGACAGGCGAAGCCCCCGGCACGCGTGGCATTTCGGCCTTCGTCGTTTTTGCCGATACGCCGGGCTTTTCGATTGCCGAACGCATCGAAACGATCGCCCCCCATCCGCTGGCGCGCATCCGTTTCGACGATTGCCGCATTCCGGTTTCACAGCTTCTTGGCGCTCCGGGCGAAGGATTCAAGATCGCCATGCGCACGCTTGACATTTTCCGTCCATCGGTTGCCTCTGCGGCACTGGGCTTTGCCCGCCGTGCGCTTGATGAAGCCCTCACTCATGCACGAAGCCGCCAGATGTTCGGCGCGACCCTGGCTGATCTGCCAACCGCACAAAGCACGCTTGGTGAAATGGCAACGGCCATCGATGCGGCATCGTTGCTGACCATTCGCACCGCGTGGCGACGCGACGTCCAAAAACTGCCAACAACGCGCGAGGCCGCAATGGCCAAGATGACGGCGACCGAGAACGCGCAATGGGTCATCGACCAGGCGTTGCAACTATTCGGCGGGCGCGGCGTACGCGTTGGCGAAATCACCGAGCGCCTTTATCGCGAAATCCGCGCTTTGCGTATCTATGAAGGCGCGACAGAAGTGCAAAAACTGATCATAGGGCGCGAACTGATGAAGAGTGGCGCGTAATAAATTGGATGCATATACGGCGATTGATCGAACGCACATCTTTTGCCCTGACATCTCGAACTGAATGGAGTTGACATGACTGCCACCGAACTGAACGAGCGTGTCCCGGCAAAAACACCGCATCGCATGCTTTTGCCAGAAGGCTGGACACGCCCCAAAGGCTACTCGAACGGCGTCGAAGCGCGCGGGCGCACCGTGTTTGTCGGTGGCCAGATCGGCTGGACCGGCCAGTGCGTATTCGAAACCCACGATCTGGCAGGGCAGGTACGCCAGACGTTGGAAAACATCATCGCCATTCTGCGTGAAGCAGGTGCCGGACCAGAGCACATCACATCGATGACATGGTACGTGCTGGACCGAAAAGCCTATTCAGCCGCGCTCAAGGGGATCGGCGCTGCATATCGAACAACGATGGGCCGCAACTTTCCGGCAATGGCGGTCGTTGAAGTATCGGGCCTGATTGAAGACGAGGCGCTGGTGGAAATTCAGGCCACCGCAGTCGTGCCGGATTAGGGCATGTTGCACAAAAGTGTGCAGCGGTTTCGGGTGACATGCTCTAGCGATTTCTAACAACCACGCATGCGCCGCCTGTTGCGCGCAATTTCCTGCAGATCGTGTCGGCATTGCTGCGGCTGTCAACGCCGATGCGGATTGCATAGATGCCGCGCCGGCCAATCGGTGTGCGTACGCGGCTTACCACGGGCTCATGGGCGGCCAGCAATGCCGGGAATCGGCGCTTTACGCGTTGCCATTGCCTGATAGCCACGCTTCGCCTGAAATTTCCAGCCACCTGAATGCCCCAGGGCTTGATGTTGACAGAGGCCATGGCGCGCGTCGCTGACATGATGACCGGCAGTTGACGACAGGCGGCGGCAAAGCTCTTTTTGCGTCGAGCGGGCGGACATTTCCGGTGTGGCTCGTGTCGGCGAAATTATCGGCGGGTTCGCCCATGATATCGAGAACGTAATCCTCGGTTTCGAGTGGCAGGAAACCACCTGAGGCCAGCCAGCGCGAGACACGGCTCTCACCTGCATTGTAGGCGGCAGCGGCCAGGCCGAGATTGCCAAACCCGGATTTCAGTTCTCCAAGATAGCGTGCCGATGCCGCTATGGCCTGTTCGATGTCGAAGGAATTGGCAAGGCCACGCATTTTGGCGGTGCCGGGCATGAACTGGGCTATGCCTTCCGCGCCAACGGGGCTCACGGCATTTGGGTCGAAGCGGCTTTCTTTCCAGAGCAGGCGCGCGAAATAATGTTCGGGCAATCCGTTGCGGCTTGCATGGAGTTCGATCAGGTCGCAAACCCGGCCGATCAATTGTTCCTTGCTGGGTTTGGGCGGGTCGCCATAGGCGTTTATATTCCACGTCAGGGCGGTGACGATGAGTGCTGACGCCACGCTTGCGCGCATCCGCCTATTCCGCTGCCTTGGCCCTGATGCCAAGCCCGAAACGCTGCTCGATATAGTCGGCGACCATCAGTTCGAAATCCGCCGCGATATTCGGTCCACGAAGCGTGGCCACTTTCTTGCCGTCAATGAAGATGGGCGCGGTTGGCATCTCGCCGGTACCGGGCAACGAAATGCCGATATCGGCATGCTTGGATTCTCCCGGACCATTGACGATGCAGCCCATGACCGCGATCTTGAGTTCTTCAACACCGGGATATTTCACGCGCCACTCCGGCATGTTCTTGCGGATGCCGTCCTGAATTGACTGGGCCAACTCCTGAAAGACCGTCGATGTGGTTCGGCCACAGCCTGGACAGGCGGCGACGATCGGCACAAATTGGCGAAACCCCATGGTTTGCAGCAATTCCTGCGAAACCTGAACTTCGCGCGTCCGGTCACCGCCGGGTTCTGGCGTCAGCGAAACACGAATGGTGTCACCAATGCCCTGTTGCAATAGTATGCCCATGGCTGCCGATGAGGCGACGATACCCTTCGAGCCCATGCCTGCTTCGGTCAGGCCAAGATGCAAAGCGTGGTTCGAGCGGGTGGCAAGTTCGGTATAAACGGCAATCAGATCCTGAACGCCGCTGACCTTTGCGGAAAGAATGATCTTGTCACGGGCAAGGCCGATTTCCTCGGCCAGTTCCGCCGACAATATGGCTGATTGCACAATAGCTTCGCGCGTTACCTCTTGCGCTGTCAGTGGTGAACCTTCGCCCTGGTTCTTGTCCATCAGGCGGGTCAGCAATTCCTGATCGAGCGATCCCCAATTGACACCGATGCGTACCGGCTTGTCGTTGCGGATCGCCATTTCGACAATCGCGGAAAACTGCTTGTCTCTCTTGTCCTTGAAGCCGACATTTCCAGGGTTGATCCGATATTTTGCCAGAGCCCGCGCACAGGCCGGATGATCGGCCAGAAGTTTATGGCCGATATAATGAAAATCGCCGACCAGCGGCGCCGTGACGCCCAGCCTTGCCAGCCGCTCATGAATATGAGGTACGGCTGCGGCGCTTTCGTCGCGATCGACGGTGATACGTACGATTTCCGAACCCGCCCGATGAAGAGCTGCGACCTGCGCAACGGTCCCGTCTATGTCGGCTGTGTCGGTGTTGGTCATTGACTGAACGACCACAGGCGCGCTGCCGCCGACGATCACGCCGCCAACGTTGACGCCAACCGACGAGCGGCGCTCGAATGGAGAGGAATAATATCCGGTCATGCCCGGTCGCCTCTGATCGTTCCGGGGGCATCACTTGGCCGCTTGCACTGGTCAGGATGCTCCAGTCGTTCAATATTACCCACGGTACTATCCACGGGGGCTGTCGAATTGAGAAAACACGCTTCGTATATCCGAGAGTTCGTGAATGAGGTGGAGGAGTATACCCAACTTGTCAATGCCGAGGGATGGCGCAAGGCAAGATTTGACGACGCCGGGACATCGGTAAATCGTGATCCGATGCCACAGATTTGTGCTTTCTATTGAGGTTCGGGTAAATTCTCGCCCGCTCGACGGCGGTGTCGCCGTCGAATGCCATACCCGCTGAGAAGCGAACCTGAACAGGCAAGAGCGTCGCGCGTTCAATCGAATTTGCGAGGGACGCTCCAGCATATTGACAAGCACCAGAATGATCCGAAAACGGTAATCGCTTTTCGGTCTGGTGCTTTGGGTCGCTGCTAATGTGTCGTCGGGTGGGACGATAGTTTTTAATCTCGTCCTTGATCGCCAGCTTGCGCCGCTTGAGGTCGGCTATTTCCAGATCGTCGATTGAGGGATGTAACAATTTATCATCGATTTCACGTTCGATATCGCCGTGCTTCTTCTGCAATTCGTCAAGATGGGACGCAAGAGACATGATTGGTTCTCCCTTTCATGGATTCCTCGATCGCAACCGCCATCGTGCGTCCACCGCAGGCACGCATCTGTGACGGTGCGATGGCAGTCTGCCACCAACTATCGTGGTTGTCGAATATGTAAGGGTAGCATTTCGCGACACTTTGAAATGTGATAAGGGAACTGCTCCGGGGGCGTTGCGCTGCCGGGTCCGCTTAACAGGGTTCCTGACCCAGGCGCCCATTTCGCGCCGGAGACCACAGACGGTAACGATGTCCGAACAGGATCAGGCTGATACCCGCCTTGAATTTGCACGCTTAAAGCAGGATCACGCGGATTTTGATGCTGCGATCAATGCAATGATCGCAATGGGCTGCGATCCACTGCAAATCCAACGCATGAAAAAAGAAGCTTGCCTTCAAGGACAAGCTCAGATCGCTGGAAGACAGTATCATTCCCGACATTATTGCATGAAGCCGGATCGGCAATCTTTCGGAAAGACTGTCAGTCAAGACGACGGCGGCACTTGTTGTCTGCCATGCGCTGAAATGCGTGTCATGTGGTCGCACCCCGTCAAGCAAGCGCACAAAGGACGCTCTTTCACTTTGATCGAGGATCGGATCGGGGACTGAGCATCGGGTCTGTTCGAAAACCGGATTCCGTTTTTCGGCCCGATGTTCTGGTGTGCTCTTATTGGTCGGTGACGATCTTTACCTTTTCGCCGACCGATACATTTGCCCCCGGTGCGAGTGCGTTCAGCACCCGAAAAAGATCGAGCTTGCGGTCAACGCCAACCATGGAAGCTGCAAGCGTGCCCATCGTCTGGCCGGCCTTCACCGTGACAATGCGGATGTGCAAGGGTTTCAATGCGGCTCGTTCTGCGGGGCTCAGTATCCTGAAGCTGCCACTGACGGCGCGCGCGATTGTCTCAAGCGAATTGCTGGCGGCAGGTGCGGCCGTCAACAGTCGATATATCTGACCGCCTGCGCGAATGACGGTGATGTCAAAACGCCAGCCTTCGGCGCTGGCGCGTGCCACCACAGCTTGGTTGCCGTTGATGTTTTCCTGGCGCAGGCTGTTTTCGTCGAGACCTGCCACCCAGCCGCTGCGAACATAGTCGGCAAGCGCCAGGTTCTTGTCGATGGTCACACCATCAAAACGGACTGCAGTATCGCCCGGTCCCGTGGCGGTAACGGCAGCGGCGGAATTGTCGATGACAAATCCATCCGGCACCGAAAACGACACGCCAAGACCCGGATGCAGGAATGTGTTGCTGCGCACATAGCCTTCTTCAGGCGTATCGCCGTAGAGAAGACCGTCAATGCCGGCGAGAAAAGTGTCGCGATCGCGCGTACCTACACCCGGAGCGCCGAACTGGCGGGCATGGCGCTGGGCAAGTTCGATGCGTTGCGGGGTGTTGGGGTGGGAAGCCAGAAAATCGAGGCTCGCGTCGCTGGCACCGCTGATCGAGCGGAAATCGGCATAGGCCGACATGGATTGCAGAAAGCGACTGGCCGCATAGGGATCATACCCCGCTTCGCCGACTGATTTGATGCCGATTGCATCGGCTTCCAGTTCCTGATTGCGAGAGAATTGGGCAAGCCGCAACTTGCCGCGAATAAGTGCGACCTTGGCAGTCGGACTGTCACCGAGGACATCTGAAACAACTTTGGTTGCAAGCCCTTCCTCGGCCTCAAGTTTTTGGCGCTGCAAGCCATGCTTGGCGGTTACGTGACCCATCTCATGGGCAACGACTGCGGCAAGCTCGGCAGAATCATTGGCCAGCGCCAGCAGACCGCGGGTGATGTAGAGATATCCCCCCGGTAATGCGAAGGCGTTGACGTTGGGCGAGTTCAAAATGGTGATGCGATAGACTTCAGTCGGATTGGCAGACACGGTGGTCAGGCTGCCGATGACCTTCGCGACCATTCGCTCCAGTTTAGGGTCGGAATACTCGCCACCATAAGTCGCGAGAATACGCGGATGCTGCGCCTTGGCCATTTCGGCCAGCTTGTTATTGGCCGTCACATTGTCGACGGTGACCGGTTTGTCAGACGGCTGGAAACCGGATTCCCGCAAGTTGGGCGGCATGATGGACTGGCACGACGCCAAGACAACAGCAACAACAGCCAGTGCCGCGCAGCGCGACAACGACAGTATTTTCCGAGCGTTCTGGCTATAAGAGTTCAGGCCGGTCGACAGGTCGACTTCCTTTCCGGTTCCGAAATGCACAACATGCTGGTTCCGAACTGTATTTGGGCGGAACTAGCCACACTCACCCTTGCACTACAAGCAAAGCAACGGTTTCAAACGTCCCTTTGACTGTAAATTATGTCCGCTTGCTGGCAATATAACGTGATCTGTCGTTTTTCGTTCCGATATAGCTTTGAAACGCATCCGAACCAGACCCTTCGAAGAAATCTTCGACGGTTCCAGCCGCCACCACGCTATGATTCTCCAAGAATACCATATTGTTGGCGATTCGCCGCGCATCTTCTGGCTGGTGCGTTACAAACAGCACTGTCATGCGTCTTTCCGCCTGCAAGCCAGCTACCAGATCGAGCATGTCATCGCGTAAAGCGGGCCCGAGCGAGGCGAACGGTTCGTCCAGGAGTAGGACCGGCAGATGACGCACGAGAATGCGGGCCAAGGCCACGCGCTGGCGTTCGCCGCCGGACAGTTCGCGCGGCAAGCGGCGCTCCTTGCCGGTAAGCCCGGTGCGCGCGAGCGCTTCGTCAACGGCACGACGATCATCATCATTCAGGCGCAACGCCGGAGAGCGCCCGAGCCCGACATTTTGCAGCACGCTCAGATGTGAAAACAGGTTGTTTTCCTGAAAAACCATCGATACCGGGCGCTTTGCCGGGGGATCGAATGTTACATCGGCACCACCAATCGATATTCGACCGGTTTGCGGTGTCTCGAAGCCAGCGACAAGGTTGAGCAATGTCGATTTCCCCGATCCGCTGGCACCCATGATCGCGGTGATTTTTGAAGCTTCAAAAATCGTGTCGAAGCTGAAGGATGTCGACCCATAGCTGAATGAAACGATTTCAAGGCGGACTTCGCCACTCGGCCGGGAGATATCACTCATGTACCTTTCTCCTTTCCGAGATGATCGGCGACAAGCATCAGGCCAAGACAGACCAATCCCAACAAAAGTGCCAGACCGGCTGCATCTTCGGTGCGATAGCTACCCATGCGTGAAAGCAGCAGGAAGGGAAGAGTTTTTAGCGAATCGCTGCCGAACAGTGCAATGACACCAAGATCGCCAAGTGACAGGGCCATTGCAAAGGCGAATGCCGTTGCGAAAGGGCGGCGCAGCGTGGGCCATTCGATCAGGCCGAACCGGTTCCAGCCAGTAATTGCAAGCTGGGCGCACAATTTCTCGTGGCGCTCACTTGCTGCATCATAAGCGGGGCGCAGTGCGCGAATGGCGAAAGGCATGGCCATAACCGCGTTGACCGAAACCACCATCACCGGTGCAATTGCGAAGACGTCGCCGAAGTGACGAAGCAGTATGAACCAACCCGCACCAATGACGATGGGCGGCACCACCAGAACAAATCCCGCGCCCGTGTCGGTTGCGTGTTCAAGCATGGTCTTGGCGTGGGTGTTGCGCCCGCGTAACGCCAGAGCGCGCCTCGCCACAGCAAGAGTGAACGACAGCACGACTGCCAGAAATGCCGATAGAGTTGCAAGGATGATGCTGGTGAGGGTTGCGCTGCGCACCGCTTCTTCTGAAGCCAATCGCCCAAGATCGGCGCCCAACCCGGCAATTAGTGTCGCGATCATCGGGCCCGCGACGAAGATGAGGGCGAGCGCGATGAGTGTGACGTTCAAAACCCTTTCGGACATGCCGACCAGGAGATATTGACGCGGTGCGACCGGGAGGTTTGCATCGCCAGCCCTATTGGCTCCCAAGCGCGAGAGCACAAAAAGAATGGCGAGCGTCAGGCCGATTTGCAGCAATGTCAGCGCCACAGCGCGGGCCGGATCGAAATCGAAACGCAACGCCTGATAAATCGCCACTTCGAGCGTCGTTGCGCGCGGGCCGCCGCCCAGCGTGAGGACGATTGTGAATGAGGTGACGCACAGCATGAAGACAAGGCCGGCAATGCCCGGCATCGTCTGTCTTAACACCGGCCATTCGATGAGCCGGAAGGATGAGCGCGCACCCATGTCAAGCTGGCTTGCCAACCGCCATTGGTCGGCTGGCACGGTTTGCAATCCTTCGAGGAATAATCTCGTCGCCAGCGGCAGGTTGAAGAAAACGTGCGCTACAAGAATGCCGGAGAGGCCGTAAATGCCCGGCCACGTCGCGCCATCAATCGTTGTGAAAAAACCGGCGAAATAACCTGCACGGCCATAGAGTGCGAGAACTCCGAGCGCTACGACAATAGCAGGTAAAGCCAGTGGAACGGCAAACAATTGCAGTATCAAGCGACGGCCGGGAAAATGCGGATGCCGCGCCAGTGCGCGCGCCACGAATAGCGCAGGCAACACCGAAAACAGCGTGGACAGGAGAGCCTGCCACAATGTGAAGCGGGCAATACGAAAGAGATAGGGGTCGAAGGCGGCCAGCGCGCCTTTCAGATCTCGCAAGCCTTCGGCAATCAGGCCGGCAAATGCGCCGCCGATGAGAACCGTGATTGCCGCAAGCGCAGCGACGCCTGCGGCAATACGCGGTTCCAATATGCGGGAGCGGGTCATCAGAAACCGATAGCCTGTTTACTGGCTCATGACGCCAAGCCATTCATCGACCCATGCCTTGCGGTTCTGCTCCACTTCCTCGGGGCTGAACAGCAATGTCCTGGCCGGATTGACCAGTTTGTCGAAGGCAGGATTGAGCGGCTTGTCGGTCTTGCCGGCAGGAAACATCCAGTTTGTTTCGGGAATGACATCCTGAAAACCCGGCCCTGTCATGAATGCCAGGAATTTTTGCGACAGCGGGTTATTTGCGCCTGTGGTGGTGATCCCTGCCACCTCAATTTGCAGATAGTGGCCCTCAGCGAATGAAGCCGCCTGATAACGCTCGCTGTCTTCCGCTACCATGTGGTAGGCGGGCGACGTCGTGTAGGAAAGTACCATCGGTGCCTCGCCCTTGGTGAACAGGCCATAAGCCTCGCTCCATCCCGGTGTAACCGTCAGCACCCGATCCTTCAGTTTTGCCCAGGCACCTGCGGCCTCGTCGCCATAAACCGATTTCACCCACAACAGCAGGCCAAGTCCCGGTGTCGATGTGCGCGGGTCCTCGATGACGATTTTCTCATTGGCATCACCTTCAACGAGATCGCGAAGGCTCGCGGGCGGGTTCTTGAGTTTTTCGGTGTCGTAGACGACGGCGAAATAGCTGTAGTCGAACGGCACGAAAGTGTCGTCCTTCCAGTCTCCGGGTACAGTCACATCGGCAATCTCGCCATGCGGCACAAAAAGCCCGGTGGCTTTGGCGCCGGCCGTGAGATTGGTATCGAGACCAAGCACGATGTCGGCTTTGGTCGAAGTGCCTTCCAGTTTCACGCGGTTCAACAGCGCAACGCCATCGGCGACCGAGACAAATTCCACTTCGCAATCGCAAATTGCTTCAAAATTTGTCTTTACGGCAGGACCGGGACCCCATTCAGCCGTGAAGCTTTCATAGGTGTAAACGGTTAGCTTGTCCTTGGCTGTCGCCGGGACGACAAGTGCCAGCGTGACAGATGAGATCAGTGATAAAAACAGCGCGCGCATCGGTGCCTCCTTCGTTCGTGTTGAAAGGGAAATGAGGCGCCGGATGTTCCGAGGCATCTAATCCCTCCGCCGGTACAAACCGGATCAGGTTCAGCGGGTTGGCATTTGCCTCTCAGCCGATCCGCGAAAACGCGCCCGGCACCCCGTTAGAGCACTGCGACAAATAGGGCGGCGTGAGGTTTGGTGCAAGTGGTAGTTTCGCGTAAGCCCGTTCATTTGTGCACCAACTCGTCCGCGCACAGCTTGCCAAGGCCACTTCCTATGCGCGCTTTGCCCTGCTAGAGGCGTCCCCCATGAGCCAATTCACTATTCTGCTTGGCGGCGACCTCACCCGAACGCCGTTGCTTGAGCGCCAGATCGCGGGAACGCGTGTCATCGCTGCCGATTCCGGCATCCGGCATGCTGAGTTACTCGGAGTGACACCTGAACTCTGGGTTGGTGATTTTGATTCCGTGCCCGCGGTGCTGCCGGCTCATCTCAAGGCGGTACCGGTGCAAAAATTCCCGGCGGAGAAAGACAAGACGGACGGCGAACTGGCGATTGATTGGGCTTGCCAAAATGGCGCCAAGACGCTGACCCTTGCCGGGGCTTTTGGAGGTATGCGTGCCGATCATGCTTTCCTGCATCTCACACTGGCCATGCGGCTGGCTGAAAGCGGCCTTGGAATTCTCCTGACCAGTGGCGCGCAAGAGGGTGTGCCCTTGCTGCGGGGCCGAGTCGATTTCGATTATGAGGAAGGCACACTGTTTTCAGTGCTTGGCTTTTCCGATCTCGCGGGCCTGACGGTGGATGGCGCAAAATGGCCGCTGCGTAGCGTTGAGGTGCCATTTGGGTCTTCACTCACCATTTCCAACGAGGTTAGAGGCAATTTGTCCATCGAACTGGCACATGGCCGCGCCCTGTTGCTTGCCCACCCGTTTCCTGTCCCTGAAAGCTGATATGGCCCCACCACTTCTCAACCTTGCAGAAATTAAATTGACCTTTGGTGGCACGCCATTGCTCGACGGTGTCGATTTGACAGTTGGAACGGGCGACAAGATCGCGCTGGTCGGTCGCAACGGGTCGGGCAAATCGACGCTGTTGAAAATCGCTGCGGGACTGGTCGAGGCGCAGGATGGCGAAGTTTTCCGCCAACCGTCGGCGACCATCCGCTATTTGCCGCAGATGCCGGATATGGACGGCTTTTCCAATGTGCGCACTTACGTCGAGGCAGGCCTGGGACCGGCCGACGATCCGCATCGCGCGACCTATCTGATGGAGCATCTGGGTCTGAGTGGCGAGGAAAACCCGAACGAGTTGTCTGGTGGGGAGGCAAGGCGCGCTGCCCTTGCCCGCGTCATGGCCCCGGAGCCCGATATTCTGTTGCTGGACGAGCCAACCAATCATCTCGATCTTCAGGTCATCGAATGGCTGGAGGACGACCTCGCCAGAACATCATCTGCGCTGATCGTCATTTCGCATGATCGCCGTTTTCTCGAACATGTCTCGCGCTCCACCATCTGGCTCGACCGCGGGCGAACCCGCAGGCTGGAAAAGGGTTTCGCGCATTTTGAGGAATGGCGCGACACTGTTCTGGAAGAAGAGGAGCGCGAACAGCACAAATTGGGCCGCCAGATTGTGCGCGAAGAGCATTGGCTTCGTTATGGCGTGACTGCGCGACGCAAGCGCAATATGCGCCGCCTTGGTGAATTGCAAACCATGCGCCAGCAATTCCGCTCCCACAAGGGTGCCGAGGGCACCGCCACGATGACGGCAAGCGATGCGGCGGAATCCGGCAAGCTGGTGATCGAAGCCAAGGGCATAGAAAAGAGCTTTGGTGACCTCACCGTTGTCAGGGGGTTCTCCACGCGCATACAGCGTGGTGACCGGATCGGTCTGGTGGGGCCAAATGGTGCGGGCAAGACAACACTTCTCAAGATGCTGACCGGAGAACTCAAGCCTGATTCAGGCTCGGTTCGGCTTGGCGTCAATCTCGAGGTTGCGACGCTCGATCAGAAACGCGAGGCGGTCGATCCACAGGAAACGCTGGCGCATTTTCTAACCGACGGGCGCGGCGAAAATCTCGTGATCAATGGCGAGCAGCGTCATGTGGTCTCCTACATGAAGGATTTTCTGTTCAAGCCGGAGCAGGCGCGCACACCGGTACGTGAGTTGTCCGGTGGTGAACGGGCGCGCCTGCTTCTGGCCCATGTTCTGGCGCGGCCTGCGAACCTTCTGGTGCTGGATGAGCCGACCAACGATCTCGATATGGAAACCTTGGAACTGTTGCAGGAACTGGTTGCCGGTTTTGCCGGCACGGTTGTGCTCGTCAGCCATGACCGCGATTTTCTCGACCGCACCGTTACCAGTATCGTTGCACCGCAAGGCGACGGGCGCTGGATTGAATATGCCGGTGGCTATTCCGACATGCTGGCGCAGCGCGGTGGAGCAAGGCTCGACGAGCGGAAAGCGAGAGCGAAGCCGGACGAAACCAGTGGTTCATCCAACAGGCAGGCATCCGCTTCGCTCAAAGAGCAAACGAAGAAGCTGTCATTCAAGCAGAAATTTGCACTGGAAAATCTTCCGAAGAAAATCGAGGCGGTTACGCAATCCATATCGCGGCTGGAAAACAGCATCGCCGATCCGGCCTATTATGAGCGCGATCCGGCTTCGTTCCAGAAGACCATCGCCGCGCTCGACAAGGAACGCGTGACGCTTGCCGCGCTGGAAGAGGAATGGCTGGAGCTGGAAATGCTGCGCGAGACACTGGAGGGATAAAGTATCGGACCGAAAAGTGGAATCCGGCTTTCGGATCAATCCGATGCTCAGGGCTGGCCATATAGCCGGATGCTCAGTATTCGGCTTATTCTTCCCCAGCCGATTTTGCCTGCCAGGCCTTCAGTGCTTCGTCGAACACTTTTTCTCCCGGAACGCCTTTTTCCATGGTGATCAATGCCCGGCGCCCGGACTTGTAGATGACGGGCACGTCGATCCACTCCTGATTGCGTAACAGCGTCAGATTTGCCGCCTCATCCGCCTTTGTGTCATTGAGCGCGACAAGAAAATAACCATCGGCGATCTTGGCCGGAATGCCGATCAACGGACTGCCCGCATCCTGCTCCGCCGTTTTCATGGCCATACGCAGAACCTTGTCGATGCCGCCGCCTTCAAAGCCATCGGGCGTCAGGAAAATCATCTCGATGATATGGCTCGCAGGTAGTGTCTGGTCGGCGTTGCGGCGGATGGTCAGGCGCAGTTGCAAATCCTTGCCGGGGATCGTCACCTCACCACGTATCGCCGCCTCAGGTGGTGCATCGCCGCCTGGAGATTCCTGCACGAGTGACCACACGATAGTGCCTGGTTCGGCTGAACCATCGGCAACATTCGTTCGCTCTTCGTAATAGATCGCCTTTTGGCCGACCGGTACAGTGGCTTCAGCCTCGGCGGGGGCCGGTGCTTCGGTATTGGTCGTGGCCTGCGCGTTGCCCGAAGACAGCGGTGCAGTTGGCGAGGGCGAGGTTGTCAGCGCGACAACAGATGTGCCTTCGCCGATCCCGCTTTCACCGCCAGCGGGACCAGGGTTGGTCTCCTTGCCATCCGGCAGAAGACGCTGGGTAAATTTTTGCGATGTACTGGCGTTCGAACCGTTTGCGGGTGGTGTTGCCGATGTCTTTGGAGGTGGCGTCTGCGTATCTGCAGCGGCCTCGTTTTCGGACGGGGTGATCTTGATCGGCTTGACGACGACTGTTTCCGGCAGGCCGTCATCGGGTGCACCCGTGAAGGCATCCTTGTTGATCCAAAGGCCATAGCCGCCACCTGCGAAAACCAGAAGTGCGATGACTGTGGCAATCAACTTGCCATAGCCACGCTTCTGCTGCGCGGGTTCTGGTTCCCGAATTGCTTCGACCGGCTGTTCCCCGTTCTCATCGGCAACAGTTTCCTGTTCGGCCGCGACAGGCGCATCCGTATCGCTCGTGCTGGCGGGATCATCAACGGCTATCGGAGCCGGTTCCTCGACCGGTGCCGGTTCAGGCTTCGATGGTTGCCTGGGCTTGGCAGTTTCACCCTTCGTTGATGGCTTTGACGGGTTGGGTTCGGTCGTCGGCGCTGGCCGGAGGTGAGTTGGCTGGTTCTTGTTGCGGTCTATCGAGGAGAATATATCGTCGAGTTCAGCCAGCGGGTCCGCAGATTTTGCTTGAGGCGCAAAATCTCGCTCGACCGTGGCGATGGCGTCTTCAAGGACGCGCTTCTGGCGCTCGGCTACGGCTGTGGAAGGTGCAGGAACAATCGCCGCAAGCTTTGCAGAAATGGTCGAGCGGGCCTTGTCATAAACTCTGGCGCGCATCTCGGGCGTGGTTTCGCCGAGCCCGTCGAGCGTCTTCTTCAAAACCGCAACGAAATCTGCCATGCTTCAGTAGACCTGTCGTTTTATGTCCCGGTCAAGGGCTGCCTGCCGGATAAGAGGCGCAAATACCCGTGATAATTAGTCTTGAAACGGATCGGTCACAAGTATTGTGTCGTCCCGTTCCGGACTGGTGGAAAGAAGTGCGACCGGCGCGCCGATCAGTTCTTCGATGTAGCGCACATATTTAACCGCCTGGGCGGGCAAGTCGTTCCAGCTGCGTGCGCCCGCAGTGGTGCCCTGCCAGCCCTGGAGTGTTTTGTAAACCGGCTCGACACGCGCTTGCGCGCCCTGGCTTGCGGGAAGATAGTCGATCGGCTCGCCATCCAGCAAATAGCCGGTGCAGACCTTGATTTCGTCGAGACCATCCAGAACGTCAAGCTTGGTCAGGGCGATGCCCTTGATGCCGTTGACGGCGACGGCTTGGCGCACCAGCACAGCATCGAACCAGCCACACCGGCGTTTGCGGCCTGTGACGACGCCGAATTCATGGCCCTGTGTGCCCAGAAATTCACCGACCTCATTGTCTTGCTCTGTCGGGAAGGGACCTTCGCCGACACGCGTGGTGTAGGCTTTGGTGATGCCAAGCACATAGTTGAGTGCGCCGGGGCCAACGCCGGAACCAGCCGCTGCCTGCCCGGAAACGGTGTTGGACGACGTGACAAATGGATAGGTGCCGTGGTCGATGTCGAGCAATGTGCCTTGCGCACCCTCGAACAGGATGCGTTCGCCAGCGCGGCGGCGATCATCGAGCACCTTCCAGACCCTGTCCATATAGGGAAGAATTTTTCCGGCGATCGAAGTCAATTCCTCCATGATCGTCTCATGTGCCACTTCTTCATGCCCAAGCCCGCGCCGCATCGCATTGTGATGGGTCAGCAACCTGTCGATTTTTATTGGCAGCGTTTCCAAATCCGCCAGATCCATCACCCTGACCGCGCGCCGGCCCACCTTGTCTTCGTAAGCAGGGCCGATGCCGCGGCGCGTCGTTCCGATCTTGGTTCCCGAATTTGAAGCCGCATCTTCGCGAAATCCATCCAGTTCCCGGTGCAGCGACAGGATAAGGGCCGCATTTTCGGCTATTTTCAGGCGGTCAGGAGTCACATCCACACCTTGAGCCTGCAACTTGGTGACTTCGGCTACAAAGGCATGGGGGTCAAAAACGACGCCATTGCCGATAACGGACAGCTTGCCTTGCCGAACCACGCCCGACGGCAGCAGCGATAATTTGTAGACATTGCCATCGACCACCAGCGTGTGACCGGCATTGTGCCCACCTTGAAAGCGTACCACGACATCGGCGCGTTCCGACAACCAGTCGACAATCTTGCCCTTGCCCTCATCGCCCCATTGCGAGCCGACGACCACCACATTGGCCATAATTCTTCCCTTCGATCTTTTGCTGTGCAGTAAGCAGCACGCCTGAACGACAGGCTTCTATAACGTCAAGACTGGATTCGCGCGACCGTTGTTTGTCCGGATTTATGCTTCCAGGCACAACAATTTTCATCTTTCGCATCATTTACCTGAAGCAGCAGCCGGATTATGCCGGGCCATATCTTCCATAGCCGGATACCGACATGCATCGTACAGCCTATATTCTGTTGCTTTTGACCATGCTTTTCTGGGCTGGAAACGCGATTGCCGGAAAGTTCGCAATCGGCCATGTATCGCCGATGATCCTGGTGGCGGCGCGTTGGTCGTTGACACTGGTCATTCTGGTCATCATCGGCCGCCGCCAACTTGTAAAGGATTGGCCGGTAATTCGGCCGCGCTTATGGCTGCTGATCCTTCTTGGAACGCTAGGCTTTGCCGTATTCAGCGCCTTCATGTACGGCGCGCTCCTCTACACTTCGGCAACGAATGTCAGTATCGAACAAGGCGGTATGCCGCTGTTTGTTTTCGCGGCATCATTTATCATGTACCGCACGCGTGTCATAACAGCGCAAGTTCTGGGCTTCGGGCTTTCTCTGCTTGGGGTGATCGTCACGGCAATTCACGGCGATATCCAGCGCCTCATCAATCTCGACCTGAATTATGGTGATGCGTTGATGATGGTGGCTATCGCCGCCTATGGCATCTATACCGCATCGCTTCGGCGCAAGCCGAAAATCCATTGGATAAGCCTCATCGCCTGTCTTTGCCTTGGTGGGGCTCTCAGTTCAATTCCGCTGGTAATCGCAGAAGCTGCTGCCGGGGCGACAGTTCTGCCAGATGCGACCGGATGGGCAATCATCGCCTATGTGGTGCTGTTTCCTTCCCTCATCGGGCAGGCGTTCTTTATCCGCGGTGTCGAATTGATCGGCCCAAACCGTGCGGGCCTCTTCATCAATTTCCTTCCACTATGGGGGGCGCTCCTGTCCGTCGTGGTTCTGGGCGAGGTTTTCCAACCCTATCATGCACTGGCTCTGGTCCTCGTACTCGGAGGCGTCCTGATCGCTGAATATAATGGACGAAAGATCGCGGTGCCGCTGCCATAACAGCAACGACACCTTGGCAATCAGATGCCATTCACGTCGAACCGCAATCTTTTTGCCGAAACGATGGACGTGTTTGCGCGAACCTCGGCCAGCACGTTTTCGGGAAACGGTGCATCGAGATAAAGAAGAGCTATCGCATTGCCGCCAGCATGGTCGCGGCCAAGCTGGAAATTGGCGATGTTGACGCCGTTCTTGCCGCAAAGCGTGCCAAGCAGGCCGATAATTCCAGGCGCGTCCGCATTGGTGGTGTAGAGCATGTGCTGGCCAACTTCGGCGTCGAGATTGATGCCCTTGATCTGGATGAAGCGCGGCTTTCCGTCTGAAAAGCAGGTCCCGGCAATCGATCGGGTGCGGTGTTCGGTCTTGACGGTAAGCCGGATATAGCCGTCGAAAACACCCGATTTATCCCGTTTGACTTCGGCAACAATAATACCGCGCTCTTTGACCATGATCGGGGCTGATACCATGTTCACGTCCGAGACTTGCGGGCGAATGAGACCTGCGAGCGTCGCACTGATCAATGCGCGCGTGTTCATTGTCGCGGTCTGGCCGTCGAACAGGATTTCGACTTCCTTGATCGGATCTTCGGTCACCTGGCCGACAAATGCGCCGAGTACTTCCGCAAGCTTGACAAAAGGCTTCAGGCGCGGTGCCTCCTCAGCCGTGATCGAGGGCATGTTGATGGCGTTGGAAACCGCTCCCCTGATGAGATAATCCGACATCTGTTCTGCCACTTGCATGGCGACATTTTCCTGCGCCTCGGAAGTGGAGGCACCGAGATGCGGCGTGCAGACCACATTGGCCATTCCAAAGAGCGCGTTGTTTTCAGCCGGCTCGACCTCAAACACATCGACGCCGGCACCCGCGACCTTGCCGCTTCTCAGTGCCTCCACGAGATCGGCCTCTACGATCAGGCCGCCACGGGCGCAGTTGATGATGCGCACGCCGTCTTTCATCGTTGCGATGGTTTTGGCATTGATGATGCCGCGTGTCTTGTCGGTCATTGGCGTGTGCAATGTGATGAAGTCGGCGCGTGCGAAAAGCTCGTCGAGTTCGACTTTTTCGACCCCCAATTCTTCCGCCCGCTGCTCAGAAAGGAACGGGTCGAATGCAATGACGTGCATTTTGAGGCCGACGCCGCGTGCTGCAACTATCGAGCCGATATTGCCGCAGCCGACGATGCCAAGTGTCTTGCCGGTGATCTCGACCCCCATAAACCGGTTCTTCTCCCATTTGCCTGCCTGCGTCGAGGCATTGGCTTCGGGTATCTGTCGGGCCAGTGCGAAGATCAGGGCGATGGCATGTTCTGCCGTGGTAATGGAATTGCCGAACGGGGTGTTCATCACGATGATGCCGCGGCGCGATGCTGCCGGGATATCGACATTGTCGACGCCGATACCCGCACGGCCAACGACTTTCAGGTTGGCCGCCGCCGCGATCAGTTTTTCGGTTACTTTGGTGGCCGAACGGATCGCCAGACCATCATACTGGCCGATCACTTCACGCAGTTTTTCCTTGTCTTTTCCAATGTCGGGCAAGTAGTCCACTTCGACGCCACGATCCTTGAAGATTTGTACGGCGGTGGTGGAAAGTTTGTCGGAAACGAGAACGCGAGGTGCCATGACGGCCTCCTTCAATGATGGTCAATCTGATAGGGACAGGGCGGCTTAAGACCGCCCGAAATGCTCAGGCTGTTGCCGTGAGTTCATTTTTCTGTTGCGCAAACGCCCAATCCAGCCAGGGCAGCAGCGCCTCAAGGTCGGATGTTTCGATGGTCGCGCCGCACCAGATGCGCAGGCCGGGTGGGGCATCGCGATACGAGCCGATGTCGTAGGCGACGCCTTCCTTGTCGAGCCGTGCCGCAATACCCTTGGCAAATGCGGTCTGCCCCTCGCCATCAAGCGCAACAATGTCACCATCGATAATCGACAGGCACACCGAGGTGTTCGAGCGGGTCATTGGCTCGACCGCGAGATGGCCGAGCCAGGATGAATTGTCGATGAAGCGGTCCAGGACAGCAGCATTCGCATCGGCTCGCGCAACCAGAGAATCGAGGCCGCCAATCGCCTTGGCCCATTTGAGGGCGTCGAGATAGTCTTCCACCGCAAGCATGGAGGGCGTGTTGATTGTCTCGCCTTTGAAAATGCCTTCAATCAATTTGCCGTTGGAGGTCAGGCGGAAAATCTTTGGCAGGGGGCGGTCCGGCTTGTAGGTTTCGAGCCGCTCCACCGCATGCGGTGACAGGATCAACATGCCATGCGCGCCTTCGCTGCCCAGCGCTTTTTGCCAGGAGAAAGTCACGACGTCGAGCTTGGCGAAGTCGAGTTTCTGGGCAAAGGCTGCGGAAGTCGCATCGCAAATCGTCAAGCCTTCGCGGTCGTCGGGAATGAAGTTGCCATCCGGCACGCGCACGCCTGAAGTCGTGCCATTCCATGTGAAAACCACGTCGCGGCTGAACTCCACCTGCTCAAGGTCTGCAAGCTTACCGTAAGGGGCTTCGATCCTGCGGACATCGTCAAGTTTGAGTTGCTTGACCACGTCGGTGATCCAGCCTGCGCCGAACGATTCCCAGGCAAGCATATCGACGCCGCGTGGGCCGAGCAGCGACCAAAGGGCCATCTCGACCGCACCGGTATCCGAGGCTGGAACTATACCTATGCGGTGGCTTGGCGGCACCTGAAGCACTTCGCGGGTAAGTGTAATCACCCGTTCCAGTTTGGTCTTGCCGATCTTGGCCCGGTGCGAACGCCCGAGTACAGCATCTTTGAGCGCCTCGACCGACCAGCCGGGACGTTTCGCGCAAGGACCTGACGAAAAATTGGGATTTGCCGGACGCAAGTCCGGCTTGGGAAGCAGTGTCATCGTGGTCTATCCTTCCAGATAGTAAGCTCCTCGTTGGGGAGGAGTGGCCCACGAATGGCGATATGCCTTCACCTTTCAGGCGTCAAGAGAAAAGTTTCTGTCGTTTGCGGAACATTGGCGGGTCATGCCGAATTTGTCTGCCCGAAAATGCGAAACGGCAGGCCGAAGCCTGCCGCCGAAAATCACGTAATGTCGGATTTACCAGAGATCGTAGCGCAGTCCCACTTTGATCTGGTGATTGTTGACGCCCTTTTCGTTTGAATAGGTCGATGGGCTGGTAATGACGGAATACTCCGCATCGGGCGCAGAAAGATACTGATAGCTGAGGTCCAGCGCGATGTTCTTTGAAAGCTGGTAGGCGATACCGGCGTTCAGCGCGTAAGCGAAGGAATATTGTGTCTTGCTGTCCGTAACCGAGACATCCGCATTGGTAGGCGTCAGATCGTTATAGACGAGATTCAAGCTGCGCTTGCTTTGGAATATGCCGACGCCGGCGCCAATATAAGGGGTGATGCCGACATATGTGCCAAGATCGACGTAACCGTTGAACATGCCGCTTCGCGCGCTGTTTTCAACGCGGGCCGTTCCGACATCGACGCCGGGATTGTTGCTTGCAGTGGTGATCTCGTTGCCGGGCAAGAGACCGAAATTCACATCTGCGCGAAGATAGTCGTTGAAGTGGTAGCCAAAGCCAATGCTGGCAAAAACAGGCTTTTCGCTTTCAGAATAGGAGACGGTCGCCGATCCAAAATTGACGTTGCGATAGCTCCTCTTCGGCAAATAGGCGACATCGCCCCTGAGATACCAGCCTGAGCCGACCTCAACCGGTTGGTATTCCGGTGCCTGATCGACATAGATCGGCGGGTCATAGTCCGCCGCCAGCGCCGCGCCGAACGGCAAGGCAGAGGCACAGAATATGAGTGCAATGCGAGATTTCAGATTCATGATCACCAACTCCTGAAGTTGGCGCTGGTAGGAATGAGAATACCCAGCCGCCGTTTCAAGAGCATTGTTAACCATAGTGGTTAAGTACGAGTTAAGGATAACAGATTGTTACGAAATTGATTGCCGCCCGAGTAATTGCGACGGTTTTTCGGGCAACGGCGTGCATGAAGACAGAGGCTTATAGCGCCAAACGAAAACCGCCCGGCGTGAACCGGGCGGTTTTGAATGATTACAGTCAGTGCGTACTATTTGGTGTAGATGGGCTCCGGCTCATAGGCGACCATCTGAGGTTCGTCGCATTTGCTGTTGCCGCTGAATGAGTAGCGCAAACCGCCGCGCACTTCATGGACGTTGATGCCCTTGTCATATCCTGGCCCTGCACCGACGGCGTAGTCAAACATCTTGCCGCCATTGATGTGGCTGAAACGATAGCCGACGTCGAGATCGAGATTTCTGGTCAGGCAGTATGACGCGCCAGCAGAAAGCGAGTAGGCAAAGCGCCAGCCTTTACCGCCCGTGTGATAGAAATCGCCATTGGCATCGCTATTGTGCAAGGTATCCCATTTGAGCCAGGCGCCACCGATACCGGCACCCACATAAGGTGTCACTCCGTGCCATGTGCCGATGTCGACATAGGCATTGGCCAGCAGCAGAAGGGCGGAATATGATGTTGTGTCGACTGATGAGCAAGGCGTATTGGCCGGCCCGCAAAAGCCGGATGTCTGTCCGCGGAATTTGGCTTTGCTCAGGAAATCTGCGGTCAAATCAGCGCGGAAGTGATTGGTGATCTGATAGCCGACACCGCCGCCAACCGAGAGTGCGCCCTTGAGCTTGCCGAAATCGAAGGTGCCCGAACCGGGGGTGGTCCGTAGGTGATGTAGTCGGCACCACGAAATTTCGACCAATGATAGCCAACGTCGCCACGAATATACCAGCCGCCGAAATTTGCATCCTCATAGATGGGTGCCGCACTCTGCTCGATGACCTGGGGTTCCATCAGGTCAGCCGCGAATACGGGACCTGCCAAACCGACCGCGAGACCGGCAAAGATCACTTTCCTTGCAATATTGTACATCATCGTCACCCTTGGAACGTCGGGACCCGATACAAGCCCGAAACTGATTGAGTTCGCGGTGGATAATGAATTGCAAAGGTTAAAGGCCGTTTAACCCTGCCGATTAACCAAGAATCACGATTGGTTTCTTCGCAATCAGGGGGTTAAGGCTGGTTGTGTGCGGTCGCACGGGCTGCGCCGCACCAAACAAGAATTGCACATTGCAGATCGTCGCAACGCCTAGAGGCTTCGGCCCATCGCCAGATATTTTTCGCGGCGATGTTCGCGAAAATCGGTGTTGGCCCCCGCAAATTCCTTCATCGTGCGGGCAATCAGGTCGCCGGTCGCGGTAATCACGTCGTCAGGAGCGCGGTGGGCACCGCCCAGCGGTTCGGCGACAATGCCGTCGATGATCTTGAGACCGAGAAGATCTTGTGCGGTGATCTTCATGTTGGTCGCAGCGTCCTTTGAGCGTGTCGTGTCGCGCCACAGGATCGAGGCGGCGCCCTCAGGCGAAATCACCGAATAGATCGAATGTTCCAGCATGTAGACGCGGTTGGCTGTGGCAATGGCAATGGCGCCACCTGAGCCACCTTCACCGATCACCACGGAGATCGACGGAACTTTCAGCGACAAACACACCGAGGTCGAACGCGCGATTGCCTCGGCCTGGCCACGCTCCTCGGCTCCAACTCCGGGATAAGCGCCTGCCGTATCAACCAGCGTCACCAATGGAATTTTGAAACGGTCGGCAAGTTCCATCAAACGTACCGCCTTGCGATACCCCTCAGGTCTGACCGAACCAAAATTGTGCTTGAGGCGACTGGCTGTATCAGAACCCTTTTCCTGGCCAATGATAGCTACCGGTTCACCACGAAACCGGGCGAAACCGCCAACAATCGCGTGATCTTCGCCATAGGTGCGGTCGCCGGCCAAGGGTGTGAAATCGGCAAAAAGCCTCTCGATATAGTCGACGCAGTGCGGCCGGTCGGGATGGCGCGCGACCTGCACTTTTTGCCAGGGGGTCAGGGCTTTGTAAGCCTCACGCAGTGCCTCGCGCGAGCGCTTCTCCAAACGCGCAATCTCGTCGGCGACATCGACAGCCTCGCCGCTTTCGGCGAGTTTTTTCAATTCGACGATCTTGCCTTCGAGATCGGCGACCGGTTTTTCGAAATCGAGATAATTGTACATTCGTCAGCGGACCAGTACGCCAGAATAGAAGGGTTTACGGAAAAGAAATTTCTGTTCCGCAGCGGTGAATGTTGCCTTCACATAACGATATGAAGCCTAGTCGGCAAGCGGGTGATGATCGTTGACCAACTGCATCAACCGCTCTTCAAGCACATGCGTGTAAATTTGCGTCGTCGAAATATCGGCGTGACCGAGCAATTGCTGCACAGCACGCAAGTCGGCACCGTTTTGCAACAGATGGCTGGCAAAGGCGTGGCGCAACACATGCGGAGAGATTTTTGCCGCGGTAATTCCTGCTCGGGCGGCAAGGCTTTTCAGGTCACGGGCAAAGACCTGGCGCGAAAGGGCACCGCTTTGCGAAGCGGCGGGAAACAGGAACGGGCTGTCGGCAAGAGCTGGCACGGTGGCGCGGACAGTTAGCCAGTTTCGCATCGCTGTTCGGGCCGGTGCAGACAAGGGCACCATGCGCTCCTTGTTGCCCTTGCCACGAACCATGAAGAAGCGGTCGTCACGCAATGCCACCGTGACCGGCAGGCCAACCAGTTCCGAAACGCGCAATCCGGTTGCATATAACACCTCCACCAAGGCATGAAGCCTCAACGCAGCAAGGCGTTCATCGCCACTATGGGTGGCATCCGTGGCTTCCAGCGCGGCGCGGTCGAGCAATCGTCCCGTCTCGGCTGCCAACATGGTTTTCGGTAGAGGGCGGCCTTTTTTGGGGCTGTCCAGCGTACCTGTCGGATCATCAGTGCGCAGGCCATCGGCATAGAGGAATTTGAAGAACTGCCGGATGGCCGACAGTTTTCGCGCCTGCGAGGTTGGAGCAAAGCCGCGCGCGGCAATCCCTTCGAGATAGTTGCGGATGCCTGCGGTGTCCGCGTTTGCCAATCCACCTGCGATCATCGCCGACGCATCTTCCAGATCACGGCGATAGGAATCCAGCGTGTTGCGCGCAGCGCCCCGCTCGGCACTCATCATTTCAAGAAAGGCTTCGATTTGAACTGCTCTGTTCATGCCTCGTTACTTCTGTGGCAGGAGCTTTTCGACTGGTATGCGCACGCTAAGCTCGGCCTGTTTGGGTGACACAAAAACGACAAGCGCGAACATGGTCCCATAGGCTATTCCTGCCAATACGGCGATCGTCACGACGAAGCGGAACAGTGTCGGCATCGATTTTCTCGCCTGTATCTTCTTCGCGCAACTTCAAACTGTGCCCTTATGGGACGCCAATTCGGCCATTTCAAGTGTGCGCCCTCAAACTGCCAGTGCTTGACGCAAACCGACTTTTCATGTCGATACGCGTCCAATGAACGCTCGACCTTCCGATGAGGTGAATATGGATCACGCCGCAATGCTTGGGCGGCTGGCAGGTCGTTCCATTGTACTTGTGGGCCTGATGGGAGCTGGAAAGACTGCCGTCGGGCGCAAAGTTGCGATGGCGCTCGACCTGCCCTTCGTCGATAGCGACCATGAGATCGAGCATGCTTCGCGCATGACGATACCTGATCTGTTCGAGTTGTATGGCGAGCCCGAATTTCGTGCCCTGGAGCAACGCGTCATCTTGCGCGTGTTGGAAAATGGTCCTCAGGTCCTGTCGACCGGTGGTGGCGCATTCATGAACGAGCAGATACGCGAGGGCATTGCTGCGCATGGCGTGTCGGTCTGGTTGAATGCCGATCTCGAGCTTTTGATGGAGCGCGTTGCCAAGAAGCAGAACCGGCCCTTGTTGAAGAACGCCGATCCGCGTGGCGTGCTGGAAAAATTGATGAGCGAGCGTTATCCCGTCTATGCGAGGGCCAATGTGAGCGTTGTGACGCGCAATGAACGCAAAGAGGTCATTGCGGCGGAGGTCATCGAGGCGCTTGACCGGCATTTGGCGTCAAAGGATGGGGTGGGGCTTTGAACGCAACCGTCACTGTCGAGGTTGGTCTTGGCGAGCGGGCTTACGATATTCTCATCGGTCCGGGCTTGCTGTCTCATGCTGGTGGCGAGATTGCGCGACGTTTGCCGGGCGTGCGGGTGGCAATCGTCACAGACGAAAATGTCGCCAAGGCTCACCTTGATAGGTTGAAGGCCAGTCTCAAAAAATCCGGTATCGAGGCGTCTGCGCTGATCTTGCCGGCTGGCGAAAAAACCAAGAGCTTTGAAGCGCTTCAGAGCGTTGTTGATGGTATCATCGCGGCTCGGCTTGAGCGTGGCGATGCGGTTATCGCACTGGGTGGCGGCGTCATCGGAGATCTTGCCGGATTTGCAGCAGGCATTGTCAGGCGCGGCATGAATTTCGTGCAGATACCTACCTCGCTACTGGCGCAAGTCGATTCGTCTGTCGGTGGCAAGACCGGCATCAACAGCCCGCGCGGCAAGAACCTTGTCGGCGTCTTCCACCAACCGAAGCTGGTGCTGGCAGACACCGATGCGCTCGACACGCTTCCACCACGGGAATTTCGGGCCGGATACGCAGAAGTTCTCAAATATGGGCTCATTGATCGGCCCGATTTCTTTTTCTGGCTGGAAGCGAACTGGAAAGAGGTATTTTCAGGCGGCCCGGCGCGCATCGAAGCCATTGCCCAATCCTGCCGGGCCAAAGCCGGGATCGTGGCCCGAGACGAGTTCGAGAAAGGCGATCGCGCCCTGCTTAATCTCGGCCACACTTTTGGCCATGCGCTGGAAGCCGCCACATCCTACGATGGCACGCGCCTCGTGCATGGTGAAGGTGTCGCCATAGGAATGGCGCTGGCGCACCGCTTCTCGGCACGGCTGAACCTTGCAAGCCCTGACGACGCCGGGCGCGTTGAAGCTCATCTGAAAGCTGTGGGGCTGCCGTGGCGCATGAGTGATATTCCCGGCGAATTGCCCAACGCGGAAACCTTGTTCAATTTTATCACGCAAGACAAGAAAGTGGAGCGTGGTGCACTCACCTTCATCCTGACGCGCGGTATTGGCCAGTCCTTCATCGCGCGCGATGTGCCCGCCTCGGAAGTTGTGACGTTCTTGAAGGACAATCATCGGTGATGCGCGAGGCTGGCTGGGTCATTGCCGGTATCCTTGCCGGGCTTGGTGTGATGGCCTTCATCCTGCGGGTTCGTATCGCCAAGGCGCTGGGTTATGCGCCGCTCAATGGACACCACGGGGGATATAACGGACGCGAACCGGAAGACCAGCGTGGCGGCGAGCCGCGCCGCAGCGACCAGAGTGCGCCACCAATCCGTGATCGCCTCGAGGGCCAGTTCGAATTGCACGAACTGGAAGTTTCGGATGTCATGGTCCACCGCACCAATATGCGTTCGGTTAATGCCGACAATGCGTCGGAGGCCGTGGTGCGCGAGATACTCCAAAGCCCGCACACCCGAATGCCCTTGTGGAAGGGTTCGCTCGACAACATTGTCGGTGTTCTGCACGCCAAGGATCTGCTGCGCGCGCTCAACGATGTCGGCAACGATTTCTCCCGCATCGATGTGATGAAGATTGCCTCGAAACCCTGGTTTGTGCCGGACACCACGACCCTTCACGAACAGCTAAACGCCTTTCTGCGCCGCAAGGCGCATTTTGCCATCGTTGTCGATGAATATGGCGAGGTCGAAGGCCTGGTGACGCTGGAAGACATCATCGAGGAGATTGTTGGTGAGATTGCCGATGAGCACGACATTGACATGCAAGGGGTCAAGCAGGAATCGGATGGATCGGTCGTCGTCGACGGCACGGTGCCTATCCGCGATCTCAACCGTGCGCTGGACTGGGTCTTGCCCGATGAGGAAGCGACCACCATTGCCGGTCTTGTCATTCATGAGGCGCAGTCGATCCCCGATGAAAAGCAGGCATTTACATTTCACGGCAAGCGTTTTGTTGTCATGAAAAGAGACAAGAACCGCATTGCGCGGCTGCGCATCCGACCGGCCACCGAAGGGTGACTCCTACCACTTCACCGGCTCTCCCGGTGCAGCCGGTTCGATGGCGAGTGCATGGACCCCTGCCTTGATTTCGGCTTCAAGCGCTGTATTAACGGCGCGGTGCCGCTGGATTCGCGACATTTCCGTGAATGCCTCAGCCACGATACGCACGCGAAAATGCGTTTCACCAGCCCCGTCGAATTTGCCCTCGTGGCCATTTTCGACGTGATGATGCCCGGCATGGAGGTGACTTTCGTTGATAACCTCCAGGCGTTCAGGCGAAAATGCGTTTGTCAGCTTCACTTCCATCGTCGACTGTATGGACATTGCCGCTTCCTTCCACCAAATAAGAGGTCTCAGCCAGAATCATTACTGATCGTCTACATTAATCCGTGATTCAGCGGTAAGGGTGATGATTGCAAAAATGTCAATTCTTGTTTCGCAACGTTGAACGGCCCATACATCGAGCAGATGAAAGAGTATCCAAAATATTTCGACAAGATTCGGATTCGCCCCGAAAAGAAGGGCGAGCCGAAGCCGCGCGCGCCCGAATGCCAGTGGGACGGTTGCAAAGAGCCGGGCACGCATCGCGCGCCCGTCGGCCGCCACAATGAAGGGGAATATTTCCAGTTCTGCTTCGACCATGTGCGCGAGTACAACAAGGGCTTCAACTATTTTTCAGGCGTTGCCGACACTGATGTCGCGCGTTTTCAGAAAGAGGCGATGACCGGTCATCGCCCGACCTGGAAGATGGGTGTTGCCGGAAGTACGCGCTCTTCACCCGATTTTGCCCAGCAACGCTCCGGCCGGGCGGGTTATCACAATCGCCTGCGCGACCCGTTCAACCTGTTCAATGAGAAGAACCCGCCGCGCGAGCGCAAGCCCAAACCGCTTGAGGCCAAGGCGCTGGAAACGCTTGGCCTTGACGTAAAGGCGACTGGCAATGATATCAAGGCGCGTTATAAGGAACTGGTAAAGCGTCATCATCCGGATGCAAACGGTGGTGACAGAGGTTCCGAGGACCGGTTCCGCGATGTGTTGCAGGCCTATCGGGTCCTCAAGCAAGCGGGCCTGTGCTGATAAAGGTTAAGTCCAACCCTGTTTCCAACTTTCATCCAGTTGGAAAAGGCTCTAAGAGCCCCCGGACAAATTTGTAGTGCTGGCGAAAATTACGCTTCGCCTGTGGAGACGTTGAGACGTTATGAATAAGGTCGATCGCGATATCGCAAACCTGCCGGACACGACTGTTTCGGTGAAAGAAAAATTCGGTTTCGATTCAGAAATGGTCGTGCCCGCCTATTCGACACCGGGCGACCATGTGCCCGATTTCGATCCTGACTATCTCTTCGACAAGGCCACCACCTTGGCCATTCTTGCGGGCTTTGCCTACAACCGGCGCGTCATGGTGTCGGGCTATCATGGCACAGGCAAGTCGACGCATATCGAACAGGTGGCGACGCGCCTCAACTGGCCTTGCGTGCGCGTCAATCTCGATAGCCATGTCAGCCGTATCGACCTTGTCGGCAAGGATGCGATCGTCGTTCAGGACGGCATGCAGGTCACGGAATTTCGTGACGGAATCCTGCCCTGGGCCTATCAGCACAATGTCGCACTCTGCTTTGACGAGTATGACGCTGGACGCCCGGACGTGATGTTTGTCATCCAGCGCGTTCTGGAAGCCTCTGGCCGTCTTACCCTGCTTGACCAGAGCCGTGTCATTCGCCCGCATCCGGCATTTCGCCTGTTTGCCACCGCCAACACGGTCGGTCTCGGTGACACGACGGGCCTCTACCACGGCACCCAGCAGATCAACCAGGCTCAGATGGACCGCTGGTCGATCGTGACCACGCTGAATTATCTGCCCCACGACAATGAGGTCGCCATCGTTCTTGCCAAGGCCAAGCACTATCGCAACGCCAAGGGCAACGAAATCGTCAACAAGATGGTGCGCGTTGCCGACATGACGCGCTCAGCTTTCGTCAATGGCGATCTGTCGACGGTGATGAGCCCGCGTACAGTCATTACCTGGGCCGAGAATGCCGAGATTTTCAGCGATGTCGGCATGGCGTTCCGGCTGACATTCCTCAACAAATGCGACGAACTGGAACGTTCCCTGGTGGCCGAGTTCTACCAGCGTGCCTTTGGTGAGGATTTGCCCGAATCATCGTCCAATGTGGTGCTGGGCTAAAAGCATGGTTGCGGAGCGATTCATGTCTCTTCGGTCTGGACCATGTTTCAGGGAATAATCGATGGCCGGACCCGGCGACAATACACGCGGCAAACCGAAAACGGGCACTGAAGCCGACAGCTTCAGGCGCGCTGTTGGTGTGTGTATGCGCGCCATATCGGGCGACAAGGAACTGGAAGTCAGTTTCGCCAAGGACAAGCCCGCGCTGGCCGGCAATCGTGCCCGCCTTCCAGAACTGGCCAAGAAACCATCAAAGACAGATATAGCCGTCACGCGTGGCCTGGGTGACTCGATGGCGCTGAAACGCGCCTGTCATGACGCGCGCGTCCACACCAGAACTGGCGCCGGAGGGCAAGCAGGCCCGCGCCATCTATGATGCGGTCGAGCAGGCCCGCGTCGAGGCAATCGGCTCGCGGGCTATGGACGGTGTTGCCGACAATATCGGCGTCATGCTGGAAGACAAATACACCAAAGCCAATCTGTTCGATGTGAAGAACCGGGCTGACGCGCCATTGGAAGAGGCGCTGGCGCTAATGGTGCGCGAAAAACTTACCGGACGCGCCGTGCCGAAGAGTGGCGAGCGCATGGTTGACCTGTGGCGGGGCTGGATCGAAGACAAAGCTGGCACTAATCTCGACGGCTTGACCGACAAGCTTGGTGACCAGCAGGCTTTCGCGCGCGTCGTTCGCGATATGCTTGCTTCGATGGACATGGCTGAAGAACTCGGTGACGAAGACGATCAGGACGATCAGGACGAGGACGACAACGAGCCGCAAGGCGAAGACCAGAGCGAGGAAGGCAGCGAGGACGATACGGGTTCCGAAGAGTCCGAAACCGAGGACTCCGACGGCTCTGACGACGATCAATCCGCAGAGACCGAGGCCGCTGACGCAACGTCTGAAGACCTTTCCGACGAGGACGAGGATGAGGCGGAGACACCTGGCGAAACGCGCCACAATGACGACCCCTTCGCCAGCCTGTCAAAAGATGTAAATTACAACATTTTCACCAATTCCTTCGATGAGACGATCGGCGCCGAAGAACTCTGCGAGGAGGAGGAGCTGGATCGTTTGCGCGCCTTCCTCGATAAACAGCTCGCAAATCTTTCCGGCGTTGTCGGGCGTCTTGCCAACCGCCTGCAACGGCGATTGATGGCGCAGCAGAACCGTTCGTGGGATTTCGACCTTGAAGAAGGCTATCTCGATCCTGCCCGGCTGGTGCGTGTGGTCATTGATCCGATGCAGCCGCTTTCCTTCAAGCAGGAGCGCGACACCAAGTTTCGCGACACCGTCGTTACATTGGTGCTCGATAATTCCGGGTCCATGCGCGGGCGGCCGATCACCGTCGCAGCAACTTGCGCCGACATCCTGGCGCGCACACTGGAGCGTTGTGGCGTGTCGGTGGAAATTCTCGGCTTCACCACCCGCGCGTGGAAGGGCGGGCAGGCACGCGAGAAATGGCTGAAGGATGGCAAGCCGCCAAATCCCGGCCGTCTCAATGATTTGCGCCACATCATTTACAAGTCTGCCGATATGCCGTGGCGGCGGGCGCGGCGCAATCTCGGCCTGATGATGCGTGAAGGCCTGTTGAAGGAAAACATTGATGGCGAGGCCCTGTTATGGGCGCATCAGAGGCTTCTGGGGCGGCCCGAGCAACGCAAGATCCTGATGATGATCTCGGATGGCGCGCCGGTTGACGATTCGACCTTGTCGGTCAATCCGGGCAACTATCTCGAACGCCATTTGCGCGCCGTTATCGAGTTGATTGAGACACGCTCTCCGGTGGAGCTACTCGCCATCGGCATCGGCCACGATGTAACCCGCTATTACCGGCGTGCTGTTACCATCGTCGATGCCGAAGAACTGGCTGGTGCCATGACAGAGCAGCTTGCCTCGCTATTTGGCGAAGAGACCGAGCGCGACCGCCAGAGCGGCGGAATGCGGCGGATTTCGTGAGAACGGGCATCTTCACCTTCAATCGTCTGATGACAGGGCTTGTAACGGGCATTCTGCTGGTTTCAGCCCTTTCCAGCGCGCTGGCGCGCAGTGACGTTGAACGATTCGACGTTTCGGTTCGCCCTATCACCCGTTTCGAGATCGGCAGGGATGCGACGGAGTTCGGGCCGCTGGAGTTTGTCGGGGGTTTAGAGATGACCTCGGCAAGCCCTGACTTCGGCGGGCTGTCCGCGATGCGCTTTCTCAAGCCCGGCAGCGATTTCATCGGCGTCGCCGACACCGGCTTCTGGTTCTTTGGTTCGATCACTCACGATGGAAACCAACGCCCCGCAGGTGTGGTGAATTTCCAAATGCAGCAGATGGTCGATAGCCACGGCAAACCCATCAATGAAAAATGGGCGGTTGATGCCGAGGGTCTTGCCGCCAAGGATGGCGTTGCAACAGTAGGTTTTGAGCGCAATCACCGTGTGGCCCAGTTCCGGATTGATCCGAACAATATGCAAGCACCATTCAAGCAACTCGATTTTCTGGTTCCGGCCAAGGAACTGCGCCAAAATCGAGGTTTTGAAACGGTTACGCATTCGAGGGCAAATGATCGGCTCGGTGGCGCGCTGGTGGTGGTCTCGGAGAGAAGCCTCGACAAGGCAGGCAACATCTTTGCCGCGATTATCGAAGGCCCCGGGAAAGGCATCTTCACTGTAAAGCGAAATGGCAATTTCGATATTACCGATGGCGCGTTCCTGCCCAATGGCGACCTGCTTCTTCTGGAACGCAGTTTTTCGATTGCCGACGGCGTACGGATGCGGCTCAGGCGTATTGCCGGCGCCAGCATCGTCAAGGGCGCTGTCGTTGATGGCCCCATCCTCATGGAATCTTCGATGGCCTTCCAGATTGACAATATGGAAGGTATGGACGTGTGGACACGCGAAGACGGGGCGATGATGGTGTCGCTGATCTCCGATGACAACCACTCCATTCTCCAGCGAAATCTCTATCTTGAGTTTGTCCTGCACGACGACTGATCGCGTTTTCAACCGCCGATTTGTGCCCCACTCTACCCTGCCTGACATCTCCCCTCAGGCGGGGAGAACAGCTTCACTTTGTCTTTGGCCAATCACCACGCCGATAGCGACGTATTGACCTATTCTCTAACGATCCCTATTTGAAGCCGGTTAAGGGTTGGGAAGCCCCTGCCATCCGCGGCCCTCATTGGCTTTGGTGAAGCTTCTCGCGAGCATTGGAACCAATAAGTGATCTCCATTTTTTTGGAATGCGCCGATGCTCAATTGCAGTGATAGAGCGTCCGTCTTGTGTCCAATTGAACGCACGGCGCTCTTGTGAACTGTTCGTTTCTCCCTGTCGATGCGACGGCTGAAACGGCAATGCGGAACCCGTTTGACAATGCCGATCGTCAATCGCGAAGGAGCGAATTCATGACCTATGGTTACAATACACGAACCAATACCGGCACACCCAACAGGGATGATGCCATTTCCGGCTACAAGGCCAGCGCCAAGCGGTTGCGCATGGCACTGGCTGAGGATGGCGTTGAAATCAGCCACGCCCGGGCACTCGAACTCATTGCCAAGCAAAATGGTGCGCGCGACTGGAATACGCTTTCAGCACAACCCGTCGATGCGCCTGCCAGCGAGGTTTCGACGATACCGTTTGCGGTCGGCGAGATGGTTGGCGGCACCTTCAACGGGAACGCGGCGCATGGCCGGGTTATTGGGCTGGAAGAAACGATCAAGCCAGACTTGTGGCGTGTGACGGTGGCTTTCGATCCGCCGGTAAATGCGGCGACATCGAAACTGTTTTCGGCCGAGCGTCGCCGTGTGCAGATGGTGGTGGGTGCCGATGGCCGCTCGCGACGGTTGACCGGAACCGAAACCGGCGTGATGGAACTGAAAAGAGCCTGATCGCGCGGCGAGCGCGCAATCCAGCGAGAAAGGCGGCCTGGCAAGGTCGCCTTTCTTTTGTTTGCGCCTTTGTGTAAAGCGTGTACGACAATCTTGCGCAACGAAAATACGGGCAAAAGCCATGGACAAGTTTAACAAGCTCACCGGCGTCGCTGCGCCTTTGGCCATCGTCAATGTCGATACCGACATGATCATCCCCAAGGATTATCTGAAGACGATCAAGCGCACCGGGCTTGGAAAAGGTCTGTTTGCCGAGATGCGTTACAATGAAGACGGTTCGGAAAATCCCGACTTCGTGCTCAACAAGCCAGCCTATCGCAATGCGCAGATTCTGATTGCCGGCGATAATTTCGGCTGCGGATCAAGCCGCGAACATGCGCCGTGGGCGCTGCTCGATTTCGGCATTCGCTGCGTGATTTCCACCTCTTTTGCCGACATTTTCTACAATAATTGCTTCAAGAACGGTGTTCTGCCGATCACTGTCAGCCCGGAAGACCTTGAAAAGCTGATGGATGACGCGTCGCGCGGTGCAAATGCCACCATTTCGGTCGATCTTGAAGCCAAGGAAATTCGCGGCCCGGATGGCGGCGTTGTTACGTTCGACCTCGACGACTTCAAACGCCATTGTCTCTTGAATGGCCTTGATGACATCGGCTTGACGATGGAGAAGGCCAGTTCAATCGCCAGTTTTGAGAAGAAAAACGCAGAGATGCGCCCCTGGGCCTGAATCCTGTCAGAGACAGTTTCAAGTTCCGATAATTTCGAAGCGGTCGACATCGACCATCCCCTTGTCGGTGATTTTCAAATGAGGAATCACCGGGAGGGCAATGAATGACAGTTGCAGGAATGGCTCTTCCATCGCTGATCCGAGTTCGATGGCGGCTTTTCTGAGCGTTCTCAACTCATCTCGCACTGTCTCATAGCTGGCGAGGCTCATCAGGCCCGCAATCGGCAATGACAATTCAGCCAGAACCGCGCCGTCTTTAACCACGACGAAGCCACCTTCGATCTTGCCCAAGCGGTTTACGGCCACGGCAATGTCTTCATCCGAAACACCAACGACGCAGATATTGTGGCTGTCGTGGCTGACGGTTGAAGCGATTGCGCCGTGTTTAAGACCGAAACCATGTACGAATCCGGTTGCAATGTTGCCGTTCTTGCCATGACGCTCGATAACCGCAATCTTGACGACATCGCGTTGAAGATCGACTTCAACGCCGTTAGTTCCGACATTCAGGTCGACATTCAGGCTTTCGGTGATGATCTTGCCGGGGATAATGCCGATGGCGCGTGTCTGACCGCTGTTGGACGAGGCACGGAAGTCTGCTGCCTGTACAGGCTGGGCCTTGACGCTATGGCGGCCAACCGGTGCGATATTTCGGCGTGATGCGAACAACTCATCAGAAACGATCCGTCCGCCGGAAAGCACCATTTCGGCGCGACATTCTTCGAGATTGTCGATTACGGCGAGGTCGGCGCGCCAGCCCGGTGCAACCAGTCCGCGGTCTTTAAGCCCGAAGGCGCGGGCAGCGGAAATGCTGGCTGCGCGGTAGATGGCAAGCGGCGCGACACCCGCAGTGATTGCAGTTCGGATCATATGATCGAGGTGGCCGTGATCGGCAATATCGAGCGGGTTTCGGTCGTCTGTACAAAGCGCGATGAAGGGCGAATTGCGTTCGGTTATGATCGGCATCAGGGCATTGAGGTCTTTCGACACCGACCCTTCACGCACCAGAATGTGCATGCCCTTGCGCAATTTCTCGAGCGCCTCATCAGCCGTCGTCGTTTCATGGTCGGTGCGGATGCCGGTTGCCAGATAGGCGTTGAGGTCAAGGCCACGCAACAGCGGCGCGTGGCCATCTATGTGGCGTCCCTGGAAGGCTTCCAGCTTGCTCATGCAGACGGGATCTTTGGCCAGTACGCCGGGAAAGTTCATGAATTCGGCAAGGCCGATGACCTTGGGGTGGTCGGCCAGAGGCAGCAGGTCATCGACGCCGAGTTCGGCCCCTGAGGTTTCCAGATGCGTTGCCGGTACGCAGCTCGAAAGCTGAACGCGGATGTCCATGATGGTTTCAGCGGCGCTGTCCAGAAAAAAGTGGATGCCGTCAAGGCCAAGCACATTGGCGATCTCGTGGGGATCGCAGATGGCGGTGGTGATACCGCGCGGCAGGACGCAACGGTCAAACTCATGCGGCGTTACCAGTGAGGATTCGATATGGAGATGCGTATCGATAAATCCGGGCACGACAATGCGCCTCGCAATATCGACTTCGCGGACGCCTTCATAGGTACCACAGGTGCCAACGATACGATCGCCGCAAATGGCGATGTCGCTTGATACCAGTTCACCCGAAACGAGATCGAAGAAGCGGCCCCCTTTCAACACCATGTCGGCTGGTGCGCGCCCGGCACCCTGATCGATCATCTGCTCCAGCATAGCGCCCATTTCTGCCTCACTTCGTCATTTTCATGTCGTGATCAAATCACGCTTTGTCTCTCGACCTTCATGCAATCGGCGGTGGAAAACCGGTCTCCGGTTGTTCTGAAACAGCCCTGCAATATGCGCTGAGTATCAGCACATCCTGTTCAAGTGCAATTCCGGCTTGAGAGGAACCAGCGACTGCGTTGAGCCGAGGAAGTTTGGCTGCCGCTTGATTGATGATGGACTTGCACCCGCGTGTTGCATAATTTTGCCGAAGCGCTGCCCATATTGGCGTTGCATCGCGCTATTGATGGGCCAAGCAACGCAGGCAAATGTCGGGAGGTCATGCTCTATGAAACTCATAACGGGATTATTCGTGTTGGCACTGGCTGCCACTGGGTTTTGCATGAGCGCCCTTGCACAGGATAGCACCCCGCACCCATTCCCTTTGCCGGTGGGACACTGACAATCGAGCAGCCCGAGGAATATGGCGAGAAGATCGTCGCCTTCGACGGCAAGGAACTGGCGCGCAACTTTTATGTCTTTTTCAACGGTATCGTCAAAGTCGCCGGGGTCGATGTGGCGCTGTTTGAGGTGGGTGATGGCGGCAACGCCTGTGGCCCGGCCATGGTCATGATATGGAAGCCCGAAGGCGGCGCTATTCGCAGAGCCGGCATTGGCGAGGACGATTGCGGGGCGCCACCTGCTGGTATCAGCTCCGATGCCATTTATTTCGTGCCGTGGCTTTTGCCCGGTGCTTCCGCGCAAGTGAAAAAGTGGTCACCGGTAGATGGATTTACGTTGGCCGGAACGCTGACCTATACACCCGATCCGGGCAGCGGTTGGGCCGATATTGACCCGGCCAAATATCAAAATATCATCGATGCTTTTCACAATGAGGCGGTTTATGGCGCGGCCCGCAAGCTGCTTGGCAACAAGATTACCGACATGGCGACGAGCCTGCTGGTTGGCGGCGGCACGGAAAAAACATCATCCGGCATTTTCTACGCCAGAGGTTGTGTGCCCCATGATTGCGGCGGCAATGACGGCTTCATGGCAATCGATGTCAAAGCAAGAAAGCTCTATTTCGCGCGCATGACCGCCAAGCCACAACCCGATGCCTGGCCCGCGCTGAAAGCGTGGCCGGCAGAGTTGCGTTCTACCATGAAGAAAGCGCTAACGCCGCCGCAATAAGAAAAGGCGTCGCATGTCGAGCGGAGTTGGAAGACGAAGGATATCATGCGCAAATTGATCTCGACTGGCTCGCCTTTCGAAAAGACCGCCGGTTATTCGCGTGCAGTGGTGGAGGGCGACTGGTGCTTCGTTTCAGGCACCACCGGTTACGACTATGCAACGATGGTCATGCCGGAAACGGTTGAACAACAGACCCACAATTGCATGGCGACAATTTCAAAGGCGCTGGATGAGGCTGGCTTTGCCCTGACTGATGTGGTGCGGGTGCACTACTACATCACCGAGACTGCTTTCGCCGATCGTATTTTTCCGATTCTGGGCACCTATTTTGGTGCCGGCCGACCGGCGGCGACGATGGTTGTGTGCGGTCTCATAAAGCCCGAGATGAAAATTGAAATCGAAGTGACGGCCCTGCGGCGGTCAGAGAGGAAGGACATATGACAGTCAAACGCATCGTCGCCAATATCGACACGCAAGACATTGCCGCGGCACAACGCTTCTATGGTGACGTGCTGGGGCTTGATGTCATCATGGACCACGGTTGGATCACGACCTATGGTTGCGGGGAGCGCATGAGCGTGCAAATCAGTTTTGCCAGTGAGGGCGGATCGGGTACGCCGGTGCCTGACCTGTCGATTGAAGTCGATGATGTGGACGCGGCATTTGCGGACATGACGAGCGCCGGTTTTATCGTCGAATACGGACCGACTGATGAACCCTGGGGTGTAAGGCGATTTTTCGTGCGCGACCCATTTGGCCGTTTGGTCAATATCCTTTCACACCGCTGACATCTTTGCGCACCCTATCCGGGTCGGACTTGCGAAAGTGAGCGATGGCGTTTAGCAAGACTGCGGTTCAGTAAATTTCCCGGACGGTTTTCCATGACATCGAAATCTCTTTTCCTGCTTGCCGGTGATGGCATCGGCCCCGAGGCGATGGCCGAAGTCAAGAAGCTGATCGGCACCATGAACGATAAGTTCGGTGCTGACTTCGTTACCGACGAGGGGCTGGTCGGCGGATGCGCCTATGACGCGCACGGACAAGCGATCTCCGATGCCGATATGGAAAAGGCACTGGCGGCTGATGCGGTGTTGTTTGGGGCTGTTGGCGGTCCGAAATGGGACCCGGTGCCCTACGAGGTCCGCCCCGAAGCGGGATTGTTACGGTTGCGCAAGGATCTGGAGCTTTTTGCCAATCTGCGTCCCGCGATCTGTTACCCGGCGCTCGCAGCCTCCTCCTCGTTGAAACAGGAAGTCGTCGAAGGGTTGGACATACTGATCGTGCGCGAACTGACCGGTGGCGTCTATTTCGGCGAACCAAAACAGATCATCGATCTGGGCAATGGCCAGAAACGCGGCATCGATACGCAAGTCTATGACACGTTCGAGATCGAGCGTATTTCAGGCGTAGCCTTTGAGCTTGCGCGCACGCGCAACAATCACGTTACGTCGATGGAAAAACGCAATGTCATGATGTCGGGCGTTTTGTGGAACGACGTGGTGACGGCAATTCACAAGGCCAAATATGGGGATGTGAAGCTTGACCACATGCTGGCCGATGCAGGCGGCATGCAATTGGTGCGCTGGCCGAAGCAGTTCGACGTGATCGTCACCGACAATCTGTTCGGCGACATGCTTTCCGATGTGGCGGCGATGCTGACCGGATCGCTTGGCATGCTGCCATCGGCTTCACTGGGCGCGCCCGATGCCAAGACGGGCAAACGCAAGGCGCTCTATGAACCGGTCCATGGCTCCGCACCCGATATTGCCGGCAAAGGCATTGCCAACCCGATTGCGATGATGGCTTCCTTTGCCATGTGCCTGCGCTATTCGTTCGAGATGGTTGGTGAGGCCGATCGACTGGAAGCGGCTATCGCTGCGGTGCTCGATGATGGCCTGCGCACTAAGGACATCATGTCGGACGGCATGACCGAAATTGGCACATCCCGGATGGGTGAGGCCATCATCACCAAGTTCCTGGCGGCTTAATCTACCCGCTTTTTGATTTCCTGGGCTTTGCTGGCCCGGCCTTGTCGAATTTCGGCTTGGCCGGTTTCTTCGCCCATGAAGCAGGGGCAGATGTGTTGGCGGATGACTTGTCCATCCTGGCTGGTTTGCGCTTCACAGAGTGCGGGCCGGATTTTGCCTTGCCACGATGTGGTTTCTTGTCGGCGCGCGGGGCGTTGTAGCCTGCTCTCGACAGATCGGGCACGCCATCCAGCCGCTTTACCGCAATGCTTCCCTGCAACTTCTTGTCCGGGCCGATTGCCGTGAGAAACCGCTCGGCGCAATCTGCCGCAATCTGCACGAAGGTTTCTTCCGGCTGCATCTTGATCGCGCCGATCTCGCGCTTGGTGATGCCACTTGTCCGGCATAACATCGGTATTAGCCAGCGGGGTTCAGCGTTTTGCCTGCGGCCGATGGACAGTGAGAACCAGACGCTTTCACCAAAATCATCGCGACGATGCGTTGAACCACCATCTCTGGCGCCGCGTTCGCCTTTGTCCGCCGAAGGTCTGAATGGCGCAACCTCCATGAGATCCTCGGGAGCCGAGCGACCGGCACGAAAGAGGCGCACGAATGCCGCAGCCACCTGTTCGGCCCCGTGTTTTTCAAGAAGAGCGGAGAGAAATTCGCGCTCTTCATCTTTCACCGGCTCGTCAAAGGCCGGATCGGCAAGGATGCGCTCGTCGTCGCGGCGCAGCACGTCGTCGGCAGATGGCGGATTTGCCCAGGTCGCCGATATACCGGCATTTTGCAGCAGGCGCTCGGTCCGCCTGCGGCCATTGTTCGACACAATCAGCGCACTGACACCTTTGCGCCCGGCGCGCCCGGTGCGCCCGCTGCGGTGCAGAAGCGTTTCCGGGTTGGTTGGCAGGTCAGCATGGATGACCAGTTCGAGATTGGGCAGGTCGATGCCGCGTGCTGCCACATCAGTGGCGATGCAGACTTTGGCACGGCCGTCACGCATGGCCTGCAAGGCATGGCTGCGCTCGTTCTGGCTCAATTCGCCTGAGAGCGCCACGACTGAGAAGTTGCGGTTGTTGAAGCGGGCGGTGAGGTGATTGACGGCAGCGCGCGTGTTGCAAAATACCAGTGCGTTCTTGGCTTCATAGTAGCGCAAGACATTGATGATGGCATTTTCGCGGTCCGCAGGGGTGACGGTCAGGGCGCGGTATTCAATGTCGAGATGCTGGGACTCTTCACCAGCCGCGGTGATGCGCACCGCATCGCGCTGGTAGCCTTTGGCCAGCGTGGCAATGGCCCGTGGCACGGTCGCGGAAAACATCAAAGTGCGACGCTCAGCAGGCGCGGCATCCAGAATGAATTCGAGATCCTCGCGAAAGCCGAGGTCGAGCATCTCGTCTGCTTCGTCGAGTACCACGGCACGCAGCGCCGACATATCGAGAGCGTTGCGGGTTATGTGGTCGCGTAGCCGGCCCGGCGTGCCGACGACGATATGAGCGCCTCGTTCAAGGGCTCGGCGCTCCGAGCGCATATCCATGCCACCGACACAGGATGTCACTACCGCACCGGTCATTTCATAAAGCCATTCCAACTCCCGCTTCACCTGCAAGGCAAGCTCCCGCGTGGGGGCAATAGCCAGTGCAAGCGGTGCGCTGGCGCGCTCAAAGCGCTCTTGCTTGCCTAGAAGCGTTGGTGCCAGTGCAAGGCCGAAAGCCACGGTCTTGCCGGAACCCGTCTGGGCCGAAACCAAAGCATCAGCCTCGCCAAGCCCGGAACCCAGAACAGCCTTTTGAACGGATGTAAGCGTGGTGTAGCCGCGCTTTTCCAACGCCTTGGCAAGTGCTGGAACAATCCCGTCGCGTTGTGGGTCTTCGGAGTCGGTCATTTTGATCTTTCGGAGTTCGGTTGGGCGCATTTGGCAAAGTGCGTCGAAGAATGAGCATTGCCGAGGCAAAGTATGCCGTGCGCCGCAGTTGTCGGCGTTCGTACTTCGCCGCGCACGCATTGTACAGGGTGGCACCAAACAGTGCGGCGCAATTGACTCTTGGCGCAAAGTGCGTAAAAGCCGCTCCGAACAGGAATTTTCCAATGCGCGGCCTTTTGATGGCGCTTGTTACGCTCGATTTCCCCGGATACGGAGCTGCGGTTCCGCGTGAGCGTGCGCGTACATTCCTGCTTTCGACAAAAACCACGGCCAAGAAATCGACCGTCACCACGGTTTGATCTGCGCTGGCCTACTCGCTCCCTCCCGGGTCCGGCCAGATGAGGTCAAGACTGGAGGGTGGCAAGGCCTGTATCGGTTGCAGGTCTTTCCAGACAAGGCAAGCTGAGAGCGACAGGAGATTTTTCGATGGGTTTCAAGATAGCGGTTGTCGGAGCTACGGGTAATGTAGGGCGCGAAATGCTCAACATACTCGAAGAGCGCGGGTTTCCTGTAAGCGAGGTCGTGGCACTTGCCTCGCGGCGCAGCCTGGGGACGGAAGTATCATTTGGCGACAAGACGCTGAAGGTCAGGCCGCTCGACCAGCATGACTTTTCCGATACCGATATCGCGATCATGTCGGCTGGCGGCAATGTATCGAAAGAATGGTCACCGAAGATCGGCAAGCAGGGTTGTGTCGTCATCGATAATTCATCGGCCTTCCGTTATGATGGTGAGGTTCCGTTGATCGTGCCGGAGGTCAACCCGGATGCGATTTCGGTGTTCACCAAGAAGAACATTATCGCCAATCCGAACTGTTCAACCGCACAGCTTGTTGTGGCCCTGAAGCCGTTGCATGACGCGGCAACCATCAAGCGCATCGTTATCTCCACCTATCAGTCGGTATCGGGGGCAGGCAAGGAAGGCATGGATGAGCTGTTCACGCAAACCCGTGCGGTGTTCGTTGCCGATACTGTCGATGTGAAGAAGTTTACCAAGCGCATTGCGTTCAACGTCATCCCCCATATCGACGTTTTCATGGAAGACGGAACCACCAAGGAAGAATGGAAGATGGTGGCCGAAACCAAGAAAATGCTGGATCCCAAGATCAAGCTGACGGCGACGTGCGTGCGCGTGCCGGTGTTCATCGGTCATTCCGAAGCCGTCAATATCGAGTTCGAAAAGCCGATCACGGCGGATGAAGCAAGGGAAATTCTGCGCGAGGCGCCAGGTTGCCAGGTTGTCGACAAGCATGAGGATGGCGGCTACATCACGCCGATCGAATCGGCAGGTGAAGACGCCACCTATATTTCGCGTATCCGCGAAGATTCGACGATCGACAACGGCCTTTCAATGTGGATCGTTTCCGACAATCTGCGCAAGGGCGCGGCCCTCAACGCGGTTCAGATTGCCGAACTGCTGGTCGCGCGCGGGCTGATTCAGCCAAAGAAGAAGGCGGCCTGAATTTTCCCTCCTCATGCAGGTGGTGAGAATGATTGCCCGTGCAGGCGAGGCTGAGATCGGGTGCCGGTACGGACGTCGCCGGTACTTGTCTTGAGCAGGCATGCTGATGGCGGCATGGTAAATTTCCGATTCATATCGTTTTCAATTCGTGCGTTTAATGCCATTGATAAGCCTCGTTGGGATCAAATCCTTGATTGGGTCGTTTAAGTTACAGTTCGACATGCGTAGAAATGTTCGAGAGGAACTGAAATGAACAAGGTTGTCGTGTTGATGGCACTGCTGTTGCCGCTTGGTGCCTGTTCGCAGACCCAGCAGGGTGCGGCTGTTGGCGGGCTTGGAGGTGCTGCTATCGGTAGTGCCGTGGCATCGCCGGGAAACCGGGCTGAAGGTGCGCTGGTCGGCGGCGCAATAGGTGCAGTTGCAGGCGCTTTGATAGGTCAGGCCAATGAACCCAACCGGTGCCGCTACCGCGACCGTCGCGGTCGGGTTTATGTTGCGGATTGTCCGCGCGGTTATGATGATGGCTATGACGACTACGACGGTTACGATTATAGCCGCCGCAATCAGGATCGTCGATATTCCAGGCGCCGCCGCGGTTATTACTGATTGAAGCGCCGGATTCGAGAGATCAGGAGATACCGGCAATTAGAGCCGGAAGTTTTCCAAGATCGTCAATCTTGTGAAATCTCGGATCGCCTTGCGGTTCGTCGGCATGTTCGATGACCCATGTCAGGGGGTGGGGCACATAAACGCCCCAACTGCCGGCCTCGATTGCCGGTACAATATCTGACTTGAGCGAATTTCCGACCATCATGCTTTTGTGCGGTCCCTCGCCGTGACGGGCGAAAGCCCGCTCATAGGTTGCACAAGTCTTGTCGCTGACAATCTCCACGGCATCGAACATATCGCCAAGGCCGGATGCGGCAAGTTTGCGCTCCTGATCGAACAGGTCGCCCTTGGTGATAAGAATAAGTCGGTAGCGCCCTGCGAGCGCTTCCATCGTTTCGTACACATGTGGCAGGATTTCGACTGGATGGGCCAGCATTTCGCGACCGGCGGCAAGAATGCCGTCAATGGCCTTGCTACTCACGCGCCCTTCAGTGACCATGATGGCCGTCTCGATCATCGATAGCGTAAAGCCCTTGATACCGAACCCATAGAGCTTGAGTGTTCGCTTCTGGACAGCAAGCAATTGATCGGACACATGCTGGGGGTCGGCATGCTCGCCGAGCAGATCAACGAAGCGTTGGCGGGTCAGCGTGTAAAACTGCTCATTTTGCCAAAGCGTGTCATCGGCATCGAACCCGATCGTCGTCAATCGCGTGGTGTCTTGCATGACCTGCCTCTAAATCATGAATCTGCCCGAACACAATAGTTTTGAGCGGGATGCGGGAGTTTAGAGCAGGATACGGGCAGAAAACCATACGCACATTTCTGGAGTTGATCTTGCGCCGATCATGCAGGGCTTGGTACAAATGAAAACGGCGAGCCTTGGCCCGCCGTTTCGAATACGCAATGGTTTGATCGTCAGGAAGCCGCAGCTTCTTCCGCTGGTGCCTCTACTGGTGCCTCTGCGGGAGCAGATGCATCGGCAATCGCGGCGGCGGCATCTTCCTGAGCCTTCTTCAGCAGCGCGTCACGCTCCTGTGCCTTCTTGCCGGGCTGTGCCTTGGTTGGGTTGTTGCGCGCGTCGCGCTTGACCAAACCTGCTTCGCTCAGGAAACGTGCAACGCGGTCGGTCGGTAGCGCGCCGTGGCCCAACCAATGCTTGACGCGGTCGGCGTCGATCTTGACGCGCTCACCATCCTTGGGAAGAAGCGGGTTCCAGGCACCGATTGCCTCGATGAAGCGACCGTCGCGCGGCGAACGCACGTCGGCGACAACGATGTGATAATAGGGGCGCTTCTTTGAGCCCGCGCGGGCCAGTCTGATTTTCAGTGCCATGATTTTCTCCTAAAAGCTCTGATATGTGGATTGGTTTGAAAGTCTGTCTTCAGCCGGTATTAGTCGCGTCGCCGTTTGAAGCGGCGATGTTTTCGTGGTGACGGATTACTTCGCGGATAACGAAATTCAGGAATTTCTCCGCGAAATCGGGGTCGAGATGTGCATCCTTGGCCAGAAGGCGCAGCCGTTCGATCTGCTGGGCTTCGCGCGACGGATCCGCAGGTGGCAGGCCGTGGGCCGCTTTCAAGACGCCAACCGCCTTGGTGCAGCGGAAGCGCTCGGCCAGCATGTGGATAAGGGCCGCGTCGATATTGTCGATAGAGGCGCGGTAATCGGCAAGCGTCGCTTTGGCTTCAGCAAGGTCTTGATCTTCGCTCATCACGTCCTCACTTCTTCTTGCCAAGGCCGGGCAGGCCGCCATTCACGGGGCCGGGAAGCTTCATCCCGCCGGGAAGACCGGGCAAGCCACCGCCGCTGGGGAGACCGCCCGGCATGCCTTTCATGCCGCCAAGCCCGGAAGCTTGAGCCTGCTTTTGCAATTCTTCCAGTTGTTTCGGGTCCATCTTCGACAGATCGGGCATACCACCCATGCCGCCTGCAAGGCCACCGAGGCCCATCTTGGAGGCAAGGCCGCCCATCATGCCACGCATCATGCCACCGCCTTTGCCCTTGCCGCCCATCGCCTTCATCATGTCGGCCATGCCGCGATGCATCTTCAACAGCTTGTTGATTTCGGCGGCGTTCGTGCCGGAACCGGCAGCAATACGCTTCTTGCGGGAATGCTTGAGGATGTCGGGATTGGATCGCTCGGCCTTGGTCATCGAGGAAATGATCGCAAGCTGACGCCCGAACATCTTGTCATCGAGCCCGGCAGCGGCGATCTGGTCCTTCATCTTGCCCATGCCGGGCATCATGCCCATGATGCCGCCCATGCCGCCCATCTTCGACATTTGCTGGAGCTGCTGGGACAGGTCGTTCAGATCGAACTTGCCCGACTGCATCTTCTTGGCCATCGCCGCCGCCTGTTCGGCGTCGATGTTTTCTGAAGCCTTTTCGACAAGGCTGACAATGTCGCCCATGCCGAGAATGCGATCGGCAATGCGCTTGGGGAAAAATTCCTCCAGCGCGTCCATCTTTTCACCAGTGCCGATCAATTTGATCGGCTTGCCGGTGACAGCGCGCATGGAAAGAGCCGCGCCACCGCGCCCGTCACCATCCATACGGGTCAGCACAAGGCCGGTGATGCCAACGCGCTCGTCGAAACTCTTGGCGAGGTTGACCGCATCCTGACCAGTCAGAGAGTCGGCCACGAGAAGGATTTCGTGAGGCGACGAAGCCTTCTTGATGTCATCCATCTCGACCATCAGCGGCTCGTCGATATGGGTGCGGCCAGCGGTATCGAGAATAACGACGTCGTGACCGCCAAGCTTTGCTGCCTGAACGGCGCGTTTGGCAATGTCGACCGGTGTCTGGCCAGCGATGACCGGCAAGGTTGCAACCGCTACCTGCTCACCTAGCTGGCGAAGCTGTTCCTGCGCGGCGGGACGACGCGTGTCGAGCGACGCCATCAATACCTTCTTGCCCTGACGTTCGCCCAGGCGCTTGGCAATCTTTGCCGAGGTCGTTGTTTTGCCCGAGCCTTGCAGGCCGACCATCATCACCACGACCGGGGCCGCAGCGTTGAGATCGATCGCCACGCCTTCGGCGCCAAGCATGTCGACCAGTTCGTCATGGACGATCTTGACGACCATCTGGCCGGGTTTGATCGCCTTCAATACTGCCGCGCCGACAGCCTTTTCACGGACCTTGTCGGTAAAGGAGCGCACGACTTCAAGTGCGACGTCAGCCTCAAGCAAAGCGCGGCGAACCTCGCGCAGCGCGGCAGCGACATCGGCCTCCGACAACGCACCGCGCCCGGTAAGACCATTGAGTATCGAGCCAAGGCGCTCTTGAAGCGATTCGAACATTCTAATCCCTTTTCTCCGGCATCGACCTGATGCCCGAGAGGTCGTGTGTCCGCACAATCTTTTCAAGAAACCGATGGGCAATAACCCAAAACCAAAAAGCACCCGGGGGCGCATGGCGCTGCCGGATGTTGGCCTCCAGGATCGTTTTACAGCTCAAGGCCAAAAGGCCACAGCGTCCCGGTCAGCTTTCGCGAAATTCAGTCGTCGCGGAATTTCGCTGGTGTAGACAAGAAAAGCAGCAAAGAGTCAAGAGCGCGGCGGGTTTGTCGCCACTAACCGTGGTCCACTGCAACCTTGAGCGGTGAGCGCGGGTGCATGAGCAAGAGCAGCGTAAGCGCACTGGACACAAAGCCGATTGCAGTGATGAGGAAAGCGTCGCCGGTCGTCCAGCCCGTCCCTTCAAGCGGCATTGCCGTAAATAACGAAAAGGCGTTGTAACTTTCCTGATGCGAGATCAGCAGAAAGCCGGTGAGATTATTGCCGAGATGGGCACCGAAGGCAGCGCCAAGGTTGCCGGTGATGTAAACGAGGATCATCAGAACCAGCGCGAACGCGCCTATGGAGGCCAGACCGGCAAAATTCATGGAAGGTGTCGAGGTCGTGCTCCAGTGCAACGAAACAAATATGAGAAGCGGCAACAGGCCCCATATGAGCGGGCTGCGAAAACGGTTTGCGAGGCCGCGCGGCAGATAGCCGCGAAACAGCAGTTCCTCCGACGAGGTTTGCAGAAAAGTTAGTGCCGCTATCGGAAGCAGGAACAGCAACCATGAAGTCAGGGCGATGGTTCCGCGCTGAATATCAGGCTGCATCATGAAGAGCAGCACCTCGGAAAAAAGCGAGGTGATGAAGACAGCAACAAGCCCTTTGAGAAAAGCTGGCCATGAAATGTGGAGAGTGTTGCCGAATAGTGCGCCAAGAGGTTCCTTGTGTACCCAGCGCATGGCAACCCAGACACCGATCCAGATTCCGGCAAATGACAGAAGTGCGGTGAGAATGCCCGCCGGTGAAGACATGAAGGTCTTCATCAGTTCCGTCGGCAATTCCATGCCCGCATTCACTTGGCGCATGGAATAGAAATAGACGCCTGCCGTGATGGCAGCGAGCGTCGCAAGCACCCAGAATATGACGATGATGACCAGGCCAACCAGAAGGCGTGGCAAGGTGTTTTTCTCGTTTGACGAGCGGGAATACCGCCTGAAAGCTTCCGAATCGATCCCCACGCACGCCCCCGAAAATTGTGTCAGGGCGCATGCCTAGCGCATGCATCGGCAAAGTTGAATGGTTTGCTCAGTGCAATCGCTGGCAAGGTAAATGGTTTCGTGGGTGCTTGGCTGTCGTGCAGGCTCGAAATTCTCCCGCCGCGAAATCGAACGGCGTTGTGTTAACAATGCTACGAGACGCTAACCGTGATGCCATAATTTGCGCTTGATCCGGGGACAGAGAGCATCGATTCCACGGAATATGGTCAAACGGCGGTGACAAGTCAGGGTTTCACTGGCAAATTCGCGCCGGGACGTGATTCAAGCAACGACGTGATTCAGGCAACCAGGAGAACAATATGGCATTTCTTGCCAAGGGAAAGTTTTTGCTGCAGCCGCAGTTGGGCTGCTTATGATTGCCACCGGCGCGCAAGCCGCCGGAAAATGCGGTAACAACGGAAACGGATTTAACGCATGGCTTGCGGCCTATAAAGCCGACGCAGGCGCACGCGGTATCGACACCGGCCCGTTGCGCGGAGCCAGATACGATAAGGGTGTTATTCGCATCGACCGTAGCCAGCACAAGGCGTTCAGAGGGACTGTCGAGCAATTTCTCGCCCGCCGTGCGCCCGCTTCCTACGTCAGGAAGGCGAAGGGCTATATGAAGTCGCAAGGAAAGCTGCTGCGCAAGATCGAGGCTCGCTTCGGTGTGCAGCCGGAGGTTCTTCTGGCCATATGGGGCATGGAGACAGGTTTCGGCGCAAACTCCGGCAACAAGAGTGTGTTCAGCCCCTGGCTACGCTCGCCTATGATTGCCGCCGCTCGGCCTTCTTCACCCATGAACTGGATTCAGCGTTGGTAATTGCCCAGAAAGGCTACATCTCCGCTGCGCAAATGAAGGGCGCAGGCTTTGGCGAACTCGGCCAGACGCAGTTTTTGCCGTCCAAATATCTGCAATTTGCGGTCGATTACGATGGCGATGGCCGTCGCGATCTCATTCATTCGCGCGCGGACGTACTGGCTTCGACTGCCAATTTCCTTCGTGGACATGGGTGGAGTGCTGGCGGTGGTTACAGACCGGGCCAAACCAATTACAGGATCTGGAACGACTGGAATCGGGCAACGATCTACCAGAAGGCCCTGGCCGAGTTTGCACACAGGATTGCTAACTAAAACAGCAACCCGCGTGACGGAGAAGCGGAGGTCAAACCCGCTTTCCGGCTTTATCGAACCAATGCAATTTTTCAGCCTGTGCGACCACGCGCAGGCTGTCGCCAACTTTAACAGTGGTACGCCCGGCAACGCGAACGACGATATCGTTGCCCCATGCCACGCAATGAAGATAACTTTCCGCGCCTACCGGTTCGACTGCCTTGACGGTTGCCGGCAATGTCAGCGCACCGGCGTGGGCCTGTGCGTCCGAACTTACATCTGCGTCTTCGGGGCGAAAGCCGATTATAACTGCACTGGTTGCCGATGCTTGTATGCCAAGCTGTGTTTTATCGGCAAATACCGGCCCGGACGCTGCTTGTGTGAATGACAGCAGGTTCATCGGTGGTGCGCCGATAAATGAGGCGACAAAGGTCGAGGCGGGCTTTTCATAAATATCAAGCGGTGCGCCGACCTGCTCAACCAGCCCGCCATTCATGACAACCAGAATATCGGCAAGCGTCATGGCTTCGAGTTGGTCGTGCGTGACATAGACCGATGTGACACCAAGCGAGCGCTGCAAATTCCTGATCTCTACACGCATCTGGCCGCGCAGTTTGGCGTCGAGATTACTGAGCGGTTCATCGAACAAAAAGACTTTGGGGTTGCGCACGATAGCACGCCCCATGGCGACGCGTTGGCGCTGCCCGCCTGAGAGTTCACGCGGACGCCGGTCAAGCAAATGTTCAAGCTCGAGTGTTTTGGCGGTTGCGCACACCCGGCTTTCGATCTCGGCTTTCGGCGTACCGCGATTGCGCAGACCGTAAGCCATGTTGTCGTAAACCTTCATGTGCGGGTAAAGCGCATAATTTTGAAACACCATGGCGATGTCACGATCAGTAGGACTGATCTCGTTGACCTCCTGACCATCGATGGAGACGGTGCCACCGGAAATGGTTTCAAGCCCCGCAATCATTCTGAGCAATGTCGATTTTCCGCAGCCGGACGGTCCGACCAGAACGCATAGCTCCTTGTCGGGTATGGCGATGGAAACGCCTTTCACGGCTTCGACCCCGCCGGGATAGACCTTCTTCACATCTTTGAGATCAATTGTCGCCATCGGCTATTTCTCCGAATCCACGAGGCCGCGAACAAACCAGCGCTGCATGGCTACGACGACGAGGATCGGCGGTACAATTGCAAGCATGGCAGTGACCATGACCAGATGCCACTGGGTATCGGCATCGGCGAACGACACCATTTTCCTCAGAGCAATGACGATGGTGTTCATTTCATTGCTGTTGGTGACGAGGAGCGGCCACAGATATTGCGTCCAGCCATAGATGAAGAGAATGACGAAAAGTGCTGCGATATTGGTGCGCGACAACGGCAGCAGGATATCGAAGAAGAAACGCCAGGGGCCAGCACCATCGACGCGCGCGGCCTCGACCAGTTCGCCGGGTATGGTCATGAAGAATTGGCGAAACAACAGCGTGGCGGTTGCAGAGGCGATCAGGGGAATGATCAGGCCGGCATAGGTATCGACCAGGCCAAGATCGACCATGACTTTGTAGGTTGGCAGGATCCTGACCTCCACGGGGAGCATCAGCGTGATGAAAATGAGCCAGAAGAACACCATCCTCAGCGGAAAGCGAAAAAAGACAATGGCATAGGCCGACAGGATCGAAATGATGATCTTGCCGATGGCAATACCCAGGGCCATCACCGTGGTGTTGAACAAAAGCACATCGACACCGACACCGCCGATGCGGGTAACGCCGCCGGTTAGCGCGTCAACATAATTGTGCCAAAATTCTCCACCGGGCAGGAGGGGCAGGGGAGGACGCAGGATTGTTTGCAATGTGTGCGTCGAGGCAACGAAGGTGTAGTAGATCGGGAAAGCCACGATCAGGATGCCGAGGATCAGCACCGCATGGGCGATGAAGGTGCGGGTGCGTGTCGAGCCGATCATCTGGTCAGCCTGCGTGTGCGATCCCAGTGCGTTCTCACTGGCCCGTTTTTATGGAAGGCTGTGGTGGCGGTTTGTCTCTCAGCCATAATGGACCTTCTTTTCCACGTAGCGAAACTGGATTGCGGTGAGTGAGATGACAATGGCCATCAGGATCACCGACTGTGCCGCGGAATCGCCGAGGATCAGATTGACGAAGCCGTCATTGTAGACCTTGTAAACCAACGTTTCCGTAGACTTGCCCGGACCGCCGCCGGTAACGGCGTGGATGATGCCGAAGGTGTCGAAAAATGCGTAGGTCGTGTTGATGACCAGCAGGAAAAAAGTGGTCGGCGCAAGCAATGGAAAAACGATGGTCCAGAAGCGCTTGGTTTCTCTTGCCCCGTCCATCGCGGCAGCTTCGATCAATGCCTTTGGTATTGCTTGCAGGCCGGCAACAAAGAACAGAAAATTATAGCTGATCTGCTTCCATGACGCGGCTGTGACGACCAGCATCATCGCGTCGGTGCCGTTGAGTAGAGGATCCCAGGCAATTCCTGCCCTGCGCAACAGGACGGCCAGCGAGCCGATCGACGGATTGAAGAGAAAGAGAAACAGCATACCGGCAATCGCCGGTGCTACCGCATATGGCCAGATCATCAGCGTGCGGTAAAAGCCCTTACCACGCACCACCTTTTCAGCCATGACGGCAAGCAGCAACGCTACGCTCATGGCAACGAATGCGGTGGCCAGCGAGAATACCACCGTCACCTGGATCGAATTGACATAGGCTGGATCAGACAGCACTTTTCGAAAGTTGGCCAAACCGACGAATCTCGATCTCAGGCCGAATGGGTCTTCCTTGAGCATCGATTGATAAAGCGCCTGCCCCGCCGGCCAATAGAAGAAAATCAGCGTGATGGCGAGCTGCGGCGCAACCAACAGATAGGGCAGATATCGATTTGGAAAGACGACACGCGAACTCATGGCAAATGCCCCATGTTGCGGCATTCACCATGTGGCCGTGCAGCCCTGCGTTCGGTGTAGCGCTCCTTGAAATGAGCGGACAATAATGTAGCGGCAAGCCGCCAGCCTCTTCCTTTGTGAGAGAAGCGACTGGCGAGCCTGAGAGGCGCGATGCAGCAGGGTAGAATCATGAGAAACGAGGGTGTGCCTAATTCCCCATCGCATCCTTGATAGCTGCATCGCCGCGCTGGACCACACTGTCGAGCGCCTGCTGGGCGCTCTGTTCGCCGGCCAACATTTTCTCGAACTCCTCGTTTTCGATATCGCGCACCTGTGGCAGGTTGGCGAGGCGAACACCCTTGGAGTTCTCGGTTGGCGCTTTGCCCATCATTTGCAGGATCGGCGTTTCGCGGCCGGGGTTCTTGTCATAGAAGCCTGACTTCTTGGTGGCTTCATAGGCTGCGAGCGTGACAGGCAGGTAGCCTGATTTCTGATGCAGATATTCCTGCACTTCGGTTTTCGAAAGATAATCGAAGAAAGCGGCAACGCCCTTATACTGCTCGTCGGACTTGCCGCCCATTACCCATAGGCTGGCACCACCGGGAATGGTGTTTTGCGGGGCACCGGGCGCATCAGAATCATAGGGCAACTGACCGATGCCATAATTCATGCCTGACTTGACGATGTCGCCCAGTCCGCCGGACGATTCGGTCAAAATTCCGCATTCGCCAGCAAGGAAAATCTGCTTGGCTTCTGAAGTGCGGCCGCCATATTTGAATGTGCCATCCTTGGCCAGATCGGCAAGCGCCTGGAAGTGGTTGACGAAAATCGGTGCATTGAGCTTGAGTTCGACCTCGCCACCGGCAAGTCCGTTTTCATTGGTGCCGTATGGAACATTGTTCCAGGCGGCGAAATTCTCGAGATGAATCCATGTCAACCATGTCGAGGTGTAGCCGCATGGAGCCGCACCGCTTGTCTTGATCTTTTTGGCCGCATCCCAAACCTCGTTCCAGGTTTTTGGCGGGTTGTCGACATCGAGACCGGCTTTCTGGAAAATATCCTTGTTGTAGTAGAGGATTGGCGAGGATGAATTGTAGGGAAAGGACAGCATGGTGCCGTCCGGCTTGGAGTAGTAGGCTACAATGCCGGGAAGATAGGCGCTTTTGTCGAATTTCAAACCTGCGCCTTCAAGCACGTCAGCGACCGGCTTGACCGCACCTTCGGCGGCCATCATGACGCCGGTGCCAACGTCGAAAACCTGAATGATGTCAGGTGATTGACCCGCACGGAAAGCGGCGATACCGGCGTTCAAGGCTTCCGGATAGGTGCCTTTGAAAACCGGAACGATCTCGTAGTCGCTCTGGCTGGCGTTAAAATCCTTTGAAATCTTTTCGACCACTTCGGCGTTGGCGCCGGTCATGGCATGCCACCAGCTGATCTGGGTAGCTGCAAGGGCCGAGGTTGTGGAATAGAGGGCGAGCGAGGCGGCAATGCCGGTTGCTAGGCCAAGAACTTTCATCTTCGTCTCCCGATTATCGTTGGCGGTTGAGGAGCTGGTCCGCAACAGGGAGTATGGTTCGATTGTGACAGGCAGACAATGGTTTTATTGCATGCCAGTGAAACATTAGCTGCCGGTGATTTTCCGGCGGACCATCACGAAGAAAACATCAGCTGCCGAGAGCTGCCTTGATGACGCGTTGGGCATCGCCGCCAGCCCATTCAGCAGGTCCGTTCATGTGCGCGATGAGGCAACCTTGCGGGTCGATCAACATCGTTACCGGCAGGCCAAGCGCCAGCCCACGCACCTTGACGTCATTGAACAGCGCCATCGTATGGTCGCTGTAATAATTGAGATTGCTGACGCCAACTTCCTTGAGGAACGCCTTGGGCTTGGTGTCGTCTCCGGAATCGACATTGACGGTGACAACCTCGAAGGAGTCCGAGCCCATGTTCTTTTGCAACGTATCAAGTGCGGGCATCTCGGCACGGCAAGGCGCGCACCAGGTCGCCCACAAATTCAGCAGAACTGTCTTGCCAGCATGATCAGAAAGACTTGACGGTTTTCCGTCGGGCCCATTGAAAGCGAGCGCCTTGAGCGATTGAGGAGGATCTGCAGGCAACAATGCGGCCACCTGTCCGGTCGCGGCTGCCGCTATCGCCTTGGCGCTATCTGCCTTGGCCGCGCATTGCAGGTCATCGCTCGACTGACCGACCGCCGCCACCTGTTGCGTTGCGTTGTTGCCAGAAAGCCCTTCCCTGACATATACCGCGACCGCGCCCGCCAATGCGCCCATGACCAGGGCGGCGAGGATAAGGCGTCTGGTGGGGAATGAATTTTTGCCGTCTGCCATTTTCGAATATCTCCAGAATGCGGGTTATAGCCATGAACGACAAGAAGGCCAGCAACCAGATGTGGGGGGGACGTTTTGCCTCGGGTCCGGCTGCGATCATGGAGGCGATCAACGCGTCCATTTCGTTCGACCGTAAACTCTATGCGCAAGATATCCGAGGCTCCGTCGCCCACAGCGAGATGCTGGCCAAGACGGGCATTATTTCTCTTGCCGATCAAGAGAAAATCGCTCACGGATTGAACACGATTTTGCAAGAAATCGAGAGCGGGACGTTCGAATTTTCAAGCCGGCTCGAAGACATCCACATGAATATCGAGGCGCGACTTGGCGAACTGATAGGCCCGATCGCCGGTCGCCTTCATACGGCGCGCTCGCGCAATGACCAGGTGGCCGTCGATTTCAGGCTGTGGGTCAAAGACGAACTCCAACGTATCAGCCAGGCCTTGAAGGGCCTGATAGGCGCTTTTCTGGAGCGCGCCGAAGACCACGCGGCAACCGTGATGCCGGGCTTTACCCATCTGCAAACCGCGCAGCCAGTGACCTTCGGCCATCATTGCATGGCCTATGTGGAAATGTTCGCACGCGACCTGTCAAGGGTGCGCGATGCCATCGAACGCATGGATGAGAGCCCGCTTGGGGCTGCCGCATTGGCGGGAACCGGCTTTGCCATCGACCGGCAAATGACGGCCAATGCCCTTGATTTTCGCGAGCCGACGCGCAATTCGCTCGATAGTGTATCAGATCGCGATTATGCGCTGGAATTTCTGTCGATTGCCGCCATTTCGGCAACCCATCTTTCGCGACTGGCGGAAGAAATCGTCATCTGGTCGACGCCACAATTCGGTTTTGTGCGCCTGTCCGACAGCTATTCGACCGGCTCTTCCATCATGCCGCAAAAGAAGAACCCGGACGCCGCAGAACTGGTGCGCGCCAAGACGGGACGCATCAACGGGCATCTGATCGGATTGCTGACGGTGATGAAGGGCCTGCCCCTGACCTACTCCAAGGACATGCAGGAGGATAAGGAGGCGGTATTCGACGCCGCCGAGACGCTCGATCTGATGCTGGCCGCGATGACGGGCATGGTTGGCGACATGACGGTAAATGTTGCTGCCATGAAGAAAGCCGCGGGCTCGGGCTATTCGACGGCCACCGATCTTGCCGACTGGCTGGTTCGAACACTCGGTATTCCATTCCGCGAGGCGCACCATGTCACGGGCCGCGCCGTAGCACTGGCGGAAGCCAACAAGGTGGGGCTTGAAAAACTATCCCTGGATGAACTGAAATCGATCCATCCAGGCATTACGGATGATATTTTCTCTGTGCTTTCGGTGCAGAATTCGGTCAAAAGTCGCGAAAGCTTTGGCGGTACCGCGCCATCACAGGTGCGCAAGCAGATCAGGTACTGGAAAAAGCGGCTGGCCAAGGCATGATGGCGGGGTGCAAAGCGCGCGGAACTTCGCTAAAAGCATCGCATGAAATACACGGACGGATGAAACAATGACCGCAGGCAGGATATTTGTGGCGCTTACGCTTCTGGCGGCGATGGCAACGGTGACGGCCTGTGGGCGAAAGTCCGGTCTCGACACGCCCTATGAGGCGGCGGTGCAGGCCCGCAGCGACGCAGAAAAAGCCAAGGAACCGGTGCCGCCCGAACCCACCAAACCGGAAACGGACAAGCCCTTCATACTCGATCCGCTCATCTGATACCCCGGACAAATTTTCGTGAACCATTTCGACTATAGCGACGGTGTTCTGCATGCCGAGAATGTGGCGATCCCCGAGATCGCCGCAGCGGTTGGAACGCCGTTCTATTGTTATTCGACGGCCACGCTGACGCGCCATTTCCGCGTCTTTTCAGAAGCCTTTGCCGGTCTTGATTCACTGGTTTGCTATGCCATGAAGGCGAACTCCAATCAGGCCGTGCTCAAGACATTGGCCAAGCTCGGTGCTGGCGCCGATGTCGTCTCGGAAGGCGAATTGCGGCGCGCATTGGCGGCAGGCATTCCGGCAAGCAAGATCCTGTTTTCAGGTGTCGGCAAGACAGCGCGTGAGATGGATTTCGCACTTGAGGCCGGAATTCTTTGTTTCAACGTCGAATCCGAGCCTGAACTCGAACAGCTGTCAGCCCGCGCTACCGCACTTGGCAAGACCGCATCGGTGTCGCTGCGGATCAACCCCGATGTCGATGCCAAGACTCACAAGAAGATTTCGACCGGCAAGGCGGAAAACAAGTTCGGCATTCCCTGGCAACATGCCCGTGCCGTTTATGCCCGCGCGGCGGCTCTTCCGGGGCTGGCTGTGCGAGGTATCGACACGCATATCGGCAGCCAGATTACCGAATTGCAACCCTTTGACGATGCCTTTGCGCTGCTGGTCGAACTCGTCACAACTTTGCGCGCGGATGGCCATACCATCAGCCATGTCGATCTTGGCGGCGGCCTTGGCATCCCCTATCGCGTGGACAACAGCCCGCCACCACTGCCAGATGCCTATGCGGCGATCGTTCGAAAGCACATTACCCAGCTTGGCCTGAAGGTGATGTTCGAGCCGGGCCGCCTGATTGTCGGCAATGCCGGCATTCTCGTCTCCGAAGTGATTTACGTGAAAGAAGGCGACGCGAAGAATTTTCTCATCGTCGATGCGGCGATGAACGATCTGATTCGCCCGACGCTCTACGAGGCCTTTCACGATATCCGCCCCGTGATCCAGCCTGCTGGCGACAACCAGCGCATGACAGTGGACGTGGTCGGGCCGGTTTGCGAAACCGGTGATTTTCTGGGCCTGGACCGCGACTTGCCACGCATGAAAGCAGGCGATTTGATCGCCGTTGGCACAGCCGGTGCCTATGGTGCGGTGCAGGCGGGAACTTATAATACGCGCCTTCTGGTGCCTGAAGTGCTGGTTGACGGTGACCGCTTTGCGGTGGTGCGCCAGCGCCAGAGCTACGAGGCGTTGATCGGTCAGGATTTGGTTCCTGACTGGCTTTAAACATGCGCCGTTCACGTTTACGGGAGGCCGCCTCGCCTTTGCCGTGTTTGTTGGTATTATCGGTGATGTGAGGCCGCGCCATCCCGGCCGGCACCTGAAAGGCGAAAACCCGAAGGGCCGATGACAGAGCGACCCGTAACGGACAATATCAGTAGCCTATCTGCACGGCTGACACTTAGCCGATCGGTAACGCGCGTTGCCATGATCGTCGAACGTGGCTGGCCGCTTGTTCTGCCGTTTGTCATTGTCTTGAGCCTTTATGTCAGCCTCTCATGGTTCGGGCTTTTTGCGGTACTGCCGGACGTGGTGCGTATCGGCATTGTGGGGCTTTTCGGCGTGGCTGGCCTCGCTTGCCTTTATCCGTTACGGTTTTTCCGGGCACCCAGAAATACCGAGGTGGACCGGCGTATCGAAGACGCCAACAACCTCCTGCATAGCCCGGTTCTCGTGCAGAGCGACCGGTTGAGCGGTTCTGAAACAAGCTTTTCACAAACATTGTGGCGCGAACATCAAAAACGGATGGCGGCAAAGCTTGACCGGGTTGGTGCGGACCTGCCCCATACGCGGGTACCCGAGCGGGATCCATGGGGAGTTCGTGCGGTCGCTGCACTGCTTTTTGTCACCGCATTTGCTTTCTCGTTCGGGCCTCTTGGCGGCAGCGTTGCCGACGGGTTTCGCCCGCGTGCAGCGCATGAAACGATCCTCGCGCGCATTGATGCGTGGGTGACACCGCCGACCTATACCGGCAAGGCACCGATCTTCCTGACGGCCGGCGCCAATCAGACGACCGACAGTTTCACGGTGCCGCAAGACAGCGCGATGACGGTGCGCGTCACTGGCGGTTCGGGAGATGAAACGCTGAATTATGTCGCGGCCGATGGCCAAACGCGCATTATCGAACCGTCCGGGTCAGCAGCAGCCGTGGCAGCGGACGCGAAGGCTGCGGCCTCGTCCGTTTCGACGGTGCGCCAGTTTGCCAGCAAGCTCGACGCCAACGGCACGCTCGTGCTGAAATCGGGCAGCACGGAACAGGGCCGTTGGACATTTGCGGTAACACCGGACCAGCCGCCGCAAATCAGCTTTGCCGGAGAGCCCAAGCGGGCCGGAAATGGCAGTCTCACGCTGAACTACAAGATTGACGATGATTACGGTGCAGCGTCGGCCAAGGCGGAATTCACGCTGGCCGATCCACAACCAGCGAATGCGCATCCACTCTATGGCCCACCAGAGATGCCTTTGGCGCTGCCGCGTCGCGCCAGCAAGGCGAACGAGGCCAAGACCACCAAGGACCTGACCGAACATGTCTGGGCGGGAAGCAACATCAAGCTGAAACTGGTGGCGAGCGATCATGCCGGTCAGAGCGGACAAAGTGAAGTGAAGTCGCTGGTCATGGCGGCACGTACCTTCACCAACCCGTTAGCGCGGGCCGTCATCGAGCAGCGCCGCATGCTTGGCCTCGACGCAAACGCCAAGCCCCAAGTGCTTGACCTGATGGACGCTATCACGCTGCGGCCTGAAGACACGTTCGACAATATGGCGCATTTCCTCGCGATCATGAGCGCGCGGACCCGTCTGAAAATGGCTTCCAGCGACGACCAGTTGCGCGATGTGGTGGCATATCTGTGGGACGTCGCGCTCGGCATCGAGGAAGGCGATCTTTCGGCGGCAGAGAAACGCTTGCGCCAGGCCCAGCAGGCGTTGAAGGACGCCTTGCAAAACGGTGCGAGTGACGAGGAAATCGAAAAACTGATGCAGGAATTGCGTCAGGCGATGAACAATTTCCTGCGTGAATTTGCAGAACGCCAGCAACAGAACTCCAGATCGGCGCAATCTCCGCAAAACGGTCAGGAACTCAGCCAGAGCGACATTGACCGGATGATGGACCAGATCGAGAACCTAGCGAAAGCGGGCGACCGCGATACGGCGCAGGAATTGCTGTCGCAACTGGAAGACATGATGAACAATCTGCAGGCCGGTCGCCAAGGGCAACAAGGCCAGCAAAACAGTGAAATGCGCCAGCAGATGGACAAGCTGGGCGAGATCATGCGCCGTCAGCAGGAGATGATGAACGAAACGTTCCGCATGGACAGGATGCAGCGCGGCGAGAATGGCGGCCAACCACAAGAGGGGCAGGACGGCCAGCAGGGCGAACAAGGTCAATCGCAAGACGGCAAGCCGATGACGCCGCAGGAATTTGCCGATGCGCTGAAGCAGTTGCAGGAGGGCCAAGGCAAGCTGCAAAGCGAACTGGGGAAACTGAAAAAGGACCTGGAGGGCATGGGGCTTGAACCAAATGAGGGGTTCGGCCAAGCGGGTAAATCGATGGGCGACGCCGAGAAATCGCTCGGTCAAGGTGAAGGCGAACGCGCCGTCGGCCATCAGGGGCGCGCGCTTGAGGCATTACGGCAAGGCGCCAAGTCGATGATGCAGCAATTGCAGGCAATGCAGGGCGATCAGGGCGGCAGCGAGCAAGGCGGCCGCCAGCAAAATGCGGACCGCGACCCGTTGGGACGGCCACGCGCCACGCAGGGGCCGGACTTTGGCGATTCCGTGAAGGTGCCCGATGAGATCGACGTGCAACGGGCCCGCCGGATTCTGGAAGCTATCCGCAAGCGGCTGGGCAATGCCTTGAGCCCCGACATCGAACGCAGCTATCTTGAGCGATTGCTGGAGCTGAAATAAGTGTCAGTGCGGCCTTCGAGCGGGCCAAAACTTGCGAATTTTGCCGTGGGTTTCTCGAATTTTGCCTGAAAACCGAGCATTATTTCGCTGAAAATGCGCTATTTTTCCTCGGAAATCGCACGAAAAACTGCTTTTTATCCGAAAAACCGGCATGGAAACGGCAGGCTTGACGCGACCCGACGAGCTATAAGCTGAAACCGTGTCAGCCGGTCCCGATGAGCGAACCGGCGAGTGCCTTGCCAACGCGGTCACGAATTTCGGCCAATGTGAATGGTTTTTGCACGACATCGACGATGATGCCATTCAGTTCTTCGGCTCGCTCACGCTGCTCGGCATATCCGGTCATCAGCATGATTTTCATTTCCGGAAACAGGGATGCGGCGGCTTTTGCCATCTCGATGCCATCCATTTCCGGCATGCGGATATCCGAGACAACCAGATCGTAGGCTCCTTCGGCGGCGCGGATGAACTCCAGACCCTGAGCCCCGTCCGCGGCCATTTCCACGACGTAACCGGCCCGCTCCAAGGCGCGGGTAGCTAGAATTCGGACGGATTCGTCGTCCTCGACGATGAGAAGCTTTGTCATGCGTCGATGTTTGGCGCGAATTTATTGAATTTTCCTGAAGCCTGCGCTGCCAACGGCTTATTTCGCGCAGATTTGCAGATCCTGGCGCTAGAGATGTTCAGCTTTTGACAGAATAGCTGAACCGCTCCAAGTAATTATTTTGGTAGTGGGTCATTTTCAATTTGCCAATCTCTACCCAAAATTGACGTGTGAACGAGCTTTGCCTCCCATTCTACGACATCCAAGTGATTGAGATTACGGGTCCAGGAAGATCACAGCAAAAAGGATGATTTTTGCGGCAATCACTCCGAGGTCACCTGTTTATAGTCGCGAATGGCATGCCACAAAACAGCGCACAAAACGATGACGCTGCCTGCAAAGCTCGCTAACGGCGGAATTTCCGACAGAAATATCCACGCCATGAAAATCGCAAGTGGCACTTCGGCTGAACCAAGCAGCCCGGATTCCGCGGCTGTGATTAGTTTGGTTCCTTCCGTCCACAAAATTACCGCAACTGCGAAAATTAACCCGAAAAGCGTGAGGAGAACGCCATCATGCGCACTCACGTCGAGTGGCGATGTAAAGAACCATCCAATGATGAATAACTGGAATGCCGAAGCTGCGCCCGCCAAAACCACAGGTGTTCTGCTGAATACTCTTATGAGTACCATATAGAGTGCGTTGCCGAGCATCATCAATACTGCAACAAAATCGCCGAGAAGGTTGATAGAGCCAACGCCTGCACTAACCATGACAATGACGCCTGCAAGCGACGCAACAGTAGCAATCATCGTTGCATTTCGCACTTCTTGCCGCAGAAATACCCATTCCAGAAACGCCGCTGCGAAGGGCACGGTTGCGTAGATGATGGCGACATTGGCGACATACGTCATCTTGAAAGAAGCTATGAATGCCAGGCTGGCCAGGCTTCCGACACTTGCAAGAAGCCACCCGCGCCAGCCAAGGCGCAAGCTTACTTTTTCAGTGCTTTTGCGGTTTGGCCAAAAAACATAGGCAGCAATCAGAACTGCACCCAATAAACCGCGCCAGCAGGCTATTGTCCAAGTATCGCTTTCGATTGCTTTGGTTAAAACGCCCGACAGGCTAAATGCAACGGTCGAAGCAAGCACCAGACAGATGCCAATCAATTGTTTGCGATTTTTGTCGCTAACCACTTTCGACTACCACACCTGCCGCAGAGAACTTTTGGGCAATTATTATACCATCACTCCTGACAACATAGTGTCAGCAAAGATGAGGTAGTCGCAAATAACAGCCGCATAAGTGGCTATAAGAAACATTTGTCAGATTGTGCCATCAACTGAACAACAACCTCACTCGTTAAACGAAAATTTCAAACTGACCCACGACGATTATTTTACGCAATTTTGGACAGAAAACCGCTGCACATTTTTCCTGGAATTGCTCTAGGCGTCACTCTTGACGATGCCGACAAATGGCAATTCGCGAAAGGCGTGGGCAACATCCATGCCATAGCCCACCACGAAATAATCGGGGCAGTCGAAACCGACATAGTCGGCGTTAAGCGAGGTCTGCCGACGCATCCGCTTGTCGAGCAAAACGGCCACGGAACAGCTTTTTGCTCCGCGCGACAGCATCAGTTCACGGGTAAATTGCAGTGTTTTGCCGGATTCGAGGATATCATCGATCAACAGGACATCGCGCCCCGCAACTTCATTGTCGATATCGCGCAGAACCTTGACGTCGCCGCTCACCTTGCCCGAACCATAGCTGGAAATGAAAATGAACTCGACTTCCGGTGACAGGTCGACATCATGCATGGCGCGAATGAGGTCGGCTGCGAAGACAAATGAGCCCTTCAGGATCGAGACCACCAGAAGGTCGGTATAGTCCTTGCCGGAAATCTCCTTGGCAAGTTCAAGATTGCGTCGTGCGATAGCAGACGCCGAAAAGAGAACTTCAATATCCTTGCCGCGCACGACTGGCATGGTGTGCCCTTCCAATACTGGTTGTCTCGCCTATCCGGCGAAAGCAACGGAAACGGTTTTCACACCGTTTGTAGGGGCCTCGACGCGGCTGGAAAAGCCAAATCTTTCCCCCGGAGCGAGTGCACGGCCTGCTGTCCCCAACGTATAATGGGTTACGCTGCCATCATTGCCGGTTACCCGAATGTCAAACGGAGGCAAAGTTGCTTCCCTTGTGCCGTCATTGCCGGCCTCGCCATCGACGAAAAGCACGGGCCTTGTTCCTGATAGATCGACCCGCGAGGTAACCGCGGAGATGCTCAGCATGGTCCTGGGAGCCTGAGTCGCGGAAAAGAAGGGCGTTTTCTGCGCCAGCGTGTGGCCGCCAGCGACCCAGAAAGCGGCACAGGCAATGCTTATGCCGCTCATCCAGAACATCGGACCGCCGCGCTTTGCGAAGGCGCGTTGGGGTTCAGGCTTTGGCTTGCGTAGACTGTCCATCCCATTAGGCGACGAGATTGCGCGCGCTGGGGATGACAGGACCGTATCGGGGCATGTAGACAGACGCGGCAGCGTTTCAAAGTCGGCGTCGATGATGTCGGCCGCGTTCGTTGCGGGCGCAACACGCAGTTTCCCGGCCGTATCCTGCCCCGGACCGGTCATGATTTCGCCGGAAACCGGTCGTGCTTTGAGCTCGTCAGCCATTGTGGCCTCTGTTCGCTGTCTGTTTCTCGTCCGTAAGCGGAAATGGTTAACGCTTCACCACCGGAGATGTTTTGCAACACCTGGAAACGCCAAAAATTAACCGCTGGTTAACCATGCCAGACGAAGGTCTTCTCAAAGACAGGGGCGGCGTGCCGTCCAGACACAATCCAGGTTGTTTGACGTGATCCGCTTTGAAAATGTCGGCCTTCGCTATGGCATGGGTCCGGAAATTCTCCGTGACATATCCCTGCATATTCCAGCGAGCTCATTTCAATTCCTGAGCGGGCCGTCGGGTGCGGGGAAAACCACCTTGCTGCGGCTCCTGTTCATGTCGCTGAAGCCGACGCGCGGGCTGATAACGATGTTCGGCAAGGACCGTGCCCGCATCACACAGGCCGAACTGCCGCTTCTTCGGCGGCGAATCGGCGTGGTGTTTCAGGATTTCCGCCTGCTGGACCATATGACCACCTATGAGAATGTGGCGCTGCCCTTGCGGGTGAGGGGACGAGACGAAGCCAGCTATCGCACCGATGTTGTGGAGTTGCTGAAATGGGTGGGCCTTGGTGAACGCATGCATTTGCTGCCGCCGGTCCTGTCCGGCGGCGAGAAGCAGCGCACCGCAATTGCCCGCGCGCTGATTGAACAGCCGGAAATCCTGCTTGCCGATGAACCAACCGGCAATGTCGATCCGCAACTGGCGCGACGCCTGCTCAGGCTGTTCCTCGAATTGAACCGATTGGGAACGGCTGTCGTGATTGCAACGCATGATCTTGGCTTGATGGAACAGGTCGATGCGCGGCGCCTGATTCTCGCGGAAGGGAGGCTGGACATATATGACTGACCTCACAGAAAATGATCAGCATGATGATGACGAGCGGCACGATCAACGGGTCCCGGAACAAAGGGCTTTGCGCAAGACGGCACCGATCGTGCCGTCGCACAATGTTGCCGGTCGTGCTTTGGTGCTCGTCATCGCCATCATGACTTTCCTGTCCTGCGTCACATTCGGCGCGGTGACACTGGTTCGCGATACCGCTTCAGTTTGGGAAAACCAGATATCGCGCGAAGCGACAATTCAGATAAAGCCGGTTGACGGCCTGGATATGGAGACGGCGTTGGCGACTGCGGCGCAGATCACCTCCGAGTTCCCCGGTGTCGCGGCCACGCGAATCGTTGATCGCGCGGCAACCGCACGTCTTCTTGAACCGTGGCTGGGGTCTGGCCTCGATATCGACCAGTTACCTGTTCCACGGCTCATTGTGGTGACCATCAACGGAGAAATCCTCCGGATTTCGCTGCAATTCGTGCAGCCCTTACACCGAAACTGCCAAGCGCATCGCTGGACGATCATCGGACCTGGGTTGACCGACTGGTGGCAATGGCGCGCACGACCGTGACGATCGGCATCGCAATATTGGCGCTGATGCTGTCTGCAACGGTGATGACGGTGGTATTTGCCACGCGCGGCGCAATGGCGGGGAATGGTCACATCATCGAAGTCCTGCACTTCGTTGGCGCAGAAGCGGGCTTCATTGCGCGGGAGTTTCGCAAGCAATTCCTGGTGACCGGAATGAAAGGCGCAGCCGCAGGCGGCGTGGCTGCAATCGTCGTGTTTATTGTCTTTTCGTGGTGGTCGTCTCGCAATATGGCCACACCGCAGGGCGACCAGGCGGCAGCCTTGTTCGGGAACTTTGCCATCGGCTCCGCTGGCTATCTTGGTGTCGCCTTGATGGTGGTGATTATTGGAGCGCTGACGGCGGCCACGTCACATGCCACCGTCATTGCATATCTAAGCGACATAGAAATTCGTCAAACTGAGTCGCAATAGATGTTGGCGTGCTTGATCACGAACAAAGACAGCCTGCAACGCAATGTGCGACTGGTGGCCACCAAAGTGCATGAATCCGGGTTTACGATGCCATGATGGACGCGAAGAATCCCAGCGGAACGGCGGATATGATGCCGGTCGCGCACGCCTTGGCGAGCGCCCCGCGTGGTATCTGGTCGATACTTCGCATTTCGGCGTTCCTGATGATCGGAGCGGCTACGCTGTTTCTTGGGGGTTTCGGCTGGTTTTCGAGCCATGTCAGTCATTTGGCAACGCCGAGCGACCCTCAGCAGGCCGATGCCATTATCGTATTAACGGGCGGGCAGTCGCGTCTCGACGCCGCAATGGATCTTCTGGAGTCCGGCAAGGGAGCGCGGCTTTTGATCAGCGGCGTGCATCCGGCGGCCAGCCGCCACCAACTGCAATTGGCGACAGGTGGCGACAAGCAATTGTTTTCCTGCTGCGTCGATATCGACAGGGCTGCCCTCGATACGATCGGAAATGCCGAAGAAAGCGCGAAATGGGTCAAGAGCCACGCTTATGGCAGCGTGATTCTGGTGACCAACAACTATCATATGCCGCGCAGCCTGCTCGAGATGAACCGCCTGCTGCACGGCGCGCGGCTTGAGCCATATCCGGTTGTCAATTCAAAACTCGATGACGGCAGTTGGTTGACCAAGCCCGCAGCGTTGCGCGTCATGTTTACCGAATATAACAAATACCTGCTTTCGCTGGTGCGTGGAGTGGTGCCGCTTCGGCCCTTCCATGACAGCGTTTCGGTAGCCCACGCGTCTGTGGCCAGTAATTGAAAGTCGAGTGATTGAAAGTCGAGTAATTGAAAGTCGGGCGCGACCGTTGCCATTTTGCACATGCTTGGTGTAACCACATGGTACCAAACCACCGGGCCATCCTCGAAGATGCTGTATATCCGTTCGCTGGCGTTTAATTTCGTCTTCTATGTCAGCCTGATCGTCCAGATGATCGTCTGGGCACCATTCTATTTCCTGTCACCACGCCATCGCGCATGGTTCGTGCCGAAGTTCTGGTCACGTTCGAGCCTGTGGCTTTACGACAAGATCGCCGATACCAGAAGCGTGATATCCGGGCAGGAAAACCTGCCTGAAGGATCATTCATACTCGCGCCGAAGCATCAGTCATTCTGGGATGCCATCGCGTTTTTCCCGTTCCTCAAAGACCCGCTTTATATCCTCAAGCGCGAACTGACTTGGATCCCGTTTTTCGGTTGGTATGTGATGAAGATGCGCATGATTCCGGTGAACCGGGGCAGCCGGTCGCGGGCGCTGAAGGCCGTGCTTGCCGCGACAAGGGCAGAAATGGCGCGCAACCCGCGCCAGTTGATCATCTATCCCGAAGGAACACGGCGCGCGCCGGGGGACGAGCCGAACTACAAATGGGGCATTGTCGAGCTTTATAGCGAGCTTGGTGTTCCGGTTGTTCCTGTCGCCCATGTTGCGGGCCTTTACTGGCCGCGCCGAAAATTCCTGCGCTTCAGCGGCACGATCAAAGCGCGTTTCCTGAAACCCATTCCGGCGGGCCTTGCCAAGGAAGAATTCATGAAGCGGCTGGTGGATGAAACGGAGGCGGCTTGCGATCAATTGCTGATCGAGGCGGCTCAGGCGCCCAATCCTCCACCATTTCCGCCGAGCGCACTCAAGCGCCTGCGGGAACTGGGCGTTTAGCCGCCCGATGCTCTAACCTGCGCGGGCCGCAACCTGATGTGCTACGGCCTCCAGCCAATGGTCGCGTATGCCAAGCCCCTGCAAATGTTCGATGGTGCTGTAAACATAATCCTCATTGCGCCCGGATTGGCCAGTTGCGCCATGAACGAAGGAGGCGGCGTCAACCTCGCTGAGTGCTCCGGCATATTGCTCGTGACTGCGATCAGCGACATAGGCGACCGTTTCCACGGTTTCGCCTGTCTCCAGACGCGCCGCCAGATGACGCTCAAGATATACGCTGGTGACCTGCTCGCGGGCGCGCAGATATGCGATAACCTCGTCGTGCAGGCTTCCTTCCACGCGAAAGGCGACGCCAACACATGAACCGCCACGGTCGAGGCCGAGAACCAGACCCGGCCGCTGGCGTGTGCCACGATGAATGAAAGAATAGACACAAAGTGAGCGCCGATAGCCGAAAAGGCGGGCCCGGCGCATTTCCAAATGCGCAAAACCGGGCCGCCATATCAGCGAACCATAGCCAAAAACCCAAAAATCGCCCATATCGCCAAGCCAGTGTCGGTGGCAGGCGGTAACAACCACGTGCCGTTCAAATGATCATTCGCCGGATTCTTTCCGTACACCCATGCGTTAACGAGAGCACCAGCATGACGTCAAGTGATGAAGCAAAGTCGAAACGACCCCGCCGCGGCCTGTTGTGGGTTGGTGTTTGCCTTCTGCTATTGTTCGGGGCCTATAGCGCCGGCTGGTTCTACGTCGCGGGCACAATCAGGGATACGGTTGGCACGACGATTGCCGGGCTTAATGCTCAGGGCATAGAGGCAAGCTGCGCCAATCTTCAGGTCAGTGGCTACCCGCTAAGGCTGGCTGTTGACTGCGACAATCTCGCCTATGAGGACGATGCACGAAACACTGCCGCCTCTACCGGTTCGCTGAATGCAACGACGACCATCATCCGCCCTCTCATATCGGATGTAACGCTGTCAGCGCCACTGCGGACGGCTGTTCCGGGCATGGCGCCACTATGGATCGACTGGGATGGCCTGGAGGGTAGCGTCAGCCTGGCCTGGCCGTTGCAACGTGGCATTGCGCTGGCTGCTGACGGCCTGTCGGGACAGACAGACCCAAGCGATGAGAGCGAACCCGTGCAGTTGTTCAGTGCTGCGAAAGCCGAAGGCGATCTGCGGATCGATGGGGCGGACATCACTTACAGCGGGCGCTTCCATGATCTGGAGATCGCAAGCGAGGCCATCGACAATCGCGTCTTGCCGCCCTTCGATGGAAAGATTGGCGCAACATTGAAAAATGGTGTTGCGCTGATGTCAGTTGGAACAGACAGTTTGCGTGGGCAGTCGATCAATATTGCCCGAGCCGAACTTGCGTCGGGAGACGCGCAAATCGCCTTGTCCGGGCCGGTCTCTGTCGATGCCAATGGGATGATCGACGCCGACCTTACCATCAAGCTTGGCAATCCGCAGGCGGTGGCGGCCATACTGGCTCAGGCAATTCCAGAACGGGCCCGCCAGATCAAGCAAGGGTTTGCGGCTCTTGCGCTGCTGGGTGACGCACCGCTGATGCCGCTTAAAATAGTCAAGGGAAAAGCGACATTGGGCTTTATTCCGCTCGGTCAAATCTCGCCGGTCAGATAAGCCGGCATGCAGATGTGAAATCGGATCAGGTCTTTGCCGGGTGATCGACGGCCTGGCGTCCGAAATCAGGTGCATCGGTATCCTGACCTGCCTCGATAATCGAGCGCCGGACAGCACGGGTGCGGGTGAACAGGTCGAACAGCTTGTCGCCATCGCCCCAGCGTACTGCCCTTTGCAGGGAAGAGAGGTCTTCGGAAAACCGGGCCAGCATTTCAAGAATGGCGTCCTTGTTATGCAGGCAGACGTCGCGCCACATTGTAGGGTCGGATGCGGCAAGCCGGGTGAAGTCGCGAAAGCCGGACGCGGAATATTTGATCACTTCCGACTTGGTGACGGCTTCGAGATCGTCCGCGGTGCCCACGATATTGTAAGCGATGATATGCGGCAGATGCGAAACGATGGCCAGCGTCATGTCATGATGAGCGGGGTCCATCGTGTCAATTTCGGCCCCACAGCGGCGCCAGAATGTTGAAAGCTTTTCAAGGGCGGCCGGGTCGGTATCGGGCAATGGCGTAAATATGCACCAACGGTTGTCGAACAGATCGGCAAAGCCCGAATCCGGGCCTGATTTTTCGGTTCCCGCCAATGGGTGACCGGGAATAAAGTGAACGCCGTTCGGCACAAAAGGCTCCATCTGGGCAATAACGGACGCCTTGGTTGAACCGACATCGGTGAGGATTGCGCCTTGCTTGAGGGCTGGCGCTATTTCCTGCGCGACCGCGCCGGATGCCCCGACCGGTACGGAAACAATGACAAGGTCGGCGTCGCGTACGCACTCGCTGGCATCGGTCGAGTAACTATCGCCAAGGCCGAGCTGCTCGGCGCGCGCCAATGTTTCTTCGCTGCGTGTGGAAATCGAAATATGTGTGGCAAGGCCGTCGCGGCGTATGACGCGTGCCAGCGACGAGCCGATCAGGCCGATGCCGACAAGGGCGATTTTCTCAAATAAAGGCTTTTGCATGAGTGTCAGCTTTTCAGAAATTCGGTGAGTGCGGCCACGACACCACGGTTGGCATCTTCGGTGCCGACCGTCATGCGCAACGCGTTGGGAAAGCCATAGCCGGAAACACGGCGCAGGATGAAACCTCGTGCCGACAGATATGCGTCTGCATTGGCGGCAGAGTGTTTTGTTTCGGCAGGGAAATGGATGAGAATGAAGTTGGCCACACTTGGCGTTACCCTGAGACCCAGTTTGTTCAGTTCATCGCTCAGCCACGGTCGCCATATATCATTGTGTACAACCGAGCGTTCTACGTGGCCGGGGTCGCGCATCGATGCCGTTCCGGCAGCGATTGCGGTTGCGGTGACGTTGAAGGGATCGCGCACCCGGTTCAGCGCGTCGATGATGTCGGTGGGTGCGTAGATCCAGCCGATTCTCGCCCCGCCAAGGCCATGTGCTTTGGAGAAAGTGCGGGTCATGACGACGTTTTGTGAGGTAGCTACCAGTGCAGCACCGGCTTCATAGTCGGTTTCATGGACGAATTCCGCATATGCCGCATCGAGAATGAGAACCACATGTCCCGGCAAGTCGGCGTGCAGGCGGCGAACCTCGTCAAACGGGATGTAGGTTCCGGTTGGATTGTTCGGATTGGCAAGAAAGACCATCTTCGTGCGGGGTGTAACCGCTGCAAGAATGGCATCGATGTCTACATATTCGTCCTTTTCCGGCGCAACGATCGGCGTTGCGCCAGCGGCAAGAATGTAGATCTTGTAGGCAAGAAAGCCGTGTTCGGTATAGATCGCCTCGTCACCGGCCCCAAGATAGATGCGTGACATGAGGGCAAGTGCTTCGTCGGAGCCGTTGAAGCACATGAGATTGGCAAGGTTGAGCCCATGTGTATCGGCGATGGCTTGGCGAAGTTGCCGGGCTGAACCATCGGGATAGAATTCCAGCTCTACCGCGGCCTGCCTGGCAGCTTCAATCGCCTTTGGCGAAGGCCCGAGCGGATTTTCGTTCGAGGACAGTTTGTGGAGCTTGACGCCTTGAGGTGCGGCATTTTTGCCCGGAACATAGGCTTCGATGCTATTGATACCGGCGCGAGGTTGCGGGCGTGGCTGATCCTGTGCCGTGGTCATCGTATCATATCCATTGAGGCTGCCAATGTGGAGGATGCAGCGGAAATACAAGGCGCAGCCGCCAATGTCGAGTGCCAAGCAATGCTTGTGCAAGACAGGCAATTGACGAGGCGTGCGCCGGGTTCTAGAAAGAGGTGACCATCGTGGTGATTTGGCCGGTCGGCTTGCAGCCACGTTAAACAACTCGCTAAAGGGCCGTTGCATCCAGTAACCGGCCGCCAATGCAGTGCCGGTTTTTTGTTGTCTGCAACCGGCGGACAGGAGACTAGGATGGCCGCCAGGCGTGCCCGGAAAACCAGGAATGAGGTCGACAATCCATCGAGCCTGGTATTGCAATTCGATGCCGACAAACCCCTGAAGCTGGATGCCGGCGTCATGCTGTCGCCATTCCAGATCGCCTACCAGACCTATGGCGTCCTAAACGCGGCCCGCTCCAATGCCATACTTGTCTGCCATGCGCTGACGGGAGACCAACATGTTGCAAACACCCATCCGGTTACCGGCAAGCCGGGCTGGTGGGAGGTGTTGATCGGGCCGGGAAAAATCATCGATACGGACAGGTTTTTCGTGATTTGCTCCAATGTTGTCGGCGGCTGTCTTGGCTCGACCGGACCGGCTTCCATCAATCCCGCGACGGGCAAGCCTTACGGGCTCGACCTGCCGATTATCACCATTCGCGATATGGTGCGGGCGCAAGCCATGCTGATCGACCATTTCGGTATCGACCGCCTGTTTTGCGTTCTTGGCGGCTCAATGGGCGGCATGCAGGTTCTGGAATGGGCGGCAAGCTATCCCGAGCGTGTCTTTTGCGCGCTTCCGATTGCGACCGGCGCGCGCCATTCCTCGCAAAACATTGCCTTCCACGAGGTTGGCCGCCAAGCCGTCATGGCAGATCCCGAATGGTGCGGCGGCAAATATTTCGAGCAGGACAAGAGCCCGGAGAAAGGGTTGGCGGTGGCGCGCATGGCAGCGCACATCACCTATCTTTCGGAGGCCGCGTTGCATCGCAAATTCGGCCGCAATTTGCAGGACCGCGAGGCACTGACATTCGGCTTTGACGCGGACTTCCAGATCGAGAGCTATTTGCGCCATCAAGGCATGACTTTCGTCGATCGCTTCGATGCCAATTCCTACCTCTATATGACCCGTGCGATGGATTATTTTGACCTTGCCGCCGATCATGGCGGAAAGCTTGCAAGTGCCTTTGTCGGTACTGCGACTCGCTTTTGCCTCGTCTCATTTACGTCGGACTGGCTGTTTCCAACCGAAGAAAGCCGCTCGGTGGTGCATGCGCTTAACGCTGCCGGTGCATCGGTTTCCTTCGTCGAGATCGAGACGGATCGCGGTCACGACGCATTCCTGCTCGACGAGCCGGAGCTGTTTGCCGCAATCGGCGGCTTCATCGCGTCAGCGGCACGCGCAAGGGGCTGGTTGCGTCATGAGTGTCAATCGAGCACCCCGCGTCGACCTCGAAGTCGTTGCAGATTTCATCCCGCCGCGCTCGCGCGTTCTTGACGTCGGTTCCGGCGATGGAGAACTTCTGCAATTTCTGGAGCGTGACAAGCAGATTGACGGGCGCGGGCTGGAATTGTCGCAACATGGCGTCAATGAATGTGTCGGACGCGGCCTTTCGGTCATTCAAGGGGATGCCGACACCGATCTTCAGTTCTATCCCGACGAGGGGTTCGATTTCGTCGTGATGTCGCAGACATTGCAGGCGACCCGTAATCCCAAACTGGTGCTCGACGAATTGCTGCGCATAGGCGAGCACGCCATCGTTTCATTCCCAAATTTCGGCCATTGGCGGGTGCGCTTCTCGCTGTTCTTCAAGGGGCGCATGCCGATCACCAGGGATCTGCCCTATTCCTGGTATGATACGCCCAACATTCACTTTTGCACCATTCGCGACTTCGTCAATTTGTGCGACGAGTTGGGCGCGAAGGTCGAAAAGGCGACGGCACTCGACATCAACGGGCACAAGATTGGCTTCTCCATGCCGTGGTGGTTCTGGAATTTCTTTGGCCAGCAGGCCATATTCCTGCTGAAACGTTAGGCGGGTCGTGGAAATTCCTGCAAATTCCAAACAGCGGCATGAAACTTGCGGAACCGTCGGTGAGGTCTTCCTCACCTTTCTGAAGCTTGGCTTGACCTCGTTTGGCGGGCCGATTGCGCATCTTGGCTATTTCCGCGATGAACTTGTGGTGCGACGCGGCTGGATATCGGAGCAGGGCTATCTTGACCTTGTGGCGCTTTGCCAATTCCTGCCGGGGCCAGCCAGCAGCCAGACGGGATTTGCCCTGGGACTGCTGCGAGCCGGCCCATTGGGCGCATTGGCGGCGTGGACTGCCTTTACGCTGCCATCAGCGCTGGCGCTCATACTGTTTGCCAGTTTTTCCAGTGCGTTCGATGGCGATCTGGGCGGCGGCATTGTGCATGGATTGAAGATTGCGGCCGTCGCCGTCGTTGCACAGGCCGTCTGGAGCATGGGGCGCAATTTCTGCAAGGATCTGACACGTATATTGATCGCTGTGGTAGCGTTTGCGGTGCTGACATTGTGGACGATGCCGGTCCTGCAAATCATGACTATAGGGGCGGGCGCCGTTGCCGGATTGCTGTTTTTTCGCAAGGAAAAATCAGGCGAGACAGCAACGACAGACTTCGCAATATCGCGGCACGCGGGGGTAACAGCACTGTTGATGTTCTTTATGCTTCTGCTGTTCTTGCCGCTCGCCACGAATGCATTTTCCATGCATGGCCTGGCTGTCGCCGACGCGTTCTACAGGGCAGGTGCGCTGGTGTTCGGCGGCGGTCACGTGGTCCTGCCTCTGCTGGAACGTGAGGTCGTGCAGAGCGGCTGGATCGGGAGCAGCGATTTCCTTGCCGGATATGGTGCCGCACAGGCCGTGCCGGGGCCGCTTTTTTCGTTTGCCAGCTATCTGGGTACGCTGCTTCAAACGCCGCCCAATGGAGTGCCAGGAGCAGCGCTGGCGCTGGTTGCGATATTTCTGCCGGGAATGCTGTTGATTGTCGGTGTGCTGCCCTTCTGGTCGCGTTTGCAAACCTACCCTGCAATCAGAGCTGCGATGAGCGGGGCCAATGCTGCTGTCGTTGGCCTGCTTGGCGCTGCACTCTACAATCCTTTGTGGGTGGGAACCATCACAGGTGTGGCAGATGTGCTGATCGCCGCTGGTGCATTTGCTCTGTTGATGATCTGGCGCAGCCCGCCCTGGATCGTGGTGGTGCTATGTGCCGTCGCGGGTGTGGGTCTTGTGGTTTAGAGCACATCGCGTCTAAAGGGATTCATGCAGCGCGCTTTAAGCCATTGTTTTTGTGCATGTCATTGTCTGAAAACCGCTGCACACTTTTGGGGACATGCACTAAGCTTACAGTTGCATATTGGTTTGCGTTCTTTCACCCCCTCTGTCCTGCCGGACATCTCCCCCTCAGGTGGGGAGATCAGCTTTCACATTCGTCTTTCAACAATCACCAGCGTTGCGCAACAAGTGCCATCAATGGAGATTGGCCAATCTCTCCCCTTGAGGGGGAGATGTCCGGCAGGACAGAGGGGGTAATATAGGTCGCGATGGCCGCAGAACCGAATTCGCAACTGTAGTGCTAGAGGGAGGCCGGGGCATGTTCTTCGAAGCGCATGCCGAGGCCGGGTAAGCCTTGCGGGGATAGGACCGGTACGAAGACACGACGCGATGCCCGCTGCGCGACGGGGACACCCTGATACAGCCGCTTTTGCGCTTCAACGACGATAACGCCCGAAAAGATTGGCCACAACCGCCGTCCCATCCGTTCCATTATGGTATGGAAGCGCAGCATGAAGCGCCGGTGAGATGGCGGGAAGAACAATGCGTCGGACCACGCCGCAGGCGTGAAATTAGCCTCGCGCAACAATTCGGTAAGCTGGCTGCGCGAGAACGGGCGCCCGGTGCCGAAAGGTGTGTGTTCAAAACGTGCCCAGACGCCGCGCCTGTTTGGCACCACGATGACCACACGCCCGGCTGGTGACAGGACACGCCAAATCTCGTTCAGGGTTTCGCGCGGGTTTTCTGCATGTTCCAAAGAATGGACCAGCAACATGCGGTCAATCGACGAATCGCCCAATGGCAATTCCTCGTCGAATATGAGAGCGGTTGCCGTTGGACCCACTGTTGGCCACACTACTGCGCCTTGCGTTGCAGGCATGAAGGCGAAGACGCGTTCGGCGCTGGTGCCAAATCGTTCAAGCCAGGGCAAAGCATAGCCAAGCCCCACCAGTCGCTCATTTGGCACGCTCGCCCATATTGACGACAGCGCCATGGTGATGGAGCGTTCGGCAAGACGCCCGAGAGGAGAGGCATAAAACGATCGCAAGTCGACAATGTCGGAATGCATATGAAGCCTGTCATGATCAGGAAGCGAGAACGATGAACGGTAGCCGCGATGCCCCGCGAGTTCAACAACTCCCGGTGCGACAGGATTTCAGGGGTGACAGCGGCAACTGGCCACCCTATGTCTGCAACAGTAACAAGGAGATATTTGCATGGCCATCCAGATCGACCAGTTCATGTGCCGCGAAGACAATTTCGGCGTGCTCATGCATGATAGCTCGAGCGGCGAAACAGCATTGATCGATGCGCCCGAGGAAGCGACCGTCCTTGCGGCAATCGCACGCACCGGCTGGACGCCAACGACGATTTTGACCACGCATCATCATATCGACCATGTCGAGGCAAATCTGGCGCTGAAAGATCGCTTCAAATTGCGCATTGTCGGACCTGAAGCGGAAAAGGCGAAAATCCCCGGCATTGACGATACGGTCGAGCAAGGATCAGTCATTGCCTTTGGTGACGAGATGATCAATGTCATCTTCACACCGGGTCATACGGCTGGTCATGTGACCTACCATCTACCCAAGGCGAACGTCCTTTTTGCCGCCGACACATTGTTCGCGCTGGGCTGCGGAAGATTGCTGGAATGCGCACCGCCGGTGATGTTCGAATCGCTGAAGAAGCTGGTGGTGCTGCCGCCCGAGACGGTGGTCTATTGCGGCCATGAATACACGCTTGCGAATGCCCGTTTTGCGCTGACGATTGATCCCGGCAATAGCCAGCTTCAGGAGCGTGCGAAAAAGATCGAGGCGCTGCGGGCTGACGACAAGGCGACGCTGCCGACGACAATCGGCGAGGAATTGGCGACCAATCCATTCCTGCGTTGGGCCGACCCTGCGATCCGCAAGAATCTGGGCATGGAAAACGCTTCGGATGCGGATGTGTTTGCCGAAATCCGCAAGCGCAAAGACAATTTCTGATCAGGACGCCATATCGATGAATTCGGCGGAAATCATCACGGCGCTTGGTATGCAGCCCCATCCGGAAGGTGGCTGGTACGCTGAGACTTTTCGTGATGCGCCGGATGGTGGGCGCGGCTGTTCGACCGCGATCTACTTTCTGCTCGAGCAAGGCCAGAAGTCGGCCTGGCATCGTGTCAAGGATGCTGCCGAGGTCTGGCACTTTTATGCCGGAGCGCCGCTGCTGCTGTCCATCTATCAGGACGGAGGGAAGAGAACCGAGCAACGACTTGGCACGGATCTCCTCTCAGGCGAGCGGCCGCAAATCGTCGTGTCTGCCGGTTGGTGGCAAAGTGCAACCTCCACCGGGGCGTGGACGCTGGTTGGATGCACCGTTGCACCCGGTTTCGACTTTGCCCAGTTCGAGTTGGCAGCGCCTGAATGGGAACCCGACACAGGAAAAGCGAAAGCGAAATATTCTAGCTGAGCAGCACACCCAATGTGATGGCAAGCTGCCCGGCATAATAGAGCACCCAGACGCCATAGCGCGCCAAGACGCGACGCGGTGCTTCCGATGGCATAATAAATTTTTCTGCGGCCAGCAGACCGTCGGACGCCATGAACAATATGACGCCGCCAATCACCATTGGGACGCCTGTCGTCAGTGCGGCTATTCCGGTAGCGAGGATCACCAGGATATAGGCCGTCACAGGCATCTTCATGTGTGACGCGAGGCGGTGACGAAGGCTCACCAGAAAGCCGACCGCGCTGGCGACCATTGCCAGAGCTATTCCCCACAAAAGCGGGGTTGAGGCGAGATATTCCACACCGCTGTCAGATCGTGCAAATAGTGCGATATAAAGGAGATGTGCGACGAGGAAGCAGCCGAGGCCGCCAAGGAAGGCACGTTCCCCCTGACGTGACAGGAAGGCGTCGCCGGTGGCACTCAACGCCAAAGCGGCAACCAGAAAAAGCGGCCCGCCCTGGATGAGACTCAGCAGGGCAAGCAGCAGCACCGGGAGCAATTTCAGCGCGGTACGGCGAAGCGATGATGGTAATTCCAGACTGAAGCCGTAAACGATAGCGGCGACAATCGAGAAAATCAGCGTGGCGTTAGGCGTTGCATCAACGCCGCCGGTAAATGGCATCATTGGCTCGCCTCATTTACCGGCGCAGGGCGTTTCGCGAATAAGAGTGATTTTGCGGCCAACACCGCGCCGCCGGTTATCAGGACGCATGCTGCCAATATGCGCCAGCTCGGTTGGGCAAAACCGGTTCCAATCAACACCAGCGTGGACAGCAGCGGTGCGGCATAGCTGGCTGCACCCAGCACTTGAATATTGCCGCGTTTGACGCCGATGTCCCATGCGTAGAAGGCGGCACCAACCGGCATCAGACCGAGGCCAAGCACGGCAAGCCATTGTCCCGCATTGGCCGGCAACACCGTTTCTTCCAGAGCCAGATGACACCCGAGAGAAAGAAGCGCCGTTGCCGCGCAAAACCACGTTACGATGCTGGTTGGCACCGAGGGAAAGCGCCGGGACAACAGCGAATATGAGGACCAGAGAATGGCGCAGATAGCGGCCATCATGTAGCCGAAAGCGTAGCGGGCTTCAAATGCGAGCGTGTTGCCTTTCGTGACAATCAGGAACGTGCCGCCAAGGCCGAGCAGTGCGCCCGCGACATGGTTCCATGCCAGCTTTTCTCCAGGCATGAGCGCGGAACCCAGCACAATCAAAAGCGGCCAAAGATAAGCAATCAGGCTGGCTTCAACCGCCGGTGCATTGCGCAGCGCCGTGAAGTAGAAGAAATGATAGCCGAACAGGCCAGCGATGCCAAAAAGCCAAACCTGTGGCGGGACTTTTTCGTGTTTATCGGCCCTGGGCATGAAAAGGCGCGCCACAAGACCCACGAGTGTAGCGATCGTAAAGGCAATCGCAGAAAGCAGGAACGGCGGCACAGCCCCCGAGGCGTCAGTGAACAACGCCAGCAAGGCCCACATGGCGACCGCGGTAAAGCCAATCAGTGTCGCGCGCGCCATTCCCTCTCCCACAGGCGCGCCATGACGCCTGAACCATTCTAGTTTGCTGCTTCAAAGCGCCGGGCGCGAACGGTGATGGTGCCGATTTCCGTTCCGACAGTCGCGCGAATGGGCGCATATACGCCGGTTTGGCCAAGCGGTGCAAACGTCACCATGATACGGCTGCGTTTTTTCAGAAACTCCAATGCACGTCTGCCCTGGCGATAGCCGGACACCGGTTTGAAACCCATGCGGCAGGTAATGGTCGGGCCCTTGTATCCCTTGACTGAAATCGAACCTTTCGAGACATAGCTGAGCACCAGATCGGCGCGCATCTCGCCGTCATACATTTTTACGGTGCGCCCGCAGACCTCGCCGATGCTAGCCGCCTGAATGACGGTTGCCGCGATGGGATCTGTCGCACCACGCAAATCCATCGCATCAAGCGCCACCCAGTCCTTTCCGCGTTTTTTCGGAGGTGGCACCACCTTTGTCGAGGTTACCTTACCGTTGGCAAAACGAATATCGACAAGCGAAGCTTTCTTGCCAGACGTATAATCGGCGCGAAAAATGCGTGGTTTCAATTGTTGGCCTGAAAAATGCCCTGAAGCCGTGACCGTGCCCTGCGTATCGTCGAATAGCTTGGCAAGGCCGGCGCTGGCGACGCTGCCATTGATCGAATAAGTGCCTCCTTCATAACGGCTTTCAAATGTGGCTCTTGCAAGCGAGAGACCGAGAAACGAGACTGTGTATTCGCCTCGAAAAGCGTTCGGACTTGCCGCTGTGGCTACACCGGGCATGGCTATAACAAGTGCGGCGAGGCCAGCGCGAAAGGCATGCGGCATTTTTGGATCGATTCTGCTGTTTTGGTCACGGATGGCCTACTCCGGCATTGCATGTCCCTTGGCATGTCCATATAGGACTAATTCCGGCGTTTATATGAAGCTGTTGGGGTTCGCCGCTGGAAGCTTGTGCTTGACGCATCAGCTAAATGACACTATGGAACGCCAACTTTTCCATGAGGCCGTCTGCTCGTGACCGCGCTATCTGGCGCGGACCAGAAGACTGGCCTGATAAAGAACTGAAGGTAAGATTCATGTCCCGCGCTTGCGAACTGACCGGCAAAGCCGTCCTGACTGGTAATAATGTGAGCCACGCCAACAACAGGACCCGGCGGCGCTTTTTGCCCAACCTTGTCAATGTGACGCTGATTTCGGAGACGCTGAACCAGAATGTGCGTCTGCGGATTTCCGCGAACGCGCTTCGTTCGGTCGAGCACCGTGGCGGCCTTGATGCGTTCCTGAGCAAAGCCAAGGCCGATACACTTTCGCAGCGTGCGCGCCTTTTGAAGAAGCAGATCGCCAAGAAGATTGCCGAGCAGCCGGCAGCGGAAACCGTTTAAGGCGGGGGACGACCGCCTGGGCATCTGGCTGGAAAGTTGCACCGCAATTTTCACCTAAAGCCGATGCCCACCATGCAGAGCGTCATGCGAGTTTGGCATGACGCACCTCTGGTTCCATAACCCAGGATAAAAAAATGTCTTTTCTGACTCGTTATTTGCCCTTTGTGGCCGCCATGGCGCTTATCGTTGTGGCGTCGAACATTCTCGTTCAGTTCCCCATGCAGGGCACTGTCGCAGGTTTGTCGCTTGCCGATATCCTGACTTGGGGTGCATTTACCTACCCCCTGTCATTTCTTGTCACCGATCTTGCCAATCGCCGTTACGGCCCGGCAGTGGCGCGGCGTATAGTCTTCGTTGGCTTCATGACGGCTGTGATTTGCTCAATCATCGTGCCGCCCTTGCTGTTGCGGCTCGGCCTGATCGAGTTTGGCGCGCCTGCCAGTCGGCTTGCGCGCATCGCCTGTGCGTCCGGTGCCGCCTTCCTGAGCGCCCAACTGCTTGACGTTACCGTGTTTAACCGGTTGCGGCGTCAGAGTTGGTGGCGTGCGCCGATCCTCGGAACTTTGGCCGGTTCGGTATTCGACACGCTGGTTTTTTTCACCATTGCCTTTTCGGCAGCTTTCGCCTTCATCGGCCCCAATGATGCTTTCGCGCTGGAGAACGCGCCGCTTATGGGTGTCGTTTCCGTCGATGTCATGCGCTGGGTTTCATGGGCGCTGGGCGATCTTTCGGTGAAGCTCGCCATCGCGGTGGTGGCTTTGATCCCCTACAGGCTGATTGCAGCGCGCTGGAGCCAAGCGGCGATAACAGCCTGAACAGGTGATCCAATGGGGTCACCTCGGTAGCATCGCAACGCCCGATGGGGTGGAACCGCGCCTAAAGCGGCGCAGCTTTTGATGTAAAGCGCAACGACAATCAGGCGGCGTTGCGGGTTTCCGAAATCACCGAGACGAGATCGTCCACCACGGTTTTGACCAGCGAGGGGTCGTCGCCCTCGGCCATGACGCGGATAAGCGGTTCGGTGCCCGATGGCCTGATGACCAGCCGCCCGGATTTGCCGAGACGGTCGCGCGCGTCGTCGATTGCTGCCTTGACCTGCATATCCTCAAGAGGTGCGCCGCCCGAGATGCGAACATTCTTGAGCAATTGCGGTACGGGTTCGAATTTCCGGGTCAATTCACTGACGGGTTTGTTCTGGCGTTTGATGCAGGCCAGAACCTGTAGCGCCGAAACCAGGCCGTCGCCCGTGGTCGAAAAATCGGAAAGCACGATATGGCCGGACTGCTCGCCGCCGACATTCAGCCCATTGGCCCGCATATGCTCGACGACATAGCGGTCGCCAACCTTGGTGCGGTGCAATTGCAGTTTCAGCCCTTCGAGAAAGCGCTCCAGCCCGAGATTGGACATGACGGTCGAAACAACGCCACCACCGGCCAAGCGCCCGTTCTGGTGCCATGACTCGGCAATCAGCGCCATGATCTGGTCGCCATCGACGATCGAGCCATTCTCGTCGACGATGACGACACGGTCGGCATCGCCATCGAGCGCAATGCCGATGTCGGCGCGGACTTCGTGCACCTTCTTTTGCAGACCGACCGGATGGGTCGATCCGCATTCCTTGTTGATATTGTAGCCGTTCGGGTCGTCGTTGATCGCTACGACTTCGGCACCGAGTTCCCAAAGTGCTGCCGGGGCAACCTTGTAGGCTGCGCCATTGGCGCAATCGACGACAATTCTGAGGCCCGATAGCGACATGGAGCGTGGCAATGTGCGTTTGGCGAATTCGATATAGCGGTCATGCACACCATCAACGCGCTTGGCTCGGCCCATCGCGTCGGAATCGGCAAGCGCCATGTCGATGCCGTCATCAAGCATGGATTCGATACGGCTTTCCAGATCGTCGGACAGTTTGTAGCCATCGGGCCCGAAAAGCTTGATGCCGTTGTCGTGGTAGGGATTGTGGGATGCCGATATCATGACGCCGATGTCGGCGCGCAATGAACGCACCAGCATGGCAACTGCCGGTGTGGGAATAGGTCCGAGAAGAAATACATCCATGCCAGCAGCGCAAAGGCCGGCGACAAGCGCATTCTCGATCATATAGCCGGAAAGGCGCGTATCCTTGCCAAGCACAACGCGGTGGCGATGATTGCCTCTATGGAACGACAAACCAGCCGCCATGCCAACCCGCATGGCGATTTCCGCCGTCATTGGAAACTTGTTGGCGCGCCCCCGAATGCCATCGGTGCCAAAATAACGTCCCGCCATACTACTCAATGTCCTTGCTGACTCGAAAGCTGCATCTAATGCCATAACAGCCGCAAGTTCGACTATCACATTGTGTTATTTATGGTCACGAATCCTTAGGAAATCGTTCTTTTGGTGGAGCAATTGCCAGTATTAGTCGCACATTAGCCAAGAAACGCGTGTTTGCGTGCCTCAACCATATGTCAAAAAACAGCTCACGCCTCTGGCAGGCAGAAGCGAACCCGTCTTTTGCCGCAATGCAATCCCTGGTGGAAAGACGTTGTCGCCCTTCCTGGAATTGCAGTTAGTGCAACGTCCCTTCCTCGAGATCCGGCGCTTGCCACATCTTTTCGAGGTTGTAGAAATCGCGGACTTCAGGCCGGAAGACATGAACGATGATGTCACCGGAATCGATCAGAACCCAATCGGCGCCAGCCAGCCCTTCAACGCGCGCAGTGCCAAGACCGGCAGCCTTGAGCGCTTTCAGGAGATGATCGGCGACGGCCGAGACATGACGGTGCGACCGGCCCGAGGCAACGACCATGTAGTCGCCCAAGCTCGATTTTCCCTGAATGTCGATGGAGACAATATTTTCAGCCTTGGAGTCATCGAGACTGGCAAGGACTGTTTTGATGGCGCGAGACACGGTATCGTTTCCGCTGATCCCGGCCGGTGAAGGCACGATGTCGGCCTTCTTCCGCAATGCTGTTCTCAGTGTCTTTCCTTTCGCATTAAGAACAACCAAATCACTCTTAAAAGCGAGTGACACTGCTTAGATAGGCAGAGTTCCATTGCAGTTTCAAGACATGATCGACGTAAAGCCGTGTTGAAATGCGGCAGTATCGCCATTCAAGCCGCATCCGAAGCAGGCTATTTCCTTGCGGAAGCTACTTGGTTCGGATCGCGAATTGACTGACGAGGCGTTTGTCCGCGATGTCATAGACAAAGATCGTGCGCGCGCCGTCAGTAAGCTCGGCATCTATGGAAATGCGATTTCCGGAAAGCGATTGCGATATGATTTTTGCCCCGACGGGCAACACGATCTCGCCGCTCATCAATTGTCCTGCGGGGAGCTGTATATCACCTGCAAGAGGTGGATTTGCGGGTTTTGAACCCATCGATTTGTAGACAAGGGCTACAATCACCACCATAAGGACGAGAAACAACAGGCCAAGATTGATGCCCATGAAGCGGACAAGCTTGCGGCGCACATTCTCAACCGATGGGTCGAGCGGCTTTTCTTCCTCTTCGTCGGCATGGGGTCGGGTCATGGCATATCCGGGACAGTTTCTTAGATGAGCGCTCATAGCGAAGAGGCCGACGGATTGATAGTGCTGGAAGCAGAAACCGATGCGATTGGTCAACGTCTCGATCAATGGCTGGCGGGTAAACTTGGCCCGGATATGTCGCGCAGCCGTGTCCAGATGCTGATACGCCAAGGTGCGGTGACAATTGGCGGCAGCGTTGTCGAGCAGGCCAAGCGCAAATTGGCAGCTGGCGAAAATGTATCGGTATTGATGCCTGAACCCGTGCCAGCCGAACCCGAGGGCGAGGACATCGCGCTCGCTATCCTTCACGAGGACGATGAACTCATTGTCATCAACAAACCTGCCGGGCTGGTCGTCCATCCGGGAGCCGGCAACTGGACCGGCACTCTGGTCAATGCGCTGATCCACCATTGCGGTGCTAGCCTGTCGGGGATCGGCGGTGTGCGCCGTCCGGGCATTGTCCATCGTCTCGACAAGGCAACCAGCGGCGTGATGGTCGTGGCAAAGACTGATCGTGCCCATAAAGCACTATCGGAAGCGTTCGCAGACCATGGGCGCTCAGGCGATTTGCAGCGCGCCTATGTGGCGCTAGTCTGGGGCATTCCCCCGCATTCGAGCGGGACCGTTAATGCTGCTCTTGGCCGTGCTGCTGATCGCATACGCCGGGCTGTGGTGCCGGCAGGGCGCGATGATGCGCGCCACGCGGTGACGCACTATAGAATCGAGGAACGCTACGGTGAGGGCCAACAGGAATTTGCTACGGCAAGCCTGATCGAATGCCGGTTGGAAACCGGGCGCACGCATCAGATTCGCGTGCATATGGCCCATATAGGACATCCGGTTGTCGGTGACCCTGATTACGCCCAGGCCTTTCGAACAAAGGCCAACCGGCTGCCCGAGGGGCTCAAGACGAAAGTACTCGCTTTCCCGCGTCAGGCCTTGCATGCGCGCCTGCTTGAATTCCGTCACCCGACGACCCATTTAATGATGCGGTTCGAGGCACCGATGCCGGAGGATATGGATGAGCTTGTCCGAGACTTTCACAAAGTTTGAACCGTTCATGAAAAAACCTGACTGGTATTGTTCACTTTAGCGTGACAGTTTGTTTCGCATTGAACAAATGCTGTCTTTTCTGGTTTTGTTCCTGTATATATAGGTGTTGCGGATGTGCGCTTTTGGCATCCGCGTCACATGCCCGCCGCGTTTAGGGGGCATCACTCCAAGAGAGGGAGGGCGCTTCATGGCCCAGTCATTACCCAGTATCGTTTCCGGCGAAGGCGGCCTTAGCCGCTATCTGGAAGAAATCCGCCGTTTTCCCATGCTTCAGCCGCAGGAAGAGTACATGCTTGCCAAGCGCTATCATGAGCATGAGGACACTACTGCCGCACATAAGCTTGTCACCAGCCATCTTCGGCTCGTTGCCAAGATTGCCATGGGCTATCGCGGCTACGGCCTGCCGATCGGCGAAGTGATCTCGGAAGGCAATGTCGGCCTGATGCAGGCAGTCAAGAAATTCGAACCGGAACGGGGCTTTCGTCTCGCCACCTATGCGATGTGGTGGATCAAGGCTTCGATCCAGGAATATGTCCTGCGTTCGTGGAGCCTCGTGAAGATGGGCACCACGGCCAATCAGAAGCGTTTGTTCTTCAACCTGAGAAAGGTCAAGGGCAAGATTCAGGCGCTGGACGATGGCGACCTCAAGCCCGATCAGATCACCGAAATTGCTACGCGGCTCAATGTTTCCGAGGCGGAAGTGGTTTCGATGAACCGCCGTCTTTCAGGCGATGCTTCGCTTAATGCACCGATCCGGGCAAGTGAAGGCGAGGGCGGCGAATGGCAGGACTGGCTGGTTGATGACCACGAAAGCCAGGAGCAGATGCTGATCGAGCAGGATGAGCTGGAAAACCGGCGCGGGATGCTGTCGGGCGCTTTGACTGTTCTCAACGAACGCGAACGCCGCATTTTCGAGGCGCGTCGCCTGTCCGAAGATCCGCTGACCCTGGAAGAGTTGTCGGGCGAGTTTGATATTTCGCGCGAACGTGTGCGCCAGATCGAGGTGCGGGCGTTCGAGAAAGTTCAGGATGCCGTGAAAGCGGCAGCCAAACGTCAGGCTCAATCGTTGCGCACGATTGATGCTCAGCCTGCGGGTTAGATCTAGCGGCCGGTCAGTTTGATCGGCCCGCTGTCTGTCAAAACAGTCAGATCCGGGTGAAATGCCAGGACGACGAAGGCAAATGTCGTGTCGTGTACGATTGCCGAACCGTCCGAGATTCTTTCGGCCGTGACCGAACCGATATCGGTGCTATCGGCGATGGAAGCGTCATCGAGTGCCGAGCTGACACCCTTGCGCCATGACAGCCGGATGCCGTCGATTTCGATGGTGCCGGCGCTTTTCAGATGCGGGAGCGTGACTGCGGCGAGACGATCTGCCTCGCGCACGATCACAACGCGCATCATCGGCGGGAGTTCAACGGGCAAAGCCCCGGTATACAAGGGGTACGGTGCCTCGCGGCTGTCATAGCCGACATAAGGATTGCGGCCGTAGGGGCGCATCGACGCATTGGTCGGGACAAGCACGTCAGCTTCCGGGTTTTCGCGCGCGAATTCCGCGAACCCCTGGATACGCGAAGGGATCATCCTGAGTTTCTGTCCGGCCAGCTTCCCGACAATTGCCAGACCCGTGAACTGCTGCCACCAGCTTTGAGTGGCGCGGTCATACATGACCATGTCGGAGTTTCTGAGCAGGCCGCTGACGCCGAAGGTTGTGACCGTGCCGTCCGCGAGCTTTCTTTGGAAAGCAATCGATGAATTGCAGAGTGGGCAATAGGTTACGACGACAGGTTGGTTGGCCAGCGTATCGTTGACGATTTCATGCCAGGTCAGCACCCTTAGCGGGTATGCGCGCACGACGCCGCCGACTTCGAGGCGGATCACCGGTTCGTTTGGCCCAAGGTTCTCGATCTCGCCTGCCTTTTCGAAAACCGGCGCATCAATCGACGGAATGCCATCGCGTGCCGGACCTCCCGAAACGATCTCGCCAAGGTCGATCTCGGTTCTCGAAAAATCGGTTTCCCAGCCAGCCGCCTTCCACTGGGATGGTTCGGCGATAGCCTGCCCAGCCCACACAAGCGCGAAAGAGAAAATGATATTCGCAAATTTGAATCTCATCAGCGCATTGTCGCATCACGCGTGCCTGCAAGCCAATCAAGTCTGGTTGTGGTGTGGTTGAACACCGTCCAGAATGATCTCGACAGCAGAGCCGACGGCTTTGTGTGCTTCCTCATCCGACGGCGGCGGGCGCAGCCCCAAAACGATCTGCAGATGGAGATTGTCGTGGATCATACCCACAAAATGCCCAGCTAACTGCAAGCTGTCACCCGTCCGAATTTCCCCTCGTTTCTTGGCAGCCTCAAGAATTTATGCCAGCCGGGCCGTCGTCCGGCCCGGTCCCTGTTTGTAAAAGGCTTTTGTGGCCGCTCGGCATGAATGCCACGTCGTTTCTCTGTAGGGATGGACTGGAAGCGCAAGGCTCCTCACACAAGCATTCGTAGAGCAGCAGTTGTGACGTCGCCCATGTTCGGCGTTCCTGTCGGCTCGATAAGCTTACCGGCTTAGAGCCGACCGGACCTGGATTCGAATTGCTGCCTTGATATGATCAAGCCGGTCACCGGCAAAATCATTCCATCCCACAGTCCTCAAGGCTGCCGCGTTCAGCGTTCTGAATGCCAATACCTGCCCGATGAGCACGAACGCCATTAGCCGGACATCGACGTCTTCACTCGATCGATCGAGTGCCGCGGCGACGAGTTCTGTAGAAATGTGCGTGATGGGGCCTATGGCTTGATCGAAAATAATATCGAAGGCCTCGGTCGGGTGTGCCTGTTCGTGCAGCACAAACATCACCCAACTTTCTGGCCGACTTTCTCCCAGCAAGGTATCCGCCAAGCCCGTGAGGAGCCTCACGAGCGCTTCCATTGCTTCACCGGGTTCGGCACCCTTGGCGAGCAATGCCCTGATTTCGGAAAGTGCTGGTCCGATGCCTTGTTCCAGATGTTCGGCAACAAATTTGGCGCAGGCCAAATAAACTCCGTCCTTGCTGCCAAAATAATATTGCAGCGCTGGCAATTTGACCCCGGCGGCCTCGGCGATTGCGCGTGTCGACGCTCCGTCGAACCCACTGGACCCAAAAATGTCCAGCGCCGCCTCAATAATGCGTGTCCTTGCTTCCTCTCCTCGGGCGTACCCGCCTTTCTCAGGATGACGTCGGGCTACTGGTTTCTTCAATTGCAACTCCTGAAAGTATATCGATTGACAAACATCTATCATATGATAGACATTTCTGCAGGTGATGTCCATGCCTCTGCTCAAGACGCAACCGGCATGAGGCTTACCGAACCATTGTGCAGATGATTGGAGATGAAAATGAGCACAATCGATGAATCCGCGCGCCGACCGGGCCATATGGCAGAGGCCGGGTTTCAAGACACCTTCCGTCTATCCGGTATCGTGAAAAAAATGCGCACGATTGTGCGCGGCATTTTTAGCCTTAGCGATCTGCGCCATCTTGAGTCCTTGAGCAACGAACATCTCGACGATATCGGACTTACCCGGACAGATATCATGGACGCTCGCTACCTTGCTTTCCACAAGGACCGGACGACTTTCCTAGCCCTTCGTGCATCAGGCTCGCAGAGCAATTCCGGCCGGCATGGCCAATGATGGAAGCATCTGCGCACCTGCCACAGTCCTTCTGAGTGCGTCTTCGTAGCTCTTTAAGGGCTGGCCGGGGCCGGAGCTGAACGAATCCTTCGGAGACACGACATGAACACGCACGTGACGTACGGCGAATTTACCTCGCCATCTGAACCTGCCCAATTGCCAAACATTGCTGAAACGCAGCCCTCGGTGTTCGAAAACACCGGGAGCGCCGATGCGGCTGCGACCCTCGCGAATGGCAACAACACGCCCACACCGAAACACCGGCGCAAGAAAGCAGTCATTGCTCTGGCAGGCCTTACGCTTCTGACTTCAGCCGGCTTTTACGGACACCATTGGTGGGCGACTGCGCGCTTCGTCGAGACCACGGACGACGCCTATGTGAAATCCGATATCGTCAGCCTTTCGGCAGAGGTGGCCGGCACTGTCAGTTCCATTCCCGTCATCGACAACCAGCACGTCGCGAAGGGTTTTGTGCTTCTGCGCCTCGATGACCGCCGCTACCGTGCCGCACTTGACGCAGCCCAGGCGAAGATCGACGCGGCCAAGGCTTCACTCGACAATATCAAGGCGCTACGCGCGCTCCAGGATAGCCGTATCGAGGCGTCCGGTGCGGATCTTGCTGCTGCACAGGCGAAGCTGTCTTTCGCGACGGCAGACTACCGACGCACCGGCAAGCTTCTCGACAAGGGAACAGTGACCGAGAGCCGCATGGACCAGGCCAGGATGGCTTACCATGCCGCCAGCGCGACCGTCGATAAGGCAAGGGCGGCCCTCGACAGCAGCCGCAAGCAACTCGCCGTGCTTGACAGCGAGCGTCTGCGCAGGACGGCCGACCTCGAAAGCGCGACGGCTGCCCGGCGTCTGGCCTTGATCGACATCGAACATTGCGTGATCCGTGCGCCGCGTGGCGGCATTGTCGGCAATCGCGGCGTACAGACAGGCGACTATGTGGGCCCCGGCACCCGGCTGATGAGCCTCGTGCCGATCCGCGACGAATATGTCGTCGCAAACTTCAAGGAGACGCAGATCCAGAATTTCCGCACGGGCATGAGAGCCAAAGTGTCGCTGGATATGTTTGGCGGAAAGAGCATGGCTGCACATATCGAGAGCCTCGCACCGGCGTCGGGATCGCAATTCTCCATCCTGCCGGCCGAGAACGCGACGGGTAATTTCACCAAGATTGTCCAGCGTGTGCCGGTAAAAATCCGCTTCGATCGTCTGTCCGAAGGCGCGCTTGTATTGCGCTCAGGCACATCGGTCGTCGTCAGCATCGATACGAAGGACGTGGAGAAATGACCGCGCATCCTCAAACGTTTCCAGATGAAGCGGGAACCGGTTCCCCGTCCGGAAACGGGGAAAAACAAGAAGATAAAGCAGTTGAGCGACCCGGAAAACAGCGAAAACTCTCTGGCGATGCAAGCGAAGACTTCACGCCCAAGGGTGGCGCTCCGGGTTTCTTCCTCATGGTGCTCGGCATGTTCATGGCGATTCTCGATATCCAGATCGTCGCCAGTTCCCTGCCGCAGATACAGGCTGGCGTTTCGGCCTCGATCGATGAAGTGACATGGGTCCAGACGGCATATCTCGTTGCTGAAGTCGTGATGATTCCACTGTCGGGCTGGCTGGCGCGGGTGATGTCATCACGCTGGCTATTCGTCATGTCGGCCGCTGGTTTCACGCTGATGAGCGTCTGCTGCGCTTTCTCGTGGAGCATTGGTTCGCTGATTGGCTTCAGGGCCTTGCAGGGTTTTATCGGCGGCGCGATGATCCCCACGGTCTTCGCCGCGAACTACAAGCTGTTCCCGCCCAAACGCCAGATGGTCGGAACGGTCATCATCGGACTGACTGCGACGATTGCTCCGGCGATCGGTCCCTCGCTTGGTGGTTACATCACAGAGCATTTTTCGTGGCAATGGCTGTTTCTGATCAATATCATACCGGGGCTGATCGTGACCCTGATTGTTCCGATGATCGTTGATATCGACCGTCCCGAGCCGTCATTGCTCGGCAAGATCGATGTTCCAGGAATTGTCCTGATCGCCGGTTTTCTAGGCTCTCTGGAATTCGTTCTCGATGAAGGGCCGCGCAATGATTGGTTTGATGATCGGCTAATCGTTATATTCACGCTGGTTTCGCTTGTCTCGTGCGTACTTCTCTTTTGGCGCGAATTGACGGCGGAAAACCCGGTGCTCGAACTGAAAGCCTTTCGAAATCGCAATTTCGCAGTCGGCTGCATCCTCACTTTCGTGCTTGGCACCTGCCTCTATGGGCAGAGTTATATTCTTCCGCAGGTTCTTGCCCATGTGCGCCACTACAATTCGCTACAGGTCGGCGATGTGATGTTCGTTACGGGCGTTGCGATGTTCATGACCGCCCCGCTCGCCGGACGCCTGAGCAGCAAGCTCGACCCGCGCAAGGTGCTTACGGTCGGCTTTGTCGTTGTCGCTATTGGCTTGTGGCTCAACGCACGGATGAACACGGAAGTGGCATTCGGGGACCTCTTCTGGCCGCAGGTTGTGCGGGGTTCCGGGCTCGTGCTGTGCATCGTGCCGATCACAGCGGTGGCGCTCGGCACTTTGCCGACCGATCTCGTCAGTGGCGGCAGCGGTCTCTTCAATGTGTTCCGAAACATGGGCGGCGCTGTGGGGCTCGCGATGATCAATACCGGATGGAACGATCGCTTCCACGATCATTACTGGCGTCTGGCTGAAACCCTGTCGGACACGCGCCAGACGGTCACGCATTACGTTGCGACCATTGCCAGGCACCTGTCGACCTTTCCAGACGTCAACGGTGCGCCGCATGCAGCAGCACTGCACGTCCTGTCGCGCCAGATAACGCAACAGGCAGCCGTCATGGCATGGAACGACATCTTCCTGCTTATGGCTACCGGTTTCGCGGTTACGACGCCGCTCGTCCTCATGCTGGCCAAGCCCGAGCACACAGACGTTGCGGCGCATTGAAGGCTTCCGTCACACCGATTTCAAACGCCCGTAAAATTTCAAACCAAGGAGAAGCATAATGTTCGTAGTTTCACTGACATACATCGCACCGCTGTCCGAGATCGACGCGAACCTCGCGGAGCACGTGACCTTCCTGGATCGCCATTTTCGGTCTGGCTGCTTTCTGGCTTCCGGCCCGAAGAACCCGCGTATCGGAGGCGTCATACTTGCAACGGTTTGCGACAGGCAGGCACTGGAAAGCATCCTTGACGAGGACCCCTTCCGCAAGCTTGCGCTTGCGCGATATGAAATCGAGCAGTTTCAGCCGACCCGTTTTCGTGAGGATCTCGACAGTGCAACAAGACGCTTTCTCGAGGCTTGAACGGATGCGTCCTGACCCTAAAGCACATCCCGTCTACAAGGATTCATGCAGGAGCTTCAAGCCTTTGTTTTTGTGCATGTCGTTGTCTGAAAAACCGCTGCACACTTTTGGGCGACATGCATTGGGTAGTGTGCTGTTCCTCATCGGCTATCAACCGGCTGATGATCACTTTTGAGATGATGACCAAGGGGGCCACGGAGAGTAGTGCGACGGCGACGCCGATAAAGGCTTCGTCATAGGAGATGGCGGCGACCTGACGATGGTGTTGTCCAGATCGAGTCGGGCGAGGGTGAGCGCGGCTCTGGCCTGATCGAGGCCCGCATCGGCTTTCGCCTTCGAGGCCTGGGCCTGGTCGAACGATTGTTGGCTGGCGGTGCCGGTTCTGTGCAGCTTGATATAGCGCTCGTTGTTCAACCCGGTGAAACCCGTCGGCTTTTTGTGTTATCATTCACGGAGAAGCCCCATGAAGACCTGATCGATGAAACGATCGACAAACGCTTCATCGATGAGGCCGAAGGGAAGCATCATCCGGTAGTACATTCCGCCTGCGATGTTATCGATGAGGATTTCCGGATCGGCGTCGTCTCTGATTTCGCCGCGTTCGATTGCCCTGTTGATTGCCTTCCAGGCACTGGTTCTGCGCGGTTCGATCCAGTTCTTCCACATTGCCTGCCGAAACTCCGGATCCCGCTGCGCTTCGGCTAGCAGGTAGCCAAGCAACGCTTGTCGCGGTGCAGTCAGGTCTCGGAAAAATCTTTGGGTTGCGGCCCGGAAGACTTCCTTGACCGGTCCAGTATCCGGAACCTCGATGTAGGAGCCGGTCTCCGCAAAAAAGGCATCCGTGATGATGGCGCTGGCATTGGACCAACGGCGGTAAATCGTCGTCTTGGCAATCCCGCTGCGCTTGGCGATCCGCTCGATCGTGGCATGGGCGACGCCGCCTTCATATGCCAGCACCAAAGCCGTGCCGCGAACAAGATCCGTTACCGCAGCTGTTCGTGTGCGGGGGCTTCGAGAGTTTTGTTCTTTTCGGGGCACGGCAAACCCTCCAGTAAAGAAAACCAGGTTTATTAGAAACGATACGTAGCGTATCTAATTGTCAATGGCAAGAGTTGTTGCTGGGGATTGAACAAAGAGCAGATGCAGGGTTCCATATGCGGTGACTTCACGAGAAATTCGGTAAAATTCCGATGTCGCGCTTGATGAACAGATGTCGATATGTCGGTCAAAGCGACATATGCCTGCGTGTCAGGACTGACTGAAATTCGCCGATGGATTCGAGGTGCGGTTGTGAAATCTCACCGAACTGTGGCCGCAGATGATGGGAAATCTGCTAACCGAATTTTCCCGGACTTAGTGGTGGGCTTTCACACTGCGATGTCCATGATGACTGGCGGGAAATAAGCCGCTCTACTGATTGACGCCGATCACGTTGAAATTACCGGTTTGGCTGAAGCTGGTGAAATTGCCGTTTCCGTTTTGCACGACAACCACCTGGTTGCCATTGCCCGCCACCGAACCGTTGATCCCATTGAAATCGCCATGCTGCAGGAAGGCAAAGAGGTTGCCATTGGCGTTGTGTCCAGCCGTTCCAACATCCATCTCGATGGTATTCAACGAACCGTCCTGAACGATGGAACCCGGCGTCAGGGTCGTCCCCAATGCCGTAGCCGCTAAAGCCGCAGTCGCCGCTTTGCCGGTGAAGCCCGTAAAGCCGGGCAGGAACGGATTGTTGTTATTGTTGCCGAAAATGTTCAGCGCCAGGCCGTTGTGAATGCCATTTTGACCGACAGCCAGAAGGTTGCGGTTGCCGGTGACCGTAACATCAGCGTCATTATAAGCGCCAAATTGCTGGATGCCGACCCCGTTGGCATTGCCTATGACAATCGCCGAGGCGTCATTGTGCAAGCCGCCAATAGTTCCATCCTGATTGACGGCGACCTCGTTGCGGTTGCCGGAAATCTCGATATGGGCGCTGTTGAAGCTCCCATTCTGATAGACGCCAAACTGGTTGCCATTGCCGGTCACGCCGCCATCAATGGTATTTTTCAGCAAGCCGATCTGGTTGAAGCCGAAGGCATTGCGATTGCCGCTCACCCCGAAATTGCTGATCGAATTGCCGATCCCGGTTTGCGTGACATTTGCCTCAACGAGACCGCCAAACGCCGAAGCATCAAGCATCACAGGCGCGAAAACCTCAGTGCCGTTGCGCGCACCATCGAAGGTGAGCGTGACATGGTTGGTCGCACCCGTCTGGCTGAGCGTGCCGACATGATTGCCGTTGCCTCCTGCCTGGGTCAGCCCGACTGTGTTGCGAAAACCTTCCTGCTTCAGCTCATCGAGCGAATTATTGTTGCTTTGCTGGGTAATCGTGGCGCTATTGCCCGCCTTTGAATTGGCAAGAAACGTATTCGTGCGCGTCTGCCGCACACTGCCGAGCGAATTGCCGCCGCCGCTTTGGGTGACTTCAAGCGTGTTGCGATCAGCCGAGCCGAACCATGTCTGGTCGATCTGCTGCACCTCGCCAACGCTGTTGCGGTTGGCGGATTGGGTGATCGTTGCGCTGTTGCGCTTGCCATTCTGGTCGAAGCCGAGGCCGGACGTTCCGACTTGGTTGCGCGAACCGCTCTGGGTGATGGTCAGGATGTTGTTGTCGCCGTTTTGCAGCGCCGCGCCGGGCGAGATGCCGTCTTCCGCTCCCAGCTTGTTGAATTGTCCCGGCCCCTGAACAACGACGCCGTCATTGTCCGCGCCGTTCTGCTCGACATTGGCGAAATTGCTGTCGGCACAGGCTGCACCCATCATCAACGCGAGGATGGAGACGGTCGCGAGATGGAGGCGCAGAAGCATTTACAAAATCCTGGGAATTTAACGATGCGAGAATGTGTCAGAGCAAGATAAACCCCGTCCGCAAGCGAGCGCGGACGAGAGAAAATGACCGGGCGGATTGCTCCGCCCGGTGAGTGAGTGATTACTGGCTGACGGCAAGATTGTTGGAGCCGCCTGTCTGGCTAAAGTTGGAGGTATTGGAATTACCAGTTTGTAACACAGCGACCTGATTGTCATTGGAATAGTGCGTGGCGGTCCCGACATCGCCATTGATGGTGTTGTGCCCACCGATCTGCGCGACCGCAAACAGGTTGCGTGATCCGTAGACGTTGTATGCCAGAGTGTTGCCATTCAAGGCCCCGGTCGAATCCTGCAACACAGTTCCCTGAACCAGAGAGTTCGTAGGAAGAGCAGCGAGATTTCCCGCCATACCAGTTAGTGTGCCGACACCGTTGTCATTGCCGTTGAAGTTAGTTGTCGACATGTTGCCGTCGAGTACCTGATTCACGGTTACTTGGTTGCCACTGCCAAATTGTGTCGCCGTGGCGGTGTTGTGCGAACCCTGCTGATCGACAGTCGCGTAGTTTCCGGTCGAATGAGATGAAAGTCCCTGCTGGACATTGAAATTGTTCCAGTTTCCAAATTCATTAACACGTATATAGTTGCCGTCGGACCCCAAGGTCGATGCGATAGAGGATGAGCGCCCGTTATTATTGCCGTTCTGTATGATTTCATGCACTCTATTGAATGCGCCTGGAATCCAAGGGGAAGGATACTGGTGGTTGTCGCTTCCCGTAATGGTTGATTGGCTAACTTTATTGTTTTCCCCCAATTGCTTGATAAATACGGCTGCTGTCGAATCGCCGTGAGCGTAGGGATAGCTGCCCGCTACACCATTTCGACTACCGGTAATGTTAACGGTCCCGACATAATTGTTGTTGCTGACGTGGGCATTGTCTCCTTGGTAAATCGAAATAGTGTTGCGATCGCCTGTCGTAGTGACACTATCTACCGTAGAATTACTGTCTGACGTAAAATTTATACGGGCTGAATTTCCAGTCCCGTGCTGATTAAAGCTGTTGATCCGGTTGTTGCTGGAACTGCCAGCAGCAGCAGACGTGAACAGGTTCTCAGTGCCGCTTTGAGAAGAGCTACGGATATCATTGTTATTATTCGTGCCCCATGATGTAACCTGAAAGTTTAGTCGATTTCTTGTGCCAGTCTGCGTCGCCGGATTATTGGACGTGCCGATATCGCTATCGTCTCCATAGCCCTGATCTATATTCGCTTGGTTGGTTGTTCCATTTTGAATGATGTGGAGCGTGTTGTTGCTGCCCGCCCAGGCGGTTCCCATGCAAAGGCCCAATGCTGTTGCAGTCGCTAATGCAATCTTGAGTTTCATGTTAAAGACTTCCTGTTTGCACAAACACCGATGTTTGCGCATCAAATAAAATTTCAATCGCACCCGAAATGGCCAGCTATCGCGACACGTTTCCGCCAGTGCTGTGATGTGGGGTCGCCGGATTAGCCGGCGTCAAAATGCTGTCTGTCCGTGATCTACCCCTTGACGCTTTCAACCCTGGTGACCGACGCAAGATGGTGCTGCATACGGCCACATCAAACCGGTTCACGCACCACCCACACTCAATTTCAACCCGTGGTCGTATCGGTTCAACCTCGCCACAATGGTCAATTTTGTGCCAATAGACAAGGTGAATTTTCTGTTAAAGTTAAGATTTACAGTGTCCGCGCACAGCAAACCCCAAACATTCAAGCCAAATCATTGTTTTATAGTCGGATGCCAAATGTCATGAAAAATGGGCGTGCCGCGTTTTTTCGCCGGCTAACAGGGCGGAGCCTCGAAACATTGGCCGAATCGCCGCCAAACGCGCTATCGCCCGGTTTTGCGCGGTTTTTGGCGCTCGCGCTTGATTGTCACATGTTGACTTTGAGCCACACCTTGTAGAAAAAAACCGCGCAAACCACGCAGATTCTGTCTTTCGTAATGGTTCTGGCCCACCCTAGTATCCAGCGATTCAGGGGCAAAGACTTGATTAATCTACTCTGAATGTGGGAAAAAGCGTCCTTATTCGGTATTTTAGCAAGTTGTAATATTAGATAATTACTTGATTGATAGAAGATGTCGAGATGGTCTATGTTGCCGGAAAGCCGGGGTACTGGTGTATCAATGAACAGATATTTGCGGCATTTGAGTTTGGAACGGGGTATGATGATGAGAACTGACGGCATCTTCCTGGCGACGGTCTTGGCGGGCATGCTGGGGGGCAGCGCATGGGCCGCTGACATTGTCTATACGCCGATCAATCCGTCCTTCGGCGGCAGCCCGCTCAATTCCTCGCATCTGCTTGGCCTTGCCAATGCCCAGCGAGACGCAACCGCCAGCGATTCAAAAAGAATGCCAGCCTTGGCACCGGCAGCCTGACCGGCGGTGGCTCGACCAGCCAGACCAACGCCGACCTTTTCGTCCAGCAGTTGCAGGGGCGCCTGCTTTCGGCGCTGGCAAGCCAGGTGACCAACGCGATATTTCCGACCGACGGCAGCACGACGCCTGATTCAGGCAAGGTGCAGTTCGGCGATACCACGGTGGAATATGCGCGCACGCTCGATTCCATTTCCTTGAACATCACCGCCAGCGACGGCACGGTGACGACGATCGTTGTGCCGCAATTGGTCAAGATCCAGTAACACCAGCGTTAATCAGTATTGGGGTGGCGCCGCCCGGCGCCTGTGGGGCAAGTAATGAAAGCAGTTTTCAGCATGGCTACGGGGCGTATCCTGGCCGCATTGGCCAGCCTTTCCGTAGTCGCAGGATGTCAGTCGATCGATTCCGGCGTAAATCCGGGCCTTGTGGCCCCCGCACTGGCACCGATCACCGTGCAGAACGACAATTTGCGGGTCTTGCCGCCACCGACCAAGCGCATCGTTGTTGCCGTTTATGATTTTCCCGACCTGACGGGGCAGTTCAAGGACAGCTCGACAGTCCAGACCTTGTCCAAGGCCGTCACCCAGGGCGGCGCACCGATGCTTATCAAGGCGTTGCAGGATGCGGGCGAGCGCCGGTGGTTCACCATTCTCGACAGGGCGCGGCTCGACGATCTTCTCAAGGAGAGGCAGATTCTCACCGAGATGCGCCGGCTCTACCGCAATGAAACCAAGGTCAGCGCCAATGTGCTTCCGCCGCTGCGCCATGCCGGCATCATTCTTGAAGGCGGCATCATCGGCTACGACACCAACACGCTGACCGGTGGCCTCGGCGCGCGCTATCTCGGCATTGGCGGCGATGGCAAGTGGCAGCAGGACACCGTAACGGTGACGCTGCGCGCGGTTTCCACCGACACCGGCGAGGTTCTGGCCACTACCACGGTTCACAAGGCTATCGCGTCCTATGCCGTGTCTGGCGGTGCCTTCCGCTATGTGGCACTCGACAAGATCCTCGAAGCCGAGGCTGGCTTCACACAAAACGAACCAAAACAGATCGCCGTGCAGCAGTCGATTGAAAAAGCCGTGCGGTCGCTGATTATCGAGGGCGCAGAACTTGGCATCTGGTCATTCCAGGACCGCGCTCGCGGTCGTGAACTTATCGATGCCTACAAGAAAGAAAAATATGGCGACAAGCTCACACCGGCAGCCGCCTCGCCGCTGCCGCCGGATACGAAAAATCCTACCAAGGTCGTCGAGACGGTAGCGCTGAAGCAAGCGCACTCGCCACGCGCTGCGAGCAGGCGCGTCGTTCCCGCTGCACCTGCAACCCCGCCGCCCGCCACCAAGAACGAAACGGTCGGCTCGATCACACCGGAGAGAAGCGCGGCACCTTCCAACAATCTGCCGCCACCTGCTGCGGCTAACGAGGTGATCGGCTCATCGAGCAAACCCGCAAGCAACAAGGGCTCGGTTGAAGCAGTCGCGGTCGCCTTTAACTGAAGCGCATCGCGTTCGACCGGACACACAAGAATGTTCTAATATATATTGAGCATCGAGCGGAGATTTTGCTTTCAGCTAAGCAATATTCTCCTTTGAATGGCGCTGATATATGTATCTATAAGATTTTATCTGAGGCGTCGCTTTTACCATAAAGTGGAAAACTCATCCCCTATGCGTTGATTTACTGCGTTTGCTTTTGACATGCCCCATCAACCGGCTTAACAGTTTGTAAACTATGGATGGCTTGGTGGCGCGCAGACGCATGATGAAGGTTCGACTTATCGCGATAATTGGCGTCGCCGCCCCGCTTTTCGCCTCGGCATCCGGGGCCGCCCTGGCGCAAAACGCCACCAACGAGGCATGGATCGGCCAGACCGGCCAAACCAATATGATATCGATCACCCAGGAAGGCAACTCGAACCGCGCCGGTGCCGACAACACCGCACATCGCATCAATCAGGATGGCCGCCACAACACGCTGTCGATCGACCAGTTCGGCTGGTCCAACGCGGCTGGCGCGGGCAATCTCGCCCCGCAATTTCCCGAAGGTCTTAACCAGGTGGGCGACCACAATAGCGTGTCGATCAGCCAGCACGACAATGCGGCGGACGGGTTCAATTTCCTCGGTTCCGTCTATCAGTTGAGCTATACACAGATTGCCGCGCTCGCCAATATGCTTGTTGTGTCGCAAAGCGAGGCCGGAGGCGATGGCCAGGCCAACCACAGCATCGGTGCGATTACGCAGGTCAATACCCGCCGTGGACAGGACGCCAACCGCGCCGTCTTGACGCAGACCGGTGGCGGCAATGCGCTTGGCAACACGATTGGACGCTTGATCCAGTTCGGCTTTGCCAACATCACCGAATTCACCCAATCCGCCAACCGCAACCACATTGCCTTCGCGGGCCAGCAAGGCGACCACAATGCCGCTCGCATCACGCAGGGTAGCGGCGAGCAGAACACGGTCGAATTTCTGAACCAGTACGGCACGAACAATAGCGTGAATATCAGCCAGTCCGGCAACCGAAACCACACCGCATGGGTGCTGCAAAACAACCAGGGTGTTGCGATCTCGGGCAACAGGATGAAAATCACCATTGCCGGCGACGACAATGGCGGAGACAACCAGGCGGGACCGGGCAGCTTCAAAAGCCCGACGCTGTTGCGCTCGCGCGTGTTCCAGGGCGCGTTCGTGCAGATAGGCGACGACAACGATGCCACCTATACGGTGGTTAGCGGCAACGAGAACCTCGCTGGTATCGCGCAATTCGGCAATGGCAACGGTGCCGTCGTCGCCATCAGCTCCGATTCCGCGGTCGGGCCGGATTCGGCAGCCCGCAACGAAGTCGGCATCTTTCAAAACGGCGACGACAACAATCTGTCGCTGGGCATCGGCGGCAAGGAAAACGTCAGCAGCGTCACGATGGACGGCAATAGAAACAAGCTTGCTCTTTCGCAAACCGGCAGCGGCAATCTTTTCGATATTTCCATTCTCGGCAACGACAACAACAACAGCGATGCAGCTTCGGTTGGCGACTTCCGCGACCGACTGGTGGCGCTTGCTTCCGGTGCAGGCCTGTCGCCCGGCTCAGAACAGCAGAACGGCACCGGCAACGTGGTGAAAGTAGGCCTGTTGGGCGATTCCAATCTTTTCGCCATCAAGCAGCACGGAGATGACAATAAAGCGCTTCTGGTCGTCAACGGCACGGTCAACCAAGCAGTGGTTGACCAATCGGAAAATTCCAGCCAGGCGCAGATCAAGCAATCAGGCACCGGCAACAGCATGGCTGTCGTCCAGTTCTAGTCCACGGTGCCCAATAGTGCGCAGGGGTTTTGCTCGACAACAAATTGCTCGAACCTCTCAATGCACGGCCGCCGCACATTTTCATGCGTCTGTTCAACGAACGGGCGTCAACGAATTGTTCACCGAACAAGGAAAATGCTTGGCGAAAAGCGCACTAATTACAGAACTGCATAAAATTCTAGCGAATAGGAAAAGGCGAGTTTAGCTGCATGTGGGCGATGGTTTCCCGGGTTTTTCAGGGGACACCAAAATGAACAAATATCTCGCCATCGCTGCGTTCGCTTCCGCGACACTCTGCGCACAATCCGCCCAGGCAGCCAATGCCATTGATATTTCGACCGTAGATATGGTCGCCAACACGGCGCTCTTACAGATCGAGGGCAATGACAATCGCCTTCAGATCACGCAGGACAGTTCCGGCTTTGCTTCCGGAAATACGTTGACGCTCAACATCGAGGGCGATCTGAACGGCGGCCCGCTCGATGCGAATTTTACCGGCGCGGCGCTGAACCCCGGCCTGCAACCGGGAACGATCATCCAGAATGGCCAGGACAACGCCATTGCCATGGAAGTTTTGGGGTCAAATAACCTTTTCGCTGTCGCCCAAAACGGCAACGGGAATATTGTGACCGCATCGATTACTGGTTCGGCGAACCAGGCAAGTGTATTTCAGGTCGGAAATGGTAATATTGCAGGCTTTTCACAGAACGGTATCGGGAATATAGTAAGCATAATGCAGAAGTCGTGGTAACATTGCCTTTGGCGTGACCGCGCAATCTGGCAAGAGGATTCTCGATGTATACAACCCTGTCTCGCAATCTGGTGGCATCTGCAATTCTGTTGGTAACCGGCTGCGGAGTGGCGCTCGCGGGCAACGGCAATACCATCACGATAGAACAGACCAACACGGGGCTGGGCATTGGCAACAGCTTGACGGTAGACCAGTCGCTGGCCAATGGAAGTGGAGTCGGCGGTGCCAGCTTGAATGGTGATAACCAACTCGTGTTGAGCACTACCGCGAAGCAAACCGGCAGCGGCAATACGGCCAACTTGACGATAGAGCGTCTTGGGAATTCCGATGGCGGTCACATCGGACTGTTACAGGACAACAGCAATTCTTTGATGACGCCAAACAATGCGACAATATCCATTCTGGGTGGAGGGTTGGGCCTCGTTTTCCAAGATGGCGGCAATAATCTTGCGACCCTTAATGTCAATGGTTCAAGCGCGGCGGGTAGCATTTACCAGAGCGGCAATGACAACAAAGCGGGGCTGAGTGTATCCGGCTCTGACGCAAGCGGCTCGGTTACTCAAATCGGGAACAGCAGTGACATACACTTATCGGTTTTAGGGGCAGGGACGTCTGCGAGCTACACCGTAATCGGCAGCAATGTCGCCAGTCCTGTGAACGGCGCTCAAGTCATCTCCAACGGCGCGACCGTCACTATCACTCAGACGACACTTCCTTAAACGCGCTGGAGCAGATTGGTGAAGGGTAAGTCCCTCCTTTGGTCCTCGATGATTGGCATGGCTATGCTAGCGCCTGTACCTGCCCTGGCCAGTTCCGCCATCGCCGTCATCAATGTAACAACCACCCAAAACGGCATCCAGATCGTCGGGCAGGCGCTGGCGTTGGCTGATGCGAAAATCTCAGGCGAGTTGAGCATCAGCCGCAAGGGTTCGTCGGGCTCCGTTACCACCAAGCAGGGCGGCGAGTTCGACATGTCAGTGGGGCAAACGGCCGACATCGCACGCGTCGGTGTTTCCTATCAGACGGGCGATTTGCTCGACGTCACGCTGGTTTTGAAGCAGGGCGGGGTTATCGTCTCGCGAACGACTTTGAAAGCTGGCGAAGAATAACTACAAGATCAAGCGTTGGTACTTCATTGCAAAATGAATGCGTGTTAGGAACGCCATGGGCATTACTTGACGTGGGGGTTGGCCATGAAGTCTTCTATTTTTCAAACATTGGTTGTTTTGGTGTCCAGCGCGGTGGCTACACCGGCCCTGGCGCAAAGCGAAGCCGATTTCGTCAAGGCATTTGCCGGAAACTGGCAAATTTTCGACAGTAGTTTTGCGGCCGGTGGGGCTCGATGCGCTCTGACGCTTTCAGATAAGCCTGACAACGGAGCCTATACACTGCAAATCCAGAATTGCGGCGGTGAACTGTCTGGCGCTGCAAAATGGGGAATTGCCGACAACCAATTGGCGCTTTTCGACGAAAAGGGGGTGTATTGGCCCATCTTGGCGGAAATCAGCGCCGCATCAGTGGAACCACGGCTTCGAAAAAACCGATCGTGGTCGACCGGACCGGCGGTCAGGGCATGAGAGAGGTTCTGGCGGCGGCAGTGAAAGCACGTGGCTGTTATTTCCTCGGATTTTCCAGCAAGTGCGCGGCGGATTCACAGTTGGCAAACCCGTTTTCCGGTTCGCCGGAAGCACAGAAGAAGGTCAATGTGATCGTCAATCTCAACGTTCGCTCGGAAGCCCGCGACGATGCCGGCATTGTCGGCGTCGTTCCGCAGAATTCCTGCCTGTCGGTCGAGCATTGCGTGACCGCATCGGACGGGGTCTGGTGCGAAGCAAAATTCGGAGACAAGGACGGATGGATCCGCAAGGCGGCGCTGCGTCAAAACAAATGGCCGGTGGTTACCTTCACCAATAGCTGCGGTTGAAAATTCCGAACTGACTTTATTGGCCGTGGTGCAAATTCTGACCGGGTGCTTCGTTGTGTCAATCCGGGGGATGGCTATCTGCCCGGAGTGCCTGCCTTCGCGTGATCGATCCAGCATGTTCACGACTGCCAAAATGCGTTCGTCGGCATCTTGACGCGTGCCTCAACTGCCTCCAACCAAGTATCGGTGGTCTCGGCAGGCTCCGTCATGAGACGCACGTTTCGCGCTTACGAAAATGTCAATTTATAGTGCAAAATCAGCTTGATAAACCCGATCTTCTGCCAAAATCCAAGTTGGGTGAAAATTCACATCAATATAACCCACGCGCAGTATGCTGATTGTGAGGCTGCTCTGTGAGAGCGTCCGCCGGAGCCGCGCAAAGCCATGCAGCCATCGGATTTCGACGCTGTTCATTTGCCGCCAACAAAACCAGAATCCGGGGCAACGATCTGGTCTATATACGGCTCGGGCGCGGCTGCAAAACAAACGAACAGATGGCGATGGCAGCGGCTACGGTCAATGCCATCCGGTAGTTCTGTTGCAGGTCATATAACAGTCCAGCCAAACCCGGGCCAAGCAGGCCGGCAGCGGCCCAGGCGGTGAAGACCCGTCCGTATATGATCGTGCCAGCCGCAGGGCCGAAGCTTTTGGAAATGAATGCAGGATAGACCGAAATCGCTCCACCATACGTAAAGCCGATAACAGCAAGCCCGATCATCGTCACGGCAAGCTGCGGCAGAAATGCCATCGCAAGGAGCGCTGACGATGACAGGATGGCGAGCGTGGACAGTATCGTCCGACCTCGAAAGCGGTCCAACATCGTTCCGCATAGAAGGCTTCCGAGCATGTTTGACGCTGCGATGACAATCGGTGACGCGACGATCCATTGTGCACTGGCACCAGCCAATCTGGCGATGCCGGTTGCGTGGGCGATCACCATCAATCCAGCCGTGACGGCGCAACCATAGGAAAGCCACAACAGGGCAATCATCTGCCAACGAACATTGGTAGCATGCAACGCGTCATCAGTGGCCTTGTTGTAACGCATTTGCGAGCGTGTGAGCAGGGCAGCGCTGATACCAGTTATCGAGGCAATACTGAATGCCAGCATCGTCAACGCCGCAGTCCAACCGCCCAGGTTCAGCATGGCGTTCAGCGGGACCGGAAAAACAACCGCGCCGAGGGCGTAAGCGGCAGTGACGGCCCCCATCGCCAAGCCTGCTTTCGCAGGCATGGCTTGTGCTGAAAATTGCAGGGCATAGCCGTATCCCAACCCGTTGGCGGTTCCGAACAACAGGCTGTAGCCAATCCAGACCATTGGCACCGATCCGCCTGTCCCGGCTACAAGACAACCTGCCGCGGCAAGGAAACCTGTTCCCAGTGCATATTTGGCCGGGGAAAGTTTCGAATAGACCCGGTGACCCAGCAAAACCGCAAGAGCCAGTGCCATCAGCGCGAAAGAATAGGTCAGACTGGCGGATGTGCGGCTGGTGCCAAAAGTTGTCTCCAGCGCCGGAAGCAATACGGAGAATGAATGCACGGAACCCAGAACGAAGGACAAAAGCATCGTTCCGGCCAACACCAGGATCGGAGCGCCGGTCTCCTCGCCAAAGCTCTCATCGCCTGCCGGATTGAACATTACTTGCGCCGCGATTCGATGAAGGCTTGCAGTGCGGTCCGGGTTTCCTCAGACCGGAAGCAATCGGAGTCATATGCTTCTTCCAATGTCAGGACCGATCCGAAATCTGCATCAGCCGCCATATAAAATGACCGCTTGATATTGCGTAACCCAGTTAGGGGAAGGTTGCGATACGCTCGGAAAGTTCTTCGACAACTGACAGCAACTTGTCGTCTTCGACCACCCGGCTGACCAATCCCACTCGCCGACTTTCGTCTGCGTCCAGCATGTCGGTGGTCAGCGCCATGTCCATTGCCACGCTGAGGCCCACCATGCGGGTCAGCAGCCAGGTAAGCCCACCAGTCGGGCTGAAGCCCAGATAGGCGTCGGGCAAGCCAAACCTGGCTGATTTTCCCGCAATGCGAATATCGCACATCAATGCGATTTCAAGCCCGCCGCCCAGCGCAAAGCCATTGATTGCGCCGATGATCGGTTTGTCGAGTGCTCGCGCCTCGGCCGCCAGGACCTGGTAGAGTGAAGCCGCCTTGCCGAATTCTTCATCCGACATTTTATCCATCGCCTTGATATCGGCACCCACGCTGAAGGCACGACCGGTGCCAATCAAGGTCACCACCCGCACGTCGGGGTCGGCCTTGGCTTCGCGAAATAGCTGCAAGAGTTCTTCTAGATCGGGAATATCAAACGCATTCAACGCTTCGGGCCGGTCGATTGTTGCCCGTAGAACGCCGCTATGGATTTCCTTGCGAATGGCCATGAGTGTTCCTCCCGGCGTTTTCAGATTTCATAATTGCGCAAGACGCGCCTGGTCTTGTGTTCTGATGCGATTGTCCCTTGCGGCACAAGCTCTACCTGCACGGCAAAAGCCGCCTTCACGCGGATGACGTCCTCGGTCTCCCAGATCAGCGCCTCGTGCTGTGAATTGGGCAAATCGCGGGAAACCTCGACCAGCAGACGCGGCGAATAATCGAAGGGGGAGGAAGTCCAACGCCACTTGAAACTCGCCTGTCAGGCGCGGCTGCAGCTCTTGTAAAACTTCCTGGACCGAGGTCGGAAAGATGTTGACCCCCTTGATCACGAACATATCGTCGCTGCGTCCGCGCGTATGGAAGCGCAAACCGGTGCGCCCACACGCACAGGGGCTCGATTGTACTTCGACAAAATCGTGGCTGCGCAGGCGCAATAATGGCGAGGCCTGACGGCGGATCGCGGTATAGACCAACTCGCCGGTCTCACCATCACGCATCTTCTTGACCGCACCGCTGTCCGGATCGATCAGTTCGGCTATCACATAACCCTGCCCGCAGAAGTGCATCCCGTTGCGATGCTTGCATTCGGCGCTCTGGCAACCAAGTTCGGCTATCCCATAAAGGTCATGTGTGGTCATTCCCCAGGTGTTCTCGATCTTCTGACGATAGCCCGGCACCTGAAGCCCTGCCTCTCCCGAGAAGAAACCCTTTCCAATGTTCAAATCCAGCGGGTTGATCCCCGCCTCTGCGGCGACAGCTGCCAGACGCACCGCATAGGAAGGGGTAGAGTAGAGACATTTTTCGCCCGGTAGGTCGGCGAACATATCCAGCAGCGCACGGGACTTTCCGATGCCATAGGCCATTACGGTCGCGCCCAGATGTTCGAACGACATATGGTCCATCACACCGCCGGCATAGATTGAGTAATTGAAGCAGTTCAGTACCAGATCACCGGGGCGGCAACCCATGATCCAAAGGGCGCGTGCGCCCATTTCGTTGTAGGCTTCCACATCCTGTCGGGTCCAGCCAATGCGCATGGGCTTACCACTCGTGCCGCCGGTGCCGACGAGCCGCACGATATCCTCGATCGGAGCGCATTGGTGCGGCCCAATCAAGGCACCTTCGCGCTGGGTCTGGGCCAACTCCTTCTTTTCCGTGAAAGGCAGCTTTTCCAACGCTTCGTGACAAGAAATGTCGCCCGGCCTGATCCCGGCCCGATCCAATTGCCGGCGATAATATTTCGAGGTGGCGTAGAGATATTCGATCTGGCGTGCCAGCAGCGGCGCTTCATATTTGCGCAGTTCCTCCGCAGGCATCGTTTCCAGTTCTTCGCTCCAGAAAGTCCGTTCCATGGCTGCGCCTCTGTTTGGCGTTTCGATGTCCGGATTTTGTTCAGGAAATACATCTTGTGAAGGTTGAAAAATCTTACATTTCGCATACGCTGAGGTTATGGATAGTTTGTCCCGAAACCTGCCACCGCTGCGCGCCCTGCTGGCGTTTGAGGCCGCCGCACGTCATGGCAGCTTCACCAAAGCGGCATACGAACTCAATGTCAGCCAACCAGCGGTCAGCCGTCAGGTTCGCACCCTCGAAGAGGTACTTGATACGCCTTTGTTTTTCGGGAGCACAGACGGGTCACACTGACCGAAGCCGGAAAAACCTATTGTGAGGCAATCGTTCACGGTTTTAACGGCATTCTCGTCGCGGGCCGCAATATCGCCCAGACCGGGGGAGCGGAGCGGGTGACGTTTTATGCCAATTATGGCCTGGCTTCCTATTGGCTGATGCCGCGTCTAGCCAAATTCCAGGTGGCGCACCCCGAAATCGAGATCGCTGTCAGCACTGTGGAAGAGGAGCGGAACCTTGCCGATACGGAGCCAGAGATCGCTATTCGTTTCGGTCGGGGTCGTTGGCCCGATGGTGCAGCGCGGTTGCTGTTTTCGGAAATCGGCTTTCCGGTGTGCAGTTCCGCCTATCTCGAAGCCGCGCCACGCCTGATCTGCGCCAGCGATTTGCAACAGCACCGGTTGCTGCAGATTCGGGCAGCAAAGCAGCCCTGGCTAGACTGGGCGGTGCTTTTGAAAGGTCTTCACGCTAATTTTTCCAGATGCTCCGGCCCGTCTTACAACAATTATACGTTGGCTATTCAGGCGGCGTTAGCCGGGCAAGGCATTGCCATTGGCTGGAAGTATATTGTCGATGATTTTCTTGAACGGGGCTGGCTTGTGAAGCCACTGGACGTGGAGGTGAAAACCGCGTTTGGCTACTATTCGGTTGCGAGCCAGACGGCACAGAATTCCAACGGCGCGAAAATGGTGCTGGACTGGCTGCATCAATAATAAACGCTTCGCTACACCCCTATGTGGAAAAGCAAAGCCAAATGAGTCGTATCAACGTCCTCCGTCACTTAAGCTAGAGAGGAAATTCAGCCAGCGGCCGCCAGGATGGCAGTGCTGACGACGAGGGGCATTACAGATGTTGCGGCGGCGGGCCCGAGATCAACCAGAATCTGCACTTGGATCTGGATAACCATCACGATCTTGTTCACGCAACCGGAACGATGGTGTTCGCATGGCGCACTTGGGCATGCCCTTCCCCGCTTTCGTATAGATGCCATAGCCAAACCCAGTGTGCCAAAATTGTGCCAAAACTGCTTTTGGATGGATTTCGACTAAAGACGAATGGCGAAATAAGTTATTTAAATCAATAGATTATGGCGGAGAGGAGGGATTCGAACCCCCGATGGGCTTGCACCCATGCCGCATTTCGAGTGCGGTGCATTCGACCACTCTGCCACCTCTCCGCGGGTCATGGTCCGCCACTTGGGCGCGGCGCAGTAGATAACGGGAGAATGTGCAGGTTACAAGACCGAATCCTGATGATGCATATATCTTGTCTAGCAGACTGCGGGAGCTTGCGGGCAACCGTGCCTGCGCTTATGAGCAAGGCTGTTGGTGATGGCGCAGCACCATTCGTGCGGCTGCTTGACTTTAAACCGACCCTCGGCTAGTGACAGCGCGCAATCGGCGTGGACAGATTTCCGCGCCGCTTGTCTTTAGAAACCCGCAGACTGACAAAAAGACGGTCGATCCGCTTTGACGGATCATCAAGGCCGACCGAACAGCGAAAGGCAATAAAATGTTCGCAGTCATCAAAACGGGCGGCAAGCAGTATCGCGTTGCCGCCAACGATCTCCTGAAGATCGAAAAAGTCGAAGGCCAGGTTGGCGATATCGTCGAAATCGGTCACGTTCTGGCACATGGCGAAGGCGACGACGTTGTTATCGGCGCGCCGTTCGTTGACGGTGCGATGGTCACCGCTGAGGTTGTGCTGCAAGGCAAGAACCGTACGGTCATCGCATTCAAGAAGCGCCGCCGGCAGAATTCGCGCCGCAAGATCGGTCACCGCCAATTGCTCACCACGGTGCGCATCTCGGAAATCCTGATCGGCGGAGCCAAGGCTTCCAAGAAGGCCGCGGCAAAGGTTGAGGCGAAAGCAGAACCCAAGAAGGCCGAGCCCAAGGCTGAAGCGGCCCCGGCCAAGAAGGTCGAGCCCAAGGCTGAAGCTGCTGCTGCGCCATTGTTCAAAGCACCCAAGGGCGAGCCAGACGATCTGACGACCATCAAGGGCATCGGCCCGGTCGCGGCTGGCCAGCTTCAGGAACAGGGCATCACCACTTTCGCGCAGGTCGCGAAGCTGTCCGATGCGGATGTTGCGAAGATCGATGAGCATATGCCGTTCAGCGCCGAGCAGATTTCGGATTGGCGCGAGCAGGCCAAGGAACTTGCCAAGTAAAGGTCTGGCGAAGAAGTAAGTCGCCAAATCTGGCTTGATCGGACTTGAAACGGAACGCGTGCGCGTTCATAAGGATTACAGGCGTCTTCAAGGACGCAAAGGAGCACTAAGATGGCACACAAGAAAGCTGGCGGTTCGTCGCGCAATGGCCGCGACTCTCATTCCAAGCGCCTTGGCGTGAAGAAGTTCGGTGGTGAAGCAGTCATCGCCGGCAACATCATTATTCGTCAACGTGGCACCCAGTGGCATCCGGGTGTCAATGTTGGCATGGGCAAGGATCACACTCTATTTGCGCTCGACGCGGGTGCGGTGACCTTCAACAAAAAAGCCAACGGCCGAACCTACGTATCGGTAAACCCGATGACGCAGGCCGCGGAGTAGCCGGTTCCGTAATAGAACACCGGCACCCATCTCGGGAACCGGTGTCTGGCAAAGCCAGAAAATGGATCAAGGGGAGATGGGTTTCCATCTCCCCTTTTCTTTGTCTGGAGGACAATGTCATGGTTGCCGAAAAGGAAGACGAAGACGGCGCAAGTTTGCACATCGATTGTCCGGTGTTGCTTACCGAACGGTTGGTGATGCGCCCACCACATGACGAAGACATCGACGATCTGGCCGAACTGGCCAACAATCGATGTGTTGCTGAAATGCTGGCGCGTATGCCCTACCCTTATGGCAAAGCCGAGGCGCGAGCCTTCATTGACAACAGCAAGGCGGGACATCTTGGTGCAGTCTATGCGCTAACTCTGGCCGATAGCGGCGCTTTTGTCGGCAGTGCCGGTCTCAACCAGACGGATAGAGGTCTTGAACTGGGCTATTGGGTTGGTGAGCCGCATTGGGGCAAGGGCTATGCCACCGAAGCGGCGCACGCATTGGTCGATCTAGCTTTCCGTGCCACCGAAGTGACCGCACTTCAGGCATCATGCCGGGTCATCAATCCCGCATCGCGGCGCGTCATCCATAAATGCGGTTTTCAGTATGCCGGTCAGGGTATGCTGAATTCAATCGTCGCCGGAAAAGTGCCGGTTGAACGCTATCGGCTTGATCGGCGCACCTGGTCCAGCCTTCGAAGCTGGGCGCATTCGTGATGGACAGGCGGGTGGGTTCGATCATCCAAACTCAACCCAGACCGGCAGGTGATCCGAGCCGACCGCCTGCCGGTCGACCCAAAGGCGTTTCAGACGTGGCGCGAGCGCCGCACTGGTAAAGCAGTAGTCGATGCGCTTGTGGCGGCTTTTGTCTGCGGGGCGGTCAGGGTCAACCCAGGTGACGAGATCGCTATCGGATGCGCCAAGGCGGACAGCGGCATCAACAGCAAAGCTGGCCGTCAGAGGCAGGCCGAATTCATGATCCGGGCTGCCGACGATGGCGCAATATTCGGGAGAACCGGCCAGCATATTGAAATCACCCATGACGACAAAGGCATCGGGACAGGGTGGTTCGGGCAGGTTGACTTCGGCCAGGCCCGAAAGCCCTCCGCCTTCAAGGGGATAATCCAGCAGGCGCCGGCGCAGGAATTGAATCTGGCTGGCGCGTTCAACGGGACTTCGATGATCAAGATGGGTGGAATAAAAGCGAATGAAGCCGAGGGGCGTTTCAATCAAGGCCTCAAGCGCGCCGCGTTGGAAATTCATGGCCTCATAGCTGCGGGTTCGTGGCAACAGCAGGTTGCGCGACAAGTGGATCGGCGTTTTGGACAGCACCATATTGCCAAGCTGGAACGTCGAGGTTACGGCGCGCCCCTCCTTCATGTGGGAGCCGATATTGGCCTCGAAATTGCTGCCGTAGACTGCGAAATATTCGGGCAAAACCTCATTGATCTCGGCAACCATGTCACGGCCACCATTATTGGGGTTGTTGCGGCAAACCTCCTGGAGCGCAATGACGTCGGCACCGCGCACAGCATCGGCAATGCGCCCGATGTCGTAGCGGCCGTCGAGCCCGACGCCATACTGGATGTTGTAACTCACCAGTCTCATCGCAATATCTCCGTGGCCTCAGACCAAAATCATGTTCATCGACACTCGCACTCGAGCGCACCATAGTTTAGGGAAGCAGTCTCATGAAACTCCGTAAACGCAGAAGTCGAATAATCCGATGAAATTTCTCGATCAGGCCAAAGTCTATATACGCTCTGGCGACGGCGGTGCCGGATCGGTGTCATTCCGGCGTGAAAAATTCATCGAGTTCGGTGGCCCCGATGGCGGCGACGGCGGGCGCGGTGGCGACGTCTGGATCGAAGTGGTCGACGGATTGAATACGTTGATCGACTACCGCTACCAACAGCATTTCAAGGCCAAGACCGGCATTCACGGCATGGGACGCAACATGACCGGGGCCAAAGGCGCGGACGTGGTGCTGAGGGTGCCTGTCGGCACACAGATCATGGCCGAAGACAATGAGACGCTGATCTGCGATATGATTGAGGTTGGCCAAAAATATTTGCTGGCCAAAGGCGGCAATGGCGGCTTTGGCAACCAGCATTTCAAGACATCGACAAACCAGGCGCCGCGCCGCGCCAATCCCGGCCTTGTGGGCGAGGAAATGAATATCTGGCTACGGCTCAAGCTGATCGCCGATGCGGGGTTGGTCGGTTTGCCAAATGCAGGAAAATCGACCTTTCTGGCAGCGGTGAGTGCGGCCAAGCCGAAAATTGCCGACTATCCCTTTACGACCCTGCATCCCGGACTTGGCGTTGCCCGCATCGACGCGCGCGAGTTTGTCATCGCCGATATTCCCGGCCTGATCGAAGGCGCGCATGAAGGGGTTGGCATTGGCGACCGGTTCCTTGGCCATGTCGAGCGTACGCGGGTGCTTTTACATCTCGTCTCGGCGCTGGAGGACAATCCGGGAAAAGCCTACAAGACCGTGCGAGGGGAACTCGACGCCTATGGCAACGGACTTGCCGAGAAAGTGGAAATTGTGGCGCTGTCGCAGGTCGATACGCTTGATGCCGATGCGCGCAAGAAAAAGATCGCCTCGTTGAAACGCGCCGCCGGGCGTGCGCCGATGCTGCTTTCAGCCGTGAGTGGTGAAGGGGTGGAAGCCGTACTTCGTGCGTTGATGTCGGTCGTGGAAGAGGCGCGAACAACAATTGCCACGCCCGTCGATACGCGCTGGCAAGGCTGAATTTGACGATGTCGAAGCTTTCGCGAAACGCAATTCAGTTGCGCTATGGCACCCACTTTCTCTTTGAGGCGCGTGTATGATGACCGATCTGTCATTGCGCACATACCGCCGCATAACGGTGAAGATCGGTTCTGCGCTGCTTGTCGACAGAGAAACCGGGGTCAAGCGCAAGTGGCTGGCATCGCTGGCGGATGACATTGCCGTTCTGGTCGAGAACGGTGTTGAAATTCTTGTCGTATCATCGGGGGCGATTGCGCTCGGGCGCACCATTCTGGGGCTTGGCAAACGGGCGTTGAAACTGGAGGAAAGTCAGGCCGCCGCCGCTGTCGGCCAGATCGCGCTTGCGGGTGCGTGGTCCGATGCGCTTAGCGGTCACAGGCTGAAGTCGGGGCAGGTACTTCTCACACTTGGCGATACGGAAGAGCGGCGTCGTTATCTCAATGCACGCGCAACCATTTCCACGCTGCTCAAAATGAAGGCCGTGCCGGTCATCAATGAAAACGATACAGTGGCGACGTCGGAAATTCGCTACGGCGACAATGACCGGCTGGCTGCGCGGGTTGCAACGATGATGGGGGCCGATCTACTCGTTCTTTTATCCGACATTGACGGGCTTTATTCCGCGCCGCCAGCACTTGATCCGAATGCCAGGTTCATCCCCCTTGTGGAGCGCATTTCGCCAGATATCGAGACGATGGCAGGTGCAGCTGCATCGGTGTTTTCGCGTGGTGGCATGCGTACCAAGCTGGATGCGGGAAAAATCGCGACTACGGCGGGCACGGCCATGATCATCACCGACGGCACACGACAATCGCCCCTGATGGCCATTGAGCGCGGCGAGCGGGCGACCTTGTTCCAACCCAGTTCCCACCCGGTCAAAGGGTATAAGACATGGATTGCCGGGCAACTCGAACCTGCGGGGCAATTGAGCGTCGACGGTGGTGCGGTCAATGCGTTGATGTCGGGCAAATCACTATTGCCGGCAGGCGTGAAGCGGGTAAGCGGCAATTTTGCGCGCGGCGATACAGTGGCGGTTTTGTCGCCGCAAGGGCGCGAGATCGCGCGTGGCCTGGTTGCCTATGATGCTGCTGATGCCGTAAGAATTGCAGGCTTGAGAACAGCGCAGATTGAAACGGTTCTCGGCTATGAAGCACGTTCGGCGATGATTCATCGCGACGACCTGGTGGTCAGTGAGGTTGCGCACGACAGCGCAAGTGGAGAATAAGCCATGCTCGATATGCATGAACAGTCCACGAAAGATACGGTTGCGCTGATGGCCGGGATCGGGCGGCGGGCGCGCGCTTCGGCGCGGGCCCTGGCGATTGCCACCGCCGAGCGCAAATATGCAGCGCTTGTCGGCATGGCGCAGGCGATCAGCCGTGGCGAGCAGGACATTCTCAATGCCAACGCAATCGACATGTCGAATGGCGAAGAGGCCGGCCTGTCGGCTGCACTGCTCGACCGGTTGAAGCTCAATGCAGCACGCATTCGCGCCATGGCTGACGGCATTCGTGCCATTGCCGAACTGCGCGATCCGGTGGGAGAGGTGATTGCTCAATGGGACCGTCCAAACGGGCTTCATATCGAGCGGGTACGTACGCCGCTTGGCGTTATCGGTGTGATCTATGAAAGCCGCCCGAATGTCACTGCCGATGCCGGTGCGTTGTGCCTGAAGGCGGGTAATCCTGTGGTCTTGCGCGGAGGGTCGGATTCCCTGAATTCATCCGCTGCCATTCATGCCTGTCTGGTTGAGGGGCTGAAAGGCGCAAATCTGCCTGAAGATGCCATTCAACTGGTGCCGGTCACGGATCGTGCCGCTGTTGGCGAAATGCTGGCAGGGCTTGGCGGCAATCTCGACGTTATCATTCCGCGCGGCGGGCGCAGCCTTGTCGAGCGGGTTCAAAGTGAAGCACGCGTGCCGGTCTTTGCGCATCTTGAGGGCATCTGTCACCTGTATATAGACAAATCTGCCGGGCTTGAGATGGCCACGGCCATCGCCGTTAACGCCAAGATGCGGCGCACCGGCATTTGCGGTGCGGCCGAGACACTGCTGATCGACAGGGCAGTGGCAGGTTCGCATCTGGTTCCCATCCTTGAGGCGCTACGCGCTGCGGGCTGCGAAATCCGAGCCGATCAGGAGGTTTTGAAGGCCTTTTCAGGTGCCAATCTGGCTACTGAAGCCGATTGGGTCAGCGAATATCTAGACGCCATCATTTCGGTGAAACTCGTTGACGGAGTGGCTGGTGCGATCGACCATATCGAGGCGTTCTCCTCCCACCATACCGAGGCCATCGTTGCCGAAGACAGCAGGGTAGTCGAACGGTTCTTCAATGAGATCGACTCGGCAATCCTGCTGCACAACGCGTCGACACAGTTCGCCGATGGCGGCGAGTTTGGCATGGGTGCAGAAATCGGCATCGCTACCGGCAAAATGCACGCGAGAGGCCCGGTCGGGGTCGAGCAGCTAACGTCCTTCAAATACCGCGTTCGCGGCACCGGCCAGGTTCGCTCGTGAGCATTTTTGCCAACAAGGCTGAACAACGGGCTGCGTGACAATGCCGCTTTCTGCGCCAGCTTCTACATCTGGGCTCTCACGCCAATTGCTGCGCATGCCCTATGTCGAGAAGGGTATGCAGGTGGGGCTTTTCGGCGGTTCATTCAATCCGCCTCATGCCGGTCATGCGCTGGTCGCGGAGATTGCGCTGAGACGCCTTGCGCTCGATCAGCTCTGGTGGATCGTCACGCCTGGAAACCCGCTGAAAAATTCGCGCGAACTGGCACCGCTCTCCAGGCGTATCGACCTTTCCCGGCAGATCGCCACGGATCCGCGCATCAAGATCACCGCGTTCGAGGCGGCAAACCATGTTCGCTTTACCGCCGACACGCTGGCATTGGTGCGGGCAAGGAACCCCGGTGTCGATTTTGTCTGGATCATGGGAGCCGACAGCCTGCGCGATTTCCATCGCTGGCAACGCTGGCGCCAGATCATGATGACCTTCCCCATCGCGGTTGTTGACCGGCCCGGCTCAACGCTGGCCTTTCTTTCCTCGGCGGTTGCGAAAACCTTCGATTATGCGCGCATCGACGAGGCCGATGCGCCACGTCTTGCACGCATGAAAGCGCCAGCCTGGACGTTTATCCATGGCCCGCGATCAATCTTGTCGTCCAGCGCGATCAGATCGGCCACACCATCATGATTTGACCGTCGACATGTCGCTTTTGTGGCTGTTTTCTGGTGTTTTGTGGTGAATGATTTCGCCATGAATCTGACCGTCGACATTGAGGCTGGAGCGCCAAAGCAAGACCAACCCGGACAGCCCGCGCCGGTTATCGCGATTGCCAGCATTATCCTTTCAATGGGACTTGTGGCGATCGGCAATGGCTTGATGTTTGCCTATATTCCGGTGCGCCTCGGTGCCGAGGGTTTTGACCCGACCTGGGCGGGATTGATCGTGACCGGGCTATCGGCGGGGGGATTGGCCGGCTGTATCTTTACCGGGCCGCTTGTGCGCCGCGTTGGCCATGCACGCGTCTTCATGGTGTTATCGGCACTGATCGTGTTGTCCAACGCGCTGGTCGGCACGGGAACCTATCCTTTGCTGTGGATCGGGGCACGCGCTCTTTACGGCTTTGCCATATGCGGCCTGTTTATCGTTGCGCAGAGTTGGTTGAACGATGTCATCGACAGCTCGATACGCGGGCGGGTCACGGCGGTGTTCTATGTTACCTACACCGTCGGGCTTGGCATTGGTTATTATGCGCTTGCGCTGGTCAATATCGCCTCTGCCGAAGCGTCCTTGATTGGTATTGCTTTTACGGCCCTGTCTATCCTTCCTGTCGGCTTGACGCGGCTGGCGCAACCTCCCGCACCTCTTGCGGCGTCGATCGGTCTCAAGAAGGCGTGGCGAATTTCACCAGTGGGTCTGGCCGCCATGCTTGCGGTTGGCGGAATGTCCATGAGCATTTCCGGTTTTGCTCCCATCCATGCGACCGCCAAGGGATATAGCCAATCCGATGTGGCGCTGCTGCTTTCATGCATGCCGCTGGGCACGCTGTTACTGCAACTGCCGCTCGGCTGGATCTCCGACCGAACCGACAGGCGCTTTGTGCTCATAGGTGCATCCGCTCTTGCGGCCGTTGGCGGCTTTCTGGCCATCGGCTTCGATGGCGCGACGCTGGGGCTGTTGATTGCGATCTATATCGTGTGGGACGGTGCAGCCGAATCCATCTACGCACTTGGCAGCGCCCACGCCAATGATCGTGCCGACAAGGATGATCTGGTCACGCTGTCGAGTTCGCTGCTGTTTGCATGGTCGCTGTCGGGGTTCGTTGTTCCCGCGCTGGTGACATTACTCTCCGTATTCCTGGGCACTTCGGCCTTCATCTATGTTGCCCTCGTCATTGCCTTGGCTTTTCTGGCCTTCGTGGTTTTGCGGGTTGTCACGACAGAACCGGTGCCGGCAGACGAAACCGGCAATTTTGCGCCGATGACGGCCCAGGCGCCGCTTTCTGCGGAACTCGTCTTTCCCGTGGACGAGGAGATTTAGCGCGGGCTCGATTAAATGGCGAAAGCCGGTTGTTGTGATGCCGGTTGCTTTTTGTGAAGCGTCAGCCTATATCGCCGGTCTTGGCTGCGCCCATCGTCTAGCGGTCAGGACGGCGCCCTCTCACGGCGCAAACAGGGGTTCGATTCCCCTTGGGCGTACCAATTTTTTCATGATTTGCAGAATGATCAGTATTTGAACGGTTGATGGCCGCTTGGGGTGGTACGCGGTTACGAGACGTTCATAATCGCTGAGCTACGAAGCTTGCGTCCGATTCGTTGGAACAGGAACGTCATGAACAAAGCCCTTTCATCATTTGCATTGGTTGCAGTGTTTGCCGCCCTTCTCATGGCGCTGAGCCTTACTGTTGCGAGACATGGCTATCCATTCGGCGTGGTCGGGATGAAGCGGCTGGACAGCATTGCCGATGCCGCCACTTTCATGCCTCTTGCCGCTGTCTATTTCTTCTGCGCGATGTTGATGATGGTCTTGCCGATCAGGGTTGCCAGCGTGGTCTTGATACATGCTGCCGATGCTGCCTTCTGGTGTATTGTCTTCCTGTTTGCGGCCATTGTCGGCAGCCTTGCCGCCAAATGGGCGTTTGGCCAAAGCAGCGCGCCATGGACGCTGATGAACTGGCGCTTCCTGTTTGTCGCTGCTGTCGTGGCATGCCATCTTCTGATGAACGCGCTCCGGCGCAACATTCTGCTTCGCAGCCTGTTTTTTGTTGTTTTCGCCGCAGCCATGCTGGCCAGCCTGTTCTGGTCCTTTACGCTTTAAGAGCTTTGTTTTGTGCATGTCGTTGTCCCAAAACCGCTGTACACTTTTGGGCGACATGCACTAGGGGTTCAGGTGACGCGTCGAGGCCGACGAAGATATCTGTGCGATGCTGCCCAGGAGGATATAGTCGTGAGTTTCGTGGAAAGTAGCCGTGATGGCGGGATCGCTGTCCTGACCATCAACAATCCGCCGGTGAACGCGTTGAGCTTTCACGTCCGCGAACCGCTCCTGAAGGCGCTGGACGAGTTGGCGGCAGATCCGTCCGTTTCGGCTCTCGTGTTGACTTGCGCGGGGCGGACTTTCGTTGCGGGTGCCGACATTTCCGAATTCGGCAAGCCGATGCAGGCACCGGAGCTTCGCGATTTGATCGCCGCACTGGAGAGCTTTGGCAAGCCGGTGGTGGCAGCCATTCACGGTACGGCACTTGGTGGCGGTTTGGAACTGGCCCTGGGGTGTCATTTTCGCGTTGCGGATGCCGGGGCAAAACTTGGTCTTCCCGAGGTGAAGCTCGGCCTCTTGCCGGGTGGAGGCGGCACTGTTCGACTTCCGCGCCTTATCGGTGGAACCAAAGCGCTCAAGATGATTGTCTCAGGAGTGCCCGTAGCGGCAGCGGCCGCTTTTCTGACGGGTTGGTCGACGCGGTTTGCGATGGCGATCTTGTTGAAAGTGCCGTTGCTTTTGCGCGTGAAAGAACAATGGATGGCAAGCCGCTAACACCTGTTCGAGATCGCGTCGAGAAAATAGCCAACACCGATCTCGCGGCCTTCGATGCCGAGGTGGCTGAACTCACCAGAAAGGCACGCGGGCTTGAAGCGCCGCTTGCCTGCGCGCAATCCGTGCGCAATGCCTTGACCCTGCCGTTTGATGAAGCGCTTGCCAGGGAACGGGAAAGCTTCGCGAAACTGGTGTCCGGGGAACAATCCAGGGCTCAGCGGCATTTGTTCTTTGCCCAGCGCGAGGCCACCAAAGTCCCCGGACTTGGCAAGGATGTGCAGCCTCGCACTGTTGAGCGTGTCGGGATCATCGGTTCTGGGACGATGGGGGGTGGCATCGCCATGGCCTTCGTCAATGGCGGTATTCCGGTGACGCTTCTCGACGCCAGCCAAGAGGCGCTGGCGCGTGGCAAGTCGATGATCGAGAAGAATTATTCGATTTCGGTGGCGCGCGGCTCGTTGACGCAAGACGTCAAATCGAGCCGCATGGCGCAATTCTCGCTGACCACCGACTATGGCGACCTTGCCGATTGCGACCTTCTGATCGAGGCGGTCTTTGAGGATATGGCTGTCAAGAAAGAGGTTTTCGGCAAGCTTGATGCGGTCGCAAAAGCGGGCGCTGTGCTTGCCACAAACACGTCCTATCTCGACGTCAACGAGATTGCCGCATCGACCGGTCGTCCGCAGGATGTGGTGGGATTACACTTTTTTCGCCTGCCAATGTCATGAAACTGCTCGAAATCGTGCGTGGTGCAAAAACCGCTCCCGAGATACTGGCAACGGCACTTGGCGTTGCCAAACGTATCGGCAAGGCGGCGGTTGTTGTTGGCGTCAGTCACGGGTTCGTCGGCAATCGGATGCTTGTCGCCCGGTCAGCCGAGAACGAACATCTGCTTCTCGAAGGTGCATCGCCTGAAAATATCGACAAGGCCTTTACCGATTTCGGCTGGCCGATGGGTCCATTTCAGATGGGGGATCTGGCGGGGCTGGATATCGGTTGGAAGAACCGCAAGGCGCAGGGCAAGACGGCTATCATCGCAGACAGGTTGTGTGAGGAAGGCCGGTTCGGTCAAAAGACAGGCAAGGGCTGGTATGTCTATGAGGCGGGATCACGCACCCCGGTGCCTGACCCCGCTATCGATACGTTGATCGAGGAAAAAGCACGCGAACAGGGCGTCAGTCGTCGGGCCATATCGGCTGACGAAATCGTTGAGCGCACGCTCTATCCGATGGTCAATGAAGCGGCGAAAATTCTCGAAGAAAATATTGCCGCACGCGCCTCCGACATAGATGTCGTGTGGGTCAATGGCTATGGATTCCCTGTGGGCAAGGGAGGCCCGATGTTCTGGGCCCAAGCGCGCGGCCTGCCGCATATCATTGAACGTCTCCAGTACTGGCATGAACAGACAGGTCGGGAGATTTTCAGACCGACGCCGCATCTGAACCACCTGTCTCGGTAGGAACCGGGCTCTATCGGAGGCTGGCGTTTGGAACCGCTTTGCCTGCCATGCGTTCTTCTCAACCCAGAATGAGGAGCAAACGTCATGGCCACACCAGCGGAAAAGAAGGTTCAGGACATCGTTGATAATGCGAAGCTGACACGCGAGCAAAAAATCGAGAAGTTGCGTGCTATCGAAACCGAAGCGCGGGCTCTGCAGCGGGCAGCGTCGGAAAGTACGATGGACGATGATGATGGCTGGCAAGATGAGTTGCGCCAGGCCCGCGTTGCACTGGACGCATTTGGTGCCGACCAGACCAGGACAGGCGCGGCCTCGCTTTGAGTGTGTTCTGGAACACTTCCAGGAAAACCGTGCAGCCGTTTTCCGTCCGGGAATGCGGAAAAACAAATACTTGGGGAAATTTCGGGAGAGGTGCGCAGCGGTTTCCGCATTTATTGACAAATAACGATCACGCGCCCGCCCGTTTCGTGCGCATTGCCACAATTCAGCGGCTTGGTGGGTCGGGTTTTGCCTGTCGCTTTATTCTGCGAGCGACGGGTGCCATTATTCGCTTTCTTTCCGCTTGTGCTTGGCGTGGGTGGAGCAGCAACCGGAAAGACGTTTGAACCACTGGCGACGGCTGGTGTTTGTGTTGGTGTCGGCCCCTTGTCCCAGGCTCGCCTTACGTCGATCTGCTTTGGAATCATGACGGTGCCGTCGCTGGTGCGCGTGCAGCCAACTGTTGCCAGAAGAAGGTTGGTCATCAGACAGAACGAGATTTTTTCAAATCTGACCATTGATCGCACCGAAACACCGTCGATAACGGTTATTACAAGCAACCCGGCTTAGTGGGCCAGACATGCGCCATGCCTGCTTTTCCTGTCAAGTTTAGCTGATCCTTAAGTGTTCTGCTTCAAATTTCTTCAACGCGTTGCGTGGGGCGACGATTAGCGTGCTTTTTTGGCAATATGGCCATGGGGAATGGGGATGGACCATCCGACAAAGCCGTCGACGGTAAATTTGGCGAGGTGAGTTCGTTGCCAGAACAGACGACTGCGTCGAAACAATATCTGGATTCGGTGGATACTCTTCGAGAATTAATCGAACTCGGTTCCGATTGGCTTTGGGAGACCGATGCCGACCTCAGATTTTCGTGGCTTTCAGAGAATTACCAGGACGCAACAGGGCTCGACCCGGCGGCTGTGCTTGGGCGTTTCCGTTTCGATTTCCTCGAACAGGCCCAACAAGGCAACCCCAGTGCCATTGCCCATATGGAAGATTTACAGGCGCGCCGACCATTTCGTGATTTCATCTATGAACTGAAAGGGGCTCGTCCGGCGTGTCATTGGGTTTCGGTTACAGGCGTCCCACGGTTCGATGCCGATTCAATGTTCATCGGGTATCGTGGCATCGGGCGCAATGTGACGGCGCTGGCCGGCATGATGCCGGAGTTGAAGAGTGCGACGGCGCGCGCTGATGCGCATCATGAGGCCCGACGATTGATGCTGGCGCTCAATGAACTGAGCGATGCGGTCTGCCTTTATGACGAGAATAATGTGCTTGTACTGCACAATGAAGCGATGCTTTCCATGTATGGCGGGCTGGCCGATATGGTCCATCCGGGCGTGAACTTCGAAACGTTGATCGATACCGGCCTGGAGCGCGACCTTTGGGATACCGAAGGGCTGGACGCTTCGGCATGGCGCGGCGTGGTTCTGGGCAAACGTCGTGACCTGTCCGGTTCTTCGTCAATGCTGCGTTTCAAGGATGGTCGCTTGATCATGCATCGTGAAGCACGGGCAGAAGACGGCGGCGTCATATCCATCTGCACGGATGTCACCGAGCTTGAGACCCGTCGCACGGAAGTCTTATTGGCTGAAGAGCGTGGTCACGATTTACTCTGCGATCTTGAACGCGTCATCAACTCCATCAATATGGGCCTTGTGATCGTCGATGCGGATCTCAAGACGGAGATCGTAAATCGCGCTTTTTACGACATTTGGAAGGTGACCAGCGAGCATGTTGCTCCGGGAATCTCGTTTCGCACTTTGCTGGACGAAAACCGCCGGATATGCCTTGGCGATGCTTCCGATCAAGTGTGGGATGATTACATCGCCTCGCGGTTGGCGGAAGTCAGCGCAGGCGACGGACAGCCGCGTGAATTCACACGGGCTGACGGTCGCAGCTTGATCTACTCGGTCACGACGCTCAGTCACGGCAAGCGGTTGATCTCCTATTACGACATCACCGACCTGAAGGCGCGGGAAAAAACGCTGGGCGAGAGTTTGAACCAGGTTGCCCTGTTTCATCATGTCATGGACGAGTTGCCGGTCTCGGCCTTCACCAAATCCGTCGACCGCAAGATCGAATTCGTCAACAAGGCATGGTGCGCACTCACCGGATTTTCCAAGGACGAGGCCATCGGGCGTACCGAAAGCGAGCTATTTGGAAACGAGTATGGGCTTGTCCATGATGGCGCCGATGCAGAAGTGGCGCGCACCGGCATCCTTCAGGAAATCGAAGAGGATTTCACGCAGCGCGATGGCACGGTGCGGCAATTATTGACGCGCAAAAGCCGGCTGGTTGCCAAGGATGGCTCGACGCATCTGGTCGCGTCGAGCGCAGACATTTCCGTGCTCATGCAACGGGAAGCCGAGTTGGATGAGGCGCGTGAGCGGGCCGTTCTCGCCGATCGGGCCAAATCCGAATTCCTTGCCAATATGAGTCATGAAATCCGCACACCCATGAACGGTGTTCTTGGTATGGCGGAACTGTTGGCAAAATCCGATCTCGATCCGAAGCAAAAGACTTTTACCGACATTATCGTCAAGTCGGGCAATACGCTGCTGACCATCATCAACGACATTCTCGATTTCTCGAAGATCGATGCCGGTCAACTCGTTCTTGATTGTGCGCCGCTCAACATCAGCGAAGCGATTGAGGATGCAACAACGCTGATGGCGAGCGCCGCCAAGGAAAAGGACATCGAGATTATCGTTCGTGTCAATCCTGATCTCGAAGGATCGTTCATCGGCGACGCTGCCCGCATTCGCCAGATCGTGATGAATTTGTTGGGCAATGCGGTCAAATTTACCGACAAGGGACATGTCCTTGTCGAGGTCAATGGCGAGGATGCAGGTTCGGATACGAAGCTTTGTATCTCGGTTACAGATACCGGCATCGGTATTGCCAAGGATAAACTCGCCCTGATCTTCGATAAATTCAGCCAGGTTGACGCCTCGTCGACGCGCCGCCACGAAGGTACGGGACTGGGTCTTGCTATTTCCTCGCGTCTCGTCGGCCTCATGGGCGGAGAAATGGGCGTTGACAGCGCAGAGGGTAGAGGATCGACCTTCTGGTTCAACATGACTTTGCCGCGGAGCAATCGCCCGACCCCAAAACGCAATATGCCGGTGGATGTGAGCGGATCGCGAATATTGATCGTCGACAACAATGCCATCAACCGTTCTATCCTGAGCGAGCAGATGGCAGCATGGGCATTCGACGCATGTGCCGCCGAAAGCGCGGAAGAGGGTCTGAAGGTTCTCGAGGTTGCGGCAATCCATGGTGTTCCGGTCGATTGTGTCATTCTCGACTACCAGATGCCCACAATGAACGGGATGGAGATGGCACGCATTATTCGCAGCGCGGCGAGTTATGCAGACACACCGATCCTCTTGCTGACATCGGTTGACCAGCCGCTTGCCAGCGCCGATTATCACGATCTGGGTATCGATGCCCACCTCGTCAAGCCGGCGCGTGCATCTGCTCTTGTGGAAACTCTTGTCGCGCTTATCCAGCGTCGGCGCGCGGCAAAGATTGGGCTGCTTGCAGATGATTTCGCGTATCCAAGCGAAGCTGAGATTTATGAGATAGAGCAGCTTCAGCCGGTTTCGGCGGTAATTGCGAGTGTGTCGCCGTCCAGCGTGGCGCGGCCGCAATCCAGTGACGATGAGGGTTGTGATCTGGATATTCTCGTTGTCGAAGACAATGAGGTAAACCAGCTGGTCTTTACCCAGATCCTGCATGAAAGCGGCTATCGTTTCCAGGTGGTTGATAACGGCCGCAAGGCAATCGACGCCTTTGCAAGACTCAAACCTCGCATGATCCTGATGGATGTTTCGATGCCGGAAATGAATGGGATCGAGGCCACGGGGATCATTCGCCAGCAGGAAAGTGCGCAGGGAGCGCATGTTCCCATTGTCGGCGTCACTGCTCATGCGTTGAAGGATGATCGCGAGCGCTGTCTTGAAGCGGGTATGGACGATTATTTGTCGAAACCCATCAGCCCCAAGGCATTGATGGCGAAAGTCGAGCGCTGGCTTAGCCAGAATGACACAGATCGACACGGTATAGCCTAAAGCACATCGCGGGATCATTTCGCGTCGCCGTCAAAAATTCCAGAATACTGGACAGGAAACCGCTTCGCATTTTCTCCGGAATTTCGCCAATGTAGAGGGCTGCGGTATGCCGTCCTCACCACACTTGTGTTCAAGGTAACAGGATCGACATGAAACTGTCATGCGACTGTTATAAACGGGCGCTATGGCCTCTCCAGGTGCTGATTACAGAGCGCCAAGAGACCATCTTGCGAACAGGAGCAGGCCAATGCAACATTTCATTCGCTCAGCAGCATTTGCGGTCGCAACCGCTGCAGCATCCACCCTTTCTCTTTCCGCTGTTTACGCCGCAGATATTTCGGGTGCGGGCGCAACCTTCCCATATCCGATCTACGCAAAATGGGCCGATGCCTACAAAACCGCGACGGGCAATGGGCTCAACTACCAGTCGATCGGTTCCGGCGGTGGCATCAAGCAGATCAAGAACAAGACCGTCACTTTCGGTGCATCCGACGCACCGCTCAAGGGCGAGGATCTGGAAACCATCGGTCTTGCCCAGTTCCCGATGGTGATGGGCGGTATCGTTCCCGTCGTCAATATCGAGGGGATCAAGCCGGGCGAACTGGTTCTCGACGGGACGACACTGGCCGACATCTTCCTTGGCAACATCACTGATTGGGACGATGAGGCGATCAAGAAGCTCAACCCGGACGCCAAGCTTCCTTCGCAGGCCATTGCAGTTGTACATCGCTCCGATGGATCGGGTACCACTTTCAATTTCAGCTATTATCTCGGCGACGTCAGCGCTGAATGGAAGGAAGAAGTCGGCGTCAACACAGCACTTCAGTGGCCAGTCGGCATCGGCGCCAAAGGTAACGAGGGTGTTGCCAACAATGTCGCCCAGACGAGCGGGGCTATCGGTTATGTCGAATATGCCTATGCCAAGCAAAACGAGCTGACCCATCTGGACATGATGAACAAGGACGGCAAGAAGGTTGCGCCGACTGCAGAGGCGTTTTCTGCGGCTGCTGCCAATGCGGACTGGAGTTCCAAGCCAGGCTACGGCGTCATTCTTGCTAACCAGCCGGGTGCAGAATCGTGGCCAATGACGGCTGCGACCTGGATTTTGCTATACAAGAAGCCGGAAGATACCGCTGCTTCGACAGAAGCGCTCAAGTTCTTTGCCTGGTCTTATGCCAATGGCGATGCAATGGCCGACGAGCTCGACTATGTGGCAATGCCTGACAATGTGGTCAAAAGCATTGAAGAGATGTGGACCAAGGACATTGTCGGCGCTGACGGCAAGTCACTTTTCTCGGCGATGTAGTAACAGGATGCGGGGCCGGTTGTGCCGGCTCCGCATTGATTTTTATTCGTATTCGGCTTCAATCAGGGAATTTCCGGCATGGCGTTGGTTGCTAGCGAGGATCTGGCTCGGCAAAGAGACGCGACCGTTCGTCGTTTTGCGTTTACCGACGCCATTTTTCACGGTCTCACGCGTTTTTCGGCGATACTCGTTCTTCTCATTCTTAGTGGGGTTGCGATCTCGCTTCTGGCCGGGTCATGGGAAGCGCTTACGACCTTCGGGCCTGGCTTCCTCACCACCGAAAGCTGGAACCCCGTCACCGAGAAGTTTGGTGCACTGGCACCAATCTACGGGACGATCGTAACGGCTGCCATTGCCATGCTGATCGCTGTTCCCATCGGTATTGGCGTTGCTGTTTTCCTGACGGAGTTGTGCCCGCGCGCCCTGCGTCGACCGATCGCTATTGCAATCGAACTTCTAGCCGGCATTCCCTCGATCATCTATGGCATATGGGGCCTGTTTGTACTGGCGCCTTTTCTCCAGACCACCGTACAACCCTTCGTCATCGCGCTGTTCAAGGACGTCCCGGTGCTATCAAGCCTGTTCGCGGGGCCACCGTACGGCATCGGCCTTTTGACCTCGGCGCTCATCCTCGCGATCATGGTTCTGCCTTTTATCACCTCCATCACCAAGGATGTTTTCGACACTGTTCCGGCTGTATTGAAAGAGTCTGCCTATGGTATTGGCTGCACCACATGGGAGGTGGTCCGCAGCGTGGTCATTCCTTATACGCGGGTGGGCATCATGGGAGGTGTGATGCTGGGTCTTGGCCGCGCGCTCGGCGAAACAATGGCGGTGACCTTTGTCATTGGTAACGCGCATCGCATCAGTGCATCGCTGTTTGCTCCGGGCACGACAATCTCGGCCTCGATTGCCAATGAATTTACCGAGGCTGATGGCGACCTCTACACATCGTCATTGATCGGGCTTGGCCTGATCCTGTTCGTCATCACCTTCGCGATTCTGGCTGCGGCGCGCTACATGCTGATGCGGATCGAACGCCGGGCTGGAGGCTGAGCCATGTCTTCTTCATTGCAAAGCAGACGCAAGACCAGAAACGGTGTCATGATGATGTTGTGCGTCGTGGCTGCCGGTATCGGGCTTGCCTTGCTGGCGTTGGTTCTGGGTGCCCTGATTTTCAAAGGTGCAGCCGGTCTGTCACTTTCGGTGTTTACTGAAATGACGCCGCCGCCGGGCGATGCAGGCGGCCTGTTGAACGCCATTGCCGGCAGTCTGGTGATGACGGTGTTGGCCATGATTGTCGGCACGCCGATTGGTGTGCTTGCAGGTACATATATGGCTGAATACGGGCGATTTTCACGGCTCACGGTGATCGTGCGTTTCATCAACGATATCCTGCTTTCCGCGCCATCGATCATTATCGGCCTGTTCGTCTACGAACTTGTCGTCAGGCCGATGGGGCATTTTTCGGCTCTGGCGGGATCGGTTGCGCTTGCCATTCTGGTCATTCCGGTTGTCGTGCGCACCACCGAGGACATGCTGTTGCTGGTGCCCAATGCACTGCGTGAAGCTGGAACGGCGATTGGTGCTCCTCGCTGGATCGTCATCCGTTCCGTTGGCTATCGTGCCGCGATGTCGGGCATTGTGACAGGCATCCTGCTGGCGGTTGCGCGCATCTCGGGCGAAACGGCACCGCTACTGTTTACTGCTTTGAACAATCAGTTCTGGAGCAGCAACATAAACGCGCCGATGGCCAGTCTGCCTGTTACCATCTTCCAGTTCGCCCTCAGCCCTTACGAGGAATGGCAGCAACTGGCGTGGACAGGCGCACTTATCATTACGCTGACGGTTTTGGCTTTGAGTATCTTTGCCCGAACCCTAACCGGACGCAGGACCTAGAGAGGACAGATGACACAGATGTTGTCGCTGGAAAAAAACGTGGCCGAACCGGTCGCTGACAAAATGAAGATCGAGGTCGACAACCTCAACTTCTATTATGGTGAAAACAGAGCGTTGAAGGACATTACGCTGTCCTTGCCGGCGCGTAGCGTCACGGCTTTTATCGGGCCGTCGGGTTGCGGAAAGTCGACGCTGTTGCGCGTTTTCAACCGCATCTACGAACTTTATCCAAAACAGCGCGCCGAAGGAAAAATTCTGCTCGACGGTCAAAACATTCTTGACCGCTCGCAGGATCTCAATTTTCTGCGCACGAAGATCGGCATGGTGTTCCAGAAGCCGACACCATTTCCGATGTCGATCTATGAAAACATCGCCTTCGGCATTCGGTTATATGAAACGCTCAGTAAATCGGAACTCGACGGGCGCGTCGAACAGGCGTTGAAACGCGCTGCCCTCTGGAGTGAGGTCAAAGACAAGCTCAACGACAGCGGGTTGAGCCTGTCGGGTGGCCAGCAGCAGAGGCTGTGCATTGCCCGGACCGTTGCGGTCAAACCTGAGGTTATCCTGCTCGACGAACCGGCCTCGGCGCTTGACCCGCTATCGACAGCGAAGATCGAGGAACTGATCGACGAGTTGCAGGCCGACTACACGATTGTCATCGTCACCCACAACATGCAGCAGGCGGCGCGCGTGTCTCGTCAGACAGCCTTCATGTATCTGGGCGAGTTGATTGAATTCGACCAGACCGAGACAATCTTCACGTCACCGCGGGAGAAGCGCACGCAGGACTATATCACCGGACGTTTCGGCTGATCCGGTTCCTGTGAAAAACGTTGGGATGCAAGGATAGATCATGGGTGAACATACGGTTGCGTCTTTTGACGAAGAACTCAATCGGGTCGGCCAGCTTATTGGCGAGATGGGTACTCTGGCCGGTTCAATGGTGGGTGGCGCGACCCGCGCACTGCTCAACTCGGATAACGCACTGGCGCAGCGGATCGTTTCGGACGACGCGATCATGGATACGCGCCAGCGTGAACTTGACGATCGCGCCATCGCGCTGATTGCCAGGCGCCAGCCGATGGCGCAGGATTTGCGGGCGGTGGTCGGTGCCATCCGCATGGCGGGCGATTTTGAACGTATCGGGGACCTGGCCAAGAACATCGCCAAGCGCGTCAGTGCTGTTGGCCAGGGTGTCACGCCGCGCGAATTGGCTTTTTCGATCAATTCTATGGCTGATCTGGTGCTTGAACAGGTGCAGGGCGTGATCGAGGAATATGGCAGGTTGAACGCGCCGGGGCTGGCAAAATTGCGTGACGACGACGAACGTATCGACGTCAAATATACATCGGCCTTTCGTGAATTGCTCACCTATATGATGGAAGACCCGCGCAATATCACGGCTTGCACGCATCTTCTGTTTTGCGCCAAGAACCTTGAGCGTATTGGCGATCATGTCACCAACATCGCCGAAAACGCCTATTATGTACTGACGGGTGAACAATTGCCGTCCAACCGTCCAAAGCTCGATGAGACGGCAATGTCCGTTCCGGCTGCGTGACAAGCGAGACAGGAAACCAGCGCAAATGATTGCACCGCGCATCATGGTGGTAGAAGACGAGGAGCCGCTTGGCGTTTTGCTCCGCTACAATCTGGAATCGGAAGGCTATCACGTCGAGGTCGTGACACGCGGCGATGAAGCCGATCTCAGACTTCAGGAAAATGTGCCCGATCTTTTGGTGCTCGACTGGATGGTTCCTGCCATTTCGGGCATCGAACTGTGCCGGCGTTTGCGTATGCGACCCGAGACGCAACGTTTGCCAATTATCATGCTGACGGCACGTGGCGAAGAAAGCGACCGTGTTCGCGGCCTGTCGACCGGTGCCGACGACTATCTGGTCAAGCCGTTCTCGACGCCGGAATTCATGGCGCGGGTGAAGGCGCTGCTCAGGCGCGCCAAGCCTGAGGTTTTATCCAGTGTGCTCCAGGTTGGCGATATCGTGCTCGACCGGGAATCGCACAGGGTTTACCGCAAGAAGAGCGAGATCAGCCTGGGGCCGACCGAGTTCCGCTTGCTGGAATTCATGATGCGTCATCCGGGGCGTGTTTTTTCGCGCAGCCAGTTGCTCGACAATGTATGGGGCGAAACCATCTATATCGACGAGCGCACCGTCGATGTCCATGTCGGGCGCTTGCGCAAGGCTGTCAATAATGGCCAGACGGCTGACGTCATCCGCACCATTCGCGGCGCCGGTTACGCGATCAGGGAAGAGTGAAGCTGAGGTGACGTTGCCTCCGGCTGCGCTTGAACGCCGCCTGCGAAAATCTCGTGATCGATAAAAGTGAGGGCGCGCACCGCGCAACCTTCACGGATCAGCGACCGCTCATCTGCTTCGATGTCGAACGAGATGGACGTGGAGTGATGGCCACCGGCGGTCTTGGCAATCGCATCACGCAGGGCGGGTTCGATCAGATCGAATGCGGCAGCGCTGGCGCCCACCATGGAAACAGGTGCAGGGTCGATCAACGCAAACAGGCTTCCCAGGCCAATGCCCAGTGCTTCACCGGCCTTGCGATAAGCTTCACGCTCCGGTCCGTCTTTGAGCCGTGCGGCGGTGGCAAGTGCCAGCATGTCGGCGTCGCTGATATTGTCGATCGGATCGTCATTTTCACTGAGCATGTGGGCATTTCGCCAGATGGCGTAGTTGCCGGCATAGGCCTCGATGCAGCCGCGGCGGCCACAGCGGCACAGCGCGCCGTCGGGCTTGTGGATCATGTGGCCAAATTCCCCGCCTGACGAATGCGTGCCGGTGAACAGCGCACCTTTCAGCACCAGCCCCATGCCGATGCCATGAGAAAGCAGGATGGCGATGAGATCGTCGCGGTAGCGATCCGGCTTTCGCCAGCGTAGCGCCACCGCCATCATGTTGCAGTCGTTTTCGACGGTAACGGGGATCGAAAATTCCTTTTCCAGAATGTTGGCAAAGGCAATGTCCGTGTGATGGGTGATGGGCGACCACAACATCGACCGCGATGGCGCATCGGTTATGCCTTGTATGGCGAGCGCAATGCGCATCACCTGACATCCGCCAAGCCTGGGATCGGCCAGTCGTTGGCGCAAGATCGAGATGCACGCCTCTATCAGCTCTTCTCGCGGCATGGCGCGCGTGTCCAGTCGCTGCTGCTCCTCGCATACGGTTTCACCCGCGTAGTCGATGATGGTGGCTGACAGGTAGTTCAACGACAAGACAATGCTGGCGACCATCGCCGCGCGTGGTTCAAGTGTGAGGGCAACCTGCGGACGACCGCGCTTCAGCGTTTGTGAGCCCTGGCGGCCTTCGGCAAGAATTCCCTCGTTGATCAGGCTCGCCGCAATGGCCGAGATTGTCGAATGGCTGAGACCGGTGGTTGCCGCGACCTCGGTTCTCGATGTCTGGCCGCTGCGGCGGACAGCCGAGATCACCATCGCCCTGTTACGCCGGCGCAGATCGTCGTGGCGAATTCCTACCGTCATGGGTTGCAGTCCTCCCCGCCGCCGCAGACGGTGGACTGTCAGATACGGACGGCATATGCGGTGGATATTGGCAGAAGCCGACAAGGCTGTCACTATTTATGTCGAAACTCGAAATAAATCGATTTCCAAAAATAAATCCCGGTTGACAGGTGCCCGGTGTTGCGGCACACTTTTTTCGAGGCTCGAAAAAAGCCTTTGTGCCGACCCTCGGGTCAGATCAGTTGCGCCCGCACGGCGTAGGGAGGAAATCATGAGGAAATTCACGGCCGCCATTCTGGCGGGTGCCGCCTTGTCGCTGACGCTCGTGTCGGTCGCCCAGGCGAAAGACAAGATCATCGGCGTTTCCTGGTCAAACTTCCAGGAAGAGCGCTGGAAGACCGATGAAGCCGCCATGAAGGCCGCAATCGAGGCCGTTGGCGACACCTATATCTCCGCTGATGCTCAGTCGTCGGCGGCCAAGCAGTTGACTGATGTGGAAAGCCTGATCAGTCAGGGTGCCAATTCGCTTATCATTCTGGCGCAGGATGCCTCGGCAATCGGCCCAGCCGTTCAAAAGGCGCTCGATGAGGGCATTCCGGTTGTTGGCTATGACCGCTTGATCGAGAACAGTAATGTTTTCTACCTGACCTTCGACAACAAGGAAGTCGGGCGTATGCAGGCGCGTGAAGTGTTCAAGGTGAAGCCTGAGGGCAATTATGTCTTCATCAAGGGCTCAGGTGCCGATCCAAATGCCGACTTCCTGTTCTCCGGGCAGATGGAAGTGCTGAAGGATGCTATCGATTCCGGCAAGATCAAGAATGTCGGCGAGGCATATACCGACGGCTGGCTGCCGGCCAACGCGCAGAAAAACATGGAACAGTTCCTCACCGCCAATGACAACAAGGTCGATGCGGTGGTGGCCTCAAACGATGGCACGGCAGGTGGTGCCATTGCGGCGCTGACGGCACAGGGCCTTGCTGGAACCGTTCCGGTTTCGGGCCAGGATGGCGACCATGCGGCGCTCAACCGGGTCGCGCTGGGCACACAGACGGTTTCGGTGTGGAAAGATGCACGTGAACTCGGCAAGAATGCTGCCGAAATTGCGGCCGAGCTTGCTGATGGCAAGGCAATGACTGACATTCCCAATGTTCAGGATTTCACCACGCCGGGTGGCAATACCGTCAAATCGGTATTCCTCAAGCCGGTGGCTATCACCAAGGACAACCTCAACGTCGTCATCGATGCGGGCTGGATATCGAAAGATGCAGCTTGCGCCGGCGTTGCGGCAGGCACAGTGGCGGCTTGCGACTGAGGACGTCTTGATCGTCTGCTTATTGACGCCGCGGTTCCTGGAGCCGCGGCGTTTTCCAAACGGCTTTCTATTTCCTACAGGACTGGCCACTTTCGGCAGGAATGGAAAGACAGTACGATTGGGCCGATTCAGCTTTTGATTGAATCGCTTGGCCGCGTTAAAGTACGCCGCGTCTAAAAGGATTCGTGCAGCGTGCTTTTAGCTTTCGTTTTTATGCATGTCGTTGTCCCAAAACCGCTGCACACTTTTGGGCGACATGCATTAAGTTTCGTTCTGCGCGATTCCAGGAAAACCGCTGCATAATTTTCCAGGAATTGTTCAAGAATGCCGCAGGCCATGCGCCGGGCAGTTAGCCGGTGGGAGGGCAATATGACCGACACGGTATCCGACACACCAGCCGATCAGGCGCGTGAGACAGAGCTTGGCCCCATCGCACGCTTTCTCAAGGCGACTGAAGTCGATACCCGCATGTTGGGCATGATCGCGGCACTGATCCTCATCTGGGTTCTTCTCCATGTCCTGTCTGGCGGCCTTTTCCTGACGCCGCGAAACCTGTGGAATCTCTCCGTTCAAACCTCCTCGGTGGCGATCATGGCAACGGGCATGGTTCTGGTGATCGTCATGCGCAATATCGATCTATCGGTTGGCTCGCTTGAGGGCGTGGTCGCTATGGTTATGGGCATCATGCAGGCACAGATATTGATCCGCGTGGTGGGCTTTCAGCTTGGCGATCCGTGGATATGGATCATCGCATTGTTGTGCGGGATCGCGCTTGGCGTGATCATCGGCGCGTTCCAGGGCTACATCATTGCCTATCTGGAAGTGCCGTCATTTATCGTCACGCTGGGGGGCTGCTTGTCTGGCGCGGTGCTGCATGGTGGGTCGCAAGCGGCCAGACGATCGCTCCTCTCGATGCCACTTTCCAGCTTATGGGCGGCGGTCCGAAAGGGTCGATTGGCGCAACATGGAGTTGGGTCATCGGCATTGTTGGCTGCGCCGCCATTGTGCTCATGCTTCTCAATGGGCGTGTGCAACGCAAGCGTTTCGGTTTTCCATTGCGACCGGTCTGGGCTGAAACACTGCTTGGCGCTGTTGGCTGCGCGCTGGTGCTTGGTGCGGTTTGGGTTGCAAATGCCTATCCCTGGCCGATTGGCATCGTCAAAAGATATGCTCAGGCGAACGGCATCACAATTCCCGAGGGAGGATTGTTCATATCGCACGGCATCGCAATTCCCGTTCTGATGGCCGTCGCTGTCGGCATCGTCATGACATTCGTCACCAATCGCACGCGGTTCGGGCGCTATGTATTTGCCATCGGCGGCAACCCGGAAGCGGCCAATCTCGCTGGTATCAATACCCGCTGGGTCACGACGAAGGTCTTCATGATCATGGGGGCGCTTGTTGCCATTAGCGCGGCAATCTCCTCGGCACGCCTTAACGCGTCGACAAATGCACTTGGCACACTCGACGAGTTGCTGGTCATCGCTGCGGCGGTTATTGGCGGCACTTCGCTGGCCGGAGGCGCGGGCACGATCATCGGCGCCATGCTTGGCGCGCTTTTGATGCAATCGCTTCAATCGGGGATGGTATTGCTGGGTGTCGATTCACCGCTGCAAAGCATCGTCGTTGGCACAGTTCTTGTCATCGCCGTCTGGCTCGATACCGTTTACCGCAAGCGCGTCTAGAGGGATATAGGATCATGGCAGTCAAGGAACAGGCAAGCGCCACTCCACTGGTCGACATAAAGAACATCTCGATCGCTTTTGGCGGAATTCGTGCCGTCGACGATGCTTCCGTCGACCTGTTTGCCGGTGAAGTCGTGGCGTTGCTTGGTCACAATGGGGCGGGCAAGTCCACCTTGATCAAGATATTGTCGGGTGCCTACAAGCGCGATGCTGGCCAGATATTCGTCAATGGCAAGGAGGCCGCGATCTCCAACCCGCGCGACGCCAAGAAATACGGGATCGAGACGATCTATCAGACGCTTGCATTGGCAGACAATGTTGACGCCGCCGCCAATCTGTTTCTGGGGCGCGAATTGATGACGCCGTGGAATACGCTGGACGACGCTGCGATGGAGGCAGAAGCGCGCAAGGTCATGGGGCGCCTAAATCCGCGCTTTCAACGTTTCAAGGAACCCGTCATCAAACTGTCCGGCGGTCAACGCCAGTCGGTCGCCATTGCGCGGGCGATTTTGTTCGACGCGCGTATTCTGATCATGGATGAGCCGACAGCGGCACTTGGACCTCAGGAGACCGCACAAGTTGGCGAACTGGTTAAACAACTCAAGAAAGACGGTATCGGCATCTTTTTGATAAGTCACGACATTCATGATGTGTTCGATCTGGCCGACCGCGTATGCGTGATGAAGAACGGACAGGTCGTGGGAACGGCGAAAACGACCGACGTTACCGAAGATGAGGTGCTTGGCATGATCATCCTTGGCAAATGTCCGCCCGGTGCCATTCCCGGCCCTGGTGCCCAGAAAATGGCTGCCTGATCGAAGCTTGGCACTCTTGCAAATCCTGACCTGAATCGATCCGAGGCGGTCGATGATGACCGCTTTTGCGAAGTTCGCTTTGGCGATGCGCGCTTGTCTTGGCGTGTGGACCCGTTAAGAAGGTCCGTGAGCTATTTGCGGAGTCGAGCAAACCGTATTCCATCAAAATGGCGCAAAGTAGAGTTCTGGAACGCTCCAGAGTTGATACAGGCCGCATTGTCAATTGAAGAAGCTTTTCCCTTATTTGACGTTCCTCGCTGTCGCTCTGGTCAGTCTCATGATGGCAGGCTTTGCTTATTATGCGGCGCAGGAAGCATCTCGGATCAAGTTCGGGGCGACAGCCGATGCTGCGATAAACCGCATCGAAAGCCGCCTCGATCTGCAACTTTCACTGCTTCGCTCGACGAAGGCGCTTTTCGAAGCGCGCAATGGAGAAATTTCGCGCACCGAGTTCAAGGCGTTCTTCGACGCACTCGATGTTGACAGCAATTTTTCCGGCTTGCGCGGCATCGGCTTCGTCAAGCTGGTCAAGGCTGGTGATGAGGCTGTAGCCGAGCGGGCGATCACGCTCAATCACGGTTTTGAGCGAAACATCTATCCCGAGACGACACAGAAATTGCGAACGCCTATCGTCTTGTTCGAACCCCTCGATCCTGCCAACCAGTCCAGTATCGGCTACGACATGATGAGCGAACCGGTTCGCCGCGCTGCGATCGAACTTGCGATGAAGGACGATCTGCAACATGCGAGCGGCCGTGTGCTGCTCGGTGAGAAGACCGGCTCTGAACGCGTATTCCCAGGGTTTTTCGTATTTTCGCGCCTTGTCGTGAACACCTCACCCGACGGGGTGAATGCGGACACCTCATCGACCGCCGGATTTTTGTATGCGGCGTTTCGTGCGGGCGATCTGTTTCAGACGGCATTTAGCCGAATGCCAATTCTGCCACTCAATGTAGAGATTTACGACGGCAAGGTTGATCCTGACGAGTTGATATTCCGCTCGGAGACGCCGCCTGTTACGGGCATTGGCAATGATCTTCTCGATACACGCGAACTTAGCGTCGCGGGCCGGCAATGGATCATCCAGTTTCGGCCAACCAGTGCGTTTGCCCGTCCGTCCTCGCGTTCGATACCGATCATGCTGGGCCTGTTCGGTCTGCTGCTTGCCGGGGCTATAGCGCTGGTCGCCCGCTACAAGGAACGCGCCTATGATGTGGCTTCGCAATTGCATGAGACGACTGAGCGGAGCCTGCTTGAGAAAGACCTGATGCTTCAGGAGATGAAGCATCGGATCAAGAATTCGATTACCCGGGTTTTGGCGATCTCGCGTCAAACCGCTTCGCGCTCGGCCGATATCGGCGAATTTTCGGAATCGTTTTCGGCACGCCTGCAAGCGATGGCTGCCTCGCAGGACATGCTGACGCGATCACGCTGGCAAAAAGCCGATCTAGGCGATCTCTTGCGCATTGAACTGGGCCAGGTTTTTGGCAAGGAACTTCCTGACGATATCCTGTCGGGACCGCAAGTGCTGCTTGACGAGTTAACGACGCAGGCGCTTGGCCTGACTTTCCATGAATTGGCGACCAATGCATTGAAATATGGCAACGCCGGCAATTTTGACGACGCGCTCAAGGTCAAATGGAAGATACAAGGGCGCAAAGGGGACAAGGTTCTCGTGCTCAACTGGAGTGAAACCGGCCTCACACAAATGGAAACTCCGGCCAAGCCAGGGTTTGGTACGAAGCTGATAGATATGAACATTTCGCGCGAACTGAACGGCACCATCGAGCGTGATTATCAATCGGACGGCTTGAAGGTTGAAATCAGAATCCCACTGAAGGGTTGAGGCATTTTCGAGCTGTCTGTTGTGCGACACCTCTATTGCACCACACTGCGAAAATGGGAGGCTGACATTGCCAACCTCCCATTGTTTTCCTCATCCCGCTATTAGTTGCACATCGCGTCTTAAGGGATTCATGCAGGGTGCTTTAAGCCCTTGTTTTTGTGCATGTCGTTGTCCCAAAACCGCTGCACACTTTTGGGCGACATGCACTAGTTGCAGCGTCTCGTGTAAATCCGGCCTGTACGCGGGCTGCGGTACTGGCAATAGCCATTACGCAGATTGCGCACCAGAAGACCGGAGCCAGCCCCGACGGCTGCGCCAATCAATGCGCCTTTACCACCGCCGGCAATACCGCCGATGACGGCACCGGCCGCAGTTCCCACGCCCACGTCCTGTTCTGTCGTGGTGCAGCCGCTAAGGGCTGCGAGTGCGGCCACGGCAATGATCATATTACGCATGTAGTCACTCCTCTCGCTATTAACTCACTCGCCTTGGATCGATCTTCCACCACCAGAGCGTATTGCCTATCTCTTTGATTGTACACAATTCCAATCGGAAAACCGAACTTTGTTTCCCAGGAATTTTCCTAGCACAAGATGTCATGCTTTGCGCCATGGAATTCATTTTCGCTTTTCTTTCCATTGAAGGAACGCGCTGGATGTATGATGGTTCCGGTGTTGTTTTACCCGGTCTCGAAGTTGCCGTTGGGAACGCTCAGGCGATATTCGAGCCGATCGCCAACGACATCCAGCTTTGCCTCTCCATTCAGCGAAACCGGCACTACGCGCTCCAATGTCACGCGGCCGAAATGCTTTTGCACGGGCAGTTCCTCACTATTGCCGATCGGTTCGCTCCACAGTAGTTGCAACGCTGGTTTGCCATCGTCGCTTTCGCTCAATTTTGCCGAAACGGTGATCGTTTCACCAGGGTGAGACAAGGCACCGTATGCCAGCGAATTGACAACGAGTTCATGCATGGCCAAACCGATATGCAAGGCGGCATTGGGGCTGAGATAAGGATTGGTGCCCTCGAAGCGCAGCGCGCTTTGGGTGCCGTTGGTATAGCGGCCAATCTGCCCGAGAATGAGTTCGCGCAGTTCTGCACCGCGCCAATTCGACGACGTGACCAAATCTTGCGACGACGCAAGAGATTGCAGCCGGCCCTGAAAGCGTCCCAGAAAATCCGTGATGTTTTGTGAGTAGCGGCCTGTTTGGCTGGCAATGCTTTGTATGATGGCGAGCAGATTCTTTGAGCGATGGCTGACATCGCGCAGCAGCGTTCGCAAAGCCTGCTCGCGACGTTTGCGTTCGGTGATCTCGACCTTGGTCGTCATGACGCCGCACACGCTGTTGTCATCCCTCATGTCAGGGTCGACCCACACTTCAAACCAGCGTATGCCGTCGTTGCCGGGCGCGCTGAACTCAAAATGATCGCTGTTTCCCGTGTCGATGGCTTTGCGCCGTGCGGCGGCGATACGTTCGACCTGAATGGGGTGGAGTATCGTATCATTGTCGGAAGTGCCCGAAGCCCAGGGCGCTGGCATGTTGCGAGCCCACACGGTTTTCAGATCGAGATCCTGATAGAGAACCGACACCCCTGCGTTGCGCAATGCGTGAAGGAGTGCGCGTCCTAACTGTGAATCGGCGCTTGCCGACGGCTCAACGGCCTTGCTGCCTTTATTGGCGTCTGCTCCGGACCTGAGTTCCATTTGCCAGTCTTGCTTTCTCCTCGTGGCTGCGAATGCCCATCTTATGCTCTATTGGTTCAGAAAATGTTCCGCCGGACAGTGTCCATTGAGAACGCTGCCCGGCGGCGACTGGAAACCGTATGAGGGGGCGGTCTCCAGCATTCATTTGCTACTTCTCTCATCTGCGGCAAAGCCAGCGGGCTGCGAAATCATCGGGCGCGCCTGATAAAGCCGGCGATCAGCGAAATGACGAGGAATGCCAGGAAGATGAAGAACAGTATCTTGGCCAACCCCGCAGAAGCGCCGGCGATACCGCCAAAGCCAAGCGCACCGGCAATGATTGCGACAACCAGGAATACAAGCGTCCAATAAAGCATGATCAACTCCTGTGACTGTTGCAGAAAAAACGCGAGCCGGTGACATTTGTTCCAAGATGTTGAAAAAACATCGGGTCAGGCTGCCGCTCTGGCCTGGCGGTCGAAAAACAGGGCCTGGCTGATCAGTGCCTTGACCATGTCCGGGTTGAAGGGCTTGGTAACCAGAAAGGCCGGTTCCGGGCGTTCGCCAGTCAGCAGGCGTTCGGGAAACGCGGTAATGAAAATCACTGGCACTGAAGTCGATGCGAGTATCTCATTGACGGCATCAATGCCGGAACTACCGTCTGCCAGTTGAATGTCGGCCAGCACCATTTTGGGGTGCGTCTTGCCAAACAACGCCACCGCCTCTTCATGTGTGCGCGCTGTGCCGACAACATTGTGGCCAAGGCTCTCGACCATTTCCTCGATATCCAGGGCGATCAAAGGCTCGTCTTCGATGATGAGAATGTCGGTTGCGACCTGACGCGATATCTCGCTGCTGGCCTGGGAGAGAAGTTCGGAAAATTGCGCCTCATCCACATCGAGGATTTCGCTTGCGTCTTCCTCGCTGAACCCTTCAACGGCAACAAGCAGGAATGCCTGGCGTGGTCGTGGCGCAAGTGCGTTGAGATTTGTGGCCGCGCGCTTTTCCCATTCCGACTGCGTTTGATCCTGCGGAATGCGGATGGCGACGGACGTGAACATTTTCGCAAACAGCTTGTAGAGCGCGATGCGGTCGTTTGAAGCTTGGGGAAAAATATCGGCATCTGCAATGATGGCTTCCAGCATGGCAGCGACCAAGGCATCGCCACTTTCCTGAGAACCGGAAACGGCTCGGGAAAAGCGGCGCAGATATGGAAGATTTGGTGCGATAGTGGCGGATAAATTCACGATTTACGTCTCCCTCACATGACGTGTTGTACGAGCGGGCAGATTGCGATGATTTGCAAGCCCCGACATCAAAAACGCCGTTGTCGCTAAAAAGTTCCAACCATCATGGAACCAATGTTACGTTTTCACGTTAAGTGCAGGTCGATCGGCCAGACGGGGTGGCTTTGGTCCTGCGTCCTGTGTGTGGAAGAGGCTTGGGGAACTGGAATATGGGCAAATGAAAAATACTTCCAAGAATGACGAAACTGGCAACAAGGATGAGGCTGGTGCGGACAGGCGTCTCAACGGTGCCGGAAATCCACTTGGGCCAAATTCGGAAATTGGCCGTAAACTCAAGCAATATTACGACGATCTCGTTTCTGATGATGTGCCGGATCGTTTTGCCCAGCTACTTAATCAGCTGGAGCAGAGCGAACCTACTCGGAAGAAGGACTGACCATGGCCGTTTCCGAAGGTTTCAAGGCTGAACTTCTCGGTACCATTCCGAGTTTGCGTGCGTTCGCGGTTTCCCTGTCGCAAAATGTCGACAGGGCGGACGACCTCGTTCAGGAAACGCTCGTGAAGGCATGGGACAAGCATGAAAGCTTCCAGCCGGGTACCAACCTGAAAGCCTGGCTTTTCACGATTCTGCGAAACGAGTTCTATTCGCAAATGCGCAAGCGCGGGCGTGAGGTGCAAGACAGCGATGGTATCATGACTGCCCGGCTCTCGGTTCATCCAGCCCAACACGGACAGCTCGACCTGAAGGATTTTCGCAGTGCGCTTGAGCAATTGCCGGAAGACCAGCGTGAAGCCATCGTTTTGATCGGCGCGTCCGGCTTTTCGTACGAAGAAGCGGCCGAGATTTGCGGTTGCGCTGTCGGGACGATCAAAAGCCGCGTCAGCCGCGCCCGTAGCCGCTTGCAGGAGGTCTTGCACGTTGCCGGTGAAGAGGACTATGGCCCCGATGCGATTTCGGCTCAGGTGATGACGTCGTCGGCGCGTTGAGTGCCTCTGGTTCCATGCGAATGCGCCACCGCGTTGACGATATCAGCGCCTCCGTAAGGCTTCTCGACATATTTCACACCCGGAAACAATTCGCCGATTTCGTCAGTGATCGAATAGCCGGACGCGAAAACGAAGGGCACGCCATGGTCTTGCAGCTGCTTGGCGAATTCCAATGTCGATGCGCCATCCAGCACCATGTCGATGATGGCCACGTCGAATGTATCGGCGAGAGAGATGCCGTCAATTTCAGGCAGGCTTGTTGCAGTCACGACTTCGCTTGCGCCGTGATCCCTGCAGATCTGCTCGACGTCGAGGGCAATAAGAACCTCGTCTTCAAGAACGAGGATACGTAATCCGTCGAGTGAAACTGGCACAGGCTGTAAACTCCGTGGAAGAGGAAGCGTGTCATGAACGCAAATCGGCGTACTGTCATTTAAATAAGACATAGGTTAGTCATTTTGCCACGGAACGTTGAGGGTTCGGATACGTTTAGAGTTTGAGCATCAGAATGGTCGCAACGCTGGCAGCTACGTGTCGGCTGCTGCTCTCGCGCGCTGGAAAAGGGAAGAAATGTCTGGAAAAATTGACCATGCACCTTCCAGCCGCCGTTATTCATGCGAAAATTGTCCGCTTCGGCCATTGTCGGCATTTCGTGCGTTCGAGAAACAGGAACTGGCCTTTATCAGCGATTTCAAGAAAGGCGAACTGGCGGTCGACCGGGGTGCCACCGTGCTGGTTGAAGGCAGCCATAGTGCACATCTTTACACGGTGCTGTCGGGGTGGGGCTTTCGTTACAAGCTATTGCCGGATGGACGTCGTCAAATTCTCAATTATGTCATGCCCGGAGACCTGATCGGCCTGCAAGGCAGCGTCATGGACGAAATGCAGCATTCGGTTGAAGCGCTTTCAAGCCTTCTTCTTTGCGTGTTCGAACGGGAGAACCTGCCCAAGCTGTACCAAAATCACCCCGGTCTTGCCTACGACATCACATGGCTTGCCGCCCGCGAAGAGCGAATGCTCGATGAGAATTTGCTGAGTGTCGGGCGTCGTACTGCGCTGGAACGTGCGGCCTATCTCATCGTATTCATTCACGGACGGGCACAGGTGGTTGGGCTGAACGGAAAGAAGCCGGTGGAAATTCCCATCACCCAGCAGCATGTGGCCGATACGCTTGGCTTGTCGCTGGTTCACACCAACAAGACATTGCGCAAACTCATGGACCGTAAATTGATCTTGTGGCGTGATGGCGGTTGCGAAGTGATCGATGCCGAGGGACTGAAAGATATATCCGGCTGGCAAGGTCCGGATGAAGGGGCGCGCCCTCTGGTATAGACCCGCTCGTCTTAAGTTAGAGGGCGGATGGTGGATGCATTGATGTTGGCTTTTTGGGAACCTTGATGCGTCTTGGGCGTTATCAGGCAATATTTACAAGGAGTTTTATATGGTAACGGCATCCGGGAAAACGGCGAACGGCACAAGAACAACGTCTGATCTTGAAGCGGACATCAAGCTGCTCAAGGCGGATATAGCCAAACTTACCAAGCAACTGGCCGCGACTGGCGAACATGGTGCCGGCACTGCCCGCCGTGCTGCGGCTGAAGGGGTGGAGCAGTTGCGTGAACATGGCGAAGCCGCAATGGATAGTCTGCGCGCCAATGCCCATGATTTTGAAGAACAGATTCTTGCCAATGTGCGCGAAAAACCCATCACGTCTCTGGCGCTTGCCGGGGCGGCCGGGTTTCTGTTTGCCTTGTTGTCGCGACGCTAAGGGTTTATCCTTATGGGGTTTGTCGCATCGCTGATTGCCGGCATGGCGTCGGGTGAAACGGTTGAGGCCATGCGCCGTGCGCGTCTGGCTGCCATCGCTTATTTTCTGGCCGCTTTGGCGGCGTTTTGCGGTTGCGGATTCCTGATCGCGTCCGGCTTCATCTGGACGGCTATGCGCTATGGCCTGTTGCACGCGGCGTTGGGGTTCGGCGTTGGCTTCCTCATTCTGGCTGGTCTTATCGTGTTGATCTTCCGGCTTTCGGGAGGGTCGCGATCACGCCGACGCCGAAGAAGGCGCAAAGCGGACATGACGGCAGTCGGGGTGAGTGCTGCATTTGCTGCCTTGCCAGCACTGTTAGGCAGCAAGAGCGGGGCAGGCGTTTTGCTGGGACCGTTGGCGGCACTTGCCGCCTATGCGATTTATCGTGAAAACACCAAGCCGGACCGCGATGACCCTGGGCATGATGGTCCGCTTTGACCTGTGTTTATGGCGAAGATGGCACGAGGACGTTGAGAGTTTTGGGGTGGATTTCAATTGTTGTTGTCTTTTCCAACTTCGTCAGTTCGCCATCGCGAACCGCGTGAAACGCTTTGCTTGAAGAGCGGATTTTCAAGATCACACGTTCACTTTGATGGATTTCCACATGTTCGCTGCCGCGCCATTTGCCGCGCGCCATGTTGAAGAAGAAATTCAGCAGTTTGCCCTTGTCGTTGGCAACCGTGATGTAAATGCCCAACACACCCCCTGCCGGGTTTGCAGCGTAAGGCAAATGACCCTCGCCGAACAGGTTGTTGGTGATGCCGATGGCAGTTGCGCGGGTGATGATCTCGGCCTTGCCGATAGTCAGCGCCACGTCCAGAGCAGGCGGATTGTTGACCGTTGCCCAGGCCGCTTGGGCGGAAGCGCGGATTTTTCCCAGTCTTGAATCGAAATCCATCTGATCTCGCATATGCACCAACTTGGCGTGCATGCCGATCGAAAATTGATGCACAAATGGTTCGCCATTGGCGCTGGCCATGTCGACGGCCACGATCTTGCCGTTGGCAAAGCTTTCAATTGCCGCATTGAGCGACTGGGGGATGGTGAGGCTTCGTGCAAAAAGGTTCATGGTGCCGGCTGGCAACACCGCCAGTGCCTTTTTCTTGCCCATCAGCCGCGCCGCCGCAGCCGAGACCGTGCCATCGCCGCCGCCGACCAGAACGGCGTTGATGCCGCTTCGCGCGACGGCTTTATCGAGAGCGTTCACCACATCCTTCCCACCGACAACTTCAATGGTGAGGTCATGGCCTGCCGCTTCAAAACCCTCTGCATGCGTCCGGTCAGATCGGTCAGATCTGCGGTGCGCAAGGTGCCGCCATCCCTGTTCAACACGACGGCAAATTTCATATTCGAAGCTCCCGGATGTTCAAGCTGGAGGATTTTCTGGAAAGGCTTTTCTTTTCCTGGGGCTGTCCTGCGAAAATTAAAGCCAAAGCTAAAAACGGCAATGGAGACAGATGGTTCCCTGTTCCCGCGCTTTTCGTTTCAGCGCTGTGTTGGCAGATGCATTTGGCAATTCGTAGATGCAAAATTTTGGAACAAGGCGGGCATGGTCGCGTTGTGGAGATGTGAATACCGCGCCGTGATCTTTACTCGATCAGGGTCCGGTGAAACCGAATTAGCAGATGAGGAGAGATAACATGTTCCGCACATTGATGGCTACTACCGCCCTTGTGTCGTTGCTCGCATCAGGCGCCTATGCGCAAGACACCACCGTGCCCGCAACGACACCGGCGCCCGCGACTGATAACGCGATGCCTGTTGCACCCGTTGCCCGCGCTGATGGTACTCTGGTTGGCAATATCATCGGTGAATCGGTCTATAATGGCCCCGGTGATGATGCCGAAAATATCGGTAAGGTAACCGATGTCGTCTTCGACAAGGACGGCAATGCTCAGTCTGTCGTGATCGGCGTTGGTGGGTTCCTCGGCGTTGGCGCGAAAAACGTAACGTTTGATTTCGGCAAGTTGCAGTGGGCCGAGAAGAACGGTGATCGCTGGCTTGTTGCCCCAACCACAAAGGATGAACTGAAGGCACAGCAGGAATTCGACGTCGTGCCATATCAGCCGCTACCGGCAACTCCGCAGGTTTCGGAGACGATGCCGACGGATACGCTGGCGCCTGAAGGCACCATGACGGCACCGGCCGATGGCACGGTTCCGTCAGCCGATACCGCGCAAAACGAGCCTGCCGACATGAACGCTGCACCGGTTGAACGTGCTGATGGCAAGCTTGCCACCAACATTATCGGTGAAAGCGTTTATAATGGTAGCGGCGACGACGCCGAGAATATCGGTGACGTCAACGACATCATTCTGTCAAAGAACGGTGACGTTGAATCACTGGTGATCGGTGTCGGTGGCTTCCTTGGCCTTGGCGAAAAGAGCGTTGCTTTTGCTTACGACAAGGCACAGTGGGCTGAAAAGGATGGCGACCGCTGGCTGGTTGTGCAGGGCACCAAGGAAGAGTTGGAGGCTTTGCCGGACTTTGATCGTCGCGCCTACGATCCAGCTCCCCCAGTGGCAGCAGCAGATGCAAGCGCGCCTGCAACCACGACGCCGACGACCGATACGGCGCAGACCGAGCCAGACGCGATGGCACCGGCAAATGATGCTGCCGGTGAGCAGACTGCACAGGCACCCTCTACTCCTGAGGCCGCACCTGCCGGTGAGCAGACTGCGCAGGCACCTGCTACACCTGAAGCAGCCATCACAGATGAAACCGAGACGGCGGCGATCGATCGCTCAACGCTCACCGAAATGCCGATGGGTGACATACGCGCCGAAAATCTGGTTGGCACCACCGTTTATGGTGCAGGCGATGCTAATGTCGGCGAGATCGGCGATGTCGTCTTGACGCCGGACAGCAAGGTGGATGCGATCATTATCGACGTTGGCGGCTTTCTCGGCATGGGTGAGAAAGAGGTTGCCGTTGGCATGGATAATCTGAAATTCATGACCGACAAGGACGGCAATCGATATCTATACACCAACTTCACCAAGGAGCAGCTTGAAGCGCAGACGGCCTATGACAAGGGCAGTTATGCACAAAAACGCGACGAGCAGCGTCTGATCATCACGCAATAAGCAGCAGATTCATTTCTGCTTCATGGCCCGCGCTGGCAATAGCGCGGGCTTTTGCATGCTTGAAATCCGCGCCACGGTTCGGGTAAACAATCGACCTGCCATTGTTCACTATTACAGCACAGTTCATTCTGTGTTTGGCATCTTTGCGCAGCACCTTCACGGCCTCATATTGCTGAGGACAGCGGCTGGGGCCGCACCAAGGTAGAAAGGAGCATTGCCATGCTCACACAGATCAAAGGCCTGCATCATGTGACTTCAATGGCCAGCGATGCACGCGAAAACAATGAATTCTTCACCCGCAAGCTTGGACTGCGGCGCGTCAAGCAGACGGTCAATTTCGATGCGCCGGACGTCTACCACCTTTACTACGCTGACGAAGTCGGCACACCGGGTTCGGTGATGACCTATTTTCCATTTCCCGACATCGGCAAGGGGCACCCCGGTGCCGGTGAAGTTGGAAGCACGGTTTATTCGGTTCCTCCAGGAACACTAGCTTTCTGGCAACAGCGTTTTGCCGATGAAGGGGTGACCGGTCTCGGCCTGTCGGAAACATTCGGCGAAAAACGGCTCAGTTTTTCGGGGCCGGACGGCGACGGTTTTGCTTTGGTTGAAGACAAGGCTGACACACGTTCACCATGGAGCGAGGGTGGCGTGGCTGCCGATGAGGCGATCCGTGGCTTTCATTCGGTTTCACTGCGACTGAGGGATTCTGGTGCGACCGAAGAGTTGCTAAAGTTCATGGGGTATGAAGAGTTCGACAAGGCAGGTAGCGTCAAGCGTCTCGCCATCAAGAATGGCAATGGTGCGTCCACCATCGATATTGAAACGCTGCCGGGTGCCGGTCTTGCCAATCTGGGGGCGGGTTCTGTTCACCACGTCGCTTTTGCGGTTGAAAACAGGGCAAAGCAGCTCGAAGTTCGCAAGGCACTCTTGGATACGGGCTATCAGGTCACGCCGGTGATTGATCGCGACTATTTCTGGTCGATCTATTTCCGCACGCCGGGTGGAGTGTTGTTCGAAATTGCGACCAACGAGCCGGGGTTCGATCGTGACGAGGATACGGCGCATCTGGGTGAAGTGTTGAAACTGCCGAAGCAGCACGAGCATCTGCGGCCCTATCTTGCGCAGCATTTGCAACCTTTGGAAGCATGAGAAAAATGCCATGAGCAAGGACGCTTATATTCACAAGGTACTGCCCGGTTCACCGGGCGGTCCATTGCTTTTCGTCTTTCACGGCACCGGCGGGGATGAAACCCAATTCCTGTCGCTGGGCCATGATCTCCTGCCAGAAGCGAGGATCATTTCGCCGCGTGGCGATGTCCTTGAAATGGGTGCGGCGCGCTTTTTCGCCGCACTGGCGAAGGCGTTTACGATATGGATGACCTGGCGCGCGCGACGGACAAGATGGTTGGCTTCATCAAAGCCCATGTCGCGGCAGATGAACGTTCTTCGGTGCTCGGCCTTGGCTATTCCAATGGCGCAAATATTCTGGCTTCAGTGGCGTTCGCTGCGCCGGATCTGTTTGATGCGGCAGTGCTGATGCATCCGCTCATTCCGTTTGAACCGAAGGTTCGCGACACATTTGCAGGCAAACGCTTTTTGATTACGGCTGGGCGGCGCGATCCGATCTGCCCGCCTGACTTGACGAAACGGCTGGAAGCCTATCTGGCTGAGTTGGAAGCTGACGTTTCGGTCGAGTGGCATGAAGGCGGCCATGAGGTACGCCCTGGCGAAATCGAAGCCGCGCGGCAATTTCTTTTCAAAGACGTGCAGAAAGGACCATCTCAATGAACGATCAACTGCCTGAAATCGAACTGGAGGATCACGGCTCCAAAGGACGTTATGTGCTGCGAGGACCTGATGGCGCGGAAGCGGAGATGACTTTCACCAAGGTTGGCGAACACCAGATCATCATCGACCATACCGAGGTTCCCGGCGCTTTTCGCGGGCAGGGGGCGGGCTTGCGCCTTGTCACCCGCGCTGTTGAAGATGCACGCACCGCTGGCAAGACGATCATTCCGCTTTGCCCCTTTGCTGCTGCACAGTTCCAACGCCATGACGATTGGGCAGATGTGCTGAAAAAATAGAAAAGATACTCTGGAGCGCGTACGTCCAATTGGGCGCACAAAGGATGCTCTGTCACTATGATAGAGCATCGGAATTATCCGAAAACCGGATTCCACTTTTCGCTCCGATGCTCCAAAGGGCTGGACAGGGTTTGATTGAGCCAGCTTCCGTCTCGTTTATCCCAACCACCGTTTCTTAATGTGTTTCGATTAGGACGGTGACATCATTTTGCGGCAGACGGAGAGTAATGGCGTGCGATTTTCCGCGGCCACCACAGCCGACCGGATATTACCGCAGCGCATTGCGCTGCGTGTACGGCCATTGCTTGACCGGATCGACGTCATCCTGTTCACCGCAGACGAACGCGGTGAAGCAGGCCGCATGTCGCTGATTGCTTTTGCCGTGCGCGTCGTCAGTGCGGCAATTGCCTTTATCAGCCAGGTGTTGATGGCCCGCTGGATGGGCGGTTTCGAATACGGCATCTTCGTCCTGGTCTGGGTGACAATGCTGATCATCGGAAGCATATCCTGCCTCGGCTTCAGCACTTCGGTCATTCGCTTCATTCCCGAGTTTCGACAGCAAGGCAGGATGGATGAGTTGCGTGGCATCGTCGTAGCCAGCCGCTATTTTGTCCTCATAGCCTCGACACTGATTGCCGGTATTGGAGCACTTGGTATCTGGTTGTTTTCGGGATCAATCGAGAATTACTACGTCGTGCCATTTCTGCTCGGCGTTTTCTGTATGCCGATGATTGCGCTTACCGACCTCATGCAGGGCATTTCGCGGGCGCATTCATGGGCGCTTTCCGCGCTGCTGCCGACATACATATCGCGGCCGATCCTGATCCTCGTGTTCATGGTTCTGGCGGTCGGTATTGGTTTTGAGCCGGATGCCAGAACAGCAATTCTGGCCTCGATAGCGGCCACTTACGCCACGGCTGTCATTCAGTTGGCCAATCTTAGCACACGGCTCGAAAAGATCGTTCCGACGGGGCCGATTACCGTAAATTTCAGCGCCTGGTTTATTGTCTCGCTGCCTATTTTTCTGGTCGAGAGTTTTTCTATCTGCTGACCAATGCGGACGTCCTTATGGTCGGCTTCTATCGTGACCCGGAGGAAGTGGCGATCTATTTTGCTACGGTAAAAACGCTGGCACTGGTGCATTTCGTCTATTTCGCCGTCAAGGCAGGCGTTGCGCAGCGCTACGCCCAGTTCACTCATAGCGATCCAGAAAAACTGGCCGATTTTGCCCGCGAAACGGTCTCGTGGACGTTCTGGCCGTCGCTGGCGATGGCAGCGGTGGTTGTCGTCCTTGGAAAGCCGATGCTGATGTTATTCGGTGAAGAGTTCGTCGCCGGTTATCCCTTGTTGTTCCTGCTGGTTTTTGGCGTCGTGGCGCGCGCTGCCGTGGGGCCGTGCGAAAGCCTGCTTACCATGAGCGGCAATCAAAATGTCTGTGCCGGTGTCTACGCCATGACGCTGGCGCTGAATATTGGCCTTAACATCCTGCTGTTGCCGTCTCTTGGCCTGTGGGGGGCTGCGATAGCAACTGTTTTGGCCATGCTGTTTGAAGCGGTCGCCCTGTTTTTCACTGTCTGGCACCGGCTTGGAATTGCCATGTTGATATTTGTGCCGGCAAGGAGTGGCGCATAATGGCTGCAACCCCGCTGATCGAGGAGACCAGTGGCGGCCCTGCGGGCGCGATGGTGTCAAGTCTCGCCGGAATGGTGCGTGACAGCGCCGACATGGCGCAGATCGAATTGCTGGCCGACAATCGGCCGGAGCGGCGTCTTGCCATCTACCCGGCTTCCGCCGGTTTTGATCTGGCCGATGAGCTCGATCATCTGTGTGCCCGCACGGTCGAGCCGAATGTTTTTTCAATCCGCGCTTCCTCGCGCCCGCCATGCCAAGGCTGGAAGACCGCGAAGTGCGGCTTGCCGTTATCCGCGATGGACATTCTGAGCGTTCGCGGCTGCGCCTGCTCGTTCCATTTTCGGTGGAAAGATCGCCTGTGCCGCTTGGCACGTCGATCATGCGCACATGGGCGAGCCCATTTGGCCCGACCGGCACACCGCTCGTTGATCGCGACGACCCGTTGGGGGTTTTGGAAGATTTCTTCGACATGTTGTCGAGACAGCATTTGAAGCTGCCGAAGGTGTTTGCTCTGCCCGATATGCGGATGGATGGCCCTATGGCAGGCCTGTTAAAGACTGTTGCGGATTCGCGAAACCTGACGCTGGTCACCACCGACGAAGCGCAAAGGCCTGTGCTCGACAGCGACCTCGACGGGGATACTTATCTCAAGACGGCTTTGCGCGCTCATCACTACCGCGAATTTCGTCGCCAGTGGCGGCGGCTGGCCGATACGGGGGAGATCAGCCATACCGTGGCGCGCAGCTCCGAGGAAATTCGTGGTGCCATCGAGAGCTTTCTTGCACTGGAGGCGTCCGGGTGGAAGGGGCGGGAGCGAACCGCTATGGCTGTCGACCGCTATCGCGCTGCCTTTGCCCGCGAGGCGGTGCACCGGCTGGCCGAGCGCGATATGTGCCGCATTCACACCCTTTCCATTGATGGGCGTGTCATTGCCAGCCTGATTGTCTTCATCGAACAAGGCGTCGCCTACACATGGAAGACGGCTTATGACGAGGCGTTATCAGCCTATTCACCCGGCACGCTGTTGATGATCGAGGTGACCAAGCAGCATCTTGAAGATCCCAATGTGATGATTTCAGATAGCTGTGCGGTGCCCGATCATCCGGTCATGAGCCGTTTGTGGATGGAACGCAGGCCGATTGGCACCTTCGTGATCGGTTTGACGCCCGATGCCGACCGCGTTGTGCGCCAGGCTGCATCGCAATTGCACCTCTATCGCGAAACGCGCAACATGGCACGTATTCTGCGCAATCGTGTGCGCAGCCTGCTGAAAAGAGGCTGAAGTTTTCGTTCTCGGATACGGCAGCGAAAAACCGGAACGCTATTGAAGGGTTCGCGGTTGAACCGGTTGGCCATGCATGGCTTCCGACAAATGCCTGTCACCGATCTGCGGCTGGTCAAGCCCCGCAGCTACGACAGATACCTTGAATTTTCCTTCGAGGCTCTTGTCGAATATGGCTCCGACAATGATGTCGGCATCCTCATAGACTTCTTCGCGTATGCGCGTGGCCGCTTCGTCAACTTCAAATAGCGTCATATCCATGCCGCCGGATATGGAGACGAGAACGCCCCTCGCGCCTTTCATCGAAACTTCGTCGAGCAGCGGGTTGGCGATGGCAGCTTCGGCGGCGCTGATTGCGCGTCCCTGGCCTGAGGCTTCGCCGGTTCCCATCATGGCCCGGCCCATGTCCTTCATCACCGATTTCACGTCTGCGAAATCGAGATTGATCAATCCTTCTTTGACGATCAGGTCGGTAATGCAGCCAACGCCGGAATAAAGCACCCGGTCGGCAATGACGAAAGCATCGGAAAATGTGGTCTTGGCGTCCGCTACCCTGAACAGATTCTGGTTTGGAATAACGATCACCGTGTCGGAACCTTCACGAAGCCGTTCAATGCCTTGATCAGCCATTTCCATGCGGCGCTTGCCTTCGAAAGCGAACGGCTTGGTGACCACGGCAACTGTCAATATGCCGGCGTTTCGAGCGGCTTGCGCGATGACCGGAGCAGCGCCGGTGCCGGTGCCGCCACCCATTCCCGCCGTCACAAAGCACATATTGGTGCCCGACAGATGATCCATGATTTCGTCTATCGATTCTTCGGCCGCAGCGCGTCCAATCTCGGGAAGCGAGCCTGCTCCCAACCCTTCCGTGACATGCGCGCCAAGCTGGATCAGCCTTGGCGCTTTCGACATAGTCAGCGCTTGCGCATCGGTATTGGCGACGACAAATTCGGCACCTTCAAGTTGTTCCGCGATCATGTTGTTTACGGCATTTCCGCCGCCGCCGCCGACACCGATGACGGTGATTTTCGGGCGCATCTCGGAGATTTCCGACTTTTTGAGGTCTGACATGTCTCTTCTCCATGGATGGTTGACCGCAGATCCCATGCCGTCAGGAAATATATTCTTGAACCAGGGTCGAATGCGACTAAGCGCGCGAGATCAGGTGAACCTAGCTTAGAGCATCGGGCGGCTAAATGGCATCATCCTGCCGGAGGGAATTTGTGGCAAGGTCGAGGGGACCGGTGACGTTCTGCAAGTCTCCGACATCAATGATGGCTTTTCAGGCCATCACTGATGTGCAGGTCGCGAACATGTTCGTTGCGTCAGACACGGTTGCGCAGGTCAGGAGATGTCGAACGCCAGAAAGAGCCATGGATCAAATATCTGGAGATAGAGCAAAAACCAGACAGGTGGTCGCGGTTCTGTTTGCTTGAACTGGAACAAGACTAAAGGCCAATGGCGTGACATTGCGTCGCACGAATTTCGGTGCGAAACTGCAAATAAGGCAACCTCGTAAAACGTGATGAATGCCGGTGAAGGCACCGCCAGAGTGCCAACAAAAAATCAATGGAGGAGATTGGGAATGGCAGAGATTACGCGCCGAAATCTTATACGTAGTTCGGCATTGTTGGGTGCGGCCGCGAGTGCGACCCTTGCCGCCCCGGCTATCGCTACTGCGCAAGGTGAGACAACCACCTGGAAAATCCAGACATCATGGCCCGGTGGAGCCGGACTTGATATTTTCAAGAAATGGTGTGGGACGATTGTCGAAAAGACTGGTGGCGAGCTGGCTTTCGAGCCTTACGGCGCCAATGACGTCGTCGGTGACTTCCAACTCTTCGACGCCGTCAAGAATGGCGTTTTGCAAGCGGTCAATCCGTTCACAATCTATGCGCAAGGTATTATCCCGGCGGCAGTGTTTCTGACTTCATATCCTCTGGGTTTGCGCAATCCGAGCGAATTCGATGCATTTTACTATGGCCTGGGCGGCCTTGAAATCACGCGCGAACTCTATGCAGCCCAGAACATGCACTATGTCGGACCTGTCCAGCATGACGCAAACCTGATCCATTCCAAGGTTCCGATCCGTTCCGTCGACGATTTCCGTGGACGCAAGATGCGCCTTCCCGGCGGCATGGTCGCGGAAGTGTTTCAGGCATTGGGTGCCAAGACGACGGTGCTTCCGGGCTCGGAAATCTTCCCGGCTTTGGAGAAGGGCACAATCGACGTTGCCGATTACACCGGCCCGGCGGTCAATTATGCGCTCGGTTTCAGTCAGGTGACAAAATACATTTCCATGGGGCCTCCCGGTTTCATGTCCGTCTACCAGCCGGTCGATCTTATGGACATTACGGTTGGCATGGACGCGTGGAATGCGCTTAGCGACCAGATGAAGCAGTTCGTCGAAATGGAAACGCAGGTTTACTCACATGTGCATTTTGCGGGCATTCAAAAGGCGAACCAGGAAGCCTGGCCGAAGTTTGAAGCCGATGGAACAGAGATCACGCGGCTTAGCCAGGACGATGTGCAGTTGATGACCGAGGTTGCGGTTCCAATCTGGTTCAACTGGGCCAACAAGGACAAGGATGCGGCGCGGATTTTCAAAATCCAGCTCGACTATATGCGTTCGGGTTCACTTGGCTACATTGATGAAGCGATTCTGGAAGGCCACGAACTCAAGCTCTAGGAAGCTTTTTATTCCAAATTGCTTCCGTTGAAACGGGCCGGCTTCTCCATTGTGGAGGAGCCGGTCTCTTCGCCCAACGCATCAGGAGCTTACAATGCCTTCACTGACGTTCGTACTGCCGCATTGGCTGTACTGGACCGGACTTTTGTGTTCCCACTCATTGCGATGGTGTTGGCGCGACGCTCATCCATCGGCGGTCGCCGGGGGTATTCGGTGGCGCTGGGATATCTGATCCTCGTAACCGGCGGGATGGTCGGCCTTCATCGGCTGTATCTGAGGAACAAATGGGGCTTTCTCTATATCCCCGTGTTCATTTTCATTCTGTATGCGAATTCGTCCCAGCGTGAAGCGCGGGTCGTTTACTCTGACGCGGCAAACCAGGTCAATGTCGCTCAATCAGCGCTGGCCCGCGAAACCACGCGAGTTGCCAATTCCGGAAGCCAACTGACGCAGTTGCAAGCCGACTTCGATGAGGCGGAGGCCGATAGCCTTGCCAAGCGTTCAGCCGAACTGAAGCTCAAACGAGCCCAGAGACAGCTCGAGGTTCGCAAGAAGCGGATCGAGGATTCGCAAAAAACTCTTGAAGAGGCAAAGCCGACAGCCGATCGGGCGGCGGCACGTCTCAATGCCTGGAGCAGCCGGGCATTTTACGGATTTCTGGTTATCCTCGCCGGACTGATCGTCGATGTTGCCCTTCTGCCGTCGCTTACAAAAGCGGCCAATGTTCGCCATGGACGCGAAATGGCAGCCGATGCAGCAGCGGAAGAAATTGATCCGACGGTCCCGTCCGAAGACGAAGTGCTTGGGCGCAAGGAAGATGTCGAACACATCTCGACCGGTTGGACGGGTGCCATCGACAGACTGTCTTTTGTGACCGGCGAGTTCGTTTCATACTGGTCTGTCATTGCCGTCTTTGTTTACTATTACGAGGTCGTTGCCCGCTACGTCTTCAACTCACCGACCATCTGGGCACATGAGGGCATGTTCCTCATGTTCGGCATGCAATATCTGATCTGTGGCGCATACGCGATGCTGACCGAAAACCATGTGCGCGTCGATATTTTCTACGCGCCGATGTCGCCGCGCCGCAAAGCCATCGTCAACATTCTCACCTCGGTGTTTTTCTTTATTTTTGCCGGTGTCTTGCTGGTCACGAGCTGGATCTTCGCTTTGGACGCAACACGCGTTTCGGAAGTTTCCTTTACCGAATGGCGTATCGCCTATTGGCCGATGAAATGGGCAATGGTGGTTGGCGGGGTGCTGTTGTTGTTACAAGGCATCTCGAAATTCGCCCAGGACATCCGCATGATTGTCGCGACAAGGGGGGCCTGAGCGATGGGTATCGACATTTCCATCGGGTGGCTCACCCTCATCATGTTTGGCAGCTTGCTGGTGCTGTTGATGGCGGGCCTGCCGCTAGCTTTCGTTACCGGCGGCCTTGCCTGTGTGTTCCTGTTCGTTCTTGGCGATGCGCAGACGCTCAACATTGTGCCCAGTCGCATTTTTCCGTTGATGACCAATTACCAGCTTTCGGCCATCCCGCTCTTCATTTTCATGGCTTCGATGCTCGAACGAGCGGGCATCATCAACGATATGTTCGATGTGATCTACAAGGTGCTCGGGGGCGTGAGAGGCGGGCTTGCCGCAGCAACGATCATTGCGTCGACGATATTGGCGGCGATGGTTGGCGTGATTGGAGCGGCTGTGGTGACCATGGGCATCATCGCACTACCTGCGATGCTCAAGCGTCAGTACAACCCCGAAATCGCCATGGGATCGATCATGGCTGGCGGCACGCTTGGTATCCTGATCCCGCCGTCGATTCTTGCCATCATCTATGCGGTCGTTGCCGAGCAATCGGTTGGCGAATTGTTTATCGGTGCCGTTTTGCCGGGCCTTTTTCTGTCTGGTCTCTACATCCTTTACGTCATCGTGATGTGCTATATTTATCCGGAAAAAGGTCCGCCGATCCCGCTGGCCGAGCGCATCTCATTTGTTGAGAAACTCCGCCTCGTCAGCAAGATGGCGGCGCCGATAACGCTGGTGGTTCTGGTTCTCGGCGTCATCTTTACGGGCGTTGCAACACCTGTGGAAGCGGCTGGCATTGGCACCTTCGGAGCCTTTATTGTTGCCGCCATTCACCAGAAACTGACCTGGGCCACTGTTCGCGATGCGTGCATGGTTACGCTCAAGGCAACGGCGATGGTCTTGTGGATCATGTTCGGCGCGACGATCTTTGTCGGTCTTTATGTGATCGAGGGGGGCAGCAATTCGTACAGGAGTCCATGGCGGCCAGTGGTTTGGGGCCATGGGGCATCCTCATCATGATGCAAATCATCCTGATCATTCTTGGCATGTTTCTGGATTGGGTCGGCATTTTGCTCTTGTGTGTGCCGATCTTCGTGCCGATCATCGTCGGACTTGGCGCTCCGGCGTTCGGCTTTAGCGATCCGGACGATCTCGTCTTGTGGTTTGGCGTTCTTTATCTCGTCAATATGCAGATGAGTTTCCTGTCGCCGCCCTTCGGTTATGCACTGTTTTACCTGCGTGGCGTGGCACCGCCGGAAATTCCAATGACGCGCATTTTCAAATCAGCGTTGCCGTTTCTTGCGATACAGCTCATTGGCCTGACGGTCTGTATGCTCTATCCGCCGATCATTACCTGGTTGCCCCATCTGGTATATGGATAGGGTCAGGATTCAAGCAGGAGCGGTTCAGCGAATTGGCCAAAGCTGAACCGCTCCAAATATTTGGCGTAACACAAATCCTTGACGGAAAATCGCTGCACAGTTTTGGGCAACATACACTAATCTAGTCGTGCAACCGGTTTTCTCGATCGTGCCCGCGGTGTCCACCGTCTGCATCGGCGGTCTGTTTCAGGATGAGCGATTGCGGATTGGCCGCAAATGACAGGATATAGTCCGATCCGACATCATGCTTTCTGCCGTGCGTTGGTCGGATCCCAGACAGGTTCAGCATGTAATATCAGCGCGCGGCGTTCGCCGAGAATGACGACCTCCAGCCCGCCTGACATATCCGGTTCAATATAAGCAAAGGCCAGGCTTTTGCCTGTCGCATAGCCAAAGCCGCCAGAGGTGCAGACCCCCACCACACGCTCGCCCTGCATCACCGCCTCGCCGCCGTAGATGTCGCAATCGGTCGCGGCGACTTCACCATATACAAGCCGCGTCGCTATGCCGTTTTCGCGAGTGGCCTCGGTCGCGGCGCGACCGTTGAAATCGCCTTTTTGGGGAGCGTAGAAGCGCTGGCAATCGGCCTCGATCAAGGTGATCTCGTTAGTCAATTCGGCACCAAAACCGCGATAGCCTTTTTCCATGCGCAGGGAGTTGACCGCGATGCTGCCGAATGCGCCAATGCCATGCGCCGCGCCCGACGCCCAGATTGCATCATAAAGCGTCGCCAGATCACCCATAGGGGCGTGCAGTTCCCAGCCCAGTTCCCCGACATAGTTGACCCGAAGGGCACGAACGGGAATGCCGGCGATAGCGATCTCCTGCCCCGACAGCCAGCGAAACGATGCGTTGGTCAGATCCGCATCGGTCAGCGGCGCGAGGACGTCGCGCGATTTTGGTCCCGCCAGGACCAGCATGCCGAATTCATCGGTGACATTGGCGATGGTCACATCGTCACCGGCGGCGTTCAGATGGTCAAGCACCTGGCGTTCGCTTCCCGCGCCGGACAGTACATAGAAGCGATCATCGTCGAGCCGCGTGATGGTCCATTCGCCTTCAATCCGACCAGCTTTGGACAGAACATGCGTCAGGTTGATGCCGCCCGCCTTCTTCGGCAACCGATTGGCAGTCAGCCGGTCCAGAAGCGCCTCGGCACCGGGGCCACTCACATCGAACTTGGCAAAACTTGACAAGTCCATGATGCCAACCCGCTCGCGCACTGCGCGGCATTCGGCGGCCACCAGATCGAAGACGTTGTTGCGGCGGTATTGCAGCTTTTCGACGAAACCGGTGGGGGCGAAATATTTCGGCCGCTCCCAGCCGTAGACCTCGGTGTAGACGGCGCCTTTGTCTTTCAGCTTTTCGTAGAGCGGCGTCACGCGGCGCGGGCGACCGGCATGAATTTCGCGGTCGGGCAGCGGGGTTTCGAACATGTTGTGATAGTCATCGAAGCTTTTCGCGCGGGTGTAGTCTGCGTCGGCGAAGCGCCCAAAGCGGCGCGGATCGACGCTGGCCATGTTGATCTCGGCATCGCCATGCACCATCCATTGCGCCAGATACTTGCCACAGCCCGCACCCTGGGCGATGCCGATGGACGAGCCGCAGCATTGCCAGAAATTCGGCACCCCATGCGCCGGGCCAACCAGCGGATTGCCGTCCGGTGTGTGCGGGATAGCGCCGTTGATAACGCGCTTGATACCCGCTTCGGCAAAGATGGGCATCCGCTCGAGTGCCTTTTCAAGCCAGGGGGCGATGCGGTTGATGTCGCCTTCGAACAGTTCGCTCTCGCTTTGCCATTCCGGCCTGCCGCCTTGTGCCGCCCAGGCTTCTTTCGCGCCGTGATGTTCGTAGATGCCGATCAGCCCCGCTTTCTGTTCCTGCCGGTAATAGCCGGCGGTGGCCGGATCGCGCATTACTGGTAGTTCGGTATCGGCGCCCTTGAAAGCCTCAAGCGGCTCGGTCACCAGATATTGGTGTTCCATGTTGGTGATCGGGGTCTCGACCCCGACCCAGTTTCCCACTTCGCGGGCATAGCAACCACCGGCATTGACGACGTGTTCGCATGTGACATTGCCTAGCTCCGTGACAACCTCGAACTCGCCCGACTCCAGGCGGTTGATATCGGTCACCCGGTTGCGGCGGATGATCGTTGCCCCCAATTGCCGCGCGCCGGCCGCCATGGCGTTGCAGGCGCTTGCGGGGTCGACATGGCCGTCCATCGTTGTATGTGCGCCGGCAAGGACACCATCGGTCTTCAGCCAAGGGTTCAGCGCGCGAGATCCGGTCGGGGCTGATGATCGCCATCTCAAAGCCGATATTGGCAGCAAAGCCCGCGACATGACGAAACCAGTCGACCTCCTCTGGCGTCGTGGCAAGCCGGATGCCGCCGCAGCCGTGCCAACCGGTGGGTTGGCCGGTCAGTTCTTCCAGACGCGGATAAAATGTGTTGGAGTAGTGGTGGATCTTGGCCATGTTGTAATTGCCGATGAACGATGGGCATTGGCCCGCCGCATGCCAGGTGGAACCGCTTGTCAGTTCCGCCTTCTCGATCAGCAGGATATCCTTCCAGCCTTCTTCGGCCAGGTGATAGGCCAGCCCTACCCCCATCATGCCACCGCCGACGATCACCACTTTCGCATGGGTTTGCATAAGTACCCCCTTTCTATTCAATGGCTTACCAGAAGCCGTTTCCGGTAAACATGCGCGCCCTTGGCAAAACGATGTTATATGCATCGCGCAGCCGCTTATCGACATCGTCACCGATATGGCGTGGATAGTGGTCGACCAAGATCTTTTGCACCCTGTCCCGCGCCACCGCGCGGGCGTCGCGCGCGCCGGCCTCCTGCCATTCGCTGATGCTGCGACGGTCGGCGATTTCGGGGTAGAGATAGTCGGTCTTCATGCGGTTGAAAGTTTGCGGATGGCCAAGGAAGTGGCCCGCACCCATGACTACATCGCGAATGACGTCGAAGCTGAGCGTGTCCTCGCTGACCTCGACACCCTTCACAGTGCGCAGGATCGCGCCCAGAAGGTCATTGTCCAACACATAGCTTTCGAAGGCGGTGCCCATCAGGCTGCCGTGCATTCCGGCGCATTCATGGATCATTGAAGCCCCGGCATGGGCAGCGAGAGAGATGGTGTAGCCTTTTTCCCCACCGGATTGCGCATCCGGCAATTTGCTGTCGGTCATGCCCGCGGGGACGGAGTTGGGAAGATCGTAGAACCCTGCCATCTGTGCGCACGCCGCTGACAGAAGCGCCTGTTCGCCCGAGCCGCCCGACATCGCACCCGTGCGCAGGTCCGACACGAAGGGCCAGGTCGCGAAAATGCCCCGGCAGTCCGGGTCGATGATGTTGCACAAGATGAGCCCTGCGAGCACCTCGGCGCAGGCTTGCGCCACCGCACCCGCCAGCGCCGCCGGAGCCGTCGCCCCTGCCTGACCGGCCGAAACCAGCAGGATCGGCATGCCAGCCAGAACCGCCGCTTCCATTGCATCGCAGCTCTCGGTGGCAAAGCGCATCGGCGGCACAACGTGGCAGCAGACCGCGGTGCAGAAGGGCCGTTCGCGGAACTTGCCCTCGCCGCCCGCGACCATGTCCAGCATCGGCTGTACGGCGCGCACGCTGTTGCCATCCGTATAGCTGACGGCGATCGACTTCGTGGTGCCTGAGAGGCAGGCATAGGTGGTGTTGATATCAAGATCGAGGATCGTGTTGGTGTCGCGCGCTACGACCGAGCGGTGATACCAGTGGACATTGTCCAGCCGGTCGACCAGCCGCGCAATGTCATAAAGATCGGCCACCGTGCTTTCGCGGTATTTGCCTGTCTCAAAGTCCGAAATGGTCGGGGCGGCGCCGCCGGTGCCGGTATGCACGCGTTTTCCGCCGATCTCCAGATCGTGAATCGGGTCAATGCCGTGGAGGGTGAACTTGCGCCGCGTGCGGGCGAGCACGTCTTCAACCAACGCACGGGGAAACCGCAAGCGGCCGTTCTCATCGACACGGCACCCGGCTTCGACCGCGCGAGCCTCAAGAGTGGGTGTCACCTGCGAAAATCCCAAATCCTCCAATAGGCGCAGGACGAGGTGATGGACACGTTCCATCTCTGCCCGGGTCAGCGGCTGAAAACGACCGCCAACCATGCCGGGCGTAATCGGGGGCAGCGCGGGTGTCACCTCGGCACCGCCGCGTCCCCGGCGGGTGGGTCGGCGAAGCGCGAGTTCGGTCATGGGCTTGCTCCCGGATTGGGTTTCTCAAGACCCAATTGACGGAAATTCGCGTCACGGTTCAAACGATCAATTCGAATGCCTTGCATTCCCGGAAATCATGTCAGATTCGAACACTCGGCAACCTCTTCCCTGATCCACTGAAGGAAGCTGGCTGTCGCGGGGGCATCTGCGGCTTTTTCCAATGCGCTGACGTAATAGCCCTCCCGCGTTTCCAGGTTCTTGTCGACCGGACAGACCAGCCGCCCGTCGGCCAGCATCGTGTCCGTGATATAGCTCCAGCCGAGCGCCACGCCGCGTCCGGCCTCAGCCGCCTGAAGGATCATCGGATAGCTGTTCAACTGCACGCCGCGCCTTACCGGCTGACCTGTCACACCTTGCGTCATAAGCCAGACATGCCAATCGACACCGCCCCAGATATTGCCACCGCCGTCGAGGTGTAAAAGCGTCTGGTCAAGCATATCGGACGGCGCGCGTATTTCGGGGTGGCCGCGCAGATAGCTGGGGCTGCAAACCGGATAGACCTTCTCTCCGAACAGTAGATGCGCCCGGACGCCCGCCCATTGTCCGCTGCCGTACAATATCGCCACATCCACACCTTCCCGGCGAAGGTCCACCTTCTGGTCTGTCGCGAGAACCCTGAGGTCAAAATCAGGATGCTGGGTGCTGAACCTCTCCAGCCGCGGCATCAGCCAGAAATAGGAAAAGGCGACAGAGGCGGAGACGGTGATCTGCGGGTTCGCGGTTGTGGCCCCCAGCCTGCCAACGCATCCCTTGATTTCCTCCAGCCCGCGCGTCACGGATTCGTAGAGCTGCCGCCCGGCGGTGGTCAGTTCGATCGCCCGGTGCAGGCGCCGGAAGAGGGGCAGGCCGAGTTGGTCCTCCAGCGTCCTGATCTGGCGACTGACGGCGCTTTGGGTTAGGCACATTTCATCCGCCGCGAGCGTGAAACTGCTTCGCCGGGCAACCACCTCAAAGGTCTGGAACAACGACAAAGGCGGCATCTAGCGTACTTTCAAACAATCCTGACAACGGATATCGCAGCCTAAACCAACCAAACAAGATGAGGCAAACACTCCAATGACCTACGCATATGTCGGTGCCAAATATTCTGATATCGGACACTTTGCGAGGTCGATTCCAACAGTGGCAAGTTCAAACATGGATGGCTCCTCTGTTCGAGACAATTACATTCCAGTTTATGCCAAAATGCGACGGCGGAAGCAGGAGCCATCCGCACCATCAATCGAGCAGGCCTTATAGAGGTTCGAGTAAACCGAATTTACATCGACGCATTGTCTGGTGTGTATGAGGCCAAGGTTATCAAATAGAAATCCATGAGGGGACTGACTGGAAGGCGCTAGTGGTTCGATTCCGACATTTGCATCCAATTGGGTCAAGCTCCCGAGCAAATGTCGGAATCAAAGGACCACTAGATAACTATTTGATTCTAGTGGAGCTTTGAATTTGACATTCAATGCGGCACTTGCCGCGAACGGGACTCGAATGTTAAATTCGCTCCACTAGTGAAGCCGCATCCCCTAAGCTCACATAATTTAAAGATAACAATGTGAATAATGGTGCCCCTAGCCGGAATCGAACCAGCACTCCTTGCGGAACTCGATTTTGAGTCGAGCGCGTCTACCAATTCCGCCATAGGGGCCCGGACCAAGAGGTCCAGATGCGCGCGGACTATACGGTTAGAACATGGTTCGTCAACTGGCGAGTTCTTCATTTCGCGAGATGAAGCACAATGTCGCGTTTTTCCTTCCTTCCAATCCAGCCATTGTGCCGACGCTGTTTTCTTCCTATTCAGGCGGTTCGCAATTTGAGGAAATCATGCTTCGCGGACTTTACGATTGGACCTTGTCGCTTGCGGCACGGAAATCCGCCGAATGGTGGCTGGCTTTTATCGCTTTCGTTGAAAGCTCGGTTTTTCTGGTTCCGGCAGACGTGCTTTTCCTGCCCATGGCGCTGTCGCGCCCGAACCGTGCCTATCGCTATGCGCTGATTGCCACAATCGCTTCGGTGCTTGGTGGTATCGCGGGCTGGTTCATTGGCCACTATGCCTATGATGCCTTGGCAAGGCCGGTGCTCGAATTCTACGGAAAATATGATCAGTTCGAGGCGTTAAGAACCTCGTCAGGTATCGGTTTCATCGTTTTGATGCTGGTTACGTCGGGACTGGCCCATTTGCCGCCGATCAAGGTCGTGACAATTCTGTCGGGCGTCATTGGCGTCAATCTGGCGCTTTTCATCATATTGGCAATTGTTGCGCGTGGGGCCCGTTTCCTGTTTCTCGCCTGGCTTTTGCGCAAATATGGTGAGCCCATTCGCGAATTTATCGAAAAGCGCCTTGGGACGATTGCCGGCGTGGCCGCCGCTGCCCTCATTTTGCTTTATGTCCTCGTCAAATATCTAGTCTGACGGATTTCACACACAACAGGTGCTGGACCATATGATCGACACCACGATTAAAACCGGGCAGCGGCCCATGTTAACGGCTCTTTTCCTTGCAGTCGCCATGGCAATCACTGTGGGCTCCGCGCTCGGCTTCCAGTACATTGGTGGGTACATCCCGTGCAAGCTCTGCTATGAACAGCGTATCCCTTACTATGTTGGCATTCCGCTGATGATGTTGGCTGTCATGGCCTCGCTTTTTCGGCTGCCAGCGTGGATAACGCGCGTTCTGCTGATTATCGGTGGCCTATTGATGGTTTATGGCCTCGTTCTCGGGATTTATCATTCAGGTGTCGAGTGGTCATGGTGGCCGGGGCCGACCGACTGCACCGATGTGGCCGGTCCCGTCGATACCGGTGGGAACGGGGTGCTGGATGCGCTGGACAAGTTTGTGCCACCATCTTGCGACAAGGCGGCGTTGCGCATCTTTGGCCTGTCTTTGGCCGGATGGAACGTGATTGCCAGTGTCATCCTTGCAGGAATTGCATTTCGCGGCGCATTTTCGCGCGACTAATTGAGCGAAAAATCGATGACCTGGTTCATCTGCTTCCTCAAATCGAGGTTTCAGCGGAACTGATCCTCTGGAAACGCTTTCTTAAGCATGGCCGAAATTTTGACGTAACGGAAGGTCGATAGGTCGGTCAGCGCAACCTTTCCTTAAAAGCCTCGATACATTGTGAAAAGTCAACGAGGCTGAGCCAAGTGACGTTTCCAGTGGGGGTACAAGAGTACACAGACCGGAAGCTGAAGCCGACGTTTCTGACGTCGGTGTTGTTGGCTGCGGGATTTGTTGTCATGGGCGCGGCATCAATCCAGCTATCGCGCCTTGGTGACGGTATTGCCGGGCTTTGGCTGGCCAATGCGTTTGCCTTTGTTTTCCTTGCGAGGCAAAGACGCGGTTTCGGTTTAGCCGACATAGCCATCCTGATTGCCTCGTCTTTTGTCGTCAATATTGCCTTCGGTTCCAGCGTCGAGATGGCGCTACTTCATTCGATCGTGAACGTTTTCCATATCGGGTTGGGATTTTTCCTCACGCGTAAATTGCTGAGCGACATGCCACTTGAGAAGTTGGGGGCACGCGAGTTCGGACTGGTTCTGGGCTTTTCTGGTGGCCTTGCCGCAGCTATTGCTGGGCTTATATTCGGGACAATAGCCTTTGCGACAAATGGCTGGCCGCTTGTTTCGGCGGGTTGGGCGTGGTTTTCAGCAAATGCCTTGGGATTTGCCATATTCTTGCCGACGATGGCGTTCGTCACCCGTCCGGCCTTGGCGGCGTTGCTAAATGTCGGGTCAATGGCTCGACTTTTGTCAATTTGTGCCGGGTGCATAGCAATAACCGGGCTGTCGCTCGCATCAGGGCATTTCCTGTTCATCATCGCTATGTTGCCGCTTCTGGTTTTGACGCCACGTCTCAGTGTCTTCGAGCTTGCAATCGTTTGTTCTTCAACGGGCGTTGCGGCTGTTGTCGTCGCCATGGTGGGGTTGGCTCCAAGCCTTGGGCAGGGGGTAAATGCGTTCAATGAAGGGTTTCAGGTTGCCATCGCCGTCACTGTCCTGATGCCATTTTTGGGCGGTCTTTTCGTCCGGCAGATGGTTGAAGACCGCCGGCGTATCGCTGAAGCGGAAACACGCTGGAATTTCGCCTTGGCGAGTGCCGGTCAGGGCGTGTGGGATCTCGATTTGCGCAAAGGTCGCGTCACATACTCGAAAACCTGGAATGCGATGCTGGGTTTTGATGGCGATGAATTTGACTCAGACCCGGATGAATGGCTGACGCTGGTTCATCCTGATGACCGCGACCGGGTGATGGCAGCAGATCGTGAGCATATGGAAGGTCGCGTACCATATTTCGAGGCCGAGTTCAGAATGCGGCACAAGAGCGGCCGGTGGATATGGGTTCTCGATCAGGGCAAAGCTGTCGAGCGCGACGAAAACAGCTATCTGGTCAGGGCGATCGGCGTCGTCACCGATATAACTTTGCGCAAAGAGGCCGAGTATCGTCTGGCAATATCGGCTGCGATGCTTGCGGCCGAAAAAGAGCGTTTACGTGTGACGCTCCAATCCATCGGGGATGCAGTTATCTGCACTGACGCTGCGGGAAATATCACATTCGTCAATCCATTGGCGGAAAAGCTCGTTGGGTTTGATAGTTCGGATGCGCTTGGACGGCCATTTGATCAGGTCTATTGCGTCGTTGATGAAGAGACGGGGGCGCCGCTTGATCTGAGGTGGTTCGAAGATGGCGATCAAAAGGGTGCCGATCCGAATAACCGGGCCGTACTTGTTCGCCACGACCAAACGCGACGCAGCGTGCGTCAGGTGGTGTCACCAATCATCAATGAGAGAAGCGAGTTTTGCGGATCGGTTGTCGTGTTTCAGGATTTCACCGATGCACGCGCACTGCAGCGCCAGTTAACCTATGCGGCCAACCACGATGCACTCACCGGGCTTTCCAATCGGTCGGATTTCATGCGCAAGGCCGATGATATCGTAGCGATGGTGCAATCGGGAAGTGTTGAGCGTTTCTTCATGTTCATTGATCTCGATAATTTCAAGCAGGTCAATGATACAGGTGGTCATGCGGCGGGCGATGCGCTGTTAAAACGCGTGGCCGATGCCATCCGGGCCAATGTAGATCAGGATCAATTGGTTGCGAGGCTTGGCGGTGACGAGTTCGCCGTGATCGTCGAAACGGGTTCAGTCGCTGAGGCCGAGCAGATCGCCAGGTCGATCGTTGATGCCATATCGAGCCTTGATCTTGTCTGGAATGGTAAAGCTCAATCCATCGGTGCCAGTGTCGGCATTGCAGCGATTGCAGCCGACAGCGGTGAAGTCGACGAAATCATCGCGCAAGCTGATGTTGCCTGCTACGCGGCAAAGGCAGCGGGACGAGGCTGCGTTTGCGTTGCGCCGCGACATAGAAGTGTGTCCATGCCAAACGCGCCCGAGATGTCGCGTACGGTCAAAGCATCATGACATCCGCGTGAATTGGGCGAGCGGCTGTTTGCTCGCCGGATTATCGTGATCGATGCCAATGATTTAAGGCGAGATGCGGGCGGAAAACCGGCGCGCAACTTTTCCCAATCCTTGCCTGGAATTGCGCTACCGCGTCGGCACGGGATGTTCACCGCGATAGTCGTAAAATCCACGTCCGGTTTTGCGGCCAAGCCATCCGGCTTCGACATATTTTACCAGAAGCGGGCAGGGGCGGTATTTCGTATCCGACAGGCCATCATGGAGAACCTGCATGATCGACAGGCAGGTGTCGAGGCCGATGAAGTCGGCAAGTTGTAGCGGTCCCATTGGATGGTTGGCACCAAGCTTCATGGCCGTGTCGATCGCATCAACGGACCCGACGCCCTCATAGAGTGTGTAGATCGCTTCGTTGATCATCGGCAACAGGATGCGGTTGACGATGAATGCGGGAAAATCCTCCGACACGGTGATGGTCTTTTCCAACTGACCCACAAATGTCTTTGCCACTTCAAAAGTCTGGTTATCTGTGGCGATGCCGCGCACCAGCTCAACCAGTTTCATGACCGGTACGGGGTTCATGAAGTGGATACCAATGAAGCGCTCGGGCCGATCTGTCTGGGCGGCAAGACGAGTGATGGAGATCGACGAGGTGTTGGTTGCCAGAATTGCTTCCGGGTTAAGTTGTGGGCAAAGCTGCGCATAAATCTTGCGCTTGATGGCTTCGTCTTCGGTCGCGGCCTCAATGACAAGGTCCGCTGCAGCAAGGTCAGCCATGGCGGGCGCTGTTGAAATGCGGCTCATGGCTTCGGTGCGGACTTTTTCGCCCATTTTGCCGGAACCGACCTGGCGGGCCATATTGCCACTAATCGTGGCAATGCCATTTTCTATGCTTTCGGGAGAAATATCGTAGACGAGAACCTTGTAGCCAGCCAACGCGGAAACATGGGCGATACCGCCACCCATCTGGCCTGCTCCAACGATGCCGATCGTTCCGATCTTGCTCATTTATTGATCCCGTCCGCCTGCTTCTTGTGCAGTGCAAACTAAAAGGGCAGGGCGACTTCGTCTACCCCGCCCTTGGTACTTTAATACGCTTCTTTGAACAGCGTCAAAGTGCCTTTTCGAGTTCGGGCAGGATAACGAAGAGATCACCGACCATACCATAGTCCGCGACCTGGAAAATCGGGGCTTCTTCGTCCTTGTTGATGGCCACGATAACCTTCGAGTCCTTCATGCCGGCGAGATGCTGGATGGCACCTGAAATACCGCAGGCGATATAAAGGTCAGGGGCCACGACCTTGCCGGTCTGGCCGACCTGCCAGTCGTTTGGCGCGTAGCCGGCATCGACAGCAGCGCGTGAGGCACCGACCGCAGCACCCAGCTTATCGGCGACAGGCAAGATGACGTCCTGGAACTTTTCCGAAGACCCGAGTGCCCGGCCACCGGAAATGATGATCTTGGCGGAGGTCAGCTCGGGGCGGTCCGATTCCGAGAGCTTGTTTTCGACAAAGCTTGAAAGCCCCGGATTGTCGACGGCCTTGATGGTTTCAACCGAGGCTGAGCCACCTTCGGGGGCAGCCTGAAAGGCAGCAGTGCGCACGGTGATAACCTTCTTGGCATCGCTCGACTTTACCGTCTGGATGGCGTTGCCTGCGTAGATAGGCCGTTTGAACGTGTCGGAGTCAATCACCTCGATGATTTCCGACACCTGCGCCACGTCCAGCAGGGCTGCAACGCGCGGCGAGACATTCTTGCCCGACGAGGTCGCTGGTGCGATGACCGTGTCATATGAGCCAGCCAGTGAAACGACGAGGGCGGCAAGCGGTTCTGCAAGGCGCTCAGTGAGTTCGTCGGCTTCAGCCAGAAGAACCTTGCGCACGCCCTTCAGCTTGGCGGCTGCATCGGCTGCGGCTTTGGCGCCCTTGCCGGCTACCAATATGTCGATATCGGAGCCAATTTGCAGGGCCGCAGACAGCGCCTTGGCTGTCTGGTCGGAAAGCGAAGCATTGTCGTGTTCGGCGATCAGAAGAATTGCCATTTTCGTGTCCCTTCTTTCCGCCGCTTAAAGTACGCCGGCTTCGTTCTTGAGCTTGTCGACGAGTTCGGCGACCGTCTTGACCTTGACGCCTGCCTTGCGGCCATCGGGCTCCTCGGTCTTGAGGACCTTGAGCCTTGGCGTCACATCGGCACCAAAATCGGTGGGACTCTTTTCATCGAGCGGCTTCTTCTTTGCCTTCATGATGTTGGGCAGCGAGGCATAGCGCGGCTGGTTCAGCCGAAGATCAGCGGTGACGATTGCCGGCATCTTCAGTTCCAACGTCTGCAAGCCGCCATCGACTTCACGGGTGACCTTGGCCTTGTCGCCGTCCAGAACAACCTTGGACGCGAAAGTACCCTGCGCCCAGCCAAGCAGGGCGGCCAGCATCTGGCCGGTCTGGTTGCTGTCGTCGTCAATTGCCTGCTTGCCCAAGATTACCAGACCTGGCTGTTCCGCCTCAACGACACCCTTCAAGACCTTGGCAACGCCAAGCGGTTCGACCAGTTCGTCGGTCTTGACCAGGATGGCGCGGTCCGCGCCCATGGCAAGCGCCGTGCGCAGCGTTTCCTGTGCCTGCTGGAGGCCGACGGAGACGACAATGACTTCTTCGGCGGAACCGGCTTCCTTGAGCCGGAGCGCTTCTTCAACGGCAATCTCGTCAAAGGGGTTCATTGCCATCTTCACATTGGCGAGCTCGACAGACGAGCCGTCCGCCTTCACACGAACCTTAACATTGGCATCGACAACCCGCTTAACAGGTACGAGGATCTTCATGTCTAATCTCACCTCTCACAATTTTCGGCGCGCTATAGCAGCCTATTCCCGTTCTGAGTTGTCGAATGCCGACATATTTGTACGGAATTCCAATGGTTGGCCAACTTGATGATGGCAGAAAAGCCTTGGCGGGCGGGCGGAACCTAGTTGTGGCTTGGGCTTACGTCAATATCCATAGAGATCACTAATCGGTTGAATTTCTGTGGTCCTATTGTCGCCCCCAGCGTGGCGCCGGCTGCGCGTCGCGGGGCTGAATGCTGCTCGCTTGTTGTACGCGTACGGCACGCGGCGTTACAACCTGCTTGTCCATCAAGGGTACATCGCGACGTTTCAGGATAACGACCAGCAACGCGCCGGTGATGATGCCGCCAACATGGCAGGCCCAGGAAACCTGATCTTCGCCACCTGCTCCAAACATGACGAACTGAAGCAATATCCACAAGGCCAGCGCGATATAGGCTGGAATACGCAAGGGAATGCGCCAGAAGGCGAGAATCCAGATTTTCACGCGCGGATGGAGGATAAGATAGGCGGCAATCACCCCGGCAATGGCGCCAGAGGCGCCGATCAAGGGAGCTTGCGATTCCGGGGCCATCAAGCCATGCAGGAAAGCGCCTCCGGCGGCGCATAGCAGGTAGAAAATCAGATAGCGTATGTGGCCAAGCGCATCTTCCACATTGTCGCCGAACACCCACAAGAACAGCATGTTGCCGCCGAGATGGAAAATATCAGCATGCAGGAAGGCATAGGTGAGGTAGCTGAAGCTCTCCGGAACGATGACGAATTGTGGCGAAAGCTCTGCCGTATCGTAGATGACCGAAGGGATGAAACCGAGGCCAAGCACTGCGGCAACGGAAAATTCGTCGCCGCCAAAAGTGGTTGCAAAATAGACGACGATATTGAGGGTTATCAGCCCGATCGTGACATATTGAAGCTTTATGTGGTGCAGGCTGTTTGCATCGTGAAGCGGAATGAACATCGACCCTCTCCGCTTCTGAAGGCTGTGTCAGCGGTTCTTGCCCGGAACCCATAGCACATCGGCATTTCCCTTGTCATTGACTGTGCGAGCAGCCACGAACAGAAGATCGGAGACGCGGTTGATGTATTTGACACCTTCGCTGTTGACGCGCTCGTCAGGGTTGCGGGCGAGGGCTACCATGACCCGCTCGGCGCGCCGCGCCACGGTGCGGGCAAGATGGAGTGCAGCGGCAGCGGGTGCTCCTCCGTTCAGGACAAAGGAGCGAAGCGGCGAAAGGTCTTTGTTGAGCAGGTCGATATCCGCCTCAAGGCGTTCAACCTGCGATGGAACGATGCGTAACGGCTCGTAATCCAGTGGTTTGCCGGTGTCGGGCGTTGCCAAATCCGCACCGAGATCGAAAAGGTCATTCTGGATGCGCGCGAGTATCACATCAATTTCCGGGTGGTGAGCGGCGGTGTGAATGCGGGCAAGCCCGATGCAGGCATTGGCTTCGTCGACAGTGCCATAGGCTTCCACCCGCATATCGCACTTCAATCGCCTCTCACCGGTGCCAAGACCGGTGGTTCCATCATCGCCGGTGCGCGTGTAAATCTTGTTCAGCTTGACCATTTGCCAGCTTCTCCCATGCTACAAAAGTGGCGCTATTTGCGTGTGAAATACACAGCCAGCAGAATCAGAACCAGGGCAATGAACTGGAGCAGAACGCGTGCCTGCATCAGCTTATTCGAGGTCATGCTGGAACCGCCGCGCATCATATTTAAAAGCCCGCGCAGCAAGACGATGACCACGGCAGCCATGAACACAATGGCGAGAACATTGAATACGGTTGCCATAGGAAATCCCAGTCTGGTTCAATTACGCGTTGTTGGCGAGCAGGCGGTAAAACCATGCAGCAGGCAATAGCCGCTTGAGCATGAAGCCGACTCTGGCTGGCTTGGTTACCACATAGTGCGGTTGTGGACGCCGCGACACAAGTGCATGGTTCAGAGCCTTGTAGACGACTTGCGGTCCGGCTTGCAGGCGCGAATGCTTGCTGCCTGACCGCAATCGTTCGAGTTGCGCCTGATATTTCGCCTTGTGGGGTGAACTTGCATGGTCGATGTTTTTCATGAACCAGGTGAGGCCGCTATCGTGAAGGCTTGACGCCACTGGTCCCGGCTCAATCAGTGAAACATGGATGGCGCTGCCTTCCAGTTCCTGGTGAAGGGAAAGCATCAGGCCTTCGAGTGCATATTTCGAGGCGCAATATGCACCACGAAATCGCGCAGGCATCATGCCAAGGATCGATGAGGTATGAACGATCCGCCCATGCCCTTGACGGCGCATCACCGGAAGGACACGACGGGTGAGGTCATGCCAGCCGAAGAAATTGGCTTCAAATTGATGCCTGAGCGCGTCGACCGGCAAATCCTCGACAGCTCCCGCCTGGGCATAGGCACCATTGTTGAAAAGTGCATCAAGTCGCCCACCGGTGCGCTCAAGCACCGAAGTGACCAACAGTTCGATTGAACCCGGATCGCAATAGTCAAGATGGAAAGCTTCGATGCCGCTGGCTTCCAGTGCTGCGATATCCTCATACCTGCGGGCCGTTGCAAAGACCCGCCATCCGTCCGCCTTCAGGGCACGCGCGCAAAATGCGCCAATTCCTGACGATGCTCCGGTGACGATAATGGTGCGCAACTCTTTGGCCTCGACAGGCGTTGCTTTCTCAAGACTTGTCATTTGTCGCAAACCCTTCCCATATTCGCGGACGGGATACAATCACAGGACCAGTCATTGTTACGCAATATCGTTGCCCTGAAACGCGTACTTTCCGACGCCTTTGGTCACTTCAATGCCGATGATGGCTGGGCTATGGCCAGTCATCTGGCAATTACCGCGCTGATGGCGCTGTTTCCGTTCCTCATCTTCGCCACGACGCTGGCCAGCTTTCTTGGTGCCCAGGCTTTCTCCGATACGGCGGTGCATCTGGTTTTCGACACATGGCCCGAGCAGATTGCTAAACCGATTGCACGCGAAGTCCTCAATGTGCTGACCGTTCAGCGAAGCGACCTGCTGACCTATGGCGTCGTGCTTGCCGCCTTCTTTGCCTCAAACGGTATCGAGGCGCTGCGAACCTCGCTCAATCGGGCGTATCGGGTGACCGAAACACGCGGCATCATTTATCGGCGCGTGCAAAGCCTCGTCTTTGTGCTGATCGCCACAGCGGGCTTTCTGGCAATCAGCGTGCTTCTTGTATTCGCCCCGTTGCTCGCTCGTCTGGCAGTCGCCAAATTTGAATGGATCGCGCCTTATATGGGAACGATCACGCTGTGGCGGTATGTGATTGCCTCCACCGTCATCATAGGCGGGTTGGTTGCCGTGCATTTCTGGCTTCCTGCCGGCAGACGCCGTTTCGTGTCCATCGTGCCGGGCATCATTTTTACCTTGATCGCGTGGCTGGTTGGTTCGACGATGTTTGCGACCTATCTCGACAATTTCTCATCATATGTGAGCACCTATGCTGGGCTGGCCTCGATCATGATTGCCGTGGTTTTTCTCTACATCGTCTCGGCACTGTTTATCCTCGGCGGGGAGTTGAATGCTGCCATCAGCCGCTACCTTGAGGCGCGTGCGCGGGTCGGCGACTGAACGGTCGCCAGACCAACGCCAAGTGTTGTCACGGCCATGCCGAAAATCTGGACGAGATTGAGGTGTTCGCCAAACAGCATCCAGGCCATGACTGCGGTTGCCGCCGGTACGAGGTAGAAAAGCGATGCGACTTTTGACATCTCGCCCTCGCGGATCATGACCATCAAGAGGAAGATTGCGCCGACCGACAGCACCAGAACAAGCCATGCAAGGGCAAAAATGATTTCGCCATTGATAACAACCCTGTGCGTCTCAAAAAGCAATGCGGCGGGTATGACCAGGGCCGCGCCTCCGACATATTGCCAGAATGTTGCGGTAATCAGATCGCCGCCTGACCCGAAACGCTTTTGCCAAATGGTACCGGCACTCATGCCGATCACGGATACCAGCACCGCAGCCAGAGTTTCGGCAGTGATGCCGCTGCCCAGCGTGCCGAGTTTTGGCCACAACACGATGATCACTCCGGCAAAGCCGATGGCCAGACCGCCCCAGTGGCGCGGAAGTATTTTTTCTCCCAGCACCTTGCCCGCCATGACTGCGGTAATCAGCGGCTGCAATCCAACAATTAGCGCCGACAGGCCGGCCGGCATGCCACGGTGGATCGCCCAGAACACGCCGCCGAGATAGACACCATGCATCAGCGCACCGGCACCGAGGGCATGAAGGACTCCACGGAAGGATGCTCTTCTGGAATTCAAAACCTGCATCAGAACGACAAAACAGATCGAGGCGGTGACAAACCGCACCCCAAGAAATGTAAACGGCTCGGCCCAGGGCATGGCGTAGCGCGCGCCGATAAAGCCTGTCGCCCAGAGGACGACAAACAGGGCTGGAACTAATGACTTGATGGCGTGCATTGAAAGTCCATGAGGATTGGTGAAAATTATGCTAAGGCGCATGCTCTAATGCGATTGCATGGTGCAAGCAAAAAGAAACGGCTTAACTATAAACTAAACGAAATTGAATGGTCGGCACCTGAAGACCGGTGCCCCGAGGCTCCTGAAAGGAACGGCCATGCTTTGGAACATGGACACCAGTACGCTGATGATCGGCCTCACCATCGTGGCCGTATTTGCATTCATCGCAGGCTCGATACTCAATGCCATCCTGGCGGAAAACGGGTTTGGCTCGACCGGTAACGCCTTGCTTGTCGCGATAGGCTTCATCGGCGCCATTTACCTTGCAAACAGGTTTGGCATCGCCTTGGGCAATATCAAATATGTCGTAGCCTGCGGTCTTTCCGGTGGTTTGGCATTGGTCAGCATCCTCGCGATGCTCAAAGCGGGATTTGCGCGGCGCTAGTCGAGCCTTGAAGGCGGGCGGCAATCATATGCCGGATGTCGCACGGTGTAGCTCCCGCGTCACGCAAGGTGGCCAGTCCTGTGTCCTTCATGCTTTTCGACAATTTGCGCCGGTCCGGCCCAAGGATCAGGCGGTGATGAAAATAGCGGGGCTGTGCCAGACCCAGTAATTCCTGGAGCAGACGCTGGACGCTGGTTGCAGAAAACAAATCCATTCCACGCACGACATGGCTGATACCTTGCAGCGCATCGTCGACTATGACAGCAAGATGGTAGCTGGTTGGAATATCGCGCCGTGCAATGATGACATCGCCCCAATCGGCAGGCCGTGCTTCGACGAGGCGCGATGCTGACAAGGTCTCATCCGAATATTCCATCCACGCCAGTGTTTCAGACATCCGGGCTGTTGCCGCCTGCATATCCAATCGCCATGCAAACGGTGCGCCCTCGGCAATCCTGCTGCGGCGTTCCTTTTTAGAAAGCTCTTTATCGAGGGCGGGGTAGTGGGGCACTCCATCGGGGTCGCGTGGCCAGTCTTGTCCGCGTTTTTCGCTTTCGGCGATATGGGCGCGGATATCGCCACGGCTCATGAATGCCGGATAGACTAACTCATCACGGATCAGATTATCGAGAATTTCCTTGTAGGCCGCGAAATGTTGCGACTGGCGCCGAACAAGCCCGCTCCACTCAATGCCAAGCCATTGGAGGTCGCGAAGCATGGCCGTTTCGTTTTCAGGCGTACAGCGCGTGATGTCGATATCTTCGATACGAAGAAGCAAGCGCCCGGAATTTGCTGCCGCCATCTGCTGATTGAGAAGGGCGGAATAGGCATGGCCAAGATGCAGTTCGCCATTTGGGCTTGGCGCGAAACGAAATGTCAGGAGGCTCATCGTGTCCTAGTGTGGTGGATTTGATTTCGAGGTCTCCGATACAAACTTCAAATTCTAAAACCGCACTAGAATAATGATGCGAATTTCAGATTCGGGACACTAGCAGACAATCGGGTTGTGATTAATATCCACCGATTGGTATCTTTCACAGCCGGAAGTCAAGCGTCATGGCCAAGCTGGACGGCCAACCGTCTGGAGCCAGATCGCCAATTTTTGAAGAGAAAGGCAATCATGCACCGTATTGCTACCCTCGATGACATTGCCAAGGGGCTCGATGCGCTGTGCGCTCTCGATCCGCGCCTGCACAGAGTTCGCAGCCTAGCGGGCGATGTTCCCTTGCGGCTATCCGAACCGGGTTTTGCCAGTCTCGCTTCGATCATCGTTTCGCAACAGGTTTCGCGTGCCAGTGCAGATGCAATATTCGGCCGCCTGATAATGCTTCTCGACCCGCTGACGCCATCTGCGATGCTGGCGGCGGATGACAGCCTGTTTCGTCAGGCGGGGTTATCCCGGCCGAAACAACGAGGGCTTCTTGCGATGGCGCAAGCCGTCGAAAACGGGCTTGACCTCAACCATCTGTGCACAATCGACGCTGCCGCGGCTATGAATTTGCTGACCGCGGTGCCTGGTATCGGGCCGTGGAGCGCCGAATGCTATCTTCTGTTTTCGGCAGGGCACCCGGATATCTTTCCGGCACGAGATGTCGCTTTGCAAAGCGCGGTTGGCGATGCGTTCGCGATCGCGCCGCGACCGGGCGAGAAGACCCTGATCAAACTGGCCGAATCATGGGCACCCTGGCGTGGTGTCGCATCCCGCCTTTTTTGGTCCTATTACCGTGAAATGAGAGGAAGAGACGCCGCGCCATCGGCCTGAACGTACAAAAAACACTGGAATCACGCGATTTTAGCCGCTTTTTCAATCGACAATCTGCTTCACATCGCTGTCATGTACGGCTTACAGTATGCGCGCCGTTAGAACGAATTCAAGGAGGAAAAGGTCGTGACGGTTGCCATATCTCCGGATGGGCTTCCCGCGCTGGTGCTGAATGCGGATTATCGTCCGCTCAGCTATTACCCCTTGTCGCTCTGGTCGTGGCAGGATGCGATCAAGGCTGTTTTTCTCGAACGGGTCAACATCGTTGCCGAATATGAGCATGCTGTCTCCTCGCCGAGCTTCTCGATGCAACTGCCAAGCGTCGTCTCCCTGAAGACCTATGTGAAACCTTCGCGCCACCCGGCGTTCACCCGTTTCAACGTATTTTTGAGGGATCGCTTTCGCTGCCAGTATTGCAACACGACGGAGGACCTCACCTTCGACCATGTGGTCCCACGGCGTTGCGGCGGCGCGACGACGTGGGGCAACGTAGTCGCCGCATGCTCCCCATGCAATCTACGCAAAGGGGGCTGATGCCTGCGCATGCCAAGATGTGGCCGATGCAGAAGCCTTATCAGCCGACCGTGCAAGACCTTCACAATAATGGCCGCATGTTCCCGCCAAACCACCTGCACGAAAGCTGGATGGATTATCTCTATTGGGATGTCGTGCTGGAGCCATAGAGGGTTGGGTAAAAGCGTGTCGTTGTCAAAAAGCCGTCGCACACTTTTCCTGGAATTGTCCCAGGCGTCAGGTTGCAGCGAAGAAATTTCTACCAGCGAATAAAACGCTTCCCGGCAAGCGCGCCGATGGCGACGAGTGCTGCAATGGCGATCGTGTACCAAGTGGCGACGAAGAATGGTGAATCGTCAATGCAATGGGCGGCGTAGAAGGTTGCAGCAATGCCTCCGGCGAGCAGGCCAGCGACAGCACCGGCGAGCGCGGGGCGAGCCGGAGCACTGTGGCGCAGCGCAATGATAAACACGCCAAGAGGTCCGATGCCGATCAGCGGAATGGAGATCAGGCAAGCATACATGTAGGTGCCGATCAGACGCGTGCCCCATTGCCGCTCCGGGACAGTAATCATCTCCAGCACAATGGCGATGGCCATCAATGCCGGTGCAATTGCCAAACAGGCAGTGAGCATCGCTGTCTTTTCTCCCGGTCGGGAGAGTTTTTGAAGCAGGGCGAATGCGCTGACTGCAAGGGTCGCGGTAAACACGAACTTGAACAGGAAGCGTATCGTTTGGGCGGCTTGTGCAAAATCGGCGCGGGGGCCGAGTACCGGCTGGAAGACGAGCGCGGCAATGACGATGGCAAGTACCAGAGCAATGCGCCAGACCCTGCCCAGAGGAAATGTCCGGGTTTGATTGTCGGCTTCCAGCGCCCTTATCAGGTCTTCTGTTTTCATGTCACGTCAGCCCAAAGCGTTTGGCAATTGCCGTCAATCCGCGATGAAGCGATACCCGCACGGCCGTTTCACTGGTTCCAAGCTGTTTTGCTGTTTCGCTGATTGAGTGACCTTCGACCGATATCGACGAAACAACGGCTCGTTGCGCTGGCGGCAGGCAATCGAGCGCCCGGCCTATATCGCGCGCACTTGCTTTTTCTGTCTCGGGCTGCGCCACTTTGTCGGCGATTTCGTCAATCGCGATTTCAATTCGGCGTCCGCGCCGCCGGAACGCGTCAATCAGTTTGAAACGTGCAATCGCATAAACCCACGGCATTAGCGGCGCATCGGTGCGCCATGTGTGTCGTTTCAGGTGAATGGCCAGCAATGTTTCTTGCACAACATCCTCGGGATCGACTCCGCCATGCACGATCTTGCGTCGTACAAAAGCTCGAACGAGAACCGTAACCCGGCGCAGAAACTCGGCGTATGCCTTCTCATCTCCCGCAATTGCTTCTCGAAGCTGGCAGGATAATTCACTCTCATCCCTGCCGGTCACAGGTCTATTCTCCTGAAGTTCGTTTTCCGGAGGCAGATTGTTACGCCTAGCGCATGAGCCAGGGCAAAAAACAAGTTTTCGTGATATTCGGGAGCGATGACAGGACTGCGGGTTCCCACATGTCTGTTGCGGCGACGGTTGTTTCCACTCTCACCCTTTAGCGCCGCTGAGAGAGTGGCGCAACTTTTTCAATAGTTGCGCGATATCCCCGGCGCGAGTCGCGCAGGGGTTGCCTCGGATGGCCGAAGTGGACCCGGCGGGAGCCGACTGCGCGACCGTGTGATAACCGCTATCTTTTAAGCGAAAGCGCCGTGGCAATGTTTGAATTTCTTGCCCGACCCGCAAGGACAGGCTTCGTTTCTGCCAACTTTACCCCAACTCGCCGGATTGTTCGGGTCGCGATCTTGCGGAGCAACGACGGAACTGGTCTCGCTTCTCAGCATGACTTGCGAATCGCCGAAGTCGTTTTCGCCAGATGTCGCGTCGATATGCTGGCCAAAAGTTTCCGGCGCTTCAAGTGGTGGCGCTTCGGCTGCCTGCTGCACCAGTTCGACACGCATAAGCTGTGCCGTGACGTTCTGACGCAAATTGCCGAGCATGGTCTGGAAAAGCTCGAAAGCTTCTCCCTTGTATTCCTGAAGCGGATCTCGCTGGGCGTAGCCGCGGAAGCCGACAACTGAACGAAGATGATCGAGATTGACGATCTGCTCACGCCACAAATGGTCGAGGGTCTGCAAGACAACGGAGCGTTCGACATATGTCATCACTTCGGGGCCGAACCGCTCGGCGCGGTCTTTTGCTGCTGCATCTGCCGCCTGGGTGATGCGTTCGCGGATGTCGTCTTCGGCGATGCCCTCTTCTTTGGCCCATTCGTCGACGGGCAGGTCGAGGTTGAGGTATTGCGCCACTTCTGCCTTGAGACCCACAATGTCCCATTGCTCCGGATAGGCGTTTTCCGGGATGGCCTTGACGACGATTTCCTCGATGACGCCTTCGCGCATCTCGGCAATCATTTCCGGCAGACCCTCGCCGTCCATGAGGTCAATGCGCTGCTCGAACACAACCTTGCGCTGATCGTTGGACACGTCATCATATTTCAAGAGGTTCTTGCGGATATCGAAATTGCGCGCTTCCACCTTGGTTTGCGCTTTCTCAAGCGCCTTGTTGATCCACGGGTGGATGATTGCCTCGTCTTCTTTCAGGCCCAGCTTCTTGAGCATGCCGTCCATGCGCTCGGAGCCGAAAATACGCATCAGATCATCTTGAAGTGACAGGAAGAATTTCGAGCGTCCGGGATCACCCTGACGGCCCGAACGACCCCGCAACTGATTGTCGATGCGGCGCGATTCATGGCGTTCGGTGGCAAGGACGTAGAGACCGCCGGCAGCCAGAGCCTTTTCTTTCAGCTTTGCCACGTCATCGCGAATGGCTTTTTCTTTTGCTTCGCGCTCCGGGCCTTCAGGCATGTCGGCCAATTCTTCGACAATGCGCATGTCGGCATTGCCGCCAAGCTGGATGTCGGTGCCGCGGCCTGCCATGTTGGTGGCAATGGTGATGGAACCGGGCTTGCCTGCCTGGGCGACGATCGATGCTTCGCGCTCATGGTGGCGGGCGTTGAGAACTTCGAAGTCGTTAAAACCTTCTTTGCGCAGGCGCTCAGCCAGCAATTCGGATTTTTCGATCGACGTCGTGCCAACAAGTGTTGGTTGACCCTTGGCATGGGCCGCCTTGATCTCGTGCACGATGGCCTTGTATTTTTCCTCGACGCTTCGATAGACCTCGTCGTCCTCATCAATACGTTTGACGGGGAGGTTGGTGGGGATATCGGTGACGTCGAGCCCGTAAATATTGCCGAATTCTTCCGCTTCGGTCAGCGCAGTTCCGGTCATTCCGGCCAGTTTTCCGTAGAGGCGGAAGTAGTTCTGGAATGTCACCGAGGCAAGCGTCTGGTTTTCGGGCTGGATAGTGACGTGTTCCTTGGCTTCCAATGCCTGATGCAAGCCTTCCGAATAGCGTCGACCCGGCATCATGCGCCCGGTAAATTCGTCGATGATGACGATCTCGTCGTTGCGGACGATGTAATCCTTGTCTTTCTGGAAAAGCCGGTGAGCCTTCAGCGCATTGTTGACGTGATGAACAATGGCGACGTTCTCGACATCGTAAAGTGAGGCACCTTTCAACAGTTCTGCGTCACGGAGCAGGTTCTCAAGTTTTTCGGTGCCTTCCTCGGTGAAAATCGATGTTTTCTGCTTCTCGTCGATTTCGTAGTCGGCCGGTTCAAGCTTGAGCATGAACTTGTCGATGGTATTGTACATTTCCGAGCGGTCTTCGAGTGGTCCGGAAATGATGAGGGGCGTGCGCGCTTCGTCGATCAGGATCGAATCCACCTCATCGACAATTGCGTAATGATGACCACGCTGCACCATCTGGGAGCGCTCGTATTTCATATTGTCGCGCAGATAGTCGAAGCCGAGTTCGTTGTTTGTGGCGTAGGTTACATCGCAGGCATAGGCTTCAAGCCTTTCCTCATCCGACAGGCCGTGAACAATGACGCCGACGGTCAGGCCGAGGAATTTGTAGAGACGCCCCATCCATTCGGAATCGCGGGTGGCAAGGTAATCATTGACGGTGACGACATGGACACCCTTGCCGGCGAGCGCATTCAGATAGACCGGCAAGGTGGCGACCAGCGTCTTGCCTTCGCCCGTGCGCATCTCGGCTATACCGCCGCCGTGCAGTACCATGCCGCCAATCATCTGGACGTCGAAGGGACGCAAGCCCAGAACGCGGCGCGAGGCTTCGCGTACCGTGGCAAATGCCGGGGTCAGCAAGTCGTCCAGCGTTGCGCCATTGGCAATTTCGTCACGAAATTTTTGGGTGCGCGCTTTTAACTCATCATCGCTGAGAGCCTGCACCTCGCTTTCGAGTGCTGTGATTGCCTGTACGCGCGGGCGATTAGCCTTGACGCGACGGTCGTTGGAGGAACCGAAAACCTTACGGGCGAGGCCGCCGAGACTGACCATTAATGGTCCTTTCGAATGCATACTTGAACATTACAACGACAGCCGGACGGCCACGTCACACCGCCCTTGAGCGAACAAATCAGCCAGAACGCGCCCTGAAAACCGTTGTGGACGCCGAGTCGTTGGACAGATAAGAGGGGCTTCGCCGATGTCAACGCTAGGTTATTTTCATTGGGCGTGCCAAATTTCGCCACATTCTGGCTGATCTGAAAGTACATTACGTCCTGACAATCTCCATTGGAGTCTTTTTTCATGCCATTTACTTTTCGTCACGTCTCGACAGCTGCCATCGCCATTGCGCTGGGTCTGTCGGTCTTCTCGCTGTCGCCTCTTGCTGCCGAGGAAGCCGTGCCAGCCCAGCCTGCCGCTTCAGAAGCCGCTGCTCCTGTTGATATGAAGGCCGTCGTCGCGACCGTGAACGGGCAACCCGTGACCGAAGCTGATCTGATGCTTGCAGAAGGAGAGTTGTCGCAACAATTTGCGCAGCTTCCGCCAGAACAACGCCGCGGCGCGGCTCTGTCTGCGGCAATAGAGATCAAGGTCTTGGCGGCCAAGGCTGTTGCCGATGGGCTGGATAAGGACCCCGATTTTATGCGTCGTGCCGCATTCCTGCAGGAACGGGCCTTGCATGGGCAAGTGGTTGAGAAGGAAGTTGTCGGCAAAATAACCGACGACGAAATTCGTGCCCGCTACGACACCGAAATGGCAAACATGCCCCCGGTCAATGAAGTTCATGCCCGTCACATTCTCGTGAAGACCAAGGAAGAGGCAGACGCCATCATCAAGCAACTCGACGATGGTGCGGATTTCCAGAAGCTTGCAAACGAACATACCAGTGATCCAAGCGGTAAGACCAATGGCGGCGATCTCGGTTATTTCGGACCGGGCCAGATGGTTCCCGAATTCGAGAAGGCTGCCCTGGCACTCGACGTTGGTTCTTACACGAAAGAACCGGTCAAAACGCAGTTTGGCTGGCATATCATCAAAGTTGAAGACAAGCGGGCGAAAGCGCCGCCGGCCTTCGACAAGGTCAAGGATCGGGTGAAATCCCTGGTGGTGCGCGACAAGTATTTCGCGCTGGTGAAGGAGGCGCGCGCTGCTGCCAAGGTCGATATTCCCGATGCCGATCTGAAAAAGGCTGTCGATGCGGCAGAAGGTGGGGCCAAGTAGCGCTAACCCGGCTTGGGACCGCCCAGCGCAACCAAGCCGTTTTCGTGCACAGGCCAACCGGATCGAAGTCGGTCGTCTTCGACCCGGGCAAGTCCATCGCATTCGCGCATCATCAAGCTCGAGGCTCCCATGTCAGTAACGATTTCGCCGCTCGCGCCCAGAAAATATCCAAAAATGCCGGCTATTGAGGGTGTTCGTCTGGCTACGGCAGAGGCTGGCATCAAATATTCTGGCAGAACTGATCTTCTGGTCATGGTCTTTGATCCTGGGACGACTGTTGCCGGTGTGTTCACGCGCTCGAAATGCCCATCTGCTCCGGTTGATTTCTGTCGGCAGAATCTGGCCGGTGGCAAGGCACGTGTTCTGGTGGTCAATTCAGGCAACGCCAACGCCTTTACGGGCAAGCGAGGTCGTGAAACGACGGCAATGACGGGTGAAGCGGCGGCAAGAGCCGCTAATTGTGCACCCGGCGATGTCTTCCTTGCCTCGACGGGTGTCATCGGCGAACCGCTCGATGCAAGCAAGTTCAGCCATCTGCTGGATGGTATGGTGCGTGACGCTAAGCCTGAACTTTGGAGCGAAGCCGCGAAGGCGATCATGACCACCGACACCTATCCGAAGGTGGCGACTGCGACGGTGAAGCTTGGAGGTATTGACGTCACTTTCAATGGCATTGCCAAAGGTGCGGGGATGATTGCGCCTGATATGGCGACGATGTTGTCTTTTGTCGCAACAGACGCTCCCATTACGGCACCGGTGCTGCAAGATCTTCTGGCGCGTGGAGTTGGCAAGACCTTCAACGCCGTCACCGTCGACAGCGATACGTCGACGAGCGATACGCTGCTTCTTTTTGCAACAGGTGCTGCTGCCAGGCGTGGTGTGGCGCTGATCGACGATCCCAAGGATGCGCGTCTTGGCGTGGTACGGCGTGCGCTTGGAAAAATTCTGAAAACGCTTGCCTTGCAAGTGGTGCGAGACGGCGAAGGTGCGCGCAAACAGGTCGAGGTGACCGTTACCGGCGCGAAATCCGCCCGCTCGGCCAAGCGCATTGCGCTGGCAATCGCCAATTCACCGCTGGTCAAGACGGCCGTGGCTGGCGAAGACGCAAATTGGGGCCGGGTAGTCATGGCTGTCGGCAAGGCGGGTGAACCGGCGGACCGTGACCGGCTTTCGATCTGGTTTGGGGACAACCGTCTTGCTTACGAGGGTGAACGCGATCTTTCCTATTCGGAAGAAGCAACGTCGGCCTATATGAAGCGTGACGAGATATGCATTCGCGCCGAGATCGGCCTCGGGCGCGGCAAAGCCACTGTCTGGACTTGCGACCTTACGAAGGAATATGTCGCAATCAACGGCGATTATCGGAGCTGATTTGACCTCGATACACCCATCCGAACAACTTGCCATCGTGCGCCGGTTCGAAGCAGCGGGCTTCAGGGCGTGGCCTGCGGCGGCGGTTCATTATGATGGCACCTGGGTGATAAGGCTGACGGCCGGACATCCGGCCAGACGGCTGAATTCGGTCAATCCGCTCGATCCGGGCGATGTCTATCAAATATCTGAACGCATTTCACGCGCCAGCCGCCGGTTTGAAGCCTATGGCCGACCGATTACCTTTCGGGTTTCACCGCTGTCGGGGCCTGAGCTTTCCGCATATTTCGACGAGCAGGGCTGGCAAAGATTGTCGGAATCGCTGGTTATGCGCATGCCGCTTGCCAATGCGCCCGTTCATGACGCCATGGACCAGATTCCGTTGAGAGATATCAGTCGTTTCGTCAGTGCCGTTCTCAAGGTTCATGGCTCGAATTCGTCTCTCAGGCCGGGGCTTTCGGAAATCATCGGGGCGATTCAACCTGAGGCCGGGCTGTTCGTGCAAGAACTCAGCGGCGAAGCGCTGGCAACGCTGATTTGCGTCCACGAGGGCGATCTTGCCGGCCTGTTTGAAATTGGAACTGAAAAGGATGTGCGCAAGCAGGGGCATGGCCGGCGCCTCATATTATCCGCCCTGAAATGGGCGCGGTTGCGCGGTGCGCGCGAGGCGTGGCTACAGGTGGAAGCCGACAACGCACCTGCATTGGCGCTTTATCATGCACTCGGGTTCAGTGAAGTTTATCGCTATCACTATCGCCGTCCGGCGGGAGCCTGAATGCATTGATTGATACCCCCAGACGCCTGCTTCTGGTCACGGCGTGCGCGTTAGTGGATGCCGATGGGCGCGTGCTGATCGCCCAGCGACCGGAAGGCAAACAACTCGCTGGCTTGTGGGAGTTTCCGGGCGGCAAGGTTGAACCGGGTGAGACGCCTGAGAATGCTCTGGTGCGCGAACTGCATGAAGAACTTGGTATCGAGACGAAGACAGCCTGCCTGGCGCCACTGACTTTCGCCAGCCATAGCTATGACGATTTCCATCTTCTGATGCCGCTCTATGTCTGCCGCCGGTTTTGGGGCATACCGCAGCCAAAAGAGGCGCAAGCATTGAAATGGGTAAGGCCGCGCCAGTTGCGTGAGTATTCTATGCCGCCCGCCGATGCACCGCTGATCCCGTTCCTCATGGATCTATTGTAAGCGCCATATTTCTGGACGCTGGAAGTACAGCGTTAATCAAAGATTTATCTTGCCGTGAAAAATTGAACGAAAGCCGTTTGGCTGCATCACTTGGGTTGGGAACCGGCATATGAATATCGACAGCGATTGGGAACCAAAACATGTCGATCATGGCTCGCGCGCCGTGAATGCTGGCATGGGGCTCGTGCGCATAACATTGTTGTTTGGATCGGCAGCCGTCGCGCTTGCGTTGATTGCTACGCCTTATCTTGCACGCGAAGGCCGCCAGCAGGTGGCCCGCTCCGGTTATGGCGCAGGGCTCGACATGATGAGCACCGGTTCCGTTGGTGCGAGTTCCTACACGATTCGTAAAAGCGTGCTGCAACCATCGCCGGGGTCGGTTTGCGTAATCCGCAGCAATGGCGTTCGTAGCGGCGAGTGCTGATCTGGCTCCGCGTAACGCTACCATCCGGGTGCAGTATTGTTGATGAAATGACGAGCGCCGGGTTCACCTGCCGTTAAGCGTCTCTCATTAACCTTTCTTAACAGGTCACTGGTAGTGTCAGGGTCGAGAGGACAGACAATCATGCCCCTTTTGGTTCGACAGTTTCTGGATGACGAGCGCGGCGCAACGGCCATCGAATACGGCCTGATTGCAGCACTGCTTTCGCTTGCCATTATTGGTGGCGTGGGCAAGGCTGCTGGTGCGTTGACATGGCTTTGGGATGGCAACAACAGCCAATTGGCCAACGCCTTCCGATAAGAAGAAATCCTCGATTTTTCGACCGTCAACGGTTCTCGTAATTTTCCAACGCTTTTGCCAGCGACATTTTTGCTGAGCCCGGCTTCATTGGCTTTTGCTGAGAAGCATGCGGTGCCCAACCTGACATCCATACGATAGAAAAGCTGGCCCTGACACGCCCGTCAGCGTCGGAGAACCGTGCTGCGTAGGAATCGGCCGCAGCCGCGAACAGCTTTCGCGTTCCCGGTTTTCGCGAGCGGGCGCTTAACATACTGGTTTCACCCATAGCTCTCAAATCGGCCATCAGCGCAATCATTGTGTCGTAACGCACGGTGGTTGCTTCTACATCGGCCACGGGCAGAGCAAACCCGGCGCGTTGTAGCAGCGCCCCTGTATCGCGCACGTCGGCAAACGGGATCACGCGCGGACTGGCACCGCCGTAAAGCTCGGTTTCGGCAGACAGGAGACTTTCACGCAATTCGTCCAGCGTTCCAGAGCCAGCCATAGCACCCAGAAAAAGCCCATCCGGTTTTAGTGCACGGCGAATTTGCACCAACATGCCTGGAATATCGTTCATAGCCTGTAGAGACAGAAGCGAAACAACCAGATCGAGGCTTTCAGGCTCGAACGGGACCGTCTCGAACGCTGCGACAAGCTCGGTTTCACCGTCTGTCGGTCTTTCATCAAAAAATGCGCGGTCTGCTTCGACGCGGATAATCTCGGACACTTTGCCACTTGCCGCGAGCGCTTCGGCTGCGGCGGGTGTCTGGCAAAACAATGCGGCGGCTTTCTCGAATTTTCGGCCAACGGGGGCCAGGCGCTCAGCAAGATCGTCGGCGACGCGCCGCATCAGAAAATCGGCACCACGCACGGGGTGCGCCAATGCGCGTTGCTTGTGCGCAAGCCATAGGGAAGTGTCGAATATTGACTGCAAGGCGAATGTCCCGGTGATGGATGGAGCGACGTTGCTCTCGATTAGGCTGGAAGCTGCTCTCATTCCTTGTTTTTTAAGCGTCTGTGGGTGGAAAGCCGGTTTCCACAAACTTCAGGTCTGATACAAGACCACCTGCAATATTTCACGTGGCCTATCCAATGGTACAGTTCAAGAGCCATGTCCGCACGATTTTAAGCTGGCCAGGACAGTTTTTGTTTCCGCCTGTGTGTGCCGGGTGCCGACGCTTCGTTTCGCGGCCCGGGGTTTTATGTGGCGCGTGCTGGCCGCAATTGCGGATGCTGGAGCGGCCTTGGTGCCCGGTGATGGGAACGCCGTTCTTGTATGATATGGGTGAGGGGTTCGTCTGCGCGGAAGCAATTGCCGACCCGCCGCCATTCGAAAGGGCGCGCGCCGCCGTTACCTATGACGGGATAGCGCGCCAGATGGTACGAGGGCTGAAATACAATGATCGCACCGATCTTGCACCGTGGATGGCGCGCTGGATGTATCGCGCCGGCGCGGAATTGTTCACGGACGCCGAAGTGATCGTGCCGGTGCCTTTGCATTGGCGGCGCTTCTTCAGGCGTAAATTCAACCAGTCTGCGGAGCTTGGCCGATCACTTTCTCATCTCTCGGGCCTGCCCTTTGCACCTTCGGCGGTCGATCGTGTGAAATTGACTCGCCAGCAAGTGGGGCTGGAGCGCCACGAACGCGAGGCAAATGTGCGCGCCGCCTTCCGGGTGCCGCCGGAATCAGAGATCGAAATTGCGGGGCGTCGGGTACTTCTGGTCGATGACGTCTATACGACCGGGGCGACCGTGTGCGCCGTTACCAATGCTCTCAGGAAAGGCGGTGCGTCAAAAGTTGACGTATTGACCTTTGCGCGTGTGTTGCCAGGGGGCTTCCGGGCGGACGAGCAAGCACCTATATAAGTTCGATAACAACGGTGTGGATGTTGCCCATGGTCGACGTGACGATCTATACACGCATGATGTGCGGCTACTGCGCTGCGGCGAAGCGCCTGCTCGAAAAGAAGGGCGTCGCCTTTACCGAGCATGATGCGTCGTTTTCCCCGCAATTGCGTCAGGAGATGGTTTCGCGCTCCAATGGGCGTGCAACTTTTCCGCAGATATTTGTCGGCTCAACCCATGTTGGCGGCTGCGACGAACTTCATGCGTTGGAATCCGAGGGTCGTCTCGATAAGTTGCTGGCCGAGGAAAGTTTCAGTTGAGGGCAATTCAATGGGCGTTTTCAAAGCAGCCGCTATCCAGATGCGCTCAGGCGTTGAGCCGAAACGCAACGCGGTCGATCTTGAAAGAATGGTTCGCGAGGCGGCAAGCCAAGGTGCCAGCTATGTTCAAACACCGGAGATGACCGGGGCTATTGTACGCGACAAGGAAGCTGGTGCGGCAGCTTTTGCAACTGAGGACAAGGATATCATTGTCGCGACCGCCAGCAGGCTGGCGAAGGAACTGGGTATTTACCTGCATATTGGTTCCACTGGAATTTTGCGGGCGGATGGCAAGCTTGCCAACAGGGCGCTGCTGTTTTCGCGCGACGGTGCCATGCGCGCCGTTTATGACAAGATACACATGTTCGATGTCGATCTCGACAATGGCGAAAGCTGGCGGGAGTCTGCGGCGTATGAACCGGGTGCCGAGGCTGTTGTTGCCGAGGTCAATGGCGTCAAGCTTGGCTTTTCGATCTGCTATGATCTGCGTTTTCCGCATCTGTTCCGTTCAGAGGCGCTAGCGGGCGCGCAAATTCTGTCGGTACCAGCCGCCTTTACCCGCCAGACAGGTGAAGCGCATTGGCATGTTCTGTTGCGCGCGCGGGCAATCGAGAACGGTGCTTTCGTCGTTGCCGCTGCACAGGGCGGGGTGCATGAAGATGGCCGTGAAACCTATGGCCATTCGTTGATCATCGACCCGTGGGGCCGTATTCTGGCAGAAGCGGCGCATGACGAACCGGCCGTGATTATTGCTGAAATCGACCCTTCCCAATCGATTGAGGCACGCAAGAAAATCCCCAATCTGAAAAATGGACGCGAGTTCACGCTAGAAATTGCCAATGCGGGTGATGATGTAAACCTCAAGGGAGCGGCCTGTTGATCCGCTTTTCTCTTGTTTGCGAACGCGCCCATGAGTTCGAGGGCTGGTTCCGCAGCAATGACGATTTCGAGACACAGGCCAAGCGCGGCCTTGTCGATTGCCCGTCCTGTGGTTCGCGCAAGGTTGAGAAGGCGTTGATGGCACCTGCCGTTTCAACGGGGCGAAAACAGGAGAAAGTTGCCCTCGCCATGGGCGAGGAACAGCGCAAAATGATGCTCGAACTGAAAGCGATGACCGAGAAAGTTCGCGCCAACGCCGATTATGTAGGCGACAAGTTTGCGGCAGAAGCACGCAAGATACATTTTGGCGAAGCCGACGCGCGCGGCATCTACGGCGAAGCAACACTTGATGAAGCCAAGGATATGGCCGAAGATGGCATCGATTTCATGCCGATGCCGGTATTTCCCGACGATCAGAACTGATGGTGTTATTTCGGCTCGAATTTCAATTGCGCCCTCGCCTCAGGCGGCCTGTGCTTTTTCCGCCAGCACCATATAATTGACGTCCATATCTTTGGATTGTTGCCAACGGTCGGCGAGCGGGTTGTAAATCACGCCAGTCCGGTCCGTGATAGTCAGATCAGCCTGGATCAACGCCTTCTCCAGTTCATCCGGGCGAACCAGCTTGTTGAATTGATGGGTTCCGCGTGGCAGCCAGCGAAGCACATATTCCGCACCGATTATTGCCAGACCGAGCGCCTTCAACGTGCGATTGATGGTGGCAACAAACATGATGCCGCCGGGCTTGACCATTTCGCCGCATTTGCTCAGGAACAGGTCCATATCGGCAACGTGCTCAACCACTTCCATATTCAAAACGATGTCGAACTTCTCGCCTGAGTCGGCAAGATCTTCCGCAGTTGTCGCGCGGTAGTCTACTTCGACGTTTGCCTCGGCCGCATGGAGCCGTGCAACTTCGATATTCGTGGTCGAGGCGTCGGCGCCGACCACTTTTGCGCCCAGTCGCGCCATCGGTTCGCACAACAGGCCGCCACCACATCCTATGTCGAGAATGCGAAGACCTTCAAAGGGGCGTGCTTCGCGCGGGTCGCGGCCAAATCGGTGCGCCACCTGATCGCGAATATAGGCAAGCCTTATCGGGTTGAACTTGTGCAGGGGGCGAAATTTGCCGTTTGGATTCCACCATTCAGCGGCAAGGGCTGAAAAGCGTTCCACTTCGCCGGCGTCGATGGTCGATCGTCGGGTATTGGGCATTGATGATCTCCTGGCATTCGCTGCGCCAAAATCCGGTGACATTGGCGCTCATGCGTCTAACCGAAATGTCGGGGTGTTGCTCAGCCTGCTACCGGTCGGCTTTGGCTGATAGCACTCCGACGCGTTAGGAAGTCGGGTTTGAGAAGCGGAAAGTCAAGGCAACATTTCTTACAAAAGATGAGGTCGGTGGCTCTCTCGCTTGCACAGCAATCAGGATTTGGCTAAGCAGGCACCGCATCGGTATCCGGTTGTTGCCGACGCTTTTTCGTTTTCGTCCAGATATCCAAAGGCAATCCAGTTCCATGGCGCGCATTGTGATGAAATTCGGCGGGACCTCGGTCGCCGACATCGCCCGCATCCGCAATGTTGCGCGTCACGTCAAACGCGAGGTGGACGCGGGCCATGAAGTCGCCGTGGTGGTGTCGGCGATGGCTGGCAAGACCAATGAACTGGTCGGCTGGACGCGTGAAGCCTCACCAATGCATGATGCGCGTGAATATGATGCTGTTGTTGCTTCGGGCGAACAGGTGTCTGCGGGGCTTCTTGCAATTACCTTGCAGAATATGGGTGTACATGCACGATCCTGGCAGGGTTGGCAGATTCCGATCAAGACGGACAACGCACATGGTGCAGCACGCATCATAGACATTGACGGGACATTTCTTATCAAGCGCTTCGGTGAAGGGCAGGTGGCCGTGGTGGCAGGGTTTCAAGGGATAGGCCCCGACAATCGCGTCGCTACGCTTGGACGAGGCGGGTCCGATACCAGTGCGGTGGCGATTGCTGCGGCGGTCAAGGCCGATCGTTGCGACATCTACACCGATGTCGACGGGGTTTATACGACCGACCCGCGCATCGAGCCCAAGGCGCGACGACTGGCAAAGATATCGTTCGAGGAAATGCTCGAAATGGCCTCCCTGGGTGCCAAAGTCTTGCAGGTTCGCTCGGTCGAACTTGCCATGGTGCATAAGGTGCGTACTTTTGTGCGGTCGTCTTTCGACGATCCTGATGCGCCCGGAATGGGGGACTTGGTCAATCCACCTGGAACGCTTATTTGCGACGAGGATGAAATCGTGGAACAGCAGGTTGTCACCGGAATTGCCTATGCCAAGGACGAGGCTCAGATTTCGCTGCGCCGGGTTTCAGATCGACCCGGTGTCGCTGCCGGTATTTTTGGCCCGCTCGCCGAGGCCAATATCAATGTCGATATGATCGTCCAGAATATCTCGGAAGATGGCAAATCGACGGATATGACATTTACCGTGCCGTCAGGTGATGTCGGCAAGGCGCTGACAGTGCTGGAGACGGTGAAACAAACGGTCGGATATGACGCCGTCCAGCATGACGACGGGATGTCCAAAGTGTCGGTTATCGGCATTGGTATGCGCAGCCATACAGGCATCGCGGCGACGGCTTTCAAGGCGCTGTCGGAAAAGGCGATCAACATCCGTGCTATCACCACTTCGGAGATCAAGATCTCTATCCTGATCGATGGCCCCTATACCGAACTTGCGGTTCGCACTTTGCATTCCGTCTACGGTCTGGATAAGCAGTAAGTGTGACAAGTTCGCATTTGCGTTAAATGCCCGTGCGCATGAAGATGTGTGCTGTGCAATAACCAACGGAGAAGAAGCCGCGATGCGTGAGACGGCCGTCGGCCCACGCGTTTTGCTACGACGGCTCCGCGAGCTCATGCAAGAGCCGCTGGAGCCACAGGAGCGGCTTGATCGGATTGTGCGCGATATCGCCTCGAACATGGTGGCTGAGGTCTGTTCGCTCTATGTGCTTCGCTCAGACTCCGTTCTTGAACTTTATGCCACCGAAGGCCTGAACCCGAGCGCCGTCCATCTGGCGCAATTGCGTCTGGGACAGGGCCTTGTCGGCACGATTGCAGCCAGTGCGAGGTCGCTCAACCTTTCCAATGCACAGGAGCATCCTGCCTTTGCCTATCTGCCGGAAACGGGTGAAGAGATTTACAGCTCGTTTCTGGGTGTTCCGGTGCTCAGGGCAGGACGCACGCTTGGCGTTCTCGTGGTTCAAAACAAGACCATGCGCAGCTACCGCGACGACGAGATAGAGGCGATGGAAACCACCGCGATGGTGATCGCGGAAATGATTGCGACAGGTGATCTTGCAAGGCTCAACCGTCCCGGAATCGAGCTCGATCTGAAGCGTCCGGCGAGTTTCAAGGGGGTTGCCTATAATGAGGGCATCGGCCTTGGCCATGTCGTCTTGCACGAGCCGCGCATCGTCGTCACCAATCTGTTCAATGAAGACAGTGAAGAAGAGGTGCGCCGGCTGGAAACGGCGCTCGGCTCGCTTCGACTTTCCATTGATGACATGCTCCAGCGGCGCGACGTTGCGTTCGAGGGCGAACATCGCGAAGTGCTGGAAGCCTATCGCATGTTTGCCAATGATCGCGGCTGGGTGCGGCGACTGGAGGAAGCGATCGGCAATGGGCTAACCGCAGAAGCGGCGGTGGAAAAGGTCCAAAGCGACATGCGCGCGCGCATGATACATATGACCGATCCCTATTTGCGCGAGCGGATGAGCGATTTTGACGATCTCGCCAACCGGCTTTTGCGCCAACTCCTGGGGCGCGGACCTGAAAATGTCGCAGCGTCCTTGCCAAGGGATGCCATCATTGTGGCGCGCTCCATGGGAGCTGCCGAATTGCTGGATTATCCGCGCGACAAGACGCGCGGTCTGGTGCTTGAAGATGGCGCGGCCACCAGCCATGTGGTTATCGTGGCGCGCGCCATGGGCATACCGGTCGCCGGGCAGGTCAAAGGCGCCGTTTCCATGGCTGAAAATGGCGATGCCATTATCGTCGATGGTGAGGAAGGGGGCGTTCATCTGAGGCCGCAGCCTGACCTTGAAGCTGCCTATACCGAGAAAGTCCGGTTTCGGGCGCGCCGGCAGGAAATCTACCGCGAATTGCGCGACAAGCCGTCTGAAACCAAAGACGGTGTGCCGGTCGATCTCTTGATAAATGCCGGGTTGATGGTCGACCTGCCGCAGCTCGATGAATCCGGGGCTCGCGGCATCGGCCTGTTTCGAACCGAGTTGCAGTTCATGGTTGCCTCAACCTTTCCGCGCGCAGAAACCCAGGAACAGCTCTACCGGGATGTGCTCGATTCTGCGCGCGGCAAGCCGGTGACCTTTCGCACCATCGACATTGGTGGCGACAAGGTGCTTCCTTATTTCAAGAACACGACGCAGGAAGAAAATCCGGCACTTGGCTGGCGCGCAATCCGGCTGACACTGGACAGGCCGGGCCTGCTTCGCACGCAGATACGGGCACTGCTTAAGGCGGCGGGCGGGCGTGAACTCAAGCTCATGCTGCCGATGGTCACCGAACTCGATGAGATCGTGCAGGCGCGTGAAATCATAGATCGCGAGGTTCGCCATCTGTCTCGCTTCGCCCATCATTTGCCAACCAGCCTCAAGCTTGGCGCGATGCTGGAGGTGCCTTCGCTTCTGTTCCAGCTCGACGAATTGATGAAGGCCGTCGATTTCGTGTCCGTCGGCTCCAATGATCTGTTCCAGTTCGTCATGGCCGTGGATCGTGGCAATACGCGGCTTGCGGACCGGTTCGATCCCCTTTGCATTCCATTCTTGAGGGTCTTGAAGCAGATTGCGGACGCCGGACATCGCAACCACACGCCCGTGACCTTGTGCGGCGAGCTTGCCGGCAAACCGATTTCAGCGATGGCGCTTATCGGCCTCGGGTTCCGGTCGATCTCGATGTCGCCTGCGTCGATCGGCCCGGTCAAGGCCATGCTGACGGAGTTGCCATTGGCAGAGCTTTCGGCATTCTTTGACGATAATTTGTCGGCATCGATGACCGGTTTGCCTTTGCGCGCATTGTTGCAGGCCTTTGCCGATGATCGATCGATTCCGTTGTAAGATCGAGATCGGGTTCCAATCATGACTACGCTTCCCCGTGACCGTATGGATCAGGTCGTCAAACGCTTCGAGATGCTCGAGGCGCAAATGGCGGCTGGCCCGGCTGCCGATGCCTATGTAAAAATGGCGTCCGAATATTCCGATATTCAGGATCTGGTGCTCAAGATCAGGGCGCTGAACGGCGTCGAGCACGAGTTGTCGGACCTTCAGGTGTTGCTGGATGACAAGGCGACGGATCGTGAAATGCGCGCGCTGGCCGAAGACGAAATGCCCGGCGTGAATGAGCGCATTGAAGCGTTAAGGCGGGACATTCAGATACTTCTTCTGCCCAAGGATGCTGCGGATGAGCGCAATGCCATTCTTGAAATTCGGGCAGGTACTGGTGGCGACGAAGCCGCTCTTTTCGCAGGCGATCTGTTTCGCATGTATGAACGCTATTCAGCCTCGCGCGGCTGGCGCTTTGAGGTGGCGTCGGCGAGCGATGGAGATGCTGGAGGCTACAAGGAAATCATCGCCACGGTTTCGGGCAAAGGCGTTTTTGCCCATCTCAAATTCGAGTCCGGCGTTCACCGGGTGCAGCGCGTTCCCGAAACGGAAGCGCAGGGGCGTATCCACACGTCTGCCGCGACCGTTGCGGTTCTTCCCGAAGCGCAGGAGGTGGATATCGACATCAGGCCTGATGAAATCCGCATTGATACGATGCGCGCTTCAGGTTCTGGCGGGCAGCATGTCAACACGACGGACTCCGCGGTGCGTATCACCCATCTGCCAACCGGCATCATGGTGGTGCAAGCCGAGAAATCGCAACATCAAAACCGTGCCCGCGCCATGCAAATCCTGCGCGCCCGGCTTTATGACATGGAGCGCAGCCGGACAGATGAGGAACGCTCCGAATCGCGTAAGTCCCAGGTTGGTTCCGGCGATCGTTCGGAACGCATCCGCACTTATAACTTTCCGCAGGGGCGGGTGAGCGACCACCGTATCAACCTTACGCTTTACAAGCTTGACCGGGTGATGATGGGTGAACTCGATGAAATCGTCGATGCGCTCATGGCCGATCATCAATCCAAATTGCTCGCCGATCTCGGTGTCGATGGTTGAGGTGCTGCCTGATCTCGCTTGGTCAGTTGATTCGCGTCGCGCGCCAGCAACTTGCGGCAGCCGGGGTTGCTGATTCGGCGCTGGATGCGCGATTGTTGGTTGAACATTTTTCTGGAACAACGCGGGCGGAGGCGATTGCCGATCCGGGACGCAAGGTCGATGCTGGCTCTCTACAGAAAATCGATGCGGCGCTGAAGCGGCGCGTGGCTGGCGAACCGGCGCATCGGATCATGGGGTTTCGGGACTTTTATGGTCTGCGTTTTATGATTTCACCTGAGACGCTTGAACCGCGTCCCGATACCGAAACGCTGGTTGATGCTGTCTTGCCTTTGGTGAAGTCTATGGTCGAGCGCGACGGGCAATGTCGTGTCCTTGATCTTGGCACAGGCACGGGTGCGGTTGCTCTGGCAGTGCTCAGCGCAGTTCATCAAGCGCGTGCGACGGGCGTCGATATTTCAAGTGATGCGCTGACGACAGCCCATCAAAACGCCCAAAAACTGGGCTTTTCATCACGATTTACGCCGCTGGAGTCGGATTGGTTTTCGAATGTGTCCGGGCGCTACCATGTAATTGTCTCAAACCCTCCCTACATAAAGTCTCAAGACATTGATGCTTTACAAGTGGAGGTGAGGAGCTTCGACCCTCGCCGGTCGCTCGATGGTGGCAGCGATGGGCTTGATGCTTACCGGACCATCGCAGAAGGCGCGCACAGACATCTGGAAGCTGAGGGTATCGTTGCGGTCGAAATCGGCGCCACACAGAAATCTGACGTCATCACGGTGTTTCAAAATGCCGGTTTCCTCGTTGTGAATGCCTTGGCCGATCTTGCCGGGCATGACCGGGTGCTTGTATTTCGAGCCGAACAAAAGGGTGAAGGCGGTGATGAATTAACGCTTGGCAAGACTTTGGAATGACGATAGGGTCACCATCAACCGAATGAGATGAAGCAGGCAGTGCTCTTAGCGATTCGGTTTCCTTGGAAATAGCTGCCTTCTTGCGCAAATGACGCTCAAGCTTCATGCGGGAACTCATCTGGTAAGTGTAATGTGACCAGGACAGGATGGCACGTGGCGCCAACGCAAACGATGCGGGCGAACACCGGCGAAACGATGAAGCGGCTAGCTGCATGAGCGCTGCCGTTCGCGATGGATTTCAAAATTTCAAAAACTGAAGAGAGTCGAATGAGGCCACAACAGCAGAACAGGCGCATGCGCGGTCGCAACAATAATGGCGGCGGAAATAACAATAATAACAACCGGAAGGGTCCAAACCCTTTGAACCGCAATTATGAGAGCAATGGTCCCGATGTGAAAATTCGTGGGTCCGCGCAACAGATTGCCGAGAAATATGCCACTTTGGCCCGTGATGCGCAAAGCTCCGGGGACCGGGTGATGGCGGAGAATTATCTCCAGCACGCCGAACATTACAATCGCATCATTGCTGCGGCCCAGGCCCAGATGCCGATCCAGCAGGCCCAGCAAAACCGTGACGATGACGATGATGGCGACGACAATAACAATGATGCCGAAAACAACGCCAACAATAATGGGTCGCAAAGCCCGGTTGCGGCGCAGGGTTCCGGCCCTCAACCGGACATTGACGGCATACCAGCCGAGGTCGCACTGAAGAGCGGCGGCGGTCGTGAAAATGGCGGCAGGCGTGGGCGCGACAACCGAAACAGCAATGCCGGTCAAAATGACCAGAGAAATGGCAATGGCGCGCGCGGCGAACAAAGCGATGCAGAAAACGAAGACCAGACCGAAGCGAGTACGGAAACCGTAGCTCCGGCGGTTGCGCAGCAACCCGAAGAAGCTCTTGGACCTGCCGCACTTGCTGCTCGGGCTGAACTGAACGAGACGACGACAGAAGCGGCTGCTCCACCGCGGCGTCCTCGCCGGCCTCGCCGCCCGAAGGTTGCTGCTGAACCTGCACAGGACGAAACTGAACAGGTTGACCGCAAGACCGAAAGCGAGACGGTTGATTCAGGACCAGTTGAAACTGCCCCCGGCGATGTTGTGACAGCTGATAGCTGACCCATTTTCGAGCATTTTGATTTAAACGGCGGGGAGAAATCCTCGCCGTTTTTGTTTTCCCACACCCGTAATTGTAAAATGCCGCAGCGTTGCTTCTTGAGGCTGGCGGGTTGGTGTACCATATTTGTTGAGAACTGAACCTGGCCATTGGGCGGGTTCGTCACCGTAATCTGATCCGGTGCCGCAAAGCGGGCTGGTGACGGAAGGAGACAGATATGAACCTTGAAAAATACTCCGAGCGCGTCCGGGGCTTCATCCAGTCCGCGCAGACGATGGCGCTGTCGCGCGACCATCAGCAATTTACACCCGAACACATTCTCAAAGTACTGGTCGACGATGATGAAGGGCTTGCCGCATCGCTCATCGAGCGCACCGGTGGGCGTCCACGCGATGCCCGGCTTGCGGTTGAAGCAACCCTTGAGGCCATGCCAAAAGTGGAAGGCGGCAATGGCCAGCTTTATCTGGCGCAACCGCTGGCGAAGGTCTTATCGACTGCCGAGGAACTGGCGACAAAAGCAGGTGACAGCTTTGTGACGGTTGAACGCCTGTTGCAGGCTCTGGCTATGGAGAAGTCGTCCAAGACTGCTGATATTCTTGCCAAGGCGGGTGTTGCGCCGCAAGCGTTGAACCAGGTCATCAATGATATGCGCAAGGGCCGCACAGCCGATTCGGCCAGTGCCGAGCAGGGCTACGATGCATTGAAGAAATACGCTCGTGATCTGACGGCGGATGCGCGCGCGGGCAAGCTCGATCCGGTTATCGGCCGCGACGATGAAATTCGCCGCACCATTCAGGTGCTGTCGCGCCGCACCAAGAACAATCCGGTGCTGATTGGTGAACCCGGCGTTGGCAAGACGGCGATTGCCGAGGGTCTGGCACTACGTATCGTTGACGGAGATGTTCCCGAATCGCTGAAAGACAAGCAATTGATGGCCCTCGACATGGGCGCATTGATTGCCGGCGCGAAATATCGCGGTGAATTTGAGGAGAGGCTGAAAGCCGTCTTGTCGGAAGTGACCTCGGCGGCTGGCGGGATCATCCTGTTCATCGACGAGATGCACACATTGGTCGGTGCCGGCAAGGCTGACGGAGCGATGGATGCTTCCAACCTCTTGAAGCCGGCGCTGGCGCGTGGCGAGTTGCACTGTGTTGGTGCCACCACGCTGGAGGAATACCGCAAGCATGTCGAGAAAGACGCGGCGCTGGCGCGGCGTTTCCAGCCGGTTTTCGTGGACGAGCCGAGCGTCGAAGACACGGTGTCGATCCTGCGTGGCCTGAAGGAAAAATACGAGCAGCATCACAAGGTGCGCATTTCCGATTCCGCCCTGGTTTCGGCCGCGACCTTGTCCAACCGTTATATCGCCGACCGGTTTTTGCCAGACAAGGCAATCGATCTTGTCGACGAGGCAGCTTCGCGGCTGAGGATGCAGGTCGATTCCAAGCCCGAGGCATTGGACGAGTTGGACCGGCGCATCATGCAGCTCAAGATCGAACGCGAGGCGTTGAAAGTCGAAAAAGACGATGCCTCGAAAGACCGGTTGGTGCGGCTTGAAAAAGATCTCGCGGGGCTCGAAGAAGAGTCGACGGCGCTGACTGCCAAATGGCAATCTGAAAAGCAGAAGCTTGGCCTCGCAGCCGACCTCAAGAAGGAACTTGAGGAAGCGCGCAACGATCTTGCGATTGCCCAGCGCAATGGCGAGTTCCAACGTGCTGGCGAACTGGCCTATGGCAAAATTCCGGAGCTGGAAAAGAAACTGACCGAGGCCGAAGCACAAGACGGCAAGGTCGGCATGGTCGAAGAAGTGGTGACACCCGATCACGTTGCCCACATCGTGTCGCGCTGGACCGGCATTCCGGTTGACAAGATGCTGGAGGGGAGCGCGACAAGCTGCTTCGCATGGAAGATGAAATCGGCAAACGTGTCATTGGTCAGGGTGAAGCGGTCCAGGCGGTTTCCAAGGCGATCCGTCGCGCCCGCGCTGGCCTGCAGGATCCCAATCGCCCGATTGGCTCATTCATCTTTCTCGGGCCAACCGGTGTGGGCAAGACCGAGCTTACCAAGGCGCTGGCTAATTTCCTGTTTGACGATGAAAGCGCGATGGTGCGCATTGATATGTCGGAATTCATGGAGAAGCACTCCGTTTCCCGCCTGATCGGTGCGCCTCCCGGCTATGTCGGGTACGAAGAAGGTGGTGCACTTACCGAGGCGGTGCGGCGACGTCCCTATCAGGTTGTCTTGTTTGACGAGATCGAGAAAGGCCATCCGGACGTGTTCAACGTGCTGTTGCAGGTTCTCGATGATGGCCGTTTGACGGACGGGCAGGGCCGTACGGTCGATTTCCGCAATACGCTCATCATCATGACCTCTAACCTAGGAGCCGACTATCTGGTCAATCTTGGTGAGAACGAGGATGTCGATAGCGTGCGCGATCAGGTGATGGGTGAAGTCAAGGTGGCGTTTCGGCCGGAGTTTCTCAATCGTGTCGACGAGGTTGTGCTGTTTCATCGGCTCCGTCGGCAGGATATGGGCCGTATCGTGGAGATACAGCTCAGGCGGCTGGAGAATCTTCTCGTTGATCGGAAAATCGTGCTCGAACTCGATGACGACGCGATCGAATGGCTTGCAGCGAAAGGCTATGATCCGGCCTATGGCGCACGGCCACTGAAGCGGGCGATGCAAAAGGAGTTGCAAGATCCGCTGGCGGAGAAAATATTGTCGGGTGATATTCTCGACGGTTCGACCGTGAAGGTGACGTCCGGTTCCGACAGGTTGAATTTTCGGGCGAAGCCAAGTGTGACTGTTGAAGCAGGCAAGGCGGCGTAAGCTCCGCGCAATGGCGTGTTGTTACGAAAGGTGGCCGCAGCGATGCGGCCATCTTCATGTCCAGTTCATGTTGGAAACCTATTCTTGAAGATTGGCTGAGGCGAGAAACGCGCATCTCATCGGCCAGCGTAGAAGACGATAAGTATCGATCGGAGAATTTGGCCTAGATGTTGCGCATGAGCTTTCTTATTTCGGCGCTTGCCGTCCCGTTTTTTTGCAGCGGCGCAATTGCGTCGCAAAAAGTGGACGACGGCGCGGACTGGCCGCGATCTTCAGGCTCCCAAACCATTCAGGTCGCGCAGAACTATGATTTCGAAGTCTATTACGATGGCCAGGGAAATCGCGTCATCGTTGACCCTGAAACGGGCAAGGTCATTGCGGTGCAGCCGCCGCAAACCCGGCTCAACAGGCGCGCGCTTCGGCGTCAGCAGGCGCGTCAGTATGATCAGGGTGCGCCCGACGATGATCGTTATTATCTCGATAATCCAGATGACGTGGCTCGTTTTCGGCGCAAGCGGCTGCAAGAAGAGAACGGTGTCTTCGATCCGCCACCCGATGACCAATATGATTCGCTTGACGATTTATTGAATACGTTTCCAGAAGCACCGCGAAGTAATAGTGACAATGCCTATCCGGACGATGTGCCGCAAACGGTTCGACGCCAGCCAATAGAGCGTAAATCGCTCGATGAAATGTCCGTCGAGCCGCCCCAACCGTCCGAAGAAATTTCTCGCGGCGCGCCGGAACGCCTGGATTTGAGCACGAAAGTCGATCCGTCGCTGTCGCTTGGCGCGCGCGAAGATGTGGCTGCGTTGCAGGTGTTGCTCGACCGGGCAGGTGCTTCGCCGGGGGTCATTGATGGCCGGTTCGGTTCCAATGTCGACAAGGCGCTTTCGGCCTATCGCAAGATTACGGGAATTTATCTGCGCTCTACCGATACGGTGGCAATTACGGAACGGCTGGCCGAGACTGGCGGCGATGCGTTTGCCTCCTATTCGATCACGCCACAAGATGCCGCGGGGCCTTATCTAGCTTCAATTCCTGCTGATTATGGCGAGAAGGCCAAGCTTGAGCGAATGAGTTTTACATCGGTGACCGAAGCCTTGGCCGAACGGTTCCATATGGACGAATCCTATCTGAAATCGCTCAATCCCGGCGCGAATTTCAATCGGCCGGGAACCATCATTAAAGTCGCGAATTTTGGCAGGCTTGTCAGCACGCCAGTCGAGAAAATTCTTGCCGATAAAGGAAAAAAGCAGGTTCGCGCCTATGATGCGCAGGGCAAACTTGTTGCGGCTTATCCAGCGACGATCGGCTCGACCGACACACCATCTCCAACAGGGATACACACGGTGACGCGCATTGCCGTCGATCCGAACTATACCTACAATCCGGGCCTCAATTTCAAGCAGGGCAATAACGACAAGGTTCTGACGGTTCCGCCGGGCCCGAACGGACCTGTCGGGTCTATCTGGATTGCGCTGGACAAGCCCACTTACGGGATACATGGCACGCCTGATCCTACCAAGATCGGCAAGACCGAAAGTCATGGCTGCGTTCGATTGACCAATTGGGATGCCACGGAACTGGCAAAACTGGTGAAGCCGGGTGTGACCGTGGAGTTCGTAGACTGACGCGTGGCCGCTTCACGCATGTCTACCATTTCGCCGCCCGATGCTCTAAGCAAGGCTTATGCAGTCACCATGCGAGACCGGCATCGAGGCCGTTCCCCAACTTAAGAGCGCGTCAAACGGCTCGTTCTGTCCGCAGGACCGGCGCCGATATGTACTGATTTCCGCGATACTGGCTTCGGCCCTTGGTTTCATCGATGGCTCGATCCTTGCCATTGCGATTCCTGCGATTCGCAGTGACCTCGGGGCAAGTCTTGTTGAAGCGCAGTGGATTTCCAATGCCTATGCGCTGACCTTGTCTGCACTCATCCTGGCTGGAGGAACGGCCGGAGATCGTTATGGATTGCGGCGCGTCTTCGTCATAGGCATCGCACTGTTTGTCATTGCGTCGATGGCCTGCGCGTTTGCAGCCAATTCGACGATGCTGATTCTGTTTCGGGCGATACAGGGCGTGGGGGCCGCTATCATGATACCAGGCAGCCTGGCAATTATTGCCAAAGCTTATCCGAGAAACGAGCGCGGCAGGGCTATCGGAATATGGGCTGCCGCGTCGGCGTTGACGACGGCACTTGGTCCGGTCATCGGCGGATTGGTGCTCTCGACCTTCGGCGACGAAGTATGGAGGGCGATTTTCGCTATTAACCTACCGCTGGGTGGAACCGCGATCTATCTTCTTGTGACAAAAGTTCCCGCAGATAAGCCGACAGTCAAACGTAGTCTGGATCTCGGCGGAGCGGTCCTGGCGACGGGCGCGCTTGCAGCGATTGCCTATGGGCTGAGTTTCATCCGTTCGGAAGATTCGATGGCGATGTTTGGAAACAGCCTGTCGATGGTGGCCATCGGGGCTGCGTTGCTTGCCGTCTTTGTGTGGTGGGAGTGGCGCCAGCGTGAACCGATGATTGAACTCGCCCTGTTTGGAATCGGTGCCTTTTCGGGAGCGAATGTGGTGACATTTCTCCTCTATTTCTCGCTATCAGCAATATTGTTCTATCTTCCGATGCTCTTGATTGCCGGTTGGGGGCTGAGCACGGCAGAGGTCGGGTTCGTCTTTATACCGCTATCGGCAGCGATCGCAGGGTTGTCGGGTTCGGTTGGCAAATTGTCTGATCGGATAGGTCCGCGCTTCCCAATCACGGCGGGAAGCCTGTTGGTGGCATTGGCATTCGGTGGGCTGGCCGTCATGACAGGAAGTGGAATTCATAGTTTTTGGGCGGGTGCCCTTCCATTGATGTCGGTTATGGGTGTTGGCATGGCGCTGGTCGTGTCACCTTTATCGACCGCAGTAATGACGGCAGTTGAAGACGAAGATACCGGTGCGGCCTCCGGCATCAATAACGCCATTTCGCGTATCGCCGGCCTTATGGCTGTTGCTGCGATGGGCTCGGTTGCAGCCTGGGCGTATGCGCAAGGTCTGGGATCGATTAATCCGTCAGATATTCCAGGATTTGGCGAACCCGTTGCCACAAGCTTGCCGTTGGATATGGAATTGACGCGTCGCGGTGCCAGCGATGTGGCGTTTGCCGCTGTTGCCGGGGTAACGGCCGTGCTTTGTGTGTTGTCAGCACTTGCAGCGTGGTTCAGCGTTCCGGGGCGCGCGCTGCCGTGGCCGGTGTCGCCCGAAAAACAGTGACGATAGGAATTCCCCGACGCCCTAACCTTCGGCCTTGGCGCTGGCCAATGTAAGCGGGTTGTCATCGTCTTGTTTGAGGAGGTCGTCGATGCGTTCTCGCTCATGCTCGAAGGTCACGAGTTCATCGCCTTTGAGAGTCTTTCCGGCGGGCAAGCGTACGCGCATCGCATCGACTTTCGTGCCGTTGACGATCAATTCGTAGTGAAGATGCGGACCAGTTGCGAGACCCGTCTGGCCGAGATAGCCGATGACCTGGCCCTGGCGCACGCGTACTCCAGGTTTGATGCCTTTTGCGAATGCACTTTGATGATTGTAGGACGTTTCATATCCGTTGGCATGACGAACGATAATCTGTTTGCCATAACCGCCGGCCCAGCCGACTTTTTCGATAACGCCATCGCCGGCGGAAACTATTGGTGTACCCACTGGTGCTGCCCAATCGGTGCCTGTGTGCATACGCACATAACCCAGGATCGGGTGCTTGCGTGGGCCAAAGCCGGAGGTAAATCGTCCGTTGGGGAGTGGTTTGCGCAACAAGAAGCGTTTGGAGCTGCTGCCGTTCTCATCGAAATAGTCGACGCTTCCATCTTCCATCTGGAATCGATAATAATTGCGTGTTGAACCGCCAATATTCGACGAAACATAAAGAAGCTCGGAATCTTCAGATGCCTCGTCGCCACCGTCCGGCTGGGAGAAGAGAACTTCCAGCCGGTCGGAGGGGTTGCAGCGTGACTTGAAATCGACATTTGGTGCAAGCAATTTAACCAGACGCTGGGTCATCTGCTTCGACATGCCATAGGAATAGGCAGCGCGATAAATGCCATCATAGAGATTTGGCAGATTGCCGCGCGCGATAACGGGTGGCGTGTCATCAAACGCGGTCAGCAGTCCGGGGTTTTCTTCAGGTTCCTGTGCAGGCACTAACTGGCCTTTGTCATCACGGGCTATGGTGACGATGTGGCGTGTCTTGTCATAAACGCTGGTTCTGACCACGGTGGCTACGTCGTTGCGTATCTCGATGCCAACCCGCAAAACAGTGCCTGCCTTGAGCGCAGGTGCATTCAGCAACTTGCTTATCGCGGCTGCCATGTCGACGGCATCTTCGCCCGTGTAGCCAGATTCTGAAAATGCGTCGGCAATGTTCCTGTCGTTGCGAAATGGAATAATCTCTTCTGCGTAGGCGGGGGCCTGATCTGTGGTTTCACCATCGAGCCGCGGTGAAACAGAAACATTTTCCGGCACGATCTTGACGCCATATGTGCCGGCCAGGCTCTGCGTCAGCTGATCGCCGAAACGTTGAGGGTCGACATAGTGTAATGAGGCCACTTCGATCGCGCCTTCACCCAAATCGGTGCTTGCTTCGCGCACTACTTTCTCGACTTCATCGGCCGAGAGATCCCCGCCTTCATCGAACGAAGCCGTATCTATGGGAAAGTCGATTGTCTTCAAGCTCATCTCGCTCTCGACCTTGGCCCCATATATCTGGCCGGCATTTGCGAGGGCGGATGGTGTGTCGGCTGCCTTGTCGTCGCCAAAAATCCGAAGCGGATCGAATGCGGGATAGGTGCGGGCCGTCGTGTATCCGGCGGCCAAAGTCATCTTTATCTCCACAAAGGGCATGGTGTGGATAATTTCGCGATCGCCAACCTTGGTGATC